>NZ_CP009280.1:4800000-7287500 GCF_000758565.1 Paenibacillus sp. FSL P4-0081
TAATTCAGAATCATTGCCCAGACAAAGCCCATGACGATCCCGCTGAGCAGGGTCGGGAAATAGAAGATGCTTCTGAATAAATTGCGGAACCAGCGTACCTTGTCGACCATTAAGGCCATGGCGATTGCAGCAATGTTCTCAAGCAGTACTAGCGTAATTGTCATAACCAAAGTGTTCTTCAAGGCGTTCTGCACCCGCGGACTCTGGAAGATCTCGACGAAATTGGCGAATCCGATATACCGGATATCGCTGCTGATCCCGTCCCACGATGTGAAGCTTAGGTAGACGCTGCCTGCTGTAGGGACTATGACAAACAGTGTGTATAAAAGGAATGACGGCAGGATGAACAACAGCGCGTAGGACTGCCATTTTTTCTTTTTCTTGCCCGGCTTCTCTGCGGCTATGAAAGACTTGTCTGTATTAACGATGGATGTAGCCATGGTTCCTCTCCCCTCCCTGGGACGCGCTTGTCTAGATAAGAGGAACCTCTGCCGGAGCAGAGGTTCCCTTCCGGCGCTTTTATTTACAGCGAATTGGCTTTGACCTGATTGTCATATTCGGTATCGGCCTTCTTCATATATTCAGTTACGTCGGCATCGTTCACCACCATATCCTGGAGCAGCTTATAGTACCAGTTGCGGAATTGCGGAGGAATCAGGTTATCGCCCCACCAGTTATTGATGGCCAGTGACTTGGTGACACTCGTGTCGGCAATAAGATCCAGTGCAACCTGCATTTGCTCACTTGTCTCATAGGTAACTTTCTCTTTGGTGGAAGGAATGGCATTGATCGAAGCCAGGTAGACCGAGTATTGCTCCGGTGCAAAGAAGAAGCGGATAAAGTCTTTGATCGCTGCCGTTTTGTCGGCATCCTTGGCCGCATCAACGGATAACGACCAGCCGGCCGGTGACGGCAGACCGATGACATTCACTTTACCTTGGCGGTCCGGGATCGCGTAGAAGCCGAATTCGAAGCCTGGATCAGCTTCAGCAATCTGGGTAAACATCCAGGTGCCGGAATACAGCTGTGCAGCTTTGCCGGATACAAGGATCGACGCGGTCTGATTATCTGCGGTGCTCAGCCAGCCTTTGTCCACATAGTTCTTGAACAGCTCTTTGAAATCAGTCATGCCCTGGACTACATCAGGATCTGCGAAGCTGACGGTCTTGGCCGTACGTTTGGAGTTCCAGTCCGGGTCTTTGCTGTAGACATCGTCGATCAAGAATTTATTGACCCAGAAGCCCATATGGAAAATATCCTTGCCGCCTACTACCAGCGGGGAGATACCTGTAGCTTTCAATTTTTCCTGGATGGCAATGAACTCGTCATAGGTTTGGGGAAGCTCGGTGATCCCGGCGTCAGCGTAAGCTTTTTTGCTGTAAATGATCCCTTGCGGTGCATTGACCTGCATGGGAGCGTTCCATACTTTGCCGTCCACCTGCGGTGGCGATTCGAACAGCTCCAGCAGATCGGCTGGAAGCTCGACAATTTTGCCCGCATCCGCGAATACCTGGGTGTCACGCATTTCCACCAGATCCGGGAATTCTCCAACCGCATCCTTCGTCTTCAGCCAATCCAGATAAGCAGCCGATGAGGTTTCACTTAGGTCTTTGATGGTGACGTTAGGATTCGCTTCCATGAATTTCTTAACGGTATCAGCAATGGCTTTCTTGGTCGCCGGGTCACCCGACGCATAACCGATGGTGAAGCTGACATCCTTCTTCGCAGCATCAGTAGCTGCAGTATTTCCTGCCGGAGCCCCGGTTGCCGCTGCGTTGCCGCCACTGGCATTGTTATTGTTATTTCCGCCGCATGCGGTAAGTACAGTGGTTGCTGCGAGCAGCATGACGGATAATTTCGTAATGGTGTTCTTCATATCTTTAGTAACCTCCCCTTGGGTATACAGCCCGGAAACTGCCGGCCCGATGTGCGCATCATCGTCCGTAAGCGTTTCCTTATGCTCCAAGAATAGCATTCAGCCTTCACGGTTAGAATGAACTAATTTAAGAGGGATGTGCGGTAAATTTAAGAAGATTCTCCTGAGCAGAAAAAAACGAAGGTCCAGGAGACCTCCGTTCTTGCACGGGCTATAGTGTAATGTCACTGCCAGTATTCCTGTACCTGCCTGTCGTATTCAGTATCGGCCCGTTTCATATATTCTAGTACATCCCCGTCCTTAACAACCATTTCCTGCAGCAGCTTGTAGAACCAGTTACGGAACTGCGGAGGAATCAGGTTATCTCCCCACCAATTGTTGATCATCAGGGATTTGGTAACGGCCGGATCGGCCATCAGATCAAGCACCACCTGCATCTGTTCACCGGCCTCCCGCCTGAATTCCTGCCTGGTCGAAGGAACCGAATCGATCCGGCTCAGAAATGCGGCATAAGGCTCCGGTGAGAAAAAGAACCGGATGAAGTCTTCGATCGCCTGCTTTTTGAGCGGCTCCTGCGCCGCCTGGGCAGACAGCGACCAGCCGGAGGGCGACTGCAGGCCGACCACATTCAGCTTCCCTCTACGGTCCGGCACAGCATAGAAGCCGAATTCGAAGCCGGGGTCGGCTTCCTGGATTTGTGAGAACATCCAGGAGCCGGAGAACAGCTGGGCTGCCTTGCCGGATACCAGAATAGACGCCGTCTGGTTATCCCCTGTGCTTAGCCAGCCTTTATCGACATCGCTTCTGAACAGCTGTTTGAAATCAGTCATGGCCTGGACTACATTGTCATCGGTGAAGCTAACCTCACCGGCCGTCCGCTTCGCGTTCCAGCCGGGATCAGCGGCATATACATCATCAATCAGAAATTTATTAACCCAGAAGCCCATATGAAAAATATCCTTGCCGCCTACAACGAGCGGAGTGATCCCGCTTGCCCGCAGTCTGTTCTGGATCTCCAGAAATTCTTCGTAGGTTGCCGGAAGCGTCTTAATGCCTGCCTCGGCATACGCTTTCTTACTATAAATAATACCCTGCGGGGCAGCGACAAACAGCGGGGCATTCCATACCTTGCCGCCGATCCGCGGCGGCTGATCGAACAATTCCGCCAGCTCATCGGGGAGCGGAACAATCTTCTCCGCATCGGCGAAGGCCTCGGTATCCCTCATCTCTACCAGATCGGGAAACTCGCCCACGGCATCCTTAACCTTCAGCCAATCCATATAGGCAGAGGAGCTTGTCTCACTGACATCCTGGACGACTATGTCCGGATTCGCCTGCATGAAGGCCTTAATGGTATCCTCGATAGCCTGCTTCGTCGCCGGATCACCGGAGGCATAACCTATAGTAAAGCTTATTTTACCTCCCCCGGAGGCTGTATCCGGGCGGCTCCCCTGATCAGCCGCATGATTCCCTCCGATTCCGCCTGATCCGGTTTTGCCTCCACAGCCGGACAGGATCAGCGCGGCCGCAAGCGGCACTATTGTTATTTTCATACATGATATCCTCGGCATTTGCACCACCTGTGTCCTCCTCATTCAGTGATAACCGGGAACGTCAGCGTAATGGAGGTCCCGACATGCTCTCTGCTGTTCACAGACAGGCCATACGCCTCCCCGAAGCTGGAGCGGATGCGCTCATGCACATTTTTCATGCCGACATTCTTGCTTGGAGCCTCCGGGTCTTTCAGAATCTTATTAATGCGGGACAGAGTCTCCCTGCTCATCCCCACGCCATCATCATATATCGTAATCGCCAGCACCTGCTCTCTCCGTTCGACCGTAATGCCGACGGTTCCTTTTCCCTGCAGGCGCAGTCCATGCTGAACCGCATTCTCCACCATCGGCTGCAGAGACAGCTTCAGGATAGGCCAGTCCAGATTAACATCCGGGGCAATATCCAGATGCAGCTCGAAGCGGTTCTCATACCGTACAGAAATAATATAGAAGTAATTCTGCAGATGGGCGAGCTCGCTGGCAAGGCTTACGCGGTCTTCCCCGTAATCGATGACATACTTCAGCTCATTGGATAACGCCAGAATCATATCCGCCACCTCGCCCGCTTCCTTATCCACGGCGTTCATCCGGATCACCTCAAGGGTGTTGTACAGGTAATGGGGCCGGATCTGGCTCTTCAGTGCATTCAGCTCGGTCTGCTTCTGCTTGATCTGGGCCACATAGGCCTCATCAATGTAGACCTGCAGCCGTTCCACCATCCGGTTGAACCCGTGGGCCAGCCTGCCCATCTCATCATTGCTGTTCACGGAGAGCTGGATATCCAGCTTGCCCGACTCCACCACGGCCATCTGCCGGATCAGCTCCCGGATGGGAGCCGCGAGACGTCTGGAGAACCAGGCCCCCATTACAATCATTACAAAAGCACACATGCCAATGGCGATATACACCGTTGCCCGCGCCGACAGCAGCTGTTCGAACAGGTTGCCGCGGTGGATTTTGGCGATGACCTGGCCATTCAAAAAAGGGATGGACTCACTGAGTACAATCATCTCATTGTTAGTTTGATCAGCAGCTCTAGCCCCTGCCGCACCGGCAGGCTGGTTGCTGAAATACGTCCGCCCCTCCCCGTCAAGCAGGTACAGCTCATCCTTCTCCCCGAGACTCAGCTCACGGAAGAACTGCTGGAATAACGAGGTATCGATATCCAGAAAAAGCGTTCCGACTACTTTGGGCTCTTTGGTCACCCGTCCGGAGGTATCAATCAGGCTGCGCCCGATCGTGAACACCTGGCGGTCTGAGCCATAGAAGTAACTGTCCTGATGGGTCGGGAAAATAGCCACCTTCGCAGGGTCACCTGCCATGGCGGACAGCCACTCCGCATTCGGAACCGTCTCCATGTTCAGCGACCGGTTGCCACGCTCCTGAACATACAACTTACCATCAGACTGGCGGATAAACTGGACACTGGAAATATAAGAATCACTGAACAGAACGGTCTTCAGGAAGGATTCTATCGGAATGGTGTTGATCTGCTCCAGCTCATTCACATTCTGTGTCTGATTCTGCGAATAGCTCTCAATGAACCCTTCATAACGCCCTGTATACATTAATTTGGATACTTCATTATACTGATTGAACGCTGAATTCAGATTATAGCTCATATAGAGTACCATTTGCTGCAGATTGCTGGTGGTATACCGCTCCACATAACCCGAGAAGGTCTGTACGGAGAAGAAACTCAGCGCAAAGAGCGGAATCAGCCCGACCAGCAGGAAGGATGCAGAAAATTTAACAAAAATACTCTTCGGTCCCCGTCCCCAGAACGGCACGGGCCATCGTCTTTTCACTCTATGATCTCCCTCCAATCCGCTTAGTTCCTGACCGATTGCTTGTATTCCTGCGGCAGCTTGCCGAATTGCTTCTTGAACATGTCGCTGAAATGCCGCGCATTGTTGTAGCCGACCCGGTCGGCAATCTCGTAGACCATCAGGTCACTCTGCAGCAGCAGCCGCTGGGCATGACCCATCCGCACTTCGGTAACATAATTCTTGAAGTTCTGGCCGGTATGCTTCTTGAAGAAGCTGCTGAAATAATAGGGATTCATATACACCATGGCGGCTATGGACTCCAGCGTAATATTCTCGGCATAATGCTCCTCCACATAGGTTTTCACCTGCGCGAGCTGCGGCATTTCCTTGCCGGAGATCCGGCAACTCAGCTGCTCGGACATTTTGGACAGGACCGCTTCAAATTCCTGCTGCAGTGCGCCGAAGGTCGGGGCATCCGCCAGCTTTTCAAGCAGCGGCTTCTCTCCCTGATTCAACAGCCCCGCATCCGCGCCGAAATCAGCCATATCTTGTTCAAGCTGGATCACGGCATTATACACATAGGACACCGCCTGGTTCCGGCTATCTCCAGAGAGCAGACGCACGGTCTCCAGCAGCTCGCCGGTTAACGCCGTTAGCCGCTCCTTGTCGAGTGATTTGAGCGCTTCCGGCAGGCTGCTCTGGATGGCAGCAAGTGTAGATACAGGTATAGCAGTCTCCATTGGTTCGGCGGGATAGGGAATCACCCGGTTCAATCCGGCAAAATATCTGAATCTTAGCGCTTTCAACGCTGACTGGTAGGAATCCGCCGCCTCTTCAATACCGCTGGCCGGGCGGCCGATGCCTATTGAGACCTGCAGCTTCAGAAAGCTGTTGATTTTGTGATGCAGATCCTCCATTACTTGCTGCGGTTCATTCAGATGCTCATGCTGAAGCAGCACCCCGAAACGCTCTCCTTTGCGGAACACATACCCGTTGCCCCTGCCGTCCACCGTCTCCTTGATGATGTTCAACAAGGCGAATTCCACCAGCTTGCGTTCCCGTTCCTCCCAGCGAGAAGGCTGGCCGCCGTATTCATCCGTCTCGATGACACATACGCTGGCATAGCGGGTAATCGCCGTGTTGCCCATCCGGGCAAGCGTAGCTGCCGCAGCCTTATTGCCGTCGGTCAGCTGCTCCAGCTGCTCCTCAACCGTAACAGACAGGTTCTTCCGCTCATAGGATTTGAGCATTTCCTTGTTGCGCTCTTCTTCGGATTCCTGGCGGATCACCGTTACTGCGCGGATCACTACCTGCTCCAGCTGTCCCGTATTCACCGGCTTGACCAGATAATCCAGCGCCCCGTATTGTACCGCTTGCTGGGCATAACTAAATTCCTGATAGGCGCTGATAAAGACCACTTTGATCGGACGACCGGAATGATGAATTTCACGGATAATATCGATACCCGAATAACCCGGCATACTGATATCACTGATAATGAGATCGGGATGACAGCTGTCGATCATCGCCTTCAGCTCTATCCCGTCACATGCTTCCCCTACTATATTAAGCCCGAGGCTCTCCCAGGCTATGAGCTTCTTCAGCCCGCGCAGAATAACCGGCTCGTCATCCGCAAGCAGCACCCGTATGGTTCTGTTCATTGCTGCACCTCCGCATGGTTGTCATTGATATATTATTACAGGATTGCGGCTGTTTCAGTCTATAGTCGTTATTGAAGAGATTCATCCAATTATACTGTATCACGATAACCCCGGCGGCCGGGTGAAGCTTTTTAAGAGGAAAGCGCAGTTTTTTAAGAATATTGCCGCTTGGGTCTACGGCATTCAGGCTGAGAGAGAACAAATAAAAGAAAACAGCAGCAGTCATACAAGAGGGGAACCTCCATAGGCGGCCGGGCAGCAGGAGAGCAGTATGACTGTCAGCGGCAAAAGCGGGAGTACTGTGCGGAGAGTAACGGCTTATCTGATCAAGCACTGCGGCAAGCATTTCGCCGGGGAACAGCTTGCTTCACAGCTGAATATGAATTGCAGCTACCTGTCGGCCGCGTTCAAGCAGGCCACCGGACAGACGATTATTGAGACCCATACCAAGCTCCGGATGAACAAGGCTATCGAGCTGATGCGGACGAGCTTGTACAATGTATCTGAGATCAGTGAAACGCTTGGCTACCCCAACCCTTACTACTTCAGCCGCGTGTTCAAAAAAGTGCTCGGTGAATCCCCCTCCTCCTATATGAAGCATCTGTACCGCACCTGAGCATGGGCGAAGCTGGGAACACCGGCCGGACTCATGGTACAATACCAGAAATGACCTGCTATGCAGGGCAGGTGAACATGAGACTCTTATATAATCCTTGAAAAGTTGGTGACCTGCTTGATCTACCTCATTAAATTCGCATACAGCTTTGTTCTGCCTCCGGGAATTTTTGTGATCCTGCTGCTGGGGATGGTGGTCTGGCTGTGGAAAAGCAGCCGCCGGCCGGCGGTCGTACTGCTCGCAGTGAGCCTGCTGCTCTATCTGTCGATGACCTCTGTGGTCAGTGACCTGCTGATCGGCAGTCTGGAACGGCAATATACGCAGCCTTTTGCAGTAGAAGGTGATGTTATTGTTATCCTCGGCGGAGGCGCTACCTCCGGCACTCCGGATCTGGACGGGCAGGGCAATATGTCCGGTCCGGCGGCGAACCGGCTGCTGGCTGCCGCCCGGCTGTACCGGCAGACCGGACTGCCGGTTATTTTCTCCGGCGGCCAGGTGTATGCGGACAGCGGCAATGAAGCCGATATCGCCCGGCGGCAGCTGATCGGACTCGGCATCCCGGCAGAAGACATCCTGCCGGAGAACCGCTCGCTTAACACCGAGCAGAATGCGGTCAACACCGCTGCACTTATGCAGGAACACGGGTTTAGCCGTCCGGTGCTGGTCACCTCAGCCTTCCACATGCCGCGCAGCATGGTGCAATTTGAGCACGCGGGACTAACGCCGCAGCCCTTCCCGGTGGATTACCTGGCCAGCCGGCCCATGTCACTCTATTTCAACAAATTCACTCCCTCCGCCGGGGCCGTCTCCACCACCGGACTGGCGCTGAAGGAGTATCTGGGGCTTGTGGCAGCGAAGCTGTTGCCTTAACTGCTCAAGCTGCAAACCGGGCATGACGGGGAACTCCCACGGACTCAGTCCGCATACTTCTGAACGACCGCATCCATTCACCTCGTTGATCCTTACTTTGCGGATGGGCTGCCGGGTAGTATCTGTGGTATCTGCACTATATTACATACATCCTTAGTGAAAGCGAGGAATGCCTGTGACTCAGCACGAAGAAATATTGACCGGCGGAAATGTGAATCACATTGTCCGTAAGGCGGACACCGTCCGCCGTCCCACAGGGGATTGGAGTCCCAATGTCCATGCACTGCTGCGGCATCTGGAGAAGCAGAACTTCGGGGGAGCGCCACGTTTTCTCGGAATCGATGACGCCGGGCGTGAAATACTGAGCTATATTCCAGGAGAAGTCCCAGGCAATGCTTACCCTGAACTTAAGCCATATATGTGGTCTGGTGAGACACTTGCAGATGTAGCACGCCTGTTACGTCATTACCATGATGCGACTGAAGGATTCAACCCGCAACCAGAGGGAAGCTGGCAGCTCAGCTATGCCGATACCAGTGCGCATGAAGTGATCTGCCATAATGACGCTGCCCTGTACAATGTGGTTTTTCAGAATGATGCTCCAGTGGCATTGATTGATTTCGACATGGCCGGACCCGGTCCGCGGATGTGGGATATTGCCTATTCCATCTACACATCAGTTCCGCTGGCCAGCTTCGCACCTGACTACTCGTCAGGGTCCACTGCAGCATACCAAACCCATTTACATGCATCAGACCGGCGCCAGCGGATACAGTTATTTTTTGAGGCTTATGGGATTCCCGTCCCTAAGGATCTGCATACGTGGATCATTGAGCGTTTGACTGTCATGTGCGACACGCTCAAGAATGGGGCCGCGAGCGGCAATCCTGCTTTTATGAAAATGGTTGATGAGGGGCATCTGGCACACTATGAGCGTGAAATCCAGTTTATAACCGGTCACTACGCAGAATGGAGTTAGCCGAAACCGCCAAAAAAGCCGGAATCCCTAGACCTCCAGGAATTCCGGCTTCTTGTTCTACTGCTATTCTTTAATCAGATCCGTAAATACAGCTGACACCACATCTGCCAGCAGCTTAGGCTCAAGCTCCATCTGCATGCCGACGCGGCCTGCACTGACGGCGATGGTCTGCAACCCCTCCGCGCTGCTGTGTATGAACGTAGGATACAGCTTCTTCATGCCAACAGGCGAACATCCGCCGCGCACATAACCTGTCCACTTCAGCAGCTCCTTAAGCGGGAGCATCTCGATCTTCTTCGCTCCGGCGGCTTTGGCCGCTTTCTTGAGATCAAGCTCTTCAGCCACCGGAATAACAAATACATAGGGCTGCGGCCCGCTGTGTGATACCAGTGTCTTAAACACAGTCTCCGCCGGGAGGCCAATCTTCTCAGCAACAGCACTCCCGTGAATCTGGCCATCCTCATTATCATAAGTATGAAGGGTGTATCCGGCCTTTTTTGCATCTAGCATACGCATGGCATTGGTTTTGTTCACTTGCATGTCCCTGCTACCTCCAACCACTCTCCGGCGCGCCGGAGCTTTCTTCAGTCCTGCTATACTCTACCCTGAAAGACTTGCCTCCAGCGGCTAATCCCGCGGGTAATTCACCTGCATAATATCCATGAACGGAACCTTGATAATTTCTTCGTTATATCGCAGATGTACCTTGCCGGTACGCGAATCCATCTCCACAATCACTCCGCGAACCTGTTCTTCCTTCCCCCAGACCGTCAGCAGAATCTCGGAATCCTCCTGTTTCGCCTCGACCAGCTGATTGCCCAGCTCTTCCAGCACGAATTCGTCGCGGGTTGGACGTTTTGCTACTTTTGCCTTCGCCACACTATGCCTCCAGTAAGCCATTACAAATTTATGATACTTCCGGGTGTAAATGCTCCCATATATTATAACACGACCTTTACCCCGGGTTTACAAAATAATACCGTTCTCTGCAGCCAATTTTCGCTATCCCCCGGATACTGCCCTTTATTCTTTATTCAAAAGCGCTGCCCCCGCGATCCCGGGATGGGTCATTTCATACGGATCGAGGATCAGATTCAGCTCTTCCTCGCTGAGTACATTATATTTCAGGCATAAAGCGCGCACGGATTCGCCGGTCAGAATCGCTTCTCTGGCAATACGCGACACCACTTCATAGCCCAGATGCGGGTTCACCGCAGTAATGATGCCGACGCTCTGCTCGACTTCCCGCTGCAGCTTCTCCTTATTGGCCACGATTCCCGCCAGGCAGTAGTCCGTGAACACCTTGAAGGAATTGTTCATAATGCTGATCGACTGGATCAGATTGAATACCAGCACTGGCTCCATAACGTTCAGCTCGAGTTGGCCTGCCTGGGCGGCGAGACAGATCGTATGATCATTGCCGATGACCTGAAAAGCGACCTGATTGATCACCTCGGCCATCACCGGATTCACCTTGCCGGGCATGATCGAAGATCCGGGCTGGCGGGCCGGAAGCGTAATTTCATTAAAGCCGGAACGCGGACCGGAGGCCATCAGCCGCAGGTCATTGGCGATTTTGGACATGTTCATCATGCAGACCTTCAGCGCTGCCGAAACCTCGGTGTAGGCATCGGTATTCTGCGTAGCATCCACCAGATGCTCAGCACTCACCAGCGGCAATCCGCTGATCTCGGCCAGGAGTTCTACCACCCGCGCGATATAACGCGGCTCCGCATTCAGTCCGGTGCCGACCGCCGTCGCCCCCATGTTCACCTGATAGAGATGATGCCGCGTATGCTCGATCCGCTGAATATCACGCTCCAGCACCCGGCTGTACGCCTCGAATTCCTGACCCAGACGGATCGGCACCGCATCCTGAAGATGGGTCCGTCCCATTTTGATAACCGGATCAAATTCTGCCGCTTTCAGCACAAATACGCCATGCATGCTCCGCATAGTCACCAGCAGCTGCTCCAGCAGAGAGAGCGTGGCAATATGAATCGCCGTCGGAAAAGCATCGTTCGTGGACTGTGCCATATTCACATGCGTGTTGGGACTAAGCTGCAGATAATCGCCTTTGGCCCGGCCCAGCAGCTCCAGCGCGCGGTTCGCAATTACTTCATTCGCATTCATATTCAGCGAGGTGCCGGCCCCGCCTTGAATCGGGTCTACGATGAACTGGTCATGCCACTTCCCGGCAATCACCTCATCAGCTGCCGCTACTATAACTTCCCCCAGTCCCTTGTAGAGTCTGCCGATTTCCATATTGGCCAGTGCCGCAGATTTCTTGACGATGCCCATGGCTTTAATCAGCTCCTGATGCACCCGGTACCCGGTTATCGGGAAATTCTCTACTGCACGCAGCGTCTGTATCCCGTAGTAGGCGTGTTTCTCCACCTGTTTGCTTCCTAAGAAATCCTTCTCCAGCCGGTACTCTATCTCTGTCATAATGCTCCCCCCATGTCCTGTAGTCGATGATCGGCTTTCACAATAGTTATCTTATTCTTTCCTTTGATCTACTAAGATATTACCATTCTTAACATATCATGCTCCAGCCCATCTTGATAGCGAAGCTGGCTGCAGACAGCGCAAAAGAACCCGGCAGACGCTTCAGCATCCCCGGGTCCTCTATAGGTTCATTAATTATTTACAAGCTTAGACAGAATAACTGTCAAAAGAAACCGGTTTGCCGTTAATCTCTGCTTTTACCTCTGTCAGTCCATTGTCTGTGCTTAGCTGCAGATGCGCTTTGCTGATCAGAGAGCTATATTCCGCGGACAGAATTTCTCCCGCTCCAAACTTAGGTGCCCGCTGTGCGGCGGCTGCGGCAAACTCATCAAGCCCGCTTATTCCCAGCTCCGCAGCCTGGCTGACGCTTAGCGCTTCAACAACGACTCCGCCCGGCATCCCTGCGGAGATCACCTCGAGATAATCCGGGCGTTCCAGCAGCTCATAGCCATGCGATAAGTAGACGGCAAAATACACATTGCCTGCATAACCGAACAGTGCCGAAGGCTGCTTGATCCATTCCCCTTTCGGAAGCACTCCTACTATTGCAGTGGACTCCCCCTCGGGAACCGGGAACAGGGATATGACGGTGTTCTTATGATACAGGACTTCCATATAAGGGCTTTGGTGACGCGGATCGCCCGCGTTATACCCCTGGCCCGGATGGAAGAAGTACAGCCGGTTCACGCCTTCGGCTGCACCCACAGGGAGCGAATACGCCCAGCGCAGCTGCTCATTGTCGAACTCCTCTACCCGCTCCCACATGCCGCCTGCCGCATAATCCTCTGTGATGTAGGCATAGGAATGGAGCGGCGGCTGGCGGTCCGGATCTCCGGCAACCACCTTCTCGGTTTGCTTCTTGACCTCTACCGCTGCCTCGCGGTTCAGTGCATTCGAACGCACCTGCTCCGGCGCTTCATAGAACAGGAAACCGGCATATTCGGTGCGAGGCATCTCCGCCGGCAGCTTGAAGTCTCCGAACTGCACATAGTCTTGCAGCACATTACCGTCAGCCGGCACATCATGCGGCCAGCCTCTGGAATGGGCACCTGCCCAGGCGCCCTGCAGATACCACTGGCTCCGCTCGTTCCAGAGATAATCCAGCATCTCGCCAAGGGTATGCTTAATGCCGCTGTCTGTCTCCAGCTCCCAGGCACAGGTGAACGCCTGCACCCAGTGCCAGAACCACGGGAGGCTGCCGTACTCCGGCATCCCTTTCTCCCGGATATGCGCCAGTGTGATGTCCAGACTGCGCAGTCCGTCTTCCAGCAGCTCATCATCCTCGAAGAAGTTGCCGAAGATCAGCTTGGCTGCCGTATATTTCGCTTCATGGTGGCCGAACGTCGTTACCGGCTTACGGAAAAATCCGCTGCGGTACACATGACCGATGGCCGTGTGGAAGGCAATACGCAGCCCCGCGCTAAACTGGGTCGAATATTGCTTGCAGAACCAGACCATCAGGCTGCCCATGATCTCCACCGGCAGCTCATGCGGCGGCGCTTCTCTGGGCTGCGGATTCAAGCCCAGCGGCCAGTGGCCATAGAGTTCTGTACCGGGCTGGCGGTTCTGCAGCAGGACCGTTTCCAGCATGACAGCTTCCGCCTTCCGTTTCGCTTCCTCCTTATCGAAAGGCAGCTCCAGCGTATCATCTACCGCAGCGGCAAATAAATAGGAAGCATAATAGAAGTTATTCCGCACATCATCATGGAACCAGAGGCCGCTCGCAAGCAGCGGACGCCGCTCCGCCTCCAGTGCGATTGAACTGATAATTTCCTGCCGGCGTATTTTATAAGAAGTCTGATCCTGAAGCCTGTCTGCCATTTCCCTCACCCTCCAATATATATTTTCTGTATCACGAGCCCCTAATCCGGGAGTCATGTCCGCGTGTGTATACATAGAACAACTATCCCTCTTCTATTAGGTATACTCCACCCTGGGAACTCACTGCTTTCCAGCTCTATTGTGCACGCTTTCAGTTCAGATGGCAATCTCTAAAACTAACAAACAAACTAAAATAAACGTACTAAAAAAGATTATCTCTTGCCAAATGAACGTAAATGGATTAAATTGTACCTATACGAACGAAAATACATTTTTCTTAAGGAGATTGAATATTCAATGGAAAGACGTTTTGCATCACATCCGAATGAAGTTAAGCAGTTTGACACTGAGCGCCTGCGCAAGGAGTTCCACATTCCGGTTATTTTTGCTCCGGATGAACTGAAGCTTGTCCTGACCCACGAAGACCGCATGATCGTAGGCGGGGCTAATCCGGTCAATGAGGATGTTGTACTTACAACGGACCTTAAGGAGCTTGGAGTGACTTACTTCCTGGAACGCCGTGAGCTGGGTATCATCAATGTCGGCGGCAAAGGTTCGGTTGTTGTAGACGGAACTGAATATGAAGTTGACTTCAAGGAATGCCTGTATGTAGGCCAAGGCTCCAAAGATGTTATTTTCAAAAGCGCGGACAGCGCTAAACCGGCGAAATTCTACCTGAATTCCGCTCCGGCTCACCAGTCCTACCCTACTACCAAGACAACGCTGGCTGAATCCGAATCCGGAGCCATGGGCGGACTTGAGAATTCCAATGAACGTACGATTCACCGCTTCATTCACACGAACGGCGTGCAGAGCGCACAGCTTGTTATGGGAATGACTCAGCTGAAACCGGGCAGCATGTGGAACACTATGCCATCCCACACTCACCCGCGCCGGATGGAAGCTTACTTCTACTTCGATCTGCCGGATGACTCTATCGTCTTCCACCTGATGGGCGAACCTACAGAAACCCGCCACATTGTAATGCACAATGAACAGGCTGTCATTTCCCCAAGCTGGTCCATTCACAGCGGCGTGGGTACACATAACTACACCTTCATCTGGAGTATGGCCGGAGATAATAAACGTTACGACGATATGGACCCCGTAGGCATGAAAGAATTACAATAGAAGCAAATCAACTACGGAAAGATGAGGCAGGCGGATGAACCCGATACGGCGGCACGAGATGATTATGGAAGTTATGCTGAACCAGAAGGATGTAACAGTGAACGAGCTGAGCGACAAGCTCCAGGTAACGGGAAAAACAATCCGCGAGGACTTAAGCAAGCTGGAGGAACAAGGACTGATCATGCGTGTACACGGGGGAGCTGTGCTGGCACAGAGCGATCAATTCGGGATTCTGCCCTCCAAAGACCCGCTGGATAAGTATTCCGAGGAGAAATCGGAGATTGCCCTGCGTGCGCTGGCACATATCGCCAAGGATGACATCATTGCACTCGACGGCGGGAGCACCACGCTTGAGATTGCCCGGCGGCTGGAGAATATGCCCCTGACGGTCATTACCAACGATGTGTATATCATCAGCGAGCTGGTCCCCAAAGACAACATACGTCTGGTCGTTCCCGGAGGGTACCGTGTCCGCAATATGCTGGCCGGCCCTGAAGCTGTCTCCTATGTACAGAAGCTTAATATTCAAAAAGCCTTTCTCTCGGCGACTGCCGTTCATATTGAGCATGGCCTGTCCATCTATACCGGAGATTTAATCGATTTCAAACAAGCCCTAGTATCCACGGCCCGCCAGGTATTCGCCGCTTGCGATCATCACAAATTCGGGCACACCGCTCTGCGCACCTTTGCTTCACTGCAGGAAGTCGATGTGCTGCTTACAGACAGCGGGCTTGCGCCCGAGACGGTGGAGCTGTTCCGCAAGGCAGGCGTCAACATCGAGTGCGGGTAGTTTATATACCCATTTAAGCCCTATAAGCGATACTCAATTATGCAACTTAAAAGGAGAGAATTATAATATGTCATCTTTATTCAGTTTGGCAGGTAAAACAGCAATCGTAACGGGTGCCGCACAGGGTCTTGGACAAGGGATCGCCCTTGCCTTCGCAGAAGCTGGTGCAGATGTAATTTCCGCTTCCCTTAATGGAAGTGAAGAAACTGTTGCAGCAGCTGAAGCTTTTGGCGTCAAGGCACTCAGCATCGCTACTGATCTGAGCGATCATTCCAAGCTTCAGGGCATGTTCGACGAAGCTGTTGCCTTCACAGGCAAAGTAGACATCCTCGTGAACTGCGCGGGTATGATCCGCCGTACTCCGGCCAAGGATCACAGCGAAAAAGACTGGTTTGACGTTATCAACCTCAACCAGAACACTGTATTCCTGCTGTCCCAGATCGCCGGCCGCCACTTCCTTGAAAGAGGCAACGGTAAAATCATCAACATCTGCTCCATGCTCTCCTACCAGGGCGGCATTAACGTACCAGGCTACACTGCAAGTAAGCATGCCGTAGCAGGTCTGACTAAAGCTTTCGCTAACGAATGGGCTGGTTCCGGCCTGAACATCAACGCGATCGCTCCAGGATACATGGCTACTGAGAACACAGCTCCAATCCGTGCGGATCAGAGCCGTTCCGATTCAATCCTTGACCGCATTCCAGCCGGACGCTGGGGAACTGCTGAAGATGTTAAGGGCCCTGCTGTATTCCTGGCATCCGCGGCTTCCGATTACCTGAACGGACATATCCTTAATGTAGACGGCGGATGGCTGGCCAGATAATTCCGGCTTGGAATTTTTGAATAACAGTACCATGAATTGATTCGGCTTGCTCCAACTATATAGATAATAAGCGCCGTATATACAAACTGAGCGCGTATAGACAGAATTGTTCATAGTTTAGCAGAGGCTGTTCAGAGCAGCTGCTAAACACATCAAACCCCGGATGCTTCTTAGGCACCGGGGTTCTTTGTATGCTCAGTCCGGCCCAGCCCTTATCGGAACACGATGAACTCGTCAGGATTCGCACGAATGTAACCGGCGATGATCCGCAGAGTATGTGCTGTAAGCTCCTGATATTGTGCATACAGGGTGGCTACGGCTTCTTGCAGCTCCGGGTCCGCTTCCAAATCTGTAATTGCCGCTTCGTCCCAGCCCGTGCCTGCACGCAGGTTCCTCGCCCCGAACAGCTCTTTCGATTCCTCCAGCAGATGAATCAGCGGAGCATCTTCAAAAAACTGCAATCCCTCCAGCACACCGCTCCAGTATCCCGGCTGATCCAGCAGATAACTGAGCCACCCGTAGTATTCTTCTGCGGACTTAGAGCTGTGGTCATACAGAATCCGGAACATACAGAGTGCCCTTTGTCCCCTGCTAAGCTGTGCGATTGCTTCATTCTTCACCGCCGGAGATTTGGCGCGGATCTTCATGAACGTGGGTTCCATGCAGGCATAGCCGAGCCGTTCATCGCTTAGCGAGTAGAATGTAGTACGCTCCATGGGTACTGGCTGCATTAGTCGTCCTCCCTGACAGTCAAGAATATAGAGCATGCCTGAACAATGGCTAAATACAAGAAATGCAGGATAAGTATCCCTATGAAGATTAGTCCGGTAACCGGTGCCGGCTCGTCCTCGTGTACTGTCATGGGAAAAAGCGCAGCGAACATGTAGACGAATAAGCTGAAATAGGCAAACCAGAGCAGACTCGTAATCAGAGCTATTCTCAGGTTGTCCAGTATTCGCCGGGTTACATACACGATCAGAAATCCGGTCAGCAAAAAGCCTGCGATATTGATTAGCGTGACCGTACGCTCAACCTTCCCGTACTCCCATCCGGTGATCCGGCTAATCCTCAGTGCATTTCCAATCAGCTCAATGGCTGCAAAGACCGGCAGAGCCAAGATGATGCTGGCCAGATTTAGCTTAATCAAATATTTCATCGTTCTCCTCCTGTGCCGTACCTTCCCTCTACCATACCTTCATTTGGATATTACTGTATTTCTGTATCTATGGTAAGCTGTAAAAAATATAATCGTCAAGACCCGCTGCATTCCGCATCCTGCTTTGACGCAATTGGTGAAGGAGTTTATATATGAGCGAAGAAATACTAACTACATTTGATGAGCAAGGTAATAGAACCGGAACCGCTCCCCGCGATGAGGTACACCGCCACGGTCTCTGGCACGAGACCTTTCACTGCTGGTTTGTCCGTCAGGCTGACAATGGACTGATGATCTACCTCCAGCTGCGCAGCCGGCACAAAAGAGATTATGCCGGACTGCTCGATATCACCGCTGCCGGACATCTGCTGGCTGACGAGACGGTAGAGGATGGAGTCCGTGAGGTACAGGAGGAGCTGGGCCTTGAGCTGGCTTTTGACGAATTAAAGCCTTTGGGGATTATCCCCTACCAGATGGATACAGCCGGGTTTATGGACCGGGAGCGGGCGAATGTTTTTGTTTACGAGAACAATTATGCTCTCAGTGACTTCTCGCTGCAGCAGGAAGAGGTAGCAGGGATCGTCCAGGCCCGCTTCACCGAGTTCCGCAGCTTCATCGCTGGAGCTGGCAGCACTCTACATGTGCAAGGCTTCCGGGTAACCGATGACGGTGAACGATCAGAAATTAATGAGCAGGTTGATCTCTCACAGCTCGTCCCGCATGAGATTGCTTATTATTTGCGGGTTATTGAGGGAATTGAAGCTCTTTATAGCAGGGCATGACGTCCGGATTTCAAAAACCTATTTGCTTACTCGGCTGCTTCCACGGCAAAATGTCAGGCGTAAGCAAATGGTTTCCCGGGAATTAAGTAGATAAACAGCATCTGCTTCACTGCAAATTGGAGGCTTATCAGATCATTCAAAAAGGCAGAACCCGACTTTTAGCGGGTCCTGCCTTTTTTAACTCATTGCTTACATTTTCAGCAGATTATACCTTTGCAGTCTGGCGTTTCAGCATAACCAGCCCGTTGACCGGCAGCTTCAGCTCTGCAGGTGCAGCAGCACCGGATTCGAGGTCCGTATACTCCTGACCATCCAGCGTTACCACTTGCTCGCTGCCGCTGAAATTCTGCACAAATACATAATCATGCTCGCCGTCACTGCGCAGCTGAGCCGTTACTCCTGTAGGAAGCTCGGTGTTCAGGGAGCGGCTGATGCGTTCTTTTCCGGCAATGGCAGCATACAGATCCACATAGAACTGCGGGTCCTTCACACGTGTGGCCAGATGATAGGCTTTGCCTGCCCCCAGCTTGTTCACGGTCAGTGCCGGACGTCCGGCGTAGAAGTCGCTGCGGTAATGGCCCAGCGCTTCAGCACCCTCCAGATGAATCAGCTCAGCGATTTCATGCGCATCGTAGTCTCCGGTCAGCTTCAGGGTGTTGCCAGGGTCCATCACAAGGCCGTTCAGATCACGGCTGTGCAGTCCTTCTGTCTCTTCTGCCCAGATTCCCAGGGTTCTGCGCAGCGGTCCAGGGAAGCCGCCCAGGTGGCACAGGTCCGTCTCGCCAACGACTCCCGACCAATAGGTAGCCAGGAATGTGCCGCCCTGCTCTACATACTTCTCAATCCGCTTGCCGTTTTCTTCGCTGATCAGGTACAGCATTGGCGCAATTACCAGCTTGTAGCCGGACAGATCATCACCAGAGCCGACTACGTCCACCGGAATCCCCAGCTCCCACAGTCCACGGTAATGCTGAAGCACGGTTTCTTCATATTTCAGCCCGGAATTGCGGATACCCTGGGCATCCTTAACCGCCCAGCGGTTGTCCCAGTCGAACAGGATGGCTGTTTCGGCAGGAGTGGTTGTACCCACTACATCTGTTAATCCTGCCAGCGTACGGCCAACCTCAGCCACATCTCTGAATACACGGGTCTCCGCATGTCCGCTGTGATCGACAACTGCGCCGTGGAACTTCTCGCTGGAGCCGCGGCTTTTGCGCCACTGGAAGTATTGCACGGAGTCTGAACCATGGGCTACCGCCTGCAGGGAGGACAGCTTGTGCATACCCGGACGCTTCAGCTTGCTGACAATCTGCCAGTTCGTGAGCGAAGGTGTGCTTTCCATCAGCAGGAACGGTTTCTTTTTGAAGCTGCGGTACATATCGTGGTGCATCGCCGTCCAGGCTGCCAGCCGGGCATCATCATCGTCCTCGGAATACCCCCAGTCCGGATAAGCATCCCAGGAGACCACATCAAGGATCTTCGCCAGGTTACGATAATCAATGCCGTCGATCATATGCATGTTGGTTGTCACCGGCAGCTCAGGATTGAAGCTGCGCACCGAGTCAATCTCATGCTGGCAGAAGTTAATCGTCTGGTCACTTACGAAACGGCGCCAGTCCAGGTTAAGACCATGCACCTGAGTCTCTCCGTGCGGAGCCGGGGATTCAATCTGTTCCCAGGAGGTGTACGTATGGCTCCAGAATGTGGCCCACCAGGCATGATTCAGCTCGTCCAGACTTCCCTTATATTTAACCTTGAGCCACTCTCTGAAGGCATTCTGACAGTAATCACAGTGGCATTCGCCGCCGAATTCATTCGAGATATGCCAGCCGATAACTGCCGGGTGATGAGCGTAACGCTCAGCCAGCTTGGAGTTCATCAGCGCGGTTTTTTCACGGTAGACCGGTGAAGTGAAGCAGTGATTATGGCGGACCCCGTGCAGATTGCGCACCCGGTTACGTTCTACCCGCAATACCTCAGGATATTTCTCCGACATCCAGGCCGGACGTGCTCCGCTTGGCGTAGCCAGGAAGGCATAAATTCCATTATCCTTAAAAGTATCCAGCAGCTGATCGAGCCAATCGAAGGTGAATACTCCTTCTTCACGCTCCAGCGATACCCAGGAGAAAATCCCCACGGACATTACATTGCAGCCTGCCAGCTTCATCATCCGGATATCTTCTTTCAGCACCTCAGGGTATTTCAGCCATTGCTCGGGATTATAGTCGGCACCATGCAGCATTACAGGAGCCTTGCTGCTGATTGCAGGAACTTTGCTGTTCATATTATTACATTCATCCTCTCGTATAGGGTTCGATGTTAGAATGGGACTTTTCACTGATATAAGTTCTTCGTCAGCTCTATCCCTTTAGCTTGTAACCGTTTATACTATTTATAATAAAGGATAATCAGTTGCCAATGGTAGTATAATAATAGCGTTTCCATAGCACAAAATGAATATGAGGTGTTTACATGCTCCCCTTCTCCCTGATCGAAATGCCGCGCGACCTGAATGCGTTCCCCTTATACCCTTATTCGGTCGGCCGCCATATCCAGTATCACCATGTGCGTCCGGCCGGATTCCCGGTGCATCAGATATTCCTGATCCGCAGCGGCAGCGGACGGTTCCGCGACCTTGAGAACGGCACTGAGACCGTGCTGAAGCCGGGAATGGCCTATGCTTTTCCACCCGACCGCGGGCACGAGTATTATCCGCTGTCACATGAGCCGTGGCATGTAGGTTTCATCGGCTTCCATGGAAGCCAGTCAGCATCTGTGCTGGAGGGGCTCGGCCTGCTGCCGTCTGCACTGTTCCATCCTGAACGGTTCGAGGATTGCTGGGATATGATCGGCGGAATCTGGCATACGGTAAACGGAAACAGCACCGGCCGCCAGGAGGAGCAGTCGATGCAGGATCTGTCGGTAACCCTCTATAGGCTGCTGCTGATGCTGCGCAGGAGCGAATGCTCCGCCGGTACGGCGACCCGCCTGGAGAACGAAAATGTACGCAACGAAGCTCTGAATAAGGCCGTCAGCCTGATCAACGAGCATTTCACGGAGCCGCTGCTGATTACGAATCTGGCCGCTGCCGTCGGTTATTCTGTCCAGCATTTCCAGCGTCTGTTCCTGCAGGAATACGGCGTGACTCCGCATAAATATCTGCAGAACCTGCGGCTGCAGCGCGCCGTACAGATGATCACCGAGGACCCTGAGCGTCCTGTGCAGGATATCGCCCTCAACCTTGGGATGGACACCAATTATTTCATCCGCGTCTTCCGCAAGGCGCACGGGGTGACTCCGGGGGTGATGCGGAGCCGGTTGCATGGGAGTGCAGAGTGAGCAACGTATCCGTGCTCCATCCGTTACGCCAAACTGCATAAGACGTCCAGAACCCCCAAACATATGAATAATAGTCAGCTCAACTGTGACCCGAAGGTGTGCTTGGGGGGATGGGGTTATTTTCACGGACGAGTTCAGCCCGCAAATACTTAAACCAAATGCTCCACACAGTTGTACAGCTGGCAATCCCAGTTATTATTGGTTTTGGTGAGCAGGGTTAGCGAAGCATTATCTATGTAGGTGGTGGTGAACACTTGCGGCAGCAGGTGCTGGAGCGTCAAGCCGATTAAGGCACCGTGGCTGACAACCAGTATTTTTTTGTTACCATAGCGGTTATACAGCTCCTCCAGAACAAGCGCGCCTCTGCGTGATACATCCTCTGCCGTCTCCATCCCGAGCTCCAGGCTCCGCCAGTCCTGCCCCCATCTTCCGAGCCATTCTGCCTCATTCAGCCCTTCCAGCTGTCCGCAATCCATTTCACATATCCGTTCGTCAATCAGGTGCTCCCCTATCCCTGCAGCAGCAGCAATAATCTCTGCAGTCTCCCTGGCCCGGCACAAGTGGCTGGAAATCATGATGTCCCACCGCTCCTTACGCAGCCGTCCGGCAAGTTTAACCGCCTGTTCCCTGCCTTCCCTGTTAAGCGGGATATCCGCCAGTCCCTGAGCCCTTCCTGCGATATTCCACTCTGTAATCCCATGCCTGATTAAACCGATTGTTGCCATTCGAATGAACCTCCATCGTTATCGTCTATTGATTACTGCAATTTATCACCGAAATCTCTCGTTAGCTGTGGCACAGCGGATTGAGCTACTTACTCACTTTTGCATGGGGCACTATTGTTGTACGAATTACAACTTTAATCCCATAATAACCGGGTGTTCAAGCGAATTGTTGTACGAAATACAAGAATTGTCCCGCTCAGCCGCTTGGAGGTCGGGAAATCCTGCTTTTTATACAACAATTTCCGATTTGGGCCGAAATAATGAGGAGAATGTTGTATTATGTGCAGGATTATCCAAAAGTCACCGGTTCGCCGGATCTCCACCACTACCAGCGAGTTAACCGGTGAATTATGGCAACAGTAGCACCCCTTAGTAACCTAAAGCCCAAAGATCACCAAAGTCACAGCTGATTCTTATGTAAATCTCCTAAGTTCAGCTTATCCCGCTGCAAAAAAAGACAGCCGCAAGCCAGCCTCCTCCTAAGAAGTCCTGACCGCAGCTGTCTTTCTGCATTTACCCTATCTAAACCGCCATAAACTGGCTATTATACAAGCGGGCGTAATATCCACCGCTCCCCACCAGCTCCTCATGCGTTCCGCTCTCGACAATGTCGCCGTCCTTCATGAACAGAATCAGGTCCGACTCACGGATCGTGGACAGCCGGTGGGCAATCACGAAGCTGGTACGGCCGGAGATCATCGCCAGAAAAGCCTTCTGAATCCGCACCTCCGTCAGCGTATCAATACTGCTCGTGGCCTCATCCAGAATAAGCATCGGCGGATCGACGAGCATCACACGGGCGATGGTAAGCAGCTGCTTCTGGCCCTGGGAGAGATTATCTCCCGAGCCGCTTATTTTCGTATTATAGCCCTCGGGCAGACGTTTGATGAAGCTGTGTGCATTCGCAGCTTTGGCAGCGGCAATGACTTCAGCCTCCGACGCTTCCGGCTTGCCGTAAGCGATATTGTCGCGGATGGAGCCCCCATATAACCAGGTGTCCTGCAGCACCATCCCGAAGTTACGCCGCAGACTGTCCCGGGTAATCGAAGTAATGTCCGTACCGTCAATCCGGATGGTGCCGCTGTCGACTTCATAGAAGCGCATCAGCAGGTTGACCAGTGTGGTCTTCCCCGCTCCGGTCTGGCCGACAATCGCCACGCGTGTACCCGGCTTCACCTCCAGACTGAAGTTCCGGATCAGCGGCCGTTCCGGGGTATAGGCAAAGCTTACCTTGTCGAAGGTAATCGTACCCTGACTTCCCTTCATCACTACAGCACCCGGAGCATCCTGAGTCTCCTGAGGCAGATCCAGAATATTGAAAATACGCTGCGCCGATGCCGTCGCCGACTGCAGCTGGGTAATGACCCCGGTAATCTCATTGAACGGCTTCGCGAACAGATTCGAATAGATCAGGAAGCTGGACAAATCCCCGACGGAAAAATGCCCCCCGATCACAAGCGCACTGCCGATCATCGCGATCACCGAAAAGGTGATGTTGTTCACCAGACGTGTAGTCGGATTAGAGAGGGAGCCGTAGAATTGTGATTTGATCCCAGTCTTGTACAGCTCATTATTCCGCTCCGCGAAGCCTGCAAAAGAACGGTCCTCGTAGTGATAGGCCTGCACTACCTTTTGTCCGCCGACAAGTTCCTCCACATAACCGTTCAGCCCGCCGAGGATTTTGGCCTGCTCCCGGAACATCTGCTGGGAACGTATTGTAATGAAGCGGGCGACGAAGAAGGTCGCCGGTGCAGACAGCAGCACCACCAGCGTCATCACAGGGCTGATATAGAGCATTAGCCCGATAGCCCCGGCAATGGTCACGATCCCCGTCAGCAGCGTGGAGAAGCCCTGCAGAAGCCCGTCAGAGACAGCATCCATATCGTTCACGAACCTGCTGATGCTGTCACCTTGCGGATGATTATCATGAAATTTCAGCGGCAGCGCGTCCAGCTTGTCAAACAGCTCGCGGCGGAGATCGTAGACTGTCCGGTATGCCAGCTTGTTCGTATAGTAAGTAAGCAGCCAGCCGAAGAAGCTGCCAACCAGATATACGGCTCCCAGGATCAGCAGCAGGCGGAAAATCTCCGGGAAGTCCACCTGATCGGGCCCGATCATATGGTCAACCGCGCGTCCGATCAACAGCGGTCCGATCAGGCTGGCAATCACACTCAGAATGGCGCAGATGACTGCCCCTATGGTTATCTTCCGGTATTGGCTTGTATATCTAAACAGCCGTTTCCAGGTCTTTGTACTGTTCATTGTACGGCCTCCTCGCTTGAGAGCTGGGACATGCAGATTTCCTGATAGACCCCGCAGCTCTCCAGCAATTCTTCATGGCTGCCGATACCGGCAATCCGCCCTTCATCGAATACAATAATCTGATCCGCCTGTCTTACGGTACTCACCCGCTGGGATACAAGCAGAACTGTCATATCTCCGCTGTTCTTGTTCAGTGCACGGCGCAAAGCTGCATCCGTGGCAAAATCCAGCGCACTGGAGGAATCATCCAGAATGAGTACAGGCGGACGCCCTACAACCGCCCGGGCAATCGTCAGCCGCTGCTTCTGTCCTCCGGACAAATTATGTCCTCCGCGTGCGACAAGGGTATCCAGTCCCTCCGGCAGCTTGGCAATGAACTCTTCCGCCTGGGCTACCGCTGCTGCAGACATAATCTCTTCACGGGTTGCTGAGGCCTTGCCCCAGCGGATGTTATCGGCAATTGATCCTGTGAACAGCATGGCCTTCTGCGGCACAATGCCAATTCTGCTCCGCAGCTGCTCCAGCCGGTATTGTCGCACATTCACACCTTCGACGAGAATTTCACCCTCTACTGCATCATAGAACCGCGGAATGAGGTTAACGAAGGTCGATTTACCGGAGCCGGTACTGCCGATTAGTCCGACCGTCTCTCCCCGGTGAATGTCGACCGTGATATTCTGCAGCGCAAGCTCACCGGTTGTGTTATACCCGAACGAAACATTGCGGAAGGAGATCACCGGCGCTGAATCATCACGCTTAGCCGGCGGCGCATCTGCCGCAACCTCGGCAACCGATGCCGTCATTGCCAGTACCTCGTTGACACGGTTGGCAGATGACGAAGCTTTGGTGAATAGAATAACGAGATTGGATACCACAATCAGCGCCAGCAGGATCTGGGTCACATAGTTGATGAATGCAATAATCTCTCCCTGTGACAGCCGTCCGGCATCGATATGAATGCCGCCTGCCCACAGAATGGCGATAATCGCCGCATTAACCACCAGCGTGGTCATCGGGCCCAGCCAGGCGGATATCCGTCCGACCCGGATTGCGGTCTGCGTCAAATCCTCCGAAGCTTCATTGAAGCGCTGCTTCTCCCGGCGGCTCTCGGCAAAAGCGCGGATGACCCGGATACCGGACAGATTCTCGCTAAGCACCAGCGCCAGACGGTCCAGCTTGGCCTGATATTTGCGGTAGAGCGGTGAGCTGCGCGTAATGATGAAATACAGAATGACTCCGAATACCGGAGTAGCCGCAATCAGGATCAGCGACAGCCGGAAATCCAGAATCATCGACATGATGATCGCCCCGATGCAGATGAACGGCGCACGGATAACCAGCCGGATCAGCATGGCTACGGCCAGCTGGAGCTGATTGACATCATTCGTGATCCGGTTGATCAGCGATGGCGTGCCGATAATATCAAGCTCTGCGTAGGATAACGATGAAATATGCTTAAACATTTTGTTGCGCAGCGATGTGCCGAAGCCCTGTGATGCCCTGGCTGCGTAATACTGGCAAATCATGGAGCAGCCGAAGCCGAGGATGGCCATCAGCACCATCAGGGAGCCCATACGGTAGACATAGGCACTGTCCTGCCTGCCAATCCCGTTGTTGATAATCAGGGCCACAATCGTCGGCAGCAGCAGCTCCAGAATCGCCTCCAGCAGCTTGAAGATCGGCCCGATGATCACTTCTTTCCTGTAAGGCTTTAGAAAAACAGCAATTTTGAACACAGTAATCCTCACCTAACCTACGTAGTATGTAATCACTCTTGAAAAAATCAAAAGACCCGTTATGATTATGTCATACCTGCTTACATATTAATAATATTGGTTTCGTATCTTTGCCATATGAATTTCATATGGCATTTGATTGAAGACGCGGAACGGGAGGCTGTAATAACATGGATATCCGCCAATTGAAATATTTCCTGGCGATTGCCGAGGAAGGTCAAATCACCTCAGCCGCCAGGAAGCTGCAAATGGCCCAGCCGCCGCTCAGCCAGCAGCTTAAGCTGCTGGAGGAGGAGCTCGGGGTCAAGCTGGTTGAACGCGGTCCGCGCAGCATCCAGCTAACCGATGCGGGGATTATTTTGCGTAACCGGGCTCAGCAAATTCTTGAATTAACGGATTCGACCACGAGAGAAATCAATGATTTTGCCAAAGGACTGAAGGGCAGTCTCTCGATCGGCACCGTCTCCTCTTCCGGAGCGACCCTGCTGCATGACCGGCTGGGCGAATTCCACAAGAACTATCTGGGCGTTACTTTTGAAATCCATGAAGGTAATACATTTATGATCATCGATCTGCTGAACAAAGGCATCGTCGAAATCGGCATTATCCGCACCCCTTTTAATTCCAGCAATCTGGAATGTCTGTATCTCAATTCGGAGCCGATGATTGCCGTTATGACCCCCGATTATGACTGGAATTCAAGCGAAGCAGCTATTTCACTCGGAGAGCTTCAGCATAAGCCGCTTATTATCTACCGCCGTTTCGAACAGCTCATACGGGAGACCTGTCTGGAGCATGGCTTCGAACCGCAAATTTTCTGCATGAACGATGATGCGCGGACCACCCTGCTCTGGGCCAACGCCGGACTTGGCATCGGAATTATTCCCAAATCTGCTTTTGAGCTGGCGAATCACAGCAATCTGATCTTTAAGGAGATCCGGTGTGAAGCGCTGCATACCCGTGTAGCCGCCGTCTGGATCAAGGACAAGTATTTGTCGTCGCTGGCTACCAAGTTTATCGAGACTTTCCGGGCACGCTGAACCCTGAACATAACATTCCCGCTCGCGGCAGCAATGCAGTTACCCGGCCCGGACATTCTGGAGGATGTCCAATTTCTGCTTCCTTCATCCTGTCCTTTCATCCTGCCCTTCAGGCTGCCTGCACCCTGTATCCCGCTGGCAGAATCCGCATTCTGACGTTTCACACCGCATCGACTAAATGTTGTACATCTTACAACTTGGCTACCTGGATACCTAGGTGTTCAGACAGATTGTTGTAAGAAATACAAGAATTGTCCCGCTAATCCGCCCGGTGGAGCATAAATGCTGCCTTTTATACAACAATCTTGAATTATATCCGGGATTATAGTGGAATTGTTGTATTTTGGGCAGGATTGTATAAGTGATAGTTTTAAGTTCCGCTTATTTAAAACTAATCAATCCGGAGGAGTGAAGCTAATGCTTCCCACAAAGAGATCATTAGTCACAGCGGTTATTTCCACTGTAATATTTTACTCTTCAGGAATTGCAGCTGGAGATATTTCAGACTTGAGTAGTAAGGAAGAAGGAGTAATAACCGCTCACGACACAGAACGATTGAAATCATTGGGAATTCAACTTCATCTGCCAACATCAAGTAATTTGGTAATTACAAAGGAACAAGCTATTTCCTTAGCGCACACGAGTGCACCAAAATTTGCTTCCGAAGCCCCTGAGGTAATTATAGAATATCAGCTGCTAACCTATCCATATTTGACTGCATTCTCAGAACAGGCGCTGAATAAGAATGCAAACCTTAGAGCAGATGGTTATCTAAACAACACACCCGTTTATATCGTGACCTTCAAAGGGATTCATGGTACCGGCCATGCTGCAAGAGGGCAAAAGGTGCCAACGTATAAAGAATTCAATGTTGTAATCGATGCCAGCAGCGGTGAAACTTTATTTTCATTTACTTACAAATAAATAAAAAAACACCCCGCACTGGTCTGCACCAGTAGCGGGGTATTCTTGTATCGCAGGTCCTCTGGCCGGCGCGAACGCCGGTTTAGACCATGATTTTGCAAATATCGTTCGTGAACTGCACCGGATCGTTAACCTGCAGACCTTCGATCAAGAGCGCCTGGTTATACAGGAGATTAGTGTAAAGACCCAGCTTCTCCTTGTCGCCTTCGGCTGCAGCCTTCAGCGATTTGAAGACATCATGGTGAATATTGATTTCCAGCACCTTGTCCGCTTGTACATCCTGGCCGCCGTTAGGCATAGCCTTGAGGATTTTCTCCATTTCGATGGTCAGCTCGCCTTCGGTGGACAGGCAGACCGGATGGGACTTCAGCCGCTTGGATGCTTTGACTGCCTTCACTTTGCCGGACAGGATGCCCTGCATCGCTTCGAACAATCCCTTGTTCTCATTCTCTTCCGCTTCAGAAGGCTTGTCCTCGGCGCTTTCTTCGATCCCTAAGTCACCACTGGAGACGTTCTTGAATTCCTTCTCTTTGTAGGACATGATCATCTTGATTGCGAATTCATCGATATCGTCGGTGAAGTAGAGGATTTCGTAACCCTTGTCCAGCACCATTTCCGTCTGCGGCAGCTTCTCGATGCGTTCCACCGATTCACCGGAGGCATAGTAGATGAACTTCTGGTCTTCCGGCATTCTTTCCACATATTCAGCCAGTGTAACCAGCTTCTTCTCCTTGGAGGAGTGGAACATCAGGAGGTCCTGCAGCGTTTCTTTTTCCATACCATAGTCATTGTAGACCCCGAACTTCAGCTGTCTGCCAAAAGATTTGTAGAACGTCTCATATTTCTCACGCTCATCCTTCAGCAGGCTCAGGAGCTGGCTCTTGATCTTGCTCTTAATGTTCTTCGCAATCAGCGTCAGCTGGCGGTCATGCTGCAGCAGCTCGCGGGAGATGTTCAGCGACAGATCCTCGGAATCCACCATCCCCTTGACGAAGCTGAAGTAGTCCGGCAGCAGATCCCCGCATTTGTTCATAATCAGCACACCGTTGGAGTAGAGCTCCAGGCCTTTTTCATATTCCTTGGTGTAGTAGTCGAACGGTGTATTCTCCGGAATGAACAGGATTGCGTTATAGACCACAGCGCCGTCGGCACTGATATGGATATGCTTCAGCGGCTTGTCGAAGCCGTAGCGTTTCTCCGCATAGAAGTTGTTGTAGTCTTCTTCGGTCAGCTCGTTTTTGTTCTTGCGCCAGATCGGCACCATGCTGTTCACGGTCTGTTCTTCAATAACATCGACGAATTCATTCTCGGCGTCCTCTTTAGGCTGTCTGCCGGTAATGTCCATCTTGATCGGGAAGCGGATGAAGTCCGAATATTTCTTGATGATCGACTTCAGGCGGTACTCTTCCAGGAACTCATCGTAGTTATCGTCTTCGGTGTTTTCTTTGATCTTCAGCGTGATTTCGGTTCCGACCGCATCCTTCTCACAAGGCTCAATCGTGTAACCGTCCGCACCCTGGGATTCCCACTTGAACGCCTGGTCGCTGCCCAGCGCTTTACTGATCACTGTCACATCGTCAGCCACCATGAATGCGGAATAGAAACCTACCCCGAATTGTCCGATGATGTTGTGTCCGTCCTTGGCTTCATTATCCTTCTTAAAAGCAAACGAGCCGCTGTTCGCGATAATCCCCAGATTGTTCTCCAGCTCTTCCTGCGTCATCCCGATTCCGGTATCGGAAATGGTTAACGTACGGCTTGCCTTATCGGCGGTCACTTTAATGTAGTAATCCTCTTTATTGAACACCAGGCCTTCGTCGGCCAGTGCTTTGTAATAGATTTTGTCGATGGCATCGCTTGCATTAGAAATCAGTTCCCGCAGAAAAATCTCCCGCTGTGTATAGATGGAGTTAATCATCATTTCCAGCAGTCTTTTGGATTCGGCTTTAAACTCTTTTTTGGCCATGAATAAATAAATCTCCTTTCAAAAATAACCTTCGAATTGCGGATCATCGTTTAGCACTCCACTCACCTGAGTGCTAACACTACCTTTTATATAACATATTCTCGTTTTTGATGTCAATATCTTGCTGCATATAGAGGTCCGCTCAAAAAAGAAATGAATTCTATTTTAGTCCATGTTAGCATTCGGAATGTACTCATTACAGCGAAAGAAAGGACAATGAAACGATGAAAATCCAGCTCCAAACGCTTCCTGTAACACGCATTGCTTATGTGCGCCAGACAGGCCCCTATGGTCCCGGTAACAGTAAGGCTATGGGGGCCTTAAAGGAATGGGCACGGGCCCACCGGCTGCTTACCGGATCAGCCATCCTCTTCGGGATTCCCCAGGACAACCCCGACACCACCCTGCCTGAACATTGCAGATATGATGCCTGTATCAGCGTGCTTGAGAATGCCCCAGCGGATAAGTCTATTAACTACGGTGAAATTCCCGGCGGTACCTATGCGGTTGTTACTATACAACATACGGCTGAGGCAGTTCAAAAAGCATGGACGGAGATCCTCCCCGCCCTCTACGTCAGCGGACATCAGCTCGATTACCAGCGGCCGGTTATGGAGAGATATACAGGTGATATGATCAGCAATCATCTTTGCCAGTTATGTTTTCCTGTGCACTAATTTAGAAGCCGAGTTTTCCGCCATGGTAGCAGTAATAGGATCGTGCGTTAAGAGCTTGTAACCGGTTCAGCGACTGCTCTGCACTCTCCAGGTCGAAACAATACTGCGGATTCGCGACAGCCAGTTCATTCTCCTCGCTCACTGCCGCGTCACCTGTAATAACACTGCTTAGCTCAGGAAAATACAAAGAAATATGACCAGACGTATGCCCCGGGGTGGCAAGGACCTGACACTTACCATCCAGAATACACTGGCCCTCCCGGACCGTCTGCTTCACCGGAACATGCCGCAAATTCTTCAATAGCTGTACAAACTCTTCACCGGACGCCTGCTCTTCTTTAGGCATCTCCACTAGCAGAGCTTCTGCTTGGACCAGACGCTCAGATTTCACCAAGCCTGAGATTGATGGGGTGTCCACTTCGCTCGCCATGACCGTAACTGACGGGTATTTCTCCACGAACTCGTACAAGGCGCCGATATGGTCATCGTCGTAATGGGTGATAATGATATTTTTCAAATTCAGGGGGTCGTATCCCAGCTCCAGGATCTTCTTCTCTATCAAAGGCATGAAAGTTGGATAACCGGTATCGACCAGGGTTAACTCTTCCCCGGATACAATGAGGCTCGGATAAATGTAATAAGGCTGTCCTTCATACTCAAACTGAATAGGTAGCTCAATAATGTCCATATGATCCTCCGCGTGTCTCTATTAGAACATTGCATACTGCGCTTACTCAGGCTTCCACCTTCACAGTATAGCGGCTTTAGCCTTCGCATCCTCCCGCAGCATCTGGATCAGTGACTGGAGCGGCAGCGACTTCCACTTCTTCGGATGGAGCAGGAGCTGCAGATCGAAATGAATCTCCGGATGGGCAAAAGACAGCTCGGCGAGATTCCCCCGCTCGATCTCCTCCTCAGCCACAATTCTCGGCAGCAGCGCGATGCCCAGGCCGTTGCGTACACAACGCTTGATCGCTTCCAGATTCGACAGCTCAAAACCGATCCGGAACACAATCCCGTGCTCCCGGAGCAGGTTCTCGAACAAACTGCGGTAGATACAGCTCTCCTCGGAGACGATCAGCTCGCAGTTGTTGAGGTCCTGCAGCGTCACCTGCGCCACGCTTGCCAGCGGATGACTGGCAGGGGCCACGAGGACGAGCGGCTCCTCCCGGATGATTGTACGCTCAAGCAGGATATCCGCTGTGCTGCGGTCCAGGAGGAGGCCGATATCGACCTCGCCGTCCCTGATTTTGGAGACCAGATTGGCCTCCTGCTCCGTTTGCAGATGAATGTTCAGTCCGGGGAACATGGTCCGCAGCTGCTGCAGGAACGGTGGCAAATAAAAGGCGGCAAGTGAATCAATCGTCCCGATCGTCAGCGTCCCGCCAATCTGCTGGGCGATCGTTTCTTTGGAGCGGTCGTACAGATCTAGAATCTCCACGAACAGCTTCAGCAGCTCTTCCCCCGGAGGAGTCAGGCGCAAGGCCCGGCCATGCCGTTCGATCAGCGGTACGCCGTATTCCTTCTCGATCTTCTGAATCTGCATCGTTACACTGGACTGGGCATAGCCCAGTTCTTCAGCCGCACGGGTGAAGCTCTGCCGCTTCGCGACCTCGCGGAAGGTCCGCATATAGGTTAAGTCCATATCATCACCCTAACATCAATATTATTGATAACCTACATCATTTATTATAGCTAACGACGATGCAATAATCCATGGTACAGTAGGATAAAAGGATTTTACAATTTTGGAGGACGATATTCATGTTAACAGAAGAACAGATTTATGGAATCTATGTTCCCGTGGTAACCCCGTTCCATGCCGCCGGCGAGATTGATCTGGAGTCGTATCAGCGGTATGTGAACAACATCATCAAGAACAGTATTCATGGTCTGGTCGTTAATGGAACCACTGGAGAATCGCCGACAGTCAACATACAGGAATTGCAGACACTCGTGGATGCATCACGTGAGCTTTTGAAGAACACTTCCATCCCGCTCGTGGTTGGCACGGGTACCAATGATACAATGTCCACTGTCACCCGCACAGAGCTTGCTGCGAACTCAGGTGCCGATGCCGCACTGGTTGTTGTCCCTTATTACAGCCGTCCTTCGCAGGAAGGCATTATCGCCCATTTCCGCAAGGCAGCTGAGGTCGGCCTTCCGATCATCGCCTACGATATTCCCGGCCGCGCCGGAGTCGGCATGTCCGTAGACACCGCCCGTACGATCCTGGAGATGAACAACGTTGTCGGGTTAAAAGACTGCTCCGGCTCTCCGGTGCTGGTCTCCGAGCTGTCCCGCCACGGCTCCAAGCCCGTGCTCTGCGGCGATGACTTGAACTTCTTCGATATGCTGGGCTGCGGAGCTGCCGGTGGCATGCTGGCCTCGGCCAATGTACATACCGCCTCCTATCTCAGCATCTATGAGCAGTACAGAGCCGGCCAGGTAGAGGCCGCCCGGGCTGCCTTTGATCAGCTCGTGCCGCTGATGAAGCTGCTGTTCAAGGAATCCAATCCGGCGCCGATCAAATGGCTGCTCAGTGCACGCGGCGAGATCTCCTCCGACACGCTCCGCCTGCCGATGACCTCCATCAGCGCTGCGCTGCGCGAAGAGCTGGGTGCTTATCTCGCCGGGTAACTTCTTCTGCTCATTATAGTAACAATAAAGGCAACATCGGCGAAACCGCCGCTTCTCAGTCAGGGACTGGAAAGCGGCGGTTTTTGCGTGCTCTTCTACTAATAATGATTGACGAGTAAGTAATGTTTTACGAGACGCTTCCTTACAGTTTCTCAATATGCAATGGGTGAAGGGAATATGGCTAAAGTATGCAGAAAACCACGAACGGTAGAGTTAACGAACCCATTGTATGCGATAATCCGAGTACATTGCGCATCCGCAAAGGTAAACGAGCCCATTGTATGCGATAAACCGAATACATTGCGTCACCGCAAAGGTAACCGAGCCCATTGTATTCGATAAACCGAATACATTGCGTCACCGTAAAGCTAAATGAACCCATTGTATGCGATAAACCGAATACATTACGCATCCGCAAGGGTAAACGAACCCATTGTATGCGATAAACCGAATACATTGCGTCACCGTAAAGCTAAATGAACCCATTGTATGCGATAAACCGAATACATTACGCATCCGCAAAGGTTTTACCTCAAATCAAATAAAGCAGCCTCCCAAGGGAAGGCTGCTGTTTATCTTTACATTATTCATCTCAAAAAGTTATTGAGATCTGCCTGCTTTGGCCGCAGGACGGTTGCCAGGTCTGTTGCCGGACTGGCTGGAACGGCCGTATTGGCCTCCAGCCGGCTTGCTGCTCCGGTTGCCGCCTGGACGGGCAGCAGATCTTTCGCCCGGCCGGCTGCCGGAGCCTGCTCTATTGCCGGACTCGCCAGCAGGCCGGCTGCTGCCAGCCCCGCTGCCTGCATAGCTACTGCCCGACGCGCTTTTCGCTCCGTTGCCCGCATAGCCACTACCCGACGCGCTTTTCGCTCCGCTGCCCGCATAGCCACTGCCCGATGCGCTTTTCGCTCCGCCGTTACCGCCGCCCTGCTTGCCTTGCGAGAACCATTCCGATTTCGGCTTGCGTGCCGGATTCGTTTTGGCTTTCTGCGACGGTTTGGCCGGTGCTTTGCCTGGACGGTCTGCCAGCAATGCCAGATTGCTCTTGGACATCGGGTAAGCATGATCCTTCACTTCCGGAATCACCTTGCCGATCAGCTTCTGGATATCCTTCAGGTATGGAATTTCCTCAGCTTCGCACAGCGAGATGGCAACTCCGCTCATTCCCGCACGGCCGGTCCGGCCAATACGGTGAACATAGGTTTCCGGAATATTCGGCAGGTTGAAGTTGATGACATGGGACAGCTCATCAATATCAATCCCGCGGGCGGCGATATCTGTAGCCACCAGCACACGTGTCGCGCCGCTCTTGAAGTTTCTCAGCGCATTCTGGCGGTCATTCTGCGATTTGTTGCCGTGAATGGCCTGAGCGGTAATATTGATCCGGGTCAGATCGCGGGTTACCCGGTCAGCTCCGCGTTTGGTGCGGGTGAAGACGAGCGCGGACACGATCGAAGGATCCTGCAGCAGACGGTTCAGCTGATTCTGCTTATTGCCGTTCTCCAGCAAATAAATCGATTGCTCGATTCTGTCTACGGTCGAAGATACCGGAGTAATCTCAATTTTCACCGGGTCCACCAGCAATGTCTTCACCAGCTGGGAGATCTCTGCCGGCATCGTTGCCGAGAAGAACAGCGTTTGCTTCTTGGCCGGCATCTTGGCAATAATCCGCTTCACGTCATGAATGAAGCCCATGTCCAGCATGCGGTCCGCTTCATCCAGCACGAGGATCTGCACATGCTGCAGATCCACATGTCTCTGGCTGATCAGATCGATCAGTCTGCCCGGTGTAGCAATCAGAATATCTGCACCCTGGCTAAGCGCCCGTTCCTGGGCCTTCTGGGATACCCCTCCGACAATCGCTGTCGAGCGGATCGTTGTGAACTTGCTGTACGCCTGAATATTCTCGGAGATCTGCAGAGCTAGCTCTCTGGTCGGAGTCAGAATCAGGGAACGGATACGTTTCGCTCCGCCGGTTCTGGCCGGCTGCTGACTGAGCAGCTGAATAATCGGCAATGAAAAAGCTGCGGTTTTTCCGGTACCCGTCTGGGCGCAGCCCAGAATATCTCTGCCGGCCAAGGCCGCAGGGATGGATTCCTCCTGAATTGGAGTCGGGGATGTATAGTTTTCCAGGCTCAGTGCCTTGAGAATCGGGGGAATCAAGTTCAAATCGTTAAATGTCATTTTATCTCCTTAATTTTGAGTACATATATTAGCAAGCCATTAATCACTGTATATATCATCTGCGGCGTCTCCACATAGCGCTCGTCAAAGTCATAACACATAATGATAACACGTTTAGCCATTAAAAAGAAGCGATACTTTCATCGCTCCTCTTCCAAACCGATATTTAACTGTTACAGCCGGACTTTTTTCAGCTGTTCTTTAATGCTTTTCACCGGGTCGCCCAGGAATATCCGGGTATGCGCAGGCGTGCCTTCACGGATTTGGATCGCCAGGTTATTCAGATTCCGGATCAGCCCGAGCCGTTCACTTTCCTCCATCTGAAACTGGACACCGTACTCATACACCGCGCCATTCTCCAATTCGTGGGTCCAGGCAATTTTGCCCAACAGATGGGTTGGCTGATGCAGAATCTCGGTTTCAAACTTAAGCAGAATATTGTCGTTCACCGGCAGCTTATAGCCCATCACGAATTTCAATCCGCCCGGCCCGATATTGGTCAGATATACCTCGGTACTTCCGAGATCTACCTCCCTGCCCTTAAACGTACTTATCGTCATTCCGGCAACAAGCGGATTGGCTAAATCTACGCGGAAGTATTCCCGGCGGTTACTGACTGGCGGGATTTCTGTTACTCCCGGCCTCGGGTTGGCTATATACTTCTCACGAAGCAGCATTCCCAAGGCTTCCTGTTCAACCGGACGGCTGAAATAATAACCCTGTATCTCATCACACTGCTGCTCCTTTAAATACTCATATTGCGCCTCCGTCTCCACACCCTCAGCTACAACATTCATTTTTAGCGCCTTGGCCAGATTCAGAATGCACTCAATAATGCTTTGGTTTACAGGGTCAGTCAAAATTTCTTCCACGAAGGCCTTGTCAATTTTCACCGTATCCAGCGCTAACCGCTTAAGCATATATAAAGAAGAATACCCCGTTCCAAAGTCATCAAGTGAAACTTTAATCTTCCGTTTTCTAAGCTCCTCCAGCAATTGAATGACTTCCCTCTCATTGGTCATGAAGGAGCTCTCCGTGATTTCAATCTCCAGATATTCGGGAGCCAGCCCGGACCCGGCGAGAATTTCATCAATCGTCTGCAGAATATTCTGCTGGAACAGCTGCTGCACCGAGAAATTAACAGATACCGTAATATGCGGCAGCCCCATCTCCTGCCATTGCTTGTTCTGCCGGCAAGCTTCCCGGAGCACCCATTCTCCGATAGGCACTATAAGTCCGCTCTCTTCTGCAATCGGGACGAACTCCGCCGGCGACACCAGCCCCCAGTCCGGATGATTCCAGCGGATCAGCGCCTCGGCACCGAGAATTTCCCGGGTCTGCGTATCCACTCGCGGCATATATTGCAGGAACAGCTCCTGTTTCTCCAGGGCTTTGCGCAGATCATTGGTCATGGTGAATATTTTGAAAGACTGAATGTTCAGCGATGAGGAATAGCACTGGGCCTGGTCCCTCCCCTGTGACTTGGCATGATATAGAGCCGAATCTGCATTCAGCAGGAGCCTATCAACCGAATCCCCATCCTCCGGGAAAATACTGATCCCCATACTCAGCGTGATATTAAGCTCAAAGCCTGCTATTAAATAATCTTCCTTGGTACGGCTGATAATGGACTCGGACAGAAAAATCGCTTCACGGTGGCTCTCCACTTCCGGCAGAATAATACAGAACTCATCCCCGCTTAACCGGTACGCCACCCATCCATTTTCAAGGCTTTCCTGCAGTTTGACGGCAAACTGTTTGAGCAATGTGTCACCTATAGTGTGCCCCAGAATATCATTGACGGCCTTAAAGCGATCCAGATCAATCAGGAGCACCGCAAGCTTTTTATTATAAAATGATGCCAGTCTTAACTGTTGATCCAGCTGCTCTTCAAACATCCGCCGATTGGGAAGCCCCGTCAGATAATCGTGATACGCCAAATACTCTGTTTCCTGCTCCGTTTCCTTCCGCTCGGTAATATCCAGGACAGTGCCAACGATTGCATCCTCATTGATGTGTAATATCCGGGTGTAATGTACTTCACAATAAATAAGGCTGCCATCCGGCTTGACGGCTCTATGTATCATAGTGCGGTTAAATTGCCCTTCCGTTAAACCCAGCATCTTGGTGGATACCGTATCGCGGTCCCCCGGGTAGATGGAATCCAATACCTGCCGTCCCATCAAATTAACGTTCCCCAGCATTCGTTCAAGATGAGGATTAGCATAGATATATATTCCATTTTGAACAATAAAAACACCTACTATCGACTGCTCCACTATACTCCGGTATTTAGCCTCCGCTTCCAGCAGATGCCGCTCCATGGACTTTTGTTCCGTTACATTTTTGGCTATGCCATAGATACCCACCAGCTCATTAGCAATCATTACAGGAATATTCGTTACAAAAATATCAATAGCCGTGCCATCCTTATGCCTGGCTGTCAGCTCATAGCTTCGCGGGCTTACGGTATTTATCACTTCTGCAATAACCTTTCTGGAGAGGCTGACCTGCTCCGGATCAATCAGGCGTTCAAAGCTGGCATGGACCAGCTCGCCCTCGGTATATCCAAACAGTCCGTTCATAGCTGCATTGCAGGACAGAATCATACCTTCAAGATTGCTGGAATATACCGCATCCGTATTATTTTCAAACAGTGATTTGTAGTATTGGCCTTCTTCAATCAGTTGAAGCTGCAAAGCTGTCTTTTCCGTGATATCCTGAACAGTCCCAATCGCCTCGTTGTCCCAAAACCGCGCACTTTCAGCGACATAACGGACCTCTCCGTCCGGGCGGATAATTCTATATTCTATTTGATAGGACTGCATGGACTCCAGGGAATTAGAGAAAGCCAATTTTACCCGCCCTGCATCCTCCTCATGGACCCTGGCAAATACATTATCTAAATCCACTCCGGAAGACAGCGCCTGACCATAAATCGCATACATATGTTTCGACCACGTTATTTTTTGCAAAATCCGGTCATATTCCCAGTACCCCACATTTGCCAGTACCTGTGCTAATTCAAACCGCTTGTTTCTTTCCGCCATAAATTCCGATAACACCACTGTTCCGGCTGCTGCCTCATCGGTTGAAGTTGAACTCGATTCCTTCTGGTTCATTGCTCCGCCTTCTTTCTGAATGCATTTTGGCAACCACCCGCTGAACACCAGATACCGGCTTTTGGTACATACAAGAATATTTTCCCAGATGCTACTCTTATTCCACAACAACAACGAAAACCCTTTATTCGACAAAAGCACAAAAAAAGCAGAGGATTTCTCCCCTGCCCGTTGCCTTGCAATAATATTATAAGACTAATCTACGATTTCAGCAGTATCGCCGTTATTGGCACCTGCAGCGTTAGCTTCGTCGGTGTCGATATGCATATCAAGCTTGAAATTGTCGGATACACGGGCGATTACGTTCTCCAGCACCAGGCCGCGTTCGCCGCCAAGGCGTACCTTCAGGAGCTGCTTGTCGGCAATGCCCCAAGCTTCTGCTTCAGAAGTGTGGAAGTGGATGTGACGGGCTGCCACAATGACACCTGTCTCCAGTTCAACTTCACCGGCTGGACCTTTGATAGTAATGCCTGGTGTTCCTTCAATATGGCCGGATTCACGTACAGGTGCCTTCACGCCGAGGCTGAATGCGTCTGTGCGCGATACTTCCAGCTGGGAAGCCGGACGGGCCGGGCCGAGAATTCTCACTTTGTCGAACTTACCTTTGGTACCGATTACTGCTACTTGCTCATTTGCTGCGAATTGTCCTGGTTGGGAAAGGGGTTTGAACTCAGTCAATTGATAACCTGCGCCAAACAATGCTTCCACATGCTCCTGCGTAAGGTGAATATGTCGGGCCGACACACCTACGGATACAGTCTTGCTCATTTTTAAGTCACTCCTTGTATTTTCTCTAGTATCTGTACAAGCCACTGAACATTATACATCTTATTACCCTTAAAAAAAAAGACCCTCATCACAATGAGCGCCTTTTTTTCGACATTTTACGATCCGAGAAACGGATTGTCATAGTTTTGCCATTTTATAATCCCTCTGGTGGGGACAGCGGATTCACTCCCGCAGAAGAAGGCAGATGCGTTCTTAGGTAAGTCAGCGCATTCCCGCACAACCAGCCTTTCACCTCATCCTCGGGATAGTACCTCAGCAGCAAGTCAGTAAACTCCGCATATTTGCCCGGATGCTCAAGGCCCTCGACCCACATCTCAATGCCGTCAAAATCTGAGCCGAACATCAGCTGCTTCGAGCCTCCCAGCGCGCAGACATGTTCAATATGCCTCCGCATATCATCAATCTTCGCCCCTCCCCCGTCACGTACAAACCAGGGGACAAAGGTTAATCCCATCCGCCCGTCCACCGCAATCAGCGCCTGAATCTGCCCGTCACTCAAATTGCGGGGATGGCCGCAGATGGCCGCGCTATTGGAATGTGAAGCTATGAACGGGCGTTTACTGCGTTCCGCCAGCTCCCAGAAGCCTGCCGGTGCCAGATGGGACACATCCAGCAGCATACCGCTTCCGTTGCACCACTCGATCAGCTTCCTCCCCTTCTCCGTGAAACCGCCGTTGCGCTGCTCCAGCACACCATCCGCAGCCCAGTTGGCGTAGTTCCAGGTTACCCCCAGGAAACGCACTCCCAGCTCAAAGCACAGCTGTGCATAGAACAGATTGCCCTCCAGACCGTCCACGCCCTCCAAAGAGAGCATCCCGAAGGCAGGGGCTGTAAGTATCTGTTCATCTGCCTCTTCCTTCCAGCGGAGCCACTGAAGGCCCCCTGGGCCAACTACCTTCTGCCGGAATAATTCAATTTGCCCGAGAACATCCTCAAACTTCGCTCTCCCGCGGTCCGCCGACAAATAAACCGCAAAAACCTGAAGTTCGACATTCCCCTCCACCAGCCGCTCTGCTGTCACGTCCAGACGGGGGTCATTCTTGAAATCTATCTCCGGACTGGCCTGCAGCTTGCTTAAGGCATCGCAGTGGAAATCCGCCACTCTCAGCTTCTTGACACTCACTGTAAAGATCGTCTCCCTTCTCTTGAAGAACTGAATAACGGTGGAATCTCTTATTTATAAGTGTATGCCACAGCATCAGGGATGAGACGGGACAGTAAGTGGGAACGGCTACGAAGCATATACATTTTTATATATCAAAATAACCCCACAAAGTGGGGCACCCCAAAAATACAAAAACCTGTTTACAATGTAAACAGGCTCAATCTAAAAAGGTCATATAATTATCTGGGTTCAACAATAAGTTTGATCGCCGTCCGGTCTTCCCCATCAATCACTATATCCGTAAAAGCCGGGATACAGATCAAGTCGACTCCGCTAGGTGCGACAAATCCCCGGGCGATGGCAACTGCTTTGACTGCCTGGTTCAGTGCTCCTGCTCCAATAGCTTGTAGCTCGGCCGATCCACGTTCGCGAAGAACACCTGCTAGTGCGCCAGCAACGGAATTTGGATTGGATTTAGCTGATACTTTTAATACATCCATAGTAAGTACCTCCCCTGGGAAAATGATGGTGTTCTTCTTCCACTACAGTAGATGTTATTCGCGAGAGAAGATTTAATTCCTTCTTTTTGCGGACCTCTCTGGAGAAATTAGTTCAAAAGATACTCTTTTTCGATATAATAAATATCACACTTCACCCAAAACAAGCGACTTTTCCCGAAAACCCTGATTCTTTGTAAATCCTCTAGCTCATCACCCATTCATCTTCACGCAGCCGGATCTTCTCCAGTCGTGTCGCCTTACCCGTAGCTTCATCAAGTTCTGCAAATAAACCGTGCAGCTGCCATTTGCCTTCGTCGACTACAAACCGGGAGGGAAGCTGAGTTGTAAATTTATAGATGATCGCATCCTTTTCCATACCCAGAATTCCTTCTCTTGAACCAACCATGCCCGCATCTGTCAAATAAGCCGTGCCTCCAGGCAGGATCACATCGTCATTGCTCTGTACATGAGTGTGCGTGCCTACAACGATCGAGGCGAGGCCATCCATGAAATAGCCCATTGCTATTTTTTCGGAGGTGGCTTCAGCATGGAAATCAACCAGAATACATTTATGCTCTCTGCGCAGCTCTTCCACAATCTCCTCGCCAATGCGGAAAGGATCATCAATCGCCGGAAGGAAGGTGCGGCCCTGCAGGTTCACAATTGCCAGCTGTTTGCCGTTGCCTTTAACCACAGTGTACCCTCTGCCCGGAGTCCCCGGAGGAAAATTAGCCGGACGGATGATCCGCGGCTCGTCATCAATGAACTCAAAGATATCCTTGTTGTCCCAGGTGTGATTGCCCATCGTAATCCCGTGCACACCCCAGTTGAAAAATTCATTGGCTATAGCCGCTGTGATCCCTCTTCCGGCTGCTGCATTCTCACCATTGGCAATAATAATATGCGGCTGATATTTACTTTTCAGAGATGGCAGCATTTCACGCAGTGCCTTTCTGCCCGTATTGCCAACGATGTCACCGATAAATAAAACTTTAATGATTTTCTCCTCCTAAAAGTTTTGTAAGCATCAGCTTCTTGGAATTTTACTTCGTACAAAACTCGCATCGAAAGCATACTCTTAAGTTTTGTAAGCATCAGCTTTTGGAATACTCCTCGTACAAAACTTATTTATAAGTTTAATTTCACCGATTCTGCATGGTTCCAAACTCAGGGCTTACCCGTCTGACTATGGTTCAGCTCATGCGGCCGCTAGCGGTATGCAAGAAAAAAGGCCCCGCAGGGGGGCCGATTTCCTTGCTTATTTAGCGTATTCTACAGCACGTGTCTCACGAATAACGGTAACCTTGATATGACCCGGATAATCCAGCTCACTCTCAATCATCTTCGTAATGTCACGGGCCAGACGGAAAGCTTCCGCATCATCAATCTTCTCAGGCTGTACCATTACGCGGACCTCGCGGCCTGCTTGTATAGCATAGGATTTCTCAACGCCTTCGAAGGACTCGGAGATCTCCTCCAGCTTCTCCAGACGTTTGATGTACGTTTCCAGGGTTTCGCGGCGTGCGCCGGGACGTGCAGCTGACAATGCATCAGCAGCTCCGACCAGCATAGCAATCACCGAGGTAGCTTCGACATCTCCATGATGGGATGCGATACTGTTGATAACCACCGGATGTTCTTTGTACTTCTTCGCCAGTTCGACGCCGATTTCAACATGCGAGCCTTCTACTTCATGATCAAGCGCTTTGCCGATATCATGCAGCAGTCCGGCACGTTTTGCAAGCACGATGTCTTCCCCAAGCTCACCGGCCATAAGTCCAGTCAAATAAGCAACCTCCATGGAGTGCTTAAGTACGTTTTGACCGTAGCTCGTACGGAATTTCAGACGGCCCAGAATTTTGATCAGATCCGGATGCAGACCATGAACGCCAACCTCGAAGGTAGCTTGTTCACCGTATTCACGAATCCGCTCATCCACTTCTTTACGGGATTTCTCCACCATTTCTTCAATCCGTGCCGGATGGATACGTCCATCAGCCACCAGTTTCTCAAGTGCTGTACGGGCCACCTCACGGCGGATCGGATCAAATCCTGACAGTATAACCGCTTCCGGCGTATCATCAATAATAAGATCAATCCCCGTAAGAGTTTCCAGGGCGCGGATGTTACGGCCTTCGCGGCCAATAATCCGGCCTTTCATCTCTTCATTCGGCAATGTAACAACAGAAACCGTGGTTTCTGCCACATGATCAGCTGCACAGCGTTGAATAGCCAGTGTAATAATCTCGCGGGCTTTCTTGTCCGCTTCTTCCTTGGCCTGCTGTTCTATTTCCTTAATCATCTGAGCAGTTTCATGGCGAACTTCCTGTTCTACATTGCTGAGAATGATACTTCTGGCATCATCGATGCTCAGATTGGAGATACGTTCCAGCTCAGTAACCTGATTCTTGTAAATAACATCAATCTGCTGTTGGGTTTCATCAATTCGTTTCTCTTTGTTAGCTACTTGTTCTTCTTTTCGTTCAAGCGATTCCATTTTTTTATCCAGCGATTCTTCCTTTTGCAGCAAACGTCTCTCTTGCCGTTGGATTTCATTCCGACGTTCACGAGTTTCTTTCTCAGCTTCGGTACGGATTCTATGAACTTCGTCCTTAGCCTCGAGTACCGTTTCCTTCTTCAGCGCCTCCGCCTCTTTCTTCGCGTTCTCCACGATGACTACGGCTTCTTTCTCTGCGCTTGAAATCTTAGCTTCTGCAAGGGATTTACGAATAAAATAACCGAATCCAAAGAATGCTGCAGCTACAACGAGAACGATAATGACCCAGATCACTGTTTCCATCTGTTCACCTCCTCGTTGATATCCTCCAAGGCTTACCCTTGGGTATTTGTGCAGTTGTTAAACTATCCGTTCATCACCATACAAAAAACCGGTAATACACCGATTGCCATACTGCACATGCTGCACATGCACACTGCCCGCCTTATCCGGCGATTACATTTCATATGAGTTGTACGCGAACCGGATCATAAGAGTCTGCTTTTTGGGAAGGAAAAAGGATTCTTAGTTTATGCCGATTCATGTTATATTTTATTATTTATAAAAAGACATTGTCAAGAGAGTCGATAAACGCATTAAAGTCAAGAGAATCAATCCAGATCGAAAATCTCCACTTCTTCCCCCGCAGAATCCTCTTCCGCACGTAGAATCTGGATCACCTGGCGTACCATTTCACCGGAGAATCCTCTGCGCATCAGAAAGGCTCCCGTCTTGCGCCGCTTCTCATTTATATCTCCCCGGAGCAAATTCCATTTCTTCCGCCCGGTCTGCAGTGCGCTCTCCATTTCCTGCTCAGGGGTGATCTGATCCAGTGCTTCAGAGATCAGCGATTTATCAATCCCCTTCTCGCGAAGCTCCTGGCGGATCCACATTTTGCCCTTACGCTGGTTCGTTATGCGCTGTTCCGCCCACTGCTTGGCATACAGGGGGTCATCCAGAAGCCGCTCCTCCTGCAGCCGCAGCAGAACTTCGGCAATAACAGTCTCCCCTATTTCCTTCTCCCGTAAACGGCGGGCCATTTCCTGTGCCGTTCTGGGCTTGCGTTCCAGGTATTTCAGACCTTCTACATAGGCCCGCTGGCGTTCATCGGCAGCAACAATTTCCTCCAGATCCGCCTTCACAAACGAGCTTCCGGAAATCATCCGGTATTTAATCATGACATCTTCATGAACAGTCACGTTATAGGCACCGAAATGAATCAAATAACGGTAGTTCGACTTCTTCAGACGCTCTACACGCGTAATTACCAGTTCCTCATCTTCGGGAAAATCGGCCAGAATCTGTACATCCTGTTCATCCGGCTCAGAATCCAATTGTATCACCATACTGTCACTCACCTCGTTAACATAGACATAATGCCTGTTTAATTTACGAAAAAGCGCCCTGCTCATTCATCACAGGGCGCCTTATATCTTATCTTCATTATTAAAATTAAATTGCTAAGGACCTGGAGCTTACATTATTCAATCTCAAGCAGCAATTTCTCTTCTTCCTCTTGCTCTGCAACCACATCAGCTTCTGTTGGTGCAGCTACCAGAGTAGATAAGTTACTTGCTTCGCGGATCTTATTCTCAATCAACAGAGCAATATCCTGATGTTCTTTCAGGAACTGCTTAGAGTTCTCACGGCCTTGGCCAAGACGCTCGCCCTCATAAGAATACCAGGCGCCGCTCTTGTTGACGATATCCATCTCAGTACCGATATCCACAAGGCTTCCCTCTCTGGAAATCCCTTCGCCGTACATGATATCCACATCCGCTTGCTTAAACGGAGGCGCTACCTTGTTCTTCACGACTTTGATCTTGGTGCGGTTACCCACAACATCGTTCCCCATCTTAATGCTCTCTACCCGGCGTACATCGAGACGAACGGAGGAGTAGAATTTCAGAGCGCGTCCACCCGGAGTGGTCTCAGGGTTACCGAACATAACTCCGATCTTCTCACGAAGCTGGTTAATGAAGATGGCAATCGTGTTGGATTTGTTAATGGCACCCGAAAGCTTACGCAATGCCTGGGACATCAGACGGGCCTGCAAACCTACGTGGGAATCTCCCATGTCGCCTTCAATTTCGGCCTTCGGTACCAATGCTGCAACGGAGTCCACAACGATGATGTCTACAGCTCCACTGCGAACGAGAGCTTCAGCAATTTCCAGTGCCTGTTCGCCCGTATCCGGCTGGGATAGCAGCAATTCATCAATGTTAACGCCAAGCGCATTCGCATACTTAGGGTCAAGAGCATGCTCCGCATCGATGAAAGCAGCTTGTCCGCCAAGCTTCTGTACTTCTGCGATAGCATGAAGTGCAACGGTCGTCTTACCGGATGATTCCGGTCCGTATACTTCAATAATGCGTCCTTTGGGAAGTCCGCCAATACCTAGTGCAATATCAAGTGCCAAAGATCCGCTAGGTACAACTTCCACTTTCATGTGAGTGGATTCTCCCAGTTTCATGATCGAACCTTTACCGAATTGTTTTTCTATTTGACGAAGCGCCATATCAAGCGCTGCACGACGATCTGACAATCAGACCACTTCCTTCACTGTTTATAGTATTATAATAACGTGTTTTGGAGGTCTTGCCAAGCTTTTTTTCGAACATACATTCGTTTTTTTTGTCTCCCGGGTTAATACTCCCTTTTATTGTAAGCCTCCTTCCGGATGATAGACACACAGGGCTTAATCCTCAAAAGGTCTCACGCGGTGGATCATAGAGGTCACGCCAGCGGGGAATATAAACAAAGAACCGCAGCAGAGAATTTCTATGCCACGGTTCTTCCGTATGAACAAATTATATACCGGCCCGGTTGATTATTGCAAGGCCGATCCTTCAAGCGGGGTAGCCACCTTGCGTTCCTCCAGCCGGCGCCAGAGGCGGTACAGCAAAGCCTTGACTGTACGCAGGCGGATATTCTCGCGGGTTCCCTTGAGATTCAGCTCGTATACCTCCGTCTTCCGGCCGCGTTCGGCCAGTCCGACGAATACCAGCCCCACAGGCTTCCGTTCAGAATATCCCGGCCCGGCTACACCCGTAACAGACAAGCCAAAGTCACTATCCCCGATCATCCGCACCTGCTCTGCCAGCACTTCGGCTACCTCACGGCTGACCGCACCGGGTGCGTCAGGCCCCTCCAGCATAGCTGCAGGCACATTCAGCAGCTTCTTCTTCAAATCGTTCGAATAACAGACGATTCCACCGGCGAACATGGATGCACTGCCCGGGATGTTCGTAATGCTCTCCATCAGCAGTCCGCCCGTGCAGCTCTCAGCAGCACTAAGCGTCAGGCCTGCATCCGCCATCCAGTCGACAATCAGCTGTTCAAGCGGCACATCAATATTGGCATACAGATTCTCCGGCAGAATATCGGCAATCTTCTTCTCCAGCACATCAAGCTTAACCATAGCCTCACGCTCAGACGGAGCTTTGGTGGAAATACGCACTGTCACTTCGCCTTCCTTGGCGTAAGGAGCAATCGTAGGATCGCTCTGGCCGCGGATCAGGTCAATCAGCTTGTCCTCCAGCAGTGATTCGCCAATGCCTGCAAACTTAAGCATCTTGGAGTAAATCGGCATTTCGCTGGTCAGTGCATGCTGCTGCAGCCAAGGCTTGGCTTTATCTGTGAACATCGGCTTCATCTCCCGGGGAGGACCCGGCAGTACGATGTAATACTTGTTATCTTCTGCAAAAGCAATACCTACCGCAAGTCCGATTTCATTAGACAACGGTGTCGTTCCTTCAATCACCAGCGCCTGCTTGCGGTTATTCTCGGTCATGACAATCTTGCGGTCATCGAAGAAGCGCTGCACATGATCCATAGCAAGCTGGTCGATATGAAGGGTACGGCCAAGCGCCGCAGCAAGTGCATCTTTGGTCAGATCATCCTCCGTCGGTCCGATTCCGCCGGTGAACAATATAATATCCGCACGGTTCCGTGCAATCTCAATTGCTTCCAGAAGACGGTTCTTGTTGTCCCCGACTACGGTCTGAAAATATACATCAATCCCTAACGCAGCCAGCTCTATTGAAAGAAACTGGGCATTGCTGTTTACTATCTGTCCAAGCAAAAGTTCTGTTCCAACGGCAATAATTTCCGCTTTCATAGCTGGCGTTCTCCTCCTGATTGTAGAAATGATGCAAAAATCAAGCAGCTTAGCAAACTTCAGGCATTATGAAGCTGCAGCAAGTCCTTGTTCTTCACGAAATAATCAATACCCGAATAGATGGTGATAATCGCTGCAGCCCAAATCGCAATATCATCCACCGGGATGCTGACGAACTGGAACGGGAAATTGTTAAGCAGAAGCAGCGAAATCGCGACAATCTGAGTGACTGTCTTTATCTTGCCCCATTTGCTCGCGGCCACTACCTTACCTTCAAGCAATGCCACCTGGCGCAGGCCGGTCACGGCAAATTCACGGCTGATGATGACAATGGCAATCCAGGAATCACATCTTCCCAGCTCAACCAGCGAGATCAATACTGCAGAGACCAGCAGCTTGTCTGCAAGCGGGTCCAGCAGTTTGCCGAGATTGGTGACCATGTTATACTTTCTGGCTATGTACCCGTCTATTCCATCTGTACTGGCGGCAAGCAGGAAAATAACAGCTGCAATCAAATGATTAATTGAAAGCTGAAATGAGCCCCAATGTATCGGTTCCGGATAGAAGCTGAAATCCACCAGCAGAAAAAACATCATAATCGGGATAAGACAAATACGTGCTAGCGTGATGCGGTTGGGCAAATTCACTGAAGTTCCTCCCCTGATCCATACGAATCCGATATTCCACAATTTTCTTCAAAACTGCTTTAGCAAGTATATTATAGCCATAAATAAGTGTCAAAAAAACATAAAATACCCCGCAAAGTAAGGTGCGTATACACTGCGGGGTACGTAAGCTTACTTTAAATTGTTAAACTGCAGATCGAGCGGCAAATCAGCTTTGCGCAGGAGCTGGATAATTTGCTGGAGGTCATCGCGGCTTTTACCGGTAACACGGATCTGATCCCCTTGAATGGTGCTCTTCACCTTTAGTTTGGAGTCACGGATCAAGATATTAATCTTCTTCGCGTTCTCCTGATCAATTCCCTGCTTCAGGCCCAGACGCTGGCGTACAGTGCCCAGTGAGGCGGGTTCTACTTTGCCAAAATCCATATTTTTCAGTGTAATTCCTCGCTTAACCATTTTCGACTGCAGGATATCAATAACCGCATTTAGCTTGTATTCATCCTCTGAAGCGATGATCAGCGCATCTTTTTCCAGCTTTAGACTGCTTTTGCTGTTCTTGAAATCGAAGCGGTTATCAATTTCCTTCTCCGTCTGATGGACCGCATTGGTCAATTCCTGCATATCCATTTTGGATACAATGTCGAATGAACTTTCCGAACTCATGATTCCACGTCCTTTGCTTACATTTAGTCTGTTCCTATTATATGAGAAAGGGACTCCTAAGTCTAATACTGGAAAGAAAAGCACCACAGGCATTACAAAACAACCCCACAAAGTGGGGCCCTGGCTTCCAGAGATAGAACGTAAAAGAGATAGAGCGTATAACTATGTATTAAGGATTACATTATAAAAAACACGTCTCCCGAAGCAAACTCCGGGAGACGCTCACATCCAGGTATTATCTGCTGCGTGCAGGAGCCCGGAACATATCCAGAATCCCGAGCACAATATGTGCCAGTCCGAAGCCCAGAATACCATAGCCCCAGGCACTCGGTGTCAGATAATAACCGAGGAGACTGACAATAATGCCAAGTCCTGTTACGATCCAGCTGACGGTCATGAGAGAATACACCTCACTTTGGAGTAAGAACTGTAAATCATTCCTAGGTTCTCCAATCCGCCGAAACCTATACATTGGATTTGCTATTCGGTTGTGGCACTCTCACCGTCAGAAGCAGCATTAGCTGCATCATCAGTGCCGGAGGCAGAAGTTCCGTCATCCAGCTCCAGGAGCAGCCGGGACGATGTTTTGCCATCGGTAATAACTTGTCCGTTTACTGAAATTGTGGTAGCCGGGGAGTAGCCGGATTTGATGTACATTCCTGCACTTCCGAGCGTAAAGCTCATATTATCGCCAGCCTTAGTGTTCCCGAAGCTTAGCTTCTCCCCCTTGGAGTTCTCGCCCTGGTAGACTTCAAGCCAGCTGACTCCCGTCGCGGCAATCTCTACCTGAACCGAGCTTCCCGCAGGTGCCGTAACCTTATAGATTGTCGTTTTGCCCGACTTGCGGTCCTCTGTAACCGTTATGGACTGCGTGGACGGAGTCGGGGAAGGCACCGGAGTAGCAGTTGGTGCAACAGTCGCAGTTGCTCCAGTATCCGTAGTAGCTGTAGCTGCTGCACCGCCGCCGGCCGCTGTGGCTGAAGGCTGAACCTTCGCCGGATCTTGCGTAGCGGCAGTCAAACTCCCCGAATCCGTTTTGTCCGCCTCTTCTTTATTCATCGTTGAAGATGCATACAGATAGATGACCACAAGGATTAAGACAGGAAAGGTCCACATCAGCAAGGTAGGCAGCCACTTGGCATTCCGTTCGGTTTCAGGCTTGCGGCTCCGCTTCTGGATCACTGTCTCCATGGTGGTATCGACCGGAGCCGCAGGCACATTGCCGTGCTCCTCCATCAGTTCATCCGGGTTTACCCCGACCGCTTCAGCATAGGTTTTGATAAAGGCCCGGACATAGAAACTTCCCGGAAGCACTTTATAATCACCTGCTTCGATGGCTTCCAAATATTTTTTGCGGATCTTTGTTACTTCCTGGACATCATCAAGACTCATCCCTTTTTGCAGACGCGCCTCCTTCAAATGCCGGCCCAGTTCCGACATACCATCACCTCCTAAAAATATTGTATATATTAAAGATCATCACTGTAGCTTGTCGTAAACGACTCGTACAATATCTCTTCGTTCGGCGTATTGCGCAGCTCGATAATGATATCGAAATCATCAAAGGTGTATTCGGATTCCCGCACAAAAATATCCGGATGCTCAATCACCTTGGTGCTCGGCATGCTCATGACATTCTGCAGCAGGTTGTAATGCTTCTCATTTGAACGGATGGTACTTACGATTCCGTCAATGATAAATACATTGTTCGGGTTCAGCTCATCATCCGCCAATTGGCTCCGTACCGTCTGTCGCAGCAGCGTAGACGAGACAAAAGTCCAGCGCTTCATGGCGCATACACTGCCGGCAATAATAGATTCTGTCTTGCCTACACGCGGCATGCCTCGTAGACCTATAACCTGATTCCCTTCCCGCTTAAACAATTCACCGAGGAAATCCACCAACAGTCCGAGCTCATCGCGGGTGAAGCGGAAGGTCTTGCGGTCATCCGAATCGCGGTCAATATATCGTCCATGACGGACGGCAAGCTTATCCACAAGGCGCGGAGAACGCAGTGCCGTTACCGTTATATTATCAACTTTTTTGAGCATTTCGCCCATCAGCATGATCTTCTCATCGTCACTTGTTTCCAGCAGCATCCCGCGGGTTTTGCCTTCAACACCGTTAATCGTCAGGATATTGACTTCCAGCATTCCCAGCATTGAAGCGATATCTCCAAGGAGACCGGGTCTGTTCTTATGTATCTTGTACTCCATATACCATTGTTTATATTCCACTTTTGCGCACCTCATAGATTCCTTTTCCCTGCATGTCACTTTCGCTACACGGGTCATGTTAATGATATATAAAAAAATTTTGAAAGGCAAGGACACTGTTGTAATAATTGCAGAAAAGCTCCCGCAAGGGGAGCTTCTTCCGCATGCTTATGCGTTTTTCTTTGCCAGTTTGACCATGAGTCCAGCAATGGTATGCTTCTCATCATCCGTTCCGACATCCCAGAGCTCTTTGATGGCCCGGTTGGAATAGTTGCCCGGATCGACCTTCTTATCGAGGAATTCCCCGATTTCAAAAGCCAGCTTGGTGATGGTCTCGTCGCTCATCCCCATTTTTTCGGCCTGAATGACCCGGTCTCCCAGAAAGCTTTTCCAAGTATCAAAGTTCTTCACTACGGAATCTGTTGACATCTTAAATCCTCCTCAAGTTGTAATGATATTGAGATTTAAAAGCAACAGTTATAATATGTCTCAAGCCGGAAGTTCTTATGCTGGAGCATTTCTCCAGAACTCATGCTGCCTGGCCTTAAGTAATCCAGCCGCCGTTCGGACTGATGATCTGGCCGGTAATATAGCCCGATTCAGGCAGCGCCAGAAAATAAACCAGCGATGAGATATCTTCAGGAGAAGCAAGCCTCCCCGCAGGGATCTCATCCTCCAGCATCTTCACCTCATCCGCCTGCAGATTGGCCAGCATGGCTGTTTGGACCGCTCCCGGTGCAACGGCATTGACTGTAACCTTGGAAGGTGCCAGCTCCTTCGCCAGTGCCTTGGTGAAAGCATTCACTCCGCCCTTGCTGGCCGAATACGCCACTTCACAGGAAGCGCCCGAAATCCCCCATACGGAAGAAACATTAATAATCCGCCCGTAACGCTGGGAGACCATATAAGGCATGAAAATCTGGCTGCACATAAAGGTGCCCTTCAGATTCACCGCCATAATATCGTCCCACTCTTCCTCCGTTACATCGGCCAGCATGCCATAATGCGCCTTCCCGGCATTGTTGACCAGGATATCCGGCATCATGCCGCTGGCCTCAAGCCGCTCGGCCATACGCACAAGCTGGCTGCGGTCCTTCATATCCGCAGCCACAGTCATCACCTTTGCCCCCAGCGCCATACACCGCCGGGCAACATCATTCGCCGCTTCATGCGAATTCATATAATGAATCACAATGTTCATGCCTACCGAAGCAAATCGCTCGGCGATGGCTCCGCCGATTCCCCCGCTGCCTCCGGTAATGAGCACTGTCATTTCGCCAATCGCTTTGCTGCCCTCTCCCGGTAATGCCATTAAGGACTCACCACAAGCGACACAGCCAGCTGCTCCCAGTCCACATGATTACGCAGCCGGTCATTCACTTCCTCCAGCGTGATCGATTCATAGAGGGGAAGCACTTCGAACAGATCTCCGCCGCGGAACTGGTAACGGGTGAACTCATGGGCAATGCTCTCCGGCGAATTCAGCATACGCAGATAGCCGCCGATTTTCTTTTTGCGGGCACGCTCGAAATCCTTCTCTGCGAAGCCCGTCTCCTGGATATGACCAACCTCTTCTTTGATCCGGTCAAGCAGCAGGCCCGGATCTTTGGTATCACCGCCGATTGCCGAGAACGCATATTGCGGGGAGCTGTTAAATTCATGGCCGAAGCTGTCCGAGATCAGTTCCTCATCATAGAGCTTCTGATACAGCGCCGTACTGCTGCCGAGCAGCAGATCCAACATCAGTCTGGTGGTCAGATCACGGCGAACTGCAGCCTCACCCGTGAGGCCATCCACCTTTTCCTTGAACCCGAACATCATTTTGGGAATGGAGACCGCGAGCCGGCTCTCCACATGCTTCGATGCCACCTCATGCGGCTCGTGCTCGAAGATACGGGTGATTTCACCCTGCTTCTCATAATTTTTACCCTTTTGATTGTTGCGGATCAGTTCAAATACCTTCTCAGGATCGACACCGCCGACAATGAACAGCAGCATATTGCTGGGATGGTAGAAGGAGTTGTAACAGGTATACAGCGTTTCTTTGGTGATGGTTGCGATTGACTCGATGGTTCCGGCAATGTCAATATGAACCGGATGTTTGGCATACATCGCTTCGATCAGCCCGAAATACACACGCCAGTCCGGGTTATCCGCATACATGTTAATCTCCTGGCCGATGATCCCTTTTTCCTTCTCCACATTCTCATCCGTGAAATAAGGACGCTGCACAAAATCAACGAGCGTACTGAGATTCTGCTCAATGTTCTCCGTCGCCGAGAAAAGGTATACCGTCTGGTCAAAGCTGGTGAATGCATTCGCAGATGCGCCGTTGGAAGCAAAGGTGGCAAAGATATCGCCTTCGGGCTCTTCGAACATTTTGTGCTCCAGGAAGTGGGCGATACCGTCAGGCACGGTGGTTTCTTCCCCGCCCGCTACCTTAAAGTGATTGTCTACAGAACCGTATTTGGTCGCAAAGGTAGCGTAGGTTTTGAGAAAAGACGGCTTCGGCAGCACATACACCTGCAGACCGTTATCCATAACCTCATGATAGAGTGTTTCTTGAAGTCTTTCGTAATGGAGCTTTTCCACCGCTATTCCTCCTTCCCTGTCAGGAAATAAATCGTATCAAGCTGGAAGGTGTCAGCCGCAGCCTTCACTTCTTCCGCCCCGATGTGGTCAACCTGGTCCATCAGTTCCTGTGCAGAACGGTCTTTGCCGGATATCTGGCGGTTGAAATCAAACGAGATCATCTCAAATGCGGAATCCTGAATTTCGGACAAAAGGTTGCGGATCATCGCTTTGGTCTGGCTCAGCTCCAGATCACTGATATTGCCGGCCTTCAGCTCATCAAGCTGCTTGCGGATGATATCAACGGCCTTGCCGTAATTCTGGGTCTCAATTCCCGATTGAATCGTCCCGATGCCCTTATGCCCGTCGTAGCGGGAGGAAGCATAATAGGCCAGGCTCTCTTTCTCGCGCACGTTGACGAACAGCTTTGAATGCGGATATCCGCCGAGGATGCCGTTGTACATGAGCGCAGAAGCGTATCTGTCATCCTTGTACGTGATTGAGGTACGCAGACCCATATTCAGCTTGCCTTGATTGACATCCAGCTTCTCCTCCACCGTCCGCACTTCCGTAACCGTTACCGGGGTGAAGTCTGAGGTGTACGGCGCAGATTCGGAATGATGCGCGCGGCTGAAATTGGCAATGACCAGCTTCTCCACTTCTTCCGGTGTAGTATCACCTACCACGTACAGATCAAGGGTCGCTCCATTCAGCCAGGAATTATAGGACTGGTACAGCGATTCAGGGGTAATGGCATCCAGATCGGCTCTTTGTCCGAGCGGATGCAGACGGTAGGGTTCAAGGCGGCACATTTCCTCAATGCAGCGTTCTGCCGCGTAACGGATTTTATCGTTCACAATCGCTTCCAGCTTCTTGCGGACGGTCTCGCGTTCAGTCGCCACATAGGACGCGCGGAAGCTTCCGTCCTCCAGCAAAGGCCGGGTCAATACTTCTCCCAGAAAAGCAAAAGATTCTCCAAGCAGGCTCTCCTTGCTCTGTACGAAGGAGTCATTGATCGTGTCCATCCGGAACTGCACGATCTGATAATCGCCGCGTTTGTAGATGTCGAAGCCGAAACCTGCACCATAAAGCTCCTCCAGACGTTCGCGGAACTGGGTGGTTTCAGGGTAGGAGGCTGTGCCCCGGCGGAGCACAAAAGGAACCAGCGCTGTAGGGGTGACGGTACTTTCGTCAAGCGGAACGCCGGCATAAAGTGAGATGGCGAACGTCTTGAACGCCTTGGTCGGCAGAACGTGTATGCGCATGCCTGCGGCGTTGCCATGTTGAAATCCATTATTTGTCAAGTCCAAAACTCCTTTGCGGCGTGGGTAGATGCTATACAACAAGTTTATGAAGTATTATCCATTCTAAACCATTCCAAAGTAAGGAAGCAACCGGAAGACAGCGTACCGGTTGCTCTCAGAAAGGATTTATACGGACGCTGTCATGCTGCCATTAATGCCTTGCTGTGCAAAAACATTCCTTCAGTTACATACAGAAAATATGCTCACCGATCGTCTTCACCTGCGGTCGGCTCCAGATCCATTTGGAAGTAGCTGTCTTGGGATTAAAATAATAGAGGCAGCCGCCGGAAGGGTCCCAGCCGTTAAGCGCCTGCTGCACTGCCTTGCGTGCCTGTTCATTAGGCTCCAGATAAATTTGTCCGTCAGCTACAGCCGTAAAGGCTCCGGGTTGAAAAATCACACCCGAAGGCGTGTTGGGAAAGCTCGGCGATTTAACCCGGTTTAGAATAACCGCCGCCACCGCTACCTGTCCTTCAAACGGCTCCCCGCGTGATTCACCGTAAACGGCATTAGCCATGATTTTCAGGTCATTTTCGGACAGCCCCATCGTATTGCCGGAAGACAGCTCAGCTGTATTCGTTTTGGCTGTATCATTCTTTTTTGCCGCCGTTCCGGATGATGTATCCTTATTGGCGGTCGATGTCTTGGGGGCTGTAGGTTTCCAGGCTGTTGTTGCATTGTACAGTTTGAGCTTTGTTTTGGCACCAACAACTCCGTCGGATTTCAAGCCGAATTTCCACTGGAACCAGGTGACGGCATTTTTGGTTTTGGCTCCGAACTGGCTGTCAATGGGACCGGCATAATAGCCAAGATGCTTAAGTCTCCCCTGCAGCTCATACACATCCTGTCCGGAAGATCCAAGCTTCAGCGGCGTTGTGCCAAAAGCGGGTAATGCTTCTTCCCCTTCGTCAGGAATTTCAGTTATAACCGGCTCTGCTGCATACGATTGGGCGTACGTCACGCCGCGTTCTTCAAAGAATACGCCGGCAAATGGTGCGGCGGCCAAGGCAAGGGTTAGTGCGGCAAAGATCCACTGCTTATGTTTTGTCATGGGGGTTCGCTCTACCTTTCTCTTGTAAGTTCTGCATGAATGGCTAAAGTTATTATGACGACTCACAAGACATCCTATGCATTACCGTAAGACTGGCAAGAGCAAATCCATTGCAACTGAGAACGATTATCAACTATACTTGGGTTATGAACCAACAGGAGTTGAGAAGAATCATGAATCTGAAGGACCATATCATACTGTGGAACCACGCTTTAATAGAAGTTATTGATATCCGCAAGGCCTCTTTCACTTCGGGAGAACCTCCGCTGCTGTACCGCCTTCCAGCCAGTACATATATGTATGTCGTACGCGGCAGTGCAACTGTGCTTATAGATGAGATTTCATTTGAAATCAGCGGCTCCAGTGTCATTCATGGCGGCAAAGGCATGATGATCAAAGTGCTCAAGACACAGGAAATCCTGGATTATTACTTAATTTTATACAGATCCACACTTACGCTCCCCGGACGGCGGAATCTTACAGCACTTATGGAGCGCAGCCGGCCTTTTAGCAAAATTTACAATTTCACTCCAGGCAATCCGCTTCCGCTGTACGAGATCCTGATCCAGATGTATGGCGAATGGCAGCAAGGCGGCGTACTCGAGCATCTGCATGCCAAAGCCTTGTTCTATCAATGGGTCCATGAGCTGCTCCGTCAGCTCCATGCGCAGGATATTCAGCCCCTCAAAGCGGATTCGCTGGACCAGGCAGTACGCTACATGCACGACAGTTACAGCAAACCATTCACGCTGGATGCACTCGCCGGCACACTCGGGATGAGCCCGAGAACCTTGTCGAGGCTTTTCCGGATGAGGCTTCAGACCAGCCCTGCCCAGTATATGATACAGATCCGTATGGACAAAGCCCGGGAGCTGCTACTGAATACAGAGTCCACGCTGCATGATATTGCGCTTGCCGTCGGCTACCCGGATGCATATCATTTCGGCAAAATGTTCAAAAAGCATTTCGGCACCTCGCCGGTAAGGTACAAAAATTCCCTGCTAACCGTGTCAAACTGGCCGGAAATACCATCCGCTGTGTCCGCTTATGACATTGCCTGGGAAGACACTCTCCGATATATTGATGATGATAATCATTATCAATATAACCCAAAAGGAGCGTCACCCATGTTCAGAACGGCTAAACCATCCCTAATGCTCACCTTGTTGTTATGCTTCACCATAGTGTTAAGCGCGTGTTCCGCAGGAGGTGCCAACAACACTACAGCGGGCAATGCCAGCAACTCAGGAGCCGCTTCGCCTGCTGCGACTGCAGCCGCTACAACATCCCCTGATAACACTGCAGCCGAGGCCCAGACCCGGACCATCTCCACCGTCAAAGGAGACGTAGAGGTTCCAGCCGATCCCCAGCGTGTGGTAGTACTGTATCTGCTGGGCGATGTCCTCGCACTTGGTATCAAACCCATAGGTGTATCTGATGTATCCGAAGGCGCAGCCTTTGAGAATGAATTGAAGGATGTACAGAAACTGGGCACCTGGTTTGAGGCTAGTCCTGAGGCTGTACTCTCGCTGGATCCCGATCTGATCATTGTTCCTTCTGAGGAGACCTATGCAGCACTGCATGACATCGCACCGACAGTGCTGGTCCCTTATGAGAAGATGACGACCGATGAGCGGGTAAGGTTCATTGGACATATTTTCGGCAAGGAAGAACAGGCTACCGGCCTTTTGAACAGCTTCAATGCCAAAGTGGAGGACAGTAAGCAGAAGCTGCAGGAAGCGGGAATTCTCGGTTCAACGGTCTCCATCATGGAAGGCGGCGCAGACCGCAGCATGGTAGTGGTCATGAGCAAACAATATGGCCGGGGTTCACAGGTCATTTATGAATATCTCGGAATGAAGGCGCCTGAGATTCTCCAGCAAAAAATTGATTCCAAGAGCGATATGGGCGGTGATTCCGTATCCTTTGAAGTTCTGGCCGATTACAGTGGAGATTATATCTTCCGTTCTTCCTACGATGGGATGGCTGATCTGACTGCCGATCCGCTCTGGAACAGCATTCCGGCAGTCAAAGAAGGCCGCCTGATGGAGATTGACTTCGGATTATCCTATTACAGCGATATCTATTCGCTGAACGCACAGCTTGATTTCATTGTGGACAAACTGCTTGCAGCACCCCGGGTGAAATAATTTTAGATTGACCACAAATTGCCTAACTTAAAAAAGATGACCCGTATCTCCTTCTACGGGTCATCTTTTTTGGGTTATGAACTGATTCTGTTATGCTGATACTGTTCAAGGGACATCAGCACCTCACGGGGCTTGCTGCCCTCGTAAGGCCCGATCACGCTTCTTGCCTCCATGGCATCAATTAACCGTGCAGCACGGGTGTAACCGACCCGCATGCGCCGCTGAAGCAGAGACACCGAGGCTTGCTTGGCTTCCAGCACAATCTGGACGGCTTGTTCATATAATTCATCCTGCGGATCCTGATCCTCCGATAGGGTATCATCCACTTCAGGAACAAGGGATTCATCATAATTCGCTTCACCCTGGCTGCTTACATACTGTACAATGGTTTCGACCTCCTGATCGCTCATGAAGGCCCCCTGGACACGAATCGGCTTGGAAGCTCCCATTGGCAGGAACAGCATATCCCCCCGTCCCAGCAGCTTCTCTGCACCCGGCATATCCAGAATGGTCCGTGAATCCACATTCGAAGATACTCCAAATGCAATCCGCGAAGGAATATTCGCCTTAATCAGTCCGGTAATGACGTCCACGGAAGGACGCTGTGTGGCGATGATCAGATGAATTCCCGCCGCCCGCGCCATCTGGGCAAGCCGGCAGATCGCATCTTCGACATCATTCGCCGCCACCATCATCAGATCGGCAAGCTCGTCCACAATTACTACAATGTAGGGCAATACCGCTGCCGGATTATCTTTCATTAATGTATTATAGCCTTCCATATTACGCGTGCCTGACTTGGAGAACAGCTCATACCGCTTCTCCATCTCCACCACTATCTTCTTCAAGGCAAGACTTGCCCGCTTGGGATCGGTAACCACCGGCGCAAGCAGATGCGGAATGCCGTTATATACATTCAGCTCAACCATCTTAGGGTCAACCATGAGGAACTTTACTTCATTAGGCTTCGCCTTATACAGGATACTGGTAATAATGCCGTTAATGCAGACGGATTTACCGGAACCGGTAGCCCCCGCTACCAGCAGATGGGGCATCTTGGCCAGATTGCCTATAATCGTCTGACCGGAGATATCCCGTCCGAACGCAATCGACAACCGTGACTCTGCCTCCTGAAAAATCTGCGTCTCCATTACTTCACGCATGGTTACAATTGAGACCTCGGAGTTCGGCACTTCAATACCGATGGCTGACTTGCCCGGAATCGGCGCTTCCATCCGGATATCCTTGGCTGCCAGCGCCAGCGCGATATCATCGGTAAGATTGACAATCCGGCTGACCTTCACGCCGATATCCGGTTGAATCTCATACCGGGTAACAGCCGGTCCCCGGACAACCTCAAGCACCTTCGCCCGGACACCGAAGCTCTCAAGTGTAGCTTCCAGCTTACGGGCCGTCTGCATGTAGTCATTCTGGTCTCCGGCCTTGGCTCCGTTATTAGGCTTGGCCAGCAGCCGGAAGGATGGAAGCTTGTACGGCTTGGGCGGAGGAGGTGGCGGAACTGCCGGAACCACTTCACCATTCTCTGCCGTTCCCAGCAGCCCTTCCAGCTCTACAGGAAGTCCGTCCTCTGCAGCTTCATCCGCAAGTGCAGGATGTCCGGCAGCAGCAGGGAGAGCCTCATCGCCCGCTCCTGTAACACCGCCGCCGCGTGCAGCCGGCGAGAACTCGCTCCACTCCTCCCGGTCCTCCGCATTCAGACCTTCCGAGCGGATGTGCTCGAAGAAGTCGCGGATGATCGGGGTAACCGGCTCCAGATCTTCTTCGGGGAATTCATCCTCGCCGAAATCTTCCGGCGGCATTCCCCTGCCGGCCGCAAGCCCGGATATTATCGGACCGTTCCGCGGTTCTGTCAGGATTACATCCGGCAGTTCCCCGTCATCATATTCTTCCGTCCCGGGCTGCTGCTGATTACGGGCGGAGCCGCTGAACCAGCCGGCCACTCTTCCCAGCAGGTTCGGCTGTGCACGTCTAGGCAGCTGATTATTGTTCTCTTCTTCATCGTCTTCGTAGTAGTCATCATCATCTGCCGGCTGCGGTGCAGCAGGTGTGCTGTTTCTTGCAGCTCTGGGCACTACCGGAACCGCTGCAGGGCGGTTGGCTGATCTGAGCTTTATTCCTTCCACCAGCTTAACCGCTCTTACCCGGAGCAGCGTAAACAGCTCCACATACGACAGATTGGTAATCAGCATGAAGCTGATCGCCAGCAGAACAATCATAAGCAGCTTGGCGCCCAGATTGCCGAACAGCCACAGTAGAGCTGCATACTCCAGCGCTCCGATGTACCCTCCGCTGATGTCCTTGCCGAGCATGTACACGCTGCTCTCACCAGCGCCCGGAGACAGTGAACCCGAGAGGTCATTATGTATTTGGGCCAGCACATTGCCCGGATGCAGCATTCCGATCGGTCCCAGCTTCTGCTGCATAGCCGAAATCGTACTCATCAGGCACATGGACAGCAGCAGCAACAGCCCGCCGGTATACCGGCTGTTCCAGGTGGACGGCCATTTACGGTGAATCATGACCATCAGTCCATAGAAAATGCCGGCCAGCGGCAGCACAAAATAGAATCTGCCGAGTAAGTATCCCGCCATACTTGAAAGAGAGCGCCCTACAGCCGCTTCACCTGACAAAGCAATGACGGAGATCGTAATAAGCAGAATTCCATAGATTTCATATTTTAAAACGCTGCCCAGCAGCGCTTTTTTCTTTTTCTTTTTTCTTTTTTTAGCCACGCCAGCCACCCCCACAACATTATACCATATAATGGCGTGGCGTACCTATGTTCTCTTTTGTCAGAAAATGCATCTATAGGCAGTATGTTCGCATTTATTTGTCTAATTGAATGACCGATCCGGGGGACAGGGCTGCCTCCAGATACCTGTGCAGCGGACACTGAAGCAGCCTGACAATCCGCGCCTGACCGCCTTCAAGCGGTTCGACCTGCATCAGCATCCCTTGATAGCTGACCTCCTGCACCGGCAGCGCATAATTAAGTGCACCCTCAAACACCTGCTCCATCGGCAGAATCGTATAAAAGGTCATTGAGTCAGTCCTCCCGGCGCCAGATGATCAGGCGAAAGCGAAACGTTTCCCGCAATCATTTGGTTCAGATGGGCCAGAGCAGCTCCTATACCGCCCACCTCATCCATAAGACCATATTTCACGGCATCCTGTCCGCCGACAGCGGTACCGATGTCACGGTTCAGCTCTCCGGTTTTGAACATCAGGTCTTTAAATTGCGACTCTGTAATACGGGAATGCGAAGTTACAAATTTAACCATCCGCTCCTGCATCCGCTCCATATATTCGAAGGTTTGCGGCACTCCAATCACGAGACCGTTCATCCTGATCGGATGAATCGTCATCGTTGCACTCTCGGCAATAATGGAATAGCTGGAGGATACCGCGATCGGGACGCCAATGCTATGGCCGCCGCCGATTACCACTGTCACAGTTGGCTTGGACAAGGAGGCAATCATCTCGGCAATGGCCAGCCCGGCCTCCACATCCCCTCCGACGGTGTTCAAGATAATCAGCAGCCCTTTAATATTCTTATTCTGCTCGGCGGCAACCAGCTGGGGAATGATGTGTTCATATTTCGTAGTTTTATTATGCGGCGGCAATACGAAATGTCCTTCGATCTGGCCGATAATCGTCATGCAGAAAATATCCGGCTCCCCTGTAGGAACCGCCGTTTGCCCCAGCTCCTTCAGCACCCCCACCGGTCCGGGCAGCACAGGTTCACTGACCCCGGGTTTGATCTCTCCAGGCATAATCTCTTCGTTCTTGCCGCTGTTCATGCTTGCTTCTGTGAAGTCCATTGTGCGCAGCTCTCCCTTTCTGCTTACAGCACCCATCCGCTGCAGCCATACTATCTCCTGGTAGTATGACATTCCGGGGGACTCCCTTATGCAAATCCGGTTATAAAATATCAGTCTGTGTTTGTTCAAGTTAATAGGGATCTGCTACGGCACCAAGCACTGCCCCCCGGATATAGGGTTGTCCATTCAAGCTCTTCAGACCTGCGGCAGAGCCGGTGACAACAACTCCCAGAATCCGGACATCTGCCGCGTCAGGCTCAGCCTTATCCTTTTTGAGGTACCGGCTGATCCGGCTGTATTCGCTATAATAATTGTCTTTATACTCCAGCCCGGATTGAAGCCATCCCAGAAAATCCACCGGCGATACCTCACCGCCATTATCATTGGGTCCGGTGCCGAACCCATAAATGCCTGAGGAAGATGATACAGGCTGCGGACTTATCATTACGCCATCCCAACCCTCGTGGGATTTCAGATAGAACCCGGAACTTTCGTCATACGTATCCACCCAATACCATACAGGTCTGGCCTCTTTAGGAAGCATTCTTTTCACCTCCTCGAAGGAATAGGGTTGATCAAAAGACAGCGCCATCTCAGCCAATTCATCCGGTCCCATCGCGGTAAGCAGGTTAAGGTCATTGAGGATTGAACTGTCGTATTCCACGCCCGGAATGTAATAGGCCATCTCCTTTTGCCCATTGTGCGGGTTATACTGCCGTCTGAACGCCTGGCTGTCCGGATTTCCCGGGGGCGCTGACTCCTGCAGATTGGTTGTTCCCCCATAAGCTCCGGTAGCAAACGGAAACCACCACTCGTTATAATTGAACCATTTCTCATTCCACGGAACAGGTACGCCTTCAATGATCTTATAAGTATTCATTTCCAGCACTCCAGATAGGAATCCGCGGTTGTCTCTATAGCTGGACGTATATTCATTGGGACTGCTAATCATCAGATATTTCCATTCACTCATCTTTGTCTCAGCGGAGCGGTGGGCCACCAGCTGTGCCGCACCGAAAAATATCGCGGTCAATGTAATAAGGGTAACGAGCAGTGAAATAACAATACTGCGGATTATGCTTTTACGTTTAGCTTTTTTTAGTGTCAGGGCCAGATTCTGATCCTCTTGTCCTTCCCATGGGGCTGTCATTCAGCCTCACCTCCGTAAATGTGTTGAAACTGCTGCCTGGCACGGTACAGAGAAGCCTTCACTGTACCTTCTGTGACTCCCAAGAGCGCAGCAATTTGTTTATAGGAGAACTCCATTTCATACTTCAGCAGAATCAGCTGGCGGTTCGCCGGGTTCATCCTGCCGAGGATCTTCTCAATAAGTATTTTTTGCTCCTGCTGCAGCAGCATGGACTCCGGGAGTTCGCTCTCCGGCGCTTCATAATCCTCCATTTCATCAGAATACCGGAACCGTGTCTGCCTCCGGCATAAATCATAGTAGCTGTTAATCGCTACCTTATAGAGCCAGGCACTGTACTTATGGCCGTCAATCCCGTCAATATACAGCAAGGCTTTGTAGACTGTATCCTGTACGATATCTTCCGCATCTGCACTTCCGGCACCCAGCCGGATTAAATATCTGCGTATTTCTGCCATTTTGGATTGGAGCAGCTGCTCTTTGTTTCCAGCCCCCACTTTCACACCCCCTTGGCAGTATAACGATTGAGCTCCTTAAATGTTGTGCCCGCCAGCAAAAAAATCTTATAGCTGCACAAAAATCCCCTCCTCCCCAGGAAACCGTCCAATATTTCCGGGGAGAAGGGGCTATTGCCCTGCATATATTCTAAATGAAGCTTTGAATTATACTTCCATGATGATCGGCAGGATCATCGGTCTGCGGCGTGTCTGCTCGTAGAGGAAACGGCCAAGCGAGTCTTTGACACTGGTCTTCAGAGAAGCCCACTCATTGACCTTCTCACTCATCAGACGCTGCAGCGTACCGGATACAATCCGGTTAGCTTCGTCCAGAAGACCTTCAGACTCCCGCACGTAGACAAATCCGCGGGAAATGATATCCGGTCCGGAGACAATAGCTCCATTCTGCTTGCTGAGTGTTACCACTACAACCAGAATTCCGTCCTGGGACAAGAGCTTACGGTCACGCAGTACGATATTGCCGACATCGCCGACACCAAGTCCGTCAATGAGCACGTTGCCTGCAGTAACCTTGCCGGCTCTGCGTGCTGCTCCTCCGGAAATTTCAATCACTTCGCCAAGCTCTGTGATGAAGATGTTGCTTGGTTCTACACCGACGGACTCTGCAAGAATTGCATGCCTGCGCTGCATACGGAACTCACCGTGAATCGGAATGAAGAATTTCGGCTTCATCAGGTTGAGCATCAGCTTCAGCTCTTCCTGGCTGCCGTGACCGGATACGTGAACACCGGAGTTGGAGCCGCTGTAAATTACATTGGCGCCAAGACGGAAGAGTTCATCAATGGTACGGCCTACATACTTCTCATTACCCGGTACTGGTGTAGCTGCAATAATAACAGTATCGCCCGGCATAATGTCTACCTTGCGGTGACTGGAGCGCGCCATACGGGTCAGCGCGGACATTGGTTCGCCCTGGCTGCCTGTGCAAAGCACAACTACACGGTTGCCGGCCATTCTGTTCATTTCTTCCGGTTCAATCAGCATACCGTCAGGAATGTACAGGTAACCGAGCTCGGAAGCAATGGAAACAACGTTTACCATACTGCGCCCGATGACAGTAATCTTGCGGCCTGTCGATTCTGCAGCATTCACCACCTGCTGGATACGGTGCACGTTGGAAGCAAAGGTTGCTACAACTACACGCTGTTCAGCTTTACGGAAAATATCTTCCAGAACAATACCGACATTCTTCTCCGAAGGTGTAAAGCCCGGCTTCTCGGCATTGGTACTGTCAGACAGCAGTGCAAGCACACCCTTCGATCCGATTTCGGCCATCCGGTGCAGGTTCGCAAATTGACCGTTAACTGGCGTGTGGTCGAATTTGAAGTCACCTGTGTGGACAACATTGCCTTCCGGCGTCTCGATGCATACACCGACGGAATCAGGAATACTATGGTTGGTTCTGAAGAATGTTACCTTAAGCGAGGTGCCAAGCTCAATTTCCGAATCTTCGTTGATCAGAATCCGTTTGGTTTCACCCAGCAGGTTCGCTTCCTTGAGCTTGTTATCCACAAGGCCAAGTGTAAGTCTTGTTCCATAGACTGGAACATTCAGGTTCTTGAGCACATAAGACAATCCGCCAATGTGATCTTCATGTCCGTGGGTAAGCACAATCCCTCTTACTTTGTCACGGTTCTCAGTCAGGTACGAGATGTCAGGTATTACAATATCAATACCGAGCATATCTTCTTCCGGGAATTTCAGACCGGCATCCACCACTACAATGTCGTTGCCGTACTGAATAACGTACATGTTTTTTCCGATCTCGCCGACTCCGCCTAATGCGAATATCGACAATTTATCGTTGTTGTTTTTTTTCGACAAATGAATCTAACCCTCCTATGATGTTGGACGTCATACTTTTATTTGTAAACAATGAGCTTCAATTATTTCAGCGGCGCTGTAGACTTTCTTCAATTTGCTGTTAACTTCCCTTATTCGACAAAGAAATTCCGATAAGTCTATATAATTGCGCAAGGCGAAACTCCCGAACCGGGCAGTAACATCGTCTTGAAGCGGGCAAACGCCGTCAAAATTTCATCACCGCGCCCCTCGCGCGAAAATCCGGCATGTTTAGCACAGACTTATCCAAGGACCTATCCTGTCTCACAATGTAAAATTACATTGACGGAAGATTACCGCATATTTTATTTTAACCGCACCGAATCACTTAAGGACATTATACATGATTTTTTTGGCAAAAGACAAGTCATCCTGATCCTAGTCCTATTCTTTCCTTAACAAACAGCCATTATTTGAGGAAAAGACAAGCAAAAAAGCGGTTTATGGCTTGCGTTTTTTTACATAGTCTTTATACGGATCTGACAAAATAAAAAACCGCCCGCTCTTTAGAGCGGACGGTTAGCGATATAAATCTGCTTAAGAATACTGGGTTGATACCTACTTAAGCAAAGCTGCAATAAAGGCCGCTTCCTCATCTGTCGGAGAAACCAGCGGCAGCCGGACTGAACCTACGTCGATCCCGCGCAGACCCAGCGCATATTTCACCGCCGAAGGATTCGGCAGCGGCTGCGGGCATTCGAACAACCCCTTGAACACAGGAAACAGCGTCCGGTGGAGCTCACCGGCACGGCGGACATTCCCGGAAGTGAAGGCTTCGATCATCTCCAGCATCTGCGCCCCGACAATGTGGCTGGCTACGCTGATAATACCGTGGCCGCCCACAGCAAGCGTGGCCAGACCCGCAGAATCATCCCCTGAGTAGACATGGAAATCATCCGGGCAGGCCGAGGCAATCAGGGTGATCTGATCCACCGAGACGCATTCCTTCGTAGCGACAATGTTCGGAATCTCGGCCAGACGCAGTGTGGTTGCGACACTTAGGCTCACCGTAGTGCGGCTTGGTACATTGTATAAGATGCAAGGCAGCGAAGTCTCGGCGGCAATGGACGAGAAATGCCGGTAGAGCCCTTCCTGATTAGGTTTGTTGTAATAAGGGACGACCAGAAGCACACCGTCCACGCCGATTTTCTCGGCTTCCTTCGTGAGCTCGATGGAATGTCTGGTACTGTTGCTGCCGGTTCCGGCGATGATTTTGCAGCGTCCGCCTGCCTGCTTTTTGACAAAAGAAAACAGCTTCAGCTTCTCATCATCGGTTAAGGTAGGCGATTCACCCGTTGTTCCGCAGACTACCAGCGCAGCGGACTTCTGTTCTTCTATCAGGTAATCGACAAGCCTTGAAGTTGCTTCCCAGTTGATTTCTCCGTCCCCGTCAAACGGGGTTACCATTGCGGTTATTAGTCTTCCGAAATCCACTTTGAATTCCTCCTTGTCAGCGGTGCAATTCAAACTTGGCATGCAGGGCGCGAACCGACTGCACCATATCTTCCTTCTTCACCAGAACCCAAATCGTTGTATTGGAGTCTGCGGATTGCAGAATCTGAATATTTTGCGAGCTGAGCGCTTCAACAATACGGGCCATGATTCCCGGCACCCCATTGATGCCTCCGCCGATAACGGATACCTTCGCACAGCCGGACAAGCTCCTAGGACGCAGCCCCAGCTCCTGCAGCACAGAGATTGCCTTCTCCGATTTGTCATCAAACACAGTGTACAGAGCCTCGGATGGAGTCACATTAATGAAGTCTACGCTGATCCCGTTATCCGCCATGCTTTTGAAAATCTGCAGCTGTACGCCTGTTCCGTTGCCGTCCGGACATTCCACGGAGATCTGTGTAATGTTGCTGACATACGCAACGCCCGTGACAAAACGGTCAACGACTCCGTGCGAAACATCGCTGAAGCCTTCAGGATGGGTAACAAGCGTCCCTTCTGCTTCGGAGAACGTTGACCGTACACGTACTGGAATCTGAGCCTGCATAGCGATTTCTACAGCCCGGGGATGAATTACCTTGGCTCCCTGATAGGCCATATTACAGATTTCCGTATAACTGACATAAGTAAGCTGCTTGGCATCTTCGACAATCCGCGGATCAGCGGTCAGAATGCCGTCGACATCGGTATATATATCGACCATGTCCGCACGCAGTGCGGCTCCGAGCGCTGTAGCCGAAGTATCGCTTCCTCCGCGGCCAAGGGTTGTGAAGTCACCAGCCTCAGTTTGGCCCTGGAACCCTGTTACTATTACTACTTTATGCTCACGCAGTTCGCGTAGAATGCGTTCTGTCCGCACATCCAGAATTCTTGCATTACCATAGCTGCTGTCTGTTACAAATCCCGCCTGCGCCCCCGTAAGCACGGTAGAACGGATCCCTTCCTGCTCCAGCAGTCCGCAGAGGTTGGCCGCCGAGATAATCTCCCCGCAGCACATCAGCAGATCACGTTCGCGGTCGGGCAGCGAGTTCCCGCTTTGAGCCGCCAGATCCAGCAGTGTATCTGTAGCATAAGGCTCACCTTTGCGGCCCATTGCCGAGACTACAACCACCAGGCTGAACCCGCTGGCCAGCTCCCGTTTGACATGACGGATTACATGTTCTCTGGCCACCGGTGTAGAGAGCGAGGTTCCGCCGAATTTTTGCACCAAAATACCCATTTATAATTCCTCCATTACTTCTCTAAGCAAGCGCTGATAAATACGCAGAATAGCTGTTACCTTCATAGAGAACGGCTCTTGCTGCGCTGGGTGCATACCTTGAAATACTGAATACAAGTGTTAATCTCTAACGGTTCATTCATTGCCTAGCGTATGCAGAACCTCGTCCGAAATCGACTGCAGCAATGCGCCAGCCATAATCTTCCCTGCACTTGCCGGTGCGACAATTCCTGGAAGGCCCGGAGCCAGGATTGCCTTAATCCCGCGCTTCTCCGCGTACCGGAAATCACAGCCGCCCGGAGCCGAAGCCAGATCAATAATTACACACTGCCTGGGCACACGCGAAAGAACCTCTGCCGTAAGAATCATGCCGGGAACGGTATTGAAGATAAGGTCAATATCATCCACATGAAGCTGCAGTGTCCCGGTCATAAAAGGCTTCCAGCCCATTTCTTCAGCACGGGCGTAATGCTCCGGCTTCCTGACCCCCACGGATACTCTGGCTCCAAGGCCTTGCAGGGTTCTAGCCATCGTGAAACCGGTTCTGCCCATGCCCAGCACCAATGAATTGGAGCCATGTATGGTGAAATCGGTATTCTGAATAGCTATTACCAGCGCGCCTTCCGCTGTAGGGATAGAATTGTATATCGCCACATCATCCCTGTCCAGCAGCTCCACTAGCTTCAGTGAATGCCTGGAACACAAGGCGCGCAAATAACTTTTGGCCATACCAGTATATACTATACAATCTGCCCGCAGCGCCGCGATATGTTCATCCAGCAGCTGCAGCGGACCGGAGGAATACAGCGCGTTAAGCTTTCCTTCCTCATCGCATCCTGCCACGGGCAGCACCAGTACATCGGCTGTGCCGAGCAGTTCTGCCGACATCGGTTCCAGACTCACCCCCGGAACCGGAGTCTCCCACTGGTCGAACCCCGCGGCACTTACCGCCGCATTCATCTCTACGCATCTGCGGATCACTTCGAGCTGTCTTGCGTCCCCGCCCAGGAATACGATCCTGATGCTAGTAAGCATAAGGAAGATGCCCCTTTCCTCAACCCTGATCAATGCTCCAGCCTTAACCTGCTGAATAAAGTGTTGAACCGCCCTCAAGATGAGGACGGCAGATATGTTACGTATGTGCTTGGCTGCTGTGAAGAGCCGTAATGCTATGCTGAATGAAACCGTTCGATAATCATAGGCTGCAGCTGGCTGCCTTGCAGGGCTGCATAACAAGCCTCAGGAATAAGGTCCATCCGGGCGACAAGCGAGTTAGGCTTTGCAACCGGATTATCCTGGCCGAATGGCACAAAATAAATATTCTTAGTTACCAGCAGCTTAGCTATATTCGCCGCATTCAGGCCCAGCCCATCGTTGGTGGAGATCGCCAGCACCAGCGGACGCCCGTTGCGCATCTGCGATTTGGCAGCCATCAGCACCGGACTGTCCGTCATGGCATTCGCCAGTTTGCTTGTTGTGTTCCCTGTGCAGGGAGCAATCGTAAGTACATCCAGCAGCTTCGAAGGACCCAGCGGTTCCGCTTCAACAATTGTAGAAATGATATCATTCCCCGTTATATCTTTCAACTGTTTTAACCAATTTTCCGATGTGCCAAAGCGCGTATCCGTGTTCAGCACAGATGCCGATACAATCGGCACCACGTTGGCGCCGCCATCCATGAACCGCTGAATCTGCGGCATTACCTCGGCAAAGGTGCAGTGAGAGCCGGTAATTGCATAACCAACTGTTTTTCCATGCCAATCCATTTATTCGTCCCCCCTGATTGAAGTCTCGCCTGATAACGACTGTACCAGTGCATTAGCCATAATGATTCCGGCGCTCTTGGGGGCCACAATACCGGGAAGTCCCGGTGCCAGCATCGCCTTGATCCCGCGCTTCTCGGCATAGCGGAAATCGCACCCGCCCGGTGCGGAAGCCAGATCGATGATCACGCAGTGCCGCTGAAGACGCGATAGAACCTGTGCGTTAATAATCATGCTCGGAATGGTATTGAAGATCAGATCCGCTTCCGGTACGTGAAGCAGCAGATCTCCGGTCATAAACGGCTTCCAGCCCATTTCCTCTGCCCTTGCGTAATGCTCCTGTTTCCTTACACCTACTTTTACACTTGCACCCATGCCTTGCAGTGCCCTGGCCATGGTGAATCCCGTCCTGCCCATTCCGAGCACCATGGAGGTAGAACCATGGATGGTGAAATCGGTATTCTGTATGGCCATAACCAGTGCACCCTCAGCTGTGGGGATTGAATTGTAAATAGCCACATCGTCCCGGTTCAGCAGCTCCACCAGCTTGAGTGAATGTCTGGCACACAGGCCGCGCAAATAGCTTTTGGCCATGCCGGTATACACGATAGCCCGGGACGGCAGCGCAGCAATATGCTCTTCCAGCAGCTGCAGGCGTTCTGAAGCGAATACCGCATTAATATAACCCTCATCATCGCAGCCGACAGCCGGCAGCACCAGCACATCTGCGCTGCTGAGTAATTCTGCCGACATTTGTTCCAGGTTAACCCCCGGGCTTGGGGCATCCCACTTGTCGAACCCGGCAGCGCTTACCGACCCATCCATTTCCACACATTTCCGAATCACTTCAATTTGTCTCGCGTCCCCGCCCAGGAACACGATCCTGATGCCAGTAAGCATAGGGATGACGCTCCTTTCCACATACACATTCGACTATAGAGCATCTTATGCCGTGTGGTGCGGATGGGTGAAGAGCGGAGATGAATTCCAGCCAGCGCCGAAATAAATCACTGGGTTTCTGCAATATTCAATCTGTAATCAACTAAAAATTTAAAATCCACCCTCCCCGACCCCAGCCGCGATCCGGCTAATGCAATTCCCCCTGATATCGAAGCCTATACAACGGTTCAGGATATTATCGATCACCGGGATAACCCGCGGGAGAAGCAGTATGAGATAGCTGTGCAAGACAGACTAACGGCTCAGCCAAATAGAAGCTAAATCATCTATGCATATGACAAAATATAAAAAAAGCTTGCGGTTACGCACCAGGAAAGTGCAGTTCCGCAAGCTTTTTAAATTAATCATAAATATTGATCCCGCTAATTATTTACCCGTATGTCCAAAGCCGCCGGCGCCGCGCTCCGTTTCAGAGAGCTCACTGACTTCCACCAGCGTTACAGATGGCACAGCCTGGAATACCATTTGGGCAATCCGCTCATTGCGGGCAATCGCAAACGGCTCCTGACCCAGGTTGATCAGCAGCACCTTAATCTCACCACGGTAATCCGCATCGATGGTACCCGGGGTATTCAGGCAGGTGATGCCGTGCTTCAGGGCCAGGCCGCTGCGCGGACGGATCTGCGCCTCCAGCCCGTCCGGCATGGCCAGGGAGATTCCAGTGGGGATTAATGCACGCTCGCCCGGAGCAAGCACCACAGCCTCTGCTACAGCGGCATACAGGTCATACCCTGAGGCCTGTTCGGACATTTTGCAGGGCAGCTGCACATCCTCATTCCCGGGAAGCTTGTTAATTTGAACGTAATAAGACAAGATCATCTCTCCTAACATTGGCTATCGCTTTATCTGTTGAGCCTACCATAGCCAGAGACAACGGCTGTGCGAACATAAAGTCCAGCAGCGCATTGATATCCTCCATGGTCACGGCCCCTATTTTGGCAATCATCTCATCGAGGGTATCCTGCCGTCCAAGCATCAGCTCGTTTTTGCCCATCCGGTTCATCCGGCTGCTGGTGCTTTCCAGACTCAGAATCAGACTGCCTTTCAGCTGCTCCTTGCCTTTGCGGAGTTCATCCTCACTCAGGCCGTTCACAGCAAGATCGTGCAGCATTTCTTTGATCAGCTCGGTAACCTCTTTGGTCTGCTTCGGCGCTGTGCCGGCATATACGGTGAACAAGCCGCTGTCGGCCTGGGCACTATGATACGAAAATACTGAGTACGCCAGACCGCGCTTCTCACGGATTTCCTGGAACAGCCGCGAGCTCATGCCGCCGCCGAAGGCATTGTTCAGCAGAGCCATGGGATACTGCAGAGGGCCGCCGCTCTTCACACCGGGCAAGGAGATGCAGATGTGATTCTGCTCTGTTTTCTTCTTGTGGAAGACCAGCTCCCCCTGATAATCCGGTTCAGTCAGCGAAGGCGATTCACCGTGGTTCGCGAATGAGCCAAAATGCTGCTCCAGCAACTCAATCAGCCCGTCATTAATATTTCCGGCTACGCTGATTACTGTATTCTCGATCGTATACTGCTCTTTCATGTATGCACGCAGGTCATCCGGCGTCATTTCCAGCAGACGTTCCTTGAGTCCGAGTATCGTGTAAGCCAGCGGGTGTTCGCCGTATGCAGCGGCACACATCAGCTCATGGACCAGATCATCCGGCGTGTCCTCGCACATGGAGATTTCCTCCAGAATGACATTCTTCTCCTTGGCCAGCTCTTCGGCATCCATCCGTGAACGGAAAAACATATCCGCAAGCACATCCACAGCAATCGGCAGATGCTCATCCAGCACTTTGGCATAATAGCATGTATATTCCTTCGAGGTAAACGCGTTAACGTTGCCGCCAATCGCATCAAACTGTTCGGCGATCTCCTTCGCGCTGTACCGGTCAGTTCCCTTGAAGAGCATATGCTCGATAAAATGGGAAATCCCGTTGTTCAGCGGGTTCTCATTGCGTGAGCCTGTCTTGACCCAGATTCCGAAGGATACGGATCTTCCGGTAGGGATTTTCTCGGTAACCACCCGAAGTCCGTTCGATAATAATATTTTGTCCAATGTAAAATCCTCCTGGCACAGCCCCTGTATCTGTCTGTATTTATTATTCGCGCCTCTTATCCTATCAGAAATAATCCGTTCACTCAACTTCCCGAGGTGTAATACGCTCTGTTGAGAGTGTCTGACTGACGGTTCCCAGCTGCAGACCCTTGGCTCTAATCCCCCGGATCATTCCCCTCAGCGCCTGGGAAGAGGAGTCTGTAGGGTGCATCAGTACCAGGGTTCCGGGCTCCGCTTTGCTGCTGATCTTGGCAATAACCGAATCCGGAGAAGGATGTCGCCAATCGACCGTATCAAGCGTCCATAAGACCGTTTTTAGTCCCAGCGAAGCTGCAATCTCCACCGTCTGCTGATTAAAATCACCTGAAGGCGGAGCAAACCATTTGTTGGTTACCCCCAGGCTATCCTTCAGCAGCTTCTGTGTCTTCTCAATCTCGGCCGTTGCCCGCGCGCGGCTGAGTGTACTCATGTTGGGATGGGTGTAGGCATGGTTCTCCACTTCATGTCCGCGCTTCAGCATTTCGGCTGCAAGCTCCTTGTTATGACTAAGCCAGCTTCCATCCAGAAAAAAGGTTACCTTGACCTTCTCCGCATCCAGAATATCCAGCATCGGCACAATATACTCGTTCCCCCACGCTACATTAATCATCAGCGACACCATCGGTTTGGCCGGATTGCCCCGGTAGATCGGCTGCGCTCCCAGATCACTCAGCGATACCTTCGGCTCTGTCTGGCGGTACACCAGTTTAAGGCTGTCCGCCGGCCCCCGCAAAAGCGCGTTCCGGTAGGTTGCCTCCACATCCACCTCAAGTCCGTTGTACCCCGGTATGGCTTTCCACACCCGGTCAACGACAGCATCAACAGGCTGCGCATTCAGCTCCGCTGCCTTTCCGGCAATCTGCGCGCGCAATTCATCGTTCGTTTCCTTTGGCGCATAGCTCAGCACAGCCTTATCGGCCTGCGGCTTAAGCCCGGCAATCATCTCTTTGACCGGTCCATTCGTGCTGCCGATCCCGATTACTACTGCAATGCAGGCCAGCACAAGCGCTGCTTTGTCCGTCTTCATTGACGTCTTTCCTCCCCGGCAGAAACGGTCTGATCCGTCCCGGCACAAGGGTAAAAGTGCAAGGACGCTTTGTCCCAGCCTATGTATGAAAAGCGCCGAATATGCATAAACGCATAGAGGCAGCCCACTGCCATATACAATCCGCACCTGAGTACTGCCGGTTAATTGCTAGAAAAAAAGAGCCAGAACGGTAATGCTTCTGTCTCTTCTTCATACATTTAATTAGATTACCGGAAAACCGCAGGCGATGCTATTTCTTACGCCTTCGCTCCACTTTCCGAAGTCAGCACAGCTTTGCGCGACAGATTGACGCGGCCCTGCTGGTCGATTTCGGTTACCTTAACGGTAATGGTATCGCCGATGGCAACAACATCTTCCACTTTAGCCACACGTTCTGTGGACAGCTGGGAAATATGCACGAGGCCGTCTTTACCAGGAATCAGTTCAACGAATGCGCCGAACTTCTCGATACGTCTAACAGTACCGACATAAATTTCGCCGACCTGTACTTCACGCACAATGCCTTCGATAATGCCGCGGGCCTTCTGGATCATCTCTTCGTTGGAGGAGCCGATGAAGACACGGCCATCCTGCTCGATGTCGATCTTTACGCCGGTTTCTTCAATGATTTTGTTAATGATCTTACCGCCAGCACCGATAACATCGCGGATTTTGTCCGGATTGATGTTGATGATAATGATTTTTGGAGCATATTTGGACAGGCTTGTTCTAGGCGCAGAGATTGCTTCATTCATTTTACCCAAGATGAACATACGTCCTTCTTTGGCCTGCTGAAGCGCATCCTGCAGAATTTTACGGTCGATGCCGTCGATTTTGATATCCATCTGAATCGCCGTTACGCCTTCCGCTGTTCCCGCTACCTTAAAGTCCATATCGCCGAGGTGATCTTCCATACCCTGAATATCTGTCAGGATGGAGACATGCTCTCCGTCTTTGATCAGACCCATTGCAACACCGGCTACCGGCGCCTTGATTGGCACCCCTGCATCCATCATCGCCAGGATACTGGCACAGATACTCGCCTGGGAAGTCGAACCATTGGATTCGATGGCTTCCGATACGAGACGGATGGTGTACGGGAATTCAGTTTCACTTGGGATCACTTTGGACAATGCGCGTTCACCCAGTGCGCCGTGGCCGATTTCGCGGCGTCCCGGTGCTCTCAGCGGACGGGCTTCCCCTACGCTGAACGGAGGGAAGTTGTAATGATGCATAAAACGTTTGGTTTCAGCCGGATCGATTCCGTCAAGAATCTGTACATCCCCCAGCGCGCCCAGTGTACAAACGCTAAGGATCTGTGTTTGTCCGCGTGTGAACAGACCGGAACCGTGTGTACGCGGCAGCAGCGCTGTATCGCATTCAATCGGACGAATCTCATCCAGCTTACGGCCATCCGGACGTACCTTATCATGGGTGATCAGACGTCTTACTTCGTCCTTCACGATATCATGCAGCACTTCCTTAACATCTTTAAGAAGTTCTGGTGTCTCTATGTATTTCTCTGCGAAATACTCCACCGTTTCATTATTAACCAGATCGATAGCATCCTGACGGGCATGCTTCTCGGCAATCTTCACGGCGTCAACCAGACGGCTCTCCGCATAGGCACGAACCTGCGCGTTTACATCAGCGTTAACCGCATGCAGCTTCACAGCCATCTTTTCTTTGCCGGCAACGGCTACGAGCTGTTCAATCACAGCTACGATCTTGCGGACTTCATCATGTCCGAACATGATCGCTTCTAGCATTACATCTTCAGTAACTTCATTGGCTTCAGCTTCAACCATCATGATAGCGTCCTTAGTACCGGCTACAACGACATAGATATCGCTGATTGCCTGCTGGGCTACATCAGGGTTGATGATGAATTCACCATTAATACGTCCTACAGCTACGCCCCCGATTGGACCGTTGAAAGGCACATCGGAAATACTCAGAGCAGCAGAAGTACCGATCATAGCTGCAATATCAGGCGCACAGTCCTGATCCACGCTCATAACCAGGTTCAATACTTGAACGTCATTGCGGAATCCTTCCGGGAACAATGGACGAATCGGACGGTCGGTCAGACGGCTCGACAGGATCGCCTTTTCACTTGGACGTCCTTCACGCTTGATGAATCCGCCCGGGATTTTACCCACCGCGTACAATCTTTCTTCATAGTTCACCGTAAGCGGGAAGAAATCCAGATCTTTAGGCTCACTGGATGCTGTAACCGTACACAATACTGAAGTATCTCCGTACCGTACCATAACGGCTGCGTTCGCTTGTTTGGCCAGACGGCCTGTTTCCAGCACAAGGCGTCTTCCGCCCAGCTGCATTTCCACACGTTGTTCCATAAAACCCCTCCTTGAATGATAGTAATTTGTTCTGTATGTTCTACAAGCAAAAACGGCTTGTCCTCCACGAGGTGATCTAGCCGTTTTTGCGAATAATATCCACTTATCTACTGTAAAAGTTTACCCTAAATTTTCAAAAAGCAACCCGGCTGTCCCGCTGTCGCTCGTAAGAAGGACACACGGTATACAACCAGGCTGCTTTAGGGCTCTACTTATGGAAAATTAACGACGCAATCCCAGTTTTTCGATCAGGGCGCTGTAACGTCTGATGTCTTTGTTCTTCAAATACGCCAGCAGTTTACGACGTTGTCCAACCATCTTCAGCAGTCCGCGACGGGAATGATGATCCTTCTTGTGCGTACGCAAGTGGTCAGTCAAATTAACGATGTTCTCCGTAAGGATAGCAACTTGCACCTCAGGGGATCCAGTATCGGATTCGTGAGTTTTGTGCTCGTCGATCAATTGGTGTTTACGTTCTTGAGTCAATGCCATCCTGTTCACCTCCTTCATTATAATCGCCAGTAGCCTCGTCACCGTCGGTGAGAACAAGCAACCAAGCTAAGGTTATGCTGCTGTCATTCCAGCAACGTTAATCAGTATAGCACCTTCATAGACAAAAGTAAACGGCATGTCCGGGAAAGATTAGGAATGATATCCCAGAAGCCCTTTGGCTGTCTCGGCATCTGCGCCGATCTGGGCGATCAAGGCCTGGATGGACTCAAACTTGCGTTCAGAACGGATAAAGGAGACCAGCTCTACCTTAAGCTCCTGCCCGTAAATATCTCCCGCAAAATCAAACAGATGCACTTCGAAGCTTGGAGCAATCATCCCGTCATGAAACGTAGGCTTCACGCCGACATTCATCACACCGTACAATACATCTTCCTTGTAAAATACCTTGACGGCATACACGCCTTTGGCCGGAATGACATAGCGGTCTTCGAGCTGCAGGTTCGCCGTTGGAAACCCGATGGTCCGGCCCCGCTTCTCTCCATGACCTACAATTCCGCGCAGGTGATAACAACGTCCAAACCAGGCATTGGCTTTATCCAGTTCCCCGGTCAGCAGGCACTTGCGGATGCCGGAGCTGCTGACCTTCTCCCCTTCGAGAAGAAACGGGGAGACCGTTTCTACATTCATAACACCCTGCCCCAGCTCCCGAAGCGTATCCGCATCACCTTCGCCCTTGTAGCCGAACCGGAAGTCGAAACCGACAACGGCGGTTACAATCTGCAGCGGCAGCAGCATTACAGAGACAAAGTCCACCGGGCTAACCCGGGAGAGTTCTTCATTAAATGCAATAATATATAAAATATCAACGCCCATCCCGGCAAGCAGCTCCTGCTTGTCCCTGGAAGGTGTCAAATATCCTTCATAGTCACCTTTACCCATAACATCCTTAGGATGGGGGTAAAAGGTCATGACAGCTGCAGGTACACCTGCCTGGCGGGCAAGAGCTACAGCAGATGTTATGACGCTGGCATGTCCGCGGTGCAGTCCGTCGAACTGCCCCAGGGCAACTACTTGAGGCTGCGCCCACTCTGCTGCCGTCTCCGGCAACATAGGATAGCTTAAGGTTACGGTTCTCACGCTGTTTCTCACCTACATTCACAAATAAATTAAAAGTTTAAGCCTGTGCAAACACTTTAACAGGAGCAATCGCACCGGTAGCTTCTAAAGCATAGATGCCCAGAAACTCCCCTTGCAGATCATAGAGCCGGAAATCTCCGCTGCCCTTCACTTCAGGTGCCACAAAGCGGGGCGACAGACGCTGCCCTTGCAGGGCGGCTTTCTTCTTCTCCTCGGCTACCATATGTTTGGGCAAATGCGAAATCGCCTCATCGGCGGCAATTAAATGCTCTTCCAGCGTACCTGCTTCCTTATGTTCAGCAATTTGCTCCAGGGTCAGGCAATGACTGGCAGATATCCCTGCCGACATGGTCCGCTCCAGCTTCACCATCACACCCGGCACTCCTAGCGCACGCCCGATATCCACGCATAGGGTACGGATGTACGTTCCTTTGGAGCATAATACCCGGAACGTGATATCGGGATAATTGCCGCTCCAGACCATATCCTGCATTTCAATCTCATAAATTTCCACTTCACGGCTCTTACGTTCCACCGTCTTGCCTTCTCTGGCTAACTCGTACAGACGCTTGCCATCCACCTTCACTGCGGAATACATCGGGGGAACCTGTGAAATCACACCTTTGAAGGAATTCAGGACAGCCAGCACTTCAGCTTCCGTAACCTGAACCTCTTCAACTGATTCCGTAATCGTCCCTGTTAAATCCTCTGTATCACTGGCAAGTCCCAGCCGCAGCGTAGCAACATACTCCTTGGGAAGCTCCTGGATGTACTCAACCACCCGCGTGGCCCGTCCCAGGCACAGCGGCAGCACTCCGGTCACCTGGGGATCAAGTGTACCGGTATGTCCTATCCGCTTCATGCCGAGAATCCGCCGCGCCTTGGCCACAACATCATGTGAAGTGAACCCTGCCGGCTTATATACGGCCAGAACACCTGTAAGTTCACTCATAGATGACGTTTAACCTCCTCAAGCACCTGCGCTACCGCCTCTTCAAGACTTCCGTTAATGCGGGCTCCCGCAGCACGCGTGTGCCCGCCGCCGCCGAAGACCTGCGCCAGCGCCGCGACATCGACCTTACCTGCTGAACGCAGGCTGGCCTTCACCGCATGCTCATCGATTACCTTGAACAGAATGCCTACTTCAACACCGCGGATATTACGCGGATAATTGACAATCCCTTCAAGATCCTCGTTGGCCGCATTACAATCCAGCATATCCTGCGGTGTGACGTACACCCAGGCAATATCCCCTTCAGGACTGAGCTGCAGTGTACTAAGTGCCCGGTTGAGCACCTTCACCTGCGGGAGAGTCATCTCTTCAAGCAGGGTCTCAGCCAGTTCAGGTCCATTCACGCCTAATGCCAGCAGTTCGGATACAGCTGCCATCACTTTAGGAGAAGTGTTGTTATAACGGAAACCGCCGGTATCTGTTAAGAGTCCGGTATAAATGGCCGTGGCAATATCGATATCCCATTCCACCTCAAACGTCTTCAGCAGGTCGAACAGAATCTCTGCTGTCGCAGCCGCATCCGGCTTGATGAGCGTTACGGCACCGTACCCATTATTGGTGGGATGATGATCTATATTTACGATAAGTGCATCACTGGTGAAATGACGCTGGGTAAGTCCTACACGCTGAAAATCCGCACAGTCGACACAAATGACATTGCTGTACTGGCGCGGCAGTTCGCCCGCAGCAGACAGATTGACAATTTGATCGGCATGCCATAAATATTCCATACGCTGCGGAATCTGGCCCTCGTTCAGCATACAATATTTTTTGCCCAGACATGAGAGAAGCCAGCCCACCGCGAGGGTGGAGCTGACTGCATCTCCGTCCGGCTGAACATGCGACACTACAAGATAATCGTCGTGTTCCAGCAGAAACTTACGGGTCTGCTGGAGACTTTGTTCATAGCTCTGCATTCGCCGTCTCCTTTATGTTCCGTAGCTCTATTCGGTTTTGCCGATTTCTCCGAGCAGCTTCTCAATATGACTTCCGTAAGCAACGGATTCGTCAATCTTGAAGATCAGCTCTGGAGTATGGCGCAGGCGGATTGCTTTGCCAAGCTCCGAGCGGAGAAAGCCGTTAGCTTTCTCAATCGCCTTGAGCGAGTCTGACTTCTGCTCCTCGTCCCCGAATACGCTCAGGTATACCTTGGCCTGTGACAAATCATTTGTCACATCTACGCCAGTTACAGTTACGAACCCGACGCGCGGGTCCTTTAGTCCGCTTTGGATGAGCTGGCTCAGTTCTTTCTTAATCTGTTCGCCAACCCGTCCGGCTCTGATTTTAGACATCTATATTCACCTCTTCGCTTAGCGCTCTACCGTTTCCATAATGAACGCTTCGATAATGTCGCCTTCAACGACATCATTATAGCGTTCCAAAGTTATGCCGCATTCATAACCCTGCGCCACTTCTTTAGCATCATCTTTGAAACGTTTCAAGGTGTCGATCTTGCCTGTGAAGACAACGATACCGCTGCGGATCAGGCGCATTTCAGCGTTGCGGGCAATTTTGCCGGAAGTAACCATACAACCTGCAATGGTACCCACTTTGCTGATTTTGAACACATTGCGCACTTCAGCATGGCCGATAACATTCTCTTTGTAGATGGGATCAAGCATCCCCTTCATGGCACTTTCAATTTCTTCGATTACATTGTAGATGATGTTATGCAGACGCACATCCACTTTCTCCTGCTCCGCTGCAGCTTTCGTCTGGGTATCCGGACGAACATTGAAGCCGATGACAATAGCGTTGGATGCTGCTGCCAAGGTAATGTCGGATTCCGTAATCGCTCCGGCACCGCTGTGAAGGATCTTCACGCGAACACCTTCAACTTCGATCTTGGCCAGGGAGCCTTTCAGCGCCTCTACCGAACCTTGTACGTCACCCTTGATAATCACGTTGAGATCTTTGATCTCTCCGTCCTTGATGTGCTTGAACAGATCATCCAATGTTACACGGGTGTTCGTGTTCAGCTCAGACTGGCGCTGCGTAGTCGAACGTCTGTCCGCAATCGCACGGGCCTTGCGCTCATCTTCAAAGGCCATAAACGGATCGCCCGCCTGCGGCACTTCAGTCAAACCGGTAATTTCCACTGGTGTGGAAGGTCCCGCTTCTTTGATTTTGCGTCCCTTGTCATTGACCATGGCACGTACGCGTCCGAAGCAGTTACCTGCTACAAAGGCGTCGCCGACTTTCAGCGTACCGTTCTGTACGAGAATACGGGCAACCGGTCCACGGTTTTTGTCAAGCTCAGCTTCTATAACAGTACCGCGTGCCCGTTTGTCCGGGTTCGCTTTGTACTCATTTACTTCAGCAACGAGCAGAATCATTTCCAGCAGCTCTTCCAGGTTGATGCGCTGTTTGGCCGACAGGTTGACGAAGATCGTATCGCCGCCCCACTCTTCCGGAACCAGCTCATAGCTTGTAAGCTCCTGCTTCACCTTATCAGGGTCCGCACCTGGCTTGTCGATCTTGTTAACTGCAACAATGATCGGAAGTCCGGCCGCCTTGGCATGGTTGATTGCTTCTACCGTCTGCGGCATAACACCGTCATCGGCAGCTACAACGATAATCGTCATATCCGTAACCTGGGCACCACGGGCACGCATAGCGGTGAACGCTTCATGGCCCGGTGTATCAAGGAACGTGATTTTCTTGTGGTTGATTTCGACTTGGTAAGCACCGATGTGCTGCGTAATTCCGCCTGCTTCTCCGCCAGTTACGTTCGTGGAACGGATGGCATCGAGCAAGGTTGTTTTACCATGGTCAACGTGACCCATGATCGTTACAACCGGAGGACGGGACTGCAGATCATCGTCGGAATCGTTCTCTTCCACGGTTTCGAAGCTGTCTTCATCTACCGGGATCTTCACTTCTACTTCTACACCGAACTCGCCGGCCAGAAGAAGGATCGTGTCGATGTCAAGCTCCTGATTGATCGTGGCCATAACGCCCATCGAGATCAGCTTCTTAATCACTTCCGAAGCATCCTTGTGAAGCAGCTTCGCGGTCTCACCAACCGTCATGCTGCCGCGGACAATAATCTTCTTCGGTGTGTTGTCAATCTTCTCACGGTGTACCATCGGCTGGTTTCTGCCGCGGTTGTTCTTGCCGCCACGGCCGCGGAAGTTGCCGCCTTTGCCGTCATCAAAACGTTTCTGGCCGCTGTTATTGTTCGGTCTGCCGCCAGTAGCATTCTTCTTCGGACCTCTGTCGCCGCCGCGGGAGAAATCTCCGCCTGCGTTGCCTTGACCCTGCGGGCGGTCGCCCGTGCGTGGTGCAGTACCTTGACCTTGTGGACGGTCACCTGTACGGGGTGCGCCGCCTTGACCTTGCGGACGGCTGCCAGTGGTGGAGCTGCCCTGCGGACGGCTGCCGCCGGTGGAGCTGCCCTGCGGACGGCTGCCAGTGGTGGAACTGCCCTGCGGACGGCTGCCGCCGGTGGAGCTGCCTTGTGGACGGCTACCGCCAGTCGAGCTGCCTTGCGGACGGCTGCCGCCGGTGGAGCTGCCTTGCGGGCGGCTGCCAGTGGTGGAGCTGCCTTGCGGGCGGCTGCCAGTGGAACTGCCTTGCGGGCGGCTACCAGTGGAACTGCCTTGCGGGCGTGAATTCTGAGCTGTACCTGTTGTTTGTGTTCTGCGGGAATCTTGTCCGCTTTGGGGCCTTGGGGACGTCGTCGATTGGTTGTTGTTTTGGTTACTGTTCATACCTACCTGCTTTTCCGGTTGATTTTTGTTGGCATTCTGAGCACTTTGGGGTTCGGCTGTTACCGCGCCGGTGGTTACCGGACGGCTGCTGGTGCCGGTGTCCCGCTTGGCTGCAGCGTTTGACTTGATGTCCTTGAAGAACTGTTCAACTTTGTTCACGGAGCCATTCTCCATGACACTCATATGATTATTCACAGGGACATTCAAACGCTTCAGAATTGTAATGATTTCTTTACTGCTCATGTTCAGAGACTTCGCGTATTCATACACGCGCAGTTTATCCTTATTGTCTTCTTTAGTCAATAACTCCACCTCCGACAGTATCTCCAAGCGTTCTGGAGATCATTTCCGCGAATCCTTTATCCGTAACGGCCAGCACTACGCGCTGGTCTTTACCAATACTTGCACCGAGTTCATCCCGGTGAAATGCGATTACTAGTGGAATATCGTAGGTCCCGCACTTATCGCGGAACTTCTTTTGGGTATTATCTGAAGCGTCACCTGCCAGGACGACCAGCCTCGCCTCTGAAGACCGCACTGCCTTAAGCACAGCCTCGTCGCCGGTGACAATCTTGCCTGCTCTCATCGCAAGCCCTAAATAAGAAAGAGTCTTACTCATTGTCCTCACTATCCTTCGCTGCCAAAAATTGCTCCTCCACGGATGCAAAATCCCGGGCAAGCTGGGCGTAGATTTCAGGACTCACTTGACATTTCAATGCTCGGTCAAGTGCTTTGGTCTTTTGTGCCAGCTTAAAGTATTCCAGTTTACCGCAGATATAAGCACCACGGCCCGACTTCTTGCCCGTCAGGTCAATGAGCACTTCACCCTCAGGCGTTCTCACCACGCGAATCAGCTCTTTTTTGGGCATCATCTCTTGGCTGGCAACGCATTTGCGCAGCGGCACCTTTCTTTGCTTCATAGTAGCGCCTCCCGTCAGTCAGCAGATTCATTAATCGATGGAGACGGAATCCTGATGCATTTCATCATTAGAAGTTCTGGGTCTGCCGTATTCCTGCTCTGCCTGAGTCTCACTCTTGATATCAATTTTCCAGCCGGTCAGCTTAGCAGCAAGACGGGCATTCTGCCCTTTGATGCCGATCGCCAGCGACAATTGATAATCAGGAACGATGACACGCGCCATTTTCTCAGCTTCAAAGACCTGAACTTCAAGCACTTTGGACGGGCTGAGCGCATTGGCCACATACTCCTGCACAAGCTCAGAATACCGTACGATATCAATCTTCTCGCCGCGAAGTTCGGTTACGATGGTCTGAACACGTGTACCTCTAGGGCCTACGCAGGAACCAACGGGATCGACTTCAGGGTTACGCGAGAACACGGCGATTTTGGAACGGAAGCCGGCTTCGCGGGCAACGGAACGAATCTCCACCACTCCGTCAAAAATCTCCGGCACTTCCAGCTCGAACAGACGCTTCAGCAGACCCGGATGACTGCGGGACAGCATGATCTGCGGTCCTTTGGTCGTATTCTCCACCTTGGTGATATAAGCCTTGATACGCTCGCTCTGCTTGAATTTCTCGCCCGGCATAAGCTCGCCCAGCGGCAGAACCGCCTCGATTTTACCAAGATCCACATAAATGTTGCGCATATCCTGACGCTGGACAAGGCCGGTAACAATATCATCTTCCTTGTCAATAAAAGCGTTATAGATAAGTCCGCGTTCCGCTTCGCGGATACGCTGTGTAACAACCTGCTTGGCAGTCTGGGCAGCTATGCGCCCGAAATCACGCGGTGTAACTTCGAGTTCGGCAATATCCTCCAGCTGGAAATGCGGGTTGATCTCCCGGGCTCCCGGCAGAGAAATCTCTGTCCGTGAGTCCAGAACCTCCTCCACAATCAGCTTGCGGGCAAAAACCTTGATTACACCTGTGTTGCGGTTCATATCCACACGCACATTCTGCGCCGCATTGAAATTGCGTTTATAGCTGGAGATCAGCGCAGCTTCGATGGCTTCAAACAGCACATCCTTGCTGATGCCTTTCTCCCTTTCCAGTTCATTCATAGCTTCGATAAACTCCATACTCATGAAATTCCGGTCCCCCTTTCAAGACGTTAAAAAATAATGGCCAATCTCGCACTGGCGACCTTGGCGTACGGTACTACATGTTCTTTTTTGCCCGCGGAGATGAGCAGTTCCTCGTTCTCGAACGAGAGCAAACGACCTTCGAATTCTTTGAGTCCTTGAATCGGCTCATACACCGTTACATATACATCCTTGCCAACCGCTTTGGCAACATCCGCAGCTTTCTTGAGCGGACGTTCAGCTCCGGGCGAGGAAACCTCAAGGAAATAAGCTTCGGGAAACGGATCATTCTCATCCAGCTTCTGGCTGATATATTCGCTGATGGTGCCGCAGTCATCGATATCGATGCCGCCTTCTTTATCTACGAATACGCGCAGGAACCAATTGGAGCCTTCTTTCACGTATTCAACGTCCACCAGTTCGAAACCATTGTCCTCGAGATAGGACCCAAGCAGTTGCTCTACCGTCTGTTTAATTTTGGATTTGGGTGTGCTCAAAAGAAGATTACCTCCACGAACTTGTCTTTTGCTATATACCAAAGATAAAGAGTGGGTTTCCCCACTCTTTACACAACGGACTTATCTCATTATTACCAAAAAAATTATACCATAGTGAGTCTGCACTGACAAGTACCAGCCCTTGACTCCCTTATTTCAAAGCATGATTTGCAGCGAAATTTAGAATAATGACAGCTGGTTGCTCTCCGGCAATCCGCGGAAGCAGCCCATTCCGTTAAGCAGCTCAATCACCGTTTTACTGGCTTTGGATTTCTGCTGGAAGTCCTCAATGGAGAGGAATTCGCCGGCATCCTTGGCTGCCGCAATATTGATCGCGGCATTGTCACCAATACCCGCAAGCGAAGAGAACGGCGGAATCAGGCTGGTGCCGTCAACGGTGAATTTGGTGGCATCGGAACGGTACAGATCGATATTTTTGAAGGTGAAGCCGCGGGCAGTCATCTCCAGTGCCATTTCCAGTACCGGAAGCATCGCTTTTTCCTTCGGCAGCGCCTGGAAGCCTTTTTGCTCGATCTCTACAATCTGGCGACCAATGGCCTCATATCCCTTGCAGCAGAGTTCAATATCGAAATCAGCGGCACGGACAGAGAAGTAAGTCGCATAATATTCAATCGGATAATACAGCTTGAAGAAGGCGGTCCGCACTGCAGAGATGACATACGCTGCCGCATGCGCCTTCGGGAACATGTATTGGATTTTGAGACAGGAATCAATGTACCACTGCGGCACCTTGCATTTCTTCATCTCTTCGATCCACTCGGGCGGAAGCCCCTTCCCTTTACGCACACTTTCCGTAATTTTGAAGGCCAGGCTGGCATCCATATCGGCCTTATAAATCAGGTAGAGCATGATATCATCACGGCAGCCGATAACCGTCTTGATGTTGCAGGTATTGTTCTTGATGAGCTCCTGGGCATTCCCCAGCCACACACCGGTCCCGTGGGACAAGCCTGAAATCTGCAGCAAGTCGGCAAAGCTGGAAGGCTTGGCTTCCACGAGCATCTGGCGGACGAATTTCGTCCCCATTTCCGGTACTCCGTAGGTAGCTACAGGGGTCCGGATCTGATCCGGTCTTACCCCGAGCGCATCTGTGGAGTTGAACATGCTCATCACCTTCGGATCATTCATCGGAATGGTGGTCGGGTCCACGCCGGTCAGATCCTGCAGCATGCGCATCATGGTCGGATCATCATGGCCCAGAATATCAAGCTTCAACAGGTTGGCATCGAAGGCATGATAGTCAAAATGGGTTGTTTTCCACTCAGCCGTAACATCATCCGCCGGGAACTGCACAGGGGTAATATCTTCAATCTCCATATAATCCGGCAAAACAACGATACCGCCGGGATGCTGCCCCGTACTGCGCTTCACACCCGTGCAGCCTGCCGCCAGACGGCCTATCTCGGCTCCGCGCCAGCGTTTCTGGTGATGCTCTTCATATTTCTTTGTGAACCCGAAGGCGGTCTTCTCAGCTACGGTACCGATGGTGCCTGCCCGGAATACATTGTCAGGTCCAAACATTGTTTTGGTAAAATTGTGGGCATTCGGCTGATACTCCCCGGAGAAGTTAAGGTCGATATCGGGAACCTTATCCCCCTTGAAGCCCAGGAACGTCTCAAACGGGATATCCTGGCCTTCACCCTTCAGATTCCCGCCGCAGTCCGGACAGGCCTTGTCCGGCAGGTCGAAACCGCTCGGCACGCTGCCGTCAAGGAACCATTCACTATGCCTGCACTCCGAATTCGTGCAGATATAGTGGGCCGGCAGCGGATTAACCTCAGAAATACCAAGGAACGTTGCAACAACGGACGACCCTACCGATCCACGCGAGCCGACGAGATATCCATCCTGGTTCGACTTTTTAACGAGCCGTTCCGAGATCAGATAGTTGGCAGAGAAACCGTATTTAATAATCGGGGCGAGTTCCTTCTCCAGACGGGCTACTACAACCTCCGGCAAATCCTCGCCGTAAATTGATTTGGCTGTCTCATAGCAGGTATTGCGGATCTCATCATCCGCTCCTTCAATAATCGGGGTGAACAGCTCGCTCGGGAACAGATCATATTCCTCGAAACGTTCGGCCAGCTCCACGGTATTGGTGACCACGACCTCCATCGCTTTTTCCGGGCCCAGGAACTCAAATTCCGTAAGCATTTCCTCGGTGGTCCTGAAATGGGCATCTGGTTTACGCTGGTCCTTCAGCGGACTGAAGCCGGTAATCCCGTGAATTGTAATATCACGGAACAGCTTGTCACGCGGCTCCAGGTAATGCACGTTGCCGGTGGCAATGACCGGCTTGTTCATCTGGTCGCCGATTTCACATATCTTGCGCACAACACCGCGTAAATCCTCGGCGCTGGCCACGAAGCCTTTATCCACCAGATGCATGTACATGGTCAGCGGCTGAATCTCCAGAACGTCATAGAACTGGGCGACCTCAATGGCCTCCTCCACCGTCTTGTTCAGCACCGCTTCAAAGAACTCACCGCGCTCACAGCCGGAGATGACAATCAGCCCGTCCCGGTGTTCCTCAAGCTTCGATTTGGGGATACAGGGTACCCGTTTATAATACTCCGTGTGCGACATGGAGATCAGCTTGTAGAGATTCTTTTTGCCGGTCGGATTCAATGCATAAATGCCGCAGTGAAACGGCCGTACATTCGAGAGGTCATTGCCTACATAATCATTCAGCCGGTCAAGCCGGGTTAACCCTTTCATCTTTTCCGCATCCGCGAGTAATCCATTAAGGATACCGCCCAGGGCAATCGTATCGTCCACCGCCCGGTGATGGCTCTCCAGCAGCACTTTGTACTTGTCAGCGAGTGTATTGAGCCGGTGGTTCTTCATCGTCGGGAAGAGCAAACGCGCAAGCTCCAGCGTATCCAGCGAAGGATTCGGCAGCTGCGGCTGTCCCAGCTTCTTCAGGGAAGCCTGAATGAACCCCATATCAAACCGTGCATTGTGGGCTACCAGAATGCTGTCGCCTATAAACTCAACGAACTCTTTGAGTACAGGTTCCAGATCAGGAGCGTCTTTGACCATTTCATCGGTAATGTTGGTCAGCTGCTGGATATGGTAAGGAATCTTTTCATGCGGATTAACGAAGGTTGTATAACGGTCCAGCTCTTTGCCTTCGCACATTTTAATTGCTGCAAGCTCTGTAATATTGTTGCGCGTGATCGACAGACCGGTGGTTTCGATGTCAAATACGACATAGGTTGCTGTTTTGAGCTCCAGGGGCTGTGCATTCTCCACGATGTTTACAGCATCATTTACGACGTTGGCTTCCACACCATAGAGCATTTTGAGCTTATGCTTATGTGCAGCATGGTTCGCATCCGGGAAGCTCTGGACATTACCGTGATCCGTAACAGCCAGTGCCGGGTGTCCCCATTTCGCAGCGGTTTTGACATAATCGGTGATGGTTGCCACTGCATCCATCGTACTCATTGTGGTATGCAGATGGAATTCCACCCGCTTCTGCTTGGCATTGTCCTTACGCGCCGGCGGTGCAGAGACTTCCGACAAATCCGACGGGATCATCACCAGTTCCGGAATTTGCATGAAGCGGTCGTATTCAACTTTGCCGCGTGCCCGCACCCACTTACCGTTGGCCAGCTGCCCCATCACTTTAAGGTCTTCCTTGGTCTTCGCAAACATCTTCATCTGCAGTGAGTCGGTGAAGTCGGTGATGCAGAAGGTATAGAGCGTGTTGCCGTTACGCAGCTCTTTGGTGTCGAGTCCAAAAATCGTACCTTGAATCGTGATCTTCTTCTCTTCATCCTGGATGTCCAGAATCGATACGGCCTGCTCTTTGATCTCATATCCGATCTGAAGCTTAATTACCTCATTCGGATCACCGGGTTCCTCAGGCTCGTCCGGTTCGCTGGCCATCATCATCATCTCTACCAGTTCACGCTGTTCCTGCTGGAGTTTCTGCTGGAATTCCTCGTAGGCATCCGCTTTGCTCTCGTTCTCGGCAATCTGCAGCTTCACCTTAAGGGAAAGTCCGAAATATTTATCATAATATTTAATAATGGCTGCTTCGATGCCTTTTTTACGGGCCAGTTCAAGAGACATGGAATCGCTCAGGCTAAGCAAAAGCGTGCCGTCCTGCAGGTCCTGACTGGAGCGCGTCAGCCATCCGTTAACGGATGGAATCTCACGCTGGACCCACTCGAGGAACATTCCCCAGTACTCCTGTACAATATCCGCTCTGTTGATTGTGTCATCATATAGGAACAAGAAGCTGACTTTGGCAATATGCTGCAGCTTCTCACGCATTCTAAGGACAAAGGTCCGGTAGGTCTGGGCCGGAACCAGGCTGTCTTTCGCAATTACAATATGCCAGTCACGGTTACCGCGGCTGATTTCCACACGCTCGATCTGCCCGTCCAAAAAGTAGGGATCAATAATGGCCGGTGGAATTTCCCCCTGCTTCATTAACAGCTCGAACCTTTTTCTTCTCTCCACGTTTAGCTCCATGGTTTCCCCACCTAACTCGGCAATAATTAGCTATACCCATAACATAATTCTAATATAGTAAGAAAAGCTTCCGGTTCAAAAAGCATTGGGTAATTGCGGCCCGCCGACTCCTCTCGCCAGAAGCTAATATAAAGGATCAAATAAAAATTGAAGTTGCCGCTTAATACGCTTTGGCGAATACAACTGTATGCAGGGCCGGCTCACCGCAGCAAATACAAGTCTCTTTCGTTTCGGACGGATTGAACGGAATATTACGGCTGCCTGCGCCTGTTTCTTCCTTCACCTTGGATTCACATTCCTCCGAGCCGCACCAGCCTGCAAGTGCAAAGCCGCGCTTCTCTTCCATGGATTCCTTCATTTGCTCTAAGGTATCTACAGAATAGAAATGATCCTCACGGAACTTCAGAGCCCGCTCGAACATTTCCTGGTGAACCTGCTTCAGCATAGCCTTCACTTCTTCAACCAGATTCTCCTGCTGGATAATCTTCTTCTCTCCGCTGATCCGGGATACGATTACGCAGACTCCGTTCTCCATATCACGCGGTCCAAGCTCCAGACGTACCGGTACACCGCGCATTTCGTATTCATTGAACTTCCAGCCCGGTGTAACATCAGCGCGGTCATCTACACGTACGCGGATTCCGGCACTCTTCAGCTCTTTGAACAGCTCATCTGTGCGCCCGATCACTGCTTCACGGGTCTTAGGCGGCCCGATCGGAATCATAATGACCTGAGTAGGCGCTACCTTCGGCGGCAAAGCCAGTCCGCGGTCATCCCCATGCACCATGATCAGTGATCCGATTAGACGTGTTGTAGAGCCCCATGAGGTTGTATGTGCATATTCCAGTACATTATCACGGCTTAAGTATTGGATATCAAAGGCAACTGCGAACTTGGTACCCAGATAATGCGAGGTAGCCGCCTGCACAGCCCGTCCATCTTTCATCATTGCTTCAATGGAATACGTATCTACCGCACCAGCGAACCGCTCGGATGGTGTCTTCTGTCCGGTAACCACCGGAATCGCCAGAAAAGTCTCTACGAAATCACGGTAGTTATCCAGCATCTTCATCGTTTCTTCACGCGCTTCCGTCTCATTCTCATGCGCGGTATGGCCTTCCTGCCAGAGGAATTCCGTAGTACGGATGAACGGCAGTGTACGTTTTTCCCAGCGGACTACATTAGCCCATTGGTTAATCAGCACCGGAAGGTCACGGTAGGACTGAATCCATTTGGAATACATGTGGCCGAACATGGTCTCGGAAGTAGGACGGATTGCCAGACGTTCTTCCAGCACATCGCCACCAGCTTCAGTCACCCAAGGCAGCTCCGGATTGAAGCCCTCAACATGTTCTTTCTCCTTCTGGAAAAAGCTCTCCGGAATAAACAGCGGGAAGTAGGCATTGCGGTGTCCGGTTTCCTTGAGGCGGCGGTTCATCTCCTCCTGGATATGTTCCCAGATCTCGTAGCCGTCCGGTTTGAACACAATACAGCCGCGGACCGGAGAATAATCCATCAGGTCCGCTTTTTTGATCACATCAATATACCAGCGTGAGAAATCTTCGCCCTGCGGCGTGATTTCCGTAACGAACTGCTTGTCTTTTGCCATGTAAAGAGATCCTCCTAAATTCGCCCCGCAAAGCGCCGGTTAACAAGTGAAGCTGTCAAGAGCTTTGCGGGGACCCCAAAAGAATGTAATGTGAACAAATCAGCCGCTTATGAGGCGTAATATATCATTATAAGTCACAGCAATCATCACCAGGAACAGCAGCGCAAAGCCTACGAAATGGACCATGCCTTCGCGGTTCGGGTCCACCGGCTTACCGCGCAGCGCCTCCACGCCGAGAAACACGAGCCGGCTTCCGTCAAGTGCAGGAATCGGCAGCAGGTTGAAGATCCCGAGATACAGGCTGAGAATAGCCGCCCAATAAGTCAAATACTGAATCCCCTGCTGGGCAATCTGTCCGGTCAGCTGGAAGGTTCCCACGGGTCCGGAGATATCATCCATATTGAACTTGTTGATCAGCTGCTTGAAGCCGATGAAGATCAGCTTCGTGGTATCCACCATGGCAGTTCCTGACTTGGTGATAGTCTCACCAACCCCGGCCTTGCGAGTAGGAAGTTCCGGAGTGATCCCGACTTTGCCGCCTTCCTCCCCTTCCATACTGCGGGGAATCATAGCTACATTAAGCGTTTCATCGCCGCGCTGCAGTGTCCACTTCATCTCTTTGCCCTTGGACGCAGAGGTGAGCGAGATCATTTTCTGGTAATCTCCACCGATAGTTTCGCCGTTAACGGCTACGACAATGTCGCCTTTCTGCAGACCGGCTTCCTGGGCCGGCATTCCTTCACTTACATCACCGATCTTCACATAGGTCGGATTCTCCACCTGGATACCGGCCATTTGCAGATGAAGTGCGAACAGCACAAAAGCCAGAATGAAGTTCATCACCGGACCGGCCAAGATCGCCACCGCGCGCTGGCCCACGCTTTTACTGCCGAACTGGCGGTCTTTGGGCGCGATCTGCGTCTGCTGGCTTCCCTTAATCATCATCGCCTGCGGATGTACGTCGTATGTGGTTACTTCACCATCCACATCGAGACGGATTTTCAGCTCATTCTCAAGATCCGTGAATTGTGCTTCACCGCGGATTACATTTCTGCGTGTATCCAGTGAATCCAGGTAAATATTCTTCACCTTATTATCCTGGCCCAGTCTGACCGCAATGGTCTGTCCGGGACCGATCTCAATCATTTCCGGATCCTCTCCGGCCATCCGGGCATATCCCCCAAACGGCAGCAGGCGAAGCGTGAACTGGGTTTCATTGCGTTTATAAGAAAACAGTTTCGGACCGAAACCGATAGCAAATTCCCTCACAAGAATTCCGGCGCGTTTGGCAAAATAATAATGTCCCCATTCATGGACGGTCACCAGAACAAAGAACATAAATACCGTCAAAAAAACGACTCTTACCATCTCCATTGCGAAACATTCCCCCCTTTAGGTGTAAGACCGAAGTATGTCCTCTTAATTTATCATTATTCCAAGGTAAGGCACAAGAGAATCAACAGTCCACCCCTATTTTTCAGGGCATAACAAATATTTCCGGAATACAAAATGCGCCTTGTCCTCTTACAGCACAGCCGCAAGTTCCCGGGTCACCGTATCACAGTGCTGAATCTGCTCCAGATTCGGATGAGCCGCATTCTCATGGCGCTGAAGGACTTCATCAATAATCTCGTCAATCCGCAGGAACGGAATCTCGCCGCGCAGGAAACGGGCAACGGCAATCTCATTCGCTGCATTGAAGGCGGTTGTAGCCGTACCTCCCATGGTGCCGCAGTCGATAGCCAGCTTCAGGGCGGGGAAGCGCTCATAGTCCATCTCACGGAAAGTGAGACTGGCTACTTTGGCCAGCGACAGCCGCTCAGCAGGCGACTGCCAGCGGTCCGGATAGGTGAGTGCATATTGAATCGGAACCCGCATATCCGGCGTTCCCAGCTGCGCTATGATACTGCTGTCACGGAATTCCACATAGGAGTGAATAATGCTCTCCGGATGCAGCAGCACATTAATCTGTTCATACGGGAGGGCAAACAGATGATGCGCTTCGATTACTTCCAGCCCTTTGTTAACCATGGTTGCCGAATCAATCGTAATCTTGGCCCCCATGCTCCAGTTCGGGTGGCGCAGCGCATCCTCTACAGTAACATTCTTAAGCTGTGCTCGCGTATAATCACGGAAAGATCCTCCGGATGCTGTGATGGTAATCGAGGCAACATCTTCGCGGTTCTCGCCGTTTAAGCATTGAAAAATGGCTGAATGCTCGCTGTCAACCGGCAGCAGCTTGACGCCTTTGCGGCCCGCCAGCTCCGTAACCAGGTGTCCGGCGGTAACCAGCGTTTCCTTGTTGGCCAGTCCAATATGTCTGCCGGCTTCAATAGCCGCCATTGTAGACTGCAGACCCACACTGCCCACGAGGGCAGTCACAACCGTCTCAGCGTCACCGCCGGCGGCAATCTCCACCAGACCTTCACGTCCGCTGTAGAGCTCTACGCCGGCAGGCAGACTGGATCTGATCTCCGCTGCAAGCTCCGGTGTAGATACAGAAACGCGGCGCGGATGGAAGCGGCGGACCTGCTCCAGCAGCAGCCGGGTATTCGTTCCCGCTGCCAGCCCGTCCACTACAAAGGCTTCCGGATGCATGGCTACGACATCGAGTGTCTGGGTGCCGACTGAACCCGTAGAGCCGAGAATACTGATTCTTTTCACAGTTGAAACCTTCTTCCTGTCGTTAATAGTAAGGCATCAGCATTACGATATGTACGAAAGGAAATACGATAATCCAGCTGTCACAGCGGTCCAGGATGCCTCCATGACCAGGCAGCAACGAGCCTGAATCCTTAATACCGTACACCCGTTTATAAGCAGACTGTACAAGATCTCCGAGCTGACCCAGAACGGCGCAGGAAACCCCGATAAGCAGTGCGCGTCCGATTGTCAGCAGATCAGGAACCAATAGGGCAAAAACAATTGAAATCACGGCAGAGATTAATACTCCGCCAAGGGCACCTTCGATAGTTTTGTTAGGACTAATCGCCGGCCAGAGCTTATTGCGTCCGAAGCTTCGGCCGACAAAATACGCTCCGGCATCACTTCCCCAGATGCAGCACAGCAGCAGAAACGTCCAGAGAAGCCCATGTCCATCTCCCGCACCGCGGGCGATAGCCATATAAGAGAAGCCCATCCCTATGTATACAATGCCGGTGAACATCAAAGCGGTGATCTTAATATCCAGCTTGTTCTTGCTGAAGACCGTAACCAGCAGGAATAACAGCATAAGCAGCCAGATTCCCTGCTCCCACGATAATAACTCGGAAGTCCCCAGCAGGTTCCAGGGGATCATGAAGCATACTACGGACGCATAACCAAGTACAGCAGTCCCTCCGAAGGTTGCTGTACCTGTCATTTTTACAAATTCATAATAGCCGATGAGGGCCATGGCAGTCAGCAACAGCTGATACGGCCAGCCTCCCAAAAGGCACAAGCCCAAAAACAAGGCTCCGGCAACAATTCCGGTAATCAATCGCTGCTTCAAAGATTCCCATCTCCCATCAGGCTACTTCAATCCACCATAACGGCGTGTGCGGCGTTGATATTCTGCCACAGCCTGCATCAGATGCGTCTTGTCAAACTCCGGCCAGTACACATCTGTAAACCATAATTCACTGTAGGCAATCTGCCAGAGCATAAAGTTACTGAGGCGCATTTCGCCGCTCGTACGGATCAGCAGATCAGGGTCAGGCAGTCCGCCGGATAAGAGTCTGCTGTCAATCAGTGCTGAAGTAATCTCATCAGGTGTCAGAATACCTGCCTGGATATCCTTGCCCAAGCCGCGCATACAGTCTTCAATCTCTTTACGGCCACCGTAGTTCAGTGCAAAATTAAGTATAAGTCCGGTATTCCCTTCGGTCCGGGCAACCGCTTCTTCCATCGCCCTGCGGGTATGGGAAGGCAAAGCCTCGGTATCCCCCATTACACGTACCTGTACATTCTTCTCAATCAGTTCATCCAGTTCAATGGCCAGAAATTCCACAGGCAAGCGCATCAGGAAATCAACCTCATCCTTCGGCCGCTTCCAGTTCTCCGTGGAGAAAGCGTACATGGTCAAGAACTCTACTCCCAGGTCATTCGCCGCGATTGTCGCACGTTTGACCGCCTTCATCCCGTTCTGATGACCCACAATACGGGGCAAGCCGCGCCGTTTCGCCCAGCGTCCGTTGCCATCCATAATTACAGCTACATGCCGGGGAATATTATCCGGTGAAATCTCGACTGGCTCCTGCCTGTCTTTACGGCTCAGCCATTCTTGAATCCGTTTGATCATTTCCGTTTCCTCCAAGCTCTTATCAGAAAGAGACAAACCCCACCATAGACGGAGGGGCCTGAAGTCTCTTGAATTTCATTATACTTCCATAATCTCTTTTTCTTTGGACAAGAGCACTTTATCGACTTCAGCTATGAACTTATCCGTTGATTTCTGGATATCTTCCTGATGTCCATGTGATTCGTCTTCCGAAATGCCGTTCTTCTCCATCTTCTTGATGTCATCGTTCGCATCGCGGCGGATGTTACGGATAGCTACCTTCGCTTCTTCTCCGAACTTCTTGGTGAACTTTACAAGCTCGCCGCGGCGTTCTTCAGTAAGCGGTGGAATGGACAAACGGATGATTGTACCGTCATTGGCTGGCGTAATCCCGATATCAGACTTCATAATCGCCCGCTCGATGTCAGACATCGATGTTTTGTCCCACGGCTGGATCAGCAGTGTCCGGGAATCCGGTGTGCTGATGTTAGCCAGCTGATTAAGAGGAGTCGGAGCACCGTAGTACTCCACTTGAATGCGATCCAGCAGTGACGTCGAAGCACGTCCTGCCCGCAGTGTAGCCAAATCGCGTTTTAGCGACAAAATCGCTTTTTCCATACGCTCTTCGGCATTTTTCTTCACCGATTGTGGCATTAATTTACACTCCCTTTAACAATCGTCCCGATCTTTTCGCCGAGAACGACACGTTTAATATTGCCTTGCTCTGTAATAGCAAACACAATGAGCGGTATATTATTATCCATGCAGAGAGAGGAAGCGGTGGAATCCATAACACCCAGGTTCTTGTTCAGAATATCCATGTAAGTAAGCTGCTCGTATTTCACGGCAGTGCTGTCCTTGAACGGATCCGCGGAATAGACACCATCCACCTTGTTCTTCGCCATCAGAATCACTTCGGCTTCAATCTCGGCCGCTCTGAGCGCTGCCGTTGTATCCGTCGAGAAGAACGGATTCCCTGTTCCTGCGGCAAAAATAACTACACGGCCCTTTTCCAGATGCCGGATTGCCCGGCGGCGGATATAAGGCTCAGCAATTTGCTGCATGGCAATGGAGGTCTGAACCCGTGTAGGGACATCAATCTGCTCCAGGGCATCCTGCAGTGCCAGCGAGTTCATGACGGTTGCCAGCATTCCCATATAATCCGCTGTCGCCCGGTCAATGCCGCTTGCACTTCCCGCGATTCCGCGCCAGATGTTACCTCCGCCGCACACAATGGCAACCTGAACTCCAAGCTCAACGACTTCCTTGACCTGCTCCGCGATGGAGATGATCGTTTCGGCATCGATGCCATAGCCATTCTGTCCGGCAAGTGATTCACCGCTAACCTTAAGGACTACTCTCTTAAATACCGGCTGTTCCAATTGTATACCCTCACTTTCTTACAAAAGACGGAACACTACGTGATATGTGTTCCGCTCTTTTGATGCTTGCCTTTATTCAGTTCTTATTACAAAATGCTTCTCAGCTATTATTGGTTCACTTGTGCCATTACTTCTTCAACAAAGTTATCGACTTTCTTCTCAAGACCTTCACCCAGCTCGTAACGAACGAAACGGCGGATGGAGATGTTTTCGCCAATAGTGCTGATTTTTTCGTTCAGCAATTGGGAAATAGTCTTGTCCGGGTCTTTAACGAAAGGCTGTTCAAGCAGGCAATATTCTTCATAGAACTTGCTGATGCGGCCTTCAACCATTTTTTCAACGATTTTTTCAGGCTTGCCTTCGTTCAGCGCCTGGTTCTTAAGAATTTCTTTTTCTTTCTCAACATCTGCAGCCGGCACTTCTTCACGGCGAACATACAGCGGGTTCGCTGCTGCGATTTGCATTGCGATATCGCGGGCGAAATCTTTGAAGGAATCTGTTTTACCAACGAAGTCAGTTTCGCAGTTGATTTCTACCAGAACGCCGATACGGCCGCCAGCGTGGATGTAAGATTCTACTGTACCTTCAGTAGCGATACGACCAGCTTTGTTAGCTGCTGCGGACAAACCTTTTTCACGAAGCAATTCAGCCGCTTTTGTGATATCGTTGTTTGCTTCTTCAAGGGCCTTTTTACAATCGAGCATTCCTGCTCCTGTTCTTTCACGAAGTTCCTTTACTGCCTTTGCATCTACTGCCATTGTTATTCCCTCCAGATAATTGTCGTTGTCATACGCGGGCTCAAGGCCCATTATCCTAAAAAAAGGGCAGTGAGAGGTTATCCACCTGCCAACCACCCTTTTCATTTAAGTTCTTGTTTATGTCCCCCGGATACTACTTAAGCAGTAGTTGTGTCTTCGCCCTGATGAGCTTCAACAACAGCGTCAGCCATTTTACCAGTCAAGAGCTTCACGGCGCGGATAGCGTCGTCATTGCCTGGAATTACGTAGTCGATTTCGTCCGGATCGCAGTTAGTATCAACGATAGCTACGATAGGAATACCCAATTTGCGAGCTTCTGCTACAGCAATACGCTCTTTACGCGGGTCAATGATGAACAGCGCGCTTGGAAGACCTTTCATGTTCTTGATACCGCCCAGGAATTTCTCAAGACGATCTTTCTCTTTGCGGAGAAGGATAACTTCTTTCTTAGGCAATACTGCGAAGGTACCGTCTTCTTCCCAAGCTTCCAATTTCTTCAGGCGGTCAATACGCTTCTGAATAGTCTGGAAGTTAGTCAGGGTACCACCGAGCCAACGTTGGTTAATGAAGAACATACCCGAACGTTCAGCTTCTTCTTTTACGGAATCCTGTGCTTGTTTCTTTGTTCCTACGAATAGGATTGTGCCGTTGTCGCCAGCGACGCTCTTTACAAAGTTGTAAGCTTCCTCTACCTTTTTGACTGTTTTCTGCAAGTCAATAATGTAAATTCCGTTTCTTTCAGTGAAGATATAACGATCCATCTTTGGATTCCAACGACGAGTCTGATGACCGAAGTGTACCCCAGCTTCGAGAAGCTGCTTCATGGAAATTACTGCCATCTTCACACACCTCCTAATTTTGGTTTATTGTGTGTCTCCTCCGCCGCGTGTCATCTTTCTACAAGACTTTCTTCAGAAGAAAGCACCTCTTGTCGAAATCAACCGGCGTGTGTTTTAACACCGTCAATTACTATACCATATTAAAACATTCTATGCAACGATTACTGTGAATTTATAAATTTCTTATCGTAAAACACTTATTTCTTCACAGTAATCAGCTTATCAATAATAGAGTCCACGCTCTCTCCCTTAGCAAAACTGTAGCTGCCGTATTGGATAATCTTGTTCACTTTACGGCTGTTCGCCTTCTTAAGAAACTCCGCTTTATCTTGAATAACTCCGGCACCGGCCAGCACATCCGCAGTTTGGGCGAGTGTAATTCCTGTAGGAATCCGCACAGAAATATCGCCGTTCACTGCAACCGCAGGCGCTTCCGGACTGGCTGGAGCTACAATGCCCGTGTCTGCAGCACTGCTCTCCGGCTGTACTGGCGCTGACGGCTTGCCGGGAGTCACAGCTGCACTCGGCTCCACTGCGGCTTTAGGTGTGGCCGCAGGAGCCGGAGAAGCAGTTGCCGCCTCCTCTGCTGGGACCTGGGAAGACTCGGGCGTTCCCGCAGAATTGCCTTCCTGTGCTTCCTCTTCCCCGCTGGCCGCCCCTTCATCTGGGGACTGCACATGATCCACCACGGTCAAATTCAGTCGCTCCGCTTCCTTGATCAGCTGTTCTTTGGTGAGCGGAGCAGCCTTCCCGGCAATCATCAGCTGCAGCAGCAGTGCGCCGGCAATCAGACCGATGCCTAACCCGAGCATGAAGAACCGGTTCTTGATCATACCGATTCCTCCTGATGGGCCAACTGCAGAATCAGCTGGACCTCGCCCCGCTGGAGACCTGCAGTCTTGGCGATAGAATCTATCGATTTTCCTTGTTCATGCAGTTCGAACAATCGCGGATATCTCAGCTTTATGGAGCTGACCGGCTTTTGCCTGGCAGGCTGAATTTCAGCTTCAGCAGTTGGGGCTGCAGAAGCATTCTCCGCAGACTGGGCAGCCGAAGGCTCCCTTGAGAAGGTTGCGGCAAGCTGAAGCAGGCCTTTCTCTTCAGCGGTCAGCCGGGCATCCAGAAGCAGCAGGCTCTTACTAAGCTCAGCCACCTGCTCACGCAGTGTGCCAATCTCTTCCTGCAGGGCTGTTTTGTTACTCTGCGACTGCGCTTTGATGCTGCCGACCAGCTGAAGCAGTTCTGTATTCTCATGTTCGATATCTGCCATATATAACTCCAGCGCGGCCTCCGTCTCCTTGAGGCTCTTCTTCTCATCCGAGTCTTCCTTGCTGGCCTTTGCCGGCAGTCTCAGGGCATAAACGATAGCGACAGCGCCTACCAGCACGATATATACCCATGGGTCCAAGTGTCTAATCTCCTTTTACATTCAATTCATAGAAGCTTACTCATTCAATAGTTTAACTGGACTCAAAGACTGAAATCTATCCGGTGTCCCTTATAAGGATGCTCGGCATCGTGGACGGTCTCCGGCTTCCTTGACTGACGCGGATCAGCGTGGCTGTCCGGCTGCTTCTCCTTACCCCCGTCCCGCAGTGCTGATTCCGAAGATTCGTCCACCTCACTGCTGCGCATGGCGATTTCCTGGCTATGCTTGACGTTCTGGCCTGCCAATTGCTGCTGGTCAAGCGCCGGACGCTGCTGCTGGCTGTTCTGAACTTTAGCTGCATCATGTGTCCGGGGCAGGGCGATTTGTAGTTCCACCGGTTTCAGACTCATCAGATCTCATCTCCCATAGTCCATATAGAATCAAGGAATAGCAGGCCGCTCCCGCTGCCTGCCTGCTTAAATGTACGGTATTATCGATATATCCCCTTCACTGTAAACAAAGGATACCCGTTCTGTAGGATCTTTAACGAATCTGGTATACCTGCCAATAACAATCTTTGATCCTCCATAGATTGTTTTGATCACATCCACCCGTGCCCTGCCTGTATCCTCAAGCATCCGCTCAATCTCGAGTACGCGTTCCTTAATTCTCTTTTCATCACGCATATGGGATTGCTTGGTCGCATTGAGCTTCACGCGGAGCGCCACCTTATCCGGGGAAAGCTGACCGTTGTTCGCCAACTGATTGAGAAGGTATAATGCCTTATTGGTCTTGTCTTCATTCTCAAGAAGGTGACGCAATTCCTGGCGCAGCTCATTAATCTCATTTCTCAGCTCGGGAACAACGCCCACCTCAACCGCTGTAGCCGTCGACATTGTATTGCCGATGGTTCGTGCGACAACTTTATCGCCTGCCTGTACTATCCCGCCTACAATCAAACCTTTGGCACCGTTACAGAGCACATCACGGCCTGCGCGAATGTTGGAATGCATAATGCTTTGCGAGACAATTACATCTTCTCCGGCCACCACATTGCCATCCTGGATAAATGAGACTTTGACATTTTTCCCGGCGCTTACGAGGCCTTTGTTATAGCCGATAATTCCGCCGGTAATTTCGATGGAGCCGCCGGATATCAGCTCGGCACCTTCCACCCCGCCAACCACTCGGATATCTCCGGCGGATTTGACGGTGAAGCCGGTAAGCACATTGCCGCGAATGACAACCGTCCCGACAAAATCAATATTCCCTGTACTGTAATCCACATCACCATTGACCTCATATACAGGAAATACATTGATCTTGCCCTTGTCTGTCAGCGTAACCAATCCATCTATCGCCGAATACATAGAGGTCTCTTCCTGATCCACCAGTACATTCTTGCCAACCTTGAAATGGGCTTGCTTCCCTGCTCTATACGGAAGCTCCTCCCCGGTCACTGTCTTTCCGCTTACACCATTCTCTGCCGGTATGATTCTGGCTATAAGCTGGCCCTTCCTCACATTGTGAAGCCGGACCAGATCCTTATAGTCAACCTTGCCATCTTCTTTCTCCAGCGGCTTACGGTCTTCCTCCAGATCCACGGTCAGTACCATCCGTCCATCCTTGCCGTTGACAGCAGGCTGGCCGATTGCGATCGGCACCCTGTTCCAGAAATATTCTTCCGGGTTGCTGCAGATCCGCTGAACAATATCCCGCTGGATGCCAAATCGAATGTTGTGACTGACCAGGAAGCTTTCAAGATCTTCTATTGTACAGGAGAAATTCTCATCCTTCTTGATGAACTGGAGGTAAGCAATCCCTTTATCATCCGAAAACGTAATACTCAGGTATTGGCCCAAAACATATTGACCGATCAAATTCTGCTCCCCCTTGTCACCGGCGCCCGGTTAATCATTTTGCATAAGAAGATCACGGTTCTTCTCAAGTGTTCCTCTTAGCCGCAAAATAGCCTTCGAATGAAGCTGTGAGATCCGCGAAGGAGAGAGTGACATCACTTCAGCGATCTCGCTCAAAGATAAATCCTCATAATATAAAAGGGACACGACGGTCCGTTCTTTCACTGTTAATTTCTCGATGCCTTTAGTCAGCGTATCACGCAGATAGAACTCATTTACTTTACGGTCCGGATTCTTAGCCTTATCATCCACCAGAATAGACATACGTGTCTCTGATTCTTCTTCACGAATAGGATCTTCTAATGAGCAGAGCGACATGACTGCAACATCCTGCAGCATAGTCTGAAACTCCGTTTCAGTAATGTTCAGATACTGGCTCATTTCATCGTCACTAACGGATCTCAAATACTTCTGTTCCAGCTGCTGGTAGGCATCCTCGATTTTTTTCGCTTTTTCTCGCACGGATCTGGGAACCCAGTCACTTTGCCGCAGAGAGTCAAGGATCGCTCCTCTTACCCGCCAGGAAGCATAGGTCTGAAATTGCAGTCCCCGCTTGTAGTCGAATTTCTCGATGGCATCAATCAGTCCCATCACACCATTGCTGGCCAAGTCATCTTTGGATACATTTTTGGGCAGTCCCACTGCCAGACGGCTGGATACGTAATCTACAATATGGAGATAACTCTCAATCAGCTTTTTTTTGGCCTCAGGATCACCTTGCTCTTTCCATTGTTCCCATAGTCCATCTGTTTCTGACTGAGCAGCTTTATGCTCGTTCAACGGCTTTCACCCTTCCCAAAGTTTAGTCAGCGGGTACCATGCGGCGCAAGATTACGGACTTTCGCCGCAGCACTCGCTTATTCTTCTTTCAGGTGACGAACGGCCTTGGCCAATTCTTCAGGATCTTTCATAGAGACCAGTTTTGGAGGCTGCAGAGGTGTGAAACCACTCAAGTCCACACTTCCCGCTTCCGGCTTCGGTGTCAGCAGGTCCTTCAATTCCTGATCCTCTTCCGGCGTCTGAATATCAAGCTTGGCACCAAGTGCCTCACCGTTATCTTCAAATCCGGCTTCAAGGTCTGAAGATTCAGAGGATTTCCCAATAATAACACCCAATACCCATCTTAGAAGGAAAGCAAGCACAAACCAGATAATAAATCCATATATTCCCCGGATCAGGCTGGTTCCAACTAAATTATGTCCGTAGTTTGTAAGAAACGTAAATAGAAATCCAATCAACCCGAGACCTGTGCTTAATAATATTTTCTTGCTCATGGCTATATTTCCTTCGGGCCTTTTTGAACGCTGCGGATAAAGAGCACCCCGGTATTGCAGGCGATTTCTATCGTACGTCCATAATTGCCACCCGTGTCCTCCGCGATCAGCGGAATGTTCAATGCGTCCAATGCTAGTTTGCAGGATTCCACATTACGAGGCCCGATCCTCATGGTGTCACTCCCCCCGGCAAATGCGAACATCTGCGAGCCTCCGGCCATCTTGGCCACAATCCGGCTCCGGACCGCCCCTAGCGCCAGCAGGCGGGATAAAAGCTCAGGCACAGCGGTATCGGCAAACTTGGCAATATTCAGCTGTCCTTCCCGGGCAATATCTGACGAGGGCAGCATGACATGTGCCATGCCTGCAAGTCTTTTGCCGGGATCAAACAGTGTCAGGCCAACACAGGAACCAAGACCGGTCGTACGGATAAGACTGTCCTGGCTGCCTATGTTAAGATCCGCCATGCCTACTTTAATAATGCTCTGTTCTTCAATCATTATCAAACGGTACTCCTAATGCCTTGAATATTTTGGGGAATGATTCGGGATCGGGAATAAGGAAAAATTGCCCTTCAATCTCATTTTGGCCTTCCAGGAACGTCGTATCGATCAGCAGCGCATCATCACCCATCTGACCGAACTGCAGCAGCCCGTATCCAAGAATTGCCCCGGCCATATCCATAGCAAGCGCCGGTACTGTCGGATACATGGAGAGTGAGGTAAAGTCAGCCAGTGATGAAAGGTAGGAGCCGGCAAGGATATTGCCGATTTCGCTCAGTGCGGATAACTCCATTTCACTGAGCTCTTCACCGCCTGAAATCTCAATTCCGGCAATCCGGCTGAGCAGGTTGGTCGCAGCTTCCGGAGAAAGAATGAAGAACAGGTTGCCCGGAGCTTCACCTTCTACACGGAGGAATACAGCATACACCAATTCTTCAGCTCCGCCGACCTTATCGGTAATCTCCTCAAAACTGAGAAGCTGCACCTTGGGTACAGCCATATCAATCGGCTTATTAAGCAGCTGAGACAACGCGGTGGCGGCGTTACCGGCTCCAATATTCCCGACTTCTTTCAGCACATCCATTTTGAAATCCTTGAAGTTTTTGAATAGCTCCACTGGCTAGCCCTCCAGGCTTTCCAGTTGCACGATTTCGCCCTTGTTCAGCACTTCGGACAAGTTAAGCATAATCAGCAGACGGTCTTCTCCAATTTTGGCCACCCCGTCCAGATACTTCGCTTTGATTCCGCCTACGACATCCGGTGGTGTATCAATAATGTCACGGTTCAAATCAATAACATCATTCGCAGAATCGACGATGAAGCCTACTTCCATCTCATTCACATTCACAATAATGATCCGGGTCTGGTCTGTATGCTCTGCTTCCTCAATACTGAAACGGCCGCGCAGATCAATAACGGGGATGACTACACCGCGCAGATTGATTACACCTTTGATAAAAGAATAGGTCTTGGGCACGCGGGTAATGGGCATCATACGCTCAATGGTCTGGACCTTCTCCACTTCAATGCCGTATTCTTCAGTGCCAAGCTTAAATACTATGACTTTGATATCTTCAGCCATGGAATGAACCTCCCTGTTCTATCCTGATTATTTAATAAAAGCATTCGGATCGATAATAAGTGCAACTTGTCCATCACCAAGAATAGTGGCTCCGGAAATGCCTTGAACATCCGGCAGATACTTGCCCAGATTCTTGATGACAATCTCATTCTGCCCGATAAAGTCTTGAACCGCCAAGGCAACAAGACGCTCTCCCTTGCGTACAACCACAATCTCTGTTTCCTCTTCGGTGCTTTCATCATAGTCCGGAATAGAGAAGATCTTGCTCAGTGAAACGAGCGGAATATGGCTGCCCCGGAATTCCAGCATTCTGTTACCGTGAATGGTACGGATCTGAGACTGTTTGACAATCCCTGTCTCTACTATGGAAGAGAGCGGAATTGCATATTTCTCTGAACCCAGACGAACCAGCATGGCTGCGATAATCGACAGGGTCAGCGGGAGCTGAACGGAGAAGTTCGTCCCTTTACCCGGTGTAGAGTAAATGGTGACGTTGCCGCCCAGGGAGGAGATCTTTGCTTTGACTACATCCAGACCGACGCCGCGGCCCGATACGTCAGAGATTACCTCTGCCGTACTGAAGCCCGGTGCAAACAGAAGCTGATACGCTTCATCATCAGACATCGCATTGGCCTGCTCCTGGGTAATGGCGCCTTTCTTAACTGCAGACCCCAGAATCTTCTTCGGATAGATGCCTCTGCCGTCCTCTTCAATCTCGATGAAGACATGGTTGCCGCTATGGAAAGCCCGGAGGTGGACGGTCCCTGTCTCCGGCTTGCCGGCAGCGACACGGTCTGCTATGGACTCAACACCGTGGTCTACTGCATTACGCAGCAAATGCACAAGCGGATCACCAATCTCATCAATTACGGTACGGTCCAGCTCTGTTTCAGCACCGGTAACGATCAGATCAACTTTCTTGTCAAGCGATTTGGCGAGATCGCGCACCATCCGCGGGAACCGGTTAAATACGGTATCCACCGGCACCATGCGCAGCTTCATCACTATGTTCTGCAGATCCCCGCTGACCCGGCCCATATGTTCAACCGTTTCGGTAAGATCCCCGTTCTGCACTTCGGAAGCCAGCTGTTCCAGCCGAACGCGGTCAATGAGCAGCTCACTGAACAGATTCATGAGTACATCCAGACGCTCGATGTCCACACGGATCGTGCGGGAAGGAGAAGGCGCTCCACCTGCTCTGGCCGGTGCTGCCTTACTCTCTTCCTTGCCATGTGCGGAAGCAGCCGGTGAAACATTAGAGGCAGCAGGAGCAACCTCCGGCGCCGGAGCAGAGGCAGGCGCTTCTGCGGTAGCTGCAACACTTTCCTGCCCCATCTGGCGCAGGGATTCCTGATCAAGTGCTACGGCTGTAACCGTATCGATCTCCGACAAATTCAGGATCATCTTCTGAATTTCACTGGCATCCTTTTGGGTTATGTAGTAGAGGGAGAATCCGTAATCGAATTTCTCCTGCTCTATGTCCTGAACCGAAGGGAAGGACTTAACAACTTCTCCTGAACGCTCCAGAAGGTCGAAGACCATATATGCACGCACTGCCTTGAGCTGACAGTCCTTGCGGATGGCAACATCAACATACAGCACCTGATGGCCTTCCTGCAGAGACTGCTCCAGCACAGAGTACTGGAATTCATCCAGAAACACCTGGGCATCCGTGGCATTGCCGGCAGCAGCCGCAGTGACTTCAGCAGCAGCTCCGCCGGCAGCGGGAACCTCTCCCCGGACGATAGCCTGGAGAGAGGATACAATTGCCGATACATCAGCCTTCCCCTCTCCTCCGCCTGTGATGTCCTCCACCATGGATTCCAGAGCATCAATACTCTTGAACAGGGTGTCAAAAATGAAATCCTGCATCCGCAGTTTATTGTTACGCACCAGATCAAGCACATTCTCCATTTGGTGCGTAAGCGAAGCCAAATCCTCAAAACCCATCGTAGCCGCCATACCTTTCAAGGTATGGGCAGAGCGGAAAATCACCTGGACAATACTCAGATCTTCAGGATTTGCTTCCAGCCCCATCATGCTTTCGTTCAATGACTGCAGATGATCATTTGACTCATCAATAAACATGGATAAATATTGGTTCATGTCCACTAACGAGCACCTCCCCTTCGAGTTCGCTTTTCCTTTATTTAACGGCTTGCACCAGCCTTGGAGCAATTTCTTGCAAAGGCAGGATATGTTTCACGCACTGTAGCTCCACTGCAGACCGCGGCATTCCGTAAACGACACAGGTCTCTTCACTCTCGGCAAAGGTTGACGTCACACCCGAGTCATAGAGTGCCTTCATCATACGGGCCCCGTCGCTGCCCATCCCGGTCATAATGACCGCATGACGTTCAAGCGAGGTAAGCCGCAGTACCGATTCGAACAGCGTATCTACAGAAGGCCGATGTCCGTTGCGCGCTTCTTCCTTGGTAAGCTCAATCACATATTGGCCGCCGGCTGCCGGAGCAACCTTCAGATGATAACCGCCGGGAGCAATATACGCAGCTCCCTGCCGCAGAATCATGCCATGCTCCGCTTCAGCAACCTCCAGTGCGCTGAAGGTATTCAGCCGCTGGGCCAGCGATTTGGTGAAATTAGGCGGCATATGCTGAACAATGACAATCGGTGCCGGAAAATCACCGGGAATGTTCTCCAGGAACGCCTTCAGCGCCCGGGGACCGCCGGTAGAGCATCCTACAGCAACCAGCTTGCGCAGACCCCTGTTTCCGTTCACAGGGCCTGCATGCGCTACAGGAGGATCAATGAAGCCTCCTGCGGCCGTCTCAGCGGCAGCAGCCCGCAGATCAGGCAATACTGCTCCCGCATCCCCTCGGGTCCGGCTTCTGAAGCGTTCGGAGGCAGGTGGTGGCACTGCCGGAGCCGGCTTGCCCAGCCGCTTCGTAACTTCACTGCCAGGGCCTTTCACTGGCGGATTCTTGTCTGCCGCCAGCTCCAGAGGTGCTTTCCCTTTTGGCTTCAGTGTACTCTGGACCGGCTTGCGCAGGGATTCCGTTTCTTTCTTCAGCGGCTCTGCCTTCCGTTTCACTGGTTCTATGACCGTTCGCGGAGCAGGAGGCGGCGCTGGCAGAACCGTCTGATCAACAGGCGGCAGTTCAGGAGCCTTGTGAGCAGAAGCGCGTGCTTCACGCTGTTCGCGCGCCAGCATGGCTTCCTTCATCTGCTCACGGAGTGACTCCCCGACTGCGATAATATCCTGGGAGTTTGAAATGGACGGCTTTCGGATGAAATCGAAAGCCCCCCATTCCAGCGCCAGAATTGTTTCCTTCATCCCCTCTTCATTAATGCCTGACAGCATAATGACTGGAAGCGGCCGCTGGGCCATAATTATTTTCAGCGCCTCCAAACCATTCATTTCCGGCATTTCCACATCCATGGTTACCAGATCCGGCCGGAGCTCATTCACTTTCTCGATAGCTTCACGGCCGTTGGACGCCGTTGCTGTTACCTGAAAGTCAGGATCATTTTCAATTAAATCGGAAATGATTTTACGCATAAAAGCGGAATCATCAACGACCAAAACCTTGTATGGCCTCATAGCATTTCCACCTCTGTCCCTCAAATTCAGAACAATTATTTGTTTCGTTTCAACCACTTGCTGATAAATCCCTTGATGCCCTGTACTTTAGCGGTTTCTACTGAATCAACAGCCAGATAGCTCAGCGCAAGCCGGTGCACATCTTTAGCTGCTATACTGTTCGGAAAAGCCACTGAGAATGGAATTTGTTTCTTCACTGCCTGAACTACATGGGGATCACTGCTTATATAGCCCAAAAACGGGAGTTCGAGCTGCAGAAACCGGCTGGCGGCCATGCGGATTTTATCACTGGTCACTCTTGCTTCCCGTTCATCCCCCGCCTGATTGACAATCAGCCGGAATGAAACCTCAGGATGCGAATTATGAACAACTTTCATCAGCGCGTATGCATCCGTAATGGCGGTTGGCTCAGGCGTCGTGACAACCAGGCAGTCATCTGCAGAAGTGATAAACTTCATCGTTTCCTTCGACAATCCAGCCCCTGTGTCAAAGAGTATAAAGTCCATCGTGTCGGCAATTTGCGCAATCTGAGCGGTAAAGTAGTCCAGATCAGCTTCTGAGAGTGAGAACAGCTCATCCATACCGGAACCGCCTGCGATAAAAGGTAAAGAATCCGGACCCAACTGAATGATCTGTCCGATATCGGCTTCCCGCTTAAGCAGATGGTACAGATTGTATTTCGCTGACACGCCCATTAGCACGTCAATGTTAGCCATGCCGATATCGGCATCGAACAATAGAACTCTCCGCCCCAGGGATTTCAGTGCAAGTGCAAAGTTAAGGGTGAAATTCGACTTTCCGACTCCCCCCTTTCCGCTGCATACGGTAATGATCCGGGCAGAGACTCCGCTGCCGGTGAGCTGCCTGGAATCCTGGCTGGATACTAACCGTCTTAAAGCTTGCGCCTGATCCATCACTCGCCCCCTGTTCCCAGCAGCATTCCGGTAATCTGCTCTCTGGTAGCCATCAGAAGATCATCAGGAACATTCTGGCCATTCGTAATATAAGAGAGCTTTAGCGGAAAATCATTCAGAACATTGAAGAGCGGGCCAAAGCTGCCTGTTTCATCCAGCTTCGTGAAAATAACCTTATCCAGCGGGTATCTGCCAAAGTGCTCAGCGATCTTTTTCATGTCGCGGCTTTTGGAGGTCAGGCTGAGCACCAGGAAGGTTTCGCTTTTGAGCTCCTTGGCAAGCAGACTCTGCAGTTCGGCCACCAGCATTTCATTGCGGTAGTTCCGGCCTGCAGTATCCATAAGTACCAGATCACAGCCCTCCAGGCGGAACATGGCTCTTTGCAGATCCCCGGGCGACTGGACAACCTCCAGCGGCATATTCAGAATGGATGCGTATGTTCTAAGCTGCTCGACTGCTGAAATCCGGTAGGTGTCCGAGGTAATCAGGCCCACTTTGCGGCCCTGCTTAAACAACTGCTCCGCCGCCAGTTTGGCAATGGTCGTTGTCTTGCCTACACCTGTAGGTCCGGCAATGTATACGATCTTTGTATCCGGAGCAATTCCTTTGCCGATGCGTCCGGCCAGGAATTCACCGATCTGCTCTTCCAGCGCCTCGCCAAAGCGATCAGCACTCCAGCCGCTGCCTTCTCCCCGGTAGCGCTCCAGAACATTTCCAATCCATTCATCCACAAGTACAGCATCTGTTTCCTGATCAATCAGACGGCCTTTGAGCACTTCCAGCGCATCCGGCAATTCAGCTGCCCCGGAGGAATAACGCGCGATACGTTCCATCCAGTGCTTCATATCCCTGATTTCACGAAGGACATCGCTCTCTTGTGCAGGAACACCGCCAGGGGCAGGCTCTTCAGCGGCAAGTGAATCATAGATTGCCGAGAGAGCTCTGCGGCTCTCCTCCGGAGTTGAAACCGGCTGAGGCACGTTGGCGGGTTCGACTGCCGTAATGTCCGGCTCATATGTCTTCGACAGTGCCGGGAGCACAGCAACCCCTCCGCCGCCCTGATCACCATGATCAGAAAGTGCAGCGGCAATCTCGGCAAATGATCGGGCTGATGTTGTTTCTTTCACCGGCCCAGCCTGAGGAGCAGATGCTGAAGCCGCCTTTTGGTAAGCTTGCGGAACAGCGCTTCGTGGTATATTCATCGGTTGAGCAGGTGCTTTCTCCGGCACGCCCGGCTTCTGCGTATTCTCAACGGCTGCCACGACTTCGATTTTCTTTTTGGTGAACATGCCCATAAATCCGCCGACTTTAACCTCTTTGGTGCTTAAAATGACGGCGTCGCTTCCAAGTTCGCTGCGGATGGAATGCATGGCGTCAGGCATCGTATCGACCACATAACGCTTCACTCTCATAAATTCACCACCCCAACGCTTTGAATTTCAATATTTGGCTCGAGCTCGCTGTAAGACAATACCGGGATATCCTGCATCGTCCGTTCAATCACCTGCCGCAAGTACATTCTAATGGTAGGAGATGTTAAGACGATCGGCTGCTGTCCGGATTGCAGGAGACGGTTGATCTGCTCCGTAAGCCGCTGATAGACGGTTTGAGTGGAAACAGGATCAAGTGCCAAATAGCTGCCTTGCTCTGTCTGCTGAACACTTTCGGTAATCTTCTTTTCAAGTGTGGGACCTACCGTAATTACACGCAATGTTTCACCCGATTGTGAGAATTGCTGTGTAATCTGCCTGGACAGGGACTGCCGGACATATTCCGTCAGAATATCAGGATCCTTGGTGTATGTGCCATAATCCGCCAGAGTCTCGAAGATCGTTACCAGATCCCGGATGGAAATCTTCTCACGGAGCAGCTTGCCAAGGACTTTCTGAATATCACCAACCGCCAGTATGGAAGGAATGAGTTCGTCCACCAGAACGGGATAGTTCTCTCTGAGATTATCGACCAGCTGTTTGGTCTCCTGGCGTCCCAGCAGCTCATGACCGTGACGTTTGATTAGCTCTGTCAAATGCGTGGCTACAACAGAAGGCGGATCCACTACGGTATAACCGGATAATTCCGCACGTTCTTTAACAGATTCATCAATCCATAATGCAGGTAATCCAAACGATGGTTCGATAGTCTCAATCCCGCTAATCGACTCGTCATCATAACCGGGACTCATGGCAAGATAGTGATTAAGTAATAATTCACCGCCGCCAACGTTATTTCCTTTAATTTTGATGACATATTCATTCGGTTTTAGTTGAATATTGTCGCGAATACGAATAACCGGCACGACTAGACCCATCTCAAGCGCACATTGCCGTCGAATCATGATGATACGGTCTAGCAGATCGCCGCCCTGTCCCGTATCCGCCAAAGGGATCAGGCCATAGCCAAATTCGAACTCGATCGGGTCAACCGTCAGCAGATTAATGACACTTTCGGGACTGCGCACTTCTTCAATCTGCTTCTCCTCTACCAGCTGTTCATCGGCAATCTGCTGCCTGCTGGCCTTCTGCCCCATGCTGTAGGCCGCATAAGCCATCAGACCCGCCAGAGGCAATGTAGACATCACCGTGATCGGGGTGAAGAAACCCAGAAAAGCAATGGTCACTGCTACAATATATAGAAGCTTCGGATAAGACAGCAATTGTCCAGTCAGATCCTCAGCCAGATTGCCTTCCGAAGCCGCCCGGGTTACGATCAGACCGGAAGCGGTGGAAATAAGCAGTGCCGGAATCTGGCTGACCAGGCCATCCCCGATCGTCAGTATGGAGTAGGTTGAAAGTGCATCCTGGAAGGACATTCCGTGAATTGTCATCCCGATAATAAAGCCGCCGATCAGATTGATCAGCAGGATGATAATACTGGCAATGGCGTCACCTTTAACGAATTTACTCGCACCATCCATGGCTCCGAAGAAATCCGCTTCGCGCTCAACATTACGCCGGCGTTCACGCGCCTGCTGCTCATTGATCATCCCTGCATTCAAATCCGCATCGATACTCATCTGTTTACCAGGCATCGCATCCAGTGTAAAGCGTGCCCCCACCTCTGCAACGCGCTCAGAGCCTTTGGTGATAACAATGAACTGCACAACAACCAGAATCAGGAAGACGATGAAACCTATAGCGATTTGTCCCCCTGCAATCCAGCTTCCGAATGTAGCTACCACCTCACCTGCATGACCATCACCAAGAATCAGTTTGGTGGTGGAGATATTCAAGGCTAACCGGAACAGTGTAGTGATCAAGAGTAATGAAGGGAAAATCGAGAACTGCAGCGGATCCTTCGTATTCATTGCGACCAATATAATGGTCAGGGCTATTGAGATATTGACAATTAACAGTACATCCAGAAGCCAGACAGGGATGGGCAGAATCATCATAAGCACAATGCCGATAACGCCCAGTAGAACTGTTAGATCTCTAGCTTTCAATGTCCTTAACCTCCCCCGGCTTATCTCCTCTTACCTTTAAGCTTGTATACATAGGCCAGCACTTCGGCAACAGCCTGGAACAAATCGGCCGGAACCACATCACCGATTTCCGCTCTCTGGAATAGCGCCCGTGCCAGCGGTTTATTCTCCATAGTCACAACACCATGCTCCTTGGCCAGCTCCCTGATACGGAGCGCCACATAATCCTGGCCCTTGGCTATAATCTGCGGAGCCTCCATTTTGGAACCGTCATACTTCAGGGCAACCGCAAAGTGGGTCGGGTTCGTGATGATAACATCGGCCTTAGGGACCTCCTGCATCATCCGCTGCATCGCCATTCTGCGCTGGCGTTCCCTGATTTTACCTTTAATGATGGGGTCGCCCTCCATCTTTTTGTACTCGTCCTTAATATCCTGCTTGGACATTTTCAGACTTTTCTCATGCTCGTATTTCTGATAGATATAGTCCAGAACGGCCATGATAAAAAGAGCCGCCGCAATCTTGATGCCCAGGCTCATGGTCAGCTTCGCAGCGAAGCCGAACACACTTTCAGCACTAACACGTGCGAGGGAAGCGAAGCTCTCCTTCTCCCCCCAGAGCGTGCTGTAGACCAGATAGGCTATCAGCACCAGCTTGAAGATCGACTTGAGGAACTCAACAAACGAACGCATGGAGAAAATATTCTTGAAGCCTTTGATCGGATTGATCTTCTCGAACTTAGGTGTAATCCCTGCACCGCTAGCCATAAAACCCACCTGCGCGAAGTTGGCCACAAGCGCCAGAAGGAAGGTGATGCCCAGCAGGGGAGCCAGCAGAATCAGAATCTGCAGCCCGTACTGGTTGAACAGCTTGGAGATATTCTCCGCTGTTACTTCCATCATCATCCGGTTCTGAAACACATCTGTGAACAGCTTGACAAAGCGTTCTTTCATGAAACCGCCGAAAATGCTCAGCGACAACAATGCCGAGAACAGCACCACTGCGCCAGACATCTCCGCGCTCTTGGCAACCTGCCCTTTCTTGCGGGCGTCCTGCCGTTTCTTCGGGGTGGCCTTCTCAGTCTTATCTCCCCCGAACAGCTGAAGATTTAATTTATATCGTTTTGGCTTAGCCATGACACTCTCTCCTTACCGTTACCTAAGGACTCTTCCCCACGAGGCCAAGTAAGTTATGCATGGACTCAAACATAATGTCGAAGAGATTCTGGAACAGCACAGCCAGCCCCGGCATCAGTATAAGAAGCAGCGCCAGACCTACAATGATTTTGAGCGGAACCCCGATGACGAACACATTATATTGCGGAGCGGTTCTCGCCAGAAAGGCCAGACCCACATCCGTTAAGAATAATGCGGTAACCAGCGGCGCCGACATTTGAAAGGCCAGCATGAAGGATTGTGCGAAGGTGCGTATCAGGAATTCCGACAAGCTTCCGTCGATCATTTTGAGGAACAGGTCATTGTCGATCGGCACCCATTTATAACTGTAAACAATGGCATCCAGCAAATAGTGATGTCCGTTCATCGCCAGAAACAGAAGCAGCGCAATCATATACTTGAAGTTACCGATGATAGGAGCAGATGCACCAGTCATCGGGTCAATTACATTGGCGATACCAAACCCGATCTGAATATCGATAAAAGAACCCGCCGTCTGAATCGTCATAAACATCAGATACGCGACAAATCCAAGCAGCAGTCCGATTAAAGCTTCTCTGACGATCAGCAGAATAAAATTGAGATCCTGCGGAACGGTGACGTTCATCCCGCCTGAACTGAAGATAACCATGGAAACAAAAAAAGACAAACCAATTTTGAATGTTGTCGGCACACTTTGCGAAGAAAAGACAGGGACGACAACAAAAAAGGCTGTAATTCGACAAAAAATCAGCAGAAAGACAGGAAAACTTTGCAGCAGGGTCTCTATATTCATAATCTCAACCGATATACATATAGAGGCTGCCCAAAATTTGACTGGTGAAATCCACCAGCTTCGTTATAATCCACGGACCGAATAGCAGTAATGCGAGCAGTACGGCAACGATTTTGGGAACAAACGCCAGGGTTTGCTCCTGAATCTGGGTTGTGGCTTGAAATATACTGACGATCAGTCCTACCACCAGACCAAGAATCAGCATGGGTGCGCTGGTTTCCAGCACCAAATATACGGCTTGGCCGGCTAGACCGATAATAAACTCCGCATTCATCCCTTACGCCTCCTCTTAAGGGTCAGGTGTTAAAACTTAGCAGCAGTGATTTGACTACTAGGTACCAGCCGTCCACTAGCACAAAGAGCATAATTTTGAAAGGCAAGGATATCATGACCGGCGGCAGCATCATCATCCCCATGGCCATTAGCGTACTGGATACTACGATATCAATAATGAGAAAGGGTATAAAAATCATAAAGCCCATCATAAATGCTTTTTTCATCTCACCAATCGCAAACGCCGGTACCATAACTGTCAAAGGGATATCATTGTAGCTGGCCGGTTTGACCGTTGCATTGTTGCCGGTATAGTTCATGAACAGCAGCAGGTCCTTGGTATTGGTCTGCTTGAACATAAATTCCTTCAGCGGTTCCTGCGCTTTATTGAGCGCCTCGCTCTGGGTCAGCGTGCCTTTCATATACGGCTGTAAGGCCGTTTCATTCACTGTTGCCAGTGTCGGTGACATAATGAACAGGGTCAGGAACAAAGCCAGTCCCACAAGCACCTGGTTTGGGGGCATTTGCTGCGTACCGAGCGAAGTTCTTACGAACCCCAGTACGATCACTATCCGGGTAAAGCTCGTCATTAACACCAGAAATGAAGGAGCTATGCTCAGAACCGTTACCAGCAGCAGTATGGAAATTGAACTCGTGCCACCGCTTGCAGTATCGTTATCACCGACCTGAATACTAATGTTGGGAATAGGATCCGCGTGAACCGGATGCAGAAGAACAATACTGAATATACCTAGAAGCAGTAACGAAAGAATCAGCTTTTTTTTCATAAATCCCTCGACTCATTCTTAAGGTCTTCATCCCGCAGCAGCTCTTCGAGCTTCTCTTTACGCTCAGGCGCAAGCGCAAGCTTGGACTGCAGCGTCTCATAGAAAGACGAAGTCTCATTAAGTTCAATTTCCTGGGACGGGACTTCACCGCGCAGCTTGGATTTGATTTTGGCGATAAGCGGTGTAATAAAATTGTCAGTTCCTGACGTTTGATCTTCGAATGCGGAAATGATTAAAGCAACTTCTGCCGGATCGGTAATTTTATCCATCATGGATATATTCTCACCCACTCCGATCAGATAGAGGCTGCCGCCGAGTTCGATGATCTGAATCGACTTATTCGGACCGAGCCCCATCGCACCAAGTGTACGGATGGAACGGCCGCTCATCATTGTCTGATTGCGGCGTCCCAGAAAACGGATCAGCAGCACGATAAGAATGACAATTACTGCAAGAACAAATACAACTTTGAGCAAATTCAGCAGGGCATTACTACCGTCTCCGAGCGTTCCGGAATTGGCTAACATACCTGATTCCTACACACCCAACGTTTTGTTGATAGCTTCAATTACACGGTCAGCCTGGAAAGGCTTAACGATAAAGTCCTTCGCTCCGGCTTGAATTGCATCAATGACCATAGCCTGCTGACCCATGGCTGAACACATGATGACTTTGGCATTGGCATCTACTTTTTTGATTTCTTTTAGGGCGGCGATTCCGTCCATTTCAGGCATGGTGATATCCATCGTGATCAGATCCGGACGCAGTTCCTTAAATTTCTCTATAGCCTGTGAACCGTCCTGGGCTTCACCCACTACCTCAAATCCGTTCTTCGACAAAATGTCCCGGATCATCATTCTCATAAATGCTGCATCGTCCACGATTAGAATTCGGTTAGCCATTTTTACAAAATCCTCCCTAAGTATGCTTATTGTAATTTTTGTATACGGTCCCACTGGCTGACGATATCCGTAACGCGGACACCGAAGTTTTCGTCTATAACTACGACTTCCCCTTTGGCAATGAGCTTGTTGTTAACCAGAATGTCAACAGGCTCGCCCGCCAGTTTGTCCAGTTCGATAATCGAACCTTGCGACATTTCCAGAATATCTTTGATCTGCTTCTGGGTCCTTCCTAATTCTACGGTCACTCTCAGTGGTATGTCCATCAATAAATTTAAATTATTTTCGTCAATATTGCCAAAAGCCCCTGCACTGAGGTTGGCAAATTGTACCGGCTGCACATTCACATTGCGATTAGGTGCAGAATTCTGCGGCGGCGCCTGCGGATATGGCATTCCTTGAGGCGGCATTCCGTAAGGCGGCATACCCGGCATTCCATAGGCTGGCATACCGGCCGGAGGATAATAATAGCCACCTTCAGGCATTCCCGGATATGGAGGCATCCCCTGCGGCGGATATTGAGGAGGGATCCCTCCAGGGTCAGGTGTCGGCATCTGCTGCTGTACCGGAGGTGCTGCCGGAGCAGGTTCTGGTGCGGCGGCGGGTTTGGGAGGTGTTGCGGTCGACGTAACGGCCGCTTCCTGGTCAGCCTGGCTGACATCGCCCAATAGCATGGTCACCATGTCTTTGGCGAACGGCACAGGCAGCAGCTGCATAATCGTGGAATCGATCAAATCGCCGATCTTCAGCCGGAACGAAATCTGGATTAATGTTTCATCATCCGGCAGGCTTCCAACCCCTTCTCCACTGGACATATTTAGAATATCGATGCCCGGAGGAGAAATATTGACGAATCTGTTAAATATAGTCGACATGGAAGTAGCGGATGAGCCCATCATCTGATTCATGGCTTCCTGCACGGCGCTGATATGAATTTCATTCAATTCTTCGTCTTTGGGTTCTCCTTCACCGCCAAGCATTAAATCGGCAATGACCTGTGCATCCCTGATCTTGATGACCAGTGAATTGATCCCCTGGAAACCGTCCACATACTGTACATGAACTGCGACATGAGGTTTAGGGAACGCTTCCTCGAACTCACTGCGGGTAATAATCGATACCTTAGGAGTCGTGATATCAACCTTTTTGCCGAGCAGAGTGGACAGCGCAGTCGCTGCACTGCCGAATGTAATATTTCCAATTTCTCCCAGTGCATCCTGTTCAAAAGGTGTTAAATAATCATCCACTGTCTTCGGCGAGGGAGCCAGGTTACCTTCCGCAGACTGTCTAAGAAGAGCATCTATCTCTTCTTGGGACAAATAATCTTTACTCGTCAAACTCTTCAACCCCTTCGCTGACAATCTCGTCTATTTGCACAGCCACACGTTCTTTGATTATCCCAGGACTTCCGATGAATTTCAGCTTGTCCCCTACCTTGATTGACAGTCCGGAATCCACAGTCTTGTTAAGAGAAATCACGTCGCCGACACTGAGCCCGAGAAATTCAGCAATAGATAACCTCGATTCACCCAGCTCTGCTACTATCGGAAGCTGAGCCCGGTGAACTCTTGCCCGGATGGCTTCAAGCTCTATCTCATCCCGCACCTTCTTCTCGGATACAAACCACTGGTGAACAGACAGCCTCGACATAATCGGCTCAAGAACAACGTGAGGGATACAGAGGTTGATCATCCCGGTGGTATCTCCAATTTTGGTGCTGAGGGAGATAAGGGCAATCGTTTCATTTGGCGATACAATTTGCATAAACTGCGGATTCGTTTCCAGTGCTTCCATCCGTGGATGGATGTCCAGAACTGTCTTCCAGGCTTCCTGCAGACTTTCGAAACATCTGCTGAAAATTCTCTCCATAATTGTCGTTTCGATTTCAGTCAGGGCGTTAATCTTCGAAGGTGCTGTACCAAATCCGCCAAGCAGTCTGTCCAGCATGGCAAAGGCAATATTCGGATGCACCTCCATAACCATTCGGCCCTCTAAAGGTTCGGCTTCAAAAATATTCAGTATCGTCATTTTGGGAATAGAGCGGATAAACTCATCATAAGGGAGCTGCTCTACTTGAACGACACTGATTTGTACAAAAGTGCGCAATTGGGCCGAAAAGTACGTTGTAAGGTAGCGGGCAAAGTTATCATGGATCCGGGTAAGACTGCGGATATGATCTTTGGAGAAGCGTACGGCCCGTTTGAAATCGTAAGAGCGGATTTTTTTCTGGGTTTCTTCTTTTTTTAGTTCATCGGCATCCATTTCACCGGATGAGAGTGCAGCGAGCAGAGCATCAATTTCATTTTGTGATAGTACATCAACCAATTTCAATCACCCCCCCATCAAAGAATTATCCCGCCAGCAGTTACATTGGTGCCAAGATGAATTTGGTGAATTCGATCTGGGTAATCGTGCCTTCAGTCAAATTCTTATTGATTATGTTCACCAGTTTGCTGCTGAATTGATCTTTGCCGCTGGCCCCGTTTAAATCCTCAGGCCGGGCATCGGCAATCGCTTTGATAATAAGCGGTGCAATTTTAATAGCTTTTATCTTTTCGAATTCTTCCTTGGACTTCGCTGAATCTAGCTGAAACGCGATGTCAACTGAAAGGATATAATCGGGATCGGCAAGATTAGTTTTGATATCAGTGATCTCCGCCGTCAAGGCGACGATTTCATCCGCGCTTAGTCTCTTGGCTTCCACGTTCTGGACAGCCTGATTTACATCATTCGCATCACTGGGGAAAAACCTGTCCATTAGTAAAAATGCGGCTACTACAATGAGCGTAATCGCCAGTAAAATCGTAATGAGCCATGGCATCATCTTCTTCATGAAAGCTCCTCCATCGATTGGACTTTAATGGTGGCAGCATGTGTGCCTATGTCCCTGTTGTATTCCTTGATCTTCTCAATGACTTCATCGGCCTTTTCAAGCACAATCAGCCTTTTGCCGGTTACGAGCGTGATATACGTATCCGGGGATTCTTCAACCATTTCAACCAGCAGGGCATTTAACCACATCGCCGCCCCATTCAATCTTGTTACCGAAATCATAACAGGCCTCCTAACAAAATAGGGGGAGGAGTCCCCCCCACGACTATAATAACAATACCGCCTCAGGCGGAAAGTTACTATTATACAGCAAGTTTATGACTAACCCTCATATTCTCAAAAACTTAACGCTTGAGGTTAACAACTTCCTGGAGTACTTCATCTGAAGTTGTAATAATACGTGAGTTCGCCTGGAAACCACGTTGTGACACGATCATCTCCGTGAACTCGTTCGTCAGATCGACGTTAGACATTTCCAGCTGGCCGGCAACAATTGAGCCTGTTCCTACTTCAGCATTGTTGGCAGTAGTCGGTTCCAGCGCTCCCTCTGCGTTGGCATTCAACGTCATCCGGTACAGATTGCCGCCGATTTTCTCAAGACCTTGCGGGTTGCTAACTTTGGCAACACCGATCACTAAATCTGAATTTATTGTTCCGTCCTCCAACGTTTGCAAAATCGTACCATCATTGGAGATGGAGAATGCGGTAGCACCTTCATCTAATTGAATAGCTTCTCCACCTGAACTAAGCACATGCATTCCATCCGAGGTCACAAGATTCCGGTTAGAATCCACATGAAAGTCGCCAGCACGTGTCAGAAATGGTGTCTCCTGATCATCAGTCAGACCCACTAGGAAGAATCCATCCCCATCAATCCGCAGATCCGTAGGGTTATTAGTAGTCATGGCACTGCCCGCCAAATGCATCGTGTCCACAGAACCAATGCTTACCCCTAGCCCGATCTGTTTGGCATTAACCCCGCCTTGTCCGCCTTCAACAGGTGCCGTAACACCGGATACCGTTTGGCTCATGATGTCCTTGAACATTACGCGGCCTGATTTGAAGCCGATGGTGTTGACGTTGGCAATATTGTTACCGATAACGTCCAGCTTAGTCTGGAACCCGCGCATACCTGATACTCCTGAATACATAGATCTTAACATTATTTGTCGTCCTCCCGGATTTAGAGTCTTTGCAGACTCTTAAAATTAGAATGATGGAAATTGGAGTGATGCCCGCGTCAGTCGGTCGGCGGACATTCCGGCTCTCCAGTTAGGACCAGCCGGTTCATGAAATAATTACTGCACTGTCAATCTGCGTAAATACATTATCTTTCATAGACTTCCCATCCATAGCTGTAACTACGGTACGGTTCGCAACACTTACGATTAACGCCATATCTTTCATCAGGATCAGCGATTCTTTGCTGCCCTTGGCTGCTGCCTTGTCTACCGCAGACGAGATTTGGTCCAATTGGCGGCTGCCAAGCTCAATCCCCCGCTGTTCAAGCCGCTTTGCCGCATGATTGCTGAACTTCAGTATATTCTTCTGCAGCACGCTCTCAAATGAAGCTTCAGAGCTTACAGAGCTCTTGGCTGACTGCTGACGTTGCAGCGTTGAAGGGTGTACACTCGCCGGATACAGCTGGCCTATTGTCAGTCTGTCGCTCATGTGGTCGCCCCGCTCTCCCCGCCGCCCGTTGAAGTATCACCGCCCGCTGCCGGTTCAGCAGAGGGATTCTGAATTTGTGTGATATCTGATAAGGCGATCCGCTCACTGCCTACAACCGCGTACTGTACACCGCTGCTCACAACAATGGATGCTACATTGCCTGATTTCGGTAATTTGGTTTGGGCATCCATCCAAGTGACATCTTTGCCGATCAGACCGGATACAGAACCTAGTGACTGATTCAGTGCCGTAAGCTGGGTGGAAATGTTCATTAGCTGTTCGACAGATGAGAACTGGGCCATCTGGGCGATAAATTCCTTATCCTCCATCGGCTGCATCGGGTCCTGATTCTGCAGCTGGGTAATCAATATTTTAAGAAATTGATCCTTGCCCAGTGTCGAGCTGCCTGTTGTCTTGGTAGTTGAATTATCCGAAACGTAATTCCATGAGTTACTGCCGGAAACGGGATTCGTTGTTGCCATTTCATTTCACCTCGCTTGTCCAGTTATTATACTTTGGCCGAAAAACTGCCGTTCTGATTATTATCTTGCTGCGTTGCCGAGACCCAATCTTTCCATTCTCCATTAAGCTCTGCGGCTAGTACCGCATCTGCTGATTCTTCCTGGCGCTCTCTAGAGCGTCTGCCCTGCTGTTGTCCGCCAGCTCCCGTCTGTTGACCCTGCTGTCCGGTCCATTGTGACTGAGCCGATGGGTTGTTCTGGGTTACCTCAAGCCTTTCTACCTGAAGGCCTTGGGACTGTAAAGCTAAACGAAGCTGGTTCATCTGCTGCTCAAGAATATCCTTCGTCCCGCTATGCTGGGTCAGGAATTGGGCAACCAGATTACCATTTTGCATCGATATTTTCACATCGACTTGTCCAAGATTCTCCGGGAATAAGGTGATTGTAGCCTCAGCAACTCCGCCCTTTTTGACGATCTCCAATTTACCGCTGATAAAAGTGTTCATTTCCTGAGCGAATTGCTGAACCGGCACTGGAGAGGATGGTGCTTTCAGTGGTGCGGAAATTCCGTTACTGATTGACAACTGGCCTGCTGTAACGATTTCAGGTTCGCCAGCTGATGTTTTGACGGCAGGCAAAGCTTCCTCGGCAGTTGCCGTCTCCTTCACTGGAGCTATACCAGTGGCAGGAACCTGAGGGCTCTCTTCTGCAGTTACGGTTGTACCGTTTACTGCTGCTGGTACTGGAGCAGATTCCGTCTTAACTGCGGCATCTAAAAATGTACGGATGTTTGAAACTACTCTTCTACTATCATCAACATTCTGTTTGGTTTCTGTTCCGGATGCCTGCTTAAGCGATGATGACGAAACCTCTGTTGTACTTACTGTCTTAAGCTTGGGTTTGTTATCGGCAGGCACGCTTTCAGCCAGAATAGCCGAGAATTGATTCAACAGTGCAGCACCTTTGGCTGCTGTTTCTTCACTTCCGCTTACAGCTGCATCCTGAACCAGTTGGACCAGGCTGTTCAGCTCATCCTGGACTGCAAAGCGCAGGGTTTCCGGGTTCTGGGCAAGAGGCGACAGACCTGTTGATGCTACTACTCCAGTGTCTGATGCATCTGTCTGTTCAGCCGGAGTATTACCGGATAAGAGCGCCGACACTTGAAGAATCCACCCTTGAAGAGCAGCAAGCAGTGCGGGATCAGCCTCCAGACTTGCATCCAGATTCTCCATGTCCTGAGTTAGACCTTCCAGAAGTTCTGATTTCTTGGCGTCCGTACTGGCGGACTCTTCACCCTTGGTCTGTACCGCGTTCAGAAGACCCTGCAGCAAGGAAGCCAGATTGCCTAATACAGGTGCTTCCGTCCCTTTAGCAGTAGTGCCTCCCATGCTTTGTACAAGCGTCTGGGCAAAAGGTGTAGCCGTACTGGCAGTTCCACTGGTACCCGTTGACGTTCCACCGGCAGCAGCCAGGTTACCTGCACTTAATGATTGTACGATTAAACTCATCTTTTTCACCTCCCTTCAAGTGTTATTTACCGCCCATCAGCCGGTTTACAATTTTGGCTGTCTGTGCGCTGTCATTCTTGGTCATCTCCCCCAGGATAGAGGAGCGGACAGTATCACTGACTGTATTCAGTATGGTGATGACCTTATCCGGGCTAATGCTGTACATTGAACCCAGCAGTGTAGCCGCGTCAGCAGCAGGCATTGAGGTAAAAGTCTGGCTGAGCTTCTCCTGATCAAGATTGGCCGAGGCTGCAGCCTTGGTTGTACCGGCTTCATCCTGTTTCAGTCTCGATTGAAGGGCTGCAATAGCCATATCGGTTGAATTCGTTGTTTCTTTTAGCTTTATAGATACATCCGCAGCTTTTTTCGGGTCCATTTTTTCCAGGATGGCCGTTTTGCTGGCATTGCTCATCACACTGAAGATTTGGACCATTTCATCTGTGGTCAAGTTCTCCATAATCGGTGCAGCTTTGGAGGCCTTCATTCCCGCATACAGCTTGGCCAGATCCGTAACCTGCTTGAGATATGGATCTTCCTCTTCCTCCGTTGCTGCAACTGCCGCCGCTTCTTCCTTCATCCCGTCAATCTGCTTCTGAAGCGCCTCAGCTTTGTTAGCCTCGGACGCCTTGTCTTCTTCTGCCTGTTTCAGCTGCGCTGCCTGCGCGTTAAGCTGAGACTTCAGCTCTTTAATTGTGCTCTCCGAACTCGCAGCCTGCTCTTTACTTTCAGCTTGCGGATCATCTGCGGTTTCTCCGGCGGTATCTGAATCCGGATCCGGGGCAGGTTCTGGCACCCATTTCTCCACCACAGGAATCTTGTTCGCAATCTCAAGGACATTATTCCGGATGTCCATATTAAATAGGGTCAACAGTACTCCAAGCAGTACAAGCGTGAAGATGATCGGAATCATCAAGAATAAAAAACGCTCGAATTTACCTGCCGACCCTTCATCTTCAAGTTCCATTTGATTATTTGCCACTAGCGGAAACCTCCCGGGTTAGAGGGATTTCATCGCGAAGCGGACGGTAGCCATCTCATCCAGTTCGTTTTGTTCCCGTAAACTCATATTCTGCAGAAATGCTGTTTGTGCTTTGTCTTTGGCCTTGAGCCATACCTTCTCATCCAGAACCTTGGTACTGAGATGATCCTGCTTGCTCTGAACCTCTATATGCGCCCGGCTGATATCGGAATGCTTGCGGGCAATGCACTTATCCAGATAATCCACATAATCCTGCATTTCGCGAAGCTTAGCCATAGGTGTCTTTTGCTCAACTGCACTCTGTAAAGACGACATTACCGCATTGCGCTGTATAATTAATTCATCAAGGCTTTTTTCCTGTGCCTGCAGTTCTCCGAGCGCGCTTGAGAGCATCCACTCTGCCTGTGTTTTTTCGTTACCCTTCAAGTCCACCACTTTTTGAAAAGTATAATGGAATCTCATGATCAATCAACTCCTCGAGAACTGTGAAATTAAAGACTGCTGCACATCGCTAAGGGTTACCTTCTCATTCACTTTTTGCTTGGTGAAATCCCAGATGCTGTCGATGTAATGCATCGATTCATCAATTTGGGCGTTCGAGCCTCTTTGGTAAGCTCCGATATTGATGAGATCCTCGGAATCCTTATAGACCGCCATAAGACGCTTTACATTCTCGGCTGCAGCAATCTGCTCTTCCGGTGCTATATCCTTCATCACACGGCTGATACTGGAGAGAACATCGATTGCCGGGAAATGTCCTTTATTCGCGATATTCCGGTTCAGGACAATATGTCCATCCAGGATACCGCGCACAGCATCGGCGATCGGCTCGTTCATATCGTCACCGTCAACCAGCACTGTATAAAATGCGGTGATTGACCCAGTAGGGCCAGTTCCGGCCCGCTCCAGCAGTTTAGGAAGACTGGCAAACACCGACGGGGTGTACCCTCTCATTGCAGGAGGTTCACCTACCGCCAGCCCAACCTCGCGCTGAGCCATGGCATAACGGGTAACCGAGTCCATCATCAGCATGACATTCAGTCCGCGGTCTCGGAAATATTCGGCGATTGTAGTGGCAATCAAGGCACCTTTGATCCGGATCAGCGCCGGCTGATCCGAAGTAGCCACGATAACCACCGAACGCTGCAGCCCTTCCGGCCCCAGGTCGCGCTCAATGAAATCAAGCACTTCTCTGCCCCGCTCACCGATAAGGGCAATAACATTCACATCTGCCGAAGTGTTACGGGCGATCATTCCCATCAGTGTACTTTTGCCGACACCAGAGCCTGCAAAAATGCCGACCCGCTGTCCTTTACCGATGGTGAGAAGTCCGTCAATCGCTCTGACCCCGATGCTGATAGGTTCAGCTACTCGCGGACGGTTAAGCGGGTTGGAAGGAATGTTGAAGGTCGAGCTGTGCGGCATTCGGGCAGGAATGAGTGAGCCGTCAAGCGGCTGGCCCAAACCGTCAAGCACCTTGCCCAGCAGCTCCGAGCCAACCTGTACACTCAGCGGCTTGCCTGTGCCGACAACATCACAGCCAGGCCCGATGGCCTGCAGTTCTCCAAGCGGCATCAGCAGCACCTTGTTGTCACGAAATCCGACGACCTCTGCCTGAAGCGGCTTAGTTCCTTTGGCGGGATAAATAAAGCACACATCACCGATGCTGGCATCCGGGCCTTCCGACTCCACCATCAGTCCGATGACCTGGGTAACCTTGCCGTTAATCCGGACCGGGTCAAAATTACGCAGCTGTTCTTTGTACCTTCCGCTGTCAAGCATCGTCTTCCCCATTTCTGTGTTCACCTACGTCCAGGGCGATTCGCAGCAGTTCTTTTTTGATCTCAGCCAACTGGGTATCCACACGTGCGTCGATGCTGCCAAAGGAGGAGCGGATGACACAGCCCTGATCCTTAACCGTTGAATCCGGAAGAATCTGCAGCTCAGCCTGTGAGTCCACGGCGAGTGAAAGCTCTTCTCGCGCTGCGTTGACAAACGCGAACTGTGCCGGAGAGACACATAAGGAAATCAACCCCTGCTCGCGCTTGCGGGCCAGATTCTTGCGGATCAGCTCCATTGCAAATTGCGGTTCCACGGTCAGCTGCTTGTCCACTATTTTCTCGGCAATATCGCAGCTCAGCTCTACCAGAAAAGGTTCAGCTTCCTGAATAATCACATCTCTTGCCCGGTACGCTTCCTGAAGTACAGTTCTTGCTTCCTCCATCATCTCGGCAAGCCGCTGGGACATCTCCTGCTCCGCATGGGCGAGACCTTCCTGGTAGCCTTGCTGAAACCCTTCGGACTTGACGGCTTCCACAAGATGCTCGTCCTGCTCCCTGCGCTGCCGCCACCATTCTTCAGCTTCATTCCGTGCTGATTCCATAATATTCTCAGCTTCCTGAGATGCACTGCGGACCTGCCCTTCAGCAAACTCCTGGGCATCTTTCAGCATTTGCTTGCGTGCCTGCTCTGCCGCTTCCCTGGCGGGATCCTGATAGTGGACTTCGCCAGGAGCCTCCTCGGCAACAGGATCTTCGGTAAGTCCTGCATGATGTCTGGCCTGCTCCAGCCGCTTCAGCACATCTACCGGAACATATTGAGAATGTTTGATCAGCTTAGACAATAATGTCATCTCCTCCGCCACGGGCGATGATAATTTCACCAGACTCTTCGAGTCTGCGGATCGTGCCTACGATGCGGGTCTGTGCTTCTTCCACATCACGCAGCCGCACAGGACCCATGTATTCCATTTCTTCGCGGAAGGTTTCGGCCATACGCTTGGACATATTGCGGAAAATAACATCCCGCACTTCCTCGCTGGCCACCTTGAGCGCGAGCTGCAAATCCGCATTGTCGATATCTTTGATGATGCGCTGGATTGAACGGTTGTCCACATTGACGATATCCTCGAAGACGAACATCCGCTTCTTGATTTCTTCCGCCAACTCCGGATCCTGTATTTCCAGCGAGTCGAGAATGGTACGTTCCGTACCACGGTCAACACCGTTCAGAATCTGTACAATCGATTCAATACCGCCCGCATTTGTGTAATCCTGGGTAACTGTAGCCGACAGCTTCTGTTCCAGAACCCGTTCAATCTGGGTGACCACCTCAGGAGAAGTGCTGTCCATAATGGCTATTCTCCGGGCAACCTCGGCCTGCTTCTCCTGAGGCAGGGAAGACAGGATAGAGGCAGCTTGTTCAAACTGCAAATAAGAGAGTACCAGTGCAATAGTCTGGACATTTTCGTTCTGGATAAAGTTGAGAATCTGGTTCGGGTCTGCTTTGCGCGCAAAATCGAACGGTCTTACCTGCAGCGTCGCCGTCAGTCGGTTAATAACTTCAAGCGCTTTGGCTGAACCCAGTGCTTTCTCGAGTATCTCCTTGGCATAGTTAATACCGCCTTGAGAGATATATTCTTGAGCAAGACAGATTTGATGGAATTCTGACATGATCGACTCTTTCTCCACGCTGTCCACCTTGCGGACATTCGCAATTTCCAGAGTCAGCTGCTCGATTTCCTCATCTCTTAAATGTTTAAAAATTTGTGCCGATACTTCAGGCCCTAGTGTGATAAGCAGGATCGCCGCCTTTTGACGGCCGCTAAGTCCCTGCTGGCTAGCTTTTGCCATTCCTTCACCTCTGTTCTTCAGCAAGCCATGTACGCAGCAGGTTTACGAATTCATCCGGCTTTTTCTTCGCCAGACTTTCCAGCTGCTTGCGGACCTGACTTTCATTCGTCACGCTCTCCATATTAATAGAAGGAAACTCGGTAGGAACCTGCAGCGGAATATCATCTTCCGCTTCTTCCTCCTGCTTATTCTTGCGGCTGCGGTAGATGAGGTAACCGCCGCCCGCACCGACCAGTAATGCGGCTCCGCCAATTGCCCAGATCATCCAGTTAGCCAGTCCGCCGGATGCTGCATCCGCCGCCGTACTGCCAAATTGTTGCGAGAACACCGAAACTTTTTTGGTTAAATCGGCGTCTGTATAAGTAATACCTGAATCTGCCAACGAAGCACGGACAATATTGACCAGAATATTCTGGATCGCCGCTGAAGTTGTATCATCCAAAGTTGTTTGCCCATTAGGTGGTTCAACTGCTACATTAATGGTTAAATCTTTAACAGTATATGGGCTTGCAATAATATCTTTGGTGATTCGATTCACTTCATAGTTCCTGGTCTCCGACGATTCCTCAGAAGAAGAAGTACCCGAGTCAGTCCCCGAAGGATATCCAGAGACATCTTCCGACCCTGTACCAGCAACCCCACCGGATGTATTCCCTTGACCCGAATAAGTATTGCTGATAATTTGCGAACTGATCTCAATCCCTTTCATATTCTCCGCATCTACCGGCAGTACGATTTCTTCCTGACGGTTTTCCTTATCGAAATTGAGCTTGGAGAACACCAGAACATCCACTTTATCGGGACCCGTGAGCGTACTCAGGAATTGCTTGACATCTTTCTTGACATCATCTTCGAATTTCTTCTGCAAAGCGAAGTTCTCTTCAACCTGGCTGGACACGCCAGCTTGTCCGCCTTTGGATGTCGGCATCAATTCGACTTCATTATTAGTAATCGTAATGTTGTCAACCGGCAAATTCGGCACAGCGGTCTTTACGAGATTGAAGTACCCGTCGATATTATCCTGTGTAGGCCTAAATCCGGGATTGAAGCTAAGCACCACGGAAGCCAACGCTTTCTCCTGATCCTCCTGAGAGGCAAACACAGTTTCCTTCGGCAGGGTAATCAGAACCTTGACATCTTTAATCCCCTGCATTCTTCTCATCAGCTGCTCAACTTCGCCGTTAAGGGCATTATTATACTTCACGTTGAATTCACTGTCTGTAGTCCCAATCATCGAAGAAGATTCATCAAATACTTTGTACCCGATCGAACCTTCCTGTACGATCCCCTGCGAGCCAATGGCTATCTTGATGCGCGCGGCGTCAGTACTGGGTACTGATATACTCTTTCCATCCGGACTTAAACGGTAAGGAATCCCCGAAGTATCCAAATAAGTCATAACTCCCGCGGAATCGGTACTGTCCAGATCCTGAAAAGCAACTTCATATTCTGTCTTTGATAATTGCATGGTCAAAACTACGATTATTATTATGATGATAAACAGAGTGGAGAAAAACAATATTTTCTGTTTACCGCTGAATCTGTTCCAATACAGGGTGATCTTCTCCCGGTACTGGGCCAATCTTTCATTCACAGTGTCACCCCATCCGAAACGTAGCTAGGATCATTTAGATTTGAGTTCTCATAATTTCCTGATAGGCTTCAATTACTTTGTTCCGGACTTGTGTAGTCAACTGCAAACTCAGCAATGCCTGTTGGGACGAAATCATAGCTTCATCAATGTTGACTTCTCCCAAAACAAATTTGTTACTCATGTCTTTAGCCTGCTGCTCCTGGTCCGCCACCTGATTAAGGGCATTCTCCAGGTATGAACCAAAGCTTTGTCCCGTTTCGGAGACGGCTGAAGCCTCTGATGCTACGGGTTTCATAGCCAGCGGCTGTACAGCCTGAGTTCCAATCAATAAGTTCTGTATCAATTATTCTCCTCCTAATCAATTCAATTAACGGCCGATTTCGAGCGCCTTACCCACCATCGCTTTGGACGCATTAAGCATCGTTACATTCGCTTCATAAGAACGTGAGGCAGACAGCATGTCCACCATTTCCTTCGTAAGATCCACATTCGGCATGTACACATATCCGTCAACATCAGCATCCGGATGACTTGGATTGTATACGGGCTTCAGCGGTGAAGTATCCTCAATAATCGACTTCACTTTAACACCTTCGCTGCCGCCGCTCATTTTTGAATCTAGTATGTTAGAGAAGCTATCAGCCTGGGCTGTTTCCAGCACTACAAGCTTACGGCGGTAAGGTACGGCTTTGCCGTCAACCACGGAAGCCCTGGTTGTCTCGGCATTTGCGATATTGGAGGAGATCACATCCATCCGCAGGCGCTGGGCAGTCAATGCCGAGGCGCTTATTCCAAAGCTGCTACCAAAGTTCATTATTTATTACCCTCCCTGCACAACTGTACGCATCATAGTAATCTGACTGTTCAACTGTTCAACGTAAGAGTTATACCTCAGCTGGTTCTCGGCGCTCAGTGCCTGTTCGCGGTCCATATCCACATTATTGCCGTTGTTGTTCATAGAAGTAGTCTCATCTGTGCTGACAACAGCAGTTGGCACGCCGGTTACTGTTCCAAATTGGAAATGCCGGGAGTCTGATACTTTCGCACTCAGCGTAGGTTTCACACCGCTCTCCTGTTGTCTCAGGAAACTTTCAAAACTGACATCAGAGCGTTTGAAATTCGGCGTATCAACATTTGCAACGTTATTAGCCAGAACACTTTGTCGTTTGGTGGCGGCATCTAGGCCTCCCTGTAATCTTTGAAAACTGACACTGTTCAGCAAACCCATGGTAATCCCCCTTCCAAACCTATCATAATGAAAAGAATTCCACAACTTCCCCCGAATTCCTGCTTACTTTCGACAAAAAAAGCTAAAATTTTCATTAATTTGTCGAGTGCAGGTCGAACGCTGTCGATGGATGATTCTTATGTCAATCTCACATACATTGATTCTCTTAGAATTTGTATATTATTACAATAAGAAATAAGCCCTATCTTTTCTGAAAAGAGAGGGCTTAAAGCATGTTTTTACAATTTTCTACCTTTTTTATTCCAAATAATTCTTTTAATTACTATTATTTAACTCTTCATGCACGTTTTTCGAATTAAATTTGCATAGCTATAATTCTTAATACCTAATTTAGCGGGATATCGCACTGTCGCTTTAAAGGATATATTGACTTAAATCGCGATCCTGGGCGATTCCTGCCAGTTTTTCGCGAACATACTCCGGAGTAATGACCATTGTCTCCAGTGTCAGCTCCGGCGCTTCGAAGGATAGGTCCTCCAACAGCTTCTCCAGAATCGTATGCAGGCGACGGGCCCCGATATTCTCCATATTCTGATTCACGGAAGCGGCGATTTTGGCAATTTCCTGAATCGCTTCCTTCTGGAACTGAATTTCGATGTTCTCGGTCTGCAGCAGATGAACATATTGCTTCGTCAGCGCGTTCTCCGGTTCGGTCAGAATAGAGACAAAATCCTCAAGAGTAAGACTACTCAGCTCCACACGGATCGGGAAACGTCCCTGAAGCTCAGGAATTAGGTCCGAAGGCTTGGCAATATGAAAAGCTCCGGCAGCGATGAATAATACGTAATCCGTCTTCACAGGCCCGTATTTGGTCATCACAGTGGAACCTTCAACGATAGGCAGGATATCGCGCTGCACCCCTTCACGGGATACATCCGGACCGGAGCCTTTACCCTGGCTGGCTACCTTATCAATCTCATCGATAAAAATAATACCGGACTGCTCTGCGCGGGCTACCGACTCCTGAATCATATCATCCGTATCAATCAGCTTGGCAGCCTCATCCTGAATCAGCACCTTACGGGCTTCACGGATTGGCAGCTTGCGCTTCTTCGTACGCTTAGGCAGCAGGCTGCCGAACATTTCCTGCATGTTCATGCCCATCTGGTCATTGCCTTGGCCGGCAAACATATCCATCATCGAAGGAGTGGTGTCTTCCACATCGATTTCAATGATATCGTCCTCGAGCTGACCCGCCAGCAGCTTGAACTTAATGCCTCTGCGCCGCTCGCTCAGACTACCGTCCTCCGGCTCTTCTTTGGCTTCCTCCCCACCGCCGTTATTGCCGCCAAAAATCATCTCGAACGGATTGCGCTGCGATTTGCCCTTCGAGGTCGAAGGAACCAGTATTGCTACAATGCGGTCGTTCGCCAGTTCTTCAGCACGGTCCTTGACCTTCTCGGTGCGTTCCAGCTTCACCATACGGATTGAGGTCTCTACCAGGTCACGGACCATCGATTCCACATCACGGCCTACGTAGCCGACTTCGGTAAATTTAGTGGCTTCCACTTTGATGAACGGTGCATTGACCAGCTTGGCCAGACGCCGTGCGATCTCCGTTTTGCCGACACCTGTAGGACCAATCATGAGAATATTCTTAGGAACAACCTCATCCCGGAGCTCTTCGGATAAAAGGCTGCGCCGATACCGGTTGCGGAGAGCAACGGCCACCGATTTCTTAGCCTGTTTCTGACCTACGATATATTTATCCAGCTCTGCTACGATCTGGCGGGGTGTAAGCGATTGATTCACCATTGTGACTTCCTCCCTCTTTCTATGGCACCATGCCTATAATTGTTCGACAATAATATTGGAGTTGGTATACACACAGATCTCGGAAGCGATCTGCAGAGCTTCTCTGGCAATATCCGCTGCGCCCAGGTGCGATGCATGACGTTTGAGCGCGCGACCGGAAGCCAGCGCAAAGTTACCGCCGGAGCCAATTGCCAGCACGTCATCATCGGGTTCAATAATTTCGCCGTTACCGGAAATAAGCAGCATGCCTTCCTTGTCCATCACGATCATGAGCGCTTCCAGCTTGCGCAGGATACGATCCTGGCGCCAGTCCTTGGCCAGTTCTACTGCAGCCCGCTGCAGATTGCCGTGATGCTCTTCCAGCTTACCCTCAAACTTCTCAAACAAAGTAATCGCATCCGCTACGGAGCCCGCAAAACCGGCAATTACTTGTCCTCTGTACAGGCGGCGGACCTTCTTGGCCGTCGTCTTCATAATGACACTCTCTCCGAATGTAACCTGACCATCGCCGGCAATCGCGGCATGGCCGTCATGTCTTACCGCACAAATCGTAGTCGCATGAAAGCTGGGTAACATAATGGGCACCCTCCTAAAGTTTTGTGAGCGTTAGCATCCCGAAACAGCTTGGAAGAAACCTGATCCGGAAGCATACACTTAGTGTTATGGCATAAGCTTCCGGACCAGCTTCGGACAAACCGTCCCGGAAGCTTGCGTTTAAGTTTTATTGTGCCGGACTTTCCGCTTCGGTAAGCTGAGGTTCTACGACCTCCGGCTCAGTATAGGCCAGGCCTTTGTCTGCAGCATAGGCAGCAAGAATGTCCAGCGCACGGTAAGCCAGGCGTTCGTTTTTCTCTTTTTTACTGCGGAATCTCGTTTCAAGCTTTGGCAGCAAGCCAAAGTTGGCGTTCATCGGCTGGAAATGCTCGGGATCTGCGGAAGTAATGTAGGCCGGCATGCTGCCCAGCACAGTATCCTGCGGGAAGACCAGACCGTCCTCACCGAGTGCCGCTCTGGCAGCATTCATACCGGCGATCATACCTGAAGCCGCAGACTCCACATAACCTTCAACCCCTGTCATCTGGCCGGCAAAGAACAGTCTTTCCCGTCCCTTCATTTGATAGGTAGGATGCAGAAGCTTGGGAGAATTGATAAATGTATTGCGGTGCATGACACCATAACGGACATACTCTGCGTTCTCAAGCCCGGGGATAAGTGAAAACACGCGTTTTTGTTCGCCCCACTTCAAATGGGTCTGGAAGCCAACCAGGTTATAAAGCGTTCCCGCTGCATTATCCTGACGAAGTTGCACAACCGCGTAAGGAAGCTTCCCTGTATGAGGATTCATCAGACCTACGGGCTTCATCGGCCCGAAGAGCGCTGTCTGCTTGCCGCGCTTCATCATAATCTCGATCGGCATACAGCCTTCGAAGTAAATCTCTTTCTCAAAATCTTTGAGTGCGGCAGTCTCAGCCGAGATCAGTGCATCATAAAAAACATCGAATTCCTCTTCCGTCATCGGACAGTTCAGGTATGCAGCTTCACCTTTGTCGTATCGGGAGGCCAAATACACCTTGCTCATATCAATGGTGTCCTTCTCGACAATCGGGGCAGCCGCATCATAGAAGTAGAAATACTCCTCGCCAAGCAGCCCTTTAATCTCAGCGGAGAGTGCCGGAGAGGTCAGCGGGCCTGTCGCAATGACAACAATCCCTTCCTCCGGTATATGCGCAAGTTCTTCATTTATGACTTCTACCAGAGGGTGATTATGCAGCATTGATGTAATCTCACCGGAGAATCCATCGCGGTCTACGGCAAGTGCGCCTCCGGCCGGAACCGCATGCCGGTCGGCTGCCCCTAGTACCAGCGAGTCCAAACGGCGCATTTCCTCCTTGAGCACACCTACCGCATTGCCAAGGCCGTTGGCCCGCAGAGAGTTACTGCAGACCAGTTCGGCGAACTGGTCCGTATGATGCGCCGGTGTCTTCACAACCGGACGCATCTCATATAATCTGACCGGAACCCCGCGCGAGGCAATCTGCCAGGCGGCTTCACTGCCGGCAAGTCCGGCTCCAATCACAGTTACTTTAGCTATATCAGTCAATTTCCTTTCCTCCTGTAACACAATTATTCTGCCAGCTCTTCGTTGTCCAGCACTGCCTCGGTATGATCACAAGATGTGCATTGCAGCTTAGTCCCCTGTTTGTTGCGCTTCTCTACCATCCAGGAGCCGCAGACAGGACATGGTTTAACCGACGGTCTATCCCAGGATACAAAGTCACAGCCCGGATACTGATCGCAGCCGTAGAAGACACGGCCTTTCTTGCTGCGGCGCTCCACAACCTTACCCTCATGACATTTCGGACAGCTTACTCCGATATCCTTGATGATCGGCTTCGTATTACGGCAGTCCGGGAATCCGGAGCAGGCCAGGAATTTACCGAAACGGCCCAGCTTGTAGACCATCGGCTTCCCGCATTTCTCGCATAGCTCGTCGGAAACTTCATCTTCAATCTCAATTTCCTTCATTTCTTCTTCGGCGTAGAGGAGACGTTTCTCAAAAGATTCATAGAACTGGGCCAGCACTTTCACCCAGTCCTCAGCACCTTCCTCCACATGGTCAAGATCCCCTTCCATATGGGCTGTGAATTCCACATCCAGAATTTCCGGGAAGAACTCTTCCATTTGCTCTATGATCAGCTCACCGAGTTCGGTCGGCATGAACTTCTTCTCTTCAATCGCTACATATCCGCGCTTCTGGATCGTCTCCAGTGTTGGCGCATACGTACTCGGACGGCCGATCCCCAGTTCTTCCAGCGTTTTGACCAGACGCGCTTCCGTATATCTTGGAGGCGGCTGAGTGAAATGCTGCTTCGGCTCGATATCATGCTTGGTTAAGTCATCGCCGGCCTTAAGCGGCGGCAGATACTTCTCCTCATCCGTTGTGCCGTCATCATTGCCTTCTACATATACCTTCATGAAGCCCGGGAAAGAAACCTTGGACCCGACGGCTCTGAAAATCGCAGTGCCTGCTGTAATATCCACAGACAGCGTATCAAGCAGGGCTGAAGACATTTGACTGGAAACAAAACGCTCCCAAACCAGTTTATACAGGCGGAACTGGTCACGGCTCAGGAATTCTTTGACCATGTCAGGCTCACGGAGCGCCGAGGTAGGACGGATCGCTTCATGCGCATCCTGGGCTCCCGCAGCTTTCTTGGAATACTGGCGCGGTGTCTCGGGAACGAACTTCTCACCATATTTGGAGAGGATCAGCTCCTTAGCTTCTTCCTGGGCCGTAGCAGACAGACGGGTGGAATCCGTACGCATATAGGTAATTAAACCGACAGTGCCTTCCTTGCCCAGCTCAACCCCCTCATAGAGCTGCTGAGCAACAGACATGGTCTTGGATGCGCGGAAGCCCAGCTTACGCGCAGCTTCCTGCTGCAGTGAGCTTGTTGTAAACGGAGCGGAAGGATGCCGTTGTCTTTCTTTCTCTTTTACCTCTTTAACCTGGAAGGCGGAATTCTTAATAGCATCCAATACTTCCTGTACATCGCTCTCCTGGCCCAGCTCTTTTTTGTCGCCATTGAGCTTGTGGAACTTGGCTTCGAACAGGGAATCGCGGATGCCCAGCTTCGCAGTAATACTCCAGTATTCTGTGGGAACAAAAGCAGAGATTTCGTTCTCGCGGTCCATAATAATCTTCACAGCTACCGATTGTACCCGTCCTGCGGACAGGCCTTTTTTGACTTTCTTCCATAATAGGGGGCTAATCTTGTATCCGACGAGCCGGTCCAGAATACGGCGGGCCTGCTGGGCATTCACAAGATCCATGTTAATTTTGCGCGGAGTCTTGAAAGCATCCTTCACTGCCTGCTTCGTAATCTCATTAAAGACAACCCGGCATTCCTGTGTGTTGTCCAAATCCAGCGCATGCGCCAAATGCCAGGCAATAGCTTCACCTTCGCGGTCCGGGTCAGCTGCGAGATAGACTTTTTTCACTTTTTTGCTGGCATCCTTGAGTTCCTTCAAGATAGAGCCTTTGCCGCGGATCGTTATATATTTGGGGTTGAAATCATTCTCCACTTCCACACCAATCTGACTTTTCGGCAAATCTCTGATATGTCCCATTGATGCCTTTACAATATATTTACTGCCCAGATATTTACCAATCGTTTTTGCTTTTGCCGGTGACTCTACAATAACCAACGCATCTGCCATAGGTTTTCCTCCCAAAAGTTTGTAAGCATATATCCTCCTGAACCTGCCCTCAGGCCCGGCGGAAATCAAGAGTCTATGCTTAACACGGTTACTTCTATATTAAATTACCTTATAAATTGCACCCGGCAATTGTGTTACCGCTTTTTTTATGATTAAAGATAACAGAACTGAATGCAAATGTCCAAAATCCCACCTCGTGGACGCCAGGAGCTCATCGAGTGTAAAGGGGCCTTGATGCAGTATATGGTAAAGGTGTAACTCCTCACTTGTCAATTTCTTTTCGATTAACCCGTCTCCGGCGGAAGGCCCGGAACCGCTTGCCGGAGTCCCTGAAGTACCCTTTCCAGGCAGATAAGCTATGTATTCTTCCACGATATCCGCGGAGCTTGTTACCACCTTCGCACCTTGTTTAATCAGCTCTAATGCGCCTCTGCTCTTGGGCGAGGTGAGCGGACCCGGGACAGCAAACACATCCCTTCCTGCTTCTAGCGCAGCGTCGGCGGTAATCAGGGAACCGCTTCGGCTATCTGCTTCGACCACCACCGTGCCGAGCGACAGTCCGGCGATAATCCGGTTGCGCTGCGGAAATAACCCGGGATGGCTCGGGGTGCCCAGCGGATATTCGCTAAGCACAAGCCCGACACGTGAAATCTGCTGCTCCAGCTCACGGTTCTCAGGCGGATAGACCTTATCCAGCCCCGTTGCGACCACCGCAATGGTACTTCCGGCTCCCGTCAATGCAGCTTCGTGACAGACACTGTCAATCCCTCTCGCCAGGCCGCTTATAACCGTGAGACCGGCCGCACTGAGCTGTTCAGCCAGCATTTCACCAATCTTGCGTCCATAGGCAGTAGGCACACGGGTACCAACCATAGCTACAGAAGGACGGGAAGCCAGCTCCAGACGGCCGCGATAATACAAAACCCAAGGCGGCTGAGGGGTTTCCTTTAACTGGTCAGGGTACCCTTCATCCAGCAAAGTCACCATCGAAACCCCGCTTGCTTCCATTAAAGAGCGGCGCTGCAGAATCCATTCTTCATTAAAGACAGCGTTAAGTCTGGCCGACATTTTGCCGCTGATTCCGGCCCGCTCCCAATCTGTAACGGAACAGGACAAAGCTTCATTCGTCAAAAGGCCCGTCTGGCGTATTCTGTCCATACTTTTCCATCCAATGCCTTCTACTTCATTTAAACCGAACAGCAGATCCCGCGTTTCCATATGCACTCTCTCCTATACGGAAGGGCCAGCCTTCCTTAATAATTACATAAACTGCCGAAAAAAGACAAAAAAAGCAACCCTTCACCCCGGTACTCCGGGACAAAAGGTTGCTTACCTTTAAAATGATTATACATGAATCAGCGGTAAAAGCAGTGATCTTTGTGTGATTCTGCAGGCTGAGCTCTAGTGGGTGGTGAAAGCATTCAGAATGCCGCGTTCCTCAAGCACACTGACGAGCGTAGAGCCCATCTCCGCAGGCGTTGGCGCGACCTTGATCCCGCAGGACTCCAGCACAGCGATCTTCTCGCTGGCCGTTCCTTTGCCGCCTGAAATAATCGCCCCGGCATGGCCCATCCGTTTGCCGGGAGGTGCAGTAACGCCCCCGATAAAGCCGACTACAGGCTTTGTCATATTCTCTTTAATCCACTGAGCCGCTTCTTCCTCTGCCGTCCCGCCGATCTCTCCGATCATGATGACTGCTTTGGTGCCCGGGTCATCATTAAACAGCTTCAGAATATCAATGAACTCCGATCCCTTGACCGGATCCCCGCCGATACCTACAGCCGAAGACTGGCCGATACCACGCTCCGTCAGCTGATGTACAGCTTCATAGGTTAATGTTCCGCTCCGCGAGACAACCCCTACATAACCAGGCATATGAATATAACCCGGCATAATCCCGATTTTACATTCTCCTGGCGTGATAACCCCCGGACAGTTGGGACCGATCAATACAGTAGAACGGCCCTCCATATATCTTGATACTTTAACCATATCCAGCACAGGAATTCCTTCTGTGATACAAATGACAAGTTCCATTTCAGCATCCACAGCTTCCATTATGGAATCAGCCGCGAAGGCAGGCGGTACATAGATCACACTGGCGGTTGCACCTGTAGCTGCTTTGGCGGCAACGACCGTATCAAATACCGGGAGACTGGCTTCCGTGCCATTGTCAAGCGTGATCTGAACAAAGGTTCCTCCCTTGCCCGGGGTTACCCCGCCTACCATCTGGGTGCCGTAATCCAGTGCCCCTTTAGTATGAAATAAGCCCGTAGCGCCCGTAATTCCCTGTGTGATGACTTTCGTATGTTTATCTACAAGAATGCTCATGCGTCAGGTCACATCCTCACTTTTATTGTCGAATATTACACCAGAGCAACAATTTTACGGGCACCGTCAGCCATGGAATCGGCAGCAACTATATTCAGTCCCGACCCGGCGAGAATTTCTTTGCCCAGTGCTACATTCGTGCCTTCAAGACGTACAACCAGCGGCTTCGTTAACCCGAGCTGTCTTGCTGCCTCAACTACACCGGTAGCAATGACATCACAGCGCATGATTCCGCCGAAAATATTAACGAAAATCCCGCTTACCTTATCATCCGAGAGGATGATCTTGAAAGCTTCGGTTACCTTCTCTGTGGTTGCGCCGCCCCCTACATCCAGGAAGTTGGCCGGTTCTCCGCCGTAATATTTAATAATATCCATGGTAGCCATCGCGAGCCCCGCACCATTCACCATACAGCCGATGTTGCCGTCAAGCGCAATATAGCTAAGATCGTATTTGGAAGCTTCAATCTCTTTGGCATCCTCTTCGTCCAGGTCACGGAGCTCCAGAATATCCTTATGCCGGAACAGCGCGTTGGAATCGAAATTCAGCTTGGCATCGAGCGCCATCACATTTCCGTCAGCCGTTACAACCAGCGGATTAATCTCCGCGATGGAGCAATCTTTATCCACAAAAGCCAGATATAGCGCTTGCATGAACTTGACAGCTTTATTTACCAGCTCTGAAGGTATGGCTATGCTGTAAGCCAGTTTACGCGCCTGGAAGGTCTGTAGTCCCACTGCCGGATCAATGATTTCCTTGAAAATCTTCTCCGGATGTGTGGCCGCCACCTCTTCGATCTCTGTACCGCCTTCCTCGGAAGCCATCATGACTACCCGGCCGGAACCACGGTCTACAACCAGTCCGATATAATACTCTTTAACAATCTGGCAGCCCTCTTCAATCAGCAGCCGCTTCACTACCTTGCCTTCGGGTCCCGTCTGGTGGGTGACCAGCGTCTTGCCGAGGATTTCAGCCGCATAGGCACGAACCTCATCACTGTTCTTCGCCACCTTGACGCCGCCGGCTTTACCGCGTCCGCCTGCATGAATCTGAGCTTTGACTACAACTACCGGTGTACTCAGCGCTGCGGCAGCTTCCACTGCTTCCTCCACTGTATAAGCTACTTTTCCGTTCGGTACGGCTACACCGTACTTCTTAAGTACTTCTTTTCCCTGATACTCGTGGATATTCATACCGGAAGCCTCCTAAAGTTTTGCGGTGGCCGTGTAGCAGGCAGCCTGCAGCCATTCCGCATTCCGTTTTGATTGTCCAAAGCCGGGTCCAGACCGGTGAAAACTGGCAATATCCCGGCACATGCAGAAAACCGCCGCCTGAATACTAAATCCGTAAACGGTACAGTTTTCTGCTAGTGGCATATAGAACATATTACAGAGTGATATCTATAATTACCTATATGCCAGAATGTGAAACCCAGAATATTGTAACATGTTTTATAAGCGCTTTCCTTAAAAACTTTCACTATTTATACATACATTTTCGCTCGGTTTCATGCCGGAATGCGAACGATTGCATTGACTTTGTGCTGATAGACTATTTCGAATTGCTAATATTGCTCTCATGAACACGGGCGAGCAGGTCTTTGAACTGGCCAAGCAGTCCAACAAACTCCTCGGGGGAGAGCATGGTGCCTTCGGCCATTTTACCGGGGATGCACATCGCATCCTGCTGTAGTGCCAATCCTTGTGCGGTTAATGAAATTAACACCTTCCGCTCGTCCTGCAAGGAACGTTCGCGCAGAATCAGGCCTGCAGCCTGCAGTCTCTTGAGCAGCGGAGTCAGCGTACCGGAGTCCAGGAACAGAGCTTCACCAAGCTCCTTAACCGTACATTGCCGTCTCTCCCAGAGGACAAGCATAACCAGGTACTGCGAATACGTTAATCCGATCTTGTCCAGGTGAGGCTGGTACAGCTTCGTAAATTCACGCGAACAGGCATAAATCGTAAAGCAGAGCTGATTCTCAAGCATTAGCTCCGGAGGGGTCATAGTTTCTTCTTGCATATCTTCTTCACCTGCCTTTGTGACATTAGTTTATCACAATTCATTCATAATATCATGTTAATAGCGGAAAATAGATTGACTTTTATTTTAATTGTGTTAAATTAAGTTGTGTACAATACATTATGAAAACGAACGGGAGCGATTTATAATGATGACTATTCAACAGAAAATGTATGAAACTACAGTAAAAGCGGTTGGCGGAAGACAAGGATTTATTGAATCTGAAAGTCCTAAGCTGAACCTTACCATCAGCACACCACGCGAAATGGGCGGTGCCGGCGGTGAAGGCACTAACCCTGAGCAGCTGTTCGCAGCAGGCTATTCCGCATGTTTCGACAGTGCACTGAATATGGTTGCCCGTATGGGTAAAATAAAGATTGAGGGCAGTGAAGTAACAGCAACCGTAAGCTTCGGTAAAGTTGAAGACGGCGGATTCGGCATTGCCGTGAAGATGGATGTTCTGGTCAAAGGCGTAGATCACGACACTGCAGTACAGCTGGTAGAAGCAGCTCACGGCGCATGCCCTTACTCCCGCGCTACCCGCGGCAATATAGAAGTTGAACTGAATGTGCTGTAAGACATACTGCTGCTCAGTATAATTACAAGACCGGGTATACATGTTCTATCCCCAGCCTGCCCTTTATATAGCCATACTTTCTTTAAAGTAAACGCCCTGTCCGGCGGCCCCGGGCAGGGTGTTTGCCGTTGATCGGCAAACTTTATGCTTTGGGTCCCGTGTTAATCTATCCATTTGTCTTCGAGTATTCTATCTAACCCGCACTACAATTAACTTTCAAAAGAGTTAATGATGTGCGTTTCCCGGCGGAAACTCAGCACGACTCTTGGGTGACTACCAGCTGATGGAGTGAAATTCCTTTATATATGCAGATACGGCAGATTTGTATGTCAAACAGACTCAGAATCCTTTAGATGACCAGTTCCCGATCATTTCAGGCTTGAATGAACAAGATAACGCTCACTTAGTATTCCTCCTCTGCCGTCACCTGGCGGTCCAGATTACGGTACTGGACAGCTTCGGCAAGATGCGCAGAACCAATCTCCTCTGCCCCTTCCAGATCGGCGATGGTGCGGGCCAGCTTAATGATCCGGTCATGCGCCCGCATGCTGAGGCCTAGACTCTCCAGAATATGGTTCAGCAGCATACTCTCTTCATGCCTTAGATCTGCGTAACGGCGTAACGCCGCTCCGGAAAGCTCACTGTTCCAGGAGATCGGCAGGTGCCGGTAACGCTTAGCTTGAATAGCCTGAGCCCGCAGAACGTCCTCACGCATCCGCGCTGTAGACAACGCCGGCACATTCCGGTCCCATTCTTTCGGGCGGGGGACATCAACCTGCATGTCCATCCGGTCCAGCAGCGGTCCTGAGATTTTGGCCCGGTACTGGGCGATTCGGGCCGGACTGCAGGTACACCGCTGCTGTGAGTTGCCGTTCCCGAGAAACCCGCACATGCAGGGGTTCATGGAGCAGGCGAGCAGAAACTGGGCGGGAAATGTGAACGACGCTCTGGCCCGGCTGATGGTCACTACCCCGTCCTCCAGCGGCTGGCGGAGCACCTCAAGCACCGTACGGGAGAATTCAGGCAGCTCGTCCAGAAACAGAATTCCGCGGTGTGCCAGACTGACTTCTCCCGGCTTCGGTATTCCCCCTCCGCCAATCAGTCCGGCAGCCGAAATCGTGTGATGCGGGGAACGAAAGGGGCGGAGGCGCATCAGGCCCCATTTGCTGTCCCTCAGCTTACCGGCGGCACTGAATATCTTCATCACCTCCAGCGATTCATCATCGCTCAGGTCAGGGAGAATGCCGGGAAGGCGTTTAATCAGCATCGTTTTGCCTGTCCCCGGAGGGCCGATCAAGATAATATTATGCATTCCGGCAGCGGCAATAGTGAGCGCGCGCTTCACGTGATTCTGTCCAATTACATCGCTGTAATCCTCCTTCATCAGATGATCCTCCCGGCTCGGCGCAAGAACCTTGTTCCCTACCGGCTGATATCTCAGATGGTCCAGCGTCAGCACCTGAACTGGCGGGCGGTTCCTCGGGGACGGCTCATTGCTAACCGATACCGGAAACGGCAGCTCTGTCTGCGGCATGGGTAGTTCCTGAACTTCCGAATCCGGCACTTCTGTAGGTAATCGCGGCTCCAGTCCTGGAGCTGGCTCTACCGCAAATGGAGAAGCCTGAACACCGGCAGCTGACGGTGACAACTCGCGCAAATGTCCGGCTGTATATACACGGATTCCCGTTATCAGCGCTGCTTCGGCCGCATTTCCCGGTGGTACGAGGACTGCCTGAAACCCTGCCCGGCGCGCTGCCTCTACCATAGATAACACCCCATTCACCGGACGCAGACTGCCGTCCAGCGCCAATTCTCCGATGAGCAGCATTTTCCCGGCATCCGGCATAATAAGCTGGCCGCTTGTTGTCAGAATCCCCAGGGCGATGGCCAGATCGAACGCCGATCCCTCCTTGCGCAGATCTGCAGGTGCCAGATTGATCGTAACGCGCTGCTGAGGATAGCTGTAGCCGCAGTTTTTAACCGCAGCCCGGACTCTCTCTACCGCTTCCCTCACAGCAGAATCCGGCAATCCGATGATTATCGTCTGCGGCAGCCCGTTCGCCAGATCAATTTCCACGCCGATCATTACGCCTTCAATACCGTACAAACATGCACTATGCATCTTTCCGTACACAAAAAAAACACCTCTCCTCCTGAAATACGCCCGGAACGGGCGTTTATTTCCAAGAAAAAGGGTGCTTCCTCTTTTTTCCGTTAGCTTTATTATGTTGAGTATACCTATTGCCCCTTCTATCATGCAAGGACTATTTCGCACAAGCCGCTGCACAAATCCCAATTCCCATCCGTCTTGCATAATTGTGCATCTATGACTAGAGAATCAATTTGTTCAGCCTTCCTCACTGGCCACAACGGCATCCCTGATCTGTTCAAAGGACAGCGGCGCATAATTCCAGTGCTCTACACAAATGTTAAAATGGCTGTTGCCTTCATATTTCTGTCCATGAATATGGCCATGCACATTTACGTAAGGCATATGCTTGTTCATATACATAGGTTCATGGGAGAGCATAAAAAACTCTTTATAAATGATCGGGTATTCACTGACCTCGTCAAATCCGGCTTCCAGCCACCAATTACGCCCGCGTCCGCGGTCATGATTACCGAGAATCAGGATTTTGTAGCCGTTCAGCGCAGAAACGATATTCCGGGTAGCCTCCTGATTCAAGAAGGAGAAATCCCCCAGATGAAATACCTTATCCCCTTTGCCCACCACAGCGTTCCAGCTGGCAATCATCGACTGGTCCATCTCCCCGGCACTGCCAAAGGGACGGGATTCGAAATCTATGATCAGCTTATGGCCAAAATGATGATCCGAGGTGAAAAAGACATTAGTCAAAACAGCTCCCCCATTTCAAGTACTTCAGGAATGGTTCATTTATTCCAGTTTCTCTTGGACGAACGCCGATTCACGTCAACCTGAATTAACTCGGCCAAAGGAGGGGTTTCCTCATGCTCGATCAGCCATTGACGCATTTCCTTAATGGCCTCTACCTGACCGTTCCCCTTATCCTTCCAGGTAAGCAGCTCGATGACATTGATGACAAGTGACAACAGGCTGCTGTTGCTGCTTTCCGTTTTTTCCGCACGCATTTTATGGAATAAAGCCTCATGCTCCCAGTCAATTAATATCTCTTCCGCTATTGCAGGCCGCATAACGGTAAATGTCTTATTACAATTGCTGCAGCAGACAACGGACAGAGGCTCTCCGCCCAATTCCGCTACGACTCTGTGCTCGCAATGCTGGCAAGTAAAACTTACCTGTATATCAATCGGTTGATTTCTCACTCGGACAGCCCTCCTCATGGTGACATTAAAAGTTACACTAATGTTTACCCATTTCTTTCAAGAAATGACCCATGGAGCCCATGATATGTCAAGGATAAATAAGCAGAATCGTTGAATACAGGCAAAAAAAGAGCTAAAAGGCCTCACGGATATGCCGTAGTGAAGCAATACTTAAATCTCTATTTAGCTGTACGGCGATTACATCAAAGGAAATCACCGGGTTATTCAGACCCCGCATATGTAAATACACCTGGGCTGTATTTCTCACCTGGCGGATTTTGCGTTCATCCACTGACTCCTCCGGGGTTCCCTGCACACCAGCCCCGCTCCGGCTGCGCACTTCAATGAAGACAATCCCATCTTCATATTCAGCAATAATATCAAGCTCTCCGCTGCGGCAGCGCCAGTTGCACTCCCTGATTATGTATCCCCGGGAGGACAGATACAGACTTGCCGCCTGCTCGGCAGCAGCCCCTTTTTGCCTGCGGGTATAATTCGTCCTGTCCGCCCCGTGACTCACTTCGGTCTCCGTTCCCCGGCAGAACGGTCACTCTGATATACATAACTCAGAATTTCCGCGACCAGCTGGTATAGCTGAGGCGGAATCTGCTGATCGAGATCCAGCTTAGAGAGGACCTCTACCAGCGCGGCATCCTCCTGTACAGCAACCCCGTTTTCTTTGGCTTTTTGCAGAATGATATCGGCTACCGCGCCTTGTCCTTTAGCCACAACAACCGGAGCTTCGCTTTGGCCGGGGATATATTTAAGGGCAACCGCCTTTTTGAGGTTCTGCGCAACCTTATGTTCAGACTCACTCATATGCGGTAATCGACTCCTTTGTAGGAATCTGGAACATAATCGGACTGTTTGGCGGGAGCTGCAGCCGTACTCAGCTCGGGTAACGGCTCCGTGCGCAGGCTGGACAGCTGATACCCTATAGATTCAACCGCTGTCTTAATGTCCGCACGGCGCCCTTCCAGCAGCTCCAGCACCCAGGGTTCATTATTATGCAGCTTAAGACTGACAATCCGGTCAACGACCTGCACGTCCACCATAGTCTGGCCGAGCTGCTTCATATCCAGATCGAACCACAAGCGGCAGTTCGCCGCATCCAGCTCGCCTTTGCGGCCGCGCCTGGACTGGATATGGACGGAAGCCGTCTCCTGGCCGTCCTGCCCCCGCAGCGGCAGGAACATCGTCACCTGCGCGAACGGCGCGGTGCGGTCTGAATTCAGCAGCAGCTGCTGGCCAGTCAGCTGCTGCACCAGCTGGCCCGCGGCTTCCTTGACCGCGGGCGGGACCTCGCTGCTGCCGAGAACCTGCAGCAGCACGCCCTTGAGCGTACCGGCGGCATCCTCCGCGCCGCCGGACGCCCCTTGCAGCGCCGCAGCTGGCAGCGCTGCCTCACGCCCCTGCGCGGCCGCGGCAACGCCGCCGCGCACGGCCTGCTGCTCGTGCTCCGCACCGAGCAGCTTCAGCACCCGCCCCACCCACGACTCCGTGTCGGGGGCGGGCGCCGTGCCCTGCTGCGGCTGCGCAGCCGCAGCAGAGGTGTCCCCGCGCGGCGCAGCGGGGACTTGCCCTTGCCCCGCCGGTGCTGGCGGGGCGGCATTGCCCTGCGGCGGCTGCGCGGCCGCAGGGCCTTCGCCCGCCGCGCCGGAGGCGGGCGGGGCTGTAGCGAGCTGCGGCAGCGTGCCGCGCAGCTCGGTGAGCACGCCCTGCAACTTCGCGAGCAGGGCAGTGCCCGATGATGTGCTCTGCGGCTGCGGAGCACTGCTTACCTGCGCAGCGGCTCCAGAGCCTTCCCGCACTCCTGCAGCTTCGTTCCGGCCAGCCACAGCCGCCCCCGCGCCTTCCCGCGGTCCTGCTGCTTCGTTCCGGCCAGCCGCAGCCGCCCCCGCACCTTCCCGCACTCCTGTGGCTTCGTTCCGCCCAGCCGCAGCAGCACCTGAGCCTGCCGGGTCAGTGCTGCCGTTTCCTTTGGCCGCTGCTGCTCCCGCAGGCTCTGCATCTCCTGCGGATACAGCCTTATTGGCGGACGCCGCCTCGGACAACGGCAGTTTCTGCGCCAGGCCTCCAGGCACTTCCCCCTCTGCTGCAGCATCTGCATTCAAAGCTGCAGCAGCCTGTCCAGCACTTCCTATTGCTTGAGTATTGCCAGCATTGACGTTACCATTATTACTCCCTGTGCTACTTACCATTCCTGATCCAGACTGGGTCTCTACAGAACCGGCTGCCGCCCCCGAAGGAGCACTATTACCTGTTGCGCCAGCTTTCGATGCCGGAAGGTCAGCATCTGTATTCGCTCCGGGCAGCACACCAGCCGTTACCGTATTTCCGGTTACAGGAGCTGTGGTGCCACCTGTGAGCACTCCTGCCGCAAATTTATTTCCTCCTGCCGACTCTGCACTCTTACCAGCATCACCCTGCTGGGCCCACACGTTCAGCTCCGATTCCAGCGTGGCCAGCAGCTGGTGCAGCTTCGGACCGAATACCGCCTGCTGCAGCCCCTTCACCGTCTCAGCCGTAACCGGCAATCCGCGCTTCACGGAGATGACGGCCGCTTCCAGCCATTCCGAGGCTGGCACACCAGGCGGCTTGGCATTCATGACCGCATCCAGCTTCGCCGCCGTCTCTTTGGTCAATGCCAACCCGCCGGACTGCATCGCCTGGACAATCTCCCGCCCTGCCTTCGAATTCGTAAGGTCAAGCGATTCAATAGCTTCGCCCATACTCTGCGGTGAGGCAAGGGCCGCTTCACCAAGAGAGACGGGCTTCAGCACCGGCAATCCGTTCTCACCAGGTGTACCCACTTGCAGGTTCAGGGTCTGTCCAGGTGTAAGCGGTGTTTCCAGTTCAGCACGGACAGGCGTCCCCTGAATCTGCACCATGGCTTCCTTGCCTGAATCAGACACGCTGAGTACAACGCCGCGAACAACCTGACCTTCCTTGAGCTCTACAGATTTAGGCTCTCCCGCCTTGCTGTCTCCGAGCAAGCCGCGAATGAGTGATCCGATATTCATGTTGTCCGCCTCCTGTCTCTTCTATATAATATCGGAATTATCTGTCGTTTTGATAACTGCGTATCCCCTTAGAACAATGTCTGCTGCTCGGCAAGAATATTACCGATGAAGCTGCGCCGGTGCATAGGCGTTACACCCAGCGTCTTGATCTGTTCCCGGTGCAGCTTGGTTGCATATCCTTTATGTAATTTAATCCCGTAATCCGGGTATAATTCCTCCCACAAGCCTTCACAGAGCCGGTCGCGTGTAACCTTAGCTACAATCGAGGCGGCAGCAATCGACTGGCTGCTGGCATCCCCCTTGATGATCGAACGCTGCGGCAAAGGCAAGTCCACTTTCTCTGCATCTATCAGCATATAATCAGGCTGCTGGATTAATCCTTCAACCGCCTTGCGCATAGCCAGACGCGAAGCCTGCTTAATATTTATTTCATCAATCACCGTCGATTCTACATGCCCTACACTTACCGCCAGTGCCTGATCCATAATAATCTCATACAAGGCATCACGCTTCTTGGCCGTCAGCTTCTTGGAATCATCCACACCCTCAATAATCAGCCCGGCCGGCAAAATTACCGCAGCAGCCACCACATCCCCGAACAAGCAGCCCCGGCCCACTTCATCGACACCGGCAATGTGCTGGTAAGACAATTCCCAGCCTTCTTTTTCATACAAAAGCATATCTATCGTGCTCACTTCTATCCACCTGCCAATCAACAATTTATCCGGTTCCTCTACTAGCCAGTTTAACATAAGCGGCCATTATGGTCATCCGTCATTATAATGATTTTTTGACTTGAAGCTCAGCTCTCCCTGCGTTGAATATTTCGATTTCCGGCCGCTTGGTAACACAGGATTACTTGATCTAATCCTCTATCCGCAGTTGAAACTGATTAACACAATTGCTCGCTGTCGCTCCTTCAAGTCCAAAACACTTCTTTTCGCTTTCGTTATTCTTTTGCGTTTCTATCTAGCCTTGCTTGCCATTAAAAAGCCGGGTTAGCCGCTGCATCGTAACAGTCTCCCAATTAACATTCCTGCAGCAAATACAACTTTTCCTTCATTAGTTCCGCTCCAATCCCATAAATGTTGTATAGATTGCAGCATTCCCCCTCCTCCAAGCGGCTTAACGGGATTATTATTGTATTTCATACAACAATCCAGCGGAACACCCAGTTATCCATAACCCATAGTTGCATTAAGTACAACAGTTCTCCGCATTCACCCGTTCTCATCGCCAACTCCCCGTGCTGCCACGCAAAAAAGAGCCAGTCCACAAACACGGATGGCTCTTCCATTCCACAATTCATTCTTTAGTTAAGGCGTCTCCAGCGTAAATCGTCCAAGCTTGCCGGCGCGCAGCTCATGCAGAAGTGCGCGTGAAGCCTTCTCCAGATCTACGCGTCCGCCGCTGAGCAGACAGCCCCGTTTACGTCCTACCGCTTCCATCACGGCAACGATTTCGTCCGGGTTCTCCAGATCCTCAGGCAGCTTGTCGATACCGAAGCGCTCCTGGAACCGGCTGCCGTAATCCTTCACCAGATATTTTACTGCATAGAAAGCGATATCCTCAATGTTCAGGATTTCTTCCTTGATCGCTCCGGTTACCGCCAGCTTATAGCCTACCACCTGGTCCTCGAACTTCGGCCAGAGGATACCCGGGGTATCCAGAAGCTCCAGATTCCCGCCTGTCTTAATCCATTGCTGGCCCTTGGTGACCCCTGGACGGTCTCCGGTAATCGCGATACTTCTGCCCGCCATCCGGTTAATGAGTGTCGATTTGCCTACGTTGGGAATACCGACGATCAATGCGCGCATTGCCCGCGGGTTAATTCCCCTGGAAATCTGCCGGTCAATCTTTTCCTTCAGCAGCAGCTTGACCTGCTCAGGAATCTCCTTAATGCCTGTCCCGGTAGAAGCATCCACAGGATAGGCAACATGGCCCTGTTCCTTGAAGTAAGCAAGCCACTTGCGCGTTGCTTCCGGATCGGCCAGATCCGCTTTATTCAGAATAATCAGCCTTGGCTTATCCCGCAAAATATCGTCAATCATCGGATTGCGGCTGGAAAGCGGCAGACGGGAATCAAGCAGTTCTATTGCAATATCAATCAGCTTCAGCTTATCCTCAATTTGCCGTCTAGCCTTCGTCATATGACCAGGAAACCATTGAATGGCCATTGCCGTCACCTCCTTTGACTTCTGTCAGCTTAATGGTTAATTACTGTAATATCTTTGACCGGCCAGAAAATAAGGTCCGCACGGCCGACAATATCACCCAGCGGCACATAACCGATCATCCGGCTGTCTGTACTGTCTGAGCGGTTGTCCCCCATCACAAACACATGTCCTTCCGGCACTGTGCCATCCGTAAAGTCTTCATTCGGGAAGTTCTTATTGTTGTACAAAGAGTTGTTATTATGCGCATCATCAATTGCGCCCTGGATATACGTTTCATTTACCGGTTCGCCGTTCACAGTTACGACATCCCCTTCAACTTTCACCGTATCGCCCGCTACACCGATGACACGCTTAATGAAGTCTCTGCCTTCAGACGGCACATGGAATACGATGACTTCACCACGCTGAGGTGTACGAATATCATAGAGAATTTCATTAACAATAACCCGTTCGCCAGTATGGAAGTTAGGCTGCATGGAAGGTCCGTCCACGATAAACGGTTTGAACAAAAGCCAGCGTATTAGAATAACCAGAACCAATGCAATCGCAATCGCTTTAATCCATTCCAGGACTTCATTCTTAGGCTTCTGGGGGCTCTGGCTGTTAGATTCTGTAATCTCGCCTTGCCCTGGCTGCAAATCCTGCTGCATAGTTCACCGTCCTCTCCATATGTTGTTATCTCCACTATACAATACAAAAAAACTCCTGCCAAAAACTCCCCCGCGATTACTCCTTCAGGAGGCCTTTTCGGAGAAGCTGTTCCTAAGGCACATATTTCTTAGTTCAAGGTTTTGATTACATAGCAAGAATAAACGAAAGGGGCTTGAATTCAAGCCCCTTTCACTTGCCGCTATTCTAGCGACGGATTTCTTTAATTCTTGCAGCTTTACCGCGCAGTTCACGAAGATAGTACAGCTTCGCACGACGAACTTTACCACGGCGAGCCACTTCGATTTTTTCGAGCTTAGGGGAGTTGATTGGGAATGTTCTTTCCACACCAACACCATAAGAGATTTTACGAACTGTAAAAGTCTCACCGATACCACCGCCGCGACGTTTGATTACAACGCCTTCGAACAACTGGATCCGTTCACGAGTTCCTTCGATAACTTTTACATGCACCTTCAAAGTGTCACCCGGGCGAAAACTCGGGATATCTTTGCGAAGTTGCTCTTGCGTAATTGCTTGTAGGATATTCATTTAGGACTTCCTCCTTCCGTACAGGTGTTCTTGCCTCTTCCGGAGAGCCATTGCTCTCCCTCATTATCCGCAGAGGACCACCGTATTCCACACAACAGAAATAATATTACCACACGGCAGAAATAAAGACAAGTATAAAATTCAATATAGAAGAATATATATGCTTCGCACTATAAATTCCCCTTCTATTTCTCGCTGAAACGGTACCGTCCTGTTAAGGACGGCATAGCGTTGCTACTTGTTTAGAGTGGCAGCATATCCCGTTTCTTCGCTTTGACCTTGCAATCCTTGCAGAGTCCGACCACACTTCCGTTATCCTGGGCATAAAAAACCAGCTTGCCGTTTCTCTTCTTACAGGAAGAGCAAAGCTGATCTGCAGCGTTCTGCTTAGCCTTGCGGTGCCCTTCCATAGATATTACGTTGCTGGCTTTAACCGTTATTGGTGCTTGAGGCTGCTCCCTGTTCATCCGGTTGCGGGAAATTACATAAACAACTGCACCAACCAACAAAATAATGAAGACCGCCGCATATTGCATTTGGCTCATCCGCTCCTCTGACTTCATCAGTCAAAATAGTAAACAGACCTGGTTCCGCCTTACCTTCTGTGCCGGTCTGTTCCAGCTGCCAGGAATGATTATTCCGGTCTTTAGATCTAACGCTAGTTTAACATATTGCATCATCAAAATGTAGTCAACATGCTGTACTGGACTATGGTCCAGTACAGCAACCCGCCGCCAGCCCGTTATCCATATATTTTCCATAATATATAATAATAAATATACATAAGCAAATTACTAACCTTCAGGAGGGTATATATATTGAAGAAAAATCACAACACCGCAATTGTTGCAGCAGTAGCCGTCTTTTCCATCGCTTTACTGGCCGGATGCAGGGAGCTTCCCGGTAAAGAGGCAGCAGATCATCAGCTGGAGCAGCGTCTGTCCGGAAACTTCCAGCAGGAAGCCGCAGAGGCGGTTAAGCAGAGCATCGGAAAGGCAACCGTCTCGCTAGGAGATGCAGTCCAGACGACAACAGACAGGATTGAACAAAAGATTAATGATGAGGGTATCAGCAGAGAATTCTCCACCTCCCTGCCGGCGGGTTCAGCCTCTGTATTTAAGCTTGATAATGTTCTGGGTGAAATCAGCTTAGTTCCCGCTTCCGGGGACAAGATTGTTGTCAAAGCCACCGTTGTTGTCCACGAACGTTCGTCTAACGACGCCGCTTCCGAGGTACTTGACCACGCTGAAGTATCGATTGAACATAAAGGTGGCGTGCTGACCGTCTCCGCTCACGGAGAGGATAGCCCGAAGAAGAATCTCTGGGACTGGTCACAGAAGGAATACGGGCATTCAGACTTCAGTATTAATTATGTAGTTGAGCTTCCGGATACAGTGAACCATGTTGAGATCAATAATAATGTAGGCTCCACACAGCTCCGCGGTCTGCAGGGTACCTTTGATATCGTCAGCAATGTCGGAAGCATCATTCTTCAGGATACTGTTTTCACAGGCAAATCTTCAATTAAGTCTAATACAGGAAGTATCGAGCTTGGTATTTCCAGTATGGATAGCGGCAGTAGTCTTAAAGCTGAAAGCGATATAGGTAAAATATCCGCCGATCTTGCCAGTTCAGTACAATGTACTGTGGAAGCAGAGAGTGAGCTGGGCCATATAGCCGGCGCTGCAGGCGGCAAGCAGGATTATAACGGCGGCGGTCCGCTGGTAACGCTAACTACCCAGATTGGAGCAATATCCGTTAATAATTAGAAAAGTGGGCGTTCCTGTTTTCCAGGAGCCCACTTTTTAATTTGTGCTCTTATCAGATCAGCGCAATGGCCAGCAAAGTAAACAGGCTGAGTGTAAGGATTTCGCTACCATAGCCGAAGTACCCCCCATAATAATTCCCTGCGCCCCCCGGATAGAATGCCGAGGTTTTCATTTTGCCGTTGCCTTTTGTTTTCAGATACACATTGTTCTGGTCCACATCCACAATAACCCCTTCATGACGTTTGCCGTCAGTGGTCATAATGCGCACCCGCTTATTTTTACAATGGAGACAATTATAATAAGCTTCCATCTGCTGATTCCTCCTCAATCGTGTTTCTGTATCTTATGAGGGGAGGGATAAGCCGGTAACGGCAATAGCCATGAGGCAAATGTCTATAATTATTGCAGCTGTGAATTCAAGAACTTGTGAACATTGTGTATCATTTTTCGAAGAAAAGGGGTATTATTAAGATAATAATACGAATTGAAGCGCTTACGATTGTGAACAATAATCTACAATTCATAAGGAGGCAGGAATCATGAGCACAGCAGGCAGACGTTTCATTAATGAAGGAGTACTTCGTATCGCCTGGTTCATCATATTCACATCGCTCACCTACACGGTGCGCAATTATACTTGGGCTATTGTACTGCTTATGGTTGTTGCTGTATATTCACTGGTCACCGGGATCATCATGCTTACCCGCCAGGATAGGGACAGGGGCAGAGCTTAACCGGCGTTATTCGCATAAAAGTTAAAAACACTTCCACAGAGCTAACGGCCCTGACGGAAGTGTTTTTTGGATCGGAGTAACAGGATTCGAACCTAAATTATTTTACTTTCAAGTACATTTTATATTTATTTTTTTAAAACTATTATTCAAATTTTATGGATTTTTCATATAAGCTATGCTATACTCTTGGCACAAGGAAAGGAGGTGCGTTCACATCAAGCATGACATGCTGAACGTATCCCTTACCCGGACCAACGGCTGAATCACTGGCCCTGGTGGCGCGGGATACGGATCAAAGGTACAAACTAGCGCCTCGGGTAGAAAGACCGTCTACGGACGGTCTTTTTTTATGGGATCAGAATGTAGACGGGTTGTTTTGTGTCTATAGATCTGTTTCTCTACACTCCATCACGAAATAAATAACCGCTAAAGCCAGCGAACTTAGGGTCCGTCTGTCTTTAGCGGTTATTTGTGTGCTCTGCTACAGTATCACCGAGCCTATGGAACCTGCTTCCAGGGTCTTGTTCATTCCTTGAGTTAGAGGGTTACGATTTACGATTCTTATAGAAATCAATAATATCGCTTACTGTGCGGAGCGGCTCCGCCTCCTTGTGGACAGTGTCCACGGCTGGCTTGAAGGGTTCATGCGTATTCGTAGTCACTTTCAGTCATTCCTTTCGATAATTAAGCTAGCTGCGTCTAAAGCTGCATGTATGATCGCGGCACCTCTATTCATTACCCTAAAAAAAGGGCATTAACGCACATCCGCTCTTATTTTTTGTGTGAATCTTCTGTGTCTGCTAATTTGTTCTATGGATTTGATCAGTCTCCACTTCTCAGCACATAGCAAAAAACGCCTCCCTAACGTAATATACGTTAAAAAGACGCTATCTATGACTCTTCTCCGGGCCCAATTTTCATTTATTTGTTATTCAGGCTTGCCTGCTCCTGCAGCCGCTTCAGTGTCAGCTTGTCTTTCGCCGAAAGCTCTGCTGTCTCCAGCAGGTCCGGTCTGCGCTCAAGTGTGCGCTGCAGCGCCTGCTCGCGCCGCCATACCTCAATGTTGGCATGATGTCCGCTCAGAAGCATATCAGGCACCTTCCAGCCGCGGAATTCTGCAGGACGGGTATAATGCGGATATTCCAGCAGCCCCGTGCTGAAGGAGTCGGTTACTGCAGAGGTCTCGTTACCCAGCGCCCCCGGCTGCAGCCGCACTACCGAGTCAATGACAGTCAGGGCAGGCAATTCACCGCCGGTCAGTACATAGTCGCCAATCGATAGCTCGTCCGTCACCAGATGCTCGCGGATCCGCTCATCATAGCCTTCATAATGGCCGCAGATGAAGATCAGATGCTGCTCCTGCGCCAGCTCCTCTGCGATCTGCTGATTATACGTCTGGCCCTGCGGACACATGAGAATTATCCGCGGCTTCGCCGCCGGTTCTATAGCGGATTCAGCCGCACCTGCTTCAGTGCTGGTCTCAGCCAGCACATGCTCTACCGCCGCAAAGATCGGGTCTGGCTTAAGCACCATCCCCCGCCTCCGCCATACGGCGTATCATCCACGCTGTTATGCTTGTTTCCTGAGAAATCACGGAAGTTCACCGCATTCAGCGATACGATGCCTTTGTCACGGGCTTTGCCGAGTATGCTTGTGCCGAATACACCTTCACACATCTCTGGAAAGAGTGTCAGCACATCAATCCGGATCATGGAAGCAGCCCTTCCATAATGTGCACCGTGATTTTTTTGGCCTCGATATCCACGTCAAGCACTACATCATTGATGACCGGAATCAGGATATCCTGGCCTTTGGCCGGCTTCACCACCCAGACGTCATTGGCACCAGGCTGCAGAATCTCCGTGATTGTACCCAGCGGCTGGCTGGCGTCTTCATCGGTGTACACTTCACAGCCAACGATTTGGTGGAAATAATATTCATTCTCCGGCAGTTCCACCAGGTCATCGCTTGGCACTTTAAGCATACTGCCCTTATATTTCTCAACCTCATTAATATTGGTATAGCCCTTCAGCTTGGCTATATACATACCTTTGTGTTCTTTCGCGGATTCTACCGTCACCTCGAATTTCGGGCTTCCGTCCGCCGGAATCAGCAGCAGCTTTTTGCCGGGTGCAAAGCGCACTTCCGGGAAATCGGTATGCGACAGGATTTTGACCTCTCCGCGGATACCGTGGGTATTCACCAGTCTGCCTACTGTTAACTCTTCCGTCATGTGATCCTCTCCTTTGACAAGTTTCGACTATCTATATATTTCAACAAAAAGGAGCCGGGATATACTATCCCTAGCCCCTCATTGTACGCACACTTAAGATAAAATATCTACGGTAACGCGTTTATCGCTCTTGACTGCTGCAGATGTAACTACGGTACGAAGCGCTTTGGCGATCCGCCCCTGCTTGCCGATGACCTTACCGACATCATCAGGATGTACGGAGAGCTCATAGACAATCAGGTGATCCTTCTCCACGGTCCGTACGGTCACATCCTCTGGATGATCCACTAAAGCCTTAGCAATAACACCAACTAATTCTTCCATAGAGGACCCTCGCAATCAGTCATTATTTCTGTTGCTTCAGCTCATGGAACTTCTTCATCACGCCAGCCTTAGAAAGCAGGTTGCGGACGGTATCAGATGCTTGTGCACCTGTTTGAAGCCATTTAAGAGCTTTTTCCTCATCAATCTTAACGACTGCCGGTACTTCAATCGGATTATAATAACCGATTTCCTCGATAAAACGACCGTCACGAGGGGACCGGGAATCGGAAACCACTACACGGTAGAAAGGCGCTTTATGTGCTCCCATTCTTTTCAAACGAATACGTACTGCCACGAAATTCACCTCCTTATAAGAATATCGGAATTATTATTAACCTTTGGGACAAACCTTTATCAAGGCTTTTCGATCCCTCCCAAACCCTCCCTTCCAAGGGAGGGCCCCAAGGGCTCTGCCCTCTGGACACCCGGCTAAGTGCAACTGGCGTAGGCGTTCAGACTGGCGGGACCTTGAGATGTTGGAGCAGGATCGCTTTTCTTCCCTGCGGGATACGCTTAACTGCGGCGTTACCTTGATACAGGAAAGAGATTAAAAGATTAAAAGATCAAGAGACTGAGATCAAGAGACTAGGATCAAAACCACTCTCGATCATCTGATGTTGTACTATGTCTGATCTATAAAGATCAAAACTCTTGCAATCATCTGATGTTGTACTATATCTGATCTATGGTAAACCTTATAGAGATCAACGGAAAGGGAACTTCATACCGCCCTTGCCGCCAAGGCCTTTAAGCTGCTTCATGGCGTTCTTCTTGCCGCCCTTGCCTCCGCCGCCCATCATGCCGGAGAACTGCTTCATCATCTTGCGCATTTCATCGAACTGCTTGATGAGCCGGTTAACCTCGGCGACGTTGGTACCGCTGCCGGCAGCAATACGCTTGCGGCGGTTGTGGTTGATGATCTCAGGCTGGGCCTTCTCGGCCTTGGTCATGGAATGAACAATGGCTTCGACGCGTCCCATCTGCTTATCGTCAACTTTCAGATCCTTCATGCCTTTGGCTTTGTTCATGCCAGGCAGCATATCAAGAATCTGGTCGATCGGGCCAAGCTTCTTGACCTGATCCATCTGCTCCAGGAAATCGTCGAACGTAAATTCCGCATTACGCATCTTACGTTCCATTTCCTTCGCTTTCTCGGTATCGATATTGGCCTGAGCCTTCTCGATCAGCGACAGCATATCGCCCATACCGAGTATCCGTGATGCCATACGTTCTGGATGGAACGGCTCCAGCGCGTCGATCTTCTCGCCAAGAGCAGCGAATTTGATCGGGCAGCCGGTTACGGCCTTGACTGACAACGCAGCACCACCACGGGTGTCACCATCAAGCTTCGTCAGTACTACGCCGGTAAGCTCCAGCTGTTTGTTGAAGCTGTCCGCCACATTCACGGCATCCTGACCGGTCATGGCATCGACTACAAGCAGCACTTCGTCCGGAGTTACGACGTTATGTATCTGCTTCAGCTCTTCCATCAGCTCTTCATCAATATGCAGGCGGCCTGCAGTATCGATAATGACATAATCTAGGTTATTGTCCTTCGCATGCTGAACACCTTGTCTGGCGATTTCCACCGGACTTGTCTGATCACCCAGCGAGAAGACCGGAACCTTGATTTGCTCTCCCAGCACCTGCAGCTGCTTGATCGCCGCAGGACGGTAGATGTCAGCCGCTACGAGCAGCGGGCGGTGATTGCCCTTCTGCAGTAGCTTCGCCAGCTTGCCCGAAGTAGTTGTCTTACCCGCACCTTGCAGACCCGTCATCATAATGACAGTCGGCGGCTTGTTCGACTTCGCCAGCTTCGCCTGGCTTCCGCCCATCAGCTCAGTCAGTTCCTTGTTAACGATGTCGATAATGACCATGCCTGGCGTGAAGCTGTCCATCACTTCCTTGCCGACGGACTTCTCTTTCACCTTGGACACGAAGTCCTTGACGACTTTGAAGTTAACATCGGCTTCCAGAAGGGCCAGCCGCACTTCGCGCATGGCTTCGTTTACGTCTTCTTCGGATACTTTCCCTTTGCCGCGCAGTTTGCTGAACACATTCTGCAATCTTCCGGTTAAACCTTCAAATGCCATATGCGGCTTGCTCCCTTCATGCTACTCTAACCTCTGCAAACGATCCACGATGTCCGTGAACCGCAGTTTATATTGCTCAGGCAGCATCCCATTGTCCGGCAGTCTGCGCAGTTCTTCTAAATATCTGTTGCGGTCTTCATGTTTGGACAGCAGTCCAAGCTTCTCTTCATAATTCTCAAGAACTTGCTCCGCCCGCTTAATATGCTCATACACAGCTTGACGGCTGATTTCAAATTCCGCAGCAATCTCTCCCAGGGAGAAATCATCGTGGAAATAATATTTGAGAAACGTTTGCTGCTTGTCAGTAAGCAGCCGTTCGTAGAAAGCAAATAGCAGGTTGATCCGGTTGGTTTTCTCGAGCCTATTCTCCTGACTCATTAAGGGCACTCCCTTCGTCAAGGAAAAACACTTTACAGCTTCACAACGTCCCTTATGATACCGAAAACAAAGAAAGATGTCAAGCCTTTTTGCTTGTCATCTTTTTCTTTGCCTGAAACCGGCATTTCGGAGGTAAATTCCGGCCTGCTTAGTGAATCGGCAGGATGTATAAGAATACAACGAAGAAGTGAAGAATCGTCCCTGCAAGCACGAACAAATGCCAGATGGCATGATGGTACGGGAAGCCGCGCCACACATAAAAAACTGTGCCAAGCGTGTACAGCAGACCGCCTACCATCAACAGAGTCATGCCGCCGCTGGCCACAACCTCAGACAGAGGGCTCCAGGCGATCACGATCATCCAGCCCATGGCGATGTAGAATATGGTCGACATGAACAGGAACTTTTTGACGAAAAACGCTTTGAAAAAGACGCCGAATACCGCTACTCCCCAGGCGATTCCGAATAAAGTCCAGCCCAGCGGCCCCCGGATCGCCACCAGCATAAAGGGTGTATACGTTCCAGCGATAAATAAATAAATTGAAGAGTGGTCGAGGAATTCAAAGAAGTCCTTCGCCTTGCCGTCCCTGAGACTATGCACCATTGTTGAATTAAAATACAGCAGCAGCATAGTTACCCCATATATGGAGAAACTGACAACATGCCAGGCCGTACCATTCTGGACAGCATATACGACCAGCAGAACCAGCGCAGCAATACTTAATACTGCACCAATCCCGTGTGTAATCGCGTTCGCAACCTCTTCCTTGCGGCTGTAAGTGTGAGTATTAGCCATCCCACTATTCCTTCCATTTGCGGTTTCCTTCTATTATAGCTCTTTCCCTGAGGTCCTTCCAGCTTACGGCAGCCGCAAGGAATACTTCTCCGGTTACAGCTTGTACAGGTCAGTGTACTTTGCTTCCAGATAATCCGCCAGATAATCCGGGTTCAGCGGTTCCCCTGTTACCTGCTCGATAATCTGCGAGGGTGTCAGGCTCTGACCGTAGCGGTAGATTTTGTCGGTGAGCCATTCTTTGATCGGCAGCAGGTTTCCGGCAGCAATCAGCTCCTCGAACTCCGGAAGCTCCTTGCGCAGCGTATTGAGCATTTGGGCTGCGTACATGTTGCCCAGTGAATAAGAAGCGAAATATCCGAAGTCTCCTCCCGACCAGTGAACATCCTGCAGCACGCCAAGCGCATCCGTAGGAGGGGTTATACCGAGATATTCCTGATACTTCGCGTTCCAGGTCTTCGGCAGATCCTTCACTTCAAGCCCTTCATTGAAAATAAGCTTCTCGATTTCGTAGCGTACAATAATATGCAGGTTGTAAGTCAGCTCATCGGCTTCGATGCGGATGAAGGAATTGCCTACACTGTTGATGGCGCGGTAGAAATCCTCCATTTCCACATTTGCAAGCTGTTCCGGGAAATGCTGCTGCAGATCGCCGTAGTAACGCTGCCAGAAGGCCCGGCTGCGGCCGATCATATTCTCCCATAGTCTGGACTGGGACTCGTGAATCCCCATGGATGCGCCTTGAGCCAGCGGTGTACCAATAATCTCTTCACCGAAATTCTGCTCGTACAGGGCATGTCCGCCTTCATGCAATGAGCTGAAGATCGAACTGGTCACATTATCCAGCAGATAGTTTGTTGTGATGCGCACATCGCCGGGATTCAGGCCCGTAGCGAACGGATGCACACTTTCATCCAGACGTCCTGCCTCAAAGTCGTAGCCCATCTGCTCAAGCAGGAAGAGACCGAACTTCTCCTGCTGCTCTTTGGGGAAAATTTGACTCAGGAATTCCGTATCCGGCTTGTTCGGCGACGCGCTGATCGCTTCGGCAAGAGGAACAAGACGGCTGCGCAGACGGCTGAAGATGTCGTCCACTTTGGCCACCGTCAGATCCGGTTCATACATATCCAGCAGCGTATCATAACGGGATCCTTCTACTCCCCAATAATCGATAAACTCCTGTTTGAACTCAACAATCTTGGTCAGGTAAGGCTCGAAGGAGGCAAAATCATTGTTATCCTTGGCTTCTTCCCAGATGGTCTGGGCATGGGCGGTCAGGACAGAGTACTCCTCGAATTTTTTGGAAGGAATGCTCTTGCTGCGGCTGTACTCTTTGCGGGTATCCTTCACGATCTTGTTCTCATTATCGCTTAACTGGCTCATCACTTCCGGACGGCTGAAGTATTCGGTAAAAGCACCGATCTCCTCCGATACCTGCAGTTTGAACGCTTCTGCACTCAGCATGCCAAGCGTGGCTGATCGCATCTCCACACCTTTACGCGGCGCACCTGTACGCAAATCCCAGCCCAGGAGCCCAATAGCTTCATAATAGCCTCTGATTTTGGATAATAGCTCTTTAAATTTATCCCACTCTTCTTTGACCAGTTGTTCCATTGGTTGAGCACCTGCCCTTGTCTAATTTATCCACTCCTCTTGATGATACTTTTATTAATGGCTATAATCAAATTCAGAATAGACATCTTCAATTTAAAATACTTATATTCTAATGAATACCGTGAACCCGGGGAATTCTGATTACTGACTTTAAGTTCGCGGCAAGAAGATGTAGAATGAATAACAACTTATTGCGTAAGCTTCCCAAGGGGGGGCTGTACGAAGGGATTTCAGAAGAAGTCTATTATCATTTAACTTTGAGGAGGCAGCATGCTCATGAGTCAGGTCACAGAAATTATGAAATTTAACAAGCATTTTGTTGAGGAAAAAGAATACGAAGCCTATCTGACCAGCCGCTTTCCGGATAAAAAAATGCTGATCATCACCTGCATGGATACCCGGTTAGTTGAGCTTCTGCCCAAAGCGATGAATTTCAAGAACGGCGATGTCAAAATCATCAAAAATGCCGGAGCCGTCATCTCCCAGCCGTTCGGAAGCGTAATGCGCAGCGTAATGGTTGCGCTGTATGAGCTGGATGCGGATGAAGTTATCGTCGTCGGGCATTATGAATGCGGCATGGCCTCCCTGAATGCGGACCGGATGATCAATTCTATTAAGGAACGCGGCGTTTCGGAGCAGGTGCTCGACACTTTGGAGAATTCGGGAATTAAGCTGACCAAATGGCTGCGCGGGTTTGACAATGTGGAGGAAGGGGTAATTCAGACTGTGGAGCTGATCAAGCGCCATCCCTTACTCCCCCCAAACGTACCTATTCACGGCATGATCATCGATCCGGCAACCGGAGCGCTTGAGCTTGTCTCGGATGGATACGCGGAGCATAAGGCAACTCTCTGAAACTGCTGTTTGCGTGGATCCTGGATCCACGCACTTTTTTTGGCCTGCCGGAACCTTGAAGCCAGTTAACATTTCTATTTGTGATTATTAAAAATTGAAACCTCCTGAGGGTAACCTGCGTATTACCGGGCAGACACACAGAAACTAATGTGAACAAGACGGATGCTAATCGTTAAAAGAATGGTTTTGTCCGCTGCAGATTCTGGAATGTCTGTATTTACCACACTTCTGGGAGGTTCTCGTACTAAATGAAATCAATGAAACGTGTAATGATGATCGTCATGGCCTTCACTCTATTCTTTGCCGTAACTGCTCCTGACTTTGCAGATGCCCGCCGTGGCGGCGGCTTCAAATCGGGAAGCCGGGGATTCACCACTACCCCGAAGAAATCAACAACAAATAATGTGAAACAAAGTGATAGCACCAAAGGCACCACAGCCGGAAGCACAACGAATGCAAACCGCGGATTCTTCAGCGGCGGCAGTCTGATGAAAGGCCTGATGATCGGCGGGATCGCCGGCTTCCTCTTCGGCGGAATGTTCTCCGGCATGGGCGCTTTCGGCAATATCATCGGCCTCTTCATTAACATGCTGGCCATTTATCTGGTCGTTATGATGATCATGTCCTTCTTCCGGCGCAGACAGGAACGGCGCAGAATGCAGGAAAGAGACGGGCGTTACTAATGAGTGTTACCGTACTCAGTATGGACGAGATTATCAATGCAATCTGCCTGCATATGGCTGAACGCAAAGCTGTACGGGTGGAGGAAGTCCGGGTGGAGCTTAGCTGGGACGAAGATACCGGTTACACCGCAGAGGTCTGGGTTCAGGGCCGCAGCCAGTTCCTGGTCGAATCCAATTTGATTGAATCGATTCTGCGTTATCTGCACAGCGAATACGGCATACGCGCTTACCGTGAAAATGTACGCCTGGAGCTGGACGAAGAAATCACCGCTGTTGTCACTTTGTAAAACTCATACGCCGTCCGCTGATGCATTAAGCGGGCGGTTTTTTTTGTGCTTGCGGATTGGGGTTGGGGTTGGGGTTGGGGTTGGGGTTGGGGTTGGGGTCCGACTAAGTGGAAAAACAGCATCTATTACTGGCGAAGTCATTATTATCGCCGGAATAGTTGGAGAAACAACACTTAATGATATGCAAAATCGTAATTATCGGAATATGTGTTGAATTAAGTGCCTTATTTCCAACTATCATTGCTCTGGAGAGAAATCCCGAGACCTCTGTTATCAGCGAATCAGCGAGCATGCACCTTTCATTTTTCTTTCAGGAACAGCTGGTATATTATCTCAGAACATTTGCTTGCCGGGGAAGTCACAGCTGATGATACGGGGTATGAGCGAAGCTTGACGGCACTGCAGAAGCTCACAAACTGAGAGTCTATAGCCCTGATGCAACTTTGTACGAATACATATGTTCAGGCTTGGGCTCACATTATGTCTAGGAGGACCAGAGATCATGTCGAGATTAACAAAATGCCTGTGCACAGGCACGCTGCTGTCTGCACTGCTCTTGTCAGGCTGCGGCAACAAGGCACAGGAAGAGACTATTCCGGTAGCCAGTCCAGATAGCACAGAAGCCACTGCTGCCCAGAGCTTCACCGGAAAAATCATCAGCATCAGCGGAAACGAAATTACGCTCTATAAGGCTCAATCAGGCGGTATCCAAGAGCCCTGAGTTGCTGAATTTGATCTGGCCGGGGATGATGCAGCGGGTACTTCTGGTATTGCAGCGGGCGATGGCGCGACAGGAAGCAACGCCAGTGGCGCCCCCTCCACATCCGCTCTTCAGTTTACAGACGAGACAGTAGTCATTACCGTTGATGAGAATACGAAGTTTGTAATTCCATCCGTCACCACAGAAACCGGCTCCTCTTCTGATGGAGCCGCCGGTGCTTTGACTCTGGCAGATCTGCAGACAGGCGATATCCTTACAGTTACGCTGACCGAAGGTACGCTAACTGCGTCAAGGATTGAGCTGAAGAGCGGACTTGTTGCAGGTGGGGGCGGGCTGACGGCGGCACCGGAGGCCAGCGCCAGCCCTCTCCCGCTGCCCGGCCCGGGAGAGGACGTGAAGCCGCAGCAGACTCCGGGTGCCCAGCCGGACGGTCAGGCTGCCCCGCCGCAGGACGGCAAGGCGGGCGAACGGCCCGCCGGAAGCCAAGACGGCGGGCCTGCAGGCGGAGCACCCGGGGGCGACGCGCCTGCGGATGCCGGAGGCGGAGCAGCGGGCGGCGCTGCTCCGGGCAGTACTGGCGGCGCTCCCTCAGGCGCGCCGGACAAGCCAGGGGCTGCCGCTGGCGCGAAGCCGGCAGCAACCCCGGCCGCGGGCGCGAAGCCAGCTGCCGCAGATGGTGGCGGCAGCGGCGGGAAGACTCCCGGCGCCGCCATGAGCTTCGGCAAGATCAAGAGTATCAGCGGCAGCAAGATTACTCTGTATACAGCCGAAGCGCCATCCGCTGCTCCGCAGGATGGAGCAGCACCAGCGGGAGCCCCGCAAGGCGCGGAGCCTTCGGGCAGCCCGGGCAGTGAGCGGTGAGCCGGGAGCCGGAGGCGGCGGCCAGGGCAGTGGCCAGTACGGTGGCGGCCAAGGCGGCAGACCGCAGGGACAGGGCGGTGCGCAGATGAGCTTCTCTGAAGAGACCACCGTTGTTACGGTGACATCGGATACGAAGCTTATCTCTATTACTTTTACCGATGGCAAGCGTACAGAGGCTACGATCGCCTTGTCCACACTAAAGGCAGGCGACATCATACAGTACACACTGAAATCAGGCACAGCTCAAGCCGATAGCATCAGCCTCAGCAGCGGTGATTCAGGCGGCAAATAAGAAGCACAGTCACTGGAACTTGACCGCATTTCATCCTGCGGGTTCTAGTACACCCTCACATCAGATTCTGCACAGAAGCCGATCAGCATCAATTCAACTGCCAGATGATTCATCCGGCAGCTTGTTACATGCAGAAACCGCATCACAATAACCGGATCGGCAAGATGCTGATCCGGTTATTTTTGCATGAGCAGGTTATCCCCTCTACTCACTGTACTTATTACAATAGCCGCAGCGGTCAAGCGCGCATCCGGGCAACTCGCCGGCCCGTACCCGCTTCAGATTAGCGAAATAGCCAGCAGTTCGAATAATACCAGCGGCAGGATGACGTTATTATTCACCGGCCCCGGATACGGATAACCTGGACCTGGATAAGGCTTGTAATACGGGTTGTAGTATCCGCGTCCCGTTTCTGTAGTTATAGTCACCGTGAGGTACAGATGTTTGCTGTCCATGCCGGCAATGGTGCCTTCATGCATCTGTCCATCGATGGTCTGTACCTTCACATTATGGTTCAAATAAGGCTTGCAGGACTGGTGCAGAGAATCGCGGACACCGTGCAGATGCTGGACCACCGCAGGGTCAGCCTGATAGATAACCGCTGTTTGCGGGCCACTATGATATGTCGACATGAATGTTTAACCTCCGTATAAATGGATTTGCTACATTCTATGCACATGCCCAGCCCAGGGTGCCTAGCCCGCTGCCGTCCCTCCCCCCGCTTGCTGTAATTCCTCCGCCTCTATACCAAAGCAAACTAAAAAGCCGTACACCAGAAAGTCCTTGTATACGGCTTAGCTATTCACTTATTCTCCATTAAATCTGCAGCAGCCTAAAAAGCAACGCCGATTCCGCCCTGTCCTGCATATGTACCCATCACAGGTCCCATGGTGGACAGCAAAATTTCTTTGAAGGGATGCTTCTCCAGAATACGCTCCTTGATTTCCAGCGCCAGCATCTCGCAATTGCTATGGACTATGGCGATTACCGCCTGTTCATAATCATGCTGCTTCTGATCAAGCTTGGCCAGCAGATGACTCAGCGCCTTAGGAAGTCCACGGGTCTTCTCGACCACTTCAACGGTTCCCTCTTCGCTGATCTTCAGCAGCAGCTTAATGTTCAGTACAGAAGCCACGGCACCGGAGATCCGGCTCAGCCGCCCGCCTTTGATCACATTCTCCAGAGTATCCAGTGTGAAATAAGCGGTGGTCTCTTCAACCTTGTGCATCACTTTATCTTTCAATTCAGCCAGACTTGCTGCCGTCAGCGACCATTTCGCTGCCATAGCCACAATCAGTGTCAGTCCGCCTGAAAAAAGTTTGGAATCTATAATTTCAATCGCATTCGGATGTCCTTCTTCCTCGTACATCTCCTTGGCGATCATTGCGGTCTGATAAGTACTGCTGATATTGGAGGACATGCAGATGACCATAATATCAGTGCCTGCTTCCACTTGTTTGAAATTGTCCAGGAATACCTGTGGACTTGGGCTCGCCGTAGTCGGCAATTCCTTCGCTTCATGCATCTTCGCATAAAAAGTCTTCGCGTCCGTATCATAAGGCATGAGTTCATGTCCGAAATGAACCGGCAAATGGACAATAGAAATGTCGTACTGCTCTACGTAATCTGGGGGTAAATCGGAACCGCTATCCGTTATAATCTTGATGGGCATCAGGGTGCTCTCCTTTCAATTCTATACTAGTATAGTCACCTTTTATGTAAACCAATAGTACAATTTATAACTTGTCAAAAGCGTTTTTTTGTGCTCAGTGCTATTTTTCACAGCTCAGCAGACTATTCTGCCTGAAGGATTGTTACTCTCTGCGACTATTATTAGCTGCATCAGGTTCTTTCTTAACTTCCCGTCTTATGATATGGTTTATGCATAAGTGAATAGAAATGGAGTGTAACGATGAGCAAGAACAAAGTGTGGAACAGAGGCAAACATAATGGTGCCGGCCTGTCCAAAAAGACCCCCGCTAACGTAGAATCCGAAGGTACAGCAGAGACGGCTGCGGCAGAGAACATCAGCGCTGAGGAAACTCCGAATCCGCGGATTGATACAGTGAAGCCGATGAACCGCAGCAATTGGGTATCCAGACCCGCCCGCGTGAAGCCGCAGAACCCTGAACGGAATAAGTAGCTTGCCCTTTATAGGGAGCAGCTGAACATTACCGCATCCAAAAAAGAGGAGCCGCATACCTTACGCGGCTCCTCTTTTATCATACAACGCACACTCTTAGCTGGTTCCCTAAGTGCAACTGCTACAGATTCAAGCTTCGCATACTCTGCTCCGGATAACGCATGCCCGAGGCAGCCCCTTGAGGCGCAGCCTCATCAATCTGCTGCAGCTCCTCAGAGGTCAGCTCTATTTCCAGTGCACCTACGTTCTCTTCCAGATACTTCGTCCGTTTCGTTCCCGGGATCGGCACGATGTCCTCCCCTTGCTTCAGCAGCCAGGCCAGCGCAAGCTGAGAGGGCTCGCAGCCCTTCCCGGCAGCAATCTGCTTGATGCGTTCCACCAGATCCAGATTCTTCTTGAAATTATCCCCCTGGAAACGGGGGGAGTTGCGGCGGTAATCATCCTCAGCCAGATCCTCGAAGCTCTGAATCTGCCCGGTCAGGAAACCGCGCCCCAGCGGACTGTACGGAACGAAGCCAATACCCAGCTCGCGGACAAGCGGCAGAATTTCGTCCTCCACCTCACGGCTCCACAGGGAATATTCGGTCTGCAGCGCCGTTACCGGATGAATGGCATGAGCGCGGCGGATGGTAGCCGTCCCTGCCTCAGACAGCCCTATGTAGCGGATTTTGCCTGCTGCAACGAGATCGGCCATCGCACCAACGGTTTCTTCAATTGGCGTGTTCGGATCTACCCTGTGCTGATAGTATAGATCAATATGATCTACGCCAAGCCGCAGGAGACTGGCATCGCAAGCTGACTTCACATAGTCCGGACGGCCATTTATGCCGAGCATCTGCCCTTCCGGACTGCGCACATTGCCGAATTTGGTCGCCAGCACAACATCGTTCCGTTTGCCTTTAACGGCTTTGCCGACCAGATCCTCATTCCTTCCCACACCATACATATCTGCCGTATCCAGAAAAGTAACTCCCAGATCAATGGCCCGGTGAATCGTGCGGATGGACTCCGCTTCATCCCGGCCGCTGTAGAAATCGGACATCCCCATACAGCCGAGTCCAAGTGCAGACACCTGCAGCTTACCGCCTAACATTCTAGTATTCATTCCCTGCTTCCGCCTCCCGATTTGAAATTGAAGCCTTGTCTTCCCTGATCATACCACAGTCAAATTCCAATATCATTTATGGCACCTTAGAGCAGACCTTCCGGCAAATACCCGTTGCGCTCCAGAATAGCCTGCATCATCGCAAGCGTATCCGGCTGCAGCGGAATACCTGTAGTTCTATACAGCTGGAGCCAGCGCAGACAAGCCAGCGCCTCGAATAGCTCAAGCTCAGCTGCAGTGTAACTGCTCTTTGCAAGAAATGCTGAACGGTAGACTTCTGCGTAATGCTCCCCCGCATAGACCCGGATAATTAGAATAGACCACGCTATATCATATCTCGGATCGCCCAGCTGGACATTTGTCCAGTCAATAATGGTGTAGGCTCCGGCAGCCTCCAGGATATTGCCCGCATGATAGTCTCCATGGATCAGATGATGCGAGGTTATTCCCGCCTTGTCCGCCAGCCCCAGCGCCAGCATTCTGATCTCCGGCTGACCTCCCCACTCCGGGAAGAAGTAATCTGCGAAATCATATGCGGGTACTTCTATACCGCTTAAGGAATCGAGTGGAAGCCTATGTATATCCAGCAGATTTTCTGCTATTGCTGTAAGAACGGTGGTATTCGCTTCCGTGAGAGGCACACCGTCAAAGCTGGTTAACAGCACCTGATTGTCCCCGGGGTCCAAACCCCAGGCATACGGCTGTGACACCGCACGGCCCTGCCGGTACATCTGCTCCAGCACTTTATATTGGATAGAGATATCCGGCCGTGAATCCCGGTTCCATATTTTGAACACAAGCTCTGTATCAGGCAGTGTAACTCTGTACACCTCGGCTTCCAGACCACCCTCGAGCGGGGTAATGACCGCCTCATCTGCCCTTTGCAGAATCGCCTCATATTCCGCACTTTGCTCTTTCCAGCGGATATTGCTTAGAACATTATTCATGGTTATGAATCTTCCTTTCCGTTGACTGATTCTTGTTCGCTTGTCATTATGCAGCTGCTGTCAATCCAATTGCTTGTATTCTAGGCACTTTCCTCAGATACCTGAATAATATAAACCAATTAAACCATACAACGGATAAATGAGGGAAGCTATATGGAACATTGGATCAGAGTCGAACCGAACGTGAAGATTTATGTTAATGATATCAATCCGCTGGGCAGCCGAACGATTCTCTTCGTCCATGGCTGGCCTGCTAACCACCAGATGTTCGAATATCAGTACAATCAGCTGGTGCCTATGGGCTACCGTTGCATCGGGATGGACATGCGGGGATTCGGCAATTCGGATAAACCGCTGGGCCGGTACGATTATAACCGCTTAGCTGATGATATCCGCTGCGTGATCGGGGCACTTGGGCTGCAGGATATTACACTCGGCGGACATTCAACCGGCGGAGCCGTAGCCATCCGGTATATGGCCCGGCACCAGGGATATGGTGTCTCCAAGCTTGCGCTATTCGCTTCGGCAGCCCCCAGTCTGATTCAGCGGCCGGGCTTCCCTTACGGAACGACCAGAGAAGCTATCGAGCAGATCATTCAGTCTACCTACGATGACCGGCCCAAGATGCTGTATGATTTCGGCGAAATCTTCTTCTATCAAAAAGTATCCCAGCCGTTCTCAGACTGGTTCTTCCAATTAGGGCTTGAGGCCGCAAGCTGGTCGACCATCGCTGTCTCTAAGGCTTGGCTCGAGGAAGAGTTGTTTAATGACCTCCCACGGATACAGGTGCCTACGCTGATTCTGCACGGTGTTCATGATCAGGTGTGCTTCTTCCCGCTGGCTGAGGCACAGCATCAAGGAATCCGTAATTCGGTACTGATCCCCTTCGAGAATAGCGGACACGGATTATTCTATGACGAACGCGATAAATTCAACCTGGAGCTGTCCCGGTTCGCCAAGTAGAAATCATCCGCCATATAACAACAGCCGTTTCTTTGCGGAAGCAAAAAAACGGCTGTTTAGTCATTTTACATTTTAAATCACGTATCAGTTAGTTCATCCTTAATCCTTCTGTATACAACCTTACAGCTCCAGCGTCTCACCATAGGCAAGCGCCGAGCCTCTGATTCCCGCTTCTTCCAGCGCCTGAACGAAAGCACCCGCATCCTGACGGATCGGCGGGAAGGTATTGTAGTGTACCGGAAGTACATGTCTCGCTCCCAGCCACTTAGCGGCGATGAGTGCATGCTCAGGCCCCATCGTGAAATGTCCGCCGATCGGCAGAATGGCCAGATCAATCTCGTACAGCTCCCCGAACATCTTCAGGTCTCCGAACAGCCCGGTGTCCCCTGCATGCAGAATGGTGCGGCCCTCAGCTTCAATAATGAAGCCCGCAGGCGTCCCCCCGTAGATCCTCTGTCCATCTTCGAGTGTAATGCTGGAGGTGTGGAAGGCATGGATCATCGTCGCTTTGGCAAAACCAAGATCCACCGTCCCCCCGATGTTCATGCCAATCGTCTGGGCGCCCTTCCCCTCCAGGTAAGAGGCTAACTCCACATTAGCTACAATCGGAACATTATTACTTTTGGCAATCGGCGCGGCATCCAGAATGTGATCCATATGGGCATGAGTCAGCAGCACCGCATCCGTCTTAATATCTTCAACCTTTGTCACTGCTGCAGCATTGCCGCTAATGAAAGGATCGATAATCAGCGATTTGCCGTTTACCTCGATTTGAACACAGGAATGGCCATGGTACATAATTTTCATTGATTTTCTCTCCTCTTCGCTGTTAATTTCAATGGGTCTTCAGGGATTGAATCGTGCAAAAACCCAAAGTTTACGTTACAATGACACCAAGCTGCTCTGAAGCCAGATATGCTACTGAATTTTTACAATATAACAAATTATAATACGTTCGTTAGTTTTTATGATATATTCATTTCTGCCAGCTGTCAAGAGAGGTGTGAAGAACATTGCTGTCCGTTGAGAAAACCATGCTGTTCCTGTTGTCCAAGGTGGAGCAGATGGGCGCCCAGCAGTTTGTTGAGATTTACGAGCAAAGGGGGTACACCTCCACCTATATCCGCAATGCCCTGTCCCGTCTGAAAAAAGAGGGCTATATCGCTTCCCCGTCACGCTCCTGGTACAGCGTCACCGCCGAGGGCCTCGCCTACATTAAGGCGATTAACAGCAAGCCCGCCCGGTATCAGGAAAAGTGGGATCACACCTGGGATGTGGTCATGCTGGAGGTTCCTGAGTCTGAACGCAAGAAGCGCGACCAGTTCCGTACGGCGCTCGGCCAGCTGGGCTATGGTCTTCTATATAACAGTGTGTACATTTCACCATGGAACTATCGCGATGAAGTCGCAGCATATATCCAAAAGCTGGAGCTGGAAGGCAAGGTGTCCATCCTGCAAGGCCAATTCCAGGAAGGCTCCATTACGCCACAGAAAGCACAAGCGATCTGGCAGCTGGATGAAATCGAAGCCTTATATCAGAAGAAATCGGACTGGCTGCAGGAAGAATTCGTTCCATCTTTGCACGAGGCACTTCAGGCGGGGCAGCCTCTACAGCTATTCCTGCTATATTTGCAGATGGGTGAGGAATTAAGCGGGCTGTTTATGGCCGACCCGTATCTCCCGGATGAGCTGCTGCCGGACCATTGGCCGGGTAAAGTGATTATCGCCGCAATGAACAAGCATATGCGTAGAGCCGCACAGGCAATTCCTGCGGATTCTTTCTATGCCCCTTTCGTCAGATAAGATGATCTTGGAAGGATACTTAACACAAAGAGCAGCCCAAACCGCAGGCTGCTCTTTGTGTTATATACTAACCCTCGCGATTGCCGGAGGCCAAAAGCTCCCGGACCGCCTCCATATTCGTAACCGGCGCACGGCAGGCAAAATTCCGGCACACATAGGCCGTCGCATCGCCGCGGACCGCCGGTTTGTCCGCCAGATGCGGCAGGAGGCGGAGAATGCCTTCGCTATCCCCTTCCCAGTTAACGATCAGCGCAGCGTCAGGCAGATAGGCCTGCTGAACCTGAGCCAGCATGCCGTGCAGCGCCGGGTCCTCTTTTTTGCCGGAGAGCACCCATTCCCTGCCGCCCGAGGTCATCGCCAGATGGGCCTGCAAATACATCGCATAACCCGGCGGATACTCCGCTGCTGCAGAGGAGAGCACCGCAGCGGTACGCTCGGCGATGCCTTTGAGCTCCACGTCCTGGGCAATCACCGACAGCTTCCAGAGCAGCTTCGCCGCTACCGAATTCCCGGATGGAATAGCCCCGTCATACAATTCCTTCGAGCGGATAGGCAGTTCTTCCCCGTCATGGCCGGTGAAGAAGAAGCCGCCGCCTTCGGAATCGTAGAACAGCTCCAGCAGTCCATCCTTAAGAATCAGAGCGCGTTCCAGATAGACCGCCTGACCCGTAGCTTCATATAGTTCGCTGAGTCCCCAGATCAGGAAGGCATAATCATCCACATAAGCGGGAATCGCTGACTCCCCGTCACGGTAACGTGCCAGCAGCCTGCCATCCTCGCGCCGCAGCTTGTCCCAGATGAAGTTTGCTGCCGCTTCGGCGGCCTTGGCATATTCAGGCTTTTGCAGCGCTTTGGCTCCTTGAGCCAGCGCCGCGATCATCAGCCCGTTCCACGAAGTAAGCACCTTGTCATCCTTGAGCGGATGAATGCGCTGCTCCCGGTACTCATACAGCTTCCCGCGCCATTCCTCCATCCGGGTCCGCAGGCCCAGCGGGTTCATGCCCAGGCGTTCCGCCATTTCTTCCGGCAGTCCCTGAAGCAGATTCGGAATATTGGCACCCTCGAAGTTGCCTTCCGGGGTAATCCCGTAGACATGGCAATATGAATGCATGTCTTCCAGTCCCAGGGCTTCCTCGATCTCATCACGGGAGAAGACGTAGAACTTCCCCTCCACGCCTTCCGAATCCGCATCCTCCGCAGAGTAGAAAGCGCCTTCGGGAGAAGTCATATCGCGCAGGACATAGGTGAAGATCTGCTCGGCAATCTCCGCATACAGCGGTTTCCCGGTAATCTGGAAGGCCTCCAGATAGACGTTCGCCAGAAGTGCGTTATCATAGAGCATTTTCTCAAAATGCGGAACCAGCCATTCCCGGTCCGTAGAATACCGCGAGAACCCGAAGCCCACATGGTCGTACATGCCGCCCCGGTACATCGACTCCAGCGTCTTCTCCACCATGCGGAGCGCTTCCGGCTGATTGTGCAGCTGGCTGTACGCCAGCAGGAAGGACAAATTATGCGGCGAAGGGAACTTCGGCGCATTGCCGAACCCGCCATATTCCTCGTCGAACTGGCGCCGGTACAGCTCATACGCCTCATGCAGCAGCTCATCGCCCGGGATACCGCCGTCTACATCAGCCGAGTTATATGCATTCTTACGGTCAAGTGTATGCAGCTCTTCAAGCAGGTCATCGCCCAGCTTATTGAGCGCCTCCCCGTCCTGCTCCCACTTCGTGTGGATCTGCTCCAGCACATCCATCAATCCGATCCGGCCAAACATCTGCCGCTTCGGGAAATACGTCCCGGCATAGAACGGCTTCTTTTCCGGCGTCAGCAGCACCGTCAGCGGCCATCCCCCGCTCCCCGTCAGCGCCTGACAGACCGACATATACAGCGCATCAATATCCGGCCGCTCCTCGCGGTCGACTTTGATGGCTACGTAGTTATCGTTAAGGAGCTGCGCGACTTCTGAATCCTCGAAGGATTCGCGTTCCATTACGTGACACCAATGACAGGTGGAGTAGCCGACTGAAAGGAAGACAGGCTTATTGTCGCGCTTGGCGACTTCAAACGCCTCTTCAGACCAAGGGAACCAATTCACTGGGTTAAGTGCGTGTTGGAGCAGATATGGCGACTTCTCCTTGGCTAATCTATTGGGTACTTTATGAGTAGTCATGGGACATCACCTCGTTTCGTTGTAGGATTGTTTGTAAAATAAAGCTTAGGGGTATTTTACCCAAATGGGTGGGGAAAGTCGCAAGGGAGAGAAAAAATGTAACTTCTTAAGAAGAGGGTTCTTTAAATTGGTTTGAACAGAAGGCGTTGTTCTCAAGTGGTGATTGATTAATTCAGCGACTTAACACTCTTTATGATTTTTTAACTTATTCCATAGTATCCTTTGTAAAAATTTATTAGGTTATCTCTACTGAATTCAACAAAATCCCTTGTTAGTTCTGCCTTTTTCAAATATGCAATTTCATCCAGGGCATCAATAGTTATTGTATTTTCCAGAAAGATTTTGGTTTGCTCTAGTCCTGCCCCACAAAGCAATTGAACATCAATATAAATAAATGAATCGAAGTTTTTCTTTTTCGCCTTCCAAATTAACAAACTATCCTCTACTTGACCAAGAATAAACAATTGAATACATAACGTCTTTATATACTCATTGTCTTCGGACTCCTGATTGTCCAGTTCAATAAGCAACAACTTGCGAATATCATCTATATCACTTTGCTTTGGGATTAATCCGTGTATACGCAATAATTCATCAGTTCTATCTACGGTCATTGTTCATGCTCCATTCTTCAATCGGTGAATGAAATTGCTCTCTTATCTGTTCTTTGGCTTAGTCCCACCAAGCATATAAATCCCCTTCCATTTCACACTCATCAGTTTTAGTACAGAACGCAACAAAATCGTGTTTCAATGTCCTTGTTACATGTTCTTTGGGTACAAAAAGCGTATCTAATGTCACTCTATAATCTTTACGCAATGGGCTGGTGGCATAGCCTTTAGTCAATACATTGGGGTATGTAGCCATGAAGTTAAACATTTTTTCTACACTAGGAGAACTATTATGGGCTTCAAGTGGGTCAATATAGTTGTTTTCAATTAGTTGCTTTAAGACTCTTACGTCAATAAACTCAAAGCGTCGGACACTTCCTGTGCCCCTTTTTGCAATCCACTCTCCAGTGATTCCTAGTAACCTGTCCCTCCTTTCATAATCCATATTGAAAATGAAGTCGCCATTCATTATATGTCCTCCATTCAATGAGATCTTGCTTTCATTTATGTAATAATGTTTAGTAAAGTTTTACGATTTCATGAATGATAACTGTTATCCCTTGATTCAAGACTAAAAATTGGGCATACCCAAATATCATCTTTAATAAGTACCAACAAGTAGTTCTCTTCGATTCTACACTCTTGATACCATCCCAAGTCTACAGAAGTTCTACCCATATGAAGTTGCAATAAGTCCCTCTGTGAAGTTCTAACGAAATGGTGTATCTTCTTCGACAAATTGAACAGGGTCGGTTTCATCAAACTAAATAATACCATATACTGGGACAAACTTTTTATTCGTATCGCTTCAAATTTCACTTTATCGAGCGATATAAGTGCTATAGGAGTTTCACCATTCAAACAACTGAAATACGAATTCAGCAAGTCAACTTGATAGACTGAGAGATAATTTATAGTGGTGCATATCCAGTTTAAAACTATATGAATTCAAGTACAGCAAGAGATTAGTGAAAACAGACCTAATGAGAACAAAACAGGAAGCAACTTCGGGGTGGGACGAAAACGTAGAGATTAAACTAGTGGAATTCACCGACATGACACCAATGACATGTGCTGTATCCAACTGAAAGGAAAATCGGCTTGTTCTCGGCTTGCGCCTTAGCAAAAGCCTCTTCTCCCCAAGAGAACCAGTCCACGGGGTTGTGGGCGTGTTGCAGTAGATAGGGTGATTTTTCGTTTATTAGTCGATTTGGCTTTTGGCCTTCTTTTATCTCTATTCATGTAGCCTCCTTGAGCACGTATGTTGCCATTTTCATTATTACCCATTGGTGAACAAAAAGACACTAACCTCGTTAGTGTCTTTTTTATAAAGTATTGCTTGACTCAACTACCGAAACTTAATCAGGACCTATGACAACCCTTGCTCTTTGAATTGACTTTAAAATACATAATCTTTCAGTGAGGTTAATTCGTTAGCTGTAATTCTAGCATTAAGAGATAGGTTTACTCCACCTCGATCAGGTTCCGTTACAGAAATTAACGTGCTCCCTACTTTGGGACAGCCTCTTTAAAACCATAACATTTTCGGAATGGATTGTTGCGTTTAAGCAATAGAAAAAGGAGCCCTTTTACAGGCTCCCTTCGACGGTGTTTGATCGTTCGAGTATCTTTAAAAGGCACACTTCACATCATTAGAAATACTTGGGCACCGCTTGTTCACTTTCCGTTTTAAAGGAATGCTACTAGGCGTGTGTGTTCAGAGATGCTCTGCGACACAACCCCTCGCTTTCAGTTGACTTAGTGATTAGTTAAATTCCTCTTGTAGCCCTAGCACCGAATGGTCCAACGGAACCACACCTCTCTTCACACCGTCAAAAATATCTTACACAGACTTCAAGCTTCTTATACATCGTACACTCAAACAATTTTAAATCGGGATCGAACCGACGGCCTCATGCATGCCATGCAAACGTTCTACCAGCCGAGCAAGTGTGTTCTCATCATCCCGATATGTAAATAAACATCATCTTCAAATACTCCATATCTATGGAATTTATCATATTTTGAAGTATATTAAAGCCCCATTTGCCACTATGAAAATATATCCTTCATCGTTTTGTTATACGCTTTCCTATCAAAAACGCTTAGAAAACCTATAGCATAGTTTATCAACAAATGAAATGCGAATTCAGCAAGTTAATTCGATAGACTTGGAATTTAACAGGAATCTGACTCAGGGGTGTGACAAAAACGTTGAGATTAAACAAGTGGAATTCACCGACCTGACACCAATGACAGGTCGAATAGCCGACAGATAAGAAGATCGGCTTTTTCTCGCCCTGCGCCTTGACAAAGGCCTCGTCTCCCCATGGATACCAGTCCACGGGATTGTGGGCGTGCTGTAGGAGATAGGGTGATTTTTCGTTGGCTAATCTATTGGAAGATTTGTGAGTTGTCACGGGGCGTCCCCTCATTTCGGATAATTTAGGTAAAGTGTTGTCTACGGTTAGTTTACCCAAAAAAGTGAGGGAAGGCGCAGGTAAAGGAAAAAAGGTACTTCGTAATAAACACCTAATTTATATCTACACACATGCTCAGGAAGACTTGTCCCATCAAATGACCAAACTTTTCGAATGTATCTTTAGTTAGAGCAATTAAACGGTTCTTAACCTTTATCTTTTCGGAATTTCTATTTGTAGATTTTTTCATTTCTATTGCAATAAATCTCTAATCTCATCAAACCACTTTGCCAAATCATAATTGTGAAAAACATTTATCTGTCCCAACTGAACTGCTAAATGGTATCTTGAACGTATGGCTCTAAGCATATCGACTATGCTGTCTATTTATTCTCTGCAGTAAACGGCTTCAACTGCGCGAACTTCGTTAATCGTGCGGACGAAACCCAGCTCCAATTCATAGCTTTAAGAATTAATTGAAACCTCAAACAGCAAGTCCCTATTTCACTTCACTTAGGAGACTTGCTGTTTTTTGTGTTAGTTGGCTATTTGAACTGGAACCAAGTTAAATTTGCAACTGTGGTTGAATCTGACTTAACAAAAGTAACATATACCGTATGAGTTCCTACCGCTGTCCCGGCATTAAGCGGGATATTCTTGAGGGACCATGTCTGCCATCCGCCTGTGGTTTCTGCCGTCCAATAACCCAGCATAGGGCCTGTAGGGCTATCCAGGTGGAATTCTACCCTTCCGCCGGAGTTAGCGGATGCAACCTTCATATCAATACTTGTTTTAGCTGTACTGCCAAAGTCTACATTTTTAAATGCTATATAGTCGCCATTACTGCCTCCACCCACATCCAGCCCGCCGTCCGTGCTTGACTCATAGGACATAACACCTGAACTAAGGTTATAGCCTTCCGCTTCAAATTTCAATGTGTTGAATTTTGGCTCTGCAGCATAGCTGTTCGTATCTGTTATTTTCAAATCTGCCAAATTATTTACCGCAACTCCACCGACGCGAACATTGTTTAATGTAACTCCGGAGACAGTAGATGTATCACTCCAACCCTTCATTATTGAAACTTCACCTAAAGCGCGTAAATTGATATTATTATAGACCACATTTTTTATCGGACCGGTTTTTGCAGAAAGATCAAACCATCTGGAGTGAACACCGGATCTTGGCCAGAAGCCTTCTACGTCTATATTATCAAATATGATGTTTTGTGCTGCTGGAGTCCCATAAAGATGACCTACCGCTAAAGCGCGCCAGCACCGGTATACATAAGAGTTTTTAACAACGATGCCATCCTGAAGCTGTTTCACTCCATCGCCGACCTTGAATGCTCCACATCTGCTCCAGGCCAAAGCATCATCCACCACTACATTTGACTGGTTTTCAGGAGTTCCAGGCCAGTTTGCAGCTATATCGGTAGTTGCTACATCCCAGGTCTTAAATGAGTAGGTGTCATCCTCCGATACTGCTACAGTGTGCTTAATGAGTACATTCTGGCTCTCTTGAATGTCTATTGCATCATTCTCATAATCAAGTTCATTGTTGTTGAAGTGCTTGGTATTCTGGAAGGTTACGTTATTAGATCTTGTAACGATTGTAGCCCAGCCACCACTGTCTCTGATGGTTATGCCGTCAACCGTGAAGTTGCTGCACTGCAAGGGTACAAGAATATTGTTCAAATAATTGTTTGTATTTCTCATATAATGGCCATTGCCGTCAATCGTTCCCCTGCCGTATATCTTAATATTGTTTGCATTGGTTTCGGTATAAATAAACCAGGTTCCATCCTTATTCAGAGAATTCTTATGGAAATGGGTAGTGTAATCGCTTGGATTTCCTGAACCCCTTATCACAGAACCACCCTCCAGATAAACCGAAACGTTGCTTTTTAGAACAATGTTACCGCTCTTGTACACGCCGGCTGGAACGTATACTATACCGCCGCCTGCTGCGTTAGCCGCATTAATGGCGTTTTGTATGGCAGTTGTAGCCAAAGTGGCACCGGTACTGTCGGCACCGTACCCGGTTTTAACATTGTATATCCCTGTACCGGATGAAGCCGGAACATTGGTTTCAAGAGCATCTGCCGCAATCACCAGATCTTTCAGGTTATTGATTTTAACGATAAGATAGGTTGGTGATGAAAGTGTAAAGGTAAGTGTATTTCCGCTCTTGGCTGCAGTGATTCCCAAAGCTTTGGGAGAAATATTATAGGTATTGATTGGCTCGCTTGCTGTAATTGTGATTGTAGTCGTACCTGAAAAAGAGAGATTACAATAATTATAGTTTACAAATACCTCCGAAGTGTCGATTACCGGTATATTGGTAGAGTCTGCTGTTACCGTGTATTGATTGGTCGTGGTATAGATCGACGGTAACGGATAACTTACAATTGTACCCGCTGCACTTGCTGTCAAAGGAACGACAGCTAAAAGACTGGCGAGCATACAAACAATTAAACTTAATAAGTTTAACTTTTTTAGCATAAATAAACACCCCTTTCATATTTTCAGAAAATACTCTTATCTCTGCTCCGGCTCCAGACAGAGCCGGAGCAGATCGTCCACATGGGCCGTTGCCAGACATTCCACCGTATCCGCAGAGCCGTAATAGATCTTGACCTCGCCGTCATCCTCCAGAATCATTCCTCCCGGAAAAATCACATGATTGCGGAAGCCCCCGCCAATCTCATAGTCTGTCTCCGGTGCCAGCAGCGGCTGCTTGCTCATGCCGATCACCTTGCGGGGGTCCTCCAGATCCAGCAGCATAATTCCGGCGGTATAGCGTTTCTTCCATGTGTCCTCCCAACCTTGCTTGCCTCTGGCCGGGTCCACATCCACCGCATGGAAGGTGGTCAGCCAGCCCTTATCCGTCCGGACCGGAGGTGCGGCCGGGCCAACCTTGTCATTGGCAAACGGCACCTGCTCGACGGCGAGCAGCAGGCTGGAGTTGCCCCAATGCTTCAGGTCCGGCGACTCGGAGATCCAGGCATCGAAGCGGTCCCGGCCGCCGCGGCTGTATACCGTGAAGGGACGCTCCAGCCGGACATACTTGCCGCCGATGGGCTCGGGAAACAGTACCATATTGCGCAGGTCCGGTGTAGACAGGCTGAGCACCTCGAAGTGTTCCAGATCATCGGTAACGGCAATTCCGCCGCGAATGCCATGGTGCGTATCCACGGCAAAACACATATAACAACGGCCGCCGATCACGGTCAGGCGCGGGTCGTAGGCGCGGATAATTTCCTCGTCATGCATTTTGAACACTGGCTTCGGGCCGGCGGTCCAGCTCAGCCCGTCGTCACTGTAAGCAATGCCGAGATCCGTGGTGTGGTGCGGCTCAAGCGTCTGATCGACCAGTGAGCCGTAATCATTACGGAAGATCATCACATACTTGCCGTTAAATTTCGTTACACCGGCATTGAAAACCAGTGCGGTGGGGTAAGGAACCTTCGTTGCATCCAGCACAGGATTGCCCGGATACCGCCGGATGAACGGGGCAGATTGCAGAATTGCCGGAGCGTGTTGAGTCATGGGGTGTACCTCCTTGAATGTTAAATATGGAATATGGGTTGCGCAGGGCCGGACCGTTACCCTTTGAGTGAACCGGCCGTCATCTGCATGAAGGATTTGTTGGCGAACAGATAGGCCACGAGAATCGGCAGAATGGACAAGCAGGCGCCCGCCATCATATAGTGGGTCTGGGAAGCGGCCGAAATCCCGTATTTCAGGTTCGCCAGCCCGACAGTCAGCGTCTGCAGCTCCGGCTTCGTCATCGTGAACACGAGCGGCAACAGATATTCATTCCACGCACCGCGGAAGGTGAACAGCGCACCTACGCCGAGTCCGGGTCCGAGCAGCGGCAGAATAATCCGCCAGAAGGTCCGGCCGAGCGAACTGCCGTCGATCAGCGCCGCCTCGTCCAGCTCCCGGGGAATTCCCTTCATGAAGCTGAACAGAATGAAGAATATCGACGCGTGTGCGGAGATCAGGATCAGAATTACGCCCCAGAGGCTGCTGTGCAGATGAAGCTTAACCATCAGATCGAATTGCGGACGCAGCACCACCGCCCCCACGGCCACGAACATGGTGAAGGATTGCAGGCCGATATATATTTTTTTGCCGAAAAAGTCCATCCGGTCCACCACATAAGCTGCCATGGAAGAAACCAGTAAAGTGCCTACTACCGCTGACAGTGAAATAATCAGGCTGTTCAGCGTATATTTGGAGAAATTCGCCTGTGTCCAGGCTTCAGCATAGTTAGAGAAGTGCCAGCTGCTTGGCAGGAAGGTCGCTCCGGTGGTCAGCTCGGCATTCGTTTTGAAGGAGCCCAGCACGGTGATGACGACCGGAATCAGGGTGATAAAAGCAAAGGCCAGCAGAAAAATCCACAGTACAGTGTTGCCCAGTATGGTTCTTATTCTCATCTCGCGTCTCTCCTCAATCGGTCTGATTCATCCGCCGGGAGGCGTAGAAATAAATGAGTGATATGATCCCGACGATTATCGCGGACACAAAGGCGACCGCACTTCCATATCCGAACTCCTGTACCTGAACTCCTGCACTCCCCCCGCCTACAGGAAAGAATAATTTGTATAAATACAGGAACATTACTTCCGTCTTGCCTACCGGACCGCCTTCGGTCAGAACCATAATGCTCTCGTAGCCCTTCAGGGCTGTAATGATCGCCAGCATAATAACCATCTGCATGACAGGTCCGAGCATCGGCAGCGTCACGTAGCGGAACTGCTGGATTTTGCTTGCCCCGTCCAGGGCAGAGGCTTCATACACATCCTCAGGAATATTCTGCAGACCGGCGAGGAAGAGCAGCATATAGTTCCCGACCGCGCCCCAGGCCGCAACCAGAATGACGGTGAGCATGGCATACTTCGGACCCAGCCAGTCAATCCCGGAATTGCTTAGACCGAGTTTGATCAGGAACTGATTGAGAATCCCGTTATACGAGTTGAAAATGGTAAAAAAAACAACAGCCATAACGGCTGTACTGATGACGGTCGGCATGAAAAAAATCCCCCGCAGCAGCTGTCTGCCCCGCAGCCCCCGGTTCAGGATTGCGGCCAGCAGCAGAGCCAGCGGAATCGTGATCAACAGCTTGCCGCCTGCATAGACAAAGGTATTCACCACCGAATCCCAGAATTGGGTATCCTTCAGAATGCGGCTGAAATTGTCCAGACCGGTAAACCGGGCCGTTCCATAACCCTTATAGTCATAGAACATGTAGCGGAACGCCCAGGCAATCGGGTAGATTCCGAGCACAATGGTCAGAAGGGCACTTGGAAAGATAAAGCTGTATGAGAATAAGGAATTTTTTGTTTTATTCATCTGATTTCTTCCGGCTCCTTTCCCTTACGGTCAGAGCAGAGGGGTGGAGAACGCAGCTTCCCCATCCCCGTCATCTGACCTGTTTCTCTATGTTTCGCCTTCCGGTTACTTGGCGAACTTGCCGCCCAGGCCGGCCGGATCAAAGCCTGCATCCGGCTCAGCCTTGATTCCGTCATTGGCAATAGCGCTGTCCAGCGCAGCATTATAACGCTTGTTCAAATCCGCGATGACCGCCTTCAGATCGCCGCCATTGAGCATATATTTGAAGAAGGCGTCATCCGACTTCATGCCCTCCGGTGCAACCGCCGGATAGATCGGCCATACCCCGTCATTTTTATTGGGAAGGAAGCCTTCGATGCCGTTGACATCCGGTGTTGCGGCAACCGCACTGATGGATGGAACCATGGAGATGCCGAAGCCTTTCTCCTGATAATCCGTCAGCACCTGATCCCCGTACATGAACTGCATGAACTTCCAGGCCGCTTCCTTATTCTCCGATTTCGAGCTGAGACTCAGCCATTGGCCGCCGAGGAAGCCGGAAGCGCCCTTCACCATGCCGTCAATTGTAGGTGCCGGAGCCGCAGCCCAGTCGATCTTGGCCGGGAACTGGTTCTTATACACACCAGGCTCAGAGGAGTAGGAGATATACATTCCGATCTTGCCTTCGGCAAATTGGGCCCGCAGCGGATCGATATCCAACGATTCCACACCCGGAAGCATGCTGCCGTCATCCTTGATCTGCTTGAAGGCATTAATAATCGGCTCGAGGCCGCTGAAATCGTAGCGGGCAGTCTTGAAGTCATACCCGAAGCCGCCATAACCGCTCATTTCCGCAATGACCCGTGCCGAACGTGCGAATGCACTGGAGGGACTCTTGAAATTCAGTGCAAAGCCGTAAGCGCCGTCAGCTTTACCCGCTTCGGTCAGCTTTTTGGCTGTATCCACCAGCTCCTGCAACGTGGTTGGCGGATTCTCGACGCCCGCTTTGGCGAACAGGTCCTTGTTGTACACCAGGCGCATCGTCGTTCCGTAGTTCGGCAGGCTGTAACGTTTGCCGTCAAATTCATTCAGATCCGGCATGGCCGGGAACTTCGCCTTCAGCTCATCGGTGAGGAATTCATCAATGGGCGCGAGAAAGCCCTTCTTGTAGAACGTCTGGATGGTGTTCTCCTTCACCCGGATCACATCCGGGGCATCCGAGGTCTGGAAGGACAGATCCAGTGCGGTATCGAAGTCATCGCCCTTGACGACCAGCTCCACCTCAATACCGTCCGTATTGGCCCTGTTGAACTCGGCCACCTTCTCTTTCACGAAATCGGCGTCATGGCGGTCGCCCGTCCAGTAGCTGATTTTGGTTTTTTCCCCTGAACCGCCTGTCGCTGCATCTCCTGAGCCTTCTGCTGCATTGCCGCCGCCACTGTTACCGTTGCCGCAGGCTGCCAGGCCAAGTGCCAGAACCAGGCTCATTGATGTCATTAGCGTACGCTTCATCATTGGTAGTGCCCCCTTATTTATCGCTGCTGAATTTAACTTACAACCTGATTATAGAATGGGTAACGCTTTCACATAAGGCGGGTAAGCCCACATTGAGGGCAGGTTTCTGCGGGAGTTGCCGGCACACTGCCGGGCGGAAGCTGCCCATCATACAAAAGGGAGTGACTCTCCGCTTGGCGGAAGCCCCTCCCTTGTCCTTCTTTATTCTTTTCCAAGGTAATGCAGCTTAAACTCCGACGGGGTCATTCCTGTATACTTCTTGAACACCTCGCTGAAATAGCGCCTGTGCTCGTAGCCGAGATCCTGGGCAATCTCCTGTACCTGCAGGCCGCCGATCAGCATCGCCTTGGCCTTCTCCATCTTCTCATGCATCACGTATTGCTGAAAGGAACCCCCTTGCACCTTCTTAAACAGGTTGGAGAAATATCCTGGGCTGAGGTTAATCTGCTTCGCGACCTGCTCCAGTGACAGCCCCGTATCCAGATGACTCCGGATATAAGCGATCGCCTGATGGATAATCCGCGTGGATTCCAGGGAACGGGCTTCCTCCACCAGCGCGCAGGCCTCCCGGCACAGCCCGGACAGCAGGCTCCGGATATCCAGAAGGGAAGGATGCACCCGGTTCTTCATTGCCTCAATTCCGCGCTCCAGCGGCTCCACCTGCTCATAGGGAAACTGCTCAAGCAGAACCCGGCAGATCTTGGAGCTCAGCTCATAGCCGACGCTTTCGACATACCTTGGCTCAGGCAAAAGCTCGCTGTCCAGCAGCTCCGAGAACAGCTGGTCCAGCACCTGCAGGCTTTTGCCGGAATTGCCGGAACGCAGGGCAAACAGCAGCTCCTGCTCGGCGGCGGCGGAATAGCTGTGAAGCGAGAGCGGCTTATTCTCGATATTGCCGTAATGATATACACCGTTGCCTCCGGTATAGAAATGATAACCCAGAGCGCTCAGCGCCTGCCTGTAGGCGGTAGCCAGCTCATGAATCGCTGATACACCAGGCCCCACGCCAATAGAGAGTGTATTACGGGAGAATTGGCTTACATTCGTGCAGCAGGCTTCCGTAATCAGCGCAGCGGTATCCGGGGCCGAGCCGTTCATGATGCAGACATACCGGTCTGTAGCCTCACGGATAATCACACCGCGGGTCCAGGCGGAAATCGTCTCTTCGAGAATATTGTGCAGGCTGAACCGCAGCAGCTCCACCTCCTGCACAGGCTGGCCCTGAAGCTTCTCGGCGAAATGATCGATCTCTGCGACAAACACGAAGAAGTCATGCTGCGCAAGCGGGATATCGAGATATGCCCACCTGGACCGGGCATCCGCCTCTGTCGTCTGGTGATGCAGCAGGAAGGTCAGATACTCCTGGCGGAGGATGGGCAGGCTCTCCCTGATTTTGGACTCCATCACCGCCAGTCTCGCAGTCTCCTGCCGTTCTTCCCGGCACAGCTCCTTGGCCTTCAGCACCACATTCACAATCTCATCCAGCGAAAAAGGCTTCTTCACGAAATCGAGCGCCCCCAGCCGGATGGCTTCCTGAGCGTAAGCGAATTCCGAGTAAGCGCTAAGGATAATAATCTTGCAGTCCGGCAGATCTTCCAGTATCGCCCGGGTCATCTTCAGCCCGTCCATTCTCGGCATCCGGATATCGGTCAGCACAATATCGGGCCGGGTCTCGCGGATGATCCGCAGCCCCTCTTCACCGTCGAGCGCCGTGCCGGCGACCTCAATACCGTGCTCCTGCCACGCCGGCTTGCGAGAGATCATCTCCACCACACTTTTAATATCGTCGATGATACATAACTTGAACCTTCCCGGCTCCAGCTTCTGGTCCATCATCTATCGCTCCTCTCTTAACGGAATCCACAGCTCCGTCTGCGACCCCTTGCCCGGTTCTCCGTCCACTTCCATGAGGGCTTCCTCTCCGTAGTAGAGCGCCAGGCGATGTCTGATGTTGAACAGGGCGTAGCCCTTCTTGGACTGCGGGGCGCTGCTCATTCCCTGCCTAACCTTCCCGGCATCGAGCCCCCGCCCGTTGTCGGTAATAGTAATATGCAGCATCTCCAGCTCACGGCTGACCGTGATGTCAATCCGGCCTCCCCCGGACCGGTCACTGAACCCGTGCTGGATGCTGTTCTCCACAACCGGCTGCAGGATGATTTTGGGAAGCGGGCAGGACAGCAGCTCTTCATCCTCAACCGTAATGCTGTATTCAAACAGTCCTTCATAGCATTTCTGCTGAATGGAGAAATACTGCCGCACATGGGACAGCTCATCCTCGAGGGTAATCAGATCCTTCCCTCCGCTAAGCCCGATCTGGAACATCTGCGATAATGACAGGATCATCTCATTCACATCCTCATTCACGCCCAATACCGATTTGCAATAAATCGTATTCAGCGTATTGTACAGGAAGTGCGGCTCCATCTGCGCGGTAAGGGCCCGGATCTCCGCATGCCGCTTGTCCTCCTCCTTCGACTTCACATCCTCAATCAGTGCCTTAATCTCCGACATCATCCGGTTGAACTGAAAGCCGACCTGGGCGACCTCATCCTCATAGCGGCTCTCATAAACTACACTAAGCTGGTTCTCTTCGACCCTGCGCATCAGCCGCCGCAGCTTGAACAGCGGCCTCAGCAGCACAGACGTCAGCTGATTGGAGATCAGCCAGGTAGTCAGCAGAAAGACACCGATTACATACAGGGTGATGCGCTGCACCCTCTCCAGCTTGCCCAGCAGCTGGTCGCGCGACTGCATGCCGGAGATGATCCAGTCAGGAGATGCTGCAGAGCTTTTATAATTGACCAGATACTCCTTGCCGCCATAGCTGTAGGTATGCTCCTGCGGTTCGGCTGCTACGCCGCCTTCCGCAAGCACCGGCTTCCAGGGAAATCTGCCGCGGAACGGCCAGCGCGACTCCACCACTGCATCCCCCTCCCCGCTCATCAGGTAATAATTCCGGCCGGGCTGCTGCCCGCCCTGATTCAGCAGTTCGTCAATCCGGCTCTCCCGGATATTGACGACGATAAACACATTGCTGACCGGAGTATACGGGTATTCATAGATTCCCCGGACCACGAAGGAGACGACCCGCTGGCTGCCCGTGAACAGCCGGTCATAATGCCCCTTGGCCCAGTAGCCGCCCGGCTGCTCCTTGCTGAGATCATATAATTCCGAGCCGTAAAACGAGTTATCCTGCGCGCGGATTTGCGTGGTGGAGTAGAAGTCGCCTATCGGCGTGACGATCAGCACATTCTCGATAATTGGTTGATTAAACGTCGCCTGTGAGAGCACATATTGCAGATCCGACAGATGCACATAATAATTCGACACATCATGGCTGAGCACATCCATCATCATCTTCCGGTACGCATCGCTCAGCATCAGGGACTGCACGGACAGTGCCACATCATTCAGGCGGGAATCCAGCAGCTGGGTAGTTTTGCTGACCGTTTCCTGGCTGCTGGCGTAAGCATTATCCTCAATCTCCTGCGCGGCGATCCAATACGAGAAGCTGCCCATCGCACTGATGGACAGCGTGATCAGCATGATGAACGAGAACAGAATCCGCTGCTTGATGGATATCCGGTAATACCTGCTGGCGATCTGCCGCCGGATCTGCCTTGCATAGGCTGTGAATGTATTCATAGTTCCCCCTTCTTGAGCATGTACCTCCCTATGTTTGTATGTTCTTGTCACTTGTACCTTACGGCTGCTCCAGCCCGGCGTCAAGACAGGGCATGATTATTTAGCGGATTCTATCCCTTATTATCAATAGGCAGGGGGCCTTCCACATAACATGGTGATGACGATATTCCCACCACGATTCTGATTAAACTGGCAGATTTTCATATGACGAGTACGGACTATTTACTTAACCGAACGAACCAAAAGAAACCTTACTCCAAAAGTTAAATTAGAATAATGATCATTGCATACAAAAATCCGCAGTTTAGACGGAGACAAAGATCTTAAGCAGCACAAAAACAAGCCCGGTGACGAACCACATGAGCTTGTTTTACGCTAGTCCCATCACTTAAAGCTTTCTTACCGCACCACAACTAACACTACAATAACTCCGAGCAAAATCAGCCAGACAACCGGGTGACCGAAATTTAATCCCCAGCCGACTCCGAACCTTTTCTCGACAATTAGGTTTGGATCTTTGCGATTGAAATAAATCATACCTAATTTCCATTTATCTTCATCATGGACAGGTCTGACATTGGCGCTATCGGCAGATCGCTCCAAGCGGCTTTCGACCTGACCCGCCCAGAACGATAAGGCGAGAGCGTATAGGATGATAAAGGCTATTATGATTAGGATAACGGGGATAGCGAAATTGATGTTAAGCAGAGATATCATATTGAGCTGCCCGACGGCTAACAGGATCACTATTAGGAAGCTGGCTGTAATCATAAAACACGACCAAGCCCGGCGGTAAGTTACGTCTTCTCTAACCTGCTGTTTCTCTCTGCGAATACTCCAATTCTCAAATAGGAACAACAGTATTACGAGCCCTTGAATTAGCGTAGTCATAAACACAGAGGTATACGATTTAGCTGCATAGCGGTCTATGCTCAAACTGCTGTTATAATGAATTGGAAGCTGATCAGGAATCAGATCGTAGTTGCAGAGCACAAATACAATATTAACAACCATAATGACAACATGAATGAAGAACCAATAATTAGATAAGCCCCTGTTTCTGTTTGGCAATTCAGTGTCCACGGTCATGATCGATGGTTCAGGAGCAATAGTCAGCGTGGGCAGTACACTTTTCATTTTCAAATGATAGCTAATATTAATGACAAGGGAGATTACGAGCATGGCGAGTGCATAGGTAATAATAATCCAACTGACTTGCTTCGAATGTTCATCACTGTAGATTAGGTATAGGATGCCAACAATGAATAGGATGGTATGTAGAATAGCACTAATCCTGGCATATGACCTCCGCATCTGGCGCAGCGGCTCACTGAGGAATTGTACAGCGCTGACGGTGACTCCGAAACTAATCGTCTCTTTTGTTAAATACGGCATACTCACGATGAGTACAATGGAAGGTACAAATACTAGGATAAATATTATAACAGGCAGTATCGTCATATCATTCACCTCATTCTACATGGATATTATTTCACATAATCCTCGAAAGCGATCTTATACTCTGCATATTTTTCAGGATTACTTTTTTCAAATATTTTCAAAGAAGCAGGTTCCCGAAAATCTATATCATTGACTGAAAAATTGACACTCTTCATATCTCCATTCGCATTATTTTCAGTCTTGTATGGTTGTATTATTCTACCTTCCTGTATCATTTCAATGGCTAACATCTTAGCCCATCCACGCATCACATAAGCAGAGAATGAAATATGATCATAGCTGATAAATTTCCACACTTCTTCTATAGATGACGTCCTATCATATTTTGCGTATTGATTACTTGAATGTATTGCCACAAATCTGTAAGGTGTATTAATAAATACGTCCCTGTATTCAAATGTACTATCGTTGCTGGTCGATGATAATAAAGGTAATTTGAAGTCTTCACCAAAATATGCACCATCTTTTTTTCCTTCATTGATCGCTTTCATGATTTGATCATCCGTTAAACTATAGATATATCCGTAACCAGATTTTACTTTTTCTTCTATGTCAACTTTATTTTCTGTTAATTTCAATGAATCTGCTGCCATACTTGTTTTAGGTAATTGAGTACTTCCTTTCTCAACTAAATCATATTTAGTTAATCCATAAAATATCACAGCATTTATTGCTAATGAAATTGTCAATAATACAAATAGAATCTTAACCTTCATTATATAAGCCACCTTCAACTTTCTTATCATTATAAAGCATCTATAGCTTCTTTAATTTGCGGGATAGATAAACCGTTCGCTTTCAGCTCTTTTATCCAAATAATGCGTGCGACGGTTTCCTCTCTTTTATACCTGCGTGTTAAATTCTCTTCAGCCTGTTCAAAGGGCAGCATACCTTCTTCGGTGTAATGTTTCAGCGTGCTATAACGGGAACCTGTGATTCTTACCAATTCACCTATTGACACATGCTCTGAGGCCAGAATCGCCTCCATGGAACGTTGCCTGGACATGGATACAACTCCTTTACAGCGGGCGCTTCGGAACAAGACGCACACCTTGAATCGGTACTCTCATCATCACATAATGCGGCATCGCATCGTATAACAAATTATCTATTTTGACAGTCGCAAATGAACCTCTCTCAATCACCTTACCTCATGTCCATAGGATTTTAGCCTTGTAAGGACGGAGTTTAGCCTTTTATTAGAATTATCGAACCAAGCCTCTGTCTCTACAAAGACAGCTTGTGACCGCTCAAGGAAAGGGAAGAAAAAATTGATACTGCTGCCCGCATCTGTCTTCATAAACGACGACTTCATTTGCAGGAACTGTTTGACCCCTAACTCTATTCCATGGCGATCAGTGCAAAACTTTGTGCTAATTTTAAATCCATCATAGCCATCCACCCCTACTCATGATTTAGATAAGCCGGTTCGTGATTCGTGTGTATGAAGAACCTTTTGAAATCGTTTTACTTACTACTTACTACTTATCACTTACCGCATACAGTACGCCATTTGCAAAATATTGTCAAGGATGACTCCGTGCCTCGTTCAACCGAAAAAGTATGTAAATACAACAAATGGCTGAGCTTTTACATAACAAGCCACCTACTCCCGCTATGAGAGCGGTAATTTGGATGTTCCGATTGCAAGCGCAAACAAGCTCGTGTGATAATCACAGGAGCTTGTTCTCATTCCGCTTTACCAGGTTCAACACCAGCTTTTTCACTCCTTCTTTTCTGTTTTTACTGATTGCTGTGAAATACTTTGATAAGAAAGTCACGTTCTGGAACCTGCAATAATTCATATGACTCTAAAAATTTTGTGTTATCATAGGAGACTTCCTCTAAACTGACTGTAATTTTGTCCTTTGCTATATCTACTACTGAATATCGGGCAGTTGGTTGTGAATTGCATCCTAAAGAACCGGGATTTAAAAAGATAGTATCTTTACCCTCAAAAAAATGAATTGGATGATGATGCCCAAAACATATTAATTTGTCTTCGCTTCCTTTGAATAGAGAGAGTAAATTATCTAAACTCGGCTCAACAATTTCACTAAAAGGATCTTTGCTTATATGTTCATTTAATTGGGTCTGCTCAATATGATAATGGATAAACAATATAGACTTGCCTTCGATTGTTAAAGTGATTGTCCGAGGCAACTGTTCTAATCTGGTGATGAAGCCTTTGTCCATAAGATCTGCTATCCATTGGTGATGCTCTTTAGCGTGAGAGTGGCTTAATGGATAATCTTCCCCTTTTTGAAGTGCTAAAACTGCTTCATCGTGATTCCCGGTAATCATTGAGACATCACTTCTGGCAAATAAGATTGTCAGAACTTCATTTGTATCTGGTCCAATCCCTATCATATCTCCTAAGCAATAAATATGTTCAATGTCCCGCCTCAGGTCAAACTCATTAAGAACTGCCTTTAAGGCAGGAGCATTACCGTGGATATCAGCAATTACTCCAATCTTCATAATCTATCGACACTTCCTTTGTCTATTTTATAATGATTCAAAGAGCGGACAGCCAATAAAATGGATAACACGCAGTTAATAGCAGTAAGCCCCATCCACAACAATACCGAATAGGACATCCATACGGTAAGCATAGGGTAACTATAGTTCAACAGATAAGGCCAGATCAGTGTCAAAACTAACAGCAGCATTCTAAAGAGTAGAGTAATACGAACCCTGGTCTTTTTCCTGCGTCTATCTTGCTCATCTATTATGTGTCGGGGTGTCCTACGGCTAGTATCATTACCTTAAGAATGATGCCAATAGCGGCTAACAGAACTAACAACGATGATACCAGATCAGTTATGATGTAGATATCGTCATATTTATAGGTGTTCATAGGGCTCTAATTCATTTGCCCATACCTGTTCTGCGCAATCAACGAGGGTGCCGTTGAGGAAGGAATAGTTGGTTTACAGACTCATATCCGGCTGCCCGGATGTCAACCTCATGTGTTTGATAAATTGCGTTCTTCAGATTATCCGGTAGATCGCCTATTTCCATCTGGGCAGTGATCCAGTGCTCCAAATCCTTGAAATTCGTTACCAAATATCCCGCTGCAATATCTCCATAATATCTGGGGGCGTTGTATGCTAAGCTTTTCCCGAAAAACGCGCGATAACCTTGAGTAAGCTGCTCCAGCTTCTTTTCCTGTCCTGTTGAAAACAACTGTCAGTCATCCCCAGCGGAATCAGTATGTGCCCAGTTACATAATCCTGATAATTCATACCTGTAACTTGTTCGATAATCATTGCTAAAATATCATAATTAACAGTTGCATACTGATATTCAGTCCCCGGATTTGTATCTAGCGCAATATTAGAAATCTTATGTATGGTTGTTCCAAGCATTTCTTCCGTTGTACCTTCAGGAATTAACCTGATGCTCCATGACGGTATACCGCTTGTATGAGCCAATAGTTGTCTAATAGAAATCTCAGTTTTCTCCCCCTTGTAATCTGGAGCAACCAGAGAAGATAATCTGAAATATAATCGGAATAAGCTAAGCTCCCTCTTCTTGTAGCAAAATAACAGCTAGAGCCGTAAACGCTTTGGTGGTCGAGCCCAATTCGAAAAGTGTTTCCTCAGTGACCGGCTTTTCTTGTTCCACATCGGCGTAGCCGTACACCCTAAATTCTGTCTCGCCCTGTTTGGATGATACGATGGCAACGCCTGGAGTCGCTGTTTTGCTCATAATGGTTTTCACCATGTTTTGCTCAATAGCATAATTTCCCGATCCAAATAAATTTCCAATCGAATGCCAACATGCAGTAGTAGCGATGAGCACGATCAGCAGGACTGCACTTACTGTTACAATAGTTTCCTTTCTCCTAGTACTCTTCTGCATTGTCGTTCTCCTTTGAATTCGTATATCAAATTCAAAATCCCTAAGTCACTATGCTGTTCTTAATTTAGACGTTCATTCCATCCCGTTCCCTGCGAATATATACCTTGCTTCCAAATAAAAAACTCCTGCCAAATTATTAGCAGAAGTTTCATTAAAAGATTGATTCACACGGACATCTCATCAATGGCTAGAAGTTACTGCCTTTTTATCTTCTTTCTCGACAAAGTTTCCATGTTAATCTTGCACTTAATAGCCCATTATCAGGTAGCTGTTTAATTATCATCGTGTCTTGCACATTTAAAGAAACAACAAAAGTATATGTCTTTGAAGGTGCAAAAACTACAATGAAACTCTGGGGATGATTATTCATATGACTCGACGGATAATTCTTAGATAAAGACTCTCCAGTCGATAAGGGAATAGCACTATTAAAGGATATTCTAGAGAAAGATGATCACGACTGTAGCGGATTGCGGAGTTTTGTTAAAGATGTTCATTTATAAACGTTAATTAAGTCTGAGTTCTTAATGAAATATATTTTTATCAAAATATGATAAACAAGCGGCAGAAATGACAACCACCGCTTGTTTGTGTGTTAGATATTAGTGAACCTTGGCAGCAATATAAACCGTAGAACTGTTATAAAAATTATAGTAGATACCATTGCTCCAGATAAAATTACTTGGATCAGTAATTCCAGTATTTTGTGATGGATTTGGACCGTGTTTTTCAGACCAGGTTCCTGTGCTATTTTGAAGCATAAAATGATAATCAACATTATCTCCACCAAAACCATACTGGTCAGGAAGTCAACTTTACCATTACCATTGGTATCAATCCAACCTATTCTTAAAGCTATTCGATGTTCATCGGCGTTAACGGCCGCAGTTCTGCTACTTAGTATTCGCCAGCCAGGTATAAAATATAATGAATTTGTATTTCCATCTTGGACTACCAGGTTAGCAACATAATTCACATTCGTAAAATATTGTGAATCTGCTTTGAAACGCCATCTCCATCGCCAGGATTCATTTTCCATGGGGCTTTGGTAGCATAACCATAGCAGTTAACTGCAGAACTATTAACAGCCGAATAGGGCCATGCATGACCATAATCGGATGCCAAGGTGGCAAAAGATTCGTTTGGGAGTTCAAAAGTGGGAGTTAGTAAGTCCGGTTGAATTAATACGTCTCGGATAGTTGTGGATTCTGTTGGAAATACTAAACTTGATGTTTTTTTGAGTTCACCAGAGGTAGTAACATTGCCAAGGGAGTCAACGATAATTGTATCCTCTCCCTGCCATTCACCGACCCAAGTCTTATCTGCCCCAGATGTTTGCACCTGTCTCAATGTACTATTATCAATTGGAGCTGCCAAAACTACCGAAGAGAGAGAAAGACTCACAATTAATGCAAATGAAAATGCATACAAGGATAATTTTTTTATTAATACCAATCCCTTCATTTTTGATATAAGAACTTTACCATAAATTACTAATATAATTCATGAAAAATGTCACTATATAAGCTGAACTTAACAATGATGGCGAGCTCGTGAGCGAACCTCTTACGGAGCTTTACTGATGCAGTAAGTAAGATTTAAAGCCGCTTTGAAACTAAGTTAGACCAAACTAAACCAGTAAGCGTAATTGAAAATTAAATCAACTATTAAAATATTTTTAGGTTGATTAATATAAAATGTGCAATTGCACATAAATCTGCCCCAGTTATCATTAATGGTGATACGGTGTTATTGATCTGGGATTATATTAAATGAAGAAATTACGGAGGTAAGGAGAATGAGTAACATGAAAAGGTATGTACTATTATTATTTATGATATGTCTAGTTTGATCCGACGCCTATCTTTGCATCCACGTCCAGTCCAAAGTTTGTGAAAGTATCGTTTCTATCGAATCATGGTCTTATATTAAAGGATGACGAAAGCTTCGGACCCTTGGGGGATGAATGACATAGGACAACTAGGCGACGACGTTTCGCTCTTCGCCTGTACAAGTGCAAGGGCTTTCGAGAAGTAAATGAATTTTAACAGGATATGATTTTTCTGCAGTACTTGCCGAAGACGGGGATGTGTATACATGTGCAACGAACGATCAGGGCCAATTGGGGACATCCAGAAATACTAAGTTTGAAAAAACTGCTCTCGCCATCTGAGGCCACTGAAAAATGTATCAAAAAAAACGACGCCTATTCGGTCCCTCCGAATGGTCGTCGTTTTTTCTCACCTAATTCTTCGACTTTTATCTACCCCATAAGTTTCAATATTCGTTTTAAACTAACAGTGAATATCGCCATAGCTCCCTGAATTCCCATGCCAACTGAACCCGAGGAGATGCAACATCGTACCCGTGTCTGTGATTGATTCGCTATTTTCGGCTCCAATTTTGTAGCATTCTTTAATTTTGGCTTTAAAGGTTCTCTTTCCTGAAACGCAGCTTGCTTTACATGTTCGTTGCTCTTTCACCCTTTGCCTTACATCTAAAATAATACCCGATGGAATCGACCGGACCTTTAACCGTTTGATAGGCTGCGAATGGTTGAAGGCATTCCACATCAAATTCCGGATTAATCCCCAGGGTATCAATTCTTGTCTCATTTCCTTCTATTTCGTATACATCTAATCCAGTCTCTTCTTTAACCTCTCTGATCAGGGCTTGGATCAACGACTCAAAGGGTCCAATTCTCCCCCCGGGAAGTTCGAACTTAAAGGAGGAATCTGTTTTCATTCTTCTTTGTATGACGATCTCAGGTTCTCCATCATTGAATCGTTCAATGAATGCTCTTGAATTAACGTAGAACATCGAACCCACCCTTTCTTAGATATGTGACACCCACGGCATAACGAATCTTTGCGATTCTTAATATTTCATTAGCTGCCAAACTTTGCTTCCCATTGCTCTAACCAAGCTTTATAACTCATAGAATGCACTTCTTCTAATGTTCTTCCATCTAATGACCATACGCCGCCATCCATGGCCTGATCGATTACTGGATAAGAATGTCCGCCTACTGCCTGGTTATCCACGACATAGATCCAAATTGCGGTTTTCCCTTTAGATTTAACAATATTCTCCGGTTTGGCGCTTGTGGATTTCCAGTTATCCAATGGATGGTTTGTTACTATGAACTTCTGTACGTTAACCTCTTTGTCCAGATAAACACCGGGATCTTCGGTTTGCAGCCCCCAGTAATTGGAATATGGTAAATTCATTAACTTTTCTTTTGTTAAGGTGTAGACTTCACTGGAGCCTTCATACGAAGAGACCTTGTAACCCTTAGATTCCAAATAATCTTTTGCCGCAGTAGCATTGTGGTCTAATGTTGTGGCATTATGCGAAGCGGAACAGCCCGTTAAACTGAATAGAAGCGTCATTAATGTTAAGACAATTCTGACCAAACCGTCCCCTCCTCCATTGTTTTCTCGCTCTTATTGGGAACCATTACTCATTGACTATAACGAAATGAATTCAGCTTTTGTTACACGTACGCAGATATATATGGAGTAGTTGTTCATGGTTTGGGAGGATTATCGTATGTAAGAGGAAATACCGATTGGAATTCACTGGCGCATTGTTCTATAATATCTGCGGTTATAATCACAGCTGTGTAATTTTGTATGTCGGGACACCCAATTATAACCGCCGATTTTAATCTGCCTTACCCGGCGATCTTACTCTTATACCTTCTCCTTAATCGGAAACAATAAATCAAGCTGTAAATCGTCCATTTTACCGCCATTTTGTACGTAATTATAAAAATTCAATGTTTCCTCAAATCCTTGCCCTGCAACCGTTTCAAGCGATGCCCAGCGCGGAGAATCCCAATCATTATCATATTTATTGCTTGCGTTAACCCATTCTTTTAATAAACGCCAGTCCTCGAAGTCCCATGCCCTGAGCACATGTGCGGCATATAACCCGCCGTCAAACGTACGTTTGACTAAAGGCGCGGGAACCTCTGTGTCGCCCGGAATGGATACCCACACCTCATATACATGGGAGGGTTCTCCGATTCCTGCTGCCCCTTTAGAGCAGTCAAAACCAAAACTCCGGGCGTCGGGTTTAATTGTTAGCAATCCGCTTTCTGTTACAAATTGCGTGATTATATCCAGCGCTTTGCCTTCGCAGCCTTCTCCCGTTGCATAAGCAGCAGCCACAGTCATGGGCGGCAGATAGACAATCCGCACATCTTTGTCCGCCAGCTTGTTTAAATTTTCATTTGCCTTGTTTAATTCTTCCATTGACTTTTCCTCCTTGAAGTTGATTTTCGAGACAGTCAAGGAATCCACAACCTCCAGTAAACTTGCGTCGTCAGGCAGTGCGAATTTCGCACCTCTGAGATTCAGATATTCGACAAAGGCTTTGATAACACTGCGAATGGTGGAGAGCGCGGTGATCTCGTCCTCAATATCCGCAAGGTTACGCTCAAAAGCTTCGATTGCAACACGCGCTTCCGCGCTTTGCAGAATTTCGGCAATCTGTCTGAGCGGAATCCGCAGTTTACGCAGAACGATAATCTGACGCAGACGTGTGATGGCTTCGGCATCATAAGCGCGGTAAGCGGAATCTTCCTTTTTCGCAGGCGTAATCAGCCCGATTTGCTCGTAATACCTAAGGGTACGGGTGGAGACTGAAAAGTGCTTTGACACCTGACTGATGGTTTGCAGTTCGATGACTATCCCTCCTTCTGAGAGTAAATATACAGGTTTACGCGACGTTAGAGTCAAGAGACCTGGTACCGGAAGCTTATGTAATTATCCTTAAGTATTACGATGTTACTCTACCTTCATCCATAGAGCATTCTGCCGGTCATCTGGACTTGATAAAACCATCATCCCAGATGGATGACCTTCAGGAATTAAGGTTTTTCAAAACATCCTTTCCCGTATTCGCTTCTTCAATAGAGACTGAACCAATGAATTTATCAAAATTTTCATTCATTTCGAAATATGCTTTTGAACCAAAAATTAATGGATTGGACTCATTGTATTCGACTCAGGCATGACATGATATGACCCTCCCATCCCTTCAATAACTGTACGCAAAGGTACATAGGTCACTCCATCAATGACTTTAGCTTCCCTTTAATGGCAGCCCCGTTTACCCTTAAAGAGTATGCTGCAGTGGCTGCATAGACCGTAATGGATAGACATACCACTGACAACATAATAAGAAAACTTGATGCGATTAACTTTTTGTTCACTATTGGCACACTCCCTGACCGATTTGCTTCCCATTAATCTTTTTAATATTCGACAATATCCCCCTCTGCCCTTTCAAAAGAACTTCCCCCATGTGATTTTTTTCCAACAAAAAAACCGAAGCTTTATTTTCACCCCGGTTTCCATTACTAACGTATTATATTCCTTCGTAAACAGAATCTTTGTCACTAAAGACATCGATCATCATTAAAGCTCCTATTTTATAGCCTTGGATAAAAGATAACGCTGAATGCAACGAGCTTGAGTCACTCTGTAAATCATATAGCATTTCGACTTGGTCAAAATCTTCTTCGGATAACCTCGCTTTTAGCATTTGTAATAAATCAATGGTTTTCTGATTAATCTTCTGCAATTCCGGATCATTTGGCTTAATCAACTCATTCGGGTGCAATCTTCCATAATAGAAATCCTCCAAAATGATTACCACCAGGCCTCCTTTCACAAACTAATACTTCAATCATGTATAAATTTTATGCGAAAACTGCATAAATAACAATATGCATTTTTCGCATAAAGTAAACTTGGCTTGGGTGATGAGCATTGTACACAAGAATCCGCGATTTACGCGAAGACAAAGATCTGACGCAGCAACAAATGGCTGAGCTTTTACATATCACACAAGCCACCTACTCCCGCTACGAGAATGGGAATTTGGATGTTCCGAGTGCCGTTTTAATTACGCTGGCGAATTTCCATAAAGTAAGCATCGACTACATTTTAGGGCAGACCAATAATCCCAAGCGCTATCCGCAAAAATAAAATAGTATTCAATAAAAAGAAGCTCTTGTGATTATCACAGGAGCTTCTTTCATTTGTAGCCCACTCTCGCCCGTTGAATACTATCCAAGCTTTCTGCCTGAAGGAATTCTTCTATCAGCATAGGCTGTTTGGAACACATTTAATCGCCATTCCGGCTCACCTTCAAGCGGATTACATTATATTTGCCGGGCATTTCATATCCAGCGCCGGGGATGCTTCAGCTGTAGGGTTACCGCCCGCCGGAACGGAAGCTGCTTATTGCTCGCGGAGATGGAGATTCACCGTTATCTCTCCTTCGGGGAGCTTAGCGCAAAAAAGCTGCGGTCTCCTGCGGACTCATGAGATTGCGGCGGGTGAGCTGCTTATCGCCTCTGCCTATGTAGCTGATGGATACTTCAATGCCGCAGATTCATCGGAGGAAGTATTTATTACCTCCCCTACATTCGGTACCATCTATCGGACCGGTGATATGGCCGAGATGGACGATACCGGCAGGATCATGTTCAAAGGAAGAAGAGACGCGCAGATCAAAATCCGGGGATACCGCATTGAACCGAACCGGGAGAGATCGAATCGCATATTTTAACCATGGCAGGAGTTAAGGAATGCGCAGTGCTCTCCGTAGTGCGAAACGGGCAGACCACATTGACAGGATTCATTCAGGCCGACCGCGCCCTGTCACTTGCCGCGGTTAATCTTTGGTTGTCCCAACGGCTGCCTGATTATATGCTGCTCACCGAAGTTATAATGAAAGAACAATTTCCTCATACCTTAACTGGCAAGATTGACCGGAGAGGTCTTGCAGACAATTGTGGCCAGATGATTATTAGCTAGAACATAAAGGGCTGAAACAGGGTATCCCCCAATCCAGCCCTTTATCCTACCCTGTGTTAAGGCTCAATCCCCCACACCAGCTGGCCATTCATATATCCGGTCACCTGCTCATTGTTAACAAATTGACTAGCTGATGCCTTGAACGAATAATCGTTAGCCTGGTTGTAATTGGACCAGTCGGTTTTGGAGAAGCGGGTCTGGATCTCCGCGCTCTGGCCGGGGTTTAGCGTTCCAGCCGAACTGGTGAAGCCAATTTCCAGCGCATAATCGGCACCGGTAACCGGGGTTGCCAGCTTCACGAACTTGCTGGTTACGTTCGCGCTACCGACACTGGACCAGTCGATCCAGAAGCTCTGATCTTTCTCGCCGTCAATCGTGTAGTAATACCGGAGCTTCACATCACTGAGCTGAACTGCCGAATTACCGCTATTGACGACTTTGAATTTGGCCGAAATCCCGTTAGTAGAGGCACTTGTGTTGCCATTAAAAGCCTGGATCGTCAAGCCGCCCGCTGGTAGCGGAACGCTGCTATCCGCAACATTCACTGTAAGTACAGCGTTATTTCCTCCGTTAAAATGGAAGGTGATCGAATTCTGGCCGAGCGGCAGCGTAGAGAGATAGGATTTCTTCAAGACAATCGTTGCGCCTGATGCCGTATAATCCTGGCCCGATACAAGCGTGTAGCTTCCATTCGTCAGGTTTGTAAGCTGATGTCCATTTAAGGTTAGAGCTGCGGAAATATCCTGCGCTTGAGCCGGCGCTTTATCAAAGGCCGCGCTCACCGGTGCAATAGATGCACTTGGTGTTGTATCGACAATTGTAACTTTCAATACGGGATCTTGTCCCTGATTGAAATCAAAGACAATCGAATGCTCGCCAACCGGGAGCGTTGCCAGGAATGACTTTTTCAGCAGCAGCGTATTTCCGCTTACATAATCCTGCGTCGCGGTCAAGGCATTGCCCCCAGTCCGGAGGGCAGTTAACGTATTGCCGTTAGCATTCACGGTTATGGCTTTGTCACTCTGAGCCGCTGCATACTTGTTAAATTCGATACTTGCAGGTGTAATGGATGCACTTGGGTTTGGATTATTGACACTCAAATCGGGCAGCTCATCCAGTGTAATGACATAATTGCTCTGATATAGCGTGGTCAGTGTGGCCGGATAATTAAAGGCAGAACTCATGAGATGCTCGCCATACCACGGCAGGAAATAGAGCCAGCCCGACTTCTCCTCGGTCAGATTCTGTACGCTCGGGACAGTATCGTTCTCGGTCATGGCTACCATTTTGGTGCCGCCGGTTAGATCCACCAGCTGATAGAAAATCGAGGTAATCGCATCCTCATTGGGCACGCCGGACAAACCGTCATAGCGGTTGTAGACGGTATTGTATTTATCGTAGCCGACAATATCCACCTGATCGTCACCGGGATACCAGGCGGGAGAAGTGCTGTACACATAGCTGTTATACGTCCAGATCAGGTTGTGCAGGTCATAAGTTTCTGTAAGCTCGGTATAGAGCTGATCCCACAGCTGCTTATATACCTCTGCGCCTGCCGAGGCCCACCAGAACCACGCGCCTTGCCCGTTCAATCCGCCGTTACCCTCTGCTTCATGATAGGGTCTGAAAATAACCGGCACGTTGTTATCCTGCAGAATCTGCAGCTGCTCCGCCAAATCCGCTATGGCCAGCATTACGTACTGGTACTCTTTCGTCCCGGGAATTACCGCATTGGCTGTATTAAAATTAGTTTCCGTCGGCTTGTAGGTCGCTTCCTTCCAATCCACAAATTCCCCCAGCTGATAGGCAGTGAAATCCCGGGGAACTGTGAGATGCCAGCTGTTGGTCGCGATCCCGCCCCGGTTGTTCACCCAGTCGATCATCCGGGCAGTTGTGCCGTCCTCCCAGCCGTACAGCGGATTGTAGTTCATCAGATCGAACCCGCGGATGGCCGGATACTTGCCGGTTAAATTGTGAATCCAGTCGAACTCCAGCTCGGAATTCCCGTCATTGCCTCCCCCGTAAATCTCCTGCTGGCCGGAGATCATGTGATTGCCGTACACTTCTGTCAAATAATTCATCAGCAGCTGAGTTTCCGGGGTAGCTTGAGTATCACTGAGGACAGGCTGCACATCCAGGGGGTCCAGATCGGCAACATCCACAGTGAAGCTGTCAAAATAAGCGAAGCCCCAGCCCGCCTTCAACTGAATGGTGTTACTGCCCTGATTCAGCTTGTGATAGCCAAAATCGAAATCCGACCACGTGGTCGTGTAAGGCAGCATATACGAACCTTTCGTAACGCCGTTAACGTTCAACGATTGAAGCCGGCCGTCTGCGCTAAGCTCCTGCATATAACGGGTAGAGATCGTGTACATGCCAGTTTCCGGGACCGTCACATTGAAGGTAATGGTGCCTGAATTCTGCATCCAGACAAAACCGCTCCCGGTGTAGCCGGGCTTAGGTTGTCCGTAAATTTGGGTCGTCACTTGAAGATCGGAGGTGAGCTGAGCATTTTCGCTTTCAATTGTGAAAAGTGCGTTGTCTGCATGAACGGGCGGCGCTGTCATCACTCCAAGCAGCAGAGTAAATGCCAGCAGAATTGCGCTAGCCTTCTTGAGCAAATTTTTCATTTCCACCTTTCCTCCCCATGATAAAATGGTAAATACTTGATCAATCTATCAAGTCTTGGATGCGCTTTCATAGCAAAGATAACATACATTCCATATTTTGTAAATCGTTGAATATTGAAAATAATGTACCCTGATGCAGGCGCACTAAAAAACTCCCGCTAATCCGATTAGCAGGAGTTTCTATCGAGAGGTTCAACATTAATCATATAAGACTTCAATCATTTGCCTTGTCTTTGCCAGCTGCTCCACAGTTAAATCATGCTGGGCAGAGGCATATACGCTAAAGACAATATCGAGCACAAATAACTGGGCGAATCTCGAGCTTGTTGCTGCACTGCGAAGCTTTGCTTCCGGCGCACGTGATGTAAATAGAGAAACATCCGCGAGCTGGGCAAGCTTGTTATTTCCGGGACGGGTAAGGCTGATCGTTTTGATCCCCTGCTCCTTGGCCCGTTTCGTTAATTGAATGACCTCTCTCGTTTCACCGCTATACGAAATCCCCCAGAAGACGGCGTTTTCTGATTTCGTAGCCATGGCTGCTGCCAATAAATGACGGTCTGAAATCGCATATACATTTTTGCCGAGCCGAAGCCATTTCTGTGCTGCATCCTCTGCAATGATAAAAGAGGCGCCTATCCCATAAACATAAATAACCTCAGCCTGTTGTAACAGACTCACGGCCTGCTCGATCGATTGCGCGTCCAGTTGACTGGCCGTATTCTGAAAGGTCAATATGGTATTGGACAGCATTTTATCAATGATAGAATGCACCGTTTCATTGGATTCAACATCAAAGTAGCCCACATAATTCGTGTTCTCTACTTCAGCGGATAAACGGATCTTCAGAGCGGGGAAACCCTCGATGCCCAAAGACCGGCAAAAACGGACAACCGCCGCACTGCTTGCCTCCGCTTTGGCTGCTAACTCATGTATGGTCATATGCATCACTTCTTTAGCATTGGCAAGAATGTACTCAGCTACTTTTTTTTCTGATTCCGGCAGTTCATTCAATACCAGTTCAATTTGGGAAATCATACTTCCTGCTACCAAGTTCCAAGCTCCTCTCCTCAGTCTATTCTCCTTATTGTAACAAAATAGAGGGGAGTAATCATTAAGTAGCAGCTGTGAAGCTAAAGCGCCTTCCGCCTTGTCTGACGTAGTCCAATAGAGGAAGGTCCTCTTCTATCACACGACCAATCACATTAACAGCTTCATGTGCCGGCAGATCTCTTAATGTGATCTGTAACTCATGTTCATAGCGGCCATACAAATAATTATCGACGGTAATCGTTCCTCTAGGCCGCTTGTTCGTATGCATAGGCGCAATACTTCGGGTCATTACAAAACGTTCCTGATCTGTCCGGGCAGTTTCTGAGCGAACTACATCACGGGCAGCGTCCAGGCGGTTCAGGTGGACCTTATCCCATAGGGCATAAGGCAATTCTTTGATTACCCGCAAAGGAATAATCCCTTCTTCATACCGCTGAAATTGAACCTGAGACCCTTCTGAAAGGGTTAAATCGCCAACGAAAATTTTGTCCACCGCACAATCCTTCTCTAATTCCAGATAAGCTAGAAAAGAAGATTGATTCCTGTGCTTCTCTAAGGTAGGCAAGCTTTGAAATAACGGTTTTCGCTTCAGCCCGTCTCCCGGAATAAAGGCCATTGTCGTAATGCCTTCCGCCTGCAGCCATCTGTTCTTCGCTATAAATGCTTCTTTATCCAGACCTGTCTCCGGGCGGGGATAATAATTATGCCAGGCCTGGGTATTCTCAAGACAAATAGGATGCTCTTGTAAGGCAGTTAAAAATTCTGGTGTTAAGGTGCTGGCGTTTAAGGCGATTTTCAGATGTTGTGAGTAGGCTGCAATTTCATCGGCGCTAAAACCAAAATCCGTCCGCAAACCTGTAACACCAGCATCCAATAGAAAGGGAAATGAAAATTTCTCCAATGCTTTTCCGGAAATATCCGCCATCAGGTCCATTCCTAACCGCCGGGCAGCGTTGGCGATCTCCAGCAATTTCTCCTTCAATTGTCCGATGTCATCCTCCGGCATATGAAGGGATGTGAATATTTCCGTACAGCCTGCAGCCTTCATTTGTTCCATATACTTGACATTATCTTCTAACGTGCGGTCCGCCACAAAAATTGAAATTCCGAGCACTGGAATCACCTCATTATTTCAGTTCAAGTTAATCCTGTTCTGCCATAGCCTCTTTGGGTGTGCCGAAGAGATAAGTGGCAATAAATCCGCCAGCGTAAGCTGCAATTAAGCCTATGACGTATTTCAGCCATAATCCATTGGCAATCAAGGGAATTAACGCAACCCCGGAAGGCCCAATGGCAATCGCTCCAACGTTGCCGAATAAGCCAATGACCGCACCGCCAATCCCTCCGCCAATACAAGCTGTAATAAACGGCCGGCCCAGTGGTAAGGTAACCCCGTAAATTAAGGGCTCGCCGATTCCCAGAATACCTACCGGAAGTGCGCCTTTAATCATGTTCGTTAATGATTTATTCTTCTTGCAGCGAATCCATAATGCAATGGAAGCCCCAACCTGACCCGCACCAGCCATAGCCAGCATCGGAAGCAACAGCGTCATCCCTGAATCATTGATCATCTCAATGTGAATCGGCGTCAATACCTGATGCAGTCCTAACATAACAAGCGGAAGGAACGCTGCTCCTAATACGAAGCCTGAGAATGCACCGCCAACCTCTAGCGTCCAGTTGATAGCTCCGATTAAATTGGTGGAAATAAATCCGGCGAATGGCATAATGAAAAATATCGTAATCAGACCCACGACTAGTAAAGCTATTGTAGGCGTAACAATAATATCAACGGCATCCGGAATCACTTTACGCAAATATTTCTCCACGATGGATAGAATCCATACGGCGATTAGAACGCCGATAACCCCACCTTGCCCTGCCGTTAAGGGTGCACCCGTAAATATATTAAAAATGGGCAGGTCAGCTGTAACCCCTGTTAAGAGCGTCACCCCGCCGATCACGCCACCAAGCGCAGGAGTAGCTCCAAATTCTTTAGCTGCATTAATACCGACATAAATCACCAGGTAACTGAAAATTGCGTTTTTGATAACATTTAAGATCGTTACATACTGCTGCCAGGTTGCAGTGTCTAAGTTGCCCGCTGTAATATTGTTAGCTAGAATTGAGCCAATACCCGCAATTAATCCGGCTCCAACGAACGCAGGGATAAGCGGAATGAAAATATTCCCGATCTTCCGTAAAAAGTTTTTGAATGGAGTATCATTCTTCTTTTTAAGCTGCGCCTTCATTTGTGCGCCTTTGGCCTGTAATTGTTCAGCCGAAATTGTACTTTCGCCCGCTGAAGCACTTTCTTCAAGCACGATACCGAACTCTTCTGCTACCTTGGTCACGACCCCAGGTCCGAGAATGACTTGATACGTATCATCATCCACTACACCCAGAACCCCGTCGATTTGCTTCAACTCTGCTTCAGCGATCCGGCTGCGGTCCACAACAGTTACACGAAGACGGGTCATGCAATGGGTATATGAGGATACATTGGAACGGCCACCGATCGCCCCTAGTATTTTGACCGCTAAATCATGATATTTACTCATGTTTGTGCCCCTTTCTTCTTATCGTATTATTGAATCGCCTGACGGACGAAGCCTTGTGATTCTTCGAGCCGTTGCACAGCTTCCTCTTTAGTTAGCCCCGCAAGAATCATCACAATAGCAATTTTCGGTTTCTGATCTGCCTGCTTCAAATAACTCTCTGCTGTTTCAGCATCACAATCTGTCGCATCCATAACAATCCGTTTAGCACGTTCTACAAGCTTTTCATTGGTTAGCTGTACATCCACCATAAGATTTCCATACACTTTGCCCGTACCGATCATCGAAGCTGTAGACAGCATATTGCAGATTAATTTCTGCGAACTACCGGCCTTTAAACGTGTTGACCCGGTCAAAACTTCCGGCCCGTTTACGACTTCTATCGCAATCCTGGCTATTTTACCAATCGCTGAATCCTTGTTGCAGCTTACGGCTACAGTTGGTGTACCTATAGAATTGGCATATTCTAATCCGCCGATAACATATGGAGTGCGTCCGCTGGCGGCAATTCCGACGACAACATCTTTGGCTGTCAGCTTAATATCCTGTAAATCCTGCACCCCTAATTGTTCGTTGTCCTCTGCACCTTCGACCGCCTTGATAAACGCCCTCTCTCCCCCGGCAATTAGCCCGATGACCTCCTCTGGCGTTGTTCCAAAGGTTGGCGGACATTCAACAGCATCCAGTAAGCCGATACGTCCGCTTGTTCCAGCCCCCATATAAATTAAGCGTCCGCCTTGTTTGATCGCCATGGTAATCACTTCTACTGCTTTGGCAATTTGCGGAATCTCTTGTTTAACCGCTTGTGCGACCTTGTGATCTTCTTCATTCATCACCTCCAGAAGTTCAAGAGGAGTTAATTCATCCAGGTTCATTGTTTTCTTATTGCGGGTCTCTGTTGTCAAATGCTCTAACATGATTTCCTCATCATCCTTTTCTGTTTATGAAATCGCTCTCTAAGTGAAGAATAGCATTACTGAAATATTATTTCAACATTAATTTTGTTTAATTGAAATTAAATATCAAAAAGAGATTGGGTACGCAAAAAAGAGCCTGCCCCAAAAGCTACTATTGGCATCAGGGAGGCCTTCATTTTTTGAGTAAGATCAACGTGTGCACTTGAGTGGACGCTCCGCGAACGGACTGTTTAAGCGGAAAGCGAATCTTCAATCTTTTAAAAGCACAAAAAAAGAAACCGCTCCTGTGTAAAATGGAGGCACTACCCAACCATTTCAAATCAAAGGAGAAGTTTCTTACTTTTATACATTCAACAAACCATGGACCAACCCAATTACAAACCACCCAACCGGTACGTATAAGTCTTGCTGTCTTTCTTGCTGCTCGTAAATTCAAATCGCAATTCTGATTTATCATCGCCACTGTCAATGAATTTAATCCCATCATATTTGAATCCCGGCATATCCATAGGGTTAATTCCGAACTCTTTGTAGAGAAGGATCGCCCGGTTAGCTCCGGTATCAATTAACGTCAGCAGGCCTTCTTGTGAAGAGCGGGCAACCAGATAATTCTCGCCTATGGCTTCAATGGCGTAGGTTTGATCCGGGGTACCTGCCAGCTTCGAAACGTTCCAGGTTTGCAGGACCGTTGCATCCGGGGCAATTAACCGGACAATATGACCGTCATTCATAACGGCGTTCCCGGCATACGTCTTCAAGTCCTCAGGAGAGAACTGCCAATAATGCGCTGTAGACTGGCGCAGGATGGCCCCTTTTTTGACAAACAGATTGTATACCGTCAGGTTGACCGAAGGTTCACCGCTGGAATTCTGAATGGTCACCAAATCCGCATCTTCTGAAATCTTCACCGATGTCAGCTGTGTTCCCGCAATATAATAAGGTTCAAGCTTGGCTGTAGAGGCGCCCATAGAGTGAACCACTCCGGCTGCATCCCGCTTATATAAAGTGCCGTCCACCCCGTTTAAGAAATACGCGTCTTTACTGGCCTGGCCGTCGCCGACAAATTCAGGATAGCTAATGAGCGCTTCACGGCTGTCCGCATTCCATTTCAGCGAGCCGCCAATAGCATCATTCACGAACCGCAGAGGGATGTAGAGCTGCTTATTCACCTGCTGGAAGGCTGCGGAATACGTGTTTTGCTTCCCGTTCACCGTTGCAATACGGCTCCCGATCTTCATACTGCCCTTCGTGAACAGATTCCCGATGGTGATCATTTTGGAATGTTCATCATAACTGACCGTTGCCCCCCTGACATAGAGCATGTCCAGCGAGAGCATTACCGTTCCATTCATTAGGGTGGCTCCTCCTGCTGAAGAGGTGATCTGCGAGTTGTTCAAATAGATACGGATAGCCGGTAATTTCGCGGTCTGTGCTGTACTAGTAGCTGCTGCTTCCATAACGGGGGGATGAACAACACCTGTTACAAGAACACTAAGACCAATGATCTGCAGAATTTTTTTGAAAGTAATCATAAAGAGCCCGCCCCTTCCTTTCTCAGAAAATACCATATCTCAAATCATAGCATATAGCGGATAGAATACAAAAATTAAATGGTGAATTGAGAAAAGTCAGGAAAGCGGGACGGGCAGTAAGTATTAGTTATCTCACTTCTTGACGGACACCCGAAGCGCTTGCCTTACGGATCGCATCCATCAGACGATGCACGCGGACCGCCTGGGTGAAATCGGGCAATTCCACCTCTTCCCCGTCAAGCCGCTGCGCCAGTCGGGCATAGAGATGAGCCACATTGTACCCGGGACCGGGAGGCAGATGCCGTACCAGTGAGGTATACATTTCTGGTGTTTCCAGTATCTCTGTCTCACCGGAAGTTCGGACGAGCTGAAGCTTCAGCCGGTCCATCTGAAACATCAGCTGATCCCGTGGGGTGATGACCAGTTCACCCCCGGTTCCGATGATCCGCAGCGTAAATCCGGGGGCACCGCCATTAACGACTTGGGCCGAAATTAGTGCATTCTGTGCCAGCTTGCCGTTAACAAGCACGTGATCCGGTGCAGTTGCGGCCACTGATGCACCAGTCTCCACTACGTGAACTTCAGGGTATTGCGTATCCAGCCTACCGGACACCTCTACAAACGGTGCGACCATATATTCAATCGCATCAAGCACATGCGCTGCCCCGATCGTCAGTTGATCTGCCCCGTTAGCTTCATCCAGCAGATAGACATGCGCCTGGTCCACTGTTCCGTTCGAGGTTGGAAATACAGGCAGGGTAACTATTGTATTCACAGCCAATATTCGGCCAACAGCACCTTCAGCGAGCAAGTCCCTGATATAGCAGACAGTTGGATTGGCCCGGGCCTGTAGGCCCGTCACATGCTTCACTCCCCGTTCTTCCGCAAGTTCCAGCAGCGCTTCCGCCTCCGCAGTAGTCCGGGCCAGCGGCCACTCACTGTATACATGCTTACCGGCATCCAAGGCTTCGCGGAGCAGCAAATCATGTTCGGGCACTTTCACAGCTACCACTACAACATCAATTCCAGGCTGCCCTGCCATCTCTGATGTACTTGTATAATAAGAGCCAATGCCGTGGAGCTCAGCTGCCGCCTGTGCGCTTTCTGCACGCGTGCCGGTCACTGCCTTCACCTCATAATTCTCAAGCGCTGCAAGTGCGGGAATGTGAGCCAATCCACCCCATCCGCCTGCTCCGACGATTCCTGCTCCCCATGATTCTCTTGTCCCCATAGCCATATATTGTTACCTCCACATTTAGCGTTGTACTGACACGATTGAATATAACCGTTATAATCAAAACAAAAAAGTACGCACTTATTCGTAATATAGTTACCAATCGGGTACGTTGAAGGAGATCGATGATTATGACATATGAGCCGAACGAGGGGAATGCTAACGCTATACCCGGCAATACAAAGTACCAGAACCCTACCGAAGCCACCCTGGAGCGGATCGGCGGCAAGTGGAAGACAGCGATTCTCTGCCTGCTGGCCGAGCAAGGAAGCATGCGCAATGGAGAGATGCTTCGCACGCTGTCACCCGTCACCCAAAAAATGCTTACCCAGCAGTTAAAGGAGCTTGAAGCAGACGGGCTTATTCTCCGGACCGTATTCTCGGAAGTGCCTCCTAAAGTGGTGTATGAGCTGACGGATAGCGGACGGTCAATTAGGATGGTTCTTGATCCGCTTTGTGAATGGGGCAAACGGTTTGTTAATACAGTAAACCGGGACACCCGCACGGGGATTGAATAAATCAAAAAAAGCCTCTGTCATCTAAAATGACAGAAGCTCCTTCATCCGGCAGACCGCACTGCTCCAGTACAAATAACTTTATGTATCTCAAGCCTTAAATAAGATAACAATTTCGGTAATCAGAATTAGCCCGGCAGCAGACACGCCCAGTGAATTAATGATTGTCAGTGCGTCCGGGTAGTTCTCTTTCCGGAACTGAGAACAGAGCGAAACGGTCCATAACACGCTGAAAAAAAGTCCGGCAGACCCGCAGCCATGCTCGTTCAGCACCTGTCTTCTGCGTTGAAAGAACCGGCCCAGCCCGGCAAAAGTGAACACCATATAAATAATAAGCTCAGCCGATGATATCGCAATGACCTCGCCTGCAGAAAAAAGATGCATTAATGCGTACTGAATGCTAAAACCCATAATTACAAGCATGTTAAAGGAAACCTTGTGCAAACTCAAGTCTTCTTCCTCCCTTTGCGTAATAATGTAAACAGCATTTAGATAACGCTTACATTATAATTGTAATCGTTTTCCTTTTCTGTGATTAATGACGCTTCCGGCCTATTGGATACTATGCATTGTGGGTCTTATCAGCCAAAAATACATACAAAAAAACCGGAGCTGCGACGGTAACAGCCCGGTTTTTCTATAAATCCGTAAATTGATCATGATTATTTTACCGCTCACTTCACATAGCTTCCAGAAAATCAATCACCGCCTGCGTTTTCTTATCGCCGTTCTTCTCAAGTAGCAACAGGAAATCACCAAGCTGTGTCAGCAGCCTGCTGCCATCGGTCTGCTCTGGACCGGCTTCGGAAAGTGTATTCTCATAAGCGATAACTGCTTCTTCCTTGATGACCTGTGTCTTCTGGTCGAACAACGGGGTATTGGGGGTTCCGTAGAACACATACCTTTTGGATACTTCAAAAGCTTTTTTCATCGCCGCATTACGGTTAGAGTTCTTGTAAGTCTGTACAAAGGCTTCATATTGCACTGCCCGTTCCACGACTTGGTACCAGTCCACCTGTAAAGTCCCGTTAATCACAGACGGCTGCTCCGACTCTGCTGCCATCAGATCAATGTAAGCCTGCAGATCTTTGCTGATGTACGGCTTGAATACTTTGAAGCTCTTGTACTGAATGAGCGGAATAAACCGGCCGCCGTCCGTTCCCAGCTTATAGTCCATGGCCGTCAAGTCCTGCAGTACCACGCGGGAATCGTACTGCTTCACCTTGGAGCGCGCCAGCACCATGGTCATGCCGTAGGTGTATATGCTTTTGATATCTTTTTGAATGGCAGGTGTATTCATGCGTTTGGTGGCTGTGGGCAGATAAGCTTTCAAAGCATTTTCCAGATACAAAACGGCCAGATTGGCCTCTGCCTGCGTCATTTGACTAATACGGTTAACTAAGGTCGCCTGGGCCAGACTGAGCGTGGAAGGATTCTTCACTCTTTGCTCAAATAAGCTGAAGGCTTCCGTAGGCTTCACCGCCGCTGCCTCTGTATATTGAGGGAAGGCACCAAAGACGGTAATACCGGCACCCGTCAATAGCATTGCTGAGCCGAGTGCGGCTGCTATGCTTTTCGTAAATATAGTTTGTCTCATGAACACACACCTTTCAGAGATCCTGAGATATAACTATCATTTTACCACACATTAACAATAGGTTCGTTATGCTCAAGCCTCTCTCTGCTTTCGCTGATCCAGTCCTTGAACCATTCATTATCTGATGAACTGAATGTTTCGTCACCGTCGAAATTCCGGTATGCCCCGATGTAAACAATCAGCTCTCTAAGCTTGAGGAATACAGGGATTTGCTCCAGCCAATACTGCTCCAAGGTGTTCTCCCGGCTGTACCCCTTCATGAAATGATCCATAAACCGAAGTGCCTGTTCCTCACGGTTGTCCCGGCCCTCTTCTCCGCCGTATACATAGACCAGATAATATAGCTGAATGGCGATATCCTCTACAAACCAGCTGTACTGCGCCTCATCGAAATCGAATAACGTGATCTTGCCTTGATCACTCACATGGAAATTCCCGAAACCCATATCCCCATGGATAAGTCCGTAAACCTCTCTGTCCTTGGGTAACTCTTGGAGAGTATCGATGATGCTGTAATACGTCTCTCTTACGCGATGGTGCGAGGGGGGCAGGATATCTATATTTTGCAGATAATAATTAAGATTCCAGTCATGCCGCCGCACAGTAGCATCCTGATTGTCATACCGCTTGGCAAGCGCATGCATCTTCCCTGTAATCCGGCCCAGCTCCTCATAGGTTGCGTTATCGTTCAGGCATTCGGGATAACCGATCCTGTTGCCATTGGCTTTGTCAAAGCAGACAGCTGTAAAACACATCTCCACCGTCTCAATAGCTTCAGTCAAGTTACCATTAGTAGAAAGAATCGGGCCCGATGCCGAAATTCCGTTGCGGGTCAAATACATAATCCAGTCCAGCTCTGCCCTAACCTGCTCTGCAGTACGATGGATTCCTGGAGTAATTCTTAGAATATACATTCCACCGCTCCGCTGGTATTCGTACACGAAGTTCTGAAACCCGCCTATGTAAGTTAACTCATCAGGGTTGATTCCATAGCGGTTTGCGGCAATACGCATAATATCTTTCTGTTCAAATATGTCCTTAATAGCATTTTCCATTTGTGTAACCCTCCGGTGACTTAGTTAGACTGCAGTAGCAACTATTAAACTAGTAATAAGCATCATCACACTGACCGGTGCCCAAATTCTTCTCTCCCACATACTCCGTGTAATGATATTCAGGATCGAAGCAAGCACTGAAAAACCAACAACAAACCAAATGGCCGCAGCTGCAAATCCAAGCCACCCAGGAAGTATAATCTCCGACTTGCTCAGCACAATCAGCGCCAGGAATGCCAAAACCGTAATCTGGACCAGGCAAGCGGCACGCATTGGCGCTGGAAGCTTCCCTGGGAACTTTCCACCCATCGCGAATTCTCCCCACGGCATACCAAGAGCCAACGCAGCCTGAAAAAGAATGATGATACAAATCAACGCGGAAAATACTATTGCTGAGCTGAATAAGAGCATGCCTCTTTCCTCGCTTCCGATGAGTAATGTCCGGTCCATATAATAGCCAAGATTATCATAGACAACTTTAATGCCACAAAACATAATAATAAATGTATGTATATAGTTATTTTTGAAGAGGGGCGAAAATTCTGAAATTATCAGAACCTTTTAATACAAAACGTTTGCACTTCCGCTTGCTGAAGGTAGAGGACATTGAGGTAGTGTATAGACAATTCTCAGACCCGGAGATGTGCAAACTTTTCAGCGAACCGCCCTGTAGCTATGAAGAAGCCTTAGAAATCATTGAACATTATGCCAACCCAGAGGGAAAAGGCCATCACCGTTACGGCATGTTCGATATTGAAACGGATGCATTCATCGGGACCTGCGGCTATCATTACTGGGATCGTGAGCTTCAACAAGTCGAGATCGGCTATGATATCTGGAAAGAGTATTGGAGACAGGGGTATATGTCCGAAGCCTTGCCTGTACTCATCAAGCTCTGCTTCGAGCATCTTAACGTGGATTGCATTTATATCCTGACCCATCCACACAATGCTGCATCAATAGCCAGTGTGCACAAGTTTGGATTTGAGGTGTGTGAACCCTGCAGAAGCGTTGATGAGGAATCCCAGGTGTGTATGAGTTTGATGCGGGGGAAGTGGAGTGATTAATGAGGAGCGGATATCTTCTAAATCTCTCCCGGCAATCCGCAAGCTATGAGCATGAGTTGCACTATTATTCCACCCGCCCCAGCACCGCCTCCACCTCAGCCAGATTCACCAGAACCCCTTCCCGCTGCCTGCCCAGCTCCGTAATACTGCTGTCAATGGCATGCACACGTTCCTGCAGCATGTCACGGGCGAAGCGGAGCACCTCTGCTGTCCCGCAGCCGGATTGCGCCTTATGTCCGAACAGACATTGAATCTCCTTCACCGCAAAGCCCCACTGCTTCAGCTGTGCGATGGCCTGGAAATCCCGGACTTCCTTCTCTCCAAAAGAATAACGCTTCCCCTTCAGCTCCGGTGCCAGCAAAGACAGCTCCATGTAGTAGCGCACGGTATCTGCCGTTGTCCCCATCTCTCTGACAAACGCTCCAATCTGCATTTTCCTCCGCCCCCTTGCCATGGGGTTAACCCCATGTGATTAACTCGTATTATATCCCACTGCAAGGAGGAACAAGAATGATCTATCTCCTAATTGTATTGTACGCACTACTCATGGGTGCCGCCGCTATCATCAACCGCCGGAACCTTCAACTATCACTGACAGCGGCTAACCTTCTTGGTTCATTAGCGCTGCTCTGTACACCGTTTCTTTCGCTTTTTCTACCGTTTGGGCTAATCGTGTTACTTTGCTGCGCACTTCGCAACGGATACGTGCTTCAGGGGCATATCCATCTGCTTCATGTGCTTGTCCGCTGTGTACTCTCGCTATGTTTATATTTCAGTTATACCCTCCTATAAAAAAGCAAGCGCCGGTACCTGCGGATACTCCCGCTTCCCGGCGCTTGCTATGTTACACTCCTCTTACTCTTCACGCTCTTTTCGCTTCCGTATTTGCTGTGACCAGAAATCCGGCTGTGCGTAGCCGATGTATGAATAATCCAATTCATCACCTTGCCGAGTGGATAACTGAATGAGCAATGCCTTCTTGAGATCAGAGGGATGCAGATCACCTGTTTTGATAGTTGCGACTTGAACGCCACCATGTTTGGGGGTACCTGTGACAACTACCTGATTGCCTTTGGTATACACAGCTGTAATCTCCGTTTGAAAAGCAATGATATACAGATCCAGATCCGTTTTGTTCTGGAACAGCGGGAATTGAATGCCTACATTTTGCTGGAAATCGTATTGGCTGGATAGACCAATGTCGTAGGTTGTAAATAACCGGTGGAGTGCGTATTGTATCCGCGTAGGCATATAACTCCATCTTCCTCCACTATAGGTGCTATGCCAGTGCTTTTCGTACACAGGTCTCTGATAGAGAGGGTCATTCTTTATAATAAAGAAAGGAATCCTCGTGCCTTCATGTATTACTCTGGAAATGGATATTGTATCTGTAGGCTGGTGAGCCGCAGCCGCTGCTTCCTCTGGCGAGTTCATAATGGTAACGGGTTCGCGCGGCTCCAGCTGCTTCAGGCGAAATTTCAGCTGTTCCATTTGTTTAGCGGTCTCTTCGGGATTGCTGACCCCAGACGTTGGTAAATTTTGAGCATTAATAGTTATGGGGGATGTAGCAAGCGCGAGTAACAGGGATAAGATTATTGCTGAGCCTTTGCTTAATAATGGCATATGGACCACCTCATCCATAGCTTGTTCATCATCCCATGGATTTATGTAGGCTGAACGTAAGATCACCTATTGAAATCCTGCTCATAATACAACATTATCCTGATTTAATCGGCCCAAAATCAAAATTGTTGTACAAAAGGCAGGATTTCTCTTCTTCCAAGCAGCTTAGCAGAATTATTGTTGTATTTCATACAACAATCTTCCCTAGTACCCGGGTATCTAAGCATCAAAGTTGCAAAACGTACAACAATTTTGTTTATAGCGCTTAATTTGTCTATAGTGCTTAATAAAATGTATCCTACTGCCGATGTGTTTTCGCCCAGCCTATACTATTCATCAAACAACCCCAAGAACCCATCCAGACGATCAATCACATAATCATAGCTGCTCACTTCGCCAAATCCGTAACTTGCGTACACAAAAGGAATCCCGGTAATCCCCGCCGCCCTCCTATCTCCCTCCGTATCGCCCACATAGACAGGACTGCTTAAGTGATTCCGCTCCATCACCAGCTTGATGTTCTCAACCTTGGATAGTCCCGTTCTCCCCGGATTCTCGTAGTCTATGAAATACTTCTGCAGCTGATGGTATTCATAAAAAGCTTCAATATACCCCGCCTGGCAGTTGCTCACGATGAACAGCTTATATTTTGCCGATAACGCCCTGAGTACTTCTTCCAGCCCTTCATACAGCCTTCCGCCTTGCTTCGCCAGACTAAGACACTCTACTTCACAGCATTCTCTGAGAATTCTCTGCCGGGTGTCCTCATCGATATTCGGGAACAGCTTCCGGCCAGCCTCATCTACCTGCAGACCCATGATTCCCTGTAAATCTTCCTTGGTTACTCCGTTCACAACGCCTTGGTAATTACTGAGCACACTATTCCATCCCGCCACTACTACATCTGATGAATCCCATAACGTGCCATCCAGATCAAAAATAATGCTGTCCATTCCACTTCTCCTAACGTTCAGTTCGTAGTTGCGGCTGCGGCCGGGCCCAGATCAGATGAATCATATTCAGCGAGTAGCTCTCAACCCTGCTGATCTGCATCCCGGACTCCCGGACCAGTCCAATAATATCCCGGGTGTGATGGCATCCATAGACCCGGTACAGCAGCGGATTCAGTGCCCGTTGCAGCGTTGACACCACGAAGTTAGAACTGATCCCATGCTCCATCAGCAGGATGGTTCCGTCCGGCTTACACCAGCGGTTCATCTTCTTCAGCATCTCCAGGGGATTCTGATAGCTGCAACAGGATAACGTAGAAACAATAGTATCGAAGGATTGCCCGGGGAAGCTCATTTCTTCCATATCTGCACATACAAAATTGGCGTTCACGTGGTAATGCTGTGCTGCCTGCCGCGCTTTCTCAAGCATTGCACTACTGAAATCCGCTGCAGTAATCTTGACCTCCCGGGAATAGTAAGGGAAGTTAGCCCCCGCCCCCACTGCCAGCTCAAGCACATCCCCCTCGGCATGACCTATAAGATTCCGGCGCCAGCGTTGCTGTTTGGGATCTTCTCTTTTGAGGGCATAGTCTGTGGCCTGTTTATCAAAAATACGGATCAGCTTCTGCTTATCCATCTGCGCCGGTCACCCCATTCATTAATAGAGTCGTTTCTCGTAGCTCTCCTGTATGCCTTGCCGGACTACTTCCACAGTAAACTCGGCAGAATTCACATGATCCGCGATAATCGCCGGAGCAGACGGAAGCGAGTTTTCGGCAGGCCAGGATCCGCTGTCCCATAGCTGCGATCTTTTAAAAGCCTTGGCACAATGCATATAGCACTCCTCCACCTTCACACCAATTCCCAAGGTTGGCCGTTTATCCCGGGCCTTCATCCTATCCAGAATATGCTCATCTCTGATCACGTAAGCTTGCCCGTTAATCCGCAGGGTCTCTTCAAGCCCCGGGATGATAAAGATTAGTCCTACATTGGGATTAGCGATGATATTTAGCAAGGAATCAAATCTGCGGTTGCCCGGCCGCTCCGGAATCACCAAATGACCGTCATCCAGCACCACTACCGATCCGGGTGCATCCCCGCGTGGAGAGACATCGCAAGAGCCGTGTTCATCTGCGGTGGACAGGAATAAGAGCGGTGACATAGCGATTAAATTGCGGCAATTATGATCCAGATGATGGATCGATTTACGCTTCACCACCTCACTGGGATAGCCCAGGAGTTCTCTAAGCTCAGCTTCTGAAGTCAGAATTTCTGTAAAAGGATTATTCATCTAGCGTCCTCGATTCTGGTTTGGCTTCTATAAATATATTCTATAATCATATACCCGAAACGTTTCTCAGCGCCAGATCTTCATCCGCTCATCGAGGGTAGAAGTATGCAGTTCTAGCTGGATTCCATCCGGATCCAAGAAATTAACGGACCAGCCTACTCCACGCTGTATCGGGCCTCTTACAATGGTTACATTACTTTGCTTCAGGATGCCCACAGCTTCATTGAAATCGTTCTCTGCGATATAAAAAGCCACATGATCCATCCCGGCAAATCCTTCTGCGTGGTCCTCAGTACCCGCACGTTCAACAAGGCAGACCCAGGCACTTCCCCACTCCAGATAAGCATCCGTTCTGCCTCGGTGTCTTAAGGTCATACCGAGAATGCCATGATAGAAATCAAGGGACGTCTGCAGGTCGCGAACATTGAGTGTCATATGGCTAAATCCGGTTACTTTCATTGCGGTGCCTCCTTTATGTTTTAAAGAGTTACCTCTTCAGATGATTTTAGCACTTGTATACCATGCTCATAAACTCGTAAGTGCTTCCGTTTGTATTCTGCATGTAGGTATCTGCTGCGGTAAATCCGGCTTTTAAATACACTTTGATAGCCCTCGCATTAAAGGTTGCTACAGCCAGCGTTATCCGTTCAGGATGGAAATTCACAGTAACATAATGCAGCACCGACTTCAGGAAAGCTTGCCCTGCGCCACGCCCGGTTAGATCGGGTCTCATGCCTAAACCTATATCACAAATGTTACCCTCAACCGGCTGAACAGTAAAATACCCTATAAACTCATCGTCTTGCGATACAGCGTATGTATGATCCCCACGTCCGGCCGGGTCCAGGAATTCGATTAAATCATCCTCGTCTGCATCCATATCATAAAAAGAATATTCACCTGCATAATGCCAATGGTATGCAATATCTTCAGCTTGAAGCTGTGTTAATGGTCTAATAACTACAGCCATCGCGTAAACCGTTTGTGCAACACTTCAATCTGATGCTGATCTGCCCATTCCTTCAGGTCCTTTATCCCTTGATCCTCTTTGGCTGAGAAACAGAAGCAGTACTTGTACGGCACCAGCAAATTAGCTTTGGGCTTAACCGCGATTACGGGCTTAAAGTATCCTTTGATAAAAATCTTCTTAACCTTGCCCGCTTCTATCTCAATATTCTTGATCTGAAGGGCTTCAGGTTTAATCTCAATGACGAACACTCTGCGACATGTCAACAAGCGATAAATTAATATCCCCATGATAATTCCACCTGATATTATGATGAGTAAATAAAACAAGAAAAGATCAAATCGGTTAGTTCTATTATATATTATTAATAAGTATAGCCAGGATAATATCAGTAAAGTAAAGCTTATCGTCACCCCAATTTCAGCAGGACGTTTGCCTTGATGTGTGATCAACTTTTCCATTCACTTCCCCCACTACGTTCATAATAAAAATCTATTGGATTCTTATTATAATACAGGTAAAAGATGGTATGCAGCACTCTGTCGTAACATTCTTTGACGGATAGGCGAATCCCTTAATTTGTGTATTCATTTTTTTGACTAACCGGGTACGAAACTATAAGATAGATGGCATGAGAGTGATTACAGATCAGGAGGGACAGCCGTGGAAGAGTTTGCAGAGTATTTAGCTAAAATCGATAATCCGGTACACCGCGCTGCGACGGAAGAGGTACTGGCTTGGGTGATCCAGGAATTTCCCCAATTAACGCCGAAAATCGCCTGGAATCAGCCGATGTTCACCGATCACGGAACCTATATTATCGGCTTCAGTGTATCCAAAGCGCATATAGCGGTTGCCCCGAGAAGGCGGGAATGGATCATTTTGCCGATGCCATTAAGCAGGCTGGCTTAGATCATACCAAGCTGCTGGTGCGTATGAAATGGACGAGCCCGGTTGATTACACCATACTCAGACAAATGATCGAGTACAACATTGCGGATAAGGCTGACTGTACAACTTTTTGGCGGGCATAGAAGCCAGGGATGAAACACCGGGATCAGCCAAGAAAAAAGGACGTGCAGGATAGCACGTCCATCGTATGACATATCATTTTTTACAGGATAACCCCAGTGACAATCTTGCGGTGATCCGATACATAAGCTCTGAATTTATTCTCTTGTGCTGCATCCTCGAACGATTGCTTAGCAATGAACCAGTATTCCTGCTGACCATGGAACAATAAGTAATAGCCTTTATTCTCCCACACCCGGGTGAAGGAGCCCCATTTCATGATGGACTGATCTACTTCCGGGCTGAAGTTGATCCCTTCTGCATCGAACAAATATTCGAATTCCTTGTTGTACCTTGTATCTGCCGACAGGATCTTTGGCAGCAGCAAGGTACGCATAACCATCGACATAGCGATCGTAAGCACAAGTGTTATCGATATCCCGAGGAGTATGATCGATTCGTTCTTAACATATAGAATCATACAAACGGCTACAAACACCGCTTGAACCCCAATGGAGAGAATAGATTTCCACGAATGGAAATATAGTGCCCGCGCAACCTTTTGAATATGTTTTCCGTAATGAAAGCTGATTTTCTCCATCTTGTCACCCTTTATCTGTTCACTTAATAACCTCTAGTAGTATAGCATTCATTACACGAAACCCATAGCGGATAAAATAGCTTGGTGCCTTCTTCAATCTACTTGGAGCTAGGCTCCACCGCCGGCACCGGTCCCAGCTTCACGAACAGCGTAGCAGCCAGCGCGATCAGAAATCCAGTCATGCAGGCGAGCAGGAAGCCGACGAATCCGTCCCCCAGATAAGCGGGTAAAGTCGCTAAGCCCGGAAAAGCGAAAGAAATCGCCGACGAGCCGGATAGGCCGACCATTCCGCCCCCGATCGCTCCCGCGCAGCAGACAATGACCATCGGCTTGCGCAAGGGCAGGTTCACACCGAACATCGCGGGCTCGGTCACTCCGAACAAGGCCGAAATGGACGCGGACAAGCATAAGGTTTTGAACTTCTTGTCCTTGGCTTTGATGAACACGGCGAGCGCCGCTCCTGCCTGCGCGAAGGCGGCTGGTCCCATCAGCGCGAGGATGGTATCCGAGCCATGTACGCTGATATTGTTGATTGCCAGCGGTACCAGACTCCAGTGCAATCCGAAGATAACCATCGGTTGAATAATCGCGCCAAGCACCATTCCCGCCCCTACCGAACTGAGGTTGTATACAGAGCGGTATCCTTCAGCAAGCATGTCTCCGGCAAGTGAGCCAATTGGACCGAACACCAGCAGTGTCACGGCGGACACCGTCACAATCGAGATCAACGGTGTGAAAAACTCCCGGATGACCTCAGGCAATATTTTAACGCAAAATCGTTCTACATACACTAAGAGGCCTACCGCAAGGATGATCGGAATGGCGCTCGAAGGATAGTTAACGGGAGTAATACTCATCCCGAGAAAATGTATGATTTCCTGGTTGTCAAACAGCGTGGTCAGGCTCGGGTACAACAGCACCCCGGCAATCACAACGGCAGTAAAGGGGTTAGCCCCGAATTTGCGGGCGGCTGTAAAGGCAAGCAGCAGCGGAAGGTAGTAGAACAGACTGTCCGCCATCGCATTGAGCACCGTATACGTGCCTTCTGTCTTGCTGATGATCTCCAGTGCAGCGGCGCCGGCGAGTAAACCCTTCATAATGCCTGCCGCACTCAGAATATTAACGATTGGAAGAAAGATTCCGGAAATGCCGTCAATGATGATATTGACTATACTTCCCCTGACTTGCTTCACAGGTATTTCCTCATGTTTCTCTTCCATATGTTCCTCCTGAACCTATACTAACATCTTGACATAAATGACCCGTAAGAAGGGGCACTTTGTTCAAAGCTGTCCTCTTACGGGTCACCGTTAAACCGGAATTATTGCCGGCTTTTTAGAATACTTTTGTCGTCCACGATTCGCAGTTCCAGATATCCGTTACGATATCGCGGTAAAATTCAGGTTCATGGGAAATCAGCAGGATGCTGCCTTTATAAGCTTTGAGCGCACGCTGCAGCTCTTCCTTGGCATCTACATCGAGATGATTGGTCGGCTCGTCCAGTACAAGCAGGTTGCTATCACGGTTGATCAGCTTGCACAAACGTACTTTGGCTTTCTCGCCGCCGCTTAAGACCGCAATCTTGCTCTCGATATGCTTGGTCGTCAGGCCGCATTTGGCCAGTGCCGCCCGGATTTCAAATTGGGAGTAGGACGGGAACTCGTTCCAGATCTCTTCAATACAGGTGTTGTAATTCGATTCCTTCATTTCCTGTTCGAAATAACCGATCTCCAGCAGATCCCCGAGTCTCACCGAGCCTGAAATGGCTTGAATCTGGCCGAGAATGCTGCGCAGCAGCGTCGTTTTACCGATCCCGTTCGCACCTACAAGGGCAATCTTCTGTCCCCGCTCCATGCTCAGATCAAGAGGTCTGGACAATGGGGAATCGTAGCCGATCACCAGATCCTTCGCTTCAAAAATCACCTTGCCGGAGGTCCGGCCCTGCTTGAAGTTAAATTGCGGCTTCGGCTTCTCCTTGGCAATCTCGATGACATCCATCTTATCCAGCTTCTTCTGCCGGGACATTGCCATATTCCGGGTAGCTACGCTGGCCTTATTGCGCGCAACGAAGTCCTTCAGATCGGCGATTTCCTGCTGCTGGCGTTTGAAGGCCGATTCCAGCTGCGATTTCTTCGCTTCATACACCTGCTGGAAATACTCATAATCGCCCACATAACGCGACAGCGACTGATTCTCCATATGATAGATCAGGTTAATTACGCTGTTCAGGAACGGAATGTCATGCGATATCAGAATGAAGGCATTCTCGTAATCCAGCAAATAACGCTTCAGCCAGTTGATATGCTGTTCATCCAGATAGTTCGTAGGCTCATCGAGCAGCAGGATGTCCGGCTTCTCCAGCAGCAGCTTAGCCAGCAGAACCTTGGTCCGTTGACCGCCGCTGAGATCGTTAACGTCTTTATCCAGACCGATGTCGGTAAGACCCAACCCGCGGGCCGTTTCATCGATTTTGGCATCGATCATATAGAAATCCTGGCTGGTCAGCATGTCCTGAATCGTTCCAACGTCCTCCAGCAGCTGCTCCAGCTCCTCCGGGGTGACCTCGCCCATCTTGCCGTACATATCGTTCATCTCTTGTTCCATATCGAACAGATATTGGAAGGCTCCGCGCAGAACATCACGGATGGATTGTCCCTGCTGAAGTACAGCATGCTGATCCAGATAACCGGCGCGCATGCGTTTCGCCCATTCCACCTTGCCTTCGTCCGGCTGCAGCTTGCCGGTAATGATATTCATGAAGGTCGATTTACCTTCACCATTGGCACCAATCAGACCGATATGCTCGCCCTTCAGCAGGCGGAAGGATACATCGGTGAATATGGCCCGGTCTCCGAACCCGTGACTCAGCTTTTCTACATTTAATATGCTCATGAAATTAACACCTTTTCCTTTATTCTATATTCTCGTCATATTATAAAGGCTAAAGCGCCACAACTCCAGACGGTTTGCAAAAAAAGGCGAAAAAACACTAACATGAGGTTAGTGTCTGCTTACGCTTTGACTTCACTTGGAACATAAGTATAGTTCTTGGCTCAATCCAGGCATTTGGCGAAAAGCTCTGTTAACTGGATACCTCTGTGCCAATCTGTCCGTCCGCCTTCAATCGTCCAGCATGCCTCAAGCACGCCTCGTACCACGCCCCACATCGCGATTCGGCGGGGGTCCAGGCCAAGGCGTTCGGCCATAATGGCAATCCGGCCCCGTAGTACCTGCTCGCAATCACCACCCCGATCCATATAGTTAAGCAGATACTGGACAGTATCAAAATGAATGTCACCGATGATGCCCTTAGGATCAATAACAACCCATTGCTCTTCTCCTTGGCGGAGGATGTTGTCATGATGCAGATCACCGTGCAGCAGAAAATTCTCTTCCGTGGTGTTAATGAGATACACCAGACATTCTTCGGCATTCTCCACCCAGCTCTCAGGCAGCGGCGCTGCAGTTTCTCCATCGCCGAACCGCTCACGGTATCGCTCTATGGCCGCGAAGTGCTGCTTCATAGACGGGTACCGGCTGCCGGCTGGTGCAGGAAGCTGAAGGCGCTGAAATACCTCACAAAAGATATTCGTCGCCTTCGCATCATCCTCAATGGCCGACAACGGTGTGCCGGGGTCGGCTCCTTCCAGCAGGGCCACACCCCAGTCCTCATCTGCATCCAGTACATGAATCGCCCCCCTGCCCTCATAGGCTCGAAGCACACTAACTTCCTTAGAAAGCTCCTCCTTCATGAAGGATAATTTTAGGACTGCCGGCTTCCCGTTACTGAGCTTTGCCCGGAGTACAAAGTTATAGGATAAATTGGAAAAGGGAGCTTCCGGACTAAAGCCGAAGCGGTCTGCACAGTCGGTAATCAGATCAGGCAGCGCCTCCGCCCATGCTACGCCCTGCTTACCATAGAGTTCGTGCATTCTTTTGGTAAAAGGTTCAGGTATTACAATCATGCCGCAACGGCTCCTTTCAGCAATGTAGCCAGTCTGCTCTCCATTCCGCTTGGGTCAACTCATAATCGATAAAACTCTGCCTTTCTCCAAGCTGATCTGTACACGCATCCGTTCGCACCGCAATTTTCCGGAAGCCGAGTTTCTCATATACATGCTGTGCTCTGATGTTCTTAAGATTGGTATCGAGGATGATTATGTGATATAACACCGCTGATCTCCAGGATCAATCGGCCTCGCCGTTCCGTGTCCGCCCCGCTCTGCAGTTTGCTTCGTACCTCTTGTTCAGTAGTGCCTATCCCGTTAGGAAACCCGGCATGCGCCATAATCTCCCCGTCGTTCCACCAGCCGCATAACAGCTTTGCATCGCCTATAGCCGCATCCCGGATGAACAGGTTCCCTTTGTGCAGATACATTTCTTCCCCCTCTGTTCCTTCGGTCTGAATAATCGCAAGCTCATTATATCATGCAACCATTGCCAGATTAAGGGAGGGATTCGTTATACATAAACTATACGGAATTGAAGTTAATTAAGCTCTAATCAAGTTCTCTGGTCATGCTACAGGTACAGAAGCAGCAGCACGTAAGCAAGCGTGACTCCCCCGGCGGTATAATCGATTCGCGATAATCTTAGCTCTCTATAAGAAGTACGGCCCTTCCCGTTCCCATAGGCTCTTGCATCGATCGTCATTGCCAGCTGCTCTGCCCGTTGAACCGTTGTTATTAGCAGGGGAACCACCAATGACAAATATGCAAACACCCGCTTATGGCCTTTGAACGCTATAATGTCATACCCTCTGGCTCTTTGCGCCAGCATAATGCGGTCCAGCTCTTGAATAATTGTCGGGATAAAGCGGACTGCAATCACGAGCATCAATGCAGTAGCCTCAACCGGAACGCCCCGGCGGGATAGCGGCTTGCACAGTTGCTCCAGGCCTTTTGCCAGATCCAGCGGCTTGGTCGTCAAGGTCAGCAGCGAAGCAAGCGACACGAGCAAGAGAATACGCCAGACAACAAAGAGGCCCTTCTCTATTCCTTCTTCTGTCACTTGAACGGCCGAACCCGGCCAGAGCGGTACCCCGCTGGTATTGAAGAGATGGTAGGCAAAAGTAAAGGACAAGAGGAGCGCAACCGGCTTTAATCCTCTAAGAAACATCCGTACCGGAACCCGGGACAACAGCATCTGGCTTCCCGCAAAGACAGTTGCTATAGCAAATCCGCCATAATTATTGAGTAAAAGAGAGCAAATTGTAAAGGTTAGCATGCTTAACAGCTTGGTACGGGGGTCTAGCCGGTGGAGTACTGAATCTGAAGGGATATACTGGCCCAGCAGGATGTTATCCTTCATGATGAAGACCTCTTGACTTCCAGACGTTCCTCACCTGCTGCATAATATCTTCTTCCCTGCAACTCGCCGGTTTAAGAGTCCGTCCGGAAATCCCCTCAATGAATCTTAAGAGCTGTATAGGCTCCGGCAGAGGCAACCCGGCATGCTCCAACAAAGCTGCACGCTTCAGAAATAACTCATCCGCCTCCAAATGGGCTAATAAACGTCCCTTCTGGAAGACCATCACCTCGTCCGAATAGTCGGCAACCTCCTCAAGCTGATGAGAGATGAGCAGTACTGTCCGGTTCTTCTCCCTCTGCCATGCCTTGAGCTGTCTCAGCAGCGCTGTCCTGTGCACGGAATCAAGTCCGGCGGTGGGCTCATCCAGAATAAGGAGCTCCGGCTCCGTAATCAGCACGGAAGCGACAGCGACAAGCCGCTTAAGCCCCCCGCTAAGCTGGAACGGCTTCTCCTGGAGAAGATCCGCCGGGAGTCCCAGCTGCTCCATAACCGTCTTGACTGCTGCTTCCACTTTCCCTGGTGATTCCCCCTTCACAGTAAGAGCAAAGGCCAGCTCCCTATAAACCGTCGTTGCGAAAAGCTGCTGCTCCGGATATTGAAATACATAACCGATCTGTGGGACGGCCTTCGTATTCCCTTTACTGTCCCTGGGCAGAGGTTGGCGGTCATGCGTATATTCGCCTCTGTAGAAAGGAACCAGCCCCTTTATTACTTTGGCAAAGGTGGATTTCCCTGCTCCGGTATGGCCAGTCACCGAAATCCATTTCCCCTCCTGAAGCGTGCAGCTTACGGATTGAAGAATCTCTACCCCGTTCAACTTTACACTTACGTCATTTAACTCGAAGGCCATAAGGCAGACACTGTCTCCTTCCAGTCCGCACGCAGGGGGGCATTTAATCCGAGCGCTTGATGCAGTCTTACCGCAAAAGGGGGAGAGATCTGATGCTCTGTAATGGATACGCTGCTAAACAAGGCGGAGGGTGATCCGTCAAAAGCAATTTCTCCTCTGCTCAGAAGCAGAACACGGTCAGAGGAAAGAATCTCATCCATATGATGCGTGATCTGAATAATGGTCTTACCCTGCCGGTGAAGGGAGTTCATCAGCTCGAGGATGTCTCTTCTTCCCTGCGGATCGAGCATGGAGGTCGCTTCATCAAAGATGATTATCGAAGGTTCCATTGCCACAACAGCAGCAACCGCAACCCGCTGTTTCTGGCCGCCTGACAGTTGATGCGGCATGGCTTCCGCATAATCTTCCATGTGAACTGCTTGCAGAGCCATATTCGCCCGCCCGGCCATATCAGCTCTCGGCACGCGCAGATTCTCCAGTCCGAATATCACTTCATCCAGAACAGAGGTTGTGATGAACTGATCGTCGGGATTTTGAAATACCAGTCCGGCCTGCTCCCGAATCTTCCCAAGGTCATCAGGAGTCCGTGTATTCAAACGGTCCAGCATTACTTGTCCTTCTCTTGGCTGCAGTAGCCCGTTCATTAACTTGGCGAGCGTGGACTTTCCGCTTCCGTTCCCTCCAATGATGGAGAGAAATTCACCTTGGCGGATTCCAAAGCTTAGCTGGCGAAGAACCGGATTCCCGCTCCGGTAATAATAATCGACCTGATCAAAAGTAAGCATCTGCCCCACGCTCCCTCCGCTGTTTCCTTAATTCAAAAAAATCTTCCGGCGCAGAAGTGACTGTAGCAAGCGGCCGTGGCTTCTCCCAAGGTGTAATCTGCTGTCCGTTAATGCCGAACACTTGCCCCGTCAGCTCCGGGTCCTTGTGATCCAGAAGCGCACGCACGAACCGGGCCACATCGTCCGCTTCACCCAAGCTCCATGCCTCAGGAAGCGGCTCATTAAGCTGTGCATATTTTTCTGTCAAATGTTGAACAACCGGCAGGGTCATATCGGTTAAGGCAGCAGGAGCAATGCCGTTAACCCTGATCCGCTTGGTCTTCAGTTCATCGGCAAGCGTCCACAGCATCCCGAGAAGTCCGGCCTTGGCCGCACTGTAATTGACCTGCCCCGCCGAACCGGTGAGTCCCGCGGTTGAGGTCATCAGCAGAATATCGCCTCCGTGCCGGCTCAGATGGGCAATTGCACGCCGGATGCAGTAGAATGCCCCATTCAAATGAACGCCGAGGACAGCCTGCCACTCCAGATCCGTCATGAACTCACATCTGCCGTCATGAAGAATGCCGGCGTTATGAATTAAAATATCCAGGGAACCCATCTTCCCGGCCACTTCGTCCATCATTGCCGTAACGGCAGCGGGATCGGCAACATTGGCACAGAATCCCTCCGCGAAGCCGCCTGTCCCCCGGATGTCCTCAACTACTTGCTTAACACTCTTGCCATTTAAACCATTAACGGCGATCTGATATCCGCAGCGCCCCAGTTCTATAGCTGTACTGCGCCCAATCCCCCGGGTTGCCCCGGTTATTAATGCCGTCTTCATATATCCATGATCCCCTTTACAACGCCAAAAGAGCCTTTAGCGATGATATCCCCGTGATCTGTCACTACCGTTACCTGGATCTGATCATGCTTCAAATCGTTATACCGGAAGCATACGGCTGAGCCTTGAACACACGGCTTCTCAAACCGCATAGTAATGGACTGAATCCAATGGGAGAGGTGTTCTTTCATATATAAAGACTGCGCCAGCCCCATGATGTACATTCCATGGGCAATGGGAGCTTCGTAACCCGCTTCTCTTGCGGCTGCGGCATTCAGATGAATCGCTGCCTCATCCTTGGTGACAGCAGCATATTGCCGGATATCCGCCTCAGAAATCCTGATTCTCATATCATTCACCTCTCCCGATCAAGACGGTTTCTGCTACAGCGATGGGGCTGCCCCGGTGACAGCAGAATAGAGAATGGGTATAGAAAGTCAGCACGCCGCTCCGGCCGTTTTTGTGCTCTACAGCAAGTAAGGTTAGTTCGCACTCCAAATTCATACCCGCCATCAGCGGAGCATGATAAGTAAACTGCTGTGTTCCGTGAATCATTGCCGCTTTCAGGGGAAGCCAGGGGACATCTGCTGTCTTCCAGAATGTGACCGGCATAGTCGAAGGAGCAACGGCTGCTCCTCCTATTCTCTGTAGGGGCGAAGCTATGCTGTGTGCATACTGCACGATATTTCCCGTCGTGAGCTGAACCTGAAAGCGGATCTTGTTCATATAACCGCCTCCATCAGAACGGCCAGCCCCATCCCGCCGCCAATGCCAAGTGTAGCTATCCCCCGTTTGTAGGGGGTTTGCAGCATCTCCGAATATAGACGCGTCATAAGGATCGCACCGGATGCTCCGTAAGGATGACCCAGAGCTAACGCGCCTCCGCCGGGATTAACCTTATCCGCTGGAAGCTGAAGCTCCTGCAGTGATGCCAATACCTGAGCGGCAAAGGCTTCATTAAATTCAACGATATCCACATCCCCGATGGTCAGACCCTGGCGGCATAACAGTTTCCGGACCGCCGGAACCGGTCCGATACCCGGATAACAGGGGTCCACTCCGGCAGCCTGAGAGTCAACAAAACGGAGGATGGGCGTCAGGTTAAGCTGTTCACACTTGTCACGCGACATCATGAGCACCAGAGCGGCACCATCATTAATAGGACAGGCATTCCCGGCAGTCACAGTGCCATTCTCCGCAAATACAGGTGGCAGGCTGCGCAGCTTCCCCAGGCTTGTATCCGGTCTCGGACATTCATCCTCTGCAATCCGTAATCCGTTGACTTGCAGCGGTACAAGCTCCGGTACATATCTGCCTGTACTTTGAGCCCGGACTGCTTTCAGGTGGCTCTCCAGCGCATACAGATCCTGCGCTTCACGGGTAATCCCGTATTTGGCCGCCACATTCTCTGCAGCAAGCCCCATGTCAGGATCTCCATAAGCAATGGGTGTGAACGGTGCGCGTGTATATAGGGTTGGCGTCCCCGCCAGCGTACCGGGCCTGAACATTCGCCAAGGCGCCCGGCTTACACTTTCGGCTCCGCCTGCCAGGAATATCTCTCCGGCACCGCTCTGAATGAGGCGGGCCGCCATGATGATGGCTTCAAGCCCTGAACCGCATTGACGGTCGACTGTGACTCCCGGAACCGTAACCGGCAATCCGGCTTCAAGCACAGACTTACGGGCAATATTCCCGCCAGGTCCCACTACATTGCCGATGATAACATCATCAATCCATTCCGGCGGCAGCTGTGCTTCAGTAACGAGGAGGCGAATCAGCGGGGCAAGCAGCTGCTCCGGTTCAAGCGTGCTTAGCTGTCCACCGATTTTGCCGACAGGTGTACGCCTGGCCATAACCAGCACGGCCTCTTTGATTTCTCTCATCTCAACCCTTCTCTCACATTGTCCATCATCCGCTGGCGTGCGATTTTTCCGCTGCTGGTATAGATGAACTGTTCCACAGTAACGAGCTGCCTGGGCAACTTATGGCCTGCAAGATATGGATGGCAACAATCCCTGATCTGCTCCAGACTGAGCTGCTGTTCTCCGTTCCACTCAATCAATGCCGTTACCTGCTCTCCCCACCGCTCATCCGGCTTGCCGAATACCATAACCTCGCGGACCGCCGGAATACGTCGCAGCACAGTCTCCACTTCTTCGGGAAACACCTTGAGCCCCCCGCTCTTGATCATGCTGCCGGCACGGCCGGCCAGGTGCAGATCCCCTTCATGATCCAGGAGCACGTAGTCCCCCGTGCGCAGCCAGCCCCCGCGAAACACGCCTGCCGTCTCTTCCGGCAGCAGGTGATACCCGGTGAACATCATTTCACTCCGGATATACAGCTCACCAACCGCACCCGGAGGCAGCTCACGAAATTGTGCATCGCGGATGGAAATCTGCACGCCGTCGAACGGTTTACCTAAGGAATCTGCCTCCTCCTCGCCGGTTATTTCAAGATAGCTGATGTAACTGGCCTCCGAGGAGCCGTAATACTCATAGAGCTTCGTCTCCTTGAACAGCTCACGACATCTTTGTTTCAACGTCACTGGCCACTTGCCCCCAGAGCTGATTATGGCCTGTATCGATACCGGGGCCGTAGTTGCAGCGGCCTGCCGGACCAATGCGTCAATCATCGCAGGCACAACGAACAGGACCATATCAGGTTCATGGGAGCAGAGATTCAATACGCTCACAGCATCGAATGCGGGCAGCAGATGAAAAGTCGCCAGACTATACAGGGCTTGCATCATGGCAAACAGCGACAGGGAATGCACGAACGGCCCGGGTGCAAGTACGTGCTTCATACTATTCAGCCTGAATGCTTTCTCCGTCGCCTCAAAGCTTGTTAACCAGGACCCGTGAGTCCGCATGTACCCTTTGGGGAGACCGGTTGTGCCTGATGTATACCCGATGAACAGCAGCCCGGGGTTCTCCTCTGCAACAGCATCAGGCCCGAAGGCAGACAGCCAGGAGCTATAGCTGCCGGTGCTCTGCTCCCCGCCAAAGTATAGCTGCGGAATTTCTTTATAACGTTCTGTGAAATCAGCCGCAAAACGCGCTTCACCAACTATCAGTCCGGGCTCACACTGCCGGATAACCTTATCCATCTCCTCCGGATGCCATTTGGGGTCCAGCAGCACGGGGACGCATCCCGCATAGATGGCGCCGAGAACAAACTCGGCGAACTCCATACGGTTACCGGATACAACAGCAATATTCCGCTTTATGTGTCCGCCATGCCGCAAACCGTTTGCAACCTGTTGTACCAGCCTCATCAGCTGGGCGTAGGAGCGTTCTTCCCGGCCGTCTGAGATCGCAATGCGGGAAGGGGCAGCCTGGCCACGTTCTAAAATGCGCTGTACAAGGTTCATGGGTATGCTCACACCCCCGCTTGATCTTCAATGGGGCTGATTTCTTTCAGCTGCATCGTTATGACAGCCGCAATAACCGCTTTGATCATGTCTCCGGGAAGAAAGGCCAAAGCCCCAATCAGTCCGGTCCAGACCGGCGTATCTGTAATTAAGGCCATGACAGGTGCGCCAATCAGATTCACCAGCAATACGCCAAAGATCAGGTTGACGGCTATCAGTTTCCAGATGCGGACCCTGCGCCAGATTTTCTCGGAACACCAGCCAATGAAGCCTGCCGCGACCAGCCAGCTGAATATGTATCCGGCAGACGGTCCAACGAGCAACGCCAGTCCGCCGCGCCCGCCGGTCAGTACCGGCAATCCGAGGGCTATGAGAATGATAAAAACAACCAGGCTGAGGGTACCCATCCGCCTGCCCAGAAAACATCCGGCCAGCATGACCCCAAGCGTCTGGGCAGTGACCGGAACAGGAATGAAGCCAAGGGGCAAGGGCGGAATCATGCCGAGCACCGCGATGAGTGCAGCGAATAATGCGGCATATACAAGTTCTTTTGTCTTCAAGATATTGACCTCCATTGGATAAAATAAAGGTTGTGCTCTGGTTAAAGAATACAGCCAGTACGCTGAATTATAATGGAGACCTTCTCTATTGTAAACCAATTTAATTTTTAGAGTTCACAATAGATCGAAAATAACACCTTCGTTTTCCTATTGTTATCTAAGCATGTTAATATAATCGAATAGGATTGATCTGAACGTAATATTTCTGGAGGGTTATTTCCATGACAGTTAAAGAACAAATTCTAACCTTGCTGGGCAGCAACAAAGGCAGGTATATATCCGGCGAGGAGATCGCAGGGCAGTTATCCGTAACACGCAGCGCAGTCTGGAAAGCCATCAAGTCGCTGCAGACAGACGGTTACTCCATACAGGCTGTAACCAATAAAGGGTATTCCTTATCCCCACTAACGGATATTTTATCTGCCGGTGCCATTTCGAAACACCTGAATCTCCAGGGTCAAAAGCTGCGCCTTGAGGTTTACAAGACTATACCTTCAACGAACGAAGCAGTAAAAATCCTGGCCGCAAATGGAGAGGCTGAAGGGAAAGTGATCCTCTCGGAAGAGCAGACTGCCGGCCGCGGAAGAAATGGCCGGCCCTTCTTTTCCCCGCGGGGAACAGGCATCTACATGAGCATCCTGCTGCGCCCCAAGCTATCTGCGGCAGAATCCATTCTTCTGACGACCTCCGCTGCAGCCGCCGTTGCCCTGGCCATCGAGAGCGTATCCGGTAAAGACACGCAGATTAAGTGGGTCAATGACGTATTCATGGACGGCAAAAAGGTGTGCGGAATTCTCACCGAAGCTTCCTTATCATTGGAGAATGGCTTGCTGGATTATGCCGTTCTCGGCATTGGCATCAATGTAACCCTACCGGCGGCCGGCTTTCCTGACGGGCTTGGCGGGATTGCAACGTCTGTATTTTCCGAAAGCAATCATTATGATGATCTCCGCTGCCGGCTCGCGGCAGAAGTGCTGAATCATTTCATGGAATACTATGCGCATTTAACGGACAGACCGTTTCTCTCCGAATATAGACAACGAATCCTTTCCCTTGGTAAGCCTGTAACGGTGATGAAGGATAACAAACAACGCGGGGCGACAGCCATTGACATTGATAACGACTGCCGTCTGAAGGTCAGATATGAGAATGGTGACGAGGAGTATCTTTCAAGCGGAGAAGTCAGCATTAAAATCTAGGTCACGGCTGTAATCACACGTTATAGTGAACCTTCAACCTTCAACCTTCAACCTGTTCATTCTCTCCATTCCGCTTCTATTAGCTCATAATCGATGAAAGTTTGCCATTCTCCTAGCGGATCTGTCCAAGCATCCTTACGCACCGCAATTTTCCGGAAGCCGAGTTTCTCATAGACATGCTGTGCCCGGGTATTCTTAAGATTAGTATCGAGTATGATCTTGTGATATCCCAGCTCCTCAAATAAATAATTAATCAGCATCACCAAAAATTGCGTGCCTGTCCCTCTATTCTGCTGGTTGAAGTCACAGATTTTGATACCAATCTCTGCTACAGCATCTGCAACTGCACTGTAACTCATTTCCCCTGCAGGAATAGCATCGATCTCCAGAATCAAACGCCCTTTCCGCTCAGGGGTTGCCGTGGCCTGCAGCATGTTTCGTACCTCTTGTTCAGTAGTGCCTACGCCTTCAGGAAAGCCGGCATGTGCCATAATTGCCCCATCGTTCCACCAGCTGCATAGCAGCTGGGCATCGGCCGCAGCCGCATCCCGGATAACCAGGTTCTCTTTTTGCAGAAACATTCCGTTAACCTCCACATCTATCCTGGGTAAGATAATCGCAACTTCATCTTAGCATGCAATGATTTCCAGATTAATGGAGAGTTTCATTATATACAAACTGTACGTCTTGCCATTCACATCCCAAGTTAAACTTTAAGCCTCCGCCTTCCATATTTTCTCCACAATTGACCCGATCTCAACGAGAGCGCGACTGCTCTTCTTCACTTCGGGAACTCCAAAATGCAAATCAATCTGAAGCTCAATCTCATCCCAAATCTGTAGCCTGCCCGCTTCTGCAAACCGCCTGGCAATGGGTTCTGCCAGTAATGAACATCCGGCTTCGCCTTGAACCAGATTCCCGATTAGAGATTCGTCATCGGCATATATGATGGTCTGCGGGACGATACCCTTCTTCAGGAAGTAATCTATGGATTGTTTATAGAAAGGACAGCCTTGTGTAGTCCAGATCCATGGCTTCGCGGCAAAATACTCCAGTGTAAGTCCGTTCTCAGGCACAGCCCAGCTGCCGGGATAGACCACAACCATTCTGACGGAATCGAGTCTGATGGAGTGCACGGACTGATGCGGAACTTCCCCGTAGTAGAACCCCGCATGTATCTTTGAGCTGTTCAGTTCCTGGATGAAATCCTCACTTCTTATGTCGATAAAATGCAGTTCTATCTGCGGCAAGCCCTCCGAAATCCCCTGGATCAATTGCTCTATACGAAGAAGCTGTCCGTCAGTGTTCAATCCGATGCGGATATTCTCCGTAGGATTTGCCTGCAGTTCAAGCACTTTATTATGAAAATCTGCTGCGGAGGCGAGTATTTTCTGTGCTTCCACAAGCAGCTCCACTCCTTTGTCCGTAAGGGTCATTCCTCTGGATGTCCGGTGGAAGAGAAGAAATCCGACCTCTGTCTCCAGGGCTTTGAGATGAGCGCTTGCTGATGGTTGACTCGTGTTAAGCAGCCCTGCCGCCTCCGTTAAATTGCCTGTCCGGGCAATTTGGACAAAGGTGGTCAATTGATACAGTTCCAATGTTTCTCCCCTCCTTAATATGTCTCCTGATTTGTCTCCAGAGTAATCATCCGTTTTTCAGATGGAGCCGATCAGAACTTCAAATTGGACCGGTTAATGTTCCATAAATTATGATAACGGCAGAACGAAGCTATAGGGAGTGTTGTATTTATGTCTATTTTTATTGCCATGTTCTTCTTTTCGTTATCTATGTCGATTTCACCCGGACCCGTGAACCTGACGATTCTCTCTGCTGGAGTCAACTATGGTTTTAAACGCTCATTTTCTTTGGTATCCGGTGCAACGGCCGGGTTTACGATTCTACTGATTGCCGTTGGACTAGGGCTATCCAATCTCGTAGCGCAGATGCCGCTATTTTACGACATACTCAGGTATGCAGGGACAGGATATATGTGTTATATCGGTTACAAAATTATTGTCTCACGCCCGGAGATCACCTTCAAGGAGGAGCAGCTGCCGCGTTATCGTCACGGGTTTCTAATGCAATGGCTTAATCCGAAAGCTTGGATTGCCTGTCTCTCCGGTGTTTCCGCCTTTAGTCTGAATAATTCTCCTAATTTGCTGCTTAGCTTTGTGTGTATTTATTTTCTTATTTGCTATCTTTCATTGGCTGCCTGGGCTCTGTTAGGCTCGAAACTGCAATTCCTCACGCAAAGAAGGAAAGGGATTAAGGCTTTTAACATTGCGATGGGAGGGACGTTAATGATTGTTGCTGTCTACCTCTTATGCTCACACTAATAGAGCCAGCTAACCCATTCCTTGAATACAAGGAAATGCAGTACTAACACGGACAGATTAAGCAGCAGTCCAAGTATAGCCCATTTATTTCTCGAAATAATTCCCAGCACACTAATGCAAATGGCGAAAAACAGGAAGAAGTATACCAGATAGATTAAAAAGTCTGCGTTAAGCGCCAAGACTTCCGAACCTGAGTAATTTAACCAGATATCGTCATACAGGCTCTTGTTCTTGCTGATTGTATATATCAAGAGACCACTGATACAAACCGAAGACAACAACACAGGGATAGCAGTCAAGCCTCTGATGCTCTTCTTGTGTCTTCCCGAAGTGACCGACCATATACCATATACAACGAACACTACAACAAGACAGACCAAGTACAGCCGATAGAAATATAACCCTTCTTCCCGGTCCCCGGTTCCGCCGCCATCCGGACCTGAAGCATATAAGAGCAGATTAGTAATGAATAGAATGAAATTCAGGATTGCGTATTTGATTGTGCTGCTTCCGATGCCTTCATACTTTTTCATGATTACGTCCTTTCTTAAGTACGTAATTTTCATTTCACCAATAGAACTCTCGGATTTCCTAAAACAATCCAATAATTCACTTCATCATACCCTATAATATTAGCTGTTACATTTAGACCTTTATGTATGTTACGGTTCTTATAGTTTGCAGCACATTCTTCATAATCAGCTATAGCCAAAGCATCATATACAGCAATACTGACAATTACTCCTTGAGGATAGAGGACCTCTATAGGGCCAGTAATTTTGGACCCCAATGGAAGTTTGCTTTTCAATTCAACCCAACGCTCCGTTTGATCTCTATTTATCCTGCTCCATACTTCTTCAAATTCTACTTGAGTAATTCTTAATAATGTCCCGTCATCTAAGGGTAATTCTGTCTCAGATAAGAAAAAATCATATTTCTTTTGATTAGATATCTTACTCTCTTTACCTTCCTCCAACAAAATCTGTCTGAACGCCCAGCCGTCCTCATCTACTTCGAAATACCATATTTCCCTTCCGTTATCATTAAGCAAATATATCATTAGAACTCCTTCTCCTTATATAGATTGAACTAAAAATGTACGTGGCCTGCAGCAGATAAGACGCTTGCGCAGCATTAATCTTTAGGAGCAGCGTGGAGCGAGTAGCGGATAATAATTGTATTTCGTACAATTAAAAGGCGGCAAAAAACCGGAGGTCTAGGGATAACTGTATTCTATACAATTAAAAATAAGGAAAGTGTTCTTTTACAGCAAAGAAGCCATTTATAAGTGTACAAAGTGCAATTAAAACTGTTCCTGCGCTGAAATGTAGCATTATAGTTGTACAAATTACAGTTATAACATGAGCGGTAGTCTCATAGCAGACCACCCGTAACTTGCAATTCGGGCAAGACGTGCTGCGAATCAGAAAGTTCTCCAGTTCAAGCTAAATAGTTAAATAGTTAAATATAGAATAAACTTCAACATTTGATCTAGGATTTCCTGCCAAAAACACAAAAGACGTTAACGGATGTATTACTACATCCGTTAACGTCTTTCAGTAAAGCGGATTACGTACGGCGCATATACGCACGCACCGTGATCGGAGCGAAGATGGCGACAATGACTGCCGCTCCGACGAGGGAGTAGACCAGATCGCTGCCTACCGTTCCGTTGTTGACCAGATTGCGGACGGCGGTGACCAGATGTGAGATCGGATTGATATTTACAAACCACTGCAGCCATTTCGGCATTGTATCAACCGGCACGAACGCATTCGAGAGGAAGGTTAGCGGGAACAGCACGATCATGGAAATCCCCTGTACACTGGAAGCCGTCCGGGCGATAACCCCGAAGAAGGCGAAGATCCAGCTGATCGCCCATGAGCATCCGATTACAAGTACAGCTGCAAGCGCAACATTTCCGATGCCGCCTTCTGGACGCAAGCCCATGATGTAACCCATAACAAAGGTGAGCACAGTAGCAATGGTATAACGGATAGTATCTGCGAGCAGCGCGCCCGCCAGAGGGGCAATCCGCGCAATCGGCAGGGACTTGAAGCGGTCAAACACGCCCTTCTCCATATCCTCCCGCAGTTGGACTCCCGTGACGACAGACGTCGTAATTACGGTCTGCACTAAGATACCGGGGATAATCACCGGCAAATAGCTTGCTACATCACCGGCAATTGCCCCTCCAAAGATATAGGTGAACATCAGCGTGAAAATGATCGGCTGGAACGTGACGTCAAACAATTGCTCCGGTGTCCGCCGGATCTTGAGCAGCCCTCTATAGGCCATCGTTAATGAATTGCGCACCGCCTGGCCGAAGCTGGTATGATTCTTCAGACGGCGTTCTGTACCCGGCTTGATTACAGTACTCATGCCAATACCCCCTCTTTATTCTTGGCTGATCCGGATGCATATCCGGCCTCTTCCTTCACGCCATCACCGGTTAAGGTCAGGAACACTTCATCCAGTGTCGGCTTCTGCACACTCATCTCCAGCAGCGGAATTCCCGCCCCGCGAAGCGCGATCAGCAGGTCGGTTACCCGGTCAACATCGCCCATCGGCGCCATGATTTTTGCGGATTCTGACGATACATTGGACCGCACCTGAAGCACCCGCTCGACGATTAGACGGGCATTCCCCATATCCTGCGGGTTCAAGACCTTCAGATGCAGCGAGGAGTTGCCGACGGAAGCCTTCAATTCATCTACGGTGCCCTCTGCAACCACCTTTCCGGTGTCGATCACGGCAATCCGGTCAGCCAGCTGATCCGCTTCTTCCAGATACTGCGTGGTTAACAATACGGTTGACCCGGTCGATACAAGCCGCCGGATGGTGTCCCACATTTGATTGCGCGTCCGCGGATCAAGTCCGGTCGTTGGTTCATCCAGGAAAATGAGCGGCGGCTGCGCAATCAGACTGGCAGCCAGATCCAGCCGCCGGCGCATCCCGCCGGAGAAATTCTTCAGCGGACGCTTGGCCGCTTCCGTCAGGCCGAACTCTTCCAGCAGCTCTTCAGCCTTATTTCTCGATTCGGCGCGTCCCAGTCCGAGCAGTCTGGAGAAGATAATCAGATTCTCTGTTGCACTGAGTGACTCATCCACTGATGCATATTGACCCGTTACTCCGATTAACTGACGCACGGTCTGCGGTTCTTTAACCACATCATGTCCGAAGATACGCGCCGAACCTGCGTCAGGCCGCAGTAATGTGGCCAGCATGCGGATTACGGTTGTCTTGCCGGCCCCGTTCGGACCCAGCACACCGTAGATCATGCCCGTGCCCACTTTGAGGTCCACACCATCGACCGCGCGGTTGCTGCCGTACGTTTTGACAAGCCCCTGCGCTTCGATGGCATAGCTGCCAGTCTCCTGCGCTCTTCCTGATTGTTGTACTTGTTTCATCCCTTATTCCTCCTAGACGACTGAATGTATTAGGATGGTACCCGACTTTTTTAAACTGAATATAAACTTGCCTCTCATCCGCCAGGTTGCTTTTCCCACGTCTTATTAAAACAAAAATCCGATCCCTTGGGATCGGACTGAAGAAGTACGCTTGCAGACGTACACCTTAAATACAATATTCTTAATCATAACCGCCCTCGGCTTCCGGCAATGCCTGGTACGCATCCTTACCGGCTACGATGTCCGCGATGAAGGTCCGCAGCTCCAGCAGCCGCCCGGCATCTTCTGTAAGCTCACAATTCTCACCGGACCAGCTCAAATCACGGGTAACTCCGTCTACAGTAATCTGCCAGCTGTCTTCCTGATAGGGGGTGACGGCACAACTCTGCCTGGCGGGTTCAAGCTCCATCGTCCCCATAATGTTGATTTCCTTCATCTGGTCATAGATGCTGCGCATCTCATCCCCGGTCAGAGTAACATTTGCCGTCGCTGTCCCATTCATGATCAGATCCTTTACCACTATATCCTGATACGTATTGATCTCATTCTTGGTAGCTTCTCCATAGCCGTACCGGACCAGAAAGTCGAAATCTCCGGGCATTTCTTGCGGCATAACGTTCTGCCCAGCAGCGCGGTCTGCCTCCTTATCCGTACTACAGCCATTTAGGAGCAGTACTGCGAGCAGCAATAAGCATAATTTATTCACTGTATCCGCCTCCAGCATGTTCTTAGGTATTATTACACAATATACAGCCGTGGCAAGACAAGTAAATATCATGAATACCGCATTTCGGGTACCCGATAGGGATCGTAGGATTATTATCATCTTCTTCAATTTTTGACCATTCTAAATAACTTTCCATCTTAATGCTGTCTTTATCAAAAGCAAAAATCATCCGCTGAAACTTTAATAAGCATTCTATGATCCAATCTTCCCGGGGTTTATAATTCAGCCGCTCCCAACCATGACGTTCCATTGCTCCTGAAATCGTGCGTAAGATAAAATTCCTTTCCCGTTCAAACGATTCTATAGTCCACGGCATATCATCGATATCAAAACCGACAGTTCCTATGCCTACCACTGACTGGTCCTGCTGAGCTAACCAGATCACCATTTCTTTCTCGCGGTTGTTTTCTGCAAACATAGACCCGCTGAGCGCCAGCACCTCAATAAAAAAGGAGGTCAGACTATTCGACATTTTTAACGACTCAATGCTTTCGCCAAAGTGCTCTGGCATAGATATCCGGTTGCCCATATGTATGTTCCCTTTCCGCTTCCCTAAACTTCCGGTACAGAATTATATCGGACTCAAAGCATCCCAGAGCTGCGTAGCGAATTCGTTATCGATTTGGAAATACATTCTGGCAAATCCGTAATCAATGTAGCCGCCTTTGATTATTATCAAAGTAACCTCAGTGCCATCTTTTAAATGAATTGTAATTCGTCTGTACCGTTCATCATTGTCATAGTCGCCCAATTGTCCATCCATGCCCTCATGTACAGATAATCTGGCATCATACAGCTGATCAACCAGGGTATTGATCAGTTCCAAATCAGGAACCGGGTGTAACTGATCTATACCTGTTCTCCACTCTGAGTAGCTTTGATATTGGGCACTAACCACATTTCCGGCCATTTTAAAGGGTTTGAAAAAATCTCTGCCCTCACTTAACGGCAACCCGCCCGTACACTCATAAAATGCAGTTTGAACATACGAATGCTCTTCAGAATATGTCATTATTCGGAAATTCTTATTATAGCCTTTCACAGCATAGACATCTGCCTTGTCAACTGTTGAAGCTAGATTAGTGTCCTTCTTCCCCTGCTGCTTCCAACCGTTAAGATTGCCTTTAGCCGTTCCGAGCTTCTTCCCTCTCAAATTTATTGCTTGTTCGGGCGGGATTTCCGTATACGTTTGAGTGTACACTTTGCCGTTATAATATATCATTCCTAACATCGTTGCATTGAGAATCCCCTCCGTATGTGACGGCAAGTTAAAGACTGGCGATATTATTCCTCCCTTTGGGGCTACGGGTTCCTGATCTTTAACAGGGCGCAGAAAGAGTGCACCGCCAATAAGGATCACCAGCACTGCTGCTGCGATCCCGGCTTTTAACCAGCCGTGTCTGGTGCGGAGAAAGGATACTATCATGGTTTGGAATCTCAACAAAATATTGCACTCCCTCATTTTACATTATTTAACTAAACAGCAACAAAGGCGCGGTAGAGAACTGTTGTCCCCTCCGCACCTTTGCCCATGCTTATGCACAGCCTATACCTGATTCCAGCATCTGCCGGTTACAGATTTCTGTGAACCGCCAGCCCCGCATATTTTGCTTATCGCCAATTCTTCACTTCTACCCATGCTGCATCCGGGCCGCTCCGTTCAAATGCCGTACCTACAGCTCCTCTAAAAGGCTCCAGTAAGCCCGGGTCGCGGTCAATCAGATCGTACACATTCATGATCGCGGTATTCTTGGGATCACTCAGGTATGCTCCATCCTCATCCCCGGTGAATAGCCTCCATCCGCTGTCCTGCTCCCGTGTGGCTGCTTCACGGTACATCCAGCGAACCCCGCTGCCGGGCAGCATGCATTTCATGGTTACCAGCGCCGCCTTCTCGCCTGCCTCGACCCACGCCGGGTCTCCTTCTCGCAGAATTGTCCGGGCAATATGTCTGGGCTCGAATTCCACGGTATCTCCAGGTTGCAGTGTCTGTATCACTCCGGGCACATTGGTCAGCAGCCCCGTATAACGTCCGGTAACCGGATCTTGCCTGGTAATCTCCACCCACATCCGTTCAGCGCGGGGTTCTCCTTCTTTCGGGTTCGTCAGGATGAAATGCAGCCTAACCATTCTTCCTGGGTTCTGGGTCATCCGTTCTTGCCGGGAGGGAATAAAGAAAGAATTAGGATGCTGCCGGCTCACTTCTTCCACATCTTCCAAAGTCCATTCCATAACGTGTGCCTCCTAGTCTGTAGTGCTAGACTACCATTACCCCATTGCGGGAGACACGATTCATTTGGATGGGAAAATCCACCCATCTTAAGCTCAGGCACAGGGACAATTAAAGGAGTTTCGATTCCTGTACAGGTATCCATATTTCACTTCTGTACGCTGGCGAAGTTGTATCCTTGCTCTCATTCCAGAGGATCTCCGGCCCTTCGACCTGCTCGTAATTGGAGGAGGGGAACCATTCGGAATAAATCCGGCCCCAGATATTCTGGAGCGTATCCGGAAACGGCCCCACCGCTTCAAATACAGCCCATGTAGACGCAGGGACTTCAAGCTTGGCATAGGAGGGAGGACAGTCCAGTGTGGTAGCTACACCAATATAATGATCGAGCTCCCCCCGTTCCTCCATCCGCCCTTCGGAGAAATTCACCGATGCGCTGATCATCCCTGCAGGAACGATGTTGGACAGCTGCTTCAGTTCAGTAATGATCTCCATATTGAGACTCTGCCACATCGCTGCGATTTCCGGATTCACTCCGTTGAACTGGATAGGCACCCTTTTCTTCAGTCCGACGATGCTAAAAGCCGCTTTCTCTTCCATACGGTAATTCATTTCACTGCCTCCTCTGATCGTTAATTGAAAAGTCATCCGGGGAAAGGCCTTCAGCGGTGTCCCTGCACTTCTTGCTTCCGACGGCGTCACGCCGTGAACCAGCTGGAAGGCCTTGGTGAAGGCATCCGGTGAACTATAACCAAATTCCAGGGCCAGATCAATAATCCGCTGCTGGCTGCCCTGCAGCTTGAATGCGGCCAATGTGAGACGTCTGCGGCGGATATATTCCGACAGCGGAATACCTGCCAGAAAGGAGAACATCCGCGTGAAATGATACTCCGAGCATAACGCCCGCCTCGCTGCCTCCCTGACATCCACCTCACCCTCCAGCTGCTCTTCAATATAGGAGAGTGCCGCGTTCATATTTTCGAGCAGGTTCATCGTTTATCACCCTTTCCTCACCATCAGATTAACAGCTATCCCAAGACCGGGTCCGACAGTTCCTGCACCAGATTGACGGGTACTGCCCCTGGCGCAGCAATAATTCTGCCATAATATAGTTGATATATATGAAGACAATCGGCTCTATTTTAATGATAATGAAGCATAGATACTATATAAAAAGCAATTTCCCCCGGCGGGAAGACGGAGGCTTGAAATGAAGCTTATACCCAACTGCATAACGCTCAGCCGGACCTTGCTGGCACTCCTGCTGTTAGGGCTTGAGCCGCTGGGCGCGGGCTTCACCGCTGTCTATATCCTCTGCGGAATCACAGATATGCTGGACGGGCCGATTGCCAGAAAAACCGGAACAATCAGCAGTCTCGGCGCCAAGCTTGACTCCCTGGCCGACATGACGCTGGTAGGCGCCGCATTATATACATTGTATCCGTTCCTTGGACTTACACCCGGGGTTCTCCTCTGGATCATGCTGATCGCCTTAATCCGGGGTGCCTCCATGCTGACCGCACTGCGCAGATTCCGGACCTACGGCAGCATTCATACCTATGGCAACAAGCTCGCCGGACTCCTGTTATTTATCACACCTCTGCTCCTTCCTTATATTCATCAAGGTGTCTGGACTGCTGTTGTATGCACCGTAGCTACTATATCCGCTGTGGAGGAATTCATCATCCTTCTGAGCTCAAGCCAGCTGCAGCTGGACCGGAAGGGGCTGCATCGGCGGCGCTAATCTTCTGTTCACATACCCCAAAGAACCCATAACACACAACGGGTTCTCCGGTAACCTCCTATTCTTCTATAGTCCCGCACACCACGAATACTTAGCCAACAGGTCCGGCATCCGCAAAGCTCCTGATTAACGCCTTGACCTGTCGTCTGGAGGTAACGGTGATGACTTGCTGATGAGCGCCGGCCTGCCGGAGTCTTGCAATGGTGTTGTCGCGGCTCCGTGTCTTGTAGCTCCAGACCCAATTCACGAACGCCCAGTCGAGCTTCTCCGGACAGCCTTCGTTCATATCGGGTCTGGTTTGGTTATGGTACATTAGACGCCGCTTCACAATCCGGTACATACATAAGAGCCTCGGCAGATCCAGAAAAATGATGACATCCGCCCGCTTGATCCTGATATCCATCGTCCTTGAGTAGTTGCCATCCATAATCCACTGCTCTTGATCCGTATATTGCCGGACCAGCCCGTCCCATTCCTCATCCGGCTTGGGAATCCAGCCCGGGCTCCAGAAATGGGAATCCAGATGCACAACCGGAAGATGGAGCAGACCGCCGAGCTGCCGTGCCAAGGTGGATTTGCCTGAGCCTCCCGATCCGAGAATTAGAATCCGGTTCATAAGTTCTCCCTGTCCAATATGACGTAACTACTTTCCCTTCAATCCAGCTGCAAGTATTCCTTGATTCCATCCGCTATGGATGAGGCAACTGCTTCCTGAAACTCATTGGTCCACATCTTCGCCTCATCGCCCGGGTTGGTCAAATACCCCAGTTCCAGCAGCACGGACGGCATCTCCGTCTCCCGCAGCACAAAGAAGTTCGCAACCTTAACTCCGCGGTCTTTAAGCCCGGTAGCTTGAATGACATGCTTATGTATAGTCTCGGCAAAAGCCAGTGATTCGTCATGATAATAAAAGGACTCCGTGCCCGATGCAGACGAATCCTCATAGGTATTACCATGGATGGAGATAAATAAATCTGCCGGGAGGTTATTCGCGAACTCCGGCCGGTACAGCTCATGCGTGGAAATGAAAGCATCCCCGGTCCGGGTAAGCTCAATCTGAAGCTGCGGATCATCCGCCAGCTCCGCAGCTACCGCCTGTGACACGCTGAGGTTGAACTCCTTCTCAAACCGTCCGCTCACAGAAGTCGCGCCCGGGTCTTCACCGCCATGCCCCGGATCGATTACGACCTTGTATACAGGTCCGGAATACACCGGATCACTGCTTCCAGGCCCGCTTGTACGATCTGGTTCATGAATTGCCCGATTACCCGCCGCCGGAGCCGCAGCCAGACTTGAATCTGCGCTGTTCCCGCCTGAACCGTTACTGACGCCATCACTGCATGCCGCAAGCAGTAGCAGACTGAGCCATGCGGCAGCTATAATGTACATCTTCCTCATTCCGGTCTCTCCTTATCGCTACTTCATTTCGTATCCCCTTACATTTCAGCATACTGGAGGCTGGATAGGCAAGACCTAATTCTGTAACGATACACGGACACCTATAGATTCTTATCCTTGCAAAAAAACTGATGGAGGCCTTTGTCATGGCTCCAATCAGTCTTTTATTATTTCCATGCTATTTGGCGGGTGTATGCTCTGCTGCCTGCCCGGCATGACTAGAGGAATTCAGCAAGACAAGCCCCCCGATAATGATAAGCAGACTGATACCGGTAAGCAGGTTGAAGGGATCATTCCAGATCAGGATGCCGATGAGTGCAGTCAGCGCCGTCCCTGCCCCGGACCAGATGGCATAAGCCAGGCTTAACGGTATGGTTCTGAGACTAATGGACAAGCTGTAAAAAGCCACACCCATTCCAATCACTACCCCGATAGACGGCAGCACACTGCTGAATCCGTCGGAGAGCTTGAGCATCGTCGTGCCAAAAATTTCCGAGATGATGGCAATACTTAGTGCAAGATAACTTTTCACAGTTCAACCCTCCGTTGAAAGCTTCAGGAGCACCACACCGCCAATGATGAGGAGCAGTCCTGCTACTTTTTTGACATTCAGACTTTCTTTATAGACCAGTACGCCAACCAATGCGGTTAACGCCGTTCCCACACCTGACCAGATGGCATAAGCCGTCCCGAGGGGGATCTCTTTCAGCGCGAGTGACAGATTAAAGAATGCCAGTCCCATGCCGGCGACCACCGCAATGGATGGAAGCAGTCTTTTGAACCCGTTCGACGCCTTAAGCATGGAGCTGCCGAAGACCTCACTCACAATAGCTAACGACAATAATACATAAGAATTCACTTGGGTTGCCTCCTAATTAATCATCTCCAGCAATTTGCTGACGACCTTGTCCCGCATTTCACCGCTGATTTCACCGATTCCAAATACCTCCGATAACCACAGGCCGTCTACAGCCAGCCGGACAATTGAGGAGATCACCGGATCAAGTCCATCGTTCTCAATGTTCTCCTGCCAGACGGAGTACTGTTTCCGAAGGTCCTCCAGCAGATCCCCGTTGCTAAAAAGCGCTGCGTTAAGCGCTACGTTCATGCCCTGCGCTTCCTTATCTGCTTCGACGGTGGACTGCAAATAGGCCCGGCTCCATTTCCCTTGATCCCGTGTATCCCGGGCCGCCCTATTCTGAACATCTGTTATGAATTCATTGGTTATTCCTGACACCATGCTTTGAATTAAGGCGTCCTTATTCGGAAAATGATGCAGCAGACCGCCTTTGCTCACCCCTGCTTCGGCGGCCACCGCTTCAAGCGTAAGCTTCTCAATTCCTTGATGCTTCACGACGTTTGAAGCGGCTGCCAGAATCAAATTGCGTTTGGAATTGCTGTTCATGTGAATCACCTCTGTATTTACTATACCGTCTGGACGGTTCGTATGTCAAATGAAGAACAGGAACAAAGTCGCCCTGCAGAAAAATCCAACAGGAGTTTATGCATTATGCGGCTTATCCGGCCTTTAGCAACTTTGGAGATTGTAGGCCACCACATTGCTCCCTTCAGACTTCTTCTGGGGCAGCTCCCTCTGTACAGTTTCCCGGGGAAATCAAGCGCAATACTGATCCTAATCTATGCCTCCCGCCCACTTTCAGCGCATTCAGGGGCACTTTTTCCCCTCATTCGCATTCAGCTCATTTCCCCATCGCTGGCATATTGTATTCGGTTTTTCGCATACAATCGGCTCATTTACCTTATCGTTGGCACATTGTACTCGGTTTTTCGCATACATTCGCCTCATCTACCCTATCATGGGCACATTGTATTCGGTTTTACGCATACATTCGGCTCATTTACCTTATCATTGGCACATTGTATTCGGTTTTTCGCATACATTCGATCAGTCTCTCTCGTTCTCTAAAGTCCATAATCAAGACATACGAATCAACAGATTGCATCCAGGGCCGGCGGCTCAGATACGCTTCTAAAAACTAGCGTGCCCAAATTCAGTTTTTGGGTATACCAGTCGCCGAATAACAACCTGACTTTCGCTTCTAAACATGGGATCATTTGACCTAACACAAAATCAAATTCATCCTTCAGACGGAGAAGGCTCTGCTCCAAATTCCACTGAAACTTATCCCCAACAGACGAATATAATAATTACAGGTACGCCCTACACAGCAAAAAACGCCCATCCGCTGATGAGCGTCACGCAACCCTTTTGAACATGGAATTAGTCTATCGACGTTCCTATAATCCTGATAACACTCCCTTAATATAGCCGCTTAACTCCTTCGCAGTCTGCTGATGGGCCAGTAACCCCGGATGGGTTCTTGCTCCCGCCGTTTCGTCCGTCATATCCGGCAATTGAAACACTGACACTTTCTTATCGCCAGTGGACTGGATATAAGCATCCACAGCACGATAAATCGCCGGCATCAGCGGAATGCCCAGCATGCCATACGCCCAGAGAATATGGGCAGTGTTGTTATACCGTCTCAGCTTGCCCAGGAATTTCACCACTGCCGTCTCAAACGCTGACAGATCGTCTTCATGATAACTGCCGTCTTCCTTCAGCCGCTGCTTATATCTCTGCCCGGTACCTTCATCCACCCATTCCGGGGAATGAAATGCACCGTTATCATTGGTGCCAAGATTAACGACCACGACATCCGGCTGCCAGGATTCGAAATCATTCACCTTATGCGCTCCGAGCGCTTCATTACGCTCTCCGGTGAGCAGGCCGCAGACCTGTTCGTAGATATCTGGAATATTACCATTTGGATTGTTATCCCAGCTGGTGAGCACGCCCCAGCCGCTCTGCGAAATCACCCGGTAGTCTGCATTTACGGCTTCTGCGGTCAGGGCCGTGTAATTATGTACACCGCTGAACCAGGCCGGTATCCAGTCCAGCTCCTCCCGGGCTCCGATAACGCCTTCACCTGAAGTGATGCTGTCGCCGATGAACTCAAGCCGGTAGGGCTTCGCTTCAACCGGCAGGAACGCTCCGTCTGTCCGGACCGCATGGAACTGCAGATAGCAGCCCGGGTCGCCGCTCATGGCCTGGACCTCTTTTACAATCCGGATATTCTTCACGGTGTCAGGGTTCATTCCGCGGAATACACAGATCCAGTACCTTCCGGCATTCAGCATCTGTCTGCTGACCGGAACGGAGTTAATCAAGATACTGATCCAGGATTCGTATTGGTCATAACCGGATTCCACCTCAATCCATAGCCCGGAAGCCTGGACATTCAGCTCGATGGCACTGCCCGTCCAGAATAACGTAACCGGGTCCAAGCCGCCGGTCGTTCTGCCATGAATCTTCAAATGCTCGATCTCTGCCAGCCGCTGTACCTGTAAATGGGCATTCCCGCTCATTCTGATCCCTCCCGCCCTGTGGCAATCGTGAAGCTGCGGACCTTCATCCATTTACCGCCGACCCACTCGTCGATGGTTCCCTTCTTCGTCCGGACACAGAATTTATGCGCCGTCCCGCGGTCAAAGCCCGTTGCTTCATACAGCAGATCGTCGCCTTGCTGCCCTTTGAAGTACACCTGCTTCAGTCCGAGTCTGTTCAATAATTCCAGCTTCACACTTTCGGTATATTGCCGTGAGAATTCTTTTGACATCTATGTTCCTCCTGCGCTAATTAAGTTCTTTAGTGTTTTTTCGGATCGCTTATATGAGGATAACGTAAAAGCTGCGGATTTACATCTTTATTTTAAATCCCGCTGCCTTAAATCTAGTTGATTTTGAACTCTCCCATGTAATAAAATGAAAAGATTAAATAGAAAAGGATGCGCATACGCAATGCCGTTTAAGGAATCACGCTCGCTCAGTAAAAGATCGATTCTATTCTTCTCCCTAATTATGCTAGTTAAAAGCTATTTCGCCTGGTATTACCTGTTCGAGGACGGTCCAACCTGGACCACATGGCTGAAAGAGATTCCTTTTGTGCTGCTGCTGTTCTGCCTCATCGAATGGTTCGCCACGAAGCGGAAAATTGCCATCTATATGCTCGTCAATCTGCTTATTACCGTTTTATTCTTCTCTCTGATTGTCTATCATAATCATTTTGGCATTATTGCTACTTCTCAGGTCTTCGGCCAGGTCAAGCAGGTGGGAGCCGTCAAGAAAAGTATATTCGCCGTCGTTCACCCTCAATATATGCTTATATTCGTAGACATTATTATTATCAGCCTGGTTATGCTCAGACGCAAGAAGGCGCTGGCTTGGAAGCACTCGATGTCCCGCCCCAGTAACCGCAAGGCGGTCGCTGCCCTGTTCTGTGTCTCACTCGTCATGTGTATGATGAATATTTTTCCGAATAAGGCCAGTATGAACGAGAATGTCAAAGCCGAACAAATGGGGATCCTCAATTATGAAGCTTATGCCCTGCTGGGTGAGCCGGAGGAAGAGCCGATTAATCAAGCGGAAATCTCACAGGCAGGCATTGATAAGACCAAAGGCATTCAGACCCTAGCCAATCCGGTCATGTACGGGGCCGCCAAGGGTAAGAATCTGATCATCCTGCAAATGGAGTCTTTCCAGAACTTCCTGATCAATCTGTCGGTTGACGGAACAGAAATTACACCTAACCTGAATAAGCTTGCCGCCGAGAGTTATTACTTCCCCCGGTTCTTTCAGCAGGTGGGTCAAGGTAACACATCGGATGCCGAGTTTATCGTAAATACTTCCTTCTATGTTCCGCCGGATGGTCCGGCTACAGAAATGTATGCACCGAAAGATCTGCCCAGCTTGCCGAAGCTGCTGCAGGCCCAAGGTTACGATACCGCAACCTTCCATACGAATGAAGTCGATTTCTGGAACCGCGGCGAGCTGTACGATGCGCTTGGCTTTAACCGTTATTATGACAAAGCCTACTTCGGTGAAGAGGATACTGTCTTCTATGGTTCATCGGATGAGGTCCTGTACAACAAAACATCGGCAGAGCTGGCCCGGATGGACCAGAACGAACAGCCCTTCTATTCACATGTGATCTCGATGTCATCGCATAACCCGTTCACCATTCCAGAGAGCAAATACAAGATGACCTTGCCGGAACGTTATGAAGGTACACTCGTTGGAAACTATATCCGGGCCGAGAACTATGCGGATTACGCACTGGGTCAATTTATGGATGAACTCAAAAGCAGCGGGGTATGGGATAACAGTGTGGTTGTGCTTTATGGCGATCACCGGGGACTTCCTATTTTCTCGCTCAAGGATGATGATAAGGTCTTAATGGAGGAAATTCTGGGGCATGAATATAATGAACGCGATCTGATTAATATCCCGCTCATCATATCAGCTACCGGCATTACGTCTCCAAGTGTGAAGGAGCAGCTAGGCGGACAGGTTGACATTCTTCCTACCGTAGCGAATCTGCTCGGTGTGCCGCTGGACTATCATATTCATTTTGGACAGGATTTATTGAATCAGACCCATTATAACCTGCTGCCGCAGCGCTATTATCTGCCTACGGGCTCCTTCGTTAATAACGAAGAGCTCTTCTTATCCGGCAGCGGGTTCGAAGACGGACAGCATTATACGTTATCCGGTGACGGGGCGGAGCTCCTGCAATCGACAGAGGATGAGTTCACCCGCGCACTTGAGCTTCTGCGGATGTCGGACAGTTATGTTACACAGCTGCCGGACAGGATAGTAGTTGAGGAAGAATAGGTCAGAACCAGAATAGGCAAGAATATTAGAGCCCGGCCCAGGAGAATCCTCCAGGACCGGGCTCTTTATCTGTGATCACAGCTGCTTGTTCAGGAAGTCCTTCACAGCCTGGCCTGCCGGAAGCGGCAGCTGCATCCAGACATAAGCATGGAGAGAGTCAGGAATCCGCGTAATTTCATAGCTGTCCAGCAGCCCTGCGAAGGCCTCCAGACTGCGGCGGATGGACTCGTCAGCCCACTCTTCTTCGCTGGGGAGGAATAGTACCGGACACTCTATTTTCTGATAATACTGCTCAAATGACAGATCCCAGAACTTCACGATATATTCGGTCCTTACACGGTTCAGATAACAGTAGGTGTACTTGCCGTCCGGCAGCTGCTGCAGACTATGCTCATAGAAGGCCGAGAAATATTCATTCCACAGCCCCTCCGCTGTCAGCTCCGCCCGTTGTTCGGCAACATACTCCTCTATACTGCTAAAGATTCGTTCTTCCCGTTCACCCAATTCTGCACGCAGCTGTTCTTTTCTCTGCACAATTTCTTCTGCTGTACCTTGGAATATTCCGTATTTGCCGAATTCATTATTAAGTGCGCCTTCGCAGACCAGGGATAACACTTTCTCCGGATGCGCCGCCGCCAGACTCAGGCCAACCTCTGCTCCCATCGAGCTGCCGACGATATGGCACTTGTCTACCTGCAAATGCTGCAGCAGCCGATACATATCCTCTGCCATCTCATCGATATGATAGCCGGTTTCCGGTTTGTCCGATTGACCATGTCCCCGGATATCGGGAGCAATGATGCTGTAGTCCTGTGCAAACTGCGGGAGAACCCCCTCCCACATGTTGAGGTTCCCGCCGCTGAAATGAAGAAACAGAATAGCAGGCTTGACGTTTAATGAATGCCTCACGTTTATCGCTAACTGCCCCAATGAAATACGTTCCTCGATCAAAATTCAAACCTCCATGTTATGTATGATCGAACTGTTAGCGGCTGAATCTTCTTATGTTCATCTTATTTATGTATTTTTTTGGTTATAACCACTTAGAGATGACTCTAACTAGTAAGCGGTTAAAGCTCACGAAGCAGGTCCATATTATTGGTTTCGTATAAGGCAACCTTCAAATCAATAATGTTCAGATTTTTCTTCAATTCATCCATCTGCCGCACCACTTCCTTACGGTGCTCGATCATAATGCTGCGCCGTGTTTCCTTGGTCGAATCACCTTCCATAATCAATTCGATATATTTTTTGATATCTTTAATCGGCATTCCGGTGTTTTTCAGGCAGCAAATCACTTTGACTAGTGATAAATCACCATCAGAGAAAATGCGGTTTCCCGCTCCATTGCGTCCCACAAAGGGCAATAATCCCTCCTTATCGTAAAAGCGGAGTGTATGCGCCGTCACCTCGCAAATCGCAGCTACTTCATTGATACTGTACATCCTCTTTCACCTCGAAATGGTATTTTAAAGACTGCTTGACTTCGATAAGCCTCTAAGTATTAGCATTAAGTATATCGAACGGCTGGTCAACTTACAATTCAGGCGCCGGAGGTTAAGTATTTCGGTATGGGCCATAGATACAGTCAAACAGGGCAAAGGAGAGAAAGAAAAGATGGACAAATTCCCTATATGGACAGCTTCAAATATTCCTTCACAGCGGGGCCGCTCAGCCATCGTTACCGGTACAGGAGGCATCGGCTACGAAACGGCGCTGGAGCTGGCGAAACATGGAGCAGAAGTCATACTCGCGGGCCGCAATGCCTCAAAGGGAGCAGAGTCGGTGAAAAAAATCCGCAGCAGTGTTACCTCTGCTAATATCCGTTTTGAAGAGCTGGATCTTGCCAGCCTAGAGTCGGTACAGGCATTCGGCGCAAGGATGAATAAGGAGCGGCACAGTCTTGATCTGCTGATCAATAATGCAGGGGTAATGACACCGCCTACCCGCAAAGTCACGAAAGATGGCTTTGAGCTTCAATTCGGTACGAATTACCTTGGACATTTCGCGTTGACTGCGCATCTGATGCCTTTACTGCGCAAAGGAAATAAACCGCGTTTGGTAAGCCTGGGCAGTGTTGCCCACCGGAGCGGCTCAATACATTTTGACGACCTGCAATTTGAACGCCGTTATCATGCCATGGAATCTTATGCGCAATCGAAAATTGCCATGATCATGTTCGCACTAGAACTGCAGCGGCGCAGTGACGCATCGGGCTGGGGCCTATTGAGCCTTCCGGTTCATCCGGGCGTTTCACGCACGGACCTGCTTCTTAATGGGGCCGGGCCGAACAGCACAGCGGGGATTCTACGCAGGTTCCTGGGGCCGATCTTGTTCCAGCCGGCCGCGCAAGGCGCGCTTCCGACTCTGTTCGCCGCGACATCGCCGGACGCGAAGTCCGGAACTTATTACGGACCCGGCAGACTCTCAGAAACGAGAGGCTTGCCAAAGCCCGGCAAGATCGCTCCGCAGGGGCTGGATGCCGCTGTGGCAGCCAGACTGTGGGAAGTATCCAAACAATTGGCACAAGTGGATTTCGACGCAATCGCAAATTCATAAAGGTTCCATAGGCACCAATCCTGCCTGCTGATCATACACAGATAGAAAGAAGGGCGGGATGCGGGATGGGTAACATGCGGAATGAACAGGACTGGGCCATCTTTCTGGCTGCCGTCTGCGGGCAGACCTATGTACAATTTGAACATGCGGACGGTTCGTTCGTGGTTCCGGCGGACTTCTCGGTCGTGCATAATTTCCGGGCGAAATCCATGGGCGGTATCTCCGAGCCGTTTGGTTTCATTCTGGAATCACCACAGGAGATCATTATTGCCTGGCGCGGAAGCAGCTCAACCACCAATTGGCTCTCCAACATGAATGCTGCGCAAAAAAAGTTCAAATATATCAAGGAAGATTGCCTGACGCACAGAGGCTTCACAGACATTTATTCGTCAGCAAGAGAGGAAATCCTCTCCATACTCAGCACCTTGTCACCGGAGAAAACGCTATACGTTACAGGCCACAGCCTCGGCGGGGCACTAGCAACCTTATGTGCTATAGATCTTGCCGCTAATTCAGCCTACAGGTCTCCCCGCCTGTATACGTACGGATCTCCGCGTGCGGGTGATCCTGCATTTGCCAAAGCATTCAGCAGCTATGTCCGCAGCAGCTTCCGTTATGCCAATCTCTTTGATGTCGCCACCTACGTTCCGCCTACCATCTACAAGCTGCCCCGGCATGAGAAAAAATATTATTACACCCATGTGCAGACGCTGTACTCATTATCCTTCCAGAACGGGACGGTTGAGCTCAATCATGTGCTTAGAAGCTACTTCGCAGTACTGTCGAAGCAACGGCCAGAATTCACAGCAATGTTATGTTCCACGAATCCCGGCTTCTGTCCGGTGCTTGAATTGATTACCTGATCACCGGGGGAGCCCCTGCATATTGTTAATTAATTCGCCAAAATTTGATTCAGGCTCTTCTCCAGCACTTTCAATCCTGCTTCCGGCTGAATCCGGTTACGGATAATATTCTGCAGCTCCTCCGACATTGCAGTGAATAGTGCCGCATATTTATCGGTTTGCGGGGCGAACTTCACCTGATCCCTCGACTGGATAAACAGCTCGCGGTAAGGCAGCTCCCGGTAAGCCCGGCTCTCTGCGATATCAAGATTGGCCGGGACATGACCCGCCTCCCCCCAGATATGTCCGCCCACCTCTGAGAAATACTTCATGAAGTCCATCGCGCCCTCCTGCTCCTCCAAGCTTACGTAAGCCGGAATTACAAGCGTATGTGAGCTTCCCCAGTGGGCGGCGCTGCCGAAGATCGGCGGGAGAGGCATAATACCGATTTCGGTATCCTCATTGCCCAGATGATGCCCCGCTTCCCATACTCCGCCGAACCACAGTCCAGCCTGGCCGTTATAGAAGGAGTCCCAAGGTGTATTATCATTCAGATCACTTAATCCCTCTTCGAACAGCTGCTGGTAGAAGGTCAGGACTTTCACCGACTTCTCATTATCGACCGCTGCATGCTTCATATCGGGACTGAACAGCTCTCCGCCTCCCTCATAATACAGATCCAGGAACGATTCCTGAAAATAAGGGGTGTTGACCGCCATCGGCTGTACCCCCGGAACCCGCTCAGCGATCTGCCGCAGCATACGGATGAACCCTGCGGGAGAATTCTCTTCGAGCTTCGGTGTTCCATCTGGAGTAAGCAATCCGGCCTTGGCCAATATTTCCTTGTTGTAATAGAGCATGTGAAAATGGGTATCGAGCGGGACTGCATAATATTGTCCGCTGTAGCTGATGCTCTGCAGGTTCTGTTCACCGATTTGACTCCACTGGAATCCGTCCTGCTCAGCCAGAGCATTCAGCGGAACAATTTGTCCCGCTTTAATGAACGGCGACAACCGGTCCGCATGGACAACGGCTACATCAGGCCCTTTGCCGAAGGACAGAGCAGTGCTCAGCCTGGCGTAATATTCGTTAGATTCAAGTCTGAGCTGCTTCACAAACACTTCACTCTGGGAAGCATTATAATCTTTGATAATTCTCTCTACGAATTCGCCTTCGCCGCCTCCGAACGGATTCCAGAAGGATACCTCGACAGGCACTGTACTCTCCTGGGGACTCTGATTCCCGGAAGAGAGCTCTGCACAGCCCGGCAGCAGGAACAGATACAGCAGCAGAACGGGCAGCATACGGCCCATGGTTTTCATCTCACTCCCCCTTTCCGGAACAGGTTCACTCCAGTCATATTTTGTAAGCGTTTGCACATAATTCCACCCTCACAGCCCTCATTGTCCGCTCTTACGAACCAGCCCGCGATATTCCGAAGGAGACACGCCAGTGATTTTCTTGAACACCTTGGAGAAATATTTCGGGTCCTGAATCCCGACCAGGGTACCGACATCTCCAGCCTTCAGTTCTCCGGTTAGCAGGGTCTTGGCCTTCTCAATTCTGATCCGGGTCAGATACTCCAGGAAGCTCTCGCCTACTTCCTTTCTGAACAGGTTGGCGAAATAATTCTTGCTTAAATGTACAAGCCGGCTAATCGACTGCAGTGTGATTTCCTGATCATAGTACTGCTGAATATACTGGGTTGCCTTGATAATGCTGTTCCGGTCGCTGTTATACATCTCTATCATATGCTCTACCAGCGCTTCGAAGGCCTGCATGAACCATAGCCGGCTCTGTTCAAGCGTTTCCAGCATCGACAGCTCGTCGAAGTACTGCTTCTTGAGCTCCAGAACCTGTTCAGCATCCCTGGATACATCGGGCCACAAGGTTGTTAGGATCATCAGCAGCTCAAGTGAGATAATCTGCACGAGATCCGCATCCCGGCGTACAGCCAGCTGCCCGAACAGCTGATTCAGATACTCCTCCAGCTCTCTGGACTGGAAGGCGTACACCATAGACTGGATCTGGCGGCTGCTGATCTGAAGTGCCTCAAGCGGAGGTACTTGCGCCTTCAATTCTTCGCTGCCGTGAACCAGAACACGACCGCTCCCCATAAACAGCTTCTGCCTGGCAGCTTCCACGGCCTGGACATAAGCATTCTTCAGCTCTGCCCACTGCCCGTTCACTCCGCTTAGACCAATCGTTGCAGTCCAGCCGTATTGGGCCGATAAGCTGCCGATAAGCTCTTCACTACAGCTGTGCACGAAGTCTAACCAGGCTAATCCTGCGGGCTCTGCGTTTACGTCTGTGGTCACTACAATATTAAGCTCCCCCTGTCTATCCGGGAACATCTCATAGCCGAGGGTTCGCTCATCCCAAATCTGCTCCAGCAGCCTGCGGATCACGCTCTGTCCTTGCCCATACCCCGGCTCAGCACTGCTGCCCAGGCTAATATGCAGCAAATACAGCGGCCGTGAATCCGCAAGTCCCGCCTGTGCGAGTCTACTTCTGTCTATCTGCCCCTGAGCCGCCCCCCGCTCCATGAGCTCCAGCAGGAAATTCTCCTTATGCACCGGCTCCGGGGGAGCAGCCTGGGAAGAGACGGGCATATTCTTCTGCACCGCCTCCAGGCTTTCCTTCAATTTAAGCAGCACCAGCTCAAAGTCACGCGGCATCATATCCGATTTGATCATATACTCGGATACACTATGTCTGATCGCCTCCTTGGCATACTGGAAATCTTCGAGGTTGCTGAGGATAATAATCCTGATATCCGGTGAGAGCTTCCGTACCTCGGCAATGAGCTCGATGCCGTCCATCACGGGCATTTTGATATCGGTAATCAGGATATCAGGCAGCCCGGATTCCATCACCTCCAATGCCTCCCTGCCGTTCGACGCTTCGCCTATGACCTCCATCCCGATGGACTCCCAATTAATCATCGACCGGATTCCATATCTTACGATAAATTCATCTTCTACGATAATGACCCGGTGCATCTCAGCGGTTCCCCCTTATATCCTCTGTCATGAGTGGCAGCTTGATTCGTATGGACGTTCCTGTACCCGGCTCACTGTGAATCTCGATGCCGTACATTTTCCCGCAAATCAGCTTAATCCGTTCATCCACATTGGCCAGTCCAATGCCTCCCGGCTTCTCCTCTTCCGCCGCTTGCCCGGCCAGCAGACTGCGCGCAAGCGCCGGGTCTATCCCCTTCCCGTTGTCCGCCACTTCGAACCATACCAGATTGCCCGGCGCTTTGCTGCACGATATGCGGATGCAGCCGCCGGACTCCATATCTCCAAAAGCATGGATAATCGCGTTCTCCACAATCGGCTGCAGAATCAGCTTGGGCGTCCGCAGGTGACGGACTTCATCGTCCATCTCAACAACGGTCTCAATATTGAAGTTGAAACGGAACTTCTGAATGCCCAGATAACACTGCACATGCTCGATTTCCTCCTCCACCGTAACGGTCTCTTCCCCTTTGCCCAGACTGATCCGCAGCAGCCGCGACAATAAGCTGACCATCTCTGCCGCGTTGTTGGCTTTCTGAATCAAGGCCGTCCATTTAATAATATCCAGGGTGTTGTAGAGAAAATGCGGGTTAATCTGCGCCTGCAGCGCCTTGAGCTCTGCCATCCGTTTCTGATCCTGCTCCAGATATACCGCTTTCAAAAGCTCGTCGATCCGCACAACCATGTAGTTGAAATTATCGCCGAGAATATCGATTTCGTCATGCCGGCTTTTGGCTTTGTAGCGGACGCTGAGCTCGCCGGACATCACCTGCCGCATCAGACGGATCATCTTCAGAATCGGATTCGTAATAGAATTCGCCAGCACCAGTGCAGCAATGACCGAGAAGACAATGCAGAGCAGCCCGACGAAGATGAAAATCTGCAGCAGACGGTTCGAATCCTGGTACAGCGCCGCCTTGGAAATGACATTCACCACCACCCAGTCATTGGTGTGCAGCTTCTTGGCATTCACAATCAGGCTATCGCCCTTGTACGTGAGCGGAAATCTCGTCTCCTCCGGGCCGGAGCCTATGAGCTTCTCGTAACCCGCCTCACCCAGCACCTCAGTCACACTTCTGCCGATTAGTTCACTGTCCGGATACGACACCAGCATGCCGCGGCCGTCCATCACGAAGCTTTGCAGATCCCGGTTGTTGCTCACCGCCTTCGAGACCAGCTCCTTAATGACATCCTCCCGGATATCCAGAACTGCCACAATCCCCAGCGGACTGTCATCGGATATTTTGTACAACTGCTTGGCTACCGAGAAGACGTGGGTGCTCTGCGAATTCAGACTGTCTACATAGGTCCCGTAGCGGGTCGGATACCAGCGGAAGTTGCTGCCGCCCTCAAGCGTCTGCAGGAACGGCTCTACCTCGGCGGGCGTGCGCTTGTTCCAGCGGTAGATTCCTTTGATATAGTGCTTATCCGACACAAAAGAAATCGACTGCACATCCTGATTGATCGCCACAATCGTGGACAGCTTCGTCGTTAGCGACAGACTATCCACATCATAGCTGGCCGTGTCTGTCCGATCAAGGGTCCGCAGCATGCCCACGATCTCGTTATTGTTCAGCACCTGCATCATCATGTCCTTGTACACACCCAGCCGCGTATCCAGATTATCAGCGGTCTGGTACAGCAGATGCTCGGAATATTCGGTTACTTTGTGGTTAATCGTTGATTTGGAGATCGAAAATGAAATAATCCCCATGACCACCAGCGGTGTCAAGGAGAAGAGAACAAGAAGCAGCATCCACTTATAGCGCATGCTGCTCTTCATAATTTTGATCCAGGATATCAGGCGGAGCCGCATGGGCCTGGCAGAACTCTCAGGAGATGTAAGCATGCCCACTATCCTTTCGCGTATAAGAATTAACCTTTGACACCGGACATCGCCACACCCTGGACAATATGCCGCTGAAGAAGAATGAACACCAGAATCGTCGGTATCGCCGCAATGGCACTTGCCGTCATAATCAGATTGAGCGACATGTTATTATTCGACAAAAAGGTGGGCAGCCCTGCCGAAAGAATCATATTCTCTTCTGAGGTAATCGCCAGATAAGGCCACAGGAAGTTATTCCAGGAGAGGATAAAGAAGAAGATCCCTACAGAGACCATGGCTGAGCGCGTAAGCGGCAGACAGATACTCCACCATAACCGGAAGCTGCGGCTGCCGTCAATCTGCGCGGCTTCAATATAATCCCTGGGTACCCCGTCCATGAATTGCTTCAGCAGCAGAATGCCGATCGGGTTGGTCAGCCCGGGCAGGATAATCGCCCAGATGTTATCAATCAGCTGCAGATGCAGCGCAGTTTCATAGAGCGGAATCAGTATAGCTTCTGTCGGAATCAGCAGACCTGAAACGATCAGCACATAGAATATCCCCCGCGTCCGGAAAGGCAGCTTGGAGAAGGAGAATGCCGCCAGCGAGCTGAGCAGAATGGATATGACGGTGGTGAGGACACCAATGACCAGACTGTTCCAGGTCCAGTGCAGAATTTGCGAATCCCGGATGACTTTGACATAGTTATCGGTATTCAGATCGGACCAATTCACCCAATCGGCCAGCGTATATACGTTCACACCGTCAGGCTTCAGGGAGGTGAGGAACATCCAGATCAGCGGAAAAACAAACAGCAGCGCAAGCAGAACAGCAGCAATATTTAAAGCAAGCTTCTTCATGAACGTCTCCCTCCTATCCGTCTTTGCGGTCTGTGATTTTGAATTGAACCACGGCGATCAGCAGCATGATGAAGCAGAAGATCATTGATTGCGCTGCGGCCAGGCCGAACATATCCTTCTTGAACCCCGTGACATAGATATAGCGGATCATGGTATTGGTGGAATCTCCCGGCCCGCCGCCGGTCATAATCTGCACCTGTCCGAACAGCTTGAGGCAATTGATAATCTGATAAAAGATCTGGATCTTCATCACACTGGACAGCCCGGGCAGTGTAATGCTCCAGAATCGCTGCCAGGCATTCGCGCCGTCGATCTTCGCGGCTTCATAATGATCTGTAGGGATTTCCTGCAGTCCGGCCAGAAACAGCACCATCACAAACCCTACGCTCCACCAGTCTGTCGCTATCGTAATCGCCCACCACACGAACCTGTGATCCGTGAGCCAGTTGATATCCGCATTCATGCCAAGCGCATGCAGTACAGCGTTCACCGGACCGTTCTTTGCGTCGAACAGCTTCAGCCAGATGAAGCTGACCACTGAGACGGACAGGACATACGGCAGGAAGAACACGGAGCGGATCAGGGTCCGTACCCAAATTCTCTGATTGATGATCAGCGCGAGTACAAGTCCAAGCACCAATACGGTTGGCGCGCACAGCAGTACGAAATAAAAGGAGTTCCACAAATACGAATAGAAATCCGGATTCTCTAAGATTTTCTTATAGTTGGCCAATGCAACATACTTCTGCATCCCCTGAATACCCCAGACATGCAGGCTCATCCAGGCTCCGTTGATTACTGGCCACAGGTAGAACACCGTAAACGGTACCAGAAAGGGGACCAGATAAAAAATAGCTTTCAGTTCCTTCAGTAGGTGTATGGGCTCTCTCCTGCGAAGAGGCGTTGCCGCTTTATTCTCTATTACACTCCGCTCCATCGGTCATTCTCTCCTTCAATTAAGTTTGCGCATGGGCTGGAAGGACAGGCCACCCGCTCTTATCGGCGGCGGGGGCCGTACCTTTCCTGCAGAGGGAGCTAGTTCTCCAGCACTTCGTTAATCTGTTTCTCCAGCTTCGCCAGCCCGTCTTCCGGACTCTCGCTGCCGAAGATGATGTTCTGCAGCTCTTCGGAGATAGTGGTAATGATGGTTGTATACTTATCTGTCGGTGGAGCAAATTTCACGGTCTTCTGGGCCTCGATGAATTCGCTGCGGTAAGGCAGACTCTTGTAGGCATCGCTGGTGGTTACTTTGCTGTTCGCAGGCACATGACCCGCCTGTCCCCAGGTTTCTCCGCCTATTTCAGAGAAATACTTCATGAACTTGGCTGCCGCCTCCTGCTTCTCAGGAGTGACGTAGGACGGAATTACAAGCGTATGGGAGCTGGCCCAGTGCGTCTGGCTGCCAAAGATCGGAGGAAGCGGCATCGCGCCGATATGCAGGGATTCATCTCCGAGGAGCAGCCCCGCTTCCCATACACCGCCGAACCAGAAAGCAGCTTTGCCGTTATGGAAGGTATCCCAAGGTGTTTTATCATTGAGATCGGCATACTTATTGTTGAAGACGTCCAGATAGAATTTCAGGACATCCAGCGCCTGCGGATTGTTGATACTGGCTTTGGTCATATCGGAATTCAGGATATCCCCGCCGGCTTCATAATAGAGATTAAGGAACGGCTCCTGGAAGTAGGGGGTGTTCACAGCCATCGCCTGCACATCCGGCACTTTGGCCTGAATATCCGCCAGTGTCTGCTCGAAGCCCGCCGGTGTCAGGTCTCCAAGCTTAGGGGTGCCGTCTTCATTCAGCAGACCAGCCTTCTGTAGGATGTCCTTGTTGTAGTAGAACATATGGAAGTGGGTATCCAGCGGAACAGCGTAAGGCTTACCCTCGTAGGACACGCTCTGCATGTTGGAATCAGAGATTTCCTTAAGGTCAAATCCGACCTTGGAGGCCAGCTCATCTACAGGTACAATCTGCTGCGCCTTCACGAACGGGGAGATCCGGTCCACATGGGCAATGGCAATATCCGGTCCTTTGGAGGAAGACAGCGCCGTACTGAGCTTCGCGTAATATTCATTGGATTCGAGGCGGAGCTGCTTCACAGTTACCTCTTTCTGCGAGTCATTGAAGTCCTTGATAATCTGGTCTACGAATTCCCCTTCCCCGCCGCCGAACATGTTCCAGAACGAGATCTCTACCGGACTGCCGCCTGCACTCTCTGTCTTTGCCGGTTCATCCGATGCCTTGACGGCTTCTCCTTTCTCTTGGTTTCCGGATGAGCATCCCGGCAGAATCAGGGCTAACGCCAGCCCGGCCGATACCAAACCTGTGTACTTCTTATTCATCCTCATTTGAACAACCCTCTCGTCAAAAAAGTTTGTGTGCGAGAGCCCTCTCAACCATTCATGTAAGGGCTTTCTTATCACTTACTCTACAGGGGATGCGGCAACTGTTGAACCGACAAACCGCCGCTCATTGGTGAACAAATGACAGGTGTTAATGGCGCGGAGCCGCCGTGAGGGTAGACGATCTTAAGGAGGGTGGAGAATCGAAAGGTGCGGAAACGGGGCTTCCAGTTCCCCATTAAAATTAGCTACTGCTCGAATGGCGGTCATTCTCGCATCTGCCGCATCTCTCTGGCTCTGGCTCTGGTTCTAGCTCAGCAAATATTAGTTGGATAAATGTATCTTAATTTGGAGGTTTTGGAGGTTTTGGAGGTTTTGGAGGTTTTGGAGGTTTTGGAGGTTTTGGAGGTTTTGGAGGTTTTGAGGTGATTAGATGGATAAACGTCATTTAATTTCATGCATTCCCCCTACTGTGGACTAATACCGCCATATTAAGTGCTGTTTTTCCAACTGTTGCCCGGCAAGGGCGCCTCCGTTCATAAGCAAGTGGAGAAAATCCAACTGCTATATAGATTGGTACTTGTACCAATAAAAAAGAAGCCCCGAAGGGCTCCAGAAAGGAATTGCAGATTAGTTCACTGTTATATTATCGAAGGCTACGCTGTTATTGAAGCCGCCGCGTACTCCGATGGTGCCCGAGGTAAACACCGCGTCATTCAGGTTAATCTTAGGCACAGCCATATCACCAGCATATACCTTGATGTTACCGCTGTTCACGACAATCTTCATATGATACCAGGTATTTACCGCAATGGGTGTGGCCACGGTCTGGAGCGGGGTCCAGTTATTGTTGAAACGTCCCAGCCATACCTCACCGGCAGAGTCAATGCCTGCGGCGTAGCCCTTCTGAGAATCGGCACCGGTACCCGGACCCGTCAGATTGAAGACCAGACTGCCCTGGCCGGCATTATTCAGCCTGATGTCTCCTTCGAGCGTATAGTTCATTTTAGATGGGTACGGGGTAAGCACGGATTTGTCCGCATTGACCGAACTGAGGTTATAGGTTCCGCCGCTCACGGACCAGGTTCCCCCATAACGGGCCCATCCGTTGTCATTCGCCGCAAAATCGTTGCTATACGAGCCGCTGAGCGTGCCGAACCGGACCTGGACATTATGCCCGCCAACACTCCGCTCGACCGAATCCACAAAAGCAATCTCATTCGCCCCGGTCTGGTACATCGCTGTCCACCACGAATTCCCGAACGCCGGAACATCATTATCCACCCATGTGGTCCCGTAATCATTACTTAACGAGAGCACATTGGAGTTGGAGCTGAGCAGCAGACGCCCGTCGGTTAAGGAGAGGAGATATGGCCCGCCCTGCTGATTGGTCGATACCTGGGTGCCGATGCCGCTGGACCATGTCTTGCCATCCGTACTTTTTTTGGTGAAAATCCGGCAGTTCTGCGTTCCGCACACCTCAAAGGCGACAATATGCTGTCCGTTCGCCATCTTGCTCCAGACCGGCATGCCTGGACGAGCCCCGGCGTTGGACGGGTCCCAGGCCACATAAATCTCATTTCCCCAGCTGGCTCCGCCGTTGGTAGAAATTTTCTCGGAGATGATCTGGCTGTAGGAAGGGTTCTCGGTCACATGCTTCTCACTCGCATACATGACAGCTACCGAGCCGTCATTCAGCAGCTGCATATGCGGCTCATATACCCCTTTATCCGGGTTCCCCAGGGAACCGGCGGTGCCGTTGTTCTCATCGATTGTGCTCAGGAAGCTCCAATTCGCGCCGCCATTCACACTCTTATACACTCTCAGCTTGTACGACTCCTGCCAGCGGACCGAGCGCATGGCCAGCAGAATATCGCCATTGGCCAGCTGCACGAACTGCCCGTTGTCCAGGTCACGCCCGTCTTCCCACAGGGTGGACACCAGCGACCAGGTGCGGCAGTTGTCGGTGCTGCGGAAGACCTGCAGCCGGGTGCCGCCCCAGGAGACCTTGGTATAGCCGTTGTTGTCGTAAATAGCAGTGACGGCCAGCCAGTCCCCGTTCGCCAGCTTGATCATCCGGGCATATTCCGCCCCGAACGTTCCGGGTCTGAGCCCGCGGGCATCAGTCCCCGCATCTGTGAAGGTGTTAATATCGGTAATCGTGGATGAGGTACCCCACACCACCGGGCCATTCGCGGCAAATGCCGGAATGGCGGTCAGGACCAGAAGCAGACACAGGGAAGCCGACAGCGAGGTGAATAGTTTTTTTAACAAATAAGCCCCTCCTCTTCATCTTCAATTATGAAACCTGTTGACCGCACCTACATGTAAGTGCTTTCACTGAAGATTCTAAAGGGCTTCTTCTTGTCATTGAACCGATAATTCACCGCTTTTTGGGTACCAATGTTACGATTATTCCGTCAACTGCAAATTGGCCTTCCGGATCACTTCCAGCGGAATCTTCGGCGTCCGGTCCGCAGTGAGCAGCCCGTTCACTTCCTGCTGGACATCCGTAATCTGCGTATAGCAGTAGCCGCAAATATAAGGAGTGTCCTTGATAGCCTGCGTAATCTTGCGGAACCGTTCAATGAAGGCATCGGTGCTGCTTACCTGCTCTCCATACCCCCAGCCGTCACCGGAATCAAAGGCAATGCCGCCGAACTCACTGACGATCACCGGCTGGCCGCGGTATTCATAGCCCTGAGCCATGGCATATTTCCAGTTGTTGAATGAGGCTGCCCTGCCAAGTACGCTGCCGGAGTCTGCATAACGTTCAAGCAAGGCATCTCCGCTCTCTTCATAATCATGCAGGGTGATGATATCGCTGATGGTGTGCTCCCAGCCGTCATTCACAATGACCGGACGGTTCGGGTCGATGGATTTGGTCAGGTGATAAATCCCCTCGGTGAATTTCTGCTGCAGCTTGCTCATGTAGACCTGCGGAATCCCCCAGGATTCGTTAAAAGGCACCCAGGTGATAATCGAAGGATGATTATACTGCTGCCGGACAATCTCCGTCCATTCGTTCGTGAAGATCTCCACAGCCTCATCATTGAACTCAAAGGTCGCCGCCATCTCCGACCAGACCAGCAGGCCCTTTACATCGCACCAGTACAGGAACCTGGCATCCTCGATCTTCATATGCTTACGCACACCGTTGTAGCCCATCGCCAGAATCGCGTCGATATCGGCAATCAGTGCTTCTTCGGACGGCGGGGTCAGATGGCTCTCCGGCCAGTAGCCCTGATCCAGAATGAGGCGCTGATACACCGGTGTATTGTTAAGCAGCACTTTGCCTTGTTCGACCGAAATTTTGCGCAGTCCGAAATAGGAATATACCCGGTCAATGACCAGATTATCTTTATAGAGAATAAATTCCACTTCGTACAATGTCGGCGCAGCAGGTGACCATGACTGCAGCTTCCACGGGCCGTTTGCTTCGTGAGTCAGCTCCACATCCAGCTGCAGCCAGGCCCGGTCTACATGGAGCGAGACCTGCTTGAACGTCTTCTGCCCCGTGCTGATCTTAGTCTCCAGGCGGAGATTGTCGTCCGCTGCCTGTGTCTGATATTCGAAACGGACAGAGCGGTTATCGAGATCCGGAGTGATTTTGACAGCTTTGAGATAGGAGGGCGACACATACTCTACCCACACACTTTGCCAGATTCCCGTTGTCTGCACATAGAAGCATTCGAAATTCTCATCCACCCAGCGCTGCTTGCCCCTCGGCTGAGTACAGCTCTGGCTGTCTTCCGCTTTGACCACCAGCCGGTTGGCCGCTCCCGCATCCGTGTTCACATAATCTGTGATGTCCAGCGAAAAGGCCGCATAACCTCCTTGATGCCCTCCGGCATAGCACCCGTTGACCCATACCTTCGCGGTATAATCCACCGCCTGGAAGTTCAGCATCACCCGCTTACCGTTCAAGTCCGCAGGTAGCTGCAGTTCCCGCTCATACCATACATAAGGATGGAAGGTCGTCTCACCGATCCCGCTGGCCTCCGTCTCATAAGTAAAGGGAACCTGTATCTTCAGATCCCCGTGGAGCTGCTCATTCCACCGCTCCCGTTCACCAACGTTGCCATCGTCAAACCGGAAACTCCATTCCCCGTTTAAGCTCTGCCATTCCTTACGGACGAACTGCGGACGCGGATAATCCTTAATATAATGCTCGGTTGCCATAGTATTGCACACGCTCCTTAAGAACAATATTTTTGTTTTATTACAATAATTATGTATTAATTATTGCAGAATCTGCTGAAATGTCAATCACCGATTGTACAGCATGAAGAACCTGCGCCTAAGGCGTCAGGTTCTCTGCATAAATATCGTAGGTTCATCGCAAATGCTACTCCGTCTATCGCTTGTCGTTGAAATTCCGTGACTCAGGTTTCTTATACTGTATAGAAGATCTTCATCACCAGATCCTGCTCATAATCGCCGAACTTCCGCCCGAACAGATTCATTCCGCCCTTGAAGACCGCATTCTCCTTCACACCCAGCCGCAGATCCACATGGTTCTGCTCTGTAAGCTTCAGCTGGCTCAGATTGACGGCGGATATCTCTTTGTGGTCGATCGTGCTGCGGGTATTGTCTACACTCCAGGTCTTGAGCGAGCCGAACTGGGTACCCGTATCGATCCACCAGGAAGGATTCAGCTTCCCGCGTCTGCCGCCGAAGTCGCCGGGCGAGGTCCAGGTGCCAACCTCCACATTGTTGATCCACAAGGTAATATCCGAAGGCCAGTCGTTCTCATAATTCGGCGCCTCGGAGCAGATCTCCATCGAGAACTGGATCAGGCGGACCGCTGCCCCCTGCGGGATTTCCAGCGGATAGCGGTATTCGAGATACCCCTTTCGCAGCCAGAGCAGCTGGGCATGAACACGGTCCGGATGGAAAAAACCCGCCGGTGAGTCCTCCACAATAATCGGCCCAGCCTCACTGACCATGCCGCAGGTGGGCGCCACTTCACAGGCCGTGAAATTGCCGATCGGCATTGCAATCTCGTAGCAATAGTCCCCTTGCTCCGCCTTCGCGCGGCGTTCCGGCACATTAATGATGATCTTGATATCATCATAGATGCGGCTGCAGACCTTCATGGAGCCGCGCGAAGCCGGCAGCAGCTCGGTCTCAATCAGCCCCGCCTGCTCCAGTACCTTCACATTCGAGGCGGAGGTGGATACCGGTATCTCCAGCGCCTCCGCCAGCTCAACTACATTCATTCTCCGGCTGTTGAGCAACTCCAGCATTCTTAGTCTAAGCTCCGTAGACAGCGCATGCGTCACTTTCACCAGTTCCTCAGGATGTTCCATGGATAATTCCAGAATATCGATCACCGCTTTACTGTCTATTTAAGATCTATTCCTATTCCTGCACAAAATACAACATTCTCCTCATTAAATCAGCCCAAATTGAAAATTGTTGTATAAAAGGCAGCATTCCCCCGCCTTCAAGCGGCTTAGCGGGAAAATTCCTGTATTTCGTACAACAATACTCCCGAATGCCCGGGTATTCAACAGTCAGTGTTGTATTATCTACAACATTCATGCCTAGTCAGCGTCAACTTAAGAAACTCACTCCGCTACGGACCCTTCCGGCAGCAGAACCACCTGATCCCCCAGCCGGACCTCCCCGGTCCGGATCACAGAAGCATATACGCCAAAGTTCAGATTGAACTCCTTATTCACTTGTTTGAGCAGCGAGCTGTCCCGCTCCAGGGTATCCGGGTTCATCGTAATCATAACGCAGCGGTCACAATAGCTGTCCACCTGCAGCTCTGCACCGCCTATCGATAAACGCCGGCCGAGCCATTCCTCTTCCCCAAGGGAATCCTCACTCACTTCCACGACAAAGTTCCCCCGGAAGCGGCGCTGATCAACAGGCTTGCCCCATAACGCCTCCAGCTTCTTCAGGCTCTTATCGGTCACAAGCAGGATACTGGCCCCGTCCACAGATAACAGCTGCGGGTGTTTCGCTTCCGGGTGAGGCGCTTTGAACTCGGACATCGTAATTTGCGTAGAGGTCAGACTCTGGATTTCATTAAGCAGCTCCGCATCCCAGCCGAAGACTCTGCCGTCTGCCGCCGTTACCCGGATATCCCCCTCGATATATTCTGCTTGATAACTAAGCATATTGGGGATCTTTCTGGCCGTAACATACTGCCACCAATCCTTCTTTGTCATGTCATAGAAAGAGCAGTACCGGTCCCCCTGCACCCCGTATGATTCTATCTGACAAGCTTCCAGCTCTTCTCCCGCAAAGGATTTCACCGGATAGCGGTTAATCGCCATAATTTCACCAACTGTAATGGACACTAATTCCGCACCTCTTCTGTCTATAATGTAATGTTCCATCCATTCTCCGAATCTTCAATTATCCTTCTGCTCTTATCCGATAATGCCTTCTGCAGTAAGGTTTCATTGTAGCCCTGATCCTTAAACACACGGAGTATGGCTTCTGCCCGGTCCATCCTGTTTCTCCGGATATTCGACTCCAGCTGAATCTCCAGCGGGACTACAGGAACGGTATATCCGGCAAAAGGCAGCAGCTTAGCATAGCTCCAGATCGCCTGCCCGCCTTCCCAGATTCCCTCACCGTCTTCGGAATCAGGAATGCCCGCTGAATCAGAAATATGTACCACTTCCACATCAAAATCCTCAATGATCCATTTTCCTTTGGTCCAGGTGAACCCTGAAGCAAACGACTGCGTGAACAACGGTTCCTCGATTGACGATAACCAGCCCGGTTGTTCCCAGGACAAGAGAGGTTTAACCTTTAAGCTAAAGGGTTCAAGGACAGAAGCGATAACCGCCGCATCCCCTGCGTTCTGTGCATACAAATCGAGATCCCCCGGGGTCATCTCCGCTCCTTGCAGTACCGAAGCGACTGAGCCTACGATGATCCATTTACAGTCTGCGCCTGATTTGGCGTAACGCTCACATACTGCTGTTAATGCTTCACTATAACTCATAGATGCCTCCTGCAATATAAACAGTATAGACCATACACTTTACCGTTTCGGCAAACACCTGTCCAGTTCCTTCCACTACAAAAAGTTTCGCAAAATAGCCCCACAAAGTGGGGCCTTGGCTTCGGGTGATGACTTATAGTGATTCCCGGATCACACGCTTGTAATACAGTACGGACAGCAGGCCGAAGATCGAATACAGCACAGTGTAAACCGCCATTACCACGAACATCGGAGTAAGCATTTCGGTGCCGAAGAAGAACCAGCCGGACTTCACCGCGAAGTAGCTGTGGCACAGGCCGATGACCAGCGGAATGCCGAAATTGAACAGCTGCTTGAACTGGATACCGCGCAGCAGGTCTCCCTGAGTGAAGCCCAGCTTGCGCAGAATCGTGTATCCGTCCTTCTCCTCCTCGCCTTCATCCATCTGCTTGAAGTAGAGAATGCAGCCGGAGGTGATGAGGAAGGTCAAACCCAGGAAACCGACGATGAACATAATGAGGCCCATATTCGTACGCTGGTTCAATTCATATTCATATTGGGCGAAGCTTGGTGCTTCCGGCTGCTGGTCCACATAGATTTGATATGCTTTCTCTTTCTGCGAGCGGTCAAGCAGTTCAATGCCGTAATAGTTGTCCGCTTCTTTCTTCATCTGCAGCTTCGGGTCCAGCGACTTAGCCAATTCCTGATACACGGACTCATCGACTACAAACACACCGGCGCCGCCGCTATAATAAAAGGGAAGGATCGCATCCGCAGATAAGCTGATTAACTGCTGCTTAATGCTGCCGTTAGCAGTTATTAGCCCGACTTCTCCGGGATCAAGGCCCATGAATTTGTCCAGCGTGCTGTCATAACCCATAATCCGGACTTCCCCGGGTAATACGTCGATACCTTCCACACTGCTGTCGCTGACAACAGAGGTGCTGAGGATGCGGTCATCGGGATTGTCGAAATTATTTTTGCTCATGATATGCTGTGCGTCCACTTCGATCTGAAGCGGATGCATTTCAATCTCTGTGTACTTAATGTGCTGCTCATCCAGGGCCTGGACAAACCGCTCCTTCACGGCCGCTCTGGCGAAGCCAAAATCATCCGGGGAGCTCTGCTTGGCTGTGGCCTCCGCCGAATAGTACGAAATATAGCTGAGGGACAGCAAACCGATGGCAAGCGCAGAGACCGTTGTGATGATTGTCAGCAGCAGCGAATTCGACTTCATCCGGAACATAATGGACGAGAGCGACAAGACCTCGTTGATGGATAAGTAGCCTTTTTTGCTATTGCGGATCGTATTAAATATGAAGCTGACTGAGCCCTTATAGAACAGATAAGTGCCGGCAATCACCAGAGCGAGGATGACAATCATAGCGGCCATCAGACCAGTCATAGTGACAAATTTGCCGCTGAACAGCTGTGTGGATACATAATAACCGCCAGTAATGAATCCGATGCCGAGCAGTCCGAGAATAATCTCCCACACCGGCATTTTACGGATACGCTGCTGGGTGGTGGATGTCGCCTTGAAGAGGGACAGGATGCTTTGCGCTTTAATGAAGGTGTAGTTCATGATCATAATCAGCACGTACACGGCAGCAAAGACCAGAATCGTCCGCACAAGCGCCTCCGGAGAGAAGCGGAGCTTCGCCTGGGCTTCTACGGCAAGAATTTTGTACAGGATCATCAGAATCAGCCGTGACATCACAAAGCCCGCACCCATGCCTAGAATCATAGACCCGAAATACAGAATCAGGTTCTCCGCACTCAGCAGCCGGAAGATCTTCCCCTTCGTCAGCCCGATCAGCTGGAACAGCCCGATCTCCTTGCTGCGCCGCTTGATGAAGATCGTATTGGCATACAGCAGGAAGATCGCGACAATGGCAATTAGCAGTATGGAGGAAGCGCCAATGGCTGCACCGCCTTTGATTGAACCGCTGACGGCATCCATAGCCGGATCGAATTGCAGCGTCACGAACGAGAAATACAGGGCAACACTGAACACAAGTGCGAAGACATACAGATAATAGTTTTTGATATTCTTCTTCAAATTACGGAAGATAATATAGTTCAGACTCATTGCGCAGCACCGCCAAGCACGCCCTGGGTATTGATAATATCGTTGAAGAAGGACTGCCGCGATTCATCGCCTTTGTTCAGCTGCGTGTAGATTTGCCCGTCGCGGATGAATACTACCCGGCTGCAATAGCTCGCGGCAACGGCATCATGGGTGACCATGACAATAGTAGCCTGGCGTTTCAGGTTCATATCGGCGAGCTTGTTCAGCAGATCGGAAGCCGACTTGGAATCCAGAGCCCCTGTAGGCTCATCGGCAAAAATAATACTCGGATCATGCACAAACGCCCGCGCCGCCGAGGTACGCTGCTTCTGCCCGCCCGAGATTTCGGCCGGATATTTGTCCTTCAGCTCATATATTCCCAGTTCGCCCGCCACCTGCTCGAACTTCTGGTGAGCCTCCTTCTTCGGGATCCCGGTGATTGAGAGCGGCAGCAGCACATTTTCTTTAACAGTCAGCGTATCCAGCAGATTATAATCCTGAAAAATAAATCCGAGATGTTGCTTGCGGAACTCCGCCAGCTGCTTCTCCTTCATCCCTGTGAATTCCTTGCCCTCTATTTCAATGGTCCCCTGGCTCACCCGGTCGATGGAGGACAGGACATTCAGCAGAGTCGTTTTGCCGGAACCGGAAGGACCCATGATTCCTACGAACTCCCCTTTATTCACCTGAAGATCGATCCCCTTCAAGACCTCCTGCTTGTTAAATTTATTGCCATAGGTTTTATAGATTTTGTTAGCCTGCATAATAACCATTATTCACCCACTCCTTTTCTATAGATCTATCATAAGCGGGCTGATATATATTATCCTGCGCTTCGCCGAACAAAGTGAAGAAGCATGTGACATTATTGTCACACGCCTGTAATTCTCTGAAAGTCGTTCTCCCGGGGAAAAGTAAGCGTAAATATACTCCCTTCTCCGGGTACAGATACCGCATGAATGCTGATCAGCAACGGCTCTGCCACCTGCCGGGTCAGATAGAGTCCCATTCCGGTGGCTGCACCATCCTGGCGCCCGCGCGATGACGTGAAGCCTTTGTCATAGATCCGCGGCAGATCCCTAGGGTCAATCCCCTGCCCGCTGTCTTCTATAGTAAGCACGGCATGGCCGTCCTTTTCACCACTCCTGATGAGGATATCCGAGGCTTCGCTGTACTTCACCGCATTCGTGAGCAGCTGTCTGAGCATGAAGGCCAGCCATTTGCCGTCAGTCAGCACCTCTTCCACCTCAAGCTCCACATCAAAACCGATTCCCTTGGAGATACACCATGACTTCAGCGCCCGGATTTCCTTATTAAGAACCGGCTCCAGACTGATATTCTCTATGAACAGATCATTGCGCATAAAAGGAATCCGTTTCTGATGAAGCTGCTGGTCAAGCAGATGATGAATCCGCAGCCATTCGTACATGAGCTGTCTTTGCAGGGTTTCATCCGGCAGCCGCTCTATCATTAGCTGCATCGCAGTGAGCGGCGTCTTAACCTCATGAATCCAGGACAGCAGGTCATCCTTCTCAGACTCCAGCAGCTGGTAATTGACGGAGGATTCCCGCTTGTACCTGTCGGTCTGGGCGATAACCGCCTCATGGACGATCCGCTCCAGCGGACTGCCGGGCTCAATTACAGCATGAAGGTCATAGATCTGATCCCAGGCTTCCAGGCTCCTGTAGAATCTGGTTTCTTTGGAATATCTCAGGAATACGAACGCGAGACATAGCAGCACATTCAGCAGCACAATGTACAGTACCGGCAGCAACGGGATAGCAGCATCAACATAAGCCACGAATATAATAATGAGCTGCAGGACGGCAAGCAGCAGCAGCCAGCTCCGCTTCTCGGTTATGTATTTCCTTATCATTCTGCCGCCTCTTCGGTCGCCATATACCCCTGCCCGACCTTGGTCTCAATGAAAGAATCCAGTCCCAGCGGTTCAAGCTTTTTGCGCAGCCGGTTTACATTTACGGTCAGGGTATTGTCACTCACGAAATGCTCATTGTCCCATAAGCTCTTAATCATCTCTTCACGGTCAACGATGCTGTCCTTGCGCTCCACTAATATTTTGAGGATCAGCATCTCATTCTTCGTCAGCAGAGCTGCCCCCTTATTGTTAGTGACCGTATTCTTCACGAATTCAATCGCTGCCCCGCGCCAGGTCTTCAGCTCTGTACGTTCGGTGCTATAATTGTAGACCCGGCGGAGCGTGGCCTGAATTTTGGCAATCAGCACTTCGAAGTGAAACGGCTTCTGGATGAAGTCATCCGCTCCCAGCTGCATGGACATCACCATATCACTCGGGTGATCGCGGGAGGAGAGGAAGATAATCGGCACGTTGGAGTGAGCCCGCAGAATCCGGCACCAGTGGAATCCGTCGAATTGCGGCAGCTGAATATCAATCACCACCAGATCCGGCTTCACCTCCGTAAATTCCTGCAGGACCTTGCCGAAATTCGTGATCCCGTATACCTCATACGACCACTGGGACAGTCTTTCCTTGATCTCCCCGAACAGGGTGATGTCGTCTTCAATAAGCATGATTTTGAACAAAATGGACTCTCCTTCTGCAGATATTTCGTTATTCAAAGATCATTCTGACAACCCGGTGTGGAGCAATACTGTTAATTACTGCGGTATCGCTCGAAATCATTGACTTCCAAATATCCTCAAACGTCAGATTGCTGTCATCCGTCAGCACAATAAACCTGCTGTCCTTCAGCGGGTTTCCCACCTGACCGGTAAGGCTCAACAAATGAGCGAAGGGCTCTTGCTTCTGAGACTCTGCGGTATTATCAAACAAATAATACTTCTTATCCTGAACGAACAGATCACAATAAAAAGGGCTCTCCGTTTCATCATCAAAAAAATTGGCAATGCGAATCCCGTTATTACTGCCTTGAACTGCCGAATTCATAAACTTATCCCATACTTCCTGGCCTTCAGCCAGCTCACTGTTATGCAGTACTACATATCCAGCCGCAGCTGCCTCTTCCATTGTATAATCCCCGGGCAGTCCGGTGAACCCTGTATAGAAACCTCTCATGTCCAGCGTCAGGGCAACTGTATGACCGGCAGCTTCTCCCGCGGTATTATTTGTAAAATCATCTATTGCTTTACCCGTTGTATTCCCCGCTGCAGTAACCGCAGTAATATCAGCAGTCACACCAGCAGCATTATTAACGGTATTCCCCTCATTCTTGCAGCCTGCCAGCAAACCCGCAGTACATATAACCGCCAGTACACCTGTCATCATCTTAAGCCTCTTCATCCCCATTACTCCCCGCTGGAAATTGTAATTATTGGATAATTATACTTCACATTGATGAATTGACAAAGGCTTGGGCAAGTTTTAGAATACTAAATATATCTTGATGATCAAGATAATTGAATTCGAAGATATTTTTCGGACCGGGAGGGCTCATGAATGGCATTACTAATCTTATACGCTACCAAATCTGGAGCTTCAGAGCAATGTGCGTTCCTTCTGGCAGAATATATTCCCGGTAGCACGTTATGCAATCTGGAGTCAGAGAAGCCGGACATTGAGAACTATGACCACATCATTCTGGGGGCTGGTGTACGCGACGGCAAGCTCTACAAGCCAGTCCGCGATTTCATCAAAAAAAACAAACCCGCCCTGCTGGACAAGCAGATGGGCTACTATATCTGCAATGAGAAGCCCAAGAAAACCGAAGAGATTATCACGGATAATATTCCTGAGGATCTAAGGCAGGCCTCTCTCTGTATTGAGTCTTTTGGCGGATATAAAGCCTATGCCGCTCCCGCAAAGGATGCGGATCAGCTCAAAGGAATTTTCGTGGAGAGAATCCGCACTTTTTCAGAACATTTCAAATAACCCGCTATGTCCCTCACTTATACTGTCTGCCGCTCAATCATGTTCAAATGAATCTCTTCATGGGCCCGGCCCCCGTCCACCGCCTGCAGAAAAGCCCTCCGGCCGATCTCCACCAGCGGTATCTCGAAGGTTGTGATGTGCATCATTCTGGCGATCGGCTGATTGTCGAACCCTACAATGGCAAGCTGACCCGGCACCTCTATCCCATTCTCCCGGCAAAAGGACAGAATACCCGCAGCCACCTGATCACTGGTAACCAGCAGTGCAGTTGGCGGGTCGTCCATCTTCAGAATCCGCTGCATAATCCATTCCCCGTCTTCCAGCTGTACACAATCATAGAACATATAGTCATGGTTATAGGCTTCATTCCTGTTCATATAGAAGTCCCGGTAGGCTGCCTCCCTTAAATTGCTGTTAGGACTGGACTGTCTAGCCAGGCAATAGCCGATCTTGTAATGGCCTTTGCTCCTCAGATAGGTAAGCGCACGGGTAAAGCTCTGATAGTGATCCATAAATATGGATGACACATGATGTCCCCTGCCATCCTCCAGCACAATAATAGGCCCGTACTGCGTATACTCGTCAACAATCTCCCAGCTGCAGGTCCGCGAACAGATAATCAGCGCATCAATCTGCTTCAGCTTCAGCATCATCAGTGCATCCAGCTCCCGCTCCGCTTCATAGTTGGACTGAATCAGCACCAGCTTATAATTATCCTTGATAGCCTCATCCGCTATTCCTTCAACGACCATCCCGAAATACGGCCGCGTGATATAGGGAACGACCACCCCAATCAGATTCGTCCTTCCCCTGCTTAGATGTACTGCATTTATATTACGTTCATAATCGGCCGTCTCCATGGCCTGCAGAACGGCTTCCCTCTTTGCCTGGCTTACATAAGGATGACCGTTAAGAACTCGGGATACGGTTGTGACCGAGACTCCGGCCAGCTTCGCAATATCTTTGATATTCGCCATAAATTCCACCTTCCCATGCTTGCTGCATATAGCCTGTACTCCTCTTAATCTTACCTCAAACCGCCGGAATGCGTTACATTCAGACCACAAATAAAGCATTTGACATGGAAGGCGTTTCATAGATTACAGTGGTTCTGTAATAGGGCGGAATCAGGGCTAAGTATTGTAAAAGAGGTGAGTAGAAGATGTACAACGAGGATGCCGGGGCTGATCCAAAGAATCACCACCGGGAATTATGGGATACGTATGAGGCTCTGGCCGGATTCATGGGTGCGCAGCTGATCGAGCACCCTTTTCCGCAGACTATGGGGTCTCTTGTTTCGTTTGAGCTGATGACCAAATTCCATACGTCATTGCTGGCAGAACGCCTGCTGCTGAATTCAGGCTTCTGCCATGAGGCTTATTGTATACTGCGCCTGATGCTTGAATACACGATTACTTTGAAATTCATTCTGCTCCTGCCTGAAGAAAGGGCCATGCGCTATTTGGATGACAACTCCGCAGCTTCCCGGCCGTTTGATTTCGACATTCCGCTGATGGCAGACGAAACCCATATGCAGGAGTGGCTACGAATCATTGAACACCCTCTTTCCGGCTGCTCCAGCCCGCTTGAAGCTGGAGATCTGCTGGTGAAATCCTGTGAGCTGACATCTCTTATGCTGGAAACCTGCCGGAATAAAGAAGATGAAAAAATAGATTGTTGATGTTCACATTCCCCTTCGTATGTCCGTACAAGAAGGGTAGTCAGCTTTGAACAGTCTCTTTCATCCATCTGGCGACCAGAGCGGCCAATTTCGCCCGCTTGAGCTCCAGATCCGTATTATCCGTAATCTTCACAACGGCCCTATCCCCCGTGATCCACTCCAGCAGTCCGGAAGTATCCGTGAACAAGGGTTCCGTGGCAGCTGCTTCCTTCACTTTCACACCGGTATGGAAGATCAGCCGGAAGCAGCCTTTCCCCTGCAAGTTCATGGTTACACGGTCTTGTCGGTTGTAGCAAAAACTCGGCGCATTCCACTTTATCTGCTCCGTGATGTCATCAGCTGCACTCAGGATTATCTTCCGTACTTCTTCAATCTCATCTTTAAGCGGATGCTCCAGCTCCTTCAGAAATAGGGCTACCTGTTCCGGTCCGGTCAGTTTCACAGTCTTGCTGCGACCAGCTGCGGGTTCTTTAGAGCTTGAGGCCATGGTTAGGCTCACCCTTTCATTATGGTTATCCTGAAACCATTCGCTTCACACCCTATAATTCCTTTATAGAACTCACCCTGCAAATATAGCAAAAAGCAGCGCCTCCCCCTAACAGGAGCTGCGCTGCTTGTCTCATTCCTTCGCTGGCCGGCTTCTACTGATGGTTCAGCACAGGCTTATGGCAGGATCGTCGGTCTAATCACAATCTCATTCACACTGGTATCCTCAGGTTCATTAATCGCATATACGATCGCTCTGGCAATACTGTAAGGAGATATTGCCATGCTGTTCATCTGGCCTGCCATCGCCCGGATCTCCGGACTGCTGATCGTGTGGGTCAGCTCTGTGTCCGTCATCCCCGGCGAGATAATGGTCGAACGGATATGGGAGGCGGCTGATTCTTCCTGGCGCAGCCCTTCAGAGATGGCCCGGACAGCATATTTGGTCGCGCTGTAGACTGCAGATGAAGGACTCACGCTATAACCTGCTACCGAGGACAGGTTGATGATATGCCCCGACTGCTGCTCCCTCATAACTGGCAGAACGGCAGCGATGCCATACAGCACGCCTTTGATATTGACATCGATCATCTGATCCCATTCATGTACCTTCAGCTCCTGCAGCATGGATGCGGGCATTACCCCGGCGTTATTCACCAGTACATCAATACGTCCGAATTGCTGCAGGGCGAATCTTGCCAGCTTCTCCATCTCCTCTGCAGAAGTTACATCGGTCTGCAGATACACGGCATCACCGCCTTCCTGCACAATTTCACTGACAATGGTCTGCAGGCGCTCTGTTCTTCTGGCTGCCAAGACGAGCTTTGCGCCTGTTTGAGCCAGCAGCCGGGCTGCAGCTTCGCCTATACCGCTTGAAGCTCCCGTAATGATGATGACTTTGGATTGTTTATTTTCCACTTGTGACCTCTCCTTTATTCAACTTGTGTTGATTATCTGACTGGTGTTGATTATTATTATATAGAGAAGAGATGGTAATTCAATCGCTAATGTAAGCGGAAATGTCCTATATGCAACAAGTGCAGGCTATGTGTTCATTAACTGAAGGAGGTTCATCATCATGGGTACCGGAATCAAGACAGACAGACGGATTCTGAGAACAAGAGAAGCGATTAACAGAGCTTTTCTGGAGCTTTTTGGGGAGAAGGAGCTGGAACAAATCACGATCAACGATATCGCGGAACGGGCAAATGTAAACCGGGGAACCGTCTATCTGCACTACACCGACAAATATGATCTGCTCAACAGATGCATTGAGGACCATCTGGGCAGAATGTTCCTATCCTGCAATATGACCCGCACTCCGGACGGAGATGTTGGACTCATCAGCGAAATGAAGCCGGTATTTCTCTATTTCGAACAGAACTTCCTGTTCTTCTCGGCTATGCTTGCCAACCAGAGAACCACAATCTTCCGTGAACGCCTGCTGGAGATTGTCTCGGCGAATGTAATTCATAAGCTGGAGATGGAGAAGTCTGTTCCTGAAGGAATGGATAAACAGCTCATTGCCCATTTCATGGCCTCGGCCTTCGTGGGCACTGTCGAGTGGTGGATTCAGAACCGGATGCCGCATGCTCCGGAAGAGATGGCGCAGCAGGTTCGGAGCTTGTTTGAGGGTAATACCATGTATAGGGGGCATCAATAATCCCGCACCTCTTCCACTTGGGAAAGATGCGGGATCCGCAGCCGGGGACCAGGGCCTCCGGGTTAATCAATATGTACGCTGAATTAGACTAACTTATTCAGTTCAGTCAATAATGCCTGTTTCAGTTCTGCCAGCCTTTCCTCACTTGGTTTGCAGCTGTCTGCGTACATCGTTTCTCTGGGTGTCTACCAGACGGGATGTGCCGGATTCGGTTCCGTTAGCTGTCTCGGGAAAATATGCCAGTGCATATGCGAATCGCCGTTTCCCAGCAGCTCATAATTTAATTTGTGCGGCTTGAATGCCTTATACACCGCTTCTGCTGCGATGCTCATTTCGAGCAGAAATTTCTGTTTGTAGCCGCTGTCCAGTTCATGCAGCTCGCGTTTATGTTCCTTACCCAGAAATAAAGTGTAGCCTTCGAAATATTGATGGTCTCCAAGCACCACATACCCTGTCTCGAGCTCGGCTACAAAGTACTTATTTGTGCCTTCTTTGATCATATTAATGCGGCTGCAAATCAAACATTCTTCCATAGTGTGAAACCTCCTATTAGATAAGTAAAACTGTCCATTATCACCACTTGTGTAAGCTGAACTTAAAAATGATGGCCAGCCGATAGACACACCTCTTCCTGAGCCGGGTTTCGTCCATGCAACAAGTCAGATTCTTAAGTTGACTCTATATAGCAATAACTATTTATAAAATACCCCTAAATAATAACATTACAGATGTCGATAATATTAAAGCAATATAAATTCCTTAGAAAGGAAAATAAATATATTATTGAGATTTTAATACATAGGGCAAATATCATATAGTGAGTAGGAGGAATTATTTAGTATGAATATTACAAAAAAAGTATTTATCTCTTCCATTTTGGCTACCGGATTGTTATGCGGGGCTGTAGGGGTTTACGCTGCAGACGGGGTTTCGTTAGTACAAGCTTACCTTAATAGTACTATTAAGTTTACTGTGAATGGCGTTTCGTGGACTCCTAAAGATGCTAGTGGAAATAAACTCTCCCCTCTAGTATACAATGGTTCAACCTACCTTCCCGCCAAGGCAGTCGGTGAAGCAATGAATGCATCCGTTCTTTGGAATGCTGGTACTAAAACCGTTGCCATTACAACTACAGGAAGTGCCAGCGCCGGAGAACCTTATAATGATTCATCATCAGCTACGACTACACCAGTCACTAACGTACCAGTAACAACTGCTCCAGCAGCTACCGCCCCTGCCTCTCAGTCAAGCAGCCTTCCAAGTGGACTGCTCACCCTGCCTTATAATCATGATCTCACTGCAGTAGGCGAAAATAACAAATCGGTAGCATTAGCTTTTATCCAAGCTTACGGAATTGCCTTAACTTCCGGATCCAACTCAAGCTATAATGCTTTAATCGATAAATATGTGATTGACGATTTAAATGACTACGACATGGGCTACAAAAAAACATCGAAGGACAATGCAGCTAAATCGATTTCCGGGGTAGTAAAATTGAATGATAGTGGAGTTATCACGAAATATGCGGGTATTTTAAAGAGTGCCACACTTAGTGATGTGAAATTAGACACAACCTGGTCTGAAAAATATTCAACCTCTACTACATTGTGCTACAAAGTAGAATTACCCGGCTTCTTCATATCTTCATTCAGTGTATTTTTTGAATTTGATATGGATAAAGAAACGAACACTTATTATCTTGTAGCAGTCAATATCTAAACTTCCAAATGAATAGAAGGTGTGCGGGCCCATGATGGCTTGCACACCTTTTTTGGATATACCCAAAAGAAATAGATGCTTCTCAAAAGTTTGGAAGGATGCCGCACCAAATGAATGTCTAAATAGCTCGCTCTTATTCGCTGACAACGATGAACTGGCGATTCTTCCATTCGAAATCCGGCTCCGCCTGGAACCCGGAGAGGCTGATCTGCCGGTTAAGCTCCTTGCGGGGCAGCTCCCCGAATCGTCCTGTATCATCTGCAAAGCAGGAATACAGCTCGAATTGCTCACCAGGAAGCAGGTTATCCTGCAGATAACGGAATAACTCCGCAACGCATTTCCTGCCTGTTACAGCAGCACCGGGATAGGGCTCAGCCACTTCGGAGATCATTTGGAAGCTTCCCCCTTCAGGATTCACCTGATAAACCAGAGGTTTCTTGAACAGATGCGACGAATCCTCCTGTGTCAGCGGTCCGGAAACATACAGGCCGGCAGCATCCTCCGCCGTCTCAAAGACCTCAATCATTTTCCCTTCCAGCGTACCGCTCTCCCTCATACCCTTCACTGGAAATTTGTCCAGGGCAGCAGGATCATTCTGCATCAAGTAATCCTTGAGCTTCATCATGGTCCCCCGCTGTCCGAAGGAGCCGGCAGGAAGCTCACGGTCAGCGGCGATATAATAAAACAAGGTCAACAGTGTTCTCTCCCCTCTTCCCGCAAGCAGCCAGGTTCACATTGACTAGTATACCGGAGCTCCGGACTATAGTGCCTCTCAGGCGGGCACCTGCAATAATGTACTATAGCCATTTCCCTGCCGGGTGTATATTCATGTGACTACTTCACCTGGAGGTCATCATGAATATCGTTTCTTTTATCATCTATTGTATTGTGGTAACCTTCACACCCGGCCCTACCAATATAGTGATTCTATCTTCCGTACAGCATCACGGGGCCAGAAAAACAATGGGATACGTTGGCGGAGCAACTCTGGCGTTTGGACTGCTGCTTGCCGCCTCTGCCCTGCTGAACCGCATGCTTGCGGACATCCTTCCGCATATTCTTGGCGTTATGCAGATCATCGGCAGCCTGTACATGCTCTACCTGGCTTACCAGGTCTACACTATGGGCCGTACCGAGGAGAATCCCCGGCAATCCTCCGGATTTGTCTCCGGGCTGCTGATGCAATTCGCCAATCCGAAGGTGCTGCTGTTCACGCTGACCGTTATCCCGGGTTACGTTATGCCTTATTATAGTTCACCCGCAGCAGCCTTCATCTTCGTTATGGTAATTACTGTAATAGGTTTTCTCGCATTCACTACCTGGGTCGTATTCGGCTCCATATTCAAGAGCTTTCTGCAGCGGCATCAGCAGGTGATGAATAGTATCATGGCACTTTTTCTAGTATACTCTGCTGTAATGGTATCCGGAATTTTATAGAGGACGGTGATTAAGGTGGAACAATTCAATTATAGAAAGTCTGCAGAGATTCTCGCCTTATCGGCCAGCATGACGGATTTCACTTACAAAAAGCATTGTCACGAAGAATATGCCCTGGGCGTAACACTGCGCGGTATCCAGCAATACCATCTGGCCGGCAGCCTGCACTCCTCCCATCCGGGCGGTGTCATGTTGTTTAACCCCGAGCAGTATCACGACGGCAATTCCTATGATAGAGAAGGTATTGATTATGTCATGCTCTATATCAAGCCGGCCATGTTTGCAGAGATTCTGGGCAAGCAGGAACTGCGGTTCACCTCGCCTATCGTCTATGACAAGGAGCTGGCGCAATCCATCTGTTCCTTGAATCAAGCGGTCCAGAATGGTGCTGACAGCGCACTTTGCAGTGAACTGCTGCTTCAGCTGGCCCATCTGGCCGCCCACACCGAAATCGAAGCGGCCATGCGGACCGATAGTGCCTTTGTTCAGCAGGCCAAGGAAATGATGTACTACAGCCTCGGCCAAGTGCTTAAGCTTGATCACATCTCACAGGAGTTAGGCCTGTCCAAATACCAGTTCATCCGCGAGTTCAAATCACATACAGGCATTTCGCCTTACCAATTCTTCCTGAACTGCAAGGTTGAGCATGCGAGACAATCGATCGAAAAGACCAAAGATGTCTATTTCGCAGTAGCGGAATGCGGCTTCACAGACCTGACTCACCTGAACCGGCATTTCAAAAGTGTCTTCGGCCTTACAGCCTATGAATACATGTCCCAGCTGGCTTAATCCATATTCTTCTGCGCCCGCATAGCACTGTACCCTTGTCCACTTCTTATGTTACGGAATCCGCTCTGTTACTCTGCCGCCAGCACCTTCTCAAGCTGCTCCAGCACCATCGGCCACGCCTGCTCATGCTGGTCCCTGGACTCCTCATCCGGGAAACCGGCATGCGTCAAGCGAAGCAGGGTATCAGTACCCCGAGTCTCTAATTCAACCCGTACCACGGTTTCCGCCCCCTTCGTCCCTCCTGCACCGGTAACCCAGGTCATTTCCACCAGGTGGTCCTGCTCCAGACTCAGGAATCGCCCGTAATGCGGATAACGCTGGCCTTCATGGCGTGTTTCGAAGAAGAACGGAGTATTCACGCTTCCCTCCATGGACACCGTGCCCGGCGCTGCAAACCAGCGGTCAAACTGCTTCGTCCAAGCCTTGTACAGGTCTTCTGGTGAGGCTGACAACAGGCGTTCCACACTCAGGTTATACGGCCTGGATGAAAGATCAGGTGCATTTACGGCCATAGCCATTGTAATCATCCCTCCCTATTCGATGTCTAGTTCTACAAAACGGTTTGTTACAGCATTCAAATAATACAGCTTGTTATCCACGATGTGGATATATAAAGTCTTGTCATCACCCAGCTTCTCACTGGTATAATCGGTTAGATTGAGCCGGTACAGCTTCTTGCTGTACTCTGAGTAATTGCTGAAGTACAGATGGTTTCCGCTCAGATTCATCTCTTTGCCATTCAGACCGGAAATTCGGGTTAATCCGGTTCCATCCAAGTTCATAATATATAAATTCTCTTTGAAATTGAAGTACATAATATCGTCTTTCATCACTATATTAGTGATGTATCCGCCATCCAGCAGCTTCTTTTTGTGGCTGCCGTTCAGATCCATAACAAACAGCTTACTGAAGTCAATCGTGTAGTAGATCTTTCCGCCATACACCGCCAGGCTGGATACCCCGTACTGTTCAAGCACCGTTCTGGAGCTGCCGTCGGTCTTCATCCGGTAGAGCGGCTTGTTCATCGAAGAATTTCCCTGCGTGAAGTAGATCCAATTATCAGCAACCGTCACCAGGTTCTTCCCGATGGCAAAATCTCTAAGCATCGTCCGGTCCGAGCCGTCCGTATTCATGCTGAACAGCTTGTTGTTGTCGCCCGTATAATACAGCTTTCCGTCTACAAGATTAATATAAGCCGCATATTCGTCATCGCTGAGCTTCTGAAGTTCAGTACCCTCCTTCTTCTGTTTATAGAGCCTCCCCGAGTCTTGCGGATTATTGAAATATACCCATTCATTGTCTGTAGCGTACAAGCCCCCATTGTTCAGATTGCCCACCGAATTCCCGGTTATACCAGAACCGACGGGTTGTACGGCTTCTTCCTGCTTGATTGCTACCTGACCGTTGGCATAGGTGACCGTTGCATCAAAAACCTCAGAAAGCACCCGGAGCGGCACCAGCATTCTTCCATTCACCAGTCTCGGAGCCGCGGCCAGCGTGAACGGCTGCTGATTCTTATAGGCTGCGGTCGAGCCCGCCGTTAGACTCAGCGTAATGGTTCCTTTGGAGATTATGATTGCTTTATTATTCCCCGGAACAATCATCCCGCCCAGCTCATCCGCCACGAAGCGGAGGGGAACATACACCGTACCCTGATCATTCACTGGCTGCACATCAAAATTCACCAGCTTCCCATTGACTGTAACCGTAACCGCCGGCTGATCCGCCGGAGCTGCGTAGCCTGTCCCCGCCCCCGTTAAACTCAGCAGCAAAGGGGCAATAATGAACCATTTTCTCAATGAACACACCTCTTTGAACTCAATTTCTGAACAAACAACTCTTATGTATTCTACACCCTTCTTCTTCATTCTTCCATAATATCAAAGGATCACCATCCTGAAGATCAGCTTCCGCACACAATGTTCACTTTACAATTTCTTGTATATGGTTTATTTTAACATTAAGTATTCACTGAATGTTGTTGTATGTTAGTCAACATTCAGTATTCAAAATAATTAACTGGAGGACATGATGAACCATTCTTTGCAGGAGACATTACTGAAGAATATCCGCTTTGCTTACAACGAAGCAATCGAGCTTGTGATTTCCATGGGAATGCTTGCTTGTGAGGACCAGATCTCAGATTTGGCAGAGGATTATAAAATCGAAGCAGATGAGCTGCTTGGAGCCTATCTTGATGATGCGCGCAAGCGGTTATCCCCCTTCTTTACCCGTGAGCTGCTGTTTTTTTTCCGTTATGACCTGCTTCATCATGCACTTGATTTCCCGTTGTATGAATCCATCTTCACTCATCGGGAAGTGCTAACTGCAGAGGCGTTGATTAACCGGCTGGATAACAGCCCTGCGGAGCATATCGTTGCAGAGATGGCCTACGGCGTCTACAACGATAACCTGGAAGCGCTGCTCCAGGGCAACGACTGGGAGCTGGTCAAGAAGGATCTGAAGAAGCTCTCTGAACTGGTGACTGCAACAAAACCGCAGCCCGAGGTTGCTGAAGCCCATGCGCCGCTGCTTGAATGTCTCGCTAATCCGCAAGAGACCAAGCTGCGCTTCCTGCAGCTATTGCGTCAGTTCAATCAGGATGTCTTCATTCACTGGAAAGACCGGATCCGTGAGCTTTCTGAGCAGGCTTCCCGCAGGTATGAGGCTCAATTCCGCAGCAACCCTGAGGTTTTCATTCGTGAAATCCACAATAATGAACCTTCGCTGTTTGACTTCCCCGTCACCTTCCATGTCAGCTTTGTTTTCCAGGTGGCAAATGGCTTTTACAATTTCCACACCGATGCCGGGCAGGTCGGCTGGGTCATCTTCGGCATTAATAATGAACGGGTGCACGGACCCGCCGCTGACCGGGAGAAAACCGAACTGTTTCTCAAAGCCTTCTCGGATAAGCGGCGGCTGGACTTCCTGCTGTTACTCAAGCAGCGTCCGCATTACGGCCAAGAGATTGCTGCAGCGCTAGGCATTACACCGGCTGCTGTGAAGTATCATTCCAACTTCCTGTTCTTTCTGGATCTGCTCGATGTCGAGCGGGTGGATCACCGGCTGTATTACGTGCTTAGAACCGATACTTTGCGCAGTCTGCTGGCCTTGATGGCTAAAGTTATGCTGGACAAAGATCAATTCATGAGTTGATAACTGGAGGGGTCCACTTGAACAGGATCACGAATACCGCGGCAACGCCGCTGGATGAACCGCCCGCCGCTGCCCAGAGTACATTTATACGTTTGCTGCAGCTAGGCAAACCTTATACAGGCTGGTATATCATTCTGTGTGTTCTGGCAGCGGTCAGCTCACTCACAACTGTAGGTTTGGCTGAGTCCCTGCGGCGGATTATCAATGCGGCCACCAACCACAACACCTCCGGTCTGACAGCCGGAATGACCTTTGCTGCTGTCATCGTAGTTACGGATGCCGGAGTCCACTTTCTGAATACATATCTCTCAGGTCTGCTTGAGATCAAATCTACCTCGAAACTCCAGATGTCCATGCTGACAAGAATGCTGAATGTCCGGATGAAGGATCTGGACCGCTATCATTCCGCCGATCTAATCAGCCGGATGAATGACTCGGCTCCAGCCGCACAGCAGGGAATAAACCGGAAGACGATTGAACTGATAAGCAATCTGCTGCAAATCAGTTTTCTGCTCACTTATCTGCTGTCTCTGCAATTTGCTCTGACACTGGGGACAGTCATCATCTGTGCACTGGTTCCGCTGGTTATGCTCCCCTTCACCTCACGGCTCCGCACCATGAATGAGCAGCGTCAGAGCATTGAGAGCGCCCAGCAGGCATTCATCCAGGATTCGATGCAGGGCGCTGAGGTGGTGCGTGCCTTCTCCCTTGCTACCCGTCTGCTCGGGCAATTCACCAGCAGAGTCCGGCAATACAACACAGTCCACCTGCCGCTCTCTCGGGTAGAAGCTGTAGGTTACAATATGCCTCTGGCTGTTATCCTGGGCGGATTACTGTATGTACTCTCCTATGGCGGCTATCTTGTAATTGGAGGGCGGATTGATGTAGGCGCCGTTGCTGCTTTTCTCATTTGCTTTGAACAAATTTCGAATCCGGTATCGCGGCTTGCCAACCTGTGGACAGAACTGCAGGCTTCGCTGGCACAGGGGAAGCGTTTATTTGAGATCATGGATTTAACCGAAGAAGGCATCAGCCCTGCTAATTCGGGTACCGCAGGGCATCTGGCTGAAGCACGGGATACCGTTAATCTGCCCGTTGCCGGACAGCTGCCGCTCATATTCAACAATGTCAGCTTCGGGTACGGACAAACGAAGGTATTAACTGAAACTCAGCTGCGGATTGAACCAGGTAAGGTTACCGCTTTCGCCGGAGCCAGCGGGAGCGGCAAGAGCACGATTCTTCAGCTAATGCTTGCAGCTTATGTACCTGACGGAGGAAGCATTTATCACGGCAGCACGCCCCTACATACGATTCCTCCGCGCAGCTGGCGCAGCCGTATCGCCTATGTATCCCAGGAGCCTTATCTGTTCTCCGGAACTCTATACGAGAATATTGCCTGGGGACGGCCGGAAGCCTCCCGGGAAGAGGTGATAGCCGCCGCACAGAATGCAGGTATCCACGAGTTCATTATGCGGATGCCGCAGGAATACAATACTCTCATCGGTGAGCGAGGGCTTACCTTATCTGGAGGTGAACGCCAGCGTCTATCGATTGCTCGCGCCTTCGTCCGTGAACCGGGGCTGCTGCTGCTTGATGAACCTACTGCTGCCTTTGACAGCCATAATGAAGAGATTGTCCAGCAGGCATTGAAGGCCCTGATGACGAACCGGACAACGGTCGTAGTCGCCCACCGGCTCTCAACTATTAAGTACGCTGATCATATCTACTTCATGGAGGCCGGAACAATTGTTGAACAAGGGACCCATATGGAGCTGATGGCGCTGCAAGGTAAATATCACGCAATGGCCCAGGCGGGCGTTCAGACAGAGGTTGCTGCCGGAGGAGGACTGCAAAATGAATACTAAATCATCATCATCCGGCCGAATCCGGCTCGGGGAAGCCCTCCAGCGGCTGCTTCCTTATGTCAAGCCATACCGGCTCGGCTTTCTGGCAGCAATAGTGCTGCTAATGGCCAGGCTTGCACTGGATATCGGATTTGCTACAATTCAGCAGGTTTTCATTGATACGATCAACAGCACGAACATGCAGTCACTGACACGGATAACCTTAATTTGTTCACTGGCCTGCTTCCTGATTATTCTCTGTCTTATGCTGCAGCATTACTTCCGCTTCACCGTGCACAGCCGGATGGCCTGGGATTTCCGGGCGAAGCTGTTTGACGCGAGCCACCGGCTGCCTTACCGCCAGCTGGAAGCCATGCACTCCGGGGATCTGACCTCCCGGAATACCAAGGATGCCGGAGCGGCCATGGGGATGATTAGCAGTCTGGTCTACGATCTGGGTTATAATCTTCTGCTCTGCCTGGTTGCATTTCTGTATTTGGCCAGCATGGATGTCTGGCTTGCACTACTTGCACTTGGAACGGGCCCCGTTGTCTTTCTGTCCGGCCGTTTCTTTGACCGCAGACTGCGTAAGCTGTTCACGGAAATCTATGCCCAGGAAGCCTTGCTGCGGGGAATCCTGCAGGAGACCCTCCAGGGGATGAAGGTTATCCGTTCATTTTCACTGGAGAGTACGCTGCTGGGCAGGTATGCAGCTGAACGCGAGCAGTTGAACCGGCTCCAGAAGCAAAAAACTCTGTTAAACGCACTGCTCTGGCATTCTTCAGCCTTCATCAACAATGCAGTAATGATCAGCTGTGCGGTACTAATTGCCCGGTCAGCGCTCCGTGGGGAGACTTCGGCAGGGGAAGTGCTTGCCTTCATCATCCTGATGGGACGTGTTCAGTGGCCATTCGTCCATATGTCGCAGACATGGGGCGGAGTACAGGAATCTCTCGGGGCAGCTGACCGTGTATTTGAGATTCTTGATGCTCCCCGGGAAGGGGCAGCATCTGGCGATGAACAGGATTCTGCTACCGCATCCGCTGCGGTAGCCGCCGCTGAAGCAACCGCCTTGGCGGAAGCTGCTGCACTAAGCATACAGGGGCTGCACTACAGCTTCGCGGGACCCCAGTCCAGGGAGGGAACCTGTCTGAGCGGGATCCACCTTGAGCTGAAGTATGGCGAGACGGTTGCCGTTGTGGGCCCCAGCGGCTCGGGCAAGACGACACTTGTACGGTTGTGCTGCGGACTCTATGAACCGGAGGCCGGCAGTATTACCGTGTGCGGTTATGGTGTGCATGATCACCTGGAGGCGGCGCGCCTGAGGATCTCCTATGTGCCGCAGAATCCTTACCTGTTCTCCGGCAGCATCCGGGATAATCTCGCGTTCAGCGATGAACATGCCAGCGATGAAGAAATCCGGGAAGCTGCCCGCCTGGCAGGTGCAGATGAATTTATTATGCGGCTGCCTGAAGGATACGACACGCTGATCGGTGAACACGGCTCTACTTTATCAGGCGGTCAACGGCAGCGCCTCGCCATCGCCAGAGCTTTTCTGCGTAATGCCCCGCTCCTGCTGCTGGATGAAGCTACTTCAGCACTCGACAACGAGTCCGAACGGCTGGTTCAGCAATCGCTTGATCTGTTGATGAAAGACCGGACCACCCTCGTGATTGCCCACAGGCTCTCAACGGTAAGGGAGGCTTCGCGGATCATTGTTCTGGATCATGGAAGAATTGTTGAAGAAGGCACACATGATGCGCTCATTGAACAGGATGGGCTCTATGCGGAGCTGTATCATTTACAGTTTAGAACAGCACCGGTTGAAGAATTGGAATCCGCATCCTATGCGAAATCCCTTACTTCAGTATTACCGGCATAACATCAGTTCTCCCGGGAAAACAAATCACAATTACAGACGAAGACCCCGAAGGTCCGTGTCACCACGGCGGCCGGAGTCTTCGTCTCTTTTCAGACTCAAATAGAAATGTTGTACGTTTTGCAACTTTGATACTTAGATACCCGGATACTCGGGAAGATTGTTGTATGAAATGCAGGAATTCTCCCAATTAACGGCTTGTTCACGGAGGAATGCTGCATTGTGTACAACAATTTGCGATTAGGGCTGATATTACAAGGGAATTGTTGTATTTCGTGCAACACTCCCGCCATTGAAGGTTATGCGAAGCCCCTGCACTTTTATTTTGAAGCACCAAGCGGAATCGCCCCGCTGTCTCTGGCGTCTGTTATGATTTTGGAAGCGGCCACTTCCCCGTCCTCATCAAACCCTTCAATCTCAAACGGGACACCCGCCGTAACCGGCTGAAAAGCGAACCAAATCGTCCGGTCTGATCCGACTTTAATCAGCTTCGCTTCGGATGTATCCGTTCCTGCCTCCTTCTGCTCGACTGTAATATGCTGAATGGACGGGTTCAGAACATCTCCGATCACCATGGGAAATGGAGTCGAAATATGCTCCAGTTCAGGAAAACACATATAATTTATTGCAGAGCTCTCCGGACCTCCGCCCATTCCGTAGCCGCCTCCCCATACCCACTTCCATCCGAGCCAGGTTTTGCGGACATACTCTACTTGAAGATTACTGCTGCCTTGCTGCCCCGGCCGGGTAAGAAATACCAGCTCCCCTCTGGCTGCAGGCTCCTGATGAATTACAGTCATCGTGTCAGAGGCGCGGAACAGCCGGACAGCTTCTTCCGGACTTTTGCCAAGTGGAATCTGGAGGGTCTGGTCCATTCCGAGTGAGCGGGACATCCGCTGGTCAGACCATCCGCCCGGTCTTTCATACATATACAAAAGTAAATAGAGTACGGCTACGGAAGCTAGAATCACTCCGGCAGCCATTCCCAATCTCCGGCTATTCTTCATGAATAATTGCATCCCCTGTCCCATGTGTTTGCGCTTACAATACCTTCCATAATACTATAGAATATTTCAGCGCAGAATACAAAAAAGCCCGTAGAGCAAGCCCCAAAGGGCCTGTCTACAGGCTGTTTGCAATCCATTCTAATATTGTAACTGCTATATTAGGTTTGAATTATTTAACTTCATTTGCTCCGGTTACTTTGCCTTCGATCACAGCAGTAGCCTTCACATCTTCACTTGCATAGTACAGGTTACCGTCGATAGTAGCATCTTTGTACAGGTTGAATCCGTTAGCTTCTACATATACGTCACCTTTGATTGTACCGCCTTGAACGCGGAAGTTCTCGCTCTGTACAGTTACTTTAGGTGCTGTCAGTGTGTAGGTAGCTGTAACCTTGTGATCTGCATCTTGTGCATACAGGGCAAGCTTACGGTAGATCGCTGCAGATGCATCGCCTTTGTCATGGAATTCACCGGCTACAACAACATCTTTGTCAACGGTCAGATCGTTCAGGATTGCTACAATCCAGTTGCCGCTTTCGCTTACAGCAGCAGTGAAGGCATCTGCCTGGTTAACAATCGAAGCTGTGCTTTTTGCATCAGTCTGCTCTGTGGCTGGAGCTGTTGTTGCTGCTGCACCTGCATTATTAGCTGCGTTATTATTATTCGATCCACAACCCGACAACAATGCTGCTGATACCCCTGCTACTACTAGAACTTTGAATAATTTCATTTTTAATTCCCCCTGTTTCTTTTAATTAACTTTATTATATATTAAAATTTTTATGATAACAACGTGATAGTTTTCACAATATTGTGTCTTTTTTCACAAAGAAACATTTTAATTGTTTCATATCGTGCAAAATGCAGGTATTTCATGCTTATTTGTCTAATTTTGTTCGCGAACCCTCAGCGGCTCCAGCGGCTGATCCTTTCAATTCTAAAGCCTCCCACTCCTCTCTAAGCAGCCCCATTCGAATAGAATCGTAGAACTGCCCATCGTAGTAACGGCATTTCCGGAGTCTTGCTTCCATCGTCATGCCTAATTTCACCCCGGTCCTGATCATCCGCTCATTCCCGGACCATGTGGTATAGCCTACACGGACCAGCGGATACGCATTGAACAGATGACCGATCCACAGTCTGAGAGCTTTAGTCCCGTAACCGCTGCTCCAATATGCCGGATCATAGATGATAATACCCATTTCCAGCCAAAGGGATGGCTCATGCTCCCAATAGTAACTGACGTCGCCAATAACCCCGCCCTCTACTTCTATTACCCAATTTTTTCCGCATCCAACAATCTCCGCTCTGTTCCCATAATACTCTTCCCACGGAATCCGCTTGTGTTCGTAGTAAGGTGCATCCCATTTCTTCCACTCCGGTGCTTCCTCTTTGTGTGAGAGCTCCCACAGTCTGAATAGATCCCCTTCAGCTATCGGCCGAATCTGCAATTCATTTTCCTGATACATAGATTTCCTCCGTTGCCGCTAATATTTTACATACTGATATTATATTAACTGAACTGCTGAAGCTGTTGCTGGTAGTGAACATTTATAATTAAGGAATACTGAATGTAACGGCTGCTGTAAACTTTTCACGGAGCTTAGCGTTGTATAGGGGAAGGGGGCAGGACATGGCCAAAGAAACCATTCATCACTTTCTGCAGCAAGCCGGAACTTTGCTATACCGGTATTTGAGGAAACGCGGACTCGCCCGCGAGGATGCTGAAGATATCGTTCAGGACACCTGTTATAAATACTTAACCTATCAGGATGGTATCGGCCCGAAACAAGTCATGGGCTGGATGTTCCGTGTCGCCACCAATCAGTTCTATGATCTCAAGCGAAAAGACAAACGTCATCCGGCGGTCGATGTTGACGATATCCAGCTTCTTTCTTTAACCCATCTGCCGGAGATCCAGCTGCTGAGGCGGGAAACCGCACAGAATATCCGCGACACGCTGTCTATGCTCTCTGAGCAGCATCAGGAGCTGCTGATTCTCAAATATGAGCTGAACCTTACTTACAAGGAGCTCTCGTCCCTGTACGGTATGAATGAGAACACGCTCAAGACTCATGTTACACGCGCCAAAAACCAATTCATCAAACATTATGGGGAGGACTATTAAATGGAACAGAATCATGAACAGGACCCGTTTATTTTCGGAGGGAAAGGGGCTCAGCAGATAATCAAAAAAGCCAGACTCCGCTCCACCCTGAAGACCATTGGCATCATTGTTATCGTAACCCCGGTTATTCTCGCCGTTATCTGGTATGGCCTCTACCACTTGAGACTGAACCAGGGAGACAAGGTGCAGTCTGAGATTCTCTGGAAAAATGAGATCAGTGCACCCAATGTGCACATCAGCAACCAGTCGGTGAAATTAGACAGCTTTGGAGGCGAGACCTACAATCAGACTTACAAATGGCTGGGAAATAAACCTTATATCTGGCAGCCCATCGAGGAATCCTATAATCTGCTGGGCCACTCGACCGGCAGGTATGGCGCATTTGGAGCGATTTCTCTCCCGGAACAGCTGAGCGCAGCGTCCACACACCGTTACAACTCTGCCACCGGGGACCGGGAAATGATCTTTTATCATCCGGAGATTGATTATGATTCCTATGAGGACAGCATCAGCCAGCTGAAGCAGCTGGGAGACGATACACTTGTGGAGATGGCGTTGTCTTTTGACCAGGCCTATACGCTGGATAAGACGCAGAAGCTTCTGCCTGCCGGGATGCAGCCTGTCTGGTTATGGACGGATGCATATACTCCCTCTTATAAAAAATACCTGAAGGAAACGCGCCAGACCATCGCAGCTGATTCGATGATCATCTACGGATTTCATGGAGAGCAGTTTGCCCCCTACGGCGGTGTAAACTCCTTCATTAATAGTGTCGAACAGCTGCGGAAGCACGGCAAAAACTTCACCTGGGAAGCAGATCAGGTTCATCAGAGCCTGGCCGGGGATAATAATATTCTGGAACCGGATGATATCACAATTATTGGTGTAGTCGTAACCGGCACCGCTAAACAGCTGGAAGCTCTGCAGAAACAGGCTTATATCAAAGCCTCTACCTTCGGCGTGGTCTCTGATTCCATTACACTTCCTAATTAAGCTGTCATTCCAAGGAAGCTTCCCAGCCGGACGGTTGAATTGGACTTCTTCACTACAGCTTGAGATAATTAAGCCAATCCATCCAAAGATTACTGCAAATCCATAAAGCAAGGAAGCCAGCAGTATGGGCAGCATGATATAAGAGCTGCCCGGATGACATACCGAAAGGACACAACTATGAACCTGTCAGCACTTTCCGACTCCCTAAAGCCGCTGAATCTGCGGAGCTGTCTGATCCAGCAGCAGGGCAGTCTGATCTTTGAACATTATAGAGATCAGCGCACTTCTTCCGAGATTGCCAAGATCAACTCCTGCACCAAAAGCATACTCTCCGCGCTGGTCTGCATCGCGATGGACCAAGGCCAGCTTTCCGGTCCTTCGGCTCCTATCAGCGAATACTTCCCGCAGCTCAGCCGTGACGCTGATACACGCAAGCAGCAAATTACAATCGGACAGCTGTTAACCATGTCGGCCGGCTTTCGCTGGACCGAATTCGGCGGAGCGAATTCCTTCCCCAAGATGACCCGTTCCTCCCATTGGGTGAACTATGTACTGGAGCAGCCGCTCGCGGATGAACCGGGAACCCGGATGGAGTATAACTCAGGGATCTCGCAACTGCTGTCGTCTATTGTGGTGCAGGCTTCAGGAATGAGCACAGCAAGATTCGCCGAGCAATATCTCTTCGGACCTCTCGGAATTACGGAGTATGAGTGGGAGACAGATCCCCAAGGCATCCATACGGGCGGCTACGGGCTGAAGCTGAGGCCCGCCGACCTGCTGAAATTCGGACAGCTCTATCTGCAGCAGGGTGTATGGGAGAATTCGCAGATTATATCCGGCGAACGGGTCGCATGTTCGGCGCAGCCGGCTCTGCCGGCTGAACCGCCCCGCCATGGCGGATACGGCTGGCACTGGTGGACAGATTCAATAACGGGTGATACCAGAACCGGGGGGTCTGCTGCTGTGGATTATTATTATGCACGCGGGTACGCCGGGCAATTTGTGTATGTACTTCCGGAGCTTAAGACGGTGGTCGTGCTGACCCGGGACAACATGCGGGGCCGTAACAACCCTCCGCCTGATGCATTCGGCGAGTATATTGTACCGCAGCTTATGAATCCAAGCGGACTTTAGCAGCCTCCAAATAAGCTGCCTCTCCGGTGAAACCAAGCAGCTTCCCGCCTTCTTTCTGTACGCTGAAAAGATTCAAAAAACTCCATTTCAGCCGCACTGGCGAAATGGAGTACCTTATGTATATACGCATAAATCCCCGCTGCCTGATTACTTGAGGCACGGGGATTTATGTGTTTATTCCTGTATTCAATTCAATCATTTCCTCCTGCTAACAAAGCCATATCCCTGACATGGTGATTGTTCAAATTTCATGTTACCGTGTTGCCCGTTCGCTCCTCTTCGGAGTGTTGCTCCATGTCCTGCATATGGGGTGAATTCCCGCGTACACGATTTCACGAAAAACGTTTTCACGGACGTTTTCCCTGCTGTGAAGAATCGTTTTAGTACGCTTCGCTAACCTTTTTCAACGGAATCACGCTCTTTCTTCCGCAAGATTACTCTTGCTTGAATGAATAGCTTTGGTTCATCTTCAAAGATTTGCTCTTGGGTTCCCGCATACCCACGATCTGCCAGAAGATGTTATCATCCACCTTCCTCATCAGCAGCCGATTCCGGCACGCTTCGCTAACGCTAGTACATCGGGATTCTCTCCTTTCCTTCATTCATTGCTAAATTTAGGAATGAGGCAATCACCTGTAGTTACCACCTGTGGACTGTTGCTGTGGCTCCTTTGGTGATGTCTATATTATATCCCAGAAACAATAAAATTTAAAACTTCAAAAACCTGCATATCCCGGCATAATCCCTGAAATTCCCTGCTATTTATAAGCAGAATGCCCATGCCTAACGATTACTCTTTTTAGGGATAATTTGCTCCGGCTTGCTGGTTTCATGTTATGTATGCGTTATCATTAATCGGATTTCCGGCCGGCATCCGGGATAACTTCCTGAATGCCGGCCGGTTAATTTACATTGACAGGCTATGATTTTTATTCCGCCGGGTTAATTCAATAACTAAATAAATGCCATACAGCAGATACATGATATTCAGAATACCCACTATCAAAACCTCATGCTCCAAGTTCTCATTGCTGACCAAAGCCAGAGCATCATAAATGAAATGAAAGGCGATCAGCGGGATGATATTGTTGCCTGCCTCAATCAGCAGGGCGAGTACGCAGCCCAGCAGCATTGCATTGGCAACCTGGAGAAGTGTGCTTATGATATCATTTCCGCCAAACGCGTTGGCCATATGTAGAGCACCAAAGATTACGGACGAGAATACAATATAAAATACAGACCCCTTATGCTTCAGCTTATCTCTGATGATTCCTCTGAAAATGGATTCCTCAGTATACCCCACAATCATAGTCATGATCACGATACTGATCACTTCAGCCGCCGTCGTCTCCACATTGATTCCAGATATAACCGGCTGGGCTACCGCAAGAATCAACAGGGGGATGTAGAACAGCACAGGCTTGGCCTGCTTGGCGTCAAGCTTGCGGAAGCCGAATCTCTCAAGCGAGGAATCCTTTCGCTTCATATATACAGTAACGATGATGGCCATAACCAGAAAGGCGCAGGCCTGGGCATTTCTTACCCCCATGTCCCCAAACTCCTGAATAGATGCTACTGCAGATGCTACTGAAACTAGAAGGGTCAGGACGACTCCCAGCATCAGCGAGAAAATAACCGGATGTCCTTTTGCAACGGTGTTCTTCATCTCTTATCTCCTTTTATGTAGGTGGTTTCATCATTGCCATCCAAGGACAATAATGGATTTATTGTAAACGATCGCTTGGAAATATACTACAGTTTTCACTGCGGTTACTACCCCTTCCATTCAGGAGCACAGAGACAGATTCATCCGCTGACTTGCCGTCCTCTACAACAGTCTGTCTTTAATCTGCAGAACAACTTCATCCAGTCCGATCTCACTTGTATCCACTGAATGTGAAGGCATTCCTGCATAAGTGCTTATCCGTTCCAGACTCCGATTGATCTGCTCCTCCGTTCTATGATCTTCCTGCATCCGCTGCCTGAGTGCTGATTCCGAACAGGTCAGTGTAATTACCTGATGTTCAAATTCCAGATCTGACAGCCTAGCTAGCAAACGGTCAATCATCTCTTTACGGTGAAGAACCCAACTGAAGATTACGTAATCGAACGACGTATTCGTTAAGAAGCTGTGCAGCAAGTAGTTTATGTTATTCTCAACCATAATGATATTCTCGTCATTCACAGTCCAAGGCTGCATCATCCAGCACCAGTCCCCATCCAACCATACGGAGCGGTCCAGCGACTTGAATAGCTGTTTACATACTGAACTCTTGCCAACGCCCATTGTACCGTTTACGATGATGAGCTTTTTCATTACAATCTCTCCCTCCTTAAAATAACCGTATTGTCATATCCTACATTGTAATAGCTACTGCAATATATCACATCACTTTACCTAATATTCCAGTGGGAAATACAGCTGACGCATGCTATAATCTCTGAGTCCTATAGTGAGAATTGAACATAAGTATGGGGGTTGCAGGAGGTTTTGCTCAACATGAACAGTCCTATTAAAATTTTTAAAGTGACCGTACAGCTGGAGAAGGATGAATACGATGTCGAGGCCAGTCATTGGAGACTGCTGACGGAAACGAACCGCTACTATGAGATCAAACCCGAAAGCGGCCCTGTAAAGCGGATTTACAAAGAGAAATTGAATACGGTAGTGGATGATACCAAATCCTATACAGATGGATATCTGGCTTGTTCGGCATTCTGTATCGAAGACCGTATTCATGATATGCATATCGAAATGCTGCACAAGCTGCGGATGAAGGTCAATGCTTATATGGATGAGCTGCAGCTGAACCAGCAGGCCATCGAGCTGCAGATCAAGAGCCCCAAGGCTGTTCCGCACAAGAAGTAACCCTATTTCTGCTGGCGGCACGCAAAAAACCGGAAGAATCGCAGTGTGCTGCGGATCTTCCGGTTTTTTGTGTATCTGATTCAATTACAGCAATCCGGCGTTCTTCACGGCATGTTCCCAGCTCGGAAAATAATGCAGCGCACTGCGCATTAACTCCGGATCCTGCTGCTTAACCTGCTTCTTGTTTACGGTACCTCCACCAGACTGAAGCTGCTTGATCCGACTGATTACTTCATCTGAAGCCAGCGTAATATCCAACTCTCCACCCCTTTCTGGTACGTCTTTCCATATTTTTCACAACTCCTGCGTGTTCTATACAAAACCTGCAGCAATGAAATTAATGGCTGACCAGATAGGAGGCATTCAGAATCAGTGCAACCCGCCCGTTCCCCAGAATTGTTGCCCCGGAGAGATGGTTCATCGTCCCCAAATACGCACCCAGCGACTTAATGACCACCTCCTGATTACCAATGATCTCATCAACGGCAAAGGCGGCGATCCGGTCCACAGACCGGACAATCACCAGCGGGATAGTCTTGGAGCTGCGCTCGGTCCGCGGGTAATGCAGCTTGTCTCTAAGCCAGGAGAGCGGCACAATCCGCCCGTGGTTAATAATCGCCTGTTCGCCTTGAACGATCTGAATGTCTTCGGGGGAGATCCGCACTATTTCCGCTACATTATACATAGGAAGGATCAGCACCCGGCCGGATACATTCACCAGCAGCCCCTTAATGATGGCGAGTGTAAGCGGCAGACGGATAATGAACACAGTCCCTTGGCCTGGTACCGTTTCAATATCAATGATACCGTTAAGCCGTCCAATCTGGCTGCGTACGATATCCATCCCCACCCCCCGGCCCGATACCTCACTTACTTCGGCAGCCGTTGAGAAGCCGGGCTCAAAGATCAGGTGGATGGCTTCTTGAGCGGTTAAGAACCCGGCCTGTTCTTCAGTGATGATGCCTTTGCTAAGTGCAGAAGCTTTGATTCTGGCAGCATCTATGCCCTGCCCGTCGTCCTCCAGGCGGATAACCACCTGATTCTCCTCGTGGAAGGAGGTGAGCGTAATCATACCCTTGGGAGATTTCCCGCGCTCTGCCCGGACCTCCGGGCTTTCAATCCCGTGATCGGTGCTGTTGCGGATCAAATGGATCAACGGATCACTCAGCTCTTCGATAATCATCCGGTCGAGCTCGGTCTCGCCGCCCTGGATCACGAGTTCAATCTCCTTCCCCAGCTTGTGGGCGAGATCCCGCACCAGGCGCGGAAAACGGTTGAACAATTGATCCATCGGCAGCATCCGGGTCTTCATTACACCTTCCTGCAGCTCTTTAATAATAGTCCCCATATGATCCGACACTCCGCCTATACCCGGCAATACCTTAGCCGGATCATTCCGCTGGCCGGCTGCGCTCAGATCGGCCAGGGAGGTCTGCTCGATCAGCAGCTCGCCTACCAGATTCATCAGATGATCCAGGCGTTCCACGCTGACCCGGACTGTCGGCTGGGCGCTGTTCCCCCGTTGTTCCTTGTTCGGAGATGACGGAGGCCCCGCCAGTAACGGTTCAACCGCCGCTGCTGCGCCAATAACGCTTGAAGGACCAGGCACAAATGGAGTGATGACAATACCCTGGACATCTGAATCACCTGCCAGCTGTTCTGATATCTGCTGAATTTCTTTGCCGGCAGCAGCCACTACAGCAAACCGGATATAACGCGAGTCTTCGTCTGCTCCGGCGGCCGCAGCTGCCGGCAGCGCGACAGCAATGACCTTTCCGCATACATCTTCCATGCGCTGCAGCAGCATATAATACCGTGCCGCCTTCATCAGGCACTCCTCTTTGAGCGTTACCGCGAGGGACAGCAGCGAGTACCCGGCAGCCACGGCTTCTTCGGCCAGGAGCATCTCCGCCGGACTTAAGACGGGCAACCGGACCGGCTGTGGTTCAGCCGGCTGATTAATCAATGCCTTGATCTCTGCAACGACGGCGCTGCAGTCGGCGTAATCCCCGCCGCTGATATATTGCGTGCGCAGCAGCTTCATGGCGTCAAGCGCCCGGAAGAGCGTATCAATCAGCTTTCCGGTAATCTCCGGTTTCTTCTCCCGGACCCATTCAATGGCATATTCAACCTCATGCGTCAGATCGCTCATTTCACGGAAGCCCATGGTTGAGGCTGAGCCCTTGATCGTATGGGCTGCGCGGAATATCGTCTGGACCAGCTCTGGTGCCGGAGCATGCTCCAGCGTGAGCAGGGATTGGTCGATCCGCTCCAATTGCTCATTCAGCTCTTCTATGAAAATATCGCGGTAGGCAGACAGTTCCATCATCATTACTTGTTCCCCTTCCTAACCGCCCAATATTTCCTCGAGCTTCAGAATGCCAATCAGCTGATCATCCCGTTGGCCAATCCCGTGGAAGACCGCTTCGCGGCTGCGGTTATGTCCGCCCGCCGGAGGGTGGATCTCGGCATACGTAGTCACTTTATTGACCTTATCCACAATGAGGCCCACGAATTCCTCCCGGTAGTTGACCACAATAATTCTTGTATTCCGGGTGTACGGCTCATCCGCCATCCCCAGCAAATTGCGCAGGCTCATCACGCAGACCACTTTACCGCGCAGATTGACCACACCCTTCACTTCATTCCGGGTGAACGGGATGTCTGTAATGCTGAGCATTTTGATAATTTCATGAATTTCTTCGATACGGATCGCACAGGTTTCGGCTCCTACAGCAAGCTCGATATACTGTTCCTTCTGTAAGGATGACATGGCTTCACCTTCAGTCTGTAGAATTAATGAGTCTTGAACGCGGCAGCGGACTGGGCTAGATCCTCGGATAACAGGGCCAGGGCCTGGCAGGTAGCTGCCGTTTCCTCTGAAGCCGCTGCGGATTCCTCGCTGAAGGCGGCAATGGACTGGACCGAGCTCATCACTTCGGCTGCCTGGGCGGATTCCTCTTCACAGGCGGCAGCAATTTCATTAACTTTGAGTGAAGAATTATTAACCATACTGATAATCTGTTCAAAAGCCTGGCTGGTCATCGAAGACTGCTCAACGCTTTCCGCTACTGCCCGGACGCTTTGCTTCGTATTCTCCTGCATGGCCTTGATGATCTTCGTGATTTCCTTCGTGGCATCACTGCTGCGCTCGGCAAGCTTGCGGACCTCATCCGCCACCACTGCGAAGCCGCGGCCCTGCTCTCCGGCACGAGCAGCTTCAATCGCCGCATTCAAGGCCAGCAGATTGGTCTGCTCGGCAATATCATCAATTACTTCGATGATATCTCCGATTTTGCCGGAATCCTCTTCGAGCTGTTTCATCTGGTGATTGACAGTCTGCATTCCCTGCAGCGAGGTCTCAACCACATATCCGCCTTCCCGGGCCGTGCGCACCGTCTCATTCGACAGCTCCGCCGCTTCCTCTGCACTGGAGGCTACGGAATCAATAGCCAGCGACAGCTCCTTGAACAGTTCGGTAATGTTCGTTGCCGCCGCAGACTGGTTCGTGCTGGTCCCGGCGATTTCCTGGGTACTTGCCGAGATTTGCTCGGAAGACGCAGCCACACTCTGTGAATTCATAACAATCCCGTTGATCAGATCCTTCAGGTTATGAACCATCCGGTTCAGGGCAGCAGCCAGCTGGCCTACTTCATCCTTGGTGGAAATATCGGATTGCTGGGTCAGATCACCGTTCGCCACCTCTGAGGCCAGCCGCAGCATCTGCATAAGCGGTTTGGAGATGGATCTGGCGATCATGTAACCAATAAGAATGCTGATGATAACAGCAGCCGAGACAACTGAGATGGTGAGCACCAGCGAGGAGGAATATGCTGATTGGGAGTGGCGGTTCGCTTCCTCGGCCAGCTCCACGTTAAATTCGATCAGACCATCCAGGTTCGCAAGCACTTTCTCTCCCTGCGCAGTCAATTGGGTGGTCAGGAATGTATTAAATTGAGCCGGATCATCCAGTTCAGCCAGAACAAGCGCTTCCTCAAACAGCTTCAGATAAAGCTCATACTCTTTGTCAAAATCGTTCAGCAGCTCTTTCTCCGTGCCGGTCGTGGCCAGCGGACGGTAATTGTCCACCTTCTGGATCAGATCCTGCCGGGTGGATGCAATCTTGTCCTGATAACCGGCAATTTGGGTTGCATCCGTGGTGTTGCTCATATCGCGCATATATACCCGGATGACCTGATAATTGATTTTGGCAGCAGACAGATCTCTGACCGAAATCAGATTGTTGTTATACATGCCTTTCATATTCTGATTACTGCTGCTCAGCGAGAAAATGGAATACACCCCGAGTCCCGCCAGAATTAATGAGACCACCATAAAAGCTGAGATAATTTTTGTTGCTGTCTTCATGTTTCCGAACCATTTCATGTGATTTCCCCCTGTGGTTAACTTCTTAGTGTCCATCCTGCCGTAATCCTGTTGTATTCTCCCATAACACTCTCCCATCAGCCGGACACATCAGCTATATTTCGACATTTTTCGTTAAATAGTTAATATAATTATTTTGCATTAATAAATTTTTAATTTATTTTCTGTAATGCGCTTCCACATTGTCTATATGTAACGGTTATCCAGCCGGCTGCGTTAGCCATATTCAGCTTGACAGAACATCAAAAAAAGTTATAAATAAACATAATTAGCAAATGGTACAACCCTACATATACACAACGAAAAGAGGACTGCCCATTGACAACAAAAGTACCTTTGGCTGAGAAAATGGTGTTCTCCGGCGGCTTGCTGGGCCAGAATATGCTGTACAGCTTCATGTCGATGTATATTCTGTTCTTCTACACGGATCTGCTGGGCATTCCGGCGACTACCGCCAGTGTCATACTGGTAGCAGCGAGCATCTTCGATGCTTGCCTTGATCCGCTGATGGGCATGATTACCGACAAAACACGCTCCAGGTGGGGCAAATTCAGGCCTTATCTGCTGTTTGCCCCCTTCCTGATTGCACTGGCAACCATCGTCTGCTTCTGGGACTTCGGCGGCTCCTCTAGGACGACGCTGGTGATCGCCACCGTATCGTATCTGCTCTGGGGTATGCTGTATACGGTCTGTGATACGCCGCTTTGGGCCTTGTCGTCCGTTATCTCTACAGATCCGGGTGAACGGACATTGTTCGTCACTTTAGGCAAAATCGGCGGGACCCTCGGTGCGGTCGTGATCACAGTCGGCGGCATCCAGCTGCTGCTGGCCTTCGGCGGTGAACGGAGCACGCAAGCTTATCTGTATTCTGCAATTATTATAGGAATCATTGCTGCGTTATCTATTTTGCTGACCGGAATTCTTACCAGGGAAAGAGTCGCCCCTTCACCCGTGAAGATCTCCTTCCGGCAAAATCTGCAAACGGTGTATAAAAACAAACCGCTGCTCACCCTGCTTGCCTCGCTGCTGATTATCAACCTGGTCAACGGCATCCGGCAGAGCATCCAGCTGTATTATGTGGTCTATGTCTGGGGAGATGCCGGTTATGCAACCCAGGTCGGGATTAGCCTTGTTGTAGGCATGCTGCTGGGCATGACGGCTACGCCGCCGCTTTTGCGCCGCTTCTCCAAGAAGAAGGTATTCATCCTATCCTGCATTCTGGGGAGCTTGTCCTGCATCCTGCCTTACCTTCTCGGTGACCACAATGTTATGACCACACTGGTGTTCTTCGCGGTCAGCTTCTTCTTCTCGGGCATGACAACCATTGTGAGCACGTCCATGCTGCTGGATACCATTGATTATTCGGAGTGGAAGCTGGGCTTCCGGGGCGAGGGGATTGTGTTCTCCACGAACACCTTTGTCACTAAATTCAGCGGGGCATTGTCACGGCTCATTATCGGTGCAAGTCTGGGCCTCCTCAGCTATGTTGAGAATCAGCCGTCGACTCCAACGCTCAAGCATGGGCTCAGCTTCGTGATGTTTCTCCTGCCTGCCCTCTGTTTCCTGGCCGCAATCCTGCCGATTCTGTTCTACAATATCAGTGATAAGCAGCGGCTGCAGACGCTGAGTGATTTGGAGAATACCCGGTCCGTATAGAAAGGAACTCAAGCATTTATCTGATATAAGGAGTGATCATGAACATGGATATATCCACAATGGCAGCACTGATGTCCCCTCCCGATCTGACAGGCTGCCGCAGAATATTATGTGTACAGCCGCATCCGGATGATAATGAGGTGGGCATCGGCGGGACAATCGCCTCTTTGGCGGAGCAGGGCTGCGAGATTCATTATTTGACTGTGACGAACGGGGATCTTGGTGCGTTGGACGAGCATTTGTCTTCTGCCGAGATTGCAGCCGTCCGCGCACGTGAGCTGGAGGCCGCAGGGCGGTCGCTGGGTGCTACGGTGTTCCATCAGCTGGCCCACGGCGACGGCACCCTGGAGCATATTCCGGCGCTGGCAGAAGAGATTGCCGGGATCATCCGCACCGTGCAGCCGGATGTTATCCTCTGTCCTGATCCGTGGCTGAGCTATGAGGCACATTATGATCATATCGTTACCGGCAGAGCCGCAGCCCAGGCCTTCCTGTCGTCCGGACTTCCGCTGTATCCCCGAGGGACAAGCACCCGCCCCTGGCAGCCGAAGGCGATTGGTTTCTATTTCACCTCGGAGCCTAATACGGTGATCGACATTACAGACCACTTCGAGCGGAAGTTCGCAGCCTTAGCCCTGCACAGCAGCCAATTCAGTGAGGAGACTCTGGCGATGTACCGGATCTATTTCCGTGAAAAAGGCCGCCAGCTCGCTGAAGGCAAAGACTTCGAGCTTGGTGAAGGCCTGAAGTTGCTGTCCCCGCTGCATCTGCACTGCTTCGTGGATGCCCGGCTGATCTAAAGTGTATTAACATATAGAAGAGCAGCACTTCTCACCTAAACGGGAGATTTGCTGCTCTTCTTTACGTGGAATCTATGAACTTTAGGCTTGTTCCAGGATCTCATTCCTTCTCCAAGGCGAATCTCAGCAGACGGCTCAGCGCCGCAGGCAGTACGCTAACATGGCTCTCACCGGCGAATTCATTAAGACTCGTCTGCAGGCCATGCTCTGCCAGAGATGCCAGCCGTCCGGGAAGCTTCCCGGCATCCTCGACCATATGCTCCAGTTCGTCGGCACCGATCGTAATCAGCAGCTTACGCTGCAGAGCCTTAGCAGGATATGCTGCCAAGAACTGCTCCAGTTCAGCCAGCAGGGCATAATCATTCCACCATACTGAAGGACTGCCAGCCGTATAACGGGTTACCAGCTCCGGACGCGTGAACAGTGCGTGCAGTACAAGTAAACCGCCGAGGGAGTGGCCGAACAGCGCCTGACGCTTTGTGTCTACCCGGAACAGGCTGGCGATCATCGGCATAATCTCCAGCTGCAGCAGATCGAGGAATTCGTCTGCCCCGCCGCTCTCCGGCCACTGGCTGCCATCCGGCCGCTTGGGCAGCTGCTGCTCCTCAGCCGGCATGGTGAAATCATAGCAGCGGCGCTTCATATCGAAGGGCTCACCGGAAGGATAGCCGATCCCCACCACTACCACCGGATCATAACCATGCGGTTTGCTGGTCTGCAGACGTGCAGATTCGGCCAGGGTATGGAATACGGCATGGCCATCCAGTGCGTAAATGACCGGATACCCCTCCGGCGGGGCTTCTCCGGTTGGATGCGAGATCAGAATCCGGTACTCCTGGCGTTTTGCCCCGGCATAAATGACATGTTCCTCGCAGCCAAGATGCGGGTAGCTCCGTTCATTCGTCATAGTCATGGCGCGAGGATCTCCAGAACATCGTCAATGACATTGCTGTAGGCAACGATACCGCCGCCCAGCCAGTAACGGTCGTCCACATCATAGACCTTACCGGCCTGGACGGCAGGGATGCTTTTCCAGAGCGCGCTCTCTGTCAGTTCCTTATAGAAGGACTCACCGGTGTTGGCTGTATCGTTGGCCAGGAAGATGTGATCGGCATCGATCTGCGGCAAAACCTCAAGCGACAGCTCTACACTGTTCTCTGTAGCGACAAGATCGCTCTTGGTAATTCCCAGCTCTTCCGCCAGTACAAACCCGCCGTAAACACCGCCCATCAGGAACATCCCCCGCGAATTGAACCGGATAATCAACGCCTTTTTGTCTTGGATATGCGGAGCCAGGGTTGTCTTGGCCTCCTCTACCTTTTTGCGGTAATCTGCAAGGCCTTTAGCCGCTTCCTCCTGCTTGCCGAGGAGATCACCCAGTATCGTTACGGAGCTGTCCAGGTCACCTGCCGCCTGCTGGAAGACATAGGTCGGGGCAATTTTGGAGTATTGCTCATAGACACCATTCTCCGCATAGTAGGAGTTATGCAGCACAATGAGATCAGGCTGCATCGCCATGACAACCTCCGGCGAAGGCAAGCCGCTGGTGAAATCAACAAGCGGAACCCCGGCAAGCTGATCCTGAAGATACTGCTGTCCCTGGCCTTTATTGGACCACTGTCCCACCGGCTTGACGCCGAGCACTACCAGAGAGTCTTCCATATATGGAGCAAATACTTTCGTTGGAGCAGTATTTAATGTAACCTCATGTCCCAGTTCGTCCTGAACCACTAGCGGATAGCCGGTTGCCTCTGCAGCTTCAGCCACTGCCGGCTCCACTTCAGGAGACGTTGACGGTGTCGCTTCTGCGGTGTTTGTCTGAGCGGCTTCATTCCCGGCCCCGCTGTCAGCCGCCGAATTGTTGCCGCAGCCCGCCAGCAGCATAATCACGAAGATTAGCGCTAACAGGGCCAGGATTCCTGACTTCTTTCTCTTGGCTGAATTGACCTTATGATCTTGCATGTTTTATCTCCCCCTAGTGATAATCATTCTCATTACTAGGGATTATAGAGGATAAACAGAAGGGTAACCATGGACAGTTTCCTGTTCCTGGCTTGGACTATTTCCTGTAAACATCAGAACGGCCTCCTCCAGCATCCGGTCCAGTGCTACCGCCGAGTACTCGAACCAGGGATCAGAGGGGAGCAGGTCCAGTTTGCCTGACTGTACTGCCGGCAGATTACGCCAGCTCTCACTGTGCTGCAGGGACAACCAATGCCGCCTCGTGGCAAAATCAGGACAGATGATCAGCATTAGCCGCTGCGGATTCAGCAATCTGACTTCCGCAAGCGAAATCGGCTCATTATACAGCGTACCGGAGCCGGTATATGCCGGCTTCAAGGCAAGTTCGCCATAGATCACATCACGGATTCCCCTGTTGCAGTAAGCATGCAATTGATCTTCGTATAGGCGGAGCACCATACAGCTCTCTTCACCCGCGGCGGCGGCCACCTGCTCTCTGGCATGGCGGGCTTTGTGTTCAAACCGCTGCAGCCACTGGCTGCACTGCTGTTCCCTGCCCAGAAAAGCAGCGATCTCCCGGAGCTGGACATCCCAGCGGTCCTGTTCGCGGGGGATGAAGAGGTTCTGGCTATTGCGCTGCAGATGCTCCTCCCATGCCGAATCCCAGGCATCGTGGCCGATAATTGCCTCCGTCCGGGCATTGATCAGCTTAGCCCGCTCAAGCTCCTGGTCCATCAGGTCTACCCTAAGATGTGTTTCAATCCGGTCGTAATACTTGTTAAAATAATAGGAAGTCCATTTGGAATCCAGCGGAGCGGCCACCGGGATAATATCCAGAGCCAGCAGTTGCCCGACCGCAGCTGCAGAGCAGGCGGCAACCCTCCGTTTATGTTGCTGGATGAACGACGAAGGAGGGACTCCGGTTTCCTTTTTGAATTTGCGGCTGAAATAGAATTCATCGCTGTAGCCGACTTTATGAGCGATCTCACGGAGCAGATATTCCGATTCCTGCAAGTATTGCTTGGCCCGGCTGATTCTCAGCTCTGTCAGATAGTCCATCGTGCTCTGTCCGAACGTTTTTTTGAACAATTCGCCAAAATACTTCGGCCGCAATCCTGTCATGCCTGCCAGTTGATCAATGGACAGCGGTTCATGATAATGCTCCGCTATATATTCCCGGACGGCTGCCAGGTTAAACCGCCCGCCTTCCGGATGAAGACTGCCCTCCAGCAGCTGTTCCCGCTCCATACGTATTCCTCCGTTCTTATTTAGTATTGTAATGCAGACCGCAGCAAATGCGGCTGACTGCAGAATATCAGCTCTACAGCGATAATGATAATCATTATCTGTGTAAAACTCAATAAAAAAGAACGCCACCGGGCACTCTTCTCTGGATTGATGTTAAAAATCAATAAAGTTCTAGACTGAAAAATAAAGTGTTAGATTCACAAGGCTTCATTAAACTATACCAGCTAATAGCTTGTCAACATTACCAGTAAAGTGATTCTAAATCATGTGGTATAGTTAAAATGAGGCATGCCAAAAAACCCTCCAATTTTCTTTGTGTCTTGGAAGGTTATGCCAATAATATTTTTTAAATTGGACGAAATTCCTTTTTATTTTTTAAGATCGCATAGAGCCAATGGACGAGTTTATTTGCACATGCGATTAGAGCTACTTTATGTGGTTTTCCTTCAGCTCTCTTACGTTCATAGAACGCTTTGATTCGCATATTTCGGGAGCGTATAAGTCCACACTGAACAGCCATCACCAGTGCGTAACGCAGCTGCCTGGAACCACGTTTCGTGATTCGGTTTCGAGTCGCTGTAAACTTACCGGAAGCAAAGACACTCGGGTCAATGCCTGCGAAGGCGACTAACTTCTTAGGATGATCAAATCGTTCGACTTCTCCTATTTCGGATAAAATTGTTGCAGCAATTTTATGCCCAATCCCGGGAATCGACTGAATTAATTCATACTCTTCAATTTCTTCAGCCAGAGCATCTATGTTCTGTTCCAGTTCAGCAAGATGCTCTTGGTATTGAAGAATAAGGGTAATAAGAACTCTCATATTGATTAAATGACTTGCATACATGGTTTGCTGAAATGGATTTTGTTTTGCCGCATCTACTAATCGTTGAACCCGTTGGTTAATCCAGTCCTCTGAACGCCCCCGTTTCGAAGAAAGCAGTTCTTTCATCTTAGCTCTAAGTGTATCTTCATCCGTCTGTAAAACTAAATATGAGGTTGGGAATTCACTTAAAAACCGCAGTGAAACACCGGAATACATAGCTCCAAACACGCCTTTATAACCCGGGAAAACCTGATCTAAAACAGCTTGGAATTGCAGTTTAGTCGATACACACATCTTTGAAAGAGTCTCATATTGCCTTGTAAGATAGCGCAGATTGAGAAGTTGCACACCTCTTTTCTTAAAAGGTTCAAACTCTTCCCTGTAGTACAACTCACCCAATAGGTAAGCGTCAGCAGCATCCGTCTTTACTTTACGAAGCTGAGACTTTCTAAGCCGATTGGAGATTAGCGGGTTAATGACAATGTAAATATAGTGATGTTCCTCTAAGAACTGAACAACAGGGCTTTGGTAATGTCCTGTTGCTTCTAGAATAAGTAAAGGACGTTGTTTGGATACCGATTCAACGTCCTTTAAAACTTGATGTAGATTTGCTAGGCCATCACGAGTGTGCTCGAAGTGGAATGTCCCTCTGAAGAGCTTTCCGCGCGCTAAAAAGGCTTGTCCATGACTTTCTTCTTTTGAAATATCTAGACCGACAACTGGATTCATTTCATCTCATCTCTCCCTGTAAGTTTAAATTCACCGGCATCCCTACGGTTCTTCTTGTCGCTCCATAGCATCGCTTGTTATACGGGATCTTACGTCCCAACCAGCCTCAATCATGGTCATGACAAGTAGGGTGAACATTATAGCACTCGGGATCAAGTCCCACGGGCAGGTACGTTCGACCAGGCTACTTTAATCCTCTATGCAAATGAAAAAAGGATCAACCAGAAAGAACTGGTTGATCTCATAATACGAACGGGCAGGATAGTTGACCAACTCAAAAAACTATTAGCAACCTTTTAATTCCATTTACCGTCTAAAGATTAGAGGTTTTAAGGAGGTGATTATTGTGAAAAAGTATTTACTTATCTTTTTATTGCTAACTCTTATTATGATCCTTGGATGTAGCGAGAAGAACCAGAACTCTATCCAGGAAAACGGTGGAGTTTCAGTTAATCTGATATGTAGTAACAATAAAAATGAATGCACAGATCGGAAATTCAATGATCTCCAATCATTCCAAGTATTCAAAACTACTATAGATAGTGCAGAGAAAATGCCGGGTAATCTTAATTATATAGCAGAATACAATTTGAAGATTAAATTTCAGGGTCAAACAACAAAAACTTTCCATCTCTCATTAGGTACAGACAGGGATATGAAAGGGCTATTGGTAGACCTTGAAAATACTAATCAAGGTTATGAAATTCCTGTAATACATGCGAACAAATTAAGGGAATTGATAGAGGGTTAGTAAATTTCGCATTACGCTAACGGGACACGTTAGCTCAATAACAACCAGAAGGCAGCCGATCAACATGCTCAGCTGCCATTGTTCAACGAATGGGCAGTTTAACTCTGGTCTAGTAACAATAAACCACACCTGTATTGAAATAGTCATACCGTGGTTCTAGTAAATCCGCTAATATAATGCCAAGATTATGGTGCACCCTATAAAATGGGAAATGAGTGGAGATGAAATTTATGATTAGAGTTGCAAAACTGGAGGATAGGAAAGATATATCCAAACTTTTGACGCAATTAGGCTACCCGGATACCGAATTTTTTATTAAAGAGAACATGGAAAGACTTCTAGCTGACCCCAACGAAGAATTAATGGTATATGAAAATGAAGGACGTGTTATTGCCTGTATTTCCATTCATTATATCCCTCAGTTGGGAATTAGAGGTGATATCGCTTCTATTAGTTACCTTGTTGTAGACTCCTCAATAAGAAGTAAAGGAATTGGAAAGGAATTAGAGGAATTTGCCTCTGCCTCTGCCAGAAAAAGGGGATGTGACCGTATCCAAGTTCATTGTCATTCCAGAAGAATAGATGCTCATAAATTTTATGAGAGACAAGGCTTTAAGGAGGCTCCTAAGTACTTTTCAAAAATGTTAAACAAATGACGGACTAAACTCTCACTAGCCTTTATTGAAACGAAAGCAAGCATATTAATATTTAACTAACGGGAAATGTTTATTTAACAACAACAGCGGCAGTCTAAGACTTTATTTATCAAGTCTTAGACTGCCGCTGCTTCTTTTGATTGATCGGTTAAAAACTTAAACAATTGATATGTTATTCTGCTGAATCTGTTATTCACTCGGCCAACCGGTAATAGGGGATGTACAGCGACGGCTTGAAGCCCAGCTTCTGAGCCAGTCTGTAAGAACCCTCATTCTCCCGGCGGCAGCCCCACACCGGCTCCAGCCCTTGCTCCAGGCAGTAATCAATCAGCGCAGAACATACGGAGAAGGCAAAATGCTTCCCCCGGTGGCCCGCTGCCGATTCAATCCCAATCTCCAGCTGATCTGCTGTACGGTACGCCGAGAACGCACTCGAGGCGCTCTCCCCCTCCCTGAGCAGGGTGTATCCTATGCCTGTACTTAGGAAATGCTCTGCATCTCTCCAGAAATAGCGCGGAATCACAGCACCTGATTGCCCGTCAAACAGCCCGGCAGTCATCTGAACAATTACTGCATCCCGCCGGAACCATTGCTCCTTCGCACTGTGGTAGACTTCCGGGTCAAAGGTGAAATTCACTCTGGTATGGGTGTGTATCTTCCGTGTATCAGCCGTTTCAGGACCGGGCTCGACCGCATTTAACAGTGCGTTATGCTCAGTAATTATGGACTCCACCAGCGGAGACCAGCCTCCTGCCGGGTCACCCTGCAGCCATTCCGGAGACTGCCTGTCCCCTGTCTTGTTGGTAATATAATCATATAAGCTCCGGTTAAACGCCTCATTGCCCGAATCCCCATAGACCAGCGACATCCCGTAATCATGGGCCACATAAAAGGTATGGGGGTTCTGCACATTATCCACATAAACAATGCCGGTAGTCTGGCCCTTGAGTACAGCTTCGGCGAACAGGGTGTTGATCTTCACTTGACTTAACAGCGGCAGAGCCAGGGCATAGTCCCGGCCATCCAGCTTCAGCATAATGTTCTCCTCTTTTCTCAGGAATGAGTATATGTATCGTACAGCCAGCGGAAATTCCACTCAAAGATATGGGAGCCCTCCCATGTATCGAATGGTGCCGGAATTCCCTTAGCTAACCAGAAATCCGCGTTCTCCCCGCTCCGGGCAGCCGCTGCGGCATACGCCTGGATCTCTTGAAGATAACTTAACATTTCAGCGATGCTCTCACGTCCGGCAACCCCTCCATGACCGGGGATCAGCCGGGTGAAGTCAATCTCGCGGCCAATCCGTTCCACGATTAAAGCCCATGCTTCAGGGAAACCGTGCAGCATAGCCGGATGGGATTGGTTCAGCACCAGATCCCCGGCAATCAGCACCTTAACGTCAGCAATATATACCATGGCATCGCTGCAGGTATGGCCGCCGCCGTATGTAAACAGCTGTATGGACCGCTCTGACCCGTGGATATCAAGCGTATCCTTGAATGTCACAGCAGCTGTTACTCTGCGGATCGCAGGCGTTGCCTCCAGCAGGGCCTGCTTTTCCGATATTTCATATCCCAGCGCTGCCTGCAGGCGGGTGTCCACAGCAGTACTGTGAGCCTCCTGAAGTGCTTCAATCTGCTTCTGCAGCCCTTCCTGCCATTCCCCAAGCTCAGGCGGACCATTCGTTGTCAGCACTTCACGGGTAAGCTCCGTGGAAATGATGACACAGTCGGCAAACTCCATATTCCCGTAATGATGATCCCCGTGATAGTGGGTATTCACTATGTATTTGACCGGCTTCCCCGTCAGCTGCTCAGCCGTTTCCCGCAGAAGCTTCGCTGCCCCGGGCAGGCTGAAGGTATCCACCACGACTGTGGTATCCCCAAGATCTATAATGGACGCATTGCCTACCGCGCCCCGGCCCGGAATAACAATCGCTGCCCACACTCCCTGTGCTACTTCCTCTACCGTGAACATACATATCCTCCCATTTATATTTTTACTTATTATACCTTAATATGGCATGCACTTATTGACTAATTATTTGCAGGGAAAAACAGGAGTAAAAACAGATCATTGTCCCCTGAAATCGTATGTTATAATACATTCAATGTAATTCCATAGCCTTCATTCTGATTCGACCTGAAAGGAAACGATCTATGATTATTCCAGCACCTGAAGTGAACTTCACAGCATCCCCATTTTATAATCCCAGCCTCAAAAATGTAGTTATTCTGGCTACCGGCGGCACCATTGCCGGCAGCGGCGAAGCGCATAAAACCTTGAACTACGAACCCGGTGCCCTGCCCGTGCAGGATCTGCTGGATAGTGTGCCCCACCTGGAACGGCTTGCCAATTGTGCCGGCGTTCAGGTCAGCAATCTCTGCAGTGCAGATATCACCAGCGAACACTGGCTTACACTGGCTGCGTACATCAACACGCTCGCCCTCCGGGAGGATGTGCACGGCTTCGTAATTACCCACGGCACCGACACCCTGGATGAGACCTCCTATTTCCTGAACCTGGTGATCAAGACCGACAAACCGGTGATCATTACCGGCTCCATGCGCCCCGCAACGGCAATCAGTGCCGACGGTCCGCTCAATCTGTATCAGTCCGTTGCACTGGCAGCCAATCCGGATGCATCCGGACAGGGCGTGATGGTTGTCTTCGCCGAGGGCATCTACAGCGGACGGGATGTGCAGAAGGTGAACACCTTCAAGGCTAATGCCTTCGATGAGCGTGATTTCGGCTGCCTGGGCTACATGCGCGACAGTCATGCCTTTTTCTATACCCGGACGCTCAAAAGACATACGACTGCTTCACAATTCGATGTATCGGCCATGACCGGACTGCCGGAAGTATCCGTAGCCTACTTCCATGTCGACGCCGATCCCGGCATCCTGGATTATCTCGCCACGATCTCCAAGGGCATTGTGATTGCCGGAGCAGGCGGAGGCATCTACAGCAAGCCGTGGATAGATAAAGTCGGCGAGCTTAAGAACAATAACATCCCTGTGGTCCGCTGCTCGCGGATCTCAAGCGGAATTACGCTCAAGGACTCCTACATTGACCTGTCCGCCAATTCCATTCCCTGCAACAGTCTGGTGCCGCAAAAAGCACGGATTCTGCTCTCCCTGGCGCTGACTCAAACGACCGGCTACGACGAAATCGCTGCAATGTTCAACGAATATTAAAACATTAGACATCACTCTAAGGGGGTGTCCCGTAAGCCTTATAGTGGCTTCCGGGACACCCCCTTTTTTTGAGTAAGAACAATGTATGCACTTGAGAGGACGCTGCGTGAACGGACCGTTGTTCCAATCGCTTTGCTCTCCAGCTTAGAAAATCAGTAGACTAAGGCGAGTATTAAAACAAGCTGCAAATGACTAAAAGCGCAAAGCGGCGATCTTCCAATAACAAGAGATATGCTCTGACTCTACTTATAGAATCTATTTATAGACTCTACTTATAAAACGCCACTTTTTTGTCTGCCGGCAGCTATTACCCGGCTGCGGATGGAAATTCAAACGTGAGGACGGCCCCGCCTTCCGGGCAGTTCCGGGCGGTAATCTTACCGCCGCAGCGCTCCACGATGGCGCGCGAGATGGCCAGACCCAGCCCGGAATCACCATTTTTCCCTTTGACGAACCTGTGAAACAGACTGGGCAGCAGCTCCTGCGGAATGCCGGGGCCGTCATCCGAAACTGTTAATGTGATCAACCCCTTGCTTACATAGCCATGGACATCAATCTTCCTGTCTGCATAACGCGCAGCATTGGATAATACGTTCAGCAGTGCCTGCAGCAGCTTATCACGGTCAGCCCTCAGCATCAGCCCGCGGTCTCCGGAGATTACAGTCTTGAGCGACAGCTTTCTTGCAGCCAGCTGCGGATTGATCCGTTCTACCGCCTCTGAGAGCAGCTCTTCCAGATCGCATTCTACCGCCCGGAATATATCCTCTTCGCTGTCCAGCTTGGCCAGTAGCGTCATTTCGCCCACCAGGTCCCGCAGGCGTCCACTCTCGCCCAGGATAATATCCAGCCCTCTACGGACATCCTCACCTTCAAATATCCCGTCCCTGATGCCCTCCGCATAACCGGATATCGACATCAGCGGTGATTTCAGCTCATGCGAGGCATTCTGGAAGAATTGCTTCTGTACCCGGTTGAACCTGTGCAATTCTCCGGCCATTTCGTATACGGTCCGGGCCACAGAACCGATCTCCCCACCCGCCCGGATCAGATTCACGTCGGCAAACCGGCGGTTTTTCACTTTTTTGAGTTCCTCGCGCAGGCTGATCAGCGGATCAATCAGCTTCCTTGTGATAAACAGGCTGAACAGGAACATCACGGCTGCACCGGCGGCAAAGACAAGAATCAGACGTTTGAGCAGTGCCTGCTCAATCGCTTTGATTCTGCTGACAGGGGTCAGCAGGGTGAGCTTGCCTTGGGGAAGCGCATTTACCTGCACCAGATAACGCGGGTCGTTGCCGTCCCATAAGCTCTGCAGGCTGCCTGTCTCTACTGCAGCTATGCCGGTAACTGCCTGTGCCTGTCCGGGTATCGCCGGGAGGGTGCCCGACACCACCTTCCCCTGCTGATCCGTCACAATGGCCTGTACTCCGCTGGAAAGCGTAGCATATTGAACCGGAAACAACTTATTTTCTTCAATTGGGACTGCACTTATTGCTGCGGCGGGCAGCTGCTGCATGCTGGCGGTCAGTGTTGCGCCTAGCGTCCGCAATCCCTCCTGTTCCTTACCGATGAAATGATCCATCAGTACGAAATGTATCATCACTCCCGTGATGGACAGGACAAGCAGCAGAGACAATCCGAAGGCGAAGTTGATCTGATGCACCAGCTTCAGCTTCTTCATCTGCCCGTTTAGCTTCATCCGCATATTCATCATTCCTGCCCTTCTCTCATCCGGTAGCCGTGTCCCCAGACCGATTCCAGCGGCAAGCCGTCTATTTTTTTGCGGATGCGTTTGATCAGATGGTCCACTGCGCGGTCACTGCCGAAATAATCATCCCCCCAGACATAACCCAGTAGCTCTTCCCGCGTAAATGCCCGGTTCGGATGTCCGGCAAACACCTTCAGCATCAGGAACTCCTTACTCGTCAGCTCCACCTCTGATCCGTGCCAGAAGGACCTCCTTTCTTCCGGAAGCAGCAGCAGTCCGCCCAGCTCTATGCCTGAAGGGGAAGGCAACGCAGCTGCGGGCTGAGGCTGCTGGAGCCGTTCCCACCTTTCCAGCTGCCGTTTGATCCGGGCCACCAGCTCACGGGGACTGAACGGCTTGACCAGATAATCGTCGCTGCCCAGCTCAATACCCAGTATTTTATCGACTTCATTATCTTTGGCAGAGATCATAATGATCGGCACCTCTGCTTCATCACGGATGCGCCTGCATAGTTCATACCCGTCCATCCCCGGAAGCATGATATCGAGCACCCACATGCCGGGAGGATCGCTTGTCCACAGGGCCCAGGCTTCTTCGGCACTTCCCAGGCCAATCGTGCGGAAATTCTCCTTATGTAAATAAGCCTCGACCAGCTTGCGTATATTCTCATCATCGTCCACAACGGCAATGACCGTTTGATTGTTCATCGTAGCCCTCCACAGTTTTGTCTGCTCCATTATAACAAGCTGCCGGAGGCGGTAGGGCCCTGCCATTGTTTTTCCACAAAGCCACCAATTTCCTGCCACAGTAGAACGCTATATTGGGAGCTGTAAGACAAACCTCACCCATAAGGAGTGTTAGTTCATGAACCGTTTAATCTTGAGAAGAATGGCCCTCTCCACCCTGCTGCTGTCCTCCATCGCAACCCCGGTGTTCGCCGATGCAGACCGCACGCCGCCACAGGCCGGGAACGCCGCCGTTACCTTAAGTGCAGCCTCAGCCCCGTTGCAGGGAAGTATCCTGATTACTGCACGTATTCCAGACTTGCTGGACCTTGCAGAACGCTACGCGCCGGAAACCGTTCAGGACTGGACCGACACGCTCAGCAGATACAATAAGGCCATCCGCCTTAATGTACAGGTGCTTACCCTGGATGCAACAGGAGAAGTTACCGCTCCAGCCGTGCAACTGGCCACACCTGTAGCCTTGACAGCAGCAGCAACACCTTCCCTTGCCGTTTCAGCGCCGTCAGCCGATCTTCAGCTTGTCGTAACAGACGGAACCCTCAGTGCCTTCGCTACAGGAACAACGGCTTCATCCACTGCAGATTTCGCCGTGTTTGCAGCACCTGACAGCCTCTCGTCCGCCGAACTCACAGGCTCTGGCTCCATAACAGCTGCTGCAGCCCCGGCTCTGCTCCCAATGACAGAAGATAACGGATTCTTCAAGGCACAGGCTGCACTGGCTGAAGCCGTAGAATCCAAAGATGCCGCAGCGGTCAAGCACGCATTGGGCGGGCTGCTGGAACAGTACAAGGACCTTACCAAAAAGCTTGAAGAAGCGAAGTAAGCACGGAATAACGCCTCTATAGCAGCAGTAGATACAAAAAGCAGGCCAAGGGCGGGTACCTTTGGCCTGCTTTTCGTTTAGACAAGCTATCGTCAGGAGAGCGAGGCCACCGATTCAGGGGTAAATGCCTGAAGCTCACTCAGCCGTCCCTCACGGATTTTGACCGCCCAGGCTGGATCTCCGAGCAGCGCCCGGCCCACGGCCACCAGATCAAACTCATTGTTGCTAAGCCGCTCCACAAGTCCGTCCAGTCCGGGATGAGCCTGTCCTTCCCCTTCGGCGGGATCACTGTCCATGCCAACCGCCCCGACCGTAATGGTCGTCTTGCCTGTCAGCTTCTTCACCCAGCCGGCAAAGCTTAGATCCGAGCCGGCAAATTCGGGCTCCCAGAAACGGCGTACTGAGCAGTGGAAGATATCTACCCCGGCGTCCACCAGAACGCCCAGCAGGTCCTTCAGCTGTTCCGGTGTGTCCGCCAGTCTGGCAGCGTAATCGCCCATTTTCCATTGGGACAGACGCATGGCTACCGGATAATCCGGACCTACCGCAGCACGTACAGCTTCGACTATCTGAGCAGCAAACCGGGCGCGCTTCACCAGATCGCCGCCGTAACGGTCTGTCCGCTGATTGGTCTTCGCCCACAAGAACTGATCGATCAGAAAGCCATGGGCTCCGTGAAGCTCTATGCCATCGAACCCGGCTTCTTTGGCATGAAGCGCTGCAGCCGCGTAAGCATGAATTACATCCGCTATTTCGTCCTCTGACATCGGCTCGCCTGCCTTGTTCCCCTCCAGATCCAGTCCGGACGGACCGATGGACAGGGCTTCCGGGTTAGGCTGGGAACCATTCGGCCGGATCATGCCCATATGCACGATTTGCGGGAAAATTTTGCCCCCTGCTTCATGCACCTGTCTGACCACTTCCGCCCAGCCGTTCAATGCTGCTTCCCCATAAAGCCTAGGCAATCTGGACTCACTGGTTGCTGAAGGATGGTCAATTAGGGCTCCTTCGGTTATCACAAGACCGACACCGTTCTCGGCACGGCGGCGGTAATAAGCGGCTACGTCGGGTCCCGGCACACCCTCAGGCGAGAAGGCACGGGCCATCGGCGACATGACAATTCGTGTCGGCAAGGTCAGTTGATGGATCGTATAAGGCTGAAACAAGGCTTGGATGGAATGATTATTGTTCTGCGGATGACTCATGAACCGCACCTCCAATATTATTTTGGCACCCGCAGTTAAGGGGTACGAATGCAATATTAGCAATGCCACCTGCCCCATTCAACCAACAATCCGCACCATCTGTTGCTTAAGCGAAATGAAAAATATATTGTTGGTTATCCAGGGATACCTTGGTTGGCGCAGCCGCAGATGTTTATAATAGATAAAGCATTAGTTACTGAAGGGAGCATGGATAGAGAATGCCCAGTATACTTTCACCGAACCCGAACGACCCGCGCGTCATCCGGACACGCCAGTTAATTCTGGACTCATTTGCCGAGCAGTTAAATACCATGGACTTCAATGCAATTACCGTACAGGATATCACGCGAAAAGCCACGATTAACCGGGCCACATTCTATGCTCATTTCCCTGATAAATACGCACTGCTTGAATCGTTCTTATCAGATGCCTTCACGGAGCTTGTTCTCCGCAAAATCGATGACCAGGCAGCCTTGACCGAGGAAACGCTCTATACACTGGTTGCCGCTCTTTGCGATTATCACGAATCCAGCCATCACTGCCTGAAGAAATATGATTCCCTGGCGCTGATTATTGAAGAGAATATTAAGCTGCAGCTGGAACAGCTGCTGCAAAGACTGCTGTCCGGAGTAGACAGCACAGCGGATAGCCGCACACTGCAAACGGCTGCAACCCTGCTCAGCTGGTCAATCTACGGGGTGACCTATCGCTGGAATAACGAGGGCCGTCATGAATCCGCTGCTGCGCTGGCCGGCAGATTAGTGCCATTGATGAACAACGGAGTATCGTTGCTGACTCCCGCTGGCGGAGAGTGAGAAGCACGGTTCCGCTAAACACCTTCGGATGATTGTCCTCCGTCCGGCAGGCAGCATATTCTTTCCGGCCCCAGGCAGTCCCGGTGAAATCAAGTGCACTAATTTTGCTCTTCATTTCCTCCTTTTGACGGCATTTGGCGGCATTTTTGGCGGAATTAGAGGGATTTATCCCTTTGATTTCCGCGTACCGCTCACTTTCAGCGGAATTAGAGGGATTTATCCCTTTGATTTCCGCATACTGCCCACTTTCGGCGGAATTAGAGGGATTTATCCCTTTGATTTCCGCATACAGCCTACTTTCGGCGGAATTAGTGGGATTTATCCCTTTGATTTCCGCATACAGCCCACTTTCGGCGGAATTAGAGGGATTTATCCCTTTGATTTCCGGATACAGCCTACTTTCGGCGGAATTAGAGGGATTTATCCCTTTGATTTCCGGATACAGCCTACTTTCGGCGGAATTAGTGGGATTTATCCCTTTGATTTCCGCATACAGCCCACTTTCGGCGGAATTAGAGGGATTTATCCCTTTGAATTCACCATGCTGCCGACTTCTGGAGGATGCAGTGGGACCCCTGATACAAGGACAAGTTCTTCCTTCAGTAGGAAACGGATCTGCTCCAATTTCCAAAGAAAAGTATCCGGGGCATTATGCACGTTATATCCACAGCAGACGAATATCATAATTTCCTGCATAACCAAAAGGAGCGCAGCCGTTCTGAGCTCCGTACCTCCACCGCTACTTCCGCTTCCGCTTCTTCCGCTTGCCGCCGCCTTTTGTCCCGCCCTGGCCCGAATGCCTGCCGCTCTGATCCGGGCGGTTATGACGTTCCTCCAACCGTCCCTGATGACGATCCGTCCATTCCTCCGCAGCCTCCATCTGCGCTCTGCCTCCAGGCACCTTAACCTGCAGGGAGGGCTGCCGCCTGCGCCCGGATTCTCTCCCCTTACGCAGTGCCCCCACCGCATAAATGCCTGAGAAGACCAGAACAAACATAATTCCCGCGGCCAGACCTCCCCCTTGTCCCGGAATCAGCGGCATGCTGGCGAGTATGGTGACCAGACTTCCCATTGCAATCCATGAGCTGTACGGATAGCCGCGTAACCCGCGCTGGCCCTTGAAGGGTCCTCCGTGGCGCCGGCGCAGCCGGTAGTGGCTGGCCATGATGATGAAGTAGGAGAACAGCAGCGCGAAGCCGCCGGAGCTGACCAGAAATAGGTAGACTCCCTGCGGCAAAAGCATACCCAGTCCAAGCCCGGCCAGCATTGCACCGCCGGAAATGAGGATGCCCCGGTACGGGATATCTGCACGGTCCCGCATCCAGGCCGGAGTATGCCCTTCTTCCGCCAATGAGCGGAGCATCCGGCCCAGGCCGAATACGGAGGCCAGCATCGTTGACAAAATAGCGGACACCAGGACGATATTCATCACCGTCCCGGTCCAGCCGAGGCCATACAGGCTGAGGGCAGACACAAACGGACTGATCTGTTCAAAGACCAGAGCCTGGGGCAGCAGCAGAAACAATGCGATCATGGCAGCCAGATAGAGGCTGACCAGCAGCAGGATCGTCCGCCGGATCGCTCTGGGGATGGTGACTCCGGGATTGACTGTCTCCGAGGCTGCCAGTCCCAGCACTTCAAATCCCGCATAGGTAAACATCACCATGAGCATGCTGCCCGCAATACCGGCAATTCCCCCGGGGAACAGGCTCTGGCCTCGCACAACTTGAATACCAGCCGCGCCTTCGCCCCTGGTTCCAAATCCGGCTACTATAGCCACCGCGATCACGATGAATGCAACAATGGCCAGCAGCTTGAAGGCAGCCAGTCCGCTCTCCAGCTTGCCCAGCCGTTCTGCTCCGAGCAGATTGAGCAGTGTTACCAGAACAATGATCCCCGAGCCCGCCAGCGCCAGCGGAAGCGCAGGAAACCAGCCCCTCAGCAGGATGGATACTGCCGTCGCTTCACTGGACATCGCGAGTACAAGGCCTGTCCAGTATACCCAGCCGACCGTGAATCCCGCCCCCCGGCCGAACGCCTGCTCGGTGTACGTGCGGAATGAGCCGGGTGCCGGATTCGCCACCGTCATTTCCGACAGCGCGGAGAGGATGAGATAGACCAGAACCCCTCCGATTACATAAGCCAGCAGCACAGACGGGCCAGCCGCCCGGATCGCCACGGAAGACCCCAGGAAGAAAGAGCCGCCGACCACGGTCCCCAGTGCAAGCATCGTCAGCTGCCATACTGATAATCCTTTTTTGCCCGGGTTCCCGGACTTCCGCGGCTTCTCCAGCTTCTGCAGCTTATCCAGCCTCGCCAGCTTCTCCACCTTCTCACGCTTCACCTGACTACCTTGTTTTTCTTCCTCCATAATCCTGCCTCCCGGTTTGAGATAACAGAAGTATCTGCATATTCCGGGGAAATTAGCCAAACCAGCCTTTGGGTAAGATGGAGACCTGTCCGGGCTTCAGATGATAGGTCATCAGCTTCTGGGTAAACGGATCGAACAAGGAGGTAATCAGCTCGCCGCTGATGACGAACACCATCTCCGTGACGTTCGTGTGCCAATGCGGCTGTACAATAAACCCTTTGCTCATATGTGCATTGAAGAACCCGTTCCGGATCGCCGGAAGCTGCATAAGCTCAAGTTTTGTGAACCTGTAATTCAGCTGGGCAATCGCCCAGATACTTTATGCCGGGGAGGAATCTTTTGACACAGCGGCTTCTATGGCCCAGCAGCATAATCACTCTGACAGGTGAATCAAACGGGGGCATTGCCTCATTTAGCTCGTCTACTCTATCACTTGCACATTCTATTCAGTTTATCGCATACATTTAGCTCGTCTACCCTATCACTTGCACATTGTATTCGGTTTTTCGCATACATTTGGCTCATCGTCCCTATCATTGGCACATTGTATTCGGTTTTTCGCATACATTTGGCTCATCTACCCTATCGTTCTCTTAAGCCCCCAAGCAAGACGTACGAATCAGATCGCACACTGGGCAAGCGGCTCAGAACCGCTTTTTAAAGAATGTAGAGCGCCCCAATTCAGTTTTTGGACATACCGGTCACCGAGTGACATCAAGCCTTTCGCGTCTAAAACATGTTCCTTGTAAGAATTGGATTATTAAATCATATTCATCCTTTGGACAGATCTGCTCCAAATTTCAATGTATCTTATCCATCACAGATGAATAATATCATTTCCCACTTTAGATAAAACAAGAAACCATGCCGAAACCCTCAATCCGAACACAACAAAGGCTGACCCAGGCAGCCATATCATAGCCTACCAGGTCAGCCCACACTTCATTGCATTACCGCTCGAACAGCGTGACGCAGTTGCGGCCTTCCGCTTTGGATTGATAGAGCGCATCATCGCCCAGCTTGTAGATATCCTCCTCGCGGAGTCCGTCGACAAGAACGGCCGCTACGCCGATGGATACGGTAATTCTTCCGTATTCCGGGCTAAGCTCATGCAGAATCCGCAGCTCCGCGATGCTTCTTCTGATCGCTTCGGCATATTCCCGCGACTGCTGAGGGGTGAACCCGGCCACCACAATGCCGAACTCTTCTCCGCCCAGACGGAACGCAACACCGTCCGCCCGTTCAGCCAGCTCATTCAGCAGCTGGCCGACTCTCCGCAGTACGGTATCGCCCTCGTAATGGCCGTAGGTATCATTGTATTTTTTGAAATAGTCTATGTCGAGCATCAGGTAGGTCAAATGCCGTTTGTCTGCAGCTGCCTTCTCTACCTCGTCCAGGAACAGCTTATTGAAGTATCTGCGGTTATACAGCCCGGTCAGCTCGTCGGTAATTGAGATTTGCTCGATCAGTCCGATATATTTGTTCAATTCCTCGTTGTTGAACTCCAATTCCTTGGTCCGTTCCGCCACGAGCTCCTCCAGATGCTCCTTATGCCGCCGCAGCTCCTCTTCCGCCTTCTTGCGCTCGGTAATATCCTTCACGGTCCCCTGAATGGCCGGTTTGTCCATATACATGATCCGGATGACCTTGTGGATCACGATGACTTCACGGGTCTTGTCCTTGTGAACTAGCCGGGTCTCATATTCATCAGGCACCTGCTTGCCTTCAACCCTTCTTGCATAATAGTGCGATACTTTCTCCTTCTCGGAGGGGCTGAGGAAGTTCTCGAAGGGCTGATCCAGCATCTCATCCATCTCATACCCCAGCATCTGCGCCAGGGCTTCGTTGACATATTTACACCGCTTGTCCTGAGTAATGAATACCCCGTCCTGCAGATTGTTCACCAGTTCACGGTATTTCTCTTCCGACCGCTCCAGCTCTGTATAGAGGCTGGCATTTTCCAGCGAGAATACCATTTCTCTGGATAACAGATTAATGATCTTCATCCGTTCCTTGGTGAACACGCCGGTAACCAGGTTATTCTCCAGATAGATAATCGCAATCGTCTTATTCTGGTTGATCAGCGGCATACATACCATGGATTTCGGCTGGTGCTTCACAATATACGGATCGTTCACAAACGGTGTCTCCGAAAAAGCATCATTGTAAATCAGGCTCTCCCGGCTCTCCTCCACCTGTCTAATAATCGAGACCGGCAGGTTATCCAGCCTTGACGATTCATGAACAGCCACTGAGATTCTATTAGCATCGGCTTTATATTCACCCTCCACCAGAAGATTCGCCTGGGAGGTCATCAGAATGCAGCCCCGCTGGGCACCGGCATTCTTGATGACAATCTCCATGAGCGCTTCCAGCAGATTGTTCAGCTCAATCTCCTTGGAGATTGCCTGGGAAGCGAGAATCATTGAATTCAGATCAATGCTCTCGGTGTAGTCCGTAACCGTCTGGCCATGGAGGAATTCCTTCGTATTAATTTTTTTGACAATGGAAGAGTAACGCTCGTTAATGAACCTGATCTTCTCCTTGGCGCCCCAGACCGAATAATAGTATACGGATTGTCTGAGCAAATAAGCGGCGAACTCATTGAACTCCTTATGATAATAGAACCGGGCTGCCAGCTCATTGCTGAGCGCTTTATAGCGTACAAAGCTTCCTTGCTCACTGGTCTCAATCGCCAAATCATAATAGCGGCTTGCCTGATTATCGTTCCCGCTGATTCTGGCCCATTCGGCCTTCATCAGATATTCATGCTGGCGGAAGGTTCCCGGCGCATTCCTGGCCCATTTACGGACTCGCCCGTACTCTTTGCGCATTCTGGATTTGGCTTTGCGTTTGCCGTTCACACTTAAATCCTTATAGGCGTAAGCCAGATTCAGGAAAGTATACAGGGCGAACTCCTCCATAAAAGCAGAACCGGCCAGCGTTCCGATGATCGGGTAGGCTTTATCGATATACTCCAGCGCTTCATGATGCTTCTCATATGTGAACAGCAGCTTCATTTTATATATATAATAGATGGCAATTCCCGAATAATACCTCGCTTCTTCCAGCTGGCTCAAATAGGCCTCTTCACTAAATGACTCACTGTTGAAGGAAGTCCGGTCCGGCAGCTCGCCTGCGAGACTGCGGAAATACTGGCGGGCCAGCTGTGCTGTGGCAAGTGATTCCTTATATTTCGTATTCTCGATCATAGAAATTGTACGCGTACTCTCCTGAAGCGTAGTCGCGATGTCCATCGACGGGTTCCAGAGATTCACATAGAATGCGGAATGGGCGAGATAGAGCAGATCCCCTGTCCGCAGACTGGCTTCAATCGAGGTGCCGAACCAGTCCTGCAGCGTATCCCAGGGCTCGGTCCAGGAATGGCTGAACAGCGTATACAATACATGTGCCGCACCTTTCCACTGCAAATCATTGAACTTGTCATTAATCCTGATCCCGAGCCGCCCGAATTCAAAGGCCCCTCTGGTATCTCCGAAGCCGGATAATAGCATGGCGTATCCGATAAAAGCAAGCGCCGACTCGGGGGAGTTGCCGTATTTCAGGGTCAGGCCGACCTTTTTGAGGACAACAAGACCAAACAGCGAAGTCTCACCTGAAATAAAAGATGGCGGGATAAAATTAATCAGCAGCCGCATGACCAGCTTCATCTCCGGATCTTTCATTTCCGGCGATGTAAAAATCCCTTCTGGTGTTCTTCCCCGCAGCGCAGCCTTGATCACCAGCAGCTCCTTCAGTACGGAGGCCATTCCTACCTTGGCGGGAATCCGGATTCCCAGCGCTTGTAACCCTTGTCTGCCTGAAGCGATCGATTCCGGCATCATACCCAGATACATATAATGATTGGCCTGCATTTCGTAAATTTCCGCGAGTGTTATTCTGTCTGTAGTATGTATCTGTAAAAGGCTGCAGGCCTGATCCGCCTGTTCTACATGGTGGGTGAGATAACCGCATTCCGCATACAATCTGTAGATCTCCGCAGTCTGCTCCCTGTCCGCCAGCCAAGAATTCTCCGGCAGCAGCGTAATTGCCGCTTCCAGCAGGATGAATGCCGAATCATACCCGTAGCCTGCCTTGGCTTTCTGCGCTGCACGAAGATTAAGAGCAATCACATCCTCAACCTCAGAGCGCTCGCTGATAAATTCCAGGCCTTTGTTCATGTGTGCTGCAATATCTACGATCTTGTCCTCGGCATCCCCGTTGCCATAATTCTTCAGCAGAAGACGTCCGATGCTAAGATGCAGCCTTTTCCCCCGCTCAGCGTCAAGCATCTGGTAGAAGGCCTGCTGAATCCGGTCATGGGCAAATTTCAGCCGGATTTCCGTCTGCAGCGGTGCCGTCCCTGCCTCACTCAGCGTCCCGGAGAATATGGCATAGCGGTGGTCCGCAGGAAGAATATACTCCTCGTGTACGGCCCGGCTGATGGCAGCTGCAATTACCTCCGGCGGTTCTTCACCGATCAGGGTAAGCATGCCGTAATCGAATACATTGCCGACGGCCGAGCTTAACATTAAGATCCTGCGGACATCCGCAGGCAGATTCTGCAGCTGACCCACAAGGAAATCAACGACATTCTCATTGACCGGCAGCGCCTCAATCCGCTCCAGATCCCAGTTCCATTCCCCGCTCAGCTTATCAAAAACAAAAAATCCGCGTTTATGCAGATCCTTCAGAATTTCCGTCAGGAAAAAGGAATTGCCTTTGGACCGCTTGAAGATCAGTCCGGTAAGCTTCTGCACTCTCTCCTTACTGCTGTACAATGTGTCAGCGATAAGACTCTGCACATCCTCCTCGTTCAGAGGCTTCAGGTGGATGCGTGAAACCTCACGGCTCTTCTCTATTCTGGCGATGGAGGCAAACAGGGGATGCCCTTCGTGAATTTCATTCTGCCGGTAGGAACAGATTACAAACAGCCTCTGCAGATGGTTATCCAGCACCAGCTTCTCCACCAGCTGCAGGCTGGAGTAATCCGCCCACTGGACATCGTCCAGGAACAGGACGAGCGGTTTGTCATTATGGGTGATCCCTTCCACGAACTTGGCAAAGGTCAGGAAGAAGCGGTTCGTCTCCTCGGCTGGATTCAGGGGCTCAACCTCCGGCTGAACGCCGATCCAGGCGGCAAGCTCAGGGATTAACCCGGTAATTACACTGCCGTTTCCGCCCAGCGCTTTGTTCAGCGAACGGCCGATATAACCCTTGTAATCCTCATCCGGGCTCTCCAGCAGCTGGCTGATCAATCGCCGGAAGGCCTGGATAAGCGCGCTGTACGGAATGTTCTTGTTATACTGGTCGAATTTTCCTTCCGCGAACAGCCCTTTCTCCTGGCTGATGGTCTGATGGAGCTCATGGACCAGTGCCGTTTTGCCGACACCGGCATCGCCGGATACCAGCATCAGCTGCGAGCTTGTTTTGAGGCTGCTGCGGAAAGCATCCCCCAGGCGGGACAGCTCCTGCTGCCTGCCTACAATTTTTTGCGGAATGCGGAAGGTATTCAAGAGGTCCTCCGTACCTATCACGAAATCCTCATGCCCGGCCAGACATTTCTTCAAATCCGCCTTGATTCCGTGAGCGCTGCGGTACCGGTCTTCCGAGGACTTCTCCATAAGCTTCATAATTATAGCCGACAAGCCGCTGGATACATGGCCCCCGCTTGCCTTATAGGGAGGAATAGCCTCTTTGGCAATTATGGAATAGATCTGCTCAAGCATTTCCTGTGAATTAAAGGGCTTAATGCCGGTCATCATCTCATAGAGTACGACGCCCAGCGAATAATAATCGCTCCGGTAATCAATATTGCGGTTCATCCGTCCCGTCTGTTCAGGAGAGATGTACAGCAGGCTGCCTTCAAGCACTCCGCTGTTCTGGAATTCCCGTTTCTCCTTGGACAGCTTCACCGCAAGATCGAAATCAATCACCTGCACAATATCCTGTTCCCGGTTCCAGATAATATTGGACGGCTTGATATCCTTATGGATCACATTCTGCTCATGAATGGAAGCCAGTATATCCACAACCTTGACGGCGAGCTTCAGCAGCGCCTCCTGCCCGGGCTTCTCCTCCGCCAGAACCTTCTTGAGCGAACGCCCGTGGATATCCTCCAGCACCATGACATACAAGCCGTTCCGCTCTTCCAGCTTAAGAGGCCGGATGACCCCCTGTACGGTGTGGCTAAGCTCTGTAAGCAGCTTATATTCCTGCTTGAAGCGCATGACCGCCTCGGCTCCGGTAAATTCCGATTTTAATACTTTTAGAATGACTGTTGCTCCGGTTGTAGCTTCGCTGCATCTGTAAACCGCTTTTATACTATTATCTGAAATGGTTTCCAGTATCTGATAGTTGTCGTTAACAATCATTCCTACTCCACCTTTAGCTCTGTTCTCCCGTGACTTCGATATCGGCGTCGAATTTAAACACGTACGCGGCAATCAGCCAAATAATCCAGCAATTCAGCCCAAAGAATAAATAACCGAAGTATCCGAGAAGCGGCATCTCGGAGAAAATATGAAACTTGTCCAGATAAGGCACGGAATATTTCCAATAATTCGGATTGGTAGGGGCATCGTCATGGAACCACTCACTGCCAAAGTTCCAGAACTCCCAGAAGAAGCCGTTGAATACGGTAGCCAGACCAACCAGCATGACCTTGGACCAGTCCCCGTTCTTAATCGGTGTAAAAGGCGTCCAATAGTCGGCAAGCGCCATTGCTGCAGACAGCATGGGAACAAGCGCGACCCATAGCACCCAGAACAGCAGGTATGGATAATAACCCATCCCAAATGCCAGGATCAGTCCGAGGATATAATAAATGATCAGGAAGACTCCGGATACCTTCAGTTTAGGGCCGTTATTATACCGGGTACGGAAAAAGCGGAAGGTCTTCAGGAGCAGATACCATTCGAAGATGGCCGGAAGAACAGTCGTATAGGATAAGGAGAACCAGAACACATTGCCGAAATTGGAGAACACTTCATTATTGGGATAATACCAGTTCTCGAGTACGAAGAAATTGAGATATTCGAAGGCAAACCAGCTGAAGCAGGAGACCACAGCCAGCAGCTGCATTACCTTGGGCTTGCGCGAGATAATCGAGGCCCCGTTATTTCTTTTATACACCAGTCCGTCCAGAATCAGAATGAATGACCACCAAAGCGGAACAAACGTGTAATACTCCAAGGAAACATGCAGCTTAAGCCGTGCCCACATCAGAAACCAGCTGACCGCGAGGACCGGCAGACTCCACCAGAACCAGACTGGAAAAGGTGTAGCTGCTCCCTTCTGCCGTGGGGCCTCCGGGGTTTTCTTGAAGCCAAACAGCCGGGGGAATACAAAAACCAGCGTAATGATCAGCGCAACAACACAGGCCAGGGAGAAATAAAGCAGACTGAATCCGGGGTCAGCTTCCACCTTTTGGGCAGGAAAGTCGCCGTAGCCGGGGGGCAATCCGTGCCATTTCGCCAGACTCCCGAATAACGGAAGCAAGAAGATCAATCCAAAAGTAACGATCAGAAACAATGTTTTTTTCCATGTTTTCATTGTGCAATACCCCGCTTATGTATGTAGTTGAAAAGTCGAAATTTGTTGATATTCGCTACTATTCGATAACCCTCCAGATTATTCCTGCTGACGGCACACAAAAAGATGCCCCAACGTCCACTTCCATGACGTATGGAGCATCCCGTGTGAGGTTTCTATACAATTACCCCTCCAGATCGAGCTTCATGCTTAGCGAACGTATCCCGCGCTCCTCTTCCTCTTCCCCAACCGGCACAAAGCCTTGGGAAGCATAGAAACCAATTGAATTCGGGGATGAATTCACGGTAATTTGCCGGACCCCGTCTGCCTTCATCTTGTCAACCGCATGCTGCAGCAGGATTCGGCCGATCCCGGTTCCTTTGTACACATTCTTCACGAACAGCAGCGAGATGTGATTGTTGTTGCGCAGTTCTATAATTCCTGTAACTCCCTGATCGGAGGTGGTGATGAATATCTCGTGATCCTGCTGCATGCGCTTCCGGATGGCGGCAAGTTCAATATACCTGTAGAATTCAATAACCCCCTGCGCCGAATAGTTAACGGAAATATGTATATCAAACGCCTCGCGGATTAAGGGAGTGATCAGCTTCTCCTCACCGGGCATCAACTGTCTGATTGCTATAGCTGTCATACGGCAAGTCTCCTTTAATCTGACTGGTTGCTGGGAAATTCGCCCAGTAATTAAGAAATAGAAAAGACAGTCCGCTTCTTCCTGCGGAAACTGCCCATCATACACCATTTCCGTCATGATCTAAGCAATAATTCAAAATTGTTGTGCGGGTTAGCTGGCTTGCGGCTTAATGATCTGCTCCAGCACGGCAACGATCATCTCATGATCCTCCTCACCGGAAAGCCCGGACACGGATATGGTTCCGGCCGCTCCGGCATCCCGGATCAGAAGCGGGAAGCACCCGCCTTCGGCGGCGTATTCCATCGGGTCGACAAAAGCATTCTCCTGAATTGTGGTATTCCATGATTTATACAGCACATTCATATAATAGGAGCTGTGTCCGAAATGGTTCACTACATTGATTTTGCGGGCGATCCAGCGGTCATTGCCGGGGCCGTTCTCATCCATTTTGGCGTGAAACAGCACGGTTCCGTTCTTCCGGATATCCACCGTAATCTGCTTGTCCATGCTCTGCGCTCTGGCCAGAATTGCGCTGCCCACCTGGATGGCTGTCTGATTGCTGAACGCGCTGAACTGCAGCTCCTGTTCCTGCTTAAGTATCTGCTCCAATAATGGGGTGTAGTCTTCCATAATCAACACTTCCTTAGTCCGGTTATAGTTGTAGTAGATGGATCTAATGCAGTTAATCGGGTCATTTGAGATATTCAAGTTTGGTTAAAGGCAGACCCAGGAACAGCGCATAACGCTCAGCGGCCTGCTGTACTCCTTCTATTCCCTTGTGATCCAAGGGGGCGAAAGGGGTTATGAACAGCTCGACACCTTTTTTCTTAATCGTCCGCTTCCAGGTTCCGGCTACCCGCCCGTCAGCTACCACCGTCGCCAGGAAGATGCCGTTATTGCCCGGCACGATCAGCGGGAACGACTCCGGCTCCAGCACGGCACTCCGGTCTTTATAGCCGAGAATATATTCATCGAACCCGGCCAGCAGATGAACACCGGCAGGCTCTGCTGCCGTTACTGCCGCAGGATCAGGCCTCCAGTATTCACTGCCGTCAATCACTTCCGGTTGCAGACTGCTCCGCACTGCCTCAAGACCTGCTCTTGCATCCGTTAACGTCAGCCCTGCCCACCAGGCAAAGTCCTGCACAGTTGCAGGCCCATGCGCTGTGAAATACAGCGAGGCCAGTTCATTCAATGACTCCTCAAAAGAAAGCTCACGCGAGTATTCCACCCATTCATCCAGCAGGACGAATGTCTGCTGCTTGCCGCTACGCGGACCAAAGCAGATCAGACCGTTATACGCACTATGCCATAGAATGTGATAGCCGCGCTGGCCGGAGATGCTGATGCCCTGATCCTCCAGCAGCTTCAGCAGCTCGGGACGCGGGAGCTGGCGTCCGCCCTTCAGTGCATTATAGATGATCTTCCGGCAGCGCTCCAGGATCTTGTCGTCAAGTTCAAGCTGGGTCAGTCTGGCTGCCGCCTGACGCAGAATGCGCGGGGCACAGAGCTGAAGCATCCACTTCGCATTCTCCGGCGGCACGAAGTGAAGCGTCCCGCGCAGCGTCCAGGTCAGCAGCAGCTTCCTGTCCGCGATGGCCTGCTCAACCTCTATTAATCCTGCTGATGGTGTTCGCAGCCCTATAGCCCAGACGGCCTGCATATAATCCTGAGCCTGCATCGCACCGAACGCACGCACCACTTCTCCGGGCTGAAGGGATGGAGGCTGCTGAATCCGCTGATGCATCAGCCGCTGATCGGCAATACGCTTGCTCATCACAATCATTCTCCTCTGCTGTCCCTGGCACTTTCCTCCAGTATAGGTATCTGCCTATCTGCTGTCCATCTCCAATAAGTAAGCTGCTGGTAGAGCGGCCGGCAATTTGCATCCGCAAGTATAACTCTTTTGCAGGTAAAAACTGTATTATGGCGAATTATACATTCTAAATAAACCTCACTGTAGACAACAATGTTGTACGTTTTACAACTTTGAATCACTGATAGCCGGGTGTTCGGGAAGATTGTTGTATGAAATACAAGAATAATCCTGCTAAGCCGCTTGGAGACGGTGAAATCCTGCATTTTATACAACAATTTTGAATTTCGGCCGATAGGATGAGGAAAATGTTGTATTATGTGCAGGATTCTATAAATAACCTCCTGATCTCTGCCTCAGAAAGTCAATGAATCTAGGAGTTCCTGCGGCCTCAGCAGCCGCCCGGAAGTCCGGATATTTCGCTAGGTGAAGGTTAATAATCACGAAGACATACGGGGTGAATCATTTGCAGCAATTTATGATTGGTCAATACGGAGGATTCGATTACAGCAAATTCCGCAAGGATTTCAAAGCCGGATTCTATGGCATCGAGGCCTGCTCCTTTAAGGCAGAGGAAGATTGCCGGAACCTGATTGCGGCAGCGCAGCAACACCAGTTTCACACCGGTGTCCATTTCCCGCTTCGCGCCGATCCTGCGCGGCTGCGGGACGCCTCGTTCCTCTCGCCGGATGAGTATGAGCGTGCGGAAGCGTTCCGGCACATCCAAGAAGAGCTGGATTATATGGTCACCCTGCGTCCCGGATATGTATTGTTTCATTATCCGAAGCCGGTCATTCTGGATGACCGCGTGGACTGGCAGCAATGGCGATTCAGTGACCGCCGGGAGTACATCTATGAGAGTGAAACCTCTCTGGAAGAGCTGATCCGGCACAGTGAGTATCTGTTCGACTGGCTCAGCCGGAAAGGACGAGAGTATCATTTCCAGCCTATTTTGGAATTCGACGGACTGAACAGCTATGTCTATAATCAGGATTTTCTGGAACGTCTATTAGTGAGGTATCCTGATATTAAGCTGTGTCTGGATACAGCCCGGCTGTATCAGCAGGATAGGTTTGACCCCAATTTCGATGCCGGGACGCTCCTGAGAAGATACACCAAATACGCAGCACTAATCCATCTGTCGAGTGTTCAGGTCAAGGACACTGTCCGGCACAGCCATTACCCGGCACTGCCGGAACTGAGTCCCGCAGACGGCTGGCACCCATTGAAGACTATCTCCGCATCATCCGTGAGGAGAACAGCGGGGTGAAAATCATGTTCGAGCACCGCTCAGATCTCATCACAACAGAGCAGCTGGAGCGTTGTTATGCATGGGTGGATGGGATTCTATCCGGAGTTTGATTTTGATTTAAAAGAGTCTGACTGCTAGTCCCTCCCGCTCCCTGCTCGCCCATTCCCCTTCCGTGGCGAATGGCGGCCGGACAGGCCAGTGTTTCTCCAGATTGTATTTGTAGATACAATACGCGAGCGGTATGCAGGCCATCATAGAATCTCTGGCATGCGGATTGGCCTTCCCTGCCGCATCCAGTGTTCCAAGCGCAGCCTGCGCCGTGACCGTTATCGAGAATGTTTCATCCACCAGCGCTTTGAAGCGGAGGCCGATCTCCGCGGGCGCTGCCGGATCACTGCTTTTCAGCTGCAGGGTCTTCCAGCCATGACTCGGGTATACCTCATACAGCCGCGAAGCAAGATCCCGTACTTCATCGAAGGGGTACACAGATACGGCCTCCCGCAGATTATACAGCAGCTTCCGTCCGCCATACAGCATTCCGTGCATGGCAATCGGTGTCGAAGAGACCGGGCTTTTGGCCTGCAGCGCAATGTCAGTCACCCGCATATCCCGGCTGTTCCTGCCGCTGTGAATGACGCCAAACCGCTGCCTGAAAGACTCCCGGGTATCGTCATAGGCTCCCTCCAGGAAGCTGATCCATGACGAATGATATTGTTCCTGCAAGTAATAGTCCGGTATGGAAAATGGAAAGTCGAGGCCCCAGGGGGCCTGGCTTGAGCGGATATAATACGCCAGATCCAGCCTGTCCTCACAGCTGAACACCCGCTCTACCGTTAATCCCCCCGCCTCCAGGTTCCCTTCAGTCACGTAAATTTTGCCCTCCGGATTCTTCGCTCCGCTGAAATCACAGCCATATATTTTCACAGCATAGTCCTCCTGTAATTCTTGTCTCCACTTGTTTCCCTATCTTAGAGTCTGCCAAGTATATTTGTAAATAGACAGGCACATGATACAATATGACAGAACCGTGCCTGCCTTAATTTAACACTAGAGGAGTGACGCATGTGGCAATTGATATTTACTTGAATTTCAACGGAAATACCCGGGAAGCTGTTGAATATTATGCTGAAGTATTCGGGACCGAACCTCCGCATATTATGACTTTCGGCGAAGCTCCTCCCGATCCTTCCCACCCTCTGCCGGAAGAGGCCAAGCACCTGGTGATGCATGCCAATCTGAGAATTGCCGGCAGCACGGTAATGTTCTCGGATGTATTTCCCGGAATGCCTTTTGTGGAAGGCAATAATATTAACCTGACGCTGATGGATACGGATGAAGATAAGATCAAAGACTGGTTCCATAAGCTCAAGGAAGGCGGCACGGTCAGCATGGAGCTGCAGGAGACGTTCTGGAGCAAATGTTACGGCAGCCTGAAGGACAAATTCGGCATCTACTGGCAGCTCAGCCACGATAACGGTCAGAACGGCTAACAAGTACAGCATTAACATATCTTTTATATACAACAAAACCGGTAAGGATATGTTGAATCTTCCCCTTGGGAGGGCGGCATATCCTTTTATTATTTGCTCTTAGCCCTCTCCCTTACGAAGTTGTAACCCAATTGTTAATGCGCTTACATCATGTTATGTGTTTTAATTGAACTAACGTTTATGTACACATCCTACTGTAAAGGAGACTAACCTATGGAAATATCCTCTTTTTTGCTGCCCAAAGATCAGGTGGCGTTTATCACTTCCTCGATCTCAATGCGGGAAGCGCTGGAGCAGCTGGAGAATCATTATTACTCGGCCATTCCGATTATTGACGAAGAAGGCAAATATGTTGGGACCTTGTCGGAGGGCGATCTGCTATGGAAACTGAAGAACACCGAGGGTCTTAGCTTTGAGAATATGACCGGGGTGACTGTGGGCACCATTCAGCGTCATGTGCATAACGAGAGTGTAGAGATTCACGCACAGATGGAGGATATGCTGACATTGGCCGCAGACCAGAATTTCGTTCCTGTGGTGGACGGAAGCGGGATCTTCCTCGGCATCATCCGCCGCAAGGATATCATCGAGTATTACACCCGGAATATTACCGATTAACCTCATAATGCCGCATTAAGTGATCCGTTTCATCCGCAGCAAAGGCAAAGGCAGGACTGTCCTCCGAAGGACGGCCCTGCCTTTGTTCAAGTCAGCAAGTCTATATAATCTCAAACACATGAGTCAGCCGGGTTAGCTCAAAAATCTTCCGGACATTGTCATTCATCCCCGTCAGCCTAATGGTACCGCCTGTCTCTACACATTTCTTGTAGGAGCTGACAATCACGCCAAGTCCGGTGCTGTCAATGAAACGGCAGGTCCCGAAATCAAGCAGGAAGCTTGAATGGCCGCCAAGAATATAATTCCGTACTTCTTCTCTGAAATGTCCGGCTTCCTCAACCGAGAACAGCTCCGGCATCTCAATAATAATCTCGCTCAAGCTACTCACCCCTGATTATAAATTTCTCAACAAGAATCTCCAGTTCATTAGCCATAGCACTGATCTCTTGCGCGGAAGCCGCGAAATTATTGACCGTTGCCGCCTGCTCCTCCGTTGCACTGGATACATTCTCTGTATTCGCTGCCGCAAGCTCCGAGATCGTGCCCATGGAATCAATCAGCTTAATAATCTGATCGGAGGTTGCTACTTCATCTCTGGTAATATCCAGAATCTCCTGCACATTCTCTGTAATCCTCTCAACAGATTGAATGATATGCACGAACGCGCGGTCCGTCTCATTCACAATGCTTACGCCGCTCTCTACCGCCTCTGCAGCGCCTCTCATGGAATCTACAGCCTGGGTAATCCGCGTGACCATCTCACTGACCAGACCTGTAATCTCGCCGGCCTGGGTATGCGTCTCATCCGACAGCTTCCGTACTTCACCGGCCACTACACTGAAGCCGCGGCCATGCTCACCGGCACGCGCTGCTTCGATGGCAGCATTCAGGGCCAGCAGATTGGTCTGCTGGGCGATCTTGTTAATTGTTCCGATCATTGTGGATACCTTCTCTGACAACCCGCTGACCGTCAGCAATAGCTCTTCCGTCTCTTTGGTGCTGCTGTGAATCGTATCCATCGCCTGTACTGTACTGATAACTCTGGCTCTGCCTTCCTGCGCTGCCTGATTCGTGTTATCGGCATTACCGGAGGTAGCCGACGCTTTACTCTGCGCCAGCTGCACCAGACTGGATAGCTGCACAAGCACCTGGGAAGCATTGATTACCGACTGGTTGTTGTTCTCGGCTCCGGAAGCAATCTCCTGGGTACTGGAGCTGATCTCTTGAATCGATGCGCTGATCTCCTCTGAAGAGGCTGCCATTTCCTCGGACATGGAGGTTAAGGATACCGAGCCTGCTCTTACCTTCTCGATAATGGCCTCCTGCTTGTCAATCATGGTGTTGAATGATTCACTCAGCGTCTGCAGCTCATCTCCGGAGCGGATTGAGGTATGAACGGTCAGATCCCCGTCACCAGCCCGGCCCATGGCTCTCTCCAGCTTCTTGATCGGATTCACAATATTGCGGGTGGTAAAGAAATATGCGGCCAGCATGGCAACGACGATAAAGCCCAGAATAATGATTATCGTAGTATTACGGATTTCGTCCGCCGGAGCCATATAATCCTCTACATTGGCCGTTGTAGCTACTACCCAATTGCCTGCGGGCTGAAAGGAAACATATTTACGCACGCCTTCATAGGTGTAGAAGCCGTGTGCGGTTTCTCCGGCCTTCATCAGCCGGACTAGCTCATTCAGTTCAGCATTGCTGTTGCCGTCCAGATTCTCCTTCAGCACCTTGTCCTGCTCAGGATGCGAGACGATCAGGCCGGTGCGGTCAATCATATATCCGTATCCGTGCTCTCCAATCTTCACCCCGGTTACCGGGGAAGTGATATTCTCAAACAAGGCGGTACCGATTAACACGCCTGTAATCTGATCATTTACCCGCAGCGGTCTCGCGATCGCTACGATGTATTGGTTCGTCTCCCGCGACAGAATAACTTCACTGACGGCGTCTTTGCCTTGCAGCGCTTCCTGGAAGTATGCACGGTCCGACACATCAAGCCCGGGCGATTCGGAGCTGCTGGTAATCAGCGCCTTACCGTGTGTATCGGCGATGATCAGCGATTCCAATAGCTTGGCATTGTCTTTCTGCACACCGGATATGTAATTAAATGCTGTGTTTCTTAAGGATGCAGCAGAAGGATTCCCGGCGAAATCGGCCAGCGTGCTGTTCCTGCTGGCGATGCCCAGATCATTGCCTACCGCTTCCAGCTCGGCATCCACCGCTCTGGCTGTAGAATTAGTAGTCCCCCTTAATTCCTCTTCAATCGTCTTCTGCAAGGCTCCCGAAGCCAGCTGATAGGATACAGCCCCGGATATGCCCAGCGGTACGCTGATAATCAGAAATAACAGGATACTCATTTTGACTTTCAAACTTAATTTCACCGAATTCTCCCCTTTGTAATTCTATGAGGGACAGATACTCTTGCTGATGTACATCGTATTATGTATCATCTCTGCACTGTCCGAGAAACAGCGGATCAGGTATAATCCCCTTCCCCCTTCTTCCAGTAACTCATCGCTCCCGATAGCCTCCGGGAACACCAATCCGCTGTCCCCGGCCCCCGAATCCTCTATCTGCAGCTTAAGCAGCTGATCCATCAGCAGATAACGGATGGTAATCGGTTTGCTGCAATCGCTGAGGTTCCCGTGGTAATAAGCATTGGTTACCGCTTCGATCAGAATCAGGCGGATATCAAACGCATAGGCTTCTAAGTCAAGCTCCTGAATGATTCCGTCAATGATCATCTGATGACGCTCCAGACCGTGAAGCATCACTTCCTTATGAATAGCTCCCATGACTCACTCCTTATAAGTTCTGAAATCATCGTCCTGCGCATGTACACGCCATGAATCCGCCCTGCAGGCAGCACCCCGTCCGTTACTGGATGTTCAGGCCGAGCCAGGTGCAGTCATCCTGCAGCGCTGCTCCGGCAAATCTCTCGAGCAGATACCCGTACTCCCGCCCCAGCTCATCACTGTTAAACAGCAGCTCCATCCCGTCGCTATAAAAACAAAACCGGTCCCCGGATTCAAACGGGATGGTCTTCTCCTCAAATTCACTGCTCTCAAACATGCCGAGCGGTGCACCCTTAACGGTAATTCTCTGGCAGTCCCTGCCGCGGGGAACATAGAGAAACTCATTAATTCCGGCTCCTGCTGCCTTGAGCAGTCCTGTCCCGAAGTCGAGTAGGAAGCAGCAGCCCGCGATATAATCCTCACCCAGATGCTGCAGCGCTTTGTAATTCAGATCGCGCAGTACCTGTACGGGGTCCTGTGTACATGACAGGCTGTCCATGAACAGCACCCGTAGGGCCGAGATATTCAGCGCTGCAGTAATCCCCTTACCGGTCACATCACCGATAATGCCAATGACCTGTTCTTCGTTGACCTTATGGAAGATGAAGAAATCGCCGCTTAAGGTTCGGGCCGGGATGTAGAGCTTCTCCAGAACCGCCTTGCTGTCCAGCGGGAAGGACACCGCATGCCGGTGCTCCTGAAGCCGGACCGCCCGCTCCACTTCCCTTTTACTCTCGGTAATATCCCTGAACACCAGCTGCAGCGCCTTCGCTTCTTCATATATGACCGGCACCCCGGAAATTTCAAGATCAAAGCTACGGTTGTCCTGCCGCCTGATCAGCCGCTGTTCAATGCGGAAGCGTTCTTTCAGCAGACCTGTTGTCTTGAGCTTGTTATGCTCTGCACTCTGGAAGTACACCTCATTGAAGAAATCCTCAATTCTTTTGCCGGTCAGCTCCTGCTTCTTGGCGCCGAACATCCGCTCTGTCTGCTTATTGGCGAACAGGATAGTGCCGCTGCTATAGACCAGAATAGCCTCGGGGCACAGCTCGACCAGATCTCTGTACCGTTCTTCACTTTCTCGAAGCCGCTGCTCGGAACGGACCCGTTCGCTGATGTCGTGAATTACGGTGTATACACAGTTTTTGCCCAGCATCGTCATCATGCCGGTATGAACCTCCACATCAATGGGCTCCCCGCTGGCCAGAACATGCCGGTCAATGAACACACGGTTCTTCTGGTCACCGCCCTCAGGCAGCGCCTTCTCTACAAATTCCTGAACCCCTGATTTCGGGTCAGCCGCCAGATCGCAGATCAGAAGCTGCCTGAATTGCCGGATGCTGTAGCCGTAGAACTCGCATGCTGCCCGGTTGGCATCAGCAATTCCGCCGTTCTCCGGGTCCACCAGCAATGTAATGAGATGATTATTCTCATAGATGCAGCCATAATGCTCCATGCACTGCGCCGGACTGGGGGAGCGATGCAGATTCTTACACGGTTTATCTGTTGCCATTTCACAAGCCTCTATTCTATTCAGCTTTAAAGTCTCCCCATTATATTCAATAAAATGGAGATAAGCCGTGAATTCCGACACAGTTAGACAGAAAAACCCGGCCTGCGGCATGAAAACATGACCACAGTCCGGGTTCTAACCTAACATCCTTTATTAAAATAGCAGGCAGCAGCTGATTCTTACAGCTCTGTCAAAATAATGGTGCCCTGCGGAGTTACCGCCAGCGTATGCTCATATTGTGCCGACAATCCGCCGTCAAAGGTACGCGCTGTCCACCCGTCCGCATCAACCTTGGTCCGGTAGCTGCCGGTGTTCAGCATGGGTTCAATGGTGAACACCATACCTTCCTTGATGCGCGGGCCTTTGCCTGCCGGGCCATAGTGAGGCACATCAGGCTTTTCATGCATTTCAGAGCCGATGCCATGCCCGATGAAATCACGGACTACGGAGAAGCCGTTAGCTTCCGCGTATACCTGGATGGCATGAGCGACATCACCAATCCGGTTGCCGGCCACAGCCTGCTCAATGCCTTTGAACATAGCCTCTTTGGTGGTAGCCAGCAATTTGTCCGCCTGCTCGCTAATGGTGCCAATGCCATAGGACCAGGCTGAATCTGCCAGCCACCCGTTCAAGTTGACTACCATATCAATTGTTACAATATCTCCATCCTTCAGCTCCTCGTGCTTGGGGAAGCCGTGGCAGATGACATCATTCACAGATGCGCAGGTCGCATATGGATAACCATGATAGCCTTTTTGTTCAGGGGTAGCCCCCTGGGAGAGAATGAACTTCTCAGCAAACTGGTCAATCTCCCAGGTCGTAATTCCGGGCTTCAGCATCTGAGCGATTTGCCGGTGGCATTCGGCCAATATTTTGCCGGCCGCACGCATTTTTTCGATCTCTTCCATCGTTTTCATGATGATCATTAAATTCGCCTCTTCTGTACAGAAGCCACTACTCACAGCAATGGCTCTTGGTTATGATTTTGTAGTGCTACTCTATATTATGTAAGAAAACCGCCGGAAATCCAAATTCATTCTGTGAATTGTAGCAAATTCACTGCTTTCTCATAAAATAAAACAGTGCAGGGTTGTGTAGGGAGGGATTTCGGCAGCGCATGAACAAGAAAACGAAACACCGTATCAGAACCACCGGCAAAACCATTCGGCTGCATCCCAGATCCAGAAAGCTTATTGCTCATACGGTAATCCGGGCACTCAAAAATATAAATATAAATCAACAGAATGTATCCGCTAATCTTCCGCAGCCTGCCAAGGCTGTTGAGTTCAAAAAACTGCGGGTTCTACTCGTATCCGCCATGCCGGAAGAGGAGCTGTGGCAGACCGAACAGCTGATTGCCGACCAGTTCAGGCTGCTTACCAAAGAAGTTGTAGCCATTAAGGCATTCCAGAGCTTCTCTACAGCGCTGGTCCAGCTCAATCCGGATCTGCTGCTGGTCGTCGGAGGCGATACAGACTTCTCGGACAATGATCTGGAGGTGATCCGCAGAGCCACTCTCCAAAAGGCAATCTGGCTCACCGACAGCTCCGGCACGAGCAGCTCAACCGGGCGTCTGGCAGCTCTGTTTAACTATGTCTTTACGCAAAATATGTACCATATCCCATTTTATCAGCACTCCGGCAGCAGTTCTGTTATGTATCTGCCTTTTGCTGCAGACCGGAACCTGTTCAGTCCAAAATATGTGGATGAAGCCTGCCGCTGCGATGTGCTGTTGCTTGGCGACGCACTTCCAGCCGGTATAGCCTACCTTCACGAGCTCTCTCCGCTGCTCAGCGGCTGTAAGGTATATGCAGCCGGCAAAGGCTGGGAGGAATATCCCGGAATTACCCCGGTGTCTCCTGGTATAGAGCTGCAGGATTATTACAATGGCGCCGAGATTATTATCCACTGGGGGCAGCCGCCGCTTCGGGCTTTTCAAATCGCTTCCTGCGGGGCTGTCCAGCTGGCAGAGGATCATTCCAATCTGTATGCATATATGAATCCCGGTGAAGACATCATCACATTTCACACCGGCCAGGAATTGAATGAGAAGGTCAGCTACTACCGAAATCACCCGGAGTCCGCAAGGGCGTTAGCTACCCGTGCCTTATGGAGGAGCACCTACGATTACTCATTTATGCAAATGGCGGCGAAGCTGCTGCATACTGTTTTTAACAGCTAAACGGGGAGCCTGCAACAATAACCAGTGATTACCTGCAGCAGAATTGGGAGGTAGGTGGATTGAAGCTCATCGCTTTTTTATTGCCGCAATTTCATGTGATTCCCGAGAACAGCCTGTGGTGGGGGGAAGGCTTCACAGAATGGACCAACACCAGGAAAGCTGTTCCGCTCTACTCAGGACATCAGCAGCCCAAGGAACCGCTTGAACAGTATTATTATGACCTGACGGACGCTGCAGCGAGAAACTGGCAGGCAGAAGTAGCCAAATCCTACGGCATCTATGGGTTCTGCTACTACCATTACTGGTTCAGAGGCAAGCCGCTTCTGGAGCAGCCCTTGAAGCAGATTATGAAGTCCGGCGAGCCGGACTTTCCGTTCTGCCTCTCCTGGGCTAATGAATCCTGGACCCGCAAATGGGACGGCGGAGAGCATGAGGTGCTGATCCGCCAGGATTATGGAGATGAACAGGATTGGGAGAATCACTTTCATGAGCTGCTGGGCGCCTTTAGGGATAAGCGTTATATCCGCATCGGCAACAAACCGTTATTCATCATATACAGACCGGGAAATATTCCCCGCTGCGAAGAGATGCTGCATTTCTGGAATACACTCGCGTTGCAGAATGGCCTGGACGGCATTTATTTTGTCCGCACATTGGGCGGCTTCGAAATTCCGGGCCAGGGCGGCTTCGATGCCAATGTGGAATTCGAGCCGCATTACACCTTTGCCCACGGCAATACAGAACGTCTGTGGAATTACATGATTATCGACGGTCAGGAGCATCTCGTCTTCGACTATGACCAGGTCTGGCTGTCAATCCTAAGCCGGTCACCCCACCGGAACGGAGGTAAAATATTTCCGGGAGCCTACGTGAACTGGGATAACACCCCGCGGCTTGGCAAAAGGGGACAGAGCTGTATAGGGGCTTCGCCGCACAAGTTCGGATGGTATCTAGCGAAGCAGATCGAGAGAGCCAGAACCCTGTATCAGAGTGAATTCCTCTTCATTAATGCATGGAATGAATGGGCTGAAGGCGCGTTTCTGGAACCGGACCAGCAGCATCGCTTCCGCTATCTAGAAGAGGTCAAGAAAGCGCTGGAGCAGACGGGGAGCCTTCCTTCTATAAATTCCCGCAGCTAGGCAGCCTGCATTACACTACGCCAGATGAATAGCCAGGCTCGGTGTCCCGCTGCTGACATCGATAAAAACAACATAATCCAGACCATCTGTGCCCTTTAGCACCAGACCCGGCTGATTCGGCACTGGCAGGAAATAATGTCTGACCTGCTGGATTACTGCCACGCCTGCTGGTAAGGAGGGCTGGTTACTGGCTGACAGCCGGCCTACCGCCAGCACATTTCCGCCTGCATCGACATCTCCGCCGGTTGCCAGGCTGTTGACAATGGACTGGTTGCCGTTGATCTGCATATCTCCCGAAACTGTTTCATTGCCTACAATGTTTAAGGCTCCCATTATTGTTTGATTTCCATTGACCTGCAGGTCCTGCTGAATTGTCTGATTCCCTGTGACAAGTATGCTGTCGAAGGTTGGCAAGGCTATCATCCCTTTCAATTGGTGATACTATACTATATGTGATAATCAGTAGATGGGTATGGTACAACCATACATTTCATAGAAATAATAAAAGAACCTGTCCCTATGTCATTAGGGAACAGGTTCTTTTATTATATGGAAAATTAGTCGTGGAAGTTAAGTCCCGAAGTAACGGCTTTGACATATCCGCTGCGGATCACAAAGTCTCCGAAATGCTCACCGGTACTGCGTTCTTTGGCATAACGGTGAATGATCGGACCGAGAGTGTCCAGAATCTCCTTCTCGTCAATGTTCTCCTTGTACAGCTTGTTCAGCCGGTCTCCGGTAAAGCCGGCACCCAGATACAGATTGTATCTGCCCGGGCCTTTGCCGATGAACGAAATCTCGCCAAGCGCAGGACGGGCGCAGCCATTCGGGCAGCCGGTCATGCGGATGATGATCTCTTCATTACGCAGGCCGGCTTCATCAATGATGACTTCCAGCTTATCGAGCAGAAGCGGCAGATATCGCTCAGCCTCCGCCATCGCAAGACCGCAGGTCGGCAGCGCCACGCAGGACATAGCGCTTCTGCGCAGCGCGGAATGATGAGCTCCGTCGGTCAGCCCGTATTGCTTGGCAAGCTCGGCTACCTTGCGTTTCTTCGCATGGCTGACACCGGCAATGATCAGATTCTGATTCGGCGTCAGGCGGAAATCCCCGCCGTGAATCTTGGCGATCTCCCGCAGGCCGGTCATCAGCGGATACCCCGGGACATCCTGAATCCGTCCGCTCTGGATATACAGCGTCAAATTCCATTTGCCGTCGAAGCCTTTCACCCAGCCGTAGCGGTCGCCGTTGTGGTCGAAATGATATTCACGTGCCGGCTCAAGCGTCCAGCCCAGCCGCTCATGCAGCTCGCCCGTGAACCAGTCCAGACCGTGGCGGTCGATCGTGTACTTGAAGCGGGCGTTCTTGCGGATCGAACGGTTGCCGTAGTCGCGCTGAATGGTGACGGTCTTCTCCGCCAGATCAATCATCTGCTCCGGACGGCAGAAGCCGATAATCCGTCCCAGCTGCGGATATGTGCTGGTATCACCATGCGTCATCCCCATACCGCCGCCGACCGAGACATTGAAGCCGGCCAGCTTCCCGTCTTCCAGAATGGCAATGAAGCCCAGGTCCTGGGAGAATACATCTACATCGTTGGAGGGCGGCACCGCCAGGCCGATCTTGAACTTGCGGGGCAGGTACACAGGCCCGTAAATCGGTTCAACGACCTTGCTGTCCACTACCTTCTCGCCATCCAGCCAGATTTCATGGTAAGCCGCGGTGCGCGGGGCTAAGTGGTCACTGATTTTTCTGGCCCACTCGTTTACCTCGGCATGAACCTCCGACTGATACGGATTGGGGCCGCTCATGACATTGCGGTTGACGTCACCGCAGGCTGCGAGCGTAGTCATCAGCGTATCATTAATTCCCTTGATCGTCTTTTTCAGATTCCACTTGAGTACACCGTGCATTTGAAAAGCCTGTCTTGTTGTAATTCGCAGTGTGCCGTTGCCGTATTTCTGGGCCAGATCGTCCATTACGAGCCATTGCGCCGGTGTCGCCACTCCGCCTGGCGCTACAACACGCAGCATGAACTGGTAAGCAGGCTCCAGCTTGGAGCGTTCACGCTCACTGCGCAAATCCCGGTCATCCTGCATATAACTGCCGTGGAATTTCAGCAGGCGGTTGTCATCCTCCGGCAGCCCTCCGGTGATCGGGTTGCTGAGGGTTTCGACAAGCGCACCCCGCAGATAATTGCTCTCCAGCTTAATATGTTCTACATCACTCGGGGGTCCGCCAATCGGCTTCACCGCTGGTTCATTGTTTGCCACTATTGATCCTCTCCTTCCGCATTGCCTCGCGCTCTTCAAGAATTGTATCGTAAGCCCAGCGGAGATCCCTCCACTGAATATCGTTTAATAGACATCACGCTGATAACGCTGCTCCTGCTGCAGAGTCTCCAGATAAGCGGCTGCCCCTTCCGGGCTCAGTCCGCCTTCCTGCTGGATTACTGTAACCAGCGCAGCGTGTACATCATGGGCCATATGCTTCTCGTCTCCGCATACATAGACATGTGCACCCTCCTGCAGCCAGGTGTACAGCTCCCGGCTCTTCTCCAGAATGCGGTGCTGTACGTAAACTTTCTCGTCCGTATCGCGTGAGAAGGCAACGTCCAGCCTGCTAAGCACACCGTCCTTCAGCATTCTCTGCCAATCCGTCTGGTAGAGGAAGTCTGTGACGAAATGCCGGTCGCCGTAGAACAGCCATGACTTGCCCTGTGCCCCCTGCTCTTCCCGTTCCTCCAGGAAGGAGCGGAACGGGGCGACTCCAGTGCCTGGTCCGATCATGATCACTGGCGTATCCGGATTTGCCGGAAGCTTGAAGTTCGGATTGCTCTGGATGTAGACCGGCAGTGTAGCTCCCGGCTCTGCACGTTCCGCACAATGTACGGAGCAGACCCCGTAGCGTTCACGTCCATGCGACTCATAGCGCACAGCCCGTACCGTGAAGTGCACTTCATCCGGGTTGGCATTGTAGCTGCTGGCAATGGAATACAATCTTGCCGGCAGCTTGCGCAGAATCGTCACGAAGCTGCGGGCCGGAACTTCCCATGGTGCGAAATCCTGAATCAAGTCCAGCAGATCACGCCCATGGATGTAATTCTTCAGCTCCTGCTGCCGGTCCGGGGACAGCAGCTCCTGCAGGGCAGGCGCAGAGTTCAGCTTGGCTGCCTGCTCCAGCAGCGGTTTCGTCAGTACGGTAATTTCATAATGCCGCAGCAATGCTTCATGCAGCGTGCCCTCTTCCCCCTTCTTGTTCAGGGGAACGGTTTCACCCGCCTCCCAGCCCATGGCAGCAATGATCTCCTGCACAAGCTGCGGGTGGTTCTCCGGATAGACTCCGAGCGAATCACCCGGCTCAAATGTAATATTCGAACCGGCCAGCGACAGCTCGAGATGGCGGGTCTCACGGTCTGAGCCGCGTCCGTTCAGATTCAGATTCTCCAGCACCTCGGCATGGAACGGATGATTCCGTGAATATGCCGATTCCAGCGATTCTGCGCTCTCGGCTGCCAGTACAGCATCATCCGCGATCGCCGCAGCCTGCTGCGAACCGGAACCGCTTAGCGAGCGGATAACATGCCCGAACCATTCGGCCACAGGCTCATCATAATCGAGATCGCAGTCCGCACGCGGCGTTAAGCGCTGTGCGCCCAGCTCTTCCAGCTTCTGATCGAAATCTTTCCCGGTCTGGCAGAAGAATTCATAGGAAGTGTCGCCGAGTGCAAGTACCGAGTAACGCAGCTGCGGAAGCTGCGGGGCTCTTTTACTGTAGAGAAATTCATGGAAGGCGCGGGCATTATCCGGCGGTTCGCCTTCACCATGGGTGCTGACCAGCAGCAGCAGATTCTCAATCTTCTTCAGTCCATTCGGCTTGAAGCTGTTCATTGCGGCAACCGTAACCTTGAAGCCCTGCTCTTCCAGCTTGCGCGAGAGGCTCGCCGCCAGCCGCTGGCAGTTTCCGGTCTGGGAGCCGAACAATACGGTCACCTCACGGGATACCTCCGGCTGTGGTATTGTGGCTGTGGACATTAACACTCCTGCTGCCGCTTCAGCAGCAAGGGGGAGCACCGCCGGGCCTGCTTGACCGGTGTCTCCCAGCAGAGACAACGCGGATAAATAACCGCTTAACCATACCTGCTGCGAATGGGTCAGCGTCGGCAGCAGCCGGTTCAGAAGCTCAGCCTGGCTCTCATTAAAGGGACTGTTCGTAACTTGTAATTGCAACAATATCGACCTCTCCTTAACGTGCAATCTTCTATCCTCTTAACATCATGAATTCAGGCTAACACATTAATAAGAAACGATCAACGAAGCAGATAACAGGCATTTTATGGTCACGAAGCATATTAATGGTATAAAACACACAAAACCCGCCTAAATCATAGTAAAAAGCTCTGATTTAGGCGGGTTCATTACAAATAATGATAACTTGTATTAGATAAAATGATAAACCGGAATAGCCTTAGGACCGCTTTTCTTCCCCTGACCGGGCAGCTTTGTGTCCAAAGTGGTCGACCAGCAGGTAGACTGCAATCAGAATTGCCCCGGCATTAATCGCCAGATCCGCCAGATTGAGAATCCCCCCGCGGTTACCGAATACTAGAAAGTCCGTTACCTGATGGTAGATCACACGGTCAATCGCATTGCCGAGCGCTCCGCCGACCAGAAAACCGCTGGCTGCCTCAAGCAAAGGCCCGCGAATCTTGCCCTGCCGCCGGTAATAGAACACTGCCGCTACAAAAACAACAGCGATTATGGAGAAATACCTTCCGTAGCCCTGAAAGGAGCTGAAGGCTGCCCCGCTATTCTCATAATAGACGAACTGCAGGTGCGGACTCCAGAAGGGAATCCTCTCCCCAAGCTCCATATGAGTGCGGACCAGCCATTTGGCGGCTTGGTCAACCAGCACTACCAATATGGAAATCAGATAAAAAAGCATTTGCCGCCACCTCATCCCCCTGTGATATCATCAGAATGATTTCACTTCTCACCTTCTAGTCTATCACAGGTCGGAGCCGGGAATCATCCTGCCAGCTCCAGCGGACAGGCCGCTGTCCCGGCCAGAAGTTGCTTGTTACACGATATGGTGCATTGGTTAAACACTCTTAGATTCATTCATATCTGGAGGGTGGTAGCCAATGGAGTACGGATCGATATTGGTTAAGCTGATTGCCGGTTTTATCGGACTATGGGCAATGACCCGATTGCTGGGCAAGAAAGAGATTTCCGCCCTGACGCCTTTTGACTTCATTTCTGCAGTTATTCTAGGCGATCTGGTCGGTGACACGATTTACGAGAAGGATCATTCGGTACTGAAGCTGCTGTTTGCGCTAGCCGTCTGGTCGGTACTGTCCATCACCTTCGAGAAGATTACCCAACATGTCAGCAAGCTGCGCAAGCCGCTGGAGGGGGAGCCGGAGATTCTCATCCGGGATGGTGCCATTGATCTCCATAAGCTGCGCAAGAACAATCTGGACTTCGAGCAGCTCCGGATGATGCTGCGGGCGAAGGACACCTTTTCTATCAATGAGGTCGCTTATGCGATCTATGAAACGAACGGCTCGCTCAGCATTCTGAAGAAGCCGCAATATGAACCGGTAACCCGGGAAGATCTGGATATTGACGCGAAGGGAGTTTGTCTTCCACAATGCCTCGTTGAATCCGGCAGCATTCAGCGTCCGGCGCTTGAGAGTCTCGGGAAACACGAAAGCTGGCTGCTGCAGGAGCTGCGGAAGAAGGGTTATCCTGAGCTTACGTCAGTGGCTTATGCCGAACTGAATGAAGAAGGGGAGCTGTGCGTCATCGAAGCCGCCACGCATCAGGCAAAACCCGGTGAATTCTGAACAGCTTCTTAGACCCAAACAGTGAAAAGACTTTAACAAAAAAGGGCCGGACTACCTCCCAAAGGATAGTCCGGCCCTTTTTACTTTAATAACTTGAATTTGTATTGAATTATGGCAATTACAATCTTACCAGGCATAAGCTTCCGGTGCCGGCTTGCCCGGTCCGGGGAAAATCTCGTCCAGCTTCTTCAGCACAGCTTCTTCCAGTACTATCTCCGTAACACGCAGCGAATCCTCGAACTGCTCTATCGTACGCGGCCCGATAATCGGCGCTGTTACAGCCGGATTGGCGAGTACCCAGGCCAGAGCAACCTGATCCTCATGCTCGCCAAGCTCCTTGCAGAGCGCGGAGAATTGCTCCAGCTGGCTGCGGTGCTGCTCCAGCTTGGCCGAGCGGGCGCTGCGCACACCCGTCTTGGACAAGGCGTTGCGGCCGAGCAAGCCTCCGGCCAGCGGACTCCATGGAATGACGCCCAGCCCCAGCTCCTTGGATGCCGGCAGCACTTCAAGCTCCGGTGTCCGTTCCAGCAGGTTATACAAATGCTGCTCGGACACAAGGCCGAGGAAATGGCGTTCTTTGGCCTTAGCCTGCGCAGCGGCGATATGCCAGCCGGCGAAATTGCTGGAGCCGATATAATCAGCTTTGCCCTGGGAGACAAGAATTTCAAATGCGCCCCACAGCTCTTCCCAGGATACATTCCGGTCAATATGATGCATCTGGTAAAGCTCAATATGATCCGTCTGCAGACGTTTCAATGAGCCTTCGAAATGCCGTCTGATCTTATAAGCGGACAAGCCGGAGCCGGAATTGGGTCCGTCCTGCTCGTCGAACATGTCATTGTACACCTTGGTGGCCAGCACAACCTTCTCGCGCCGTCCGTCCCCCTGCTGAAACCAGCGGCCGATAATTTCCTCGGTCCAGCCGCGGCGGTCCTGGCCGCCGTACACATTGGCCGTATCGAAGAAATTGATTCCCGCATCCAATGCGGCATCCATAATCCTGAACGCTTCCTTCTCCTCGGTTTCCGGCCCGAAATTCATCGTGCCCAGACATAATTGACTGACCTTCAAACCGGATTTACCCAAATAGCTGTACTTCATCGCATTTCCTCCCATTCATTTCGGTTAGGTTGTCTGCATCGGGTCTAATATAATCCTTAGAGTAGGCTCTAAGGCAAGCTTTTTGTTGAACAAACTTCAAAATGCAGTATGACTGGGCCGGACAAAAAATAAGCCCTCCGCGAAGAAGGACTTGTTCAATGAATATATATAATCAGCTTAAGATTGCATTCACTCTATATAACTATGTTCTCTATTATACGCCTACTGCTCAGTTCCCCCGCTGTCCGGGAAAAGAACCTCACCCGTCTTCAGCTCGATTTGCACAATATCCTGCAAGGTATTCGACAGCTCGCCCGGCGGATACGGTTTGGTCAGATATTTCTGCACTTTATCCATCATGCTCTTATCTTCCTTATCCAGCGCCGAGGAGATGACAATCGGCACATTCTCCGTGCGGGGATCATTCTTCAGCATACGGATCAGATCCCAGCCGTCCAGCTCTTCGCCGAGCATCAGATCCACGACGATAGCTACAAAAGGCGTCTTCACCGCCTGATCAAATGCTTTTTGCGGATGATAGTGGTGAGTCACTCTGAAGCCTTTGCCCTTAAGCTCCTCAGAGAGCAGCAGGGACAGGCTGTAATCGTCCTCGACGATCATCACATTCGGCTTCTGCTCCTTGTCGGCACTCCATTTATGCGGCTCCTCTTCATGACGGCTGCTCTCCGCATGGAGGACCGGCAGGCTGAACCACACCGTGGTGCCTTCCCCTTCAACCGAATCAATTCCGATCATACCCTTCTGCTTCTCAATGATCTCCTTGCAGATCGCAAGTCCGAGACCCGTTCCGCCAATCCGCTTGGATGCACTGTTATCCACCCGGCGGAATTTCTGGAACAGCTGTCCGATCTGATTCTTCGGAATCCCGAGTCCATGGTCCTGAATCCGGACCATAACCGAATCCCGCTCATTATGCAGCGTTACCTTAATCTCATTGCTGCCTGGAGAGAACTTGATGGCGTTGCTCAGCAGGTTGGTCAGCACCTGGATAATCTTGTCTTTATCCACCTCGACCTCGGCGTTCAGCGCCTCATCCTCCAGAAGGATATGGTGGGTACCGCTAAGCTTGTACTGGTCAATTACACTTAGAACGGTCTCGCTGAGATTGACCGGCTCTGCATTGTACAGCTGTGTGCCGGATTCCATACGCTGCAGGTCAAGGAAATCATTGATCAGCTCGGTCAGACGTTTGGCTTCCTTATGAATCGTTTCCAGATATTTCAGCTGCTTCTCCGGCTTCATTGTCTTGGATAACAGCAGCTCGGTGAAGCCCAGAACACTGGACAGCGGTGTCCGCAGCTCATGGCTGACGGTACTGACCAGCTCCGACTTCATCAGATCCAGCTCGTATTCACGGGTGATATCCCGGTGTACAAACAGAGTTCCCACCCGCGCTTCGCGGCGGAACACGGGAATCGCATAGACGTCGACATGCTTCATCGCTTCCTTGCCCAGGGAATACTTCATCGTGCTGGAATCCACGGAGTGCAAGGACATCGCTTTCTGATAGAACTGCCCCATCTCTTCCGATTCATTAACGCGCTCTATGAAGTGGTCCATCCAGCGCTCTTTGGGAATCAGCATCCCCTCGGTCCATTCATCATAGTCGAACAATTGGCTGAGAGCCTTGTTGATGTGCTGGATGACGCCTTCCGTGTTGACGAACTGGATGCCTTCATTGACATTGTTGACAATATCCCGGTTCAGCTTGCGGCCATTCTCGATTTCCTCATACATGAACAAACGCTCGATGGCCAGCGCCACCCGGTTCATCATCCCTTGAATTTCGCTGATTTCCTCTTCGGTGAAGGAATGCCCGATTCGTGTACCGCAGAAGATCGCCAGGATCTCATCCTCGGCATTGACTACAGTTGTATAGAAATCATAGCAGTAAACTTCTTTGGCGGAGATCCCCTGCTCTCTCGGGACTCCGGTCCGTTTCACAATATAGGACTTCTCCGTGCTCATCCGGTATAACATATCTTTGTTGTTTGCATCAATATAGCGCTCCACATTCTCCTGCGGAACCCCTTTGACCACCGATATCTTATCTTTGACCAGCAGAAAAAGACTGCTGTCGAACGAGTACAGCCGGTTCATGAACCTGCTGAATTTCTCGGCAAATTCCTGCTTGTCCAGCGTGTAGGTAATTTCATGATTGAGCTGGTTGTTAAGCTCCAGCATGATGGTGGTCTGCTCCGTGCTTTTCAGCGTCTCGGCCAGCTCCTGCTGGACACTCTTCATGGAGGTAATGTTGTTGGCAATCAGAATGTACTGGTAAATCTGACCCTCATCATTCAGATACGGCATGACCGTCAGCTGGAGCCAGACAGCAGAACCATCTTTTGCCACAATCTGCGACTCATCGCTCCATACACCGCCAGTCGACAGCTTGCGTATAATCTGCTCCATCGAAGTATCCGAAATATTATGCAGCTCAAACAAACGGAAGGTGTATCCGACAATCTCGGCGTTCTTGTAGCCGGTGTAGACGCTAATGTTATCATTGGCATACGTGAATACGCCCTTGCTGGACAGAATGGCTACGGCGGAGGTCTGGTTCAGCGCCTTCATCATACTTTCGATTTCGCTGAGTGAACGCTCCAGCTTGAACTGCTGATCCTGCAGCTCATCCTGCTGGGCATGCAGCTCTTCATTCTGCATCATCAGCTCTTCTTCTTTATCCTGGATACTCCGGGCCATATTAAGGAAGGCCTCATAAAGGCGGCCGATCTCATCCTGCTTATGCAGCTTACCGAGCAGAACAGCCTCGCCTGCCGCCAGCGAATTCGTTGCTTCTTCCAGCTTAACAATCGGATCAAGCACCACTCTAAGCATCCGCCAGATCATCAGGGTGAAGAATAACACCAGTACAGCGCTGAGCCCGAAGGCGATAAATGTGAAGGTATCCGCCTGCCTGATGGACTGAGAAGCCATGGCGTTCAGCTTGCTGTCCGAGCTTGTTTTGAACTCTTGGGTATAGGCCAGAAATTCATTCAGAGCCTGGGTGCTGCCGCCTTGAGAGAGATTGCGGATACCGGTATAATCATCGTTCTCCACCAGCCGGATCGCTTCAGGAAGGGTCTTGGTTTTGTACTGCTCATAGAATAACTTCAGATCATCCCGGTATTGAGCTTCTTCAAGCGACAGATTCAGAGCCGAATATTGCTCCAGAATTCCGTCAAGGCCCGTGAGTGCAGCATTCAGCAGCTTAAGCTCACCGTCGCTTTTGAGGGCAACATAACCTCTGGCCCGGAAAAAGACATCATTCAGCGTCGCCGCCAGCTCATTGATGGTCTCAGTCTTATGCTGCAATACACCGCGGTCATGCTTCAGCTTGTCCTGCTGGTTATTGATGTAGAAGAACAGGCCGATACCAGATAACATAATTGCAATAAACAGGATAAAGATAATCCGGAAATACTTGGTTTTGATGCTCACATCCGCAAGCTTATGGTTTCTCACTAAGAATGCCCTCCACGATCTGCAGCAGCTCCATCGGGCTGAACGGTTTAGGCATGAAATAACGCGCTCCGGCTTCCCTCGCCCGGTTACGGTCCATTTCCTGTGCTTTGGCTGTCAGCATCATAATAGGGGTCTTGTTCTTCAGCTCTTCATTCAGCTCACCGAGCACTTCAATTCCGGTCATTTCCGGCATCATATAGTCCAGAATCACGAGATCATAGGGGTCTGAAGTAAGCCGCGTTAGCGCCTCAACCCCATTCTCGGCGGTATGAATCTCTACGTCCTCCAGATCCTCCAGCGTATCTTCAATCAGCATGCGCAGTACATCTTCGTCGTCCACAATCAGTATTTTTTGCATAAACACTCACTCTCACTTTCAGTTCATCCACGGCTGGATACATTGCTATTAGAACAAGAATCTGTGGGCCAGGCGCTCAATCCGGGACAGCAGCTCCGGCACATGAAACGGCTTAATCACATAATCGTCCGCCCCCAGCTGCAGGGCATGGATAATATCGCGCTGATTATTGCGGCCTGTCAGCATAATCACCAGGATGTTCACTTCAGGATAGCCGCTGCGGATCTTCTCCAGAACCTCAAGCCCGTCGAGGCCGGGCATCACCCCGTCCAGCAGAATAATGTACTTCTCCTCCGGAACATACCAGTCCGATTTCAGAAAAAGCTCGCCGTCGGCATAACTGTTCACTTTCATTCCGGCGATATTCCCCGGCTCCCAGGAGGCGAAATTGCCGGTAATAATTCTGCGGATCAGCGGATCATCATCAACAATAATTACATTGAGTACCGTTTCCCTCTGGCCCGTTAACATTCCCTCGCTGTACAAGGTTGTCTGGTTTCGTCCGCTATACTTGCTGGAATACAAAGCCTGGTCTGCCTCGTCAATTAGTTTATCGGTATCCTGCTGCCGTTCGCTTATCTCTGTAATGCCGCAGGAGAAGGTAACATGGAAGTTTTCCCGTTTGGCACAGAATTCCCTGGAAGCGAATTTCTCCTGAATCCGTTCAATGACAAGCAGCGCTGAGTCCGCAGAGGTATTTGGCATGAACAGGGCGAATTCCTCTCCCCCGTAGCGGCACAGCGTATCTTCCGTACGAATTGAATCTCTGACCAGCTCCGAAAAAGTCTGCAGGACCTCGTCCCCCACAAGATGACCATACGTATCGTTGACATGCTTAAAGTAATCCAGATCCAGCAGCGCGAGCGAGAACGTCCGGCCCGTCCGTCTGAAGTCAGATGAGAGCATCTTCAGGGTCTGATTGAAATATTTCCGGTTAAAAGCACCCGTCAGCTCATCTACAATGATGGACTCCTGCCATTCTTTTTTCAGTTCAAACCGGTTCTTGATCAGCACCAGGAACAGGTCGATATCCACCGGCTTCCGGATGTAATCCATCACACCGAGCGAATAGGCATATTTCTGGACTTCCTTGGAGTGTTCACCGCTGATGATAATGATCGGAATCCGCTCTTTTTTGGCTTTGCCGATAATCTGGTTGAGCACATCAATCCCGCTGCGGTCCGGCAGCAGAATATCCAGCAGAATTAAATCCGGCTTGGTCTCATAAAAAATCTTAAGTCCGCGTTCAGCGGACAGGGCAATGCTTACATAGTATGACTGCTTCTCCAGCGACTCGCGCAAAAAAGCCACCAGCTCCACATCATCGTCAATGACCAGAATTTCGTACTGCTGGTGGGTGCTGCCATGGGACAAAGCAATTCCCGGAATCTGGGGAGGCACTGCACCTGTAATTTCAGGCTCATCAAACAGCTCCAGCAGCGGATATAAATAATCCCCCCACTCGGCTTCCGTCCAGCTTCTATGGTTATCATCCGAGAAATAGAGCAGAGAATTGCCGGAGAACGCCTCCACCGCGTCAAGGCCCACTGTCCCGGAAGTGCCTTTTAAATTATGCAGAAAGCGATAGATATCCCTTTCCTCAACTGCCGGCTGCTGCGACCACTTCTGCAAGGTTTGTCTGGTTCGCTGTTCAACCAGCTCTTTATATTTTCTCGTTGTCATAATAGCTCCTTCAGTTCGTTCCTTCATATCAATAGTTCATTCAAACCTTCAATTAATCATATTTTTAAGGCGGTGTCAATTTTAATCTGTTTTTGTCGAATTGCAAGCTCAAATCTCTGATCAGCCCTACAAAAAAGCTTTGGTTGATAACCTTCTATTCATTTGACATAATAATTGAAACCGTTCATTCCGTTAAAGCGGCAGCGGGCGGAGAAAACAGAGTAATCTATAATAGGAGGCTTTCAATTGAAGGGGATTATTACGGTACTGGGAAAAGACAAAGTCGGAATTATTGCCAAAGTATGTACATACCTCGCAGAACACAATCTGAATATTCTGGATATTTCCCAGACGATTGTGCAGGACTATTTCAATATGATGATGATTGTGGACATTTCCGCACCCTCTAAGTCCTTCGAGGAAATCGCACGGGATCTGCAGCATGTCGGTGAGGACATCGGTGTGGAAATCAAGCTTCAGCATGAAGATATCTTCAATATTATGCACCGGATCTAGCCGGGCGGCAAAGAGAGGAACAACCATACTATGATCTCAATTGGAGAAGTACAGGAAACCAATAAAATGATCCGGGAAATGAACCTGGACGTGCGTACGATTACCATGGGCATCAGTCTGATGGACTGCGCGCATACGGATATGAAGATCTTTAACCGCAATGTGTATGACAAAATTACCCGTTCCGCCGAAAAGCTCGTGAAGACGGGTGAAGATCTGGAGCGTCAATTCGGCGTGCCGATTGTGAACAAGCGTATTTCCGTAACTCCGATCTCAATTGCTGCCGGCGCCGTACATACCGATACTTATGTTCCTGTAGCACAGATTCTCGACAAGGCGGCCAAGGAGGTTGGCGTCAACTTTATCGGCGGTTACTCCGCACTGGTTCAGAAAGGCTGTACCAAAGGCGACCGGATTCTGATCGACAGCATCCCGGAAGCGCTGGCAGTGACGGAACGTGTCTGCTCCTCCGTGAATGTCGGCTCCTCGCGCAGCGGCATCAACATGGACGCCGTGAAGCTGATGGGCGATATTATCATCCAGACTGCACAGCGCACCAAAGACCGCGATTCCATCGGCTGCGCCAAGCTGGTCGTCTTCTGTAACGCCGTTGAGGATAACCCGTTCATGGCCGGAGCCTTCCACGGTGTCGGCGAACGGGAATGTGTCATTAATGTAGGCGTCAGCGGTCCCGGCGTAATCAAGCGGGCGCTGGAAGAGGTGAAGGGACAGGACTTCGAGACGCTGTGCGAGACCATTAAGCGTACCGCCTTCAAGGTTACCCGCGTCGGGCAGCTCGTTGCCCAGGAAGCCTCCAAACGGCTGAATGTGCCCTTCGGCATCATCGATCTGTCGCTGGCTCCTACACCTGAAATCGGCGACTCCATCGCCGAGATCTTTCAGGTCATGGGTCTTGAAGAAGCTGGAGCTCCCGGCACCACGGCTGCGCTGGCCATTCTTAACGACAATGTCAAAAAAGGCGGGGTCATGGCCTCCTCCTATGTCGGCGGCTTAAGCGGCGCGTTCATCCCGGTCAGTGAAGACCACGGCATGATCCAGGCTGTTCAGCGCGGTGCACTGACGCTGGAGAAGCTCGAAGCAATGACTTGCGTGTGCTCCGTCGGCCTCGACATGATTGCCATTCCGGGCAGCACCAGCAAGGAGACCATCTCGGGTATCATCGCCGATGAAGCGGCGATCGGCATGGTCAATAACAAGACAACCGCGGTCCGCGTCATTCCGGTTATCGGCAAGGAAGTCGGCGAAATGGTTGAGTTCGGCGGCCTGCTGGGTTATGCACCGGTCATGGCGGTCAACCCGTTCAATTGTGCAGGCTTCGTTAACCGCGGCGGACGTATTCCGGCGCCGATCCACAGCTTCAAGAACTAGTACACCCTAATAGAGACAGGACGGCTGATTGAGCACCGCCCTTAAGAACTTAAGAACATAAAGACCCGTTACCTCTCCCGGCAGGGATGGATAACGGGTCTTTATGTTATGCCCCCGGATTAACTCCGCGGCGTCTCCGGATGAACTGTAATACGGCTCATTTTGGCCGGGTCCATCATTAGGTAGATGTTCTGGATCTGCTCGCCGCTCCGGTCCGGAATCAGACAGATCACTCCTTTGATCTCCCCCTGATGGGTGAAGATCAGGCCTGGCTCGCCATTGACTATTCCATAATGCTGTTCCCATTCCCGCAGATAATGCATCACCCTGCGTGAGGTCAGAAGCGCCAGCACGCCTTTGCGGCCGGTCATCGGCCGGAGAATCGTATGCACTTCCTGTCCGCCGCCGTCAGCAACCAGCACAGGATGTTCCCCCAGCAGCTTCAGCATGCCGCCGACATCATAAGAGGTGAATGCGGCAGTGAAGCTCCGCAGCAGATTCTCTTTGACAGCTCCGTAACCGGGAGAAGGGGAAGGCGATGTAGCCGCACGCTCCGCCTGCAGTGTGCGCTTCGCCCGGCTGAAGATCTGCCGGCAGTTGCTCTCCGTCTTGCCCACCATCCCGGCAATTTCCTCGTAGTCGTACTGGAATGCCTCACGCAGCACAAATACGGCCCGCTCCGTTGGCGCCAGACGTTCCAGCAGCACCAGAAAAGCATACGATAGGCTATCCTTCCGCTCCGCCTCCGCTTCCGGACCATCATACCCTGTGCTGACCGGCTCCGGCAGCCACTCTCCGATATAGGTCTCTCTCCGGCTCCGCGCAGAATTCAGCATATTCAGGCAGCGGTTGGTTACGCCCTTGGCCACATAGGCTTTGATATTCTGGATACCGCTCCGGTCCCGGCGCTGGAGCTCAGCAAACGTATCCTGAACAGCATCCTCCGCATCCGCAACCACACCTAACATCCGGTAGGCAATGGAGAATGCATAACCTTTATAATTCTGATACAGCTCCTCCATACCTAAACTCTCTGCAGACGGACTCTCAGCCTCTAAGCCTTCTTTATCCCGGACCTCCACGCGCTGCCCCTCCTTCACCCTTACGGCTATCCTAACTCAAGCTCAGCTGAAACATCCGGGGAACATTCCCGTGGTAATGGCAATCCGGTTCCAGCTATTGATCGTATTGATCGCCATAATCCAGTCTACCATTTCCTCTTCGCTGAAATGCTCCAGCACCTTGTGATACAGCTCCTGCGGAACACCTGCCTGGCTGATCAGGGTAACATGCTCGGCGAATTCCAGCAGCACCCGTTCTTTATCAGTGAATATCTGCGCTTCACGCCAGACACTCAGCAGCAGAATATGATCGGCATAGTTGCCCAGCTTCATCAGATCCTTGGCATGCATATCCAGACAGAACGCACAGCCGTTAATTTGGGAGACCCGTATTTTGACCAGTTCATACAGTACTTTATCCTTGCTGCGGCTTCCTGCATGCTGCTCCAGTGTCATCATTGCCCGGAAAGCCGGCGCGTTAACCTCACGATAATTCATTCTCAGACTCATGTCCAATCGCCTCCATTAATGTTCTACATACCTGTAGACAAGACGGGGCTGTGGTTTGTGACAGATATCTAAATGTTATTTTGGATTACACCCGGTCAAGTTCAATCAAAATAGCATTAATGTTGTACGTACTGCAACTTAGACACATAGAAATCTGTGTGTTTGGTAGGATTGTTGCAGAAAATACAGGAATTTTCGCACTAAGCAGCTTGGAAGATAAAAATTGCTGCCATTTGTACAACAATTATGGATTATGGCCGAGATTATGAGGGAAATGTTGTATTTTGTGCAGGATTCTAAAAAGGAGTAGTCAGCTTCACGCGTTCAACCTCTTAGCCCTGCGGGACGAGAACAGCCGCCAGCCGGTCAGCAGCGCCGATAACAGACAGATGGAAGACGAGGTCATGAAGACAACATGCATCCCCGAGAGGAAAATGTCCGGTCGTCCTTCGATCAGTCCGGTCACCCGGTAGCCTGCCCTGCTGCTCATCACGTTGAACAGGATGGACGTAGCAACAGTGATTCCCACGACCATCCCTACATTGCGGACCAGCGAATTCACACTGCCTGCGGAGCCAAGCTGGGTACGCGGCACGGTCGACATCACAAGTGAATTGTTCGGCGAGCCGAACAAACCGCTGCCGATTCCGAGCATGGCAATCCATACGCCGACCAGCAGAACCGGACTGCCTTCATGCAGCCGGGCCAGCCCGAACTGGGCAATGACCATAACAATCAGCCCGGCAAAGGTCAGCAGCTCTGAACCAATCTTATCGGACAACGCCCCGCTAAGCGGCGCGACAATGACCATCGAGATCGGAAAGAGCATCAGCAGGAAGCCTGCACTGAAGGGTGACATATTCAGCATATTCTGTGCATAGAACGGCGCAATAATGTTGAAGCAGAAGTTGGAGACAAATACCAGAAAAGCACAGAAAATACTCAGTGAGAACAGCGGATTCTTAAACAGCGACAGCTGGAGCAGCGGCTGCTTGCGGCGCAGCTCCACCATCACAAAAGCAATAAAGGTTATAGCAGCCGCGATCAGGGAGGCCAGAATCCGGTTATCCCTGTATCCAAGCTGCTGGCCAAGCAGCAGACCGGCGAATAAAGTAACAATAAAGACAGCAAATAGCATGCTGCCGGGAAGATCGATTCTGGACTTCACCCGGACGAGATCCTTCGGCAGCACCTTCCAGCCGAGCACAATCGCAATCAGTCCAATCGGAACATTTACCCAGAAAATATATTCCCAGCCCATAGTGGATACAATGATCCCCCCGAGACTTGGCCCGGCTATACTGCCCAGTGATACGAAGGTTCCGATCAGTCCCAATGCCTTGCCCCGTTCGGTGGACGGGAAAATATCCGTAACAATCCCCTGGCTGTTCGCCATAGTCATCGAAGCGCCGACCGCCTGAACCACGCGCGCCGCAATCAGCAGCGGCAGACTGTGGCTTAGACCGCAGAGCAGGGAGCCGGCGGTGAATATAATCATGCCTAATTTAAAAATCCTGATCTTCCCGGCAATATCGCCCAGCTTCCCGAAGAACAGGATGACAGTGCAGATGGCCATCAAATATCCGGTAGTCACCCATTCTACTTGAGCAACCGGCAGCTGCAGCTCCTTCACCAGCACCGGCAGCGCAATATTCACAATACTTCCGTCCAGTGTTGACATAAATGTAAATAAATTCAGGACGATCAGAATAATCCAGCGTTTCCTCTGAATCACTGCATCCTCCTGGTATGTAGCACCTATACTGCTCATCTGCAAACACCCTCTTGCGTCATATTTCAAAACTAGTTGCATGCGCAACAAAACAGCCAATCCCAGTGTACTGCAAATTAGTTGCGCACGCAACCATATTGTTGTAGTATTTGAGGCAGACGATATTCCAGGTTATCTGGAAGACGTCATTATCCCCTGAAGAGGTGTCCGCCTGTGACTTCAAACAAAGAACCGATCGGCAAGCTGATCTCCCATCTGCACCGCCAGAATCAAAAAATCCTAGCCAAAGAGCTGTTGCCCTATGGTATCGGCAGCGGAGGGCAGCATAGCTTTCTTAAGCTGATTCTGAGCCACCCGGGGATCACACAGGATCAGATGACCAGTGAAATAAAATGTGATAAAGCCACCACCGCCCGCTCCGTGAAACATCTGGAGGCCTCGGGATATATCGAACGCCGGACCGATCCCAGGGACCGCCGCTCCTCCCTGCTCTACCCGACGGCCAAAGCGCTCGAATTCGCCCCGGTATTCCAGTCACTGTTAAATGATTTCAACCGCAAGCTGTCTGCGGATTTAACCGGGGAAGAAATCGACACTCTGATTACTTTGCTCCATAAGGTCACGCGGAATTCAGAGCTGCTGAACGGGCAGAGTTGACAGCAGCTTCTCCAGCGGCTGTGCAAGTTATCCAGCTCAGGTTAAATAGGATGTTATTATCCGTAAAACACAGCAGAGCAGCGGCTCTCCCGTCTTCCAGGGAGCCGCTGCTCTGCTGTTCGCTTATATTATAGTCTGCTTATAATCCCTACAGCAGATATATACCGTCCAGAATATAATCCCAGCTCTCCGCATCCCCCGCACGGTTCGGAATTCCCAGAGACGCAATACCGGGCAGCGGCCAGTCACGGTCGAGCACGGACTCCAGTCCATCGGCACCGTTTACAATCAGAATATGGAAATCCCCGCCGGTTAAGGTGCGCAGCACTGTCTGAAGCTCACAGGCTTCCTCATACGTGCTCCCCCAGCGGATAAACAGCGCCTTCCGGCTCATCAGCAGGGTGTCCAGCAGGCGCTGGGAACGCATATTAATTTTTTGCTTGAAATCCGGGTAGACGTGGCTCCACTCCAGCCCCTCCAGCACCGGAAAGTCATGCACTGAAATTACATTATAATGAAAGTCCTTCACAAAATAGGATTTGACCGGCTGGACGACTTCATTGTCCACAAACACATCATTGCCATCGATCACACCCATATTCGGAAGCTCCATATACCCCGAGAAACGCTGGCCCAGCAGCCGGTTCACATCCGTAAGCGATAACGACACCACCCAGTCCAGCGGCGAAGAAAATACCCGGAGGCCTCTGCGGCGCAAATGGGCTGCAGGCTCGCATGAGCTTCCCAGACTGACAATGCAATCATATCCTCCCCTGATTTCCTCAAATTTCATCCGCGCTCACCTCTCACCCTTATTTCTATATTAAATGCCGCCGGTAATTGAAATGTTTGGATCATAGATGAGGAATGTTTTGCAGAGTCTGGTGAAACAGGTTAGAATGTAACCCAATATGAAAACCATGTAATTTCAGAAAGGATGCCAAGATCATGTCGATTGCCACTGTTAAAGAACATTTTCGTAAATTCTCCCGCGAGCAGGATGTACAGGAGTTTGCTGCCTCCAGCGCTACTGTAGAAATGGCAGCCGCTGTGATTGGCGTCATTCCGGCCAGAATTGCCAAAACCCTCTCCTTCCGCGGTGCACAGGAAGATGCCATACTCATCGTTGCGGCTGGAGATGCCAAGATTGACAACAGGAAATTCCGCGAGACCTTCGGGTTCAAGGCACGGATGCTAAGTCCGGATGAAGTCTTCGAACAGACCGGACATGAGATCGGCGGGGTTTGTCCCTTCGGGCTGGCCCGTCCGCTGGCCCGTCCGCTGGATGTATATCTGGATGAATCCATGAAGCGGTTCAGCACGCTTTTCCCGGCCTGCGGCAGCACCAATTCCGCCATTGAACTAACCTGCGCTGAACTTGCCGAATACTCCGGAAGCCGGGCATGGGTCGATGTCTGCAAAGGCTGGAAGGAAGAACCTACACCATCTCAGATCGGAGACAACACCTGATTATGAAACACGCTGCAACTAAATCTGTACCTTCACCCGGCAAGGAACGTTTCCCGTTATCCCTGCTGGTCCTTACACTTGGCGCCTTCGCCATCGGCATGACCGAATTCATCATCATGGGGCTGCTGCCCAATGTCGCCAGTGATCTCGGCGTAACCATCTCCCAGGCCGGCCAGCTGATTACAAGCTATGCGCTGGGCGTAGCCATCGGAGCGCCTGTGCTGACTGTCTTCACCCACCGGCTGCCGCAGAAAAAGCTGCTCGTCATCCTCATGGGTATTTTCATCTTCGGCAATGCCGTATCCGTTATAGCGCCTACCTATCCGCTGCTGATTATTGCCCGGGTATTGACCGCCTTCGCTCACGGAACCTTCCTCGGAGTCGGGACGATTATCGCTTCCCGGCTGGTCCGGCCGGAGAAACGGGCAGGCGCCGTGTCTATTGTACTGGCCGGGCTTACCGTCGCCAATATCATTGGTGTACCGTTCGGAACCTTCATCGGGCAGCAGCTCGGCTGGAGGGCTTCCTTCGGCGCCATCACCGTGCTGGGCATTATCTCCCTCTTTGGGATTATCCACTTCATTCCTGTTATTGTTCAGGAGCAGACAGCCAATCTTGCCGAGGAGGTGCGCGGGCTGATGAATCCCAAGGTACTGCTGATTCTGCTTACGGGAGCGCTGGGCTGCGGAAGCCTGTTCGCTTTGTTCACCTATATCACGCCAATTCTTGAAGACATCACCGGCTTCGCCGAGCATAGTGTCACCTGGATTCTGGTATTGTTCGGAGTTGGCGTTACCCTTGGCAATATCGCCGGCGGCAAGCTGGCCGACTGGAAGCTGATGCCTTCCCTGATCGTCAACTTCGCCGTGCTGGCCGGCATTATCGCATTATTCCCGCTGACGCTGCATCATCCGGTCCTTGCCGTTGCCAACGTCTTTCTCTGGGGGATCGCCGCATTCGGAATAATGCCCGGCATTCAGCTGCGGATCATGAATCTGGCACATAAAGCACCGCTGCTGGCCACCACCTCCAGCCACTCGGCGCTGAATCTGGGCAATGCCGCCGGTGCTTATCTCGGCGGGGTGACCATCAACACACTGGGAATCGCCTCGATTCCGTGGCTGGCCTCGGGCCTTGCCGTTCTGGCCCTGTGCGGAGCATGGCTCAGCTATCGCTCCACCCGGGCGAATCGGGCGGAGCATGGACTCGCTGCTGAGATCGGCAAATCTGCCTGAGGAAGCCACAGGCTTATCCTTGGACAGCTATTTATTTTGGAGTAAGATCAACGTGAGCACTTGGGTGGACGCTGCGCGAACGGACCGTTGTTCCAATCGCTGTGCTCTCCAGATTTTTTTCATTCCCCTTAACGGTGAAAATCCGGAGACCAAGGCGACCGCATTCGCTTTTCCACAATCGTTCCGTCCGCTCCGCTGTTTAAGCGGGAATTGTATTTTTAACCTTAAAAACAAACAAAGAAATTGCTCGTTTTGGTAAAATGGAGGTACCCCCAACCATTTTCAGAGGAGCGATTCCTTTGTACATTCAATAATCCCTGGGCCAACTTTGCTTGCCAATGGATCCCGATGAAGATATCCCGGAAGATCACCTCGTTCGTATTGTAAATACCTTCGTCAACCGGCTGGACAACTCTATCTTTAACGCGGTTTTCCCTGGGGGTGGCCGTGACAGACGAAAAATACGTTTCCTTTGAGTATTACTTTGTAAACGGCACCAAAATTGAGGTGAACTCCAATCGTTACACATTGTTTTGGGGAAAGCGGTCAGTACACACAAAGCCAAACTGGAGGATAAGGTACGTTCCCTGTTCGCTGAAATTGAAGCAGCCGAAAAGCAGGAATAGCAAGAGAAATTCGAGAATCTGACTCGTCAGTATAATATCTACTTTTGGGACAGCCTCTAATTTATGTTACCTGCATCTTTTGCGGATATGCTGATCCCTGTTCACCGTTTCCTCTTTACGATTCCTGTTCACTGGCTGTTGCTGTCATCCTGCTTACTCTCTGCCTCCCGGATGTTCACAATTTGCGTGACCTCCCGCGTGATTTGTCCGCCGCCCATGTTCATCCATTTCACGGTGAATTGATCAAAAGAGCTCAGCGGCGCATCGCCAACGATAATGTTAAGGAACGTCTCACTCTCCAGCTTCTGCAGCGCCGGCCACTTCGCCGCCATATGCAGCGTACTTCCGTAATACACGCTGCGCACTCCCTCAACGGCTGTTGTGGACAATACGGCTACCCCGTATTTGTAGGCGTTGGCCGCCTTCCAGCCCTCCAGATTCTTCTTCGGCTGCTCTTCCTCCGCCTGCCAGCGGTCATAGATCAGCCGGGTATCGGGGTCGAGCGCATCCGGGTCGATCTTGCCGTGCAGCGCCTGCTGAATATCCGCATAATGCTTCTCGATGGCATCGCTATAATCAATCAGCAGATCGAACGGGTAATAGGCCCGCGGCTGAATACCGGTCTGCGCTGCGAAATCATCCAGCTTCCCGACCTCCTCCACGTTCGGATCACGTCTTCTTTCCAGCCGGGTGAACACATTCAGCAGCTTCACTACAGCCTCGGGATGCTCGTATCCTTTGCGGACAACCAGATACCGGTCCGTGACCGGGGCTATATGGGCTACGAATTTGCCGGACTCATCCAGCGGTGCGGCGTAGGCCCGCCATTCGGCTTTGGTATCCTGGGCAACCGCTTCCGACAACGGATAGAAGGGCATCCACCAGGGCCCGAAGAAAATTCCGGCTTTGCCGGCAATAATCGGCTCCTGGGTTTCTTTGTACAGCGCAAACTCAGGATCAATTAATCCCTGTTTGTACCATGCGGCGAGCTGGCCCAGCGCTTTGCGTGTCTCCGGGGTAACCGAACCATAGACTACGTTACCGCTGCTGTCCTTAATCCAGTTGGTCGGGAAGGAATGAAAGGCGCTGAACACGGCGTCCAGACCGTTCACATACGGCTTGGTCCCGTACACAATATTCTTGTACGCGCTAATGCCCACGGTATCACGCTTGCCGTTGCCGTCCGGGTCCTTGTCGATAAAAGTTCTGGCGATCGCCTCAATATCCCCAAGCGTTCGCGGAGCCGGCAGCTCCAGCCGGTCCAGCCAGTCCTGGCGGACCCACAGCAGGGAGGTCGAATCTGCATGAATGGCTACATTCGGCAGTCCGTACAATCTTCCGCCCCGCTGCGCATCGGCTAGAGCTTCGCCATGAGTCGAATCGTACATATCCTTGATCAGTCCGGAGCCGTACTGCTCATACGTATCGGTAAGATCCTCAATCATATCGCTTGCGATCAGCTTGCTGAGCTGATCCCGGTCCACCACCATCGCATCCGGCAGATCATTGCTGTCTATGGCCAGCTGCGCTTTTTGAGTAAACGGCTCTTCGCCTTTCGCTTCCCAGGAATGAATGACTCTGATGTTCGTCAGGCTCTCCAGATAGCGGGAGATCGGATTATTATCATTGCTGTCGCCTGTAGTCAGCCGGGAATCCGGCACCTTGAAGCCGATCCGCATCACGACCGGCTCCTCATACCGGCCGTAAGCAGCGGCATCGGCAGCATTAGCGGCCGGCGCTGTCCGTTCCGCAGGCCCCCCTGCACCGCTGCTGCGGCAGGCGGACAGACTGAGCAGCAGCAATAGAGGCAAGGAATATCTCATGACCCGGTTCACCGCTCCCCCATCCCTTCTGCACGGTATTCACTGGGCAGCTTGCCTACATGCTCACGGAACAGCCTGCTGAAATAGCGGTCATCCTCAAAGCCGGACCGGCAGGCAATTTCGCAGACCGGCGCATGGGTATCGCGCAGCAGGGATTTGGCCAGTTCCAGCCGCATGCTCCGCAGACTGTCCCCGAAGGTCTCCCCGGCAAAGCGGGCAAAGCACTGGCTGAAATAGCCGCGGCTCATATTAATGGCGGCGGCTACATCGCCCTGATTGATTTTATCCCCGGCATGGCTCTTCATATAGTTCACAGCGCTGATCAGGCAGAACATCACTTCTTTGCTCATGCCCAGCTCAATCATCCGCTGCTGAACCTGAGCGGAGAACTGGCGCAGCCAGCTTTTCCACTGGCACCAGTTCCGGTTGCGGTGTGCCGATAGTGCAAGCTCCGCCGCCTCCTCCGGCTTCATCAGCAGCCCGCTCCAGTTGCGCAGCAGCTCCCTTCCAAACTCAGCAACCGCCTCCTGGCGCGGCTGCCGGAACAGAACGGCTGCGTTGAAGTCTTCCCAGGCTCCCCGCTCAAGCGTCCACCGGAGATTCACTGCACGCACCAGCGGCTCCGGTTCCTCTGCAGCGGTAGCGGGACGATGCCTTCCGGCAACCGTTTTGAGTTCATCATAGCTCAGCTTGGGCAACTCAGATTCACCGGTATAATAGAACAGTGCCTGCGGAACCGTCCGTTCCAGAACCTCCTCCAGCTCCTTCAGCGGCTGATCACGCACCCCTTCTACAAGTACAGCTGCCCAGCCTGCTCCAAGCACGGCCTCCAGCTCACGGCGGATTTCTTCCACGGCCACACGGCAGGGAAGCGGGGTCATCCACAGGTTCTGGAATGAGATCAGCGGATGGTTCTTGACCAGTGACAGTTCAAAGAGCTCCGCTTCCTTCCCTTCAGGCTCCAGGGGCAGATAGAGCAGAGCCTTGTCTGCAGACATAACCTTCAGTTCGCCGGATACCAGGGCGCCCCGGTTGCCGTCCTCCCACCTGATCCGCTCCACCAGCCTGCGGATGGTTTCGTCGGCATTCTCCACCTCCAGCAGCGTTTTAACAATATAGTCGACCGCTCCCAGCCGCAGTGCCTCCTGCACATAATCGAATTCATGGTGGCAGGTGAGCACCACACAGCGGACAGCCGGAAACCGCAGCCTGACCTGGCGGATCAGCTCGAACCCGGTCATGCCCGGCATTGTAAGATCCACGAACAGCAGATCCGTCTCCTGCTGGCGGAGCAGCTCCAGTGCAGCATTGCCGTCCCCCGCTTCACCGGTAATCACCACCCCGAAGGACGGCCAGTCAATCAGCGAGATGAAGCCTTTGCGCACCAGCCGCTCGTCATCCACGACCACAGCTTTAATCATTGAAGTCCTCCTTGCTCATAATGGGTATGATGATAGATACCGTTGTACCGCCGCTCTCCCCGCTGAGAATCTCCAGACTCATCTGCTCCCCGTAATACATGCGCAGCATCCGCATCACATAAGCGAAGCCGATGCCAAGCCCCCGTCTCCGTACGGTCTCCTCCGCAAGCAGCTCCTCAATCTTCGCCTGATCCATTCCCGCACCGTTGTCCTGCACAATGAGCTGCACTTCATTCGTACCCTGCGCGGTAATGATTACATCGACCTTACCGTTGTCACTCAGTCCGTGATAGATGGAGTTCTCGACCAGCGGCTGCAGCAGGAATCGGGGAACCGCAGCGGACAACACCTCCGGATCGGCCTCTACATTGAACTCGAATTCATAATCGTAACGGATGCGCTGCAGCTCCATGTAATTACGGATCGCTTCAATCTCCTCCCCGATGGTCACGATGATGCTCTGCTTGCCGAGGTTATAATGCAGCACCTTCACCAGCAGGGTAACCAGCTTGTCAATCTCCTTCTGTCCGTTCAGCCTGGCGAGCCACTGCACCGTATTGAGCGTATTATGCAGGAAATGCGGATTGATCTGGCTGAGCAGCTTCTCAATCTCGAACTGGCTTTTCTGCTTCTCATTGCGGGCCACCGCCAGAATCAGCTCATTCACCTGATCCTTCATCTGCTGGAAGTTGCTCAGGACAGAATCGAATTCCTCCACATTCGTGAATGCTACCGGCGTGGTGACATTCTCCGCCATGCGGATAATTTCGAGATTGACCTTGCGCAGCGGACCATAGACCCTTCTCCAGATCAGCCAGGCCAGAAATCCCGCGAACAGGAGGGTGAGCAGCGCCAGCAGAATCATTTTGTAGATCCAGGTGTAAATCTCGCTGTTGAACACCGACCGTTTGACCACGGCTACAAGCTTCCAGCCCTGCGGACTCTCATAGCGGAACAAATGATAGCCATTCAGCACCTGATGGGCGGAACCCCCGTTTTGCCCGGCCTGCTTGACGATTCTTTCCGGTAATTCACCGTCAATGACATGAGTAAGGGTACCGCTCTGATTCACCAGGAGATGATTAACCTTCATCCCGTAGGCTTCCTGATTGAAAATTTTGCGCAGCAGACTGTAATTCGTCTCCAGATAGATATACAGCTCATGCTGCCCGCTCACCCGTACGATCCGCCGCTCCGAGAAGACGACATTATCACCGACAGCATACATCGTGCCATGCGGACCATAATAATCAGCCCCGTTATAGCGCATGAACGAAGGCAGGCTGCTGAGATCGAAGCCCCTTCGCGTACTCATGTTGGTGAACAGCACCGGATCATCACTGTCAGGCATGATATAGGCGGTCAGCCCGATATAGGGATTAGTGAAGTTGACCAGGTTGATCTTCTGATTGATCGAATTCATCATTTGCGACTTGCGGTAGATCTGCTTCTCCTGCAGAAAAGAAGACATCTCCTCCACAATCTGTCCGTCCAGCGCAAACTGCTTGGAGGCGAAATCCAGATTGTCGATGGCATTCTCCAGGCTCAGCGCTTCCTGGCGCAGACTGGCACTGATGCCGCTGCCGATTTTGCCGGACAGAATGGAATAGATGGAAGTGTAGGATATGAAGCCGACAATCAGCAGCGGCAGCAGCGTACCGATCAGCAAATAAATCACCAAAGTAGTCCGCAGGGACTTCCCCTTCGGCGGATGGCCTGCTTGCTTCTTTCCAGGCATGGGCCGGACCTCATCTCTTAATGAAAGCGTTTCAATATATAGAATCAGAATACCAGATTTTTCTTGTTCTGAAAATAAGAAGGCAGAACAGCGCGGTCGCTGCCCTGCCTATTCCCTATCCGCTTCCGCTTACTTCACACTTTTGCGGGCTTCGAACAGCTCCTCCGCTTTCTTAACGGAGAAGTCCATCACGTCCTGATAGCCGAGACCGTTAACTTTGTCATGCATTTCTTTGTTCAGCTTATCGAATTCCGCCTGGTTTTTGGCGAAGACCATCTTCCAGGAGATCTGCTGGATCACGGTACCGATCTGCTTGTTCTTCTGCTCCAGCGTTTTGTCCATCGTCAGCGGCTCTTTGCCGGTGAAGCCCTGCGGCGCTACGGCGAGCAGATTATTTTTCTCAAAATATTCCTTGGCCGTAAGCACGCCCATCTTCGCTCTCCAGTCACTGTCGAGCTTCGACGGATTGCGTTCCAGTGTGGTCTGCCACAGATTGTGGTCATACGGCTCATTCGTAGCCGGATTCACCATCGCTGGAACCACGAAGGAGAAGTTCATCTGATTCGAGCCGTAATAGTAGTCACCGCCGCCGTATTCTTCGGGAACCTGCGTGTTCTGCTGATCGGCATAAGCCTTCCAGCCGAAGTCGGTCACGACCGGCTTGCCGCTGCTGTCAATATCCCAGGCCAGTCCCTGCGGTCCATTGGAGACTGCCGTTCCGCTGCCTGCCGAGATCATTGCGCCTTCCGGTGTGTACATCCAGTTGATGAACTCCATGATACGTGCCGGCTCTTTGGCCTTGGCACCGATGGCGATAATTCCGTTGCCGCCGTATACGTTGAAGCCTGTGGAGTACATCAGCTCATCCTTGAACGGTACAAGCGCGAACCCTTTGCCTTCTGCGGTTCTCTCCGGTGTATTGTAGTTGGCTGCGCCCAGCCACGGGAACCAGGAGAAGAGCAGGCGGCCGTCCTTGTATTTCGCCACCACATCATCGAATTTCTGGGTAAGCGAGTCCGGGTCAAGCAGGCCCATCTGATTCGCTTCGAAGTAGAGCTTGAGCGATTTCATATACCAGCTGTCCTCGGAGAGGAAGTCATAGTACTTCTCTTCATCAGCCTTGACATACAGCGCGGTATCCGCTATTTCGTCATAGCCCATCATGTTGGCGAACTGCTTCGCCAGCGTCATTTTATAGTTGCCGTCCCAGTCGGACCATAAGGAGAAAGCATAGGTTTTCTTCCCCTGCTCATTCTTCGGCTCCAGCTCCTGCATCTGCTTCAGCACCGGGAGATAATCCTCGATCTTGCTGATTTCAGGTGCACCTAGCTGCTGATACAGGTCCCAGCGCAAGTCGGGTCCCCAGGTCATGTCCTTGCCCTCGGAAGGTCCCGACGGGTTGGTTGCCACGTTATTGCCGATACCGAAGACGGAGCTTCCGCCGCCAAAGGCCACTTTAGCCTTCTCTACCGCTTTGGGGAACTGCTTCACAATATCCGCGCCGTATTTGTCCAGCAGGCCGTCCTGTGTCCAGTCCAGCAGCAGCTTGCCTTTGATCGCGTTCGGATAATGGTTCTTGTCATCCCCGAAGATGATGACATCGCCGAGGTCACCCGAGGCCATCATGGCTGAGATTTTGGTATCCCCGCCGGTCAGGTTGGAGGCAACAATATCCAGCTCAATGTTGAATTTGTCCTTGATGACTTTGGCGAACCAGCCGATTTGCGGGCCGGCGTAATTGGCCGTTGTCGAGAATACGGTCAGCTTGAGCGGCTTGGAATGGTCCAGCGCCCCGTCTGCCGGAGCCGCTGTGGCCTCTGTGCCGGCGGCTGGCGTGGCTTCGGCCGCCGGCTTATCCGTGCTGGCCTCAGTGCCCGAATTGCCTGAATTTCCGTTGCCTCCGCCGCAGGCTGCCAGAACCAGCACCATTATCGTGCTTAGCAGAAGTAGCGATACTTGTCTAAATCTGAATCTCATTGCTTCATACCCCCTGATATATTAGTTCGGTCAGCCTTTGACGGCCCCGATCATGATGCCTTTGACGAAGAAACGCTGAAAGAACGGATACACAATCAGAATCGGCATCACTACGATCATGGTGACCGTCATCCGTACCGACGTCGGAGTCTGCATATTCTGAATGCTGGCCGCCATATCCGGTGAATTGCGGATCAGCGCGGCGAGCGAGCTGGATTCGTTCAAATACCGCCAGAGCAGGAACTGCAGCGTGTAATATTTCGTGTCGGTCATCAGGAACGCTGTATCAATGAAGGAGTTCCACTGGTTGACCGCCGAGAAAATCGTAATTGTCGCCAGAATCGGCGTGGTCAGCGGCACAATGATGCTCCAGAATACCCGCAGGTATCCAGCGCCGTCCATCGCTGCCGATTCCTCCAGGGAAGGCGGAATTGCCTCCACGAAGGTTTTGACCAGAATAATGTTGAACGGGGTAATAATCGTCGGCAGAATATAGGCCAGATAATTGTTGGTCAGATGCAGATTGTGCATCGTGATGTACCAGGGGATCAGCCCCGCGCTGAAATACATCGTGACCACAATGCTGCGGTACCAGATCTGCCGGCCCCACATTTCTTTCTTGGTAAACAGATAGCCGAGAAAAGCCGATGCCCCAACCGTCAGGAACGTGCCGACTACTGTTCTGTAGACCGAGACCAGTGCCGCGTGGCTTAGCCCGCTGATCCGCAGGACCTTGAAGTAGTTGTCGAAATGAATCTGCCGCGGATAGAACTTGATATACCCTCCGGCGCTTAGATCATTGGAGCTAATCGTGTTAATGAACAGATAATAGAACGGATAAATACAGCTCAGGGTGAATAATCCGAAGAGCAGATAGATGATTCCCTGAAAGAGGGCATTGCCCTGTTTACGCTTGTTCCGCATGTGGAATCACCGCCCTTAAATAATGGATTCGTCACGCACAATCTTCGAGAGGGTATTAGCCGCGAACAGCAGGATAACACTGACCACCGACTTCAGCATGCTGACCGCCGTTGCAAACGGGAAGTTGTTGGCAAAAGCGATATTATACACGTAGAGGTCCAGTACCTCGATCGTGTCCTTATTCATCGCATTCTGGAAGGCGAAATACTGCTCCATGCCGTTATTCACAAAGTTACCGATGGAGAGCAGCAGCAGGACGAAGAAGGTAGGAATGATTCCGGGCACCGTGATATGCCAGATCTTGCGGAACCGGCTCGCTCCATCCACTTCCGCCGCTTCATACAGCTCCTGGTCAATTCCGGCAATGGCCGCAAGGTACAGGATCGCTCCCCAGCCCAGCGACTTCCACCAGTACCAGGCGATCATCGTAATCCAGACATGAGAGCTGGAGGCCAGGAAGTTGAAGCCTTCATCTGCGAAGCCGAACTGGACCAGCAGGTGATTCACCACGCCGCTGTCTACGGAGAACAGTGAGAAGGCCAGCGCATAGACAAGAATCCAGCTGATGAAATTCGGAATCGTGGTCAGCGTCTGCACCAGCTTGCGGTACCAGCCTGACCGGACCTCGGTCAGCAGAATGGCAAAGATCACGGGAAACACTGAGGTCACCAGCCCGAGTGAGCTCATCGCGACCGTATTCTTCAGCACCCGCAGCACCTCAGCCGTCTGAGTCGGATTAGCGACAATGGTCCTGAACCACTTCAGGCCGACAAAGGGCGTGTCCGACAGGGGAATGCCGGGAATGAAATCATAGAAGGCGTAAATCCATCCGCTTATCGGCAAATAGTAGAAAATAAAAGTTACCGCCAGAAACGGAAGCGCCATGAAAAAGAGCTTGTATTTGTTCTGCAGCTTCCTGCGGGGCGGCGGGGCCGGCTCCACACCATGCAGCAGTTCACCAGAGGGTACTCCCATATCGAAATCTCCTATATCCAGATTTTGTTTGCGCTTTCAGTCTAGCAGAAAGCAACCTGCTATCAGGAGAGAGGAACGGCGCCCGACGCGTGACAGCGGTAGGAGGCTATAGGACCATTTTCACAGCGCAGCGGACCATTTTCACAAACCAGCAGCCAAAAAAGATGTTGTCCATCAGCAGCACTCCTGCCGATAGACAACACCTGACCTTACCTGAATTGATGGAGATATTCATGGTATCCATATACTACTAGCACAACATCAGAACCAGAGATGTACGTTGATGTTGATCCACTATCGCAGCATGTAATAGTTGTAAAATGTGCAATTAAAAACAGCGAAAAAGCTTGCTGGCATCCTTTAACTGTATTCTGTACAACTAAATCTCCCGAATGGGTGAGAACCGCTCTATATATGGCAGTTTAATTGCACGAAATACAACTAAACCGATAATCGGTTGTTAATCAGATGTTTTAGTTGTACAAAGTACAGTTAAGCCTACCGGAGGAACTACCGTTACAGGGTCCCTGCAAACCTCAGCAAGCGATTTACCAAAGTGTTCTCACAAGTTTAAATCTGATGTTATACTATCCGGCCAGCCTTCCCCTTCGGCGAACCGGATCACCGGTCTGCGGCAGCTTATCCGAGCCATCCTGAAGCGAATAGTCCATCGCATCGACCGTGAAGGTCAGTGTATCTATGTAAAACATTAATCCGGTACTGCTGCCCCTACTCTTTGATCAAAGTAATGGATGTCTTCCGTACCCGCAGCGGGGTCATATGCCCGCAATTCCCTGCCGTCAATATCCACCCAATACAGCCTGCCCTCTACCTGATCCCAATGCGGTCCTTCACCAAGCGCAGCCTTGGCATTGGTAACTAATTCAATTTGTCCGTTCAACGGAAACCCTCCCAGCTCTTGCATTCGCAGCACTATTTGTACTGCCGGCTGCCTGCCAACATGATATACACCTGTCCAGTTCAGCATGGTATTCTTCATATAGCAGAATAATAATGATGAGGTGATCCGGTTGAAAGTTGAATGGAGAAAACAAGACAAGTCTCTTTACCTGCCCGCTGCCGAACCCGCGCTGATTCAAGTGCCCGCCTTTAATTATTTCATACTGCGGGGTGAAGGCAATCCGAATGCTGCGCCTTTCGCTGAAGCCGTCGGCGTATTGTACTCCCTCTCTTATGCCATTAAGATGCTGCCCAAAAAAGGGCCGGAACCGGATGGGTATTACGACTATACGGTCTTCCCGCTGGAAGGTGTGTGGGATCTCAGCGAAGCCGGCCGTAAGAAAACGGTTCTTGATAAAGACGAATTGGTGTACACCCTGATGATCCGTCAGCCGGATTTTGTAACCCCGGAGCTTGCCGCTGAAGTGCTGGAGAAGGTCAAGCACAGCAAGCCGCATCCGCTGTTGCACAAAGCCGCCTTCGATAGCTTCGAAGACGGCCTCAGTGTACAAATGATGCATACCGGCCCCTACGATGATGAACCGCACAGCTTCGCAAGGATGGAACAATATTGTGCGGAACAGGGGCTGCAGCGGATTTCTCATCTTCACCGGGAAATCTATATTTCGGATGCCCGCCGGGTCCAGCCGGAGAAGCTGAGAACAGTGCTGAGGTTCAAGGTATCACGCCAGAATTAACGCAGTAATTTCACCGGATTCCGTACCGTTGCGCTCTTATGAATCTCTAGGGTATCACGGTATTCCACTGTATCGATCTCGCAGCCTGTGCCGATGATAACCCTTCCGCCCCGCACAGTCTGCGCCTGCGTACTCTGCAGCTCAATCTGGTCCCCTTCAATCAGCCGGGCCTGAAAGCTCATTTTCTTGCCTTGTCCGGGCCTCAGCAAGGCTCCGGTCCGGTTGCGTTTGATAGAAATGCTGCTGCCGCCGACCGCATCCGCTCTGCAGGGGCCAAACAATCCCAATTCGAGTTTCCCCGCATTAAGCAGTCCGCTTACCTCAATGATTCCGGTAAGCTGCAGTTCCTCTGCCTCGCAATCTCCGGTAACCATAATCCCGCCGGTTAGTTTGATTTCTTCTATACGCAGCCCGGTGCCTGCCGTGAGCTGACCTTGTCCGCGCAGACTGGCTCCGTCGATCCGCCCCTTAACCTCACACTCTCCGGTAATCTTCATATGCTGCAGCCGCAGATTGCCGTCCACTTTGATCTCTCCGGTCTGGCTGAACTTCAGGCAATCCACATCCCCGGTAAATTTACATTCTCCGGTCACTTTGACATCCTTGAAATGCCCGCCAACAGAACTGGAGGTCCCCAATATCTTCAGATCATTGCGCGTTACGGAATCATGCACCATTCTTCTCCTCCTTCTCCACACGGGCTCCGGGATGTACTGTCAGTCCCGTTCTATATTCGACCCGGCCGATGCTGCAGCCTTCCCCGATAATGACGGTGCCACCCCGGACCACATCCGCCGTTGTATATTCCAGATCTATATAATCGCCTTCAATGAGCTTGGCCCGCAGCTCCAGTTTGAACTTGGGAATGATCCCTCCTAACAGCCTGCCCCATGCTGCAGAGCCGGTTTTGCGGATAATCAGGCTCTCCACCCCAATTTCGCCCGCCTCTGCCAAACCATGAAGCCCGAATTCTATCCGCCCTGCACTGAGCAGCCCGCCTACAGTAAATACCCCTTCACCGATCAGCTCCTCAACCTCACAATTGCCCATTAGCTTCAGCATGCCGTCCAGCTCACAGCGCTCTCCCCGCAGATTGCCGTCTCCGGTCAGCACACCGTTCAGCTTCATTACACCAGCCTGGAGGTTGCCCTTCAGTCTGAAGTTACCGTTAATCTCCATCTCTTCCGCAGTAAGATCACCGTTCATCTTCATTACGCCGTCACATTTATAGGTATGCGCGCTCAGCGCTCCGTTAATCTTGCTTACGCCGTTGATATTCACCTTGTTATATTTGCCTCCGGCGGCTGTATTGACCCCATCCATCTGCAAATCCGGCAGCTCATTCTTCTCCATTGCCAGTCCTCCCATTAGCTTAATCTAACTTTCAATTGTTCTGTCAGGTCGGCAAGACTAAGCCTGCTGACTACCCGGACTCCTTCATCGAAGGCCAGCTCTGCCCCGGACAGCGCCATCAGATAGAAGCTGACCCCCATCTTCCGTACAAAAAACAGCTCCCAGTTCTTTCCCGCAAATCCCGGGGTATGCACTCCAAGTGTCAGATAGAGCCGGTCTGCTTCCTCCAGATTCAGCTCCCCCTTGCTAAGCAGCAGATCTACAGTGAACAGATTCAGAATCTGCTCAAAGGTTAGCTGCATCCCTTCACTGTCCGGCCTGCCGAACCGCTCCAGGCTACTGTTCGAAACAATGTTACGTTCCCTTAGCTGTGCTACTGTTAATATGAGCTGGTGCTGAGACAACGGCTCTGACAGCTTTCCGGCAAGTTCATCAAGAGAAAGATCATCTTTCTTCTGCAAAATATGCTGCACCCGGCCCAGTATTCGTTCCCGCGGGAAAAAAGTCTCTTGTCCGGTAAACGTGGACTTGCGGATGAACCATTCCTCAGGAATCAATTGTTTCCTCTTCCAGCGGTATAACTGGCCGTATGAGATGCCGGTTTCATCCAGCAGGTCCTTCTTGGATATTAGCTCCTCTTCCATACGATCACTCCTTGCGATCATCGTAACATAACACTGTTACGTTGTAAATAAACAAGCATCACTTTCGCTTTATATACTTTCTTGAATTCATACTGGGGTTCACAGTGGAATTCAGCAGACAAGGACTGACACCTCACTCCTCCAGTTCCATAATTCTCCACCGCTTTTCCCTGTCAATACAAGTTGCCGGTTAGCCGCTGCTGGACTGACGGAATACGTCAATTTCAATTTCTTACACTTGATTCGTTACCGGTTGACTTGGGACTTCTTAGAGTCAGGAAGCACTGTAGACGTGTAGACATAAATGTTGTACGTTTTGCAACATTGATTCCTGGATAGCCGGGTGTTCGGGAGGATTGTTGTATGGAATACAACAATCCTCCCGCCAAGCCGCTTGAATCAGGTGAAATCCTGTAGTTTATACAACAATGTTGGATTTGGGCCGGCATATGGAGGGAAATGTTGTATTATGTGCAGGATTCTAGGAAGCCAACTGGGAAAAGCCGGCTAGGAGAAGCTGCCAGCTCCCTGCCCCGGAAAGCGGATAAACGGGGAAATTCCCGCGACAAAAGCAGCCGCCCGGAAGTGCAACTATCTACAGACATTAAGGATTGGTATTATGTTAAAACCCTTAAGTTTAGCCCATATAGTGAAGACGCACTTAAGATTTGAGCTTGAAGCTTAGTCGTCACTGCGGTGAACATTTGAACATCCGACCTCTGCCCGCCCCCGGATTTCTTGATGATTACCGCTGTTCGCGGTGGAAATCCGGTGACAAAGGCATCAAAAAAACCAGGCAACCCATTGGCTGCCTGGCTCCTCCTGCTTATTTCATGACAATAGCTCTATTCCGCACCGCCGCTAATGCTGCTTACTGCACATAAGTGTAATGCGGCGAATCATACTGCGGGCCGGATTTCTCGTAGGTGAACCAATATTCAATGCTGCTGCCTGTGCTGAGGCCGCTTACGGTCTGGCGCCAGGTTCCCGAGGCAAGCGTCATGCGGTAATTCAGCTGTGCGCCGCCGTTCACCTTATAGTGGACATCCACATACAGCGCGGACGTTACCGGTGTGATGAAGATGCTGGCCTCAGCAGCCGACACCTTCGTTACGCCTGCCGTATAATCCGCTGTCACGTGATTCCCGCTGCCGCCGGAAGCGTTCGTGGTTACGGTCACGGCATTACTAGCAGCGGAGAGGTTGCCTGCGGCATCGGCCGCTTTTACCGTGAAGGTGTATGCCGTTGAAGCCGTCAGTCCGCTGACGGTTGCTGTAGTTCCGGTAACAGAAGCCGCCTGGGTGCCGCCGCGGTACACGTAATATCCGGTGACTCCGGTGTTATCGGTGGATGGCGACCAGCTTAGGCTGACCGTAGTGTCCGTTTTACCTGTTGAGGCCAGATTCCCTGGTACCGTAGGTGCTGTAGTATCTCCAGGAGTGCTGCCCCCGGTCAGATACTGGCCGGTGAACGGGTTGAAACGGTGCAGCGAGAGGATCAGCCACCCGGTGCTTGATACACAGTTCTGCTGGGCCATCACCCAGTAGCTGTTGCTTGTACCCTTGAGGGAATAAGGGATTCCGCCGAGCGACGGGCCGCTGGTTCCCTGTTTTTTGATAATCTCCGTGTTGATGGCATTCGCCTTCGTTGTATTTCCCTGCATGTAGTAGGCAAGCGACATAAAAGCCGTTCCCTCCAGCCACACATCCGCCCCCGTATTGCCAATCTGATTGCCGTTGTCGTCATACGCCGGGAGCACTTCATCCGTCCAGTCAAAATCATACCCGGAAAGTGTATTTCCGGCATCGTTATAGGTCAGGGTCTGCTTATAGCGCGGATTAGCCAGTGTTCCCGGTGTACCGGCCGCGTTCTCCACATAGGTCAGGCTTGCCCCGTAGTTGCGCGTTCCGTTCAGCCCGAGGGCGAGCACTCCCCAGGGATTTACATCCAGCGGGATTTTGGGATCGATCAGATTCGTATCATTCTTCCAGCCGCCCTTGAAGCGCTTAGCCGCATCATCCCAGACCACATTGTCCAGGAAGCTCTTCACACCTGTTGCCGCTGCTGTATAGGATGCCGTTTTGCTGGAATCAACAGAAGCATAGTACTGCAGCACGCGGTACAGATCGATATTATGCTCCGTCGAGCTCCAGGGCTCATCCGAATTGCTCCATGCGCTCCAGCCACCGGCGATCCCGCCGTTTGCTTTGGAGTATGTCAGGCACCAGTCCAGCGCCTTGAGCGCCATCGGACGATAGCGGGTATCATTATACTGCTTCTCATAAGCCATAGCCGCCATGGCCATCCAGGATACAGGTCCGACATGCTTGCGGATTTCTTCGCCATAGCCATTGTTATACCAGTAGGAGTTCAGCCAATAGCCGGACGGGTCCTGGATGTCACGCATTTTGTTCAGCACCTTCTCGGCCCGGGTCCGTTCCCCTTTGACGATGAAAGCGATGGCTGCGACGGCCTGATCATACGTATAGACAATTTGCTTGGGATTGTTCGGACTCCAGAAATCCTCGAAGCTGTCAACCAATCCGTCAAAAGCATATCCGGCCGTTGCATCCTGCTGCACCTGCAGCCAGGTCAGCGCCCGGTTTGAAGCATCACTTACCGCATCCGCGCGGGCAATACCGGCAGCGGGTAGTGAAGCGCCCAGAATCAGCACGGCGGTCATCAGGAAGAGAATCAGCTTTTTTTTCATCCATATTCCTCCTTGGTCGATCTATTACTAAAGCGTTTTCAAAGGGCGGAAAAGCGGGTGAAGCTATGCCATACCATGGTATTTATCCTCATTCTCAGCTCTGATAGCGCTTTCGTCAATCTAAAACTGGGACATTTTTACTAAATGAGGCGAAACACCCGTTCGCCCCTTTTTTCGACAAAGCGAAAGTCCTGAATAGGTTTCTGCGGAATTCGTTAATATGCATTTTTTGACAGCAAGGCATGCAAAAAAAGCTCCGGAATGTTGATTAACGCTCCGGAGCCTTACTCTTATTTCAGCTGAGCTCTATGAGCGCAGGACACCCTTCTCCCGGGCTTCACGCAGCCACTTGGGATACTCATTAAACAGGCGGTCATACAAATCCTCATCACTGACCTCATCCAGATCGTCCAGCGCAAAGAAATCGGCATTATCGACATAACGGCCCTGCAGATCATCGAGCTCACGCAGCACACCATAGTCCGCATTGCCGAGCCCGACAAACTGCCAGAAGATGTTATGCTTCGAGCTTTGGATCAGCAGCTTCGAGATCTTCGGTGTCTCATAAATTCCGCCGTCACTGAAGAACACAATGTAAGCAGGCAGAGCGCCCGGCTCTTCCTTCGTATACTTCTTGATAATATCAGCCATAACCACCGGCTCATTATTGCCGATGCCCAGCCCGCCGAACATCTTCGGCCCCGGATATGTTCTCTTCACATAATCCTCGTACCCGTGCTCATCTACACTCGGCATCCGCTTGCTCTTAGTCGCGAAGAACCATACATCCAGCCTGCCGTCGTCATCCATGCTTGCTGCCACGGCCAGAATCCGCTCAAATGCCCGCTGAACAACGCCCCTCGAATACAACCCGGACATGGAACCTGATGCATCGAACACAACGGCCACCCTGGCCTTCTCCTGCTCCAGATTCTTCTTGCGCAGCGAGATTCCGACCTTCTGCTTCAGCAGGTCAATCTTCGTTAAGTTCAGCGTGGGCCGGGAAGCCGTCTCCTCCGCCACACTTCCCTCGGTTCCGCTATATGTAGCAGCAGCTTCCGTGTGACCCTGCATCACTTCAGCCTCCGTCTTGCTGCTGTTCTCCGGCTCTTCATCCTCCACCTCGACTCCGTGCGCTTCAGCCAGCGGCTTCAGGCCGCCGTGAAATCCCCGGCCGACGGCTCTAAGCTTGAAGCCTTCGCCGTGACGGTATAACTCTGCCAGCACCAGCGAGGTCTCGGCATTACTCTGATTTATTTCATACACCAGCTCTGTGTTGGCCGCAGCCGCACTGATTCTGCAGCCCCTGACATCGGCAAAAGTCCCCGGGCCGTCCAGCGTGGCTGCGAAAACGCATTTGGCAACCGCAGATTGCCGCAGCGCATGCAGATCGATGGCAAACTCGCCGCTGTACTTGTCGATGGCATTGAACTCTACAATCCGCTTGGGATCGGCGGGCTGGTTGTAGAAGATGAAATAATCATCGGACGTAACCTTGCCGTTCTCCCCGACCATGAAACAGCTGATATCCAGCTCCGCCGGCGAACTGCTGCAGGAAATCTTCACCGTCGCCTGCGGCGAGGCTTCATCCAGCTTGGCATTGGAGCCGGTGACCAGCTTAACGATATTCAGATTCATGAATGCACTCTCCCTTACTTTCACAATGTATAATAGATGATTGCAGGATTCCGCTATTTAGCAAAAAGGAGCAGACAACTCCCTGATGAGGATATGTCTGCTCCCGGTTGATCAAGCTTATGATCCGCATATCAGCCGGTCTTAACGGGCTGTGGTGCGGCTTGTCCAATGAACTGGACTATAAATACATGATAAGTTACTCTTCTGTCTTGCCTTCATCAGCTGCTTCTGCCGCTGCTGGTTCAGCAGCATCTGTATCAGCAGGCTCTTCAAGAACAAGCGGAGGTGAGATCCGCACGATCAGCGTATCTTCAGGGGTAAGGATCTCCCAGCCATCATGCTTCGGCAGATCGGAGACCAGCAATTGATCACCGATGTCGAGTCCGCTGATATCCACCTCGAAGGAAGCGGTCAGCTTGTCCGGCAAGGTACGGATATCCAGCTCGTAGAGCTCTACCTGCTGGACGCCGCCGCTCTTGACACCGACAGGATCGCCGGTGAAGTGGAACGCAACCTTGGTGTCGAGTTCTGCCTTCATATCAATCTGCTGTAAGTCTACATGGAGCAAGGAACGTGACAGCGGCTGGCGCTGCACTTCCTGAATGACCGCATTTTTGGAGCCTGAACCGGGGAATTCCACTTTCAGGATCGCCCGCGGGTTTTTGCCGAGAATCTCATTGAGTGTTTTGGCTTCTGCTGTAAAGGACTGGGTATCTGAACCTGCACCGTAGACGACGACCGGTACAAGGCCTTTGCTGCGCTGGGAAGAGGTAGAGCCGGATCTTTCTGTCAAGCGTACTGTGGTATTCATGATATTCCTCCTAAAGGTTTTTTAGCGGTGCATACTTTCAGGGGCTGCTTCTGATGCTGAACAAAGCTGGCCCTGCAAGCATCCGCCAAGTGGTGTCAGCATAGCTGCAAGTGATGGTTCTTCGTACAAAACTGGCTTATTGCTCAGGTAATAAAAAACAAGACCAATTAGATGTCTTAAGTCTAATCAGTCTCTTATTAACCATATTTGCCTGCTGTGGAATCAGTATAGCACTGGGAAGTAGGCAAGTCAAAATAGGTTGATATTCAATTTAAATCCATATTTAATATTTATTATACTAAATGACAGGCTACAAAATGTCCTGCGCCAGCGTCCCGGAACAGCGGAATCTCCGCCTTGCAGACCTCTACGGCAAAAGGGCAGCGCGTATGAAATTTGCAGCCTGAAGGCGGATTCGCCGGGCTTGGAATATCGCCTTTCAGCACGATCCGCTCCCGCTTCAGCCGGGGGACCGGCACGGGTACGGCAGACAGCAGCGCCTTCGTATAGGGATGCAGCGGATGCTGGAACAGCTCGTCCCTGGAGGCGGTCTCCACCATCGATCCCAGATACATCACGCCGATCCTGGAGCATAGATGCTCCACTACGCTAAGATCATGGGAAATGAACAGATAGGCAAGGCCTTTGCTCTGCTGCAGCTTGCTGAACAGATTGATAATCTGCGCCTGAATAGACACATCGAGCGCCGACACCGGCTCATCCGCAATAATCAGATCCGGGTTCAGGATCAGCGCCCGGGCAATGCCGATCCGCTGGCGCTGTCCGCCGGAGAATTCATGCGGGAAGCGGTCGATATGATAAGAAGATAAGCCGCAGGCCTCCATGGCCTCCAGCACCAGATCCCGCACCTCCCCCCTCGTGCATAATCCATGGTCCAGCAGCGCTTCGCCTATCGCATCGCCAACCCTCACTCTCGGATTAAGCGCACTGTAAGGGTCCTGGAAGATCAGCTGCATCTGCGGCCGGATCAGGCGCATGTCCGCAGCGGACAGGCTGTGGATGTCCACTCCCTTGAACTTTACCTCACCGTCCGTTTTATCCGTCAGCCGCAGCACTGTCCGTCCCACCGTGCTTTTGCCGCTGCCGGATTCGCCGACAAGGCCGAAGGTCTCGCCCGGCTGAAGCGTAATGCTGATGTCGTCCACAGCCTTCACATGCCCCACTGTGCGGCCCAGCAGCCCTTGTTTTACCGGGAAGTACTTCTTCAGAGATTTAACTTCCAGCAGCGCTTCAGACATACACTTCCGCCTCCTCATACAGCCAGCAGGCTACCTTCTGCCCGCTTCCGGTTTCCTGCAGCTGCGGCTGGCGGGTGCGGCAGACGTCCATGCAATGTCCGCACCGGTCATGGAAGTAGCATGAAGGCTCAAGCGCAAGCGGACTGGGCACCTGGCCGGGAATGGAATAGAGCTCCTCCAGGCGCTGGCCCATAACGGGCTTGGACTTCAGCAGTCCCCGCGTATACGGATGCTTGGGATTCCGGAACAGCTCTACCACACCGCCCTCCTCAACGATCTGGCCGGAGTACATGACAATGACATAATCGGCCATCTCGGCCACTACGCCAAGATCATGGGTAATCAGCAGGATTGACATGCCCGAGTGCTCCTTGAACCCGCGCAGCAGATCAAGGATTTGCGCCTGAATCGTCACATCCAGTGCGGTCGTCGGCTCGTCCGCAATCAGCAGCTTGGGCCCGCAGGAGATTGCGATTGCAATCATAATCCGCTGCAGCATGCCTCCGCTCAGCTCGTGGGGATAGCTGCCCATAATCTGTTCCGGACGGGATATCCCCACCTGGGTGATCAGTTCAATGGCCCGGGCCCGGGCTTGCTTCTTGTTCATTCTGAGATGAACCAGGAGCGGCTCCATAATCTGCTCGCCAATTCTCATGACCGGATTCAGTGACGACATCGGCTCCTGAAAAATCATAGCGATCTCATTGCCGCGGATGCTGCGCAGTGTATTTTTGTCCAGCCGGAGTAAATCTTCTCCCCGGAAATCAATGCTTCCCCCGGCAATCTTACCGCCCGGCTCTTCCACCAGCCCCATAATCGACATGGCGGTGACACTTTTGCCGCAGCCGGATTCACCGACAATGCAGACCGTCTCGCCTTCCCGGATACTGAAGCTTACCTCATCAACTGCGGTCACCTTCCCGTCCTCTGTGAAGAACACGGTGCTTAGACGGTCTATATTCATTAAAGGCTTCATCGTTATGGCCACCTACCTCTTCTGTTTAGGATCAAGCACGTCTCTGAGGCCGTCACCAAAGATATTAATCGCAATAACCGTGGCAAAAATCGATAACCCCGGCGGAATCCACAGCCATGGCCGGTCCTGGAAATCGAGGATATTATTCGCCGCATCAATCATGTTCCCCCAGGTCGGCGTAGGCGGCATAACCCCCAGCCCGAAGAAGCTGAGCACCGATTCGCTGAGAATCGCACCGCCAATATTCAGCGTAGCCATAACGATCAGCAGCGGAACAATATTCGGCAGCAGATGGCCAAACAGCTTCCTGCGGTCGCGCAGGCCCAGCACCACGGCGGCCTGCATGAATTCGCGTTCCCGCAGGCTGAGCATCTGTCCCCGTACCATCCGCGCCAGCCCCGGCCAGTTCACCATGCTCAGCATGAGCATGACAATGTACATCCGGTAATCCGTTGGAATCTTCCATTCCGAGAGCAGCGCACCGAAGATGAACAGCAGCGGAAGGCCGGGAATGGTCATCAGCAGATCGGCGATCCGCATAATGATCTGGTCCAGCAGACCGCCGTAATATCCGGCAACCGCACCGAGCAGCGCTCCCAGGAACACAGACAGCACCATGGAAGCCAGACCCACCGTAAGAGAGATACGCCCGGCTTGCATGACCCGGGTTAAGATATCCCGTCCCAGCGCGTCTGTCCCCAGCCAATGCTGTAAATTCGGGGCCTTGTTCATCATCGCCATATTGATTTTGTTATCCGTATACGGCGAGAAGAACGGTCCGATGAAACATAACACAAACATAAATAAGACCACCGCGAAGCCCGCCACCGCCAGCTTGTTGTGCAGAAGCCTCAGCAGGGATTGCCGGAACAGGGAAGATTTCCTCAGGTTAGCCTGTGGTCCCGTTATTTCGCTTACTCTGCTGTCAGCTGCCATAAGATCCTCCCCCTCCTATAACCGGACACGCGGATCAGCCACCCTGTACAGAATATCCGAGAGCAGTGTTCCGATTACGGTCAGAATAGCCAGAAACATCGTGAAGCCCATCAGCAGCGGGTAATCCCTCAGTCCGAAGGACTTCATATACAATTGGCCGATGCCCGGCCAGTTAAAGATTTGCTCAATAATAATGGAACCCCCGAACAGCGCGGGCAGCTCGAAGCCGACCAGGGTGATCGCAGGCAGCAGCGCATTGCGCAGTGCATGGGTGAACAGCACCTTCCGCTCCTTCAGCCCTTTGGCTCTGGCCGTACGGATATAGTCCTGCTTGAGCACATCGATCATATTGCTGCGGAAATAACGGGTTAATGAACCCAGACCCAGCAGCGTCATGACGATGACCGGCAGGGTCATATGATGCACCACTTCTTTGAAGTAGGCGAACCCGGTGGCATTGCTGCCTGTAGTCATCATTCCCCCCGGCGGCAGCCATTTCAGGTCAACGGCCAGAATCTTGATCAGGAACAGGCCGATGAAGAACGACGGGAGCGACATCGCCGCGAAGATCGCAATCATTACCAGCGTGTCGAACCAGGAGTATTGCTTATAGGCAGAAATGACACCGATGATCACAGCAATCAGCCAGGTGAGGAACGTAGAGACAGCGGCCAGCAAAAAAGAATTCCAGATATAATCACCGAACAGCTGAAGCACCGGCTTCTGCTGGGCAAGTGAATATCCGAAATCCCCGTGAAAAGCATTGTTCATCCAAGTCCCGTAACGTTCCAGCACCGGCTTGTTCAGGCCGTAAATCTCCCGCAGCTCCGCTTTGCGCTCTGCAGTCAGCTTAATATTTCCGGTAATGAAATCACCCGGGGTAAGTGCATACAGGCAGAAGATCAGCAGCGATGCGGCAAACAGGATGATCAGCATATACAGCATTCTTTTGGTCAGATAAGTGCTCATGATCGGCTCCTTAGGATTCATCCCCTGCCCATGACGCAGGCAGGGGATGAACAATTCTTTATTTCAGAGTCCAGTTTGGCAGGCTGCCGGCAAGACCGATGAACGGACTGACCGATAGATTCTGGATGCGGCCGTTATAGGCATATACTGTTTTCTTGTAATTGGTGAAAATAATCGGCAGTTCATCGTTGAACAGCTGATACAGCTCTTTATAGACTGCTTTGCGCTGTTCAATATCTGTAGTTGCCAGCGCTTTGTTGTACAGCTCCACGAATTTCGGATTCTCATAATCGGTGATTTCGCCGTCGAAGAACTGCATGAAGCCGTCCGCCGGATCCGTCAGCATGCTGGTGGAGTACGATACGAGATCATAATCCCCGCTTTCCGTCTTGGAGACCAGCGAGTTGAAGTCAGCGAAGATCTCCGGCTGGAAGTCGATGCCGAGCGCAGCGAAGTTCTCTTTGGCCACCGCGATGAAAATATCCGAGTTCTTGCTCTTGCTCGCCAGATAATGAATGCTCAGCGGCTTCCCGTCCTTCTCGCGGATACCGCCTGCCCCTACGGTCCAGCCTGCCTCATCCAGCAGCTTATTTGCTTGGTCCGGATCATATTTATAAGGATTGATCCCTTCTTCTGTATAGGACCAGGAGATCGGCGAAGCCGGAATGTTGGCCACAGCACCCGCGCCTTCAGCAGCATCTACATAGATGCTCTGCCGGTCCAGTCCATAGGCAATCGCCTGTCTGACCCGCTTATCCTTCAGCTGCTCATGCTTCAGGTTGACCTGCATGTAGCCGTAAGTGCTCGGGGTATAAGGAAGAATGTTTACATAACCCAGTTCCTTCAGCTTCCCGATATTTTCTTCCGTAGCCGGGAAGGACGCGTAGTCCACCTCACCCGTCTCAAGGAACTGCCAGGCATCGCCGGTCGTTGTTTTGTAGATAAAATGCTCTGTCTTTGGCTTGCCTTTGAAGTAGTTCTCATTGGCTACAAGACGGACCTCTTGTCCGGGAATGAATTTCTCCAGCTTATAAGGGCCGTCGCCCAGCGGCTTCTCATGCAGCTTCTTGATGTACTCCAGCTGGCCGAACTTATAGTCCTTGCCATAATAAGCCTTCGACAGCACATTGGAGCCGAGAGTCACCAGCGCCGTAGCATTAGGCTGTTCCAGCGTAACCGATATTGTCTGCGGATCAATGACTTTAATGCCTTCTATAGTCTGGGCAGTTCCCGCTTTGTAAGCTTCGCCGCCCTTCACCTTCAGCGATGGAAGTGATGAGCCTCCGTCATAGGCTTTGTCGTACTGGATCGTCCAGGTGAACGCCACATCATCCGCAGTGAGCGGTGAGCCGTCGCTGAACTTCAGGTCTTTGTGCAGGTGGAACGTATATGTAAGCTGATCCGCCGCCACCTCCCAGCTCCCGGCAAGCTCCGGGGTTGGCACACCCTTGTCATCTACCGTCACGAGAGACGCATAGAGCAGTGAGGATACATTGCCGTCATAGCCGCTCTCCTGGAAATAAGGGGTGAACGCACCGCTCGGATCGGTAAGACCGACGATGATTGTATCGGTGCGCTTCTGGGCGACTGCGGGCAGCTTCGTAAGATCGGTTGCTGTAAAAGGCTCGCTGAGCGCACCGGCAGGTACAACCGCCGGGGATACCGCTGCTTCCGTACCGCCAGCCGCTGCACCCGGATCAGCTGTTGCTGCCGTGTTTGCCGGGGTGCCCGTGGATGCTGCATCCGTGTTGCCGTTCTCCGAGCAGGAGGACAGCAGCAGTGAACCGGCGATTAACAATGAGGATAATACAAGCGTACTTTTTCTCATGACATCATCTCTTTTCTCTCCATTTTATAAATACTAACAATTCCTACCCACTAAGTATGATTAAAGACCGATAGTTCACATTATAGAAATTAAAAGTTGTTCTGTAAAGAGAGAACTTTAAATTAATTCTTCCCAAACAGAATAAAATTGGATGATCGCAGCAAAAAAGCCAAAATCTTCTCCATAACAGAAGTAGACTTTGGCTTTGGCGAGGCACAGGAATATTAGGCAACGCTATATTTACTTCAAATAAGCAAACAGCTGTTCATTCATCTGCTGAATCCCCTCAAGCCGCAGACTGTAAGAGGTGACGTTCTCTCCTTCGATATAAGCATTGAGCAGACCGGCGCTCCTGAGACTGGAGATATGATCATGGACAATGCCCTTGGACAGGCCGGCCTGTCTGGCAATTTCCGTGAACGATTTGCGTTCTCCGCCCAGTGACTTCAGGATCTTCAGCCGGCTCTTCTCGCCCAGACTGCGGAGCGTCCGGTGCATGGACGGCGGGATTTCCTCTTCGGCAATTTGAATTTTCCCGGCATAGTGACATATCGTCAGCGGACCAAAATTATAGATAATATTGATCGGCTGGAAGTGAAACTGCGGGATCAGCACAAGCCTGCGCAGACCGTCACCCGGCATGAAATAGAATCCGTTTGTAGTCTTATTCACAAAATCGGCTACCGGGCTGCCGGCCAGCGCCTGTCTCCGTTCCTCCGCATGCTGCTGCAGCTTCTTAATGATATCCGGACTACAGCTGCTGAAGTATTGCCGGTTCCACTCCGACAGCAGGAAGACCATGCGGCTGCGGTACTGCTCCATTTGTACCGGGAATACACTGACATAACCTGCGAGAGCCTCGTACATCTCTCCTACGGACAGGCCTTCCAGCCACTCCAGCACACGCTCCACGCTGTCTTTGTCCGGACACAGATAGATCAGCAGATTAAGCAGCTTCCAGTCATTGTCGAGATCTGTCTCTTCCAGTGCTTCCAGCAGTTCGGGGCTTAAGCCGCGTGATACTTCTGCCGCCCAGGGTGTACCCAGATCTATCTTTTTACTTCCCTTCTTGCATATAAACGTATGTATGCTGCTGATTAATTCATATACCGGCTGAAAATGAACCTCAACCTCGTAATCCATGGCTATTCCTCCTGATGCAACTTCTATTCGTTACAGCGTTAGTGCCTTAATCTTAGGGCATCGGGAAGCCAATGTGCAAGTCATTCCGCTTTTACTGACCTTGTATGGAATACGTATGTTATATTGCTGGCATTCCTGCCATGCCTTTTCTCGCTTTTTGCCGGGCAGGGTAGTAAAATATAGGCAATACACCGGAATGGAGTGAAGAAACATGGAACAGATTGCTAAGGGAGAAGGACGTTTCTATATAGCTGGTGACGGTAAGGACCTTGCCGAGATTACATACAGAACGGAAGAGACTACAGGTAACCTCGTGATTGATCATACCTATGTCTCCGAAGAGCTGCGCGGTCAGGGTGCCGGGGAGAAGCTTGTGCGGGCGGTCGTTGACCTGGCCCGGGAAGAGAAAGTTAAAATTGTGCCTGAGTGCCCGTATGCGGCCCATCAATTCGAGAAGCACACGGAGTACCGGGATCTGCTGACATAGGGGGAAGATAGATTGACTACGGCTGATACACTGAAAGAAATAGAAGAACTGCAGCAGCGCTGCGAGCAATACGAAGGCATCACACTCAAGCTGAATTGGGACATGCTGCGGCTGCCGGCCGGAACAGGCGGAGTGGAATGGCTGGTGACCTATGAAGAGGAGCTGCTGGTCGGCTTCATCGGGTTATACAATATCGGCGGAGACATGGAAGTCTGCGGCATGGTACGGCCGGGATACCGCCGCCGGGGCATCTTCAGCTCGCTCTGGCAACGGGCGCAGACCCTCATCTCACGAAGTAAGATTAAGACGCTGCTGTTGAATACGCCCGCGGCCTCAGCCTCAGGTACTGCTTATCTGAAGACACTGCCGCTGGAATTCAGCCACGCGGAATTTCAGATGAAATGGGATGGCGCAGCCAAGAATCATGGGGCCTCTGAAGCAAGTTCAGCCGCCGGTAACGTTATGCTCCGGCCTGCACGTGCCGACGAGACTCCGGTGCTAATCGCCTTCGATTGCGACGGATTCAACATGACGGAGGAAGACGCCGCCGAAACGTACACGCAGCTTGAGCTCGAAGGCTCCCAGGAGCATATCATCATCGAGATGAACGGCCAGCCTGCCGGCAAAATGCGGCTGTGGTCCGAAGACAACGAAACCTGGATCTATGGCCTTACCGTAGACAAGAATCTGCGCGGCCTCGGCATCGGCCGGAGTGCCCTGATGCAGACTATTGAACGGGAACAGCGGAATTACAACGGTGTGAACCTTGAGGTTGCCCTGGATAATCCGAATGCGCTGAAGCTCTACGAGAGCTGCGGGTTCGTTATTCTGAACCAGCAGGATTACTACCGTGCTGCACTCTGAACCTTGAAGCATCATTGTTAGCCGGCTGAATAACTGTTCCGAATTACAGTAATCTGACTGTCAAGCATCCTTTCCTCCGGGCCGACCTGCCCTCAGGAAAGGATGCTTTTTGTTGTCCTTATGTTACCTCAAGGTACCTATATGACCTCAAAGTGCGTACTGTTCAGCACTCCTGAGGCAATACATAATGATGGCATACTATGGCGAAGGAGAGCTGCACATGAACCCTATGGATTCAGACTTACGTAAAACAGCACTTGTAATCGGCGCGAACGGCGTCATTGGGCGCAACCTGCTCGATCATCTGGCTGCGCTTCCCGATTGGGATATCATCGGCGTGTCACGCCGCGGAGGGCTGGACACCAGCCGTGTGCGTTATATAGCTGCGGATTTACTTGACCCGTCGGAGAGCCGGCGGAAGCTTGGCGGTTTGGCGGAGGTGACGCATATTTTCTATGCCGCCTATCAGGACCGGCCTACCTGGGCAGAGCTGGTCGCTCCTAATCTGGCTATGCTTGTTCACGCGGTTGAAGCTGTTGAACCTGCGGCGCAACGGCTCCGGCACATCAGCCTCATGCAGGGATATAAGGTATATGGCGCGCATCTCGGCCCGTTCAAAACACCGGCACGCGAAACTGATGCCAATCATATGCCGCCGGAATTCAATATTGCGCAGCAGGATTATCTGGAAGAGAAGCAGTCTGGCAAAAGCTGGACCTGGTCGGCGCTGCGGCCTTCCGTCGTCTGCGGATATGCTCTCGGCAATCCCATGAACCTGGCGATGGTAATCGCTATTTATGCCTCCATGTCGAAGGAGCTGGGAATTCCGCTGCGCTTCCCCGGCAAGCCGGGCGCCTATCACAGCCTGCTTGAGATGACAGATGCCGGTCTGCTGGCCAGAGCAACGGTGTGGGCAGCAACGGAACCGCGCTGTGCCAATCAGGCCTTCAATATCACCAACGGTGATCTGTTCCGCTGGAACGAGCTGTGGCCTAAGATTGCCTCCAGCTTCGGGCTGGACACGGCCCCCCCGCTCCAGATGTCCCTGTCTGATGCCATGCAGGACAAAGAGCCGCTCTGGAACCGGATGGTCGGGAAATACGGGCTGGAGCCGAACAGCTATGCTAGTGTCTCCTCGTGGGCATTCGGTGATTTCGTATTCTCCTGGGACTATGATTTCTTTGCCGACAGCACCAAATCCCGCCGCGCAGGGTTCCTTGAGTTTATGGATACGGAAGCCATGTTTATGGACATCTTCGCGGATCTCCGCAGCCGCCGGATCATTCCCTGATCCGCGCAGAACAGCCGGTCTCTGAAATTCAGAGACCGGCTGTTCTATTCTTCCTTCTGCGGTTGAGAGAGCACGACTGCCGTGTCTCCGTACACTCTATCGACATGGGTATCGCCCCATCTGCACATCAGATGCAGAATCTCCTTGAGGCTCCAGCCGTAGTCGGTCAGCTCATACTCCACTCTGGGAGGCACCACATTATACGAGGTTCTTGTGATCACTCCGTCCGCTTCCAGCTCCCGCAATTGCTGCGTCAGCACCTTCTGTGTAATGAACGGCATTTGGCTGATGAACTCCCCGTTGCGCTTCTTCCCAAAGGTGAGCAAGAACAAAATGACCGGCTTCCACTTGCCCCCAATCACTTCGAGTGTCGCTTCCACTCCGGTGTTGTAGGTTCTAATTCCTTCAGACATAAGCCAAGGACACCTCCTGTGGCTTAACCATATCTTCTTTGAACGCCCCCTGCAAGGATTACGCCGAAGTTCCCGTTCTACATCAGCCCGTATCCGCGAAGGATAGGCTCATCCCGGTCATTGCGGCGGCTGCCGTATTTCATGCAGCCTTCCGCATGCTCTTCCCGTTCCAGGAACACAGACAGCAGGCGCACATAGTCGAGCGACTCCTGAAGCGGGATACCTGCTCCGTCAAAGATGTGCCGCCGTCCATCCAGAAGCGAATAGATTCCGATCGTTTCTGCCGGTTTCCCGTAGGCCTGATGACAGAAGACGCTGGCCATATGCAGAAATCCGGTGATGACATCTTCATTCCCGCTCACCATGAATTTCTGGATATTCAGACAACGCCCCTCCTGCCACGAGCTCCAGGCGAGCTGAAAAATCATCGCCAGTTCAATTTCAAGCTCCGGCACAGGAACATGCCACTGTTCATACAGCATCACCGGAATCTCTCCGGTGTGATTGCCGGCAACAATCCGCATCAGCTCATCGGCAACCGCTTGCTTGATATCCCAATAATGCATCAGGGAAGGAAAAGCATGACCCTTCGGCGGCCAGCGGCGCTCCAGCAGAAATTGCACAGGCGTCTCCCGGCGCACCTCAGGCTGCAGACTGTAGAAGTCATTAAGCGTATGTCCGACCGCGTACTGGACCTGCTGTCTCCAGCGGGGAACTCCCTTGGCCGGAGCTCCGCTGCCGTTCATCTCCGCTCCGCCCAGCATGATATGCTCCATCCGGAAATCATTCAGCCGGCTGTAGCGGACAGTCCCTGCATCCTGCATCTTTCCTGCGAAGCATCCTGCCCCGGCGCCCATCCTTAAGAAACCGCCGCGCAGGTCTCGATGAACTGGCGTCCGAAGCTGCGGCAGGCGTCTTTCTCTGCTGCGTTCGGCCCGTACTCAATCTTCAGGCTGGCCTGTACGATCTCGGCACCGCGTTCCTTCAGCTTCTCTTCAATCTGATCAACCGCTCCGCAGTAGATTTCATAACCAGTATCTCCGCTTCCGAAGGCGGCAGCCTTGCAGGAGCTGAGGTCGAGCTCATCCATCTCTTCATAGAAGTCAAGGAATTCATCCGGCAGCTCGCCGTCCCCCCATGTATACGCACCCAGCAGTACAGCCTCGTAAGCCTTTATCTCATCCGCATTGCAGTCAGTGACCGATTTCAGTACGGCCTCTCCGCCTGCCTGGCGTATTCCTTCCACAATCAATTCAGCGATTTCCTCCGTATTGCCTGTCAGGCTGGCATATGCCACTAGCACCTTAGCCATCACTCTGTCCTCCCAAGGTAAATATGAAATGTATTCTGTATAGTTCATCTCAAAAGGCAACCATGTTTTACTAATCTCATTCTATTTGATAATGATTATCATTGTCAATATTTTAAAAGCTGGCCGCTCCGGGAAATTAGGCATACTTGTCCCCGATAACAGAAGCAGCGGCAATGCCGGACTTGAACTGCTGTCCGGCATTGCCGCTGATCTTTATCCATATTTTCAGATGAAATGCATAGAAGAACGCCAAACCTATTCACCTTTGCCGTCCGAACAAATTTCGATAAGATTCCCCTCCGGATCAGCGATAAAACAGATTCGCAGTCCATACGGTTCAGTTGTACTCCACCGCAAATGGATTAATATCCACCTTCCAGCAGGGTAATGCCGTTGCCGTCCGGATCACGGAAATTCATTTCTTTCCCGCCGTATTCCATCGTTACCGGAGGCTGACAATCCAGTCCTTTCCCCTTCAGCTGCTCATAAGTTTCGTCCAGGCTGCTGCAGGAGAACACCAGATTCACGGCTCCCGTCGTGAGCTTCTCCCACTTGCTCTCATCCCATATAATGATCCCCGGCTGGCTGCGGTCGAAACCAATCTTCGCCCCGTCATACTGGCCATAGCCTTCAAACGGAATAGGGACTCCCAGTACCTCGGAATAGAATGCCGCGAGCGCCGCCGGGTCCTTGCTGTACAGATTGATACCGTCAAAACTTGTAATCATAACTTAAATCTCCTTCCGCTCAATAGCTGTAGTATGATCCGCTGTGGTTAGCCTGTCTGACCTCATTGTACTTCTGCCCTGCCGGGATTGTATTGCAAAAAAACGACATTCAGTTCCGAGCATAGCTCAGCGCATCCAGCGGTGTTCTGCCGGCAAATTTCCGGAAATTGTTGATGAAATGCGATTGGTGGCTGTAGCCGTAAGCAAATACAATATCCTGCAGCCCGCCTCTGTGCAGCGGTGTCCGGTACAGATCCAGCCAGACATTCTGGAAGCGGACAAGATCTGCCACTTTTTTGGGCGGAAGTCCGATATGCTGGCGGAACAGGCGTTCAAGCTGGCGGCTGCTGAAGCCTGAGCTAAGCTCCAGCTCCCCTGCACTCACCACCCCGCGGGACTTAAGCATCCTGTGGACAGCGTTCATCATCCCGTCACTGCTGCGGCCGGCATTCTCCAGCCTGCGCAGGAGGAACAATTCTGCCATGGCAATGCGTTCCGACATCGTTTGTGTCCCCCGCAGCTTGTCTCCCAGCTCCCTGCGGAAGGAACGGAAATATTGCTCCACCGGAACGTGGACATTCAGCACATCCTGCAGCTGCTCATCTGCAAACAGATGAACCGCCCAGAAATGAAAACGGATAGCGAAACGCTGTCTCCCCGCAGGCTGCCGGGCTTGTCCCGCCTCAAACGGGGTGTCATTAATGCCGCAAAATATTCCGTCAGCCTCCCCTGTACGCTCATCCCATTCCCATATGATATCCATACAACTGTCCGGTATGATCGTTTCCGTCCGCTTACTTATAACTGCTCCGTTATGCCCTTGTGCAATTTCAACGGATTGCGCTTCCTGCTGCTCACCCGGCGGCGGTACAGTCCCCCAGAAACAGCGGATGTACGGCTCCAGCAGCCTGCCGGGCAGATACTCGCCGCCCCCGGCCGGGTTCGCGGTGATCGGGTAATACAGCTCCGAGAGGTTGAACATAACATCCGGCCTCACCTTCGTAATGCTTAGGCAGCAGAGGACGGAATTAGCCGTTCATCTGCGCCTAAGCTCATATATTTTATAACCGCCTGTAGTAACTTCATTATTTGGTTTGAACTTGTCATGAAGCCTGATATCTTCAGAGAACTGTTTACTAATTCCGCTGGCCGTATAAGATATGTTCATATGCAGCACCGACCGTCCGGTAAGTCTCAGATCTTCAATAACGCCTCCGCCTTCTATAGGCATTACATCACTTACAATGAATGGCTTGCTTGAAGCTAAATCGATAACTTCGACCCCGTCAATGGCTCCATTAAGTATCACATTATCAACCATAGTATCACCGCCGGTCAGCTCCAGAAACCAGCCTCCGGCCAAATAGACAGCATGAGGCGCTGCGGCCAGATTTATATTTTGTACGGAGAAATCCTCTGTAACGACATCTATCCGGTATTCTTCAAGCCCGCTGTGCAGTGTAATCTGATCATACACAATCAGTGCAAGAAGTGCCAGCAGTACTACCAGCCCGATCACCCTGTACTTTACCTTAGTAATTTTCATGGTTCAGCCTGCTCTCCTATACTTTTTTTGGTAATATTATACACCGGCGAACTCTTGGCTAAAATGAGAATAGTCGCAGCTTTGCAACCATTATGTTTGTAGCAGCGTGCTTATATGTTGTACAATAAAGGCTAAATGACTTTTTGAAGGATGGATTAATAATGTATTTAGCAAGTGACTGGAAGGACTATGAAGTGATTGATACCGGAGGCGGAGAGAAGCTAGAACGCTGGGGCGATATTATGCTGCGCCGCCCGGACCCGCAGATCATCTGGCCGCTGGCCAGCGAGAGTGCCAAATGGCGTGATGTTCACGGACACTATCACCGCAGTTCCGCCGGGGGCGGACAATGGGAAATGAAGAAAAGCATTCCGGATGACTGGAAAATCGCCTACGGCAAGCTGAAGTTCCATCTCCGTCCAACGAACTTTAAGCACACGGGTCTCTTCCCTGAGCAGGCAGCCAACTGGCGCTGGATGATGGACAAGATCGCTGCGGCTAACCGCCCGATTTCCGTGCTTAACCTGTTCGCATATACCGGCGGAGCAACCGTTGCAGCGGCAAGTGCCGGAGCTTCCGTAGTTCATGTCGATGCCGCTAAGGGCATGGTTCAGTGGGCGAAGGAGAATGTAGCCTTGTCCGGGCTTGCCGACAAGCCGGTCCGCTACATTACAGATGATGTGTTCAAGTTCGTGCAGCGTGAACAGCGCCGCGGCAGCAAATATGATGCAATTATCATGGACCCGCCTTCCTATGGAAGAGGCCCGGGCGGTGAAATGTGGAAGCTCGAAGCCAGTCTCTATCCGTTCCTGGAGAGCTGCATGGAGATTATGAGCGACCGGCCTTTGTTCATGCTGATTAACTCTTACACAACGGGCATTTCGCCTACCGTACTGCGCAATATGCTGTCAATGACCATGGGCAAGCGCTACGGCGGCAAGCTTACCTCCGGTGAGATCGGACTGCCGATTACATCCTCCGGCATGAATCTGCCTTGCGGAATTCTGGGCCGCTGGGAGGCGTAAGCCATGACCGCGCAGAACAACGAAACAACCGGGAAGTCCGGCAGCGGACAGTCCCGGTTCGAGATTTTATATGAGGACAACCATCTTCTGGGCATCGTGAAGCCCGTTAACATTCCGGTGCAGGAGGATGCTACAGGCGATGCGGATCTGCTGACCCTGCTGAAGGAAGATGTTAAGGAACGTTACGCCAAGCCAGGGAATGTCTTCATGGGCCTCGTTCACCGGCTGGACCGGCCTGTAGGCGGCGCGATGATCTTCGCCAAGACCTCGAAGGCAGCCTCGCGGCTGTCTGAGAGCGTCCGCACCCACGCCTTCCACAAGGTGTACCTGACCGTCGTTCATGGCAAACCCCCTGCATCCCAGGGACGGCTGATTAATACGCTGCTGAAGGATGAGCGGAGCAACACGGTCAGTATTGTCCGCAAAGGAACACCGGGCGGCAAGGAAGCGATTCTCGATTATACGGTACTCGGCAGCGCTGATGGCTACACCCTGCTCAAGATCGATCTGCTTACCGGACGCTCCCACCAGATCCGCGTACAGCTGAGCGGCATCGGCTGCCCGCTGTACGGAGATCAGAAGTATGGTGCCGCAGTGAACAGACCCGGACAGCAGATTGCGCTGTGGTCAGCACTGGTCGGGTTCCCGCATCCGGTGACCAAAGAGGAAGTTGAATTAATCTCCCTGCCTCCACAGACCCATCCCTGGAATCTGTGGACCCCGCAGAACCAAAAGCAGGCTATCCGGTAACGGACAGCCTGCTTTTGTGTGTATGCATATATATGAGGTCAACACTGGACATCTATTAAGGAGTCGAACCTTCCGGTGCCGGAGCGGGAGCTACCGCCATCTTCCCCATCAGATAGAGCAGCAGCTGCTGGTTATGAGATGAAATGGGATCAAGCGCTTCGGCAAAAAAATCACTGCGGATCTTCAGTCCGCGCGAGGTCTCGTTCTTGCCTGTCTCGGTGATGCTCACCCAGACGATCCGCCTGTCGGAGGCATCTCGTTCACGGATAATGAGATTATGCTTCTCCATCCGATCAAGCAGCATAGTTACAGCCGCCGGGCTGGTGGCCAGATGCGGAGCCAAATCAGAAGGTTTCATCGCGTCACGTTCCTGCAGCAATTCCAGTACGGTAAGCTGGGCATCGGTCAGTGTAGGGGCAAGCTTGCTATCCATATGTAGCTTATAGTCCTTTAATATCTTATGCCAGATTTTACTGAATTCAGTGGAGTGCACACTTATTCCTTCCTTTCCCTGCGGATCTCTATCCGGTATACCTAAACATTTTCGCGAAAAAAATTCCATTTCCTGCAAAAGAAAAAAATAAAATCACGGGCGTTAGTGAATTTGAGGTATGTACTTACAGATTTCTTAATGAACCCGCTGTTTGTGGTGGAGATGGAGTGACTGCTGGTTTAACGAAAACTCCGCACCAATTCCTGCATGAAATACAACATTCCCCTTATGATTTCGGCCTTAAATCTAGAATTGTTGTATAAAAGGCAGCATTCCCCATCTATAAAGAACCTTAGCGGGGGTTATTCTTGTATTTCATACAACAATACCTATGCATACACTGGTATCCATGAATCAAAGTTGTAATACCTGCAACATTAGGCATTCTATACACTACTTGACGTGACTCGGAGCGAACCGTGTAATTCTCCGCTGCCTGACCATACTTGTAAATCCCGCTAATACAAATAAACGGCGTTCGGAGCTCTGTAGACCAGAGCAGCCGAACGCCGTTTGAATTATTTAATATTCTAAGCTTCTGCCCCGGCTATTTAACTGCGGGGTACAGGCTGATGATCTCATCCTTCTTCTCGACAGCAACCAGCTGCTTGCCGATGGAACGGCGCTCACCAAGCGGTGCCGATTCGGAGGAGAATGCATGAACCGCACCGCTCTGGGTGATGGCGGTCAGCTCCAGGGGCTCCTTGCAGTAGAAGGCCCCCACAAGCCTGCTGCCATTCGGGCGAACCCGTTTGCCTTCTTTGAACTCGAATGTCGGCATCCCTTTGCCTCCGCGGCTCTGGGAAGGGTAATCCAGCAGCAGAGAGCGTTTGGCGTAGCCAATCTCGGTAACCGCAAGAATCTCCCCTTCGTCCTCACTGACCCAGAAGCTGGAGACGACCTCGTCGCCTTCTCGCAGCTGAATCCCTCTTACCCCTGTGGCCACACGGCCCATAGGGTTGACTTCACTCTCCCGGAAGCGGATGCTCATCCCTTCACGGGTCACAAGCACGATGTCCTTGTCTCCGCTGCTCAGCGCCACTGTAATGATCTCATCACCGTCAGCTACCTTACAGGCGGCCACGGCTCCGGAACGGCTTGTAGAGTACTCCTTGAGCTCTGTACGCTTCACCTGTCCCTTACGGGTGACAAAGACCAGACTTGCCAGCGGGTCCTCCAGGTTGCCTACCGGCAGCACACTGACAATGCCATCGCCCTTGGCGAGGCCGATCACGTTCACGATCGCGGTACCAGGCTCCTTCCATTTAAATTCCGGTATCTGATGAACCGGAAGCAGGAAGTATTGGCCCTTTCGGGTGAACACAAGCAGGCTGTCCCGGGTATTCAGGTCCAGCAGCCTGACGATATGGTCGCCGTCCTTGACACCCGATGAGTGGCGCTCTCCGCCTGAACGGGTGAAGGATGGCATGCCTGTCCGCTTGATATAACCACCCTCTGAAATGGCGACCAGCACATCCTCCGCATTCACGAGAACCTCCATGCTGACCTTCAATTCCTCCACTTCACCCTGAATCAGTGAACGGCGGTCGATCCCGTATTTATCACGGATCTCCAGCAGCTCTTTGCGGATGACCGCAATCAGCTTCTTGTCACTGTCCAGAATGCCCTGCAGGACAGCAATCTTGGCATGCATCTCATCAAGCTCCTTCTGGAGCGAATGAATCTCCAGATTGGTTAACCGGTACAGCTGCAAGGTAAGGATGGAATCGGCCTGGCGTTCGCTGAAGCCGAACATCCACACGAGATTATTCTGGGCATCCTGGCGGTTCTTCGACGCCTTGATTGCGGCGATCACTTCATCCAGAATGTTCAGAGCCTTAACCAGCCCTTCCAGGACATGGGCCCGGTCCTCTGCCCGCTCTAGATCAAACTGGGTGCGGTGGGTAACCACTTCACGCTGATGGGCGATATAGGCTTCAAGGATCGACTTCAGGCCGAGCTGCTGTGGAGCCTTGTTAACGATGGCCACCATGTTGAAGTTGTAGGTGATCTGCAGATCGGTTTTTTTGAGCAGGTAGGCCAGAATACCATTCGCATCGGCTTCCTTCTTCAGCTCAACCACAATCCGCAGACCCTCACGGCCGCTCTCGTCGCGGACTTCGGCGATGCCTTCGATCTTCTTCTCCAGGCGGATATTCTCCATGGAGGTCACGAGCCGCGACTTCACAATCTGGAAGGGAACCTCGGTAATAACGATCTGCTGCTTGCCGCCGCGCAGGTTCTCAATCTCCGTCTTCGAGCGCAGATAGATGCGGCCTTTACCTGTACGGTACGCGTCCATAATGCCTTCGCCGCCCATAATCGTTCCGCCTGTAGGGAAGTCGGGACCTTTGATGAAGGTCATGATGTCCTCCAGTGCGATGTCCGGCTTCTGCATGACAGCGATACAGGCATCGATGACTTCACGCAGGTTATGCGGCGGAATTTCCGTGGCGAACCCGGCAGAGATCCCGCTTGTCCCGTTGACAAGCAGATTCGGATAACGGGATGGAACCACGACCGGCTCCTTTGCCGTATTATCGAAATTGTCCTTGAAAAGTACGGTGCGTTTCTCAATATCACGCATCATCTCCAAAGCGATTGGAGACAGGCGCGCTTCTGTATAACGCATAGCTGCTGCAGGGTCATCATCCATCGAACCCCAGTTGCCGTGCCCGTCGACAAGCACATGTCCCATCTTCCAGGGCTGAGCCATCCGGACCATCCCGTCGTAGATCGAGGAGTCTCCATGAGGATGGTAGTTACCCATGACGTCACCGACTGTTTTGGCCGACTTGCGGTATGGCTTATCCGGCGTGTTGCCAGAGTCGTACATCGCATACAGAATCCGGCGCTGCACGGGCTTCAGCCCGTCGCGGACGTCCGGAATCGCCCGGTCCTGAATGATATATTTGGAATACCGGCCAAATCGGTCACCAACGACCTCTTCCAGAAAAGCCGGCAAAAATTGCTCTGATAAACTGCTCATTCACTTTTCACCTTCTGTTCCTCAATCTGTCCACGTTTGTAATGATTGATGATCTGACTGCTGCGCGCCTGGGATATTCGATTCGTATTGCCTCAAGGCTCTTAAGAATAAAACTAAACAAATCAGTGTTAAGCCGTAACTGCGGTGAGTTTTGGACTTCCGGCCGCTATTGTATTTAGATTTCTGATTCATACGCTTAATATAGATTGAACTTAAAATAATTCCAATGGGGATGTTGTTCATAACTGCGGTGGATATTTGGACTTTCGGCCGCTGTTGTCACCAGATTTCTTGATTGTTACCGCCTTTAGCGGTAGAAATCCGGTGACAAAGGCGGTCGCTGTCGCTCCTACAGTTCCAAAATCCCCCTCCGTTATTCTCATCTGTTATTCTCTTATTCAGTTCAAGCTATAGCGGATGAAATCTAAATACCAAAGCGGACGCTGTCGCTCCTACAGTTCCAAACTCACACTCCGTTACTAACCACCTTATTTAGCTTCGCTTTATTCTAAAGTTCTGGCGGCAATCCGCGAATATCCCATTCGCTGCGCTTAAAGCAATCATCAAAAAATTAAAAACAGCGGAAGTAATCGTCACTGCCAGCTAACCTCTACTCTACTATTTCTGTAAAGTCGACGTTCTCGACAATCCAGCGCTTACGCGGATCAACCTTGTCGCCCATCAGTGTGGAGACGCGGCGTTCCGCCTTGGCGGCATCCTCGATCTGCACCTGCAGCAGCGTGCGCGAATCCGGATTCATCGTTGTTTCCCACAGCTGATCAGGGTTCATCTCACCGAGTCCCTTGTACCGCTGCAGCTCGAAATTCTTACCGAATTCCTTCAGGTAATTCTGCAGCTCCTCATCGCTCCAGGCGTAGCGGACTGTTTCCAGCTTACCCGATTTACGCGTCAGCTTATACAGCGGCGGCTGGGCAATGAAGACCTTGCCGGCATCGATCAGAGGCTTCATATAGCGGTAGAAGAAGGTCAGCAGCAGCACCTGAATATGCGCACCGTCCGTATCGGCATCGGTCATAATGATAATTTTGGAATAATTGCTGTCTTCCACGGCAAAATCAGGACCAATGCCCGCACCAATCGCCGATATAATCGCCTTGTATTCATCGTTCTTCAAGATATCCAGCAGCTTGGCCTTCTCCGGATTCATCGGCTTCCCCTTCAGAGGAAGAATGGCCTGAATCTTCGAATCACGGCCCTGCTTGGCTGAGCCTCCGGCGGAGTCGCCTTCTACGATGAAGATTTCGGTACGCGTAACATCCTTGGATTGTGCAGGCGACAGCTTACCGCCAAGATTCGAGCTCTCGCTGCGTTTCTTGCCGCTGCGGATTTCATCGCGGGCTTTGCGGGCCGCTTCGCGCGCCTTGGACGCCTGGATCGATTTCTTCAGCAGGCTCTGCGCGACCTGGGGATTCTCCTCGAGGAAGCGCGCCATTTTCTCCGAGACAATAAAGTCCACGGCACTGCGTGCAGAAGCACTACCCAGCTGATCCTTCGTCTGTCCGACAAATTCCACATCCGACATCTTAATGCTGATAACCGCCATCATTCCCTCACGGAGATCATTACCCTCCAGATTCTTATCCTTCTCCTTAAGCAGCTGCGTCCGCCGGGCGTAGTCATTCAGCACACGGGTATAGGCTGTCTTGAAGCCGGTCTCATGCGTCCCGCCGCTGCGCGTAGGAATCGAGTTGACGAAAGAAGCAATGGTCTCCGTGTACCCCGCATTGTATTGCAGCGCAATTTCCACTTCAATCTCATCCTTCTCGGAGCTGAAATGAACCACATCATGCAAGACATCCTTGCCCTCATTGAGGAACTGTACAAACTGGCTCGCGCCGCCCTCATAAAAGAACTCATCCTGCCGTCCGCTCCGCTCATCGCTGAGGTTGATCCGCAGGCCCGAGTTCAGGAAGGCAATCTCCTGCACCCGTTCCGCGAGTGTGTCGTAATTCAGTGAAATGCCAGTCGGGAAGACGCGAATATCCGGCTTGAAGGTGATCTTCGAACCGGTCTTATTCGTATTCCCCAGTACCTCAAGGCCAGTCACAGGCTCGCCGACATGTTCTTTCCCGCTTTTGTCGACCCAATATTCGAAGCGTTGCCGGTGGATCTTGCCTTCACGGTAAATCTCCACTTCCAGCCACTCGGACAAAGCATTGGTTACTGATGCCCCTACGCCATGCAGACCGCCCGATTTCTTGTAGCCGGAGCCTCCGAATTTACCACCCGCATGCAGAATGGTGAAAACAACCTGCGGAGTCGGCACTCCCGTCTTGTGCATTCCGGTCGGAATTCCCCGTCCGTTGTCAATTACGGTGACCGATCCGTCCTTGCGGAGTGTAATATCAATCTTCGAGCAAAACTTGGCCAAATGCTCATCTACGGCATTGTCCACTATTTCCCATACTAAATGGTGCAGTCCCGAGGAACTCGTACTGCCAATATACATGCCGGGCCGTTTGCGGACCGCAACCAGACCTTCGAGCACCTGAATGTCGTCAGCATCGTATCCAGTCCGGCCCACTTCGGCGTTCTTAGAGACTTTTGCAAACATATCGATCTGTTCGAGCATTCATGCTCCTCCTTCTTGTGTCTTACTATCTCTATAAAATGCAAACAAACGTTTTCGTTCACTTTGTACATTCTAATTCAAAATATCCCGTTTCGTAAAGACGGCGAATGAAATGATTACTGCAGCCAGTCCCCAAATTGCCAATACCGCCATCGAAAATGCCAGTGTCATGCCCTCAATCGGGGCGGGAGTACCTGCTAAATACCCGGTAAGCTCCATATTAACCATAAATAAATATTTGGCCGCAGTCCAGGCAGAAGCCATATTCGTCAGGATCGTGCCTGCAATCAGCGCCGCCATCATCACCACTATACTGGCTGCCGTACTGCGTACCAGAACCGACACCATGAAAGCCAGCAGAGCAACAACTACGCTGACGAACCAGATCAAACCGCCCTGCATCAGCAGGTATTTCCATTGCGGCACAGCGTGAACCGTGGTCATATCGACCGTATCCCCGCTCAGCTGGAAGCCTGTGAACACCGGAACATTGAATCCTTTATATCCAAAGGCCAACCCCGACACCAGATAGCTGATGATAAAAGCAGACAGGACGATTAAGGAGACAAACATCATGAGGGCCGTCATTTTACTGAACAGCACCTTCCAGCGTTTAACCGGACGCGTCAGCAGCATCTTGATCGTTCCTGTCGTTCTCTCCCCGGAGACCAGATCCGAGGCCACCGCCATAATCAGCAGCGGAATGAACAGGGACACGGAATTGTCCAGAAATTCACGGGTAAAGGTAACGCCGCTCGGCTCGTTCGGATTCACATCGTGATCCAGATAATACTGCAGCTGCTGGACAAAAATCCGCCGGTACGACTTCCATTCTTCCGGAATCCGGTCGCTGCCGAGGGAGTTCTGGTTATCGGTAATCTGCTGCTGGACCTCCAGCCTCCAGTCAGAGTTAAACTTATCCCGGCTGCGTTCCGCTATACGCATCTGTGCATAGGTAAACATAGGCACAAGCACAAGCAGAATGAGCAGGATGACATAAAACCGTTTCTTTTTTATGATTTTGAGGCACTCATTGCGGATGAGCGGCAGCAGGTTAGTCAATAGTTTCACCTTCCGTTAGCTTCAAGAATAGCTGTTCCAGTGTAGGGTTGATTTTATGCACAGCCCGGACCTCAACCTCTCTAGTAACCAGTACGGCGACAATTTCCGGGATTAAATCCTCCTCCATAACCGTGATCAGGGAATTCACTCCCATGCCTGCGATAATGGAGTCGTCCAGTGTTACCTCATCCAGCTCCAGCAGATGGATATCCGGCCGGCCGTTTAATAGTTCTCTAGCCCGATTCAGCGGCTCCAGCTCCCACAGGACGTATGGAGAATTGCGGGCAACCAGCTCGTCCACACCGCCTACGGCGAGTACCCGCCCTTTACTGATGATCGCCACACGGTCGCACAGCAGCTGAATCTCGCTCAGCAGATGGCTGGAGACGAACACGGCAAGCCCTTCATCCGCCAGCTTGCGGATGAATTCGCGCAGCTCCTTGATGCCCTTCGGGTCCAGGCCGTTCGTCGGCTCATCCAGAATCAGCAGCCGTGGCCGGCCCAAAAGTGCCTGGGCAATGCCCAGCCGCTGCCGCATCCCCAGTGAATACGTACTTACCTTGTCATGAATACGCTGATCCAGCCGTACAATATCCACCACTTCGGCAATCCTCGCCTTGTCCACACCGGGCTGCATGCGGGCGAAATGCTGCAGGTTCTCCCAGCCTGTCAGATACGTATACACCTCGGGATTTTCGACGATGGAGCCGACGTATTGCAATGCTTTTTCCGGGTCACGGTTCACATTGTAGCCGCAGACGGTAATTGTTCCTTCACTTGGCCGGATCAGGTCAACCAGCATGCGGATTGTTGTGGTTTTGCCGGCCCCATTGGGACCGAGGAAGCCGAAAATCTCGCCTTTCCGGACGTCAAACGTAACATCATCTATGATCCATTTGCGGCCGATTTTTTTGCGGACCCCTTGTACGGACAGGACTACCTCGCCGGAGGCTTCGTGCATTTGTTTAGCCATCTCTATACAACTCCTTGCTGCGGTCATTTCTGTTCAGAATGTTCTCTGCCCTGCTCCATTCCTGTCCCAGGTTAATGTACAGCCTGTACAATCCGCTCACTCATCCGCTGATAACCGTCCCCGTTCGGGTGGAAGTGGTCATTCGAGAGATACTTGTCCAGATGCCGGTTGAACAAATCAAAGGTCGGAACGAGCGTCATATTGCTGTGGGTGTTGATGATATCCATCGCTGCATTGTTCCAGGCGGTTACAGCCTGATTGCCCGGAACCAGCAGGTCCGCGATATCTCCGAAGGGATTATACAATCCCACGTAATAAATCTGTGCCTGCGGATTAATCCCGGCAATGGTGTCAAGAATACTGCCCAGCCGTTTGGATGCATCAGGCAGAGCTGCGAGCAGAGACTCGGGGGTCAATTCATCGGTGGAGGCTGTAGGCACGGGTGCTGAACCTTCTACCGTGTTATTCGCAGCGGATTCAGTCCCCAGCGGTGCTATTCCGTCCGCAGGATTCTCCGTATCTGCTGACGATGCTGCCTCTCCGCTGCTGCTGCCTGTCCCCAGAATATCCGAGCCGCGGAACAGGTCATTGCCGCCTATAGAGATCAGGATTACATTCGCCTGGCGGAGCGCGTACTGCACACCCTCCTCCTGAAGCTTGCTCTGCAGTCCGGCTGTGGTTAAGCCGTTAATGCCCATGTTGCCGAGCAGCTCCGCCTTGCCTCCGTCCGCCGATAACGCCTCCAGCGTACGCTTCACAAACCCCTGTCCGGAATTGTCGCCGGTCCCTTTGGCCAGAGAATCCCCCAGCGCCAGTATCTTCAATTCATCCGTTGCCGCGGCTGTCGGTGCAGCTGTTTCCTGCGGGAGAGAAGACAGGAGTGTCTCCCCTTTGGGATTGATAATATCGCTTACCGCATACACAAACCCTGTAATTAAAAGTAAAGTTGCCAGGATGGATACCAGGCCCACTGCCCTCCAGGTCCATTTGGAATCGTTCAATGCTATCCCTCCGTATGCCGATCTATTCTCTATTGTTCCACATTTTACAAACTTCTTAACTATGTAGATAAACATAATTCTTCTTTGCTTAATTTGCAAATAAAGCGGGGGTTTTGGTGAAAGGCGCGGCTGCGGTGATTTTGGACTTCCGGCCGCTGTTTTCCCCAGCTTTTTTTGATCTGTACCGCTCTTCGCGGTGATAATCTGGTGACAAAGGCGGTCGCTCCCGCTCCTACAGTTCCATAATCCCCTCCGCCGCTTTCACCTAAACAGTGTGGAGCAGCCAGGGCGGCACTATAGCACTGCTCTGATCATGCGAAACTGCGAAACTGCAAAGTCCAAAAAGCGAAACTACAGTGCAGAACTTCGAAACTGCAAATTGATTTATCTTCGTCTGACAAAAACCTTCAATTCCCGATCCAGAATAAAAACAACAACTATTAGTGGTGTTTCTCGTAGATTATCTTCATTTACTAAACCTCAAAAAAGCCCCCCGGCAATGCCGGAGGACGAGTGAAGCTTAAGAGCTGCGTTATATTATTTGCCGATGAATTCCTGAACCCAGTAATTATTGTCGAAGCCTACGCCGATGTAGTTGAAATTCGTGCTCAGAATGTTAGCCTTATGGCCCGGGCTGTTCATCCAGGCAGTCATGACTTCCTGCGGCGTTTTCTGGCCCATCGCGATATTCTCTCCGGCTGCCTGATAAGTAATGCCGAACGCGGACATCATATCAAAAGGCGATCCATAGGTTGGGGAAGTATGGGAGAAATAGTTGTTCGTACGCATGTCAGTAGCCTTAGCCGCTGCCACTTTGTTCAGGCTGTCCAGTGCGGAGACAGGAGCCAGTCCTGCTGCTGCGCGTTCTTTGTTCACCAGGGCTACAACCTGCTGAATGTAGCTTGAAGCGCTGTCTGCGACAGCTGGAGCTGCAGTTGCAGCTGGTGTAGCTACCGGCTTAGCCGTTGTTACTGGCGCAGCCGTCGGTGCTGGTGTAACAACAGGCTTAGCCGTTGCTACTGGCGCGGCTGTGACTACTGGTCTAGCTGTCGCTACTGGTACAGCGGTAGCCACCGGCTTAGCTGTTGCTGCCGGAACTGTTGCTACAGGATTCTTATAGATAACGGTCTTGGATACGGTGAACGTATTCCCGTCAAATACAAATGACTTCGAATTGTACTGTGTGAAATATTCCATGAATTTTGCGAAATTCGTATCTGAAGCGGTTGCCGTAGTGGCTCCAGCTGCTGCGCTTGCCTGTAATGGAAGTGAAATGCTAAGTGCCATAACAGCGGCTACACTTCCACCTATCATTGCTCTTAAAGTCTTGCTTTTCATTCTGCCATCTCCTTATTCTTGTTGTAGAATTACCTGGCTGCCGAGAGTTGCGGACATCAATTGTTACAAAGTTGTAATTTGTTCCTCAGTCATTGTAACATAAAAAACCAGGCTGTGCGCTTCTAAATTATGACATTTTTCTTCACGGCTGAGGCTTGTCCGCTTCTGTTCAAAAAGTGGAAACGGCTTTGCCGTCCTGTAATAAGGACGGTACCGTTTCAACGAGATATAGAAGGATAATTCATAACGCGAAGCATATATATTCTTATATTTAAGAAACCGTCCTCTTCAGAACGGTCACATGTTCTTACAGTTAATATCGGCATTCACCGGCCCCCCGCTTAATGAAAGGACTGCCAGAAATCCCCTTCTGTCGAGATCAGGCCCATAATTTCGGCATACGGAATCCGGAACGTAGGAAAGCCCGCAGCATACGGAGCAATTTCATAAGGGGCAAAATAGAGATACAGCGCTTCGCCATCTACATAAAAAGGCTGGTCAGCCGTAATGCCTTTGTACGTATCGGGAAAAACATAGGAATACTGCGGATCATTCGCAATCTGTTTTCCGACAATATCACTGAGTTTCTGCACATATTTGCTGCCAGGCTTAAACAGATCACTCAGCGTGTAAAATTTGCCGGTGCGCAAATTGATATGCTCATAGATCATAGTCGGCATTCCATGCGCCGCTCCAAACGGAAAGCGGTATCCGCTGAGCTCAAGTACCAGCAGGTTCTTGCGGAAGAAGGATACGGCAAAATCCCCCGTATAGCTAAAATCCTGCCCCGCTCCCCCAGTCCCCGCACCTTCTGCGAGTGAGAGACTGCGCAGCTTATCATTGACTGATTTGGATATCTCAGCGACAGCAATCCCTTCTACTACCGGATAGTAGACCAGATAATCCCTGTTCGGTTTATATTTCTTCTCCAGCACGGAGTACGGCGGTCTGAGCGGAATGACCCCATTTTGCCGCCATACCTGCTTGCCTTTGCGGTCATAGTAGGCAGTACGCTGGTCAACATCCGCACGGATCAGGTTGCCGCTGAAGGATAGAGATCCTGAGCCGGCAATGACCGGCGGCTGGGCGGCTTTTTTACCGCTTTTATCAATAAAATACGTGTCCTTGGCATCATACACCGACGCAAGCCCGTTCTGATAATTGTTCACCCCGAGCAGCGGATGGGTGCTGAGAATTCTGCCTGTAAGCGCATCGGCAATCACATAACGTGAACCCCGGTACGGCTGATCGGCATAAAGCGGGGTTCCCAGCGCAACCCGGTTCTCACCCAGCTGCTGGACTTCATAGTAAGTCGCCGGAATAATGGCTTTGCCCTGCTTGTCAATCAGACCGTATGCATTACCGTAATCCTCAGCTGTGTTGATTACCGCACGCCCTTCCGAGAAAGGCAAGGCTGCCGTAAACTGCGGCTGAATGGCAATGCTGCCGTCTGTATGGAGGTAACCGTATTTCCCGTTCTCCGTAGCTTGAAAAGCAAGCAGACCTTCCCCCGGATACCCCACGAATGGATACTTATACGTATGCAGCACCGTTCCCTGGGGATCAATCAGCGCGTACTCCCCCTCAGCGACTTTGACCAGCGCCGTTCCTTCATTGAAATCCCCGGCATCCAGATACACCGCTGGCAGCACCTCTTTGCCTTGGGCATCCAGATATCCGTAGTATGAGTTCCCCCCGGTTGTATTCTGCTTGGAGAACAGCGCGCGGCCTTCATGCAGCGAATTCAGATAGTCATACCGCGCGGACGTGACCTCTTTGCCTTTCTCATCAATAAAAGTATAGCCCTTGGCATCCGAAACCACAGCCCGCCCTTCGGCAAACGGAGCAATAAAGGAATATAGCGGTTTGACCTTCTCACGCCCGGAGCTGTCAATCAGGCCGCTGTAATTCTTGCGCTGCACTACCGCTAGGCCATTCTCCTGGAAATCCTCCGCATAGTCATATCTGGGCTCGATCACAGTCCGTCCGTCGTTATTAATGTAACCCCACAGTGTTCCGTCTTTAAGCTTAAAAGGAGCCGGATGCAGCATCTCCGCCCGCAGCCCGCTGGCATCTACCTCCGGAAGCACGATAAGCGCCTCCAGCGGCTTTTTGGAGTAGTCTACGCGGTATAATCCCGCCTCTGCCGGGATCGTCACGAACAGATCATCATCCGCACGGATGAAATCCTCCTCCTGCTGCGGAATAACCTCATTCCAGCCGATTCCGTCCCACCGCCATACCTCCGTCTGAATCAGACCATTGTCATTCTCTTTTCCCAGCTCGTTCAGCTTAATCCTCAGCATTCAGTCGCTCTCCCTTACAAAGGCATTTGCCTATAGAATATGAGAGTGAGGGGGAAAGGGTGTTTATGTGCCCAGAGCTGCCGATACGCGTGAGTATGAGCGTCAGCGTGAGCGTGGAATGCGTTGAGAGCGTGGAATGCGTTAGGAGCGTGGAATGCGTTAGGAGCGTGGAATGCGTTAGGAGCGTGGAATGCGTTAGGAGCGTGAGGGCTTAAAAGCAAACTAGGAAAGGTGAGGCTGTAACTGCGGTGAATGTTTGGACTTCCGGCCGCTGTTGTCTCCAGATTTCTTGATTTGAACCGCTATAACGCGGTGGAAATCCGGAGACAAAGGCGGACGCTCCCGCTCCTCCAGTTCAAACTTCCCCTCCGTTACTCTCCACCTTTCTTCAGCATAACCAAGGTCACAGACACAAACTACATCAAAGGCATAAACTGCAACCTAAAAGCAGCACAAAAACACCCTTTCAGAGTGTGTTAGCAGGATGTTCAAGGGCTGCTTCGCCTGCCCTGTCACTTGTTATTGGGGTTCTGCAGCTACATGCGCTGGAATTGGAGGGCAATAAGAGAAACCTCACTACTTCAACCTAAAATATTGCACTAAATACAACATTTCGCTCATCATAACACCCCTAAATCCAAAATTGTTGTACGAAATACATCATTCCGCCTTCTCCAAGGCAAAATGCAAGGAAATTCTTGCATTTCGTACAACAATCCGCCCGAACACTTATATATTTAAGCCTGCGAGTTGCACTACGTACAACATTTATACACCTGGTTACTTTGGGGTTTGCTGCGTTTGCTGCTCACTTAAGGGTTAAGATATTGGGCATGGTTTTGGAGAAAAGTTGCGACAAAATCAACAAGCCCCAAGCAAAAGACGTTTGCGAAATACCGCAAACGCTTAATTTGCACCACCCCCACCTGGGTGAGGTGATGGGAGTAACGAAGGTAAAGTTTGGAACTGGAGGAGCGGCAGCACCCGGAGGGTTCTTGCTTTCAATCGAAATGTAAGATGAACTATAAACCCCATATAAGGTGAGAGTAACGGAGGGGATTTTGGAACTGGAGGAGCGATAGCGACCGCCTAAAAGCTTTCCGTAGGAAAGCTCACTTCGTAAGCATACGCTTGTTTGGATTTCTACCGCAGACAGCGGATAAAAATCAGGAAATCCAAACCTAACAGCGGCCGGAAGTCCAAAACTCACCGCAGTTACGATCATACCTGATATCAAAGTTTCTCAGTTCATTTTACCTCTTACATCGGTACATTGAACGCAAAAACTCCGGGTGCACCAGCACCCGGAAGTCCAAACATTCGCAGTTACGGCTAATCACCGAACCACAATTATTTCTTCGAAGAATATTTACGCATATCGAACGATACAGCGGCGATGATGATAAGGCCTTTGATGATCAGCTGGTAGTAAGGGCTGATGCCGATGAAGGTCAGACCGTAGTTGATCAGGGTGAAGATGATAACACCGACCAGAACACCTGGAACTGTACCGATACCGCCGGTAGTGGATACGCCGCCGACTACGCAAGCCGCGATGGCGTCAAGCTCGTACATGTTACCATAGTTGTTGGTAGCGCCGCCTGTTCTTGCAGCTTCAAGCACACCCGCCAGACCGTAAAGGGCACCAGCGATAGCGTAGATGTAGATCAGGTTCTTGGACACGTTGATACCGGAAACCTTGGCAGCCTGCATGTTGCCACCGATAGCGTACATGTTTTTGCCCAGCTTAGTTTTGTTAAAGAGTACCCACACGACGGCCGCGACCGCCAGGGCTATGAGAACGATGTAAGGTATTGAATATTGGCCGCTGCCGATAAAGCCGGAGCCGATTTTGGTGAAGTCAGGACGCAGACCGCCGATAGGCTGCGATTGGTTAGGGTCCATATCGAAGTACAGGGAGTTCAAGCCGTACACGATGAGCATGGTACCCAGGGTTGCGATAAATGGCGGAACATTAAGCTTGGAGACAATGACCCCGTTGATGAGACCGCAGAGCAGACCGGCAACAATGGCAATCAGGATGGGCAGCCATACTTGCACTTGCGGCAGATCAGGGAAGAAGCGGCGAGAGTAATCCGGTATCTGCAGCATCGAAGCTGAGATAACCGCTGTAAACCCTACCACGCGGCCTGCCGACAAGTCGGTACCGGCTGTGATGAGGATAAAGGCAACCCCAAGCGCGATGATAACGCGTGTAGACGACTGAATCAGTACGTCACGCAGGGTGTTGATGGACATGAAGCTTGGTTCATATATGATGATCCCCATAATCAGCAGTACCAGCACGATGTAAATTGCGTTTTGAGTCACAAAGGACTGAGCTTTTTTAACGTTCATTAGTAGTGATCCCCCTTAAAATTACGCGAGCATATTCTCCTATCCGTACTCCTTAATGCTGTGCAGCGAGACGCATAACTTCGGTTTCCGTAGCTTGCTCGCCTTCTAGTATTCCTGTAAGCCGTCCTTCCGACATGACCATTACGCGGTCAGACATCCCCAGCAGCTCAGGCATTTCCGAAGAAATCATGATAATGCTCTTCCCCTGCTTGGCCAGGTCGGCAATGATGGTATAGATTTCGAATTTGGCACCCACGTCAATTCCGCGTGTCGGCTCATCCAGCAGCAGGACTTCAGGCTCTGTAAGCAACCATCTGGCCAGCAGCACCTTCTGCTGGTTACCGCCGGAGAGATTCATAATCTGCGTTTTGGTGGTTGGTGTCTTGGTGCGCAGCTTCTCAATCATTTTATCGACTTCAGCTTTCTTCTTTCTGCCGTTCAGCAGGAAGTAAGGCGTCTTATAATGGTCAAGGTTGGCGATTGCACCGTTCTCATGAACGGACAGTACCGGGAAGATACCGGTTACACGGCGTTCCTCGGTTAACAGCGCCAGGCCATGTTTCTTGGCATCCTGCGGCGAATTGATCTTCACCTTCTTGCCTTCAATTGAGATGGAGCCGGATTTAATGGCGCGGAGTCCGAATAATGCTTCAATAACCTCTGTTCTCTGCGCACCCACGAGACCGCCGACACCAAGAATTTCACCGCGTCTCAGCTCAAAGGATACATCCTTAAAGGATCTTGGCTCCGGTGAGGTCAAGCCTTCCACCTTCATATAGACTTCGCCTGGAACATTAGTGCGCTCAGGGAAGCGGTTAGTAAGGTCACGGCCGACCATTTTGGAGATAATCAGGTCCGTGGTAAGCTCGGCCGACGGCCAGGTACCGATCTTTTTGCCGTCACGCATGATGGTTACTTCATCAGAGATTTCAAGAATTTCTTCCATCTTGTGAGATATATAGATAATAGCTACGCCTCTTTTTTGCAGATCCCGGATAATCCGGAACAAATGCTCAACTTCTACGCTGGTTAAGGAAGAGGTTGGTTCATCCATGACAATGACGCGTGAATGAAAAGAGACAGCCTTCGCGATTTCAATGGATTGGACCTTGGATACGGACAGCTTGCCCACCAAAGTTTCGGGATTCAGATCGATATCCAGATCTTTAAATAAATTTTCCGTGTCCGTGAACATTTTTTTGTGGTCAATGAACTGAATCGGCCCGATGCCCTTGGTCGGAAAACGTCCTAGCCAGATGTTCTCCATGACACTGCGGAAAGGTACCGGGTGCAGCTCCTGGTGAATCATCGAAATTCCGTGCTTAAGTGCATCGTTGGAGTTAGAGATGGTGGCCTTTTGGCCATCCAGGAAGATCTCACCGGCATCCGGTGAATAGATCCCAAAGAGACATTTCATCAGTGTCGACTTGCCTGCACCGTTCTCGCCCATAAGTGCATGAACCGAACCCGGTCTAACCTTTATGCTGACTCCGTCCAGCGCCTTAACGCCGGGAAATTCTTTAGTAATGCCGTTCATTTCCAGCAAAAACTCAGCATTTGCCATGTTGTTACGCCCCCTACGCTTTTTTTCTTTTTCCATGAGAGGCACAGCGGTTCCATCCTGTTCCCTACCCGAAAGGAATTCCGGAGAGCGGGTGACCGCCCTCCGGGATTTTTGTTTATGAAGCTTATCTGTATCTGAAGCAATCTAACTATTATTGAGCGTCAGCTACGTTGTCTTTAGTGATCTTTTTGTAGGAGATCCATACGTATTGGTTGTCAGTGATGTCGAAGCCTACGTTTTCTTTGGTAGGTGTTTCGCCTTTAGCCAGCAGGGAAGCCAGGACGATTGCCGCTTTACCCTGGTTGTTGGCATCGTTCAGCACTGTACCGAGCATAGTTCCGTCTTGCAGCGCTTGAACCGCTGGAGCAGTTGCATCAACGCCTACTACCGGCATGTATTTGTCGCCAGTGAAGTATCCTTGGGCTTTCAGAGCTTCAATTGCACCGAGAGCCATGTCATCGTTGTTGGCAAGAACGGCTTCAATCTTGTCGCCGTGGGAGCCGAGGAAGGCTGCCATTTTTTCCTGTCCTTTTACGCGATCCCACATTGCAGTATCTTCAGCCAATTTCTCAACCTTGATACCTGCATCTTCGATAGCCTGGATGGAGTAAGTGGTCCGCAGCTCAGCATCCTGGTGTCCCGGTTCGCCTTTGAGCATTACGTATTGCAGCACGCCGTCGCCGTTCTTGTCAGCTTCAGGGTGAGCCTTCCAGTAGTCAACAATCAGCTGGCCGGACATTGTGCCGGACTCTTCTGCTTTGGCGCCTACATAGTAAACTTTATCCCATTTCTTCATATCTTCTGGAAGCGGTTCGCGGTTCAGGAACACAACCGGAATGTCAGCTGTTTTTGCTTTGTCGATGATAACGCCTGCAGCTGTGCGGTCAACCGGGTTGATCAGCATGCCGTCATATTTTTTGGTGACGAACAAATCCACCTTATCATTTTGTGTAGGCTGGGAGTTCTGGCTGTCTACGATATCTACAGTAGCGATGCCTTTGGCAGCAGTATCGATGGCGTTACGGACACCCGTCATGAAAGTATCGTCGAATTTGTAGATCGCTACGCCAACCTTTGGAGTTTCAGCAGCGGAACCGGAGTTTGCAGTTGCAGCAGCGTTGCCTGTGTTAGCTTTGTTACCAGTGTCAGCAGCGTTGTTGTTGTTGCCGCCGCAGCCTGCAAGAGCAGCACCCAGCAATGCACTAGCAAGTAAAACGGAAGTGATTTTTTTCATAATCAATTGACCTCCTGAGGATATTTCTTTTTGTTATCCCGGTGTGTCCCGGGTACATCCTTATTATGCCCTACATGAAAACGGTTGCGAATATAAAATACTACTCATTTTCATGAAAATTCTAATGTTTAAAATCTGATTTTCTCCTATCTGACAAACGGGAACAGCAGCTTCTGGTTCTCGGGCCACAGCATATTCTCCAAATCAATCAGCTTGGTGCCTGTGTCCACCCGCTCCGGAATAGTCACACCTTCAAGCGCTTCTACGGCGTATTTCACGGCTAAATACCCGTTGCTGAAAGGGTTCTGGATCACGGTCGCCTGCACCGTGCCATCCTGCAGCGATTCCATCATGGAGGGTGAACTGTCAAACGCAACCATCTTTATGTTGTCCAATCTTAAGCTTTGTATGACTTTGGCTGCTCCCTGGGAAGCAATTTCATTCAACGTGGCAATCCCGCGCAGATTAGGATGCTTCTCCAGCATCTCCCGGGTCAGGGTTTCGGCCTCCACCGTGCTTGAGGAAGTGTAGGAGATCTGCACCACTTTGACATTCGGATAACGGGCTGCGTAATTGAGAAATCCTTTTTCGCGCTCATCCGCATCCCTGGCCCCGTAATCAATGCTGCCTGTAGACCCCGGGTCCACATTCAAAGAGGAATTGGTGAAGTTAATAATTCCGATCTCGCCATATCCCTGCAAAAGCTGAATCAGCCGCTCCGCGGACTTCTGTCCGGCTTCATAACCATTCGAACCTACATAGGCTTGAACCCTGGCCGATCCGACTTCCGCATCGACTGAGATCACCGGGATTTTGTAATATGCAGCCTGGTCTACGACCTGGGCCAGTCCCATATAGCTGCTGGCAGCGAGAATAATCACATCCGCTTTCTCCTTAATGGAGTCCTCCACCATCCCCACCTGCTCATCGATATCACTTTCCGAGTCCGGCGCTTTGAACGTCAGCTTGACATTGAATTCCTTCGCTGCCGCTTCCGCACCCAGCTTCACTGTATTCCAGTAATCCCCCTTGTTCATCTTGACAATCAGGTGGATATTACGTGTCTTGCTCGTATTGATATAAGCAGGCGACGAATTAAAGCAGGAGGACACGGAGATCCAGAGCACCCCGCATAGCAGCAAGGTCAGCCAAAAACGTATGCTTCTCACCGGTTTGTCTCCTCCTTCTGCTCATCCATGTCTTCTCCGGCCAGCCGGGCCGGGAACACAATGGTCACGATAGTACCTTCTTCAATTTCACTCTGAAAGGTTAGTCCATATTCGCGGCCATAATATAACCCGATCCGTTCATGAACATTCCGTACGCCGACTCCTGAGCCGCTTCCGCTTTTGACGCCTCCGCTCAGAATCACGTTCATCGTTTCTACAGACATCCCGAGACCGTTGTCACTGACCCTGATAATAATGAGCCCATCCTGAAGCTCAGCGCTGATCGAGATCAGCCCTTCATCCGGCATCATTTCGATCCCATGGTAAAGTGCATTCTCAACGATTGGCTGCAGGATCAGCTTAACCGTCTGGTACTGCAATACTTCATCTTGTGCCGTTATTTCGTAACGGAACTTATTTTTGAAACGGAAGCTCTGAATCACCAGATAATGGCGGATATGATCCAGCTCCTCCTGGATAGTAATAATATTCTTGCCCTTGCTCAGACTGATCCGGAAAAATTTCGAAAGCGACTGAATCATCGTGACGACCTCATCCGTTTTGCCGCGCTCTGCCAGCCGGATGACCGAGTTCAGTGTGTTGTATAGAAAATGAGGGTTGATCTGCGACTGCAGGACTTCAAGCTCGCCCTTGCGCTTCGTCTCCTGCTCATAGATGATCTGATCCATCAGCTGCCGGATACGCTGGAGCATCATATTGAAGCGTTTGGACAGCTGTTCCACCTCATAGGCGCCGCTGACATTGATCGGGGTATTGAGGTCTCCCTCGCCCACCTGCTTGACCGTGCGCTCCAGCTTGCGGATCGGACTGGCAATCAGCCAGGACAGGAACACAGATACGGCAACCACACACACCAGGACAACTGCGAGGAACCAGGACAGAAATTGGTTCAGGTCGCGTTTGGTCGTTACAATCTCATCGTAGTAAGCGACCCCGACGATCTTCCAGCCGGTCTGGGCCAGCGTGCGCACGGTAATAAACCGCTTCTCTCCGGTGGACTCATCCAGATAGCTGCGGAAGGCATATTCCAGCACCGGTTCCACATTCTCATATTTGAGGCCGGCATAGATCAGCTGCTGCTGCGGATGGTAGACGATATTCCCGAGCGGATCGAGAATGTAAGCGTATCCTCTTTTACCGAGCTTCACTTGCCGGCTTAGCTCATCAATCGTCCTGAAATTGAAATCCAGCAGCAGGACACCGGTTTTCAGCTCGCCCTTCTCCCTGTACTGAATCATTTTGCTGATCGATACGACCCAGGTATACCGTCCTTTGAACAAATTCTGAATATGCGGGGCTGAATAGGATATTTCCGAGGTCCGCTTGGCCGTGGTGAACCAGCTCTGGCTCTCCAGTTGAGTGTTCAGACGCATGCTTTGACCAGGCGTACCCACCACATATTTGCCCTGCGGTGTAAAAACAGCCATGGATACCAGGTCCTCACGGCTGCTCATTAGTGTGTCCATGCGTTCATAGAGCAGCGGAGAGTCAATGGATTGACTCGTGGTGATCTGCTTCTCCGCCGTCTCAAAAATGCTGCCCATCCCTTTAACATACAGCTCCAGATTATAATTCACCTGCTCAATAATCTGCTGCATGTTGAGATTGGCATTCTCCTCCGCCGTGTTGGCAAACTTGCCGTACAGCATAATGCTGACGATCACTGCAACGGCTACCGTCACCGCTGTGAAGGTCAGGGTAATAATGAGCTGGATGCTCCGCAGCTTGGAAGACAGGCGGATTTTGCCTCTCTTGCGGGGCTGCGGGCGAAGCGGAAAGAAAGTAGCCTTCGGCTTGGTCATGAGTTATCCTCCCCGCGAGCTGTTCTTATACTCTTTGGGTGACTGTCCGTATTTCTTGCGGAAGCAGAAGCTGAAATAGTTCGGATCGGCAAAACCGATCCGCTCGGCGATTTCAAATGCCTTCAGCTCGGTCGAGCGCAGCATTTCCTTCGCCGCCTCCAGCCGGATCTGCAGCAGATAGCTGACAAAGGTCATCTTCATTTCTTTCTTGAAAATACTGCTGAAATAGCCTGTGCTGATATGCAGATGCTGGCATACCTTACCGATGGAAATATCGGACTCCTCATAATGGGCCCGGATATAATCCTTGGCCTGGTCAATCAGCTGCTTATAGCTCGACTGCCGCTCGGAGGCGATGGTATCCATCAGCCGGCTGCACACCGTGATAATCCACTGCTTGGCTTCCCCCATATTATTGAACTTATTAAGCTCGGTCAGCGATGAAATGCCGGAGCCGATAAAGTCATTCGTTTCACTGCCGGATTCCTTGGCCACCCGCAGAATCGATGTAATGATCTCCAGCAGAAAAATCTGATAATCCTGTGTCGAGACCTGCGCCGTATCCAGTCCCCCGAACAGCTCGTCCACCACTTCCCGCAGCTCCTGGACTGTACCCAGCTTGATCGTGCGGATCAGCGACTGCTGGGTCAGCTCATCATAGGCCAGCATCTGGCTGGGTCTCGACTCCACATCCTCAATCCAGATCACGCGGTTGTTGCCGAGAATCAGCCGGTAATCCAGTGCCTGCAGTGCATCTCCGAAGGAATTGAACAGCATGGACGGCATCCGGCATACCGTTCCTGCACCAGCAGTCACTGTAAGCTTCAGGAAACGCTGTACATTCTGGCGGATTTCTTCAAGGATAGCGAAGGTTCTGCCTGTGATTTCGCTCTCATCGGTTTCCTGGCTGACAGAGAGCAGCACCACATCATCGCGGTGGATGAACACCTTGCCGAAGCTGTGCTTCTGGCAGATTTCCTCGGCAATGTTCAGCACGGCAAAGAGCTGCAGATTACGGTCCCCGGTGTCACGCAGGGATACCGGCCCCGCCTCAGGCACGCCGGAGCTTCTGTCCGGACGGATATAATCAATACTGATAACAGAGGATTGGAATAGCTCCCCGCTCAGGTTAATGCCGTATTCTGCACTTTTCTCGGCAATTTCCGCGGAGCGCAGACGGCGTGACACCAGGGAGGACAGGAACTGCTCACGCAGCACCGGCAGGCTCTTACGGTAATGCTCGCTGAGCACGAATACATTTTCCTTCTCGGCAATCTCGGTCTCAATCGCAGCTCTAACCTTCAGCAGGACATCAATCAGCTCCTGGGAAGAGAAGGGCTTAAGAATATATTCATCAATCTGCAGCTTAATCGCCTTCTGGGCATATTCGAATTCATCATAGCCGGTCAGAATGATTATCTTCGTGTTAGGGTGACGGCTGCGGATCCATTCCGCCAGCTGCAGTCCGTTCATGAACGGCATCTGGATATCGGTAACCACCACATCCGGCAGCAGCCGGTCTATCGCATCGGCTGCTTCACGGCCGTTCTCTGCCTGCTCCACCACTTCGAATCCGTATTTCTCCCAGTCGATCTGGGCGATAATGCCTTCTCTTACATCTTCCTCGTCTTCGGCGAGAATTAATTTATACATGCTTCATCCCTCTTCGGATATGGTTTGGAGTTTTACAGCATTATAATAGCTGATTCAGTAAGCTCAATCTATGTTTAAATAATGAAAGCTGTAGCAGCGGATCAAGTCAAATACGGGGAGCAATTCACTATATAGGCTGAATGCATTTATTGCAAGTAAATATTATGTATTTACATAGGCTGAACTTAACAACTTAACATACAACCCATTCTTCACCCTGTGCATTTTTGAATTTCCGGGTGGCTGCTGTCGTTTACAGGGAAATCCTGCCCATAATACAACATTTTGCTCAAGATTTCGTCCCTAATCCAAAATTGTTGTACGAAATGCAGCATTTCTCCTCCTTCGGACGGGTTAGTACGATAATTCTTGTATTTCGTACAACAATCTGTCCAAACACCCCGGTATCCGGGAATCAATGTTGTACAACGTACAACATTGATGTCTACAGTGCTTACTAAGTAGTCTCTATTCTGGCGGAAATAAAAAAAAGCCATCCCGCTTATGCCGGGATGGGGATGTTCGGTTACGTATAGGAATTATAGCAATGCTTTGTTAAAGCGGTAGCCTGCTGTCTTTTCGAATCCGATATGGCGGTAAAAAGCATGCGCCGGTGCACGTTCGACGCGGTTGCCGCTTCGCAGGAACAGCTGGCAGCAGCCTTGATGGCGTGCCCATTCTTCCGCTGCGGATACGAGTCTTTTGCCAAGGCCCTGTCCTCTAAGTTCCTCTGATACGATCAGCGCGGTAATTTCCGTAATACAATCTGCATGTTTGTAATAGGACTTCACCTGCCGGAGTCCGATCATTCCCACAACTTCGTTATTGAGTTCTGCGACCATTGTGCAGTGGAGCGGATCATGCTCCATGCCTTCCATTCTCTCTTTCATCACGCTAAGCGTCGTCGGATAGCCGAATTCCCGCAGAAGGGCTGTAACTCTCTCCAGATCATTCATGCCACATTTGCGAATTTGCAGTACCTGCTCCTGAGTACTACTGTTCATCCTCGTATACCTCCACTTTTAGCATAGACGCCGCCTGCTTGGCCGTCGTCCGCGCGATTTCCACATCTTCCGCTGAACTGAGTGTTACTGCCATCCGCCGTCCAGGGCGGATCTCCGGTTTGCCGAATACACGGACTTGCGTTCGGGGAAAAGTAAGTGCCTTATCTATCCCGGTTACCGCAAAAGCTTGTCCAGTTCCTTCGGCCTTCAGGGTAGCTGAAGCACCCGGTGTCAACAAACGTACCGATTCCAGCGGAAATCCAAGAATGGCTCTGACATGCAGAGCAAATTCCGACAAATCCTGCGTAATCATTGTAACCATACCTGTGTCATGCGGTCTGGGTGATACTTCGCTGAACAGTACCCCGTCCGTGGTCAGAAACAGCTCCACTCCAAAAATCCCATATCCGCCAAGCTCATCCGTAACGGCCCGGGCCATCGACTGTGCTTCGGCAAGCAGCGCTTCACTCATCTGATGCGGCTGCCAGGATTCCACATAATCGCCATCCTTCTGGATGTGGCCGATCGGCGGACAAAATACGGTTCCGCTAACCGAGCGGACGGTAAGTAATGTAATCTCACTCTCGAAAGTGACAAAAGCCTCTACAATGACGCGTGTACCTTTGGCACGTGCTCCTTCCAGAGCCGTATTCCAGCATTCTGCGGCATCCTCAGGTGTCCTGCAAATACTCTGTCCCTTGCCGGAAGAGCTCATAATCGGCTTGATCACACACGGTGTTCCAAGCTCACCTACGGCCTGGCGAAGTTCGTCCAGACTGTCAGCGAACCGGTATCCGGCGGTCGGCAGACCCAGCTCTTCAGCCGCAAGGCGGCGGATGCCTTCCCGGTCCATCGTCAGTCTGGCGCTACGTGCGGTCGGGACCACGAGGAAACCTTCTTCCTCCAGTTCCACCAGCGCTCCGGTAGCAATAGCTTCGATCTCGGGGACAATCAAATCCGGTTTCTCTGAACGGATTATTTGCTTCAGTGCCTCTGCATCCAGCATATCCAGTACATAAGAGCGGTGGGCTACACCCATCGCCGGTGCAGCTTCATAACGATCCACAGCTACGGTCTCTACGCCAAGGCGCTGAGCTTCGATAATGACTTCCTTACCCAGTTCACCGCTGCCGAGCAGCAGCAGCTTCTTGCTCCGGGCTGAAAAAGGAGCTCCCCACATTGTCGACTCCAACCTCTTTTCGCAAATTTGACTGCCGACTTCTCTATTTCTGTAAATTGTCGCAGTTTCATTGTAAATTTTCAGGCTTCTTTATTTTCATCCATCAACCAGCAGATTGCAAGCGTTCTTCGACATTTTCCTACAAACTTCACAGATGACTGTCCACCATATTGACGAAAGATTGCTCCATGAGCGATAATTCGCCGGCAATTTGGCCCCAGTGCTGCGCTGAATCACCCCCTTTCAGGAGTTCCGACATGGCCGCTTCCTGCTCGGCCAGACCTTCACGCAGCTGCTCTGCGGCAAGGGAAAGTGCCGCCGCTGCCGCACCGGTATAGAAAGACAGCAGCCGTTCTTCCTGGCTTACAGCCGCAGCAGCAATAGCTTCTTTGAACCAGTGCTCGGCAGCTGTGCGGATGTCTGCCCGTCCAGGGCCTTCAAAGAAATAACGCGGTGATCTGAAGCGGCTCCACAGTGCTGCCCAATCCAGCGGGGCAAGGGAGCAATCGAGCTTTGCCGGGGCGGGCCAGCGCTCGTCTGGATTCTCCAGTAGCTGAAGCTCCTGTCCCGGGATGGAAAGTTCTGCGGCTGCAGCTGCAGCCGCCTGAGTTACCAGCCTGCGCCCTGCCGCCTCCAGCCGCAGGGTGGTCGCCCACAGCTCCTGCTCCAGTTCACGCAGGATACTGCGCTCCAGCTCCCGGCCGCAGGCAATGAAGATGTCTTTCAGATGACCGCCCTCTTCCCGCAGGATAGAGGGATGGAACGATTCCTGAAAGGAACGGCCGAAGGAGAAGGACAGGCGCTGCCGGACATGATAGAGAAGCTCCTCACCCTCGCGGCGCAGATCCCGGATGGGCCGCTCTTCCCGCTCAAGCTGTGCCAGCCGGAGGCCTGCGTCATCCCGGCGCTTCCGGAACCGCCGGAGCCCTTCTTCCCGCTGGTCCGCTGCCATAAGCGCCATATGCTGCCATTCCTCCGCGCGGAGCCGGACCGAGCTAAGGCTATCCCTCGCCGCCGCCAGTGACAGGCGCGGCAGCTCCTCACCCGCAAATTCAGACAGCGCTTCTTCGAAGCTGCTGAATCCGGAAGCCTCGTAGGACTCCCGTACCCCGCGCGACTTGCCCTCCAGCGCGAGCAGACTGGACAAGGCATAGATCCGCGGGGAGGTCAGGCCGCCGGCACGCAGATTCTGCGTCACATGCTGCTTCACATCTTCCAGCTCTGCCTCGTCTGAAGCGAGGTCGGACGCATTGATGATGAAGAACATTTTATCCAGGGCAAAGCTGTCCTTGATTCTTCCCAGCTGGGCCAGGAGACTGCGGTCGGCTTTGGAGAAGGCATGATTATAGTAGGTCACGAAGCAGATCGCATCCGCATTCTTCATGTAGCCAAAGGTTACACCGGTATGCCGGGCATGTAAGGAATCCGCTCCGGGGGTGTCAACCAATACGATGCCGCTCCGTGTCAGAGGGCTGTCATAATAGAGGTCGGTACTCTGCACGAAGCAGGCCCGTTTCTCATCGGCTACCAGGCTGCGGTATTCCTGCAGGCTGACCGTACGCTCTGTTCCGAGCAGCGGGCCGGATTCCTCCCAGCCCGCTGCCGCTGCGCGTAAGAATCCGGCATGCGGCAGCGAGGACGGATGAAGCCCGCCGGTCTGCAGGCGGGCCACCGCCGCAGTCCAGGTTGAGTGCTGCGGCGGTGCCAGCTGAAGCACACTGAAGGAATGGAGGATATCGTCCCAGAAATCCTCCGCAGACTTCATGGTCACGGCCGCAGTCGCGTGGGCGAATCCGCCCTCCGGGGCCAGAATGCGGCCGACGGCAGCCGTGGCGGGATGCGGAGACACGGGCAGCACCTCTTCACCCAGCAGGGCGTTGGCGAAGGAGGATTTGCCGGCGCTGAACGCTCCGAACAGCGCCATCGTGAAGCGGCCGCCGGCGAGGTCCTCCGCCCGCGCCGCCAGGCTGCGCGCAGCCGAGGCCATGGCCGGCTCGCGGCGCAGCAGCCCGGCCGCAGCGTGCAGCGCCGCTGCGGCCTGCGTCAGCCGGCGGCGTCCGCCCGCCGGCTGTGCCGTACCCGCCGCCCACGTTGCGGCGGCGGGGTGTGAAGCCGCTGCGCTGCGCGGCGGCTTCACGGGGCTGGCGGTGCTAGGCGCGCCAGCCGTAAGGGCCCTCACCTCCGGCAGGACGCCGGGGGTGAGGGTACGGCGCGGCGGCAGCAGCGCCGCGAGTTCGTCCGCGCGGGCGGCAGCCGCGCGGTCCAGGGCGGCCAGCGCGACGTGCGCGTGCGCCTGCCGCTGCAGGGCCGCTTCGCGGCGCGCGAGCTCCGCGCGCCGCTCGTCCAGCAGCGGCGGCAGCTGGGCCAGCAGCTGCTCGCCGAAGGCCAGGGCCGCGCGGCGGAACTGTGCCTTAATCTCTGCCGCAAGCGCGCGGCAGAAATTAAGCAGCGCCTCGCCTGACGACCCGGTTCCCGGCTTCACCTGATCCGCCAGCCACTGCTGGCTCACCGCCGGGAACGCCTGCTTCAGCAGCGGCTCTGCCCCTTCCTGCCACAGCCCTGCGCCTTCAGCCCAGTCACGCACAAGCTGGAGTATATGCCACTCCAGCTGGGCAGTGATCTCTCTCTGCTGAAGCCCGTGCCAGTGGAGAAGCCGCGTTGCCTGCTCCTTCTCCCGTTTCGCCGCGGTGAACAATAACCCGCGCCGGAAACCCGGGCTGCTGCTCTCGATATAGGCTCCAGCAGCATCCCTTACATCGGCTGGCATCAGATTGCTGTTGCCAAGCAGGGCATCCAGCTTACTCCGCAGCTCCAGCCGCATCTGCTCCGGCAGCTGCACGAGCAGCTCCTCAGCCTGCGAAATTGCCCGGATCTCTGCCTCCACTTCTTCCTTACCGGCACCCCCGGCCGCTTCCAGTAACTGAGAGCGCTCCTCCTGCTGCTCCTCGCGGTAAGCTGCAAGCACCGCAGCTGCCGTATGGTGCATGGAACGGGACAGACTGTAGCCGAGCAGTTCTCCGCGCTGCTCCAGCAGAGCTGCAATTACCGCGAGCAGATCATCCCATTGGTTCAGAGGATGATCCTTAACTTTGAGTGAAGTGAACAACAGACCCGCGGAATGAATTCCCCATTCACGGAAAGCGCTTTCTACTTGCTGCCGGTATTCCACTATGGAGATTTCCAGTTCTCTGTGCTTGTCGATCTGATTGATGATAAGGTACAGCGGCTTGCCCCAGTCGCTGAGACTTTTGGCAAACGCCAGATTATTCTCCGACTGCACATGGTTGTAATCCATGACGTAGAACACGGCATCAGCTAAATGCAGCGCCGAGTGGGTCGCTGCCTGATGCCCCTCATCGGTTGAATCCACCCCGGGAGTATCCATTAGAACGCCGTGCTTCCCCAGCAGCGGGACTTCCTCCCAGACCTCAATCGCTGAATATTCAGCGCCCTGGCGGCAGTACTCCTGCAGCCGGTCTGGTGTAGTCTCTATTGCCGGTGCAGAACTCCCAGGTGCCTCCGGCTCTGCATGAAGCACTACCCGCGGAGCCCCGCTGCGGATCGATACGATATTGGCGCTGGTCGGAACCGGACCTGAAGGCAGCACTGCTTTTGCGCATAGGGCATTGATCATACTAGATTTACCCGCGGAGAAATGTCCGCAGAAGGCAAGGGTCAGCTCCCCCGCCTGCTCTTTGAGCATCAGATCTGCTGCTATCTGCGCACTATTCTGTTCGCCCCAGCTCTCCAGCTGCTGCTTCAGCAGCATAAGCGTTGATGTACCGGATATTACTTCTCTCATCCTGCTCCGTTCTGCTCCCACGACAACCCCACCTTCTGCAATCTACAACATGTGCATCCAATTTTATTTATAGATAAGAATTTATAGGCTTCGGGCTTCCACTTATGAGAAGCTATAACATTAGTATGTTTATCTGATCAGCAAGAATAGAATAATTACATTTTATCATCAGATTGTCACAAATCAACTAGCCGCTTTTACAAAATCAGCTATAATCCTTCACGAAAAACAAGACTTCGCTGGACTAATCCCCCCCTTGACAGATGATTCCAGATTTATTACTATATCCATATCGGATATATCACAAGTGGATATAACCAACTTGGATATATAACTAAGGATCTTCTATTATCGGACAGGAGGTGTGTAATGACCAAGAATAACCCATTGCAAATGGAGCAATTATCTGACTCAGCTTATTATATTCTGCTCGCGTTGCTCACTCCGAAGCACGGCTATGCAATCATGAAGTACATCGAAGAGCTAACCGAAGGCGAGGTCAGGATGGGACCCGCTACACTCTATACACTAATTAAGAAACTGCAGAAATCCGGCTACATTCTATTGAACGAGGATGAGGATGAGCGGCGCAAGACCTATCAGATTACTTCAAGCGGAACGGCTCTGGTGGAGGCTGAGATTGAACGGAGACTGCGCATGTCGAGGCACGGGAACATAGCACAGCTAAATGCTAAGGAGGCGTTGACTCATGAAAACGAATAAGCAGACACGGTACATTCCGTCTAAAGGACTGGCTTTTGCCGAGCAGAATGAAATGAATAAATTAAGCAGGTTGTCGGAGAAAGGCTGGCTGCTGGAGCGGTTCTCCCTGTTTGGTTCTGGCTTCATTGTCCGCAGAGGTCCAGCGCATAAGCAAATTTATTGTCTGGACATCCAGCATGTGCCGCAGAAGGACGAGAATGAGTACCGTGAAATGTTCGCTGACAGCGGCTGGGGTTATGTGTGTTCCGCCGGGGATATGCATATCTTCGTTGCTGAACCAGGAACCGTTCCCATTCATACAGACCGCTCAACACTCTATGAGAAATACCGCAAAATCACCCGTACCAGCAAAATTTTCGCTATTGTAGTCATGCTGCTGACGTTCATCACTTGTGTGCTGCTATATCTTTCCCGGCAGGTGTGGGACCATCAGCTGCTTCAAAACATCTCGCATGTTTCCCTGCTGCTGTGTGCCGTGTTCTTCCTGCCTTCTCTTATGGTTTACATTGCCTATTCTCTAAGGCTTAGAGCGTTCTCAGATTAGCCAAACACGCATATAACACCTCACACACTAAGGCCTAATCTTCGATGATTATTCAGGAATTTGCCAGGGCCCCAAACCTATATATTCTTATCGTTTAACGCAAAGAGCCGGCCCAAGGGCCGGCTCTTTGTACATATGAATTGCTATTAAGCTGTTTCCAGGACTGGAAGCAGGATTTCGAACACTTTACCGTGCTGCAGAATGGTAAGGCCGCGGGCTTTGTCCTTCATTACAACCACTTCAGGTTTCACGGACATACGCTCCAGGTAGAACTCAGGCACATCGCCGGAATGGCTGATTGTGATGCCCTCTACTTCCTGCTCTTCATTTTCTTCCATAGGGCTGTCCACCACACGGTCAAAAATATCGGAGAACGCTTCAAAATTATCGGTGTATACAGAAATGCACTTCATCTCTATCCCATCCTCTTCTTCATCTCTAAATCTTTGTTTGATTTCGTATGAACCTTATCTTTCCTGATTACAGCGGTTTTCATACGTTTTTTGCCTTCCCGGCATACATCCAGCAGCGGGCAGACCTGACATTGCGGATTCTGCGACTTACAGTGATAACGCCCGAAAAAGATCAGCCGGTGGTGCGTTAACGTCCATTCGTCACGCGGCACCGCCTTCATCAGCTTTTTCTCCACTTCCAGCACCGAATCTTTCCAGCCCGCAAGCGCGAGCCGTTTGGCTACCCGTTCCACATGAGTATCCACGGCAATGGCCGGTACGCCGAAAGCATTGGATATGACCACATTCGCAGTCTTGCGGCCGACACCCGGTAAGGTTACCAGCAAATCATGGGCCTGAGGCACTTCTCCGCCATACTGCTCAATCAGAATGGAGCAGAGGTTCTGAATATGCTTGGCCTTGTTGCGAAATAAGCCAATCCGCCGGATATCCCGCTCGAGCTCTTCAAGCGGCACTGAAATGTAGTCGATTGGAGCTTTGTACTTCTGAAACAGGTCCTCGGTCACCTTGTTCACCGTTGCGTCCGTACATTGGGCCGAGAGCAGCACCGCTATAGTTAGCTCAAAAGCGTTACTATGGTTCAGCTCGCAATGCGCATCAGGGAACATGCCTCCGATGGTATCCAGGATGTGGCGGACTTCTGCAACTTTCATAGCGTCCCCTCCACGGAGTACTTACACCCGAAGTTGATCACTCGGGCATAACATCTCTAAATAAAAAGAAATATAAGCAAAGAATACATTATATCGTATACTTCCTTAGCGTTCAAGTGAACACAGCGCTGTCCTTATATTTCAAAAAAAACGTCTTGATTCAGGGCAAAAGCCTGAATCAAGACGGTGTTTCACACGGAAAATCACCAAAACGATTATTGTTTCACTATTTCCACGATCTTGTCGTTGTTGAAATACATTATAATATTATCATTTTCTTTGAGAGATTGCACGGGTAAAGTCGTGTCACCTTGATGAATATATGCGTTTGGCGCAAGCACAAACTTATAATTTTCATTCAGAGTAGCGCGTTTGGTCATGACTTCATTGGTCGCAGTCTCATAACGCGAGAAGGTACGGGCAAGCTGACTGAATACCGAGATTATGATTACCCCGCTGGCATCCTTACGCGCTAATACCCGGTCCGCTGTAGTAAGGCCGCTCAGATCAGTAGTGGTTACACCGTCCCGGGTAATTCTCACCCCTGCGCTGGCGGTGAAATTCTGAGACACTCCGGAATAATCCTTCACGGTCAAGGTTTTTGCTGCAGCGTCCACTGCTGAGATTTGTCCGGAATACTGCTTAACCGACTGCAGCGATAATGGCGTGGAGCCTTCAAAGCTTACGTTTACGTATTCCCCTGCTTTTACCTCGCTAAGCGATATCTTCTGTCCTGCCTCATTGGTGAGCGGAACTGCGGCAAGATAGAGCTCGCTGCTGCCGCCGGCCCATTTTACAGTCATCTTGTTAGTGTTGGCATTAACGGTTGCAATTTCAAGCTGGCTGGCCGAAGTCACCCGGAGAACCGAGATAATATCCTGGTTGGTGGAGAGCACCGCCGTTACCGGAACATTCAGTGCTACGTCGGTAATGGCCGCGCTATTTTTACCGAACATATCTACGGATAGCGGATAAGCCATAGTCAGCAATTGACCATTGCTCAGCTTAATCACAATTGTACGTGTAGTAGCATTGATTGAAGTCAATGTTCCTGTATATTTCGTTGACAGTTCTACAGACATCGCGCGTTCATTAATGGAAGTCACGTCGATCTTACGGTTTTCAACCAGTTTGGCTCCCATCGTAGTCAGTGAGGTCGTAATTAATCCGCCATAGGCAAGCTTTGTTTTTTCATCCAATTTGATGACATGTGCTTTGCCGTTGTTGTCTGTAAAGGTGAGAAACTGTGTTTTGGAATTATAATCTACTACTGTGGCTGCAGTATATTGTTCAATTTGCCGGCTGATCACTTCAATCTTAGTCACCTGGTCGCTGCTGTTCAGCGTAAGCTGAACATTGTCCCCGGCTGTCTTATCTGCAATCAGATCTCCAATAACCGGACTGGAGGCATTAGGAATAACAATAGCAGGTGTTGTTGCAAGCAGCTTCACTTCACGGCTGCCGTCAGTCTTCTGATAGACGATTGTAGTATCTGTCAGTTCGTAGATAAAGCCCTTGACTGTACGTTCTACGCCCGAGGTTACTTCGACTGTACGGATCACATTATCCTTAATCGTATACGAGACTGCAGCTCCGGTTTTCAGCTCCGCCGGGAGAAGAATAGAGTTCTGGGAGCTGAATAGTGAAGTACCATCCTCCCATTTGAAGCTTTCTGTAGTCCCGTCTGCATTTTTGAACGTTATGCTCTTGGAAGCCGTATCCACACTTTGGATCGTACCGGTTGCTGTTTTATTGACAACACCAGAAGTGACTTGAACTTTAACAACCCTGTGCGCACCGCTATAGGTTTCGCGCAGCAGCGATATTTTGCTTCCTGCTGTAATTGAAGAAGGTTGAATCACCGCTCCGTTAACATCATGGAAGGTAGTAGCAGCGTCATAGGCGTACTGGTCATACCCGTTAGCAGAATCAACCCAAATTATACCTGTAGACAGCTTCGCAAACGTCCCCTCCGCCTGATCAAGGTGTTGTGTAGGGTCAGTCAGTTCTACATATGCTGCGTTATAGGTTGCTCCGATAACAGTCACCTTGGTGTAGGGCTGTATCTCGTTCAGAGAGATGCGGGTCTCCGAGGTACTTGTGAAATATGCAGTGTTCGCATTCAGTGTGAAGTCCGTAGTGCTGCCGTTACTAAATAGCGTCAGCTTGCCGTCTTTCAGTGAACTTACCGTTCCTTTGAAAGTATTATCGTAGTCAAGCGTGTTGTGTGCCTCAGCACGGCTGAAGAAGGTGGCTAGCTGGGCGCGGGTAACTGCTCCCTGCGGGTCGAAGCGGTTGCCGTCCAGTCCGTTGGCCAGGCCCAAATCAACTGCGGTGTTAATATAGCCGCGCTTATTCGCAGATACCTTGGAATCGTCGGCAAAACCGGTCGGTTCACCCGCTGCCGCTGCTGCAGATGCACTCTTACCCAGTGACCGGACCAGTAATTCTGCGACCCACTCGCGGCTGGCCTTGCGCTCTCCCCAGGAGGTCTTCAGGTTATCTGCAGCCATTTCTACCGTCTTATCCAGCAGTCCCTGCTGAAAAGCCAGCACAACATAAGGCTTGTAATAGTTAGTTACAATGAAATCAGCAGGAAGAACCACATCTGTGCTTGTGTTCACGTTACCCTGCAGCTTCATAAAGCGCAGCGCCATCAGAACAGCTTCTTGCTGGGTAACGGAGTCACCCGGACGGAATAAACCGTTATTCCCCACAACGATGCCTTGGCTTGCCAGCTTGTAGATATGTTTCTCGGCCCAGAAGGCTGTTTTGACATCACTGAATATCCCTGCAGCTGTTGCTGCTGACTGGGGAGTTACGGCAGCTGCCGGCGTTCCGGTTGATGTGGTTTCGGCAAAAGCCGCTCCCGTGCCGCCAAGCACCATAGTGCCGGCCAGAACGGCGGACACCGCTTTAGCAGAATAAGATTGAACCTTACGCTTTAATTTTTTGTGACCGGACAATTCGATATTCCCCTCTCTATGGCTCATCTGAATTTCTATGTTGCCTACTTCGTCAGCCATTGGCCTATTTCCTGCGCAATGCTTACAATCCGTTGTTCTCACGCGTTATTGGATGCACGAGATCCACATGCCCCATCAGGCTCTCCACTTGTTCTCCGTCTACCAGCACATCGATATTCTTCACTTCTTCAAACTGGAAGAAGGTCTGGGACAATGCGCTGATTGCCAGGGCCTCACCCCCTGCACCAAGCTGTGCCTCATCCGGCTTATGAATATCCAGGACAATCTGTCCATTCGTAAATTCCAGTGATTTCAGCTCGATTTTGCTCCACAGCGGAATCTGGTCGGCATTCTTGCTGCTCTGGAGAGCCTTAAAGGCCTCTGTATATTTGTCTTTGGCATCTGTGAAGCTGACAGAGACTTCGGCCGCCACCAGATCTGTCTGCTGCGGATCTGTATAATAGACCTTGATAGTCTGGCTCTGCTTCTCTGGCGCTGCCGGCTGTTCAGTAGCTACAGGAGCTTCCGTGGCTGCCGGCTCCGGCGTACTTGTAGCCTGAGGTGCACTAGTGCTATTAGCGCTGCTGTCGTTCCCTGCGTTTCCTTCAGCTCCGCTCGATACGGAGGATGAATCCTGTCCCGCTGCATCTGCCGGTGAGGCGGCTGGTTTGTCACCGCATCCCGAAATTACTGCGAGCAGTAATACTGCTATACCTGCATATGTCAATTTCTTGTTCATCACTAAATAACCCCCTCCATATGAATACGGGCAGGACAGGGCCGCAAAGTCCTCTGACCCCAATCTATGGCCGAAATCCGACTTTGCGGCCCTGGCTGCCGCCCGCTGTTATTGAACCCCGAGATATTCCTTAATCCCGCTGACCATTGATGCAGCAACTTTGTTCTGAAGTGATTCCGTGAACAGAAGTGCCTCATCATTCTTGTTGCTGAGGTAGCCAACTTCAAGCAGTACCGCAGGCATCGTTGTCTCGCGTATAACGTGGAAGTTGCCGTAACGTACGCCCCGGTCACTAAGTCCGGTAGCCTGTACAAGATACTTGTGCATCACCTTTGCCAGAGCCTTGCTGGCTTCGCGCTGATAGTAGGTCTCTGTTCCGCTTGCTGCGGACGAGCCGCTGCTGTTGGCATGGACAGAGATGAATAAATCGGCTTTGAGGTTGTTGGCAATTGCCGCCCTGTCCTTCAGTTCAAGGAAGGTATCATCACTGCGGGTCAGAACCACGTCAATTTTGTTCTCCTGCTTCAGCAGCTCCGCCGCCTTCAGAATAACAGCCAGATTGAAATTCTTCTCGTATTTACCGGTAACCCCAACGGCCCCGGAATCCTTGGCGCCATGCCCGGCATCGAGCACCACCAGTTTACGCCCGCTGTTGCCGGGCTGTGTAGAAGTATCTCCAGTGCTCTGCGCATTCAAATCAATGACAATCAGCTTGGAGACATCGCCCGAAACTTCAACGCTATAATTTCTCGAGGTAGTAAGGTCAATTACAAAACGTACAGTGTACGGGGCGGTACTATACAGCGAGTAACGCACACCGGTTACATCCGGATAATCCGTAACCGTAAGCATACCGTTCAGGTTGGGATCCAGCTGTTGTCCTGTACCGAATACATCCGAGAAAGTGGCATTCGGCAGGTCAATTATAATCCGGTCCGGTCCGCTCACTTTGGAAACCTTCGGCTGGGTGTTGCCCTCAAGTGCAATGCTTAGCCTGTTCTCGTTGAAGCTGATTCCGTTAATCATGCTCAGGCCGCTTGCCGCATCATCCGGCGGTACTACAACGGTTCCCCCGTCTCCGTTACTTCCACCTGTTTCCGTGTTAGTATCCGGGATTTCCGGGGTAATAAGATCTACAATCTTCTTCGTATTGTCCCATTTGACTGTAAGGCCAAACTGCTCTCCGATGAATCTGATCGGCACGAGAGTTGTACCGTTCCGCAGAAGCGGTGACGTGGTCAAGACCACGGTCTTGCCGTCTACGGAGGCTGCAGTCTGATTCACGATCAGCTGCATAGTCTTACCTTGCTGTTCAATCGTAACGGTCTTGCTTGTCTGATTCCAGTCCACCTTGTATCCAAGGTTCTCAGCGATCATTCTTAGCGGCACCATAATGGAGTTGTTTACATTTTCCACCGGAACATCCTGCCCTGCGGTCAGTTCCTGTCCATCCAGGAAAATCTTGTTGGTAGCCGCAGCAGCTTGTCCATGCCCCGGCAGAATCACAACAAAGAACAACAGCAGCAACAGCATACAAGCAAATTTCTTCATTCTTCACCTCTAAGACTCTAGTATTCCGCCCCCAAACGAGCGTTCTTGGTGCAATCCTACTGACAACCTTCGACATAGTTTAGACGCCTGATGAACTTAAAAGTTGCGAATAAATACCATTAAAAATCAGGACTGTTCACACGCAGCTCCCTTGCCGCGTTACTTAAAGCCCAAGATATTCCTTAATTCCTGCTACAATTTCCCGTGCCAGATTATTTTGCATCTGCTCGCTGTACATAGCCGCTTCATTTCCCGGATTCGTCAGATAACCTGCCTCCAGCAGAACAGCTGGCATGCTTGTTTCTCTGGTGACATGCAGACTCTTCGATCTGACGCCGTTATCTTTGAACCCTGTACCGGCTACCAGATGCTTTTGCATGATTTGGGCAAGCGGAAGACTTTCGCTGCGGCTGTAATAGGTTTCACTGCCATTGACTTTGTCACGGTTCGGATACCCTACATCCAACGAATTCCCATGCAGCGAAACAAACAGCGTAGCCTTTGCAGCTTCAGCAATTCTTACACGGTCCTGCAGACCGAGAGTAACATCCGACGTTCGTGTGTATACAACATCTGCCCAGCCCTCTTGTGTGAGAATCGCTCCAACTTTAAGGATAACTGCAAGATTGAAGTCTTTTTCCGCTTTGCCAGTGAGACTGATTGCTCCCGGCTGCGTGCCTCCATGACCTGCATCAAGCGCTACAATAGGCTTGCCGGTAAGTCCTGTATTCACCGGTGTGCCAGTTCCGCTATTCACCGTGTTGAGATCTACCGTCACCAGCCCTGTGCTGTCATCCGTACTCAGCTGGTAATTCTGGCTGCCTGCGGTTTGGATTACGAACCGGACCGTAGAAGGACTGGTGCTGAACAGTGCATAGCGTATTTCAGATACCAGCGGGTAGCCGCTTACGTCCAGCCTTCCCTGCGGACTGCCGCTGGCAGATACCCCCGGAAAGCTGCCGCTGAAATCAGAGGCAAACGCTGCTCCCTGAAAATCAACTACAATCCGGTCTGGCCCGGTAATCTTGGTCACCGTAGGCTTGGCACCTCCGGCAACCGCTACAATAAGACGGTTCTCGCTGAATACAGCCCCCTTCACTGTCGGGGACGTAACTGCAGGAGTCGGAGAGGCCGTAATACTGCCCTCGACCTCTTCAGTATTCTCTGTATTGGTCTGAGGCAGCTGTGTCGGAGCAGGGGATTGCAATGCCACCACAGGGCCTGCAGAGGCTGCAGGTGCCACGGTAGCTGAAGGCAGCGGATCTGCAGATACAGGGGATTCAAGCGGAATTCCGCCGCTTAAGTAGACTGTTTTGTCGGAATTATCCCAGCCGACACTGAGTCCGAACTGTTCACTCACGAAACGGATAGGAACCAGTACAGTACCGCCATTCTGCTTGGGTGCGGCATTCAGCAGCAGACTTACGCCATCGGCTTCAGCCGTCTTGCTTCCTACTGCGAGCTGTACTGTCTTGCCGTCCTGCTGGACGGTTACTTTGCGGGTGGTCTGCTCCCAGAGCACTTCAAAACCAAGGTTCTCCACCACCACCCGGATCGGAATCATAACGCTTCCATTCACGTTCTCAAGGATGACTCCTTTGGGCAGCGCAAGCTCCTTACTGTCCATCACAATCCTTCCCTGGCTGCTTGCGGCAGCGGCAGCTTCATGGCCGGCGAATGACAGTAACAAGAGCGGCAGCAGCAGTAGGAATAACATCCGTTGTCCGGCTTTCTTCATCCTTTCCTCTCCCTTTTGTCAATTGATAGAACCATAGATAAGATTAAGACGACAGAAATCCCCAAAAGTTGCCTTCACAGGCAATGAATATATCGATTATAGCAAAAAAACTTCTATTTCCGACACCCGGAAATAGAAGTTTTGTGTAAAATTTGTAAAGTTTACGAATTTCTTCGCCAGATGTTCACTCACTTCCCTGCAAACATCCCCGCATTGCTTAGCCGAAAAGCTTGGCCGCATGACGTTCTTCGTACGCGGCAATCTCATCTGCGTGCTGAAGCGTCAGACCGATATCATCCAATCCCTGCAGCAGAAACTGGCGGCGGTGCTCATCCAACTCAAACGTAATGGCAAGGCCGTATTCATCGCTCAATCTGTTGTTCTCCAGATCTACAGTCAGTGTATAGCCTTCATGCTCTGCGGTACGGCTGAACAGGTCATCCACCTGCGTTTCCGACAGCTTGATCGGCAGAATGCCGTTCTTGAAGCAGTTGTTATAGAAGATGTCGGCATAGGACGGTGCGATTACCACTCTGAAGCCGTAATCCATGATAGCCCAAGGTGCATGCTCCCGGGAGGAGCCGCAGCCGAAGTTCGCACGCGAGATCAGCACGGATGCTCCCTGATAACGCGGCTTGTTCATCTCAAACGCTGCATTATCATTTCCTGCTTCATCAAAACGCCATTCGTAAAAAAGAAATTGTCCAAACCCGGTACGCTCGATCCGTTTCAGGAATTGCTTCGGAATGATTGCATCCGTATCTACATTAACCCGGTCTACCGGGGCTACGATACCTGTTAATTTCTTAAATTCTTCCATTTGCTGTGTCCTCCTGCTCTCTCAATTATTCTATGAGTTGACGGCTTCCGTCTTGTAATTCCAGTCGCGGACATCGGTGAACCGTCCTTTAATTGCAGCCGCAGCCGCCATGGCAGGAGAGACCAGATGCGTGCGTCCGCCGCGTCCCTGGCGTCCTTCAAAGTTACGGTTGGAGGTCGATGCGCAGCGTTGTCCAGGCTGCAGAACATCCGGATTCATGGCCAGGCACATACTGCAGCCTGCTTCACGCCATTCAAAACCGGCTTCTGTGAAGACCTTGTCCAGACCTTCCTTCTCAGCCTGCAGCTTAACGCGTCCGGAGCCCGGTACAACAATTGCCGTCACCTTATCGGATACCTTATGGCCTTTGGCTACTTGAGCCGCAGCCCGCAAATCCTCAATCCGGCCGTTGGTGCAGGAGCCGATAAAGACATAATCAATACCGATTTCAGAGATAGGCGTACCTGGTGCCAGATCCATATATTCAAGCGCTTTTTCAGCGGCTTTACGTTCGTTCTCAGTGGTGAAGTCTGCAGGATTCGGCACACTTGAGTTGATGTCCGTACCCATTCCCGGGCTGGTGCCCCAGGTAACCTGCGGAATCAGCGTTTCTACATCGAATTCTACGACAGTGTCATACTGTGCGCCCTCATCGCTTACAAGACCCTTCCAGGTCTCAACAGCAGCGTCATAGGCTTCGCCTTGCGGCACATATTGACGTCCGCGCAGATAGTTGAACGTAGTCTCGTCCGGTGCGATCAGGCCGGCTCTCGCTCCGCCTTCAATCGACATATTGCAGACTGTCATGCGTTCTTCCATCGACAGCTCACGGATTGCTTCGCCCGTATATTCGATAACATAACCAGTCGCAAAATCCGTACCGTATTTGGCGATGACGCCGAGAATCATATCCTTGGCGGTCACTCCCGGATTACGGTTACCCGTGAAGCGCACTTCCATCGTCTTCGCCTTGGACTGCTGCAGACACTGGGTCGCAAGCACATGTTCAACTTCGCTGGTGCCGATCCCGAAGGCAAGCGCACCGAACGCTCCGTGAGTGGAGGTGTGGCTGTCTCCGCAGACAATGGTCTTACCGGGATGTGTCAGGCCAATTTCCGGCCCCATAACGTGTACGACACCCTGGTCAATATCATTCAGATCGAACAGTCTCACACCGAAATCACGGCAGTTCTGTGAAAGGGTATCTATCTGCTGCTTGGAGATCGGATCTGTAATATTGTAACGGTCCTTGGTAGGCACGTTATGATCCATAGTCGCGAAAGTAAGTCCCGGACGGCGGACCGGACGGCCGCTCAAGCGCAATCCTTCAAAGGCCTGCGGAGAAGTAACCTCATGAACCAGATGCAGATCGATATAGATGATACTTGGCTTGCCTTCCTCTTGATGAATAACGTGATTATCCCAAATCTTTTCAAACATTGTCTTGTTGCCCATGAATTTCACCTCATATAGTAGAATCGTTCCATTTGGATGAGAGCGTGGAGTCTCTCTTGAATGTTCTAAATATAACATCAGTACGTTTATAATTCCAAGATATGATTTCTATAGCACTTATAGGTTCATCCTATAGCGCGCGCCTGCAGTACAACCGCCGAAAGTAGTTCCTTACTCTTTAAGCTTCTGCTGTTTCCTTATTGATACGTACCCGCAATGATTCCACGCTGAATGTCCATTTCCAGCTTAATCTCATTAAAAACATCTTCCAGTGTCCTGCTCGGAAGCAGTGTGTTCTGCCTGATATGACTGAGTACGACAGCGGTGCTCCGCTCGAACTTGTGATAATGTTCGCTTTTGACATTGACGAGAACCTGGCTGCAGAGAGCGGTTAATTGCAGGTAATCCGCCAGCACATGCTTCTGCATATAGGCCTGATGAGGCTGTGGCTTAGACCAGAAGCCGGTCTCCCCGTATAGATAGTCATGATTCTCATCCAATGGCTCGATGGCCGAATTATTATGAATAAAATACCCCAGCTGTTCTTCGAGCTCGTCAAATGATTGTATTAATCTTGCCAGAACACCCATAATACACCCCCGTTTATTTCGAAGAACGTATGCCTAGAGCATGCATAAGGGCTCCTGAAGAATAATTTAAGTATATCCTTATGTTCAAAATAAAGATATTTAATATGCAGATTATGTAAGAAGACTATCAACCTGCTGAAGCACACCACTCTTTTCGCTGTCAAACAACCACCTATACTAAATCGGATATCTATAGGTTATACTTATAAATAGATTATCCATTCTTTATATTAAAGGAGCCTGTCCGTGGAACTCAGACAATTGCAATACACACTTCAGATCGCTGCAGAAAGAAACTTCTCACGTGCAGCAGACAAGCTGCATATCGCCCAGCCCTCACTGAGCCAGCAGCTCTCCAAACTGGAGAAAGAGCTGGGTGTTCTTCTCTTCCAGCGTAATACCAGCTCCGTTGAGCTGACCCATGCCGGGGAGAAATTCGTTGAGCAGGCCCAGGCGATCATTGATGCCGTGGAGCTGCTGCGCCAGGAAATGTCCGATATCTCCCAGCTGCGGACCGGACGGGTCGTGGTTGGCAGCATGCCGATCACCGGTGCGCATCTGCTGCCGCATGTACTGCCGGTATTCAAAAGCAAATATGCCGAGGTTGAAATCACCCTTCTGGAGGACTCCTCAATGAATCTGGAGAAGCTGACCGCCAGCGGCCAGACGGATCTAAGCCTGCTCTCCCTGCCGCTGGAGATTCCGACTCTGGCCTATGAGGTGCTTGGCGAGGAACGGATTGATCTGGCAGTCCCGCCTGAGCATCCGTTGGCAGCGCGGAGTGCTCTGGGTATCCGTACCTCACTGCATGAGCTTAAGAATGAACCGTTTATCGTGCTCAAAGAAGGTCAGGGCTTCCGTAAAATGACCGTTGAACTCTGCCGTGAAGCCGGTTTTGAGCCGCAGATTGTTTTTGAAAGCAATAATATGGAGACCGTTCAGTCGCTTGTAGCCACCGGGATGGGTGTAACGCTGGTGCCCCATTTCATCGCACGTGCTCCGCGGAGTGAATTCGTACCTGTCTACCTGCCTTTGGCTGATCCGGTTCCCAGCCGTACCCTGGTGGTCGCTTACCGGCGCGGACGCTACTTATCCCGGGCCGCCGAAGCTTTCATTGAAACCTTCAAAGCAACGGTTGCCGGACTGGCGGACGAATAAACAGCAGAAAAATGCAAATGCCCATCCGGCTCCTGTCTTGAAGCCGGATGGGCATTTGCTGTATTTTCCCGGAAAACAATTATTTATTTGCGCAAATTATGCTGCGTGATCAGACGGTTCTGATCATCCGGCAGACGGGCTGTACTCTCATCAACCGGTCCCTTAGTACGGGAATCTCCGGCTTTTTCCTCGACAAACTCTCTGATCGCCTTGTTTTGAATTTCGGCGGCTTCTTTGGCATTTTGATTCTGTTCCTGCTGGACATTAGTGCTCTTACTCAAATCAATCCACCTCCTGGTAACAGATTATAAATACTTTACCCGTCCCCCTGAAGGTCAAACATTAAATTTGCTTCCCTCCATCCCAAAAAATTCGCCGGACGGCTCTTTGCAAACCCTGCTTTCCCATGGTATTCTAAATGACAAATAGTGAAACGTGCAGACGGGACCAGTAAGAATTGACAATGATTCGCGTGCAGAGAGTAAATTCCGGAAGGCTGGGAGAATTTACCGCGGATGTCCATTCCGAATCCTACCCCCGAGCGGCCTGCCCTGCAGGACGGATACTCCCGTTACGAGAATGAAGTCGGATGAACCCTCATCAATGAAGGTGGTACCGCGGAAGTTAACCAAGCTTTCGTCCTTTGCTAAGTCTAAGGATGGGGGCTTTTTGTCATTTTCGGGCTGACAGCGATTGAAATTGGAGAGGAAAGTGAAAGACAATGACGACAAGAATCGTGGTCAAAATCGGCAGCAGCTCACTGAGCGGCCCTGAGGGCGGATTGAACCGGTCTGCGGTCGCCTTCTTCGCCGCCGAGATTGCCGCACTCCGCAAGCAAGGCTGTGAAGTCCTGCTGGTTACCTCAGGAGCGGTGGCGGCAGGATTCCGTGCTATCGGCTACCCGTCCCGCCCCAAGCTGCTGCACGAGAAGCAGGCCGCAGCAGCGGTAGGACAGGTTATGCTCATGCAGGCTTACCAGGAGGCCTTTGCCCGGCACGGTATTCCTACCGCACAGATCCTTCTGACCCGCACGGACTTCTGCAGCCGCCGCGCCATGAACAACGCCATGATGACTGTGGAGGAGCTGCTCCGGCTGGGCGCTGTACCCGTGTTCAACGAGAATGACACTGTATCGGTGGACGAATTGAAATTCGGTGATAATGATACCCTGTCGGCGCTGGTCGCCAATCTTCTGAAGGCCTCGCGGCTACTGGTCCTGACGGATATGGACGGCGTCTACAGCGGGGACCCGCGCAAGCATCCGGATGCGGTCCGGTATCAGCATATAGAAGAGATTACACCGGAAATCTATGCTATCGCAGGCGGCGCAGGCTCAAGCGTAGGTACTGGCGGCATGCGTTCGAAGATCGATGCTGCCAAGATTGCCACACGGGGAGGCGTTCCTGTCTTTGTGGGCAGAGTTACCGAGCCTGGTGATCTTTCACTGGCAGCTGAAGGTACTGGCAAAGGCACATATTTTGCCACGACCCTCTCCTCCCTGCCCGTCAAGAAACAATGGCTTGGATTCATGTCCACCCCGCTGGGCTCCCTGTATGTTGACGACGGCGCGGTAGAAGCTTTGCTGCATGGAGGGCATAGCCTGCTGCCGGTCGGGGTCAGACGAATCGAGGGCAGCTTCCATTCCGGAGATGTTGTAGAAGTACTTGGCCCGGATGCCAAACTGCTTGGACGGGGCATCGTCAATTATGATGATACCCAGCTCCGCAGCATCCAGGGCCTTCCCAGCCGCGAGGTTGTCCCAAGGCTCGGTGAAGTGCACCGGCTCGAGGTTATCCACCGCGACGAATGGATTACACTGCGTTAAGCCAACAAAACTTTTAGGGGGAATCGTCATGAGTGAAGTGGTAAACAAAACGACGCTGGCCAAAGCGACCACAGGGGTACTCGCCAGCTTGACTACCGGCCAGAAGAATGAAGCTCTGCTTGTCATGGCCGCAGCCTTGCGCGCCGAAGCGGATTACCTTATTGCCGCCAACGCCGAGGACTTGGAGCGCGGGCGGCTAAACGGCACTCCGGAGTCTATGCTCGACCGGCTGGCACTGGATGCAGGCCGGATTGACAGCATAGCCGAGGGCTTGCAGCAGATTGCCGTGCTGCCTGATCCGATTGGTGACAATCTGGAAACCATCGAACGCCCGAACGGCCTGTTTATTGAGAAGGTCCGCGTTCCGCTTGGCGTTATCGGCATTATCTATGAAGCCCGTCCGAACGTAACCGTTGATGCTGCCGGCCTGTGTCTCAAAACCGGCAATGCCGTGGTCCTGCGCGGCGGCTCATCCGCCCTGTCCTCGAACCGTGCGATTGCAGAGGTTCTGCACCGCGCACTGGCGGGTACAGCAGTGCCGCCTGATGCCCTGCAGCTGATCGAAGATCCCAACCGCTCCTCCGTAGATGAAATGCTGAAGCTGAACGGCCTGCTGGATGTCATCATTCCGCGCGGCGGAAGCTCACTAATACAGAATGTGGTGCTTAATGCCACTGTACCGGTAATTGAAACAGGTGCAGGCATATGCCATACTTATCTGGATGCAAGTGCCGAACCCGGTATGGCTCAGCGGATCAGTCTGAATGCAAAAGCGCAGCGGCCTTCTGTCTGCAACTCCATGGAGACTTTGCTTGTCCACCGTGAATTCGCAGCTAGTCATCTGCCGGCTTTGGCAGAGGCCTTCCGCGGTGTCCATGTGGAATTGCGCGGGTGTCCGGATACGGTCGCTCTTGTCCCTTGGGCTCTGCCGGTTACTCCGCAGGATTTCGCCACAGAATACAATGACTATATTCTCAACGTCAAAATCGTGGACACTCTTGAAGCGGCTCTCGGGCATATCGCCGAGTTCAGTACCAAACATTCCGAGTGTATTGTGACAGAGGATGCCGATAATGCTGCCCGCTTCCTGCAGGAAGTGGATGCCGCCGCTGTATATCATAATGCGTCCACCCGGTTCACTGACGGCTTTGAATTCGGCTTTGGTGCTGAAATCGGGATCAGCACCCAGAAGCTGCACGCCCGCGGCCCGATGGGGTTGCCTGCGCTGACTTCAAGCAAGTATATTATCCATGGCTCCGGCCAAATTAGGGGATAATCAAGTATTCATGCTTCATATGTTAACATAACTTTTTAGGGGGACTACCAGCCATGTGTCAGCAACCATCCATACCACTTATTAATCATAATATCGTTTTTTATGGCGCAGGCTCGATGGCTGAGGCAATTGTGCGCGGAATGATCGCCCGGAACGTAGTGGAATCCGGCAAAATCATCATGCTAAACCGCAGCAGCAGCGAACGTCTGGCCGAGCTGCGCAGCCGTTATGGCGTTCTGGGCTACAATGATCCCGAACAAAAAACAGATGCTCTGCGTACAGCACCCGTAATTGTGCTTGCGATGAAACCCAAGGATGCCGCAGAAGCATTACGTAATCTGGGTCCGCTGCTGTCGCCGGATCAGCTCGTAATTTCAGTGATTGCCGGACTGACAATCCGTACTATGCAGGGTCTGCTGGGTACACAACAGCCTGTAGTCCGCTCGATGCCTAACACCTCCAGCTCCATCGGCCTGGGTGCAACCGGCATAGCCTTCTCCAAGGAGGTTGACGAACCGGGCCGCCGCACAGCCCTTAATATCTTCGAAGCTGTCGGGTTAACGGCCGTTATTGATGAGGAGCGGATGGAAACCTTAACAGGAATTTCCGGCAGCGGACCGGCTTATATCTACTACATGATGGAGGCCATGATTGCCGCCGGCATCCGCGGCGGACTGCCGGTTGAACAGAGCCGCGAGCTTACGGTTCAGACCGTGCTGGGAGCTGCCCGGATGGTGCAGCAGACGGGTGAAGAACCTGCCGCGCTCCGCAAGAAGGTCACCTCGCCGAACGGCTCTACCCAAGCCGCGATTGAAGTGCTGGAACGCGGAGATTTCTTCGAAACGGTCATCGCTGCAGTTAACCGCTGTGCCGAGCGTTCCCGTGAAATGGGATCGGCTTTGGAGAAAGAGCTGCAATAATTCTTTAGCATTTGTTCATGTTACATTAGCCCTATCTCCACAAAATAGCCCGCAGACCGCTTCCCCGAAGCAGCTGCGGGCTATTTGTTGTCTGCCTTCCCCCTACCTATGCTGCTCCATCCAAACCGTTGCCCAATCTACCAATGACCTGAGTTCCATTAATCTTACCTCTGCATTCCCGGCCCGGTGAATCTGCAGATTCACCGCCTGCTCATACTCCTGCCCCAATGGGACAAAGTCACTGTCATCCACTGCCTGTGTCGGGTAAGTTAACCACTTGCGGACACCCTCCACCAGAACAGCACTGCTCTCATTAACCATCTGCTTCCCCGGATAGTCAGCACGGGTCTCGGCCAGATGCAACGATGTATTCTTGTCGTAGCCTACGCCAATCAGAAGAATATGCCCGTTCAGCTGATACAATTTGTCCAGGGGTGAACCGGCGCCAAAGATATTGCTCAGATCATGGTCTTTTACCAGATACTCCGCATGTTTGCCGAGCGCGGCAAAAGAACGGGCCGGATGATCCGACCTGGTGGCTCCCGGCCATTTCCGGAACATTTCAGCCACTACTCCCATCCCGATCGCCGGAGTAACCTCCTTGTCGTACGCAGGCCAATATTTACGGATAAGCGGCCACCACTCCGCAGGCTCTTCCCAGTGCACTCCCGTCTGGGGGTCGAGATTCTTCCAGGTCTGCGAAGGCATCATCAGGGTGCCGTCCACACCGACAAGCTCCAGCAGCGCACGAATTAACGTCTCCGCCCCGCCAATCACGAAACCCAGACGGCTGAGGGATACATGTACTATCAAGTTCTGCCCTTCCTTGATCCCGCAAGCCCTTAATTGTTCCACCAGCTCTTCCTTCGTAAGAATCTGCCTGGGTTCTTTACGTTCGGTCATACGCTCCACTCCCTTTTCTGAACTCAATATATAATACAAAAAGACAACCCCGCAGTAAGCTGCGGGGTTGTCTCCGGTGTACCCTGGAAAGCATTGCCCTTGAATTTAATTCATTCTATGACAGGCATCGTAACGTTATGATTTCATCTTCCGCCGCTGCGGAACTTCTGGGAATAGGCTTTGACATCCTGGGCATTCTTCACCCTGTTGCGGGCCCATTCCAGCAGAATGCGGTCAATATAGCGGAAATGAACTTTCCCGGCGAAGACAGATTCCTTCAGTGCAAGCAGAATCAGCTCTTCGGGATACCGGTCCTCATCGACCCAGCCGGAAATGGACTCACATTCCATCGGAGACAGCGGACGGCCGAATTCCTTCTCGAAAATACTGAACAGGCTGCGGCTCTCCTCGGCTTCCGTGCCCCCCGGCGCGGCCGGCCGGCCATAACCGCCCTCCGGAGCAGGTGATCCGGAATAATGGGCGGCAGCCCGGGAACCCGGCTCACTCTCAGCACGGCTGCGCTTCTCCTGCGAATGCTCTTGCGAGACTTCGGCCAGATAAGCACCGAGCTTGCCATACAGTCCGGAGAAGTTGTAGCGCTCATAATGGATATCGCGCAGCTCGTCGTTGTCTCCGTCGATGCTGATGAATCCTTCCTTCATGAGCTTCTGCAGCTCTCCGGCAATAACCGAGATACTGCGTCCGGTTACGGCCTGCAGCTCCTCAAGCGAAGGGAAATCAATTCCCTCCACTTGCCGGAACGAGAGCAGATGAATCAGCAGCATTGCCTCACTGCCAGTCAGATTCAGCTTCCGGTAATATTTCAAGAGTGCATAAGGAATGACGGCCATTCCGTTCTCCAGGCCGAAGGCTACGCCTTCGCCCCAGGTATTCCATCCTTTTCCGTCCATACTTAAGCCCCCTTTGCCCATCCTTACGGGTAAAGACGGTACAGCGTACGAGGGAAGGCAATCGTTTCACGCACATGGTCCAGACCGCAAATCCAGGCCACGGTACGCTCCAGCCCCAGACCGAATCCGGAGTGAGGAACAGAACCGTAAGTGCGGAGATCCATGTACCATTTGTAAGTATCCATCGAAAGATTATGTTCCTTGAAACGGGCTTCCAGCAGCGCCGGATCGTCGATACGCTGTGATCCGCCGATAATCTCTCCATACCCTTCAGGAGCGATCATATCCGCGCACAGCACCACTTCCGGACGCTCAGGATGCGGCTTCATGTAGAAGGCTTTGAACGAAGCCGGATAGTGGGTAATGAAGACCGGCTTGTCGCTCATTTCGGCAATAGCCGTTTCATGAGGTGCACCGAAATCATCGCCCCAGGCGATTTCATAGCCTTTTTCATTCAGGAACTTGATTGCATCATCGTAGGAAATACGCGGGAACGGCGCTTTGATGTTCTCCAGCTTCGAGACATCGCGGCCAACCGCCTCAAGCTCGGCACGGCAGTTCGTAAGTACGGACTGCACCACAAAGCTGATGAAATCTTCCTGCACACGCAAGCTTTCTTCATGATCTGTGAACGCCATTTCCGGTTCAATCATCCAGAACTCGATTAAGTGGCGGCGGGTTTTGGATTTCTCCGCACGGAAGGTAGGTCCGAAGGAATATACGCGTCCAAGAGCCATTGCTGCAGCTTCCATGTACAGCTGTCCGCTCTGGGTCAGATACGCATCCTCTTCGAAATACTTCGTATGGAACAGGTTGGTCGTGCCTTCAGCTGACGTTGGAGTCAGAATTGGCGGGTCAACCTTCGTGAATCCACTCTCATTGAAGAATTGCTGAACCGCACGGATAATCTCTGCACGGATCACCATTACTGCCCGCTGCTTGGAAGAACGCAGCCAGAGATGACGGTGGTCCATCAGGAAGTCAACACCATGCTCCTTGGGCGTAATCGGATAATTCTCAGTAAGATGCAATACCTCTATACCTGTAACCGTCATTTCATAACCTGACTGGCTGCGGGGCTCTTCACGGATAATTCCGGTAACATACAGCGAGCTTTCCTGGGTAAGGCTCTTGGCATCATCCCAGACCTGCTCAGGTACTTCCGATTTCACCACAACGCCCTGGATATAGCCTGTACCATCCCGCAGCTGCAGGAACTGAATTTTACCGCTGGAGCGCTTGTTGTTAACCCAACATCCGATAACAACACTCTCTCCAACATGCTCATTCACATTCTTGATTACACTCTTGTTAGCCATGCCTAAGATCTCTCCTCTAATTTAGCCGTTAATTCCTTGCACAATACTGTAAGTATCACGTGCAATGACAAGCTCTTCGTTTGTCGGAACCACAAGCACCTGAACCTTGGAACCAGGCGTAGAGATGCGGCGCGGATCGCCGGAGCGGACCTTGTTAGCTTCTGCATCCAGTTCGATTCCGAGGAACGTAAGATTGTTCAGTACTTTTTCACGCAGCAGGGAAGCATTCTCGCCCACACCGGCAGTAAACACGATTACATCTACGCCGTTCATTGCAGCTGCGTAAGAACCGATGTATTTACGCAAACGGTACTCGTACATTTCAAAAGCAAGCGTAGAATTAGCCTCGCCTTTCTCCGCACCGTCAATAATATCACGCATGTCACTGCTAACGCCAGAAATAGCCAGCAGTCCGCTGTGCTTGTTCAGCATGGAGTTCACTTCACCGACAGACAGCTCTTCCTTGTTCATCACATAAGGAACAATTGCCGGGTCAAGGTCACCGCTGCGTGTACCCATCATCAGGCCTTCCAGCGGAGTCATACCCATGGAAGTATCCACCGACACGCCGCCATCAACTGCAGTCACGCTGGCTCCGTTACCGATGTGGCAAGTGATAATCTTCAGTTCGCCCAGCGGACGGTCCAGATAATCTGCAGCAGCTTTGCTGACGAAATCATGGGAGGTACCATGCGCGCCGTAGCGGCGGACTTTGTATTTGTTGTACAGCACTCTCGGAATGGCATACATATAAGCCTTCTCAGGCATCGTCTGGTGGAAGGCAGTATCGAATACAACAACCTGAGGCACACCTGGCATATTAATTTCAGTCGCTGTAATCCCCATCATAGCAGCCGGGTTATGCAGCGGCGCAAGGTCAAACAGCTGGCGGATCTTCGTCTTCGCATCTGCATCTACAAGTGCGGAAGCCTTGAAGAATTCTCCCCCGTGTACTACGCGGTGCCCAACGGCATTGATCTCGTCGGTGGAAGCAATTACGCCATGTTCCTTGTCAGTCAGACAAGCAAGCACTTTGCGGATTGCCGTGTTGTGTTCAAGAATTTCGCTTACTTCAGTTACTTCCTGTTTGCCGGTTGGCTTGTGGTTCAGAATGGAGGAATCCATCCCGATACGTTCTACCAGACCTTTGGCCAGTACAGATTCATCTGTCATATTATACAGCTGGTATTTCAATGAAGAACTGCCGGAGTTAATAACTAAGATATTCATACACGGTCACCATCCTTGTCATACTTGAAGAAGCCTTCGCCCGATTTCGCACCCAGTTGTCCTGCACGTACCATCTTCTTAAGAATCGTGGAAGGACGGTACTTGAGTTCGCCGTATTCACGGAACATGTTCTCAAGTGCAGCAAGAACAGAATCCAGACCGAAACGGTCTGCCATTTCAAGCGGTCCGTTCTGGAACTGGTAGCCAATGCGCATAGCATCATCAATATCTTCAGGAGAAGCGACACCTTCCTGCAGCACATGCATAGCCTCGTTAATGAACAGGCAAATGAGGCGTGAGGTTACAAATCCCGGGGATTCATAGATCATTACGCCTTTTTTCTCAACGATCTCATCAACAAAGGTTTTGGTATCTTCAAAGGTGCTGTCGGAAGTTTTCAATCCGCGCACGATTTCAACCAGATCAACCTTCGCTACAGGATGTATGAAGTGCATGCCGATTACGCGTTCCGGATACATTGTCGAGCTTGCAAGCTCAGTCAAGCTTAAAGTTGACGTGTTGCTGGCAAGGATAATGTGGCTCGGACACACCTGATCGAGCTGATTGAATACCTTCTGCTTCGCTTCCAGATCTTCAACGATGGTCTCAATGACCATATCGCAGGAGCTCAGTTCAGCAAAATGTGTCACTTTTTGGATACGGCTAAGAATCAGTTTCTTCTCCGCTTGGGTAATGGCCCATTTCTCCAGCTGTTTGTCGAGACTGGTCTCGATCATTTCGTAGGAGTAGTTCAGTCTGTCTGCAGTTTTCTCCACCAGCATTACATCCAGGCCCTTGGCTGCCAGCATTTCAGCAATCCCTTGTCCCATTGTGCCACCGCCGATGACACCGATCTTTTTAAAATTCATTTAAAAGTCTCCATCCTTTCAGGTATCTATACTTTTGTATTGTACCTTGTCTGTCGAAAAAAATATGTAGCCCGACATATAATGATATCTTAGCATGTCTGAAAAGTAAAAAAAAATAACCGGCATAAAGAATTATGCCGGTAAAAGGACACTGTCACGAAATTGACAACGAAATTGCTCCCCGGAGAGAACTTCTTCCTTCATTAAAATGTCAAGAGAGTAATCAAATACATTTCTTTGCTTATTCAGCAGGTCATTCGTGCGGACCATTAGCTCATCCAGTATTTTACTATTCTCTTTCATCAGCTCTTCAGTGGTTACCATTTGCAGATTAGCAATCCCGAGTGAGGTAAGTCCCGATTTCATCATTGTTTCGACAATATTCAGCGCCTGGTCAAAGTCTCCGCGTGAACCGGTACTGCGTCCGCCGTAATACATCTCTTCGGCAGCTGCTCCGCCCAGGGCAATCATAATCTGATTCTCCAGATAATCCTTCGTGTACAGATACTGTTCGGTCTGCGGATTATGTCTTACATACCCGAGAGCTTGTCCGCGCGGAGTCAGGGTAACCTGGCTAACGCTTCCCGGACGCAGCAGCTCAGCCATAATAGCATGTCCCAGCTCATGAATCGCTACCCGCTGTTTCTCCTCATGATTCGTTTCCCGGTCGGTCTTCTCACCCATCATGACTTTATCAATCGCCATCGAGAGATGACGCTGCTCTACCTGGGTCAGATTCTCACGCATCATGTAAATCGCTGCTTCATTCATCACGCTTTCCAGCTGTGCACCCGAGAAGCCATAAGCTTCCTCGGCGATTTTATCCAAGCTTACCGTTTCATGCAGCGGTTTGTTCTTGGCATGCAGATCGAGAATCGACTTGCGGCCTTTCTTGTCCGGCATGTCCACCTGGATGTGGCGGTCGAACCGGCCCGGACGCAGCAGTGCGGAGTCCAGCATCTCCTTGCGGTTCGTTGCTGCTACCAGCAGAATGCGCGGGGCTTCATTGTTATAGATCCCGTCCATCTCGGTCAGCAGCTGATTAAGCGTCTGGTCGTATTCACGCTGCTGCCCGCCTTCACGCTTGCCGCCGATGACATCAATCTCATCAATAAATATAATGGCACTTTGCTTATTTTCCTTAAGCGCACGGGTACGGGCATCCTTGAACAAATCGCGGACACGTCCTGCACCGACACCGACATACATTTCCACAAACTCACTGCCTGATGCAGCCACAAATACTGAGTTGGTATAATGTGCCGCAGCCTTGGCCATCAGCGTCTTACCGGTTCCCGGAGGCCCTGTCAGCAGAATCCCCTTCAGCGGGCGAATCCCGAATTTGCTGATTTCTTCATGCCGGATCAGAAAGTCCAGTGCTTCCCGCAGCTCCTGCTTGGCGTTGTCCTGGCCGCCGATTTCCTCAAAAGTCAGCTTGGACGGCCCATTCTTCTTACGTTTCTTATCTGCACCTGCATTTACCGCCAGACCGCCGCGTGCGTGGGCAATAAACAGGAGGGCAGCGACCATGCCGAAGGCAATAATTACAGGGAAAATGTTAATCCCGACAAAAACCATAAAAATCAGCATGACCGGAACAAATCCGGCCAGGACCTCTTTCCAATACTTAGGCATTGTTCCACACTCCCATCGTAGCCGCCGCACGCGGCAGAATGATGAACTTACTCTCTTTACCGTTGCTCAGACTCACATACACATTCTTGTCATCAATTTCCGTTGTTGCTATAACCCCGCTGTACTTGCTGTCTTGCGTCTTCAGACCATCCAGCTTGGCAGGGATTAATGTATACTTCCGGCTCTCCATCGCCTCTGCAACCGAGAACATGGCTTTATCCCAATACTCATCCAGCAAAGCGCTGGAGTTCTGTTCGACATCCAATTTGAGCGTGCGGCCGTTGATAGCTGAGCTGCCCTCTTTGGATACATACTGCACGAGCTCACGTAATTTCGTGCCCGGCTGCAAATCAAGTTTCAAAGTGACCTCATTGCGTTTAATACTAATATGGGAATCCTTCACTCCCTCATAGGATGATACAAGTTTTTGCAGCGGCTCCTGCACAGCGAACTGGCGGTACGAATACCAGCCACCGAATAACAATGCAGCGGACAGCAGAGACGTTAGCAGTACAGGCATAAGACGCAGTTTCAAGAAACGTCCTCCTCTCAAAAATGACCGAACATAAATCTATAATAATGACCAATCTAGCGTGTCTAGCGCCCTTCCGAGACTGACATGCTCTTAAGCATGTCCTGATACAAGTAGTAGTATATCACAGGTGTATATACGATTTTACATAAAAGTGTGAATATATTTAAAATTTTTGATACTAATTTCTGGATGTTTCAGTAGATTATCTTTCTTATCGGCAATAAATGTGTACAGAATTAGCTTTGCCGGTAAGGATATCGAAAAAGAGCACCCTGTAGGCAAATAAATGCCTGCGGCGCTCTCTTTTGTAGGACATGGACTTAGGAGTCGCATTAATTCCTCCAGTTCCAAAGCTGAAGGGGCTTTGCCTCTTTATTAAGGTCGACCCTTCAATATAATCCGCCTTTTGCTGGTCTGCCGCTGGCGCGGACTCAGATTCCGTTAATTAACAAATACACCCCATTTCGGGCTTAAATGAACAAGATAACGGAATCTCAGTCCGCTTCACTCATTGTTAGTTTGAATTTACACCTTGGCTTGGTGCTGTCTGATTTCGCCGGCCATGTATTCTGCAAAATCAATTAATAACTCCGGGTCGTAACTGCTGTCACTCGCCACACCGCTATATTCTTCAAGGCAGTGCTTCAGCAGCCCGTGATAGCTGGACGGCAAATGCTGCAGGCCCCACTCCCCGCCTTCCTTTTTGGAAGACACAACTTCTTCCCGCACAAAATACAGCACACGGCACAAATTCAATGTGTAGTACACTGGAGAATCTATGATTTGCTGAGCAGCATCTCCGATATCACCAAGGATAGAATCGAGGTAGTATTGGCGGTCTACCGGCAGAAACGCTTCGCGGATAGGCTCGCCGTACAGAATAAATCCCCGCTGATAGACTACGGCAAATTGAGCCGCAAGATCCCTGTCCTCAAACCCGCCACACAGATAATGCTCATCATTTCTGTACCGGTCCAGATGAAAGTCCGAGAAGTGAAACTCAAAGGGCGTCGGATGCACAAAGTTCTTCAAATATTTCTTCAATACAATAGTTAGCTCAACCCCGCGCCGGTTCGGCAGACTGTCGTGATAAGCTATCACTTTCTTGGCCAGTTTCCGGCTGACCTCTACAGGCAGCTTGTCGTGTACGACAATCAGCAGATCAATATCACTTTTATCCGGATGAAAACAGCCCATGGCCAGCGAACCGTGCAGATAAATCCCGGACAAATTTGCCCCCAGCTCCTCTTTGAACAACGTTACCGCCTGATCTAAATAGGCTAGAATTTCCAAATTTATGATCCTCCTGAATTTCAATTATGTATGAAGCAGATGCCGGGAATGAATACTTCCGATATGACAATCCGGTATGCATCATCGTATATACTGATTTATGCTATCCAGCTGTCATGCCATCGAAATGGATTCATCTATTCCTCCCCTATTATTAAGCCATAGCTCCAAGTAGGCCACAAGTCCAAGAATAGTTATTGATTGTTCTCTCCCTTGAAGAACCTTTTAAATTACGGCTTATATTAATATAAAAAGCGGGAGAACAGTTCAACTGTCCTCCCGCTCCTTCTGTAGACCATTCTTGCTGCCGCTTACCGGTTGGGCAGGCTGTACCCTTCACCGATGGCACTGCCGTCTGTGAAGCGATAGAAGCTGTAATAGAACCTGCCGTCCTTTTTGTAGAACAGCTGCCAGGCATATTCTCCGTTATACACTCCCGGCAGCAGCCGCTTAATCGTAATACCCGGAAGCTGGGCAGCTATAATATCACGGATTTGCGCCTCAGAAGTCCCTTTGCTGAGCTCCTCCGCATATAAATCGTTGTCGCCTCCGGCTGGCTGGCCTTCCTTGGTAAAACGGACCCAAACCATCAGCTCGGTTCCTGCATCATTTTTTCCGGTAAGCACCCAGTATATCGCATTTTCATCCCAGACGGATTTCTGTGCTTTGGTTACCTCAGTTAAGCCGGCCCGCGCTCTGGCAATCTCTTTGGCTTCACTCCGCTCGTTCCACTGATCCTTCATAATGTAGGCATAAAACTGGCTTAGTCCGAACAGAAGGAGCAGAACCAGGGAAATCCCCAGCGGAAGCCATTTTCTCCTCTTCTTCAACATGCAGCTTCCTTTCCCTTTAAACCTGTATTACCGTTTAAGCAGTCCCTCGAACGTTTCCTGCGCTTTGCGGCGGATAGCTTCTTCATCTAGTGTCAGACATTGTCCGTGCTTCACAACCTGTTTGCCGTTCACCCAGACATTCTCCACATCCTTGGCACTGGCTGAATATACCGCATGGGACAAAAGATCGGTATGCGGCAGCAAGTGCGGCTGATCAATATCAATCGCAATGAAGTCGGCTTTCATCCCTGCTGCAAGCCGGCCTACCTGGTTCAGGAAAATAGACTGTGCACCATATTCGGTCGCCATCAGCAGCGCCTCTGGAGCCGGTACTGCTGTAGGATCACCGCTTACACCTTTGTGGATCAGCGCGGCCAGCCGCATTTCTTCGAACATATCCAGGTTGTTGTTGCTTGCCGCACCGTCCGTACCCAGGGAGACCTTAACTCCTGCTCTAAGAAGCTCAGGAACACGGGCTACTCCGCTGGCCAGCTTCAGATTGCTGCCGGGATTGTGGGATACACCAACATTGTGGCGGGCCAGAATCTCAATCTCTTCATCGTTCAGATGAACACCATGGGCGATCAGGGACGGCCGGGTGAACATTCCCAGCTTCTCCAGATGAGCGACCGGACGCAGGCCGTAATCGGCCACATTCTGCTCCACTTCATGACGCGTTTCGGACATATGCGTGTGCATCGGCAGATCAAGATCATGAGCCGCCTGGACAAACTTCATGAAAAACTCCGGAGGACAGGTGTAAGGCGCATGCGGCGAGAGCATTGCAGTAATTCTGCCGTCAGCCTTGCCATGCCAGTTCCGGGCAAAAGCAATCGCCTCCGCGAGCTTATGATTCTGCACCTCTTCCGGACAAAGGCCAATAACACCGCGCATAAGTACAGCACGGATGCCTGACTGCTCGGTAACCTCAGCAACCCGGTCCATATGGTCATACATATCGAGGAAGGTCGTAGTGCCGCCCTTCAGCATCTCAAGAACGGACAAAGAGGTTCCCCAGTACACATCATCACCGGTGAATTTCTCTTCCATCGGCCACATTTTTTCCTGCAGCCAAGCCTGCAGTACCATATCATCGCCGTAGCCGCGCAGCAGTGACATCGCCGCATGGCCGTGGGTGTTGACGAGACCCGGCATGAACAGCAGCCGGCTGCCGTCAATAACCTCGGCATCCTCTTCAATTACAGGCTTATCTTCACCTATGTAAGTAATCAGATCATTTTCGATGGTCATATAACCGCTCAGCACCGGCTTATCGCTGCCAGGCACCAGAAAACGCCCGTTTTTAATAATGGTTTTATTGCTGCTCATCTTCAGCTTCGTCCTTTCCGTCATGCAAATAATAAGCCAGACTCTGCAGATCCGTAGTGAAATCGGCGGCATGAATCCGGATATTGGCCGGAGTCTTCAGAATTACAGGCGCAAAATTCAGGATCGCCTCAATGCCCGAATCCACCAGAATGTCAGCAACGTTCTGTGCTTCACTGTCCGGAACGGTAATAATCCCGATGCGGATGCCCTGTGCACGGATGGTATCCCCCAGCTCACTCATCGGCTGAACAGTCAACGAGTTGATCTGCTGGCCTACCTTAGGCTCATAAGCATCAAATACAGCTGTAATCTTCATCGTATCCTTCAAGTAAGCATTGTAATTCGACAAGGCGTGGCCAAGATTACCTGCACCTACCAGAGCTACATTAATCTGCTGGTCCAGCTTGAGAATATGCCTGATCTTCTCAATCAGATAAGAGACATCATAACCAATGCCTTTTCTGCCGAAATCACCAAAATAAGCCAGGTCCTTGCGGATCTGGGCGGGGTTGAGATCAAGCTTCTGTCCCAGCTCCTGAGAAGAAACTGTTGAGATTTCACGTTTTTGGAGATCGTTCAGGAAACGCAGGTACACTGGGAGTCTGCGAACGACGGCCTCCGATATTTTATCCGATTTCATGTTTTCTCCTCCTAAAAGTTTTGATAGCATATGCTGCTTGATTCAACTTCGCAAAACTCGCTTCGTAAGCATTCACTTAGGTTTTATAGCATATGCTGCTTGATAAGCCGGTTATAGGAACCGTGCTCCGGGTACTACTGCCCGTTTGGGCAGCAGCAGTGGAGCACGGGACTTCAGAACAATAATTACTTATACATAATATCAACCGGAGACGGATTATTAAACCCCGCCTTCTTCAAGCCATTCTGCAATCCGCGGAACGATCTGATCCGTCAGCATATGCTCCATCTTGGGACCGGGCAGCGAATACAGGAAATACTTCCCATAATAAGATTCGATTACCCTGGTATCATATACAATAACGATTCCGCGGTCCTGCGCGGTGCGGACCAGCCGCCCGAAGCCTTGCTTGAAGCGGATTACAGCCTGCGGGACGGACAGCTTCATGAACGGATTCTTCTTCTGTGCCTGGAGCAGCTCCGACTTCGCTTCAGCCAGCGGATGATTAGGCGGCTGGAACGGAAGTCTGACAATGGCCAGACAGGTCAAAGCTTCACCGGGAATGTCTACACCTTCCCAGAAGCTGCTCGTACCCAGCAAGACTGACGCTGTACTGTCCTGGAACCGCCGGATCAGCTTGCTCCGGCTGCCGCCTTCTACGCCTTGTCCAAGCACCGCGATATCCTGCGAAGCCAGGGCCTCCTTCAGCGGATCATAGACCTGGCGCAGCATCTTGTAGGAGGTGAAGAGCACCAGCATCCGCCCGCGGGTAGCCACGGCAGTTTCTGCCAGAGAATGGACCAGTGTATCCACAAAGCGGGCATCCCCTATGCTTCCCTTGACACTCGGGAAATCACGGGGAATGACAAGCAGTGCCTGCTCACGGTATTTGAACGGCGACGGAAGCAGGGCTGTCATCAGACGGCCCTGCTCTGCAGCCTCACCAAGACCGAGATTATCTATCATGAACTGGAATGACTTATCCACAGACAAGGTGGCCGAGGTCAGGATGATACTCTTCTTCTTGTCGAAGAACAGCTCCCTGAGCTGGGTGCTCACATCCACCGGAACGGCATACATCTGCAGCGATTTGCCGCGGTAATTGCCGCTCCCCTCCAGCCAGTAGACGATATTCTCGTCATTCAGTCCCATAAAGAAACGGATCTGCTCCCGGATGGAGGCCAGGTCCTTGAACAACCCGCCGATATCCGTCACAAGACTGTCCGAAGAGGACTGGCTGTCCGTATCACGCATCTCACTGAGCATTTTATCACCCTTGCGGATGATATCACTCAAGCTGAGATGGAGTGTATTCTCCAGAGCAGCCAGCTCCTCCCACTCTTTGGGCTTCTTGCCCGGCTGCAGGCGTGCGACAAGCTGGCCGGCTTCACCGGCTCCGGCATCGCTGCGTTCAGGCAGCAGGCCGAAGAGCTTGTCGCTAAGTGTATCCCAGGACTCCTTGACGGTAAGCAGATCCGGATAGATCCGGTCGATAACACCGCTCCATTCCGAAGCCTGCTCACTGCCGGACGACTGCAGGGTCTGGCGCAGGGCAGGCAGCTGTCCGCTCCGGCTGTCCTTGTACAGACGGGTGAGCGTATGCGCCACGGTGAAATATTTCATCTGCATTCCGAGATGTTTGCCGGCAATGTCCTCCAGATGATGCGCCTCATCAATGATGAGATGCTCGTAAGCCGGAAGCAGCTGATGCCCGGCCTTAACATCTGCGAATAACTTGGAGTGGTTAGTCACCACCACATCGGAAATCCCGGCTTCATGCTTGGCCCGGTGATAATAACATTTCCTGAACCAAGGGCATGAGCGTCCCAGACAAGAGTCGGTATCACTGGCTACGGTCTCCCAGAAATCACCGCCGCGCCCGCTTAAGTTCAGCTCTTCATCATCGCCGGTCTCCGTCTGGGTCAGCCAGACCATCATCTGCGCGGCCGTAAGCGCTTCTTCCCTGGGACTTGTGAAGTCCCTTTTATTAATTCTATGTTCAAACTTACGGAGACACAAATAGTGTCCTCTCCCCTTAAAGATCGCTGCCTTGAACGGAAAGGGCACAACACTCGTCAAAAGAGGGATGTCGCGCTCACGCAGCTGATCCTGGAGGTTGATCGTATGCGTGCTGACCATGACCTTCTGATTACTGCGGACACTGTGATAAATGGCCGGAAGCAGATAGCCCAGCGATTTGCCGGTGCCGGTTCCTGCTTCAATCAGCAGATGCTTATCCTGATCAAGCGCCGTCATGACCTCCTGGATCATCAGTTCCTGGGCTTCACGGCTCTCATATTGCGGAAGGGTGTCCTTCAGACGTTTGGTTACCTCTTCCATATACTCCCCGAAGGTAATATTCTGCAGCGGGTTGTCAGATCCTTCCTCCCGAGGCGGAGCCAGCTCTGCCCAGTCGCCTACAGCAAGGGCCAGCTGCCGGTAGAAGGTCAGGTCTCCTTCCGGCTGGAAGGTCTCCATTTCGCGCTCACGCTGCAGACCATCGAAATACCAGGCCAGGTCACTGTCTTCATCGGCGAACAGCTCATTGAGCCGCTGGATGGTCAGGAGAGGCAGGCTGTCCAGCTCCTCCAGACATTTTAGCAGCACAAGCGCAGTTGCGAGGGCATCACTGTCCGCTTGATGGGGACGCTCATGCGTAAGGCCGAAATGGCTGCTCACGGACCCAAGCTGATACGTGGTCAGCGAGGGAAAGCATATTTTGAGAAAATCGATAGTATCCAGAATCCGGCCCTGAAACGGCAAATAACCGCAGCGGTCCAGCGCATTCTGCAAGAAATGAAAATCAAACGCTACATTATGTCCAACCAGCACAACATCATCGAGCAGCGGCACCAGTTCCATCATCATCTCATCAAGTTCCGGCGCATCCTGCACATCACTGTCTGTAATTCCGGTCAAGCCCGTAATAAAAGGAGGAATGGGTGCTCCGGGCTTGACATAGGAACCATACACCCGGGAGATGGACCTGTCTTCCTCTATAATGGCAAGGCCAACCTGGATGATCTCTCCCACAGATTGGGTTCCCGTAGTTTCAAAATCAAGCACGGCAAATTTCATTATAAGTTCTATTCCCTTTCACTTGAGACTCTTTATCAGCATAACAGAAGTTACGAAAAAAGGCGATGCACACCCCTGGTGAAGTAGGTTGCATCGCTTAAACGGATGAAAATTAATTATAAAAGCGAGACCAGCTGTTGTCCGAACTGAAGCTTCCCGCCCCGCTTGCGGCAAACCTCCAGGTTAATGTTCGGCTCAGGAAGAGCGGGATCATGCAGCAGAGAAAGGCTGAACAGCTCACTTGCTTCATTAAAACGTTCCTGAGAAGCTCTGATGCAGCCAAGCGCATTATAAATCATCGCCTTCAGCTTCGTTTCACGGATGAGGCCGAGCATATGATTCAGATGCCCCCAAGCCGTCTCCCCTTCACCCTCCTGCAGATAAGCCATAGCCAGATACAGCCGGGCAGCCAGACTGTCCGGGTGCCGGGCAGTGACTTCCTTGAACTGTTCGATACATTTGCGGTACATAAGCAGCTTATAATAACCCTGTCCCCTGACAAAAGCATCCATAGCAAGCTCTGGCGCTTCCTCCTCAGGTATTTCCTGCTCCGGCTGCGGCTGAAAATCTGCCTGATTGCGGAACTGGCTAAGCTTCTCGGCAAAGGCCAGCCATTCATCCATTACATCATCGCTGATCCTGTGGAGCATATTATATTTGGATAAAAGGTCGTTGCGGCGGGCACCCTCCGCAGTAGGATAGTCAGCACTGATCTCCTGCAGCATCTTGTTCATCTCAGCAAATAAATGTTGAAACACCGGACATCCCACCCTTACTGATAATGAATTCAGCTTAAGCTTGCCTGACTTCATTTTTCACAAGTCGGGGTGTCTTCATCCCTGCCATTGATTACATGGCTCAAACAGCGGGTTTTAGGCAATCGTCGCGTGAATCTCATGATCCGCCAGCTTCACCGGCTGATTGCCGGCATCTACAAATACAACGGTCGGCTTATGGTCCGCCAGCTCTTCGGATGACAGCATGGCGTAAGAAATAATGATAACGGTATCCCCCGGCTGCACGAGGCGAGCGGCTGCACCGTTCAGACAGATAACGCCGCTGCCGCGCGGGCCCGGGATTACATAGGTTTCCAGCCGGGAACCATTGTTGTTATCCACGATCTGCACTTTCTCGTTCTCCAGCAAATCCGCGGCTTCCATCAGATTCTCATCTATGGTAATGCTGCCGACATAATTCAAATTGGCTTCGGTGACGGTAGCACGGTGAATTTTGGATTTCATCATATGTCTAAACAAGAGCGTGAGCCTCCTTGGGAATAAATACATTATTGTCGATCAGGCGGGTTCTGCCGAATTTCACGGCAAGTGCCATAATCACCTCTCCGCCGGCAGCACTCAGCTTACCGCCGCCTTCCAGGCTCTCCAGATCCGGGAAAGTCAGGATTTCCGCGTAATCGATGACCGCAAGCGGGGATTCAGCAATAACTGAAACCAGCAGCGCCCGGGCCTCCTCCACCGTTCTCACCTTGCCGTTCTCCAGTGCCTGGCGGACTTCGCGCAGGGAACGGGACAACACCAGTGCCTGTCTGCGCTCTTCAGCGCTCAGATAGACATTGCGTGAGCTGAGGGCCAGTCCGTCTTCTTCCCGCACGATCGGGCAGGCGATAATTTCAACATTCATATTCAGGTCCGCCACCATCCGGCGGAGAACAGCTACCTGCTGGGCATCCTTCAATCCGAAGAAGGCATAATCCGGCTGTACAATATTGAACAGCTTGCTGACCACCGTAGTCACTCCGTCGAAGTGACCCGGACGCGAAGCTCCGCAGAGCTGTGTTGTAAGGGAAGACACCGAAACTCCCGTGCGGATCGGCTGAGGGTACATTTCCTCGACACTAGGGATAAACACAATATCCGCACCCTCGCGTTCAGCAAGCGCCAGATCACGCTGCTCATCGCGGGGATAGGAAGCATAATCTTCATTAGGACCAAACTGCAGCGGATTGACAAATATACTCATCACCACTGTGCCGCTCTTCTCACCTGCTGCGCGCAGCAGGCTGGCATGGCCTTCATGCAGATAACCCATGGTAGGTACAAAACCGACCGGCCCATGGCCGCCTTGACGCATATATTCCAGCGCTTCACGCAGCTGTGCAATTGTTCTGATTACTCTCATCTTATTTCGCTCCTTTGCCGGCACCGCCGTATAGGGATTCCAGTACCGTTTCATCCGCGTTAAACACATGTTCCTCCGCCGGGAAGGAGCGGTCTTTCACTTCCCGCACATAGCTGCTGATGCCTTCACGGATCAGACTGCCGACATCGGCATAGGTTTTGACAAACCGTTTCTCCCGGTAAGGGGAGGCATAGCGCAGCACATCATGGAACACCAGCACCTGTCCGTCACAATAGCGGCCCGCACCAATGCCGATGGTCGGAATACTGATTGCCTTGGAGATGGCTGCGGCCACTTCTTCCGTCACCAGTTCAAGCACGATGCCGAAGGCTCCGGCAGCTTCAAGCGCCTTCGCTTCATCGATCAGCCGCTGTGCATCCTTGGCATCCTTGCCCTGGATCCGGTAGCCGCCGATCATATTCACCGATTGCGGAGTCAAGCCGATATGTCCGAGAACAGGCACTCCGGCGGCAACTACAGCGGATACCGCATTGCAGATTTCAAGGCCGCCTTCCATTTTAACGGCATGGGCCTGACCTTCCTGCATCAGCCTGCGCACTCCGCGCAAGGTCTCATCCACACTTCCGTGATAGGTCATAAAAGGCATATCCGCGATGATAAATGTGTTCTGCGCCCCGCGCTTCACCGAACGGGTATGGTAGACCATATCGTCTATGGTAACCGGCAGAGTGGTATCGTAACCAAGCACGACATTCCCGAGCGAGTCGCCTACCAGAATCAGGTCGACGCCTGCCTCCTCAGCCAGGAGGGCCGAAGGATAATCATAAGCGGTCAGCATGCTCAGCGGCACACCTTCCGTTTTCATTTTTTTCATTTTGATAATATTCAGCGGATGTTTCTCAGCCATTAGCTCTCATTCCCCTTTTCCATAAAATACGCGTTACCGCGCAAACAAAAAAACCTTTTAGCATGGTCCGCTAAAAAGGTCCGAAGGGCAAAAAAGAGTCACTCGCGATCGTCCCTTCTGTCTCGGTCCTTACGGCTCAGAGCAGAATCCAACGTAACCGTTACATACAGTTATGAAGGTAAATCCGGTAAAACAACTCTATAAAAGTTCAGTTGCTTAAGTACAGCTCGCCATAGCGATGCCGCCTCTGAAGCTATTATAACAAAATCTGCAGACAATTACACCTAAAAATATGACATAAGGCGGCATGTCTTGACGCTCAGATCATTTCGATTTCCCCTGACAGCACGCTGGTAATCTCACCGGCGCTATTGCGCAGCCGCAGTCCTCCGTTGTCATCCAGACCTACTGCCATGGCTTCGGTGCGGCCTTGCGGCGTATTCACACACACCTGGCGGCCCAGCGTTACCGACATCGACTCCCAGAGCTCCCGAATAGGCCGGAAGCCCTGCTCTATGTATTGAAGGTACAGATATTCGAGCTCAGCCAGCACCGCTTCCGCAAGCCCGGTACGGTCAACGGGAATGCCGCCCCCTTCAATCAGCAGGGAGGTTCCCACCTCCTGCAGTTCAGCCGGGTAATCTTCACGGGTCAGATTAACGGCAATGCCGATTCCGGCTATACAGTAATGAAGGCCGCCTTCCCTAAGGGAGGATTCAAGCAGAATGCCGCAAATTTTGCGTCCGCCGGCCAGCAGATCATTAGGCCACTTGATGCCGGCGGGAACCCCGGTAACCTCACGGATCGCCGTGCAGACAGCTACACCTGCCAGCAGAGTCAGCTGCGGGGTCAGGGACAGCGGGAGATTCGGACGCAGCACCAGGCTCATCCAGATTCCCTTGCCGCGCGGGGAATGCCACTTGCGGCCCATTCTGCCCCGGCCGCCGGTCTGCTCCTCGGCCATGATCGCGGTGCCCTCAGGGGCACCGTTCTCGGCCAGCTTCTTGGCTTCCTCTTGTGTAGACGCCACCGAATCCATCCGTACGATTTCGCCAGGCCAGCTTGAAACGAAGTCCTCCCGCTTCATACGGCCGGACGGCAGCGTATCATCACTCTTCATCTCTATCCATCCTTTGTGCTTCCTGCAGCAATAATTGTTTGTCATTTGCAATGCCGCCGGCTGCGGCAGCCAGCAGCAGCTTGTTCAGCAGCACGCCAAGCCATGGCCCGGGCCGCTTCTGCAGCAATTCTGCCAGCTCGTTGCCCGTCACCGCCAGCTCCGCAAGACTGCGGAGCGGCATAGCTGCGGTCCAGGAGCGCAGGATCCGGGCTTGGACCGTGGCGTAAACGGGCTGCTGCCCGGCGGCGGGGCTGAGGACTGGAGGCACAGTGGCGGCAGGACCGAGGGCATCCTCCGCCGCCGCAAGCAGCGTCAGCCACCCTTCGGCGGCTGACTGGCCATGGGCCAGCACGGCGGCGATCCACCGCCGCCGCAGGCCCTCCGTGGCGCCTGGAGCATCCGGCGCCACCGAAGACAGCGCCGCGTCCCAGGCTTCGCGGACGCGCAGTACGGCGACGACGCTGCTGCGCGTCGCCCCCGGGAACGTCCATGCCCGCAGGAGCTCATCCGCCGCAGCGGCGGACGATCCCAGGGCATGCAGCAGGAGCGCCCACCGCAGGCGGGCGTCCTGCAGGTTCCCCAGACCGGCTGTACGGGCGGCGGCTGCCGCCAGGTCACTGCCGGTCCAGGGGAACGGCGCCTTGCCGCGCGGCAGCAGGCCGCTGCGCAGCAAGAGTGCCAGCCCGCGCTGCGGATGCGGGCCCTCTACGATGCGCTCGACCTCCGCGCGCACCCGCTCCACAGCAATATGCGCCAGCTTATCCCGCTGGCGCATCAGGCCGCGCCACGTATTCTTGGCGATGGCGAAATCCAGCACGGAGGCGAAGCGCACACAGCGCAGCATCCGCAGCGCATCCTCGCCGAAGCGTTCCTCCGCCTGGCCCACACAGCGGATACGGCGGAGCTGAAGATCCCGCTCACCGCCAAAGGGATCAATCAGCGCACCATTAAGCCCGGAGCACATGGCGTTGATCGTGAAATCGCGGCGGCGGAGGTCCTCCTTCACATCGCTCACAAAAAAGACGTGCTCCGGACGGCGGTGATCGGCATAGCCGCTCTCCGTCCGGTACGTCGTAACTTCAAAGCTATAACCATTCTGCAGCACAGTAACCGTGCCATGAGCCAGCCCGGTAGGAACACAGCGCGGAAACAGGGCCATAACCTCCTCCGGCAGTGCAGAGGTGGTAATGTCCATGTCATGCACCGGTCTGCCCAGCAGTTCATCGCGCAGGCAGCCGCCCACGAAATAAGCTTCATGCCCACCCGCCAGCAGACCGGTAATGACGGTGCCGGCGGCTTCCGCCATGCCGGATGATGCCATTGTCCATTCCATGCCTTACTCCTTACCCCCGGATAGGATCCAGTCCGAGTACCTTGCGTCCAAGCACGCGGTAATATATATCTTCGTATTGATTCGTAATCATATCTCTGCTGAAATCATGACAGGCCCGTTCCAGACAGGCGCGTCTGAAGCTCTCTGCCATCGCGTCGTCCGAGAGCAGCTGAACCGCATAATCAGCCATAGTCTGAGTATCGCCTACCGGCGCGAGGAATCCGGTTTTGCCATGCTGAATCAGCTCTGGAATCCCGCCGGTCTGGGACCCGATGGTCGGAACGCCGCAAGCCATCGCCTCCAGGGCAACGAGCCCGAAGCTCTCCTTCTCCGAAGGGAGCAGCAGCAGATCAGCCAGTGAAATCACCTGGGCAATTTCATCCTGCTTACCCAGAAACCGCACTTTGTCCTCCAGGCCCATCTCGCTGATTTTGGCCTGAATCTTCGGCAGATCAGGCCCTTCCCCCACCAGAAGCAGACGTGAAGGCAGATGTTTATTCACCTTCGCGAATACATCCACCACATCACTTACCCTTTTAACCGGACGGAAGTTGCTGATATGCATCAGGATTTTTTCATCCGGAGCAGCGTAGTCACCGCGCAGGTCCGTTACATCGCGTGGATAATACACCCGTTTGTCCACGAAATTATAGGTCAGATCAATTTCCCGTGTAATATCAAGCGCCTTACGTGTTTCCTTGATGAGATCCTGGGAGACGGCAGTCACCGCATCACTCTCGTTAATGCCCAGGCGGATCAGATCCTTCAGGGATTCATCCTGGCCCAGTACAGTAATATCTGTGCCATGCAGGGTCGTAACCACTTTAATGTCGTTGCCAAGGATCTGCTTGGCCAGAAAAGCACAGACCGCATGCGGCACCGCATAATGGACGTGGAACAAGTCCAGCTTCTGCATCTTGGCTACCTGGGCCATCTTGGTCGCCAGTGCCAGATCATAAGGCGGATAACGGAACACATAATAATCGTTAACCTCTACCTCATGATAAAATATATTTTTTTGAAACGTTCCCAGCCGGAACGGGATGCTGTGTGTAATAAAGTGGACCTCGTGGCCCTTCTCGGCCAAAAGCTTGCCCAGTTCAGTCGCCACTACGCCCGAGCCGCCAAGAGACGGATAACAAGTGATGCCTATCTTCAGCCGGTCCATAGCTCCGCCCCTTCATTTTACATAAATCTATTACTTCAAGTAATGACATGAATTTATTATAGTTGTTTTTCGGGCTTTTTCAAATCTGAGCCTTATTTACCAGCAGCACCGAAGTAATCCACCGTATGCGGCACCTTGCCGGCGAACCCTTCTGCATAAGGAATGAGCCTCCGCTGTCCGAGCAGCATATCTCTCGAACGGACGCGCTCGATATACCCTTCTGTTAAAGGAGTCTTCACAGCATCCTCACCAGGGAGTATGCCAAATTGCGACCGGTAGCAGGATAACGCCTGCTCTTTGAGCGGATATTGTTCCGTTACATCGACAATCAGATCGGTACGGCCCAGATCGTTAATGAAATAGAAATATAATTGCGGTTCAGGGATAGAAGGCATGTCCGGCATATACTTACGCAGCTTGGCGTTAAATACGGCCTCTTCCACCAGCTTGCTGCACGCAATATGATCCGGGTGCCTGTCCTCCCAGTAAGGGGCGAACACGATGGAAGGGGCATAGCGGCGGATTTCTGCAGTTACTGCCGCCAGATGGTGCTCTGTCATATAGAGCCCCCGGTCAGGAAGTCCCAGATTCGTACGTACCGCAGCCCCCAACATGTCTGCAGCCTGCTGAGCCTCAAGTTTACGAAGCTCCACCGTTCCGTTCGAAGACATTTCCGCCTGTGTCAGATCACACATCCCCACTTTGAAGCCGGCAGCAGTGTGCTTGGCGATGGTTCCCGCCATGCCGATCTCCGCATCATCGGCATGAGCGCCGAATACCAGAATGTCGAGTTTCATTATTCATCCACACCCGGTTTGTATTTATGTACCAGCTCGCGCCAGCCGAAATCTCCGCGGTCGATTGCCTTTACCAGAATTTCAGCTGTGGCAATATTGGTAGCCACCGGGATTCCATATACATCACACAGACGGAGCAGTGCCGTGATATCCGGTTCATGCGGCTGTGCCATAAGCGGATCGCGCAGGAAAATAATCAAATCAAGCTCATCCGTTGCCACCATGGAGCCAATCTGCTGATCTCCGCCCAGCGGGCCGGACATATAGCGGTGAATGACGAGTTTGGTTGCTTCCATGATCCGTTGTCCTGTCGTTCCGGTGGAATATAATTGATGCCCTTCAAAAACATGCTCATAGGCGGTTACGAAATTCACCATCTCATCTTTTTTGCGGTCATGTGCGATAAATGCGATTTTTAACATGTTGCTCTCCCCCGTCTATTCTATAAAATGCTCAAATCCGTAAATCAAACCGGTATACCCCATCACCTTCTGGATTCCCATCTTGACTCCCGGCATATACCCGGCACGCTCGTATGAATCATGGCGGATCTTAAGCGACTGTCCAAACCCGCCGAATACCACTTCCTCCTGGGCAAAAACCCCGGGAAGACGTACGCTATGAATCCGGAACCCGTTGTAGTAACCGCCGCGCGATCCCTCAATAATCTCTTCTTCCCCCGGGTGTCCCTGGCGAAGCTCCTGCCGTGCCTCAGAGATCATCTCTGCCGTTTTAATGGCTGTTCCTGATGGCGCATCCAGCTTCTGGTCTCCATGATACTCGATTATCTCCAGGTGCGGGAAATATTTGGCAGCCTGGGCCGCAAATTTCATTAGAAGAATGGCTCCGATGGAGAAGTTCGGTGCAATGAGTCCGCCGATCTCCTGATCCTGGCATTGCTTGTCCAGCTCGGCGATCTGTTCAGGCGTAAATCCGGTAGTCCCGATCACCGGACGAACGCCATATTTGATGGCCAGGGCAGTATTGCTGTAGGCTGACTGCGGAATGGTAAAGTCCACCAGCACATCTGCAGCAGCTCCTGCAAGAGCTGCCTCCAGGTCCGAAGTAACCCGAACACCACTATCCTCAAGGCCAACCATCCGGCCGGCATCGCTGTCGCCCGCAGAGCGGTCGACAGCGGCTGCCAGCTCCAGTTCATCATCCTGCAGTACCAGCTTCACAACTTCTTTGCCCATTCTTCCTCCGGCTCCGGAGACAATAACCCTGATCTTGTCGCTCAAATTAATTCCTCCCCGCTTTCCCTGGCTCTGATATTATTGTATATATTTTTGCAGCGATTTCTGCAGATCCTTCATCAGCTGACGCAGACCGGTATCATCCGGGTGCAGCGACATCACTTCTTTCAGTACAGCTATCGCCTGCAGATGCTCGTTCATCCGGCTGTGTGCAATAGCCAGCCATACATAAGCATCCCCATATAAGGGGTCCAGCGATACCGCTTCTTTCAGCAAGGTAACCGGATGGTATGGATTCACCGGCACCGCCGCCTCATCCTCCAGCAGCCGTTTCGCTTCCTGCACGAGCTGCAGCGCCTGCAAATGCTGAAGGTGCAGATCATATTCCGGTTTGGAACCATCCAGTTTGCGTGCGGCTACAGCGTGTTCAAGCGCCTTCTCCAGCATTCCGCTGCGGGCATAGGTGATGGAGCAGCGGTACCTTACCTCAGCATCATCCGGACTTGCCGCAATGGCCGCTTCGAACAGAGTGATGGCCTCAGCGAAGTCACTGCGCAGAATAGAGCGGTATGCCGCTTTTACATAGTCGTTATGATTCATATCCTCACCATCCTCACGGCTAAATCCCGTTCGTTTGGTACAGCATATGTAGTAAAGGCCTAATCGGTGTTTTTGAGTGTCCAGCGCCCGGCATCGCGGGTATTGAACTTGTGCATAACCTTGTTATGGGCTTCAGTAAGGTCTATGCCCAGTGAATTGGCGAAACAAACGGTAATGAAGAGAATGTCGCCCAGCTCCAGCTCGATCGAGTTATCGGCTTCATCCGCTTTTTTCGGTTTCTCGCCAAACTGATGGTTTACCTCCCGCGCCAGCTCTCCGACTTCCTCGGACATCCGGGCCAGCATGGACAGCGGGCTGAAATAGCCTTCTTTAAACTGTGAGATATACTGATCAACCTCACGCTGAATGTCACTAAGACTTTTATCCATAAATTGTTGTTTCACCCCCCGTATGTTCTTGCCTTCTGTTTGCCCCTATGTTATCGTAAAGACGTTTTGAAGACAAATCTTTTTTAAAAGTCTTTGTGGATTTGCGGCTGTATCCGTGAGAATAACTACCTATAAACTGCCCATTAGAGGCATACGCGAGGGATTATATGAAATCGTCAATTAAATTCAGCACCATCAGCAAAACCATTGCCCCCATCATGCTGGGAGCTGCAATCTACGCCTTCGGACTTCTGTACTTCATTGTACCCAATCAGCTGATGGAAGGCGGAGTCACCGGGATTACCATCCTGCTCAACTACGCCTTTAGCATACCGATCTTTTTGACCACACTGCTGCTGAATCTCCCGCTCTTCCTGCTTGGCTGGAAGGTGCTGGGGGCGAATCAGATCGTCTACACAGGCGTCGGTATCGGCGCCCTGTCGTTTTTCCTCTGGCTGTTCGAACGAATGATTAATGCAGGCTGGATTGTAACGTTCAGTACGGAGCATGATTTTATTCTTGCTTCATTATATGCCGGGGTAACACTGGGGCTGGGACTGGGGATCGTCTTCCGTTTCGGCGGCACCACCGGCGGGGTAGATATTGTAGCGCGGATTCTCGGACGCAAGTTCGGCTGGAGTATGGGACAGATTATCCTGGCAGTTGATGTGATCATTATTGGCGCTTCCCTGCTCTATATCCCCCGTGAAAAAATATTGTACACCCTGGTCGCCGTCTTCATTGCTTCACGTGTCATTGATTTCATTCAAGAGGGGGCTTATGCCGCCAAAGCGTTCACCATCATCAGTGATGATGCTCCGCAGATTGCCGAGCTGATTACCGCAGAGATGGAACGCGGCGTCACATTGATCCCGGCGATCGGAGCCTATTCCAAACAGGCCAAACATATGGTGTACTGCGTTGTTTCCAGACAGGAAATCCGCCGGCTCAGCCTGCTGGTCAAGTCTGTTGACCCTAAGGCCTTCGTCATTATCAGCGACGTTCATGATGTGCACGGTGAGGGCTTCCGGGAGACCTGATTAGCTGAGGGGAAGCTGTTAACATGAAATCCTGTACATAGTACAACATTCCCCTTATAATCTTGACCATAATCCGAAATTGTTGTATAAAAGGCAACAATCCGCCTTCTCCAGGCGGATAAGCAGTGGAATTCTTGTATTCCATACAACAATCTTCCCGAATACACTGGTATATTGATATTCAAGTTGTAATATGTACAACATTTTTGTTTACACTGTGCAAACCTGAGGAATTCAGGTTCCGTCAGCAACATTGTACTTACTTCGTTAGTTGCAGTTTCAAATGTACTCAAAAAGCTCCCTTCATCCGCCTCAGCGGGAAGGGAGCTTTTGTGAGTATTGAGGATTCATACACCTGAGGGAAAGAACACCAGCTTCAGCGAATGCCACCCTCCCGGCTATACAGCCTTCCAATCGCCGTTCTGGCCCCGGTACTTGCGGTAAGCGGCGTAGGCCAGCACGGTAAGGATGAACGCGCCTGCCAGCAGCCCCCAGGCCCCGTACTGCTGCGGGGCGAGCGGCAGCGACAAGGCCGGCTCATCGCGCTCTTTGCCGAACATGACCCGGGCTGCATCCTGCCCGTAAGACACAATCTCCAGCAGCCGGGCCCGTTCCACCGGCTGCGCTGAGGTGGCGATCCCCTGGGCATACGAGATCCAGGAATCAAACGTATTGACAGCCTCGGGCGGCCGGGAGATGATCACCGCAGGCCGGATATTATCGTACCGGCTCTGCAGTCTGGCCAGAGCGGCCTTCCAGCTCTTCAGATCATTAGCGGCAGCGCCTTGCTCCATATTATTCAGATCCTCGCGGACCAGCTTGTAATACTGTAGCCACATGGGCTGTCGGGGGTGATTCAGACTGTTCGCGGCGAGCCGGAGCCTGGCTGCGGCAGCTTCCCACCGCTGGGGAGAAGCCTCTACAGCAGCCACTGCAGACTTCATGTCCATAATCACTGTAGAGAGCGCATGGATTCCCTCTACCGATGTCAACCCTTCGAAGGAAGAGGAGATAAAAATCTGCGAGATTTCCTCACTCTCCTGCCTAGCCTTGACCACATCACCTTCAAGCACATAAGCATATAGGGCTTCGGCTGCCTGCTCCAGCCGCTGCGCCCCGCTTCTGCCGGTGAGGGCAGCGGGATCACTGACGGTGAATCCTGTTGCCTCTATGTATGCTTCAGTTCCAGAATTGGCACCAGCCGCCGCCGCTTCCGCTCCGGCCAGAACCCTACCTCCATTCATGCCAGCCAGCAGCCAGCACAACACAATCCCTGACAGTATGAACCTTCTCCTGCGCGGCATGAGACATCCCTCCCACCTTAATGTATGGCGGAAGGACAAGAGTTAGAACAGCCTGTCAGTGCCTCTCAGCAGGTTTGCCCGGAAGTGCAGTACGCCTTGTCCTGCCGCCGAATAACCACGCGGCAGCTGTGCTGAACAAGGTAAGGCCCATGGTGAAATACTGTACGGCACTGACATCATCATCCAGCACTGATGGCAGCCACGGAAATACGCCTTCAGAATAATCCACCATATCATTCGCGAAAGTCCATAACAGCGCAACGGGCAGCATTCTGCGGAAGGAGAAGTAGCGGGCATAGATCAGTGCTTCAACCGCCATTCCGGTATGAGAAATCATCAGCATCCAGTCTTTCCAGTTGACCGTATCGCCCTGATAACCGCCGGCCACAATCATGCTGACCGCCCAGATGCCGTATTTCACCGATGTGACTACGGCCAGCGCCTCGATCAGCTGACGAACCAAGGTTCCCGTAAGCCCCTTCGGCGGGTAGAGCAGCAGCAATAATGCAATTGTAAAGAACAGGCTGGCCGTAGGACTGTCCGGAACAAAGGGCAAGAGCCAGACAGGATAATTCTCAGCCGTGAACGCAAGCTGATTGCCATACCACATGTATCCGTAAACCGTACCCAGAAGATTCACGATGAACAACAGCCAGATGATCCTTCTGTCCCTGAATAATCTGTCAAACCAATGAACCGGCATATAGACAACTTCCTCCCGACTGTAGCAGCTTCAATGCTAAAACAAGTAGATACGGCCCTGCTGTCCTTTATAGGACGGACTCCGTATCGGCGAGGAATATAAGGATAAAGTATACCGTAAAACATATACTTTCTTATATTCAAGCAAAAACCTGACCGCATGCACGATCAGGTTTGCGTTAATTTTATTTTACTGTTCGCTTTTTTGTTTGGCAAGCCAGCCGGCCAGATCATCAATATCCTGTTCGGACAGCCCCGCTCCCATAGCGGTCTCGTACATCGGAGGCATTTGTCCTTTGCCTTCTTTAATAATAGTAAGAATCGCTGCCTTATCATGCTTATCCCCGACCCCGCGCAGGGAAGGCGGCCCTCCGGTGCCCTTCATATCTACCGCATGGCAGGATACACAGCTGGCTTGCTTATAGAGTGCCATCGCCGGATCATCCTTGTCCACAATGGCAATGTCCTTCGTTTGAACGACAGTTGTGGTAGGCAAGCCAGCCGCCCTGTTCTCGGCCGCTTTCTCCTCACGCTGCACATCCTCCGGAATCTGTCCCGTCTCCGCCATTTCGTGCTTGTATTCCGTCCAGGCGGTATTGGTCAGGTACACAATGGCCGCCAGGGACAGGAACATAAGTGAGGAAGCAATCGGTCTGCGGTAGAACCGGCGCTCACGGCCCGTATCCAGAAAAGGGGCCAGAAGCAGAGATCCAAACGCCACACCGGTCACGCCAAGCGTTCCCAGCACGATATAATCTCCCGATGCATAGGGCAGCTTGAGATACTGATAGAGAAACAGAAAGTACCAGTCCGGGATAGGAATTACCGTCGCTGTGGCATTCGCGGGAAATCCGAGCGGAGCCGGCTCCGATATCGTCAGAACCAGAATACCCACCAGCACCACTACGCCAACCATCCATTCCTTAAGCAGAAAGTTAGGTATAAAAGCTTCAGACTTGCCCGGATAGGCCGAATAGTCAGGCGGAGTAATGAACCCGTTGCCCCTGCGGACCCGGGAATCCCCTACGAATACCACCTTCTCTTTGGAGTCGTCTTTATGCGCCATGACCGTTCCTCCTAAAAGTTTTGTGAGTCTTTGCTTCTCGAACCGCTTCTTACAAAACCCGCTTCGGAAGCATACTCTTAAGTTTTGGTGAGCCTCAATTACAATGGGCCGGAAATTCCTTGTCTGCGGATCATAATGAAGTGTCCGACAAGCAGTATAAGCAGGACCGCCGGGAGGAAGAATACATGGAGGGCGAAGAAGCGGGTCAGCGTCTCGGCGCCAACAATCGTACCGCCCTGCATCAGTTCCTTCAGCACCGGCCCCATAACCGGAACAGAGTTCGCGATCTCCAGGGTAACCTTGGTTGCGAAGTACGCCTTGTTATCCCAAGGGAGCAGGTAGCCGGTTAATCCCAGCCCCAGCATAACGAAGAAGATCAGCATCCCGACGACCCAGTTCATCTCGCGCGGAGCTTTATAGGAGCCGGTGAAGAACACACGCATCGTATGAAGGAACATCATGACAATGACCAGACTCGCTCCCCAGTGATGCATCCCGCGGACAATCTGGCCGAAGGCGACTTTGGTCTGAAGGTACTCCACGCTGGCATAGGCATTTATGATATCGGGTACATAATACATCGTCAGGAACATGCCTGACAGAATCTGAATGACGGTTATGAAAAAGGTAAGTCCGCCGAAGCAATAGACAAAGGCTGAGAAGTGATGGGCCGGATTGACATGCTCGGGAACCTCGTGGTCGGCAACATCTCTCCAGATCGGCGTAATATCCAGACGTTCGTCAATCCAGTTATAGACATTTTTAAACATTGGATTCACGCCTCCTTCTTAGCTTCAGTATTTGGAACGATGTCGCCCAGATACACCCAGCCGCCGTCAATCTTGGTGGTGTACTGGTCAAGCGGCTTCGGGGCTACCGCCAGATTCTTGCCCAGTTTCGTATAACGCGCTCCGTGGCAAGGACAGTGGTATTCATCCGGAAAAGCCTTATCATTGTTCCAGCCTACCGTACAGCCAAGGTGCTTGCAGACCGGTGAAAGCGCATAAATTTCTCCGCTCTCATCTTTACGGATCCACGCCGTCAGCATTGCTGTACTGGCATACCATCCGTCCTGCTGCGGCAGTTCAAAGGTGAACTCCTGGGGCACATCGGTAATCTTGGACGTTTCCGCTACCTTGATAAAGTCTCCTTCGCCTTTTTTATGTAATATCGGGTCTACGGCAAAACGAATCATCGGCAGAATGGCTCCGGCTCCCATAAAAGCGGTGGCACCGCCTAGTGTATAGGCCAAAAACTGTCTACGCGATATATCCTTCCGTTGGGGCTGTTCTTGCGGAAGCGGTTCCTGTTCTTCATTAAGGCTGCTCATACTGTGTGTAACCCCCTTTTCAAAATTTGAGAAGGCACCTGCAGAGTCCGTTCAAAGACAATTCTGGTAATTAATTCGTTTTCAATGAAAAAAATCACATGACATATAAGTTCACCCTAATCATAGCTTAGGCTCCAAAACCCGTCAAGAATATTGTCTAAATTGTGACAGGCATTTGTGGCTGATTTCAGAATAATTGTTGATTTTTCGTCACATTTAACTCATTTTCCATTTAACCATAATCTCTGGATTTCATCCCGTATACGGGAGCTCACCGGAGTATCGGAATTCCTCTTCATTTCAGGCTGGCAAAGGAGTAAATCGCTTTCATAAACCTCTTCTGTTAAAAGCACTTCATTCGCGGATGACACGATGACATACTGGAAACCAATGGATTTGACTTTTTGGCAAAGGGCATTAAGTAAAGCTATACTTTCTGCTCCTGCATATTGTACCGCCGGATAAGTCACCACACGCCCTTGAAAAGGCTTCTCGACTAACTCGAGAAAATCACGCTGACGCTCCAGCGCTGCAACGGTCTCGGGAGGTGTCTCCGTCCCTTGAAGTCCTGTATACGGGATTACACAGGTATCGTAGAAATGTCCATCCGCTTCCCAAGTCTCGCGGTCAAAATCACTGAATTTCATCGGTTGGCCCCCTTCTTGCCGCTCATGCAGCATTTAGAACATCATAATTGTAAAAAAAGAAATGCGCCAGGCGCATTTCCCTATGCCAAACTTTTCAGTTCTTCAGTCAGATTCCGGAAAGCCGCCTCATCTCCGGCAGCCAGCGCCGTGTCAATCTTCCGGTACAAGATGTCGGTACGACGCTTTCTTAACGCTTCATCCCAAACCATTTCTGCAGCAAGCCCCAGCATCACTTCATAAGTAGCCTTCATTTTGTCCATTCGATACACCTCCGCTGTTTAAGAGTTTCCGTATTCCAATGCCTTCTTCACATAGCTTTCACTGGTGCGTGCCATCCTCAGCAGATCCTGTTCGGTCAACTCACGGATCACTTTGGCCGGGGTGCCTAAGGAGAGCGTGTACGGGGGAATGATTTTCTTTTCGGTTACAATGGAGCCGGCTCCTATTAAAGCATATTCACCAATCTCTGCTCCGTTCAATACAATTGCTCCCATTCCGATTAATGTGCCTTTGCCTATCCGGCAGCCGTGGATAATCGCGGAATGGCCAACCGATATATCATCACCCAGAATTAGCGGTACACCCTCAGCCACATGACCCACCGTACCATCTTGGATATTGCAGCGCTCTCCGATTATCACCGGAGCCAAATCTCCTCTAAGCACGGCATTGAACCAGATACTGGATTGTTTCCCCATCCTTACATCGCCAACGAGCTTAGCGCCTTCCGCCACATAGACTGATTCATCAAGCTGCGGTATGTAACTCCCATAAGCAATCCGCATCTCTCTCCCCCTTACTTGAGCAGCAGCTTCGGTACGGCCGCTTCACTTCCCCAGGGCGTCATCATGACCACCGGTCCTTCGGCACCTTCTCCGAGTCTGATCATGCCCAGATGCAGCATCATCCGCAGAATACGCTGTTCGAGTATGGCGCCGGCGTCATCATAATAGAACGGCTTAATCAGCCAGCCCAGCCCTTCGGATAGCGAAGCCACTGTAACCCATCTGCCTGCACTAAGACTAATCCAATAGACTAGCGACGGCAGGTTTGGAATTGCGCCTTTATACAGTCTTAACCAAAAGGAGAATAACTGCATCAGCTTTTCCGATTTCCCTTCCTCCAGGAATTGCTCCCCTAAGGCTGTGAGCTTCAGACGGTAGCCCTCCTCCGAGATCCAGCGGCGGTGGCGGGCATAATCATACAGCAGGGCAAATCTCGGCGGATAATGCTCACAGGCCCTGCCGTAGCCGAATCTCCACCCGCCTTTGCCCAGCAGGGGCTCAGCAATTTGCAAGGCATTCATCACTCCCTGCTGATTGCGTTTATACAGTGCCCCCTCCTGGCCAAGTTCAGGCTCGTTCTCCTTCACATAGCGCAGGAAGAGCAGCAGATCGCCCGCCAGCAGATCACCCTCGCCCCGGTACATTGCCGGTTCAGGACTTGGAGTAATCCCTTCCTTCAGGTGCTCCCCCATCCTGTCGCGGAAGCGGTTCTTCAGATCCAGCGGGACCTGAAACAGATACCTGCTCTGCTGCGATGCACCGGTAAAGAGCCAGCCGCCGTTTTTGAACCTGCTGACCATATCGCGGTAGCTGCCGCTTTTACCGGAGGGTGTGTCAAAACATGCCTGCCTTGCGGCGGCAAGAAGATCTTCCAGACTGAAATGGCTGCGCTCATCAAAAAGCAAAGTGTTCAGGAACCGCAGTTCCTCCGGGGTACACCCCCGGATATGAGACTCCATAAACTCACGGCTGCCCAAGGTAATGAGAATACTCTGAATCAAATCATGTTTGGAATTCCGTTTGCACTCACATTCATAGCGTCCCGCAATGGCGGTAAGCTGACCAATGTCTGCGTAAGTGAGCATATCCGCCAGATTCATCTTTTATCGCCTCACCGTTTTACTACCATTATGGGAAATACAGCCCTTTTTATTCCTTATTACGCAAAAAAAATAACCCGAAGGGTCGGGTTAACGCTGATTCTGCAAGATATGAAGGGTACAGTTGTACAATAACGGATTCCATTCCTGCTCATTTTTCTCCAAAATCGTCAGGGAGAGGTTGCCGAGCCGTTCTGAATACTTGTCTTTGTATAGCGCGGTATACAGCTGTGCAAGAAACCCTCCATGGGAGATGACCAGTACATTCTGATCCGGATAACGGGCTGAGAGATCCTCAAGAAAAGCAAGCCCGCGGACCTGAAGCGCCGCATCGCTCTCCTGCCCCAGTGTTAACTGATTCCAATCCTTGCCCCATTTAGCTTCGCGGGCTGCAGCCGTCATGCCTTCTACCTGGCCATAAGCGCGCTCGCGGATTCGATGATCCGGTTCCAGTAAAGGAATTCCAAGCTTAGCGGCAACGATCCTTCCTGTCTCAGCTGCGCGGGAAAGACTGCTCGTAATGCAATAGTCCCAGTGGTAGGGCTCCTGCAGAAGCCGGTCACCCAGCATCTCAGCCTGCCTGCGGCCTTCGTCGTTAAGCGGAATGTCACTTTGTCCCTGAATCTTACCTTCCGCGTTCCAATCCGTCAGCCCATGGCGTATTAAGCCGATCAGCATTGCCTATCACCTTTCCCTTCCATTTATGTTTGCTTAATAATGTAACACGAATGAAAACAAATGTCTTCTTTTTTAACAAAATTACAGGTCTATTCCTCACTTAAAGCTCATATCCGGATACGAAAAAGCCCTCTTCACTATTTAAGTAAAGGGGCTTTCATTGTCTGCGGTAACGGTTCAGGCGTACCAACAGGAATATAGACAACCCGACGCCAAGCGTCGACAACACCATCCAGTATTGCGGGTGGGAAGGGCCCATATTGGCTACAAGCGGTTCAATAATACCGCCCTCTGACTCGACCGGATAAGAAGATGACCAATCCAGTGTCAGTCCTGCCACACCTGTTTCTACAATCCCGCTCTGGGCCGCAGTAGTATTCGAGGGTGTTTTGAACATGGTGAAATATAAAAAGCTGGAGATGAACACAGCCAGAAAACAGGCGATCCATAGGCTCAGACGGCGGCGGAAAACAGCGGAGCTGCCCGCAGATTTACCGTCTCCGGGCATAAGCCAGGGGCTTTCCAGATAGATCCGCTCCATAACCTTGAGGTTAATCGCATCTGCGCGTTCATCACTGACTTCAAATCTTGAGTCCTGCATAAGCTCACTTGTCTCCTGCCACAACGCCCATTCGGCACTGCAATAGGAACAAGTCGCGATATGTTTCTCCAGCCTTATCCGTCTGGGATCCGTGGGGGGAGCGTCCCACAAGAGCGGAATGGAATCCTGCGCTTCCCTGCAATTCATTGGCCTTACACCCTCTCAGCCTGCTCATCAAATTCAGGCTCATAGAAATAGGATTCGAGCTGAAGCTTCACACTGCTCCTGGCGCGGAACAATAGTGATTTCACGGAGCTGACACTCTGATCCAGAATCACTGCAATTTCCTGATAATCCATCTGATCATATTCACGCAGAATGAGCGCAGAACGCTGCTTCTCCGGGAGATTGTTAATTGCTTCACGGACCAGATTCATCCGTTCCTTACGTAATGCCGCCTGTTCCGGGGCAACGTCAAGCGGTGCCACAGGAGTATAACCGCTCTCTTCAAGCGATACATTTCCGGCACGGTTCTTGCGCAGCTCACTAAGCACCGTATTACGGGCGATAGTGTACAGCCATGTAGAAAAAGAAGCATCCACTTCACGGAACGAATGAAGACTCCGGAAAGCCTTGTAGAAGGTCTCAGAACAGAGGTCTTCTGCAATCAGCTCCATATGGGAATTCTTAAGCATGTGATACACGAACGCCAGTATCTTGCGTTGATAACGTCGCATCAATTCCGAGTATAATTCTGTATCTCCTTGCTTAATAAGCTGGATCAACTGGGAATCCGTCATGGTGAGTTCGGCCCTCCTCGCCCTTGCACGTGTAATCCCGTCCGGTCCGTATCTATTTATACCGGTCAGGTAAGAAAAAGTTGCGGCATTGCTACAAATTTGCACGATTAAATGAAATACTTCCTATGTATATTCAACCAGCCGTTAATTAAGGCATACTGTATGTAAATACAGAAAGAAATTCGCATCTTTACAAATTTCTATTACTGTTCAGATAGGCATATGGCTCCCTATACTTGGAAGAAATCTATAAACATACTTAACCCAGTATAGCATACATTCTAACAGGATGACATTAATAGACTTTTAGATTCAGCGGGAAGTCGAATATTGAAAGCGGTATTATTTAAGTTTGATAAAGGGGTTGACAGAATGTAACCGTATACATATAATAAAAGTACAGTATGGTTTCTCTCCACTCCTATCCAAACACTGCACGGTTCCAATTCATTGTGAACTGTAACCGCTTATTATGTAAGCGGTCTTTTTTTTGTCCATTTTTACGAACAATTGGGTATTTTACAGGCTGATGGCTGCACAGTGCGTTTCAGCGAAAAATAGAAGGACTAGTAATCATGCAGAGCAAATAAATTCTTAGATAAAGAAAAAGCCGGGGCATCATGCCCCGGCTCTTCGCTATACATATACCGTATAATCATTCTGCTGCAATACAACCTTAGCCCGCTCCATATCATGCTCCTGGCGGAACGACAGGCGCATGATCCCGGGTACATCCTCCCGGCTCTCAATAATCTGCACGTTGCTAAGGTTGATGCCCTGGTCGCCAAGCTCTGTGGTGATGCGTCCGATAATCCCGGGATGATCGGGAACATCAATATGAAGGTCGAACAACGGGACAATCATTCCTTTGCGGCGTTCAGGCAGCTGGCTGCGGAATTCATTCGCCTCATGGAAGGCCGACTCGATCCCCGCACCATCGCCCTGCTCCAGCAAATGAATGAATGAAGAAACCTCGTCATTCCAGTCTTTGAGCAGACGCAGCATAACCGAGCGGTTATTCAGCAGGATATCGCGCCAGATGATCGGATCACTTGAGGCAATCCGCGTAATATCCCGGAAGCCGCCTGCCGCAAGTGTGCTGTACAAAGAGTCTGAATCATGGTAAGCATGAATCTGATTGACCAGCGCCACCGCAATAATATGCGGCAGGTGGCTGATCGCTCCGACAATCTCATCATGGCGCTCCGGGTCAAGCCGGACAATATGCGCTCTGGTATGTAGAAGCAAGGATTCCAGTGCATGATAAGCTTCCTCCGGAACTCCGGGCGGAGGCGTCAGCACGTAATAGGCATTCTCGAACAGCAAGGAGGAGGCTGCCTCTACACCCGAGCGTTCCGAGCCGGCCATGGGATGGCCGCCGATGAAATGCACACCGGGAAGGTCAAGGGAAACTGCGCAGGCGGCTATGCTGGCCTTGGTGCTGCCGACGTCGGTGATAATACAGCCCGGCTTCAGCGGCAGGCGGCTTAGCTGCTGAAGATAATCCTCTATCATGCCAACAGGCACACACAGAAAAATATAATCGGCGCCAAGCGCCGCTTCTTCAAGCGATAGGGTAGCCTCGTCGACTACACCTCTGCTGACATATTTGATTGCTGATTCAGGACGGTGGGCATGCCCTACTACGGTCAGGCCCTCCTTGCCTTTGAAGCAAAGGGCCAGTGAGCCGCCGATCAGACCGACACCGAAAATTGCTATTTTTGTCGTCATGTTCTTAGAACTACCTGCCTTCTGTGATATCGTCAATCCTGCTTCTTCTGATATAGGTTATGCGCGTACTCCCTGTTCTTCAAGCGCCTTCTCCAAAGCAGCGATGAAGGCCGTATTCTGCTCGGCAGAGCCGACAGTAACCCGGATGTAGGTAGGGTAGCGGTGGTGGCCTGCTCTCACGATAATACCTTGCCGCAGCAGGGCATCGAAGACCTCAAAGGCCGGCTTGCGCACATCCACCATGATGAAATTGCCGTGTGCCGGGAAGGACTCAAGGCCTAGGCGCTGGAATTCAGCCTGCAGCTGGACAATACCCGCACTGTTAAGCGACCGGCACTGCTGGACATATTGCTGATCAGCCAATGCAGCCAGCGCCCCTACCTGGGCTAAGCGGGTGGTATTGAACGGTTCCCGCACTTTATTGATCAAGGAGATAATCTGCGGGCTGGCCACGCCGTAACCGATGCGGAGTGCTGCAAGACCGTAGATCTTGGAGAACGTGCGGAGTACAACGAGATTGGGATAAGTATCCAGAAGTTTAATCCCGTCAGAGTAACTCAGATCGGTCACGTATTCGAAATATGCCTCATCCAGTATAACCATAACTCCAGCCGGAACTGCATCCAGGAAAGTAATCAGGGCATCCTCCGGCACAATGGTTCCGGTCGGATTGTTCGGATTGCAGATCCAGATTGCCTTGGTACGGTCCGTAATCTTCGCCAGCATGGCATCCAGATCATGGGTACCATTCTTCAAGGGCACTTCAATAGATACAGCACCTTCTATATCAGCGTTGCTCTTATAGACGGAGAAGGTCTGGTCCGCCATTATGGTCTCGTCACCGGGCAGGAAAAATGCACGCGCGATCAGAGCAATAATCTCGTCAGACCCGCAGCCGAAAATAATGTTGTCACTTGCTACTCCCAGATGCCTGGCCAATGCTGCAGTCAGCTCGGCAGCGGAACCGTCCGGGTATAAATACAGATTATCCAGTTCCGCTACAATAGCGGCTTTTGCGCTTGGTGCTGCCCCGTAAGGGTTCTCGTTGGATGCCAGCTTAATAACATCGCTTAAGCCCAGTTCCTTCTTGACTTCTTCGATCGGTTTCCCCGGCTTGTAGACAGGGAGGTCGACGATATTAGGTTTCGGGTTCATGGCCCATCCTCGCTCTCTAGAAGTAATTGGCTAGTATCAGGTCAGTATGCAGACCGTTATGGTCTTAATTGTGCCACAAATTCACGAATTTGCAACAGTCCGGCACTTCTTGTCTCCGGCTGGGCCAGCAGAGGAATAACATCCTCCACCTTGCGGACAATGGCACTGCCGACGACTACACCATCGCAAATCTTCGCAAACCGGGACACCTGTTCTCCAGTGGAAATCCCGAATCCTACAGCGATCGGCAGGTCTGTAGAGCGGCGGACGGACTGAATGAAGTCATCCACCCCGGTATGAAAGGTAGAACGTTCTCCGGTTACACCAAGCGAAGATACGCAGTAGACGAACCCGCTGGCGCCGGAAACAATCCGTGCAATCCGCTCACTGGAAGTCGGGGCTACCAGCGGAATCAGATTCACTCCGGCTGCACGGCTGCGCTCACGCATGTCCTCCGACTCTTCAACAGGCAGATCGGGAATAATCAGCCCGCTGATTTCATGGGCATCCAGCTCGGCGAAGAAGGTATCCAGTCCCATCTGCATCACCGGATTATAGTAGGTGAACAGGATGAAGGGCAGCTGGCTGCCGGCCTGACGTGCCTTAAGGGCTGTCTCCATGCAGGTGCGGAGATGAATGTTGCTGCGCAGGGCTCTGGAGGAAGCCCGCTGAATGACCGGACCGTCGGCTAACGGGTCGGAATAGGGAACTCCGAGCTCCAGAATGTCCGCACCGGCCGCCTCCAGCTCAGCGATAATATCCAGCGTAGTCTCAAGATCAGGATCGCCTACGGTAAGAAAAGGAATCAGGGCTGCCCGGCCCTCTGCCCGCAGCTTTTTGAAGGTCAGATCCATCCGGTTTGTAGTTTCGGTAGTCATTATTTCCCCGCCCCTTCCGTATACGCCATGATCGATTCCACGTCTTTGTCGCCGCGTCCGGACAGGCAGATGACTACAATATCATCCTTGGTCAGTGTCTTGCCGAGCTTCACCACATGGGCAATCGCATGGGCAGATTCGAGGGCAGGGATGATGCCTTCTGTCTGACAGAGCAGCTTCAGCGCATCCAGCGCCTCGTCATCCGTAACCGGCACATACTGTGCGCGGTGAATATCCTTGAGATAGGAGTGCTCGGGGCCGACACCTGGATAATCCAGTCCGGCCGATATGGAATGGGCTTCGGTCACCTGTCCGTGCTCATCCTGCAGCAGGTAGCTGAGCGATCCCTGGAAGACGCCATGACTCCCCTTACTCATAGTTGCTGCATGGAACGGAGTATCAATTCCCTTACCGGCAGCTTCAACACCAATCATACCAACCTGCTCATCCTCCATAAAAGGATAGAACATGCCGATGGCATTACTGCCTCCGCCTACCGCGGCAACCAGCAGATCCGGCAAGCGTCCTTCAGCCTCCAGAATCTGGCGGCGGGTCTCATCCCCGATAATCCGCTGGAAATTACGGACCATCATCGGATAGGGATGCGGGCCTACCGCAGAGCCAAGAATATAGAAGGTATCCTCAACGTTGCTCACCCAGTAGCGCAGTGCCTCATTACCGGCGTCCTTCAGGGTTCTTGACCCGGAGGTTACAGGAATCACCTCTGCACCAAGCAGCTTCATACGGAAGACGTTCAGTGCCTGGCGGCGGGTATCCTCTTCGCCCATGAATACCTTGCATTCCATACCAAGCAAGGCTGCAACTGTAGCGGTAGCCACGCCGTGCTGGCCGGCTCCTGTTTCGGCAATCACCTTGGTTTTACCCATCATTTTGGCCAGAATGCCTTGTCCGATAGCGTTGTTGATCTTGTGCGCACCTGTATGATTCAGGTCCTCACGCTTCAGATAGATCTTGGCTTCTCCCAGATGCTTGCTTAGCCGCTCCGCATAATACAGCGGGGTCTCGCGTCCGGAATATTGCTTAAGCAGGTAATCTATTTCCTCCTGAAAAGCCGGGTCTGCCGAGAATTTACGGTAGGCCTCCTCCAGCTCAATCAGTGCATTCATCAAGGTTTCAGGAACGAAGCGGCCTCCAAAAGAACCAAAACGTCCGTTCTTGTCCGGTACTTGTATCATGATTGCTTCACCCTTTCCACGAAAGCTGTCATTTTTGCGATATCCTTAAGGCCGTTACTCTCCACTCCGCTGGATACATCCACGCCATATGGAGCGTAGCCGTCCAGCAGCTCATTCACGTTGTCCGGATTCAGTCCTCCGGCTATAAATAAAGGCAGCGCATAGTCCGCAGCCGCTTGCTGGTAGAGCGGAATCTGTTCCCAGTCAAACGTACGTCCGGAGCCTCCGCTGCCCTGCGGATCATAGGTATCCAGGAGCAGCGCATCGATTGTGCCGGCGTAGCTCTCCAGGAGAGCACGAATGTCTATTCCTGCTTCAGGGTCATGGCCTGCTACAGAAAGTGCCTTCCATACTTGAATCTGCGGAAAAGCCTGCTTGACCCCGCTGCAGAACAGCGGGCTCTCTTGCCCATGCAGCTGCACGACGTCCAGCGGTACTGTTCTGAGCAGCTCTGTCAGCTCTGTAAGCTGCGGATCGACGAAGACTCCCGCAACGCGGGGTGCTGTCCCAGTCTCCCACTCCTTCAGCTCTGCAACAAGCTCGGCAGCAGCTTCAGCAGTCACTCTGCGGCGGCTCGGGGCAAATACCAATCCGATATAATCCAGAGGCAAACTCTTCATAGATTTTAGCACTTCAACGTCCTGAAGTCCACAGATTTTTACGAGTGTATCAGCCATGCAGCGCACGGTCCTTCCCTGCAGGAAGCGGTCCGAGCAACTGATTCACTGCCTGCTCTACATCCGGCTGGCGCATCAGATATTCTCCTACCAGCACGCCGGTAGCCCGGGTCTTGCTTAAGAATGCGATGTCCTCCGGACCGGTAATCCCGCTCTCACTGATGACCGGCAGTCCCTCCGGAAGCAGTGCCGCAAGCTCAGCTGTGGCAGAAAGCGCGGTCTCAAAGGTCTTCAGATTCCGGTTGTTGATGCCAAGCAGCACGCCGGGATGAACAGCCTTGCCTGTGGCCAGCACCATTTCCAGTTCAGCACGGTCATGCACTTCAATCAGGATATCCAGGCCAAGCGCTGCAGCGGTATCGGTGAATGCGCTCAGCTGTTCAGATGTCAGAATAGCGGCAATGAGCAGAATAGCATCTGCTCCCAGCAGGCGCGCTTCGTAGATCTGCTTCTCATCAATGATGAAGTCTTTGCGCAGCAGAGGAAGCTCCACCGCTTCCCTTACCTGCTGCAGATACGATCCGCTGCCCTGAAAATATTCCCGGTCCGTAAGCACAGACAGGCAGTCCGCGCCTCCTGCTGCATAGCCTTTAGCAATCGCAACCGGATCAAAATCGGCACGGATCAGGCCTTTGGAAGGCGAAGCCTTCTTCACCTCGGCGATCAGCCCCATGTCCCGGTTCCGCCGTCCGGTCAGCGCAGCGCGGAACCCTCTCGTTGCAGGCAGAGCAGCGATAGCCCGTTCAGCCTCTTCCAATGAAAATGTCTTATTTAACGCCTCAACCTCTTTCACTTTGGTGGCAACAATACGGTCAAGATACATAATCAAGCTCCTTCGTCATGGCTTTTAACTGTTCCAGCTTGCGCAGTGCTGCTCCTGAATCCACTACCTCTCTTGCCCGGTCTACGCCTTCCCGCAGTGTATCTGCAAGACCGGCAACATAGATGCATGCCCCTGCATTCGCTAATACGATATCACGGTATGGATTGATTTGTCCTTCCAGCACTGTAGTGATAATTGCCGCATTCTCGGCCGCATCACCTCCGAGCACATCCTCCAGCGGATGCTGGCTCAGCCCGAGCTCCTGCGGTGTAACCTCGTAGGTTGTGACCACACCATTTCTCAGCTCGGAGACCTGGGTCGGAGCCGAAATGCTGATTTCATCCAGACCGTCCAGACTGCTGACAATCATTGCCCGCTTGGAGCCCAGCTCGCCCAGTACTTTGGCCACAGTCTCCGTTTTGTTGCGGTCATAGATGCCCATGAGCTGCCGGTCAGCTCCTGCCGGATTCGTCAGCGGGCCAAGCATATTGAATACAGTACGCACACCCAGCTCACGGCGGGGAGCAGCAGCATGCTTCATTGACGGATGGTAGATTTGTGCGAACAGGAAGCAGATCCCTATGCTGTCCAGACATTGCCGGGCCTGCTCCGCATTCAGATGAATATTGACGCCGAGAGCCTCCAGTACATCGGCGCTGCCCGCTCTGCCGGAAGCCGAACGGTTGCCGTGCTTCGCAACTCTTACAGAGGCGGCTGAGGAGATGATTGCCGAGGCGGTGGAGATATTAAATTTATGGATACCGGAGCCTCCGGTGCCGCAGGTATCGAGCAGCTGGCTACGTTCCGTAAGTACCGGAGTCCCGAAACCGCGCATCGCTTCCGCGAACCCGGTGATTTCCTCTACTGTTTCACCCTTGATACGCAGCGCCGTGAGCAGTGCTCCGATCTGCGCATGTGTTGCCGCCCCCTCCATAATAATCCCCATTACCTCCCGTGCCTGGGTGCGGGTAAGATCCTTTCCTTCGATTAATCCGGCAATTCCTGATTGTATTAACTGGCTTGCTTCCATATTGATTCCCTCCTAAGAGTTTTGTAGGCGGACTTCCTGAATCAGCTTCTTACAAACCGGCTCCGGAAGCATACGCCAAAAATAGTATGGAGCATTCTCTGCTCGTCTTAGCTCATCTCTGCTTATCCCCGGCTCACGGGGTATATTCGTACATATAGTCCTGATTGATAACCTGCTTCTCCTTAACCTCCGCGGGGAACATGGCTTCGGCCATCCGGATCGCCTTCAGCATGCCCTTGGCCTTGTTGAGAGTCTCTTCATATTCCTTCTCCGGAACCGAGTCCCAGACAATTCCCGCTCCAGCCTGCACATAAGCCCGGCCTTTGCGAAAAATAATTGTGCGAATGGTTATGCAGGAATCCATATTCCCGGAGAAGCCGAGATAACCGATGGCGCCGGCATAAGCACCGCGTGCTTCCTTTTCCAGTTCGGCAATGATCTCCATCGCCCGCAGCTTCGGTGCCCCCGATACAGTCCCTGCCGGGAGGCAGGAGAGGAAGGCATCGAAGAAATCTTTATCGTCGGCCAGCGTCCCGGACACGTTCGAGACGATATGCATCACATGCGAGTATTTCTCGATCTCCATGAACGAGTCGCATTTCACCGTGCCGAACTTCGACACACGGCCCAGGTCATTACGGCCCAGATCCACTAGCATCAGATGCTCTGCGCGTTCCTTCTCATCCTCCAGCAGTTCAGCGGCGAGCTGGCGGTCCTGCGCCTCGGTCTCCCCGCGCGGCCGGGTTCCGGCAATCGGGCGGGTCTCAACCCTTCCGCTGCTATCCACCTTAACCAGCGCTTCCGGTGAAGTGCCTACAATGATCTCTTCGTCCATTTTCAGATAATACATATAAGGTGAAGGGTTCAGCGTCCGCAGCATCCGGTACACATGCAGTGGAGACACCTCGGTTTCTATATGCAGCCGCTGGGACAGCACCACCTGGAAGATATCACCGGCGCGGATGTACTCTTTGGCCTGCTCCACGTTGCTGATGTATTGTTCCTTGGTCAGGTTGGAGTGAATCTCACCCAGCTCAATGTCCTGAGGGATGCTGCGGCGGTTGACGTTCTCCTTCGGTCCTTCCTTTTGCAGCTCTTCAGCCATATTCTCCAGGCGGCGGCTTAGTTCCTCGTAACCTGCGCGAATCTCGGAATCGGTATTGCCATCCTTGATGTGCAGATTGCCTACCAGCAGAATCTGCTGCTTCACATGATCGAAGACGATGATGCGGTCACAGAACATGAAGCGGATATCATCCATATTCAGATCATCTACGGCATGCGCGGACAGCTTCTCGTAATACTGCAGCAGATCATACCCGAAGAATCCGATAGCACCGCCCGTAAACGGCGGCATCCCGTCCAGCTTGGGACTGCGGTAGGAGCGCAGCAGCGCCTTAAGCTCCTCGACAGGTTTGCCGGGCAGCTGTTTTTTTTCACCGCCCACTTCAACGTGAATCAGGCCTTTTTTGCCTGAAATCATCAGGAACGGATCACTGCCGATAAAGGAATAACGTGCCCATTGACTGCCGCCCTCTACACTCTCCAGCAGGAATGCACGATCCTGCTCCGCAAAACGCTGGAACAAGCGGATGGGTGTTTCCATATCGGCCAGCAGCCTTTTCACTACCGGGATCAGATTATACTTCCGCGACAGCGACACTACTTCTTCAATGCTCGGATTCGTCACTTGGCTAACCTCCTGGGATTCTATAGGTAATGTCCGAAATACAGAAAAACCTCTACCGGAGTAGAGGTTTGTGTTAGCAAGTATGTGAATAAGCGCCTGGGACCGGCAAAAACCAAATCGAGTACAGATCATCCCCTCAGAGGATACACTTATAGCGTATGGGCAGCTGCTGCACAAACTCTATACGGTATGCCAAAAAAAGAATGCTGATAATCAATGGTCTGCTCTTCAAAAAAAGTCCTGCACTCTGCTCAACTATACTCATCTAAACTAAACTATACTCTGCTTCACTCGGCTAACTACACTATACATGATGACGGCAGTTCATGACAACCCCGCATATGTAATTTATTACTTACCCTGTGAGAGATCCGGACGAAGCCGCTGGGCTTCATTCAGATACACATGGCGGATGTCCCGCTGTGATTTATCCGTATTAACCTGAACCATCAGGCGGATGCACTGCGGCAGGCTGCCTTTGACCGGAATCTCCACCGAACACATCAGCGGCACCATTTCCCAGCCTTCAATCTCACGGATGGCACGCGCCGGAAAAGTGGCGTCCAGGTCTGCGGTCATTGTGATCCAGACACTGCAGATATCCTCGGCGATAACATCGTTGCGCTCAACAATTTCCCTCAGCAGCACAACAGTCTCGCGTAAAATTTCGGTTTCCTCATTCTTCGTTACGGTTGTTGCACCGCGTATCCCCCGGTTCACCATGGGCTTTCCTCCTTCTTGAGCTGGGCGATAACCCCGCGCACATCACTTGCCTGCACATCGCCCACAATACTGACAGCGCCGATGTCGTCCGGCACGATAAAGGTCATTCTGCCTTCCTTGAACTTCTTGTCATGCATCATGGCTTCCATCAGCTCATCCTCACCGTAGTCCGCCGGAAGTCTGACCGGCAGAGACAACGCGGTGAGCATAGATACCGTATCTTCATAGATCGCTCTGTCCCGGCCCAGCTTCGCGGCCAGCAGTGCTGATCCGGCCATTCCAATAGCAATAGCCTCACCATGAAGAAATACGCCGTAGCCGCCTACTGCTTCAATGGCATGTCCAATGGTATGTCCCAGGTTCAGAATCGCACGCTGCCCCTGCTCCGTCTCATCATTGCAAACAACGTCAGCCTTGATCGCACAGCCGCGTTCCAGCGCGTAACCCAGAGCCTCCGGGTCCAGGGCAAGCAGCTCTCCGGCATGCTCACGGCACCAGTACGCGAACTCTTTGTCAAGGATCAGACCATGCTTCACAACCTCAGCCAGTCCCGAAGCAACCTGGCGTGGAGGAAGTGTAGCAAGGGTGTCCAGATCGTACAGCACCATGGACGGCTGGTAGAAGGCGCCAAGCATATTCTTGGCCAGCGGATGGTTGACCGCAACCTTGCCGCCTACACTGCTGTCGTGGGCGAGAATCGTGGTGGGAATCTGCATGAATCCGATTCCCCGCATATAAGAGGCGGCGACGAATCCGGCCAGATCCCCTACAACCCCCCCGCCAAGCGCCAGCACTGCAGAGCTGCGGTCCAGCCCGCCCTGAATGGCTGTCGTAATGACCTCTTCATAGACGGCCAGAGATTTGGAAGCTTCACCAGCCTGAATCACATGGCTGACCACCGTATATCCGCTGCCGCGCAGGGATGCCTCTACCTGATCCAGATAACGCGGAGCCACTTCACTGTCCGTGACAACCAGCAGCGGACTGCGCTGCGGGAAACCGGCTTCTATGCAGCATTCACCAATATTCTGCAGCAGTCCGCTGCCGATATAAATAGGATAAGAGCGTTCACCCAGAGCTACCGTAATGCTGCGCATCTTAATAGCTCTCCAGCTGCGCCAGGTAATTATTATAGTTGGCTTGGATCTCTTCCATTGAATCGCCGCCGAATTTATCCAGGAAAGCCTTGGCAATCTCCCAGGCCACCACATTCTCCAGTACAACACAGGCTGCCGGAACCGCACAGGCATCCGAACGCTCCACCTGGGCAGTGAATGGTTCTTTCGTATCGATATCCACGCTTTGCAGCGGCTTGTACAGGGTCGGTATCGGCTTCATCACTCCACGGACCACCACCGGCATTCCGTTGGTCATACCGCCTTCAAATCCGCCCAGCCGGTTGCTCGCCCGGTAGTATCCCTGTGAGGCTTCATACATAATCTCGTCATGAACCTGAGAGCCGCGCAGCTTACCGGCCTCGAAGCCGATGCCGATCTCCACGCCTTTGAAGGCATTAATCGACATAACAGCTCCGGCGATGGCTCCATCGAGCTTGCGGTCAGACTGCACATGACTGCCAAGGCCGACCGGCAGACCCTCGACAATACATTCCACAATCCCGCCGATGGAGTCGCCTTCTTCCTTGATCTTGTCTATGTAAGCCTCCATCTTCTGTTCCGTCTCTTTGTCGACGACTCTCACAGAGGACTCTTCGGTCTGCACGATCAACTCATCTACCGTGAGCTGGTTGGCAGGTGCTTCGATTTCACCGATGCGGATCACTTGTCCGGCAATCTTCACCCCGAATGCCGCCAGCAGCTGGCGGGCTACTGCGCCTACTGCAACCCGGGCAGCCGTTTCACGGGCGCTGGAGCGCTCAAGTACATTGCGCAGATCCGTAAGGTTATACTTCAAGCCGCCGTTCAGGTCGGCATGTCCGGGACGCGGACGGTTGACCCGGCGCTTCTCCTCATCACTGCCTGGAATCGGCTCGATGTTCATAATGTTCTTCCAGTGCGTCCAGTCCTTGTTCTCCACCACCAGGGCTACAGGGGCACCCGTTGTGGAACCGTGGCGCACGCCGCCTACAATCTCGGCGGTATCCTTCTCAATCTGCATCCGGCGTCCGCGGCCGTAGCCCTTCTGTCTCCGGTGCAGCTGGAAATTAAGCTCTTCGAAATCAAGTGTCAAATTGCTGGGCAATCCCTCAATAATGGCTGTAAGCTGGGGGCCGTGCGTTTCCCCCGCTGTTAAATAGCGTAAACTCATGCTGCGTTCCCCCTTCATACTTTTAGACTGTAAACCGCTAAAATGTTAAATGTCTTTGCTTATTATAGTATAGGCCATCGGCTTTGACAAGAAAGTGATCACCTTAAAGAGCCACTCTATTCCTAAACAAGAACAGCGCCGCTTCTGCTCTTTCGAGCAGAAACGGCGCTGCTGTGCATCCCCGCCCTAAGAGCCTGTCTCCAGCTGCCGGTCACCCGGTGCGGGAGGCAGGCTGCCGGTTCTGCCCTCCTCCGCTGCAAGCAGGCTCTGCAGCTGCAGCTCCTCAATCCCGAGAACCTGTCCGCATTCGCGGACTGTGAGGAAGCCGCGTCGATACGCGGCTATAACCTTGCTTTTGTCCATCTAATATAACGACCTTTCACTTGGCATACGGTTTCTACTCTTCAGTATCACTGAAAAGAAGTTAAAGTATACCTGTAGTGACAGGCCCTGCGGATAAGCAGCAGCTGCCTACTTCTTGCGGTAGAAGAAGGTTTCTGTAGATTCGAAGCCATACTGCGCAGGCGTGAAAATCTGTTCCGTGCTGCCCACGAACAGATAGCCGCCGGGACGCAGGCTGGCCGAGAATTTGTGATACAGCTTATTCTTGGCTTCTTCTGTGAAATAGATCATTACATTCCGGCAGATGATCAGGTCGAAGCCTTCATCAAACTTATCGAGCAGCAGATTCTGCTTGCGGAAATCGATACTCTTCTTCAGTCCTTCACTGACCTTGAACACGGGTCCCTCCGGAGTAAAATACCGGTCAGCCACATCTTTAGGGACATCTTTCAAGGATCGCTCCAGATATAACCCCTGCTTCGCTTTGGCCAAGGCCCCGTCATCAATATCCGTAGCCAGAATACCAGTCTGGGCCAGAATATTCTTGTCTGACAGGATCATCGCCAGTGTATACGGTTCTTCTCCGGTAGAACAGGCGGCACTCCACAGCTTCAGTCTGCGGCCGGAACGCTGAAGATCAGGCAGAATAACATCCCTTAATACTTCCCAGCGGTTCGGATTACGCCAGAATTCGGAGACATTAATGGTCATCCGGTCGAGAAATTCATAGAATAAAGCCTTGTCCTTCATCATTGCTGCATAAAAATCACTAAAAGAATTGTAACCGTTCTTCATGCGGAGCGTCGTAAGACGCCGCTTCATCTGCGCTTCCTTGTACTGGGCGAGATCAATTCCGGTGCTCTGTTTGACATTATGAATAAATCCGGTGTAATCCGGGTCTGGGGTTAATGCGGGTTCTTCACGTTCTGCCATAAATATTCTCCTGTCTTCCGCCGGACCTTACATCCAGACTGAGATGTCTTTGTTATACTGGGCCAGTTCAGACGGAGCAAAGAAATTGGCAATTTCACGTGCTGCGCTTTCCGGCGAGTCTGATCCGTGGATCAAATTAAGCGGGGTGTGGCTGGCATAGTCACCGCGGATCGTTCCCGGCAATGCCTCGCCCACTTTGGTTTTGCCGATCAGCAGACGCGACAACGTTACCACATCATCGCCTTCCCATACCATGGCAAACACAGGACCGGAGGTGATAAAGCCTACCAGTTCCGGGAAGAAATCTTTACCTTCATGCTCTGCGTAGTGCTTCTTGGCTTGTGCTTCCGTAATGGTAATCAGCTTCGCCGCAACCAGCTTGAATCCCTTATCCTCCAGGCGGGCGACAATACGCCCGATCAATCCGCGTTGTACACCGTCCGGTTTGATCATCAGATACGTTTGTTCCATAGAGTCACTCTCCATTTCCCCAATTCTTAATGAATGCTAGGTTTGTCTATACGGGATTGCATAATCAGGTTGTTCATTTTCTGATATTATCAGAAACCTCGTCATCTGTGAACGCTTAATCTGCGGAAGCTGCCAGATTAATAAGCGCGTCCTGTGACAAAAAAGGCGATGTCGCGCAGATTACGTTTGGTCCGGTTGCCCGGGAGCTGCTCCAGCGCCTCAAGCGCCTTGGCGATGTAGCGGGAAGCCAGCTCCTCCGCACGGGCAATTCCGTCCCCGGAAAGGATCAGGTCGATTGCACGGCCAACCCCGCCATTCCCCCCGCGGATCAGTTCCAGCTCTTCCATCAGTCCTTCGCGCAGCCTTGAGTCCTGCAGGCTGTAAATCACCGGCAATGTAATGTTGCCCTGGCGCATATCGCTGCCCGGCGGCTTGCCGATTTGCTTCTCCGTTCCGGAAAGATCGAGCAGATCATCACGGATCTGAAACGCCATCCCCACGTTGTATCCGTAATTATAGAGCAGCCTTGCTGTCTCCGGCTCTGCTTCTGCAGCCAGGGCGCCGAGCTGACAGCTGACGGCTATCAGCAGTGCTGTCTTGCGGCGGATTCTCCGCAGGTAATGACGCACGCTCTGCCCGCTGTTGAAGAAATCACGAATCTGCTCCATCTCTCCGATCGACATCTCCACCATAGCTTTGGAGAGAATCTGATGAATCCGGGGATTCTTCAGCTCCGAAGTCATGACCAGTGCCTTGGCATAGATATAGTCGCCGGTATACATGGCGATCTTGTCGCCCCACTTCGCCTTGACGGTGGGCTCTCCACGCCGGAGTTCAGCATCGTCGATGACATCATCGTGGACAAGTGAAGCGCTATGTATCAGCTCCAGCGGAATCGCTACACGCTTCAGCTTGTCGAGGTCATACTGTCCGAATTTGCCGCCCATGAGGACAAATACCGGACGAAGGCGCTTGCCTCCCGCCTTGAGCAGGTGCAGCGAGGTTTCTGTCAGCAGGTCATCATCACCCTGGACACTGCGGTACAGTTCCTTTTCAATCTGATCCATATCTTTGTTCAGCAAGCCGAATATTTGCATTCGCTTCATTCTTTCACCCGTGTCAGCAGATTGTGGCTCCAAAGCTCCATCTTCACTTCCTGCGGCAGCAGGCCCATTTCATAGGCATAGCGGAAATAGAGGTTCAGACCTTCCTGCTGCCTTTCCCCAAAGTCGTAACATAAATTACGGAAGTAATCATTCCAATAGGATGCAGTACCTCCGATGGTGCAGCGGGCTTCATGTGTAATTGGCGCCAGCTCACGCAGGCCTCGTCTTTTGCTGACCGCAAAGGCTTCCGCTATCTCGGCAATCGCTTCCGGATTACGCAAAGCAGCCCTGCGGTTAACTGCCCAGACGGCAAAAGTCATGCTGAGTCCGGTCCATTCCTTCCATAGCTCACCCAGATCCGTTACGTAATATCCCTGATCCTGCCAGGATGCCCGGATGGCATGATCCCCGATCAGCAGACAGGCATCTGCCTGATCCATCATTTCGTTCAGATCAGGAGGGACACTGATGTATTCAGGGGTGGCACCTATAGCTTTGTCCATCAGAATTTTCAGCAGATTGACAGAAGTGGCCGATGTATTCGTTACGGCGATCCTGCCGCTGCCGATAGACTGCACCGGCATTCTTGAGAAGAGCAGGATCGATTTGACCGGCCCGTCAGCACTGACGGACAAATCCGGAAGCAGCAGAAGCCGGTCGCTGGCCGCTGCGTACGCGAAGGAGGATAATGCGCCTACATGTATGCTCCCGTCGGCCATGCCTTGATTGAGAATGGCGGGTACTTCACTCACCATCTCTGCCGGGAAGCTGAGAGAAGAAGGATGGAAATTATGAAATACCGGCCATGAGTTGGTGTAACTGATTTTACCGATAACGGTGTGCTCTGGATGTGTCATCCTTCATCCCCCCCATCTGCGAAATAAAGTATGTTCAATATTAAAGCTGTCCAGCACTTTGCCTACCATGAAATTAATCAGATCATCGATTGTTGCGGGTCCAAAATAAAACGCCGGCATCGCCGGGATAAGCTTGACTCCCATCCGGGACAGCTTCAGCATATTCTCCAGGTGAATCGCGTGCAGCGGTGTCTCCCGGGGAACAAGCACCAAGGGGCGCCCTTCCTTCAGCATGACATCTGCAGCCCGCGTCATCAGATTGTCAGAACTGCCCTGCGCTACAGCAGACAGTGTTCCCATCGAGCAAGGCATAATGATCATCCCTTCCGTCCGGAAGGAGCCGCTGGCAATCGAAGCACCAATATCTGCGATAGGGTGATACAGAAGAGAACCGGGATAGCTGCTGAACCGCCCGTCCAGAAACCCTTCCCGGTCTGAGGCCGTGAAGCCTAATTCTTCTTTGAAGACGCGCCAGCCAGCATTGCTAACCACCAGATGTACCGTGTAACCGAGCGAGAGCAGGGTTTCTGTCAGCCGGATGCCGTAGATCCCTCCGCTCGCGCCGGTAATGCCAACCACGAAATTTTTAGGCTTAAGCTCGGTCATTTGTAGAACTGCACCACCAGGTCAATCAGAGTAAAGGAAAAGACTACAATACTAAGCACCCCGTTCATTGTGAAAAACGCCGTCTGCAGTTTACTGAGGTCGCTCGGGGATACGATATAATGCTCATAAAATAAAATAATGTAGGCAATCAGCATACCTGCCACATACCACCAGCTCAATTCGGTAATAAAGAGCAGCGATACAAATCCGATTCCCGTAAGCAGATGAAACACCTTGGCAATAAGAAGCGCACGGGCAACTCCAAAGCGGACAGGAATAGAGTAAAGACCTTCCTTAAGATCGAATTCCACATCCTGGCAGGAATAAATAATATCAAAACCCGCTGTCCAGAAGACGATAGTGAAATAGAATACCATGGAGGTCCAGTCTACAGTGCCCGTAACGGCAACCCAGCCTCCGAGCGGCGCAAGCGCGATCGTAAGACCGAGAATCAGGTGGCAAGCCCAGGTGAAGCGTTTCGTGAACGAATAGAACACCAGCAGGAAAACAGCAATCGGGAGCAGCTTCGCTGACAGCGGATTCAGCTTAAAAGCAGCCCAGAACAGCAAAAAGAACGAGAAGGCGATAAATAGCGATACTTCTCCAACCTTCAGCAGTCCTGCAGGAATCGCTCTCCCGGCTGTCCGGGGATTCTTCGCATCGCTGATCCGGTCGATCAGCCGGTTAAGCCCCATAGCCGCGCTGCGTGCACCGAACATGGCAATCACAACCCAGCCGATCTGGCTCCAGGAAGGCAGTTCACCAAACATTACGACCGATCCGAGCAAAGCGCCCATAAAAGCAAAGGGTAATGCAAAAACCGTATGTTCAAATTTAATCATTTGTAGAAAGATGCCGATTTTCTTAAACATTGCTGTTCTCCTTGAGCCCAATATGTAATGCCGCGATGCCGCCGGTCAAGGGGAAGGATTCCACTTTTTGCAAGCCGGTTTCACGGAAGATCACTGCCAGCTGCTCTCTGTCCGGGAACAGGGCGAGTGACTCGGGAAGCCACTTATATTGCTCATACCGCTTGGCAAAAAGCTTGCCGAGCAACGGAAGCACACGCTGGAAATAGAAAAAATAAATCCCCTTGAACGGCTGCTTCATCGGCTTCGAAAGCTCCAGGCATACCACCATACCGCCCGGCTTCACCACACGCTTCATTTCGTTCAGCACTTGAACGGGATCAGGCACATTGCGGAGTCCGAAGCCAATCGTCGCATAATCGAAGGAATTATCACCGAAGGGCAGATCCATCGCATTACCCTGAATCAGGGATATCCGGTCCTGGAGTCCGCGCCCCTCTACCTTGCGCTTGCCGACCTCCAGCATGCCTGCACTGAAATCCAGTCCCATGACACAGCCGGTCTCACTGGCCTCAGCCAGGGCGATGCTCCAGTCGCAGGTCCCGCAGCACAGATCCACTGCCGAATCCCCGCGCTTCATGTTCATCTTGCGCATTGTAAACTTGCGCCACGCTTTGTGGCGGCGGAAGCTTAAGATATCATTCATCAAATCGTATTTGCCGGCAATGCTCTCAAATACGGAATGTACGAATTGTTCTTTCGGCTTGATGCCTTGGTCACCCATAACGGAAGTTTTATCTACAGTCATCCTCTAACCCTCCACGGCAGCTTGTCCGGAAATTTTCATTTGCAGAAGAAGGCGGTCCAGCGCAGCACTCAGCTCACTGATCAGTTCCTCGTCCTTGATACTCTGCAGCAAGCCCTGAATGGACTCAAGCGATGCATGCAGCTTGTCTGTCAGCAGGGCATCACATTTGCTTCTTAGCTTAAGCTTCTTCCAGTCCCTGATGTCCAGCTCCTGCTCTCCCAGCAGCTGGAGCTCCTCTTCCGTCGCCGACTCCAGCACCTTCCAGTAACAGTAGCCTTCCAGAGCACTTACTGGGTCTGCGCCGCGGCGCAGCTCCTGCGTTACGGTTTCGCACTGGCTGAACTCCACCAGCAGCTTCTCCCAGCTATCCCGGAGCGGCTCCTCAATCATCGGTGTAAAAGAAAGAAACAGCCTCATATTGAGCTGTACCGTGTGCTTCAAATATTGTTCGGCTGTGAAAAGCAGCCCTTTCATCTTGCCGTAAAGATTAGCCTTCATCACATTAAAATCAGCGATAGCCGTACTTAGAATACCCACCATCTCAATTTGTTCGTGTTTGGCGAGCAGGTGATAGAACCAGCTGCTGAAGTAATCGCCGGCCAGCACCTTAAGCTGGCGGGAACGCATCATATCACCGCCGGGCTCATCATGATAACGGTCGATGCTCTCATGTGTGTCCAGCCCGAGCTGCACAAGCCCGGTCACCAGAGTGAACAGCTCTCCACTCTGGAATCCGGCACTCCGGCCGTGACCCAGAAAAATATATAACAAATGACCCCGCCCGTCTGAGAACGGCGGCAATTCCGTATGCCGCTGAATCATGTCGTAGTCGGTGTAGGGTTTAGCCAGTTGCGGTATGCGGTACGGTTTCATTTCAGCCTCCGAAGCCATTGACGTTTGACTATATCTTTGTTCACAATCTTGTCTATTATATCACATGTTTTTTGGTCACGCACGGTCGTGCATTCTAGTTTCTTTTACCCACTTCAGGGATAAATGAACTGTTTTTTCCACAGCTCGCTTTCACTAATGCGGAAGCCGTTCTTCAGCGAATCGGGCAGCGGGGAATTGCCGGCATTCTGCAGCTCATCCTGCAGCCGGGGAGACCATTCCTCCCGGCGGATGTCACCAGCCAGCAGCAGGCGGCGGGTATCCAGCCATTTATCCTCAGCCACCACTCGGAGCAGCAGCTGATTGACATTACCGGTCTCCTGAAAGGCAAAAGCAATCGCCAGCGCCATGTTCTGATACAGCTCCTGCGGTTCGTGGTCATTGCCGGTCACCTTAAGATCCAGGGTTAACACCAGGTCCTTCCAGCCTGCCTTGTCTATAACCAGGCTAAAGGGAATCTCCCCGAGCCTATCTACCAGATTGTCATCGCCCAGAACGGTGCTATCCCGGCTTATAGTCTCCACTGTACCATAGGCGCCCTGGGGGACTGCCCCGAGACTGGCGAGCTGAGGCAGCAGCATGGTAGATGCCGCGGTCAGCAGCAAGACAGTTCCAATCAGCCAGCTACGGTTCATGACAAGCCCCCTTACTCAGAATTTCCGCTGCGCAGCAGGATTATACTGAACCGCAGACAGCCCTATATCTAGTTATATTTTGAAAAAAAGCAGGCTATGCCTGCTTCTCAGCTTTCACTCTCTAATTGTCCGTGTTTGCTCCAGATTTCAGCTTTCCCGCGGATTTTCATTGCTGATGTATGATCTGTGAATTGGGCAATGAGGACTTCGCCTTTATCAAGCTTCTCCGTATGGTGAAAGCGGGTATCCAGGCCCCTTGTCAGTCCGATGACCTGAACTCCGTTTTCTTTGGCTTTGATTACGATATAATCGCTGCCTGATGGTGCAGGATTCACTTCATTGTGCTTCTCAGTCATTTGTGATCCTCCTTAAAGTATGGTAAGCCTAAGCTTCTAAAAAACAAATGCCGCCTTGGAGGGCGGCATAGTTGTTATTCAAAGACTATGGGATAGATATGTAGAAATCTCTATTTGATTCCGTCTTTCAGCGCTTTACCGGGTTTGAATGCCGGTACCTTGCTCGAAGGAATTTCGATTTCTTCACCAGTCTGTGGGTTACGGCCTTTACGTGCGGAACGTTCGCGCACTTCAAAGTTTCCGAATCCAACCAGCTGTACTTTATCTCCGCTTTGCAGTGCACCTGTGATAGCTTCGAAAACGGCATCTACCGCTTTAGTAGCATCTTTCTTGGGAAGTTCAGTTGCTTCTGTAACTACGTTGATCAAATCTGATTTGTTCATGTTTTCTCACCTCCCTGGGCAAATTTCCGGTATCATACACTGTTTCCGTTTCAACGCAAAATATACGTGATAATCCCGTTTATTACTGGATACTGGCGCCTCTCTTCTAGAAGCGCAACAAACTTATAGTAATACAGCCCACCCATAATTTCAAGGCGTTACTCAAAAAAGGAGCAGAAAGTAGCATTTTTCCACATGTTTTCGGGGTTTCGCGCAGTCTATTACTACCAATTATTCCGTAAAATCGGAGTCTTCCCTGGGAGATTCCCCCTTTTGCCCGCCGGTAAGCTATCTTCGAAATCTTAAAAATCAGCAGCAAAAAAGAGCGGAAATTCTTCCGCTCTTATCGCTAGGCCTGCTTACATTTAGAGAATTATGGCAATCAGTCCGCCTGAACCTTCGTTAATAATCCGGCCCAGCGTTTCCTGCAGCTTATAGCGGGCATTATCCGGCATCATGGCAATCTTGCCCTGGATGCCCTCACGGACGATGGAATGCAGGGAACGGCCGAAGATATCCGATTCCCAGATCTTGATCGGGTCATTCTCAAAGTCCTGCATCAGGTAACGCACCAGCTCTTCACTCTGCTTCTCTGTGCCGATAATCGGCGAGAATTCAGATTCGACATCTACCCGGATCATATGGATCGAAGGTGCTGTAGCCTTCAACCGGACCCCGAAGCGGGAGCCCTGACGGATCAGCTCTGGCTCATCCAGAGCCATCTCAGCCAGGGATGGGGCTGCGATACCATAACCTGTAGTTTTGACCATCTCCAGAGCTTCCGAGAAGCGGTCATACTCACGTTTGGCATGGGAGAAGTCCTGCATCAGCTGGAGCAGATGGTCTTTGCCGCGGATCTCCACGCCGACCACCTCCATGAGAACCTGATCATACAGCTCTTCAGGAGCGTATAGATCGATCTCCGCTACCCCCTGGCCCATGTTCATGCCGCTGAGGCCAGCCCTGTCGATGAAATCATATTCTGTAAACTGGGAGACGAGCCGGTCCACATCCCGCAGGCGGCGGATATCCTTCACCGTATCGCGGACAGAATTCTCATAGCTGCTGCGCAGCCAGTGATTCTCGCCCAGCACCATAACCCAGCTTGGCAGATTGACATTAACTTCATGTACCGGGAATTCATACAGCACTTCACGGAGTACCCCGGTCACATCATCTTCCGTCATATTGGCGGCGCTGAGTGTCATTACCGGAATATCATATTTGAGTGCGAGCTCATTGCGCAGCTGCTGTGCTTCCTCACTGCGCGGCCGGGTGGAGTTGATTACAAGCACAAACGGCTTGCCAACCTCCTTCAGCTCAGCGATGACGCGCTCTTCAGAATCCACATATGAGTTCCGGGGAATTTCAGCAATCGTACCGTCCGTTGTCACTACCACACCAAGTGTGGAATGCTCCTGAATCACTTTGCGTGTGCCGATCTCAGCCGCTTCCTGGAACGGAATCGGTTCCTCAAACCACGGTGTTGAGATCATACGCGGACCATTCTCATCCTCGTAGCCTTTGGCACCTTCTACCGCATAACCCACACAATCGACCAGCCGGACATTGACTTCCAGACCCTCCGCCACCTTGATCTGCACCGCGTTATTCGGTACAAATTTGGGCTCAGTGGTCATAATTGTTTTGCCCGCCGCACTTTGCGGCAGTTCATCCACTGCTCTTACCCGGTCCGCTTCACTTGTGATGTTCGGAAGAACAATCGTTTCCATGAACCGTTTGATGAATGTCGATTTCCCCGTGCGAACCGCGCCGACGACGCCGAGATAAATGTCTCCGCCGGTACGCTCGGCAATGTCCTTGAAAATATCCACTTTTTCCAAAAGAGATCCCCTCCTCATATTACTCCGAAGAAAAAATGCCTGAAGAGCATCGACTTCGCGTTCCGCCGGCAAACTGACCCTTGCAGGACAACCACCGGACTAAGCTTTGCCCGCCCGAAGCCTAGCTACTGCCTGAGGCGGAACATGTTGCCCCGCGCTAAACTCCGAATGCTCGGACATGCATTTGGACTAGTATCATCATATGTATCCAGAACGGATTTATGACCCTCGTCCGTGCATTTTGCAGTTGAAATTTTGTATGCCCGCTCTAGCACGCCAATGCGTCACGACGCCCGGAAGTCTTCTCATCAATCCTATGAAGCCGGGTTTTCGCCTAGAACCACTATATGGTTTGACTCAGGTATTTTGTTTTGAGTGCACGCTCTAACTGTATTTTGTGCAACTAAAGCGGTCGATTAGCATGCCACTAGAGCTTTAATTGTATTTTCTACATCTAAAAATCCCCATAACGCGATAAAAGGGCTTTCCGCTAATTTTAGTTGTACAGAATACAGTTAATCTGAAAAATCCGTTTTTTCACCGTCTTTTAACTGCACGAAATACAACTAAACATCGTGCACTCCAAACTATTTACGCCTTGATCCACCAGGTTGCCGCTGCGGACTGCCAAAATAATCAGGAAATCCGTGGACAACTGCCGGGGGAGCGAATCTAAATGCGGTACTTACACTGAATAAATTCTGTACAAATACAAAAAAGCACCGAAATTATAATCCGGTGCTGATCTAAAGCTTCTATTCCGTCGGAGCCTGCGGAACCGGCTGGCCGTCAACCCACAAATAAGGCAATGACTTAACGGGCACGTAATACGACGCCTGCTCCAGCTCCAGACGCAAGTCGCGGTCTGCCTCAGGCGCCCCGCCATTTTTATCTATAGCTGAGCTGATATCCGCACCGTAATCGGCATATACCGTACCGTCCTTGTCCATAAGGAACTGCAGGGCCTGGCCGGAATACACACTGTTCAGCTTAATAGACGCTGTTCCCGCCTTCTTGGCATCAATTGCAGAGAGGCCCGGATACACTTCTTTTTCCGCCGGCAGTTCTCCACCATGTGCGGACTTGTAGAGGTTAACCTTGCGCTGTACATCGTTAACCTTCTGCACGGTCACCAGGTCCATCAGCTTCACCTGAGGATCACTTTCTTCGTCCAGAATCAGAAAATACGCGCTGCCGCCCTTCTCAAAAGCCGCTGCCGGTATTTCATCCAGGTACCCTGCCTGCTGCAGTTTATTCAGATCGACCACGAATTTCTCATATCTTGGCGTTGCTTCATCGCTGGTCTTAATCGGAAGCAGGCCTTCCTGCTCCTGATAGTCATCTACCGCTGCCTGCACCCGCTTCACACTCTCGCGGTACCCGCTGCCGGGCTGCCGCTGCTCAGAATCCCCGGGATACATGCAGCCGCCAAGTGACCATAGCAGCAGGGCAACCCAAGGCAGCAGGGCTGCTCTTCTCAGTGATTGCCGGCGTTTCACCTGATACATGGAGTTGATAAATACGCCCCCTTTCTCTGGTTATCTGCTAAGCCTTCCCAGTCACCATAAGTCCTCTGCTTCTCCACGGCGCGCAGCTTCCAGTCTGCGGCGTACGGCCGCCTTAAGCGGGTCCTCGGGAATGTGCACGCTCACATCCTCCCAGACAGCGGCCTGGCAGGCCAGACGGACGCCTTGATCCAGCAGGCTGCCCAGCTTGCGTCTCTCGGCATCAGAAGGAGGTCTCAGCGCTGCTGACTCTCCGGGATCTACTGACACCTTGCACATCAGGCATCCGGCTTTACCGCCGCAGCGGGTGGGCAGAACGATTCCGGCTCTGTGTACCGCCTCAAGCAGCGATACTCCATGTGGCACGGAGACACGCCGGGTGTCGGGCAGGAAAGTGACATTTATTTTTTTATGAGATGCCATGATGTTGTTCCTTCCTTGGTTCATCTTAAATCTCTATGGATGTGGATATCTCCAGCAATGCCTCCAGCTTCGCCTGCAGGTGATCTTCCAGATGGTTCTCTTGAATTAACTGATACAGCAACGGCAGATGGGCGGCCATATCCTGTTTGATCAGCCCCGCAATTGCCTGGCAGCGCCCGTCCCTGCCCCGCAGCAGATTAAATATCAGCTCATGAACCACCGGCATCAGACGCACAAGGCCAATCCCTTCGTAATTGCGTACCGGGGCATACTGCTGCAGCATGCCTGCATCCACTGAATATTGCCATTCGCCGCTGCCCATTCTGAACCCGCCCACCAGTTCAACCTTGGCCTCCCCCATGAAATAGAGAGCGCGCAGTGAATAACAGCTTCCGCTGAAATCCTCTTCCGGCGGACTGACTGCATACCGGAGAAGGGATTGATGAAGCTGCCAGGTATCCTTCAGGTCGCAATAGACATCAATATCACGCGGCGGGACAGCCAGCTGGGCCCCGTGCAGCAGCAGCCCGCAGCTCCCTCCCAGAAGCCAAACAGGGGGCTTGCCCAGCCCGTAGTATTCTAAATCTTCTACTATGCTGCCCAGCGCTGTCTCAAGTGCATAGGGGATTCCTGAACCGGTCATAGATCAACACACGCTCCATTCCTGTAAAATCATCAATCGATTCTGTCAGAAATACGTCTGTCTGAGTGTATTGTAAATGCTTACATAATTGAAGCGGCTCCGCCTAATATCCCGATCAGCATAATCACAAATGCAAGTACGGATAGTACGCCTCTAAGCCAGCCCTTGGTCCTGCTGCGTGCAAATGTAATCAAAAAAACGGATAAACCCATAATCAGTACCGCAATCAGAGACAGCCACATTTTCGTCATTGGATCCATAGTCCATGCGCCCCCATTTCACTATACCCGGATTGCGACTATTATAGCGTGAAACCTTAGATATTATAAGTCTTTATATTAAAAAAAGAGCAAAAACCTCAGAATCTGGCTAGATTCCCGGGTTTTTGCCCTACACAAGCAGACAAGCAATTTGCCAGCCCTGGAGGGGTGGCTCCTTTATGCATGATATGCTATTTTTTCAGCAGCATTTTCATTAAAGACTCCATCGAACCGGAACCCGCGCCGCCTTTTTTAACGGCATTGATGATTTCCTGCACGGTAGCTTCACTGACTGGCACTTTGGCCATTGCTGACACCTGCTTAATTAACTGGCGGAGCTGGGCTTCATTCTGCGTGGTGCCCGGCTTGACCGTCCCGGCCAGCTTCTTGATGGCACCTTCCGTAATGTTCTTGCCCGCCTTCTTGTTAATGGCGTTCAAAGCATCCTTGGAAAAATCTCTGCTCACTATTCATCCCTCCTCCGTCAATCCCCAATACAACATATGAGGCTCTCCGGCAAAAGGTGAACGCGATCAGGAATGCCATTGCTCCCAGGTTTCCTGTGAAATGGCTTCCATCTCTGTCTTGCGGTCACGGCCCATCAAGGCTTCCACCGCATTACGCGGCGTTCTTCCCTTGAACAGCACATGATAAATCTGGTCCGTAATCGGCATCTGTACGCCTAATTTAAGCGATATCGCATAAGCAGCTTCCGTTGTCCGGATACCTTCCACTACCATGCCCATGGACTCCAGCACCTCTGCCAGCGGCTTGCCCTGGCCCAGCATGGAACCGGCACGCCAGTTGCGGCTGTGCTGGCTGGTCGCCGTCACGACAAGGTCACCGAGTCCGGCAAGACCGGAGAAGGTCAGCGGGTTCGCCCCAAGCTCTACGCCAACACGGGAAATCTCGGCCAAGCCGCGGGTAAGAAGCGCTGCTTTGGCATTGTCCCCGAAGCCCAGCCCGTCCGATAGCCCTGCACCCAGCGCGATAATATTCTTCAGTGCGCCAGCCAGCTCTACGCCGACCTGATCGCGGTTGGTATATACCCGGAAGTCATTGTTAATGAACAGTCCTTGCGCTGCAGCGGCACGGCTATCGTCAGGTGAAGCCACCACAACGGTAGTCGGACAGAGCCGTACTACTTCCTCCGCGTGACTCGGGCCGGAGAGGACAACGACCTGACTTTCATTGCAGCCAAGCTCTTCTGAGATCACTGTCGACATACGCTTCATGCTCTCCGTCTCAAAGCCCTTCGTAGCATGAATACAGAGCATATCTTCCTTCCAGAAGGGCTTCAGGCTGTGCGCAACCTGGCGCATTCCGGAAGAAGGCGCAACAATAACTACTGCCTTCGAACCGGAAACAGCCGTCTCCATGTCCGTAGTGGCAATAATGTTCGCAGGAAGAGTGATTCCCGGCAGAAAATGATGATTCGTATGGGCTTCATTAATCTCGGCAGCTTGTTCGGGCTTTCGCGTCCACAGATAAACCTCCGAGTGGTTAGCCGCCAGCACAGTGGCCAGCGCAGTTCCCCAACTGCCCGCGACCAGCACGGTTACTTTATCAGACAACGCGATTCGCCTCCTTAACTTTGGAGCCGATTTTGTTCTCCCGGCCCTGTGAAATCTTAAGTATATTGCTGCGGTGACGCCAGAACGCAAACAGTGCGATAATCAGGCTACCCCATAGCTCAGGCGTTGTGAACCCGGTAAACAGCAGAAATACCGGTGTCAATGCCACGAAGATCAGAGAACCCAGCGACACATACCGGGTCAGAACGATTGCCAGAATAGCAATCAATCCAGCAATCAGTGCAGGCCAAAATACAAGCGTAGCCATTACGCCAATTGTCGTTGCAATGCCTTTCCCTCCGCGAAAGTGAAAATAGAGCGGCCAATTATGCCCGATGATGGCAGCGATCCCACAGCCCACTGCAATCCAGGTTCCCCAGCCGCCGGCCCATGTTCCAAGCCAGACTGCGGCAATTCCCTTCAGTACGTCCAGAAACAGCACCAGTATGGCCGGTCCCTTCCCCATTACCCGCAGTGTATTGGTTGCCCCCGCATTGCCGCTTCCATATTGGCGGATGTCGATGCCTTTAAGCAGCCGGGCGAGCAATACACTGAAGCTGATAGAGCCAAGCAAATAGCTTACAACGATAACCAGAAGTTCAAACGCCACTACTCTTCTCCCCTAACCTTCGTTTTCGGATTTGCGCCGTGTAAAGAGACGGATCGGTGTGCCTTCGAAATTGAATGCCGCGCGCAGCTTATTCTCCAGATAACGCTCATAGGAGAAGTGCATCAGCGAAGGATCGTTGACGAATACCACGATTGTCGGCGGCTTCGTAGCAACCTGGGTTACATAATTGATGCGCAGACGCCGTCCTTTGTCTGTCGGCGGAGGATTGATCGCAACTGCATCGGATACCACATCGTTCACCAGATGCGTGGTAATCCGGAGTGCATGCTGCTGTGCGACATGCTGTACGACCGGCAGCAGCTTCTGCAGCCGCTGTTTGGTAAGCGCAGACAGGAACACCACTGGCGCATAGCTCATGAACAGGAAGTGATCACGGATATTGCGTTCGAAATTCTGCATTGTCTTGTCGTCTTTCTCAATGGCATCCCATTTGTTGACGACAAAGATAGAGGCTTTGCCAGCATCATGGGCATAACCGGCAATATGCTTGTCCTGATCAATAATGCCTTCTTCACCGTTAATTACCACCAGTACAACATCAGCACGTTCAATAGCCTTCATGGCTCTCATCACGCTGTATTTTTCCGTGTTTTCATAGACCTTGCCGCGTTTACGCATGCCCGCAGTATCAATGAGCACATAACGCTGGCCATCCCGTTCAAACGGTGTATCGATCGCATCGCGTGTAGTACCCGCAACATCGCTGACAATTACGCGTTCTTCGCCAAGAATAGCATTCACCAGCGAGGATTTACCTACATTCGGACGGCCGATCAAAGCTACACGAATGACATCATCGTCATATTCCTCATCGGTTTTATCAGGCAGACGTTCAACAACCGCATCCAGCAGATCTCCGATTCCGGTTCCGTGGCTTCCTGAAATTCCGATTGGGTCGCCAATTCCAAGGCTGTAAAATTCATAAATATCCTCGGTGCGCTTCATGTTATCCACTTTATTAATAGCCAGAACGATCGGCTTGCCGGAACGGAAAAGAATCTGCGCTACTTCTTCATCCGAGCTCGTAAGTCCGCTCTTCGCCTCGCACATAAAGACGATGACATCCGCTTCTTCGATCGCCAGCTCCGCCTGAACGCGGATCGACTTCAGAATGGCGTCTTCACCGTCAATTTCAATCCCCCCGGTATCAATCACACTGAAGGATTTGCCGTTCCAATCCGAAACTCCATATATCCGGTCACGTGTAATCCCCGGTTTATCTTCTACGATGGCCAGTCTATCGCCAATCAGCCTGTTAAAAATCGTCGATTTACCGACGTTAGGCCTGCCAACGATGGCCACAACGGGTCTTGCCATATTCATTCCTCCTGTCTTCCTTACGTTACTCATCATAGCAAAAAACAATACAATTGGCTAACAGTCTTACAACTGTTCCGCCGCTCCATACTTGCCTGTAAAACACAATCGGCGAACCCTCTTATCGAGGGCTCGCCGATTACTTTACCCGTTATGATGAAATAACAAAGGGATTAGTTGTTACCCTTGAATTTGTCCAGCTTGTCGCCGAAACGTTCAGCCAGTGTGAAGCTGAGGCCTTCATTGCTGAGCGATACGTTAGGATTGTTCAGCACTTCTTTTGGCGCTCTGTCTCTGCTGTTGCTGCGTTCAGGTCTAGCCGTAGGAGCCGGAGCTTCTTCGGTTTCCTTGATGCTGAGGCTTACGCGCTTCTCGGATGGATTGAAGTCAAGCACTTTCACTTGTACTTCCTGTCCTTCTTTGAGCACTTCATGCGGAGTGCCAATGTGCTTGTGGGAGATCTGGGAAATGTGCACAAGGCCTTCAACGCCTGGAAGCAGTTCAACGAACGCGCCGAAGTTTACAAGGCGTTTAACTTCGCCTGTAACTACATCGCCGATGTTGATCTGACCAGCTGCGGAATCCCAAGGACCCGGAGCAGCGGCTTTGATGCTGAGGCTGATTTTGCCTTTTTCAGGATCAACCTTAAGTACTTTTACGCGAACCTTATCACCTTCGGATACTACATCGGATGGCTTCTCCACGTGGTTCCAGGCGATCTCGGATACGTGAACCAGACCGTCAACGCCGCCAACATCCACAAATGCGCCGAATTGAGTCAGACGTTGTACAGTACCTTCGATGATTTGTCCTTCGGACAGCTCGGACATGATCTTCTGCTTGTTAGCTTCGAATTCTTCTTCCAGAACTTCTTTGGCGGAAAGAATAACCTTGCTGTTCTCACGGTCAAGTTCTTTCACTTTCACACGCAATGTGCGGCCTTTGTAGTCGCTGAAATCTTCAACGAAGTGACGTTCAACCATGGAAGCCGGAATGAATCCGCGCGCGCCAACGTCAGCCACGAGGCCGCCTTTGACAACGTCAGCCACAGTAACTTCGAACGATTCCTGGGAAGCGAAGTATTTCTCAAGATCTTCCCATGATTTTTCGCTGTCGATTGCACGTTTGGAAAGAACCAGGCTTTCCTTGTTGTCGTTGATGCTGACAACCTTGCATTCCACTTCTTGTCCGACTTCTACCGCTGCTGCGGCATTGTCCAGTTGTACGGAAGACAATTCGCGAATAGGAATGACGCCGTCGTATTTATATCCAATGCTTACATAAGCTTGGTTATCTTCGATTTTGACGATCGTTCCTTTCACGGTATCGCCTTTTTTCAAAGAAATGATTTCCAGGCCTTCTTGGCTTGTCACTTCTTCTTCGGTACCCGTAACAGCTTCTGCGGATTCCACAGCTTCTGTTGCTTCCACGGTTTCGTTGTTCTCAACGTTATCCGCAGCTTCTTGATTTTTGATTTCTTCAGACATGTGATTACCCTCCTCGATTCAAAACCCCATTTATTTAAACCCGCGTATAGCAGAGTTCAAAACAATCATCAATTGCACTTTGTACGTTAGTATGTTCCAAAAAATAGCGGTTATGCTATTAATCATCTGCGATTCGCAGATGCAAGGCGCCCGGGCTTAACGCGTACTGGGCTTGCCTGTTTGGATCATCTCGTGGATACGCCCCATAATAACATCGGTTACCGCTTCCAGAGATTCACTTCCTGCTCCTTCAAACGAACTGAGATCTATGGGAGCCCCGTAAACAACAGTCATCCGGCGAAAGGGCTTGTAAGATCCGATAATAGCCGCAGGTACAACGGCTGCGCCGCTGCGAAGGGCAAAACTTGCTGCGCCTTTCTTAGCTGCACCGGAGTCAGAGTTGCGCGTGCCTTCCGGAAAGATGCCCATAACATTTCCGCTGCGAAGCGTATTAAGGGCCGTTTTTATGGATTCTTTGCTTACGCCGCCACGTTTGACAGGAAAAGCTCCCAGTTGCTTAATGAGCCAGCCTAATACAGGAACAGTAAAGAGCTCCGCCTTGGCCATGTATTTCACCTGTCGTTTCAGCTTAATCCCAATCGTCATCGGATCGAGCAGGCTGATGTGATTTGCGCAGAGCAGGACTCCGCCCTCCTTTGGCACATTTTCTCTCCCCACAATCTTAAGCGGGAACAGTATGGCATAAATAAAGCGAAGCAATCCACAGCAAATTGCATAAATCATAGATGATTTCTCTCCCCGTCAACATAAGTTCTGCAGTGGGAGACGATGGCTTCCACGGCCTGACCGATATCCATATGGGTCGTATCCAGAAGAACAGCGTCTTCGGCACGGCGCAGCGGTGAAATCTCACGGCCCTCGTCAAGACGGTCCCGCGCTGCAATATCATGTTCAAGCTGCTGGAGAGTCACTGTTTCCGTATCCTTCAGTTCCTTGTAACGACGGAGAGCACGCTCCTCCACACTTGCCGTCATGAAAATCTTCACTTCAGCATCCGGCAGTACGGTTGTACCGATATCCCGGCCATCCATTACGACTCCCTTGCGGAGTGCCATCTGGCGCTGCAGCTGGCTGAGTCTGGATCTTACACCCTCGATCTTCGAATACTGCGACACTTGGCCGCTGACCTGAAGACTCCGGATATGCGGGGTCATGTCTTCCCCATTAATCAACACTTTCTGCACGTCTTTCTCCGGAAGAAGGTCAATATTCATGTCCTGGATCCTCTGATGCACCAGTTCATGCTCCTCCGCAGATATGCCTTCACGAATCATATACCAGGTGATTGCCCGGTACATCGCACCCGTGTCTACATAAATGTAAGACAGCTCCCGTGCTACCAATCGGGCTACAGTACTTTTGCCTGCCCCGGCAGGTCCGTCGATGGCGACGTTAATTCTGTCGTAAGTATGTGTCCCCTGCCTGTCCAACGGGGCATTCCTCCTCAAACACTCTTCCGCAGGAAATATGCCTATCGACATATCTCTCTAGGGACTTGCTGATATTATCAAGAAAAAAGCAGGCATTGCCTGCGACTTATAAAATTATACCACAGTTTATACCTCAGTGCAAAATGACTCGGAGGTTTTTGAGGAGAAAAAAGCTTATATTGATGCCTTTTGGGGAATCCCCGCACAGTCCTGTCACCGGTTACGGAAATCAAATTGGCGTTCAAAACAGTAACGGATTATTTTTTGGCGTTCCGAATCGGAAATGGACGAAAATTTCAGCATGACCAGATTACGTCCGGTTTCGAGCTTCTTGATCCGTACAATTTCGCCTTCGAAATTAACATGCTCCGTGCTGCCGTTACGGTACGCTACCAGCAGCCAGCAGCCTAGCTTATCTCCAACCTTCAAAGTAATTTTGGCATCGCTTAAGAATGAGGTCCCCCCGCCGCCGATATCCTCAGTCCGCACCAGAAAGCGGCTGCCCAAGGAATCTTTAACAGCAAGCTCCAGCTCGGCATTCACGCGGAAAAAGCTGCGGCGCTGGATTTTGAAGATGGATTCCACAGCAGGCTTGCGGAGGCGCACCATCCGGATGACCTCTTCCTTGAAGCCAATTACATGGGTGTTGAAATAATTTTTAATGCCGCCTTCAGTAAGAAAATAAACAGACAGCTCATCTCCGACAAACAGTTTTTTCAGACGCCCGTTACTCTCCTGCATGGGGATTTCTATCAGAAAGGTATCTTCCTCCATGTCAGCAATTCTTGCCCGGTATTCGACCTCTGACTCCGCTGCATCGCTGGAAGCAACCTGCAGGTATAAATATTCGTTGATTTTGGGATACAAACCTGTCACCGCCGCTTGAGTTAGTAATTAATGCTAACCCGATTATAGCATGGCCTTTCATGCCCGGTCAGAAATATTATTTGGGCTAAGCGGTTAAATACCGTTATACGGCCAGCAAAAAAGGCGCTTTCCTGTTTTGGAAAGCGCCTTTTCTTAAGGTTAAGCTTACTCTGCCTGAATCTCGGCTTATTTGTCCTGTGCTCCGGAAGAGGTACGGATCTGCTCTACAGATTCCTCATTCCCGTCTGCGGCATTCAGATAGATCCGGAACTGGGAGCCGTTGATTTTGCCTCCGAATTCATACGTCAGCAGTTCTTCAGCATCTTCATTCTCAATCCAGGCCAGCCTGTTATACAGCTCCTTGAACTCCGGGTTCAGCCTGGTTCTGACTTCGGCCAGGGACAGTTCCGGCTTTGGAATCACGCGCTTCTCCTTATGCTCATGCACATAATCACTGGCCTGGAATCCGGTGGCTTCCCCCGTATCCAGTCCGACCCGTACCGTCATCTTCTCCGGATAGATCAGAACACCGTCCTGGCTGGTAACAAAGGTTAAGTTGCCCAGGTTATCATACCTGTCTGCACTAACTGCGGTCATGCCGGGATAACCCTTCTTCTCCAGAAACTTGCCTGCCTTCTCCACGGCCTGCTTCATGGATACCTTGGCCGGACCCACTTCACGGTTGTCATTGTAGGAGATCAGCAGTCCGCCTTCTGCCGTGAAATCCATGGTGACCGGCTCTTTGTGGTCTGCCGATGTAATAGTTGCTGTGTAGGATGCCCATTCGGTCCCCTTACCGTTCTCCTGGATCTTCACGTTTGCATTCCCGCCCAACCCGGCAAATTTCAGCGCCTTGGCTTTGACCTGCTCTGCTGTGACGGGCTTGCCGCCCAGCTTCTTGACAGAACGCTTATCATATATACTTGCTACCGAAGGGCCATAGTCCAGCTCAGGATAGGCAGCAACCCGCTTGTCGACTGTTTTGAACCCGTCGATGATCGTGTTGTCTTCCGCTTCTTCCTCTGTAGCCAGTGCCGTTTCTACGTCCATCCAACGCAGCCTGTTACTGATGACTTTGTTCTGGACATCCTGCAGATCCTTGGAGATCTCTGCCGAATTCGCATAAAGTGTCTTCAAGTTAGCCATTTCACCTTCGGTCAGCGGTTTCTTGGTGAAATCCCGTACCGCTGCCTTATAGGAGAAATTGGAGATCTTCGAGAGGAATTCCTCTGTCTCACTGAACGGCAGCAGCGTAAGCGGCAGCTGGTTGATCTCGTTCTGCGCCTCGCTCGTAATCCGCCATACATTCACCAGACCCTTGCGGTGCATTCCATTGGAAGTGGTGTTGACCGCCAGCGTGTTACCCAGCTCTCCATGAAGCCGCTCCACATGGTAGGACAGATCATGGAACGCACGCTGATATTGGTTCTCCGCTTTGATCAGAATCGAATTCTTCTCCTGGTTCTCCTGATACCCCCAGACCAGTGCTCCAAGCAGCAAGAGTGCGGTCAGCGGGAACATTATGGCGCTTAATCTTTTGTACATAGGCCCGTCAAACTCCTTTCAGTAGCTTATTGCCGTTAGTTTGACAATAACTGAGAAGTCTTATGCACCCATGCGGAAACAGTTGCGCCGTTCTTTAAAGGACGGGGCGTTTCAGGGAGAAATAGAAATTCTTCTATTCTATTAACAGCAGTCAGGCGCGCTCTTCAATATCGAAGCCGCTGACACTGCTGCACAAGCATTGCTTGAAGCCGGTCTGAATGACTCCCTGCTCCTTGTTTCCTCTTAATATGTAGGTTTCGCCGCACTGTTTGCAGACAATCCGAACTTTTACACGCAAAAAAAGACACCCCTCTCCTCTCTGGAATTCCTTGCCTTAAGGAACTGCCCTGTAGGATTAAGTGTGTCCATCTCTATTATAGGTTAACCTCTTCCTCCCGCTTCAAAAAACGAAACGGGGAGCGGCTGTTGGCCCGCGCCACTTTGCCCATCCCTCCGTACCATAAAACAGCCATCAGGGGCACGATGAACCAGATCCAATAATTAGCCGTAGTTGTCAGTATGAAATCATAAATCCCGTGCCAGAGCCATGGCAGCAGCAGGGAAATAAGCAGAATCCCTCTGGTCTTGACTCCTTTTGAAAACTTGGCCCTCCCCATATGATATCCCATAATCACGCCAAACATGGCATGGCCGGATACCGGGAGCAGCGCCCTCATGACCATTGAACCGATTGAAGCATTGCTGTACCAGGCATACATTACATTCTCTATCGTTGCGAAGCCGAGCGAAATCGCCACGGCGTATAGTATTCCATCATAGGGCTCGTCAAATTCGGTATGATTGTAAATCATATGGTACAGCACAAACCACTTCAGACCTTCCTCCACGCCGGAGGAGATCAGAAACGAATCTACATAAGGGCCGCCGTCCAGACCAAGCACAAGACCTCTCTGGATAATCATCACCGGCAGAACTATAATCAGGCCGAGCAGGAACACCTTCAGCACCATATGGAGCGGCTCCTGATCATACTTGTCTTTCAGATAGAAAAAAGTCAGCAGCGCAAGTCCCGGTGCCACTGCTGACGAAATGACCGATAACAAAAGCACCGAATAGCCTCCCCCGCGCCTAAAAACTAGTATCTTTCTGAATTTCAATCCAGGGCTGAACTACTGCCCGTCCCTTAAATACGATCGTCTCCCGTCAGCAAAACCTCAGGGAAGGGCAGTTAAGCCGATGCTTCCTTGCCCTTCTCCGTCTTTATTCCTGGCGTTTAAAATGAGTGCATAAGGTCTCGATTGCATTCTCCGCCATCACTGTCTTGCCGTATTCAGCCAGAACAGCCTGAGTAACCGGAGATGAATCTCCAAACTCTGCAAGCACGCCTACAAGACCCGATAATGCCGCTTCTTCGAATTCCTTCGGATCAAAGTAGAGATACCATTTATCATTATAAGAATACAGCTGTCCTTGAGAAGTAATATTGCCGATGAGCACATGGGCCGCTTCAACCAGAACCTCAAAATCGCGGAATGCATACACAATGGAGTCGCTTTGTTCAAGAGTAACTTCCATCTCGTAAATCTCTTCAGGCAATTCATCTTCCCCGGGACCACCGTACGAATGGTGATCATATTTCCCCCGGGTCACAATAACGACCATGCCTTGCGCGGGCAATGCGAACACTTCCACGGCAAGCGGACCGGTAGCGTCAAAACCAAGTTCACTGTACGCCTGATCCATCATTTCCGTAAAGAGGTCGTGCACCTTGGGAACTTCCTGCCACATGTCTTCCTTCTGGATGCCCCGCTCGCTCAGGTCGTCAAAAGTGAGGAAAATCCGTATCTTATCTTGACTTAATCGCTCTATTCTCATGACAGGATCCTCCTTTTGCAAGCTCATTTAGTATTAATGTATGATGAGTCCCGAGTAATGAGCCAAAAATGGTTACTATGTATGTATGTTATCATTTTGACGCTACAAATGCACGTAAATAAATATAGAAAAGGCCCAATTAACTGCCCAATATCTGCAAAGCCCGGCTTCACCGCCTTTTCGTTGTATGCACATGCATGTATCCGAAACCTCTTCGCGGGCAGAAAAAAGAATCATTCTGGCGACTTTGGTGTCCCCAAAATGATTCTGCAGCGGCCTATTCCGGTTACAATCCCGGTATGGCTGTATGTGTATCCTTGAGAATCTGTTCTACTTCATGTTTCACATCGGGATTGCTGCGGATGAAGTCTTTGAGCATATTCAAGTTGGATTCTTTGGACTTCACCGGTGAATCCTCCTTCTTGTGTTCGCTGCTGCCGGAAGCATGAGAGCCGTTATCATGGCTGCTGCCCTCAGCGGTACTTCCGAAGCCGGTCATAGCCATTCCCATAATTTTGTCCTTGGCTTTCTCACCGGCACTTTCTGAAGAACCGCCCGTGTGAAGCAGTGAAGACATCATGGCGCTGCGTTTTTTGGACATAATCATACTGGCGGCCGCACCCATCAGCACTCCGCATAGAAATGACGAAGTATTCATATCTCTAACCTCCTTGTATGGTAAAATCATGCTTAGTGTTCGCGGAAAGATTCCGGCTCATACAGCCAAACAACAAGAAAGCGAGATGAAAAAAGTGGGTAAAGCAACAACACTGCTGCTCCTGGCTGCTTTTCTGCTGTCAGCTTGCAGCAACAACGACGTGAATACAGGCAACACCGCTGCGGGGAACGCGTCACAGCCTCCGGCTACAGTACAGCCTGCCACTGACCAGCCTGCCTCTGCTCCGGCTCAGACGGACTCTCCTGCCGGTGAATCCCCCGCTGCGCAGGCAACGCCTGCCGCAACAGCGGATGCGGCAGTTACAGCAACCGCTCAGCCAACCGGGGCAGCAGCTTCAGAGGAAATACCGCTGCTGTACCATATGAACAAAAACTACGACATCATCCCGAACGATGCCGCAACCAACAAAAAGGTCGTCCTGCTGACCTTCGATGACGGGCCCAAGGATGCGGAACTAATAAATCCGCTGATGGATACGCTGGACAAGCACAAGGCCAAAGCCATTTTCTTCGTCAACGGGTACCGGGTGAAGGAGCATCCTGAGCTGCTTGAGCTGATTCATAACCGCGGCGGCATTATCGGGAATCACAGCTGGGATCACATTGTGCTGAAGGATAAATCCGAGGCGGAAGTAAAGAAACAGATTGAAGATGTGCAGAATATTGTCAAGGAGGTCACCGGTGAGACTCCCGTGTTCTTCCGCCCGCCGCACGGTGCAGGCGGTGACGTCGGCAAAAAAATCGCCGCTGACAACGGACTGCTCTATATGACCTGGTCTGTCGGCTCGCTGGACTGGGAGATGAAGGAAAAGGACACGAATAAAACGGAAAAGCTGATCACGAATGTTACCAGCCAGCTGCATTCCGGCAGCAATATTCTGATGCATGAGCTCCCGTGGACCGTGGAAGCGCTGGATAAACTGCTGACTACGCTCGAGGGCAAAGGCTACAGCTTTGTCGATCCACGCAGCATTGAACTGAAAATGCGTTAAGTCTATCTGAAAACCGCAAAACAGCAAGAGGCTGTCTCATAAATAGATTTTCAACAAAGAAACAGCCCATATTTATTCAAAAGCCAGTAAAAAGACAGCAAAGCCGTGATTCTCCTGTTATTGGGGAATCACGGCCTTGCATTTTTGATCCACCGTGGCTTGCTTTAGCATAGGATCGGCAAGCGAAAGCCAACCGACCCCAAGCGTCACTTTTTCCATGTGCGAAGCAGAACGCACCGGAAGCCCCAATTATACTTCAGTTGTCCAAATACACTACCACTCCCCCATTTCCTGCATACTTGGTGCAGCGTTTGCCCAAACAAAGGTGTAGCAATTGGCATTCGCCTCGCCAGAAACCGAAGCACGGCGTTATATACCGCTTTGAGGACATTCCTCATCCATCCGCTCAGAGCGGAAGCAATTAATTAAGCGTACGAAAGTCGGGTCGCTGCCGAGCGGTTTCTTTTAATGTGTGTTTTTTAAGATTGAAGATTCGTTTTTCGCTTAAACAGTGGAGAGGACGGACTGATTGTGGAAAAGCGGTAGCGGTCGCCTTGGTCTCCGGATTTTCACCGCCAAGGGGAATGAAAAAAATCTGGAGAGCACAGCGATTGGAACAACGGTCCGTTCGCGGAGCGTCCAATCAAGTGCAAACGTTGATCTTACTCAAAAAAAGGAGACTTCTCAGAAGACATTACATGGCTTTTGAGGCAGTCTCTTAATTGTTTATAAGTGTTAATCCTGCCTGCAGCGGAGTGTAAGTACATGCATCTCGGCCGGGCTGCCCCAGCGCAGCGGTAAGTGCGCAGTACCGAAGCCACGGCTGATCAGCAGCTTCAGCGGGTGAGCGGCAGTCCCGTACCCGGGAATTTCGTACATGCCGGCATTATAGTGACGGTAGAATTCATCCCCATGCCTGCTTCCGATAAAGGGAAGCACCACTTGTCCGCCATGTGTGTGTCCAGCCAATATCAGATCAGCGGGCACCTCCTGCTGCTGGGACAGCCACAGCGGATCATGCACCAGGATGATCCGCAGGAGCTCTGTATCTGCGGCAGCCACGGGCGGCAGTGCTGCATAAGCCTTCTTGCCGCCTTTTCTCGGGAAATCCATGCCGGTGAGTATTACCCTTGATCCGGACCGTTCAATAGTCACATTCTCATCAAGCAGCAGTCTGGCTCCGCTGCCGCGGATGATATTATCGACAAGCGAGATATTCGCCCGGTAATCATGATTGCCATGAACTGCGTAGACAGGCGCCAGAGATGCTGTAAGCGTCATATTATCCAGCAGGCGCTCCGCCGGACTGCCCTTTTCCGTCAGATCGCCGCCCAGGAAGACTGCATCCACCTTCCTGCGGAGCGGTGCCAGCATAGCAGCCGGAAGACGGCGGCGGTGAATATCGGTAATGAACAGAATACGGAAGCCGTCAAAAGCAGCCGGCAGTCTGTCCAGCACTATTTCCTCGGCAATAATGCGTTTTTTGAAGGCTGCGGCAACCATGACTATACCCGCAGTCACCGCCACTCCAGCACATACGCTCAAGAGAATCAGCAGCCACATCATTGCCATAGCTCATGCAGCGGAGGTGCTCCTTTTATTCCCCAGAACAAAAGAAAGGCGAGCAGCATTACAAATATGACGATCAGCGAGTTAATAAACATTTTGCTGAAACGGATTCGTTCTGACGGATAACTCTGCGCCCGGGAGGGAGTTGCCTCTCCTTCCTGCTGCTCCACTTCACGCTTCGGTTTCCTGGTGGTCTGCTTCTCAGCATGTCGGACCTTTCTCGATAAAGTTCCTGGAGCAGGGACTGGAGCCTCCAGCTGTCCGGCAGCTGATTCGGAAGAACCATTTCCATTATTTTCTTTGACAGGAGACTGTCCTCCGCCCTTATACTGTTTCTGGCGGGACCTTACCCGGCTTAGTTCTTCGCTCATGATGCCCTCCTGTAACGAATCACCATTCCTGAGAACAGATCTATGAGGAAGTGGCACAGGATCGGTGCCCATAGACTGCCGGAATGGATATAGATGTAGCCGAGACCGTAGCTGCTGAGAAATACCCAGCCTGTTGGAATCCAGTGGCGCAGATAACGCACATGAATAACAGCGAAGAGAATGCTCGTCCAGTACGGCCCCAGTGAATGCTGTATGGCACCACGGAACAATAGCTCTTCGCATACTGCAACAATCGCCGCAATGACAATAATATGCCACAAAGGACGGTTGCCGAACAGCAGCTCATTAATCCCCCCGTCATCCATGCTGTCCTCAGGTACAATATGGGTCAGCAGGAAATCAACAACCAGCATAACAGCTGCAAGTCCAAGGCCCCAAAACACAAAATGTGCATTCTCCGGAAAATTTAATATGTGAATAGGATTTCTTTTCTGTAATAATATCCATATCAAACCGATAAATAGAGTAAGGCCCTGAGTAATATACAGATTAATTAACAGCAGCTTGTCCGTTAACTGCTGAGGATCGGCCTTTTTGATTTTGATTTCACCCAATTTGAATTTTTTCATCGTAACCTGCCTGTTCTTTAATATTTTTACATAAGATAATTTCCCTATACGAAGGAGCACTAATTATGAACAGCCGTACCTCCCGCACTCAAATGTTGTACACACTAGGTTTTATATTGTTTCTAATATCCGCATTCGCCTCATTTTTTACGGGAGTAAAGGTTGGAGCAGACAAAACAGAGGCCAAATATGCACAGCTGGCCGGGCATGAAGTTACGGAGGAATTCTCCGGCTCCTACCAGCAGCAGGATCTTGTTACGTTCTATCATAACGTATTTTTGCCCTATCGGGAATTCAAGCGCAACTGGAACGATCAGGTGGACAGCCTTGCACGCAGCACAGATGCACGGCAGAACGCGGCAACGTTGAAGAACCTCAGCCTTCTGGCGGACAAGCAGTATGACAAGGTCACGCAGGATTCCCTCTTCACCAATTCGCCGCTGCTGTATGAGTCACAGCTTAACGTCCTTAAGAGCCTGACTCTCTTCTCACAGGCTTCTGGGAAGGTCACTGCCGGATCTTCAGGAGCCGAAGCCGCCAAGCTGCTGAGAAGTGATAATTTTACCGCCAGCGCTGTGAAATTCGGACTGATGGCCCAGAAGAACTTCTATGATTCTATGCTGAAGTGGGGGGCCAAGGCCAACTCTGCTATACCCGATGCATCCGGGGACCTGAAGACACTGACTTTCATTCAGTGGAAAAAGATGCCTTTGCTCCTTAAGAATGCTTCTATCGCAAACATAATGCTGAACCGCGGAATTTATGCCGGCTATGACCCGCAGGATATTACAGCCAAGATCGACGATATGATCTATTCCGGAACCGCCAGTTCCCTGAAGCTTGGGGATATCCAGTCGTCGGTCAGCCTGCTCATTTCTACCGGTGCCGTGCAGGAGCAGGACTTCATTAAATGGCGGGAGCAATATTACGGCAAGGAAACGATGCCTCAGCTCCCTTTCTTCTATGAGTAGGACCAGTTATTGCATCATAACGAAAAACAGGGCTCACTTCAAGGCGGCACACCGCAGAAGAAGCCTATTGACACACTTGGCATCACCATGTTACATTATGAAAAATTAATCAAGCAAAACCGATGATGGAACAAAGATTACTGATGTCTACAGAGAGCCGGTGGATGGTGCAAACCGGTGGCAGACGGAAATCTTTAGCGCTCCTGAGATATTGTATTGAACCTTGAGTAGATACAATCGGATCACCTCCGTTACCAGTGTGGCCTATTCAGGCCAATGAGGCTGCTTCTTAACCGTTGCAGTGAATTAGGGTGGTACCACGAGAACTCTCGTCCCTTACTACGGCAGTAGTATGGGGTAGGGAGTTTTTTTTGTACCCGGATTCTCTAAATCTGCCTACCCGCCCATACGCTGCCTGAATCAGCACTTCTGCATGCCTTTTCTTTTATGCGACAACGCGTTGCCCCGTTGTTCCGACAAATTTCATTCTTTTGTATGAATCTGGTACTGCGGATTACCCCACCAGGGAATCCTTGGCATATATAATAGGCTTTCCAATTTGAAGGAGGACAAGAGACCATGTTTAAAGTATTAGTATCGGATCCGATCAGTGATTTGGGCATTCAGCAATTGATGGACGCAAGAGATGTGACTGTGGACAAAAAAACTGGACTTAGTGAAGACGAGCTTATTGCAATCATCGGCGAATACGACGGCTTACTCGTTCGCAGCCAGACAACCGTGACTGAGAAAATTATCGCAGCCGGTACTAATCTTAAAGTAATTGGCCGCGCCGGTGTCGGTGTGGACAATATTAAGCTGGAGGCAGCTACACAACGCGGTGTGGTGGTCATTAATGCTCCGGACGGAAATACGATTACCACCTGTGAGCATGCCTTTGCCATGATGATGGCTCTGGCCCGTCACATTCCTCAAGCCTATGCCAAGACCATCTCCGGCGTATGGGACAAGAAGACTTTCCTCGGCGTAGAGCTGCGCGGCAAAACGCTGGGTGTGCTCGGCATGGGACGGATCGGCAGCGAAGTGGCCAAACGGGCCAAGGCTTTTGGAATGGATATTCTGGCCTACGACCCCTTCCTGACTGCAGACCGTGCGGAGAAACTGGAAGTAAAGCTGGCTTCGGTAGATGACATCGTCCGGGGAGCAGACTTCATTACTGTTCACACACCGCTGACACCGGAAACCCGCCACATGATCTCCCGTCCGCAATTTGAAGTCATGAAAAAAGGAATGCGCATCATCAACTGTGCCCGCGGCGGTGTAATTGATGAGATGGCGCTGGTTGAAGCTATCGACAGCGGTATTGTTGCCGGTGCAGCCTTTGACGTCTTTGAGAAAGAGCCGCCGGAAGCGGATCACCCGTTCCTCTCGCATCCGAAGATTATCGTGACTCCGCATTTGGGTGCTTCTACCGTTGAAGCCCAGGAGAATGTTGCGATCGATGTATCGGAGCAAGTGCTGCATATTCTGCGCAACGAACCGTTCATTAACGCCGTGAACATCCCTCCGGTTGCTCCTAGTGTAATGAACAAGCTGCAGCCTTACTTCACCCTCGGCGAGAAGCTCGGCAGCTTCGTGACTCAGATTACGGATGGAGCGATCCGCGAGATTCATGTGGAATATGCCGGTGACCTCTCCGACGTGGATACACAGCCGCTGACCCGCTATATTGTCAAAGGCGTGCTCTCCCGCCATTTTGCCGGGGATGTTAACATTGTCAACTCCATGCACCTGGCAAAGACGCGTGATGTTAACGTAGTAGTGACCAAGGCTTCCAAGACCAAGGGCTTCACTAACCTCATTACCGTTACACTTAAGGCTGAGCATGACGAAGAACGCCTGGTTGCTGGAACCCTGCTGCAAGGCTATGGCGAACGGATTGTGCAGGTTAACAAGTTCCCGGTAGATATCGCTCCGGAAGGTCATCAGATCGTTATATCCCACAACGATAAGCCGGGTATCATCGGACTCGTCGGTACACTGCTCGGCCAGAACGACGTCAACATCGCCTCCATGCAGGTTGGCCGTAAAATTGTCGGAGGAGCTGCAATTATGCTGCTGACCGCTGACAAGGCTGTTCCGCAGGATGTACTGGTCAAGCTCGCCGGATTGCCGGAGATCAATACTGCGGAAGAGATCACTCTTTTGTAGCTGAAGAACGCGGGCTTATATTCTTGGAATACCTGAGTTCAATATAAGCGCACCAAAAAACACTCTTGAGGAATGACGGCCCGTGCCGCCATTTCAAAAGAGTGTTTTTGCATCTTCCGGCTTACGGGTTATTCCGGAATGTTAAATACCGGGACCCGCCGCCCGTCTGTGTCTGTATACCCATATTTCTCCGCCAGACTCCCCACCTGCTGAGGTCTGCCTGTCAGCTGCATCACCTCAGGATCAGCAGCGAGCGCCACGGCAGCCCGGCCGATGTACGCCGTAGACTCACTGGCCTGCAGCTCCTCTACCTCCTGCCAGTGCTCTTCATCCGTCTTCATGCTCTCCAGCACTAGTTCTGTACGCATCCAGCCAGGTGATAAGGGAATCACAGCGATCCCATCCGCTGCCAGTTCAAGGGACAATCCGTAGGCCATGCGCACAAGCGCATTTTTGGACAGATCATAATAGAAGTTCCCTACATATTTATACTGGTCCCAAAAGGTGGTATGAATGATCAGCTTCCCGGTGCCAGTGCCTTCTCTGCGCATCAGCGGAATAGCATAGTAGTTAGTCATGAGCTGCGCCCTGACTCCGGCATTAAACATATGGTCCCAATGAGCGGCCGGGAGCTCCCAGAAGGGTTTGTTCTCAATCGGAAGATTATTGCCTCCCCAGACATTATTGACCAGAATATCAAGCTTGCCCTGCTCCCCGGCAATCTGCCGGATCACTGCTTCCGTCTCCGCGTCATTGGTGTGGTCACAGCGGATATACGCGCCTTCTCCGCCGAAGCTGTGAATCTCACCGAGTACACCGGCAAGTGTCCGTTCGCCCCCTTCCTGCATTGAACCGGCGTTTCTTCCCGTAAAATACACAAACGCACCTGCCCGGGCCAGCTCCAGGGCAATGCCTCTGCCCGCTCCCCTGCTCCCGCCTGTAACTAATGCAACTTTCCCTTGCAAATCTGTCATTATATCCGCTCCTCTCAGCTTTCATCAGATGATCATGAAGTTATCTAAAAGCTATCTTGCACCAACCGGCTCTCCTTATTAATATTAACTCTTATATATGACATCAACTGACATATATATATGATAAACTTAAAATATGTTCTGCTTAAGCGGAAACGGCTTTGCCGTTCTTGAATAATCGGGAAAAATTTCATTATAACCAGGAGGCCTTTATCCATGAGAGCAGACCGACTATTATCTATTCTGCTGCTGCTGCAAAGCCGCGGTAAAATAAGCTCCCGCGAGCTGGCACAAACGCTGGAGGTTTCCGAACGGACCATCTTCCGGGATATGGAGTCACTGAGCATCTCCGGCATTCCCGTGCTGGCAGAACGCGGCCGTGAGGGAGGCTGGAGGCTGGCCGAGGGTTACCGGACCTCCCTGACAGGTATGAACCCCAAAGAGATTGGTGCGCTGCTGCTGCCGGCAGACCCGGCAATTCTGCAGGCGCTTGGGATTCAGGAGGAGTTCTCTTCCGCTGTCCGTAAGCTGCAGGCCGCTGGTGCAAGACAGCCCGCTGCCGCCTTCAGCCTTCTTAATGAGCGTATTCATATTGATGGCGCGGGCTGGCATCCGTCAGGCGAAACCTATCCCAGTCTAACTGCATTACAGGAGGCTATATGGGAAGACCGTAAAGTGAAAATCTGTTACATGCGCGGGGAGGAGAGATCAGAGCGGCTGATTTCACCCTTTGGACTCGTAGCCAAACGTGGTGTCTGGTACACCGTGGCCGAAACAGGCGGTGAAATGCGGACCTACCGGGTATCCAGAATAAGTAGTGCTGAAGTCACGGATGAATATTTTAGCAGACCTCAGGATTTCAATCTGGCACATTACTGGGAAGCTTCTACCATGGCATTCAAATCTGCATTGCCCCGCTACCCTGCCAGGCTGCTGGTGAAGGACAATATAATGAAGGTTCTCCAACAAGAACGTTATGTTTCCGTACTATTCCAGGAGCCTTCACCTTCACCCGGCTGGCACTCCGTCGAAGCCGAATTTAATACGCCGGAGTCTGCCTGCCGGATCATCTTATCCCTAAGCCCGGGCATTAGAGTTACCGCTCCGGCGGAGCTTGCAGACAATGTTGCGGCCACTCTGCGGGAAGGGGCTGCATTATATGAAGACAATGTGTAAACGTACTCTTTTGGAGCAGCCCGGGAAAAAGTTTTATGTCAGTTCTTACAATAGACCGATTACGCTTTAATCCCCTATAATATTACAATGCACAATATTTATTTCTAGGGGGAACTATAGTCTATGGACTGGATGAACAAGCTGCCTTTAAAACAAAGAATCGTTGCCGGATGTTACCTGGTTGCCGCTTTATTCGCTGTCCCTGTGTTAATTACGCTCATTGCAATGGGAAAGGTGATTATCGGTATTATTCTGATTGCGGTATTGGCTGCACTGACCTACCCGCTTGCGCGCTTCATTGAGAGAACGCTTACATCTTCATTTGAGGATATCTCCAATGTGACGCATACAATCGCCAAAGGCGACTTCACCAGCCGTGCAGACGAGAACGGATCAATGGGCGACATCAGCCGCTCCTTCAACACTATGATCGATAAATTGAAGAAGATCCTAACCGACGCTTCGCAGCTTACCCGCCAGGTTATGGATGCCAGCCGGGGTATTGAGGACAAGAACCAGAACCTGAAGATTGTAATGGCACAGGTAGCCTCCTCTTCCAACGAACTTGCCCTGGGTGCGAATGAAATCTCGGTGGATATTGCCGATATGACGGAATCGATCAAAGATATCGAAACCAAAGTCTCCAATTATACAAACTCTACCAAGGAAATGAATAAACGCTCCGCCCATACACTGGAGCTGGTTGAAAAGGGACGCCAGTCCGTGGACACTCAAGCCGAAGGCATGCGGAAGAATATCCAGGCTACACAAAAAGTAGCAGATACGATCGAAGCGCTCTCACAGAATGCCCGCGGCATTACCATGATCACCAAGACCATCACGGAAATTGCCGAACAAACCAATCTTTTGTCGCTTAACGCCTCAATTGAAGCTGCACGTGCAGGTGAGCACGGACGCGGTTTCGCAGTTGTAGCACAGGAGGTCCGCAAGCTTGCCGAAGAATCAACCGCCTCCACCAAGGAAGTGTTCGGGCTGGTACGCAGCATCGAGGCCGATATCAAGCAGGCTATCGATAACATCGCTATTAATGAAGAGGTTGTTCAGGTGCAGAACGAGATGATAACGGAGACAGCACATATTTTCGCGCAGATCGTACATAGCGTGCAATACATAACCGAGCAGATCTCCTCCTTCTCCGCAGAGAGTGATCTGATGCTGGAGAGTGCGCTCAAGATCTCCGGGGCGATCGAGAATATCTCGGCCATTACCCAGGAGACGGCAGCAGGTACCGAGGAGGTATCTGCGGCGATGAACGAACAAATTCATGCCCTGCAGTCCGTAGCGGAAGAGACCGAGAAGATGACACAATCTGTCTTCCAGCTGCAAAAAACAATCCATATTTTCAAATTCTAGCAGCAGCCCCAAGAGACCATTTCCGCAGAGCAGTATGCGGGAAGGGTCTCTTTTTGGCATGGAAAAAGCAGATTGTAATGTAATATTCACAAAGTGTTAAAATAGTGCATAACCCTAAAATAACACCTTTGCACTTCTTTACTGCTAATTCTTTATTACTAATAAACTAACATTATTTTAAATTTTAATCACCTATTTCTTAAGACCTATTTCTAGGTTTTCCCAGCCTATAATTCTAATACATCTGCATAGTTTCAGGAGGTTCCTACGACGTTATGAGGCTTATGGCTTATGCAGATTAAATTCTGCTCTTTTTCTGCATTTGCATTATAAGACTTTGGTCTTCCAGACGCATCCATTTTCAAAAGTTTGAATATCTAATATTTCATCTCCTATTACATCTGAATATTCGCCAAATTTCGCGTTTTGCTGCAAACGGCTTATTGACAAAAGGCGAGCGAGGAATATATTGTAAAGGAAAATTATCCTTCGCTGTATTGATAACAACATATGAGGCAAAATTCACCGAAAGGGAATGACGCAAAGCCATGGATCTACAGTCTCACTTATCCGGTGAGATCATGACAGCCAGGTTGCTGAAAAACTATGAACGTCCGGGAATCCGCGTTCAGTTATGGTGATTCGTGCAACAGGCCTGTGCTCCTATTTCGAGTACAGGTTTTCTATTGCTAGCATACAATCAAAAAACAACTTGTGGGGTGGATGTTCTGAAGACAGTTGCAGATTATATGGCGGAAGCATTACGCGATCTTGGGGTAACACATTCTTTTGGTATTATTGGCAAGTCCATTTGTCCTATAGCTCTCAAACTTGTTGACTATGGCATTGAGTTTATTCCCGGCCGGCATGAGTCCAGCTCCGGCTTCGCAGCAGGCGGCTATGCACTGAAAACAGGCAGTCTCGGGGTTGCCTTCGGCACCTCCGGTCCAGGCGGAACGAACCTGCTAACCGCAGCAGCACACGCCAAAGCCAACAATCTCCCGGTGCTCTTCATTACCGGTCATCAGTCTATTAAAGAGCTGGGGATTCCCCAGTGTCAGGATTCCACATCCTATCTCGCCGATTTGGCGGACATGTTCAGACCGGCCACTCTTTTCAGCAAGCTGGTAGAACGCGGCGACCATTTCAGTACGATTTTCAATCATGCCCTGTCTATCGCCCTTGGTGACAAGAAAGGACCTGTTCATTTATGTATTCCGTTTGATGTTCAGACCGAGCGCCTTGAAGAATGCCGGATTGTCCTTCCGCAGCGGGAAAGGCTCGTCAGCTACGCCAACTACGAACGGGTCATTTCAGCGATCAATGCTTCCAGCAGGCCTCTGATCATTGCCGGTAAAGGGGTTAACCGCTCCGGTGCGCACAAGGAACTGGTACAGTTGGCCGAGACCTTCAACATACCGGTAGTAACCTCCCCCGGCGGTAAAGGAGCCATTGCTGCGGATCACCCGCTCTATCACGGTCCTGTGGGCGTTGGCGGATGTACGCATGGGGATGAGATGTTGAACAACAGTGATCTGTTTATCGTGCTTGGTTCGCGTCTGAGCGATATGACCATATGCAATCTTAAGAGGGAGAATCATCCGGATCAGCTGATCCAGTTTGATGTCGATCCAACCTTTGTCGGTAAAATACTGACTTCCGATACCATCTCCGTCGGCGGCGATTTACGTGACAACCTGGAGCTGTACCTCGGCAAGATTGATCCGTCCACCATAACCAGACGTGAAATAGAGATCTCCAATCACTATACTGAAGAGCTGCCTGTGCTGTCCAAGCTCTCGCTGGCTTCGGTAATGAGCACGATGAGCGATTTGATTCCATATAACAGCAGCGTGTTTGTTGATGACGGCAGCCACGGCTTCAATGCGGTCAAATGGTTCAACGTGAAGAAACCGGGGAGCTTTGTATTTGATGCCTATTTCGCCTGCATGGGGAATTCAATCGGCATGGCCATCGGTGCCAAGGCGGCTGCGCCGGAAGAGACGGTCTTCTGCATTACCGGTGACGGCTGTTTCATGATGCTCGGAACTGAAATTAACACAGCAGTTTGCAAGAATATCCCGGTTATTTTCATCGTTGTGAACAATATGCAGCTGGATATGGCCCTTAAAGGAATGGAAAAAACAACCGGACGTATCGATGGAACCATCTTTGAAGTCCCTATGGATGCAGTGAAGTTTGCTGAGTCCCTGGGAGCCACCGGCTTCCGCGCAGAGACGCAAGAGGAGTTTGCCTTTGCAATCAGCCAAGCAGTTGAACTTAACCGCGTAGCCGTTATTGAGCTGTTGACCGACCGTGACGAAATGCCTCCTACGGCCCACCGTACACTGGATCTCAACTAGGCTGTATCTTACAGATTCTCTAACTTACTATCAGGAGGCAAACAAGTGAATATGAACGTAGACAGCGGACTGGACCATTTCACCAATCTTTCCGGGGACTATGGTGCCAAAGCCCTAGCTCCTATTAAAGAGCATTTTCCCGAATTAGCCGAGTATATCATGGGCAATGCATACGGTGATATTTTTCAGCGGACGACCATCGGTTCAGACTGGAAAGAAATTGCTGTCATCTCTTCTTTGATCACCATGGGACAATTTGAACAGTTGGGTGTTCACTATGTTATGGCTCTCCGCGTGGGGATGACCGTTGATCAAATCAAAGGTATCCTGCTTCATCTGACACCTTGTATCGGCGCACCCAGAGTGATCTCGGCATTCAATGTTCTGCTGGAGACGCTGGAAGATATTCGTTAATTAACAACATAATATTACATCATTCGACTTTTGTGTTGCGCATTCAAGAAAGTTCTGGTTATAATGAAGGCAAAATATCCCAAAACCAAGTTCATGTTGTCGAATTTAGTCGCAGGAACGTAGTTTTTCGGGATATCAACATGATGAATTATCAGATCACTCTGAATAGTCATGCAATTAAAATTACGGGAGAGATGAACATGGGACAATTTATTTTGAAGACGGACACTGCGAAGAAACTAATTAACATCGAGCTGGAAGGAACCTTCTCGAACGAGGACGGTCTTAAATCGATACAAGCCTATCAGCAGACCATCAATCCGATCAACCCGTCCGAATATGCACTGGATATCGATTGCCGCAAGCTGAATGTAACCGCTCCTGATGTTGTGCCGTTGCTCGAAGGCTGCTTCATTATGTTCAAGGCAGACGGCTTCCAAAAAGTGAGCCTTACCCTTGAGAATAACCCTATTCTCAAAATGCAGCTGGCGCGACTGGGCCGCAAAGCTGGACTCGAAAACCTGGAAATCACGTTTACGGTACAAGCTTAGGTTAACTTATTTTTAAACCATTGTTAGCGGTTTGAAACGCAAGATTCGCTCACGAAACTAAGTGTATGCTTACGGGCTACAAAACTTTTAGGAGGTTTACTATGGCAGGGATTCGCATTAAGGACATTGATATCTATCATCCAAGCAAAAGCATCGGCAATGACTTCTTCATTCAGCACTTCGATGAGAAGGGAATTGATATCCGTGGCCTGCTGGCTGCTCTTGGCCGTGAAAACCGCTACAGTATCGACAGCAAGGATGAGAACTCCCTGACGATGGCTTTTGAAGCCGCAAGCAATGTACTGGACAAGACCGGCCTGACCGGCGCAGACATTGACCTGATCGCTTATGCAAGCCAGACTCCTGAATATATTTTCCCAACGAACTCATTGATGATTCACCGCCTGATTAATGGTGCATCGCATACGATCTGTATCGACAGTAATGCCAACTGTGCAGGAATGACCGCTTCGGTTGAACAGGTCAGCCGTCAAATGATGGCGAACCCGAGAATCCGCCGTGCACTTGTCATCGGTTCTGACTACGTTGCCCCGCATGCGGACAAGAATGACCCGGTATATTACGCCAACTTCGGCGATGCAGCTGCCGCGCTCATTCTGGAGCGTGACGAGAATTCGGTAGGCTTCATTGATTCGATCTATCAGACCGATACCTGCGTCTACGGCAACTCGCTGTTCCCGGCGGAAGGTTTAGCCAATCTCGGACGTACGGGTGTGGCTGCTGGAGAATTCAATGTGAAGTTCATCCCGTTCGATGATTCCATCTGTGTGGATGCTGCTTCAGAATCAATTAACACCCTGCTCAGCAATAACGGAATCGCACCTGAATCCATCAAGGCCGCCTGCTTCTCCCAATTGTCACTTCCGAACATCAAGGCCGTTTCCGGCAAAACCGGAATTGACGCTGATGCAGCTGTCTACATCGGGGATGAATTCGGCTACACCTCCACCAGCAGCCCGTTTATCGCCCTGCACAAAGCAGTGACTACCGGACAGCTTGAACGCGGAGACAAGGTCCTGTTCTGGACAGTAGGCGCCGGATGGCAGAATGTCGCTTTTGTAATGGAGTATTAATCTTAGCTGTTGAACTTATAGTTTCTAGTTGAAATCCAAACAGCCCGCAGCAGAATTCCTGCCAGCGGGCTGTTTCTTTATGTATACATCTGGGCCCGACTCTCCCCAGGCAGAACCTGCAGCGTTCATCCTGCCTGAGGTGAACTTACCCGATTCATCCGGTAAGCGCAGTCTGCCATATCAGCAGCTGTTCTTGTTACCTCTGCCCTTCATGCTTCTCCCAGCCCATAGTCCGGGACACCGCGTCCTGCCAGGCATTGTAACGGCGTTCACGCTCTTCCGTCTCCATCTGCGGTGAGAATACCTTCTCGGCCTTATTGAAGCTCTCCAGCTGCTCCCGGGTCCATATGCCGGAGGTGAGTCCTGCCAGCAGCGCAGCGCCGAGCGCTGTGGTCTCCGCATACGTTGTACGGGTTACGTCGCTCCCAAGAATGTCCGCCTGGAACTGCATCAGCAGATTATTGCGCACGGCGCCTCCATCCACTCTCAGGCCGCTGAGCGGCATGCCAGCGTCTTTTTCCATCGCCCCGATGACATCGCGGGATTGAAAGGCCAGCGACTCCAGCGTTGCGCGGACCAGATGTGCGGCAGTCGTTCCCCGGGTCAGTCCAAACACGGCGCCCCTGGCATACATATCCCAGTAAGGTGCACCAAGGCCGGTAAAGGCCGGCACGACCACAACCCCCTCACTGTCCTCCACCTCACTCGCCTTCTCTTCCGAGTCGGCCGGAGCTACAATCAGCCCAAGTCCCTCCTGCAGCCATTGTACCGCTGCTCCAGCCACAAACACACTGCCCTCAAGGGCATAATAGAGTTCGTCTCCCATGCCCCAAGCTACCGTGGTTAACAGGCCATGACTCGAAGTCACTGCCTCAGTGCCTGTGTTCATCAGAATGAAACAGCCGGTGCCGTAGGTGTTCTTGGCGCTGCCTGCCTCCAGGCAGGTATGACCGAACAATGCCGCCTGCTGGTCCCCAAGCACAGAACGGATGGGGATATCTGCACCGAACCACTGCTTGTCTGCAGCCCCGAAGTCCCCGCCTGACATCCTTACTTCAGGCAGAATAGAGGGCGGAATGCGCAGCGCCTCAATCAGGCCGTCATCCCATTTGCGCTCATGCAGATTGTAGAGCATGGTACGTGAAGCATTGGTAACATCCGTAGCATGCACAGCGCCTCCTGTAAGCTTCCAGATCAGCCAGCTGTCAATGGTTCCGGCCAGCAGCTCCCCCCGGTCCGCCCGCTCTCTGGCCCCCGGCACATGGTCCAGAATCCAGGCCAGCTTCGTTGCCGAGAAATACGCATCGATGACAAGACCCGTCTTCTCAGCGATCTCTCCGGCCATTCCCTGCGCCTTAAGCGCCTCACACTGCTCTGCAGTCCGGCGGTCCTGCCAGACGATCGCTGGATAGACCGGCGTTCCAGTAGCCTTGTCCCAGATCAGTGCAGTCTCACGCTGATTGGTAATGCCGATGGCCGTAATGCTATCAGCAGGGGCGGAGCTTGCCGCGATAGCGTCTCTGGCCGCGGCAAGCTGACTCTCCCAGATTTGCTCCGGATCATGCTCTACCCAGCCCGGCCGGGGAAAGGATTGTCTAATCTCATATTGCCCTTGCGCGATCATTCCCGCCTCCTCATCAAAGAGGATCGCGCGTGAACTGGTGGTACCTTGGTCCAAGGATAAGATCATTATACACAGCCTCCTGCAAGCCTCAGCTTCTATGATATGTTCCACGTTGAACAAGATTAATGTGGTGGTTTCAACAAAAAGCACCTCTGCTGTCAGAGGCGCTGTCATGCATTGTCCGGATTTACTGTTTTTCGACAGGAAGCCGCAGGGTAAAAGCGGTGCCTTCTCCAAGCTTGCTGGAGGCGTGGATACTCCCATGATGCGACTCGACGATGTTCTTCACAATCGCTAGTCCCAGACCGGTTCCTCCCGATTCTCCCCTTACGCGTGCTTTGTCGGCTTTGTAAAAGCGCTCGAAGATATACGGCAGATCCTCAGGCGTAATGCCTACCCCTTGGTCCCGGATCTCAATCTCCAGAACCCTCCGGCCTTCCAGCGCGGTGGAATCCGCCCGAATGGATATCCGTTTATCGGCCGGAGTGTGGCGGAAGGCATTGTCGAGCAGATTGGTGAGCACCTGCTCCAGCTTGTCTTCATCGGCAGCCTTAAGGAGCAATTCGGTATCCGGTTTCTTCAGCTCAAGAATGATATCCCGCTCCTTGGCTCTGACCGAGAACTTGCGGTACACCCGTTCCAGCAGTTCTCCAGCATCCACTTGCGCCTTCAGCATATCCGTATGCCCCGCTTCCATGCGGGCCAGATCGAGCAGATCCTTCACCAGCCGGCCCATACGGAGCGATTCATCGTGGATTACCTGGACCAGCTCGCTGCTCTCCTCCGGGGAGGAGGCCATTCCATCCAGCAGCGCCTCGCTGTAGCCTTGCATCATCGAGAGTGGTGTACGGATCTCATGCGAGACATTGGCGACGAAATCGCGGCGCATTTTCTCCAGCCGCACTTCCTCCGTCACATCGCGCAGCACCGCCACCGCACCGCGGAGATTATCCTCGGAGTATAAGGGTGCCATATGCACAGACCATACACCCTGCCGGACATGGATATTGGAGCGTTGATCGCCTCCTACGCTGAGCGTACTGAAGAACAGCGGCCGCAGCGGCGGAGGCACATCACGGGCAGGTCCAGCCTGCGGATACAGCCCGCCATCCTCTTCCTGATCCCAGGTAAGGTCACTCCAGGTTTCCAGCAGCGTCTGACCATGCGGATTGGTGAGGATAATCTGCCCCTCAATATCGAAGGTGATCACGGCATCGCTCATACTGCGCAGGACGCTGGACAAATGCCCTTTCTCATTATTCAGACTGCGTATATTCTCTTCCAGCTCTTCTGCCATGTGATTGAAGGATGTCGCCAACTGGCCGATCTCATCGCTGGTAACCAGCGTCAGTCTCGTCCCGTATTCGCCGCGGCGGATATCATTGGCCGCCTCAATCACCTGCTGCATCGGCTGGGTAATCTTCGTAAACAGGAATAAGGCAAAGAATGTCGTTAAGGAAAACCCGATCATACAGGTATACATAAATAAACGCTTGATCGCCCCGGAATTGGCGAAATTACTGTCGATATAGGGTAACAGAAACAGCCCCAGCGTAATGAGCACGACAGCAACCAGACAGATGATCGTGATCCACAGCTTACCGACAAGACTTCTCCAGAAGTTCACTTATTTAGGCACCTCAAGCTTATAGCCGACTCCCCATACGGTAGTGATCATAGCCGCCGATTCCGGGGACACCTTATTCAGTTTCTCGCGAAGACGCTTGACATGGGTATCCACGGTACGCAGATCTCCGAAGAACTCGTAATTCCACACATCCTTGAGCAGTTCCTCACGAGAGAACACCTTATCCGGTGAGATCGCCAAATAATGCAGCAGCTCATATTCCTTAGGGGTCAGACTTACCTCCTGGCCGCCGGCGGTTACGCGGTGTGCATCATGCTCAATAATAAGAAACGGAAACACGATATTGTTGCTTGAATTGCTCTCTTTGGACAAAAAAGCAGTTGCGGAAGAACGGCGCATTATCGCCTTCACCCGGTAAATCACTTCACGCGGGCTAAACGGCTTAACGACATAGTCATCTGCGCCCATTTCAAACCCTTGAACCCGGTTAATCTCTTCACCCTTGGCAGTAAGCATCAGGACCGGTGTAGATTTGACTCCTCTGAGTCTGGTCAGCACTTCAATCCCGTCGATGCCCGGCAGCATAACATCCAGCAATATCAGACCGTAGTCATTGGCTGTAGCTTTGCGCAGAGCAATTTCCCCATCTTCTGCCTCGTCAATTTCATAACCTTCTTTTTCAAGATACATTTTGAGCAGGCGGCGGATGCGTTCTTCGTCATCCACCACCAGAATTCTATTCAAGTGCTCTGCCATTTACACAACAACCCCTTCATCAAATACAGTAGAACGTTACCCTAAAATCTTGTGCGTGCCAGAGAATATAGTCTACTCAGTCTGTCCCCGCATAAGAGTGAAGTCCGGCGATCACAAGATTAACGCCAACCAGGGTAAACATTACGATCAGAAAGCCGAGTACAGCGAGCCAAGCGGACTTGCGTCCCTGCCATCCGCGGGCCAGCCGCAAATGGAGATAAGCACTGTAGAACAACCAGGTGACGAGTGCCCACACTTCCTTAGGGTCCCATCCCCAGAACCTGCCCCAGGCCACTTGAGCCCATATCATTGCAAAAATCAAAGCCCCCAGTGTAAAGATCGGGAAACCGATGGCGATCGCCCTGTACGTTATTTCATCAAGGTCATTCTCATCAATTCCGTCGAGTACCGGATGAATCGCCTTACCCAGCGGTTTGCGGACAGCCAGGCGGAGAATTCCATATAGAATCAGCCCGGACAGCAGTGACCAGATAACGGTATTGAACTTGCGCCCGGCATTGACACCATTCATCCAGGATGGAGCTTCGAAGAGCGGTTCTTTTATGCCAAGAAACGACTGGAAGCTCTCAATTTCGCTATGGTAAGGTGCCACAATCGGCGGCATTTTATAACTCACTTTCTCTATTGTACTATCTCCCTGCCCGGGGCTGTCAATCGTAACGTTAGTGCGGACAAAAACAGATTCATAGCCGGCACCGCGGAAGGCAAATACAGATCCAAGAAAACCAATTATAACAATGATTGAGAACAGAGTAAATTCGACAAGTCTCTGCTGCTTACGGTCACTGCGTTCCTTGCTGCTGAAATCGACCGTCCGCAGGAGATACATCAGCCCGGCGGCAAAGCCTACAGCGAAGAACGATTCTCCCAGTGCGGCCAGCGTAACATGAATGTTCAGGTAGATGGATTTCAGCGAGGGGATCAGCGGCTGTACTTCCTGCGGAAATACCGCTGCATACGCCATCACAATAATCGAGATCGGAACCGCGAAGACACCGAGAATAATTTTGCGGTAAATCGCGAAGATCACCGTAAATGCAACCATTACCATCATCGATAAAAAAGTCATGAACTCATACATGTTACTTACCGGAATATGACCCGATCCCATCCAGCGTGTAATGAAGTATGCCAGATGGCACAGCAGCCCGAGCGAGGAGGCGATAAAAGCAATTCTCCCCCAGCGTGCGGTATGCTCCTCCGGCTTCCTGCCGGACCATCTGCGCCCCATAATGGCGATGGTGAACAACATGAATGCTCCGCTGTATAAAAAGAATGCGGCAATAAAGACGTCACTGCTGAAATCGAGCAAGCTCATGCCAGGCCTCCTCCGTTGTCCAATGATTTTTCATCGACTGTCATGTCTATCTTCTGGAGAATAGAAACGATCTCGCGGCGGAAGCCGAACCAGTTCTTGTTCGTATGGCCTCCCAGCACCAGTTCCCCGCCATCGACGGTCAACCAGATGCGTCTATGCTGCCAGTAGAAGCCGAGGATCAGCCCCAGCATGATAATACCCGCACCAACCCAGACAAATGGCATTGCCCGGTCGACCCGCACATTGAGATAGGTGGTGGATTCTGAGAAGTCAACGTCACTCATGCTGCCGACCTCAAGCTCCAGAAACCGCCCGCTGCCGCCAAGCTTGTCGTTGATGGCTGACTGCTGGAATTGCTCCTTGTCAATCTGCTTCGGAAAATAGAAATACTGCTGCCCCCCGGCCGGAAGCTCCGGCCCTTTAATAAGGAAGAGGAATGCAGGGGCATTCGGATACGGTGATTTGGACACCGGCTGGCCTTCATCGCTCAATCCGAAATCCATATATTTCTCTTTCAGCTCCAGCGTATACGGACCTGCCTGGAAGCTGCGCTGCGGATTCTTCATATCCAGTTCAAACTTGCCGTAAATCTCGCCTGTGGAAGAATTCGTCAGCCCGGGCTGCACAGAACGCAGCACAGGGGTCAGGTCATAATCAAACTGATACGCTTTCAATCCTTGGTAGCTGAGCGGTGAATTCACCTGAATGTCATGCCGGGCCACTTCCGTAAGCTGCAGCTCCTTAGACGGGTCCGTGCAATCGGCAGTACATTCATAGAGAACCGCCCGGGTCTCGTAGAGCTTGGGAAGCACCTTGATTCCGCGGAACTCCTCAGGCATCTCTTCTTCCGTGTAGAATTCTACGGTGAACTTCTCATTCTTAAGATAGAGGCTGGTGTCCGGTATTTTGACGGTCTCCCCTTGCGGAAAAGCTAGATGCTGGTCCATATTCAGCCCCGGAAGTCCTCTCGCCAGCACGGCGAGCAAAAAAATAATCAGGCCGATATGTATTACATAAGGTCCCCAGCGGCTGAAACGGTGTTTCTCGGCCAATAAAGCGCCGCCCTCCGTCCGGACGCGGTAACCTTTCTTCCTGAGCGGCTGGACGATGCGCGCCACCCACACCTCCGGCTCCTCTTCCACTTGCGTGACGAGCGTCAGCTTCTGACGGGTCAGAAACTGGCGGTGCTTGCGGATCTTTTGCCGGGTTAATGCCTTGTACAGCGGAAGCACACGGTCCAGGCTGCAGATGACCAGAGAAGCTCCGATCATTACGAGCAGCGTCACAAACCACCAGGATTCATAGGTATGCGAAAGGCCGAGTCTATAATATATATTCCCGGCTGTTCCGTACGTTTCTTGATAATATGTTGAAGCGTCAATATTCAGAAAAGTGCTCTCTTGCGGAAAAATCGTACCCAGCATAGCGCCCAGCAGTGTCAGCACAATCAGGTAGATGGCGATTTTGACCGAGGAAAAAAAGTTCCAGACCCTGTCGATCACTCCGGGACCTACACGCTGTGAACGGCGGGCTACCCCATCGTAACGCATCTCCAGATTCTCGGAAGAGTTCCATTCCTTCTCATCCAGCGGCTTGCCGCAGGCTTCGCAGAGAACAGTGCCCACAGGATTCTGGTGACCGCATTCGCATTTGGTATTGCTGATCAGCGGCATGTGCTCCTTCATTCTCCCACCAGCTTCCCGATTTGCTCGTCAAGCGAGCTCAAATCCAGCTGGCCGATATGAATGCTGTCTACCTTGCCCTTCGTATTAATGAAGAAGGTGGTAGGCAGCGGGGAAACCCCGTAACTGCGGACGGCATCACGCCCCGTATCCATCACAACCGGGAAATCAATATCCACGAGCTTCACGAAATTGTCCACTGTCATCTGATCCTCGCCTACATTAACGCCTACGACCACTACGCCCTGGTCTTTCCACTTCTCCCACTGTGCCTGCAGGGCAGGCATCTCCTTCACACATGGGGCGCACCAGGAGCCCCAGAAGTTAAGCACAACCGACTTCCCTTTGTACTCCTCCAGCGTATGGGTCACGCCGTCCAGCCCAAGCAGTTCAAAGTCCGGCGCTCTCCCGCCTTCCGTGGGTTTGCCATCCCCTCCGAACACGGAGGAACCGATTGCATAACCCCCGAGCAGAAGGATTAGAAATAGTATCACGATTTGTATTGGCTTTCTGGCTTTGCCCATACGAGGGTGCCCCCTTCTGTGACGCAACTCATTACTTTAGTTGTTAGGTGTGAACATCCTATGAACATTATAACGAATATTGTCACAGTTTTAGGAGGGGGAATTGTGAACTTTATGTGTCTTTGCGTGTCGTATTCTCTCTTAGCGCCCCGGCCTTGGCTATTTGCTGCAGATGATTGATTTCATCCTTGGTCAAATGACGGTAGGAACCGCGTTTGAGATTCTGGAGCAGAATATCTCCGAACGAAATCCGTTTCAGGCGGATCACCGGATGGGCAATTGCCTCAAACATCCGCCGTACCTGACGGTTGCGGCCTTCATGAATGGTAATGCTGATGACCGTTTCTTTATTCGCTTCATCAACGTCCTTGTATTCAACCTCCGCCGGAGCCGTCATGCCGTCTTCCAGCTTAATTCCGGCCTTCAGCTTGTCCAGTGCCGTGCCGTGCGGCACACCCTTGACCGTCGCCAGATACGTCTTCGGCACGTGATGCTTCGGATGCGTGAGCAGATTGGCAAACTCACCGTCATTCGTCAGCAGCAGCAGCCCCTCCGTATCATAATCCAGACGGCCTACAGGGTATACGCGCTCTGTAATGCCTTTCAGGTAATCGGTTACCACCTTGCGGCCCTTGTCATCGGATGCGCTTGTAATTACGCCCTTGGGCTTGTTGAACATGATGTAGATTTTGTTCTCGCCCCGGATCAGTCTACCGGAGACCTTAATAATATCTGTTGCGGGGTCCACCTTCGTGCCAAGCGTAGTTACGAGTTCCCCGTTGACTTCCACTTTACCGGCCAAAATCATTTCTTCACATTTGCGTCTGGACGCAACACCTGCTTGCGCCAAAATTTTCTGTAATCTTTCCATTTTCGACTACTCACCTCAGGTTAATGATAACCATCGGAGGGATAAATCACAAGATCATTCCATGGAAAAAATGCTCCCGGACAAGTTTTGCTATGCGGTTCAACGAGTAATGGCGCAATTTGATAGCGCCCTGCCAGCTCCAAAATGAGTTTACCTGCCGCAAATAGCTGCTGCTGGCGTTCCGGTAAGCCGGGAAGCTCATCCGCTTCACCGTAGTTGCCCTCCAGGCAGATATGAATATGTTCGGGATCTGTCAGCAGCGGCGCAGCGTAGATCCCCCCTTCCAGCCCGACCCAGAAGTCAAACCCCTTGCCGTTAATGGACGGACAGCGGGAATGATGAAGAATAAAGCCTTTGTATTCCATCCCTTGCCCTCCTCCCTCCGTATTGCTGAAATAGCATATGAAGTGGGGAGGTGCGGGGTGATGACCGGTTATTAAAATCTTTGGGGCTCGTGGCGTGGTGCGCTGGAGCAGACGCAGGACGCGAGGGCAACAGCGGGCGAGGGCTAATCGTAACTCCGGGGAATGTTTGGACTTCCGGCCGCTGTTAAAGTTGGATTTCCTTGATTCTACTGCCATACAGCAGTTGAAATCCAGCTTTAAAGGCGGTCGCTGACGCTCCTCCAGTTCCAAACTTCCTCTCGGTTACTCCGCCAGCGCCAAGCCACCCCTGAACAGATTAATACAAACAGTCCTCACCCCTTGGTGGTGGGTGAGGACTGTAGTGGAAAGCGGTGGCTGCAGTACCCGTACAATTATCTCGCAGTCTAAATCCTGCACGAAATACAACATTTTCTTCGAGATATCGGCCTTAATCGAAGATTGTTGTATAAAAGGCATCATTTCCCCTCCTTTTAGGAGAAAAACGAAAAAATTCTTGTACTACATACAACAATCCTCCCGCACAGCGGCTTTTCACCGGATGCGAGTTGTAATCCATACAACATTTTACATGTATCCGGTGGTCAGCGGTGGTTCGGGTGCTAATTGGAATAGTCTTACGTTGCAGGCAAGGATCAGGACGCAGCGGTCCAAATTCCACGCTGTCTCAAAAATATCTGTCCCGAAATGGAGCAGATACAGTAAAAGGGGTATGTAACAGGCCAATAGAAAAATAATAAGTTCCACTTTGCTACATGCTCCCTTTAACTTATCAATGTACAGCAGTGCCCATTCACTAAAATATCCTATCGTCCGGCTCTTCCAGCGGAACAGCTCGGTCTAATAAAAGTGCCGCACCGACAACAATCAGATTCATGAATGAAATGAATCTGCTGTTTAAGCCAAGTCCGAAATCATCCAGACCATTACCGGTAATGTCAGCTGCGTAATTAAACATAATCAGATCATATATGTATAAGCATCCCATGAAGGCAGCCAGAATCTTCCTTCGGGCAAAAAACGCTAAGAGTCCTGAGAACACGATGACCCCAAGCACTGCATTGTATTGCAGGATGCCACTTCCTGCGTGTTCCCGGCCTACATTCAGCACCAGGAAATCAATCAGGAGAAGCAGGATAACCCCCCCACATAAAATCAGCAGTTTGCGAGCCAGATCTTTCCGGTCCTGCTCCCGCTCCCACTCTTCCCGTATAACGTCAGCCGCATGCCGGATCAAATGAATGAAAACAAATTCATCCCCCCTCTCTTACCCGAATACCAGCAGACAAACCGCAATAGCAGCGATAAAGCCAACGACATCCGAGAACAAGCCCACCTTAAGGGCATAACGGCCGTTGCGGATCCCTACAGCGCCGAAATAAACAGTCAGCACATATAAGGTTGTATCCGTGCTGCCCTGTATAGTAGAAGCAATCATGCCTATCAATGAGTCCGGGCCGTGGACCCGGATCAGATCTGTAGTATAGGCAAGTGATCCAGTGCCCGTCAGAGGGCGCAGGAGACCGAGCGGGAGGACTTCAGCAGGAATCCCAAGACTTTGTACAAGAGGGCTTACAAAGCCCATCAGGAAGTCCAGCGCACCCGAAGCGCGGAAGACACTGATCGCCACCAGCATGCCGACCAGATGGGGGATAATCGCAATGGCTGTGCCGAATCCGTCTTTCGCACCTTCCACGAAAGATTCGTAGACCGGAACCTTGCGGGAGAAAGCATACAGCGGAATAAAGGTGACCATTACCGGAATTGCCCAGGCGGATATTAGACTGATTAACTGGAACACGGAAAGCTCACCCTTTCACTGAAGAATGCGGGAGCGTAGCACTCCCTTTCGCTGCAGCGGTGCCGGACCTTATCGCAGGCGGCGGTCCGGGCGGCCTGCGCAGCAGTGTCAGGCGGCGGCACAGCCTGTCCGCAGCAATGGCGGCAAGAGTAGCCACCGCCGTCGCCGCCAGCGTGGTGCCGACGATTGCCGCCGGGTCAGCCGATCCGTAATTCAGCCGGATCGCAATCAGGGTTGCCGGAATCAGCGTGATACTGGCAGTGTTCAGAGCAAGCAGGGTACACATGGCGGGCGTTGCTGTTTCCTTATCCGGGTTGAGTGTCTGCAGCTCCTGCATTGCCTTAATGCCCATGGGTGTAGCGGCATTTCCAAGTCCCAGCAGGTTGGCGCTCATATTGGAGAGGATATAGCCGATCGCAGGATGGCCTTTGGGCACATCCGGAAACAGAAACGATACTACCGGTCCCAATACTCTGGAGATTTTCTTCAGCAGGTCTGCATCCTCCGCAATCCGCATAATCCCCAGCCAGAACACCAGCACACTGATCAGCCCGAAGCTTACGGTGACCCCGCTTTTGGCACCGTCAAACACGGCAGCTGTGAATTCGTTCATCCGTCCGTTTACCGCCGCAAATACAAACCCGATCAGGATCATCCCCAGCCAGATACCATTTAACATGCTTATCCCCTCCTCCAGCTCTATTTCTTCTTACCTGCCTAGTCCTCTGCATGACCTACTTTGAAATGCTGATTAAAGTATATCTGTACAAATGCTACTGTCTGAGTATGGCTTCTTACTTAACGATATATTTTGCGGATGGAGTAGTGGGATTTATGTTACTTATTCTCCGGATTTCAGCTGCTTTATGGATTTTTGAGGGTTTTTTGCTGCTTATTCTGCCCATACCCTAGTGATCCGCCAATTTGAATGAAATTAGGTGTTGTTTATCCAACTACGTCTTCGAGTATTCAGCTTTCCGCATTAACAGATGCCTTTTCTCCAATTAATCCCCTCACGGCATGAGCAAGATACGATAAGACGGTCTTACTACGTAGCTAGGTGAATGCCAAGTGAGCGCTAGTTGAGTTCTAGTTGACTGCAAGTTGAATGCTGCATGAGCGCCAATTGAGCATTAGTTTAGCGTCAGCTTTAAAGTAGTGAAACCTATTGGTAAAATCGCTTGCGGAGGGTTTGCAGTGACCATACTACGGTATATGCTGGAGGCTTAATTGCACTTTGTACAACTAAAACGTCTGATTCTCAACCCATTAACCGTTTAGTTGTATTTCGTGCAATTAAACTGCCAGTTGTAGATGATTTCCAGCGATTAGGGCATATTTAGTTGTACAGAATACAGTTAAAAGTTGTAAGCCTACCTTTTCGCTGTTTTTAATTGCACATTGTACAACTATCTCTGCTCTTCGCCGCTCTTGAACAAAGCACGCAGCGCGCTGCCGAATGCCTGCAGCCAGTTGTCCGCCGGATAAGCCGTACCTCCCGCAGGACTGTATTTCTTCTGATAGGGTGATGTTTCCGGCGGCAGCTGGCTTGGCGTATACACCGGAACCCGGCCGATTTCCTTGCCGCCCAGCTGCATTATAATTACACCCTTCAGCCCGAAGCTGCTGGTGTTGGTGCTGGTCTTAGTGCCGGCACTGGCACGCGCCTCTGTTCCTGCGGCACTCTTTTCTTCGCTTAATACCAGCTTGGTAACAAGCCTTGCCTCTTCCCCTTGTCCGAGCGGATAGGCGAAATCCTTGCCGGTCACCAGGGGGTAGCCGCTGACGGTTTCTCCGCGTTCCACTAATGTTTTGAGCGGATAGTGGTTGAAGCCGAAATCCAGCAGCGCCGAATGGTCATTCCAGTCATTGCCGTCATTCAGCGTAACAGCGACAAGCTGCTGGCCGTTTCGGGTAGCGGAGCTGACCAGGCAGCGGAGCGCTTTTTTGGTATAACCCGTCTTCACACCGTCCGCCCCTTCGTAGAGGCGCAGCATTTTATTTTTATTGCTCCACTTGTAATCCCATTTCTCATACGGATTGTCCGCCGTCTTCTCTTTGGTAGCTACAATCTCCTTGAACACAGGGTTATGCATCGCGTAAGCAGTCAATACAGCCAGATCATTTGCGCTGGAGTAGTGTCCTTCGGCATCGAGCCCGTGCGGATTGGCAAAATGCGTATGGGTTAAGTTAAGCGCCTCCGCCTTGGCATTCATCAGATAGACGAAGCCCTGCTCTGAGCCTCCGACATGCTCGGCAATCGCGGTGGCCGCATCATTACCCGAACGCAGCATTAATCCGTACAGCATATCCTCCAGCGTCATTTCTTCGCCCTGCTTCAGATACAGCGAAGAACCTTCCTTGGCAAAAGCATTTTTGCCGACCTTGACCTTTGAGGTCAAGTCACCGTTCTCTATCGCTACAAGTGCTGTCATTATTTTGGTCAAGCTGGCAATCAGCATCGGCTCATCCCCGCGGCTGCTATATAGAAGTCTTCCCGACTCCACATCAATCAGCGCCGCCGCTCTGGCATGAGTGGATATGGAACTATTCTCAGCCCGGATAGAAGACAGCGGCACCAGTGCAAGCAGCAGTAAACACAATATTAAGGAAATCAACGATTTTCGGGTTAATGTCTTCATGTTCATCCTCCGGCTTCTTATCAGGTCTAGGGCAGCGGTTCTTCCGTCTTGCCTGGTTGTACAAGTGTATGCGGTACGGGGGACTGGTATGTCCCATCCGCTTCTGTCCGTCAAAAAAGGGATATCACCTTTGAAAGGCGATACCCCTGCTTATTCTTATCCTGCCGCCTTCTGCCGGTGTGTTAGTGTGCTGATGAATGCGTATCCGGCTCGGTCTTCACTACGGTTTTGGTCACCGTGGTACCCGCTGCGTCTGCCCCCAACGGCATGCCGTTCGGCTGGAACATATTCTGGATTTTATCGATCAGGTTAGGTGTTGCATCAATAATTTTCTCGAACAGATGGGTTTGATTGTCAAGCGGCACAATATGTACCCCATCCCTGCCCACTACCAGAAAAGCGATTGGCCGTATGGATACACCGCCCCCGCTACCGCCCCCGAAGGGAAGCATTTTGACTCCGGTTCCGCTGCCGTTTACACCCGGAGCATCGTCTTCCACCCGGAAGTCACTGCCGCCTGCGGCAAAACCGAACGCGACTTTACTGATCGGCAGAATGATACTGCCATCTGGTGTTTCTACTGGATCTCCGACAATGGTATTTACATCCACCATGCCTTTGATATTTTCCATAGCCGTCTGCATGAGACCTTGAATAGGATGATCTGACATTGTTTTTCTCCTCCTCGTGTGTATATAAGTGTACCTGCAGTCTTATCTTGCCCACTATGGAAGGGAGTATGTAGTCTTTTTATCACTGGCCCCGGCTAAGCAGTTTCTTCCATCTCCCGAGGCCGCCTTCCACCTTCGAAACACGCCGCAATAATAACAGTCCCGCATAAAAAGCATAGCCTGCAGAAAGCTTGCCTGTGCAGACCGCTTCCGTTGAGAAACAAGGCTCGTCGCTGAACACCGGGGCAACGAACATCCGCGGATTCCGCTGCAGTCTGACGAAACGCGATACCCAGCCGATCATGGTCCACTTCATTCCCCATAAAGCGCCAGCCGCGGTTGCCGTATCTGCCGCATCGCCCAGCGAGAAATCCGTGGACCAGTCCAGCTTGGTAATCCGGACATGCGATAATGTGCCAACCAGCCATTTTTTGAGACCGCGGGTTGCCTTGAGTGCAGTACGGATGTTCTTTAACCATTCCGTCACGGATTCCCGGTCGATTTTTTCTTCTTTGTCGCTGTCCATTTTCACCGGGGCGATTCCGCTTTTTTCGAGCTTAACCTTAATGCCTTGTTCAAGGCTGTCAAAAACCAGCGCAGGCAGCTCATAATGGAATTTGACCAGCCCGTATACAGCTTTGATATCAAATTCAATACGGTCATCCTTTCCCAGCCTGCATAGACGGAAATGAAAATGAATCGATGAAGCCAGAACCAGCAGGCACAGCAGAATAACCAGCAGCAGCAGGGATAAGGGTATTACAAGCCATAACGTCACAATCGTAACCTCCAAGCAGCCTCAGGTAATGTGAATAGTGGAGCCTCTGGTTTAGTATGGCAAATCCCGCTGGATAAAATTCGGCATTTCAGCAAACATCTCCAAAAGATTCTGCGCCAAAAAAATGCCGCTGTCCCGGCGGGGACAACGGCATTGCTGGAACAGCGCGTATCCGCTGCGTTTATTCTGTCTCTACCTCTTCAAAGGTCATCTGGCTGTCCAGCTTGCTGAACAGCAGCTGCGTCTCTTCTTCCAGGCCCTCTGAGGTGTCGAAGCTCGACGGCTCCGGAAGCTCCTTCAGGCTGGCCAGGCCAAAGCTGTCCAGGAAGGACTTGGTCGTTCCGTACAGGATCGGACGGCCGACTGCCTCTGCCCGGCCCACCTCATGAATCAGATCCTTATTCCCCAGCGTATGAATGGCCCGTTCGGACTTCACCCCGCGGATTTCTTCGATCTCCACTCTTGTAATAGGCTGGCGGTAAGCCACAATAGCAAGTGTCTCCAGCGCTGCCTGGGACAGGGATGATCTGGAAGGGGAATACGCCAGACGCTCGAAATATTGCGCATGCTCCGGCAGTGTCGCCAGACGGTAATTCCCGGCGATCTGCACTACCTGCAGGCCCCGGCCCTGCGAGCTGTAATCGTCTTTCAAATCCTCCAGCGCCCGTGTAGCCAGATCGGGCCGCTGTTCGGTAATCTCGGCAATCTGGCGTACAGATAAACCTTCATCCCCTGAGAGAAACAGCAGGCCTTCAATAATTGATTTCAGCGTGTTGTAGTCCACTGACTTCCTCTCCTCCTCTCCACTCCATCACAATATCGTCAAATAATTTCTCCTGGTAGCAGAAAATCGCCTTCATCTTCATCAGCTCCAGAATGGCCAGGAAGGTCACTACAATCTCATGCCGGGCCATCTCATCATGCAAAAGCGACGAAAAGCGCAGTCTGCCGCCCATCCCCTTACGCTGCAGTGCTTCCGATACATCACGAATCCGGTCTTTCACCGAAATCTCATCACGGGTAATCCGCTGATAAGAGGATCTCCGGGCCGCCTTGCTCAGCGCCTTACGGAACGCAGCAATCAAATCAGCGGTGTGCAGTCCCTTTAGCGTATTATCGGTCTGCGTAGGAACAAAGGGGCCCAGATCCTCGGGCTCCTTCGTGAAAATCAGGCTGCGCTCGCTCTCCATATCCAGCAGCTGCACAGCAATGCTCTTGAATTTGCGGTATTCAATCAGCCGCTGTACCAGCTCCGCCCGCGGATCATAACCGTCGTCCTCGTAATAATCGAAATCCTCGATTTCGATCACCGGCGGCTTCGGCAGCAGCAGCTTGCTCTTGATCGACAGGAGGGTAGCAGCCATAACCAGAAATTCGCTGGTGATATCCAGCTCAAGCTCCTGCATCCCCTGCAGGTATTCCATGTACTGCTCGGTGATCTCGCTGACCGGAATGTCCTGGATGTCGATTTCCGCTTTGTCAATCAAATGCAAGAGCAGATCGAGCGGACCTTCGAACGTCTCCAGCTTGTACAATACAGTCACGCGGTTTCCTCCAGCCCAAAAAAAGTAAAGTGCAGCGCCGCACGGACGCTACACAAGTAGAAAGATCCTTGAGACTGCGGCGAAATAAAGTACCGCTAATTTGATGACAAAACTCCCAAAACCATGGAGATTTGTCATCAAAAGCGGATACTAATTTCCTCGCAGCTCCTTATGTTCATGCTTTCTTCTCATACATATAAATAAGCACGACTTACGCTGATTCGTCAAGAGGGGTGTTATTTAAACAGCTTGTTCAGGTTCGCCATTTCGATCGCAGCAGTTGCCGCATCCCAGCCTTTATTGCCCGCTTTGGTTCCGGAACGCTCAATGGCCTGTTCGATATTCTCGGTCGTCACCACGCCGAAGATCGTCGGAACGCCTGTCTTGAGATTAATGGCTGCAACGCCCTTGGCAACTTCATTGCACACATAATCATAGTGTGTTGTAGATCCGCGAATAACCGTACCTAGAGTGATTACTGCATCATACTTGCCGCTTTCGGCCATTTTTTGCGCGATCAGAGGAATTTCGAATACTCCCGGTACCCAGGCAACATCCACTTCATCGTCAGCTACGCCATGGCGTTTGAAGGCATCGAGCGCTCCGGAGAGCAGCTTGCTTGTAATAAATTCGTTGAAACGTCCTACGACAACCCCGTATTTCAATCCTTCAGATACTAAATGTCCTTCAAAATAATTCGGCATTATGCTCATCAACCCTTCATGTATAAGTTAGTGATTCTATAATTAAATTTTGGAATCCTCGTTTTGTTCGATCTTGTCAAAAGTCAGCAGATGGCCAAGCTTGGCCTGCTTCGTATGAAGATACTTAGTGTTGTCCTTGTTCTCCGGCATCTGGATCGCCACGCGCTCCACCACTTCAAGGCCGTAGCCTTCCAGCCCTTTGATCTTGCGCGGATTGTTGGTCAGCAGTCTGATCTGGCGGATGCCCAGATCCTTGAGAATCTGTGCACCGATGCCGTAATCACGCAGATCCGCCGCGAAGCCCAGCTTCAGGTTGGCATCTACCGTATCCAGTCCTTCTTCCTGGAGCTTGTAAGCACGCAGCTTATTGATCAGGCCAATCCCCCGGCCTTCCTGGCGCATATAGAGCAGCACCCCTCGGCCTGCTTCTTCAATCTGGCGCAGCGCCGCTTCAAACTGCGGGCCGCAGTCGCAGCGGTGGGAATGGAATACATCGCCGGTCAGGCACTCGGAATGCACACGCACCAGCACCGGCTCGTCACCGGAGATATCACCTTTTACCAGAGCAACATGCTCTTTGTCATCCACTTCATTCGTGTAGGCAATCGTCTGGAAATCACCGAAATCAGTCGGCAGATTCACCGCAACCTCGCGCGTAACCAGATGCTCCTTCTCATTACGGTAGTGAATGAGGTCCTTGATGCTGATCAGCTTGAGATCATGTTTCTTCGCGATCTCAATCAGGTCAGGCAGGCGGGCCATCGTACCGTCAACCTTCACCACTTCGCAGATGACGCTCGCCGGATAGGCGCCGCACATGCGGGCCAGATCTACAGCAGCTTCCGTATGGCCTGAACGCCGCAATACCCCGCCCTTCTTCGCGATCAGCGGGAACATGTGGCCCGGTCTGCGGAAGTCGGAAGGCTTCGCATTCGGGTCCAGCATCGCCTTGATGGTCATGGATCTTTCCCCGGCGGAAATACCGGTAGTGGTATCCTTGTGGTCAATAGATACGGTAAAAGCAGTGCCGTGGTTATCGGTATTCTGGGCCACCATCGGCTGCAGATCCAGTTCCTCTGCACGTTCCGCGGTAATCGGCACGCAGACCAGGCCGCGTCCCTCGGTAATCATGAAGTTAATAACTTCAGGGGTTGCCCGTTCGGCAAGGGCGATGAAGTCTCCTTCATTCTCGCGGTCCTCATCATCAACAACGATGATCACCTTCCCGCGCATCAAATCATAAATCGCATCCTCAATCGGGTCCAGGACGCTGTCCTTCTTGTCTTGCTGGCTCATGTTACTGTCCTCCTGATGGCTGTACGCTGCCTTACCGGCTGCCGTATGCCTAATCTTTAATTATACAAACCCGTTGGCCGCCAGAAAATCGTGGCTGATCTTCGAGCTCTTCTTATCTTCTTCATCGCCGGAACGTGAACCATAATGCAGCAGATGATCCACATACTTGCCCAGCACATCACATTCGATATTGATACTGTCACCCGGCCGTTTATGGGCCAGCACCGTTTCTCCAAGGGTGTGGGGAATGATAGAGACAGTGAACGTGGACGACTCTGTATCCACTACGGTGAGGCTGATGCCGTCAATCGTAATGGAGCCTTTGGGGATGATGTACTTAAACAGCGATTTACGGTCCGGCGCAATTTCGAACACGACCGCATTCTGATCGCGCTTCACGCTGCGGATCTCGCCGGTTCCATCCACATGACCCTGGACAATATGCCCGCCGAACCGTCCGCCCGCTGCCATCGCGCGCTCCAGGTTCATTTTGCCCCCGGGCCGTAAGTTTCTGAGATTGCTGTTGCGGTAGGTCTGAGGCATCACATCAACCGTGAAATAATGGTCGCCTATGGATGTGGCTGTAAGGCAGACCCCATTGACGGAGACGCTGTCGCCAATCTTCAGATCCCCCATAATGAGGGAGGCGCCGATATTCAGCACCATCATCTCCCCTCCGCTGGTGACGCTGCGGAGGATACCCACCTCTTCAATCAGGCCGGTGAACATACTATCCCTCCTTCATAACTATATAAGACGCACTTAAGATTTGAGCTTGAAGCATAGTCGTCACGGCGGTGAGCATTTGGACTTCCGCCGCTGCCCGCCACCCGATTTCTTGTTCTTATCCGTTGTTAGCGCGCCGGGGTACCGCTGATACAGACATTATCCCCGAGCACTTCCACTTCCAATCCTTCGAGCGTAATGGCATCCCGCATCAGTTCCACACCCGGAAAGTCGAAGGTACCTGCAGCGGCGCCGCCTCCGACAATCTTCGGAGCGAAGAAGAGAACCACGCGGTCAACCAGTCCCTGCTCCAGCATCGCACCGTTCAGCGTACCGCCGCCTTCGAGCAGGATCGAACCAATCTCCATTCCGCCCAATGCTGTCATCGCGGCCTGCAGATCGACACGCGGTCCGCTGCCTGCGGCCACAACCTGAACACCCGCAGCGAGCAGTGCTGCCTTCCGCGCCGGATCACCCGCTTCAGTAGTAACGACCACCGTAGGTGCCAGTCCGTCAGTGACAACGGCGCTCTCCAGAGGCAGCCTCAGTGTAGAGTCGATGATAATCCTGATTGGATTGAGCCCGGGCACATTCAGCCTGGTCGTCAGCGAAGGGTTATCGGCAATCACCGTATTCACCCCGACCATGATTCCCTGATGGCGGTGGCGCAGGGTATGTACTAGCTCCCGGGATTCAGCATTTGATATCCATTTGCTGTCCCCTGTACGGGTGGCAATTTTGCCGTCCAAGGTGCTGGCGCTCTTCAGTGTAATGAAAGGCTGTTTCGTCAGAATGTACTTGATAAACTTCTCATTCAGCCGGATAGCGCGGCTCCGAAGCAGGCCTACCTCAACCTCAATGCCTTGCTCGCGCAGCATTTCAACCCCGCGCCCTGCAACCTGCGGATTAGGATCTTCACAGGCAACGACAACTCTTGCGACCCCTTCATCGATCAGGCGCTGGCTGCAGGGAGGCGTGATGCCATAATGGCTGCAGGGCTCCAGCGTAACATACGCTGTGCTTCCCTGTGCCTTGCCAGCAGCCATATTGAGCGCATGAACCTCGGCATGCCCGGTGCCGCGCTGCAGATGCGTGCCGATCCCGATCATGGCACCATCCTTCACAACAACACATCCGACCACGGGATTGATTCCGGTCTGTCCTTGAGCCCTTTCCGCCATGTCCAGCGCAAGAGACATATAGAACTCATCATTCATCTTATCCATGTGACTTCCCTCCAATCAGCCGGCTATATTCATAATGTGCACAGTTTAAACAGAAAAACCCGTCTCAATCTCCAGGAGGAGTTCAAGACGGGATATACGAGAGGTATCAGCAGCTCAAAAAATAGGTGCGTAAATAAACGCCGGATTTATGGCATTGTGAAAATTCGCACGTAATGTTCGAAAATACTGCAGCACGGCCGCCTATATAAGCACAGCACGTCAATCTCTCCTTCTTCCATCCAGACTATACTGTCGGTCCCGGAATTGCACCAGGTCCACCGTCCGTACCATCAGCATACGGATCGGGTAGCGGACTGAGCAGCAGAACTGGCCAGAAACAGCCAATCTAACAGCATCACCGCCGGTAGGGAATTACACCCTGCCCTGAAGGATTGATATATTCAGTTGAATAATAAGTTTTGCCTACAACAAAATTATCACTTACGTGCCGGAAATGCAAGTGTGTTTCGGAAATTTACTTTATTTATGTAACTTAGTTCCCTTAATTCCCTGACTCCCGCTGCTTGTCCGCTCTCAGCAAATCACGAATTTCGATCAGCAGCGCAACCTCCGGTGCCGGAGCAGGGGGCTCGACAACTTCGACTTTAACAGTTTCCTTGCGTCTGAATCTGCTGGTCAGCTTCACTACCAGAAAGATAGAGAATGAAATAATGAAGAAGTCCAGTACGGACTGTAAGAACAGGCCGTAATTCACGGCGGCTTCTCCGCTGCCCAGATGAAGCTCCTTCAGATTGGTATCTCCACTTATTAAGCCGATAAGCGGCATAATGATGTCACTAACCAAAGAAGTAACAATTTTGCCGAAAGCCGCCCCGATTACAACCGCCACTGCCAGATCAAGCACATTCCCCTTCATGGCGAAGCTTTTGAATTCCTTCCACATGGACATTGCTGCATCCCTCCGAAACTTTGAATTTTAGTAATTATAGCATTTCCGCCGCAGATGACCAATCTATTCTAAGCCTTTCTTAAGTCACGGCAAAAAGAGCAGGCAGCTATTTTCTGCCGCCTGCTCTTGGTGAAGGCTGATCCTATGATCAGCTGTCCTGTTTAACTACCGTTTATCCCTGATTCCGGTTCCGTCTGAACACCCGGTGTAATACGAACCCGATCAGGATCAAACCGAGTCCTGCCATATAGATCGGCAGCGGGCTGTTCTCTCCAGTCTGCGGCAGTGTTCCGCCGGAGTCTGTTGCCGTGACCGTCCCTTGCGGGATGTCTTCATCTTCAATATCAACACCGCCGAGCGGAATGTCCTCATCAACCGGCACTTCCGGTGCCGGCGTGACTGGTGCAGGTGTAACCACTGCTACCGGCGCAGATGGCTGCGCTGTTGCGGGTAAGCCTGGACCTGCCGGGATTTCCAGATCATCGATAATGATCCCCGGAACCACCGTGCCCGCTGGTGTGGGTACCGGCGTAATATCAGGTGTGACTGGCGGTGCTGTAGGATTAGGCGTCGCCTCCGGTCCATTCGTTGCCGTTGGAGCAGCCGTTGGCCCAGCTGTCTCAACAGGCGGTACCGTTGGAAGCGGTGTGGCTGTCGGTGCTTCTGTCGGCGCAATGGTGGCCGTCGGTATTGGCGTTGGCGTGGCTGTCGGCTGCTCCGCAGGAGTATTCGCTACGGTCAGATTCACTGCTGCGGATGAACCGATGGTGACCGCATGCTCACTTGTATCTAACACATAACCTGCCGGTGCTGCAGTTTCAATCAGGACATAGCTGCCCAGCCAGATATTGTTGAATACTGCATTGCCCGCTGCATCCGTAGTCCGGGTATTCACAAGCACACGATCGCTGCCATTCAGGCGGTACAATTCAAAGGTGGCACCGGCAAGTGCTTTGGTGCTGTCACCTGCATCAATTTTGTGGACATTCAGCGTTCCTCTGACCCCGCTGCCTGTTCCCGAGCCGCTGGATACGCCGACTATGATCTCTTTACTGGTATCCTTGTTGACCAGTACGACATTATTACCGCTGAAGTTAACGGTATTGACCAGCTTATCCCCCGTATTCGCTACGATCAGTGATTGATATTCAAGCACATATGCGGAATGGATATCCTGGAGGAAGCTAAGCACGAAGGTCTGCTTACCCTCTGCATCAGCACTGATATTCAAGGTGTAGTCCGTATCCTTTACAAGCTCAGGTCCGCTCTTCGTTACATCACCATTCACGGCTGTAACTGTCCGGTACAGATGGAACGTGTCCGGCAGCAGAATCTGATTGGTACTTGGCACATCTGTAATAACGGCATCCTTCACATGGGACTGTGCCCGGTTAATAGCGATCGTCCACTGCAGCTTATCACCGTTCTGAACGCCGTCTTTGAATACATATTCGTCGCCATGCGGAATATCTACCGAGGCCTTCAGAGCTTTTGAGACCTTCTTGGTGCCATCCAGCAGATTAGCTGTGTTAGCAACTGTGGTACCAATCAACTGCCCTGCAAGGCTTGTTTTGAATACAACATAGTAAGGCGAATTGATCGCATTGTCAAAATCCACCTGAAGCTCATTCCCGCTTCCGACAGTGTAGCTATAGGAGCTGCCGGCAAGTTCGGTGCCGAAGCTGTGGGCCCCTCCGGGAGCAATATTCATCCGGTACACTTTCAGTGAACCCGGCACCAGTGACTGTCCCGCGTTAAGTATGTCTGTTACCCGGGGATCAGCAATAGCCTTACTGTTGTAATTAACGCCCACTGTCCAGGTGATCTCTTTGGCAGACGCATCATATGCCCCGGATTTGAAGCCGTTGTTCTTCACCTCAGGACCCGGAATGAACTGCCCTCTGGCTTCTGTCCATTGGGCGTTATTCGCGCTGTCCTTCCAGTCAATCCGCGCTACGTTAATGAAATTATCTGTAGTACCTGTAAGCCAGTCATTACTGAATTCAGTCTGATAACTAATTGTGTATGTGCCGCTGATCGGTGAATTGAATTTCACCTTGAAGCCTTCGTTAGGCTGTGCCGGTGAACCGGCAATCAGTGTATACGCTGAAGCATTAAGCACGGTGCCGGCTTCATTGCGTACGACCAGTGAACCCGCGATAAACTTCTGGCCGCCGTACGGGAAACTATCCGTAACCACTACCTGGCTCATCGGATAATTATCGCCGTTCAGCGTAATCTTCCAATCCGTTACATGGGTGGCGTAGTTGACTCCTGACAAATTCTTATAAATGATGGCCGGCCGGATAAGCTGTGTAGCCTTATCGCTATAAGTACTGTCTGAGACAGTGTTGGTAATAGTGGTATCGCTGAATACGCGGTCTACTGCTGTGGTCTTATATTCGATCAGATATGCAGAGGTCACAGCATCTGCAAACTCCAGTTTGAATCCGGCGTTTGTGCCTTCAACAACCGGCGTTACTGTATAGTCTGCACCTGCGGTTAGAGCCGTCCCTTTCGTAGCTCCTCCTGCAGAATCCAGCGTCACCGGATAAATCCGCAGCGAGTCTGCAACCAGCTGCTGGGATTGATTGAATACATCTGTCAACACCGCATTCTCTGCAGAGATCGTGCGTTTATTGTAGTTGTATTCAATAGCCCAGGTGATGGTCTGCTTCCCCCACTCATAGCTGGCTGCCTTCTTCTTGATGCTTCCTCCGCGTTCAATAACGACTGTAGCCGAGCTGCTTACCGGATCACGTCCATCACCGGTGAAGGTAGCGGTATTCGTGAAGCTGGTCAGACTGTCGCTGACTACCTGTGTTGTATAGGCAATGCGGTACGCACCTGTGATTACAGGGTCTGTGAAGCGGAGAACAAGTTCACCGCCGGAAACGTCAGCGGTATATTGGCTGCTGTCTAAAAGCTGGCCTTGAGTCACTGTACCGTCAAGCAGAACATTCAGCTGGTACACTGCAAGGGTTACCGTGCTGTCCAGCGACAATCCCGCAGGAACAGGGTCTGTCACCACCGCATTGCTGACCGGTTCCAGCTTCTTATTGACATCCACCGTCCAGAAGATATGATCAGCATTGAAGCCGCTGGACACACCTTTTTTCTCAATCGTCGAACCCACGGATGGCTTAAATGCCACGCTAATGGTCTGTATTCCGCCGTTTACGGGGAATAGAATCTGCTGAACCGTACTGCCGCTTATCACCTGTTTATCGAATTTGGTATTAATCCGCAGGGTTCCTTGTACGTTGTCATGACTCTCAATGTAGTCGTTGAAGGTCATGACTATCTGATGTGTCGACTGGCTCACTGTGAACGTCCCGACATCTCCATCGTCGGACACAAGACCGCCCTGGATATCATTGAACAGCTCGAATTGTTCAGGAAGCTGGAAGGTGAAGCTATCTCCCTGAGTATATCCGTGCCCGTTGGGAAGCGACCAGGTATAATCCAGCGTAACAGTAGAGTCCACATCATATACACTACCTGTTACGGTCTGTCCGTCCGGCCCATACACAGCCATTGATACACTGGTAATTATGTCTCTGTCCTGCTCGATTCCCTCCGCTTTAACCTGCTGGGTGAACCCCAGTCCGTAGGCATACTGCACAAACAGCATGATTATTACAATTGCCAGACTTGTTCTTTTTTTCACCATTTCCCAGAAGCCCCCGTTCTTAAGTTTGATATGAAACGAGCATGCAGAAAAGATGGCTGCCGAACGCACCGGTAAAAACACTCCGCCTGATGGGTCGTTATGTATACGGGCATATGCGTCCATCTTATGTAAATAAACCGATACTCCTGTCTTTTCTGTCTAGCCCGAACGATATATACTTATATCACCTAAGAGTAGATCTTTAGAATCAGTTATATTCAAATTATGAACTTTTATTTTCTTTTATTTATTTCTGGATTCAAGGAGAGAGCACAGTGAACCTTAATCTTTTTTGGGACCGCCATCGTAATCATGATTTCTCAATGTTCTCAACCCCGCATCTCATTGCCCTGTCTATCGTCGCCCTATGCTGTCTGCTGCTCTACGGATCACGTTTCGCCCTGCGTACACATTCCGGTCTGAGGCGCAGTGTCCGCCTTCTGCTGGCACTGCTGCTGATCGCCTGCGAGGGCGGGCTCCATGTCTGGTATGTCTCCCAGGATATCTGGAGCCGCAGTTCCTCCCTGCCGCTTGAACTATGCGGTATTACCCTGCTCTTGTCGGTGATCATGCTTCTTACACGCAGCAGGCTGCTGTATTCTTTTCTCTACTTTGCCGGGATCGGCGGTGCATTCATCGCCCTGCTTACGCCTAATCTGGTCTACCCGTTTCCGCATTTCCGCTTCCTGCTATTCTTCATTGCCCACGGGTCGATTATTCTGGCATCCCTGTACATGACCTGGATTGAAGGCTACAAGCCTGCCTGGCGCTCACTGTTCTTCACCATGCTCTGCCTGAATGTTATCGCCGCATGTGTCTATGCCGCCGATATGCTGCTGGATTCCAACTATATGTTTCTGGCTCACAAGCCCAGCACGTTCTCCGTACTTGATTATTTCGGCCCTTATCCGTATTATCTGCTCGTCGAAGAGGCCTTTGCCTTTGTCATCTTCCTGCTGATGTTCCTGATCTTCTTCAAGCTGCCGGAGCTGTATGCCTCCCGGCGCGGCCGCAGAGGCTGGACCAGTATGAGGTAAAGGCTAATATGGGCAAAAAAAGAGGCTGTCCCAAAAGCCATGATATGGCTGCTTGGGACAGCTCTTTATTTTGGAGTAGGATTAACGTGAGCACTTGGGGGGACGCTCCGCGAACGGAACGTTGTTCCAATCGCTGTGCTCTCCAGATTTTTTCATTCCCTTTAACGGTGAAAATCCGGAGACCAAGGCGACCGCTGTCGCTTTTCCACAATCGTTCCGTCCTCTCCGCTGTTTAAGCGGGAATTGTGTCAATCTTTTAAAAATCAAAAAGAAACCTCTCTTTGACAAAATGGAAGTGCGACCATCCATTGTTAACCAAGGTGAGGTTTCTTTTGCACATTCAATAGACCATGATGGACCCGGTCTGCGTACTTTCCGGGGTCTCTACAACATATAACTCTTTCATAAAAAAGGGGCTGCCCATGCAGAAGAAATTCTTCCTGTGAGACAGCCCCTTTTGACGATGCTTGTATTATACTTCTACGACTTCAACGGTAGCCATTTTGTCGCGGCCTTTGAAAGCATCGACTTGGTCCATACCTTCAACCACTTTACCGAATACAGTGTGTACTCCGTCAAGGTGAGGCTGTGGAGCATAAGCGATGTAGAACTGGCTTCCGCCTGTGTTCTTACCCGCATGGGCCATAGCCAGGGAGCCGCGCTCATGCTTGTTCGGGTTGATTTCGCAGTTGATGGTATAACCAGGGCCGCCGGAGCCTGTTCCGTTAGGACAGCCGCCTTGAGCTACGAAACCTGGAATTACACGGTGGAACAACAGTCCGTTGTAGAATCCGTCTTTAGCCAGTTTCTCAAAGTTTGCTACAGTATTAGGCGCATCCTGTTCGAACAAGTCGATCAGCACGACACCGCCGTTTTCGAGTGTAATTTTCGCTTGCTTAGCCATATGTAAATGACCCCTTTCGAAATGACAAATATAGAACACTTTTATTAGTTTACTATGAAACGGGGCACAAAGCAAAGCAAGCGGGAACGATCCCCGCCTGCCCTGTAGGACTGCCCCGCTGCCTGCGCAGCGGTTAAGGTTTATTTCGTAACGGTCTGTTTGGCAATACGTGCCGGCACAATATCATTGGCGACGATATCCTGATGCGATTCACGGCGGACCACCAGATCGCTCTGGCCGTTCTGTACGAAGACTACCGCCGGACGGCGGATACGGTTATAGTTGCTGGCCATGGAGTAATTGTAGGCTCCTGTGCAGGCAACAGCGAGCAGATCACCGCTCTCTACCTTCGGAAGCTCTACATCCCAGATCAGCATATCCCCGCTCTCGCAGCATTTGCCGGCGATGGATACGGTCTCCTCGTTAGGCTCAGTCGCGCGGCTTGCGAGCACGGCTTCGTACTTGGATTCATACAGCGCCGGACGCGGATTGTCCGTCATTCCGCCGTCAACGGCAACATATTTGCGCACACCCGGAATTTCTTTGCTTGTTCCTACGGTGTACAAGGTCGTACCGGCATCACCTACGATACTGCGGCCCGGCTCAACCCAGATCTGCGGCAGCCCATCGCCGATACCGGCGAAATGCGTCTTCACTGCATCCGTAATAGCTGCAACATACTCGGAAACCTGCAGTGGAGTATCTCCATCCACATAACGGATACCGAATCCGCCGCCAAGATTGACGACCGGGAAGCTGATGGCCAGCTCTTCCTTCACTTTGCGGGTGAACTCGGCGATCCGCTCAACTGCAAGCTGGAAGCCCTCTGTCTCAAAAATCTGCGAGCCGATATGGGAATGAACGCCAAGCAGGTTCAGATTGGCTTTGCCGTCTGCCTGTCTTACCGCTTCCTGCGCGGAGCCGTTGCCGATATCGAAGCCGAATTTGGAATCCGTCTGTCCGGTCGATGCGTAGGCATGGTGGGCATGCGCTTCTACGCCCGGAGTAACCCGGAGCAGAATATTAACCGTTACTTCCTTGCGGGCAGCAATCGCCTGCAGCAGGCTGAGTTCAACCAGGTTATCGACTACAAAGCAGCCGATGCCTGCATCGATCGCCATTTCAATCTCATCCGGAGTCTTGTTATTACCGTGGAAGTGAATGCGTTCTGCCGGGAAGCCGGCTTGCAGCGCGGTATACAGCTCACCATCGGAAACAACATCCAGCGAGAGTCCTTCCTCATCCGCCAACCGGCACATGGCCATCGTTGAGAAAGCCTTACTGGCGTAAGCAACCTGGAAACCGAGTCCGGAAGCTGTAAAAGCGTCCATGTACTCGCGGCAGCGGCGCCGGACCAATTGCTCGTCCACTATATATAGCGGGGTACCATACTCCGCTTTCAATTCTGTCACATCACATCCGCCGATTTCCAAATGCCCTGCATCGTTAATTCGGCTCGTCCCGTGTAAAAACATTGCGCAGTCCTCCAATTTCTGTGGAATATCTGTTCCACCCTGTCTAGTATATGTTACAGAACCCCGCAGCGTTCCTTAAAGTGTGGCCTCAGGAGAGGAATTCCACTTTATTGCGGGGCTGTTTAGTGTATTCAGTATAGCAGACAGAGGGAACTCCATAGAATGGACTAATTTGCAGTTGATTTGTATTTTCCTACGATTTGTGTTCCTTCTCCTGCTTAGGCGGCATCCGGGTATTATCCCGTGTTTTGTTGAAGGAAGGCCTTGTTTTGGAGCTGAGTACCGGCTGGCGCAGGAGGATTTCACCCATTGCTTTTGCATTAAACGGTATAAACGGCCACAAATACGAAGAATTGTAGGAACGGTGTGTAGTCAAGAGCACCACCAGCAGCGTTGTCCCGATCATGAAGCCGGGAATCTGGAACGCGGCCACCGCCAGCAGAAGCGCAAGCCTGACAATCCGGTTGGCCAGCCCCAGCTCATAGCTCGGCGTTGCGAACATCCCGATGGAGGCCACTGCCATGTAGAGCACCACCTCGTTGACAAAAAGACCGGTCTGCACGGCGATGTCACCTACCAGTATCGCAGCAATCAGACCCATCGCCGAGCCGAGCGGTGTCGGGGTATGGACGGCGGCCATCCGCAGAAGATCCACTCCTAATTCGACGATTAGGAATTGGGCGATAAGCGGGATTTTCGCCGTCTTTTGCGGACCGATAAATTCCAGCATGGCCGGCTTCAGCTCCGGATGAAGGACCAGCAGCATCCACAGCGGCAGCAGGAACATCGAGGCAAAGATCCCAATGAAGCGCACCCAGCGCAGATAGCTTCCCATAAAAGGCGTCTGGCGGTTCTCTTCCGCATGCTGGCAGAGATCAAAGAATGTTGTCGGCAGAACCATGACACTCGGCGAGGTATCGACGAAGACTACCACTCTGCCCTCCAGCAGATGGGAGGCCACAATATCCGGCCGCTCCGAGTACCGCACCAGCGGATACGGGTTCCATCCGCCGCCGACAATGGCCTCCTCGAGCTGTTTGTCAGCAAGGGGAATCCCGTCGATATCGACGCTTTTCAGCTTATCGGTAACGGCCTGCACCTGAGTCTTGTCGACGATATCGTCAATATAGGCCACGCAGACATCGGTCCGGGTCCGGCGTCCGATCTGATGCATCTCGTATTTCAGCCCCGGGTCGCGTATCCGTCTTCTGACCAGAGCCACGTTGCTCAGCAGCGTCTCTGTGAAGCCGTCGCGCGCTCCGCGGACGACCCGTTCAATCGAAGGCTCATCCGGGCTGCGCGAAGGATACGAACGGGTATCCATGATAATAACCTGGCTTTCGCCCTCGATGAAGAATACGCTCATGCCTGACAAGACTTTATTGATGCTCTCGCTGAGCAGCTCGCCCTTCTCTACCTGGACATGGGGAATATATTCGCTCATGAAGCTGGCGAATACATCGGTAGATATATTGTCCGGGGTCAGATAGGTCAGACGCTTCAGAATTTCGTCAATAATGGTATCCTTGGCGAACCCGCTGATGCAGAGCAGCGCGACGCGCCGGCCCCCAAAGGACATTTCCCTGAAGACGATATCAAAGGATGAACCCAGGCCCATGACTTCGGTCAGGGTTTTTTTGGTATCCTCCAGGTTGGTCGATACCTTATCATTGCCTTGCCAGTACTTAATAGACTCCTCCAGAGAGTCAGAACGTTCATTGTCGCGTTTCTGCTGCAGCAGATCTTTGGGCTTGCCGGCGGAGTCCGCCCCTTGACTGGACTTGGCTTTCTTAGCCTTGTTGCCGGACTGATCCCCAGCCTTCTGAGGGGCTCCAGATTTGTCTGTGTCATTACTTGAGGCCCCCCCGCTCTGCGCCTGCCTGGACGGTCCCTCTTCACCCTTATCCGCACCAGAAGCGTTCTGCTCATCTTCCTCAGGCTCTTCATCATCTCCGAATAATCTGGCAAAAAATCCTTTGTGGCTCTTCTGCGGTGTCTCCGCACCCAGTTCGTCTGATGTCTCTGTATCCTGTGACTGGCTGCCCGAAGCCGGAGCTGGCGGGTTGTCTTCGCCGGATGCTGAAGCGGTGCCTGCACCATCGTCTGCAGCGGGTCCCTCGGCTTCCTGCTTGTCCTCATCGCCGCCACTTGCTCCCTGGGCGGTAATCTTCTCTGTATCCGGGGTGCCTTGATCAGGTTTGGCCGGGCCCTCCTGATCCGGTGTACCGGCTCCATCGGAAGCCTGTAAATCGTGGTCCCCGTAACCGGTTGCTCCGGAATCCACTCCGATATCCGCACCGGACTCCGCTCCGCTATCCTCACCAGATTCTGCTCCGCTTGCAGCTTTATCTCCTTGTCCAGCTGAGGCGGAATCTCCCTGCGGCTGGCCAAGCTCGTCCGCAGCTTCAGCATCCTGATTCTGTCCGTCACCGGAGTCTGCTCCGGCTCCCTGTCCCGGTCCGGCATCATCTCCAAACAAGCTGCTCAAAAATCCTTTGACGCCGCCGCCGGACTCCTGGCTATCCGAATCGTCTCCGGCTGCGCTGCTGTCCTTCGAGGTGCTGCCGGAAGCTTCGTTATCTGCTGCACCTCCTGTTTCAAGGCTGTCCGCCGCTGTGCTGCCTGCAGCCGCGCTATCCGCTGCGTCTCCTGCTTCACGGCCTTCCGCTGCTATACTACCGGCAGGCTCTGCCTCAGAGGGCCTGCCTTCTGCGCCCGGACCCGCATCCATGCCGGAACGAATTTCCGCACCGCCCTCTATAGGCCGGGTAACAGCTCCCAGCTCACCTGAAACCTCCGTCTCCTGCGGTTGTCCCCCGCCTGCATCAGCCTGATGTACAGCTTGTCCTTCTTGCTGCGGCGTGGCTCTATCAGCCCCATTCTGCTGTGCAGCCTGCGCTTCACCCTGCGGTTGACCTTTGTCAGCACCATCCCGCTGTGCAGCTAACCCTTCATCCTGCCGTTGGCCCCCGTCTGCAACACTTTGCTGTGCAGCCTGTCCTTCATGCTGCGGCGGCTTTTGCTGCTCCGGCTTGCCATGCTTTTTATCCGCTTCCACCTGATCACCGCTGTGAATATACCTAACCACCCCGTAGCCTCCTTTTACTGTCGGTATACAAACCAGTCGAACAATGAACCTGCCACTTTACCGCATACCATAGCCATCAGCAGCCCGAACAACATATGTGTCATATGCAGTCTTTTGGCCAGAATCGGCAGTACGTTCAGTACCTCCGTCAGCGCAGCGGCCAGCATACCGATGAATACTCCGTCGAACAGTCCGACCCCCAGCTCTATCAGCGGGCCTGCGGTTATTTTCCAGTTCCAGAAATCACTCATCGTGCCCAGCAGCGAACCCCCGACCATGGCCCCTTCATACCAGTGCACTTTATTGTAGGAGGAGGTCAGCTGCGCCAGCCGGGGCACCATATCAAGCACTATAAAAAGAGCGATTACCCCGCCGCCGACAGCGATTCCTCCGGCAATGCCGAGCAGCAGGTTAAGTCCGAGTGAAATTTGTGCAGTCATGCTCACTCCCTCCTACGTCCCGATGTATCATCTCCGCGGCGTTTCATTTTGCTGTATTCCTCGTTGACGACATAGTGGTCGATATTTTTCTGATACAGGAACATCTCCACTTCGAGCGGTGTCGGCTCCTCGTTCCATTTCTTTTTGAACAAATGGTTGAAAAAAATCACCATTCCCAGCCCGATGCCCAGCGAATAAGCGATCTGGAATACATACGGATGCTCATCCCTGCGGCCGGTCAGCATCTCGACAATCCGGATCTGCACCTCCTGCATGCTGACATCGGCATGGAAATTCATGATCGTCAGCGCCGAGCCGAAGAACAACAGCAGCCATACCAGCACAAACAAAGCTATGGAAGGTTTGTTTGCCGTTGCCGGGCCTTCAATCTGCACAATCGTCCGCCCTTCGCCAATCGGCTGGATATCCGCATGCGGAAGCAGCTCATGAATCCGGGGAATCACCGTCAGCAGATCAATCAGAATCAGATTGCCGTCACTTTGCTCCGGCTGAAGCAGCAGCAGTGAATACAGCGGCTCCCGCCACTCCGGCTCGGTGATCAGAAAAGCTACATCGCGCAGCATCACACCTTTGCCTTTGGGCACGGTTACCCGGTTTTTGAGCTGTATATAAATGGCGGGAGCCGGGTGAGGATTGTCCATTGGCGGTGGCCTCCTAAGGTTGTAGTGTGAAGCAGCTGAAGATGCAAGAATAACGGTAGTATGGGAGAAAAGGTTTATTTTTACTCTTTAACCCTGTAATTCATATTTATTGAGCCGGGCATCCGAAACCTTTCGTTACTACGGCCGTCTATATTAACAGTTATTTACATAGAGAGGATGGAAGGTTATGAAAAGAGTGCTGCATCAATCATTACATCTGGCTATAAGCGCATCTATTTTACTGGCATTCACTGCTCCGCTTACAGCACATGCCGCAGAAGAAATTAACTATTATGATTCGTATATCAGCAAAACCAGCGGCGTCCAGCTCTATTCGGCGGGCCAATTGGACGGAAACCAGTTTGTCGATGCCGTCATTGCCAGACAACCGGACGGAACCTACGCCAAATGGCAGGAGCCTTTTCATTATTTCCGGAATTATGGCGGTGATGACCTGAAGTTAACGGGAACTGATGATCCGGAGCAAAGTTATGTGTACGATACCCGGAGTCAATCCATCCTGCGCAAAACCGCTTATACTCTGTCTCCGGACGGGCTTTGGGGATATCTGGAGCGCTCACGTTACCTCTTGATGCCAAATTCTCCGATGGGCAGCGGGTATGTCGGCAAATACCATGACTATTATCTTAAAAACATGAAGACAGGTGCCGTCTCGGTATATTATTCCACTCAGAGATACTACAGCGCCTATTGGCTGAACCAGCACACGCTGCTGGAGAGCGGGTACAATGAAGCTGCTAAACAGAATGTGATCAGTACTTATGATCCGTCCACCGGGGAACGGCACGAACTGCTGAAGGGCAGCATGTATAACCGGAACTTTAGCAAAGGAATCATATATTATGTGAAAAATGAGCCGCAGCGCCTGCCATGGGTATATAACCTGAAGAGCGGGACGTCACGGCTGATCACTGACTATAGCGAACTCGAAGCACTGTTTCCCGCTTCCCCCTCCTCCAGACCGGAAGCAGCGCTGCCGCGGGATACCGTGCTGAAAAACCTGCCGGTCATCGAGATTCCTGTCTCCATGACATACGAATACAGTGTCAGCCTGGACGGACAGAACGCCGATGTATCTACCGTATTCTCCAGGGAGGGACAAGACTGGATTCCGGTGAAGCCGCTCGCTGCCGCGTTCGGGTGGAGCATTGAATCTGAGGACCGGGGCCACTTAAACGCCCCCTCTGCCGGTTACAGCTTTGAGATTACAAGCGCCAGCAAGAGTGTAAAGCTTACCCCTGCGAACAGCTTCAATTCCGGAAACAGGCTGTACATCTCGCAGGCACAGCTGAAGCAGCTGGGTTATAACACCATCGTAATAACTCCATACCTGCAGCAGTAATAACGGCAGCAGGACGAGCCCCTCTCCGGATGCCGGACAGGGGGAGCCGGCCAAACGGACTAAGTCCGGTTCACTCGCACATTTGAGTCATCAGCCCTACAAAAAATAAAGAGGATGTCCCGGGCCATTGCGGCTCGCGGGAACATCCTCTTTTGGTGATACCGTAACCCTGGGGTCGTCCCCTCAGGCTGCGGTAATAGTTGTTAATTCTGTTTGATAAGCTCAGCCTGATGTCCCTGACGGCTCTGCTGGCTCGAAATAAAGAACAGCGCCGTCCAGATCAGCGCAAAGCCGATAATTTGCGGCAGAGTCACAAGCTGGTGATATACAATCCAGTTAATCAGAATCCCTGTCATCGGGAAGCTGAGTTCAGCCAGCGTGGCTACAGAAGCCTTGGTTGTGTTCAGGCCCTTGTAATAGAGCAGCATGCTGAGCAATCCGGGCAGCAGAGCCTGCAGCAGGAGATTAATGGCAACAGCGGCCGAACCGCTGATTCCGCCGGTAATCTGCCACGGGGCTCCCTCCATGCTGGTGATCACGAATAAAAGCGGCAAAGCCAGAATAAAGCGCAGGGAAGTTACAGTTTCATATTTCATGGAACCCAGCAGATAGCGGCCCATGACAGTCGACCCGCCCCATAATGCGGCGGCGCCCAGCGCCATTAGACTGCCTACACCCATGAAGCTGTTCACATGGCCGAATGGAATCGTCCAGCCAAAGGTAAGCAGGTAAGTGCCTAATAGTGCAACAATGATAAGCGGTGCGAAATTCTTAGGCAGGCGTTCTTTAAGGATAACAGCGGCGAGACCAATGGCGAAGAGCGGCTGCAGCTTTTGCAGCAGCAGTACAGCATTGAAATCTCCGCTGGACAATGCTTTGGTGAACAGGATTGTAGCTATGGCCGAACCTCCCCATGACACAACCAGCAGGGCCCCGGCTTGACGAAGGCGGATCCCCTTCAGTTCGGCGCGCTGGCGCCACATTACAGGTGCAGCAACCAGGAAGAGCACAACATGCTCCAGCAGGACAATCTGTGAAGAGGTCAGGGATTTCAGCAGGATAATACGGAACAGCGGGTCAACACCCCATAGGGCTGCCCCCAGAACTACCAGCCAGAATCCGCTGCGCAGCGGTGCGGTACGGACTCCTTGAGATGAAGCAGATACATTACTCATCATTCATTCTCCTTGTCGATACAAACCCTCGATAAGAGACCAAAAGCCCCCGCGTCACCTGTAAACAGGGCAAACACCGGGGGCCATTATCAATAAAGACATCAGGGAATACACCCGCTGCCTTTACCTTATGATCCTCTCCCATCCGGACTTTACCGTCGGCTCTGGATTGTCACCAGATCAGTCGCTTTCCCTAGTAAAAGAGTAACGAGTCGCGGGCTTAGCTCACTTGGAACATCACCGCCGGTCAGGAATTTCACCTTACCCCGAGAATCTTGTATTCTGTTATTTTTTTCACAATCTCAGGATAACTCCGTTTCATGAATTCGTCTAGCCTTTTTATGAAAATATACGCATTTTTTCATCGTACGATCATTTTTATGAGAAAATGCATCATTTCGTAATTACACGAACTGCATAGTTTGGCAGAAACGGAGCCTTATTATAGAATAAGATACGAATACACTTTTTATCCATATTATAGTAACCCTAACGGAGGCCGCTGTGAAAAGATCATTTGAAACCAAGCTGTTATTCTCTATCCTTGCCTTAGCCGTCATCACAATCATAGGCTTCATTGCTTATATCATGGCTACATTTACCGGAGGCCTGCTGTTCTATGCACCGCTCGTCCTCGCCGCTTCGGCCGGACTTGCAGTATTCGCTGTAATCTTTATCTTTGAACTCTTCAGCAAACGGTTCCGCCTGATTGCGCTCGCGGCTTTTGCCGGAATCTGCCTGCTGAGCGCAGCCGGTCATGAGATCAGGCAGGCTTATGTGAACAGTCTTGCCGAAGTAAGGGAGCAGGAGGTCAATCTGTTCCAGTACGCACCTTTTGAAGTAAATACCAAAGCCGCCAGCCTGGATCATAAGGCAGCCTATTATATTCAGGAACAAATGCCCCGGCTGGACGGCGCAACTGCGCTTTACCCGTTGTATTCCGCCTTTGCCCAAGCCGTGTATCCGCCGGATACGTATAATCACAGCATTTACGAGGTCGGTAATGATCTCGTGTTATGTACCACCACCTCCGAAGCCTACAAACGGCTGATTAAAGGAGATGCGGATATCATCTTTGCTGCGGGCCCCTCACTTGCCCAGACCAAGCAGGCGAAGCTGGCAGGCCGTGAGCTGAAGCTTACCCCTATAGGACGCGAAGCATTCGTCTTCTTTGTCAACAAGCGCAATCCGGTTAATGGACTGACCACTGAGCAAGTGAAGGATATCTATTCCGGCACACTGACGAATTGGAAGCAGGTCGGCGGCAAGAAAGCATCCATCCGGGCGTTTCAACGGGACGAGAACAGCGGCAGCCAGACCATGCTTGAGAAACTCATGGAGGACCGGACGCTGATGAGCCCCCCGAAGGAGAATGTTGCAGACGTCATGAGCGGGATTATCAGCCTGACCGCCAGCTACCGCAATTACAATAATGCACTCGGCTTCAGCTTCCTGTTCTACGCCTCAGAGATGAACGCCAGCGATGAGATTAAGCTGCTGGAGATCGGGGGTGTGCCTCCCGCCAAGGAGAGCATCCGCAGCGGGGCATACCCCTTCGCAGCAGAATTCTACGCGGTAACTGCGGGAAGCACCAACCCCAATATTGAGCCATTTCTGGAGTGGATTCTGTCCCCGGAGGGACAGGAGCTGGTCGAGAAAACGGGTTATACCCCGGTGAACTAACTTTTGCGGGCTGCACATTCATTATTCGGTGGCTTGCGGTGAGACTCAACCTAAAAAGCAGCAGCCCTCATGCCGGAGAATCAGACTCTCCGGTAAGGGCTGCTGCTTTTTTCATGATCAATAAAGTTTGCCGTAGTTAGGCCAATTCTGCGGAATGAGGGGCACTTCTGCCCCTCATTCCGGTATGTCACGCCTTCTTGAAATCAAAAGCCGCGTTCACCCTGCGTAATGCTCAAAAATCCGTCTGCGCTTCTCTCCGTCCGGATCGTTCACTACACGCGAGACCTGATCGAACAGCAGCGTAACACGCTGCTCAGGTGTGTACTGCGGCCACGCAAGTTCCGGTGCAGACGGATCTCCACAGTGGGCAAAGGCTGTCCAGGCTCTCTGCATCGCTTCGGCCACCCCTGCCATCTCAGGGGTTACCGTCAGTCCGTATTGCTTCAGCAGCGGCAGGTTGTTGAACACGTAGAGAATCTCCGCTCCGTGTATGGCCTTCTCCAGCAGCGGATGGCCGGTGACGGTCCAGTCGAACCGGTACATCCAGACCGGCGCGTGATCCAGCTGCTTTTCCGCGAACGAAATGGAGCTGGCCCAGAAGAACAGATCGGTCAGAACTTCGGCTTGCCCTTCCCAGGTTTTGCTGTAATCGGAGGTCAGCTCTGAGAGGTCTTCGATGCCCATCAGCAGCTCCAGCGACTTGAGTGAACGGTCGAAGCTTTCGCCTGCCTGCCCTTCACGGAAGAACAGATTGCCTTCATGGAGATTCGTCCCGATCAGCAGCGGGATGCCGCTTGCCGCTCCTTCGCGTACCGCCTGCGCCGGTTCTACCGGCAAGGTCAGCGGCTCAATAACCGGCTGGAAATACATGCTCAGCGAATTCCCGGACAGCTTGTACGCCATCCGTCCGGCCGCTTCCATGATCTGCAGCGCGGGCAGTGTATGCAGCAGCTGCGTGTCACCGCCGGGCTGAAGACCGAGCTCTGCCAGGAAGGCTGCCGCAATCTGTTCCCCCTGCTGACCGCTCAGGCTCTGCCCCGCACCGCTCTCCATAATCGCACGCGAGAACAGCCCCTTGGCCGCCGGCATCGCCAGCAGCGCGGCAATGCTCATGCTGCCCGCCGATTCCCCGAACACCGTAACATTCCCGGGATCACCGCCAAATGCGGCGATATTCTCCTGTACCCATTCCAGTGCGGCAATCTGGTCCAGCAATCCAAGATTGGAGCCAAGTCCCGTACCCAGCGGGGACAGATGCATGAATCCTAGCGGACCGAGCCGGTAATTCACTGTAACAAGCACAACCCGGCCGCTTGCCGCCATGTTGGCACCGTCAAACATCGGCTGGCTGCCGGCACCGGTTACAAAGGTGCCCCCATGAATCCAGACCATGACCGGCAGGGCATCCTCCTGCCAGACCATGACCGGCAGGGCATCCTCCTGCGCTGCTGCAGGTGACCAGACATTCAGGTACAGGCAATCTTCAGAGTACACCGGATTGCTGCCGCCAAAGCGCGTACCGCTGGTACTTACCGGCTGAAGGCTGACCGGGCCGAATTCCTTCGCCTCCCTTACAGCATTCCAGGGCTCAGGCGGCTGCGGAGCACGAAAGCGCAGCTCTCCGACAGGAGGGGCAGCAAACGGGATTCCGCGCCAGACATTCACTCCGCCGCTATCTTCTCCCTGCAGTTGCCCATAGGCTGTAGTCACTAGTTGTCCTGTCATTACACTCATCCTTTTCGCTTTATTCCTCAGCTTTTTCTTCAATCACTTTATAGAGTCCGGAGCGGAAACGGAACCACTGAAAGATATGGGTAACCACTACTTTGAGTACGGCGTAACCCGGTACCGCGAGAATGATGCCCAGTACCCCGAACATTTTACCGGCAAAAATAATCACAAAAATAATCGTGATCGGATGAATCTTCAGCGTTTTACCCATGATCTGCGGAGAGATAAACTTCCCTTCGATCAGCTGGACGGCAGTCCAGACAATCACCATCTTGAGCAGCATAAACGGCGAGGTTACCATGGCTACCACCAGTGCTGGCGTAATCGCGATCGCCGGTCCCAGATAAGGGACTACCGCAGTACAAGCGGCAACGATAGCAAGTACCAGGGAATACTCAAGCCCGATGATCAGATAACCAATATAGAGCAATGCGCCGATACAGCAGCTGACAATAATCTGCCCGCGGATGTAGGATGCCACCTGACTGTTCATTTCCTGCATGACCATCCGGGACTGCGGCTGCAGTGCAGTAGGAATGAACCGCATCAGGTAGTCGGGCAGTCTTTTGCCATCGCGCAGCAGATAGAACAGAATGAACGGCGTAGTCACCACTGCCAGAACAATCTCTGTCAAAGTGCCTACAAAGCTGCCTACGCCACTGGCGGCATTATTGATGAACGAGGTGCCCCAGGTAGTCACCTTGCCGGTGATATCACTGAGATCCGTACCCACACTTTCCTGAATCTTTCCGAAAAATTCACTGCCCGTCAGATGTAAGAATTCCTCCTGAATCTGCGCGCTGTATATCGGGAAGTTGTCAATCAGCCCCATCAGCTGGGTACGGATAATCGGAATAACCATCAGCAGGATCAGTGTAATAATTCCGGCTATTACGAGGTACATCGTAACAATTCCGTAAGCGCGCTTCACCTTGCTTCTCCGCTCCAGGCGGTCAACCAGCGGATTCAGCAGGTAGTAAGCAACTCCCGAGAGAAGCAGCGGCGCTGCCACTGTATGCAGAAGCACTGACAACGGTTTGAATATAAACGGAATCTTGGAGAATACGAGCACGGTAACACCAATCAGTAACGCAATTAAAAGCCCCACGACAAACTTGTTATTCAGAAAAAACTTTTTGAATTTATCCGGCCAGACCTGACGTCTATCCATATACTGCCGCCCCCCTGCTGCAACACTTACGATATAAGTGTGATTAATTGCACTTTGTATTAGCATAGTCAACACGGAGGCTGCAAGTCAAATTTTCTGCCCCGCCAAAAAAGCTCTAGTGCAGTGAAGACTGCAGGCCGACCAGCAGACATTCCACCAAAGCCAGGGAGTTCAGCGAAACCGTCTCAACATTGCTCTCAAAAGCTTCTACGCTATCCTCATCCGCATGATCTGAAATGGAGCGGATTACAACAAAGGGAATGCGGTTCACATAACAGGTCTGCGCCACACTGGCACTTTCCATGTCCACACACATCGCTCCGAGGGCAGCGAGTTCCTTATGTTTGTCAGCGCAAGAGATGAAAGTCTCACCGGAAACAATGATACCCTTATACACCTTCCCTGCAAATTCAGCGCTGTCCGCTACACGGATGCATGCATTTACCATGGCCTTGTCAGCCTCCATATAAATACTTTTCATCCATGGATGATATTCGGTCAGGATCTCTGCAGGCAGATCGTGATGCGCGACCTGTGCGGACACAATAATGTCCCCGCAATTCAAGCGTTCATCCAACCCTCCCGCTGCCCCGGTAAGAATTATATGAGTGACTGCGAACTGGTCAATCAGTACCTGCGTGGCTATGCAGGCATTTACTTTGCCCACTCCGCAAATCACCAGCACTACCTCGGTGTTCTCCAGCAGACCTGAATAGAACTTCAGGGAAGCCCGTTCCGTAACAACAAGCGTCCGGATCCGGCCGATCAGCACTGAAATCTCTTCATCCGATGGACCGATGATCCCAACTTTCATTACCTTCCCCCCGATTTCATAACTGCTTACCGCCAGCCTGGCTGCTTAGCGCAAATAACAGCCATTATTAATATCAAACGTCGCCCCGGTGTATGCTCTCGCTTTGCGGCTTAGCATAAAAACCACCGTATCCGCAATATCCTCCGCCAGCAGCGATTCCGGGATTAGCTGATGCTCCTGATATTCCTGCTGCCTCCAGGCCGGGATATGCCCCATCATCGGAGTGCTGGTCATCGTCGGGGCAACAGCATTCACCCGGATATGAGGGGCAAAGTTCATGGCGCAGCTTTTGGTCAAGCCGAGAACAGCTGCTTTGGTCAAGCCATACACCGCATCTGAGCTGCCTTCCTGACCGGAGACGGAGGCCATGTTGACGATGACGCCTGTCTGCTTCCGGTCCAACAGCAGGCGCCCGAAGCCCTGCGAGAAATAGACATATCCCTTGATATTGATATCCATTACCCTACTTATATCTTCGGGGGTATACTCCAGCAGACTGCGCCCCAGATATATGCCTGCATTGTTGACCAGACCGTTAACCTCAGCATGTTCTTGCTGTATGTATGCGAAGAATTGCTCCACCTCGCTGTATTTGCTCACATCCACCCGGAAGGAACAGAGCTTATCCGAACCCGCCTCGGCCTTCAGTTCCTCAAGCCCCCGGCCATCCAGATCACAGGCAATCACTTCAGCACCTTCCTGCAGACTGAGCATTACGATAGCCTTACCGATTCCCGAAGCGGCCCCGGTCACAATTATTTTCATTCCCTGCAGCATTCTTAGACACTCCCTCACCTGTATTCTCCACCGGAAGAACCGGCTTACTGAAACCGCAAATCAACAATACTGCCGGTCCGCTCAAAACCGATCGACTGATAGACCTTGTTGGAATCCGGGTTTGCAGCATCGGCATAGAGCATAGGAGTAATGCCCTTGCCCAGCAGCTCAGCACACAGCTCTGCTACAGCGGCACTGGCATAGCCCTGCTTACGGCAGTCCTGCGGAGTGAACACTTCATTAATCCGGGCATGTCTGGAGGACAGATGGGCCAGATTCGCCATGGACACGGGCCTATCCTGTACCATCCACAGGCGGAGCTTGCCGGATTCCGTAATATCTCTTGCGTAGCCGAGGAAATTCTCAGGTGCATTCTCGGTGCCGAACGCATCCTTCACAAAGCCGGCCAAATAGTCTGCAATGACCGGGATATAGCCAGCATCTGCCTGCAGCAGCTTGCCGCTGACATTAGCGGGCTTCTTCACCTGCGGGCAATGATAGGCTTCCATGATCATATGGACATGATGCAGCTTGCCTGTATTCTCACAATAAGCCTCTGCAAACAGCCTGCCTGTCTCCTTAGTCCCGTTAACCCCTGACAATCCGCGGCCCTTCAGCCGCTCCACAAGCTGGCGAACCAAGGCTCTGCCCTGATCTGCACCTACCTCCGGTGCAATCCATAACCAGGGGTTATGCCCCTCCGTGTGCGCAAAGATCAGATGATCCTCGGCTGTCTTGATCCGGAGCGATTCCGGGTTTCCGGTGATAAGGTGAAGGAGATTATATTCCACCTCTTCCTGTAAGAACGCTTCGCTGTGCAGCACTCGGTCATCCGGCTCGAAATCCACAAACATCCCGCTTCCCCCTTACTCTATCTTTTCTATCCATCATAATCCTCCGTCTGACAAAAATAAACAATCCTCCACCGAAAATTTTCCAGTGGAGGACTGCATTTTTCTTTCATATTTTATTTCTTCTTTTTACCCTTTGCCCCTTTTTCAATTGCGGCTTTCAGTCCTTCATCATAAGTGTAGAGAACATTCTCTTCCAGCCGTTCACCCTTCAGCACCTTGCGTACCAGGCTTTTGGCTGATTTGGGGGTGATATCCCTGTACCATACGCCTTCCGGATATGAGATGACTACACACGCATCCGAACATCTTCCGTTGCAGCGGGTTACTGTAGTATGAATCAGGCTGTCTGCCCCTTGCTTCCCGATTTCATCCTCTATCGCGTCAGCGACCTCTTCACCCTTATGCTTCTTGCAGTCGCTTCCGTTGCAGATCAGCAGATGGCTGACCGTCCCTTGCAGATTCCAGGTCGTCATGGAATTCCCGCCCCCTCTAGTACAACAATACCCTGTTTGTCTGTCTCCCTAAACTCTACTTACCAATCAGAGGATCGTCAATAGGGGGAAAGACTGTTATACTGTATTGAGAATGATTATCACCCAAGAAAAGAGTGACTCTGAACATGCATAAACCACCTTCCGGCAGTTCATTGCCTTATCCTCATAGTTTTTATGTCCCGGTGCGGATTGCTGCACTGGACAAAGCCGCTTCTAACCGGGGAAATTCCAGCCCGCCCTTCTCTTCCCTGCTGATTATAGTTACCGGAGGCAGCGCAACGATGGAGTGGGATGGAGCGCTTACCCGTGTGTCCAGCGGCAGTACCTTGTGCTGTGACAGCTCCGCACACATCATCCTGCAGCACAGCCATAACCTGCAGGGGGTGTGGATCGAATATATCACACTCTCCGGCACCAGCCATCCTTCCAGCCCGCTGAACAACGGTGTACCGCTCCGCAGCTGTGCGCCCCGTATTTGCGCGGTGGCGTCGCGGCTGCTGGGCAGCTGGAGCCAGCCGGAAGAGCATCAGCCTTTTGCAGTGCAGCAGCTGTTCACAGAACTGCTCACTGAGCTGTATCACAGCGCTGCTGAGAATACGGAGCCGGCGCTTCATTGGCTGGACCGTGTATTGCAATATATAGAATCCCATTATAATGAGGACTTAACGAGAGGGCAGGCGGCAGAGCTTGCCGGAGTTACCCCGGAGCACTTCTCCCGCGCTTTCCGCAAATCCACCGGTCAGACCTTTAATGAATATGTAACACTGCTGCGCATCCGCAAAGCCCAGCAGCGCATTCTGACAGGAGCCCCGAATCTGAGCACGCTGGCGCTTGAAGTCGGTTATGGTGAAGGCACCTATTTAAGCCGCAAGTTCAAACAGGTCGTGGGTCTTTCTCCTGCAGCCTATCACAGCAAGAATAAATCCGTGGTATCGCTGAACTTCAATCACACGGCCAGCCTGCAGGCGCTTGAGGTTGTTCCCCGGCTCGGAGTATATTCGGCTTGGATGGAGAGCCTGAAGCCTATTCCGTCCAAGCATAAGCTGCTAAATGAAGGAAGCAGCTCCACAGGTCTATATGAACGCTTGTCTTCTGCCCGGCCGGATGTGATTATCAGCTACTCCCTGCCTGACAAGAATAAGCAGCTGATGTCGTTAGCTCCGGTTATTGAAATCCCCTTTATGCAAATGGACTGGCGGGAACAATTCCGGCTGATTGCAGAGGTCACCGGCCGCAGACCACAGGCGGAAGCCTGGCTGAATGTCTATGACGAACAATGCCACGCGGCCAACCAACAGCTCAACCGCCGGATCGGTCCCCGGGGAACCGCAGTCGTCTGGGAGATTGGCAGGGACGCTGCATACTGCTTCAGCAGCAGCTATGGCCACGGATCTCAGATTCTGTATAATGATCTGGGCTTCCGGCCCCCAAGCAGCCTTGTAAGCGAGGGACTCCTCCGCCAAGGTTATCTGGAGGTTGCCTTCAGTGACTTCGCCGGCTACCCCGCGGATCATATATTTATTACCTGCAGCGCCGGAACGGCCGAGATGCGGGAGCCGCTCCGTTCCTTTCTTCATCGTGCAGTACAGCAGAATCAGGCGTCCGCTTCCGGCAGCAGAATCTATTTCCTGAATCAGCCTGCCATGTTCTACGGATTTGATCCGCTCTCTTCCGAAGCCCAGCTCAGGGTGCTCCTGCAGGCGCTGACATCATAAATTTACATAGCCGGACATCACATTCAGCCATAGTGTAAACTGTACAAAATCTGTAAAGTGTTATTGAGAATGATAATCGTTCTACATAAGGAGGCATACATCTTGAAAAAACCGTATTCAAGCTCTAATTCCCGGAAACAATGGATCATCTTCCCGTTGCTGCTGGCACTGACGCTTCTTGCCTCAGCTTGTGGAAACAACACATCCAATAATAGCACCGGTTCTGCTGCTGCTAATGCTACAGAAACTCCTGCTTCGTCCCCGCAGCCGGAGACTCCAGCCGCAACCGCAGCTCCCGCCTTCAAAACAGTAACAACTGTAAATGGAGATATTGAAGTGCCGACAGCACCGCAGCGGATTGTTGCCGAAGAGTATCTGGGCAGCCTGATTGCACTGAATACAATCCCCGTGGGTGCTCCCGGACTGACGCTGGAGAATATGTATTTCAAAGAATCACTTACCGGAGTCACCGATACCGGCACTTACGGAAAGATGTCACCGGAGAATATTATCGCCCTGAACCCGGACCTCATCATCTCCGGCAATGCCGACAGCTATGAGACACTGAGCCAGATTGCCCCTACCGTCATTGTGCCGTACGGTGATCTGAAGGATGCTCACGCGGAGCTGACTTATTTCGGCAAGCTGCTCGGCAAAGAAAAGGAAGCTGCGGACTGGCTGGCAGATTATGATAAGCGTATCGCCGCAGCCAAGGCCCGTGTGGATGCAGCGATTCCCGCTGATGCCACCTTCAGCATCCTGGAGCATGCCGACAAGTCCACCTGGGTATATGGGGACAACTTCGGACGGGGCGGACAGCCGGTCTATCAGGCACTGGGACGGAAGCCGCCAACCGAAGTGGCTGCTGAAATAATGGAGAAGCAGTGGGCAGAATTATCCGCCGAGACACTGGGCAAATATGCTGGTGATTATCTCGTTGTGACCGATAATACACAGACTGTAGAAGACTTCCAGACAGATCCGATCTGGGGCAGCCTGCCTGCTGTCAAGAACGGACACATCTATGTATGGAAAGAAGAACGTTCCTGGTATTATGATCCGATCGCCGTTCTGGCACAGACAGAAGAGCTTGCGGACTGGCTGACTTCGGGGCAATAAATGAATGTTCCTGAAGCTGTCTGGGCAGCCTTAACCGGCTCCCGGCAGCTTTTTTTGCTGATTACTCCTTCCATAAATGGAGATAATACCTGTAGCCCGCCTGCCGGAACCGGCAAATCAGCTTGCGGAGCCTAAGGAGCATCGCCCATGAAAATTCTCGCTATTTATGTCCTGTTAGCCGTCATCACCTTGCTAATGCTCACACTGGTTGATGTCTTATCAGGAATCAGGGTGAGTGCATCGTTGCATTCTCTTTCGGTAATCTTTGCCACAACCACACTGCAGGAAACGATCTGTGTGGTGATCTTCCTGGCACTCCCTTTAATCCAGGTTGTCGCCGGCGCCCTCAAACGCAGCCGCTAATCTCCAGCGAAACTTAACGGTATAGGCCGAATCTGCGCCGGATACGGTGAACAAGAAACAGCAGAACAGGAATATACGCACAGAATACCGGCAGGATATTCTCCAGAAAAACCTTCCCTTCACTCATATGCACCGGATAATTCTCTGCACTGACGAAAGAGCTGAACAGCATGACCACCGCCGCCGGAATCACCAGTTTTTGGGAATCACGGACCTTGAAGAGATCGGCAGTTATGGCCACAGCAGCATAGCAATAAACAGTCATCTTGAAGAACACCCCGATAATGAGTGTAAGCATAACAAGTGCATCCAGACGCTGGATGAAGTTGGCTACATTCACGAGTGTGATGGTGGTAAACATCGGAAAGGTTGTCCGGCTGTAGAGGTTCTCTCCGAGCACTCCCATCTCAATGGCATGGGTGAAGCTAAGCAGACAGGCGCTTAAGGTGATGGCCACGATGCCGGTTTTCTTAATCTTCCTTGATTTGTTAAAGTGCGGAAGTATAGTCGTGAAGCACACGACCTCCCCGAACGGAAAAATCCAAATGTTAGGGTAGGCAGAGCCCAGAGCCTCCCAGAGATCATTGATATGAATTGGAAACAGGTTCTTAAGCTCCACCAGTCCGGCAGCAATGACAATAAAAATACAAATCAATCCCATGACGATTATGATCCAGAAGAAAATCTCCGCCGTTCTGGCGAATACCTCGATTCCCTTGCTCAGGATGTACATTACCGCAATAATCATGATGGAATCAATAATAAGAATCGGAGTTTTGTCGTATGAAGCTGAAATTAACAGATCCCCCGCTTCACGCAGATTTCTGGAGCCGTTATAGAGCAGCACCGGGAGAAACAGCAGGCCTACTACCCAGCCTATCCAGGGGCCGAGAATCTTACGGGCATAACCGCTGATGATCAGATCCGGGAACTGCTGATACAGATGTGTAAACACCAGATAAAGCAGAATGCCCCCTGGGAGCGCCATCAGGATGGAGAGCCAGACCGCATGCCCGCTCTCCAGGCCCACGGGTACAACCAGCGCCGTTCCAAGCTCAAACAGCACAATCATCGCAAAAAGCTGACTGGGGCCGATCGCTTCTTTTCTCATAAACCTATTCACCTTATTTCTGCATAAAAAGCTGATTATTCGGGAGCAGGGTGATACGGCTTCAGGCTCATTCCGGTACTGCGGATGTACGCCTCCACATGGAGATCCAGCTTCCCTTGAGCGAAGATATGACCCCAATTCTTATCTAGTGAAGCCCAGCCTTGGGGATCGCTGCGCTTCAGTTCATTACCGAAGTTAAAAATATCGCTCTCCATCTGCTGTGCCATCTGCAAGGCCTGCTTCACTTCGTTACCGGTCTGCTTCTGCAGCTCCTGTTCAAGCTTCACAATTTCTTCCCTCTTGCTGAGGTCAACGAACCCATCCGTTTCATTCACAATTCCTTCTTCACTGATACTTACATGAAAGACCGGCAGGCCGTCCTGAATATCAATCTTCACCTTCGTTCTTGAATACACAATATTGACGGCAATTGACTCTTTCTTATCCGCAGAATCAATATTGATTATAGTTTCTTCTATCCGGTTAAGCAGCCACTCCGTACCCCGTGCTTCCGAATCCTTCATCCAGTAGATCAGTTTGCCCTCTCTAAAAGCACCAAGTCCATGCATAACAGTCCCAGCATGTGACACGGTTTGTTCCAGATTGGATTTCTTCATGCCTTCAGAAGCATTCCCTTGAATAGACACTCCATTAATCGTCAGATCCCCTTCGCCCGTTATGCCGTTAATAATATCGAATACGTCGATCGTCCGGTTCTCTCCCCATACTCTCGAGGTATTCTGCGTCTTTTTGACCAGTCCCAAAGAAGGCAGACTTTCTATTGCAGTTAATATCTTCAGAACAGATGCTGCATCGTTGTTGCGGGCAACAAGCACTGCCGAATTGAGTCTGAGCTCATGCGACCGCTCAAAGATGTCAAATACATCGTTAATTCCGCTCCGGGCCAGGGACTCTCCCAGGACAACAAGCTGGGTGTGGGCAAAAAAAAGCTGGCGCGTTGCCCGCTTGGAGGCCTTGCGCAAAGCACCGAAAATTGTACGGTCGGTAGCAGAAACAATCACAATGGAAGGCTCTCCCGCGCTTGCTCCAAAACCTGTAGCCGTTGAGGATGGATTGACCAGCTGAAATGTCACCTTGAATTCATTGGTTTCCGGTACCAGATCTATACCGATGCCGCTGACGATAGCCAGGTCATTTAATTCTCTGCTGTTCCAGCAGCCGCTCAGCATCAGCACAATGACTCCCATAGAAATCACGCGCATAACGCCTTTAATGTTCATAGGAGTTCCTCTTTGCAGTTTTTTTGCCGGGGGCTGTGGAGCTGTTGCCCTTATTCAGCAGCCGTTTGCGGATCTTCATAAAAGTCAGAGGAGAGCGGAGAAAGGTGTCCTTCTGATTCTCCGGCACAAACGGACCCATAGGCGACATATACGGCACTCCAAGTGAACGCAGGCTGCACATATGTGCAATTAGCATGATGGTAAAGATGGCGATCCCATACAGCCCCATAAAGGCAGCGATGACCATAATGACAAACCGCAGCATCCGGATGGAGAGTGCCATATTGAAGGCCGGAGTGGCGAAGCTGGAGATACCTGTAAGCGACACAACAATAACCATGGCCGGAGAAACAATACCCGCCTGAACCGCTGCAGTCCCTAACACCAGCCCGCCGATAATGGAAACCGTCTGACCAATCGGAGACGGCATACGTACACCTGCTTCGCGGATGATCTCAAAGGTAACCTCCATCATGACGGCTTCCACGAAAGCAGGGAAAGGTACCCCCTCCCGCTGCGAGGCCAAATTGATCAGCAGCGGTGTCGGAATCATCTCCTGGTGGAAGTTAAGCGCCGCCACAAAGATTGCAGGCCCATATAAAGAGATAAGCAGGCACAGGAACCGCAGCAGCCGGATCAGTGTTGAGATATCATAACGCTGATAGTAATCCTCCACGGTATGAAAGAACATAAAGAAGGTAGTCGGGGCAATCAGTACAAACGGTGTGCCGTCCACAAAGATGGCAATCCGTCCGTCCAGCAGGTTTCCCGCCACACTATCCGGCCGTTCCGTATTATAGAGTGTCGGAAATGGAGAATACTTGTTATCTTCAATAATCTGCTCAATGTAGCCTGATTCCAGAATTGAATCCACCTTGATCTCCTGAAGCTTTTTTTTGAATACCTTGATCGTCTCTTCATCTGCAATCCCATGGATATACATTATGGTGATATCGGTGTGGGTCACATCGCCAAGCTTCATCGTTTCGGTCCAGAGATCGGGATTCTTGATGATTTTGCGGACCAGGGCGATATTGGTACTAATGGTCTCCGTGAAGCTTTCCTTCGAGCCGCGGATCGCCACTTGAGTCGATGCCTCGGATACCGGTCTGACCTCACCGCCGCAGGTGCTCCCGCTCACCGCTTCACCGAGTCCGTCAACCATAATAATCGTGTCCCCCGACAGCAGCGCTTCAAGCAGTCCATTGATATCTTGAACCAGCTTCTCTTTGCCGATGCTTAGCGCATTGTCTTTAATATAGGAATACACTTCGGCTGTTGTTGCTGCGAGTAGTACATCGTCATTCAAAGATTCGAAGGACATCACATGTGAAATGAAATGGTCGACCATTTCTCTGTCCGTAATACCAATCATATATACCGCTGCTACCCGGGCCGTCCGATTGATGAGTTCATAAGTACGTATGATAAGATCCGGGCTGTTCCCCAGCCTGGCTTTGATTTGAGTAATATTCTCTTCCAGATCAGGGGAGATAGGCGGATTGTGGGGTTTCCTGCCAGCGCTGTCCACCGTTTGTGCGGCTTGGCCGGATTCTTTGGTTGTCTTATCCATAATCAGCACCTCCTGCACTTACTATTCGCCCGCTATCCTTTTTTTATGCAGCTTATGGAATGTGTGAGGAACGCGGGGCTAAGCTGCGCCAGAGCAAAGCTTACTCAAAAAAAAAGGCTGCTCCCCGCACGGAATCTCCCGTGTAAGGAACAGCCTGTATGTGTTTAGACTAATGATCATCAACTACGCCAAGCGCCTTGTTCTTCTCCTTAAACCGGTCGTTATGCGAGGAGACATAAGCCACCTTATCCGCTTCAGGGTCCATGTACAGCTTCGCGCTGTTGAGGGCAAGCACCGCATCCGTGAACGTTCCGGCAATCAGTCTTACCTTGCTGTCATAATCTACGAAATCTCCCGCCGCAAAGATACCCGGCAGATTCGTTTCGAGCTTGCCGCTGACCTTGGCCCACCATTCCCCCATGTCCAGTCCCCAATCCTTCAACGGACCGAAATCGCTCTTGAGGCCGTGGTTGACAATAACGGCATCCACTTCAAGCTGCTCACTCTCACCGGATTCGATATGGCTGATCGTAACCTGGTCAATCTGCTCGCCATTGCTGCTGTGCAGCTGGTTAACCGCATAGGGTACACGTACATTCACAGAGGAATCCTTCATGCGAACGATATTCTTCTCATGGCCGCCGAACCGCTCCCGGCGGTGCACGATGGTCACGCTGGCGGCAATCCCCTCCAGTTCATTCGCCCAATCTACAGCGGAGTCGCCACCGCCCGAGATCAGAACCCGCTTGCCGCGGAAGGGCTCCAGCTCCTGCACCGTATAATGCAGGTTCGTCACTTCATAGCGGTCTGCGCCTTCAATCTCCAGCTTCGCCATCTGCAGAATACCGTAACCGATGGTTAGGATAACGGTGCGTGTCCAGTGCTGCTCACCGGTCGCCGAGGTCAGGATATAAGTCCCGTCCTCCTGGCGCGCCTGATGCACAATCTGCTGTCCGAACACAATGGTGGGATCGAAGGTCCGCGCCTGCTCTGCCAGCTGGTCTATCAGCTTACGGCAGAGCGTCGGTGTAACACCTCCGACATCCCAGATCATTTTCTCGGGATAGATCAGCATCCGTCCGCCCAGCTCTTCCTTCGCTTCAATCAGCTTCGTCTTCAAATCTCTCATTCCGCTATAAAAAGCCGTATACATACCTGCGGGGCCACCGCCAATTATCGTTACATCATATAATTCCATGGATTCGTTCATTTGTTTCCCTCCAGCTTCTAGGTGTATTTAAGATTTGGTCCGGGCCAGCAAATACAGAAAGTAAGGAGCGCCGATAACGGCAACAACGATACCGGTAGGTATCTCAGACGGCTGCAGAATCCGGCGGCCGATCGTATCGGCAGTGATGACGAGCAGCGCGCCGAGCAGCGCTGAAGCGGGAAGCATCAGCTGATGCTTCGGTCCCACGAGCCTTCTGGCCAGATGCGGGCCGACCAGTCCGACGAAGCCAATCCCGCCGCTTACCGCTACGCTTGAAGCGGCAAGTCCGACCGCCGCTGCCAACAGGCGGAACTGCTCCCTGGTGACATGGGCACCCAGACCGGTAGCCGTCTGCTCGCCCAGATTCAGCACATTCATGACCCTTGCCTTATAGATGACGTAGGGCAGGAGAATCACAATCCAGGGAAGCAGGGACAATACAAATTTCCAGCTGGTGCCCCAGATGCTGCCCGCAAGCCACGTGGCGACGAATTGATATTTGTCCGGATCTAGGCGAAGCGTCAGCACAATCATCGCTGCACTCATCCCAGCCGCAACTGCGACACCGGTGAGCAGCAGACGGATCGGTGCAATTCCCTGATGCCGCTTATAGGCCAGGCTGTAGATCAGTGCGGCAGTAAATGCCGCCCCGACAAACGCAACTACCGGCAGCAGATAGACAGGTGCCGCAGAGGTCGTCGGATAGAAGGACACCATCAGCATAACCATCAGCCCGGCTCCGGCATTAATGCCCAGGATTCCCGGATCGGCCAGATCATTGCGGAAGACCCCCTGCATCACCGCTCCGGAAACTGCCAGTGCAGCTCCAATCAGAATGGAAATTACAATACGCGGCAAGCGGAATTGGAACAGAATCAATTCCTGCTTGTCCGTCCCCTTGCCGAACAGCGTATTCAGCAGCTCTAGCGGAGTTAAACGTATGTATCCTGTATTCACACTTATAATGAACATGATAATAATCAGTACAGCCAGCACGCTAAGTACAGTCAGGCCATGCTTACGCCTTGTTTCTTCGAAGGAAACCACTCTGGTTCTCTGCATCTTTACAGCTCCCTTCTTTCTTTGCGGGCCAGATACAGGAAGAATGGAACCCCGATCAGCGCTATAATTGCTCCTACTGGCGTTTCATGCGGCGGGTTGATCATCCGGGCAGTCAGATCCGCCCCTACCACGAGCAATGCACCCAGCACGGCGGAGCAGGGAATAATCCATCTGTAATCCACACCTACAAGATAACGTGTCAGATGGGGAATAATCAGCCCGACAAACCCTACCGCTCCTACTACAGCCACCGAAGCGCCAGCCAGAATCAGGACGACTAAGGCCCCGGCCAATTTGACCAGACCGGTTCGCTGTCCCAGTCCTCTGGCGATATCTTCCCCCAGACTGAGCATCGTAATGGAACGGGACAGGATAATCGCCCCGATGAGTGCCGCAATCACCCAGGGAGACATGACCTGAAGCTGGAACCATTTCGTTCCGGCCAAGCCGCCTGCATACCAGAAGGCGAGGTCTTGTCCGATTTTGAAATACAGCGCCACGCCTTCACTGAGCGCCGAGAGCAGCGCACTGAAGGCGGCTCCGGCCAGTACCAGCCGGGCGGGGGTAAGTCCGCCTTTGGCCAGTGAACCGATGCCATAGACGATACCTGCTCCCGCTCCGGCCCCGATGAAGGAATATAGAATAAGATACATAAACGATAAATTCGGAAAAAAAGCAAAGCAGACGGCCAGCGCAAAACCCGCCCCCGAGTTAATGCCCATCAGCCCCGAATCCGCAAGCGGATTGCGGGTCATTCCCTGCATGATCGCTCCCGCCACTGCGAAGCTGGCTCCGACCATCACGCCGCCGAGAACCCGCGGAAGCCTGAGCTCGCGGATAATCTGATGCTCTGTAATATCCGGATTGAAGTGAAAAACTGCTGTCCACACGACAGAAAGCTTAATATCTGCTGCCCCAAACGATACTGAAACAGCGATGCCCAGCGCCAGCGCAATCAAACCGCCAATAAGGATCAGCGTTGCCGCCCAAGGGCGCGAACGTAGTTTGAGCGGTTCTGCTCTCTGATCAAGCCCATTCCTGGACACTGCCTGTTGATTCATGACTGTCACCCGTTTTCTATGAAATTGATTCTCATTATCATTGTAATATTGTAAATGAATTTGTCACTGTTTGGCAATGGACAAATATAAACCTGTACATAGAAAGTCTCTAATCATCCATTTCGCGCAGGATATCCGGCATGAAAAAAGACAACCTGTATCCTGATTACATCCGCAGGGGATGTATCTGGAGAGTCAGGTTGCCTTGTTCCATTGCTGCTGAATAGGCGGGAATGTCCGGGGCTTTCGCACTATACATTCTGAAGCGTACCGCCGAATAGTCTGCGGATATATCCCTGCAGCTTGCCGATATGCGGCACGAAGGTGCTTTTGTCATACACATAATTAGACTGGCTGACCAGCTGTGAATAGATCAGAAACAGAATAGCTGCGAGCTCGCGGTCAATCTGCTTCTCATGCTCGATCAGCAGATACGTTTCATCCAGCGCCTCGTATAACTGAAGCAGGGCAGCTTCATTAATGATTTTGCGGCGCAGCGGTACAATAATATCCGTGGCAATAGCGTCAATCCGCAGAATTAAGGCTGCCAGTCTCTCGTTCACGCGGTTCCCCTCCTGCTGTGACTGAATGGTTAAAGCGCTTGCTTAATACCATCCTATGTCAGCCGGACCTTGAGCATGCCTTGAGCGGCCGGAACCCATTCTGCTTATCTATGTAATTCTTCTTACCTTGTGTATTCCTCGTACTCATCTTTCTGGTTATGCCTCGAATACATGTACTCATCGTTCTTCAGCTTGTACATCTGCCCCATCCCGCCAAATATGAACAGCAGTACTACAAGCAGTGTGTAGGCATAAGTGAATTGATTGAAGTAGAAGCAAAGCACAACTGCCGCTATAATCAGCAGCAGCAGTCCGAGGCCTATACGGCTTAAGATTTTTCTCATCAGGGGTTCCTCCGCAGAAATTTTAGTCTTACTGTACCATGTTCTGCGGGAGGAATATGTCGAAAGCTGGCACTATACAAACAGAGGATGTCCCGGGCAGCCGCTTCCCGGCTCCGGTACATCCCCCTGCTATATGTTATGCTTTTACACCTTTTATAGTAATTTGGAGATCACCGTTCCGGCCAGCAGCTGTCCGAGCGTCTTATCCAGCGGCAGCGGCTTGTTGCCGAGGCAGGTTCTGAGCGCGGTCAGCAGCACCCGGACATCATATTTACTCGGATGGACAGGAATCACTTCTTTTTCCAGCGCCAAAAGATTATACACTGCCATCATCGCGGACCGGACCGAATATTCCACGGTAAAGACGCAGTCGTCCGGAACTTCGGCAAACTGGCCGAGGAAGGCCAGATTGGTGCTGCCCTGCGGAACCACCTGCGGGCGGTCTCCTGCGACACGCGGCATGAACTGTGAAGTGATATAAGGCATCATACAAGGAATAACATTGGTCGTATGCTCCAGAATCTCCGGAATGCGGTTCTTCAGACCGATATGGTACATCAGCTCCTCCAGAAGCTCGCGTCCGCTGCAGTCACTCATTTTCTTCTTGATATAGTCGCCTTCGGCATCCGGGAATAATCCGTAGGCCCAGAGCACCTTCACATTCTCCGGCTGGTTAATGAAATGCGGCTGCTTCGGTGCGGTCCAGGACATCATCCAGCTGGAGTCTTTGATGGTCACAACGCCGCCCATTCCGGGAGCATCCCCGGTCAGCTCCAGCAGATACGGGAATACAATATCGTCATCGGTAAAGGTCATCGTAAACGACAGCCACTTGGACTTGTCGATGTCCCCGCAGAACACTTCCGGGTGGCCGAAATCCGGAGATTTCGCGGCAAGCTTCTCCCAGAGGCTCCAGCAGCCGCGCTCCGTAACAGAGCGGTTCAGAACCGCCGGATGGTCCAGATCGCCCAGGGTCGAGTTCTCTGTCATCGAGCCATTGGTGACCATAACCAGATCTCCGCGTGCTGTTGAGAGGGTCTTTGGCTCTCCGTTCACGAGCAGCTGGATAGCGGTTACTGTTTTCTCTCCGCCTGTGAAATCAAGCTCCAGATCTGTTACCTGATGGCCTTTGTCAAAATTGACCCCCTGGCTTTCCAGCCATTTCATCAGAGGAAGAATCAGTGAATCGAACTGGTTATATTCGGTATGCAGGATTCCCTTCAGCTGGTTCATCCCGGAGATCAGGTGCATAAAGCGCTCCATGTAACGCTTCACTTCAACTACACTATGCCAATTCTCGAAGGCGAACATCGAGCGCCAGAAATACCAGAAATTCGTCTCCAGGAAGGTCGGGTCAAAAAACTGCTCAATCGTCACCGCTCCGAGTCTTTCTTCGGTCGCCAGGGTCAGCTTGCCCAATTGCAGCGCATGCGCAGTGGAGAGTCCCAGCGTTGAGAAATCGGCGGGCTGCCCTTCCTTTTCTACCAGACGGCAGTGGGATTCGATCGGTTCTGCCAGATTCAGCTCACGGAATTCATCCAGCACCGTCCGGTCCGGATTGGTTAATGAGGGAATGAAGCCGAACAGCTCCATGAAGCATTCAAAGTGCTCTTCGATCTCACGTCCGCCGCGGGCGCTGTAGCCGTCCTTCGCATTCCCCGCCCCGTCCATCGAGCCGCCATAGACTGCTGATTGCTCAAGGATATGAATATTCCGTCCCGGCATATGGCCGTCACGGATCAGGAAAGCGGCTGCCGACAACGAGCCGATCCCCCCTCCTACGAGATATGCCTTACGTGAAGCGATGCCTTCCTGTACCAGCGGATGAATTCTTTGATATGTACCCATATGTCCTCTTCCTTCCATGATCAGGGGATAAGTGCCTGCTAACAGCCTTCACTATACCCACCGTGAACAATGAATTCTATGGACAGCTTGGCGCGACTGTACAGGGATTACACATCTGCCGGAGATTGTGTCATTTCACTGGACCGGATGGGCGGCGGCAGCCTGATAGTGTTCCAGGCCCCGGGCGATGCTTCCTTCCATAATCCGGGCTACCTTCTCCACCATTTCGGCCGGGTCGGTATTTGCCCCTGCTTTGAGCCAGTGGATCACCTGTTCAAGGATAGCCAGTGTGTAGAAATCGGCAATGTCCTCCCTGGCCTGGCTTCTCCCCTGTTCCGGAATCTGCTCTTGTCCTTCACGGGCCCGCTCCTGCCCGTCCAGTTCTTCCACCACCCTGATCATGACGCCATAAATAACTCCGTACAGAAACTGCTCCAGATGCTCGCGTCCAAGTGAATGAAAGGTGTTCAGACAGATGGTTTTGTTGCTCACGGTGTACCGCAGGACACTTAGGAACCCCTGCTTCCAGCCGGCACAGCAGCGGTAGGGCTCCAGATCTTCAATTACCTCTGACCTGTAGACCCAGCCGAGCAGCTCGTAGATATCCTGAAAATGATTATAAAAGGTATGCCGGGTCACGCCGCAATCCGCTGTAAGCTGCTGGATCGTAATCTTGTTCAGCGGCCTTGCGAGCATGAGTTTTTTGAGTGACCGGGCTAAAGCGTTCTTGGTTAAAAGTGAATTGGACATTACTTCCCCCTTACTGCAGTAGAAACTTAACCTGATTTCTGGATTTACTGCATTGCTTAATAGGCTTCAAGGTTCTACAATACGGTGTATATGTTCCAATTATAACCAATTAAGAGCAGGTTTTCATAATAACCTTACGGGAGTGGATACGCTTGAATACAAGAAGGTACGGCAATACGGGCAAGACTGTGTCGGAGGTTGGCTTCGGTGCCTGGCAGCTGGGGAATAAGAAGGATTGGGAGGCTATGGAGGATCGTGCAGCGGTCTCTCTGGTCCATGAAGCGCTGGAGCGCGGGATGAATTTCTTCGATACCGCCCCGGGTTACGGGCACGGTGCCAGTGAAACCCTGCTCGGGACCGCCTTATCCGGCAGACGCTCCAGCGCTGTGATCAACACCAAATTCGGCCACGGGGCGGATGGCAGCACCTGCTTTGATACGGACCACATCCGTGCCTCCGTCGAAGGCAGCTTACAGCGTCTGCAGACGGATTATGTGGATTCCGTGCTGATTCATAATCCGCCTTTTGAGCTGCTGGACGGGAAATACGGCCACTACCACGAACTGGACAAGCTAAAAGCCGAAGGAAAGATTCTCTCTTATGGGGTTTCGGTCGATTCCGTGCCGGAAATGCTGGAGGTCATCCGCCATACGGATATCGGCGTTATGGAGGTTATGTTCAATATCTTTTACCAGGAAACGGCGGAAGCTTTCGGGCTGGCCCATGAGAAAAATATAGCGATCATCGTCAAGGTCCCTCTGGACTCCGGCTGGCTCTCCGGCAAATATGACAGCAGCAGCACCTTCGAAGGGGTAAGAAGCCGCTGGTCGCCGGAAGTGATCGCGAAACGCGCCGCCCTGATGGAGCGCATCCGGTTCATAACGGACGAAGAGACGACCATGACAATGGCTGCCCTGCGCTTCATCCTTGCTCACCCGGAGGTCACCACCGTGATTCCCGGAGTACGCAGCAGCGCACAGCTGGCCGAGAATATATCCGCAAGCCGCGAGGGGATGCCGGCGGAGCATGTGGTGAAGCTGAAGGAGCTGTGGGACAAGGAGATCCGGGATCAGCAGCTGGGCTGGTAATCGCGGCTGCAGTTATTCTTTTTCGCCAAGCCGGACTGAATAGGTCTTATACCCGTCTTCATTAATCTCCAGACAGTTCAGCTGCTCTCCATATACACAGCCGCCGTCAATGCCAATCTTGTCTCCGTGCGGGCTGAACCAGATTCCTGCCCCGTCCTGCAAATCTACCGTGGAGGTATGTCCGAATACAACCGTCTTCGCGGTAGAGGTTATCGGATGATTATAGAACGGCTCGCGGATCCAGATGAAATCATACTCCCGCTGGCTTGTCCAGTCGGCAAGGGAAGGATCAATTCCTGCGTGAACGAACACATGAGTGTCCGTTTCATAATAGAAAGGCAGCGTACCCAGGAAATCCAGATGCTCCTGATACTCGCGGCGCATATAATCCTTCATCTCCGCATACTCCTTCCAGCCTGAATCCGGGCGCAGCAGGACCGAATCGCGGCCTCCGCAATAACTCAGCAGGGTATGAAATCCCCCATTGGTAATCCAGTGGGTATCGCGCTTGTCATCCTCACCCGCCAGCGCATCACACGCCATCTGATCATGATTGCCCCGCAGTACGACAACACCGTGCTCCTCCGCAAGACGTTTCACCTGCTCAACCACCGCCCTGCTGTCCGGCCCCCGGTCCACATAATCGCCGAGCAGAATTAACTGGTCTTCGGAGGGGATATAGTTGGCTCTGCGGAGCAGCAGGTTGAATTCCTCCACGCATCCATGAATGTCACTGATCACTAATGTTCTGATACTCGTTCCCTCCTCCTCTTCTTAAGATACTTACACTCAGAATATTAATTATACTGATAAAACCGGATTTCCGCACGGACCGGCTGCTGAAAACCGGTAGTAAGCAGTTATGATACAGCGGCCTGCAGAAAAAAGAGGCTATCCCGTTCAGCCGGGAAACCTCTTCATCCAATACTATTCGCTCTGTGTTACGTTCTGACCTGCACCGGTAATTCAGCAGCGCTGTCCCAGCGCCAAGGCACCTCATGCCCCTGCAGATGCAGCCCGCCGTACCATTCATCTACACCTTGCATGCTCACTCTATCCGCTGTTCCGGTCAATACCCGCTCCCCCAGCTCTGACAGAATAACTGTACGCTTCAGGAATTCCGGTACTTCTCTGTAATCTGTAATTTCTGCCGTACCCTCAATAATAAGGAGAGGATGCTCTCCAGCCGTCAGCGTGCGAAGAACCTTCCAGTATTCCACATCTCCCATTCCCAGCTGGTGCAGTGCATCTGTAACTTGACGGAACAGCTTCAGAGGCGTATCTGCCCCGCCAGCCGCAGCCTCAAGTGTTGTCTGTTCGACAATACCAAGACCGTTATAAACGGAAGGCAGACGCGAGAGATGAAGCTTGAAGGCGTCATAGGCAAAAGAAAACGCGGATTTGGACAGCTCGGGCTTACTCTCCTCCAGGAGCTGTGCCAGCTGCCGGGGATCTGGAGATGCATATGCCTGCCATAGCCTGCTCCCAAGCTGCAGCTCCTCCGTGCCGATATTCTGCCAGGTTCCGGACAAGGTCTGAAGCTGTTCTGCCGTAAGCTGGCCCAGGCCATGGAACAGCTCAATTCCGGGAAATTCCCCGATGCAGAGCAGACTCAGCTTCGTGCTGCCCAGCTTCCGGTTGCTGAACCAGTGCAGCAGATAGGCCAGCATACTCTGGTCGAACAGATCATGCTCAAACCACAGGACCACTTCATCATACTTGTGGAATCCGCTGAGCATGCGTTCCTGCTCCTCACAGCCCTTCATATATTCTTCTGCCGGAATTCCCAGTGTGGCCTGCAGAACCTCTGCCCGCAGCTGCCGTTTCTCCTGTGCCGCCGGATCCATGAATATCGGACCCGCCGTGTAGATTTCTCTCCATACCAGCACATCCCCTTGGACAATCCCCTGCTTCAGCTTATCTCCAACGAAATCACCGTTCACAATATGCAGCATACGCTGTCCTCCCTCTTGTAACAGATTAAATGCGGCCGCAAGATCTGCCACAGGAAAAGCCCCCTTCAGCTTGCGTCTGCCGTCATACAGCCTTTTCTTCAGCGTTCCGGCCGGAATGCCCAAATAAACGGAAATCTCCTGAAGCGAATAGCCATAGAAGTAGAACAGCTGCAGCGGTACCCGCAGCCTGGCGGACAATTCTGACACCGAGCTATGCAGCACCTGTGTCCATTCTCTGCGTTCGGCAATTTCCTCAACACCCGGAGAAGACACGGCGACATGCTCTGCTGCCTCTAGAGGCAGCAGTGTTTGGCGCCTGCGCCGCAGCAGCCGGTGGCACTGCCTGACCACAATGGTTCTGAACCAGCCCGGAAACGCCGCCGGCTCCTGCAGACTCCCAAGGTTCATATACGCCTCGATGAGGGCCTCCTGTACCGCGTCTTCCGCCAGCTGAACATCTCCCAGCATATTGTAAGATACTACGTAAGCCATCCCCCGGACATGCTCTGTCAGCTGCCTGAAAGCTCCGGCGTCCCCCTTCTGTGCTTCTTCAATCCACTGCAGCATACGCCTGCGAACCTCATTTCTGTATTTTCATCTGTTCTAAGGATAAGTGCCATTCCGCGCGGAAAAGGTTACAAAATATTGTTCATGATCCGGGTTAGCCTATCTATGCTACACGATTATATTTTATTGACCAGTGTCAGGTTTATATTTCGATAAATTAAATTTATACAAATTAATTTTATTCTAATTAATTTTTAACAATGTGTGATACTATTATTTCATTTAGCAAATCTTGGAGGCCGGGAGGATATTCAAGCGATAACACTCGCCTATTCATCGGAGACAATACAAATTTCAGGAGGCATAACATTGAACCCTAAACCCGGCAGGCTTCTTCTCTCCACACTAATGATAGTTACCGCACTTTATTCTTCTTCGGCTGGAACAGCTTTTGGCGCGGCAGTACCTTCATTAACAGGCATCACAGGCCACTGGGCTCAGAACGAAGTGACGGACTGGGTTGAAAAAGGGTTCATTCAGGGATACACCGACGGCAGCTTCAAGCCGGATAACAGTCTGAAAAGAACCGAATTCATGGCGCTGATTAATCGAGCGTTTGGATTCACTGAAACGGCGGCTGTCTCTTATACGGATCTGTCTTCAAGCAACTGGGCCTACGCTGAGGTTGCCAAAGCAGTCAAAGCCGGATATATCAACGGGTATTCAGATGGCACAATCGGTACAGGCAAGACCATCAGCAGACAGGAAGCCGCAGTGATCATCAACCGGTTATTGAAGCTGGATGCAGCCCGGACCAGCGCTCTTTTCAGCGATTCCAAGGATATTGCCGCCTGGGCTCTCGGCTCGGTTAATGCAGTAGCCTCTGCAGGAATCATGAAAGGGTATTCCGAAGATAACAGCTTCAAGCCCGGCAGGGATATTACACGCGCGGAAGCAGTAGTGTCCTTAATACGGACCAAGGCCATTGAGGCTGCTCCGGCCAGTACACCGGATAATACCGGCACGTTCACCCCTTCGGCAACTGCCTCACCGGCAGCCAGTCCAACCGCTTCACCGACTGCTACACCTTCACCTGTCCGGAACCCCGATATTCCTTCTGTTCCAACGGCCACACCTGAACCTGTCTCCACACCTACAGCAACGCCAGAACCGGAAGCTACAGCAACACCAGAACCTACAGCGACTCCGGCTGTTACTTCCGATCCGGCAGATACGACAGCCCCGATCCTTACGGGTGTAACTCTTGGAGCGGTTACTGTAGGAGAGAATGTATACGGGACAAGTAACGAAGCGGGTTATTTGTATCTGGTTCCTTCCACTGTAGCAGTGACCCCGGCGGGTCTGGAAGATTCCGTCCAAGCTGCGCACGGGACAAAGCTGGCGGTAAGCGCCTCTGTCTACTCCCCGCTGAACACGCAGGGTCTGCCTGCAGATCATTATGTCGTGTATGCTGTAGATGGCTCCGGCAATATTTCGGTTCCTTCAAGCATTATTGAGGTTAAAGCCATTGAGTTGACCCTGGATGCTCCGGTCTCACTGACGGAATCCAAAACCTATGATGGTACCTCCACCGCAGCGGTAACCGCAAGTCCTCTGCTCGGCGTGCTGAGCGGTGACGTGGTAGAAGTGCATGCCTCCGCTTCTTACAGCAGCGCGGCGCTTGGGGTTAACAAGACTATAACTGTTGTCTATACCATAAGCGGAGCCCAGTCAGCCAGCTATATTGCACCCGCTCCATATACCGTCCATACGGGAATTATCTCGCTGAATCAATTAACCATCGAAGCTCCGGATTTGACCCTCGCCAAGTTCAAGGACGGAACAACCATAGCAGATGTAACCCCTGGTCAGCTCATTGGAGTAATCCCCGGGGAAGATGTCAGTGTGATCGCTGTTGCCAATTATGATACCTCTGCAGTAGGTACGAACAAAACCATAACTGTAGTCTATACACTCAGCGGACCAGATGCCGGAAATTATATTGCACCTGCGAACTACGTCGTGAACACAGGTGAAATTGACCGGGATCAGATCACACGCTCCAGAGTCTATGATGGAACTACTGCGGCGGTAGTGGTTGCTGGTGCTGTGACCGGAATCGAACCTGGTGATATCGTCACAGTAGAAGGTATTGGTGAATACAGCGATGTCAACGTGGGTACGAATAAAATCATAACTATTTCGTACATTTTAACAGGTCCAGACGCTGGCAATTATCTCCCGCCTGTTAGCTACACCATAAGCACGGGGATTATCACCGCCTTGCAGTTAGACATTACCCCGCCAGCCATCACGGAGTCCAAGCTCTTTGACGGAACGCTATCAGCGCAAGTCACTCCAGGCACTCTGATTGGAGTCCTTCCGGGGGATGATGTAACGGTCAGCGCAACGGCGGCCTACAGTGACGCTGCTGTGGGCAGCGGCAAAATCATCACCGTAGTCTACACCTTATCCGGGGAGGATGCCGCGAACTATTTGGCACCAGGGAATTATATGATATCCACAGGTGTGATTGTAGCGCCTTAGGCAGAGATATTATGAACACTTGTTAAAAGATAAAAGCGTCCCGCGAGCCGTGAACAGGCTGCCTGGGGCGCTTTTTGATGTTGGGAGTAGTAAATCGCTTGCCCGATGGTTTGCAGTGACCCAATTACGGTATATGCCTGGGAGTTGGGAGTATGGTATATGCTTGCTTAATTGCACTCTGTACAACTAAATTGTCTGATTTACAACCGATTCTTCGTTTAGTTGTATTTCGTACAATTAAACTGCCTGTGTAGATTGCTTATCACCTATTCGGGCAGATTTAGTTGTACAGATTACAGTTATTTGATGCAGGTATCCCTTTTCGCTGTTTTTAATTGTACATTCTACAACTATCGATGAATTCAGGCGGAATGTAGTCTGCTAACCAGATATTATGATTGCCGTGGTAAAACTTAATCCCTTCGTTCGCTGCCCGCCCGGCGTCAATTGTTAAGATCACAGGATTGGGATCTTTCCGGCCTCCAACCAGCTTTGCTGTTTCCGTATCCACCGAGAAATGAACATACTGTCTCTTCATTGGTTTAAGCCCATCAGCCAGAATCATCTCCACCCATTGCCTGGCTGTCCCATGGTACAGAACGGGGGGTGGGGTTTCATTCTGCTTAATTATTTTTTGAGGCACAGAGTGACCATATAGCGCCCTTATCTTGCCCTCCACAATCTCATGCCGCTGTTTAGCCGAACCCTCTATCATCTTAGCCACATCATCTGCAGTTACTGAATTCCATTGTTGCTCAAGGTGCAATGCATTTAATAGCTGCTCCATCTCTACAAAGCCCTCATCATCTAATTCCAGTTCATACTCCCATGGCGCGTGACGCAGTGCATATGAAACCTCTTTGCTGAGCTTCGAATAATCCATATCAAACCTCCTTACCAAAACGCCTCATAGGCGTCAAAGGAACATATATGATTACGATTTTATCATATGTAACGCTGCCAACATAATAATACGCAGGGCCATATGTGATCCTTCATCCGGCGAGGAGGACTGAAATTCCGCTATTTCAGCTAATCAGGCGGGTTTGCGGAGCACGCGGACTCAGAATCCGTTATGTCTGCTGTAAGCAAGTAGCTCTAGCCAACATTTTGGGCGGTGGAGGCAGAAGTTAGCTGATATTGATGACGGGGGTGGCGGTGCTACAATGGCAACATAAGCGGCGGCGGTTCCTTTGTCTTGGTCAGTCCTGTCCGCAGCAAAAAGCCGCCCCTCCCGAGGCGGCCGTCCTGCACCCGTCACTGTACATCCTCATACCTGATTCATGCTCAACTGTACTGCCAGTCCGGCCACCCTGGCGGTTAACGCCAACGACGGGACTGTTTGACTGCTGCATCGCTGCTGAACCCTTGATTCCGGCCTACTGCGCGATCTGCTCGCGGATGTTCGCGAGAATCTTCTTCTCCAGCCTCGACACCTGAACCTGCGAAATGCCGAGGCGGCTGGCAACTTCAGACTGGGTCTGGTCGCGGTAGTAGCGCAGGTAGACAATCAGGCGCTCGCGCTCGGTTAAGGCGCCGATGGCCTCATTCAAGGCAAGCTTGTCGAACCAGCGCTCCTGCGACTCGTCGGCGATCTGGTCGATCAGAGTGATCGGATCGCCGTCATTCTCGAAGACCGTCTCGTGGATCGAAGTCGGCGGCTTGTTGGCTTCCTGGGCGAAGACGATTTCTTCGGGCGTCACGCCCAGCGCCTCCGCCACTTCGCCGATGGTCGGCAGGCGGTCGAGCGTTTTGGACATTTCATCCTTCATCTTGCGCACCTTATTGGCCATTTCCTTCAGCGAGCGGCTGACCTTGAGCGTTCCGTCATCGCGGAGGAACCGCTGGATCTCGCCGATAATCATCGGCACCGCATAGGTGGAGAACTTGACCTCATAGCTGAGGTCGAATTTATCAACGGACTTCAGAAGCCCGATACAGCCGATCTGGAATAAATCATCCGGTTCATATCCACGGTTCATAAACCGCTGCACCACCGACCAGACGAGGCGGATATTGCAATTGACCAGCGTGTCGCGGGCCGTATTATCCCCGGCTTGACTGAGCGCGATTAGACGTTTGACCTCCGCATCGTCCAAATAGGTCGGCGGAGCTTTTTTTGACTCTGCATCCATGGCTCCAACCCCTAATTGTATAAAGCTTTTTTCGAGACGATGGTTTTCTTCATTGAAATGGATGTGCCGCGTCCCGGTTCACTGGTAACTTCGAATTCATCCATGAAATTCTCCATAATGGTAAAACCCATGCCCGACCGCTCCAGCTCCGGCTTGGAGGTATACAGCGGCTGCTGGGCCAGCTCCAAATCCTCAATGCCTCTACCCTGATCTTCAATCGTCAAATGCACAGTCTCAACATCAATGGAAGCGGAGATGCTGACCACTCCTGCAGGATCACTGTCGTACCCGTGGATAATGCAGTTGGTGACCGCCTCCGACACAACCGTCTTCAGGTCATTCAGCTCCTCCATGGTCGGATCGAGCCTGGAGACAAAAGCCGCCACTACCACACGTGCGAATGATTCATTCTCCGACAGTGCGGCAAACTGGACGCTCATGAAGTTACGGGCTTCACTATTTGTCATAACGCAACCTCCAAATCCGAGAGTGCAGCGCTCTCGTTGTCATATAGGGGCATGATCTTGAACAGGCCCGACATTTCCAGCAGGCGCTTCACGGGTGCGGTGGCATCGCAGACTGCCATCTTGCCGCCCTTGCTGCGGATCAGCTTGTACCTTCCCAGAATGACTCCGAGGCCTGAGCTATCCATGAACTGCAGCTCCTTCAGGCTGAGAATCAGATGCTCTACCTGGCCCCGCATAATCGCTTCATCCATATCCATACGTACATAATCGGCTGCGTGATGATCCAGTTCGCCAGACAAACGGACGATCAGTACACCCCGGTGATGCTCCATCTCCACATGAGAATTCATCCTTGCCACTCTCCTCTTCGTTGCTTGGACAACCGCCCTGTACTACTTTCTTTCCCCTACAAGGACAAGGTTTTCTACACCGCAATTGAGGATTCCTGCCTCACGACAAAACTAGAAGAAAACCCCTAAGAACTTACATAAAGCATGGGACTAATCTACAAAATACAAGAAATTAATCGCTAGCTCTAATCAATCGTAAAAAGCGACCCCGTTGTACGCTTGAACAGCTTCCACCAGCCTGCCTTGGCTACAGCTTCCCCTGCTTTCAGCTCATATTCCTTCAGCACGTCAGTCCCCTGGTATACGACCAGCTTGCCGACAGTCTGATCTGCGGCCACAGGAGCCTTCAAGTGTTCTTCCAGCACCAGCTCATGCCGGATACCCTCCTGGGTAATTCCTTTTTTGAGTAATACACTGTAAGTTTCCTTCGCCGTCAGCGGCAGCTCTCTCTTCACGCCCTTCTCAATCTTCACTGTGCCGATGGGGTCCCCCGCCTTGTGAATCGTATGCAGCTTATATTGGGAAAAGAGGTAATCGAACATCGCCGACACTTCGCTGTTGCGTGTTTTGGTGTTCGGCTCACCCAGTACAACCGCGACAGCGCGCAGTCCGTCTCTGGCCGCGGTTGCGGACAGGCAGAACTTCGCTTCAGCCGTATACCCCGTCTTCAGGCCGTCAGCGCCTGTATAGAAACGCACCAGCTTGTTCGTATTGACCAGCCAGAACGGCTTGGCCGAATCCTTGCGCAGGTAATCCTGATAGGAGCCGGTATACTTGATAATCCGCTCATGCTTCAGCAGTTCCTGGCTGATTACGGCGATGTCATGCGCAGATGAATAATGATTCGCAGCCGGCAGTCCATTGCAGTTGGCAAAGTGGGTATCTTTCAGGCCTAAGGCTTCAGCTTTCTGGTTCATCAGATCAACAAAAGCGCTCTCCGAGCCGGCGATTTTCTCCGCCATAGCTACAGAAGCGTCATTGCCGGAAGCCATCGCGATGCCCTTCAGCATTTCATCCACCGTCATTTCCTCACCCGGCTCCAGAAAAATCTGTGAACCGCCCATCGACGCGGCATACTCACTGGTCCGCACTTTGTCGGTCAGCTGCAGTCTGCCTTCATCCAGCGCCTCCACGGTCAGCAGCATGGTCATAATTTTGGTGATACTGGCCGGCGGCAGCTTGTCATGACTGTTCTTCTCGTAGATGATCGTGCCTGTACTGGCATCCATGAGAATGGCAGAGCGCGCCCCCGGTGCCAGGTCAGCGGCCGCAGTACTTCCGGTATTGCCGGTATTGGCAGTACCTTTAGCTTTTTCTTCGGCAAAAGCGCCGGAAGCCCCTCCCAGAACCGAAACAGCGATGCACAGCGCAAGCGTTACATAACGAATTTTTCTCACAATGGTTCCCCTCCTGAACATTAACCTTCATTTCACAGGTACTGTGTTCCAGTTTCGTCAAAAAGGCAGGAAATTATTCCATTTTACGCACAAAAAAAGAAGCTTCTCCCGGTATCCTCGCAGATACTTGAGAGAAGCCCCTCTTAATTGCCTTATGAAAGTTAGCCTCCGATGGCCATTGCGCTGAAAATAACAGGTCCAACCACAACAGCCGTAGAATTGGCATCCTGATTCTCAACAATCAGCTGATAGTTCTGGACACCAGCCGGTGCATTGATATCTACCATATGCAGCGAGATAATGCCGTCGTCATTGAAGAAATCCTCGTACTCTGCCCGTGCATAAAAGATTTCGTGGCCTGCACGCCAGATGCGCACCAGGATATTCGGGGTATCCAGCGTAACATTTACGCCGATCGTTGCTTTGAGCTCTACTTTGTTCGGAAAATGGGCCGGAACTGCGGGATCAATATATACCGATGTTCCGGCAATCTGCACGCCAGCCGGGGAGATGGGGACCGGAATGGCGACCCCGTTAGTAATAGGTGTAACTACGGATGCATTATAGTCCAAAAGCGTTTTAACCATGCTGTATCACTCCTTTTCATGTTCTATTAAAGTATATGAACATTATGAAAAAGAGCTTGTGCACTTCTATTAGAACCATTGCCTATTTATCCGGCAGATTCACCCGTTACTAGAGACAGATGCTGCCTTGCCTGTCCGCTTAGCCGGAGGAACACCTGCTTTTCCCAGATAGAATCTCGATAATACCGGGTAACGCACAGCCCACTTGGCGGCAAGCAGCGGCACAATGACCCCAATTAATGTAAAGGGTACCAGCCCGTAATCCGCACCAAGCAGATATTTAAGACTGTAATTCAATGGCAGATGCAAATACATAATGGTGATGGTATTCCGTCCAAGGCTGCCCATCCAGCCCAGCGGAATCAGCCTTGCAAGCTGGTACACCGCCGCGCAGATCGTCAATGAAATCAGCAGCGGAACAGCCAGATCCAGCAGCAGCGACTCATACTCTTTGTATTTCATATTCAGACTGTAATGAATGACGCCAGTCCGTTCCAGCAGCAGCACAAGTGCAGACAAAGGCAGCAGTACCAGCAAGGCCGAATAGCGGCTGATTAGCGCAGGTATGGCTTGTTTGCCATAGAACCCGATCGCATAATACGTAACAGCAAGCAGTGCAACATCGATGTTCCAGGGAAGATTGAAGTTCTTAAGCACGGTCAGGGAGATCAAATGGGAGACCAGGTAGGCGGAGGTGATCAGAAGAAATTGAGTTCGGCGGGAATATCTGACGATGTATCCAAAGAGCAATTGCGTAAACAGCAGGCAGGTAATGAACCAGAACACCCCGTAAGGACCGGTCAGCGACAGCCCCCCGTAGAGCAGCCTCGCTATATTTTCGGCAAACCCTCTAATATTGAAGCTGAACAGCAGCAGTACCCCTGCAATCAGGAGGCCGTAGGCAAAATAGGGAGTCATTAGCCCTTTGGTCCGTCTTGCGGCCCAGCCCCGATAACGCCCGGGATCGACCGGTTTAAACACCAGCCCGCTAAGCACGAAGAACAACGGCATCCGGAACCAGGACAGATAATGATTCGCTGCCGCATCGCCGGAATGGCCCATGACTACAAAAATAATACTGAAGCCCTTGGCCGCATCAATCCATAATTCACGTCTTTTTTCCACTTTCTCCTTCCATCTCCTCCCATTTCAGTTGTTATTTAATTATAATTATAGGTTGGTTCATGATTTATTTCAATTTTAAATGAAAAATTTCAGTGATATTTCTGAAAATAACAGCACTTAACAACGGACGAACAACGTAGAAAATAAGGCGCTGCTCCTAGATGACACTCGAATCTGTTTCAGCTTGCCATACTAGGGCTAAAGTCTGACACACACCCGCGCACAGCAAGGGCCACCCGCTGCCGGATGGCCCTTGACTATACATTATATGCATTAATACAAATGGCAGGAGACCTGATGGCCCGAGTCCAGCTCGCGCAGGACCGGAGCCTCACTCTTGCAGCGGTCCATGGCGTAAGGACAACGCGGATGGAAGGCGCAGCCGCTCGGGGGTGTCTCCGGATTCGGAACGTCACCGGTCAGGACAATCCGCTGCTTCTTCACTCCCGGATTCGGCACCGGGACTGCCGACATCAGCGCCTGCGTATAGGGATGCAGCGGCTTCGCGAACAGTGACTTGGTCGGTGCCAGCTCGACGATCCGTCCGAGGTACATCACTGCCACGCGGTCACTGATAAATTTCACAACGGACAGGTCGTGGGAAATGAACATATAGGTAAGGCCGTATTGCTCCTGCAGATCCTGCATCAGATTCAGCACCTGGGCCTGGATGGAGACATCCAGTGCAGATACCGGCTCGTCACAGACAATGAACTTCGGATTCAGTGCAAGCGCCCGGGCAATCCCGATCCGCTGCCGCTGGCCGCCGGAGAATTCATGGGGAAAGCGGTGGGCTTGATAGGGGGACAAGCCCACCACCTCCATCAGCTGCTCGACCCGGCTTTTGAGCTCACTGGCCGGAGCGGACTCGTGTGTACGAAGCGGCTCCTCCAGTATACGCTGGACGGTCCAGCGCGGGTCGAGCGAAGCATAAGGATCCTGGAACACCATTTGCATATCGGTACGGAACCTGCGCAGCTGTTCGGTACTCAGAGCGCGCACATCGGTGCCGTTAAACATAATCTCGCCTTCCGTCGGCTCAATCAGCCGCAGGATGGCCCGGCCGGTGGTCGATTTGCCGCAGCCGGATTCACCGACCACCGCAAGCGTCTCCCCCTGCCGGACGGATAACGTAATGCCGTCTACGGCTTTTACAGCGCCGACCTGCTTGGAGAAGAAGCCTTTGCGGATCGGATAATGCTTCTTCAGGTTGCGGACTTCAAGGATTGTGCTCATATGACTCCCTCCTGCTGCAGGATACAGCGGCATTTGTGTCCCGGCTGCACCTCAAGCAGCTCCGGAAGCTTCTCGCTACATCGCTCTACAGCCACCGGACATCGCGGCGCGAACCGGCACCCGGACGGCAGATTAGCCGGATTCGGCACCTGGCCCGGGATGGAGCTGAGCCGGTTCTCATCACCAGCAAGCTGGGGCAGGGAAGCCAGCAGCCCCCGGGTATACGGATGCAGCGGATTGCTGTACAAGGTAGCGACATCCGTCTCCTCCACGATCTGACCGGCATACATAATGACAACCCGGTCACACATCTCGGCGACTACGCCAAGATCATGCGTGATCATCAGAATGGACATGCCCTCCTTCTCCTGCAACTCGCGCATCAGATCAAGAATCTGTGCCTGGATGGTTACGTCCAGTGCCGTTGTAGGCTCATCGGCGATCAGCAGCTGGGGATTGCAGACCATCGCCATTGCGATCATCACCCGCTGGCGCATGCCTCCGGAGAGCTGATGGGCATACTGCTGCGCGATCTTTTCCGGCCGGGGAATCCCAACCTTGCGCAGCATCTCCACCGCCCGCTCCGCCGCCTCCTTCTTGCTCAGCTTCAGATGGTAGCGCGCAGATTCTGAAATCTGGCGGCCGATCTTAAATACCGGATTCAGCGAGGTCATCGGCTCCTGAAAAATCATCGCAATCCGGTTGCCCCGGATGCCCCGCACCTCCTTCATCGACATCTCCAGCATATCCTTGCCTTCAAACCTGATGTGGCCGGAGGCGATCCGGCTAATCCGCTTGGGCAGAAGCTGCATAATTGACAGTGAAGTGATGCTTTTGCCGCAGCCGGATTCGCCGACAATGCCCAGCGTCTCCCCTTTGCGCACTGACAGACTGATGCCGTCCACCGCGCGGATTGTTCCGGCCGCTGTCTGAAATTCGGTGCATAGCCCTGATACTTCCAGCAGTTCTGTCATGATTGCCCCTCCTCTAACTTAAGATTTGAACTTGAAGCATAGTCGTCACTGCGGTGAACATTTGGACTTTCGGCCGCTGTTGTCCCCAGATTTCTTTATCCAATCCGCTGTTCGCGGTGGAAATCCGGTGACAAAGGCGGTCGCTATCGCTCCTACAGTTCCAAATTTCCCCTCCGTTTCTTTTCGCTTTTCGTTGATCTCATTAGTTTGTAAATCAGTTCTCTGTATCTTCCACACCCAGATATTTAAGTGCCGTCAGGGCATATACTTTCGCGCATTGGATGATCTGCCAGACCGGTGCCTTCTCGTTAAAGTTATGAATCGTTGACAGCTCGGCCGGGCCGTATTGCAGTACAGGAATGTTATGCGTGCGGAAATGGCGGGCATCACTGGATGCCCATTGCAGCACACCGTAAGCTTCTTCCCCGCTGACTTCACAGATGCTCTCTACCAGATCGCTAACTACCGGCTCCTCATTCGAGGTCCAGTTGGCGTTGCCCTGGAAGCCGAAGCCCTTCACCTCAGACTCAATGCCTGCCTCCAGCAGCAGGGAACGAGCACGATCAAGCACATCGCGGTAGTCTACGCCGAACGGTACACGGGAATCGACCTGGATCGTGCAGCGGTCCGCCACCACATTCACCTTGGTTCCGCCCTGGATCGTTCCGATATTCACCGTCACATGATCGAATACCTGATAGGCGATCGAGCCGTCCTGTTCGCGCTCCTTCACATAATCCTGCGAGATGCGGATGATCTCCTTCACTTCATCTGGAATATCGACCTTGATATCCCAGAGACGCTGCAGGGCATCGATGCCCTTGGCTGCTTTGACAATCGCGCTGTCACCGACAACCGGCGACAGGCTGCCGTGACCCGGCGTGCCTTCGACGGTGAATTCGAACCAGCAGCTGCCCTTTTGCCCGATCGTCGGGTTCAGCGGGCCTGACGGCTCGGCGATAACCGCTGCCGTTCCGCTGATCAAGCCGCGTTCCAGCACCCAAGGCACACCCAGATGGCCGCCGGTTTCTTCATCCGGCACGATCAGGAGCGACAAGTCGCCTTTGAGCGGAACGCCCAGCTTCGACAGCAGCGCTGTCACATAGATCAGCCCGGCCAGTCCGGCCTTCATATCGGAGGCGCCTCGGCCTAGCAGATAGCCGTCAACGATATCGCCGCAGAACGGATCGAAATCCCAGCGCGAGCGGTCTCCGGCCGGAACAACATCCGTATGTCCGCAGAAGATCAGGTTTTTGCCGGACGGCTGTTCAGCCCCTGTACCCAGTGTAGACACCAGATTCAGCATCGTATCGGTTGCCGGATGGATACTTGTATCAATGCCGGCCTGCTTCAAATAATCAATGATAAAAGCGCTGATCTCGCGCGAATCTCCAGGCGGATTCTCCGAGGGGAAGCGGATCAGCTGTGAGCAGAGCTCCAGCAGCTTATCCTGCTCTGCATCAATCGCCTCCAGCACTTTGCTTTTCCAGTCAGTCATGGTTGTAATTCTCCTTTGCGTTCCCTGCTGCCTGCCCTGCGGCTGGCGTGGGGTTTTATGAATTTGATAAAAAGAGGGACAAAGCCAATGGCCCGTCCGCTCTCTTTTGCCAAACCTGCTTATTCTGTAATGGATAGCGGATAGAAACGGATGACTTCATCCGGATAGAAGGCGTAACCGCTGATCTTGTTGCTCATGCCGACAATGCGGTTGTACTCGTACAGATAAGCCCAAGGCGCTTCGGTCGTAATGATTTCCTGTGCCTGCTCATAGAGTGCAGTCCGTTTCGCTGTGTCTGTCTCCATATTCGCCTCTTCCCACAGCTTGTCTACTTCAGCGTTCGAGTAGTTGATGTAGTTGGAGGAGCCTTTGCCGTAGAGCAGGAAGCCGAGGTGGTAGCCCGGATCATTGACGAACGATGTCCATTTAGAGATATAAGAGGTAAGATTATTTGTCTTCTGCTGCTCCAGGAACTGGGCGCGGGCCAGCTTGTTGATGTTCATGGTTACACCGATTTTGGCCAGTTCAGCCTGAATCAGGACCGCATCATCCTCCCAGTCATCGAACCCGGAACCAAGCGTGAAGTCAAAGGTAAACCCGTCCGGATAGCCGGCTTCTGTCAGCAGCTCTTTAGCTTTATCCAGGTTATGCTCGTAAACGTAGCCTGCATCTGTGAAGCCCGGCGTGTTACTCGCCACAGAGCTCTTCATCTGCTTGGCCTGGCCGTACATTACCCCGCTCAGCAGCTCATCATAAGGAATCGCATAGTTGATCGCCTGGCGGACTTTTACATTGTCAAAAGGTTTAACCTTGTTGTTCATTGCGAAGAACAGAATCCGGTTACTCGCATTGGAGGCGACGGTCAGATCCGTGTTGCTCTGCAGGGAGGCCACATCCTTCGGAGGAATCTCGATTGCCATATCTACATCGCCCTTATCCAGCAGCAGTACGCGGTTAGAGGCTTCTTTGGTGAATTTCAGGGTTACTTTGCTGAGGTTAGGCGCACCCTGCCAGTAGCTCTCATTAGCGGTGAAGACAGCTTCAGTCGCCGGGTCCCATTTCTCAAGCGTGAACGGGCCGGAGCCGGCAGCATTCGTCTTGAGGTAGTCGGCACCTTGTGCTTCTACAGTCTTTTGATCCACGATAGAGAAGGTGTACATAGCAAGAATCTGGAGGAAATTATGATTGGCATTAGTCAGTGTAACTTCAACTGTGGAAGCGTCTTTGACCGCAACGGACTTGATATTCGCCATTCCATAGAGGAAACTGCCGGAGCTTGATTTAGCCACGCGGTCAAAAGAGTACGCAACCGCCTCGGCATCCACCGGATTGCCGCTCTGGAAGCTCACGCCGGATTTCAGCTTGAAGGTGTACACCGTGTTGTCAGCGTTCACTTCCCAGCTCTCTGCCAGCATGGGCTGAATGTCTTCGGTGTTGGCGATGCTTGCGCCATTTTCGGTTTTGATGCCATAGGTGACCAGCTGATCATACGCAGCAAGCACGAGTGTATCGGAGGTCAAATCGTTAGCTTCTGCGGGGTCGAGCGTAGTGCCGCCCTCGGAATAAGCAACCGTGAGATTTGACTTGGCAGCAGGAGCAGCCGTCCCCGTAGTTCCTGAAGCTGCGGTAGTGGCAGCAGGGGTCTGTGGATTAGCGCTGCTGGCGCATCCGGCAAGCATGACTGAAAAAGCGACGAGTGTGGACAATAATTTAACTCTTTTCATCAGAAGTTCCTCCCTTTTCTATATCCTGCCTGCATAGGTAATACTGGTGCTGCTTGTGATCACCCTGCCGCAACCGCTCCGGCAAGCTGTGATCTATATTTACCGGGATACTGCGGAGCTTCGGGAGAATGATCCCCTGCTCCGCCTTATTTACCCGAGCGCAACCGTGGATCAAGAACGTCCCGGAAACCGTCTCCGAGCAAGTTAAAGCCTAAGATGGAAGTGGCAATGGACAATCCTGGAAAAGTAACCAGCCACCATTGCCCGGAAATAATGTATTCCCGGCCTTCTGAAATCATCGCGCCCCATTCGGCAATCGGGGGTCTGACGCCAAGTCCGAGGAAGCTGAGACTGGATGCGGTCAGGATCGCGAAGCCCATCCCGAGCGTAGCCTGAACCATCAGCGGAGCCAGGGCGTTCGGCAGGATGTGGCGGTACAGGATGACTGTATTCTTCACGCCGATCGCCCGGCTGGCCTCTATATACTCCTTCTCGCGGAGCGAGACGGTCTGTCCGAACATCAGCCGGGCAAATTCCGGGATGCCGACAATCCCGACGGCGATCATTGCACTGCTGAGACCTGCTCCAATGGAAGCGGCAATCGCCATTGACAGGACCAGTGACGGGAAGGACAATAGTACATCCATCAGCCGCATGATGATGGTGCCGGTACGGCCGCCATAGTAAGCGGCAATTCCGCCGAGCGGCACACCGATGACAAAGGAAATCGAGACGGCGATCAGGCCGGTCCAGATACTGATCCGCGCACCGTACAGTACCCGGCTGAGGATATCACGCCCGAAGTTGTCGGTTCCGAACCAGTGGCTGCCCGAAGGCGCCTGGAGTTTGTTCGCCATATCCGTTACATAAGGATCATGCGGTGCAAGCCAGGGTGCGATAATGGCTACCACGGTCCAGATTAGAATAAAGGTTAACCCCAGGGCAGCCAGACGGTTATGCAGCAGCAGGGACAACAACGTTTTGGGTTTTGCCGCCGCAGCGGGTTTGGCCGGACTGCCCTGTGCTGAATGTGCTGCAGTGCTCACAAGCAATCTCCTCCTCTCACACAAGCTGTTCTATTCATAGCGGATTCTCGGGTCAATGAAGCCATAGATCAGGTCTACCGCCAGGTTAATTCCGCAGTAGAGCACGGCGCTGACCAGAGTAAAGGCTTGAATCGGCGCATAATCCGCAGCCAGAATGGAGTCAGTGACATAGCCGCCGATTCCCGGCCAGGAGAAGATCGTTTCCGTAATGACCGCGCCGCCCATCAAAAAGCCGAATTGCAGACCGAGAACGGTCAAGGTTGGTATTAGTGCGTTGACGAGCGCATGCTTGTAGATGACGGCTGATTCCCGCAGCCCTTTGGCCCGGGCGGTGCGGACGAAGTCCTGATCCACGACCTCCAGCATGCTGGAACGGGTCATCCGGGCGATGATCGCCATCGTGCCTGTGCTGAGGCAGATAGCCGGGAGCAGCAGATGCGAGAGGCTGCTTTTGAGTGCAGCGGTATCGCCTGAGAGGATGCTGTCCAGAACATACAGCCCGGTGATATGCACCGGCGGATTCAAGTCTCCGCTGATCCGTCCCATCGGTGCCGGAGCCCAGCCGAGGATGGAATAAAAGACGTAAATGAACATCAGGCCCAGCCAGAAGATCGGCACGCATGCACCTATCAGCGAGAACACCCGTGAAATGTGATCCAGAAACGATTCTTTGCGGGTAGCGGCGACAATCCCGACGGGAATGGCCACCAGGACCGCGATCAGAATGCTGGCCAGGGTCAGCTCAATGGTGGCCGGGAACCGTGAAGCCAAATCGCTGGCTACGGTATGTCCGGTGTGATACGCGTAGCCGATATTGCCTTGCAGCAATTGGCCGATGTAAGTGAAGAACTGGATATACAGCGGCTTGTCGAGCCCCATATCCTGACGGATCTTGTCCACAATCTCCTCCGGAGCCTGCTCTCCGGCCAGCATGATCGCCGGGTCACCCGGCAGCACTCTTGAGAGAATGAAGGTGATGACGATAATACCTAGCAAGGCTGGAATCATCTGCACAAGTCTTTTTAATGTGTAAGCAAACAATGAATCAACCCCCTTACGGCTTCTGTGCCATCCATGCTGTGACATTCTTGTTGACGGAAACGCGCTGCCCATGTCAGGTACTGTGCGGTTTCTTTGTCCTCTTTAGTAGTTGTGCTAATTCTACATAGAATTTGACCACCACTCTACGTCCCGTTCAGCTAAAAAAAAGCACAACCGTTTGTCGATTGTGCACTATCAACACCTCTATATGTAATCTTTCCTAACATACAATTCCATAAAAGTTCCAGTCCCGCCTATTTTTCCTGCAGGTAGTAGTAAATCAGGCACAAATGGCACACGAACTGCTCGCGCGGATCGTTCAAATCGAAGCCGGTAATATCGCGGATCCGCTCCAGCCGGTATTTGACCGAGTTGCGATGAATGTACAGGCTGTTCGCCGTCTCAATCAGGCTGCCCCGGCACTCCAGATAATGATAGAACGTCAGCATCATATTACTGTCATGCTCCTGGTCGTATTGCAGCAGCTTGCCCAGCTTACGCCCGAACAGCCGCTCGAAGCCCGGACCGCCAAGGCCCTCCAGCAAGTGGTATACTTCCATCTCTTCATAGCGGGTGACACCGCCTGTACCTTGTCCGAGCCTTCTGGAGATAGACAAGGCTTTGCGCGCTTCATTGTAGCTGGTGTGGATGTCCCACAAGTATTCCGAGGTGCCAATTCCGCTTCTGTAGCTGCTGAGGCCTTCGCTTTTGTCCTTCAGCCAGCCCTCCAGCGTCTTCTCCCAGGGCTCCTGTGCATCTCCGCCCGGCGTGAATTTACGGCCCTCCTGCGTGGGCAGGAACAACACAGCCCGGCTGGAGCGGTATTCTACGTGGGGTGTAACTCCGCGTTTCTTCGCTTCCCGCTCCAGCAGCCGGTTCACCGTTTCCTCACTCGGCGCTGTCTCCCCTTCGATTACAGCAACCTCCCACTTATGCTCGGGATTCATCCCGAGCTGGCGTGCCCGCCGCTCCACCTCATGCCGCGAAGGCAGCGGCGGAGTCAGCAGCTCGTCAATGAAGTTGCCGCGCAGCCGGAACTCGGTATCCTCGGCAACCTTGCGGCGCATCAGCTCCAGGGCGAAGACAAGCCGGGCCTGCTCGATGCCTACTTCCTCCATATCATCCAGCCGCTCCTTGTCCACAAGCAGTCTGGCGACGGTCCGACGGTCCACGTGAATATTCCAGTTCAGCGGCGCCTCTCTCTGTGACCAATCGAAATCAGCCGGCGAAGACACGATAGTCTTCCGGTCGGTGTCAACAAGGGCAACCGGCGCTTTCAGAAAATCAGCGACATTATCGCTGACCGCCTGAATGCCGCTGTTCTCCAGCACCATCGTTGTCAGCGTGCGGTAGACCTCCTCCGCACGGCGCAGCAGCATCGCCTGGCGTCCGAGCAGCAGCTCCATCACCGGCTGGGTGATATCCGTATACGGAATCTCCGGCGGGATCTCCACAATCGGCAGACCGCAGGCATTGCTGGCCTCGATCGCCCCTTGGGGGATTTCCTTCAGGAAGCGGGCCGGCTTAATCGCCAGCGCCGCTGCACCCAGATTGTCGAGCGTATAGATCAGCTCAGTCAGCAGCGAAGGATCATGGCGGATGGAATACGCCGTAGTCAGCAGCATGACGCCTTCGCTGATCCAGCCCTTCAGATCCGGAACCTCCATAATATCTACGAACCGGACCACCCGGTCCAGCCCCTGCTGGCCGCTAATAACCTTCGCTTTCCCAAGAACAGAGAGCTCCATTAGCTCCCTTAGAGTAATTCCTCGTGTATTCAACATTCTGCCTCCCTCTACTGTCTTCAGTATTTCATGATTTTTCCTGAAATATGCCACCCGTATGCACCCGTAGCCACTCGTATGCCACCAGCTTACATTCGCATTCCCGCTAGTTTATCAGACATTCCCGCCCAGCCACAGGAAAAATATATAAAATTGCAGATATTTTTTCGGATTTATGCGTAAGTGTGGGAGGGAAAGCACTGGTTAACAAGGTGATCCGGTGACTGTGAATAGGACGCGAGTAGTACGCAAATAGGACACAACCTGTCCTTATTGAACAAAGTAACTTATCTGACGGCTACGCCGGCCTCTATGAGGGGTACGCGTGAAGCTGGTGAGAAATGGCCGCTATTAGACGGGTGGGGCATTAGTGCTACTACATTCCGTGCTGAGGCCACTTCTGGTGAAATGAGAGGGAATGTGCACCTTAATTTGATGCTGCTGGCGATATCAGAGGGATTCGTACCTTTGATTTGGTGCTAACGGGTTCCTTCGGACGGAATCAGGGGCACTTTTGCCCCTCATTTCCACTTCTTACCTTCGGGGCGGAAACAAAGGGATTTATACTTTTAATTTAGTGCTGTGAGCCACTTTCGGCGGAAACAGAGGGATTTATACCTTTAATTTGGTGCTATCAGCCACTTTCGATGGATTTAGAGGGATTTATACCTTTAATTTGGTGCTGTGAGCCACTTTCGATTGGAATTAGAGGGATTTATACCTTTAATTTGGTGCTGTGAGCCACTTTCGGCGGAAACAGAGGGATTTATACCTTTAATTTTTCTGCTGTGAGCCACGTTTAGCGGAATCAGAGGGATTTATACCTTTACTTTCCTGCTGTGAGCCACTTAAAATGTTTGCTACTATACTTTCTGTCTGGTGCCCGACCAACTGTCCATTTCAGTATGTACTTAAATCTGCACACTCTCCTGCTTCTCATCTCTTCACCTTTCCACTCACCTCCACCTCCATACTCTTCATTTCCCACTCCCCATACTCAATTCTCAATTTCCACTTCTCAATTTTCACTTCTCATCCCCTCACTTTCTCATTTCCTACTTCCTTACTCCCTCACTTCCTTCCTTCCTTCCTTCCTTCCTTCCTTCCTTCCTTCCTTCCTTCCTTCCTTCCTTCCTTCCTTCCTTCCTTCCTTCCTTCCTTCCTTCCTTCCTTCCTTCCTTCCTTCCTTCCTTCCTTCCTCCCTTCCTCCCTTCCTCCCTTCCTCCCTTCCTTACTTCCCCCACTTCCCATTCCCCCCCTGTATCTCTCACTTCTCCATCCCAACTCCTCCTTCCTTATTTCCCACACCCACCTCCCCCGTACCTCTCACGTCTCCCCACCTCCCCAACTTCCCGCTCCACATACTCATACGCACTCCCCACAGCAGCTCAGAAACACCCTGCAGTAGCAGCCAGCCAGCCAAATCAGCTACACAAAAAAACGTTCCCCGGACCTACATCCGGAAGAACGCTTAACTATATTTCCTGAATTACTATACTTCGTACTTCCAAGAGCAGATTTGCACAGCGCAATCAGCGCCGCACACCCCCAGGCAAGGAAGCAGACGCAGCGGCCGCTGCTCCAAGCGCGAGAATCGGATCAAACGCACGGATGCCGAGCTGTTCTTCCAGCTCCGCCGCCAGCCCGATGGTGGCAAACCCGGTGCAGGCGAGGACTATGGCCTCCGCACCGCGCTCCACCAGCCGGGCTGCTCCGGCAAGTGCGCCTGCCCGTCCGGCAGGTGTACCCAAATCAAGTGTGGTCGTTACCCCATCTGGCCGGTCCATGCCGAGGTAAGCATCGCCTAGAATGCTGCGGATCAGCGGCGGCACCTCGGTCAGAATCGTCAGCACGCCGATCTTATCGCTGTATGCAAGCGACATATGGGCTGCACACGAGCCTGCACCCAGCACCGGTACGTTCACTGCCATCCTGGCTTCCAGCAGCGCCGGATCTGCGGCACAGCTGATGCCGATGGCCGTACAGCCCTGCTGCTCCAGTTCCCGGGCCAGGCTGATAATCTTCGGCACTGACTCCGCTTCGGTCTCGTCATTGTATACGCCCTGAGGCTGATCCGGAATGCAGCGGCTGATTACCGGCAGGCCATACCGGTGTTCAATCAATTCTCCGTGCAAATGAATTGCAGACTCCTCTTGCAGTGTGATTACACGTATAATTCCAAGCATCCTTGTCTCCCCCTGGTCAGCCATTGTTGGGCGTTCTGAATATCCTCACCATATACTTTTGCTTCATCCCGTACCGCGATAACCCTGACAACAACACAGCAGCCGCGCAGCCTAGAGCAGTTCTCCTGCACGCATAATCAGCTTATCATCAATATACACATCCGGTTTCATAACTACAGCATCAATATGAACGCCAGCCGCTACAACCCCGCCGAACGTATTATTGCTGCCAAAAGCGACATGGATGGTCCCGTAGACCTTCTCATCCTCCAGCACCACACCTGTAATTCTGGCCTTGTTGTTTGTACCAATGCCGAACTCGCCCAGAAGCCTGCCGTCACCGGCACCAAGCATATCCAGCAGCCTGTCACCGCTCTCGCTTTCTGCACTAATTAATCGGCCCTGCTCCACTGTCAGCACCATCGGGCTGTTCAGCGCGCCAATACCTGCAATCGAACCGTCCACCTTAATCTGGCCGGCGGCTGTACCTTCCATAGGCGCAATATAAGCCTCGCCCGAAGGAAGGTTACCCGATTCTCCCGGATTCAGATATAATCCGGTGCTCAGCACGCCATCCCGGCCCTCAATCGAAAAGCTCAGACTCAGTCCATCCTTCTCCACACGAACCTGGCTTCCCTCAGACAGCAGCGCAGCTACCTGCTCCGTTAATGTCTTCACCTGCGCATAGTCCGCAGTGATCGCGCCATGGCTGAACATGTCATCTGTCATGCCCGGCATGGTCGCCACCCGTGTTCCCGCTGCGGCTGCCTGCTTGCGCGCCGCCGTATGTGTCATCGAATGTGTCGTAATGCATACTGCCACATCCGCTTTGGCCATAGCTTCGGCAATCGGAGCCGGCGGCTCCTCGCCGGATTTGCTCCGCGCCTGCATAATCAGTAGCATCGATTCCGCTCCGATCCGCTTCCCTGCTTCATAGACGGATTCGGCAAGCTCCCGCTTGTCGTCATCGGCCACTACAGCCAGCAATTCGCCGCTGCCAAGCCCAAGACAGTCCTTAAGAACATTCATGCTGATCAATATTCGTTGCTCACTCATTATCTTTTCCTCCCGGTTACACCATTTCTGCTACCAGCTTGCCCACGAGGGCATTGGACAGCACGGCAGGCACTCCTGCGGAGGCCGCCCACTGTCTATGCTGCTCCACATATCCCATACAGTCAAGCACAATCACGTCCGCCAAGTCTCGCAGACGCTCAGCTGCCGCTCGGAAATCCGCTTCCGTACCGGTATACGGAGAAGCAGCTGCAAACGGCAGCCGTGCTCCGGCTCCCGCGAATTTCTCATTCATGCTCTCTTCCTGCTCGGGCAGAGGACCTATCAGCCCCAGCCGGCGTCCGTCAAGCATCGCCATTACGACCGGAGGGATAATCCGGTCCGGTTCAATCAGATGGGCCTTGGCCGTATGAAGTCCCGGAAAAACACCGGTACAGGCCAGCAGAATCGTCTCAATTCCAGCAGCTTCCATAGCATCAACCTTCCCCTGCAGAACTGACTTTATCCGTTCACGGGAGATCACCGCAGCTGATCCGTCCGCCATGCGGGTAGTCAGCACATACTCTCCAGGACCAGGACTATAGAATTCGCGTACCTGATCAGCAGTGAACCCGTCAAGCACCCCGGACTGAACCAGTCCTGCCTTACCCTCCAGATACTTCTCAATAATCGGTGCAACATCGTTCCTGGGAGCTTGTCCGATCGTGATTAACCCTATATTTTTACTCATCTTGCTCCCTCCCGCTTCTCCATACGGATTGAAATCATGGCAACTCATGCCTGTATACATTGAGCAGGCGCTGAACCTTGCTCAGCGCCTGCCATTATTCCGTTCTATTCCTAGTGAGAGGTTACAGCCGGTTTACCCAGCGTCTGCAGCACTTTCATCGAACCGTACAGCTCGGTAATCTGTGCGAATTCAGCTTCGTTGTAGAAGGAGCATATGCCTTGAGTGAACTCTTTGGCTGTCTCAATGGCAAAACGCACCGCCTGGGCGATATCAATCTCATGGCTTGCCCCTGTACCGCAGCCGGGCACCATGGACTGGGCCGTAATCGCCAACCCTACAACAGGAGCCGAAGTCGCTACTGCCGGCTGCAGGATGGAATTGATATGATATAGTCCGTTACCGTAAGGAGTAATGTCCTGCGTAGTTACCGGAAAAGTTACCGGATACTGTCCTGTCGTCATTTCCTTAATGCGCAGCAGATCCTCACTGACCCGCAGAATGTACCCTTCTTTGACCGTAGGTGAGATTGCAATGCCTTTGTGATTCACCACACGGTTGCCCTTAGTCGTATCAATAGAAATAATCGCTTCCATCTCCGGCAATACCTCATGCTCATTCATCTGCAGGATATCCACCGGGGAATCCATGAAATCAACGGGTTCATGCGGCAGTGTCGGAGCATCCGGACAAATATGTGTCGTAACCAGGACGTCACCCTGCAGCACATCCCCTTTGGTCTGCATGTTTGCCAGTTTCAGTGCCGCTGCGATTGCCGCTACTGCGCCGTCTGCATCAGAGACAATGCCGATCCGGCTGGGGCGCGCCCCTATGCCGCCAAGTCTGCCGACAATTCCGAAGGTTGGCGCGCTTCCGCCTCCAAGCTTGCCTTGACTGCCCGGAATGGTGATTTTGACGAATTCCGTACTGCCTTTTTCACCTTCCACTTTCTGAACCTCAACCTTAACCGCAGGATATGCTGCGAATAACTGCCTGACCTGCTCACCATTAACATAAGCGCTGTCCAGTGCGTTCAAAACTGTAATCGTCTGATGAAGTGCCATTATAATTCCTCCCCGGATGCATGCTCATGATTGTGATGTTTGAATTCATACTATCTTAAAATTCGAAACGTCCACAATGTACCGCCCTGCCAAAACTAAGTTGTTTTTCTTGTCCTTTGCACATAAACCTTACGCGCAAGGTACACTCTTCGGCCTTTCAGCAGCATCCGGCATCCATTAAACCCCTAAATTCCCGCTCCATATCATACAGAAATATAAATAAAGGTTAATTATTCCATATTGGCGAATTACAAGAAGATTACACATCATCAAGTTATGGAAGAGGGTTACTACATGAAGCAGAAACAGACTGAGCATCAAAAAGAGCTCCAACATATCATCGATCAGGAGGTTCTGCTGTCCGGATTTTCGGGGACGGTATTGGTTACGCAACACGATCAGACCCTCGCAGCGGCTGCTTGCGGACAAGCCAACGTAGCGGAGGAACAGATCAATCAGCTTAACACCCGCTTCGGGATTGCTTCCGGCAGCAAACTGTTCACAGCAGTAGCTATCTGCCAGCTGGCCGAGCAGGGGAAGCTTTCTTTTGACGGCAAGGTGCTGGAGGTCTTACATGAGCGGAAGTTCCCCTTGTTCAGCCCGGAGATCACGGTTCATCAGCTGCTGACGCATAGCTCGGGCATTCCGGATTATTTCGATGAGGAGGTTATGGACGATTTCGCAGCACTATGGGAGGACATACCGATGTATACGCTCAGGCGACCGGGTGATTTCTTGCCACTATTTGCATCGCTGCCGATGAAATTCACTCCCGGCGATCGTTTCCACTATAACAATGCGGGTTATATCATGCTTGGCCTGATTGTCGAAGCGGTCAGCGGAATGAATTTCATGGATTATGTGGAGCAGCATATTTTCCGGCCTTGCGGGATGAAGGCTTCCGGTTACTTCGCCCTGGATGCCCTCCCTGCCAATACAGCTCTCGGTTATATCGACAGTGAGACCGGAGAGAATATCAGCAACATCTACTCCATTCCGGTAGTGGGCGGCGGCGACGGAGGTGCTTTTGTCACGGCAGCGGATATGCAGAAGCTGTGGACATGCCTGCTCGGGCACAAGCTGCTTCAGCCAGAGACAACTGCCCTGCTGCTCACACCGCATATTCATGAGGATGAGGATACTTACTATGGCTATGGAGTATGGATTACGATCAGAAACGGCGGGGTGTTAAAATACCATCTCATGGGCTCCGATCCCGGGGTCTCCTTTCGCTCAGCAGTTTATCCGGCAAGCGGTGTAACCTTCACCGCTCTCTGCAACCGCAGTAGGGGGGCTTACCGGATGATGCAGGTGGCTGAGAAGAACCTGCTGCTGGACTAGCTGCGCGCTCAAGCAGGAGCCCCGTTCTTCCACGGGTTACGGGTTACGGGTTACGGATTACGGGTTACGGGTTACGGGTTACGGGTTACGGGTTACGGGTTACGGGTTACGGGTTACGGGTTACGGGTTACGGGTTACGGGTTACGGGTTACGGGTTACGGGTTACGGGTTACGGGTTACGGAATAAGTGGATTCCGTACACTTATTTTCATCGTGTGGACCGCATACCAAAAAATAAGTGGATAAACGTCACCTAAATTTGCTGATTCCGCCGCCAAGTCAGTAAATCGGAAAATTAAATGTACTTTTTCCAACTAAAACCCAAATATCAGCGATTCAAGGATAATTAAATGCCCTTTTTCCACTTGTCTTACGGGGGCGGTCCTGAACAATCCAAAAAAGCCGTACAATCAGCGAATTGCTGATGTACGGCTTTTGAATTGTTTGAGTAACCGGCACCCGCTTTAGTACCGAGTTACGCCATTCTTAGTCACCAGTGCAAATACCAGCGGCTGCGGCGGAACCGGCTGAGCGGAAATGCGGTAAGCTTCCAGCACCTTGGCTTCGGCTTCCTGCACTTTGCTCTCACTGGCATCATTCACATGCAGCACAGCAAGCGTATCGCCTGCGGCTACGGCATCGCCAACCTTAATCGCCAGCTGAATGCCAACGGCCAGGTCGATGACGGATTCCTTCGTTTCGCGTCCGGCGCCGAGCAGCATCGCCGCTACGCCGATCTCTTCAGCCTGAATGCTCTCCACATACCCTGCGGCTTCTGCCTTCACTTCGATGAACTTGCGCGCTGCCGGCAAAGTATCCGGCGACTCAATCTGCGCGGCATCGCCGCCTTGGGCAGATACCATCTGCTTGAACTTGTCCAGCGCACTGCCGTCTTCAATATGGGACAGCAGAATGGAGCGCGCTTCTTGTTCGTCCTTCGCCTTGCCGCCGAGCACCAGCATCTGGCTGCCCAGAATGAGGCAGACCTCCTGCAGATCCTTCGGCCCGTGGCCGTTCAGGGTCTCAATGCCTTCTTTGATCTCCAGCGCATTGCCAATGCCGAAGCCGAGCGGCTGGTCCATGTCGCTGATCACAGCGACCGTGTTGCGGCCAAGATGTGTGCCGATATCCACCATCGCCTGTGCGAGTGCAATGGAATCATCCAGCGTCTTCATGAACGCGCCGCTGCCGGTCTTCACATCAAGGACGATGGCATCCGCACCTGCGGCGATCTTCTTGCTCATTACGGAGCTGGCAATCAGCGGAATGGATTCCACGGTCGCAGTCACGTCACGCAGTGCGTACAATTTCTTGTCCGCAGGCGTAATGTTGCCGGACTGGCCGATGACAGCTGCGCCGATCTCCCCTACCTGGGTGAAAAAGCGCTCCCGGTCCATCTCCACGGAGAATCCGGTGATCGACTCCAGCTTGTCGAGCGTACCGCCGGTGTGGCCGAGGCCGCGTCCGGACATTTTGGCCACCGGAACTCCGGCTGCAGCTACAAGCGGGGCAAGAACAACCGTCGTTTTGTCGCCAACACCGCCGGTAGAATGCTTGTCCACCTTGATACCTGCAATCGGACTGAGATCCACCTGGTCACCGGACATCGCCATTTCCAGGGTCAGATCGCCGGTTTCCCGTGCGTTCATTCCCCGGAAATAGACAGCCATCGCCCAGGCGGAAATCTGGTAATCAGGAATTTCACCTTTGCTGTAGCCTTGAATCAGGTAAGCTATTTCTTCACGGCTGAGCTCGCCGCCGTCTCGTTTTTTCTGGATAAGGTCAACTGCACGCATTATACCTGTACCTCACGGACAAAGGAGCGCACAAGGCCGATAAATTTCGGTTTGGTCAGGTTAGCTACTTTTACCACCTGCTCATGAGTAAGCGGCTCCAGCTCGTCCCCGATCGCCATATCGGTGATACAGGTAATGCCGAGCACACGCAGCTTGCTGTGGCTGGCTACGATCACTTCGGGCACGGTGGACATTCCAACGGCATCGCCGCCGAGGTAGGCCAGCATTTTGAGTTCAGCCGGAGTTTCATAGGTAGGTCCGCTGATGCCGGCATATACGCCTTCCTGCAGCACAAGTGCTTCACCATCGGCACCCTTAACTTCACCGGCCAGCTTCTTCGCCAACTCGATATATTCCGGGTCATACGCACGGGACATATCCGGGAAACGTACACCCAGCTCCGGATCATTCGGTCCGATCAGCGGGTTGTCGCCAGTCATGTTCAGGTGGTCGGTAATCAGCATGAGGTCACCGGCTTTGAACGCTCTGTTCATTCCGCCGCCTGCATTGGTAATCACGAGTGTGCCTACGCCAAGCTTAGCCATTACGTATACCGGCAGCACCACTTTGCGCATTTCATAACCTTCATAGTAGTGGAAACGGCCCTGCATGATAATAACATCCTTGCCTTCCAGCTTACCGATCACGAACCGTCCCGCATGACCTTCTACCGTGGAACGCGGGAAATGCGGAATTTCTTCATAAGGCAGATATACCGCATCTTCGATCTGGTCACCCAGATCCCCGAGGCCGGAGCCCAGAATAAGTCCGATAGCCGGTGTGTAAGAACCGAATTTGGATTGAATATATTCAGCAGCTTCTTTTACCTGAGTGCCGTATGGGACTGTTGATGGTGTTGTCATAGGTTGATCCTCCCGGATATGAATTGTCTTGTAAATAGCTTGAAGCAGGAACTACATCTTCGGAATAAAAGCCAGCACCAGCTTCAGGAATTGCTCGCGCACACGTTCCGCTGTCTCCATCACTTCTGCATGGTTCAGCGGCTGTTCCAGAATTCCGGCTGCCATGTTGGTGATGCAGGAAATACCAAGTACTTCAATCCCGGCATGACGGGCCACAATCGTCTCAGATACCGTGGACATCCCTACTGCATCTGCCCCTTGGCGGCGCAGCATAACGATCTCAGCAGGAGTCTCGTAGTTGGGTCCGAGCAGGCCGGCGTATACGCCTTCCTTGAACTCGAAGTTCAGCGCTGCTGCAGCTTCTTTGGCAGCTGCGATCAGGCGCGGGCTGTAAGCCGAAGACATATCCGGGAAACGTACGCCCAGCGCATTATCATTCGGTCCGGTCAGCGGATTGCGGCCTGTGAGGTTCAGATGGTCAGTAATCAGCATCAGATCACCCGGTGTGAAATCGGTGTTGACCCCGCCGGCAGCGTTAGTTACCAGCAGGCTGGTTACGCCCAGCTCTTTCATAACACGTACAGGGAAGGCAGTAGTCTCCGGTCCGTAGCCTTCGTATATGTGAAAGCGGCCTTTCATCATTACGACGCGGCGGCCTTCAATCATGCCGATCAGCAGTTCACCTTCATGTCCTTCAACAGTGGACACCGGGAAATGCGGGATTTCATTATAAGGAATGACTACTTCGTCTGTAATCAGATCGGCCAGAACGCCGAGGCCGGAGCCGAGGATCAGCCCGATTTCGGGTGCGACGGTACATTTGTCTTTGATATATACTGCTGCTTCTTGAATATTGCTTTGGGTAACTGCGGTCATGGTTGGTTCCTCCTTGAGGTGGGTGGGATGAACTTTAGTCATCGACGTAAAGCTGAGCCGTCACTACGGTGATATTTGGACTTCCGGCCGCTGTTGTCTACAGATTTCTTCAATTATGACCCGCTTAGCGGTTGAAATCCGTAGACAAAGGCGGTCGCTATCGCTCCTACAGCTCCAAATTTCCCCTTCGATTCTTCTCACTTTTAGTTATATCCTTCAGTTCATCTTGATTTATTATTTAAATTAAATTAATTCAGACAAAAAGCTCGTCCCGTACTGCGGTGCCTTCGCTCCGAAATTATCAGCGATGGTAGCAGCAACGTCAGAGAAGGTCTGGCGGATGCCCAGGCTGCCCGGAGTCTTGAATCGCGGGCTGTAGATCAGGAGCGGCACATATTCGCGGGTATGATCCGTTCCGGCATGGATCGGGTCATTGCCGTGGTCTGCAGAGATGATCAGCAGATCATCTTCATCCAGTGTGGAGAGCAGCTCAGGCAGCGCCTGATCGAATACCTCCAGCGCCCGGCCGTAGCCTTCCGGATCACGGCGGTGGCCGTACAGGGAATCGAAATCAACGAGATTAGTGAACAGGAATCCGTTGAACGGCTTGCGCAGCTCGTCAATGGTAATCTGGATGCCGTGCTCATTGCTCTTCGTCGGGTAAGAAGCTGTTACACCTTCGCCGGTGAAGATATCATTGATTTTACCTACCGCAATCACGTCTTTGCCGATGTCCTCCAGAGCGTTCATAACGGTCGGCTCCGGCGGCTTCACCGCGTAGTCATGACGGTTCGGGGTACGCACGAAATTCCCCGGCTCACCGACATAAGGACGGGCGATGACACGGCCGACGGAGAATTCGGGAGCCATCGTCAGCTCGCGGGCGATCCGGCAGGCGCTGTACAGCTCTTCCAGAGGAATGATATCTTCATGCGCGGCAAGCTGGAATACGCTGTCTGCCGAAGTATACACAATCCATGCGCCGGTCTTCATCTGCTCTTCGCCGTATTCTACGAGAATCTCCGTGCCGGAAGCCGGCTTGTTGCCAATCACCTTGCGTCCGGTTGCCGCTTCGAACTTCCCAATCAGCTCTGCGGGGAATCCGTCAAAATAAGTATTAAATGGAACCTCAATCTTCAGGCCCATCAGCTCCCAGTGGCCGGTCATCGTATCCTTGCCTACTGAAACCTCCTGCATTTTGCCGTAATAGCCTGTCGGGGCAGCTACCGGTTCCAGCGGCGGCAGCGGAGCAATATTCGCAAGTCCCAGCTGCTGCAGATTCGGAAGCTTAAGACCCGGAACCCGCTCCAGAATATGGCCCAGCGTATGGGAGCCTGTATCTCCAAAATTAGCGGCATCCGGCGCTTCACCGATACCTACACTATCCAGAACAATAAATCCGATGCGTTTAAATGAGGACATTGCCGTCTTCACTCCTTCGTAGTTTGCATAATCGTAAAGTCTGCTCAAAACAGGAAGAAACTCCGGGAGAACCTCTCCCGGGAGCTATCCTTTCAGTATGATTCCATCATAACTTTCTTACTCACAAAAAGCATCTTTTCGGGCCAATCCATCCCATCACCCGTTCTATCCACGGTTACACCATACCTCTGAATAAAGACTATTTTGCCCGGGGATGGTGATTCTCATAGACTTCCTTCATATTCTTGCGGGCGATTCCGCTATAAATCTGAGTGGTCGAAATATCGGAATGGCCCAGCATCTGCTGCACGGAGCGCAGATCTGCCCCGCCTTCCAGCAGATGAGCGGCGAAGGAATGCCGCAGGGTATGCGGTGTGATGTCCTGCTGGATGTGGGCTTCACGCGCATGTTTCTTGATTATTTTCCAAAAGCCCTGACGGGTCAGCCTCCCGCCCAGACTGTTCAGGAACAGCGCAGGCTCCTCCAGATTCACCCGGAGCAGCTTGTCCCGCATACCGGAGACATAACGGGCCACACAGTCCGCAGCAATCGTACCAATCGGCACCACTCTTTCCTTGCCGGAGGCCCCGCTGCAGCGTGCGAACTTCAGCCCGGTATTCACGTCCTCCACATTCAGCGAGATTAGCTCTGTAACACGGATACCCGTAGCATAGAGCAGCTCAAGCATCGCCTTATCGCGCATCCCCTGGGGAGCAGATTCATCAGGGACGGCCAGCAGGCGTTCAATTTCTTCAATACTAAGAATCATCGGCGGTTTCTTGCTCGGTTTAATCGTTTCCATATCCAGTGTCGGGTCTTGCCCGATCAGCCGTTCTTTCAGCAAAAAATGAAAATAGGCGCGCAGCGATACCGTATTCCGGTTGACTGTTGCCGTTGCCTTGCCCGCTCCGCGCAGAGCGCCGAGGTAGAGCATAATATGTGATCTTCTGATTTCTTCCATCGCAGCCGTGCCGCGCTCTTCGGTAAACTCCAGAAACTGCGAAATATCCCGTCCATAGGATTCCAGCGTACTAGGAGACAATCCTTTGTCCCCGGACAAATACTGCATAAACGGCTGCAAGTGTGACTTCATCTATTCACGCTCCTGTCATACTCAGGCTGCTTCATGCCGCTCTGCAGCGGTTGGGGTCCGGCAGCAGTCAGAACGCGGGGCGTCCCTTACATGCTCTAGATTCATTCGACAGGCTTCTAGCTTTTTCCTGCAACCGGCGGAGCGCTCACTCCCCGTACCAATAGTAGAACCGCAGGCGCTGACCTGCACTCAGCCCTTCATCGCTTTGCTTCACATCATGAAATGCCCGGATGGCTGTGCCCTCCGGAATATCATAGTTCTGAGCGGGGCTGATCCAGGCACTGACCCAGCTTAGGACATAGTACAGCACACAGCTGATCGCAACGAGCAAGGTCATGAAATACAGCCGGCGTACAGTTTTGGGAATGGAGACAATCATCTTAGGCAACCTCCTAAAAGTAAAAGTTATGGCAGCATCTGCTTCACTATTACACTTCGCAGAACTCGTCCTTCACTTTATGCGCCGGAGGGTGGTGTTATGTATTGCTCTTTGAATAATCAGTTAAAAAGCCCCCTCCGGCCATTCAGCCGGGGAGAGCTTGTGCGGTAATTCCTCATCTGTATAAGAGTTCATGCTCTATATTAGCTTATTCGGGAGTATTGCCGTCTGCAGGATTCTTATCCTTGCAGCGGTGGCAAATTCCGTGAAAATCAAGTCTATGATCAAGCACCGTAAAATTATAATCCTTCTCAAGACGCTCTTCCAGCGGACCCAGCCAATCCTCACGAATCTCATCCATGGTTCCGCATTGTACACAAATCAGATGATGATGATGATGTTTCGCTGTATCGGTCCGCAGATCATAACGGGCAACACCGTCTCCGAAATTAATCTTCTCCACGACATGAAGCTCGCTGAGCAGTTCCAGGGTACGATATACGGTGGCGAGACCGATCTCCGGAGCCTTTTCTTTCACCAGCATGAATACATCTTCAGCGCTTAAATGATCATCCTCGTTCTCCAGTAGAACTCTTAAGGTCGCTTCCCGTTGAGGTGTAAGCTTGTATCCTTGGGATTGTAGTTGTTGCTTAATCTTGTCTATCCGGGCTTCCATTGTCTGCCTCCCCCTTGGAAAATTACCGCACCGGGCTTCAAGCCACTTCTTCCATTATAGGGGGAGTTACTTTGAGAAGTCAAACGCTTTTAGCTTACGCGGAGGCAGGACCCCAACGTTCAAGGAAGTGCCCGAATGGAAATTCATTCCACCGCATGTTCTCAGTACAGGCTTATGCTTCCTGAAGATTCTACGCTCATCCGGCTGACACCAGCATCGGCGTCACCCATCTCATCATCACCGGGGTCACCCAAGCCTCAAATCCGGAGATTCCCATAACCAGCAGGGCCATGCCGAGTGACAGCAGGGTGTACATTACAAAAGGCCGGGTCACCTTGGTACGCCGCTGTTGTCCCAGCACCCGGCTGCGGATCATCAGCAGGGAGAAGGCGATCGCTGCCGCGCTGCATACAAGCAATACCGGAATCAGCACCAGATTATGCGGGGCCACAGAGACCAGGGCAAACAGCATGCCATGCCAGGAATACTGGCTGACCAGACAGCCGACGGTGAAGCCGATCAGCACGCCTTTGAGGAAATCCAGAATCAGAATCCCCGGAAGTCCGATAACCGACAAGCCGAGTATCCATATCAGTCCGACCCATTTGAGATTGAATGCGGCAATCCCCCAATACGAATCCTGCGCGGCAGGCAGTCCCTGTTGATCCACGGTCATGAAGAAATTACCCAGATAATCCCCCAGCTCCTGCTGCTGATCCAGCGTTAACGCACTGACAATGAGCGCTCCAAATACGACCCCGACCAGGAATAATACCGCGACAAAAATATAAAGAGGCGTCTGTTCCTTCATCATCAGCCTTAAACTGCGCATCAGGACATTCTCCTTTCCGGTCACATGTTACACCTTATGAAGGAATGTCCCGCTCTATGACTTGTCCTTGGTTACTTCCCCTTAATGACCTTGCCGTACGTCCCTCCGCCTCCTGAAGAGAGCGCAAGCCTGCCGGTACGGGCCAGTACGATCAGCTCTGCAAGCTCTTGTCCGGCAACAGCAGCAAGCTCGGCTTCACCCGCCTTGTGCAGTATATTCATCTCTGTGCCAAACGCCTGCAGCAGGGCATTCAGCTTGCGCTTGCCAAGTCCCGGAATAAACTCCAGAGGCACCTGGTAATGGTAGGGCGGACGGTACGCCGGAACCAGCGGCTCCTTACGATCAGCAATATCGAGAATACGGTCCAGCACTCCTTTCACCAGCTTCGGACTGCCGCAATACGGACAGCGCTCTGAAGTCGCATACGCCTCATCGATAATGCTGCCGCAGCCGCCGCAATATGTGCGGTGGTATTTCCCCAGCCGGGGGTTCAGCCCGAAGTTGGCACTGATCCGGCGTCCCTCCGAGCGTTCCAGCGCCAGCTTCAGCTCATGGAAAGAGGGCTGCTGCATCTCAATCACATTATACTCACGGCCGATTTTGCCCAGGGAATGAGCGTCAGAATTGGTCAGGAAGCTGTACGGGTCAAGCTCTGAAATATACCCAGCCATTTCTGAATCCGCACTGAGTCCAAGCTCTACTGCCGCAATGCGTTCCAGGTCAAATAAGTCAGCCATGCGCTCCGCTGCACAGCCGTAAAGCCCTTTGTGCGGAGTGAAAATATGTGCCGGAATCAGCAGGCCTCCCCGTCCTGTAATCTCGTCCTGCAGCACCCGGGAGGGTGCATACAGGCGCTGGGAGCTTAGATTCACGTTCCGCATATGGGCGCTCATCCAGCTGCTGAACTCTTCCATGGTCCCAAGGTCCGGCATGAAGGCCAGGACGTGGCACTCTTTTCGCCCGGGCTCACGGATCTCAATCTCGGTTCCCAGGATTATCGTAGTCCCCCTGTAGGCAATACCTCCGCCTTCCGCCATCGTCATCTCGCCGGAATCCAGCGCCGCATGAATATCCCGCAGCACCCCCGGGGAGTGGCTGTCGATGATGCCGATCAGACCGATTCCCTTGCGTTCCGCCGCCTCTTTGGCAATCCCGGCGAAGGTGAGCTCGCGGCTGCCGCTGATTTTGACCGCCTGTCCCTCTGAAGTCCGCCCGATATGCACATGCAGGTCGCAGTAAACGCTCTGCAGCGTGGACTCTAGTGCCATTGCCCAGTCAGCGTATACAGATGCCAGGCGTAGACAGCCATCATGGTCTTGGCATCGGCAATACGTCCATCCGCGATATACTGGTAAGCTTCCTCCAGCGTCAGCTCGGAAACCTCCAGGAATTCATCCTCATCCAGCGCCATCTCACCCGGCTGGGCATCTTCGGTCACATAGAGGTGAATGATCTCGTCGGCGAAGCCGGGAGAGGTATAGAAGGACTTCAGCAGCTTCAGCCCGCCGCTGTGAAATCCGGTCTCCTCCTGAAGCTCACGGCCCGCAGCCGCCAGCGGATCCTCGCCTTTGTCCAGCTTGCCTGCCGGTATCTCCACCTCAGTCCGGTGCATCGGCTGGCGATACTGTTCCACTACTAGCATTTTACCGTTATTCAGTGCCAGCACAGCTACGGCCCCCGGATGCTTCACGACCTCACGGGTTGCTGTATTGCCGTCCGGCAGCTTCACCGTATCTACCTGCAGCGAAATAATGTTGCCAGTAAAGATCGGCTTCGTCGACAATGTTTCTTCATCCAATGCGGGGTTGCGGTTGATTTCATCGTTTTTCATAGATTTGTGGTCTCCTTTGGCATGGTTATGCATAGGGTGTATTATAGCAAACTTAAAAGGAAAGAAGGAATGCAGGCATGAATGATTGTCTTGTCCGAGCAAGCTCATCCGCAGTTACAATGGTAGGTAAACCGGAGCAGATCATGGCCGTAATGGCCGGATGGATGAAGCAGTACGGGCGCGATATGCCCCTATCCTATATCCTGCTGCTCCAGACGGAAACGCGGATCACAGCTTCCAAGGCAGGATAATGCCGCTTCGTTCTTCCGGATATCCGTGAGGAAGATTAGCTTCACCGAGTAACAAGAAGGAGCTGTCTCCCGGTGAATTCCGGAACAGCTCCTTTTTGTTACATTTAAGCGCAGCCGGCCCCTTGATCGGCAGGCATCTGCGCAGTTTTTGAAATCAGCCTTTTTGGCTCTCGGCCACAATAGCTACAACCAGGCTGGCTACTTTGACAATATCTTCGGCTTTGATCCGTTCCTTCGTTGTGTGGATATCCTCATAGCCGACAGCCAGATTCACAGTAGGAACCTTCAGGCCGTTGAACACATTGGCATCACTGCCGCCTCCGGAAGCGAACAGCCGGGTGGTCAGTCCCAGTGAAGTAATCGCGCGGTCTGCCAGCTGTACCACCGGATCATGCTCATTAAAGCTGAACGCCGGATAAATGATTTCACTGCGGAATTCACTCTGTGCGCCATTGTCACGTGCGGTTGTCTCCAAGGCTTCACGCATAGAGGCAATCTGCAGTTCTACCTTTTCCTGCACGATACTCCGGGCTTCCGCATCCAGCTGCACATGGTCGCAGACCACATTGGTCGGGCCGCCGCCGGCAAATTTGCCGATATTCGCTGTCGTTTCATTATCGATCCGTCCAAGCTTCATCGCCGAAATCGCTTTGCTCGCCACTTGAATCGCACTGATTCCATCCTCCGGATTAACTCCGGCATGAGCGGATTTGCCGAAGATCTGCATCGTTACCCGCGCCTGTGTCGGCGCAGCAATGGCAATTGCTCCTACTTCACCATTGGAATCAAGCGCGAAGCCAAAATCGGCATCCAGATGCGCCGGGTCCATTGCGCGTGCGCCCATCAGCCCGGACTCTTCGCCTGCCGTAATGACAAACTGAATCTGCCCGTGCGGAAGCTTCTGCTCCTGAATCACCCGGATCGCTTCGAACAGGGCGGCAAGCCCCGCTTTGTCATCCGCTCCGAGAATTGTACTGCCGTCGCTGGTAATCCAGCCGTCTTCCCCAAGGGAAGGCTTAATATTCTGCCCGGGAACCACTGTATCCATGTGGCAGGTGAACAGCAGCTTAGGCGCGCTCACGCCGCTGTCCGCAGGCCAGGTCACGAATAGATTACCAGCTCCGTGTCCCGTTCTCTCCTGGGAATCATCTTCAACTGCTGTCAGTCCCAGAGTGCTGAATTTTTCCTTGAGTACATCGGCAATCCGCCGTTCATTTCTGGTCTCACTATCAATACGGACAAGCTCCATGAATTCATTGATCAACCGGTCTTGTGATATCACTTGGACTTCCCTCTCTTTCGCGGATACGTTACAATGGTTGTACTGCGTTCATTTACGCCTACGTTCTTAACTTAAACTAATCTCAAAGGAGTCACTCATGCAACAGAAAAAATGGTTCCGCATCATTATCTACATCATGCTGATCGCTATGATCGCCTCTACGGTGCTGTTCGTCATCGAGCCGTTTATGGCCGGTTAGTCACGTTTAGTACTTGAATAACAGCGTCCGGGTTCTCCGGGCGCTGTTTGACGTTGCCTGGATTCAGCATTCCTTATTCTGCAGCACTTACAGCCCCGGCAACCGCTTCATACGGAAACTGCTGCAGGAAATAAGGCACCAGCTCGGAAGCAACACTCTCCAGGCCAAAGGAGCGCCCGGTGCATTCCTCAAGTGAAGTGACCCCGTACTCGGCAATGCCGCAGGGTATGATTCCCGAGAAGCCGCTTTGGCTGATTCCGGCTGAAATGTTGAACGCGAAGCCATGGCTGGTAATAAAACCTCTGCGGAATTTACTCTTGTTGAATTTGACGCCGATCGCACAAATTTTCTCATCGCCGACCCATACGCCCGTATATCCCTGCTTGCGGGTTCCTGATATCCCGTGTGAAGCCAGATAGGCAATAATAACGGCCTCCAGCCTGCGCAGATATCCGTGCAGATCGACCTTGCCGTCTTCGCCAAGCTTCAGGAGAGGATAACCTACAAGCTGGCCCGGTCCGTGATATGTAATATCTCCTCCGCGGTCGATTTCAAACAGCGCAATCCCTTGTTCCCCAAGCTGTTCCACGCTAAGGAGCAGATGCTCCGGATGATTCTGTGAACCGATGGTATAGGTAGGCGGATGCTGCAGAAGGATCAGCCGCTCGGAAGCGGTGCCTGCGTCAATCCCCTGCACCGCTTCCTTTTGCAGCTCCCAGGCCGCGCCGTATTCCATCAGCGGGAGATAGGAAACTTCCAGTTTGCTTAAGTTCAGGTTGTCCATGGTCATAAGGTCCCCTTTGCTTCATATTCTCCCTGTCACAGGGTTCCGCAGCTGCCTTGTTAAAACATTAGTACAGCTTGGTGTCCGGCGTATAACCTTCCACATTATCCTTCACGCGCTGCAGGAAACGCCCGCTGATGACTCCATCCAGAATCCGGTGATCCAGCGACAGGCAGATATTGGCCATCGAGCGGACGGCGATCATATCATTGATGACCACTGGTTTTTTCACGATAGATTCAAAGGTTAGAATCGCCGCCTGCGGATAGTTAATGATCGGGTAGGACAGAATCGAGCCGAACGAGCCGGTATTGTTAACCGTGAACGTGCCGCCCTGCATATCTTCCAGCCGCAGCTTGCCTTCACGGGTCTTCAGCGCCAGTTCGTCGATCTCGCGGGCCAAGCCTGCGACGTTCTTCTGGTCGGCTTTTTTGATGACCGGTGTCATTACAGAGTCCTCTGTGCCTACAGCGAGCGAGATGTTGATATCGCGTTTGACAATGATTTTGTCAACGGCCCAGACGGAGTTCATGATCGGATAATCTTTGATTGCACTGACAACCGCCTTCATCAAAAAGGCCAGATAGGTCAGATTAATGCCCTCTTTGCGCTTGAACTCATCCTTCAGCTTGTTGCGCAGCACGACAAGATTGGTCACATCGACCTCAATCATCGTCCAGGCATGCGGAATCTCCGAGACGCTCTGGCGCATACGGGTAGCGATCGTATTACGGATCGGCGTAACGTCGATCAGGTATTCCGAGCTGCTGCCCCGCCCGCCTTCCACTTCGATCGTCGGAATCTTCGGCGACTCGCTTAAGTGCAGGCCGGAGTGACGCAAATGCTGAAGCTCTCCGCGCACTTCTTCCTGAATAGGCTGGAATACAGGCTGCTGCGGCGCAGGAGCAGCAGCAGTTGGGGCTGTAGCTGCAGGCTGAGCCGCAGCTGCACCGCTCTCCAGGAACGCGAGCACATCCTTGCGTGTGATGCGTCCGCCCAGGCCGGTGCCCGGCACGGCCGCAAGGTTGATGCCGTGCTCGGCGGCCAGCGTCTGCACAGCCGGAGAGTAACGGGAACGCATCGGAGCATCCGCGTCAAAAGCCGCAGCCGGCACAGACGGCCGGACGGAGGCGTGGGCAGGCTGCGGCGCTGCGCCGGAGGCCGCTGTTGCTGCGGCATTGGCAGCTGCCGGGGCCGCTGCGGATGCCGCAGGGGCTGCTGCACCGGCTACTGCGATGCGGGCGATGATCTCGCCGACGCTGACCGTCTGGCCTTCTTCGGCGAGCAGCTCCACCAGCGTACCGTCTACGGTAGCCGGCAGCTCAGCATTTACCTTATCCGTAATCAGCTCACAGATCGGCTCATATTGCTCGATCGTATCGCCCGGCTGCTTCAGCCATTTCCCGATCGTCGCCGATACCAGCGATTCTGCCAGCTGCGGCATGATTACATCCGTCAGCTTTGTATTGTCAGACATAATGTCACTCCTTAAAGTTTTGTAAGCACAAGCTTCCTGAAGCAGCTTCGTACAAAACTGGCTTCGGAAGCATACACTTATGTTTTGTAAGCACATACTTCCTGAGTTAGCTTCGACAAAACTGACTTCGGAAGCATGTAGCCACGAAATCCTGCCCAAAATACAACATTTCACCACTTAAATGTGCCAAAAATCAGAAAAGTTGTACAAAAGGCAGCATTTCTCTTTATCCAAGCGGATAAGCGTGCAAATTGTTGTATTTCATACAGCAATCCTGCCTAACCCACCGCTAATTTCGAATCTAAGCTGCAATAATTGCAACATTCATGCCCAATGTACATACAGGCTGAACATAAAGACCTCACCTGTTGTTCACATATATCAGTACTGCGCCAAACGCAGCATCTCCGCCTTTAATTTGTCCTTGCTCAGCATGAAGAACTTCTCCATCGGCGGGGAGATTGGCATCGCCGGCACATCAGGTCCGCACAGGCGGAAGATTGGCGCATCCAGATCAAACAGGCAGTGTTCAGCGATAATTGCTGCCACTTCGCCGCCAATGCCTCCGGTCTTGTTGTCCTCGTGGACAATCAGCACCTTGCCGGTCTGGCGGACAGCGGCAATAATCGCCTCGCGGTCCAGCGGCTGCAGGGTGCGCAGATCCAGAATATGCGCGGTAATGCCCTGCTCGCGCTCCAGCTCTTCCGCTGCCTGCATCGCAAAATGCAGCGGAAGGCTGTACCCGATCACCGTAATATCGCTGCCTTCACGCAGCAGATTCGCTTCACCGATTGGCACAATGTAGTCGCCCTCCGGCACATCTTCCTTGATCAGCTTGTAGCATTTCTTGTTCTCGAAGAACAGCACCGGATCGGGGTCACGGACAGCAGCTTTCAGCAGTCCCTTGGCATCGGCAGCCGAGTAAGGGGCTACAATCTTCAGTCCCGGAGTACCGAAGAAGATCGATTCCGGACACTGAGAGTGGTACAATCCGCCGAAGATCCCGCCGCCGATAGGCGCGCGGATTACCACCGGACAGTTCCAGTCGTTATTGGAACGGTAGCGGATTTTGGCCGCCTCGCTGATAATCTGGTTCGTTGCCGGCAGCATGAAATCAGAGTACTGCATTTCGGCGATCGGCTTCATGCCGTACATCGCCGCGCCGATCGCCACGCCGGCAATCGCTGACTCCGCAAGCGGTGTATCAAGCACGCGCTCTGCGCCGAACTGCTCCTGCAGTCCTTTGGTGGTCGTGAATACGCCGCCCTTCACGCCGACATCCTCACCCAGCACGAACACCGAATCATCGCGCTCCATCTCTTCCTTCATTGCCAGCCGGATTGCATCGATATATTCCATCATCGCCATGGCTTTATGCTCCTCCCTTAAGGCCGGATTCATCGTACACATGCAACAGCGTATCTTCCGGTTTCGGGAACGGTGCATTTTCGGCGTAGGTTATGGCCTCTTTCAATTCAAGATTATATTCGGCAACCAGATCACGCTCCTGCTCGTCACTCCACAGACCCAGTCCGGTCAGGTACGTGCGGAACGCGGCGATGCCGTCCTTTTTCCAGTTCTCGTCAACCTCTTCCTTGGTCCGGTAAGCCAGATCATTATCCGAGGTGGAATGCGGCGACAGGCGGTACATCATCGCTTCAATCAGGGTGGGGCCTTCTCCGGCGAGCGCACGCTCCCGCGCCTCTTTGACCACACGGTAGACCTCAAGCGGATCATTGCCGTCCACCCGGACACCCGGGAAGCCATAGCCGAGGGCGCGGTCACTGACCTTGCCTCCAAGCTGCTTGTGGGCCGGAATGGAGATCGCATACTGGTTGTTCTGGCAGAAGATGATGACCGGCAGCTTATTCACACCGGCGAAGTTACACGCTTCATGAAAATCCCCCTGGTTACTGGAGCCTTCACCGAACGTAACAAAGGAAACAAACTTTTTCTTCTGCATCTTGGCCGCCAGCGCGAAGCCTACAGCATGCGGAACCTGGGTCGTAACCGGACTTGATCCCGTTACGATACGCAGGCGTTTGCTTCCAAAGTGGCCCGGCATTTGCCGGCCGCCGCTATTGGGATCTTCCGCCTTGGCGAATACGGACAGCATCAGCTCACGCGTGGTCATTCCTACCGTCAGCACGAACGCATAATCACGGTAATACGGGAGGAAATAATCATTCTCCCGGTCCAGCGCAAAAGCCGCTGCGACCTGCGCCGCTTCCTGTCCGATGCCGGACACATGGAAGTTGATCTTGCCTGCGCGCTGAAGGAGCAGACTGCGCTCATCGTATTTGCGCCCGAGCTGCATGAATCTGTACATATCGATAACCTGGCCGTCGCTGAGTCCAAGCTGTTTATGTCGGTTAACGGTTTCTACAGTACCTTGGGATTCCATATAAGAGGTACCTCCTAAAAGTTTTGTAAGCATAGCTTCCTGAATTCAGGTCGTACAACCGGCTCCGGAAGCGTTCGCTAACTTTGTTAAGCATGACTCAACAAAGTATATGTCCTGATCTTAAAACCAGGTACTAATTTCATTCTAAGTTCATTATAATCCCTTTCCATACAAAAAGAAAAGCCAAGAAATGCCGCTATGGAGCTGTTTAGGCGCATCAAGCGCCCTCAGCTCCGTCCGGCATTCACTTTAGCCCTTTCATCTTATCCTAGAATCCAATTGCTCTTCCATCCACCGCCAGCATCGCTTCCCCGATGATCTCCGAAAGTGTCGGATGGGCATGGACCGCCTCGCCAACCTCCCAGGGTGTTGCATCCAGAATCTGTGCCAATGCCGCTTCACCGATCAGGTCCGTCACATGCGGGCCAATCATCTGCACGCCGAGGATATCCCCGCTCTTCGAGTCGGCGACCACTTTTACGAAGCCGTCCTTCATGCCGTAGACAATCGCTTTGCCGATAGCCGAGAACGGGAATTTGCCGGTTACAGTCTCATGTCCCAGCGCCTTCGCTTCCTTCTCGGTATAACCGACACTTGCTACTTCCGGCCGCGTATAGACACAGCGGGGAACAAGATGGGCTTCATACGGATGGAGCGTTTCGCCAGCCAGGTGATTCACGGCACGGATGCCTTCATGGCTGGCCGCATGTGCCAGCTGCAGTCCGCCGATGCAGTCGCCAATAGCGTAGATATGCGGCTCCCCCGTCTGCATGCTGGCATTCACTCCGATGACACCTTTGTCGAAGCGGATATCTGTATTTTCCAGGCCGATATTCTCGATATTCGCTACGCGCCCTACGGATACCAGCAGCTTCTCGGCCGACAGGCTCTGGCTCTGCTCACCCTTGCGGGCTTCAATTGTAATTCCTGATTCCGATATACTACAGGTCTCTGCATCCACGGTAGTACCGGTCAACACTTTGACTCCGCGTTTCTTGAGCAGACGCAGCAGTTCTCGGGCCACTTCTTCGTCTTCCTGCGGCAGCAGCTGGCTTGCAGCCTCAACTATAGTTACCTGCACACCGAAATCGGCCAGCATCGAAGCCCATTCCACGCCGATAACCCCGCCGCCCACAATAATAATCGAAGCCGGAAGCTCTTCGAGCGTCAGCGCTTCTTCACTGCTTAGAATCACCTTGCCGTCAGGCTTCAGGCCAGGCAGTACACGCGGACGTGATCCGGTAGCAATGATGAGATTGGTGGAGACTACAGTCTCCATCTCGCCATCCTCCAGCTCCACGGCAACTGCACCGCTTCGCGGAGAGAAGATAGACGGGCCGATGATCCGGCCTTTGCCTTTGAGAATCTGAATTTTATTCTTGCGCATCAAATACTGCACACCCTGATGGAGCTGCTCCACTACCGCTTCCTTGCGCAGCTGCACTTTGGGAAACACCAGCTCAACGCCAGTTGTCTCTATACCGTAGCTTTCGCTCTCCTTGATTTCAGCAAATACCTCGGCACTGCGCAGCAGTGATTTGCTGGGAATGCAGCCGCGGTGCAGGCAGGTTCCGCCCAGCTTGTCCATTTCGATAACGACGACGGATTTGCCGAGCTGCGCGGCGCGGATCGCCGCCACATAACCGCCGGTACCTCCACCAAGTATCGCCACGTCACAGGTAATTGTCATGATATGTATCCTCCAGTCATTCCTCTAAAGTTCAGTTTAACCTATTATATTGTACTCTCTTTTGATTCTATTACAAAACTTATAAACGTCATGTATCCATGGACTTTTGCCAATTGAAGCGTTATCATAGGGGTGAATTCAAACGGTTGCGAAGAGGAGGGACGATTATGAAACTGCTCATTTCACGCTTCATTGCCATCCTTATCCTGGTGATCCCCGGCCTTCTGGCCATGAAGGGTTTCCTGATGATGAAAGATGATATTTTCAACTTTATCTCCATGCATGGCGACGAGTCCGTCACTCCGGATTTCGCCTGGCTGCATTTTGGCGGAGGATTACTGCTGTTCCTGGCCGGGATGAGCTTCCTCGGCGGCTGGATTCTGACCCGGGACCGCAAGAAGAACTACGTAGGACCACGGTTCAGAGAGAAACAGAAAGCGCAGCAGCCCCCGTCCACCAATGCCACACCCTAATAATAATCAATAACACTAATAAGCAGGGGATGTCCCAAGCCAGGATTGAAATGGCTGCAGAGGCATCCCCTTTTGTCGTTCGAATGTTCTGAAACCAACTGCAATGTAACTTGAGCCGGAGAAAATCCCGATCCGCACCCGGAATTCTACAACCTCTTATACTTGATTCGTTACCGGCCTAGGAAGCACTGTCTATTAGGCCGCTGCAGACAAAAATGTTGTATGTTTTGCAACTTTGATACCCAGATAGCCAGGTATCCGGGTGGATTGTTGTATGAAATACAACAATAATCCGGCTAAGCCGCTTAAATAAAGTGAAATCCTGCATTTACTACAACAATTATGGTTTTAGGCCGGTAGGTAGAGGGAAATGTTGTATTTTGTGCAGGCCTGTTGATTCCCCATATTATGGTATGGATATAATTCCCAAAACAACCTTGTTCCTGAGCAGACTAAGTTGAACCTGCCACTCCAGCGGAAGACTAAATATACGCCAATGCTGCATAAATTCCCAAAGGGTCAGTTGAGCAAAGGCAGGCACGTTGGGGTGGATTTCATCATAAACACGTCTCAAAAGTACATAGACCGCAAGGGCCACAAACAATTGGCTGTATACTGCATTTTCAGTGGTTCCAAATAGACATGGCACGTTCAGATGCTGTTTAATCCAGCGGAAAAAGACTTCAATTTCCCAGCGTGCCTTATAGATTTCAGCGATCACATAAGCAGACTCTTTTCTCAAATCGGTCACGACCCGTACGACTTCCCCCCGGTCATTCTCAAATTCTACGACCCGGTGGCGCTTAGCGGATTGGCACTTCCCTTGACCGATATAACAAGTAATATCACGAACAATGTTCGTTTCTCCCTCTGCGGGTCGCTGGAGGTTTCTCGGCTTCACCAAATGGAGATTGTCTTTGAGTCGAATCACAAACGACTGGCCCTGGAGCACATATTGATCCAATCTGCTGATTTTTCCGTACGCCCGATCCTGTACCAAAATGTAGTCCGTATCTGCCAAGACTTCTCCAAACGGAGCGTCATTGCGCTTCGCGATCGATTCCTCCACGTTCACGGGTGAACGCTGACCCTGCGAAAGAGCAACATGCAGCTTAATGCCCCCTCTGAATTTTTTGTACGAGGCCCAAGGCATTCGGGAGTTCGCCGCCGTGACCGTAGTCGAGTCAATCAGCAGAAGATCTTTAGGCAGATTCAGATGCCGCCGGGTTTGACGGTTACATTTCGTGACGAGCATTTGAAAGATACGTTTGAAGATTTCGTAAGGGACTTCACCGGCCTTGCCGGAAAGGGTGGAGTAATGAATCTCAGGCAAGTCAAAGTTTGGGCCTAAGCGGGCACTTTGCCGGAAGCCGTCCCATTTGTGGTAGCAGGCTTGGACAAAGTAATCGAGTAGCAACCCGACGGTCATTTTGGTTCCTCTATCCACGTAGTCCTTGGTTTGTCCGGTCACCATTTCGACTTCATCCGATGTTAACACTTGTTTGAAAACAGCTAAGAATGGGGTATATTTATTCATGAGGTCGCCTCATTTCGGTTTGGTTTGGTCGTACTTACCATTACCCGAAATGGCGGCCTTTTTTGTCCCTTTTTTTGGGAAATCAACACGCCTATATTTTGTGCAGGATTTCATTAAAGTTGCCCGATCTCTGTCCCCGGAAAGCGGATATAGTCGGGACATTCGTGCGGCCACAGCAACAGCAGCAGCCCGGAAGCCCATCCTGCACCGCCCATTTCAGCAAAGCATCTTCCCTATCCCATCCTTGCCGGCAGCAACTTACTGCGCAGCAGCCCCCTTGCTCCCCTGTACCAGTTCGCTATAGAGACCGCCCCGCCGCAATAGCTCCTCATGGGAACCCTGCTGAATCAGCCGTCCGCCTTGGAGCACCAGTATGCGGTCAGCAGCCCGGATCGTGCCCAGCCTGTGGGCAATCACAAAGCTCGTCCGCCCTTTCATCAGCGCCTGAAGGCCTTCCTGAATCTTAATCTCGGTCACTGTATCAATACTGCTCGTAGCTTCATCCAGCACCAGCATAGACGGATTCGCGAGAATTGCCCGGGCAATAGCTAGCAGCTGCTTCTGCCCCTGACTGATGCCGCTGCCGTCTACGGACAGCATCCGGTCATAGCCCCCTTGCAGCCTCATAATGAAGGCATGGGCATTGGCAAGCTTCGCGGCTTCCTCCACCTCTTCATCGGATGCCTCCAGTCTGCCGTAACGGATATTGTCGCGGATCGTTCCTTTGAACAGGAAGGAATCCTGCAATACGAAGGCCATGTGGCTGCGCAGACTTTCCCGGGTAATCGTGGAGAGCTCTCTTCCGTCCAGCGTAATACTTCCTTTACTCGGATCGTAGAAGCGGGACAGCAGGCCGATTAGGGTGGTTTTGCCGGCTCCTGTAGGTCCAACCAGCGCAATCATCTCTCCGGGCTTAGCTTCAAAAGAAATATCCTGCAGTGTATCTGCGCCTCCATCATAGGAGAAGGATACGCCCGAGAACTTCACCGCGCCCTCCACATGCTGCAGCTTTACCGCTGCCCCCTCATCCCTGGCTTCTGTTTCTTCATCAAGTACTTCGAATACCCGCTCCGCTCCGGCAATTGCCGACAGAAGCGTGTTCCACTGGTTCGCCAGATCATTCAGCGGGCGGGTGAATTGACGTGCATATTCGGCAAAAGCAATAATTATCCCTACTGTTACGAGTCCGCGGATGGCGAGCAGCCCCCCGACTCCGGCAACGATTGCAAAGCTTAGGTTGTTCAGACCATTCATTAGCTTGGGAATGAAACCGGATATCGCCTGCGCCCAGTACCCTGACAGCATAATCCGTGTATTGCGCTCCCTGAAGCCGGTAATGACCCGCTCCTCCTGCGAGAACGCTTTGATAATCCGCTGCCCGGACAACGTTTCTTCTATAAAACCGTTCAATTCCCCCATATTGCGCTGCCGTTCCTTGAACAGCGGGCCGGTCCGCCGGGTAATCCAGCGCATACCCAGCATCATCAGCGGCACAACGATGAAGGTCAGCAGCGTCAGCAAGGGACTGAGCCACAGCATTACCCCCACCGTACCCACCAGCGTCAGGATACTGGAGAAAATCTGAATCGCCGAGCTGTTCAGCGTCGAGCTGATATTCTCAATATCATTGGTTAGCCGGCTCATAATCTCCCCCTGCTGCCTGCGGTTGAAGAAGGAGATCGGCAGACGGTGCAGATGAGAGAACAGATCCGTACGCATCCGGTATACGGTCTCCTGGGCAATCTCGATCATCCAGATATTCTGCAGCCAGGAGATCAGAGAATTAAGCAGATAGACAAGCGCCAGTGTGACCAGAAAAATCACCCAGGTTCTGCCCCCGTCCCCTTCAAGATAATGGTCCACCGCCCGGCTGATCAGGTAAGGTCCAAGCAGGGACAGTCCTGAGCTGAGCAGGACCATAAACAGTACCAATAACAGCTTAGCCCTGCGCTCCGCAAGGTAACTCCATATCCGTCCAAGCGTACCGGACCAGTTCTTGGCTTTGGCCTTCGGTTTCCGGGCGCCCATTGCCCCGAAGACCTTCCCTTCTCCCAGTCCGACCTCCAGCTTCGGATGGCGGAACGGCTCAATGAGTGCTTTGAACATGCTGCGCCTCCCCTGTCTGTGACTGATAGATTTTGCGGTACAGCGGGGACGCATCCATCAGTTCTGTATGCGTCCCCTGGGCAATCAGCCGTCCTTCGTCCAACAGCAGAATCAGATCGGCCGACACAGTGGAACTGATCTTCTGGGTGATGAGGAACGTTGTGCAGGACATCGTCTTCAGCTCCGCCAGTAAAAACCCCTCCGTCACCGCATCAAGCGCACTGGTGCTGTCATCGAGAATCAGAATCGCCGGTTTGCGTACCAGTGCCCGCGCGATGGTCAGACGCTGCTTCTGTCCACCGGACAGATTGACTCCGCGTTGCCCAAGCCGGGTATCGTACCCCTCCGGCAGTCCTGTAACAGTCTCATGAATCTGTGCCGCTGCGGCTGCCTGCTCAATGTCCGCCTGACCCGCCTGCCCGTTACCCCAGGCAATATTTTCTCGGATCGAGCCGGTGAACAGCAGTACCTCCTGCGGTACATAACCAATCGATCCCCGCAGTGCCTGTATGCCAATTTCCGTATGCTTCATCCCGTCAATCCTGATGACACCGCTGCCACACTCATACAGACGGGGGATCAATGTTACCAGAGAGGATTTACCTGAGCCCGTTGCACCCATAATCGCCACACGTTCTCCAGGCTGCACCGTGAAGGAAATGTCCTCCAGCACTTTAATCTCACTGCCGGGATAACTGAAGCCGACCTGCTGGAACTCGACCTTCCCCTTAATGGCTGGCACCTTATTCTGATTCAGAGGACCCTTTTGCGCTGGCCCCATCCCGTTCAGGGGCGCCATTCCCAATTCCCCCGGACCTTCACTGGCCGACATCACTTCATCAATGCGCACGGAAGAAGCTCTGGCGCGCGAGAAGCTTACCATGATCCAAGACAGCGCAGACAGTGCACCCATGGTGCGCAGGGAGTAATTAATGACTGCAACGGTCTGGCCGAGCGTCGCATCACCTGTGGATATCTCAATCCGGCCAAACCATAAGACAGCCAGAATTCCAGCATTCACGATGATCATAATGAACGGTGTCGAGGTCTCCGTGAGCCGCAGCGCGGATACAGTCGATTGCATCAGCTTCCCGCTGAATGAGGCAAACCGGCTAATCTCATGACCCATGCGTACAAATACACGAATCAGGCGGATACCGGTAAGGTTCTCCTGAATGACACCATTGACATCATCCAGCCGGTTCTGCACATTGCGGAACAGAACAGAGGCTCTCCGCATCAGCCATAGGAGGAAAATCACCAAAAACGGCAGCGTCACCGTCAGCAGCAGCCCCAGCTTGACATGCACCACGAGCGCCATAATTACGCTGCCCACCACTACCAGCGGGATACGGGTCATGAACCGCAAACCCATGAATATTGTATCCTGCAGCTGAGACACATCACCCGTAAGCCTTGTAATCAGCGACGAAGTAGGGAACCGGCTGAAGATTTCATAAGAGAAGGATTGCACCTTCTCATACAGCTTGTCCCGCAGGTCAAATGCGAACCCCTGGCTGGCATGTGATGCAAAAAAGGAGCTGAGCACTCCGGCAAGAAACGCCACTGCCGCGCTTCCCACTAGCACACCGCCCCACAGCCAGACTACCGCTGTATCTTTTTCCCGGATGCCTTCATCAATGATTTTGGAGATCAGCAAAGGCTGCGACAGCTCTACTGCCAGTTCGATCAGCATCATTACCAGCGCGGCAATGGCTGCGACACGGTATTTTTTAAGATAAGAGAAGGTTAGCTTCATCGGTTATACCCCATTTATTTATTCGTAGAGCGCATCCCGCAGACGGGTAGACATCGCTGAGCCTTGTCCCGATTTCAGGATGACCCGGCGCAATGCCTTATTGCTGCGGTGAAGCTCCGTCATTTCTGCCAGCATTTGAACCAGTAAATCCTCCGACTCAGGGCTTAGTTCCCCCTTCTCCTGAAGTAGGTTCAGCCGTTCCTTGTATTGCTCCAATTTCTCTGTCACCTGATAAACTTCCTTTCTGTTCACAAGATTCTCCTGCTGAAGACATAATTGCGTTCATTATATCACATCCCCGCTGGAGCAATCTTTTCACTGGCTACCCCGGCCCCGAATATGATACTCTAATAAGGTCGCATTTTTCGGATACTATTAACCAAGCTGAACAGCGAAAGGATAGATGGACGTGGCACAGTTATTTTTCAAGTATGGGGCAATGAATAGCGGCAAATCCATTGAGATTCTCAAGGTTGCACATAATTACGAGGAGCAGGGCAAGTCGGTACTCCTCTTCACTCCATCCCTTGACGACCGGGACGAAGTCGGTTACATCTCTTCCCGGATCGGACTGCGCAAGCAGGCCATCCCTATCGACGAGAATACGGATATCTACAGCATTGTCAGCAGCAATCTGCCGAAACCCCACTGTGTGCTGATAGATGAGTGCCAGTTCCTGACTAAGGACTGCATTCTCCAGCTCGTGCGCATTGTCGATGAGCTCGGCATTCCGGTCATGGCCTTCGGCCTCAAAAATGATTTCCAGAACAATCTGTTCGAAGGCAGCAAATACATGCTGATCTACGCCGACAAGATTGAGGAAATGAAGACCATCTGCTGGTTCTGCGCCCGGAAAGCCACCATGGCACTACGGGTCGAAGACGGCAAGCCTGTATACAGCGGCAAACAGATTCAGATTGGCGGCAATGAAGCCTATTACCCGGTCTGCCGCAAATGCCACAAGAATCCTCCATTGTAAAAAAGAATGTATAAAAGGCTTAAAAGGTTTCCCCTTCCAATCCTATTTAGCCTTTTGTTATTTCCTTTAATCACTTTATAGATAGAAAACACCAAAACGCATTCCAGCCATTGTTAGGCTAAAATGCGTTTTTTGTGTTTTATTCTAATGAATAGCCTTCAGTGCACTGTGCTCATCTTCCTTACGTACATACAGATCATGCTGAACCGTAGCCTTTCCTCCATAATTAGCACGCTGGGTATCCCTGGTCAAAAGTGGTATATACTAATGTGCGTTCCCGCGGAACGAAGAAATGCCAGATGCCTTTTAGCAAGCTCATAAGCGCTCCCCTCCTGCCTAATTACAGCATTTTAGTTCAAGTAACGTTCATGAAGAATCCGCAGATGATGCAGCTCATGTCCGATAATCAGACAGGCCTGCGCCCGAACCGACATGGCTATTCCACCGAAGCTCCCCTTGCGTGTATAGGAATCCTCCGGCAGACTATCCAGCAGCGTCAGGGTGGACTCCCGGACGATCCGGTAATGCGTGATCATCTCCTGTAGCGAGAAGCGGTCGAATCCGCCAGCAGCAGCGTAATCATTCTCTTCATAGCCGGGCAGCGGCGCCTGCTCTCCTCTGGCAAAACAAAGCAGACGGTAGGACATAATCCGGTCGTTATCCGTTAGATGCCCTATCATTTCTTTGATGCTCCACTTCCCTGGTGCATACCGGTATGCGCCTTGCTCCTCAGTAAGTCCGCCAAACAGAGCCAATACTTGCTGCGTCTGCTCTCTTAGAATGACCCTCAAATCTCCTTCTGGCGGCACCAAAGTAATATATCTGGACTGGAATTCGGTGTATTCTCCCTGCTCTGGACGCTTCTGCATGGTAAAACTCCTCTCAAAATACATTTTTTAAGAAATATTTGCCGGAAAGTGTCAAAAACTGTTGTTGCATTTTATCCTATTATGTATAATATCACCAAGATTAGCTACTTTGGTATTTGGGAGTGTAGGCATGCTGGATTTTGTGCTCTTTATAATCCTATCCGTATTAGAAAGCTCTGCATTGTTCTATCTTGGATTCAAATTGTTCAAGATTGATCTTTATTCTAAAGAGATTATCTTTGCGGGTATTATTATGGCGTTTTTTTCTTATGTCCTCCGCTACGATTACCAACTTGCAGAACTAGATGTTCTAGTACAATACACTCTTATCATTTGCTTTTTATGGTTACTTTTTCGCATTCATATTTTTTATGCATTTATAATGACAGCGATTGCTTACCAATCCTATTTGTTAATACAGTCTCTTCTATATTTAATCATTGATTATACAGGGATATACGGACTTAACTATCCAACGATTTCTACAGGAATCTATATATTACAAATCCTGACCGCAACAACTACTATTATCATTGCTAATTACGTGGGTAAAAGAAGAAAAGGATTTGACTTTATTCCGGATAAACCTGATGAAAAAATCACTATCGGAAAACGCGAGAAAATTATGTTTATTCTAACAATTCCTTCGATTATTTTTGCAATGCTAATGCTATTTTTTGCAGAACATCTATTCAGATTTTTCTTTATTATACCTTTAATCTATGCTCTACTTTTATTTGGATACCTGTATCAATCAGACAAAAAAAATCGGGGTGATGATTTTGAACAGTTTGGCTCTTAAAATTTCACTCGCCATAAAGAAAACTAACCCTGAAGAAACAGTATCAGTTGAAGTTATGCAATATGCTTTAAGTATTATTTTGAATACACTCTTGACCTTCATCGTTTCACTGTCTATTGGATTAATATTGAACAATCTCAAAGAAACCCTGATATTCTATATAAGCCTTTCATTACTTCGTGTTTTTTCAGGAGGAGTTCACCTAAAATCCGCAACAGCATGTAATATTGTGACGATCTTAATTTGCTCCATGACCCCTTATTTATTTCAGCTTACAGATACCATCCTTTGGTTCGTTACAGCTATTTCTTTAATTCTAGTGCTTCTATTTGCACCAAATCCAGATAAAAATACCCAAATCCCAGTGAAATGGTACCCTTCACTAAAATTAATTTCAGTTATAATGGTTTGTTTAAATTTTTTTATTGCATCCTCTGTCATCGGACTGGCATTTTTAGTCCAGTCAGTTACAATAATTCCTTGGAAAAGGAGGTGCTAATCATGAAAAGACAGGTCGCAAAACATGCTTCTTCTGCCCTTAACGTATCTGCCCGCTTTTTTGCAGCTGTTATGAAGCTAGGATTCCACAGTCCAGAAGCTCCACAAGAATTACGTAAGTAATCGAACAAGGATGGGGACAACATGCGTGTTCTACTAAACGACGGCTCTTCCCGGGATATTCAGGAAGAAGAAATATTGTATTTCTCTAACTATAAGAATACAATATTCGTCCATACGAAAGAAGGCGAATTCGTTCTCCCCACCACCCTTTCCGATCTGTTGTCTGCATACAAGGATAACGGATTCGAACGTCTGGACCGTAGTAATGTAGTCAGTCTCAGCAATATAGAAAACTATGATATAGAACGTAAGGTCGTTCTATTTAATCAAGGAGAACAATTCGCTCATGTTTCGGAGTCCAACGAATCCCGGATCAAGAAGTATTTGAATGCTCGCCAATCTAATGTCTCTGAGTCCTAGTTAGCGCTCGTGATTCAGAATAATAATCCCGGAACCTTACAGGTTCCGGGATTATTTATATTGCAAGCCAGAAAGGTAGATATGAAGACCCCGAACCAAAGCCAATCATTATCCCATATTACCCATCTTTTGTAAAGAAGAATTCAGAGGGCGAATGACAGCAGACGGATTAGCTTCCAAATGGTACCATTTTGATAGATTCGTAATGATTTAAAACAATTCACTTATTTGCTAGCACTCTCAACTACAGATGGAGGAATCTAATGGAATATTATTTTCATCCTTCTCCGCGCCCCTCATCACTTGAGCTATTGTCTGACGAACAATTAATTAACATCTATGAATTGGCGCTGGAAGCTAAAGCTTCAGCTGATTTTATCGAAATCATCAGAAATGTCCTCTCTGGCCGAAATCTGTTAGGCTCAGATCATTATGATGCCTAATCCCTATTTTCAAGCCCTCCTATAAAGCCATCCTGCTTATTGGTATATTGACCCGGCCTGCCGGGCAATATACTTTTTTGTCATTTTAAGATAATTAAATTTTAGTTTTTAATTTCAATTTCAATATCTTTCCTATATAATATTCTTTGTGTTTGTTACCTAACTTGACAATAGAAGGGATGAAAGATTGCATGAGGCATAATTTCCAGCACTTATTGCACAAAACTGTTCTATCTTCACTCGTAATTTCTATGACTGTATTGCCATTCAGTGGAATGTTCGCGGCAGCTGCGCCGGCTGACTCCACAATGAAGCTGCGCATCATGGAGACTACAGACATCCACACCAACCTACTCCCGTATGACTATTATAAGAGCGCTACGTCTCTGACCGTCGGACTGGCCCGCACAGCTAATCTAGTGAAAGCAGCCCGCCAAGAGATTGGCAATACGCTGCTGGTAGACAACGGAGACCTGATCCAGGGGACACCTCTTGGCACATACAAAGCGCTGGTGAACCCGATAAAGGGCACCGAGATTCATCCTGTGTACAAAGCAATGAACCTGATGGGGTACGATGTAGCCACCTTCGGCAATCATGAATTCAACTATGGTCTGGATTACCTGGATCAGGCGATCAAAGGCGCCAATTTCCCTTATATTAACGCCAATGTATATGTAGATGACAAAGACAGCAATCCGGACAACGATGTTAACAAATACAGCCCTTATCAGATCATTACCAAATCCTATAAGGATGAAGCCGGCAATATGCAGACGCTGAAGATTGGTGTGCTCGGCCTTGTCACTCCGCAGATTACCGAATGGGACAAGAGCAATCTGGAAGGCAAAGTCATTACAAAGGATATCGTAGCTACAGCTGAGAAATTCATTCCACAGATGCGCGCAGCCGGTGCAGATCTGATTATCGCCATGACCCATTCCGGGTTTAACGGCAGTGCCGAAGCTTACGTGAAGGCAGAGGATGCTATTTTCCCGCTGAGTAAGGTTGCCGGTATTGATGCGATTACCTTCTCTCATACGCATAAAGTATTCCCTGCAGCAGATGAGAAGTCGCTGGATGTCCTCTTCAAGGATGCATCCGGCAAAGTATTGCCTGGTGTCGACAATGCCAAAGGAACCATCAACGGTGTCCCTGCAGTACAGGCCGGCTACGGCGGCAGTAATCTGGGCCTCATCGATCTGACTCTGGAAAAAACAGATGGCAAGTGGAAAGTCGCTTCATCGCAATCCTCCACCAAGGCAATCTATGATGCCGTTGCCAAAAAATCTACGGAAGACGTGGATCAGGCCATTGTGAATGCCGTGCAGGCCGATCATGAAGCAACGATTGCCTATGCGAACAGTCCAATTGGCACAACGACCGCACCGATCTACAGCTACTTCGGACTGGTTCAGGATGATCCATCCGTACAGATCGTTACCACTGCGCAGAAGCAGTATGTAGAGAATTACATTAAAGCTAATCTTCCGCAATATGCAGGTATCCCGGTTCTGTCCGTCGGTGCACCATTTAAGGCCGGACGTAACGGCCCGGAAGAATATACTGATATTGCTCAGGGACCACTGGCCATTAAGAGCGCAGGCGACCTGTACCTGTACGACAATACGCTGAAGGCGATTCTCGTGAAGGGTTCTGTGGTCAAGGAATGGCTGGAAATGTCTGCGGGCAAATTCAATCAGATCAACCCGTCGGCAACAGAAGCACAGGAGCTGCTTAATTCCTCCTTCGCCGTCTATAACTTCGACGTAATTGATGGTGTAACTTATCAGGTCGATGTTACCAAACCAGCCAAGTACAAACCGGATGGTACCGTGAATGACGCCTCCTCCAGCCGGATTATCAATCTGCAGTATAACGGCAAAGCGATTGATCCGAATCAGGATTTCATCATGGCAACCAATAACTACCGCGCAAGCGGCGGCGGTAACTTCCCTGGTGTCAAAGGCAGCAAATACATCATCGACTCACCGGATGAGAACCGCCAGATCCTGATGGATTATATCACGGCCAGCAAAACCATTAATCCGTCCGCCGATAACAACTGGTCGATTGCACCAATCTCCGGGAATGTGAAGGTCACCTTCACCTCATCTCCCAAAGCAGAGGCCTATGCCAAAACAACGGACAACATTGCCTATACAGGTCAAGTAGATGAGAAGGGCTTTGGTGTCTTCACACTGGACGTGAGCAAGGCCGTAACGCCACCTGTGCCCGCTGCTGATCCGGTTACGGAACAGCCTGCCGTTGCAGTATTCAAGGATGTTCCCGTGTCACACTGGGCGGCTGGTTACATCAATAGCCTCACAGCAGATAAGATCATTTCCGGCAAAACAGCCGATACTTTTGATCCGAACGGTCTGGTAACCCGCGCCGAATTCGCCAGCTTGCTGACCAAAGCTTTGAAGCTGCAAGTCAATGTATCTCCAGTCTTCAAAGATGTACCCGCATCCGCCTGGTATGCAGGTGCTGTTGCAGCAGCTCATGAGAACAAGCTGGTTAGCGGTGTAACCGCCGACACCTTCGCACCTAATGCTTCCATCACCCGTGAACAGATGGCGGTTATGGTGAAGCAGGGGCTGGATCTTCGTGCCGGTAAAATATTGACTGCCTCCACAGCAGTCAGCTTCAGCGATTCGGCTTCCATCAGCGCTTGGGCAGCATCCGCTGTAGCCGTTGCTGTCGATAAGAAGATTATCGCCGGACGCACAGACGGCAGCTTCGCCCCTAAGGCTACTGCCACCCGCGCTGAAGCCGCCAAAGTAATCTCCAGCCTGCTGTCTGCTTCTGTAGAGTAACCCTCAGCTGCGAGGGCTGAAAGGCTATCCTGACCAGCATACACAGACGCAAAAAAGCCATCCTCCACATACGTGCGGGGATGGTTTTTATGTTGGTACGCAAGGATCTACTCGATGAATTCTGTTTTGAAGACATTTTCCAGCTTGCCGCCGAGTCTCTTCTTCAGCGGAACCTTGATATCGCGGCCCAGCTCTTTGAAGAACGTATCCACATCGCATTTCACATTCTGCGCCAGGGCAATGATCGTACCGTCGCCTACGATATTCTGATTCACTTCAAGAGGCACATCCACTTCAATATCGTATTTCTTAGTAAGTGTTTTGATGTATCTTGCAAAGATCTCCAACAGCTCATCGTTATTGAAATTCTCGATTGCAGCTTTACCTTTGCTGGTAAACTTCATATTGATTCTCATGATTCGTATCCCCTTTTCTGTCTAACCATTTGTAGTTGTTTATGGATCAAGATGAATAGATGGCTGCAAGAAAGGGCAACATTATTCATTTTTGACAACAAGCTGAGCTAAGCCCTTCTTCACTTATACACGCCCTTGATCTGCTGAACTTTGAACTGGGTGAATTCCTTCAATGACTGGATAACCTGGTCCTGCTCTTCTTCCTTCAGCTCATAGATGCATTCGCGCAGCCATTCTCCGAACAAATAGGCCTGACGCCCTTTGCGGGGCTGTTTGCGGAGGCTGTCCAGACTTCCCTCGAATTTATCGTTCAGGACATCGGTCAGGTTATATTTCTCGATCTTCTCTATTACCATTCCTGCCCCATATTCCGTTTCATAAACGATAACTTCGTCAGAATCAAACGAAACATATGACGTTTCTTTGTCTTCCTTAGCCCGGAACTCCTTCAGCTTGTTAAACGCCGTTTCATAGATGTAATCCTGGGACTGATTATGCTGCGGCAGCTTGTAGCCCTGCTTGAGAGTCTTAATGTATTCAATGTCAGGCATGTAGTCCGCCAAATGATACATCCGGTTCTTAAGATCCCCCCCGAGCGCCTCAATGATCTTGTCCAGGTTATCTTTAAGCGGAATACTCTCTCCCCGTTCAATCTTGCTAAGCTGTGAATAGCTGATGCCGCTCTTCTCTTCAAGCCCTCGTAAGGTCAAACCTCGAGCTTTGCGGAAGTGCCGGATGAAATTCCCCAGCTCATCGGGATAGTTATCGAAATCGTTCATAGGAGCCACCTCTACCTATATCATAACACAAGATAACAATTTGTGTTTCATTATAACAATTGTTTGTGTAAATTCTTTAGGCAGAATCAATAAAAACTCCATTATTAGCACTCAGAGCAGCTAAACCTAAGGCTAAATCCGCTCTAAATGGAGGTAATTCCCATAACTGTGAACTGATCTGTTTTGATTTCCTTATTCTCTCAAATACCCCGCATTATTATCCGATAAAGACTAATGTAAAATCAAAATCACTACTGGGGGAATTATCATGTCTTACACCATGGAAGTAAATGTAGCAAAAAATCAGGTGATTGTTAGAGCCTATGGCCTCACCGAAGGTGACGTGCCTGCATACATAGCTGATTTCGAGAATGCTCTGAAGAAACTGAAACCGGGATTCACCGGCGTAACCGATGTAACGGGATCCCCGACTGTACTGTCTCCGGAAGTAGCAGCTTTGCTTGCTCCGACGGGCGACCTGGCAATTGCCGCAGGTGTCGGCGGCTGGGTCTACGTTGCAGATTCCCCGGTATGGAAAATGCAAATGAAGCGCTTGTTCGGTAAATTCGCTGTTCACTACCCGACCTATGAAGAAGCAGATGCTTACCTGAACGGCTTGTCTAACCAGTCGATCCACTAAAAAAACAGACAAAAGGTGATTCCGGACCGGTTGGGTTGGGGATCACCTTTTTTTTAATTTAAACGATTATTCAGGAAAGCTAATGTAGATTGAGGCATCATCGTTTGTTTTATTCCATTGAACCCCTGCCCCTAATGCTTCAGAGACAAACCTCAGATTAACGTAAAATATATTGTTGCTCGGTTCTAAGGTCGGAACCTGAGTTAAAGCAACCTTTTCTCCATTAATAACTCCATCATGAGAATTATGTGTTAATTTAATGACCGTCCCCTCTTTCGTTGCAGTTACTGTTTTCGTAACATTATCCCATTCAATGCTCATTCCATATTTCTCAAAGATCGGCCGCATAGGGACCAGTGTCGTGCCCAGAGATGATACATTAGCATAAATATCTAATTTATCATTATTAATATAAATGCCCGGATGTTCTCTTGAAGCAAATGTACTTGTTACACCAAATACCATTGAAAGAACTGTTATACACATGAATAATCTTAATGTTTTCATAATAGTCTCCTTTAATTTAAGAATACTATATAATTACACCTTTATTTTCCATATCCATCATTTTATTTTATATCATTGCTCCAAAAAAACTCCCTCAAGGGATTTGCATACCCATGAAGGAGTGTTTTGTACATATTCTCTGCAGAAACTGATTGACTCATCGGTTCCCCGTTAACCCTTTCACGTATCCTGATCCTTACCCCTTCAAGACACCTTATGCTCAATCCGCAGCTTGTCGGCTACCATGGCAATAAATTCCGAGTTAGTCGGCTTAGATTTGGAGATATTAATGGTATAGCCGAACAGGTGGGAGATGCTGTCGATGTTGCCACCTAGAGCCGCAAGGGTTACAAGGTTTCACGCAGGAGTTATAGGAACTCTTCTAAAATGAAAATTCAGCTGAAAACCATTTATTTATTGGGTTCCGGTTGAATTATTTACGGGCATTAATGCCTACGACCAAAATAACCCATTTGGACAATAAAGTCAATTATGCCTCTTTCACTAATAGTTGATGTTACTGGACAATTATTGTAGGGGGAGGGGGATATTCAACGCTATTTCCAATGTCCTCGCCTAAATTGGCTGACGCAGCTTAAGATATAAATTATACATAATTTCACAAAGTGCTCATTCACTCTCAGGGTTTTGAATGTTAAATGGTTTATCAATGAACTAAGAAACTACCAACCCCTTTATAACACTTCACATGAAATCTAAGTGTAAATATATACCAACATCTGGAACGCCTTTAAGAAAGGAAAAAATTAATATATTTTTTCTCTATCCTCAGCAACCTTAGAATTTTGGTCTATTTTACTCTCAGAATAAACAGTTTGACTTCTTAAATCCTTATAAGATTCTCTTGCGATTTCTTCCATTACTGAATTATAAAATTTCTTATCTTCAAATAGCTTTGAGAATGAAGACATAGATTCCATGTAACACTCCTGAGTAATCTTTTTAAAAATTTCAGGGAAGATACTTCGTTCAAATACTTCTGCGTCATTATTTTTTGCATAGGTTCTAAGCTTCTTGTTATCTTTTACAATTCTATTATAAATAGTTTCTACGATAACTTTATCGCCTTCTGTAAACATACCATTAAATCGCTCATTTATCCTATTAATGATGTTTTCTAAAAGTTCATCATCGGTTATGATAATTGATTCAGGAACAAAGCTATTCGGATTCACAAGTGTTTGCTCATCTTTTGTCGGATTAAGAGAAATATCTCCTTTGAAAGTTTCTTCAAGTTTATAAAACTCTAAACGTAGCTTATCTTCTAAATCAACCTTCTTGTCATCTTCTTTTGGTAGTATCTTTGCTAGATATGAGGTAAATGCAAATTCCCTTTGAAGGCTCTTGTCAAACATCCTTATGATTTGTGCGATGTAAGAATACCACTTATTAAAATTTCTAATAGTCATGCGGTATTCATAACGCTTCTCAACATCAAGATCATTGTATCTTTCTACAACGGGCTTTAATAGAGCTGTCATTTTGCCAAGGTCTTTGTCTGTCTGTTGTCCATTCTTATAATAAATCTTAATGAATTTTTCTATGTCAACATCGTTATATAGCTTGAATTTACGTAATACGTTCTGTGCCTGATAAATTAAATTGATATTTATTTCTTCATTTAGGAAGGTAGCCTCATAAAAGCGAGAAAAAGATTTTTTCATATCCTCTGTGGAATTTACAAAATCCAAAATAAAGGTATCTTCTTTACCACGGCACGTGCGATTTAACCTTGAGAGTGTTTGAACAGCTTTAACTCCATCAAGTTTTTTGTCAACAAACATTGTATGTAATAATGGTTCATCAAACCCTGTCTGGTACTTTTCAGCAACAATTAGACAATTATAGTCGTGATGAAACTCTTCGGGCAACTGTTTTTCTTTTATGGTAGATTTGTCTATACGTTTATTCATTCCTTCTTCTGTATAGGCTACGGTTTCTCCATATCTATCGAGGTCATTTATTACGCCTGAAAAGGCGATTAGAATATCTATATCATTATACTTATTCTTTTCGATATAACGCTTAAACTCGTGATAATATCGTACAGCATGAAGGCGAGATGCTGTGACCACCATAGCCTTTGCATTTCCACTAATTTTATTTTTTGTTATTTCTCTAAATTGCTCTATCATAACCGCTGTCTTTTGTTGAAGATTATGTGGATGCAACTCCTGATATCGGCGAACTGCCTTTACCGCCTTTGTGGTTGGTACCTCTGGATTATCTGGAGTATTTTTAGCAATTTTAAAACAAGTTTTGTATGTCATATAGTTTTTTAGTACATCAAGAATAAATTCTTCTTCAATAGCTTGTTGCATGCTGTAAATATGAAAAGCACGAAAAGTCCCATCATGTTGCTTTTCACCGAACATTTCAAGTGTTTTCTCCTTAGGAGTTGCAGTAAATGCAAAAAACGATAAATTCTTGTGTCGTCCATGAGTGATAAGCTCCTTTATAAGATTATCCTCTGCATCTTCCACATCGATTTCAGCTTTGTTCTCAATCTCAGCATACTCTTTTAACGCTTCTTCAACATCTGCTAATGCTGCCTTTAATTTTTTGGCACTGTTACCAGTTTGAGACGAATGAGCCTCATCAACGATTATTGCAAACTTCCTGCCTTTATTATCATCTATTTCATCATAGATAACAGGAAACTTTTGAAGAGTTGTTATTATAATTTTCTTGCCATCATTAACAGCATCGCGCAAGTCTTTTGAGGTTTTCTTCTCATCAATGGTTTCAACTAAGCCTTCAATATGATCAAAACCTGAAATGGTGTTTTGAAGTTGATGATCAAGCACTCGGCGGTCTGTTACAACAATAACCGAAGTAAACACACTTTTATTGTCCTTATCATGTAGAGTTGATAAGCGATATGCAAGCCATGCGATAGAGTTACTTTTTCCAGAACCGGCGGAATGCTGAATTAAATAATTTTTCCCGCTACCATTTGCTTTAACATCAGATAAAAGCTTTGTAACAACATCAAGTTGATGATAACGAGGAAAGATAATTTTTTTACTTGTCTTTATTTTACGCTTGCCGTTTACTTTTTCAGTTGATTCTGAGATATCTAGATGTATATATCTTTGTATAATGTCAAGTAAGGTATCTTTTTGCAAAACCTTTTCCCATAAATAAGAGGTAATATAGCCCTCTCCATCGAAAGCGGGGTTCCCTGCACCACCAACTTCGCCTGCACCTTTAGAGCCTTGATTAAACGGCAGAAAGAAAGTATCTTTGCCATTTAATTGTGTTGTCATTGCTACTTCATAAAGGTCAACAGCAAAATATACAAGTAGTCTATTATTAAAACCAAAAATAAATTCTTTATTGTTCCTATCGTACATAAACTGACGTTTAGCATTGTCAACCGATTGTCCTTTAAGTTGATTTTTAAGCTCTAAAGCAACAACAGGGATACCATTCAGAGATAAAACCATGTCTATAGAGTTTTCATTTTGTGTTGAATACTTAAACTGTCGAGTACACGTTAGATTATTAAGGTTATACAACTTTACAACATCAGCATTAAGGCTCGTTTCTGGTCTAAAGAATGCAAGTTTAAACTTGATTCCACGGTCAATGATTCCATGTCTTAAAACATAAATTAGACCGTGACTATCAATATTGGTTTGTAAACATCGATATATTCGTACCTGAGCATCCTCTCCATCACGTTTAACTTGGCGATCCCACTCTATAGGCTGTGATGTGGAAAGAAAAGAAACAAGCTTGACCATATCAATAGCTTTATCACGATTATATGTTTTTTGATCGCTTTTGATATAACCGCCCATCGGAGAAAGAAAAAAGCTTTCTATATCCTGTTCAAAGCGTTTTTCATTGTCCTGCATTTACTATACCTCCTTTTTACCCGTTACACTCTCATATATTAATGACTTCTTATATTCTTCCAACTCAGCAATAAGCTGCTTATTCTTTTCGATCACTTCATTAATTTTGTTTAGCTTTTCATCCAAAAATGCAGAAATTTTTTCTTGCTCAATTATATCGGGTTGAATAGTCTGAATTGCACCAAAATCTGTTTCAGTTAATGAGCTTCTTAGATTTTTTGAGAGATGCAAAAAACACTTTTTATCGTCAATCATTCTTAACAAATAGTTGTAATATTCCGCATTGTTACCATCTTTAAGCACGAACTGACTATACGCAGGACTTGTTAAACCTTCATTCCTTATAAGTCCAATGCATCTTGGTGTTACATCAATATCAAATAAACACATAAGTAAATTCCCAGCATCTACTTTCTGATATCCATCAAAAGTTGCAGGCATCTTACCGGAAGGATTTTCTAAATCCCTTACAATAACCCCATTCATTGTAAGAGATAGAATATCTTCACCATTATACTCTTCACATACTTCTTTCTTTTTTTCCATAACGTTTCTATGCGGTTTTATTCCCCATGAATATGGAATTTTACCGATCCAACTAATATCACTTTCTTTAAGTTCTCTTATAGGTTTAAGAGTCGTTTCGGAAAAAAGTTGGGTTAAGCTTTCTTTAAGCTCATGTTCAGTAAGTGATATTTTCCCCCTTAGGAGTTCCGTATCAGCCGGAGATTCATATTTATAAAAATATTTCGAGAATGGTATTTCATATCCAGTTTTCGTCTTACTTCTATCAATCTTTGAGTTCGGATTAAATGATAAAATGTACTTTTCAAAATATGTATCGATATCATTAGTTATTGGAATATTCACTGAAAAAGTTTCTCTAATTCTAGGTTTTTTCTTGTTAGACGAATTATCCATCTTCTCATCAAAAACATTTACAATGACTTTATTATAGGCAAAATCAACATTATCAATAATAATTGACTCTACATTCTTGCCATTTTGAGAATATTCTTTGTTTAAAAATTCACCATATGCATTTACAATCATTTCTCTACATTCATTTGTTATATCATTTTTCTTTTCACCGATAGCTTTTCTTCTTTTCTCAAAACATTCTTTAGCATCAATAAGTTGTACTTTCCCTTGTCTATGCAATGGCTTTTTTTTATTTATTATCCATATATAAGTGATTATTGGAGTGTTATAAAATTGGTTATTGTTTAAACGTACAATTGAATCTAACCAATCATTTTCAATTACATACCGTTTAATCTCACTTGGACCAGATTCAGCATCTCCATAAAGCGAAGCCCCATTTTGAATAATTGCCATCTTACCCGTATCTTTTAACTTGCTTATGCCATTAAGCATAAACAACATTTGACCGTCCGATATCTTTGGTAACCCTGCACCGAATCTACCTTTATCACCAAGCTTATTTTCTGCTTTTACGGCTGTTTCTTCACGTCTCCAGTCAATACCAAAAGGTGGATTTGAGATACAATAGTCAAAGGTATACCCCGGAAACTTGTCATCAGACAGTGTGTCTCCAAATTTCATATTATCAGCATTACCACCCTTGATAATCATGTCTGCCTTCGCAATAGCATATGTTTCAGGGTTAAACTCTTGTCCAAAGCAACGAATTTCAGCATCTGAATCTAATGCACGAAGACGTTCTTCCATACAGCCTAGCATCTGTGAAGTCCCCATTGTTTGGTCATATACAGTTTTAACAACACCATTTTCAACTAAAGCATCTTTTTCATCACATATTAAAAGATCAGTCATTAAGTAGATGATGTCACGACTTGTAAAATGTGCTCCTGCTTCCTCATTATAAGTCTCTGAAAAAGTTTTTATTAAATCCTCAAAAATATACCCCATATCAACGGCTGTGATAATGTCTGCACCAAGGTAACTTGATTTTTTGTTAAACTCTTGAATTATATAAAATAAGATATTATTATTTGCAAGTTTGGAAATCTCTTTCTCAAAATCAAAGTGCGCAAGAACATCTTGAACATTGTCTGAAAAACCATTTATGTATGAACGAAAATTATCTTCAATATGAGAAGAGTCGGCTAAGAGGGATTCAAATGTAAACGGACTTGTATTATAAAAACTCAGCCCAGAGGCAGCTTCCAAGAAACCATCCTTTACTTCGAAATTTTTAACTTTCTCATAGGTTACAAGAACCTTTTCTCTAGTTGGTAACAGTGTATCGTGAAAGCGTTTGATAACAGTCATTGGAAGAATAACTTTACCATATTCATGTGGTTTATATAAACCCACTAAATGGTTTGCATTGTTCCAAATCATGTTCGATTTTTCTGAGATGTTTACAGTGGTTTGCTTACTTGAATAAATATCTAACATATTGACTAACCTTCTTTCATTTACTTTTTCTCGGCTTTATTCATAGGTAAAAAGAAGAAAAACAAAGATTACATAGTTTTCAATTCCTTAAATATCACTTCTATACTATTTGTTATAGCTGCTCTTTTCCCTCCGTTGTGTAACTTCTATCTTATGCATTAGTCATTTAGTCTTATTCCACAAACCTACTTAAAATCCCTTTTTTCGACATGCAATGCCATTTCACTTCATTCCAATAGAGTATCCTATCTATTTTTTGTCAATGTATTAATACCAAGATGATTAAGGAAATTTTATGTGTACAATTCGAATGTTGGGACCAAAGTATATATAATAGGAATTTTAGTCATTATCCTGTCTTCATTTCATATTAGTATATTTGATTAGTATTATAATATTTCACCTCAATAAATGCTTTATTAATGTTTGAGCAGTACTAGACCTTGTTTGACAATTCTATAAAAGGAAAGAAATTCGTCCAACCCTCAAAAGTTGATGAATTTTTTTCTTATTCAATTTATCATTGACCCTATACCACTTCATTCCTTCTGCATCAGCAAATATTTCTTCATGATTGACCATGCCTGGAATACTTCTTGCTCGCAGCTCCAAAAAGTGTCTACGTAAAGCTTCTTGGTTATCAGCAGCTGCCGGAAGTGTATTTCGAATAACGACTTTGTTGTTTTGTCTAACAATCAATTCTACTTCGGTACCATCATCTAAGTTAATTGTACAGCTGTTTTTTGCGGAAATCGAATAGCCAAGCTGTTTCCCATTTGCGTATCGTTGTGGTAGTCATATTCTCCCCCGCCTTTTCCTTTAGGTGGTTTTCTTAGCTTCTACGCGCTTGATTGAGACACGTTTGTATATTATACATCCTATCAATCCAAGAAAGTAATATCCCCTCTGTATAAGGCTTACGTAGGGTCAATATAATACAGTGAAGATGAACGAAATTCGTAGTTTAAAATGTGAAAACCCACCGTTAAATAGGTTGACCGCCTACGGGGGGCTTCGCTTGAATTAGGTTTGTTGTAATTCTTATGAGCCGTGGCAATCCACAGCGTTTCTTGATCTAGAAAGTCTTAGTCGTTCGCGACAAGGACTCTTTCTTTAGAGTATAGATTGGTTTTGTTCATTAATAATATCATCAGCCAAAATATGATACAACAATATGAAATTCTTAAATCAGCAGCATTATGGATTCTCCCATAATCGCCATAAACACTCATCTTTTGCAGTAAGGAAATCGACAAATCCTTGATATAGCTGGGTAGAGCGAAGATCCAATCACGACAGATAGTTTCTCGCTGATTTGTTGGCGAGTTCTTGCTACGAAAGTTGAGGAGTAGCAAAAAAATGATCTAAATTGACAGGGTATTTTTATTTCAAGCTTTATTCTTCATGTGACTGAAATTAATACATCGAACATTACATTAGTTTAGCTTCCTTTATATCTTGTTTAAGTAAACCATGTTTTTTTTCGTAGTATGTTTTGGTGTATGATCATCCGTATAAAGCTTACTCTTTCATCTCTTTTGATTCATTTTGGTTCCCCTTTGCAGTTTCATAGTTAGGAATATATAATAACACGAATAAATTTAAATTACCATTTTTGGAATATATTATAATTATAATATAAGTTTTGTTCATCTTGCTTAGCTTCTAAAGAGAGAATCAGTTTAAAATCAAATAACAAATTAATAGCCCTTAGAATATTTCCTAAGGGCAAATATATTCACTATAGAGGGTCAATCTACTGATATACTAAATCTGAATATACTCTTGTTTTTAATATGATTTAACTATACTCACACATATATTCATAATATCCAGAAATACAATAATCTGAAAGGAAATCCGTAGTTTAACGTACCGATGCACTATATTATTCCTTTATCAGAATAAAGCATTACTACAAATGATCCGAACGAATAAATTATTACACAACTCATTCCTAGGATTAAAAATACTATATGGAGTCAAGATTTAGCTCATTAATGATTAGTTTTCAGGTGAGCAAATGGCTCTTTTATCGACTTATCTTTAGGGGAGAGGTCAGTCGATTTCATGTGAGCAAATGGCTCACATGGTTTAGCAATCGGTTTAGGATTTGGTTCATTGAACGATATAGATTTACTATTCAATGATTCAGATACCAGTGAATCAATTTCTTTATGACTCATTATTTGAACAGAGAAATCACGACTTACGCCATAGGCAACCTTATATATTTCAATTGACATTTTTGTTCTCCTTTGATTAGTTTTTGTTTAATATCGCCGGATTAGAAATACTTTTCAACCCGGCTCTTTGCTGTTGATTCTTAAATCTTCCTATGTCAGCAATGATAATTCACTTTAACTTAACTGTTCGCTATCAATAAATAAAATCAAAATATTAACACTGCCGATGAATATCGGCTCTTGCCTTGCCAAGCAGTTGTTATATACGTATAAGGCAAGAAATAATTCAGATTCATTGTTGGTTGATACTCCAAAATCAGCCGCTTCAGACGCTCTCACCTTAGCTTTATGGAGTTTTGCGAAGGCACGAATGATATTCAATAATATTCTTATCACTGACTACGGCAGATATTAACTTGTATAGAACTCCCTCCCGGTTGCAGTAAATAACTATTATTAAGGGAGGGAGTAAACTTTTATTGGATAACTCATTGTACAGTTATATCTTTAAATCCCCCTATGGGTGATTCAGCTTCTACGCTATGAAAGCTTGATACTGGAGATGAACTTTTTTTGTAAATTATATATAGTGGATAATAAGATAAAGAATAGAATTTCATTGAAAACCGCTGAATGCCTTGATATCATTGAGTTTTTCAGTATTTTCTATAGTATCATATCCTCCCGATGAATAGCTGTTTATAGTATTATATCCTCCCGATTGTCTTGATCTGATCTATGCAAACCTAATTCATTTAACTGTTTTTCTCGTTCGAATGTTCTTGCTAATTCTCGGAACATTCCTTTCACGCTTTCTGTTTCTGTCGTTAATATTCCTGACCTTTCTTTGGACATAATATCAGGGTTAACTCTATAGTTTACTGCACCACCCATACCCTTAATTTGGATGATGAATCCTCTATAAATCAATTTTCTCATGTGAGTATAAGCAGTCTTTTCATCTACTCTGATTAATTTTGCTAATTCCTGATGTGAAAGATGATGTATGACCTCTGGATCATTTTCGTCGGGGTTGGAGCAAAGGTAATAGTTCTGATAATGAAACCAAGGAAGGATTCTATATAGCATCCCCGCTTCGTGTAATGTAACTTCCTTTAACCCTGTGCGTGTTTCCACTTGATATAACTTAGTGAACAGTCTTCCATCAATTACTTCTCCCATGGTATGGTACTCCTTGCTAATACTATAAGTGGGCTTTTTATTCGAGCCGCCCCTAATAATAATGCCAACGCTTATAAGACGTTTCATTATTTTTTTTGTTTGTGGAATACTTCTTCCAATTACAGTTGCTATCTGCTCCATTTTCATTGTTTCTCCACCCCTAGAAAGCAACCCGTCCCTTTTAAAAAACATGTACGGCAGTAGTTTGATAACTGCACCTAATTCATGCAATTCTAACTTAGTTGCTATTTCTTTCACTGATTCATTATAGCAAGTTACAAAGTTCTTACCTTTTGCATTAATCTTATATGCTTCAAGCTCAAGCTTTCTTTTATAGCCTTCCTTTTGTGCTATACTTACTACTTCGTATTTGTCTGCTTTCGCTATGAGAAATTGTTCCCCATCCAGTTCTATGATTCCGGTATTCATATATTTCCCGCTTCCTCTAATATATTATTTCTTATCAAATTTCTATTCATAAACCATTCTGTAACCGCCGCAATATCATATCTGACCATGTTATAGGATAACTGTATGGAAGGTAATCCTTCATTTTTCCAGCGGTAAAGCGTTCGTTTTGAGATGCTAAACCGCTGGCATATATCCTTTGCTTTAACTAACTTCCCCATGCATTTCTCTCCTTTCAATTGTCTTAATTACAATCTTCCATAATCGTGCAAAATAACGCCTTGTTATGACTGATTAATATATATTTACAAATTCGCTTTCACTTTTCTTCACCTAAAAAATCCCCCAGAAGCGGGGGATAGCAAAAGTTGATTTTCTTACGGTATTTTCAGAATAATCTCCAAAAGTAGATCATTTAAGAAATTTAATTTGATTATAAATACCAACTATGTCCTTATTCTTTTGCATATCTTCTTCAACCATCACTGTAAGTATGGCGTTTATTGGCAAGCTTTCCATAGCAGACATGAATTTTAGGTAAAAATAAGTGTAATCATCTAGCGATAACGTCAAAATCTTTTTCTTACCTGTATCATCAATTCTTAAATTCTCTACAATGTGCTCTTCATTTTTTGGATTCTCATTATTCATTTTTTTAACTCCTCTAGATTTTTTTTAATATTTTGAAGCAGAATTTTGATTTCCTTCGATTTATCTAGTCCTACGTTTAAAGCAGAAAGTAAAATATTAATCGCGTCCAATCTCAACATTAATGTTCTTTTATTATCTTCACTTATGGCAACACCGTACTGATTTTTCAAAGGCATATTCCAATCTATTACTTGTTTTAGTGTTTTCTCTGGCACATTAAAAATAGTAGATAATGAAGTCAAATCAACAAAATAATGCCTAGGAGCGTTAATATGAAATGCCCTCTTAGCTAAATAAAACAACAGTCCTTCCACATCGTACGTTTGCTTAATTTCGTATTGAGTTATCATCTTAAATCTTCCTTTCTTAATAATGAATTTTCAAAAGTACATTACGGTATGGTGAACCAGCCATACCGTAATAAACAAAATCTTCTGAGGAGAAGGAGGAACTTCCCTTATATCTAATACTTCCTGTAGGTGCATAAATAATGCGCTATGTAAATACATACAGAAATGATGATAAACGTGGTAAAAAGCAATGAGAAACTTCCAAATACTTTTTCTTATAGAAGAACTTCATAACACATACTATACAGAGCGTGTATGAGCCCCATACAAACCAAAAAAGCCATCCCAGTAGTAGGAATGGCTCTAAAAATATAATGCTCATTGCAGCCCTCATAAAGGCTGTATTAAGGTAAACAACCGACTCTGAATGAATTAGAAAACACATTCAGCGGTCACTCAAAGCTCCATATTCGCTAGTGGGCTGTGCTTCTGATACTTCTTACCGATTTCTTCATCCGTAAAATCAAGATATGCCTTTTGTGTTACCTCAACAGAAGAATGACCTAAAATTCTACACAAGCTGAACCAGTCGCCATTATTGAGAATGTAGTACTTAGCAAAGTTGTTTCTTAGTTGGTGCGGATGAATAGAAATCCCTACTTTTTCTCCTGCTTCCTTAAGTGCTCGCTCATAATTTCTGAGTTCTAATTGTGTCCCTCTGGTGGTGGGAAACAAAAAGGGGCTATCCGAATAACGGTCTTTGTATCGCATCCAGCTTTTAATCTCATTGGCTGATTTAAACGAAAAATAAACATATCGTTCCTGACCATTCTTGGGATTCTTGATAAGAATACTTTTATGCTTAAAGTCAAAGGATTTCGGTTGCAGATGCAAACACTCACTTATTCTCATTCCTGTATCGAGCAAAAGCCTTGTGATCACATAATTTCGGTATCCATGAAAAGCAGATTTATCAAATTGACCAAGCACCTTTTTTAATTCTTCTGGCGCAAGAGTCTTCTTTATTTTCCTCTCTACCTTTGGGTTTTCAATGTTTTCCACCGGATTCTTCGGCACTTCCCGCTCCACTTTATACAAGTAATTAAAGAACACTTTAATATTCCGCACATAGTTGGCTATCGTTGTGGTAGAGATATCTTTTTTATAGTCAGTTCGTTGTTCTGGATGATTGTTATTTTTGGAACTCGGATCAGTGACTACTGAATATTTCCCCCGTTCCCTTAAATACTTAATGTATTGTCGAATATGACCTGATTGAACCTTTTTGACATCTTCAATCTGAAACTGGTCTTGTAGAAATTTCCCGAACAGTTTTAATGATTGCTCATAGCTTGCTAAGGTTTTACGGGACAGATTCTTGGAGGAACAATAAAGCATGAAATTGTCCAATTGGAAATCGAAATTAGTCATAAAAAACACCACTCCTCTAATGGTTTTTGGGAACCAATAAATAAGTGGTATCAGTTGATTTTTCATTTAGAAGTTAGTTGGTATGGAAACAGCTTTTGGGGATATTAGTAGCCATAATTGTTCTGGCTGGATGCTGTTTCCAATCCCCGTTAAACCCTTCACGTATCCTGATCCTTACCCTTTCAAGAAACCTTATGCTCAATGCGCAGCTTGTCGGCTACCATGGCAATAAATTCCGAGTTAGTTGGCTTGGATTTGGAGATATTAATCGTATAGCCGAACAGATGGCTGATGCTGTCGATGTTGCCGCGGGTCCAGGCGACTTCGATCGCATGGCGGATGGCGCGCTCCACGCGTGAAGGCGTTGTCTTGAATTTCTCGGCAATGGCAGGGTAGAGCGTCTTGGTGATGGCACCCAGAATCTCGATATTGTTGTAGACCATGGTGATGGCTTCACGCAGGTACTGATAACCTTTAATATGCGCAGGTACGCCGATTTCATGAATGATCGATGTAATATTGGCATCCAGATTCTTTCCTTTGGACAAAGGTACCACATTACTGGAAGATCTGGAACTCGAATAGCCGGACATGCTGGCAGAAGTGCTCATGCTGCCTTGGGCGCCCACAAGCTGACGCACGCGGTTCGCCAGAACCTCCATATCGAACGGCTTCAAAATATAATAAGATGCTCCTAGCTGAACAGCTCTTTGGGTGATGTTCTCCTGGCCGAAAGCGGTCAGCATGATGATCTTCGGCTGCGGGTTCAGATCCATATCGCGCAGGCGTTCCAGAACGCCAAGGCCGTCCAGATGCGGCATGATGATATCAAGAATAAGGACATCGGGAACTTTGCGTGCTCCGCTCAGCATTTGAAGCACTTCTTCACCATTATAGGCAATGCCTGTCACGGTCATATCTTCCTGTTCGGTAATGTACTCGGCAAGCAAGTTAGTGAACTCCCTGTTATCATCGGCCAACAACACTTCAATATTCTGCACTGGCTGCTTCCTCCTTATTATCTTCTCTCCCTTAAGTTTTCGACATGAAGATTGAATATCCTTCTGTCGAAAATTATTTTTCTTTATTTTTTTTCGGCGTTGATTTATAATTAAATATTTTGTTTCACGATTCGATGTTTCTCGCTGGCCTTCGACAAAAAAATCTTAAGGCTAAACCGCCTTAAGATTGTAGGGAAGCAAATTCTCTTGTTGCACCACACCGGAGTCACGAAGCATCCATTCGATGAAGCAGCCGTAACCCGACTTGGGATCATTGACGAATACGTGGGTAACTGCACCGATCAGCCGGCCATTCTGGACAATCGGGCTGCCGCTCATCCCCTGAACAATCCCGCCGGTCTTATCAATCAGACGGGAATCGGTGATGCGCAGGACCATGCCTTTGGTCGCCGGAGTCTGCTGGCGGGCCACATGAATGATCTCCACATTGAAACGCTCCACCTGCTGACCATCGACTACTGTAAGAATCTGTGCCGGGCCTTCCTTCACTTCAGCGCTCATTGCAACGGGTATCGGTTCCTGGTACAGGCTGTGCTCCGGATTGCGGGTCATTTTGCCGAAAATTCCGAAATCCGTATTGCTCTCCACATTACCGAGAACCTGGCTTTCCTTCAGAAAATGAGCCCGTTTCTCCCCAGGATCGCCATCCTGGCTTTTGGAAATGGAGGTTACACTGGACTGCACGATATGGCCGCTGCCGACAACAATCGGCGTGCCGGTGTTCATGTCGGTAATGACATGCCCCAGAGCACCGTATACGCCTTGTTTTGGAGCATAGAAAGTCAGGGTACCCACACCTGCCGCGGAATCGCGAATGTAGAGCCCCAGTCTCCATACCTTGTCATTGCGGTCATACGCGGGTTTTAGCTGAGCTTTGTGCTCTTTGCCGCTGCGTTTGTACACAATACTTAAGGAATCATTGCTTTTGCCGGCACGTTCCACAAGCTTTGCTACCTTCGATACCTCGTCCAGCTTGACCCCATTAATGGAGGTCATCAGATCACCAGGCATCAGTCCGCTGTTCTCGCCGGGTGAAATCTTGGACTGCTCCGATACTTCAATCAGATGATGGCCCACAACCAGAACCCCTGCTGACTTCACTTTCACGCCAATCGTCTGACCTCCCGGGATGACTCTAAGCTCGTTGTCATTCCCCTGAACCGCTTTATGCGGCTGATGTTCCAGCGGTGCTGCAAAACTCTGTTGAGGTCCCGTTATGCCTGATAAGCTGAGAAAGAAGGCAAATAAAAGGCCGGGCATTAACTTCCTGAGGTTCGGCTTCAATGGCTGTCACGCTCCCTTTTGCTTCTTTCGCTTGACGAAAAAGGTGGTCGCCAATTGCGTACCTATAAGATAACCTTGCCCCCAGGCTTTTATTACTGTCAATCATTGTCCCGCTTACCCAGCAGCAGCTTTGCTGGCCTCAGCCAAACCGAGCATTTCCTGTGCGTGATGCAATGTTTTTTCGGTAATTTCCACACCACCCAGCATACGGGCCAGCTCCAGCACCCGGCCTTCCGCCGAGAGGGAGTCCACTTCGGTCATCGTGCGTCCGTCTTCGACTTTTTTGACAATCAGATATTGATGATCCGCCATACAGGCCACCTGCGGCAAGTGAGTAATTGAGAACACCTGACAGGTGGAGGACAGCTTGTATAATTTATCCGCAATGGATTGTGCCGCGCGCCCGCTGACACCGGTATCCACTTCATCGAAGATCAGGACAGGAATGGCGTCATGCCGGGCAAAAATGCTCTTCATCGCCAGCATGATGCGGGACAGCTCACCGCCGGAGGCGATTTTGCCCAGCGGCCGCAGCGGCTCGCCCGGGTTCGGGGAGATCATGAACTCTGCGCTGTCGATCCCCTGCCGGGTCAGACGGTAACGCCGGTCCTGATACTCAATACCGCGCGGGTCTTCGAGCGTATCCATTTTGACCTGAAGCGAAGTCCGCTCCATCTGCAGATCCTTCAGCTCACCTTCCACTTGGGAAGCGAGATCCGTGGCACACTGGCGGCGTGCCGTGCTGAGCGCTCCGGCGGCTTTCATTAAAGTGCCGAGCAGGCCATCGCGTTTGGCCGTCAATTTCTCAATGTATTCGTCCTTATTCTCCAGAAGATCGGTCTCCCGGTGAATCTGCTCATAATACGCCAGAATCTGCTCTACACTATCCCCGTATTTGCGCCGCAGCCCTGTGATCAGATCCAGACGGTTCTCAATTTCCTCCAGCCTCGCCGGATTGAACTCGATCTCTTCGCGGTAGTCACGCAACTGGAAAGCCGCATCCTCCAGCTGGTAATACGACGACTGCAGCTGCTCGAACACAGCCCTCAGGCCCTTCTCGTCATAACGGATCGCATCCTCCAGCTTGGAGATGACACTCCCGATGGATTCCAGCCCTTGCCTGTCATACAGCAGCTCGTATGCGCCGGATACTGAATCCATCATTTTCTCACTGTGGGATAGTTTGACCCTTTCTTCGTTAAGTAATTCATCTTCTCCCGGTTTTAATCCTGCAGCAGAAATTTCCTCCAGCTGAAAACGGTACAAATCAAGCATTTGATACGCTTTTTGACTGGATTCCTGAAGTTCCCGGAGTTCTTTTTCCACTTTGGCGAAGGCCGTATATTTCTCCTGGTAGTCAGCTTTGAGCGGGCCAATCACAGCTTCGCCGTAAGTATCCAGCAGCCCCAGATGACGTTCAGCCTTCAGCAGGTTCTGATGCTCATGCTGCCCGTGGATATTCACCAGCTGTTCACCGATTTCCCGCAGCATGCTGAGATTGACCATCTGGCCGTTCACCCGTGAAGTGCTTTTGCCTTGAGAGGTAATCTCCCGGCGGATCACCAGATGCTCTTCGCGTTCTGCTCCAATGCCAAGCCGTTCCAGCGTATCCCAGACCGGATGGGTTCCCGGCAAGCTGAAAAGCGCTTCCATTTCTGCCTTTTCACACCCATACCGGATAGAGTCCGCAGAACCGCGGCCCCCGGCAATGAGTGCAAGCGCATCGATAATAATCGATTTCCCTGCCCCCGTCTCCCCTGTAAGAACATGAAAGCCGGGATAAAAATGCACATCCACCGCCTCAACGACGGCCAGATTGCGGATTGATAACGTGTCTAACACGAATACAGCACCTCCGAAAAGATGATCGCTTATTTAAGTGTAAAAGGGTGATGAAGTTACGAGATGTAGCCCATAATTTGTGCAATAACGCCTTTGCTGTCCTCAGGCTGGCGGCAGATAATCAGAATAGTGTCATCGCCCGAGATGGTGCCCATAATTTGCGGCCAGTCAATATTATCAATCAGTGCAGCCACAGAATTGGCTGTTCCCGGAAGACATTTCATAACCACAAGGTTGGCGGAGAAATCGATCTGCACAAAATTATCCACCAGCACCCGCTTGAGCTTCTGGGTCGGATTATAGCGCTGGTCAGTCGGCAGGGAGTATTTGTAGCGCCCGTCATCCATCGGCACCTTAATCAGCAGCAGTTCCTTGATATCACGGGATACTGTAGCCTGGGTAACCTGAAATCCGGATTCACGCAGAGCCTCCACCAGATCATCCTGGGTCTCGATCTCCCTCTGCGTAATAATTTCTCTTATTTTGATGTGCCTGTGTCCCTTCATTGTTGCCTCCCGTATTTATAAGTTGATCTCAATTGGATTCACCATCGTCTTTGCCTAACTTAATCACATGAATTGCTGAATTCACCGTATCCACGTACAGCACACCGCTGCAATCCGGATAAATTAGCAGATAAGGAAGCAGAGTGTCGCGAAGTCCGCTGCCGGTGAACTCAAGCCCTTTGCGCGGCCGGGACAGAATAACCAGATAGAAATGCTCCTCATCTTTGCTGGCCACATAATCAATGAACAGCCTGCTGTACATCGGTGCCCCGTTCACTTGAAAGGACAAAGGAATCTTCAGCTTGCCACCAATGACCTCGTAACCGGCATCCTCTAATAATCCGATGGACGGATGAGGCTGAATAATGGTATTGATCGGCACCCGGTCCTTCATGAACGATCTTGGGGAACCTTGGAGCCAGATGTAGATCCGGTAAACGATAAAGATTGCCGCTGCCAGTCCAATGAGTGCTACAACGGCCTTGTCAGAGCTCGCCACTCCCATCACCTCGGTGAATCTATTCGCGTGAAGGCAGGCGAAATCCTGCTTGAGGGAAACAACAGAGCCTGATCCGGCAGCAAAAAGTTAAAGCTGTCTGCAGATGAAGCGTTGCCTGCTTAAGTTCATTAATTATAACGTATAACACCGCTTGAAGCATGTATATTGCAGGCAGAAAACGGCAGATGATTTAATTCTTTATTTTTGCAGCAAAAGAAACTCATCGTTTAGATGAGTTTCCATTGTTCGTAGCGCTAAAGGTTGCATTCGCTTCCTTGATTACGGATTCGGCAAGCGCGGCGAAAGGATTCGGCTGTGCTTCAGCCGGGAAAAGCTGCTGTTCGTGCTGTTCATCCGGAGAGTTATCTACTGCTTCAGGCAGCAGCTTCCAGTGAGCCAGGAATTCAATATTGCCTTCCCCTCCCGTAATTGGAGAGAAGGTCAGCCCTTCCAGCTTATAGCCCAGCCCGGCCGCCATAGACAGCACATTAACAAGCACCTCTTTGTGAACGGCGGATTCGCGGACTACACCGGATTTGCCCACCTTTTCCCGTCCAGCCTCGAACTGCGGCTTGATCAGCGCAGCGATATCGGCCGGGCGGTTCAGGAGCGCCATCAGCGGCGGCAGAATAATCTTCAGTGAAATAAAGGACACATCAATACTGGCAAAGTCAGGTACCGGCCCCTTCAGGTCAGGCGGGGTCATGTAGCGGAAGTTGGTCTGCTCCATAACGGTTACCCGCTCGTCGTTGCGCAGACTCCAGTCCAGCTGGTTATGGCCGACATCAATAGCATACACATGTGCTGCCCCGTTCTGGAGCGCACAATCGGTGAAGCCTCCTGTAGAGGAGCCGATATCCAGCATATTCCTCCCGTTCAGGTCAATGCCGAACTGCCGCAGTGCCTTCTCCAGCTTCAGGCCGCCCCGGCTGACGTAGGGATGCACAGCTCCTTTGACTCTTAAGACAGAGCTGCGCAGCACCTTCATTCCCGGCTTCTCAATCCGTTCTTCATTCGCCAGCACAAGACCCGCCATGATTGCTGCCTTGGCCTTCTCACGGCTGTCGTAGAAGCCTTGCTCTACTAACAGTACATCTATACGTTCTTTAGGGTGTTCCATGTTCATCTCCTGGTCACTTGGGTCCGGCTTCCACCCTGTACTCAGGAATTGGAAGTCGACTTGTAAGTATAAGTGCTTAGCGCCTTCATCGCCTTGATCCGCGTACACAAGGCTTCAACGGTGAGGCCGGTTTCCTGGCGCTGCTCCTTGATCGAACCATGCTCAACGAAGATATCCGGCACGCCCATCAAGTGGACTCGTGCATCATAAATCTCATGTTCCGCATAGAATTCGAGCACAGCACTGCCAAGACTGCCTGCCTGGCTGGCTTCTTCAAGCACAACCATGCTGGTTCCGGCATGAGCCAGTTCAAGCAGCATGGTATTATCCAGCGGCTTCAGGAACCGGGCGTTCACTACGCTAACCTGAATGCCTTCACGCTTAAGCAGCTCAGCTGCCTCCTCGGCTAACTGAACCATCGGGCCGCAGGCCAGCACTGCGTAATCATCCCCCGGACGCAGACGCTCCCAGGAGCCGATAGGCAGACAACGCAGTTCGGCATCTACAGCCGCCCCGGTGCCCTCAATCCGCGGATAACGGTAAGCGATTGGTCCGTCATTGTATTCCAGTGCCGTCTTCATCATGTGGCGCAGCTCATTCTCATCCTTAGGCATCATAAGCACTATATTCGGGATGTGCCGCATGAACGCTATATCATATACCCCTTGATGGGTCTCCCCGTCCGCTCCGACAAAACCGGCACGGTCGATGGCAAACATTACATTGGCGTTATGTCTGCAGATATCATGGACAATCTGGTCATAGGCACGCTGCATAAAAGTGGAGTAGACGGCATAGACCGGCTTCATCCCCTCCATGGCCAGAGCGGCGCACAGCGTGGCTGCATGCTGCTCAGCGATACCGACATCGATCATCCGGTCCGGGAATTCCTTGGCGAACGGGAACAGGCCCGAGCCGCCCGGCATTGCCGGTGTGACCGCAATCAGTCTTGAATCCTGCCGGCCCAGCTCAATTAGCGTCTCTCCGAATACTTCGGTATACATCGGATGGCTGACAGCCTTCACAGCCTTAAGGGACTGGCCGGATTCAATTTTGTAGGGTGAGATCGCATGTGATTTATAGAAGTCCGTTTCGGCCGGCTTGTAGCCTTTGCCCTTCGTCGTCAGCACATGTACCAGCACAGGACCAGACACATTATCTGCCTGATGGAAGGTGTCGATCATTTTCTCCAGATCATGACCATCCACGGGTCCCAGATACGTGAATCCGAGCTCTTCGAATAGAACACCGGGAACGAGCATGTTCTTCAGGCCGTCCTTCACATTCTGCGCCGTCTTGGCCAGCCGCCCGCCAATCGCCGGGATTTTCTTGAGCAGGCCTTCCACTTCATCCTTCGCACGCAGATAATGGCGGTCCGAGCGGATTTTGCTCAAATAATTATGCATGGCTCCTACATTCGGTGCAATAGACATCTCATTGTCATTGAGGATAACCATCAGTTTGCGGCGTTCATGTCCAATATGGTTCAGCGCCTCAAAGGCCATCCCCCCGGTAAGCGCACCGTCGCCGATCACAGCGATGACCCTATTGTCCTCGCCCTTCAAATCCCGGGCCATAGCCATACCCATTGCGGCAGACAAAGAGGTACTGCTGTGTCCGGCTTCCCAGACATCATGCTCGCTCTCCGAACGCTTCACAAAGCCGCATAAGCCGCCCTGCTTGCGCAGTGTATCAAACCGGTCCTGGCGGCCAGTCAGTATCTTGTGTACATACGCCTGATGACCGACGTCATATATCATCTTGTCCCGGGGACTGTCATAGCAGTAATGCAGGGCCAGCGTGAGCTCCACTACCCCCAGGTTGGATCCGAGATGCCCTCCGGTTACTGTAAGTTTGTCAATTAAAAACCGGCGGATTTCTTCCGCAAGGGCTGCCAGCTCCTCGACTGACAAAGATTTAAGTTGCTGAGGATCATTTATTTGTGGAAGCAGCACGAGTATTCCCCGCTTTCCTAGATGTTGTAAAATATAAACCCCATTATAACACAAACGAAACGGCTGTCGAAACACAGCCGTTTCCGAAATGTACCTAATGATCGCGTGACATCAAATAATCTGCAATTTCAAGCAGCCGGGTATGATCCTGAAATCCGCCCTCAAGGACCGCGCTGTGCGCTGCAGCGGTCAGCCGCTTCACCTCTTCACGCGAGGCTTCCAGGCCGATGAAGTAGGGATAGGTCACCTTTTGCTGCTTGATATCACTGCCGGTTTTTTTGCCCAGCTTGCTCTCATCGCCGACCAGATCAAGGATATCATCCTGAATCTGAAAAGCCAGGCCAATCTGCGTACCGAACTGGCGAAGCGCCTCCAGCTGACGCTCATCCGCACCGGCGATCCTGCCTCCCGCCAGCAGCGAGAAGATCATCAGATCGCCTGTCTTATGAAGATGGATATACTGAAGCTGATGCAGATCGGTTAAGCCCTGCTCGCCTTCCATATCGGCAACCTGCCCGCCGACCATTCCGCGCGGACCGGCCATTTCGGCCAGATCCTCAACGATGGACAGCACATTCTCTGCCGGAACGCCAAATTTACGCGAAGCTTGTACCACGCTATAGAATGCATGCGTCAGCAGAGCATCCCCGGCCAGGATCGCCGCAGCTTCCCCGAAGACCTTGTGGTTCGTGAGCTTGCCGCGCCGGTAGTCGTCATTATCCATGGCCGGCAGATCATCATGAATCAATGAATAGGTATGCACCATTTCAATCGCTGCCGCTACGGGCAGCGCAGCCTCCCGGCTGCCGCCAAGCGCTTCACAGGCGGCGATGACCAGCAGCGGGCGCAGGCGTTTGCCTCCGGCCTGCAGCGAATAGTCCATCGCCTCCCTGAGCACCTGAGGCACAGTCCACTGCGCTGGCAGGGTTGCCGTCAGCGCATCAGCAACCCAGTGGCCCACCTCTGCAATATACTGCTCAAGCGGTGCGCGCCCGTGTGCTTCCGATTCACTGCTGCCCGGTTCCAGCTCAGAACGACTCATCGCCATCGCCTTCCAGCCGGGCTCCGAATGGCTTCTTGCGCAGCTCGCCATCCTCTACCGTAATCATCTCGATCTTGCGCTCTACCTGCTCCAGCTTGCTGCCGCAGAGCTGCGACAGCTTCATTCCCTGCTGGAATAAATCAATCGCCTTCTCCAGGGGAACGTCGCCATGCTCAAGCTCGCGCACGATTCCCTCCAGGCGCTCCATGGCTCCCTCAAAATCCAGTTCCGCTTCCTTCGCCATTCGTTTTAACATCCTCCTTCATTCCCCATACCTGGCAGTTTAGCTGTCCGTCATTAAGCTTTATGTTCACCTTATCGCCTACTTCAACTTCCTTCAGCGATTTGATTAAATGCTCTTCGTTCTCGTCGTACACGAGGCTGTAGCCCCGTGACATAACCTTGAGCGGGCTGAGCGCATCCAGATGGCGCAGCTCAGCCACATAGCGTGCGCGCTTATCCTGGAAGCGCGCCTGCATGGCCCCCGTCAGCTCACGGGTAAGGCTATCCGTGCGCCGGCGGGCAGCGCTGATGCTGTCCCGCGGATGGAAGCGCTGCAGGCTCTGATGCAGCAGCGCGCTGCGCCCCTGCGCGCGGCTGTGCCTTGCCTCGGCTGCGCGGACCAGGGCCGCGCGCAGCATGTCCAGCCGCTGCGCGTGCTGGGCCAGCTGCCGGCGCGGGCCGGCCAGCGCCAGCGAGCGCTGCAGCGCCGCGAGGCGCTCGCCGCTGCGCTGTGAGCGGCGCAGCAGCCCTTGGCGCAGCCGCTGCTGGGCGGTGCGCAGCTGCCCGGCGAGCTCGGCTGCGCTCGGAACGGCAAGCTCCGCTGCCGCCGTAGGGGTTGCCGCACGGAGATCGGCGGCGAAGTCGGCGATCGTGAAGTCGGTCTCGTGGCCGACGGCCGAGATGACCGGAATTCTGGAGGCCGCAATCGCGCGGGCGACGGCCTCTTCATTGAAGGCCCAGAGCTCCTCCAGGGAGCCGCCGCCGCGCCCTACAATCAGCACATCGGCCTCGCCCATGGCGTTCAGGTTCTCGATGGCCTTCACAATGGAAGGGCCGGCGCCTTTACCCTGTACAAGCACGGGATAGAGCACCACCGCCACCTGCGGATAACGGCGCTGCAGGGTGATGATAATATCCCGCACTGCCGCTCCTGTCGGCGAGGTAACTACACCGATCACGCGCGGGAACCGCGGCAGCGGACGCTTGCGCGCCGCTGCGAACAGCCCCTCCTGCTCCAGCTTGCTCTTCAGCTGTTCGTAAGCCAGATACAGGCTGCCGATTCCGTCCGGCTGCATGTGGGTGGCGTAGAATTGATACTGCCCATCCCGTTCATAGACCGTCACGTTGCCTCTGGCGATGACCTTGGTTCCTTCCTTCGGTACAAAAGGCAGCCGCGAGTTATGTGAAGCAAACATGATCGCCTTGATCCGGCTGCTCTCATCCTTCAGCGTGAAATACATATGCCCGCTTCCGTGGTGGGTGAAATTCGATATTTCACCGCGGATCCATACATCGGAGAGCACCGCATCCGAATCCAGCTTCATGCGGATATACTTGTTAAGTTCCTTAATGGAGTAGACCTGCCGCTCTGCCGCCATAAGCTTAGCCTACTTCAGGCCGTGGCGGCGTTTGGCCGCGATCAGCGTGTTGCTCATCAGCATCGTGATCGTCATCGGCCCTACTCCGCCCGGCACAGGCGTAATAAACCCGGCGACTTCACAGGCACTCTCATAATCGACATCACCGGCAAGCTTGCCGGTATCCAGGCGGTTCATTCCGACATCTATGACAACTGCACCCGGCTTCACGAAGGAAGCATCGATGAAGTTAGCCCGGCCGATGGCAACTACCAGAATATCGGCCTGGCGGCTGAGTTCAGCCATATTCGCGGTGCGTGAATGACACATGGTAACCGTGGCATTCTCACGCTGCAGCAGCAGGGACACCGGCTTGCCGACAATATTGCTGCGGCCGATAACCACAGCATGCTTGCCGGAAATATCAGTGCCTGTCCGTTTGATCAATTCGATGACTCCCGCAGGGGTACAAGGGAGCAGACTGTCATCACCGATCACCAGGTTCCCTACATTGACGGGATGGAACCCGTCAACATCCTTCTCCACGGAAATGGCATTAATGACTGCCTTCTCTTCAATATGCTTCGGAAGCGGCAATTGCACGAGAATGCCGTCAATATCATCACGGCCGTTCAGATCAGCCACCAGAGCGAGCAGCTCCTCCTGGCTGGTTGCCGCATCCAGCCGGTGAACCTCCGAATGGAAGCCCAGCTCAATACATGATTTCTCCTTATTACGCACATAGACCTGAGAAGCCGGATCTTCACCGACCAGAACGACAGCAAGACCGGGCTTAACGCCACGTTCCGTAAGCTCTGCAACCTCCCGGGCAATGCTGATCCGAATTTCGTCCGATACCTGTTTACCGCTGATAATCGCTGCTGTCATGTAAGTCTCTCCCCTTTTGTCTATTTAACGATTACAGATCCGCTCTAAGCGTATCTACATCCTGAATCATCTTGCCGAGTACGCCGTTCACGAATTTACCGGAATCATCGGTGCCGAAATGCTTGGCCAGATCAATTGCCTCATTGACAGCTACCTTAGCCGGCACATCACTGGCAAAGATCATCTCGAACGTGGCCAGACGCAGAATCTGACGGTCAACACGGGACAGGCGGCTCATCTGCCAGCCTTTGAGGTAATGCTCCAGCATTTCGTCGATGGCCATTTTGTGCTCCCAGACTCCGTTTACATGGGCGATCACATAAGCCTTCAGCTCGGTCTCGTCAGTGATGACGCGTTCGGTTTCGTTCTCATCTGCAGCTTCCTCAATGAGCATTTCTACAGCCTCAGTAACTTCCACATCATTCATTTCCATCTGGTACAGGCTCTGGACAATAATTTCTCTCGCTAAACGTCTTTTCATTTGTTCCTCCTACAGTCTTTAACTAGCATACTTTGTATTTGAATTTCTTAAATCTTCTTACCAAAAAACCGCGCAGCCGTTCTTCCGCAGGTCAGCAACTCAAAGTAACGGGTTCCAGGCTTCCGGGAGAAAGACTATCGCGGTTCATTTGAAGGGACGCCAGCGTCCGGACAGCCGGCTCACGAGCTCCTGCCACTGAAACAGGGGAGCCTGTGCGGTATCCTTTCTTTTGCCAAGCGTATATCCGATGAACACTACCAGTGCAAAGAACAGCATATCCCAAAAACCGCTAATCAGATAAATCAGACCGAGAACGACCCCGAAGGTAACTCCGGCAATTCTACCCCCGTGACTTTCCCATACTTCTCTCCAAGACATAAGGGAAACTCACCTCTATTCCACTCGACTTTTGAAGCTTGGTGACTGTGTGAGGTTAGCAATATATACAGATACATCCGCTACCGGAATTCCGGTTGTTTCCTGCACGAAATCATGCACCTGGCGCTGCACCTCCGTAGTAAGCAGAGGCAGGGAATGCTCGCCGTCCACAACTGCCCGGATCATAATTTCAAGTCCGGCCTGCGAGACGCGGATGCGCGACTTCAGATCACGGATGCCCTTCACTTTGCCTGCAGCCTTGAGGCTGAGGTTCTCAATGGTTTCCATGGAGATCTGAATGTCCCCATACTCTGTACGCTGATCCACGGACGGCAGGGAAGCACGGTCGCGGCGCAGGGAGATGTAGAAGAAACGGATGCTCAGCAGGAAAAGAATAACCGCAGCTGTAATCGCAGCGATATAGGCCCCCGGCCCGTCAGGAATCTCAAACGTGTCCGGAATGGCGCCGCTCAAGAGGAGGATGGCAATTACAGATAGTATTCCGATACTTAAGCTGTAAAGGAACAGCAGAAGCCTGTCCAGAATTTTGGCCACGAGTCACATAACCTCCTTAAATTAAGGTAAACCCTCGACGTACGTCGGGGGTTTATGGAAGAACAAAGGCCTTTACTTCACGCGGATAACCGCGTCTGTATCTTCGCTTTTGTCAACACTTGTGGCGTTTCTGAACTGCACATCATGGATATGCACATTCACTTCTACCACAGTCAGACCGGTCATGGTTTCGATGGAACGCTTAACGTTGCGCTGAATTTCAGCAGCCACTTCAGGAAGACGGTTGCCGTATTCAATGATTACGGATACATCCACTGCAGCTTCGCGTTGTCCAACTTCAACCTTAACGCCCTTAGACAAGTTCTTGCGTCCGAGAAGCTCCACGATTCCTCCGGCGAAACCGCCGCTCATTCCGGCCACGCCTTTAACCTCTACGGTTGCCAAACCTGCGATAACCTCGATCACTTCAGGAGCAATCTGGATCTCACCAATTTCCGTACGTTCGTATTCTGTCGGCAATGTACTCATTTTGGACTTCACACCTTTCCGGTAAAAAAGTTATTCGGGCATTTCAAGCAGGCAGCACGTCTCTTATTAAACATACTATATCATTTGACGAACTTTATGACAAACAATGAGAAGTCGTCCTAAATTTCATACTCTTCCAGGAATTTGATATCGAAATTCCCGTCCAAAAATACCGGATGCTCCAGCAATCTCTGATGGAAAGGTATGGTTGTATGTATGCCTTCCACAGCGAATTCGGATAAAGCCCGTTTCATCTTGGCAATGGCTTCATAGCGCGTCGGCGCCCAGACGATCAGCTTGGCGATCATCGAGTCATAAAAAGGTGAAATGGTGTAGCCCGGATAAGCCGCGCTGTCCACCCGCACTCCAAGTCCGCCCGGCGGCAGATAGAAGCCGATTTTGCCCGGAGACGGCATGAAATTACGTTCAGGGTCCTCGGCGTTAATACGGCATTCGATTGACCAGCCGTTGATCACAATATCCTCCTGGGTGAAGGACAAGGGGTTGCCTTCCGCCACAGAGATCATTTCCTTGATCAGATCTACGCCCGTGACCATCTCAGTTACCGGATGCTCAACCTGGATACGCGTGTTCATCTCCATGAAGTAAAACTGTCCGTCCGGCCCCAGCAGGAATTCCAGCGTACCCGCTCCCGAGTAATTTACCGCCTGCGCAGCCCGTACAGCCGCTTGACCCATTGCATCACGGACTTCCGGGGTAAGCACGGAGCAAGGCGCTTCTTCAATCAGCTTCTGGCGGCGGCGCTGCACGGAGCAGTCCCGTTCACCCAGATGGACTACATTGCCATGATTATCGGCGATAATCTGAATCTCCACATGCTTCATGCCGGTCAGGAATTTCTCAAGATACACACCAGCGTTGCCAAAAGCCTTCTGCGCTTCCTGCTGGGCAGCTGTAATCTGCTTCACCAGTGATGCTTCGTCCTCGGCAATGCGGATGCCTTTGCCTCCGCCGCCTGCTGTGGCCTTGACGATGATCGGATAACCAATATCACGGCCCAGCATAACCGCTTCCTCTATGTCGCCGACAAGCCCGTCAGAGCCCGGAATAATCGGAACTCCGGCCAGCTTCATGGTTTCTTTGGCTACAGCCTTGTCACCCATCCGTGTGATCGCATCCGGAGAAGGGCCTATAAATGTAATATTGCAGGATTCACAAATCTCCGCGAAATCCGCATTCTCGGCCAGGAAGCCATAACCGGGATGAATGGCATCACAGTCGGTGAGCGTAGCTACGCTCATAATATTTGTAAAATTCAGATAGCTGTCCTTGGCGGGCATCGGACCAATACAGTACGCTTCATCAGCCAGACGGACATGCAGTGAATCCCGGTCCGGCTCCGAATAGACTGCTACGGTGGAAATGCCCAGTTCACGGCAGGCCCTGATAATGCGGACCGCGATTTCGCCGCGGTTGGCAATCAACACTTTTTGAATGTTCATGCTTTTCCTCCCAAAGTTTAGCGAAGCTTGCAGGCTCCTCATGATTCTCGCGGCAATTATTCCGCTCTCACCAGAAACAGCGGCTGGCCGTATTCCACTAACTGGCCGTTCTCGGCCAGGACGGAGACGATTTCGCCTTTCACTTCCGCTTCCAGCTCATTCATCAGCTTCATGGCTTCAATGATGCAGACCGTTGATTTCTCATGAACCCGGTCTCCCACACTTACAAAGGACGGTGTTTCCGGAGAAGCAGCACTATAGAAGGTCCCTACCATCGGAGAGACGATTTTATGTAATGCGCCTTCAGCGGAGGATGCTTGCTGCTGCGTTACAGCAGGAACTTCACTGACAACCGGAGGAGCAACATGCTGCGGACTTTGCGGCTGCGGTGCTGGCGTAAAGGGGTAGGCATAAGGAGTCGCCTGGATTGCTGTTCCATCAGCTTCAGGGCGATCCGGTTTGCGGATAGCCAGCTTCATACCTTCGCTTTCAATCTCCAGCTCATGTACGGAAGAGGTCTGGTCCAGCAATTTAATTAATTCCTTAATCTCGCTTAACTTGAACATTGGGTAGTTCACTCCTTCAGCTTTCTCTCGAAGCCATTTTGGACGCAGATAAACAGGGTACGATATTCCGTTCTTCCCGGGAAACCTGTGATTCGGTCTGCTTGCGGTTCTTTAGAATCGCTTTCAGGATAACCGCTGCCTGCGTATTCTTCTTATATTTCAAGATAACTTTATGTATTATATCACAAACGCTAGAAATGGAAAGAGCCCGGGACGTGCCCGGGCTCTTTCGGCATTTTATTCTATTTTCTTTCATTTAATTCAGGAGGGCTTACTGTTCCGATACGTATTGGACTTTAATCTTGTCCTGGGACACACTCAGTTCTTTCATTACAAGGTCAACGATGCCCACGGCCTGCTTCACATCCAGCTTATCGCTGAGCACTACGATTGTGTACGCATCTCCGGCTTCCTCTTTCACAATAGCTTCACCGTATTTCTGCTGAAGCTGCTCTTCAATTCCGGTGATTTTGGATTCTTTTTCCTCCAGCTTGCTGAGTTGTTCCTGGGCAACCGCGTTCTCCGCAGGTGTCTTATCCATGTCATTAATCAGGGCCAGCAGATCATTGTGGTCCTTAAGATTCTGCTGCTCGCGTTCATACAGGTAATTCGTGAACATGCTGCTGGCCGATACGCTCTGGGAAGCTACTTCATCCAGAATAGCCGCATCATCCTTGGCCGGAGTCTTCTCTGTGGAAGCTGCTGCTGATTTGTCGGCACTTGCAGCCGGTTTCTCTGTCTTGTCCGCTGTATCTGCTGCGGCCGTATCCTTGTCAGCGTTGGAACTGTTAGCTGCTGCGCTGCTGTCATCTGTTACTGCTGCGGATGTGCTGTCATCCGTCACGGCAGCGGCTGCGGTCTTGTCTGCAGCATCTTTGCCGGCATCCTCAGTTACAGCAGCAGTTTTGCTGTCATCTGTCTGGGCTCCCGCATCGGCAGTAACGGAATCATCAGTTGGTACTTCGTTGATCACGAGCCCGCTGTCAAGCGTAGTAGCGGTCCCGCCGCCCGTCCCGTCCTTCACGGTGTCCACCTGAATGCTGCCCGCAGTTTCTTTGGGAATGGAAGCTCCAGTGTCTTCCGTGAACAGGTAATAAGCCGAGAGCACCACCATTAAACTGAGCATTGAAACCAGCCAAATCGTTTGTCTTTTGCCCTTCATTTGTGATTCCTCCTAAAAGTTTTATTGAATATGCCTCTACGAATTCGCTTGCGTATGTCTGGCTTGTAAGCTGAACGCCTATTCCTGCTTGCGCGGAACGACGGAGATCCGGTAGCTCGGCACGTTCAGCCCTTTCTCGACAGCCTGCTCGATCAGGTTACGCACCACTTTATTCTCTGCCCCTTTGGCGACAACCAGCACACCGCGCACCTGGGGTTTGATCCGTTTGGTGATAATCGGGGTTTCGTCGCCGGACTGGCTGTAGGTTACGATTTCGCCGTCCCTGGTGTATTGTGTAGTATGGCGTTTACCGCCGCTGGCATCGGTTTCCTCACTCTGCGCCTGCGAATCATTCATATTGCGCTGCACGACTATTTCCTCTGTGGAATCCACGGTGACCATAATGTCAACTGTGCCGACCCCGACGATTTTCTCCAGAATCTCCTTCGTCCGGTTCTCCATCGCCAGCTCGATGCTGTCAAAAGAATTGGGTTGCACCGCCTCCTGCTGCAGGACCGCCTGAGAGGTCTCGCTTACGGGCGGTTCACGTCCCGTATTCTCGCTGTCCAGCTTCTTCACATTCACGAAGGAGTTGAACAGCATGATAGCAACGCCCAGCAAGCCAATAATGATCAGCCAGCGGAAAGTATGACTCCTCTTCGGATTGCCGCTTCCGCCGCCGGCCCACTGCTCCAGCTTTTTCAGCCAATTGGCCATTGATTTCCCTCCTTCTGTATATGGCATTCTGCCTTGTGTTCCCTGGTCTCTGTCTTATGATTTCACGGCGCTGGTGCCGCCGCTCAGCACATGTATCGAATCCGGGTCCAGGTTCCAGTTCTGCTCGAGCAGCCTTTTGACCGATTCGGCCTCTATAACCGCTGCCGCCTGTTCCTCCTGCGTCCCGTTTCCTGCGGCTGAAGGCTGCGAAGCACCCGTTGCGGCTCCAGAGCCTTCACTTGCCGCCCCGTCCTTGTCCAGGCTGACCTGGACCGGTTCTACAGGGGTAATCCGTATCGGTTCGGGTGCCGGGCCTGCAGCAGGCTGTGAGCCCTCTGCTGAACGCGGTATGCCGCTTGCAGCAACCGCTCCCGCCACCGGCATATCTACTGTGACCGAAGAGATCACCGGCACCTCTTCGCCCAGAGGCGCACTCGGATTCGGCCCCATGCCCAGCGTTACCGTAACATTCACCCCGCGGATGCCGGTGCTGCCGGCAATCTGATCGCGCATCTGCCCTGCTATTTCTTCGGCGGCAAGCTTCAGGCTCTGATCACGCGCCCCCTCTGCCAGCATCCGCCCGTCCGCCAGAATCTTCTCCAGCGAGTCCGCGCCGTCCCCAGTACCTGAGAGCAGCCCGCCGCTCCGCTCCTGCTGCTCCATGGCCAGACTAAGCTCCTTGCTGGCGTCCCCCTTGAGCATGGAGACGATCGGACTAAGCATCGTCAGCAGAACCAGCAGACTGAGCACCAGCCTGGCATAGCGTTCCATGGATTTGCTGGGCAGCAGCATCTCGACAAACGCGGCCATCAGCACCACCAGAATCAGTTCATGGAGCCATCCGCTGAGCCAGCTCATGGCGCACCTCCTGAAAGTTTGTTTACACAACCTGCCTCATATCTCATACAAACGGACCCGGATGATATCCGCCTCACCGCATCATTACGGTGACATTCCCGGCGGTCAGCATGATGGTGACGGCCAGGAAGAACATCAGCGATACGGCAGCCAGCGCGGCGAACACGTAGATCATGCTTTTGCCGATCGTCTGCAGGCAGGTCACAATCGGCGTTTCACCCAGCGGCTGCATAACGGCGGCGGCTACGTTGTAGATCAGGGCCAGCACCAGAATTTTGATTGCCGGGAAAGCACAGAGGAAGAGGATGATAATGACCCCTGAGAGCCCGATGGCGTTCTTCACCAGCAGTGATGCCGAGATTACGGTATCAGTGGCATCTGCGAACATTTTGCCGATAACCGGCACGAAATTGCCTGTGATATATTTGGCGGCGCGGATGGTTACACCATCAGTGACCGAGCTGGTGATTCCTCTGACCGAGATTACCCCGAGAAAGACGGTAAGCAGTACTCCGAGCAATCCGGCCCCGATATTGCGCAGCAGGTTGGCCAGCTGGGTCAGCTTATATTTCTCCGACATCGCACTCACCAGATGCAGCACCGCCGAGAAGAACAGCAGCGGGAACACTATGGTGTGAATCATCGTACCCACTGTATGGATCATGAACACGATCAGCGGATGGGTCACCGACACCGTTACGATATTGCCCATCGAAGCCAGCAGTGCGAACAGCAGCGGAATCATCGCCATCATGAAGTCGATCATCCGGTCAATGGCATCCTTGGCGTAGCCGATGGAGATGTTGAAGCTGTTCACGGCAATGACCAGTACCACCATGTAACAGAGCATATAAGCGATTTTACTGACGGATTTCCGTTCAAAAGCGGTCTGCAGCGTCTCCAGAATCATACTCAGCACGCTGATCATCACAATCGTAACCAGCAGCTTGCCGTTGTAGAGGACCTCATGCCACATGAAGCGGGTCAGGCCGGACAATACGCTTTTGAAGCTTAATCCGTCTTCTCCGGGCAGCAGCATATCCATCAGCGAGGGTGTTTTGCCTTCCGGGAAGAAGCCCCCGTAGTCCTTCATCAGCTGATCCCAGTACGTCTCCACCCCGTCTGTCGGAAGGCTCTCGACCTGCCCCTTCACCCACTGGTCTACAGGGGATGAGGAGACTCCGCTGCCTCCCGTTTGCGCTCCCGTTTGCGCTTGCGTTTGCGTTTGCGTCTGTGTCTGCGCTTGAGAAGCCGGAGCTGCATAAGCGGTTCCTGCACACAGCAGAAGCAGCAGACAGGGGAGCAGAACGAGCAGCCTGCACCCTTTTGGCGGACGAAAAATACTGCGCTCCTGCACACCCTCACCCCGCTTTCCTGTGGCCTTCCGCTACTCCGTCTGAATCTCAGGCAGGCAGCAGCTTCATCACCGTTTCTATAATGATGCTTATAATCGGTACGGCCAGCACCATGATCAGCACCTTGCCGGCCAGCTCGATTTTGGAAGCGATCGATTCCTGTCCGGCATCCCGCACGATCTGTGCCCCGAACTCCGCGATATACGAAATGCCGATGATTTTAAACACGGTTTTGATGTAGATCATTTCCATCCCGGAGGATTCTGCCACCCGCTCCAGCGTGCCGAGAATCGTTCCGATCTTGCCGATCAGGAACAGAAAAATCAGTATGCCTGCCGCAGTAGTCAGCAGAAAAGCGAACATCGGCTTTTGTTCCTTCAGGACAAGGATGAGGACGGTCGACAGAATTCCTATTCCCACTACTTGAATGATTTCCATAACCCCAGCCTATTGAAAAAGAAAGATCGTTTTGATTTCCTGAAGCAGTCCGTCCAGCATGCGGATGACCATGAACAGCACGATGATAAAACCGACAATTGTTACCCAGTGAGCTATGTCCTCTTTGCCCATCTGCTTAAGCACCGTGTGGATCATGGCGATAATGATGCCGATGCCGGCAATCTGAAAGATCGCGTTGACTTCAATATTCATTCCTGGCACCTCGCTAAAAGATCAAAATGACGATCAATGCTCCAAGCAGCAGACCCAGGCTTTTGCTCACTTTTTCATATTTGCCCTGATCTTCTCTGGCCGCTGTCTCTTCCTGCTTCAATTGCTGTAAAGCCAGTGCAATATGCGTGCTCTGATTCGATCTGTCACTGGTTCCGAGTGTGCAGCTGAGCTGCCGGAAAATTTCCTTCTCTGTTCCTTTCAGGGAAGCGCTGCTCCAGTGAATCTCCATGGACCGCTGCACGGCTTCCTCGGCGCTGCAGTTATGCGGCGGGCTCATCTCTTCCGCTGCGGTGAGGAAGAATGCTCTAAGCGGCTCCTTGCTCTGCATCCCGATCCGGCGAAGCGCCTCCGGCAGCGGGGTATAGCCGTACTGGATCTCCGTCTCCAGCCGCTGCAGCGCTGCGATCAGGCCTCTGATATGCCGGGGCCTGTCAGCATACTGGGCAGCCCGCTTGAAGCCGGCCAGCGTGCCCGCAAGCACGATGAGCACTGCCCCGAGCAGCTTAAGCATGCCGGTCACCGCCTATCCGCTCTTCCGGAGAGATCAGCAGCAGCCCGCGCTTCTGGGCGTCCAGGATGCGGAAGGACAGGCCTGACTCCGAACGGTGCAGGATTACATACCGCTCGAACATCCGGTGCTCCAGCAGACCGCCAAGGCCGGGCCGGCGGGCCAGCTCGGACACTTCCTTGCCATGCGCGGAAGCGACTACCGAGATGCCGGCGTGCAGCGCCTCGGTTACTGCATCCGCATCCTCCAGGCGGCCGATCTCATCGGCGATCAGCACGTCGGGCGACAGCGAGCGGATCATCATCATCATGCCTTCCGCTTTGGGACAGCCGTCCAGGATGTCCGTGCGCGGGCCGACATCGAAGGCGGGGATTCCGCGGCGGCTGCCGGCAATCTCCGAGCGTTCATCGACGATGCCGACCTTGAGACCGGGGCGGCTGCCCTCGCGTCCGCCCTGCCCTCCGGCCGAGATCTGCCTGGCGAGGTCGCGCAGCAGCGTGGTCTTGCCATGCTGCGGCGGCGAGAGGATCAGCGTATGCATAATCCGCTGCCGTCCCCGGTCCAGCAGATAAGGCAGCACGCCGTCTGCCAGCCCGTGCACTTCGCGGGCAATCCGCACATTGAAGCCGGTAATATCGCGGAGATGCTCAACCCCCCCGCCGCTTAAGACTGTCCGGCCGGATAAGCCGATGCGGTGCCCGCCGGGAATCGTGATGAAGCCCTTGCGCAGCTCCTCTTCCATCGTATACAGCGAATGATTGCTGATCAGGTCCAGCAGCCGGTGCGTATCCTCCCGGTCCGGCTTGTAGGCTTCAACGGGAAGCTGTGTCAGACTGCCGTCCACGCCGACAAAATGATATTTGCCGGAGTAATTAATCTCGAGCGGCCGTCCTTCACGGACGCGCACTTCCTCCACCTTGTCCAGGAGCGCAGCGGGGAGGCCGCCGAGCAGCGCTCTTACTTTTTCGGGAAACAATAGAAGCCAATCATTAGCCATACAAAGTACCCCCAAGTTGTCCTCTACTTAATAGCTTTATTCCATATTTATGCTTGTACTTGTACTTTATGACTATCATCTATCATTTCTTCAGAATGCCGATTAAGAGAAAGGCCACGCCGCAGCCGATCCAGCCGAGCTTGCCCCACGACAGCTGCTGGGCCATCCCCGTCAGGCCGACCGCTGTGGTCAGAATCAGGATTGTCGGCCCGACCAGCGCCAGCCCGGAATTAACCGCAAGCGCCTTATCCACCTGGTTCAGCCTCAGCATAATCAGTGCAGCAGCAATCTCTACACTGCCTGACAGCAGCCGAAGTCCCGCCATCCAGCTCACATACTTGTCCATACTGTTCAACTCCCTTGTACAAATCTATGGATACCAAAGAATCCGCTGCGCAATAAACAAGCTGTTATCCATGGATATGCAGAAGCTGTCCACTTTAGACAAGAAGAAATGCAGGAAGCTAGCAGAGATTTAAGCAGGTGTGAAAGAAATCATAGTGCTCTCCTCTATAAAAAAATATCATCGGTATGATAAAATTAATTTTGCGCGTGCAATAAAATGGAGCTTTGGAAAATAGAAGGGCAGGCAGCTGGAGAAACTAAGCCTTCCTAACTGCTTCTGGAGTGGGTCCGAGCGCCGCAGAAATGTAGATAAAGACATCGGAAAAAGAGGGGATCACAGTCATGCAAGTTCGTAATTTCGTAGTACCGCTCGTATCGGGAACAGTAGCCAGACAGGTAAAAGAAGTAGCCATTATCATTTTTTCAGCCTTTCTGGTAGCGGGCGGGCTCCGGCTGTTCCTGATTCCGCATCAGCTGCTCAGCGGCGGCGTGGCCGGGACGGCATCCATTATTGGCTACCTAACGAATCCTAAGTATATCTCGCTGTATTATTTCGCCATCAACCTGCCGATCCTGATCTGGGGTTTCGTAGCCGTGGGGAAGAAATACATCTGCTATAGCATGCTGTCGGTTATCTCCACTACCTGGTTCCTGAATATCATCCCTGTGGTGAAGCTTACCAAGGACCCGATTCTGGCCAGTATCTTCGGCGGTGTGATCATTGCCGGCGGTGTCGGCTTCTCGCTGCGTGCGGGGGGATCTTCCGGCGGATTCGATATTCTGGGCTCCATTATTACCCGCAAGCGGGACATTCCTATGGGAACCGTGCTGTTTGTGATGGACGGTCTGGTCATCCTAAGCCTGGGCTTCTTCAAAAGCTGGGATTCGGCGCTGTACGCGATGCTCTGTATTTTCGTCAAAAGCCGTGTAGTTGACATGATCCACATCCGCCACGTCAAGCTGACCTGCTTCATTGTCACGAAGGAGCGCGAGAAAATGCTGAACCGCCTGACCTGTCTGCCGCACGGCGTCACCGTCGTAAATGCGGAGGGCGGGTACAGTCATGAAGGCAATACGATGCTGATGACGGTAACTACCCGCTACGAGCTGGCTGACCTGCGCAAGACTATTCTTGAGACAGATCCGAAATCCTTCGTCAACGTGCTGGAGACGGTGGAGATTATGGGCCGGTTCAGACGATTGAGTTAAACGAGGATAGTTGTATAATGTGCAATTAAAACCAGCGAAAAGGGATGCGGACATCTTATAACTGTATTCCGTACAACTAAATTCGCCTAAATGGGCGGGAATCAAGGTACAAAGTCAGTTTAATTGTACGAAATACAACTATATGGATAATCGCTAGTAAATCAGACGATTTAGTTGTACAAAGTACAATTACAATTAAGCATATCGCCTATACCGTTGCTAGCCACATTTACTATGCAAAAAGAGTGCTGCTCTCCGCTCGCGCGGGGAACAGCACTCTTTTTGACTAATGATGGTTAGTTACTAATAGGATCTTGTCTTTGTGTCTTTGTGTTATACATTATTCGCTTTACATTGACGATGGCGCAATGTATTCGGTTTTTCGCATACATTTGGCTCGTCTACCCTATCGATGCCACAATGTATTCGGTTTTTAGCATACATTTGGCTCGTCTACCCTATCGATGGCACAATGTATTCGGTTTTTCGCATACATTTGGCTCATCTACCCTATCGATGCCACAATGTATTCGGTTTTTCGCATATATTTGGCTCGTCTACCCTATCGATGGCACAATGTAGTCGGTTTTTCGCTCAAGCCCCAAATTAATTCAGGGCTCACCTGCCGCCAGACGCCAAACAGGGATGCCCTCCAGCCTTCCGGCCAAAGAAACATCCCCGATGTTGTCCATGCTGTAGAATTACAATCCAGAAGCTTACCGGCGGTCCTGCGGGCCTCCGACGAAGGCCTGCTCTGCGGTGTCGAGATTATAAGCCGTATGCAGCGCCTGAATAATCTGCTGCAGATTGCCGGATTCAATGACACAGGAAACCTTAATCTCCGAGGTGCTGACCATCTTGATGCTCACACCTTCGTTCGAGATCACCTCGAACATTTGGGCCGCCACCCCCGGATGGCTGACCATGCCGGCGCCGACAATCGACACCTTGACCAGACTATCCTCGGAAGTCACTTCACGGTACGGCAGCACACTGTGCAATCCTTCAATGACCTGCTTAGCCTTCTCCAGATCGCTAAGGGCTACGGTAAAGGAGAAGTCTGCGGTCTGATTCTGAACGCCGCTCTGTACGATGATATCGACGTCCACACCCTCTTCAGCCAGCTTGCCGAAGACCTGGGCGAGTACACCCGGAACATCCGGAACTCCCAGAATACTGATCCGGGCCACATTCTTGTCATACGCGATGCCGCTAACTACTACACCCTGCTCCATACTTGCGTCCTCCTTCACAACAGTTCCTTCATTATGGTTAAAGCTCGATCTGACGACCAGCTTCACTTGATATCGTTTGGCATATTCCACTGCACGCGGATGCAGCACGGCTGCACCGAGATTAGCCAGCTCCAGCATCTCGTCATACGAGATTTCCTTCAGCTTCCGCGCTGTCTTCACAATACGCGGGTCTGTGGAATAGATGCCGTCTACATCGGTATAGATTTCGCAGACATCCGCTTTGATCGCAGCAGCCAGCGCAACCGCCGTTGTATCCGAACCTCCGCGGCCCAGCGTGGTAATCTCACCGTCCAGTGTCATCCCCTGGAACCCGGCAACGATAACAATCTGCTCACGCTCCAGCGACTCCAGAACACGGCGTGGAACGATTTCACTAATCCGCGCACGGCCATGGGTCTCATCGGTTCGGAACCCGGCCTGCCAGCCTGTATAGGATACAGCATTCCGCCCGATTCCATGAAGAGCGATGGACAGAAGCGCTACAGAGATCTGTTCCCCCGTAGTCATCAGCATATCCATTTCCCGTGCGGGAGGCTGCCCGTTCAGCTGTTTAGCCTGATCGATCAGTTCATCTGTTGTATCCCCCATAGCGGACACAACCACAACGCAGCGATGTCCCTCATCCTGCTTATCTGCGATGCGCTTGGCGACACGCTTCATACGTTCAATATCGCCGACGGAGCTGCCTCCGAATTTCATGACATAAAGTGACAAAGTCCCATTCACTCCCTATTTCGCTGTAAGTAGTAGCTTTTATTTGGTTTTCGCTTTAACACAGTATAATACGAAAATCATAACATGCGTTAATGGTTTCACAAAAAAAGCGCCCAATTTTCCGAACATGGCCATTCCTCTATGCCTGGCACGGCAAATTATATTCAGCTGAAGCTGTACAAAAAACCTCCGCCGCATACTGCGGGGAGGCCGTCTTGAATAACGTTGAATCCGGAGCTACGTAAGCTACTACGCGCGGGAGATGTACTTACCTTCACGGGTATCGATCAGGAGAACATCGCCTTCATTAATGAACAATGGAACCTGTACAGTATGTCCGGTTTCCAGAACAGCCGCTTTAGTTGCACCTTGAGCCGTGTTGCCTTTAACGCCCGGTTCTGTTTCAGTAACCTTCAGTTCAACACTTGTAGGCAGGTTGATCCCGAGGATTTCACCCTGGTAGCTGACGATATTTACCGTCATATTCTCTCTCAGAAAGTTAAGCTCCCACTCCAGCTGCTTCTCAGTCAACTCGAACTGGTCATATGTTTCGTTGTCCATGAATACATGCTCAGAACCGCTGGCATACAGGTACTGTACACCACGGTTCTCGATGATCGCGCGGCCGATTGTTTCGCCTGCACGGAATGTGCGCTCAACGGTATTGCCGTTACGCAGGTTCTTCAGCTTGGAGCGGACGAATGCCGCGCCTTTACCCGGCTTCACGTGCTGGAAATCAATGACGGTGAAGATATCCCCTTCTACTTCTACGGTCAAACCTGTCTTGAAATCATTAACTGAAATCACTAAAAATCCCTCCTGGAATCGATGAATTAACTGAATAAGTTTGTCTTACAGTACCGTGTATTCCTTAGACGAATGTGTCAGCAGCGCGATGCCGCTTTCGGTAATGACAATATCATCTTCAATCCGCACGCCGCCGAGGCCGGAGAGATAAATTCCCGGTTCAACGGTAACAACCATGCCCGGCTCCATAATTTCATCGGCAAGCTTGGACAGACGCGGAGATTCATGAACCTCCATGCCCAGGCCATGGCCTGTGCTGTGGCCGAAATACTCCCCGTATCCGTAACGGGTGATAATATCACGGGCCAGGGCATCGCATTCGCGGCCGGTCATGCCCGGCTTGATATGTGCCAGCGTATGCAGCTGCGCTTCAAGCACAATATCATAGATTTCCTTCAGCTTGGGATCTGGCGATCCCAGAGCAATCGTACGTGTTACATCGGAGCAGTATCCGTCCAGCAGAGCGCCGAAATCGAAGGTTACGAATTCATTGTTCTGGATGATCTTGCTGCTGGCTACGCCATGCGGCATGGCCGAGCGTTCGCCGGAAGCAACGATCGTATCGAATGAAGACGAGGTTGCACCATGGGTACGCATGTAGAATTCCATTTCCAGATCGACATCACGTTCAGTCATGCCTGGTTTGATCACATTCAGGATATGACTGAACGTGGCGTCGGCCAGATCGGCCGCCCGCTGCATGACAGCCAGCTCTTCTTCGTCCTTGAACATGCGCAGATTCTCCACGGCTTTGGATACCGGCACCATAACAGCCGGCTGCAGAGCCGCCGCATAGGCAGTGTACGCGCTGAAGCTTACATCATCCTGCTCGAATCCAACCCGGACTTGTCCGCCCTGCGGCAGCAGCTCGCGTACGGTGTCAATGAATTTCGAAGCATGCTGAACAACCTTCAGGCCGTTTACCTGTTCCGAGGCCTGTGTCATATACCTGAAGTCAGTCAGCAGATAACTGTCATCACCGGTAACCAGCACATAACCGGAGGAGCCGGTGAATCCGCTCAAATAGCGGCGGTTATAGCCGCTGGTAATTAACATCGCATCCAGTCCCTGTTCCTGCAAAACCTTACGCAGCTTGGAGACGCGCTTGTTGCTCATTTTCATTCTCCTCTCGAAATAGCCACATTGTATTTTAACATAGTGGCATGCCACCTGAGAAGTTTTTTCGGACGCTTAAGCCAGCTTTGTCTGCTGCTCCCGTTTCCGCTCATCGGTATACTCAATCGCCGCCGTATATCCGATGAATAATCCCCAGAGCAAAAAGAGGCAAAATTCACTGATTACAGAGTTCCAGGGCAGTCTGAAAGGCGGCTGCATCAGGAACTGCCAGGAGCCGGCAAGGAACAGGGCCGACCACCAGAGCACACCGTAAATCATCCCCGGCCAAGGCCCCTTCAGCTTACGGAAGATAAGCACGTAGACCAGGGAAACGATCACCGAGAAGACGATAAAGGATAAATATCCGAGCAGATGCCCGGCGGGCGACACCAAAAAGTCATGTTTAAAGAAGGGCTCCGCCAAAAATCCCGGAATCACCTTGGTGAAATGCAGGACATACATCAGCCAGCGGGCTCCTCCCCAGATGATGCCGGCGAAAAATCCCAGTTCAATGGCAAAATAAAACGGATTCGTATGGACTGACTTTTGCTTGTTGGAAGAACTCATAGAGCAGCCTCACTTTCAATATAGGGTTAATCCGGTTTCCACTCCGCTCTCTATAGACTAGTATGTACAGCAAACGGCAATCCAACTAGTAATGTGCTTAAAAATTAGTTACAATGTATTATATAAATCACATTAAAATACGGGAAGGTGAATTGGTTGTCCCAGGAAACTCCCAGTTACGGCGGCCAAGCCGTCATTGAAGGCGTCATGTTCGGCGGCAAGCATATCAACGTAACAGCCGTAAGAAGGAAGAATCAGGAAATCACATTTTTGGAGGTGCCGAAGAGCGATAAGAGCTGGGTCCTTAAACTGCGCAAGATTCCGCTGCTTCGCGGCATTGTCAGTATTATAGATTCCAGCGCCAAAGGCTCGAAGCACCTGAATTATTCGGCGGAATCCTATGCCGAGGATGAGACAGAGCCTGAAGAGCTTGCCAAGCAGAAAGAGAAAGATAAAGACAAGAAGAAAGATGAAGGCTGGAGCCTCGGTATGATTTTCGGCGTAGCTGTCATGGGTATTCTTTCTTTCCTTTTCGGCAAGGTTATTTTCACACTGGTGCCGGTATTCGTAGAAGATTTTTTATTCAAGAATGCATTCGATAACTATATTCTGCACAACCTTGTTGAAGGCGGCATTAAGCTGATTCTCCTGCTCGTGTATCTGTTTGCGATTTCACAGACTCCGGTGATCAAACGGCTGTTCCAGTATCACGGTGCCGAGCATAAGGTAATCAGTGCTTTTGAAGCCGGCGAAGAACTGACTGTTAAGAATGTACAGAAATACAGCCGTCTGCATTACCGCTGCGGAAGCAGCTTCATGATGCTGACCATTATCCTCGGTGTGATTATCTACTCTGTTGTCCCATGGGATAATCTTATGGAACGGGTACTGCAGCGGATTATTCTCCTGCCGGTAGTCATCGGGATCTCCTTTGAGGTGCTGAAGGGCACCAATGCCGTGAGAGATATTCCCGGGCTCAAGTATCTGGGGTATCCGGGTCTGTGGCTGCAGCTGCTGACGACCAAAGAACCTAAAGACGATATGGTTGAGGTGTCCATCGCCTCGTTCAACCGGATGCGGGAGCTGGATGCCGCAATTGAAGCAAGAGGATATTCGGAGGCAAGTGTGTCAGGCGGCATTTTGGATCCTGCGAAAGGATGATTAGCCCATGATCAGACATGCTTTGATTTTTTGGATTTCAATAGCTCTCGCAGCATGGGGGCTGGTAACGGAATTTATGATACGCGGCCTTGCTGCCCTATCTATCTTTATTCTTCCGCTAGTCCTGCTGGCGATGCTGTATTATGCGTACAAGATCGTTCCCGGCAGAACAAACGGCGGTCCCGGACGGCCGCGTACCAAAGTCAAGCCTTCGGCCAAGACGATGTCCAAGGTTGCGGGTATCCGCAAAACCCAGGCCGCCTCACCCGGCAAGCGTAAAACCTATCCATTCCAGGTGATTGAAGGCAGCAAGGGTAAGAACGACGACCAGCTTCCCAAATATCATTGAAACTCCAGGCTATCCGCTAAGATTCAAGCAACAAAAGGCATCTCCGCATTGTCGTTACGACATGCGGGATGCCTTTTTTGGTTATAATTCAGGTCCGGCGCACTTAGGCCGGGTAAAATATGGACGTGTGCTAAGCGGCGGACGCCAATTTTTGAAAAAATCCGCTCCGGCCGTCAGCCCTGCAGTATAGATCGCCTCACTCTGTTCCGGGGAGATATGAAACTGGGTGGTGGAAATGCCCAGCGTGGGAATTTTGACAGTGCGTACGAATTTATCCGTCTCGATATAACGTTCATCATGGGCAGAGAGCATCGTCCCTACCATGGCCTGAAGCATGCTGAACGGCCCGGTAATGCGGTGAGGCTGCGGCTGTGTCTTACCGATCAACTGGTAGCCCACCGTGGGCGTACGCCGCTCTGGGGACTGGAAGCCATCCTTCTTCTCTTCAAACAGCCACAGCGGAAAATTGCTGAGCATCCCCCCGTCTACCATATACACAAACTGCTCGGCAAAAGATTTTCTCCGGGCTGCCTCTCCGTTCAGCCGCAGCATCACCGGATCGAAGAAGTAGGGAATGCTGCAGCTCATCCGCACAGCCTTGGCGACTTCAAAGGACTCCGGTGAAATCCCGTAGAGCTCCAGATCATCCGGCAAGACGACTATCCTCCCGTTAGTAATATCTGAAGCGATAACGGTCAGCCTGCCGCGAGGCAGATCGCTGAACGTAACCACTCCCTTCTCCAGCAGAATGCCGCGGATCCAGGATTCCAGAGCCTGGCCCGAGTACAGGCCTTTTTTGATCAGCACACGGATTGCCGGTCCTATTACAGCGGTGTTATATAGCGCTCCTCGCTTGAGAAAGGATGTGAAGGGCGTCTCCCTGATGATCCGGCTCATCGCCTCCCCGTTATAACCGGCGGCCAGCAGCGAAGCAATAATGGAGCCTGAAGAGGTTCCGGCTACTCTCCTGAAGGTTCGGCCCGCCCGCTCCGTTGCCTCCACCGCACCTGCGAGCGCAATCCCCTTCACGCCTCCGCCTTCAAAAACTGCGTTAATCTCCATACCTAAGAGTCCCCCGTTCCATAGATCTTATTGCTTATCTATGAGCACGGGGGACTATTCATGACTGACTATGATTTGAAATAAAAGCTGAGCAGGCTGGCCAGGCCAAATGGATCACGGACCACAATATCATTGGCCCGGAACAGAATGCTGCCGGAAACCTCGTCGTATTTCTCGTTATATTTCAGCTGGTTGATAATCTGATCGCCGCTCTGCCATTCCGCGGTTTGTTTGGTATCCCCTACTTTGTAGGAGGCCAGGCCGATATACAGCTTGACGCCCGTGCCAGTGACCTCGTTCACCCACCAGTCAACCAGCTTGTCATAACGGGCGGCGCTGAAAGAGAGACTCCAATATATCTGCGGAGCCACATAGTCGACCCAGCCGCTCTTAATCCATGTGCGTACATCCGCATACATGTCATCATACGCAGATACGCCTGCCGTGGTATCCGAACCGGTGCTGTCCGCCTTTTTATTGCGCCATACCCCAAAGGGGCTGACGCCAAACGAAACTGCCGGCTTCACCGCATGAATCTCTGCCCCCAGCTGCCGGATGAACTGATTGATATTATCCCGGCGCCAGTCACCCTTGGTGGCAATTGCCTGAGAGTTGTAGGTCTTAAATGCCGTATCATCGGCAAAGGTTACGTTGGAAGGATAGAAATAATCATCCAGATGCACACCGTCAATGTCATACCCTCTGACCACTTCCATTACGGTGTCAATGATATGCTGCCGCGCTTCCGGTATACCCGGATTTATGTACAGCTTACTGTCAGCTTTGACGATCCACTCTGGATGCAGCTTGGCCACATGATTGGCGGCAAGTCCTGTAGTGGAGGCATCGGTAGTTGCCCGGAACGGATTGAACCAGGCATGCAGCTGCATACCGCGTGAATGGGCGCTGCTAACCATATACTGGAGCGGATCATAGCCGGGCTCTTTCCCTTGGGTACCGCTAAGCACCTTGGACCAGGGGACCAACTGTGAGGGGTACAGGGCATCTCCGGCGGGTCTGACCTGTACGAATACACTATTGAAACCGGCAGCCTGCAGCTTGTCCAGCATGCTGTCGAACTCTTTCTTCTGCTTGTCTGCATTACCGGCCGAAGCCGTTGACGGCCAGTCCAGATTAAATACGGTGGAGACCCACGCGCCCTTCATCGCCTTTCCAGTCTTGGCCCCGGGAATGGAAGGCACGGTTGGCGTTGGCACGGTCGGTGTCGGCACTACAGGCGTTGGCACGGACGGTGCCGGCACTACAGGCGTTGGCACGGATGGTGTCGGCACTGTCGGAACAGACGGTGTCGAAGGTGTAGACGGCCCGCCAATCTCTACATTTGAATATAAGGCAATATGCTTCGCAGCCTGATTCCAGACTACCTGCAGCCCGAGCTGCTCACTGACGAACCGCAGCGGCACCATCACTCTGCCCTGTGTAATCTGCACAGAGGTATCCAGAGGGACTGAAGCACCGTTAACGATTGCACTTTTGCTTCCGCTAGTCAGCTTCAGCACATTATTCCCCTTGCTGATTGTAGCGGTCTTACTGGCCTGATCCCAGACCACACCGGCACCTAGTCCTTTACTGACTACCCCGACAGGGACCATAGTAACATTGGTCCGCGTAATATAAGGCGGAACATCCGTGCTTAAGCTCTCTCCATCCAGTTCAATGGTAATCTGCACCGAAGCAGCGCGTGCACCTGTTGTCCACACAGGCAGACATAGCATAACCACCAGCAACCCTAATATCCATTTACGGTAATTCATAATTCCTCCCAAATGTTGTAGTGATATAACAAAGAAACGGCCTTCTCGTCCTTGAATCAGGGAGAAGGCCGTTTCTTTAGTAAACGGAGTCCTTCCTTAGGTGAAAAAGGAACGGTATCCGTTTTGACGTAATAAAACTGGAAAGGTTGCGCTAATCAAACAAAAACAGCCAAAATTATGAATCACTGACCATTTCATGGTGAATATCGTATAAGGTCTGCAGACGCGCTTCATCCCGGCGGAAGTACTCCACTAGTGTCTCGATCCGGGTGATAGAATCCCAGCTCAAATGATGCTCAATGCCTTCAACATCCTTATAAATATGTTCTTGCTGAACTCCAATAAGCCCGAGGAATTCCTCCAGCAGCTGATGGCGGTCCACAAGACGTTTTCCCACTTTTTTTCCTTTGCTTGTTAGGACAAGCCCACGATATTTCTCATAGATGAGATATTCGTCCTTATCCAGTTTTTGGATCATCTTGGTCACAGAGGAGGGGTGTACTTCCAGTCCCTCGGCAATATCCGAGACCCGCGCATAACCCTTCTCATCGATGAGCTTGTATATGCGCTCCAAATAATCCTCCATGCTGGGTGTTGGCATTAACTTTACCTCTTTTCTATATTGAGCGTGGCGATGGGGCCGGGCCTTGCTCTAACAATGATACATGTTTCTGCCGCTCCTTGGCAAGTCCTACAGGTCTGCCGCTTCTCCGCTTAGCGATGTTTACCATGATTTCATTCACCCGCTTAACGGCACAATAACGGTATCCTCATCTATAAGGAGCGTGAATTCATGAACGTAGTTACCACTGAACGCCCTCCTGCCAAAAGACCGCGGAAGCCGACGGGTCTCTTCATTCCCGAGCTGGTTTTTTTCGAACCGGATGCCTTGAATTATCCCAAAGGGGAGCGGATTATGGAGTGGGTCAAGGCCCGCAACATTCCCTTCCGTATGACCACCTCGCATAACCGGATCACCAATCTGCCCGGCGAAACCGAAGTGGAGCAATACAAAATCGCTAAAAGAACACTTGTCGTCGGTCTCCGCAAAACGCTGACTTTTGACCAGTCCAAGCCGTCTGCCGATTATGCGATTCCGATTGCTACCGGCTGTATGGGCCACTGTCATTATTGTTACCTTCAGACTACATTGGGTTCCAAGCCTTACATCCGTGTATATGTAAACACTGGAGACATCATCGATGCGGCCAAAAAATATATCGGCGAGCGTGCCCCGGAGATTACCACCTTCGAAGCTGCCTGTACCTCGGACCCGCTGGGGCTGGAGCATATTACCGGTTCGCTTACGGAGCTAATTGAATTCATGGCCGAAGAGCCGCTCGGGCGGCTGCGCTTCGTGACGAAGTATCAACATGTTGAGCCCTTGCTTGGACTGAAACATAACGGCCATACCCGCGTACGCTTCAGCGTGAACGCCGATTATGTAATTAAGAATTTTGAGCCGGCCACCTCCCGGTTCGAGGAGCGGATTGAGGCTGCCGGTCAGATTGCCCGTGCCGGTTATCCGCTTGGCTTCATCATCGCTCCGATCATCTGGCATGACGGCTGGGAAGAAGGCTATGCCGAGCTGCTGGAGAAGCTGGCCCGTACGCTGCCGCCGGGAATTGGCAAGGGTCTTACTTTTGAATTGATCCAGCACAGGTTCACCAAAACAGCCAAGACCGTGATCGAGAAACGTTATCCGAAATCCAAGCTGGAGATGGATATTGAGAAGCGCAAGAAGAAATGGGGCAAGTGGGGCCAGAACAAATATGTCTACCCTGATGAACAGCAAACCGCCCTGCGCGAATTCATCACAGAGCGGATTTTCGAACATTTTCCGGAAGCGGCTATTGATTATTTCACTTAACATTTAGGCTTAGAAAATCAGCCACTCCGGCGTAACCCCCTGCAGCCAGATCGTTATCCGGAACATCTGGTCGGTGAACAGCAGAATGCCCATGAACACCATCAGTGTGCCGCCAAGCTTCATCAGCAGATTGGAATATTTCAGGATCTTCCGCGCGCCGCCCAGGAAAAAAGCGAGTCCGAAGAACGGCAGCGCAAACCCGATGCTGTAAGCCGTAATCAACGTAAACCAGGTTCCCGGATCACTGGCAGAAAGGGCAATAATCGCCGTCAAAATGGGACCGATGCACGGTGACCAGCCCGCTGAGAAGCCGATGCCGAAGATAAACGAGCCCAGATATCCCGCAGGCTTCCATTTCAGCTCCAGCTTGCGCTCCCGGAGCAAAAACTGCGGCTGAAAAATACCAAGCAGGAACAGCCCCATCACAATAATCAGAATAGCCGACAACTGGCGGATCAGATCCCGCTGGCCGTTGAAGAATTCACCAAACAGTCCGGCCCCGAAACCAAGGGTATAGAACACAGCCGAGAAGCCCAATATAAAGGCCAGCGTATGCGAGAGGGTCCGGAAACGGACCTCTTTGCTGTCCCCCCCACTCTTCAGCTCCTGCACCGATAATCCGGTAATATAAGATAGATAGGACGGGTAGAGCGGCAGACAGCAAGGCGATATGAACGACGCCACTCCGGCGGCAAAAGCGATTCCTGCATTCAGGTTGGACACTGGCGCATCTCTCCTTCCCTACTCGGGTTCAGTTCACGAAGGCAGTATTCAAGCATATGTAGTTTAGGCCGCTGGGAGCTTTAGGTTTAGGCTGGCAGCCCTTTTTTGCCGATGAGTGTTAGTGTCAGCAGTGCAATCAGGAGCAGAACAATCGTGGCTCCGGGAGCCAGATTCCATACACCGGCAATGACAAGTCCGCCGACTACAGCGATCTCAGCAATAATTACGGACAGAATGACTGAAGACTTGAAGCTTCGGGACAGCAGCAAACTGATCGCCACAGGAATGGTCAGGAGTGCAGATACCAGCAGTGAGCCGACAATTTTGATCGCCGTACTGATTACAAGCGCGGTCAACACGGTTATCAGCATATTAAGCAGCTTCACCGGCAGTCCGCTGACACTGGCCGCATCCTCCTCAAAGCTGAGCAGGAAGAACTCTTTGAAGAACAGCGAAACTACAACCACAACCGCAATGGTAACGATACCTACTACAATCAGATCGGTGTTATTCAGCGTGTAAATACTGCCGAACAGGTAACTCATCACATCCGCATTATAGCCTTTGCCCAGGGTGAAAAAAAGCGAAGCCAGCGCCACCCCGCCCGACATGATGATGGCAATGGAGAGTTCGGCGTAGCTTTTGTATGCCTTGCGCAGCTTCTCAATCGCAAACGAGGCCACTACGGCAAAGATCAGCCCCGCTCCAAGCGGGTAGAAGCCCGTCAGGAAGCCAAGCGCTACCCCGGCGATGGTCACATGGGCCAGCGTGTCTCCGATCATCGACAGGCGCCGCAGCACCAGGAACACGCCTATCAGCGGCGCGGTAATCCCAATCATCAGCCCGCCGGCCAGCGCCCGCTGGAAAAAGTCACTAAATAGAATTTCCAAGATATTTTTCTCCTTTTATGATCAAACCTTATCGAGACTTTAGATCAAAACCTTTTAGATCAAAAGCCTTTTAGATCCAAACCTTTCGATCCTAAACCTTTCGATCCTAAACCTTTCGATCCTAAACCTTTCGATCCTAAACCTTTTCGATCCCAAACCTTTTCGATCCCAAACCTTTCGATCCCAAACCTTTCGATCCCAAACCTTTTCGATCCCAAACCTTTCGATCCTAAACCTTTCGATCCCAAACCTTTTCGATCCCACCCAAACCCTCCCTTCCAAGGGAGGGCCCCAAGGGCTCTGCCCTCTGGACACCCGTTTAAGTGCAATTGGCGTGGGACAGAAGACTTTCGCTGCTTGGGGACGTTGAGGTAGGACCGCTTTGCCTCCCTGCGGGATATGCTTAACATTTGGCGGGATTTAATTACGCATTCAAGTCAAAATCAAGTTCAAAAGATAAGAGCGAAGCGAAGGCCGTCCAATGTTGTACAATGGACGACCCAGGGGACAACTAAGAGCAGGGCAGAAGAGCCTTGTCCGTTGGAATCAAGCCGTTTAAATGTACTTTGTACAACTATTTGTCTTATTTATAACCAGATCAGGAAAATAAGTGTATTTCATACAATTATAAAGAGGGGTAAGCGGATTATCGCCTGTTTTCCGCAAATATAAGTGTACAAACTACAGTTTTAGCTTAAATCCGCGCCTACAATCTAAAAATAACTGTACGAAATACAGCTATCTTTAGGATGCATGAGAAGCTGATTTTGCAGAATGTCTGAAACACCTCTGCGCTCCCTTTTTCAAGAGAGTGTATGCTGCAGGTTATCGACAACGCAGTCCTGAACATCATGAGAATGGCGGCAATAGAAATTGATCTTTCCGTTCTTCTGCACCGGCTCGTTGCCGAGATAGTTCTTAATCATGTCGATATCATGCGATACCATCAGGAAGGTCATGTGGTGATGGGCATGCATATGCATGATCAGGTCGAAGAATCCGGCCTGCGTCTCGGCATCAATACCGACGGTAGGCTCATCGAGGATCAGCAGATCCGGATGGTTGATCAGGGCGCGGGCCAGGAAGACCCGCTGCTGCTGGCCGCCGGACAGCTGGCCGACTCTTTTCTCCGCGATATCCTGAATCCGCATCACTTCTAGCGCATCCTCACACTGGCGGTGCTGGGCTTTGGATACGCGGCGGATCAGATTCTTGTTATTGTACAGGCCTGACAATACTACCTCACGCACGGTAGCCGGGAACAGCGGATTGAAGGCATTCTTCTGCGGAACATAACCGATCCGTTCCCAGTCCTTGAACTTCCGGACCGGCTGGCCGAATAATTTGATCTCCCCGCTGGTAGCAGGCAGCAGACCGACAATCATCTTGAGCAGCGTAGTCTTGCCGGCGCCGTTGGAACCAATGATGCCCAGGAAATCGCGTTCTTTCACTGTATAATCCAGATTGGAGATTACCTTCTGTTCGCCATAGGAGAAGGACAAATCCTGTATTTCGATCATATGCTGATGGCAGTCCAGGGATACCGGTTGCATGTGAAGTACCACCTTTCAACTTATACTTTCCTTATTATTGTAAAGCCAGAATGAGATTTTGCAAATTTTTCTCCATTAGTGTGAAATAGTTGTCGCCATTCTTCTCCTGGGCTTCAGTCAGACCCTCTACCGGATTCAGCACCATTGTGGACACGCCGGTTTCACCAGCCAGTGTCTTAGCCAGCTTGTCGGATACCAGTTCTTCGAAGAAAATGTATCGGATGCCCTCTTCTTTGACCAATGCCGCCAGATCAAGCAGATCCTGTCCCCTTGGTTCGGCATCCGGTGACAGCCCCATAATAGCGTGCTGTGACAGACCGTAATCACGCGCCAGATATGAGAAGGCCTGATGAGAGACTACGATCTCTTTATTCGGCAGCTTGCCCAGTTCCTCGGTAAACTTGCTATCGAGCGCACTCAAGCGTTCAACCAGCTTCCGGTACCGTTCTTCATAACCTGCGGAATGCTCAGGATCAACGGACTGCAGGCTTTCCTTGATGTTCTTCGCCATCACGAGCGCCGACTTCGGACTTACCCAGGTGTGCGGGTCCGTGTGCAGGCTATCACTGTGTTCTGCTTCCTCCTCCTCATGACCATGATCATGACCGTCTTCCTCGTCGGTCATAATCAAATCAACCCCTTGGCTGACTTCTACAGCCTTGGCTTCACTGTCACTGTCGAGGCTTTTGAGGAAATTGGGCACCCAGCCCTCCAGTCCTGCTCCATTATACAGGAACAGCTGTGCCTTCGAGGTATTAATAATATCCTGGCTGCGCGGCGTCCAGTCATGCGGCTCTACCCCCACCGGAAGCAGATTGATCGCGTTGATATCTTCCCCGCCGATTTCACTGGCAAATTCATATATAGGATAAAAAGTAGTGATGACATTCACTTTTCCCTCGACGATACTTCCGCTGCTCTTAGAACCGCATGCGGCAAGCATCATTAGCAGCAGTATGGTAACAACAAGCAAAAGCCCTTTGTGCAAGCTTTTATATAACATTTCTCTATCGACCCCTTAAATCGTAAAATTTACTATGAGAATTATAATAGTAATCGTTACGATAAGTCAACTCTGATCTTCCAGCCAGCCTCCCGATAATTAGACTGAAGCCGCTTATCCTTAAGACCAGCACCTAATAACGTATATTCTCTATTTACACTAAAACAATCCCCGCTGCATTAAGGCACACGGGGATCGTTCATATCATTCAACTATGCAGCTTGTCTTATTTCACAATAGCTCCGTTAGGCATGCTGTCCGGCACGGTGGCGATCGTCAGCTGGTCGCCCTTGGAGGCTGCCAGGATCATACCCTGCGACAACTCGCCGCGCAGCTTCACCGGCTTCAGGTTCACGATACAGATCACCTTGCGTCCCACCAGCTCTTCCGGTGTGTAGAACTTGGCAATGCCGGATACGACCTGGCGCTGCTCGTATCCAAGATCGAGCTGCAGCTTCAGCAGCTTGTCCGCCTTCTTCACCGGCTCGCAGGCGATGACCTGGGCTACGCGCAGCTCTGCTTTGGCGAAATCGTCGATGCCGATTTCTTCCTTATGCTCCTCTTCCTCCGGATCGGCAGTTGCCGCATCCGGCGTCACTGAAGCCCCTGCAGGCGCAGCTTCCGCAGCTGCTTCTGCAGGCTTGCCGGCTCCCATCGCTTCGGCGATGTACGCCACCTCCTGCGCCACGTCCAGGCGCGGGAAGATCGGGTCGCCCTTGGCCAGCTTGGTTCCCGCTGGAATCAGGCCGAATGATTTGCCGCTCTCCCAGGTGGTCAGCTCGCCCGGCTGAATGCCCAGCTGCTCCCAGATCTTCGCCGGAGCCCCGGTCAGGAACGGCTGCAGCAGGATGGACGCCGTGCGCAGTCCTTCGACCAGATGTCTCATCACCGAAGCCAGCTCGCCGGTTCTGCTCTCATCCTTAGCCAGCACCCATGGCTGGGTTTCGTCGATATATTTGTTCGTCCGGCTGATCAGAGCGCCAATCGCGGTCAGGGCTACGGAGAATTCCATTTTCTCCATCGCTTCTTCTACTTTGACATAGGTGCTCTGCACTACCGATTCCAGTTCCCCGTCAAATGCCGTCACCTGGCCTGCATAAGCAGGAAGCTCACCGGCGAAATATTTCTCTACCATCGCCCCGGTCCGGTTCAGCAGATTGCCCAGGTCGTTGGCCAGATCATAGTTGATGCGGTCCACGAAGCTCTCCGGTGTGAAGGTTCCATCCGAACCGAACGGAACTTCGCGCAGCAGATAATAACGCAGGGCATCCAGACCATAGCGGTCGATTAAAGTAACCGGATCAACGACATTGCCTTTGGATTTGGACATTTTGCCGTCTTTCATCAGCAGCCAGCCGTGCGCGAACACCTTTTTCGGCAGCGGTTCACCGAGCGCCATCAGAATGATCGGCCAGTAGATCGTGTGGAAACGGACAATCTCCTTACCGACAATGTGCACATCCGCAGGCCAGAACTTATCATACAGGCTGCGGTCTTCCGAGCCATAACCGAGAGCCGTAATGTAGTTGGTAAGTGCATCAATCCATACGTACACTACATGCTTCTCATCGCCCTTTACCTTAACGCCCCAGTCAAAGGTCGTACGGGATACGGCCAGATCCTCAAGGCCCGGCTTGATAAAGTTGTTAATCATCTCATTCTTGCGCGATTCCGGCAGGATGAATTCCGGATTCTCTTCGTAGAACTGCAGCAGGCGGTCGGCATACTTGCTCATGCGGAAGAAGTAGCTTTCTTCCTTGACCAGTTCAACCGGATGTCCGCTGTCCGGACTTTTGCCGCCGGTAATATTGCCGTCAGCATCCCGTTCAATATCCACCAGCTGTGTCTCGGTGTAGAAGGTCTCATCCGAAATACAGTACCAGCCTTCGTATTCCCCTTTGTAGATGTCGCCCTGCTTCAGCAGGCGGTCAAAAATATCCGCCACCACTTTCTTGTGACGCTCCTCGGTGGTACGGATGAAATCATCATTGGAGATATCCAGCTTGCGCCACAGATCCTTAATGCCTACGACAATTCCGTCAACGAACTCCTGAGGGGTCTTACCGGCCTTGCCGGCCTTCTCTTCGATCTTCTGCCCATGCTCATCCGTTCCAGTCAGATAACGGACCTCATAGCCGCGCAGACGCTTGTAGCGGGCCATCGCATCACCGGCCACCGTTGAATACGCATGTCCGATATGCAGCTTATCGCTCGGATAATAGATCGGCGTAGTTAAATAAAAGGTTTTGTTCTCACTCATTTACGTTGTCATCCCTTCGTTATACCTTCTCATTTTGACACAAAATAGCCCCATAAAGTGATGCTTTAATTTCGACGCTTACTCAGGTACTTTGCGGGGGCCCCAAAACTTATAAATTCTTAAATAACAAAAAACTCCCGCCCCTATATGGGGCGAGAGTAAACTCACGCGATACCACCCAAAGTTCCCCGGCTCCTCACAGAGCACAGGCTTCGCCAGTCCCTTACGGAACTGTCCATTAACGCTGGAACACGCCGTTATCTTACGCAAGCCGTAACTACCGGCTCCCGCTCAAACACAGTTCCTCCCGGACCATATTCAATCTGGCATCCCATACCGGCTTCCAGCAGCCCCGGCTCTCTGTAATGGTTGTCCACATTTACTCATCCGTTCCTCGGAATATTGCTTATTATTCAAAATATACCCATCACAGCGCCTCATGTCAAGTCGTATGAACAGGCTTATCTCCTGGTGATTGCTCTTTGAGCGGCGGCACCGGGTCCAGCCCTCCCGGATGAAAGGGATGGCAGCGGGCGATCCGCCTTGCAGCCAGCCATGAACCCTTCAGCGGTCCATGGACCTCAATAGCTTCAAGCGCATAGGCTGAACAAGTCGGATAGAACCGGCAGGTTGCCGGCTTAAGCGGCGATATGAACCTGCGGTAGACCCGGATTGGAGCCTGGACCGTTCTTCTTAAGGTAGCCATATTCAGCGGCCTTCTTTGCCGTGAGCAGCTACGGCGGACTCTTCTTCGCGGCCCTGTTCACAGTCTTTGCAGTAACCGAACACCTCAAATTTATGCTTGACCACCCGGAATTGATCCGGTGTATCTGTTAAATTCATCGGACAGAAATGAATCGGGTAAGTCTTCATACACTGAAGACAAATCATATGATGATGATGGTGGTCCTGACTGCAGCTTGCTTTGAATTTGACGCCGTCTTCAAAGACAATCTGCTCCAGCACACCAAGCTCCTCCATGACACGCAGGTTGCGGTAGACCGTATCGAAGCTGAGTCCGCTGTATTTGCGGCCCATATGCTCATATACATCCTTCGCAGACAAATACCCCGTATTCTCGCCGAATAACCTGGCAAGCGTTTTGCGCTGATCGGTGATTCGCAGTCCCTGCCCCGACATGGCTTCCAGTATTTGTTCTGTCGACAGCATTCGCTCATCTCCCATAACATAGGTCGTTTGTATTGCACTCTCTTTATAATGCCCCAAAAGTACTGCCCCGTCAATGAAGTGTGCCTGTCCTGCAGCCTTCTCCACATTCCTGCGGGTGCATAGCGCAAAATAACGCCGCAAAGCAGAAGCTTATATTCCATGATTTCACACTAAAAAAAACGGCAGCCGTCCCCTCAGGAACACTGCCGTTTGCATTTGCATTGAAGTTATATTTATTTTTTGGCCGGAAGCGGAGTAAACACAAAGTTTACAGGCAGATTGCTGCCGGATGCTACGGAGAAGGTAATATCGACCGGACCTTCATATTCGCCGGTACGGAAGACTACTGCATTCATGTCCGAGCTGGACAAGCTTCCCTTGTTCGGCAGATTCACAATCGTTCCGTTCACCATTAACGAACCCAGATAATTACCTCCACGCGGGTTGAAGGTGATCAGTGTGTTCGCTGCCACACGGTCCAGAACGATTTTGTACAGTACACCGAAGTTGCCGGAATTAGAAGCCTCTGTTCCAGTCATCGGATCAATACCAATCAGATTGAGGTCATTTTTATTATCCCCCAGGATCAGCTTGGATTGCGTTGTGCCTACAACATCAGTCACGTTGATGATGCGTGTTGAATCCGGATACGTTCCCCGGTTATGCACACCGTCGCGGTCAAGAATTGGCAGTGTCGGCAGCACAGCTACCGGATCTTTAGTCTGCTCAACCATTACCACATTATATAGAATAGGATAATCGCTAATCAGATCGGCGCTGAGTGAGAGCACCTCTTTCGGTTTCATGGCAATCTTGTTCAGATCTGTCAGGATTGGCACACTTTGTCCCGGCTGCAGGACGATTTGGGATGCACTTGAACCTGTAATCATGGAATTGTAGTATTTCTGAATCGAAATTCTGCCTGTATATTCCGGAGAAGTTACCGGACCGGCAATACCTGAGTATTCGGTCGAAATCGTCGCCGGATATATGCCGTTGTTCGTGGCGATCACATACAGCTTCTGTCGTGTAGTCATATTGTTCATATGATGTACCAGGAAACGTGTCTTCCCTACGGAAGTCTCGCGGTACAGCACACCCTCTGTATTAACCGTTTCAGGGCTGTTACTGCGGATCAGCGTATAACTGTCAGATGAAAGATTGTAAGGCAGGTTAGGAAGTCCCGGGATCAATCCGCCGTCAAACGTCAGAACATCCCCTGGAATAGTGAACAGCTTCGCTACTTCATCCTGGGTATACAGTTGTTCGCTTGTAATGTTAATGGTCTTCTCAAAAGTGCTGCTAAGACCATGCTTATCAGTTACTGTCAGCTGGATGGACGTAGGACCGGGGTTGAAATAAGCCAGGCCACGGTTGCTCCAGGTGGTCGTTAATTCTTCATACTCAGGGTCATAGCTGGTATCTGTCAGAATTACCGGCTCACCCATTTTGTATTCATCTTTATCAGTCGTGAACTGGGCCACAGGCGGCTGATTTGGCTGCAGCACCTGGATCGTTACAGAGTAAGGATCACTCCACAAATTATTCGCATCACGCACAGAATAAGTTACGGTATAGAATCCCGGCTGATCGTACATATCCAGTTTGTTGCCGCCCCATTGTTCTTCAGCCATCGGCGTACCATTCGGTGAAGAATACGAAGTAACATAATTCACAGTCGTTTGACCTGCATAAATCTCAGTTGGTTGGACTGTAAAGGATGCTGTCGGCTTCGTGTTCAGCGTAAGAATGACACGCTTCTGCACATTGTCCACCGTGTAAGGAATATTCAGCGCATAGGTAATGGAGGTTAAAGGAACCATGAAGGTGCCTTTGAACTGGTAGGCAGGGCCTTTCATAGTATTCTTGGCGCCATTTACCGTATAGATCTTACTGTCGGTCTTGAAGCGCATAATACTGGTGCCTTTAGTAACGATAACTTCCTTGGTTTTGTAGTCGTAGGTATAGCTTACTCCGACCATTTCCACCATTGCACGGATCGATACATACGAGACCCCGTTCTTGACAGCCATCGGCTGGTTGGCAGTATACGGTGTACCGTTTCTGTACATTTTGTTACTGTTCATCATCAGGATGAGCTGGCCGCCGCCAGTGGCGGAAGTGGTCAGACCTGCAGTTGTCGGCTGCAACACTTGAGTACTGCCAGGAAGCGGAGTTGCCGTTGGAACAGCCGCATCTGTTGGTACAACACCATCAACAGGAGCCTGGGTTACTGCCGGAAGTGGTGTTGGTGTTGCTGCCGGCACTACCGGAACTGCTGTCGCTGCAGGAACTGCTGTTGCTGCCGGGATCGGTGTTGGTGTTGGCGTAACTGTACCTGCAGGCGCCTCAGTTACTAATGGAGGCAATGGATCTGTAGCCGAGGGCTCCTCCTGTGTTACAACCGTCTGCGTGGTATTCACCACTGCGGCAACATTGCCTGTGATACTTTGTGTGCTGGCAGGAATTGCAAAGGCCGGAACCGCTGCTGCGGTTTGTGAAACGGCCAATACTGCCACTAAGATCATTTTTTTCAAATTCATTGTACGACTCCTTCTGCTCCCAATTGTAGTGTATAAGGCGTTATCTTTCTTTCTTCACCTTATATTCCCCGCAAAAACGCAACCGCCCTCTACAGGACGGCAGAATTATTTGCCACGTTCATTTTACAAAACATAGTATTAGACGCAGGCAACTCCGAAAAGTTTCATTCAGTGTAAAGAAAAATCAAAGATTATCCATTTATTTCTATTAGAAATCCATTTTCACAAAAAAAGATCATCCCCATCCCGGGACAATCTTGGTGTACGCCGCCAGAACAAGCAGCATTGAATTCAGTTATTGTACCAGACAGGATATAATCTCCGGCTTCCCTTTACCCTTACCCTTAGCGGGCTTCGGCAGCCCGGTGCTTATCGCGGTATTCCTTAGGGGACATCCCCGTCTGTTTCTGGAATACCTTGGTGAAATAACGCCGCTCCTGGTAACCCACTCCCGAGCTAATCGCAGTAATGCTTTTGTCGCTGCTGGCCAGCATGAATTTGGCGGCTTCAATCCTCTGCAACGTTACATACTCCACGAAGGTCATCGCGAAGCGGTTCTTGAAGAGCAGGCAGAAATAGCTGCTGCTGATGCCGATCCGGTTCGCCACCTCTTCAATGCCAAGGTCATAGCTCAGCCGCTCGGTAATATAATTCGCCGCCTGGCTCATCAATTGATCCGGTGTTTTTTTGGCGGAATCCTCGGGTACAGGCATCTCCTGAAACAAGGGAATACTGTTATACAGTTTATCCTTATACTGTTTGCTGCGGATCCGAGCTCCGATCTCCCGCACCTTGTTGCCAAGCTCCTCATAATGTATCGGCTTGCAGATATATTCCTTCACACCAAGGCGGATGGCCTCGCGCGCATAATCAAACTCCTGATAGCCGCTTAGCAACAGCACCTCACTCTCGAGCCCCATCTCACGCAGCTTGCCGATGAATGTAAGTCCGTCCATGACCGGCATACGGATGTCACACAGCACCAGATCGGGCGTCTCCTCTTCAGCGATACGCAGAGCTTCCATTCCGCTGCGGGCCATCCCCGTAACCTCCATCCCCATGTCATGCCAAGGCAGCACTTTGTTGAGATTGTTCAGGATAGGCGCCTCATCGTCAACCAATAATACCTTTAGCATAATGATCTTCCCCCTGCCCGTATTTAGGTATGACGCACTGGATAATTGTTCCTTCACCAGGACTCGCACAGATGAAAATCCCATATCTGCCTCCGTATTCTATACGGATTCGGTCAGCTACACTGCGAACGCCAAGCCCCCTCCGTTCCAGATGAATTCCGTGTTGCGCTTTGCCTTCAGGCTTCTGCTCCGCCGGATCATTAACCATATACTGAAACATGGACAGCTGGGACGGAGTCATGCCGATCCCGTTATCCTGAATCCGCAGAATCAGATTCCCCCGTTCTTCCCAGACCTTAACGCTTACCAGACCTTTGTAGCTGATCCCTTCAAAGCCATGCTGAATGCTGTTCTCAACCAGCGGCTGCAGCGTAAGCTTCAGAATCCCGCAGCCCAGCAGCTCCTCCGGAACCTCAAGCTCGTAATCGAACAAGTCCTCGAACCGGAATTTCTGAATATCCAGATAGTTGCGCAGATGCTTAACCTCTTCTTCCAGCGTTATTTCATCCCTGTCCTGGATACTGATCCGCAGAATACTGGCCAGCCTGTAGACCATCTCACTGACCTTGCGCCCTTCATTCTGCACAGCCAGCACATTGATGGATTCCAGCGTATTGAACAGAAAATGCGGTTTGATCTGCGCCTGCAGCACGCGCATTTCCGCCTGATTTTTGCGCCGCTGCTCTTCATTGATCCTGTTGAATAATGAATTGATTTTGTCCATGAGGTCATTGAAGCCTCTGGCGAGCAGCGTCATTTCGTCACTGCCCTTCTCCTCGACCCGGGTTGTCAGGTCTCCATCCTCCACCCGGCGCATGAAGCGGACGATCACAGCAATCCCCCCTGTAATCCGGTTCATGAAGAACAGATTGAAGATCACTGCACCGAGCAGGCACAGAAACATAACCACCACAAACCAGCGGGCAAACACAGTTACTTCACGGGACAGCGAGCCCCAGGAGGTCACAGAAACCAGGCTCCAGGGATAGCCCTTCAGGTGGTAGACTGACAGAATGCTCTTTTCGCCGTCAAACTGTGTTCTGTAGCTCTGGAAGCCCGGCTTAAAGGTAATATCCTTCGTAGTAAAGTCACGGAAATCCTGTCCGTCCAGCTGCCTGTCCGGGTCAAGCAGGATCATCCCGTCATCGTTGACCAGCATAAAGGATACCTTCTGGCTGCTGTCCCCGATCTTGAGGTTGCGGAATATGGATTCGAACTCCCAGTTCTTGATCTGGACTACCAGAATGCCGATGTTCTGAAAAAAGCTGAGCTCCTTAACCAGCCGGATTTGCGTAAACACAGCCTCCGTCCCCGTCAGTTCGGGATACTCATGCGGTGCCAGCCATTTCGGAACCCCGTTAAGCTTCATAACCTCCTGGTAGAGATCGCTCCCTTTGAACTTGTCGTAGGGGAGAGTGCGGAAATTTTCTTTGTTAAAGACCGATACGATCTCCGAGCTGCCTTTTCCATTAAAATTATAGAGAAAGGCATAGCTGATCGACGGATGATTATAGAGCAGACTACGGAAATTGCGCTGGCTGGCGTTCAGGCTGAGCTGCTCGGCATCGGTCAAATCCTGTTTGGAGGGATCATCCGCGCTGAGTGCCATATGAAAGACCGAGGTGGCAATTCCGTTGTCTGTCACATTGTCCATATCCTTAAACACATTCGAAATGCTGTAACTGATCGCCTTAAGTGAATATTCGGACTGCTGGCTGTACTTCTTCTCTATCGAATTATAAGTAACGAAGAACATAATCATGCCAAGAATGAATAAGGGAATGATAATCAGGCCCAGAAATGCCGTAAATAATTTGTAGCGCAAATTCATCGGCCCATGCTCCTGACATGAATAGGGTTATCCTTTTACACTGCCTGCCGTTACGCCTTCAATAATCTTCTCCTGCAAAATAGCATAAATGACGATGACCGGAACCACGCTATAGACAATACCCGCCGACATTTGCGCGTAGTTCATCTGATATTGATCACGGAATTGAACCATGCCCACCGGAAGCGTGCGCAGCTCGTCATTAGAGAGGAAATAGTTAGCCAGCAGGAACTCGTTCCAATTTCCCAGGAAATTAACAATGAAGACTGTAACCATGGCCGGAACTGTCAAAGGTACAATAATTCTAGCAAAGATACCCGGAGCCTTCAAGCCATCCATGACCGCCGCCTCTTCAATTTCACTGGGAAGTGAGCGCATGAATGCTGCCAGGATAATAATCGTGAATGGAATTGCATTGGCGATATAGGGAATTATCAGTGCCCAGTGTGTATTGAGAATATGAAGCTTGCGGACAATCGTGTAAATAGGCAGCATCAGTGCATTGTTCGGAATCAGCATGCCGATCAGGACCAGCGAGAACAGAATCTTGTTCCATTTTCCCTGGCGCATCCGCGTAACCGCGAAGGCAAACATAGAAGCCAACAGAATGGATACCACCGATGACAGGATCGAAATATATAAGCTGTTAAAAAAGTATGTGCTGATCTTGGCGTTCACCCATGCTTCAACGTAGTTCGAGAATTCGAATGTCTTCGGAATCCCGAACGGATTCAGGGCGATCGCATTGTTATCCTTCTTCACCGAGGAGAACAGGACAAAGAGAAACGGAAAGAGTACAACGATCAGGTATCCCAGCAGGGCAACGTGAGGTAAGCTTTTCTTGAGGCGCGGCATCAGTATTCAATCCTTTCATTACGACGGGCAAACAGCAGCTGATAGAGAGCTGTAACCACGAGCGTGAACATAAAGATCAGAATTGCAATGGTATTGCCGTACCCATATTTGAAATTGGTGATCGCATATTTAATCATATAGGTGGCCATAACCTCAGTTGAACCTGCCGGGCCGCCTTTGGTCATAACAATGACGATATCTGCGGCCTTCATCGCTCCGGCAATAGAGAGCATGATTACTACCGAGATAATGGGTACAATCAGCGGCAAAGTGATGCGTGTAGCGCGCTGGAAGCCCGTAGCGCCGTCGATGGCCGCAGCCTCATCCAGTTCACCGGGGATGGAGAGAATGGCCGCCAGCACCATTACAATGTAGAATCCGGTCCATTGCCAGGCATTCGTTATAAGAATTGACAGCATGGCGAACCGCTCATCTGATAGCCAGTAGACAGGCTCAATGCCGACAAGGCCGAGCACTTTGTTGAACAAGCCGATATTCGGCTCATAAATGAAGCCCCACAGAATACCGATAACTGCAGTAGACATAATGGATGGCATGAATACCGCTGTCTTGTAAAGGCCCTTCAGCTTCTTCACATTAGCGATTAATAAGGAGAAGAAGACAATCAGCGGCACCTGAATGCATACGGAGAACAGAATGAACCAGCCGTTATTTTTAACAGAAACCCAGAAGCGTTCATCTCCCAGGGCTTTTTTGAAGTTGTCCAGTCCGGCGTATTTCACTGTATCGGATACACCGTTCCAGCTGGTGAAGCTATAGTAGAGTGAACTGAAAATGGGGTAAATGAAGAACATAATGAACAGAACCAGTGCCGGTATAACGAACAGAATGAACACCAGAGGATTTCTTAGTGCCTTATTCATGACTACCTCCAAATTGCTTAGACATCTCTCACTTTAAAAATGCACCCTGGAGCAAGCACCAGGGTACATTCAATTTACCGCCTCTTATTCTACTGCTGCGTTGGCTTCTTCCTGAATTTTCTGAAGCGCATCGCCCATCTTCTCAGGAGTGGTCTGTCCGCCAATCAGGCTTTGAATCTGGATATTACTGATCTCGGTAGTCACATCTGCCTGCACCAGAGAGTCAAATGCCGGGAAGGAGGACTGGGAGCTGTTGAGTACTGCTACAATCTCACTCATCAGATCATCGGTGATATTCTCAGTCAGTACCGCCTGATCAATCTTCATAGCCGGCAGCACGCCATCTTCCACCAGACCGCGCAGCTGCATTTCTTCATTGAACATATTCTTAATGAATGATTTCACTGCAGCGAGTTGACGTTCATCTTCACCTGCAGATGCCGAGAAGCCATAGCCGTTGTTCACATCACGCATGAGTGCCGTCTGATCACCCACTCCGCCGTCTACCGCCGGAATGTTGAAGAAACCGACTTTACCGATCAGACCTTCACCGGATTGTCCGGCTTTGAATACAGAGGACTTCCATGTGCCGTCATACATCAGGATCGCTTCACCACTGGTGAACTGGGTTGTATATTCAGCATACTCGAAGCCGAGCTCGCCTTTCTTGAAGTAGCCTTTGTCTACCCATTCCTTGTATTTCGCAAAGCCTTTGACTACATTAGGATCATTCCACTTAGCTTCGCCAGTAGCGAACTTCGCTGTAACATCCGGTCCGGCATAACGTGACCAGAGATGGTTGGCGAGCATGAGTGGTACCCAGCCAGCCTTGGAAGCACCGGCAAGCGGCACTTTGCCGTCTGCTTTGATATCAGCCAGCTGCTGTTCCAGCTCAGCGAAGGTGGCCGGAGCCTTCCAGCCCTTGCTGTCATAGTATTCTTTATTGTAGAAGAACCCTTCACCTGAGCCGCCGATTGGCAGGCCGTAGATTTTTCCTTCGTAAGTAAATGGATCCAGATTGGAGAATTTGTCTTTAATGCCTAGTTCATCGAGGATCGGGGTCAGATCGAGCAGCTTACCTTCTTTGGCGTAGATCTTGGAATCCGGACTGCCGAACAGGTCGAAGATCTCCGGCGGATTACCGGCCGCCATTTCCCCGCGCAGCTTCTCTTTACGGTTTACATCCGAATCTACTCCATCCAGCTTGAAGGTTAGTCCCGGTACTTCTTCCTGTACCTTGCCGACTACATCCTCCAGGATCGCCAGACGTTTCTGTTTATCTGCACCAACCTGAGTATGACGGACCGTCATTTCAAAAGGTTCAGCACTAACCGGTTCTTCGGTTGCGGCAGCATTGGTTGCAGCGGCCTCATTCGTTGCAGCCGGTTCTTCCGTTGCAGCAGCATTGTTATTGTTGCCTCCACAACCTGTCAGCAGCGCTGAGGTAACGAACATCAGGGACAACAGCATAGTTAAGCTTTTTCTCATTACGGGTGACCCTCCCTATTTAATGGTTTCCCTTACAACTCTTATTATAGAAAACCCTGATTGTAATCGTAAGGTTAAGATTCATCTACAATAGGGATAAAATACTCTAATGTAAGCGAATTCAGTTGTATTTAGTGACATAAATGAGTTACATTTCATAACACGACAACTTGAAAAGAGGTATTTTTCTATTTTCTTGCGTCAGATTACTTATACATACAATTTGCATTTTCATCAATTTCACACTTTACTATGTATGTTGAACTCATTTCACCGTACATCAAAAAAGCGAAACTCCTCAGATTGGAAGCTCCGCTTTCGTTATATATTGTGTATGAATTTATACCAGAGCAGACTGTTTACGGCCCTCTTCAATCAGCCGGTATGCACGCTGCACTTCTTCTTCGTCCGGTGACTCCACCCCTTCAAGCTCGTAGGGACGGCCAAGCTCTTTCCATTTATAAATCCCCATTACATGATAAGGCAGGATTTCGAACTTCTCTACTCCATTAAGGGTGCCAATGAACCGGCCGAGATTCTGCAGATCCTCTTCCTTATTATGAATGCCGGGAACGTATACGTGGCGAATCCACATTTTACGGTTATTATCTGACAACCAGCGGGCAAGCTTTAAGGTACGGTCGTTGGATTTGCCAGTCAGCTTAATATGAGCTTCATCATCGATATGCTTCAGATCCAGCAGTACAAGATCGGTAACATCCAGCAAGTCGCTGATTTTCGAACCATCATTATAGCCGTTAGTATCAAGCGTAGTATGCAAATTCCAGCGTTTCTTCACTTCGGTGAACAGCAGTTTGACGAAATGCGCCTGCAGCGTGGGTTCCCCGCCGGATACGGTAAGACCGCCGCCGGAAGTTTTATAATAATTCAGGTAAGGTTCAATTTCCGCCAGCACTTCTTCAACGGTCATTTCCTTGCCTTCATTCAATCCCCAGGTATCCGGGTTGTGGCAATACTGACACTTAAGTAGGCAGCCCTGCATAAAAAGCACGAAGCGGATACCCGGGCCATCCACCGTTCCAAAAGTTTCTAAGGAGTGGATATGTCCTTTAAGCATGAGATGTCATCCTTTCAAAAAGCTTAAAATTTTAATTACTTTTAAACAAGAGTGTACCGCCCTCTTGCAAGGGCGGCAGCTCTTTGATTTATTTTAATTCTTGATCTGTAAGAACAAATCTTACATGGAATCGTGGAACGTACGGTTGATAACATCCAACTGTTGTTCGCGGGTCAGCTTGATGAAGTTAACTGCATAGCCGGATACGCGAATGGTCAATTGTGGGTAGTTCTCAGGGTGATCCATTGCATCAATCAGCTGCTCACGGTTAAATACGTTAACATTCAAGTGCTGAGCGTTGTTGTGGAAGTATCCGTCCATCATGAATACCAGGTTGGACTTACGGGATTCTTCGTCTTTACCCAGAGCCTTAGGAACGATTGAGAATGTGTTGGAGATACCATCCTGTGCATCGGAGTAAGGCAGTTTAGCAACAGAGTTCAGGGAAGCAAGTGCACCCTTCTTGTCGCGTCCGTGCATTGGGTTAGCACCAGGTGCGAACGGTTCGCCTTTTTTACGTCCATCAGGAGTAGTACCAGTCTTCTTACCATAAACAACGTTCGAAGTGATAGTCAATACCGATTGAGTCGGTACAGCATCACGGTAAGTTTTGTTTTTACGGATCATGCTCATGAAGGTTTCAACCAGTTCAACCGCGATGTTGTCAACAGCGTCGTCGTTGTTACCGTAGCAAGGGAATTCACCTTCAGTTTCGAAGTCGATAGCAATACCTTCTTCGTTGCGGATCGGTTTAACCTTAGCGTATTTAATTGCGCTCAGGGAGTCGGCAGCAACGGACAGACCGGCAATACCGCAAGCCATAGTACGCAGAATGTCGCGGTCATGCAGTGCCATTTCGATACGTTCGTAAGAATATTTGTCATGCATGTAGTGAATGATGTTCAGCGTGTTGACATAAGTCTTAGCCAGCCATTCCATCATTGGTTTGAAGCGTTTCATTACTTCGTCGTAATCAAGGTATTCGGAAGTGATCGCCGGATATTCAGGACCTACCTGAGCGCCGGATTTTTCATCCTTACCGCCGTTGATTGCATACAACAGGGCTTTTGCCAGGTTGGCACGGGCACCGAAGAACTGCATTTGTTTACCGATACGCATTGGGGATACGCAGCAGGCAATTGCGTAATCTTCACCCCAGTATGGACGCATTACATCATCGTTCTCATATTGGATCGCACTGGTTTCGATGGAAACCTTAGCACAATATTTTTTGAAGCCTTCAGGCAGCTTTTCGGACCACAGTACGGTCAGGTTCGGCTCTGGTGCAGGACCCAGGTTGTACAGGGTATGCAGGAAACGGAAGCTGTTCTTAGTTACGCGTGTTGTTCCGTCTTCAGCCATACCACCGATGGATTCAGTTACCCAAGTAGGGTCGCCGGAGAACAGATCATTATAGTCAGGCGTACGCAGGAATTTCACGATACGCAGTTTCATTACGAAATGGTCAACGATTTCTTGTGCTTGCTCTTCAGTAAGAGTACCTTCTTCGAAATCACGTTGTACATAGATATCAAGGAAAGAGGATACGCGTCCGAGGGACATTGCCGCACCGTTTTGCTCTTTAACTGCAGCCAGATAACCGAAGTATACCCATTGAGTAGCTTCTTTGAAGTTATTAGCTGGTTTAGAGATATCAAGACCATGAGCAGCAGCCATTTGTTTCAGTTCGCCCAGAGCACGCATTTGCTCGGACAGCTCTTCACGCAGACGAATTACTTCTTCTGTCATGGAATCTACTTCAAGTTCAGTCAATTGTTGTTTCTTGTCTTTAATCAGGAAATCAATACCATACAGGGCAATACGGCGATAGTCGCCGATGATACGTCCGCGGCCATAAGCATCAGGAAGACCTGTAATTACGCCGGATTTACGCACAGCTCTCATGTCTGGTGTATATGCATCAAATACGCCTTGGTTATGCGTTTTGCGGATGTTCGTGAACATGTCAACGATATTTTGCGGAAGCTCGAAGCCATAAGCTTTAGTGGCGTCGATCATCATTTTGATACCGCCGAACGGTTGAATGGAACGTCTGAAAGGAGCATCAGTCTGAACGCCGACAATTTGTTCCTTATCCTTGTCGATGTAGCCTGGATTGTGGGAAGTGATCGTGGAGACAGTATCGAGGGATACATCCCATACTCCGCCTCTTTCTCTTTCTTCCTTGCTAAGCTGGGAGATAATCTTCCACAGTTCAGTGGTGTTGCTGGTAGGACCTACCAGGAATTCTTCATTTCCTTCATAAGGCTTGATGTTCTTGGCAATAAAGTTATTAACGTCAACTTTCTTAGCCCATGTACCCTTAGTAAAACTTCTCCAACCCGACTTAACCTCTTGTACTTCTCTTTCAATCACCGACATGCTAAATCCCTCCATTTATATTTAGTATATTTGTAGAGATCGCGGGCTTGAAGGTTAATCCCGTGTCTCGTGATCCCATAGCTATTGGTTGTTATAAAATTCACAATCGCGGCTTCATAACTGGGATCGTTGTTTATATAAACATTTTAGTTTATTTTCTGAAAAAGGACTGTGACAAATATCACTCTTTCGGTGATATTTGTCACTTCCATCCAGTTCCATATTAACCTTTAACCTTGTTCTTTGCCAGACAATCTTAAATTAGTTGTCGAATCTTCCATAGAATGCGTTGCGGTATACATCAGCAAGTTCAGATACCAGCGGCATTTTTGGATTGGCAGTTGTACATTGGTCTTCAAATGCACGGTCAGCCAGGTAATCTACACGGGATTCGAAGTCCTTAGGATCAAAGCCAAGAGCCGAGAAGGATTCTTCGATACCGAGTTTTTTGTTCATGTCGCGGATTGCATTGATCAAGCTGGTTACGCCTTCTTCGGTTGTGCGTGCTGGCAATCCCAGGATACGGGCAATTTCAGCATACCGTTCGTCAGCTACAAAGTGCGAATATTTAGGGAACGAAGCGAACTTCGTAGGTTTCTTGGCATTGTAACGGATAACATGCGGCATCAGGATGGCATTGGTACGGCCATGTGCTGTGTGATACTGTCCGCCCCATTTGTGCGCCAAGCTGTGGTTGATACCCAGGAATGCATTAGCGAAAGCCATACCTGCCAGAGTCGAAGCGTTGTGCATTTTTTCGCGGGCAAGCTTGTCGCCTTGCAGTGCGGATTTCTCCAGCCACTGGAATACCAGTTGAATGGCTTTGATTGCCAGACCATCGGAATAGTCACTAGCCATTACAGATACATAAGCTTCAATTGCATGTGTCAATACATCCATACCTGTATCGGCAACAGCAGTTTTCGGCAAGCTGTATACAAACTCCGGATCAATAATAGCTACGTCTGGAGTCAGCTCATAATCAGCAAGCGGATACTTAGTATTATTGCCAGTTGTCTTGTCTGTGATAACTGCGAACGAAGTTACTTCAGAACCTGTACCGGAAGTTGTTGGAATCGCAACGAATTTCGCTTTGTTGCCGAGCTTAGGGAATTTGTATACCCGTTTGCGGATATCCATGAACTTCTGTTTCAGGCCGTTGAAGTCTGCATCCGGGTGTTCGTAGAACAACCACATTCCTTTTGCAGCATCCATTGGGGAACCGCCGCCGAGTGCGATGATGCAGTCCGGCTGGAATCTGTTCATCATTGCAGCGCCTTTTTCTACAGTAGTTGTCGATGGATCCGGTTCAACTTCCGAGAACACTTCGATCGCTACCGGAGTCTGGCGTTGACGCAGGTAATGCTCAACTCTTTCCACATAGCCCAGTTTAACCATCATAGGGTCAGTAATAATAGCTACGCGAGTGATATCAGGCATTTTGGCCAGGTACTGTGTGGATCCCTTTTCGAAGTAAATCTTGTCAGGTACTTTAAACCATTGCATATTCACGGTACGACGGTTCACCCTTTTCACGTTGATCAGATTGATTGCAGTCACGTTTTGCGATACAGAGTTGCGTCCATAAGATCCGCAGCCCAGTGTCAATGAAGGGATATTAGTATTGTAAATATCGCCAATTGCGCCGTGTGTGGATGGCGAGTTGACGAGAATACGTCCGGTTTGCAGACGGTTGGAGAACTTCATGATTACTTCTTCGTTGTTCGAGTGGATAGCCGAGCTGTGGCCCATGCCGCCAAATTCAACGATTTCAGCTGCGCGTTCGATACCCTGATCTGCGTTCTTCACTTTGTAGCAAGCCAGAACAGGGCTCAGCTTCTCAGCGGACAACGGATATTTGGTACCTACGCCTTCAAGTTCAGCTACCAGGATCTTCGTGCCGGCAGGAACCTGAATTCCGCACATTTCAGCGATCTTCACAGCGGATTGGCCGACGATAGCCGGGTTAACCGCACATTTTTCTACATTCATTGCGCCGCTTGTCAGCTTGGCAGCTTCTTCTTTGTTTACAAAGTAGCAGCCGTTCGCAATCATTTTCTTCTTCACTTGGTCAAAAATCGCTTCTTCAATGATAACCGCTTGCTCGGAAGCACAGATCATACCATTATCAAATGTTTTGGAAAGGATAATGTCTGTCACTGCCTGATCAATGTCAGCACTCTTCTCAATGAAAGCAGGAACGTTACCAGGACCTACGCCGAGTGCCGGTTTGCCGCAGCTGTAAGCCGCTTTAACCATTGCCGATCCGCCGGTTGCCAGAATCAGTGCAACGTCAGGATTGTTCATCAATGCGTTTGTTTTGTCCATGGTCGGAAGTTCGATCCATTGGATGAAGTTCTCAGGAGCGCCAGCCTTCACACCTGCATCATGTAGAATTTTGGCGGCTGCCGCACTACACTCTTGCGCTGAAGGGTGGAATCCGAATATAATAGGGTTACGTGTCTTAGCGGAAATCAAAGCTTTAAACATCGTGGTGGATGTTGGGTTGGTTACCGGTGTGATACCCATAATGATTCCGACAGGCTCAGCAATCTTCTGGAAGTTGTCATAAGCGTTATCCTCAATAACGCCTACTGTCTTGTCGTACTTAATTCCGTGCCAGATATATTCAGTTGAGAAGATGTTCTTCGTAATTTTGTCTTCATAGACACCGCGTCCTGTTTCTTCAACGGCCAGCTTAGCCAGGTACATATGTTTGTCGAGTCCGGCCAACGCCATTGCATGAACGATTGTGTTAGTTTGCTCTTGATCCAGTCCCATGAACGCTTCATGAGCTTTCTTTGCTTTATCCACCAAAGTCTGAATATATTCTTCAGCGGTGGTTTGTTTCACTTGGGCGGCGACTTCGTTTTTAACTGCCATCTCCCTCGTCCTCCTGTCAATTTTTAGGTTGTTTTTCTCTACACATTTATCTTATCATATCCTTTTCACCTTGTATAGTGAAATCTTTCACAAAGTATAAAGTTTTTTTTGATTTGTTTTCAAAGCGCTTTCATTCGATCATATTATAGTCTATTCTCCATTTATTGTGTGATAATTCATTTATATTTGTCCGATTTGCGAACGCCCGCCATCTAGCCTCCCCTGCTTTTCTTGAATCCAGCTCTTCAGCCTTGTTTTTCCCCCAGAATAATGGTGCTATCTGATGTTCTTCCTAATCTTCGTCAGCTCTACTCTCCTGCCGCATTCTCTTACATAGAAGTATAAATATAAATCAGAGCAAGCAAAAAGGCAGGAGACCGGGTCTCCTGCCTTAGCGTTATAAATCCTCTATCAAGCATCGTAACCACTCATTCAGCAAGTGACTATTCCACTTTGATAGTATCGAAGAATTTCTCTTGAACAGTTTTGGCGGCAGCGTCGAGCTGGGCTTTGGAATCTGTACCATCCTTAGAGAACAGCTCCTGGATTACATTGGACATGGTTGCGTAGTAATCCTGAGTATTGTATTGTGCTTCAGGCTTACCATCCAGCAGCGCCATAATTTCAGGGCTGTATTGATAAACGATGTCGTACTTGTCATAGACAGCTTTGGTCTTCTTGCCGAAGTCGGAATCAGCAGCATAGTAATCAAGGAGCGGCGGGATGTAGTATTTGCCGTCCGTTTTGCGCTGGCTGATAATCGCGTCAAGAGCTTCAAGGCCTTTGTCAGAGAAGTAATCGAAAGTAATATAGCGGAAGGCCATTTCCTGCTCGTCTTTGCTGGCGTTCGGATTGATAACCAGATAGTCACCGCCGAGTACGCCGGTATGCTTGCCGCCTTTTTCAGCAGCTGGCATCGGGTAAGTAAGTACATCTTCAGGCTTGAGTCCGCCCTGGTTGAGCGCCTGCTCGATAACACCGTCAGATCCGGCCATTACCATAGCAGTACGTCCCTGCTGGAACGCGCCGACAGCATCGCCCCAGCCAAGCGCCCAGTCCTGAGGAACTGCTTTGGCTTCCCATCTCAGCTTCTTATAGAAATCCAGCGCCTTCACACCGGCATCCGAATTGAATGTAGCCACAACCTTACCGCCTTCAATCTTCTGGATTTCACCGCCTGCTTCGAACAGGAAGTTGGTCCAATTCCAGCCTGCTTCGTTGCCTTTACCCATTGGAGCAATACCGGAGATCCCCTTCTTGGTATCCGCTACCCCTTTGGCGGTATTCAGCATATCATCCCAGGTCCAGTCCATTGGAGGGACGGCTACACCTTTTTCATCCAGCATCTTTTTATTAATCATTGTTGTAGTGACATAACCCTTTTGCGTTACGCCATACACTTTGCCGTCAATAATGAACTGATTCTGCAGGACAGGGTTAATCTGATCCTTGAATTCATAGTTGTTCCACAGATCCGTAACATCAGCGACCCAGCCCTTCTCGACCAGGAATTTCGCTTCAGTTGCATAGGTGTTGAAGAAGGTAGGAGCTTCATTCGCCGCCATCTTCACCCCGATTTCGCTTACATTGTACTGCCAGTCATCCTTGACAATCTCTACATTCGGATAGACCTCCTGGAACCGCTTGATCTTGTCATCCTCCTGTGCTCTTACCTCGGTAAGGTCAGGGGTAGGATAGTGAATTTTGATCGTTACTTTTCTCTGGGTGATATCATCTACCGGTGCCTCTGTCGGAGCAGCGGTCTCCTCTGCTGCATTAGTAGCTGCTGGTGCAGGCGTCGCCTCTCCTCCATTTGCCGCCGGTTTGTTCCCGTTATTATTGCCGCCGCAAGCGGACAATAACGATCCCGTCACCAGGAGACATGCTAATACGCTGGAAAATTTACGCATTGAAACTCCCCTTTTCAATTCATAATTAGCTTACAAATTCATCATAAAAGAGAAACCGTTTACAAACGAGGTGTATTTATATTCCTTTCATGTGCAGGTTTACGATCCGTATCTCCCTGCAGCATAATTCTGATCACCCTTTGACAGCCGACAGGGAAACGCCGCGCATAATGAACTTCTGGAAAACAAGGAAGACCAGAATAGGCGGCAAAGAAACAAGGAACAGAATGGCAAATTTGATGTTAGTGTTCAGTGCTTTTACATTAATAACGTATTTATAGATCGCTGTAGCGAGCGTGTACTTCTCCTCACTGTGCATGACAAGCGACGGCCAGAACCAGTCGTTCCAGGCTGTGGAGAAGATAAAGATCGCCAGTGTTGCAAAAATCGGAATGGACAGCGGAACAGCAATGGTGAAGAAGCTTCTCGGCTCAGAGGCCCCGTCAATCCGTGCGGCTTCAAGAATCTCCGGATGAATCCCGTCGAAGAAGTTCTTAAGCAGCAGGAAGAAGAAGGTATTCGCCCCAGCCGGCAGCCAGAAAGCCGCATACTGGTTCAGCAGCCCGAGTTCCTTCAGATTGACAAAGTTCGGGATCATATAGCTCGTGGCCGGAATAAACAGCGTCATCAGGAAGAAGAAGTAGAAGGCCTTGCGGTAAGGCACATTCATCCGCGAGATGCTGAAGGACGCCAGGCCCAGTACAACCAGGGTAGCTACCATGTTTCCGACAAAGATGTACAGCGTGTTCCGCAGGAACATCGGCAGATTGATATAATCCAGCGCATCCTTAAGGTTGCTGAAATGCCACTCCTGCGGGAAAAAATGCGGCGGGAATGAGTTAACCTCAACATTAGACTTAAGTCCGTTGAACATGGTCATCAAAATAGGATATAGCATGCTAAAAATCATTAACAGAATAAAAAACACCATGATTCCGTATACGATTTTGTTGCCGGTCTTCTTAAGATCATGTTCGGAGAGAATCCCTCTGTCTGCGCTCTTCATCCTAGTTGTCCTCCTTGTTAAGCTTGAACTGTAAGATGCCCAAACCGCCCAGAACAACAAACATCAGCATTCCCAGCGCAGTCGCCGTACCATAATCCAGTCTTGTAAAAGCATATTTCACAATGAGCAGCGCATAGGTCAGCGTAGCATTGTTCGGTCCTCCGTCAAGCAGGGCCATCTGCGACTGGTACCCTTGAGAGGTAGCAATGATCTGCAGAATCAGCATGAGCAGAATCAGATTGCGCAGCGACGGCAGCGTAATATGGCGGATGCGGGCCCAGACTCCGGCTCCATCAATCTCAGCGGCTTCATACCAGTCCCTGGGAATACTGAGCACCGCAGCGAGATAGATCAGCATCCCCGAGCCGAATTGCTGCCAGGTCTCCATGAAGACAAGCGAGATCATCGACCACCTGGTATCCGTCAGGAAAGCGATCTGATCTGCCCCCGTGCTGCCAATCAGGGCATTAATCGGCCCGACTGGATCATACAGCCATCTCCATAGTCCGTACAAGACAACCGCTGGCATTACATAAGGCAAATACGCCGCTACGCGTACGAATCCGCCGAATTTCCTCAGCTCGGAGATCGCAATTGCAAAAGCAATCGGTACCCAGAAGCCGATCACAAGGCAGAGCAGCATGTAATACAGGGTATTCTTCACAGCGATCAGGACATCCGGATCCGTGAGTGCTCTGGCGTAATTGTCCATGCCTACGAATGTATTTCCTTTGACGAAGTCCACCGTGTAGAAGCTGTACAGGAATCCTTTGAAGATAGGCACCCACATAAACATAATAAAGATGATGATCGCGGGGACGAGGAACATAAAGCCCCAAAAATTCTTTTTCCAGCGGTTCTGTTTATACGGCTTGCTCTCGAGCTCCGCTGGCAGGTGATCATGTAACGCAGCAGACTGGTTCATTCTGGCTCCCTCATTCCTTTCGTCTTTCAGCACTTTCGCAAAGTGCTTCCTACCTTAATTGTAGAAAATGAGGGGGAGGCTGAACATGTCTATATCTATGGCAATCGTAAGCGTTCTTACTTCTTCAGTTCACTGGGGCTGATTCCGTAGTATTTTTTGAAAATCTTGCTGAAATGCTCCGGCGACTCATACCCCACCCGCTCGGCAATCTCATACCGGCGCAGATCGGTATTCAGAATCATCTCCCGGCTGTCCTCCATCCGCAGCTTGATGACATATTCCCACAGGTTATGGCCTGTATTTTTCTTGAACAGATAACTCAGATAGTTGGGGCTGACATGGTTCTTCTTGGCAACCTCATGGATCGTTAAGCCCTTCTGGGCGTAATTCCCGTCAATATACTCCTTGGCCTTCTGCACAATCAGATTGCTGTGCGTATGCAGCTCCTCGGGTGACGGATCAGCGGCATAGTTGTTCCAGTTGAAATCGCCATAGTAGAACACATAGTGATCGGCATGCTCTTTGTTCCATAGAATGGCCTTCGAGGCCTGGCGGTTCAGTACATCCATGAAGCTAATCCCCTTGAGAATCTGGCTGATGCCGATTACAGCATTCAGATGCAGATAGCGGTGGATATTGAAATGCAGACTGCGCCCGAGCACATCAAGCCGTCCTACCTGGCCGGTGGCCGATTCCTCGTAGCTCTTCTCATCCCACTGGATAATCACTGTAATCTCCTGGTCCGGTGAATAGAAGGCTGTAGAGTTCCACTCCTGATCGAGCAGCTCCTTGGCAATATTCAGGGCGGCATAACGCAGCAGACTGCGGTCACGGGAAGTATATTTCTGCTCACGCCGTTCTTCCGGCATGGGGAGCTTGATTTTGATGACGGCAAAAAATGGTCCCTGCAGCTTCAGCTCATCCAGCTTACGCAGCTCCTCCTCCCTCCCCAGCACTGAAGCGGTTTCGGCAAGCAGCGTATTCAGCAGTTCGCTATACTCCGGTAGAGGCTCCTCCAGGCGGAAGCTTTCACTGATCCCGTCCATGTAGGTGGCCAGCTCCGGTGACGGCTTATCCATCTTGAGGACTACACTGCGCACCGAATCAAGGAATTGCTCACTGTTCAGCGGCTTGATCAGATAATCCTTGGCTCCCAGCCGGACGGCCATCTGGGCATACTGAAAGGTCTCATGCGCAGAGATGACGATCGTCTGCACCCAGGGTTTGGCCATTTTGGCATGCTGCATCAGCTCGATGCCGCTCATCGCTCCCATCTGAATATCCGTAACGAGCAGATCAATCTCTTCCATCCGGATACAATCCAGTGCCTCAAATCCGCTGTTCGCGGTATAAATATGGTCAATATCAAGGCCTGAAGCGGCCAGCAGACTGCTTAGCCCTTTACAAATAAGCGGCTCATCATCAACAACCAGTATATTGAACACCTTGATCTCTCCTCTACTCTATAGTCTCTGATTTCGGAAGCGTCACTGTCACCACGGTTCCTCCGCCGGTACGCGGTCCGTAGCTGATCCCGTAATCCTGGCCGAAATGCAGATGCACACGCTGATTGATATTGCGTATACCATATCCGCTGGCCGGGTTGGGGCTTTCATCATTCAGTACATAGTCGATTGCCTTATAATCGACCTGCTTATAGCCGTTATCCTCAATGGTAATCAGAATCCTGTCATTCTGCAGAACGGAGGTGATGATGATTTCGCCGTCCTCATCCATATTTTTGACACCGTGAATAATGGCATTTTCGATTAACGGCTGCAGGGTGATCTTGGGAATCAGATTACTTTTGGTTTCAGGGGCAATATTCCAGATAACGGCGAACACATAGTCATACCGGTGCTGCTGCAGCTTGATATAGGCACTGGCATGCTCCAGCTCCTCCTCGAGCGTGATCAGCTCTCTCCACCGGCTTAAGCTGATCTTCATCAGCTTGGATAATTCCTTGATCATTTCCGCGGATTCCACATTGCCCTCCAGCGAGCTTTTCCAATAAATACTCTCCAGGGTGTTGTACAGTAAATGCGGATTGATCTGCTGATAGAGCAGCTGTAGCTGGGCTTCCTTCTGCTTGATCTCCATCTGGTATTTGTACATAATCAGGCTGTTGAGCCTGCGGGCCATATCATAGGTGGAAGCGATCAGCACACTGACCTCATCATTGCTGCCTCTCCGGGGAGTCTCGGGAACGCGGTTGCCAGGCTCATACTTGCGCACAAAAAAAGCCAGCTTCTGCAAAGGAGTCATCAGCGAACGCCAGAAGTAGGTGATAATGATCAGCCCAAACAGCGCGTAAGCAACGGTTATGTATTGAATGACACGTTTCATTTCGTTCTGCTGCTGCAGCAGCGCCTTGACGGGAACCTTATACACCAGCTTCTGCTCGAAGGCGTGATTGTTGTTGACTACATATATGAAGTCATCTGTGATGATATCCTCGGTCCCCTCCGGGTCACCGGCTTCAGAACCCTCTGGAAGAGCAATAACTTCCCCCGTTGAATTCGTAGTAGAGGCAAGCACGCGGTTGTTCATATCCGTCAAATAAATTTCCCCGTCCGGCAGGGAGATGGATTTCAGCGACTCTCCGATCTTCGATTCCATCTTGGTCACCACCAGCACGCCGATTGTGCCTGCACCTCTATAGATATTATTAACTGCCCTGACATAAGTGAGGGTCTTCAGATCCTCGGCCTGCGGGCTCAGCTTCTCCGTGAACATTAGATACCCGTGGCCTTTCTGCTGCACCACCTGCTCGAACCAATAAGGCATTTCACCCTTGGAGAAAAAATAAACCCCCGCCTTCTTCACCTGCGGGAAATTGGGAGCGAAAAAGTAATAGTTGTCCGGATCATACACGTACAGCGAATAGTAAATCCCGTCGCCCCGCTCGGCTCCCTGGGAGTAGCTGCCCAGCAGCTTCTCAATGGTTTCGTACCGTTCGACGCGTTCAAGCACCGGATCATCCCCGCTCATATTCAGCTGCTGCAGGATCGGATTCTGGATGACGGTCGTCGTTATTTTGTTAACCGTATCAATGTCTCTGTTAATGATGGCGAAATTCTGCTTGTTCAGCTCCACATAGGCATTGGTCACATGGCGCTTGAGAATCTCTTCCGCCTTATAGTTGCCGTAGCTGTTCAGAATCAGGATGGGCGAGATCATAATCAGGAACAGCAGAATCAGCTGCTGCTTGACGTTCAGCTTAACGATAGGTTTAATAAGCATCGACAACATCTGGATACACCTCCAGTTTCAATAATATAACAAACCTATAAGCGCTTACATAGGTTTATTTCAAAGTTCTTTATGTTCATTTGTATGGAGTTTCACCATTATTTTATTTAAACAAAAACCAGCCATAACACGAAGCTACCGTGTCAGACTGGTTTTATCACAATCATTCTCTATCGGGTTCGTTCTCAATCGTTCTCAAAAAAGCAAGCACAGCAACAATCATCTGCTCCAGCCCCCGTTGTTCAATCGGAAAATGACCGGCGCCTTCTAAACTCACATATTCTTTTCTGCTTTTGAGATTATCATAAAACGGTTTACTGAAGCGGTAAGGAGTCATAGGGTCTAATTGAGGATGAACAAGCAATACCGGACAACCCTCAAAATCCTCAGGTTTAATTACCGGTTTCATATTCAAGAACGTTCTTAGTAAGCGTAAGGGAATAGATGTTCCTGCCGCAAGGGGATCCTTCATAATGAGTCTGGTCAGTTCAGCGTTGTTCGTGATCCATTTCATCCGGGATATTTTATTCACAGAGATCTGCAAGGAGTCTAATAGGGAAGGGAATTGATTCATACACCATCCCCCTAACCGGCTAATAAGCTTGTTAGGAGCTAACTGATCACGAACTTTTGAATCACTCGTATCTACAAATGTTGTTGCAATTAACCCTTTGACCCGTTTACTTTGTACAGCCGTGTGATAAGCTAACATGCCTCCAATACTGGAGCCCAGCAGAATGATAGGCTTGCCGTCCCGTTTCAGCTCTTGATCGATCAATTCATTAAGGATGTCAATCCAGAGCTGATAATCCAATGATTCCGCTGAATCGGTATAGCTTAGACCATAAGGCGGCAGATCCGGCGACACTACTTCATAACCGTAGGTTTGCAGCATTCGTGCATAAGGAGCGAGCAACCTGCCGTTACCGCCAGCTCCATGAATGAAAATAATTTTCAATTGTGCATCAGGAACAGGCATACGATCCAGGTGAATATGAGCATTGTTCCAGGTCATCCACTCTTCTGTGGGTAAGTGATTTTCATTGATCTGCATGTCATCAGGGAAAAACTTTTGATATTGCTTCCAATAGGTCACCGACTGATTATAGGAAGAATCCTTATTCATAAATATGCCGTTCCTCTCTCAGGGGACCGGAATTTCTTTTTCCATAATATAATCATCCATGACGAATCCATTCCCGATATCCGCCATTTGTTCCCTTAGGGTCCGAAAGCCTTTTCTCTTATAGACTGCAATACTGGATTCATTATCACGATTGACCGTTAGCCAAATATGAGTCAGGTTTCTGTCTTGGCACAGCTTCTCCAGGAAGGCCAACGCCTGGCTGGCATAGCTGCGCCCCCTGTACTCCTTGCCTATATAAAACTTGCTCAAGAAGAGCTTTCCTTCCTCTTGTCTGGCCGAGATATAACCGGCTGTGGAGCCTTCACCGTTATGGATTAAGTAATATTCATAACCCTGATGATGGATCTGATCCGTAATCGCCGGAACCGATTGGAACTTTCCAAGCATATAATCGATCTGCTCGGCGGTAATAATGGAGACATAGTATTCGCGCCATATTTCCGCCGCCAATCGGGCAACCTCAGCGGTTTCTTCCGCTGTATGCACATGTGAAAATCTAAGCTTCATTATATGTACCTCCTTTGGGCGCGTACATAGAAGCAGACGCTCACGCTTTGGTATAACCGTTCAATTCCAGCCAGGATGCACAGGCATCGGTCCACGTCCGTGTATGCGGCTCATCGGCTCCTAAACCAATCCCGTGTATCCCATGTGAATAAATGTGAAGATCGAACGGAACACGGTGACGGCTCAGCCCTGCGGCGAACAGCAGGCTGTTCTCTACGGGAACGGAAGCGTCATCCGAGGTATGCCAGAGGAACGTTGGCGGAGTCTCTGCGCTCACCTGGAACTCACTGCTAAGCCGCAGCGGCAATTGCTCATCCGGGCTTGCTCCCAGCAGGTTCTCCTTCGAGCCCTGATGCGTTACCCCTTCGGTCATGGAAATGACCGGGTAGCATAGAATCAGCCGGTCCGGCCGGCTGGACAGCCGTTCGAGTGGCTCCGGGTGATCCGCATTCCCGAGATCATACAGCACACCGGCTGCAGAAGCGAGATGTCCACCGGCGGAGAAGCCCAGAATGGCCAGCCGGTCCGGATCAATTCCGAATTCATCCGCCCGGAAGCGGATCGTGCGCAGCGCTCTTTGCGCATCCTGCAGCGCACTCGGGTATTTATAAGGTGCAACACGGTAGCGCAGCACAAACGCTGAAATCCCGAGTGTATTCAACCATTCTGCAACCGGCCCTCCCTCGTGATCGGCACGCATCGCATAGCCGCCTCCCGGACAAATCACAACAGCGGCATTCTGCTTGCCTTCAACTAAATAAGGTGTAATCGCGGGCTGGTCCTCATCACTGGTTCCCAGCGCTCCAGGCGCACCCTCAGGCCATAGCAATAACGTTTCCATCATCATCCCTCAAGCTTTCCTTCTATAATAGAATAAGTAGTAGAGGAAATAAGTTCCTCTAGGCAATTCTATCAAGGTCTTACAGTTCATGCAATCCGGATACTACCAGATCAGCCTCCTTCAGCACTTCCCGTTTCCCGATGCCAACGACCTGTATTCCCGCAGCTTTCCCGGCGGCTACACCGGCCTCGGCATCCTCGAATACCACGCAGTCCTGCGGCTGCAGGCCCAGTTCCCGGCATGCAGTCTGAAACACTTCCGGGTCCGGCTTTGCCCTGGATACCTTATTGCCGTCAACAACGGCATCGAACAGCCCTGCAATATTCAGCTTATCCAGTATAAATACGGCATTCTTACTGGCTGAACCGAGGGCAACCCCTACACCGCGCGTTCTAAGACCGCTGAGGTATTCCTTGACACCAGGCAGCAGCTCCGATTCATCCAGTCCGGAGATGTATTCCACGTAAAGGCGGTTTTTCTTATCTGCCATGACAAGCTTCTCCGCTTCACTGAATTCCAGCCCGCCAATCTCCAGCAGGATATCCAGTGATCTCATCCGGCTTACACCCTTGAGCCGTTCATTATGCTCTTCCGTGAACTGGAATCCAAGCTCTTCTGCCAGCGAGCGCCACGCAAGATAATGATATTTGGCCGTATCTACAATTACACCGTCCAGATCAAAAATTGCACCTTTCATTTGCTCCAGCATCTGTTATATGTCCTCCTTATTGCTTCTTGTTTGCTTATACAAGCTGAGTTTAAGACTTCTGCGTAAATCCGCCCTGCATTTCAGATAATATTTGAAGTTCAGCCTCTTGCGCTTTACCCTTAGCCCGCAGCCGCAGCTGCATACCCGGACGGCACAGCTCTGGTTCGCCGCCGAAGCCGGCGAATGCTACAGCTTCGCTGTTGTCCGGCGCTGCGGTAACGGTGATCTCTTCCCGGCTGATCTGCAGCCGGAAGCTGTCTCCGCGCAGCACAACCGGCAGCTCCACTGCTTTCCACTCCTTAGGCAGCGCCGGATTCATCACAGCGGTCACGCCATCAAACTGCAGACCTGCGAAGCCGAGCACCGCTGCCATCCATGCACCGCCGTTCGCAGCCGGATGGGTTCCGCCGATATATAGATCGCCGACATACTGCTTCGATTCTCCGGTGAGATCTACAGTGGCAGTGCGCATGAAATACGGATATCCCCAGTCCGGTGAGCCGATATCTGCGGCAACAAGTGCATAGATGCACGGGCTGAGGCTTGATCCGTGCTCGGTACGCGGCTCATAGAATTCCCAGTTGGCCTGCTTCACTTCCTTGCTGAATTTGCCCTTGAACAGGTTCAGCATCAGCACGATATCAGCCTGCTTCAATATTCTTGTGGAGGTGGCCAGCCCGTTGCCTCCACCCCAGTATTCATGTTTGTTGATCACCCGTGATTTCAGCTCAGCCAGCGCAACCTCTTCCAGCTTCAGATAGCGGTCGAACTGTTCAATAACCAGAGTGTCCGGGTCCGGCTGCGGAACATAGAAATGCTCCAGCATATCTGTGAATTCAGCCAGGAACGGTCCGTCAGCAAACTGCCCTGCCAGCTCCGCATACACAGCAGGGTATTTGTCCTGCAGCAGACCCGCTGTCCGCAGTGCAATTTCCAGTGTCTCCTGCACCAGTGCATTGGTGAACGCATTATTGTTGACCCGCTCATGATATTCATCCGGTCCGGTAACATCCAGAATCTCATAACGTTTCTTCACCGGATTATAATAAGCATACGAGTACAAGAAGCGCGCACATTCCCAGATGACCTCAGCGCCGCCATCGGCAAGCATACTGTCATCTCCGGTGAACTGGATATACTGCCAGATCCCGTGCACGACATCTGCGCTGATATGCACTTGCTTATCCCGGAAATAGGTCCGCATTGGCCGTCCGGTAAACACATCATTCACATTGAACAGTGTGCAGGCATCATCTCCCGAATCCTGGCTCTCCCAGGCATAAAAAGCACCCAGATACCCATACTCAGCTGCCTTACGGCGGGCACCGTCCAGTGTATGGATGCGGTACATCATCAGATTGCGGGCAATGCCGGGATCACTATGCAGGAAGAATGGCAGCATGAACATTTCCGTATCCCAGAACACAGCCCCTTTATAGACTTGGCCGGATAGGCCGCGAGCAGGAATGGATACTTTCTCAGACAACGTTGGCGCAATAATCAGCAGCTGATAAATGCTGTACCGGAGAGCGAACTGCGCATCATCATCTCCTTCGATCACCACATCGCTGCTTAACCACCGCTCTTCCCATTTCCGGCAATGGGCTGCCAGCAGCTCTGCATAACCTGCCGCAGCCGCAGCCCTGACTGTTCGTACCGCCTGTACAGCAGGTTCCTCCTCCATGTCCAGCCCGGTGAACACGGCCACATATTTGTACCATTCATAAGTCTCTCCAGCCTTGGCGTCAAAAGAAACCGTACGGAGCGCTGCCTCTCCATGGATAAGCTGCTCTGCAAATGCGAAATCCGCCTGCTCAGCAACCGCCACCGGCAGCTGTAGTTCACCGGTAACAGCCGTTGCCAGTAGCACGCCTTCCTTCAGCTGAATCCGCTGCTCAAACAAATGGGGGCCGTTGATATCCCAGACCTCACCGTCAATCCCTGTCTTAATCTCTATCCGGCAATCCACCGTACTATGAATTGTCCATTTACCGGCCAGCACATGCAGCTGATCCATGCTGACGAACCGCTCAGCTGTGAGGGTCACCTGCCCGCCGTCCCGGATACTGAACACCGTCTCCCGCCGGTGGACTGCTGTGCGGAGTTCCAGGCTCTGTATATGAGCCTGCGGCTCCGTCTGCAGAACGCTAAGCACTTTCCCGTCACAGCTGATCATAGTGAACATTCCGTTGGGGGCATTCACCGGCTCACGCCACTTATCTCCCGCTCTGTCGTATAACCCGGCCAAGGTAACAGCCGTGAGCTGCTCCTTGCCGAACTCCTCGAGCACACCCCGGAATCCCATATACCCGTTACCGGTCATATATTTATTCCCGTTGGTCGTAATCCTGCCAGGTTCGAAGCTGCTTTCGCTTACGGTCCAGTTCATTATGCCATCATCCCTTCACCGAGCGGAAGCCTCGTACCTGCAGCATCCACTAGAACCAGCTGACCATAAATAGTAACTTCAGTGCTTCCACCCTCTATGGCTCTGAAGCTGACCGAATCTTTGTTCACAATAATTCCGAGCAGCACACCCTCATACCTCACCTGGAAGCTATAGGAGGTCCAGCGCTGCGGCAGTGTAGGCTGGAAGGACAGACGGGTACCATCAGAACGCATGCCGCCGAAGCCGTATACAATGTTCATCCAGGCTGCTGCAATCGAAGTTGTATGCAATCCTTCTCTGGTATTGCGGTTGTAGTTATCCAGATCCAGACGGGTTGCGAACTCGAAGAAATGATAAGCTTCCTCATGTTTGCCGACTTCACTGGCCAGAATGGAATGAATGGACGGCGAGAGTGAGGATTCATGGATACATCTGGATTCGTAGTATTCATAATTCGCAAGCTTGGCTTCTCTGGAGAACTGTCCGTTATATAAGAACATGAACATCAGCACATCCGGCTGCTTGATCATGTCATAACGGTACAGGCGGTCATACGACCAATTCGAGTAGAGCGGGAATTCGGTCACCGGAATCGAGTGAATATCGATATGAGGCATATCAAAGAATCCGTCATGCTCCTCATACACACCACTCTCTGTATCCAGCAGAATCTTCATATGCTCGCGTTTGTTGTCCCAATCGGCCAATTCCTCTTCGCGGAGCTCTGTTTTGGCAACAACGTCCGCATATGCTTCAGGTGCCTTCACCTTCATCCCGGCAATGGTTTCGAGCGTGAATTCAAATAATTTCTTAGCCATCAGATTGATATAGCAGTTATTGTTGACCATCAGCTGAAATTCGTCAGGTCCCATGACGCCGAAATAACCGTATTCTCCGCTGCGCTGACCCCACTGGCCGCGGGTCGCATAGAAGCGGCTGATCTGAATCAGCATCTCGGCGCCTTTGCTGTAGAGGAATTCCCGGTCACCTGTATTCTTCACATAATGCCAGATGCCATAGGAAACGGCTGTTCCGACATGCAGCTGAAGGTTAGAGTGCTGCCACAGATCACAGCTCTCAGTCCCGTCAATCGTGGCAATGGGATAAAAAGCGCCTTGGCAATCCACATCCTTCCCGCGCTGCATGGCTTCCGGCAGTGTCTTATAGCGGAACTCCAGCAGGCTGCGGGCCGCCTTCGGATTATTGAACATATAGAACGGCAGGCAGTAGGATTCCGTATCCCAGAAGGCCAGACCGCGGTATGCTTCACCTGTCAGCCCTTTGGCACCGATATTATAGCCCGGATGATCTCCATGATAGGTCTGATACAGCTGGAAAATGCAGAACCGGATGCCCTGCTGGTTCTCGGGATCGCCTTCAATAGAGATATCGCTGGTTGCCCAGATACCGCTCCAGTAAGAAGCTTGGTCAGCAAACACCTGTTGCTCATCCAGCCCGCTTACCCCTGCTGCAAGCTCCATACCTTCAGCCCAGAGGCTATCCGCCGTATGGGAAGCTTTGTTGTCCGCCGCATTCACGACGAGCTTGGTGAAAGAAGCCGGCTCTCCTTGAGACAGTTTAAGCGAGAATTTCCGTCCGATGAACCGGTCACGCTCCACAAGCTCTGTATTTAAAGGCTGGGAGGACTGAAGCATAAAACCGGAGAACAGCTTGTTCCCGGTTGTCAGCGTACTTCCCAGAATAGCTGTAACCGCTCCTTCGTCTCCGCTGCGCAGCTGCTTCCACATGCTCTGGCCGTGTTCTTCGTGGATCATGTTGAAATCAAGACCTGTACAGATATCTACACTCCCCGTGAAGTTAAGCGGCTCAAAGGTGATCTGCTGCAGACCCAGATGAGACAATGTCATACTTACCAGGCGCGTGAAGCTGATCTGCAGCTGTTTGCCGTCCGGCAGATGCCAGATGAATTCCCTCCGGTATGTCCCGGTACAGAAATCCAGTCTGCGGGAGTAATTCGTAACCTTGCTATGGGCCAGATCGAGCTGTGAGCCATTAACGGATATCCGGGTATACAGCCAGTCCACCGCATTTACCATATAACGTAATGACCGGATAATACCCTTATAATGGTTGCCGACATCCATCTGCTCGTTTAGCCCATTCAAGTAACTGCCAGGCAGTGAATCTCCGCTGTACCCTTCTTCGGCATACCCCCGCACGCCCATATACTCATTGCCCAGTGAAAAAATGGATTCCGAGGTCCGGTTACGCTCCGGATCAAAGCCCTCTTCTATAATCGCCCACGGATCGACCTTCAGATATTTGTCCGCCACTTTTGCCATATTTGATTTCTCCTTCTCTAGGGGAATGTTCCGCCCTTCCCGCAGTTGTCCACGGAGGTACGGACGCTCAGTTCCAGAGTATCTCTAAGCACCTTCAGGACCAAGGTCTGCTTATAACGGAGTTATGTGCATTTTTACGGAAATGGGGAAATCCTGCAGTGTGGGGTATAATATTTAAGACAATTCAGTGCTTTTTCCCGCAAAAACAAAAAAAGCCGCAAGCTCCCAGGATCTTTCCAGATTAGGAGGCAGCTGCTATAATATCCTGTAATACAGGTTTTGGACCCGCTTTTGGCGCGAAAACATATCATATCTCACATAAATGAAGTGAAAATTATCACAATGTAAAAAATTCGACACTTTTTCGCGAAAATTTTTACCCATAAAGAGGAATTTACATGTATAATTAATTTAAAATTTACTGAAAAACTGAGGGAATAAAGGGGATGTCGATTATGATAAAGGAACATTATAATGTTATCGAAGCCCGCGGCAATACAAACTGTTTCTCCGAACAGAATTTTAACCGGCTATTGGTCACAATGAAGGAGCGCATGGTCCCTGAAGGCTCTCACCTATTCTGGGAAGGCGACTATTCGGATAAATTGTTTTATATCAAACGTGGACGTGTGAAACTAACCAAATCAACTGACGAAGGCAAGGAACTAATCCTGTATATGTATCAGGCCGGTGACATGGTTGGTCAGGCAGACCCTTTCTTCAGCACGAAGCATAGCTTCACTGCCGAAGTAATTGAAGAAAGTGAAGTCGGCGTCATCGAGCAGAAGGATCTGGAGATTCTGATCTGCCAGCACTGTGATTTCGCGATTGACTTCATGAAATGGATGGGGATTCATCACCGTCTCACGCAGACGAAATTCCGCGACCTGATGATGTACGGCAAACCGGGTGCACTCTGCTCTACGCTGATCCGTCTGGGCAACACCTATGGAGAGAAGACCGGCGACAGCATTCTGATCAATAAAAAAATTACGCATACTGATCTGTCCAACATGATTGGCGCTACCCGCGAAAGTGTTAACCGTATGCTGAGCGATCTGCGTAAAAAAGACGCTGTAGAGTATGAGAACGGCATGATTGTCATCAAGGATCTGTCGATGCTTCAGGACATCTGCCACTGTGAATTATGCCCTAATGAAATTTGCCGGATTTAATTCCTAATAATAATACCCTCTATTCACCTCAATGAAACATATATGACCCAATAAATTAATAGAGTGGTCGAAGGCGCCCTGTCCGGCGTCTTTTTTTCTTGTCTGCTGAAGTGATTCCCGCGCTGCAAGCAATTCTACAAGGTCTTTATTTCCCAAAAATCATAGTATTCCGTCCTCATAGTCAGCTCATCCCCGCTAAGCCACTTCGCTGCCAGTACAGCTCCCGGTGAGGCCGAATCCAGCGTGATCCGGGCTAATTCCACCCATTCCATCCCGTTCGAATCCTGTTCTGCAAAAGCTGAAATAGCTGCTGGCTCCTGCTCCCCGTCCAATTCAACATGGTACAACGCTGCCAGATGATGCATATGCGTGAAGTCATCCTCCTGATAACGGACAAAAAAATCGAATATGCCCAGGTTTCGTTCTGCCTTGACTGCAAATCCGGTCTCTTCCATGAATTCTCTGACCAGGCCGTCAAGCAGCGATTCGTTCTCTTCGAGTCTTCCGCCAGGCAGATCGTACCTTCCGGTGTATGGCCCTCTTCCCTTATGAATTACCAGCAGCTTGCCGTCACGCTGGCAAATTCCATATACGCCAAAATGGTTAAAGCTCTTCATGACTGTCCACTCCCTGATTCGAGTCCTAAACAGCTTACCACAGATAGATTCTCCTTTCAGTGACAAAAAAGCCCCGCAGTAATTAAACTGCGGGGCTTCTAAATTAACTTATTTTCTTAGTCTGCATGGCAGTTGATACTTTACGGGGACTACGCACAGGTGAGATCAGCCAGTATGCCATGCCGACGAATACACCGCCGCCGATGATATTGCCTAGCGTAACCGGAATCATGTTATGCAGCCAGCCGGCAATGCTCACGGTCTCGGGATGATTCGGCAACAGTACTGCCACGCTGAGCAGCGTCATGTTCGCTACACTGTGTTCGTAGCCGCTTGCGATGAAGGCGAACAGGCACCACCAGATCAGCACCAGCTTCGCCGCTTCACTCTTGGCGCGGGAGGACATCCACAACGCCAGGCAGACCAGCCAGTTACAGAGAATACCGCGGAAGAACAGCTCCGAGAACGGCAGGCTCATCTTCTTGGCTGCTGCCGCGAAGATCAGATGCTCGGCAGGCGCCGCCTTAAAGAGACCCGATCCCTGAATCAGCAGGGCAAGAACCACTGCACCGGCTACATTGCCGAGGAATACCAGGACCCAGTTCTTCACGGTATCCCAGACCGTAGTTCTCCCGGCAAGCGTGCTTACCGTGAAGAACATATTATTTCCTGTGAACAGCTCCGAGCCAGCGAATACAACCAGGGTCAAGGCAATCCCGAAGGATGCGCCCATAATCAGCGGCTGGAGCGGTGACTTGATCGCTGCCAGCGGAGCCCCCAGTGAGAAGATCAGAATAATACCAATACCTACATAAGCTCCTGCCAGGAGTGCCGCCAAGAAATATTTGGGCAGGCTCTCATTCATCTTGTCGCGTTTGCCTACGGCTGTCTCAACGATATTCTCTACGCTCTGCGTAAACATATCTACACCTGCTCTTCTTTTAATTTATAGCCTTGCCACTGCCGCAGGCAGACTAACCTTGACGACTCCGTCCTCCACAACAACCGGATGGACTACTGCCTGACCGCGGTCCGGAGCCTGAACTTCTCCGGTCCGCAGATCGATTTTCCAGTCATGAAGCGGGTCATACAGATAATAGCCGGATACAATCCCCTCAGCGAGCGGACCGCCCTTCGGGTGGGGACTGTGGTTCTCCACGGCATAGAAAGTGCCATCCGATGTGCGGAATATTGCTAACTCCACCTCTCCTGCATTTACTACCCGGCCAATCTGCAGCATGAAATCGTCTGCGGCTCCTACTGCATACTCTCGATTACTGAGTTCCATAATTTTCTCTCCCTCTCCCTTCAGGCTAGACCCGTGTCTGTTCGAACAATGCTGTGCGGGTACCGTTGTCATCCAGCATCTTTTTCCATGGATCGCTGACTTGTGCCAGGGCGAAGTCAATCCGTGCAGCGAGTTCTTTCCGGTTGTCATCACTGCCCAGAATAACGGTCTGGATATGCTCAAGGCCCATACGTTCTACCCATTCTGAAGTTCTCTCCAGGTAATTGCCGGTTTCACGGTAATACTGCATTACGGCGGAGCAGACCTCGACCAGCTCTTCATCGGTTCTTACCTTGCAGAAGGCATCAGCGATCCGTGGCTTAATGCCGCCGTTTCCGCCGATAAATACTTCCCACCCGCCGTCATTGCCGACAATGCCGATATCCTTCGTGCAGGATTCTGCACAGTTACGCGGACAGCCGTTAACCGCCATTTTGAACTTAGCCGGCATATCCAGGCGCTCATACTTGCGCTCAAGCATAGCGCCCATGCCCATGGAATCCTGTGTGCCAAAACGGCAGAACTGCGAACCTACACAGGTCTTCACAGTGCGCAGGGATTTCGCATAGCCATAGCCGGACGGCATATCCAGCTCCTCCCACACCTTCGGTACATCCTCTTTTTTGACACCGATCAGATCCAGACGTTGCCCGCCGGTCACCTTCACAACCTTCACATCATATTTCAGGGAAACATCGGCAATCCGTTTCAAATCCTCGGGAGTGGTAACCCCTCCGTACATCCGCGGAATAACCGTATAAGTTCCATCCTTCTGAATATTGGCGCTCATCCGTTCATTAACGAAGCGCGATTCCTTCTCGTCCTCATGGGTGTCCGGATAGATCATACCCAGATAATAGTTCACAGCAGGACGGCATTTAGAACAGCCTTCCGGCTGCTTCCAGTCCAGCACATGCATAACTTCTTTGGTGGTTTTGAGCCCTTTAGCCGTAATTTCGGCTACAATCTCATCCCGGCTAAGCGGGGTGCAGCTGCAGATCCCCTGCTTGGCGCTTTGCTGGAAGCTGTCCCCTAATACGAACTGCAGAATCTGCTCAACAACTGGCTTACAGCCGCCGCAGGAACGGGTAGCTCCGGTGCAGGCTTTGATTTCATCCACTGTAGTGAAGCCATTCTCCGTAACGGCATCAACAATCGCCTTTTTGGTAACCCCGTTGCAGCCGCAGACAATCTCTTCATCGGCCATTGCTTCAACGGATAGACCTTTCTTGGCTCCGCCTCCGCCGCAGCAGCCTGTGCCCATGACCTCTCCATAGATCTCATCGGTCATTTCTGTTCCCTGCTTCACCAGCTTCTGCAGGCTCGCTGATTCCGTTACATCACCGAACAGAACCGCACCGACAATAATATTGTTTTTGAGCAGAATCTTCTTATAGGTTCTCTTCCACTCATCCTTGGCGGATATGACGGTATGCTCCGCTGTTTCGGTGAACTCTCCGGCCGAGAAAACATCAACACCGGAAATCTTGAGTTTCGTCGCGACAACCGAACCTTCGTATCCCGGAGTCTGCACACCAGACAAATGCTTGGCCAGTACCATCCCCTGCTCGAAAAGCGGCGCTACCAGACCATAGCAGGTCCCCCGGTGCTCTGTACATTCACCGACAGAATACACGTTAGCCATGGAGGTCTGCAGATAGTCATTAACGACAATCCCGCGGTTAACCTCGATGCCGCTATCCTTGGCAAGCTGAACATTAGGTTTAATTCCGACTGCCATTACCACAAATTCTGCGGGCAACTCACTGCCGTCACTGAAGCGCAGCCCGGTAACCCGCTCTTCTCCAGTCAATTCGACCGTCTGCTTGCCCATGGCGAATTTCACACCTTGACGCGCAAGCTCCGCCTGCAGCATGGAAGATGCCGTACGGTCCAGCTGCCGTTCCATCAGATCCTCAAGCAGATGTACAACGGTAACGTCCATCCCCAGATTCACGAGGCCTTTGGCTGCTTCAAGACCAAGCAGACCGCCGCCGATAACAGCCGCCGTGCGGTACTGCTTCGCTGCAGCCAGCATGGCATCGCAATCTGCGATATCACGGAAGCCGACTACCCCGTCCTTTGTACTGCCCGGAACAGGTAATATAAACGAATTAGAACCTGTAGCAATGATAATCTTGTCGTAATGAACCGCCTGTCCGTTATCTGTAATCACTTGCCTGGTTTGTTCATCAATCCGGATGACAGTCGTTCCAGTATGCAGGGTAATATGGTTATCCTCATACCACTGACGGTCATTCAGGATAATATCTTCAATGGTTTTACTGCCTTCAAGAACATAGGACAGCATAATCCGGTTGTAATTGGGATGCGGCTCACTGCCGAAAATCGTGATATCATAAGCGCCGCCCAGCTTTAAAATCTGTTCAATAGTGCCTACACCCGCCATGCCATTGCCAATCAGCACTAACTTTTCTCTGTTCGCTGTCACTGGTAGGACCCTCCTTCAAAACTCAGATTTCTTCATAAACTTGCTGTATAGTGAAATTATACTGTCCAAAATTCCCCGGCATTTGTGATTCCAGTCACATTAAATGTGAAACATTTCACATAAAGTAAAAGACACAAAAAAAGGACCCCGCGCACTCGGCACAGAAATCCTTGTATCTGATAAAACGGATTCCGCTATCGTAATTACCTCAGAACCAGTGATATCTCCAGCTTGTCCTGCGGTCTGAGCTTCATATCCACCCCATTGCCCAGCAGCGCTTTGTCATTAACCTTCAGTTTCCACTCCTCACTGCTGAGTGGCGTGTAATCCATTACGGTAAGAATCGTCTTGTTATTTTCTGCCAGCTTAATCATCCCGCTGTTCTTCATAAGTCCCTTCACTGACAAATCTTCCGTAAAGGACAGCACATGCGAATGCGTCAGCTCAGGCTGTTCACTCCCGCCGTTCACCGTAAGGATAACCGGTTGAAATAACGCCCCGGCTGCGGCCGGCTGTGCAGAGAAGAGAATCGCCGCTCCAGCCTCGATTTTACTGTTCAAATCCGTAAGCTTCTTGCTGTTCACCTGTACTTCCCACATCATATCCTGACTAAGCGCAACTCTATTGACCTCAAGAATACTATAGCCGTCTGCAGCAAAAGTAACGATCCCGCTCTTTCTCAGCAGTTCTATGATGGAATTACCTTCTTTATAAGCTTCGTTAAGCAGTCTGCCGGAGGTTCCTGCCATTTCACGTTCACCCACCAGAATTGAAAAAGATAGTCCTGTGCTTCCGCTTCCGGTGTTGCCCCCGGTGTTTCCCGGTCCCAGAACCGAGCTGCAGCCGCTGGCTGTGATTATAAAAACAAGGCACAGCAGTAAGCGCCCCATCCATTTCGTGGACATTCCACGGCACCGCCTTCTTATGTAATATCCCTGACTCTTTAAGGATACCGCATAGAAGACCTGTTCTCAAATTATTTCTGTCATGTAGCAATCATCGGTATAATCTTCCAAGTTAAAAGGTCTCATGCTATAATCACAGAAGCAATAGAAGGCTTACAAGGGCGGTCGGCTATTCTCCCGGAAGGGAGGTGAGGCCAATGGAGGTTTATCAAGCTTTGTCACTGATGTTCATGTTCGGCATGTTCATTATTGCTCTGCTTAACTACCTCAAAAAGAAATAGACCGCCCTGGTCAAAGGATGCGGTCTGTTTCTGCTAAACCATATTCCAAGCCTCCGCCCTTAAAAGCGGCTGTTGCAAATGGGGAGTCGTGTTGGTCGCACGGCTCTCTTTGCATTGTACGCTGTTTCTGAATCGAGTATACCACAGAGATCGATGAAAGTTAACTCGGCTGACCGGCATTAGAACTGTGCCTCCTAATTCTTGCATTATTATCGCATTCTAGAGTAAAGGGCTGGATTTAAACCAGCCCCTCCTCATCAAACCGTACGTGAGGTTTTCCCTCATACGGCTTTCCGATGTTTGTCATTCATGGGCATGCAGATTACAACAGCGTTTTTAGTCCATATTGCTTGGCACTATACTTAACTTCAGAAACTGAACTCATCCATCTCCCGCGTTGTCTCTTCTTCGCATACCACCGTGTGAATCTCTGCAAGATATACCAGTCAAGCTTGGCTAACCTCTTCTGGCTGTAGTTCGTGTAATAGTAATTTCTCCATCCTTGAATCTTTGGATTGAGCCATTCCACATGCTCCACGAATGATCTTGAGCGCATACTCGGCGGTGCTAATCTTTCTTTGACCACTCCTCGAATACGTTCCTCTGCCTTCTTTGTTAGCCACTGCTGCGTGGTGTAGTACACCTTCCCTTGAGAAGTCTCTGCTTTCGTTTTTCGGTGGTGCATCCCTAAGAAGTCGAACCCTTCGTCTCCTGTCCATAGGCCTACAATACGGGTTTTGGTTGGATGTAAGGTCAGTTCCAGACGTTCCATGATTCTGCCTATGAGCTCATAGGCATGCTCGGCGTCCTTTTTGGATTTACAGACCACAACAAAGTCGTCTGCATACCTTGTCAGTTCTCCCAATCCACTTCCGTGTTTCTCCCACAGTCGGTCAAAATAGTTCAAGTAGATGTTCGCCAGAAGCGGTGAAATGACGCCACCTTGCGGTGTACCTAAATCGGATCGCCTTACGTTTCCTTCTTCCATGACTCCCGCCTGTAACCACTTCCGTATTACCTTTAGGATCCGCCTGTCATTAATACGCATTTGTACCAATTTCATAAGCTTCTCCTGATTAATATTGTCGAAGTAGCCTTGGATATCGACGTCGACTACCCAATTCCCTTTGCGGTTGCAGGCTTTCCGGATTCGATCTAGCGCTCCTTTTGCACTTCGTTTCGGGCGAAATCCGAAGGATACATCTTCGAAGTCTGCTTCGAAGATGGGTTCAATCACGAGTTTCGTTGCCATCTGCACTACTCGGTCGCGCACGGTGGGTATGCCCAGCGGTCTTGGCTTCCCGTCTTTCTTCGGGATATAGTGCCGTCGTACGGGCTGCGGATGGTAATTGCCTTCTTTCAATGCTCGCTCGCATTCCTTGAGGAACCTTGTTTCTCCTTGTTCCACAATATCTGCAAGCGTCACCTCATCTACTCCGGCCGCTCCCTTATTTGCTTTCACCCGTTTCCAGGCTTCGCACAGCACATCCCACCGATAGACTTTGTCGTACAACGCATGGAATTTACGCTTACTGTTCTCCTTGGCCGCCTGACCTAGCTTTTCTTGGAGTTCTTGAACTTTTTCCTTGGGTGTCGTTAGCCGTTTGGCATTCACTCACTCGTACCTCCTCCAAAAGCATAAACAAAGCAGGGCTCCTTCCCTCCCTAAGGTTATGTTGTCCTTAGGTTCTTCGGTACTATGAGCCCCTCGGACTCCCTTCCCACAGACGGTTCATTTCGTCTTCTGGACTTATAGAGCGCCTCTTTACGGGTTCCTAAAAAAAAATCCCGTGTGGGGGAGGGTCTCCCCAGTTCACTGCATTATCTTTCAACCCATGCCGTTCCCTATACGCCGGAGGATTCTTCACTGCTGATCCAAGTTCTGTACAGTTTCCTTGGCCTTCGTCCAGTATAGCGAGACTCGGCATCCTCTCTTCCCCTTCGCAGGGCCTTTTTGACGACGCGGCAGGATTCACTTGATGTTGCGGCCTGGGTTGTTGCTCGCCCGGTCTCTGACCCGTACTTTTGTCGATGCGCTTTTACACACAGATTTCGCCATGCGCAAGCATCCTAGCTACAAAGGTGGCTTGGCCCCTCCTTTGATTGGACTTTCACCAATTAGATAATGCGTGCCTCTGGGCACGCCTATATAATAAAAAAGTCCCCGGAGGGACTTTCCGTAGCAATACATTTTATTGATAACGCAGGAACAGGTTATTGTTCTCCAGATGCACATGCTCGAAGGTCATACCTTCCAGCTCCTCAAGGCGTGCATAGGTCAGGCGGTAAGTCGTGCAGGCATGCGCAGGCGGTGTGTAATCATTGGTTACCCGGCGGAGCTCGCGGAGGATCTCACCGGCACCATCGTGCTCGGCTTCCAGATTATGCAGAAGGCCGCGCAGCTCCGATAGGCCTTCTTCAGTCGGGTTCTGTGTGTAGGCCAGCATTTTAGGGAATTCGCTCTCTTCTTCCTTCGCCGTATGCTGAAGCAGATCTTCGCGCAAAAGATTAAACAGGCGGTGCATCTCGCCCAGATGCGGAGAATCCTCGCCATGCACGCGGAAGACTTTGGTTACATTCTGGCTGATTAGCGGAAGCTCTTCACGCAGGTAGCGGTGATGCTTGTTCACAATATAATTCACCAGCTCTTCAGAGGAGGCCTCGTTCCAGGCTGTATCCTCTTCCAGTACCGGATGCTCTTCCTGCAGCTTGTTCAGATCCTGAATCATCGCTTCCGGATCAAGCCCTTTCTCGGCAGCAGCTTCAGCCAGCGGCTTCCCGCCTCCACAGCAGAAATCAATGCGCTTAGCCTTGAAATAATCCGCAGCCTTAGGGAACTGCAGGACGATGTCTCTGACCATTGCTTCAGAGGTGAAACCTGATTGAATTGTTATATCGTTTAATTGATTGGACGCCATTGTGGCCCCTCCTCATGTTATGGGTATAGGTTTTTAGTTGCTGATCACCTTTACACCTTAACACCGGCAGGAGGATGGACTAGTGATTGTACGCACTGGATATATAAAATTTTATTGAACGGAATGAATATAAAAAAATCCACCATGTATAATATAGTAGACATAATGTTAAATATATATTACAATCTACGCGAGGTGAGGGAATGGGGAAAAACCTGAGGCTTAAGGCCTCAAGAGCGGCAAAAGACATGTCGCAGAAGCAGCTGGCGGATGCTGTGGGAGTCACCAGACAGACGATTATTGCAATTGAGAACGGTGACTACAATCCCACAATCAGGTTATGTATTGATATTTGCCTAACACTGGGTAAGACGCTGGATCAACTTTTTTGGGAGGGAACTGAGTATGAGCAAAGCTAACCTGGACGAAAGACAACTGTTGAAGCGGAACAAAGCGGGGAATCAGTCATTTATGTTACTGGCCTTCCTGCTGTTGGCGGATATGGGCCTGCATAATTACGGAATACAGTGGCTCAAGTATCCATTGAGTAATTATGTTATTTTTATGATTGGTGTCGGCTCCTATCTGGTACGTCTGATCTGGAACGGTTCCTATGTAGGACCTGGACGGGAGGGCCTGACAGCTAATAGCAGAAGCGCAGCCGTTATCCTTCTAGCAATTCTGATTGCAGTATGCATCATTATTGCCGCGCGCATGAGTCCATCCCCGATAATACCAGACGGTAGTGCAAGCGGAAACGCAATTCTGATTATATCTGCAGCAGTTGGAGTGGTGATCTTAAGTTTGGTTCTTTGGATTAGAAGAAGGAATAACCGGGATGAGGCGTAAAAAGTACCTGGCGGATTCCTAATGATACTCAATCATTCCCAAAGTGCTGCCGCATCAATGAGCTCAACAAATTATTCAGCAGCACTTTCCTTCTTGTTTTTCTTCTAAAATCATTCTCAAAGCCACCCTTTAACCCTTCAATGTATGCATAGTATGATTTATTGAACAGTCGCCTGCATATATGTCCGCTTGCCTTGCGCATCCTTCAAATAGGGTCCAAGACCGGCAAACCGCGAATGATCCACATACACTCCAGTCATCCACCTGCCTTCGGTCAGACCTCCATTCCACTGCAGCACCAGATCCGGGGCAGAGATCCATTCCTGATAGACTCTGATATTCTTATCCTTATATTCTTTGGCTTGTTTATTCATTTCCATTAACGGGGTCTGTGTCATATAGGTAGGCACGAAATATACAGAAATAAGCTCCAAATCATCTTCGCTGAGAAAAGCATCTTCACCTAAGTAAGGCTGGAGCAGCAGCGTATTCTCATACATCGACCAGATTACCGCCTGCAGCACCATACTCTGACTAATGCCGTTATGAAAGGTGAAGCGGCGCGGCGGGCCGGAGGTATCGCTATCCGCAGCTGTCACAGGCTCCAGACAATGCCTTTCACAACCGATGCATTTCCAGCCGGAGGGGCTTTGAATCCACTTCTGAAACACACTGCCGCTATCATTGTCCCCTTTGTATAGAGAGGATATGATCTCATAAGGCACGCCAATCCAGGCATCCCATAATGAAGCGGGAAGATGGCTATGAAGCATATACAACACCTTGTCATAAATCAGCTGCACTCTAATTGACGCAGTCTCCAGTTCAGCGACATCCTTTTTTCCATAGGCTATTTCGCGGGAAAACAAGGTGATGGTCATGATCCTCGCCTCCTAAAAGTTTTGTGAGCGTTACTTCATAAGAGTCCACTACGGCAAAACTTGCATCGAAAGCATACGCTAGGTTTTGTGAGCCTAAACATCCCTGAATCAGCATCGTTCAAAACTTGCCTCGAAAGCATCGTCTTAGTTTACTTGCCTTAACTTCGGCTTATTCACATTCTCCTTAGGCTTTTCCCAGTTTTGTCAACGCTTCCACACATCCGTAACTTTAGTTTGTTCTATTATATTACACAGGTTTGGACACAGTGCAAGTTTTATTTAGCAAAACCGAAGCAAAAACCCCTTAAACCGGAGACCGGTAAGGGGCTGTCATTAGGAATATGAAACGTAACTACTCAACCCAGCTCTCGGCCCAGAACTGAATTTGCTGCATAACCGGCTCAAGCGCCCGGCCTTTGACCGTTAATTCATACTCAATGCGCACCGGTGTTTCCGGATATACATGACGTACCAGAATGCCTTCACATTCCAGATCCTTCATACGCTCGGACAGCATCTTGTCGCTCATTGTCGGAATCAGTCCGGAAATATCCTTGAACCGCTTAGGGCCGCTCATCAATGTCTGAATAATAAGTCCATTCCAACGTTTGCCTAAAAAAGAAAAGGCCGTCTCGAATCTCGGGCACATCGTCAGTTGATGTTCTTCCATTGTTTTTCACCTCTCACTTGTGAAGCTTACTATTAGTTAGTATATATAATTTTACCACATTTATTCTGTAATGAACATCGTTTACCAAAAAAAAGTTCATTAACCATAACTATTATATCTTCGTTGTCAATCCCTTGTGTCTGCTTTCTGCTCCCGCTGATGAATCGCTTCAGTTACCACGTAAGCGAGGTCATCATTGCTATATAGCGACAGTACACCAAGTACGGTGTCATCGGAGATAAAACCGGCCTCTTCCTCGGATACAGTCAGTGCCAGCGCATTGCTCAGCGCCTGATTGCCCTCCTGCTGCGGATATGCCTGTAAATACAGTGCGTGCGGGTCCAGCTTGTTATTCACGCACCACTGGGCAAAAACAAGAATCATCATTTCCTCATCCCGTTTGTAGCTTTCGATAATTCTCTCTTCCATTGACTTGCCGTAATCCTGATCTTCCATGTTGTTCTCCTCTCTGCTGCTAATCTGAAAATTCAACGGCTGAGCTTCGCTGCCAGCTCATGGCTCGGCAATACGGCTGAAGCGGAAATGCCGCATTGCTCCGGGGTCGCGATATTACTCAGGTAATGGCTGACGGCTCCGCTGAAGCCTCTGCGCTCCAGTATAGTGTCCCAGCTGCCGAAATTCTGCGTGCGCGGCAGGGAACCCTGCTCATATAATGTCGCCCGTTCCATATCCGTCACTTCGACTGATCTGCCATTTCCGTGCAGCTCCAGCTTCTCCAGATCAGCACCGGCATCGCGCACCATACTGTATATTCCGGTTGCTCCGCTCTTCCAGTCCAGCTGCCCCAATGACTGCAGCAATCTGTCTTCTGTATCTGTCTTCAGGCTGCTGTGAAGCAATTCATAATCGCCGCCGCACAGCCATAGCAGCAGATCCAGCATATGGATCAGATCATCATGAATGGTTTCATGGCTTGTACCCTGCTGCAGCTTCGTCCGGTGCTTGATTGCGCTGCATTGGCTAATGCCTCCGGCTTTCAGCAGCCAGGACTTGGCCGCCATATACATCGGAGCATAGCGGCGGTTGAAGCCAACCCCCAGCAGCAGTCCCTTGTTCTCTGCGAGCTCGGCCATCCGCCGGGATTCTTCCAGATCATAAGACAGCGGCTTGTCCACATATACGGAGACCCCATGCTCCAGGCAACGGGTTACAAGTTCATAATGTGTAGGTGTTGGACTATGCACGAATACAGCATCTATGTCCCAGGATAACAGCTCATTCAGGTCAGTTGTCCCTTTCTGAAGACGATAGGTTTGAACTGCCCGCTGCACCGTCGCAGAGGAATGGCTGAGTACCCCTACAATTTCCGCCTGATCATGACGGGAGAGCAGCGGCAAATAGACTTTACGGGCAATATCGCCGATGCCGATTAATGCCACTCTTTTGCGTACAGGTATATTCATTGAGGTATCTCCCTTAAATATTGGGGATTTCTATCCCTTATAGGTGTATTATACCGTGACAAGCGGCGGCGACAATGATCTTTGCTTCAATAATCACTTTTTTTTCAGTATGATGAAATGTATGGAGTAAAGAAGGGGCATAGTAAAATGAGAAAATGGCTGACGGTAATTCTGTATGTTTCGTGTATAATCCTCGCGTTTATCTACAGGTATGAGATTCTGGCCTGGCTCAAAGAGGACCATAATCTGCTTCTGTCCATGCTTGCAGCCACTGTTCTGGCCTTGTTTCCGGTAATCCCCTACAAGCTGATCATAGGTCTGTTCGGATACGCCTATGGAAGCCTGGCGGGAGCGTTAATATGCTGGAGCGCAACCACATTGGCTGCAGCAATCGTGTATGGTCTGGTTAAATATATGTTCCAGAGCAAATCCATGACTTATCTGAACTCAATTTCAGCGCTGGATAAATTCACCGGGGCCGTGCAGCGGCGTCCGTTTGCCTCTGTAGTCCTCGCCCGGCTGGCGCCTGTAATTCCGCAAATGGCCGTGAATATCTACGCCGGTGCTGCCGGACTGCCCTTCTGGAGTTATCTTGCAGCAACCGGCCTAGGTAAAATCCCGGGGATCACCCTGTACGCCTTCCTCGGCGGCCAAATGTTCCAGCATCCGCGCAATGCTGCCATTGCCGTGATTCTCTACATCGCCGTGCTTGCAGCTGCCGGATTCTCCATGCGGCCGCGGTCCGCTAAAATCTGAGGGGTATCCATCAAGCTGGCAGAGTGCAGCTATTTGATTTATAATTAAATTGTGATCTATTTAATTGCATTCTATAGATGGAGGGATATTAATGAGTGAAGTTCAATCTGATTCTATAAACGTCAAGACGGAAAAAGCTACGTTCGCCGGAGGATGCTTCTGGTGCATGGTATCCCCGTTTGAAGAACTTCCCGGTATTGTCGAGGTAATCTCCGGCTATACAGGCGGTCATACCGTTAATCCGACTTACGAGGAAGTCTGCTCGGAAACGACCGGACATGTCGAGGCTGTGCAGATTACGTTTAATCCGGATATTTTCCCATATACCAAGCTGCTTGAGCTGTTCTGGCAGCAGATTGACCCTACCGATGCCGGAGGGCAATTCCATGACCGCGGCACCTCTTACGGAACAGCGATTTTCACCCATTCGGAAGAGCAGCGTCTGCAGGCTGAGGCATCTAAGACAGCACTGCAAGCCAGCGGACGTTTCTCTGCTCCTATTGTGACTCCGATTCTTCCGGCCAAGCCTTTCTATCCGGCCGAAGAATACCACCAGGGATATCACCACAAGAATCCCGGCCATTACAAGCGTTACCGCAAGGGCTCCGGGCGGGAAGCTTTTATCGAAGCACACTGGACTCACAAGGAGGACAAAAAAATCCTGAAGGAGCGCCTGACTCCGCTGCAGTATGAAGTTACGCAGAACAGCGCTACCGAATCCCCCTTCCGCAACGAATTCTGGGATCATCACGGGGATGGAATCTATGTGGATATTGTTTCCGGCGAGCCCCTGTTCAGCTCACAGGATAAATTCGATTCCGACTGCGGCTGGCCGAGCTTCATGCGTCCGATCCGCGATTATGCAGTCAAGGAGAAAACTGACCTCAGCCATCTGATGATCCGCACCGAAGTGCGCAGCAAAACAGCCGATTCCCATCTCGGCCATGTCTTTAATGATGGTCCCGGGGCAAACGGGCTGCGCTATTGCATCAATTCGGCGGCTTTACGTTTTGTTCCCAAAGAAGATTTGGAGAAGGAAGGCTACGGCGAGTACCGCGTTCTTTTCCAGCATGCTTGACGCAGGTCGATAACGGCCGCCTCATCCACCCATAAGTCATCGCTACAGCAGAAAGCCTCCAGACCGGTAATAACAGGTTTGGAGGCTTTTCACATGAGTGTTATAGCCCTTATAAAAACAAACTCATCCCCGGTGCCCCGGCAGGCCGTTCCAGAAATCCGAACTGACTGTAGAAGCCCGATTTCCCCTGGGCGGATGACAACTGAATCCAGCGGATCCCCCGGCTGCGGCAATGACTGATCAGCTGATCCATAACTGCGCGTCCCAGCCCCTGCTTCTGATAAGCCGGAAGCACAATCATATCGCACACATAACACTGGATTACACCATCGGAAACGATCCGGCCGGAGGCCACCAGGCGGTCATCCTCATACACCGTGAGAATATGCCAGCTATTCTTCAGCGCCATGTGCATATGTTCCTTCGTCCAGAGCCTATCTGCATTCCAGCCGGTGGATTGATATAAGCTGTAATACTCATCCATGTCCGGAATATCTGTGCGGTAAGTAAAGCCCACTCCGCTTCCCCCTTAATCACTTCAAACTCTGAACCTGACCATTCAACTGCTTATTTATTATCTTTCTCAGTATCATTCTCTATTTCAGCTGGTGCGATAGGCGCCTCAACGTCACGGTCCAGCAGTTCCCGGTTCTGTTCACGGTTGCCCTGGCGTATCTGTTCGAAGTGCTCCCGCTCCCGGCGCTTAAAGATTCTGCGGAACCAGATCACAACCGCCACAACCACTGCAGCCACGATCAGCACCGGAAGTGCAGCCGCCAGCACAACTACAAGCCACTGGAACATTACAGATAATGCCTTCATGCTGCCCTGCAGCGCCTCCGAAGCACGTTCACCCAGCGGTCCTTGTTTTTTCACTTGGGTGACGGCGATGCTCTCCTCTGTCTGGTAAAGGCGAAGCTCCACGGTCGAGAAGGATACGTTCTGGTCAATATAACGCATTCTGCCCTTGATCTGTTCGATTTGCTCCTGGATTGCACCCAGCTGGTTGGCAAACTGCACGAGATCTGCCGGTTTGGTCGCTTTTTTCATGAAATCGATATATTGCGTCTCCATCATCTGCTTAGCCTTGAGGCGTGACTCCAGATCCACGTACTCTTCCGAGACATCCTGCCCCTGAATACTTCTCTGCAGCTTCTCATGTTTGACCTTCTCCAGATTGTTCAGAAAAGAAGAGAAGCCCGACGCCGGTACCTTGAGGATGAAGGTTCCGCCCTGTTCATATTCAGACATATTCTCTGAAAATTCAATAATGTAACCGCCTGCCAGTGTGATCATATTCCGTACTTCGGTCTGTGCCGCCCCGTAATCAGCTACCTCCATGTTGAGGTTAGCCTTATAGATCAGCTTTTTGTTCAGACCTGCCACCACATCAGTTCCCGTGAACCCGGCTGAAGCGTCTGCCGCCTGCTCTGCCCCCGGATTAGGGACCGCAGGATTCGCACCTCCGCCTTGCACCGCATTCTGATCATTCACAGCCACCGCGGTGGTGGAGTTGAAATTTTCGGTCATTTCCTTCGCTGCCGGCACACTGGCAACTGAGCCGTCTTCCACTGCCGCCGCGGACTCAGCGGTCAGCGCATTATCCGCTGTATCTGCCGCCGAATTGGCATTGTTATTGCCTGCCCCGCAACCTGCCAGAACCACTGCCAACACAATTAAACACAACAAAGAATGCAGACCCCATTTTCGCATGTTCATTCCTCCAATAGTGTAATGGCGAAAGGCCGTTTTATCTATAGATCTCTTCCGCGCTTATACCCTTTGACGTTCCAAAAGCTGGAAGGTTGCAGACAATTAGGAGGATAGCAGCCTTTTTTTGTGTTTTTTCCCATATCGGTAAAAATGCCAAACAGGACACTCAGCAGCTGAATGATCCCGTTTGCGTAATAGCTCTTTATTTGTTACAATTGTAGTGTCTGTAAAAGACAAAAAGCACCAAATACCCTCCATTCTCAAGGAATAAGGGTAAGGTGCTGTTCGGACAAGCTCCACCTTGCCGGACAGATCTATTCAATTGCTAACTGATTTATGATGCCAACTACTATAAGAGGAGGTGAACCCTCATGGCAAAAGACGTATTGTGTGCAGTTAACTCCTGTACTTACTGGGCTGAAGAAAACAAATGCAACGCTGAGTCCATCTTCGTTGCTTACCACAGCTCCAAAGAACCTACTCATTCTGAAGAAACAGATTGCAAAACCTTTGAAAGCAAATAAGGTCTGAAGAATATCGAAGGGACCCTCCACGGTTCCTTCTTTTCTTTTTTCATTTTATCAAGAATGATAATTATTATCAAGTGTTTCTTGCAAAAAAATGAAAATAAATCACTATAACCAGAGTGGCTTACCCTGAATATAGTGATTTATTTATGTCAGGCAGCTACCACAGATTAGCAGAAACGTTTACCGGCTGACTGCCCCGCTCTTCTCCCGTACAAGGACCGCCGCCTTCACCATATTACGCAGTGCGGCTGTGGTCTCTTCCCATCCGCGAGTCTTCAATCCGCAGTCCGGATTAATCCAGAACTGCTGCACATCCAGAGCGCGGAGCGCCCGCTCGATAGCTGAAGTCATCTCCTCTACAACTGGAACCCGCGGACTGTGGATATCATACACTCCGAGTCCGATGCCCTTGTCATATTCCTGCTCCTCGAAGCTGACGATCAGCTCCCCGTGGCTGCGGGAGGTCTCAATTGAGATAACATCCGCGTCCATCGCCGAGATCGAACCAATCATGTCGTTGAATTCGCTGTAGCACATATGCGTATGCACCTGGGTCGTATCCTTGACATGGTTCGTCGCGATCCGGAACGATTTCACGGCCCAATTCAGGTAATGCTCATGATCTCCCGCCTTCAGCGGCAAGCCTTCGCGGATGGCCGGTTCATCGACCTGGATCATCTCAATGCCCGCCTCCTCCAGGGCTGTCACCTCATGGCGCAGCGCAAGTGCGATTTGCCCTGCAACGGCTTCACGGCTGAGATCATCGCGGACAAAGGACCAGTTCAGGATCGTGACCGGACCCGTCAGCATCCCCTTGACCGGCAGCTTCGTCAGCGACTGGGCATACAGGCTTTCTTTGACGGTCATCGGCTCGATAAAAGCAACATCGGCATAGATAACGGGCGGCTTCACGCAGCGTGAGCCATATGATTGAACCCAGCCGCCCCCGGTGAAGAGATAACCGGCCAGCTTCTCTCCGAAGAATTCGACCATATCCGTCCGCTCGAACTCACCATGTACCAGCACATCCAGCCCGAGCTCCTCCTGAAGGGTGATAGCCTCAGCGATTTGACGCTTGATGAACCCGTCATAACGCTCCTGGGTCCATACCCCCTTGCGCCACTTCAGCCGGGCCTGGCGGACCTCAGCCGTCTGCGGGAAGCTGCCGATGGTGGTTGTAGGCAGCAGCGGCAGACGCCACTTCTCCTGCTGAACCTTCACCCGCTCAGCAAAAGGAAGACCGCGGTTGTCCGGCAGCTTCTCCAACGAGCGTACCTGCTCAGCTACATCCTCACGCCCGCGTTCCGGGAGGGCACGGAATACAGCAAGCACTTCACGGGTTGCGGCCAGCTCCTCTGCATAACGTTCAGTGCCCCCGTCTGCAGCTGCAGCAATAAGAACCAGCTCCGCAAGCTTTTCATTGGCGAAGGCTAATGCATTCTTGACCGCAGATTTCAGCTTGTCTTCCCCTTCGACTGTAACCGGCACATGCAGCAGGCTCGAGGCGGGCTGGAGAATCAGCTGCTCTTGTGGCACATATTTCTGCAGTTCAGCAACCAGCTCCAGCTTGGCATCTATATCCGAACGCCAGATATTGCGTCCGTCGATAATTCCGGCAGCCAGGGTCTTATCCTGAGGCCAGCCCAGGCGGGCAATGGACTCCAGGTTCTTGCCTCCGTCATGGACGAAATCCAGGCCCAGGCCATGCACTGGCAATTCCAGCAATGCCTCCAGCGGCTCGGCAGCTTCGAAATAGGTCTGCAGAATAACATTAAGGCCCGGTACTGAAGCGGCGATCTCCCCGTAGATAGTCTTAAGCAACGCGATATCCTCTGCCGTTAAGCCCGTTACAATTGCCGGCTCGTCGATCTGTACCCAGGCCACGCCTTCCTGCTGCAGCTCCTGCAGCAGCTGTACGTATACCGGCAGGAAGCGGGCAGCAACTGCGGCTATTTCGGCAGCCGGGAATCCCTTAGACAGCTTGAGGAAGGTATAGAGCCCTACTATAACAGGCTTGCCTTCAATGCCTGCCCGTTCTTTGGCGAACCGGTAGGCAGCCAGCGGCTTATTCTCTGTCAGGACAGGTGTAATGCTGCCAATCTCAGGCACGATGTAATGGTAATTCGTATTGAACCATTTGGTCATCTCGCAGGCCGTAGCTCCCGCATTGCCGCGGGCCATGGCAAAGTACAGGTCGAGCGGAATCTCTCCGCCCTGATAACCGTAGCGCGCCGGTACAATGCCGAACATCGCTGCGGTATCCAGCACATGATCATAGAAGGTGAAGTCGCCCACCGGAATCAGCTCGATGCCGGCCTGCTGCTGGGTCTGCAAATGCTGGAGCTGAATTTCTTCCATCTGTGCGCGGAAATTCTGCTCATCTATTTTCCCGGCCCAGTAAGCCTCCAATGTCTTTTTCCATTCGCGGTTCTTGCCGATTCTCGGATAGCCGAGGCTGCTTGTCTTAATTCCTTTGCTCATTTATGTCCGCTCCTCTTGGGTTAAGTTAGGTGCTGCATCCTTAATCTGCTGCCATCTTACTTCACATTTTCTGCGGTCCGCAACAGATTCCGGGGAGTTTGGCTATACAGATTCCTTATAACAAAAGCAAATCCCCCCACAAAGCTGGGCTATAGCTTCGGGGGTCACTCATTTACTTCCCGGGGACCCCGAACATAATTAAAGCCGCACGCTCCAATGAAGGAGGTGCGGCTGTGGCAACCGTGCAGACGGCTCAGAACCAGATCAGGTAGACTACACCGGCGAGAATAATCCGGTAGATGGCGAAGGGCAGCAGCTTGATTCTGTTAATCAGCTTCAGGAAGAAACGCATCGACAACAGCGCGAACAGGAAGGCGCTGATAAAGCCGGCGATGAAGAACGGCAGGGCATCCAGCGTGAAGTACTGCCAATTCTTCAGCAGCGAAATCAGGCTCGCTCCGGCCATAATCGGCACAGCCATAATGAAGGTGAAATCGGCAGCCGCGCGGTGGCTCATCCCCAGCAGCACGCCGCCGGAAATCGTCGAGCCGGACCGTGAGAACCCCGGCCACAGGGAGACACACTGGATCAGTCCGACCGATAGCGCCTGCCTATATGTAATCTGGTCAACACTCTCTGTTTTGATGGTTTTGGGTGCAAACCGGTCGGCGCAGATCATAAATATGGCACCAACGACCAGTCCGATCAGCACTGTAGAAGTGGAAAATAAATGCTCATCAATGTAATCCTCGAACAGAAAACCGAAAATTCCGGCGGGAATCAGACCTACGATTACCTGGGCTAACTTCAGACGGCCTTCGGCAGGCGCCTGCGGCTGCCCCTCAGGCACCACCGTCAGCTCCTTGCGGCTGAATTTCTTCAGCCCGAGCAGATCGATGAACCGGTTACGGAAAATGATCACTACAGCAAGGATGGAGCCCAGCTGAATAACAACCTTGAACGTGTTCGCCGTATATTTTCCCAGAAATTCCTGAGATTTAAGCCACATATCATCCACAATGATCATATGACCTGTTGAGGATACCGGAGCAAATTCAGTCAGTCCTTCTACAATTCCCAGTATGATTGCTTTGACAATGGTCAGCAGCTCCATGGTTATCCTCCTTTGAATGTTGAAAAATTATCCCCGGACCTTGCCGGCATTCAGTCTTTTACGGTAATACAGGAATCCGAGCAACAAAAGTCCTGCAGCAATGATGGCATATACTACACTGGAATAGGTGCCGATAATACCGGCAATATCCTCCCACGACTCTCCAAGCGCGGCCCCCAGCAGCACCAGCAGCACATTCCAGCCTAATGTTCCGATCGTTGTAAACAGCATGAACACGCCGAATTTCATCCCGGACATCCCTGCGGGAATGGAGATCAGACTGCGTACGAGCGGAATCATCCGGCAGAAAAGCACGGTCCAGTAGCCGTATTTGTCAAACCAGGCGTCCGCCTTGCGGATATCCTTCCCGCTGATCCGCAGCAGGCCGCCCCAGCGGTCTACGATCCGCTCCAGTCTGTCCACATCCAGCATCCGTCCGATCCAGTACAGAATCACTGCACCCAGCAGTGAACCGGCGGTTGAAGCGATCAGCACGCCGGGAATCGTCATGTCAGTCGTAGTGGTCATGAATCCGCCGAAGGGGAGAATGACCTCTGAGGGAATGGGCGGAAATACATTCTCCAGCGCCAGCATCAGAAAGATGCCGAAGTATCCGAACTGCTCCATAAAATCCGTAATCCATGTTTGCATATGCGGGCCTCCTGTTTAGAGCAGATTTTTCTTGAGATTGCGTAAATAACGGCTGCGGATGAAGAAGAAATAGATTCCCTGGGCTGCCAGATATCCGGCCAGCACTGCCCCTGTCTCGGCTGCAATCGACAGATAGAACAGGCGCTGCAGGGCAATGAAAGCAAAGACGCTGTGCAATATGGCCAGCAGCACCGGAACGAAGAACATCAGGGCCAGCTGCTGGGTGACGCTGCGGTCCAGCTCCTGATCGGTGAAGCCCATTTTGGACAACGCAGAATACTGGAAACGGTCATGCTCCAGATCCATGTACAGCCGGAAATACAGGAAGCTTCCTGCCGCGATGAAGAAGACGGTCCCCACCAGGAGGGAAGCAAACAGCATCGTACTGTACAGCGTCCGCTGAATCTCAAATAGTGTTCCGCTGACCACGACAGCGTAATTTGCCTTCTGCTCATAGGCGACCTTGCCGCCGTCCGCAAGACTTGAAGCAATGCCTACCGTCCGGGGGAAATCCTCCATGTAAAAGCCGTAGTACATGTCCTGCTGGACCGGAACGATGGTGTTATAGAGACTGTCGCTGACCACCAGGCCGCTGAAATCTCCTCCGCCCCGCCCGTCCAGCTCCGGCAGCAGATATTCGGCAACCGGTACATGCTGTGTGTAGCCAACTTCCCGGATATCTGTTCCCTGCTCCAGCGTATAAGTGGCTTTGACACGCTCACTGATCAGGCTGCGGTCCCGCTGGGAGCCGATCATCACCAGACCGTCGTGTCCTTCCAGCGGAGGTTCAGAGGAATCGAAGCCGGCATATTGGAGAGCCAGCCTGTAGTCACTGTAAGCCATGAGCGGTAACCGTTCAGTATGGTCCGGTCCGCTCTGCGCGGCCACATCGACATATTTCACCGGGATCGACAAGGTATCATACGTTAGTCCCAACTGCTTCAGCTCCGACTCGATGCCGTCCAAATCCTGCACTGCCGTGGAACTGGCCGCTCCGCCTTTGGCGACGTAGCCTACGGCTGCGGGATAATCCAGCTTCAGCTCCCGTGACAGGGTATGGATCGACGCGAAAACACCCACCGAAGTGAAGGATACCGCCGAGACAATGGTCACCATGAAGAACATCCGCCCGTTATCCTTCCAGCGGTACGATAAACCCGAGAAGGTGATAATCCGCATCCGCTGCCAATAGAAGTGCCGGAATCTTCTCAGCTGTTCTACCACGTATAAACTCAGCTGTGTATAGAACAGGTAGGTACCCACAACCGTGATAGCCACTACCGGGAACATCATCACCTCCACCGTGGTGGCTGTAGTCAGCACTGCCAGCACATAACCGCCCAGCAGCAGCAGTGCGGAGAGCAGCGCCTGCCAGCGGTGAACGTGCGGCTCCGCATCTCCTCTGCGTCCGCCTTGGAACATTCCCCGCGGCGTCTCATTGCCGATAAAAAAGAAGGTGGACAGCGAGATCAGGACGAACAGCAGCACAAAGCTGATAATAGTCAGCACCGGTGCCTGCCAGCTTAGATGGAAATCCAGCGGGGGAATGCCGAGAAAGGCGGAGCCTATCATCAGGAACAGCTTGCCGAGCAGCATCCCGAGCAGTGTGCCGTTGAAGATCGCCGAGCCGCCGATCAGCATATTTTCCAGAAACACCATCTTGTTGAGCTGCTGCTTGGTCATGCCATGCATCAGCAGGATACCGAACTCCAGCTTGCGGGACTGCAGGAAGGAGCCGACGGATACCAGGACAAACAGCGAGCAGAAAACATAGATGATCCCTTCTGCCATCATCATTGTCTTAGCCGCAGTATCCAGGATGAGAGCTCCTGAAATTACCGGATGGAAGATAAACAAAGCGCACAGGAAGAAAATCATCACCGAAAAAGCACTGCTGACAAAGTAGGCAGCATACTTGCGCTTGCTCCGGGTTACATTCCTATAGGCGAATTGCCGAAAGGTCATGGCCGGCTCCTCCCAGCAGTGACAGCATGTCGATGATATTCTGGAAGAAGGCGGCTCTGCTGCTGCCCCGGTATATCTCGCTGTAGAAGCGGCCGTCTTTGATAAAAATCACCCGGTGGCAAAAGCTCGCTGCCACCGCGTCATGCGTAACCATCAGCACTGTCGCTCCTTCGGCTTCATTCACTTCAGCCAGCAGCCCCATCACTTCTTCCGACGCCTTGGAATCCAGACTGCCGGTGGGTTCATCCGCCAGAATCAGCGAAGGGCGGTGGATCATCGCCCGGGCAATCGCTACACGCTGCATCTGGCCTCCGGAGATTTCATAGGTGCGTTTGTGCAGCAGCCCGGCAATATCCAGCCTGGAAGCTACTTCAGCCAGCCGCTTTTCCATTTCCGCAACGGAACTCCCGCTTAGCGTCAGCGGCAGTACTACATTCTCTTCCACCGTAAGTGTGTCAAGAAGATTGAAGTGCTGGAACACAAAGCCCAGCTCCTTGCGGCGGAACAGTGCCTTCTCTTTGCGGGCCAGCAGATTCGGGTCCCTGCCGCTGATCATTACCTGGCCTGAGGTGGGTTCATCAATCGTCGCGATGACATTGAGCAGCGTGGTTTTGCCGCTGCCGGACGGGCCCATAATTCCGACGAATTCCCCCTTCTCTACGGCGAACCGGATATGGTTCAGCGCGTGAATGGATACCTTGCCTTCATATATTTTGGATAGATTGTGTACGTCTAATAGGGGCAAGGGCTACCGCTCCTCTTTCACCTGGATTGCTTACATTATACAAACTGTAAACTAATGCTGCTATTTCTGAAACTTACAGCTACCTTACAGTATTGTAAGCACAGTTGTAGTTGACAGTTGACAGTGCAGAGATAAGGCCTTATATTTAAATGCATGAGCATGCATGTATTTTTGTGGAGAGCCGATTTGTCACATAATCCCCCCCTGCCGCATGCCAATTCCAGATTGAACGAAGGAGCGCGACGAATAATGAAGGATCTGTTCACCCCCTATGAGATTAAGAGCCTGAAGCTGAAGAACCGGGTAGTTATGCCGCCCATGTGCCAGTATTCGGTCACCAATAAAGATGGAATCGCTACAGATTGGCATTATAACCATTATGTGAGCCGTGCAGTCGGCGGTGCCGGACTGATTATTGTAGAGATGGCTGATGTTGACCCGGATGGCCGTATCACCGACTATGATCTGGGACTCTGGTCCGATGAACAGATCCCTGCCCTGGCCCGGATCGTGGAGGCCAGCCATGCCTACGGTGCCAAAGTGGGGATTCAGGTCGCCCATGCCGGACGCAAGGCCGAGGATGCCGTGCTTCCTGTCTCCTCTTCCGCTATTCCTTTTGACGATAAGTCCACTACTCCGCATGCCTTGACTACGGAAGAAGTGAAAGCTATGGTAGGCAAATTCAAGCTGGGTGTGCAGCGGGCAGTCCAGGCCGGCTTCGATGTTATTGAACTGCATGGTGCCCACGGCTATCTGATTCACCAGTTCCACTCACCGCTGACCAACCAGAGAACGGATGAGTACGGACAGGACCGGACGCTGTTCGGCCGGGAAGTGATTGCTGCCGCGAAGAGCGTAATGCCTGAGGGTATGCCGCTGATCATGCGCATTTCCGCGCAGGAATACGTTGAGGGCGGCTACGGGCTCACCGAGAGCCTGGAAATCAGCAGAGCTTATAAGGAAGCCGGAGCGGATATCTTCCACATCAGTGCAGGGGGTGAAGGCCCGATAGCTGCAGCCGGCAGACCGGGCACCCATGCTGCCTATCAGGTGCCGCTGGCCAGAGCTATCAAGCAGGAGCTGAATGTTCCGGTGATTGCCGTCGGCCGGCTGGATGAAGCGGTACTCGCCAATGCGGTCATCGGCAATGAAGAGGCTGATCTCGTAGCGGTTGGACGGGGCATGCTGAGAAATCCTTACTGGACGCTGGAAGCTGGTGTAGTGCTCGGCAAAGACGCGGGTGTTCCCAAGCAGTATGAGTTCGGGTTTCCCCGTGCCGCCAAATAATTGAGCATTCCCTGCGGTGTCCTTCTCTTCTTCCAGATGATATACTAAAGTGAAATTTATATTCATGAATGGCATGCACCGGGAGGATTGATGACATGAAGAACACCCCTGCAAATGACCTGATAACCAGCTGGTTGTCACTCTCTCATATACAAATGAATGTTGCCGCTGCACTTGAAGCAGAGCTGGTGGAGAACTATCAGTTATCGCTCAAGGAGTTCTACGTACTGCTGTTTCTGTCCGAGGCACCCGAGAAGAAGCTGAAGCTGCAGCAGCTTGAGTCCATGGTCGGGCTGAGCCAGAGCGCCGTATCCCGGCTGGTCAGCCGGTTCGAAGCCAAAGGCTGCGGCGCGCTGGAGCGCAAGGTCTGTGATGATGACCGCAGAAGCATCTATACCTCTTTGACTGACATCGGTCAGAATAAGGTCGACCGGGCGCAGGTGACCGTAAATGAAGTGCTGCAGGAAGCCTTTCCTGTAGCCGATATACAGCAGCTGCTGGAACAGCTTGTGCAGCTGAAACAGCAATAGACCCGGGCAGAGCGCCTGCCGGGTGAACCCGCCGTCCCTTACAGGGGCGGCGGGTTTTTGATATGCACCGAACCTGATACGCCCATTGAGCATACAACGTACTAAACGAAGAATAGCGGGGTGTACGCATGTTGTTCACGGTTATGCAGCTGATTGGCGGTATCATTCTCTCTGTGGGCTGGATTCCACAAATTCTGCAAATCATCAAGACCCGGTCTGTCGCAGACCTTAGCCTGAAGTCCTACCTGCTGATGCTGCTGGGCATCGCCCTTATGGAAGCCTATGCGGTTAACCTGGCCGCTCAGGGGGTCGGGCTCGCTTTTCTGATTACCAATACCCTGTCGCTGGCGGTCGTATCAACGGTCGTCCTCCTGATTATCCGCTACCGGGCCGGCAGCAGGTAGAGACGAACTGCCTCCCGCTTGTATCAAAATATAATCCGCACTGCCGTCCCCTTGCCCACCTCCGAGGTAATCTCCACCTCATGCTCCAGCTTGCCGCAGATCTGCTTCACCAGATACAGCCCCATGCCGGTGGATTCCTGAAAGCTGCGCCCGTTGACGCCGGTAAAATAAGGATCGAATACCCGCGGCAGGTCACCCGGAGGGATGCCCACGCCTTCATCGCGCACCTCCAGCACAGCCCTGCCCTGCTCCTCTAAATACCCGTGGAAATGCACAAACTTCCCCTCCTCCACTGTATAGCGCAGGGCATTGGTTATCAGCTGGGTTATGACGAAGGACAGCCATTTCTCGTCTGAGGTAATCGAAATCCCGCTCTCCACTGAAATCACCGGAAACACCCGCTTACGGATGAACAGCCGTTTCTGTTCCGAGGTCACGTTCCGCACCACGGCCGAGAGCTCCAGCCGCTCGACATAGAAATCATGCTCAAAGGTATCCAACCGGGCGGTGTAGAGCACCGTTTCCAGACCTTTCTTCAGACGGTCCAGCTCATCGCCGATGGCCGTGAACGGAGGCCCGTCTTTATCCTGTATCATCAGATGAATCACCGAAAGCGGCGTCTTCATGCCATGCACCCATTGGTTGATGAAGTGAATATGCTCCTCCAGCTTGTGGCGGTAGTTGTGCAGGTCGTTCTGGTATAGCCGGAACTGCTGGGCCAGCAGCATACGCAGACTCCCGGCTAAAGGCGTGTTCTGCGCCGGCCCGCCGGATTCCTCGAGCGATGCCGGCACCGTCATAAGCCGCTCATAGAACGTACGGTTTGCGAGATACCGGTAGGCAAGATAACCCAGCAGCAGAATTGTACTGAGCAGCGCCGCGTACAGGCTCACCGTGACTCCGCTTCCCCCGTCCAGACGGTAGACAAGCGTAATCATCATAAGCTGGGCCAGATAGACTATGATCAAAGGCGATTGTTCCCGCATGAACAGCTTCATGTTACCCCTCCTCCCAATTCCCGGTGAGCCTGTACCCTTGACCGCGCACCGTCTGCAGCCCCTCCATAATGTCCAGCGCAGCCAGCTTCTTGCGTACCCGGGTTACGTAGACGTTCAGCGTGTTGTCATCCACAAAAGCTTCGGTATCCCAAATCTTCTCCAGCAGCCGGTCACGTGTAACGAGTGTGCCGGATTTCTGCATCAGCTCATCGAGAATCTTGGCCTCGGTGTGGCTCAGGTCGATTCTGGCCCCGCCCCGCGTCAGGATCAGCCGTTCTACATCCAGCATCAGTCCCGAGACGGTGAGGCTGCGTTCCGTGCCGCCCCCGGCATAGGAGCCATAAGCGCGGCGCAGGTGGCTTTTGATTTTGGCCATCGCAATCTCGTAATCAAAGGGTTTCGTAATATAATCATCCGCGCCATTCTCCAGCGCCATGACCTGATCCATCTTCCCGTCGCGTGCGGAGATGAACAGAATGGGACAGGTTGAGACCGCACGGATCTGGCGGCACCAATAATATCCGTCGAATTTGGGCAGGTTCACATCCAGCAGCACCAGCTGCGGGGCGAACGCCTCGAACTCGGTCCGTACCGCTTCAAAATCATGCACCGCCCGTGTTTCGTATCCAAACTTATGTAAGTAGTCCTGGAGCAGGGTTACCAGTCCCTTGTCATCCTCAATGATAAATATTTTGAACATCATAGCCCTCCGGTTGCCGCCTTAGGTAGTCTAAGGGGTTTGCCCCATAATATATACAGTACCTGCGTTCCAGTCAAATCTGCGGTATACTTTCCGGGAAGCGGTGAATGCCAGTGCAATTCCTGTTTCGAAAAAACAACGGGCTTAACGACCGTTACGGAGGTACACCGTATGAAGCAAAACAAATATGATGAGGCCAGCTTTTTTGAAAATTACAGCCGGATGCCGCGCTCCACAGGCGGACTTGAGTCCGCCGGAGAATGGGGGACTTTCCGCACGCTGCTGCCTGACCTGCAGGGTCAGCGGGTACTGGATCTGGGCTGCGGCTTCGGCTGGCACTGCCGGTATGCCCGTGAGCAAGGGGCCGTATCTGTAGTGGGCATCGATCTTTCTGCGAATATGCTGGAGCGGGCCAGGGCAATGACCCGCGATCCGAAGATTGAATACCTCCAGCTGGCAATTGAAGATGCCGCTTTCGGTGCGGATGAATTCGATACAGTCATCAGTTCACTTGCCATTCACTATGTAGAGGATTTCGCCAGCCTCTGCCGCCAGGTCTACTATTGCCTGAAGCCTGGCGGAGCCTTCGTGTTCTCGGTCGAGCATCCCATCTTCACCGCGCTCGCCGCGCAGGATTGGCATTACGGTCCTGAAGGCGGGAAGCAGCATTGGCCTATTGACAATTATCATTTCGAAGGACCGAGGCAGGCCAAGTTCCTTGATCATGCAGTCACGAAGTACCACCGTAACGTTGCTACCTACATTAATACGCTGATCGGTTCCGGCTTCACCCTGACCCGGATCTCCGAGCTGCAGCCGACTGCGGATATGCTGGAGAACAATGCTGCCTGGCAGGAGGAAACCCGGCGTCCGATGTTCCTGCTGCTGTCTGCGGTGAAGAATTAGCGGGTATAGCGTGCGTTTGAGAAACAAAGTTGCTTCGAAGGCGAGGCTGGATGGAGCTCCAGAGGCGAGGCTGAGCTCAGTATGCGCGCATTTGCTCCAGCAGAGGCCGGTGGGTTCTTCATAACTCACTCATCAGCATGTGGGGAGGACTGAGATTCCGTTATTTGTGCAAAACGGGTGATTTCACAGGGCAAGCGGACTCAGATTCCGTTATGGGTCCTGTTATCCCTCCTTTTGAGCTGAAATTCACAGGATAACGGAATTTCAGTCCGTTTCATCCGCAAAAGAAAGCCTTTCCGGGAAATAGCGGCCTCTCAGTCCGCTTCCCTCCACAGACCAAACAGCCGCCTCCCGGGGAATCCGGCGAGGCGGCTGTTGCACTTACCAGGGAATCCCGTGAAGCTGCTGCTGCGTTCCGCGGAACCCTGCGAGGCGGCAAATTGTTACGGTTGAATTTGGATTGCCGGCTTATTTCATCGCCGCTCCATTTACTTGCCGTCCAGCAGATTGCCCAACCCGCCGAGGATGCTGCCCTCTTCCTTGCGCCCGGAAGGTCCGGCGGCCGACAGAATACGGTCAGCCATCCGGCTGAACGGCAGCGACTGCACCCACACCTTGCCCGGTCCGCGCAGGGTGGCGAAGAACAGGCCTTCGCCGCCGAAGAGCGCAGTCTTCACACCTTTGACCATCTCGATATTATAATCGACAGAGGATGTCATGGCGACGAGACAGCCGGTGTCGAGCTTGATAGTCTCTCCAGGCTGCAGCGTCCGCTCCAGCACATGACCTCCGGAGTGAACGAAGGAGAGTCCGTCTCCTTCGAGCTTTTGCATGATGAAGCCTTCACCGCCGAAGAAACCCGCCCCCAGCCTGCGCTGGAATTCAATGCCGATCGACACGCCTTTGGCTGCGCAGAGGAAGGAATCCTTCTGGCAGATGATTTTGCCGCCGTATTGCTGAAGATCCAGCGGAATAATCTTGCCCGGGTACGGAGCGGCAAAGGTTACGCTTTTCCGTCCATATGCCCCGCTGTGCGTGAAGACGGTCATGAACAGGCTTTCCCCGGTCAGCAGCCGTTTGCCTGCACCCTTCAGCATGCCCATCAGTCCGCCTCCGCCCCGCGAGTTGCCGCTGCCGTCACCAAAGATCGTCTCCATCGTAATCTCCGGGTCCATCATCATGAAGCTGCCCGCTTCGGCGATCACGCTCTCCCCCGGGTCGAGCTGCACCTCCACACACTGAATTTCCTCACCCATAATCGCATAGTCAATTTCGTGAGCACTCATTCCCTTACATCCTCCCTCTACATTCTGAGCATAGTGTAACCTCGGGCCTTGCAGTTTGAATGAAATATATACGCGCGCTCACACCTCACGGTTTCAGTATCCGGGGACACCCGGGAGGTGAATGTGCGAACTGTGGCGCAAACGAATATGTACACATTTTACCGAAAACAAATTAACAGAGGATAATATGCAAAAATGTTGCAGATATTACAACTTCGATTCACTGATACTGGGGTGTGCGGACGAATTGTTGTAGGAAATACAAGAATCCTCTCGGTAATCGGCTTGGAGGGGGGCAGAATGCTGCATTTCATACAACAATTTCCGGTTACGGTCGATATAACGGGCGGAATGTTGTATTCTGTGCAGGATTTCTCAAAAAAAAAAAAGACCAGCTGGACTTAAGTCCGCTGACCTTTCATCATCCCCGTATAGGGGTTCACATTGCATTGTTCACATTCACCGCGCCATCCTGAGTCTTGGCTAGTGGAGATGGAATCTTCGGAGCCTTGACCAGCTTCGGTCTGCCCAGAGAGGTTGTAAAAGTAATCACATATCCGGCCACAACTACAGCCATCACTGTGTACAGGGTCTCTTTTAACGGCATATAGAAGAGGGACAATGCCAGAACAACTACATCCATCAGGATAAATACGGTTCCTACCTTAATTCCTTTCCATTCACTGATCAGCAGCGACAGAATATCGTCCCCGCCGCTCGCCCCGCCGCCTCGCAGGACCATACCTGCTCCTAGACCTGTCAGTACACCTGACAACAATGCCGCAAGCGGCAAGTTATCCTGCAGATCAATAACCCATCCGGAATAGCGTTCCATCAGTCCGTAGAATACCGTGAAGGCTGCTACAGAGATGAAGGTGTTCACCACGAACGATTTTCCTTTGAATATGATTGCGATTAAGAGTACTGGAATGTCTAAAATCAGGATCGATAGTGATGGTGAAATCCCCAGCACATATTTGCCGAGCAGCGACAGCCCTACGAACCCGCCCTCAGTCAAATGGTTCTGATAATTGATGTGATAATACGTAAATGCAAGCAATAGTGTTCCGGACAAAATAACGGCTAATCGGAGCGGCATACTCATGCCACTATCTTGTTTCCTCATACTCGGTCTCCCCTTATCGTAAATGGCGGCTAGACGTCCCACCAGCCTCTACGAGGGGTTAAACCGGAGGTGTTGCTCCTTCGCATACAATACTCCCTTCCCTCATAGAGGCGGCCATCGTCAATTAACAACGGTACTCGCACATTCTACAGGGAAGCTAAGTATAAGACAGATCATAACGTTTCCAAATCGTCCTTTGGGGAATCGTCCTTCGGGGACACATGGTATCCTGATCCTTTCTTTAGTTTGATATGTTCTGAATAGATTATACCACGCGGAAGGGGCAGTCTAAACAGTTTCCATTAAAAATAAGCAATCAGCCCTGATTCCGCAGCAAACGGTTGACAGTTTCCCGGCGTACACCTATTAATTGCCCGATCTCTTCCTGTGTCAGCAGATCTGTCAGCTGTGCGCCATGAGAGTATTCGTTCAGCCAGCGGGTCAGCAGCGCCATGCGTTCCCCGGGCGTTCCGACTGTAAGATGGTCGAGCCGTGTCTGCATGAACCGCACCTTCTCCTGGAGCAGAAGCGCGATCTCCATCACCTTCTCAGGGTCCTCCCGCAGCTCCCGGTACCATTCCGCAGCGGGAATGAGCTCGACCTCACTTTTCATCATCGCCACCGCTGTTCCATGCGCCTCCTTCGGCGAAATGAGGGAATGATGGGGAACTGTCTCACCCGGATACAGCAGGTTGAACAGCACCATGTTCCCGTTCTCATGCAGTCTTGTCACCTTGAACAGTCCGCTTTTCACCCGGTACAGGTTCTGGCCGCCGTCACCCTGACGGAACAAGACTTCCCCTTTGTGCAGAATCATTTCGCATTCTCCTTTGCCTTCTCTTTATATATATTTTTAATTATACCGAAATACGACATTGAATTCTCCCCCACTTAGCTAACGCTTGAAGTGGCGGATTCTTGCGAACAGAAGAGTACCCTCTTCTTATGGAGCAAGCGATCCCTGCGTTCCCGCAGTTTTACATTTTTGACGCAAGTGAAATGTTGAATTCTATCGTTTGGTTAGGTGGCGGTTAAACCGCTACTTGTTCAATATTGTGAGCGGCGTTTTCGTCACGGTCATGGATCGTCCCGCAGGCCGTACACGTCCATTCCCGAACGGACAGGTTCTTCACCTCGGGGTGGATCGTGCCACACACATGGCAACGCTGACTGGTCGGCTCAAACGTGTCGGCGATCCGAAGATTTCGTCCATACCATTTCGCTTTATACGTCAGCTGTCGCACCCACTCGCCCCAAGACGCATCAGCAATGGATTTTGAAAGCTTGGGGTTCTGAATCATATTCGCCACACGCAGATGTTCGATACTAATCGTTTGGTTTTCACGAATCAGTCTCGTGGTCAGCTTGTGGAGGAAGTCATTTCGTTTATTGGCAATGCGTTCGTGAATACGAGCGATATGCTGCCTTGCTTTCTTCCAGTTGGAGCCGCCCGGAGTACGCCGAGCCATCCGCCGCTGCCAAAGCGCCAGCTTGTTCTCGTATTGACGGTAAAAGCGAGGATTGGCGATATGTTCCCCGTTTGAGCATACTGCATATTCTTTCAAGCCTAAGTCGATGCCAATAGGTGTATCCACTTGGGGCAGAGGGTTCTTTTGAACTTCGCAAACGAGCGAAACGAAAAATTTCCCGCTGGCGTTTTTACGAACGGTAGCGGACAATATCCGGCCTTCCAGCTTCCGGGAGTTTGCAAAACGTATCCAGCCGAGTTTTGGGAGCTTCAAGCGACTGCCCTCCATGGCGATATTCCCGTTGGTGAATTTGGTCGTGTAACTTTGAATCGGATGCTTTCGGCTCTTGAAGCGTGGCGCTTGATTTTGCTTCTTGAAAAAACGATCAAAGCTATCCGCCACATGACGAGCAGCCGACTGCAAAGCGATGCTATCGACTTCTTTCAGCCAGTCGTATTGTGCTTTTAAACCGGGGAGTTGTGTTGCACAAGCGTGATAAGACAAGCCTTTTCCCGTTTCCACATACCTTTGATTCCAAGCTTCCAAGAAGTAATTGAACACAAAACGGCAGCAGCCAAACATTCGACGAATGAGTTGCTTTTGCTCTGTATTGGGGTAGATCCGATATTTATAGGCTTGATGAACCAGGGGTTTCGAAGAAACCTCCTGCGCAGACACGAGCATGTGCAACCCCTCCTTTTAGTGATCTCATTCATATTATAGCACATATGTTCGTCTTGAAATCGAAAACTGCTGATTCATCCCCACCCTATCGAGGGTGGAGTATTCTCAGCTTTTTTAGATAAAATGGAGCGTGCAAACAAAGAAACCGTATGAATGCAGAATGTTGCTCTGCTTCCATACGGTTCAGGATAGGAATGATTACGTTACTTCAATGCGAGCGGCTTCTTCCAGAGACCCAGCATCAGCCCGGAAATAACGGAGCCGATCAGCACAGCGAGCAGGAACAGCAGCGCGCTGCTGGACAAGAAGGCTACGAACACACCTCCATGCGGTGCAGGAACATTGATATTCCACAGCTGGGTCAGTCCGCCGGCTACGGCTGAACCCACGATACAGGAAGTGAGCACACGCAGCGGATCTGCTGCAGCAAACGGAATGGCGCCTTCGGTGATGAACGACAAGCCCAGCACGTAGTTGGTTAATCCGGATTTGCGTTCCGTCTCTGTAAATTTATTCTTGAAGAAGGTAGTGGCCAGCGCGATTGCCAGCGGAGGCACCATCCCCCCGGCCATAACAGCAGCCATCATCAGTCCGTTTGTGTTGCCGCTTGAGGTGAACACACCGATCGCAAAGGTGTATGCTGCTTTATTGAACGGACCGCCCATATCGATGGCCATCATACCGCCAAGCACCAATCCCAGCAGTACTTTGTTGCCTGTACCCAGATGGTTAAGCGCATCGATCATACCTTCATTGATCCAGCTGAACACCGGATTGAATAGATAGAACATGACTGCGCCGGTAATAAGCAAGCTGAATACCGGATACAACAGAATCGGTTTCAGGCCGTCAAGGGTACGCGGCAGACCAGAGAATGCTTTGCGGAGCATAATAACCACATAACCGGCCAGGAATCCGGCAGCCAGGCCGCCGAGGAAGCCCGCATTGGCATTCAGGGCCATGATCCCGCCGACCATACCAGGCATCAGTGCCGGGCGGTCGCCGATGCTAAGTGCGATAAATCCGGCCAGGATTGGAATCAGGAAGTGGAACGCCCCGTCTCCTCCGCCGATCGTCTGCAGCAGCTTCACCAGCGGATTATCAACACTGGCTACCTGTTCAATCAGGAAGGAGACCGCCAGCAGAATCCCGCCGCCGACTACGAACGGCAGCATGTGGGAGATGCCATTCATCAGGTCTTTATAAATCTTGCTTCCGATTGTACCGGACTTCGCCGATGCGGCACCATCCTCATTACGGCCGGAGCTGCGGTAGATTGGCGCATTGCCTTGGACCGCGATGCGGATTAATTCCTCTGACTTGCGGATTCCATCGCTCACCGGACGCTGAAGTACAGGCTTGCCGTTGAAGCGGTCCATCTCCACGTTCTTGTCAGCAGCGATAATAACTCCGCTCGCCCGGGCAATCTCATCCGCAGTCAGCACATTCTGCGCACCTTCTGAACCGTTCGTTTCTACACGGATGTTAACTCCCATCTCCTTGGCTTTCTTCTTCAGGGCATCCTCAGCCATGAAGGTATGGGCAATTCCCGTAGGACATGCTGTCACAGCCACAACAAAGCTCTGCGAATCCGGGTTCCCGGTGATCATCCGTGCAGGTTCAGCCTGCGGCGCCGCTGTCTTCCGGGCTTCTTGCTCCGCAGCTGCCTTAGCTTCCGCTTCCGCCTGAGCTTCGGCCTCAGCTTGCTTGGCATCGAACAAGCGTGTTACTTCAGCAGGAGTCTTGGCACTCATGAGCTGTTCGATGAATTCGCTTTCAATGAGCAGCCTTGACAACGCAGCCAGTGTGCGCAGGTGCATATTTCCAGCTCCGTCCGGCGCAGCGATCATGAAGAACAAATGAGCCGGTGCTTCATCCAGGGAAGCAAAATCGACTCCGGCGCTGCTCTTGGCGAACACAACCGTCGCTTCATTCACAGCTTTGGTCTTGGCATGAGGCATGGCAATGCCCCCGCCGATTCCGGTGCTGGACTGGGCTTCACGGTCCAGTATCTTTTCTTTGAACAGCTTCACATCATTAATGCGTCCGCTGGCCGCGAGGCTGGCAATCAATTCGTCGATCGCCGCTTCCTTCGTCGTAGCCTGCAGCTCCATAATCATTGTTTCCTGTATCATCAAATCTGTAATTTTCATTAATCTCAACTCCCCGGTTTACTTAAAATCTTTCCTTATGTTGTTTACAGCTGGGAAATTACAACGAGCGGCCGAAGCTGTTCTATCTTCTGTCTGTCCGCCAGATCGTCCGAGAATGCCGTTGCGCTTCCTGAGGCGACGCCGGCACGGAATGCCTCCAGCACATCTCCGGTCAGCGACAAGGTCCCCACAAACCCGGCGATCATGGAATCTCCTGCACCTACTGAATTCTTCACCTGCCCTGCAGGAGCAGCTGCATGGTAGACACCTTGCTCCGAAATAAACAATGCGCCTTCACCGGCCATCGATACCAGCACATGCCTGGCCCCCGCTTCCAGCAGCTTACGCCCGTAGGTGATAATCTCCGCCCTGGTGCTGATCTGAGCGCCGAACAGCTCTGCCAGCTCATGGTGATTCGGTTTGACAAGCAGCGGTCCCAAGGGCAACGCGTCTTTCAGCGCCTGTCCCGTTGTGTCAATTACAAACTCCGCCCCCTTCTGTTTGCATACTGCGATCAGCCTGCTATAGAAATCTCCGCCAAGTGACGGTGGAGTACTTCCCGACAGAATAACAACATCCCCCTGCTTCAGGGCATCCAGCTTGTGCAGCAGAGAAGCGGTCTCGGGCAGCGAAATCTCCGGTCCGGCTCCGTTAATTTCCGTCTCTTCCCCGGCTTTCAGCTTGATATTGATCCGGGTATCATCCGCTATATGAACGAAATCACTTGCAATCATCTCCTGGCGCAGCCACTGTTCAATATATCCGCCCGTGAATCCGCCAAGGAATCCGGTTGCCGTATTCTCGACCCCCAGCTGCTTCAGTACGCGGGATACATTGATTCCCTTCCCTCCGGGCAGCTTCATATCCCGTTTCATCCGGTTTAACCCGCCTAGTGTAAACTCTTCAACCTCCACGATATAATCGACGGAAGGATTAAGTGTCACTGTATAAATCATCATTCATCCCTCATTTATAATGTTTGTCTTCTTAACACACTCACACTAATGTATAATCGACGTCCATCTTCTCCAGCTCCCGGCGGAAGTTATCCGGCGTATCCGTATCAAGAATGCAGTGATCCATCTCCTGCAGATCCGCCACTTTACAAAAGGAGATTTGCCCGATCTTGCTATGGTCTGCGAGCAGAATGGTCTGCTTTGCGACAGCAATCATTTTGCGCTTGGTTGCAGCCTCCAGCATATTCGGAGTCGTGATGCCTTCACGTATATCCAGCCCGTTGGTTCCAAGGAAGGCTTTGTCTACCCGAACCATATCCAGTGAGCGTTCTGTCATCGGTCCGACAAAAGCCATCGTGTCCGGCCGCAGCATTCCGCCTGTAATCGAAACTTCGATATGGCGGCAATCCTTCAGCTCATTAAGCGCCATAATCGAGTTGGTGATGACCTTGAGATTACGGAATGATTTCAGCGCCCGGGCAATATGCAGCGTAGTCGTTCCGCCATCCAGAAGAATAGCATCGCCTTCCTCAATCATCTCCACGGCCTTGCGGGCAATCCGCAGCTTCTCATCAAGGAACCGGTCTTCCTTATCCGGAACAGCCGCTTCAAAGTTCACACTCTGCAGGGATACCGCCCCGCCATGTGTACGTTTCAGCAGCCGTGCTTCCTCAAGCTCCTTGAGATCGCGGCGGACCGTTGATTCTGAGACGGACAGCTCCTGGCTCAGCTCCTGAACCGATGCTCTTGTATGGTTCTCAATAAACTGCAGAATACTCAGCTTCCGTTCTTCTTCAAACATGCGCCTCACTCCTCGGACTTGCAGCACCTGCTGCCGGATTCCTTTTATACACAATCGTCTATTTGCGTTCGCGATTATTGGTAATTAAATTCGAATAAAAGCTCATTCGTGACTGATATTGATCATTTCTGCTCATTTATGATTGTAACAGCGTTTTCATAAACTGTAAAGTGCTTTTTTATCCGCTTATTTTTTACGGAAAAAGCTTATAATATGCCTTATACAGCGGCTTTTTCCGTTATCCGCTGATCGAATGGCTGCATGGATGCTCATCTCTGCTCATTTCATCCGGAAAGGGGCAAATAACGGCTGCAGCAAATAACCACCCGAACGCCTATTTCACAAACGCGGTCAGCGACATATTTTATATTACATATGGGGAAAAGCGGGTGAACAGGAGATGGCCTATAACAATAATAATTATGGATCCGGCTATACAGGCGGTAACAACAATAACACTAGCGGAGGTGCGGACAAATCCTCCCCAGCAGAAGCGGAAGAACTCAGTGCCGAAGACTATGCAATCATTGCCGCAGGTTTTGGGGCATTAGGTGAAATCTTTGCTTTTCTCTCCCTGGTCAAAGCCAAACAGGTCACCAAAGAAACCGGAGGACAGGCAGGCTTTGAAGTGGACCCCATTCTATTCGTACAATCACGAAAAAAAAAAGCAGCCAGACGAAAATCCCGCCGGCCGCGTTGATATATTCTTTTGCTTATGAAATCTTCAAAGGGAGAACCTGATGCTTGGCGAATATAGAGTCCACCTTCCCGCGTTGCTCCTCCTCATCAAGGAAGACAATGACTATAATATGCTCCAGCTCGGCATGCCTGGCATAAGCCTCCGCATCCTCCTGCGGAATGCCAATACCGATCAGACTTACAGTAAGACCATCCGTTTCAATATCGGCTCCAGCCAGTTTGCGTGCAGCCGGACCCGCAGCCACAGCAGTATCGGCCAGCATATCCAGTCCCACTCCTAACCCGCGGGCTGTACCGAACAAGCCCTCATTGCCTTCCCCGCTCTGCGTAGCACCAATTCCGGTATCATGGGTGATGATCTCCAGCGTATTTTTCTGCTTCGTGACTGCAGATATATTCTTCGATTTGATTCCATTCTCTTTCAATTCCCCAATCGCCAGTGCAGCATCGCTCCGATGTCCAAAAATCCCGAGTACCAATGTAGGCATCTAACATCCCTCCTGTTATTGCGATATTACCACTCTGCCTGCAGCTTGAACCTGACGGGAAGTCTCTGCGTTAGTGAATCATTCTCTCCTAATTCGGTTATAAAGATAGAATCAGGCAAATGATATACAGCAGTCTTTTAAAATAAGATAGAACGCTGCTGCTCCTGATGCGTATACATAAACATAAATCAAGAGATTGGGGGGGCTGCTGTGCTTCAAAGCAAATATTTCCGGACATGCCTGGCCATTATCGCCTTTTTGACGATACTGTATCTGGGTTCCAAAGTTATTTTCCTATTTACGCCGCTCGTATCCATCTTTAATCTGCTGCTTGTGCCAATGATGCTGTCGGGCTTCATGTATTATCTGCTCCGCCCGCTCGTCAACTTCCTGGAGACCAAAAAACTTGGACGTGCACTCTCGATTCTCCTAATCTATCTCGTCTTCATCGGTTTGTTCGTACTGTTCTGGGTGCTGGTCTGGCCGACCCTGCGTGAACAAATCCAGAATTTCATCGATAATACGCCGTATTTGGTAGAGGGGCTGCAGAATCAGTTCAACAAAATCCAGAATGATCCGTCCTTCTCACGTTTCTTCAAAGGCGATACCGATTTAACAACAAGGCTTACAGAGTACGTGAATAGTGCCATCACTTGGGTGACTAATTCCATGTCCAACCTGATCGGTGTCATCTCCAGCATTGTAGTAGTCATTGCTACACTGCCGATTATTCTCTATTACATGCTGAAGGATGGATATAAGCTGTCACCGATTCTTCAAGGCCTGATTCCAAGAAAGTACCGCAAGGAAGGCCAGGATATGCTGAAGGATATCGACAGTGCGCTAAGCGGCTTCATCGTTACGCGCGTCCTGCTGAATGTGGTGCTGGGCATCATGCTCTACATCGGATTTCTGTTTATCGGCCTGCCGTATTCACTACTGCTAGCCGTTATTTCCATTCCGCTTAACTTCATTCCTTATGTAGGCTCATTGCTGGCAGCGATTCCGGTTATTATCGTAGGATTCATTGAATCCCCTTCGATGGCACTCTGGTCTCTGATCATCATCGTCGTTGCCCAGCAGATTCAGGACAATGTGCTGTCACCGATTATCTATGGTAAATCACTGGATGTACATCCGCTGACAACCGTTGTGCTTGTCCTAATAGGCGGCGACTTCTTCGGCATCATCGGTGTGCTCATTGCGCTGCCTGTATATATGATTCTCAAAATCCTCTTCTTGCGGATTTATGAAATCATTATCGCTGAGCGTGAGGATGATCCGGGCGGTCCCGGGCCTATAGCACCGGCAGGGATTGAGGCTGAGATTGTTAAAGAAGAGCAGTTGTAGTTCTGTTGTAGTTCTGTTGTAGTTCTGTTGTAGTTCTGTTGTAGTTCTGTTGTAGTTCTGTTGTAGTTGAGTTAAACCTGCTTTGAGTGTTAAATTTCAAGACTGAATTCGCCCAAAGGGCGCGTCCGGCTGGAGCCGATGGGGCCTGTGCAAGCTAATACAAGCTCATGCAGGCCATGAAGCTTATAAGGCAACCACACATCGCTCCACTCAGACTACCGCTGGGGTAGCTCCGGTAGAATCAAGAGCACTAATGCCCTTCATTTGCTCATTTGGGGCGCCTCCTATGAAATCAAGAGCACTAATGCTCCTCATTTGTTCATTTGAGACGCATCCGGTGGAATCAAGAGCACTAATGCTCTTCATTTGGTCAATTGGTCCGCATCCGATGAAATCAAGAGCACTAATGCTCCTCATTTGCTCATTTGGAACGCATCCGATGAAATCAAGAGCACTAATGCTCCTATTTTCTCATTTGGTCCGCATCCGGCGGGATCAGAGGGATTTATCCCTTTAATTTTCCCATTCCGCTCACTTTCGGCGGGATCAGAGGGATTTATCCCTTTAATTTTCCCGTTCCGCTCACTTCGGCGGGATCAGAGGGATTAATTTAGGCGGATCTGCCTAATTCCAAAGAATCTTATCCATAACTGCTACGCAGATCTTATCCACAACAGTCAAACATCATATGATCCAAATAACAAAAACAAAAAAACGGGCAAATCTCTAAATAAGAGGTTTGCCCGTTTTGCTGAACCTTCCGAAGCCTTCCGTTCCGCTATCTCAGCCCCGCAGAGAGCGCACTACAAAAATGTGATTGCCCTTCAGCAGGTTCTGCCCGTCGCGGAGCGTAACTGAACCCTTGGTGTGCGCTACGATGGTCGTATTGAGGGCAACCAGCTGATCGCCTTTCCAGATGGTGACCGCCGACTTGAAATATACCGCGTTGTCAAACTGCTGGCGTTCCCTCATCACGTACCCTACGGAATGGAGGACCGGGGGCAATGCCCTCTCCTTGGGAGCCAATGCCTTGATGAACACAATGTCACGAAAAGGGACGGCAATCTCCTGATGTCCGATTACGGCTACTGAAGCTGCAGGGTCCCATCTGCGCAGCACGCCTTTCATGATCGTATATGGCTCTTCTCCGCAGTACATAATGACCGGTCTGCCTACCCAATGCTTCATGGCTCCACCCCCTTCGCTGTGTCCGTGCTACTTATACATTCGGTATGGACCAATCGATTCCTGTAAGCCCGTGCGACTCCAGATAGGAGTTAGCCTGAGAGAATGGATGGCTGCCGAGAAATCCGCGGTGGGCCGAGAACGGACTTGGATGCGGAGACTGAATAACCTTATGTCTGCTGCGGTCAATCGAAGCCCCTTTGAGCTGGGCATGACTGCCCCACAGGATGAACACCATCGGTTCTGTCCGTTCATTCAGCTTCTCCATAATGGCATCTGTAAACGTCTCCCAGCCTAGGCCTTTATGCGAGTTCGGCTGGCCTTCACGTACGGTCAGCACTGCGTTAAGCATCAGCACCCCTTCTTCTGCCCAGTGGAGCAGAGAACCATGGTTCGGCACAGGTACGCCCAGATCATTATGCAGCTCGGTATAAATATTGCGCAGTGACGGAGGAATCCGCACTCCCGGCTCGACCGAGAAACTCAGGCCATGAGCCTGTCCCGCCCCATGATAGGGGTCCTGACCCAGAATGACCACCCGGGTCTTGCTGTAAGGCGTCAGCTTCAGCGCTGAGAACAGCTTGTCTTTTGGCGGATAGACTGTATATTGCTTATATTCACGTGCCAGCGCATAACGCAGCTCTTCAAAATAGGGCTTATGCGTTTCTTCCTGCAGAACCTCATCCCAATCATTGCCGAACATCCCGTTCTCCTCCTGCTTGCTTCCCTGTAGTATTCATTCATTACCTGTTATTAACCAGATCCCGCAGAATTTATTTGCGCCCGTAATCTGCTTTGATCTCGCCCCATACCTTAGTCTGCCATTTCAGCACCTTATTCTCATATGTATGGCTGCGCAGCCAGCTCTCCGCCCGGTCAATCAGCGTCCAGATTTCCTCTGTGGAAGCATCCCGGGGCAGGGTAGTAGCAACCTTCTTCTGCTTCACCCACTTCATAGCATTCACGGAGTCGGTATAGACCGTACGGCTGCTGCCTTCCTTCTTAAGCAGAGCCAGCGCATGGACTATCGCCAGAAATTCCCCGAGGTTATTCGTCCCCTTACTGATTGGACCGCAGGAAAAAATAATGTCCCCGGTCTGCGTGTCTACGCCTTTGTATTCTACCGGTCCGGGATTGCCGCGGGTGCCGACATCTACAGAGATGCTGTCATAATCAATCTCCTCCGACGTTTCTACCGAGGCACTGCGGCTCCAGCTGTTTGCCGTTTTACTCTTGGCAACCGTGCCGTTTGATGCCGCACCTGTTCCCCAGTTGCCTTTCCAGCCCGCCTTATAAGCCGTATCCGCTGCCGCTCTGCTCTCATAAGACTTATATTTCGCTCCGGTATAATGATCGGTCTGCGCCTGGCATTCTGCCCAAGTGCTGTACACTCCCGGCTGCTTGCCTTCCCACACTACATAGTATTTCTGCTTAGCCATGAATACAGCTCCTTCCTGCACGCCTCATGAATCATCAAAATCATATTGTAATCCAAACCGCGGCGATATTGAAGTGCAAATAAGCCCAGCGCCTGCTGTGAGCCGAAATATAAATTGGATAATTCCCAGCAGGCGCGTTCATACTATTAAGGCCGCATTATTCCAGTACAGCAAGCGTAGTGTTGACGATAGTCTGGAGCTTGTCAATATCCCGGGTGGCTTTGACCATGACCCGCACCCCGACGAGGGCATTGTGCAGATAAGCAGCAAGCGCAGAGGCCTCATGCCGGCCGGAGATCTCTCCGCTAGCCTGTCCGTGCCGGATCAGCCGTTCGATGAGATGTTCGGTATTCAGAAAAGCATCATTCGCTTTGGTTGCTGCTTCCGGATCATGATTGGACAGCTCCACTGCGGTATTCACCAGCAGGCAGCCCTTGGGCTCGTCTTCACTCCTGTGGATCGTTGCTTCGAACAGCAGGGTGATTGCAGCTTTGGCAGAGGAAATGCCTTCGATACGGCCCTCCATCCGGGAGGCGTTGATGGCTGCGAACCGCTCCAGTGCTTTTATATATAAAGTATGCTTGTCTCCAAATGTGTCATACATGCTTCTCTTGTGAATCCCCATGCCGGTTACAAGATCCTGCATCGAGGTTTTCTCATAGCCCTGCTGCCAGAAGATATTCATCGCCTTTAATAGTACGTCATCAATGTCGAATTCTTTGCTTCTCGCCATCATCATGCTCCTTTCTGGGTCAATTTTACCATTTATAGAACGATCGGTAAATATTATTATGCTATTGTGAATTAAATCACATTAATTCCGCACTAATCATTCTATATTAATTTTAAAGGAAAAACAAATCTGCAGCAACACACACCCCAAGGAGGTTATTTACATGAGAAAGCTCGCAGCAATAGCAGCCGTATTCACTCTGACCCTGCTCGTCGGATGCGGCAACTCGGCAAACAACAATGCGGCAAATACAAACACGTCCGCAAATAACGGCAATACGGCCACGGCCACCGAAGCACCGGATGCTGTAACATCGGTCTCCGTCGTTGATAATAATGAAGCCTTCAAGAAGGCGATCAGCAAAGACGGCCACTGGATCGCCGCAGTCCTGAACGACCTGACCTTCACGGAAGAGCTTGTGGTAGACGGACAGTTCATCAATAAGGAAGAGCCGGCCCGCAAAATCGCGCTCTATACCCAGGATGCAGATCACAACATCACCAATTCCTTCACACTTACCGCTCCAAAAATGACAATCCGCAGTGAAAATGCCCGTATTCAGGGCGGCACCTTTGTCGGGGATGTCTACGTAGAAGCTGACGGCTTCGCCGTTGTGAATGCTACCATTGAAGGCAATGTCTACTTCTCGGATGCCAAATACCAGGCTACCTACACGGCCGCTGACCAAGGTAAGGTAACCGGTGTGACTGAAGTCAAGAAATAAGTTATTCTGTACAGGAGGTGTTCCCTTCAGGGCAATCTTGCCGGGGACACCTTTTTGCGGTTTTTACCAGGAAAAGAGGTGCAGAACCCATGTTATCCGTCCGTAAGTCCGTCATACTCTCCCTATTGCTGCTGCTCACATCATCCTGCAGCGGGCAAGAAGAGAAACAACCACCGCAATACCGTATACAGTCCGGCCATGATCTTAGTATTCTTACGACTACCGACACACACTATTTATCGCAAAGCCTGAGGGATCTCGGGCCTGCCTTCAATCAGTTTCTGGCTGCCGGGGATGGTAAACAGCTGGGATACAGCAACGAAATGATGGAAGCCCTCGGATACGACATTGGCATCCGCAAGCCCGATGCCGTCATCATTAGCGGAGATCTCAGCAACAACGGTGAAGAAGCCAGCCATAAGGACCTGGCCAAACATCTGAAGACCATTGAACAGGAGACCGGGACCCGGGTATATGTGATCCCCGGCAATCACGATATCCAGAATCCCTGGGCCCGTAAATTTAAGGGTAAGCGCCAATATTCTGCAGATTCCGTTACCGCCAAACAGTTCCGCAAGATCTATGGCAGCTTCGGTTATGATGAAGCGCTGCTGGAGGATAAGGACTCGCTGAGCTATCTGGCTGCCCCGTCAGATGATCTTTGGCTGCTCATGCTCGATACTGCACAATACAAAAATAATCAGGATCTGGGAAATCCACAATTGGAGGGCAAGGTGAGCGCTTCGACACTGAAATGGATTGATGCGTGTGGTGAAATGGCTGCGGCACAAGGTGCGCAGATCGTAGCGGTCATGCACCATAGCCTGCTGGATCACAGTGACTTCATCCAGGAGGGCTTCACTGTCGATGATAACGGGCAGGTTATTGACGCCCTGCTGCGCAATAATATCCATACCACACTCAGCGGCCACATTCATATTCAGGATATAAGTGAATATCAGAAGGACGGCAACAGCATCTATGACATCGCAGACAGTGCATTATCGGTATTCCCGCATCAATACGGCATCTTAAACTATTCAGCCGCCAATCAGACCCTGGATTACAATACAGCTAAATTAGGGATGGAGCTGTGGGCCGCAGCATCGGGCAGCACAGATCAGAATCTGCTGCAGTTCAACACTTACAGTGAAGCGAATTTCCGCAAGCGCTCCGCGACCCGCAGTTATTCCCGTTTGACCGCGGACACAGCGTATGCTAATTACACGGATGCCGAGCTGAATGCGATGGCGGATGTGGTCGGCCGGCTGAATGAGATTTATTTTGCAGGGACCGCCAGTACTGACAATGCAGCTGTAATCGCCACGGAAGGCTACCGCCTCTGGCAGAAGGCCCCCGCCAGCGGGACTAGAAGCTATGTCCTGGGAATGGCTGCGCGGGAAACGAAGAACAATCATGAGCTGCATGTACAGCTTCCGGCCCGTTGATGTGTTTGAGCATGAAGGATTGCGTTTAATTTAGGGCTGTACAGCAATATCAAGACTGCTGAAGCGCTAAGGAGGATGACAAGCCAATGTTCAAACGCATGGATGAAATTATGATTGAAATCCCGGACGTCGAGAAACCAGATCCGAATGCTGCTGCGGCTGTACAGGAACTGCTTGGCGGTAAATTTGGTGAGATGTCAACACTCAACAACTATCTGTATCAGTCCTTTAACTTCCGTTCCAAGGAGAAGCTGAAGCCCTTTTACGATCTGGTTATGAGCATTACTGCAGAGGAGTTAGGCCATGTCGAACTCGTCTCTCATGCTGTAAACAAATGTCTAAGAGGCTCCACGGATTATAAGAAGCCGGACTCTACTCCACTGGATGCTGTAAAAGATGCCCGGCTGTCCTATCACTTCCTGGCCGGAGCCCAAGGTGCCATGCCGTTCGATTCGATGGGTAACCCCTGGACCGGGGCCAATGTGTTCAACAGCGGCAACCTGGTGGAAGATCTGCTGCATAACTTCTTCCTGGAATGCGGGGCCAGAACACATAAAATGAAGGTCTACGAAATGACCGACCATCCGGCTGCGCGTGCTGTTGTCGGTTTCCTCCTTGTCCGTGGAGGCGTTCATGTGGTCGCTTATGCCAAGGCACTGGAGATTGCCACAGGCGTCAATGTAACCAAGCTTGTGCCGATCCCTTCCCTGGACAATAAATCGTTCAATGAAGCCAGAAAGTATGAAGAAAAAGGCGTGCATACGAAGCTGTACACCTGGAGCGATAAGGATTTCAGCTCCATTGACCAGATCTGGAAGGGCACCCATCCAGAGGACGGGCTTCCGCTTGAGGTTATTCAGGGCGTGCCTGAAGGTGTTCCGATTCCTGAGGCCCCTGAGTCCAAGGAGGAATTCGCACCGGGGATCTCGGCCGAGGAATTCAAGGAGATTGCCAAACGGCTTAAGATGGCCGGTAATATCAAGGATTAGCGGCTAGGGTCTGCGCATAAATAATGCGGCGGACACAGCTGGCTGAAATAAAGAAGCGGATGTTCCGGAAGCCCTGAGTGAAAGGCTGCGGAACATCCGCTTTGTTGTGCGGGAAGGTGCAGGCGGTGTTGCGGATAATCCGCATAAACCTCAAGATTCGCTGAATCTCTGACATTTAGAGAATCAGGATTCGTAACAAAAGGAAGCTGCCGATTGCAGAACACCAGTAATGTATTCCGAAACCCTGACATGCACCGGATGAACCAGATAGGCTTCCAGATCCGCCATGCTCTCATATTGCACAATCAGCATCAGATCGTAAGCGCCGCTGCGGACATCCACCTCCACCTTCAGTTCATGGATATGCGCGATTTGACCACGCATGCCCAGAAGCACTTCACGGGCTTCAGCAATGCGCTCCGGGCTGCCATCCTTCAGCTTGATTAACAGATTGTTCGTAATCATTGAACCGTTCCCCTTTCATTCTGAGGTTCGAGAAGCAGTGTTGTGCTTGCCGCTTCGCGGCCATTTACCAGCAGCGTCACGGTATGTTGTCCGGGATAATGCCTTCGTGTGGTCAGGTCGGCCCAGCGGTGCGTCCGTACACCAGCCAGTCTGGAACCGCCGGGGACGGTTTTGTCTGACAACAGAAAGAGCTTGCGGGAGGTCTTTCCTCCTGCCTTCACGAAGTCTATCCCGTATTCAATGCGGATACGCACCGGTTCACCTTCCCGGATCGTGAGGGCATACTGCAGTTCGCAGTGGTCACCGATCCGCACCTCAGCCGGTTCTGCCGCGAGGACAGCCGCGGTGACCAGCGGCGCACCGCTCTCTTCAGGAGCATAACCGAACAGCTCCATAATCTCAGGGTCCGCCTTACGGATCAGCGACCGGCAGCCATGCCGCACAATCCAGTCCGTATTCACATTGTTGCCTTTCCAGCGGCGGGCTGTCTCAATGACGACGGCCGGATGATCCTTCGCGATATCGTTCAGATTGTTGGCGACACTCTTGCGTACATAGAGCGACGGGTCCGCCTTCAGCTTCTCCAGCAGCGGCAGCACCGGGGACGGATCGCGCTTGAACACCGGCAGCGCCTGGCCCCATGGGAGACGGGGCCGGCTGCCTTCGCTGGCCAGACGCCGCACATGCTCATCCGGATGCTCTGCCCAGGCCAGCATCTGAATCATCATCCTCTGCGGGTCCCGCAGCATGAACGGCCTGACGGCGAACTCTGCCGAGGATTTCGGCGTGAACCGTTCCAGCGCCGCCATGGACAACTCCCAGTGCTCCTCCCTGCCGCCAAACACCTCGACGAAATCAGGGAAGATCAGATAGGGAAATCCGACACAGTCTTTATCGATGGCGTACAAAATATCTAATGCTTCTTCATAACATGATGGCAGGAATGCCCCCAGTGTCTCCGTGATCCGCCGCATCCGCGCCTTAAGCTCCAGTTCCTCCCAAGGCTCTTTCATCGCCGCAGCGGTGAAGTCCTCCGCATCAAACGAACCGTATACGGCATGGATCTTAGTGCCGAGGCTGCGCAGGAATTCCTTGTTGTACATTGCTTTTAATGGTTCCGCCATCCTATGATTCCTCCTGCTGATTGTGTTCAGATCACTTGTCAGAACAGCGTAACATAACAAACTGGACAGCCTTATGTCACGTTAAGTTCGGTAATGTATTGTATTGTGTGAGGCTGATTGGTCTTCAAGTATCAAAAGAATGCCGCCGGATAGATCAGCTCGCCCTTCACCTTCTCCAGCGCCCCTTCCTGCAGCCCGTATACTTGAAACACCTCATCCGGTACAGTGAATTGCGTCAGCGCAAGGCCATAGGCGCGTGCGGGCGTGAAGCCGAATTGGGGATAATAGCCTGGGTGCCCGATCAGCAGAATTATTTCATAACCCAGCCGCCTGCTGCGTTCTGTGCCTTCGCGGATCAGTGCTGCGCCAATTCCCTGACGCTGCATCTGCGGATCGACTGCGATGGGGGCAAGTACGATTACTTCTTGTGAATGATTCCCGTCCAATACCTTGGCACGGCTTAATAAAATATGCCCAACTACAGCACCATCCTGCTCGGCAACAATGGACAGCTCCGGCACGAACTCCTCCGAAGCTCTGATCCGCTCAATCAGCCTGGATTCATCTTCACGGTTCCCGAACGCCTTGACATTCAGTTCAAATACTTGAATATAATCCTGCGCTGTCTCGGTTCTTATCTGCATCTGAGTTTCCCCTTCCATAATAACGGTTATGCCGGTCAGTTAATCAGGCGCTCCACTTCTTCAATGCCTTTCTTCGCCCGGCTGTTCAGCGCCCGTTTGTCCTTGAGTCCGAGCTGCTGCAGCTCATGGCCGGGGTCTGTCACCAGCGGCTGTGTTACCACACTTTCAAGCAGCTGCACGGCGACCCGGCAGGCGCTGAACAGCAGCTCGCGGTTAATCACCATTTTATGGGCGCGGATGATTTCTACCAGAGCTTCGGCATACATCAGTCTGACTATACTGTCTGCGCTCATCAGGTTGCGGGAGGCGAAAGAAGTTGTCTTGTCCACAATGACCGGGTCCTGATAGTTCTTGGACAAGGCTTCAAGCCCGGCAACAGCCTCCCAGTCCCTGATCGACAGGCGCCCGCACCCTTCCGCGATCATCTCCTGAAACCATTGAAGCTCCATTTCCCGGACAATGCCATATTGTTTGTACTGCTTAAGGGCACCTTCACGGTGCATTTGGGCCGGGCTGCCCAGATACCGGATGAATATCTCCCGTGCTTGCCGCGTTTCTGCTTCCATACTGCCCTCCACCTTATTTCCTATATTTATTGTTCACCATAACCAGTACCGCCAGCGTAGTATAAACCGTCTTTCTCCCAACACTCACGAGGGAACAGCCACCTTCATCCTTCGTCCGGCCTTCAAGCACAATCCAGGGGAAAATTTTCAACTATTTCAGAAAGGAAATCCTATTTTCAAAATCCGCTGTCTGTCGTAGAATAGTGTTTAAGATTCTGCACCGTTATATTTATACTACACATGGAAGGGGCTGGGATTATGCCGCAGACACTTGTCCAAAATGCTGATTTCTGGGTAGCCGCTTTATCGCAGACCTTCGTGTCCGCCTTGCAGCTTGACCCCGATGGAATGTACTCCCAGGTTGGAGTCGGAATTGTAGAGAAGTTCTCCGAGGAATATGTGCGGCTCAAAAGATTCGACGGCACTGTCTCGCATTATGCCCGTGATATTACCAAATTCCAGCACAATCAAGCCTCACGCCGCTAATAGGCCTATGCTGTACTTTCCCCTTCTGGCCGGAGTTCTCCTGCCTGGGGGAAGTGAATTTCAAAATAGGCGTATACATGACCTGCTCATGTATACGCCTTTTGCCTGATAGCAAGCCGCAGAATCGCCTTCCGGGTAGTCAACTTATTTCATGCTGCTTCCGCGCTTAGAAGACTCCACGCCTCCCATTGTCCAGAAATCCGTCCCGGTAAAAAACCGCTCTTTGCCTGCCGCCGCTTCCTTCTCTTCCGGAATAAATGCCCAGGCTGCACGCCTGGAACGCACCGGATCATCACCGGCTATGCCGTATTCCCGGTAAATGGCCGTCTGCATATTCCGGGGATTCCCCCAGGGGTCCCAACCGGAGGGATGAATATGCCCGCCCAGCCGGCAATTCACAATATCCGTTCTGGCGTATCCGCGCCACGGGCGTCCCAGATAGACACCGCTAACCCCCGGGTCCGACGTAAAATAACACTCGTTGAACAGATAGCCATACTCCTGATGCTGCGGCGTGGATGCCGCTGTGATGTAACCCGGCCCGTCGTTATAATGACGCAGACTGCGGATCTCACAATGCTCGAAATAAGCTGCTGCTCCGCCAAAAATAAAATCAATCGTTCCTTCGATATAACAATTCGTGTACAGCTGGCGGCAAACGGCGTGCTGCTCCTTAAGCGGAATGCCTCCAAAGGCCTTGCCTTCTTTGGTATACGGCGGCAACGGTCCGGTGAACAGCGTATCCTGATGGCCCCTGAAGCTGCAGCTCCGGAATAGGGTCTCATCACAATGGGCCGATACCGCTACAGCCTGCCCGATGTCATTTCCTTGCCCTGCTGTGTTCGCAATAATGAGGTTCTCAAGCATCAGCCTCCGGCCGCCGAGGAACAGTGTCGGTGTAGCAAAGGTACCCAGCTCTTCTCCTGACTCGTCCGGCTCCTTGGCATGTCTGTTCATGGTGATTACCACTTCCCCGATGCCCACTATATTAAGATTGGACCGGTATATTCTTACCTCCTCTTCATATACACCTGACATAATATACAGGGTCACCGGCTTCTCCAGCAGATCCCGTTCAAGTTCATCTACCGCTGCCTGGATACTCTGGTAATCGCAAAATTCCCGCTTGCCCACCAGCATTGCTATCGTCCCCCTTAAGAAATAAGTTCTGTTCAAACCGGCAGTCCTTGACACGTAAATTATACCGCCGGCCGTAGCAATGTTCCAGATAAAATTTTAACGTGTGCATTTCAATAAAGTCTTGACTTGACGCGGCTGTAGCACTAAACTGAAATCGTTAACAATTCTATTTTCCCGGAGAGATGTCATGATTACCATCAAAGATATTGCACGCGTCGCCGGCGTCTCCCACACGACTGTATCCAGAGCGCTGAACGGCAGCCCGCTGATCAAGAAAGTCACCCGGGATAAGATTGAGCGAATCGCCGCGGAAATGAATTATGTGCCGAATTACAGCGCCAAGAGTCTGGTTACGAAGAGATCGTTCACCATCGGGCTGTTCTTCTCAAGCATTGAGCAGGGTACTTCAGCCAGCTTCCTGGTTGATGCTATCAAAGGCATTACGCATATCCTGGATGAGAACTACAATCTGACCGTTAACGGAATAGACGGTGTCCATAACTTCAGCAATATTCAGCCCCAGCGTTTCGACGGCATTCTGGTCATGAGCCAGAGCGATGAGGATAATGCCTTCATCTATCATGTGAAGAAGATGGGCATACCACTTGTGGTGCTGAACCGTCAGCTGGAGGACCCGGGCATTATGAATGTTGTAGCCAATGACCGCGAAGGCGTGAAGGAAGCCATTGATTACGCTGTGCTTCAAGGGCACCGGAAGCTGGCTATTATTGAAGGGAAGCCCGGCTTCAAATCGTCCAGCGAACGCAAACAAGGGTTCATGGACAGCCTGATTGCAGGCCGTCTGGAGCTGAATCCCGATTATTTCGCTTCAGGGGATTACAGCATCGAGAGCGGCTATGAGGCGATGACGGCGCTGCTCAGCCTTGAGGATCAGCCTACCGCTGTATTTTGCTCCAACGATGATATGGCCATTGGCGCGATGAACGCCTGTTATGCCCATAAGGTAGATGTGCCGGGACAGATATCCCTGATCGGATTCGACGACATTATGTTCGCCCGCTATACGAATCCTGCCCTGACCACCGTCCGCAAGCCCATTGCAGAGATCAGTGAACTCGGTATGAAAATGCTGATTCAGCTGCTGATCCAGCCCGAAACAGAGCCGCAGCAGCTATTCGTCAAGACCGGCCTCATGGTACGCGATACTGTCGCCAAGATCTGAGCGCAGGGTTCTGCCGCAGTGAATTAACGGTATGTGCCGGGTTATCCGGCTTGCCCGTTTTGTATTTTCAGCAGACACGAATAACGTCTTACAAAGACGGAATTTCCGGGTTTGCTCAAAATAAAATGTTAACGTGTGCATTTATGACATTATATTTTAAAAGGAGATCATGACCATTATGACAAACCGTTTATCCAGAAGCACTCACCCGGAGTTAACCCTGCATCCCGAACGAATGATCCAATTCGGTGAAGGCAATTTCATGCGCGCCTTCGTGGACTGGCAGCTGCAGCAGATGAACAACCAAGGCCTGTTCAACGGAAGCGCAATGCTGGTACAGCCGATTGAACAGGGGCTCGGCAGATTCATGGCCGCCCAGGATAATCTCTACACCGTGCTGCTGAACGGCATTATGGATAACCAGACAGTCAACTCGCGGGAAATCATCTCTTCGGTCAGCCGCGTGATCAACCCTTATAGCGATTACGGGAGTTACCTTGCGCTCGCTGAGAATGATGAGCTGGAATTCATCACCTCCAACACGACGGAAGCCGGTATTACCTATCTTCCGGGCGACCGTGCAGACGGCACGCCGCCGAAGAGCTTCCCGGGCAAGCTGACTGCGCTGCTCCACCGCCGTTTCGAGCTGGGCAAAAAAGGCTTCGTCATCATCCCCTGCGAGCTGATCGACCGCAACGGCGAGAAATTGCAGGAGATTGTGCAGCAATACGCCGCTGACTGGAATCTGGGCGGGGAATTCCTGCAATGGCTGAAGGAGGAGAATACCTTCTGCTGCAGTCTGGTTGACCGGATCGTTCCGGGTTACCCGCGTGATAAGGCCGCTGAGCTGGAAGCTGAATTGGGGTATCTGGACAATGTGATGGTTACGGCTGAGCCATTCCTGTTCTGGGTCATTGAAGGACCGGAATCACTTACTGAACGGCTGCCGCTGGCCAAGGCCGGACTGAACGTTGTGGTCACCCCTGATATGACTCCATACCGCGAGCGCAAGGTTCATCTGCTGAACGGGCCTCATACGGCTATGGTTCCTCTGGGTTTGCTGGCGGGTCTGGAAACCGTTGAGGATATTATGAATGACGAAACGTTCTCCCGCTTCGTGAAGCAGCTGATCGAAGATGAACTGATTCCTATGCTGGATCTGCCTGCTGAAGAGCTGCTGTCCTATGCGGATGCCGTGCAGGAACGGTTCAGAAATCCGTTCATCCGCCATGAGCTGACCTCCATCTCGCTGAACAGCATCTCCAAATTCAAAACCCGGCTGCTCCCGGTGCTGCTCCGCTATCAGCAGGAACGCGGCAAGCTTCCGGAGCGCATAACGCTCGCCTTCGCCGCTCTCCTGCTCAGCTACCGCGGTGACCGTGTGCCGCTGCAGGACAGTCCGGAAATCCTGGAGATTTTCACACAGGCATGGAGTGATCCGGCAACCTTCGCAAGCACTATTCTCAGCAACACCAGCCTGTGGGGACAGGATCTGTCCTTGCTGCCCGGACTGGAAGCTGAAATTAACGCCCATCTGCAGCAGCTGGAGAAGCAGGATTCCCGCGCCGCTCTGCAGCAGCTTGTCGGCTAAAGCAATAACTAACAAAACTTAGGAGGGTCCAACATGAAGCACTTAATGAAAATGAACCCCAGAGATACAGTAGCTGTAGCCCTGCGGCCGATATCGGCCGGGGAGCAGCTCACCATAGACAGCTTGACGCTTCAGGCAGCACAGGATATTCCGCAGGGCCACAAGATTGCCCTGACTGATTTCCAGACTGATGAGGTTATCACCAAATACGGTTATCCTATCGGCCATGCCATCGCTCCGATTGCCGCAGGGGACTGGATTCATACGCATAATATCAAGACCAATCTGTCCGGCGAAGAGGAATATGAGTATGTGCCGGATGTTCACCAGGTTACCTACCCCCGGCGTGATCTGACCTTCCAGGGGTACCGCCGGAGTAACGGCAAGGTCGGCATCCGTAATGATCTGTTCATTATCCCGACTGTGGGCTGTGTGAACGGGATTGCCGAGCAAATGCTGCAGGAGTTCAAGGCTGAGCATCCCGATCTTGGCGGCTTCGATAACTTCACGGTGCTGAAGCATCCATACGGCTGCTCGCAGCTCGGCGATGATCACCGCATGACCCGCAGCATTCTGCTCGACGCGGTCAACCATCCGAACGCCGGCGGGGTGCTCGTGTTCGGGCTCGGCTGCGAGAACAACATTGTCGCTGAATTCCGCAGCATGCTGGGGGATTATGACGAGTCACGGGTGAAATTCCTGGTTGCCCAGGAGGTGGGCAATGAGGTAGAAGCCGGCCTTGAACTGCTGGAGCAGCTGTATGAGGCTGCGAAGAACGATGTCCGTGAGCCGGTTCCGCTCAGTGAGCTGAACATCGGCCTGAAATGCGGCGGCTCCGACGGGTTCTCCGGGATCACAGCCAATCCGCTGCTGGGGGCATTCTCCGACTTCATCATCTCCCAGGGCGGAACCTCGGTGCTGACGGAAGTGCCGGAAATGTTCGGTGCAGAGAAGATGCTGATGGCGCGTGCAGAAAGCCATGAGGTCTATGAAGAGATCGTGTCGCTGATCAATAACTTCAAGCAGTATTTCCTCTCGTACGGCGAACCTGTATACGAGAATCCTTCTCCAGGCAACAAAGCCGGCGGCATCAGCACCCTGGAGGACAAATCGCTGGGCTGCACCCAGAAGGCCGGAACTTCGCCGGTGGTCGATGTGCTGCAATATGGCGTGAAGCTGCGCAAAAAAGGGCTGAGCCTCCTTCAGGCTCCCGGCAACGATCTGGTAGCCGCCTCCGCTCTCGCTGCTTCGGATTGCCAGCTGGTGCTGTTCACTACCGGACGCGGAACGCCCTTCGGCAGCTTCGTACCTACGGTGAAGGTGGCCACCAACAACGATCTTTTTGCCAAAAAAGGCCACTGGATGGACTTCAACGCCGGTCCTCTGCTGGAAACACCGATGGCCGATGTGCTGGAGGAATTCATCACTTATATCATTGATGTCGCCAGCGGCCAAAAAACACGGAACGAGCAGAATGAAGTGCGCGAGCTGGCTATTTTCAAAACCGGCGTTACGCTATAAACCCTATCCAAATTCATGCAAAGGGAGATCTTATCCATGTTTCTTAATGAAGATTTCATGTTATCCGGCGATACCGCACGCCAGCTCTTTCATCAGCATGCCAAAACAATGCCGATTGTCGATTACCATTGCCATCTGGACCCGCGCGAAATCTATGAGGATAAACCGTTCGAGAACCTCACGGCAGCCTGGCTTTATGGAGATCATTACAAATGGCGGCTGATGCGCGCGAACGGTGTGCCGGAATCGCATATTACCGGGGATGCCTCCGATTATGATAAATTTCTGGCCTGGGCCCGCACACTCCCGAAAGCCATCGGCAACCCGCTGTACAGCTGGACCCATCTGGAGCTCCGCCGCTTCTTCGGCGTTAATGAGCTGCTGAACGAAGCTTCTGCACCGGCCATCTGGGAGAAGGTGAACCGCAAGCTGGCCGAACCGGCGTTCACCCGCCGCGGTCTGATCCGCAGTTCGAACGTCAAGGTAATCTGTACTACGGATGATCCGGCAGACTCGCTGGAATACCACAAGCTGCTCAGAGACTCTGAGACCGCGTTCCAGGTGTTCCCGACCTTCCGTCCCGACAAGGCACTGAACATCGATGCCGAAGGCTTCAGCGCCTGGATAGGCAAGCTGGAGCAGGCTACAGGTCAGCAGGTCAAGACTTATGCGGCCTTGCTTGAGGCACTGAGCAACCGTGTGGACTTCTTCCATGAGAATGGCTGCCGCCTGTCGGACCATGCCCTTGATGTGCTGCGTTACGAAGCCGGTGAACCGGAAGCTGCCCAGGCGGTCTTCGCCAAAAGACTGCAGGGTGCTTCCCTGTCACCGCAGGAAATCACCCTCTACCGTACAGAGCTGCTGACTGCACTGATCGGCTTCTACCAGGCCAAAGACTGGACCATGCAGCTTCATCTGCATGCCTACCGCAACAACAACACGCCAATGTTCCGGAAGCTAGGGCCGGATACCGGATACGACGGCATTAACGACCTGCCGCTGACCACACCGCTGTCGCAGCTGCTTGACCGTGCCGAGAGCGGCAGCGGGCTGCCGAAGACCATCCTGTACTCGCTGAATCCCGGCGACTACCCTGCCCTCCTGGCTTTGCTAGGCTGTTACCAGAAGGATACCGCCGGCAAGCTCCAGCTCGGCTCCGGCTGGTGGTACAACGATACGCGCAGCGGTATGCGCCAGCAGTTGACGCTGCTGGCTGACAACAGCCTGCTGGGTAACTTCGTCGGCATGCTGACCGATTCACGCAGCTTCCTCTCTTATACCCGGCATGAATATTTCCGCCGGGTGCTCTGTGAGCTGATCGGTGAACTCGTGGAACGCGGTGAGGCACCGGATGACATAGACTTACTGGGTTCAATGGTAGAGGATATCTCCTACAATAATGCAGCAGGCTATTTCGGCTTCCAGACCTCCGGCAGCCCGGTGGAGGTTACCGCCCGGGTGAAGGAGCGCTGAAGATGCCGACTATCTATATTGCCGGAGATTCTACCGCAGCCCGGAAGGCGGCCTCCGAATCGCCGATGACCGGATGGGGAGAATTTCTGCACGGGCATGTGGGACCGGAGGTGCGGATTGAGAACCGGGCAGTGAACGGACGGAGCACACGCTCCTTCCTGACTGAAGGCAGGCTTGCAGAGATCGAGCAGGACTTCCAGGCTGGAGACTTCCTGCTGATTCAGTTCGGTCATAATGACCAGAAGATTGAAGATCCGGCGCGTTATACGGATCCGGATACCGAATACCGCCAGAATCTTAAGGTATTTATCGATTCCGCCCGCAGCCGCGGCGGGTTCCCGCTGCTGCTGACCTCTGTGAGCCGCCGCCGCTTTACAGCGGAGGGTGAACCTGATCCTGAGGCCGTGGGGCCATACCCGCAGGCCATGCGCGAGGTTGCAGCGGAGACCGGAACACCGCTGCTCGATATCTTCGCCTCCTCGCAGCAGCTCTACCGCTCGCTGGGAATCGAAGGCTCACAGCAGCTGTTCATGCATCTGCCGCCGGGAAGCCATCCCAATTACCCTGACGGGATCGCGGATGACACCCATTTCTCGCAGGCAGGCGCGCAGCGGATCGCCTCGCTGGTAGCGGAAGCGATGGAACAGACTGCGGGACTCTCGGCTCTGCAGCCTTACTTGCGGGTATAGCGCGGTAACCTCATCGCTTGACTTGGCCGCCCTGTGCCCTTGCGGACACAGGCGGCCTTATTTGCGGGAAATTGCAGAGCAAAGGAGTAGAACATATGACCGTACCGTTTCACCTCGGCGTCCGCGCCCATGATTTCAACCCATGTGCTTTGCCGCAGCTGATTGAGAAGCTGGAAGAACACAGCTTCTCCTCTATTCAGTTCGCGCTGCATAAGTCCTTTCCGGAGAGTGCGCCCAGACTTGGCGCACTCAGTCCGGGAACGGCTGCCTATTATGGCGAAGCCTTCAGGCAGGCCGGCATCAGGATTGCTGTGCTCGGCTGCTATGTAAACATCATTGATCCTGATCCCGCCCGGCGCGCACAGGCATTAAATGACTTCAGTACCCATCTGCGGCTGGCCCGTGATTTCGGGGCAAGTCTGGTAGGTACCGAGACAGGCAGTGTGGGAAAGGGATATACGCCGGATAATTTCACGGAGGAAGCTTTTGAACAAGTTGCGGCTTCTGTCAAAGCAATGGTTGCGGAAGCAGAGCGTTTCGGGGTGACGGTCGGCATCGAGGCAGGGATTAACCACCCGCTTCACACGGCTCAGCTGACCAGACGGCTGCTGGACGAAGTGGCCTCCAGTAATCTGCAGATTATATTCGATGCAGCCAATCTGATGACGCCGGATAACTACCTGCAGCAGGAGAGTATTGTTGCAGAGGCTCTTGAGCTGCTGGGTGACCGGATCGCGGTGCTGCATCTGAAGGATTTCACGGTCAGGGATGGGCGGATTAAGATCGTCCCTGCAGGACAGGGACTGCTGAACTTCGCTCCGCTGCTCCATTACATGAAATATAACCGTCCGCATATTCAGGGCCTGCTGGAGAGCACTCCCGAAGAGCATATGCGCGGCAGTGCAGAGCTGCTCCGGCGGATGTATAACGAAATATGAATAAATGCCCCGGCCATATGGCGTACGGGGCACTTGTTCATGTTCGACCCGGTTTAGGGGCCGGTTCAATACTAGAAATGAGCAATTTATAGTAACCGGTCCTTCGCTCCGGTCCTAAGTGTATTTTGTACAACTAAAGTGATCAATTTTTGCGCTGCGAGGGTTTTAATTGCACTTTGTACACTTAAAACCCCCATATTCCGTAAAAGTAGACTTACCGCTGATTTTAATTGTACTGAATACAGTTAAACGGACAATCCGGTTTTTCACCATCTGTTTAATTGCACGAAATGCAATTAAATCTATTCACTTCACACTAGTTACTCTCAAAATATGTGCAAACGCAGGGTCAGTGGATCCAAATTACACAACACATAACATTTCATGTGACGTTTCTACATTTGAGCAACTGATATAGCAATAAGACCGCTCTCCAATGCCGGGCGGTCTTATCTTTTTAAATTTAAACAGAAGGATTATCCTTTATCCTGCGATATTACGCAGACTTGAACCTGTTGTTATACCCCGGCATCCGGCGGGATCACACCTTTTTTGAGAATAATATTCCCGTACAGCGCCTCTTCCCCGGTGATCACGATCACATAGCTCCGCTTCGAGCGGTTGTAGAATTCAAAACGCTCCTCATACTCCACCTGTGCCGCAGCGTCATGTTTGGCCAGGATCTCCTTGTACGTCTCCCATATCACCGGAACGGTAGGATCACCCTCCACTACAGCCATGAATGCCGCCTGCGCGGGCACATAGTGATCCAGCGGAAGCAGCTCCAGGATCGCGTCCAGCAGCATGGGAATGCCAATGCCGTCCGCCCGGAGCACTCTGGAATGCAGCCCGTGGCCCGGATAATTGGCATCCGCCAGGACCAGTTCATCCCCATGGCCCATTTCCATCAGGGTACGGACCAGCTCGGGGGAGAGGAGCTTGGGTATTTTTTTGAGCATGACTACTATCCTCCTTCATTCCTGTGTCGAAGCCACGGCTTACATGCCGTAGAACGATCTCAAAGCTACCAGCTCCTCGATCCGGTGCTGAGGAAGCTCACGTTCTCCGCCGATCATCCGGGTCAGGAAGGTCAGCTTCGCCGTGTACTCCAGCCGCTCCATATTCATGTAGGCAGCCATTACATCCTTGCCCCAGGTCAATGCGCCATGGCTCTCCAGCAGGACAGCCGTTTTCTTGCCGAGGAAGGGGATCAGTGAATCCGGAATCTCTTCGGTTGAAGGCGTTCCGTATACCGCCAGTGGAATATCCCCCATGGCAATCACCGACTCCGGCATCATCATCTTGTCGAGCGCTTCGCCCTTGATGGCAAAAGCGGTAGCATACGGCGGATGCGCATGAACTACACCGCCCATCTCCGGCAGCTCATTGTAAATCTTCAGATGCATCTTCACTTCCGTAGATGGCCGGTAGCCTTCCGCAGCTTCAAGGATATCTCCCTGCAGATTCACTTTGACCAGCATATGCGGCTGCAGATAGCCTTTGCTGACTCCTGTTGGTGAGGTGATTACCTCTGTAGCCGACAGGCGTGCCGAGATGTTGCCGTCATTGGCGGCAATAAAGTCCTTATTAAACAGATTGCGGCCGATATCACAGATAAGCCGCCGCAATTCCTCTTCCTTCGTATTCATCATTGTCCTCCTTGATCGCTATGGATAATTGTTAAAGCCGGCTGATACCGGACAGGGGCACTGGAACGGGCTACAATTGTTCTGGCTTCGGATGCTTCAATCGCTCCCAGTGCCGTCAATTGCACCAATACGTTGCCGATTGCACTCGCCTCTACCGGTCCGGCAATGATTTCTTTGCCTGTGGCATCCGCTGTAAGCTGGCATAGCAGCTTGTTCTGGATGCCTCCGCCGACCATATGAATGCAGCTGACCGGGCTGCCTGTGAGTGTCTCCAGTTCGCGGATCGTGCTGGCGTAAGACTGGGCCAGGCTCTCCAGAATGGTACGGATGATCTCCGCCCGGCTCTGCGGTACAGGCTGGCCTGTGCGGATACAATACGATTCAATCCGCAGCGGCATATCCCCCGGGGTGCTGAAGAGGGGATCGTTCGGGTCCAGAACGGCTATGCGCGCTGTCGACCGGTCCAGCCCCTCAGCCAGCTCTGCCGCCTCCTGATGGCTGAGCGGTTCTCCCGCTTCTGCCCAGCCGCGCTGGGTCTCCTGCAGCAGCCACAGGCCGGTGATATTCTTCAGCAGGCGGTTCGTGCCGCCGAAGCAGCTCTCATTGGTGAAGCCGTAGGCGTCGGCCTCGGCGCTAAGTACGGGCTCCTCAGTCTCCAGGCCGACCAGCGACCAGGTTCCGCAGCTGATGAAGGCGGCGGAACCCTCAACGCCGTTCGAGCCTCCAAGCCCGTAAGGGATGGAAGCCACAGCGGAAGCAGTGTCATGCGAAGCCCCGGCAATGATCTTGAGCGGGCCGGAACCAAGCTCTTCCTGCAGGCCTGGCCGAAGCTCGCCGATTACAGTGCCCGCCGGCACCAGCCGGGGAATCAGCTTCACCGGCAGCTCCAGCCTGCGCAGCACTTCGCTTGCCGGAGCAGACGAATCCGGATTCAGCAGGCCGCTGGTGCTCCAGATGGTCTGCTCGGCGACCGCCGTGCCGCTGAACATATAATTGAACAGGTCAGGCATCATCATCAGCAGACTGGCCTTTTGTGTAAGCTCCGGATTAGCCTGCAGATCGGCAAATAATTGATACACCGTATTAATCGGGCTGGACTGGTTGCCCGTCAGCCTGAACTGCTCTTCAGGAGGCAGGGCAGCCTCCAACGCCAAAGCAATACCCTCCATCCGCTGGTCCCGGTAGTGATGCGGGGAGTACAGCAGCTCCCCCTCAGCATCCAGGAAGCCATAGTCGACTCCCCAGGTATCGACACTCAACGACTGCAATGGGCCGCGGGACTTCACGGCCTCCAGAATCCCCTGCTTCATCTCATGAAACAGCTGCTGGACATCCCAGTACAACTGCCCGTCAGCCTCTACGGGCCCGTTAGGGAAGCGGCGGATTTCTTCCACCTCCACCTTCCCTCCAGCATACGTTCCCAGCATGACCCTGCCGGAGCTGGCACCCAGATCGATGGCCAGCAGCTTGATTATCTCTTCGCCCATGTTCTCTGCACCCGCTTCACTTTGAAGATTTAGTAGAGCGGCCCAAAGTTACGGCAGGCTCTGTAGTCAGCACTTTCCAGATCCTCTGTGCCGAATAGCGACCAGACACGCGGCCGGAAAATACGCGATTCCTCCACGTTATGCATACTGACCGGAATCCGCAGGATCGAGGCTAGGGTAATCAGATCGGCTCCAATATGCCCGTAGCTGATCGCACCGTGGTTGGCGCCCCAATTGTTCATCACATCATATACAGACTGGAACGAGCCCTTGCCTGTCAGCTTAGGTGCGAACCAGGTTGTCGGCCAGGTAGGGTCCGTTCTCTGATCCAGCGTATCATGCACTTCTCCCGGCAGCTCCACCGTGAAGCCTTCCACCAGCTGGAGCACAGGCCCGAGGCCCTTGACCAGATTCAGCCGGGCCATGGTGACCGGCATTCCGCCCTTGGTCAGGTAGTCTGTCGAGAAGCCGCCCCCGCGGAAATATTCCTGCGAGGCCGGGCGGAACTGGGTCTGTGCGAGACAGGCAGCCTCTTCCTCATCCGTGATGTCCCAGAACGGCTTGATCGCCGGCTTGCCGTCAATGCTCTGCTCACCGGTTCCGTCCAGTGCCGCTGAACCGGAGTTAATCAGATGCAGCAGACCGCCTGCCGCTGCCCCCTCCAGCTCGTATCCGGTTACACGCTTCACCGCAGCCGGACTCCAGAAGGTACGGACATCGGCAAAAATCTGCGCCGTATTCGTCAGCAGATAATTGAACAGCATCGTGACCCCGTTCAGGCTGTCGTTCTCGGTCGCGACAATATAAGGTGCCCGTCTGCCGTTCCAGTCGAACGAGGAGTTAAGAATCGTCTCCATGAAATCACCGTTCGGGAAGTGATCCGTCCATTGGCGCTGGCCCTGGAAGCCGCCCAGCAGAGCGTTGTGGCCGTCCGCTTCTTCCTCGAAGCCGAGCTTCGCCAGCTCCGGATTGCCGATCATCAGATCGCGGGCGATCAGCGCCATTTTGACACAGGTCTCCCATTGCTCTTCCTTAACCTCTTCGCTGAGCTGCAGATGCTGCGGGTTATTGTCCGCTCCCACCCGGCAGTTGTCCTTCACCCAGGCCAGTGCCCGCCCCAATTCCTCAGGATCATAGATCTCTTCCTCGAATCTCCGGACATATTCAGACATATCGATATACTCATTGCGCATGCCGAGGTACTCCTGGAAGAACTGCTCGTTGACGATGGAACCGGCGATCCCCATGGATACGGAGCCCATCGACAGATAAGACTTCCCTTTCATCAGCGCAGCCGCAAGTGCCGACTTCGCGAACTGGAGCAGCTTGGCCTGTACATCCGCTGGGATCTCTTCACTGCTGGATTCCTGAACATCTTCGCCGTAGATGCCAAAGGCCGGAATTCCTTTTTGCGCATAAGCAGACAGCACTGCCGCCAGATACACCGCCCCGGGGCGTTCCGTTCCGTTAAATCCCCATACCGCATGCGGAATAGAAGCATCCATATCCATCGTTTCTGATCCATAACACCAGCAAGGTGTGACCGTAATTGATACACCTACACCCGCACCTGCGAACTTCTGCGCTGCCGCCGCAGCTTCCTTCACACCGCCAATGGTAGAATCAGCAATAATACACTCCACCTGCGAACCGTCCGGATAAAATAAATTCTCCTGCAAAAATGCCGCCACACGCTGTGCCATCCCCATAGTCTGGGCCTCAAGCGATTCACGCACCCCGCGTCTTCTGCCGTCAATCGTAGGCCGGATACCAATCTTCGGATAATTTGCTGTCACTGCCGTTCCTCCCCGGAATCAATGGTTGATTTGGATAAAATAATTTCATTGGAGCAGTACACTCCGATTAGTAAGCGCTATCAAATACAGCCTGCTACTGTCTGCAAACTCTGGGCATTCTCCGCCGACTAATCCTTTTCTTCTCCATCATAGATTTCATAACCCATAAAGTCAACAATATTCCACACTTTTTATTTGATATTTATGTGGTATTATGTGATATAATTCAAATATAGTGTGGGATCATGCTCGTTTTAATAATTTAAGTTTTGGAGAAATATGTAGTAAACTAGTTGATATACTATGGCTAGAACTATTTAATCAAGGGTGGGCAACGGGATGAAGGCTTTTGAACGGCGGGATCTGGTAATCAACGAGCTATACAGGCATAAGAAGGTTCACGTAGCGGACCTGGCGCAGAAATTTGGTGTATCGGAGGAGACCATCCGGCGTGATCTCGACCGGCTGGATAAAGAGGGTATTGCCAAGAAGAATTACGGCGGGGCGATTCTGAACGCCCATACCAACGAGGACCCCTCCTACTCCCACAGGCATCAGGTCAACATTGAAGCGAAGCGGATGATTGCCGCATGTCTGCTGGAGCTGATCAGTGACGGGGACAGTGTGATGACTGATACCAGCACAACGGCTTTTGAAGGCTTGCGGAGAATCGTGGAGGACAAAAAAAATCTGACAATCATCACCAATTCCCTGGCGGTATTGTCAGAGTTCCAGCATTCCGGACAGAAGCTCATTTCCACGGGAGGCATCCTGGGTCCGGAGACCAGCTCTTTTGTTGGGCCGACGGCGTCGCAGACGATCCTGAAATATAATGTGGATGTGGCCATCTTCAGCTGTAAGGCGCTCTCCATGACCGGGGGACTCAGCGATTCGAACGAAGCGGAGACCGAGCTCAAGGTTCTGATGCAGCAGCAGGCGAACAAAGTTGTGCTCCTTGCCGACCATTCCAAGTTCGACCGGATCGCCTTCATCCGGCTGTTCAGCTTCGACAAGGTCGATTATATCGTCACCGATCAGCGGCCGTCCGAAGAATGGATTGATTTCTTAAGCAAATATCAGGTGTCTCTGCTCTATCCTGCGCTGCAGTAGCGCAAACTCTGCACCGGAAGGAGGTGAACCACAGTATGGGGATGATCCAGATTGCTGCAACCTCCGCACCACTGTGGTTTCCGCTGGTTCTCGCCGCCGTCGGCGTGTGTCTGATTTCGCTTTTGTGGATGGTGTTCAAGAAATTCGGCTGATCTTTTTGAATGCGCTTACTTGGAGTCTGGAGTGCTGTTCTTAAAAGCCTGCGCCGACACATAGACGAACCGTTCGGCTCTGGCCATCATATGAAATTTCTGCTCCGGGAAGTGGCGGTACAGGTGATCGACGAAATACCCCGGATTCTCGGCGTTACCGGCGTACAGATCATAATGCAGCGGAACGACGGTCTCAAAACCGCTGGTCGCCGCAAACTCCGCCGCTTCCCGGTAGTTCATATTGCCGACAATATTGCGGCTTCCCCGGTAATAGTCGCGGCCGTTAATCGGCAGCAGCGCCAGGTCGATCTTCCGGCTGCCGACTTCCTCAATCAGCTCAGGGAACAGAACCGTATCTCCGGCATGATACAGCGTGACCCCGTTCAGCTGCAGGATGTAGCCGACATACTTGGGGTTGCCCTGTTCATCGCGCTCCAGCTGTTCATGCGCCGCAGCAACCGGGAACACCTGCAGGCCGGGTGCGGGTTCTGCTGCATGAGCAGGCAACGCTGCGGTTAGGCGCTCCTTCTGTATTCCGAGTCCCTGCAACCGTTCCAGGCAGACCGCCGGAGCTATAAACCGGGCTGCGGGATTGAGCTCTGCAAGCATCGGCAACGCCCGCTCATCCAGATGATCCGAGTGGTCATGGGTGATCAGGCATACCTGCATGTTCGTAATCTCCGCAGGCGGAATCGGCGGCGGGAACGTCCGGTCCGGGTCAGGAGAGACATATGGATCAATATAAACGGTCACCTCTGCCCCTTTGATAATCACACTGGCTTGTCCCAGAAACCAGACGGCCAGACAGCCATAGGGCACCTCGGTCGCCCGGACTTCCTCGATCAATTCTTTTCCTGTTAACGGCATGTACATGCCCTCCCTTCTTCTCGGCAAAATTCTAACCCAAAACCAGCTTGCACGCAAACGCGGCCCGCAGGCCCCTGGCTTCAATCGCGGATTTTGCTCCTCCGCCCGTTGTCTTACCGCTGCACAATCCCCTTCCCTGCCATCCCGCTTCTGTGGACCGGCGCGTGCTTCATGCAGGTCTGACAGGCCGGTTCGTCCGCCAGGCTATACATCCGGATCATAGATGCACTACTATAGATAAAGAATTAGATAATAAAATAGATAAATGAAATAGCAACATTCCAATCAAACGGAGGGAAAGTCATGAGTGAAATTGCTAACACACCAGCGCCCCCTTATTATGCAGTGATTTTCACATCCGAACGGACAGACGGGGATAACCAATATGCGGAGATGGCCGAGGAAATGGACAAACTCGCAGCCGCCCAGCCAGGATTTCTTGGAGTAGAGAGCGCCAGAGATGGTGTAGGGATTACTGTCTCTTATTGGGATTCTCTCGAGGCTATCCAGCAATGGAAGCACAACGAACGGCATCTGGTCGCCCAGCGGAAAGGGATTGCGGACTGGTATATGACTTATAAGACAAGAATCTGCAAGGTTGAAAGAGACTATGGATTTGAAAAGGGGAGCCCCCCGGTCCGTTAGTCCACCCCAAAAATTAATGGTTAGGTACCGGCTGAATCCCGCATTGAAATTAGCAGCTGCTTAAATGGTGATCATTGGTCATATCCACTCTGGCTCTGCATCATTAGTAGCAATTGGAGAAACGTATCTTAATTTGAACATTTTGGAGCTTAAGAGGTAATTAGTTGGAGAAACGTCATTTAATTTCGGGCATAATCCCTACTCCAGACTATTTCCGGCAAAGTAAGTGCCGTTTATCCAACTGCTGCCCGGCAAGTGCGCCTCCGTTCATGATCAAGTGGAGAAAATCCAATTATTTCCTACCGCCAACGCTGCCACACTCCTGCCAACTACCAATGCTGTTCCCCGTTTCTTCAGGTGCTTCTTCGAAGTTATTCACATTTGTGGGAATTGAATGATTTCCTAATCTACCAAAAAGCGCGTCCCGTTCGGCTGCTGCTTATTGCTGCAAATCCCCGCTTGTTACCAATGCCATTTGATGGGTACAATATTTAGATAGTGTACTTCTACTAAAGGACAGGTAAAGGACAGGTGAAATGCATGCAGAATCACGGATTCGCGCGAGTCGCTGCCGCTTCCCCCGAGCTCAAGGTGGCCGACTGCGTATTCAATTCCGAACAAATTATTGAAGTCATAAATAATGCCGCGGCACAGGAGGTTGAGTACCTGGTACTCCCGGAACTGTGCATCACGGGGTACACCTGTGCGGATCTGTTCCTGCAGCCCAGGCTGCTGGACGCCGCCACGGAGGCACTGCTCCGGATCACTGCCGCAACGGCAGAACATACAATGATCGTTATCGCCGGCCTGCCCATCTCCATCAAGAGCCGGCTGTTCAACTGCGCTGCCGTCATCCAGCAGGGTCATATTCTCGGAATTGTCGTGAAGACCTGCATTCCCGGTTATAGCGAATTCTACGAGCCGCGCTGGTTCGCCGGTGCGGAAGAACTGGAAGTGTCCGAGCTGCGGATCGGCGGAGCCGTTGTACCCATCGGCAATGATCTCATCTTTGCCTGCGAGAGCAATGGCAATGTATCCTTCGGCGTGGAGATCTGCGAGGATCTCTGGGTGCCGGTGCCTCCAAGCAGCCTGCTGGCCCAGGCAGGGGCAACGCTTCTGTTCAACCCGTCTGCCAGCAATGAGCTGGTCGGCAAAGCCGATTACCGCCGCCAGCTGGTGGGCAGCCAGTCCGCTTCCTGCGTAGCCGGTTATGTCTATGCCGGCTGCAATACCGGCGAATCCACCACGGATGTTGTATTCGGCGGGCACTCGCTGATCGCAGAGAACGGCCAGCTGCTGGCCGAGTCTGAACGCTTCACCCATGAGAGCCGGATGATCACCGCCGATATTGATCTTCCGCGGATTCAGTATTCCCGCACCGTGATGGGCACCTTCCGGGCCGGCAAGGGCGGCCGTAATTACCGCGAGCTGCTCTACGTTTCACCCGTCCGTGAGAACAGCCAGCGTGAGCTCAAACGGACGGTCGGCGTCAATCCGTTTGTTCCGGGTAACCCGCTGCAGCGTGAAGAACGCTGCCAGGAGATCCTCTCGATCCAGACCTCCGGCCTGATGAAGCGCATCCGCCACATCGGCACCAAGCAGGCCGTGATCGGCATCTCCGGCGGCCTCGACTCTACGCTTGCGCTGCTGGTCGCAGTGCGGGCAATGGAGCTGCTCGGCCGTCCGGCCAGCGATGTGCTTGCCGTCACAATGCCGGGCTTCGGCACAACGAACCGGACCTACGACAATGCTGTCGGCCTGATCAAAGCGCTCGGCGCCTCGCTTCAGGTCGTTGATATCAAGGCTGCCTGCCTCCAGCACTTCGAGGACATCGGCCATGACAAAGATGTGCATGACTTAACTTATGAGAATGTCCAAGCCCGGGAGCGTACGCAGATTCTGATGGACCTCGCCAATAAGAACGGCGGCATTGTCATCGGCACCGGCGACTTATCCGAGCTGGCGCTTGGCTGGTGTACCTATAACGGCGACCATATGTCCATGTACAGCGTGAATTCCGGCATTCCGAAGACGCTGATTCAGTATGTCGTCGCCTGGTATGCGGATCATGAAGCCGATGAGACGGTGGGCAAGTTCCTCTACAGCATCATCGAGACCGGAATCAGTCCGGAGCTGCTGCCGCCTTCCGCAACCGGAGAGATAGTCCAGCTTACGGAGAATATTCTGGGACCTTACATTGTGCATGATTTCTTCCTGTATTACATGCTGCGTACAGGGGCTTCGCCCGGCAAAATGCTCTACCTCGCCCAGCACGCCTTCGGTGAGGCTTATCCCAAAGAGCAGCTTGTTGCCTGGCTGAAGGTATTCGTTACTCGCTTCTTTACCCAGCAGTTCAAGCGCTCCTGCCTGCCGGACGGACCAAAGGTCGGTACGGTCAGCCTCTCGCCGCGCGGCGACTGGCGTATGCCGAGTGATGCATCCGCTGCACTCTGGCTGCGGGAAATCGAAGAATTGTAATCACCGCCTGGGCGCTCGTGAGGACGCTCCGCGAACAGACCGTTGTTCCAATCGCTGTGCTCTCCAGATTTTTTTATTCCCCTTAGCGGTGAAAATCCGGAGACCAAGGCGACCGCTAACGCTTTTCCACAATCGTTCTGTCCTCTCCGCTGTTTAAGCGGGAATCGTATCTTCAATCTTAAAACAGAGCAGCGATCCTCGCTTATTGGAGGATCGCTGCTCTGCTGATTTTTTACAGTTTATTTAGAATGCACTTTTTGGAAAGCCCCTTTTTTATTAACCGCCCTAGTCAGTTACTGCACTTCCTGCCCGTTCAATCATACACATTATCCAGAATCAGCACTTCATCACTGCCAAACGGGGTTTGGATCGTGACGGTATCGCCGGGACGCGCCAGAATAAGCCCCCTGCCCATCGGAGACCAGAGGGAGATGCAGAATTCATCCAGCTCAGCTTCGCCCGGAATTACAATTCTATAGGCATCCTTCAGCGTTTCCTGCCCGATCCGCAGTGATACCCGCGACCCGACCAGAACAGTGGATTGCTCCAGCGCTTCATCCCCGCCGGACAGAATCTGCTCCACCGCCTCCTGATACTTCCTGATCATGGACTGAATCTCCGCCCGCTCGGCCGGCGACTCCCATGTGCCCCGGTCCAGAATAACGAATTTATGCTCATCGAGATAGACCAGCTGCTGCACCAGCTCCTGGCGCAGGGAAATCGTTATGAGACTATGGCTCATAGTAGATTTCACCCACTTTCTTCATCAGGTCATGCTCGAAAATACGCTTGCTCAAACTCATAGCCCTCAGTCCTCCCAGATAATAAAATAGATCCCGCGTGGGGATCTACTCTCTATGATAGCATCTTTCTATGGAAAGACAATGTCATGTATATATGCTGTTGTGATTTACTGCTTGGCTGCAGCTGCTCTGCTGTACATGTTGAGATCCTGCAGCTTGATCAGCACCTTGCCGAACCGTCCGCCTTGGCGGATCACTACCTTTTGATCAGGATAAGCAGTATGCAAATAATCCGTAACGACCTTCAGGGTAGCCTCTTTCCCGTCCAAATGATGCATAGGCAGCATCTCTATTACTTCAGCAAGCGCCGCTTCAACGGATAGCTCCTTGCTTTTCGTCTCGCGGGTCACAATCGATTCGTAGGAATATCCCTTCAAATACAGCAGCTGCATCAGGTAGGCCATATCCGAAGATTCCGCATGCACCGCCCGGCCCGTCAGCAGCGGCAGCACTTCATTCATGAGACTATGCTCCTGAACCCCCGCCGATGTACTGATATAACAGTATTGCCGGGCACAGCTAATGACCTTCTCCGCACTCTCCCAGTCAAATACCGCCGGACACATGGATACAAACACAAGATCGAAGGCGTTCAGCCAGCCTTTGGCCGCAATATCGATATCCTCAAAGGCTTCGCGTACCAGCTCCACTTGACCGGGGGCGTAGGCTGCGGTGTTGTGCAGAAACAGTTCAGACAGCGGAATGTTAGGCTCTACTGCCGTTACCTTAGCCCCTCTCTCGATAAAAGGTACGGTGAAGCCGCCCGAAGCCGCGCCCACATCCAGGACAGTGAGCCCATTGAAATCTACTCCCTGGCCCTCCATCCAGCTGATAATCCGCTCACTTCTGTCTCTTCCCGCACTACTGAATACCTCTTCATTGAACACCTTCGCCTTATGATCAAAGCTGTGATGCGGGTCCATCCCCATCGCTTTGAACTTGTTGGCCATTGCCTTGGGATCTTCCTTCCAGGCCTTCTCCCATACTGCTGCATTAAATAATCCGTTGTTCATCTCTAACCCATCCTCTCTTATTTCGCAGACTTAACAGACTTATAATATCTATGAAATTCTCGAAAAAATAACGGAGCTCAATGGCTCTCCGTTAATTTTCCGGCAAGCTCGGACATCATTTTATTGCGCAAATACTCCTCCATCTGCCCTTCGGCCTTCACCATCTCCTGCTGGATGAGACACTCGCTGGAATGATTAAGTGTGCAGTCAAACAGCGAAGCCGTACCTTCGATCGCATGGATAATATCCAGGAACGAGATCTCTTCCTTCCTGCGTCTCAGCCGATACCCGCCGTTCGCGCCGGATGCGGATTCCACCAGCCCCGCCTTCACCAGCTTAGTCAGGATTTTGGACAAATACGTAGGGGATACATTCTGCCGTTCGGCAAGCTGCTGCACTCCTACCGGCTTATCCGGAGCGTACGCCACCAGGAACAGCATCGTGTGCAGCGCGTAGTTCGTTGCTTTTGAGTATTTCATGTCTTGTTCCACCTTAAGTATGGACTTTGTTCCTAATCAAAGACTTTATTTATCTATAATATATTTTATACAGCCAAAAAGCAAGTGCAGAAATGATTTCCTGTCTGAGGCGAAGTGGGAGAAATAGTCCCGGTCTATCCATAAAATTTTTTCATGGATTGCATGCACCGCTTGAATTTTACGCCTGCAGAATGCTGTTGTACACTTTGAATGTAAGCGTTACCATCATAACAAATGACCTGCGCGCACAAGGTTGGAAGGGACGAAAGCATATTCGAGGTTTTCTGGAACAGAGCTATGGTTCCGTTTAAGCAAAAAGTAGGTTACACATTTAATTAGGGGGGTTCTCATGGTTATTCAGGTTTTAGCCATCGTTCTGGCGCTTGGCCTGCTGATGTTCTTCGCTTACCGGGGGTTTCCGGTTATTGTTTTTGCACCTATATTCACACTGCTTGCGGTAGTTATCTCAGGGGTCGCCCTGATGCCGAGTTACACCGAAGTATACATGCTGAATGCGGCAAACTACGTAAAGAACTTCTTCCCGATCTTCCTGCTAGGCGCTATCTTCGGTAAAATGATGGAGCTTAGCGGCGCTGCCTCGTCCATCGCCCAGACGATTGTCAAAGCGCTCGGCTCAAAGAGAGCCATGCTTGCCGTTGTACTCGCCTGCTCCGTACTGACTTATGGCGGCGTATCGCTCTTTGTCGTAGCCTTCGCGGTCTATCCGTTCGCTGTAGCGATCTTCCGTGAAGCCGATATCCCGAAACGGCTCATTCCCGGCACCATCGCACTTGGAGCGTTCACCTATACGATGGATGCCCTGCCGGGTACGCCGCAGATTCAGAACATCATCCCGACCACTTACTTCGGTACAGATGCCTATGCTGCTCCGCTCGTCGGTATTGCCGGCGCACTGATCGTCTTCATCGGCGGCCTGTGGTGGCTGGAACGCCGCCGCAAGCAGGCAGCTGCTAACGGGGAAGGCTATGGCACCGGCCATAAGAACGAACCGGAGGTGCTGGAGAACGCCAAATATCCTAACATCTGGATCTCCGTTCTGCCGCTTCTGCTCGTGCTCGTATTCAACTTTCTGCTCAGCCGGACGTCCATGTCGGTGACGAACTGGTACAGCAGCTCGCTGCTGGAGACCTTCAATATCGCCAATGTCAAAACCGTATCCTCAAGCTGGGCCTTAATTATTGCCCTCTGCATCGGGGTTGTCGCTGCCGGCTGCATCAATATCCGCCAGGTCAAAGGCAAAATGGCCGCTGGCCTGACCGCTGCAGCTATGGGCTCCCTGCTGGCCATTTTCAACACAGCATCTGAAGTTGGCTTCGGTAACGTCGTCAAAACACTGCCAGGCTTCAAATCCATCCAGGAATGGATTATGAATATCAGCGATCATCCGCTAATTTCCGAAGCATTGTCCGTCAACATTCTCGCCGGAGTCACCGGCTCCGCATCAGGCGGTTTGTCCATCGCCCTCGAGGTCATGGGCAAATCCTACCTGTCCATGGCCCAGACGCTGGGGATCAGCCCGGAAATGCTGCACCGCATCGCTTCCATGGCATCCGGCGGTATGGATACGCTTCCACACAACGGTGCCGTCATCACTTTGCTGGCAATTACCGGACTTACGCATAAGCAATCCTATAAAGATATCTTTGCCATCACCTGCCTGAAGACAATTGCCGTATTCACCCTTGCCATCGTTCTATCCATCTTCTAATTCATCCCCATGGAGGTTATGCAGAAATGAGCAGATTTTTGGAAAATAGAGTAGCATTCGTCACCGGCGCTGCCAGCGGCATCGGTCTGGAGATTGCCCGCAAGTTCGCCCATGAAGGCGCCAAAGTAGTCATTTCCGATGTACGTGAGGAGTTGGCCGTCAACGCTGCCGAAGAATTGCAAGCCCAGGGCTATGAAGCCTATGGCCTGAGATGCGATGTTACCCTGGAAGCGGAATACAGCGCAGCTATCGCCAAAGCCAAAGAAGTCTATGGCAGACTGGACATTCTGGTGAACAACGCCGGGCTGCAGCATGTGTCGCCGATTGAGGATTTCCCCGTGGAAAAATTCGAGTTCATGCTGAAGGTGATGCTGACCGGCGCTTTTATCGGCATCAAGCATGCCTTCCCGATTATGAAGGAGCAAGGCTACGGCCGCATCATTAACATGGCCTCCATTAACGGAGTCATCGGCTTTGCCGGCAAAGCCGCTTACAACAGCGCCAAACACGGCCTGATCGGGCTGACCAAGGTCGCCGCTCTGGAAGGCGCTGCGCACGGCATTACAGTTAATGCCCTCTGCCCGGGCTATGTGGATACCCCGCTGGTGCGCGGACAAATGGAGGATCTGGCCCGAACCCGGAACGTGCCGCTGGAGAGCGTACTGGAGGAGGTCATCTATCCGCTCGTCCCGCAGAAACGCCTGCTGGCCGTTGAAGAAATCGCCGACTACGCCATGCTGATCGCCAGCGAGCGCCTCGGGGGCGTCACCGGCTCTACCCTGCTGATCGATGGCGGGTATACTGCGCAGTAAGCCAGATTATTCAGTCCTCATACAAAGTTAAGCAGCGGTCCTCCCGTTAACTGGGGGACCGCTGCTTTATGTTATAGCTGCTCAAGCTCAGTTCAATGTATTCAATCGTATTGTTGTCTAAGTCAATTGCTGCTTCCAGAGCTTGCTGTTCTATTTCATACATAGTTTCGATTCTTCTTACCAGGATCCTTAACAGGCGCCTGTCTAGCATCACCCAGTGAACGTCATACGAGACGTATTCGAATAGCGGTTGGTAGATAATTCTATTACCTTATATATCCATATGCATCAGCATTAATCACACGGTAGTGGAACAATTTTCTGCTGAATCTTGCACCACTTTCAATATATATGTTATATATGTAATATAACAAACAAAATGTATTTTGAATACAGAAATAACCATAAGGAGGGATATTCGTGTTCATAGAGCTCGATCTGCAATCGGACACCCCGCTGTACACGCAGCTGGCCGATCAATTGACCGAAGGGATCGCGTCAGGCGAGCTGAAGCCGGGTGATCCGCTTCCGTCGATCCGGAGATTGGCTGAGGACCTCGGGATCAATCTCCATACCGTCAACAAAGCCTACAATTTGCTTAAGCAGGAAGGCTTGCTTCAAGTGCACCGGAAGACGGGCGTTATTGTTCAGCCGGACGGGATGCCCGGTGTGACGGAGGCGTTCGAGGCAAAGCTCCGGCGGCAGCTGCGCTCTCTTGCGGCAGCGGCTGCGGTACGCGGCATGGCGGAAGAGGTATTCGCGCAGGAGAGCAAATCGGTATACCGGGATATAATTACGAACCGTGGAGGGGAATAACGGTGACACAAGAACAGATGATTATTATATCCAGCAGCTATTCGATGATTGCTCTGATGCTCTGCTTACAGGTCTACATCGGCTTGCAGACCGTACTATTCGGCATTGTGCTGCCGGAGGAGGCCCTGAAGGATCCGTCCGTTCGTGCCATCCGCCGGAATTACGCTTTGCTGACCTGCGGTTTTGCGGTTGTCATCGGGGGTGCCTGCTTGTTCTGGCTACGCCAACAACCGGCGCGGGGTCTCCTGATTTTGACGTCATCCATCTTGCTTTTAATGATTGCTTCATCCTTCGCAGCCCGGCTAAGCCGGATATCCGCGCAACACTTGAAGGCAGCCAGAGGCTGGAAGGCTGTAGTGCAGAAGAAGCGCACAGCCAGCCTTACGGCCGGCCGGATGCATAACCCGGTGCTTAGCTCTTGGTGGTACTCGGCAAATGCCGGCGTTATCGCGCTATGCATCTCCTTTGCTATTGCCAGGTGGGATAGAATTCCGCAAGTGCTGCATCTCGGAAATTGTAGCTTTTACAAAACCGGTTGGACGGTGTTCTCTTTAAACTTCGTGCAAGCACTGAATATTACCGTGTTCGTCTGCTACAACCTGCTGATCAGCCGTGCCAGAACATCGCTGGACCCCCAGGACCGGGAAGGTTCGCTGCAGAAACAGTTGAAGCACAAGAGAATCCATTCGCTTCTGGCTTGGGGCGCCTCGCTCTTAATGGTTGTATTCTACGGGGTGGCGCAAGCCATAACATTGTACGGCTGGAAGGGAAATCTGCTCTTCCTCTCCGGCATGTGGCTCTGTACAGCACTCTTAGTCGCACTGTTCGGCGTCATCCTGTATATGCGAATCAAGGGTATTGATCAGCTGAGGGACGTTCCGTCGCTGGAGGAAAAGCACTGGAAGTGGCTTGGCCGCCTCTACGTGAATCCTGAAGATCCGGCGTTGATCGTTCCGAACACCCGTGGTTTCGGCTGGACGATCAATTGGGCCAATTCGCGCAGCAAGACCATAATCTCCGCCATCCTAGCCGTTCTCGTGATCGAATTTATAATTTGCTATCCTATCTTCAATAAATATCTTCAATAAATAAAGAAATCCTGGAGAGGGGGAGTTCAAATGATAAGAAATCGGTGGAGAACCGCAGCTGTACTATTCTTGTGTCTGCTTCTCCTACTAACCGCCTGCAATGACAACACACCAGTGGCTGAAATGCAGAACGTAGCAGAAGCACTGAATACGGCTGAGGTAACCCTGTCAAGTGCTGCTCCGCAAGCCGTGTCAACGGCGGAAGCGGACTCGCCTCCACAGCAAGCTGTATCCACTTACGAAATTACCCGGCAAGCCGCACAGGAGAAAGCAGAACTTCTCACAACTACATATGCCACGAACAGCGTGCAATACGCCCTTATCGATCATGGCAGCATCACCGTATCCGGCCAATCCGGCAAGAATGATGAGCAGGGCCTGAACCCGCTCACGAAAGACACGATGTACGGGATCGCCTCGATAAGTAAGATGTTTACCACGGTTGCCGTTATGCAGCTGGCCGAACAAGGGATAATCGGTCTCGACACACCGGTCATCCGGTATATCACGGAGTTTACGATGACGGATGAACGCTACAAGCAGATTACGCCGCGCATGCTGCTGAATCATTCCTCCGGGCTGAACGGATCGTCGAACGTGAACGCTGATTTATTCGAAGACAACGATACTTATGCCCACGACACACTGCTGAAGCAACTGTCCGGTCAGACCTTGAAGGCGGACCCGGGCGCTTATTCGGTGTACTGCAATGACGGATTTACACTGGCCGAGATTCTGGTCGAGCGGGTCAGCGGCATGGACTTCACCTCTTATGTCCACCGGTATATTACGGAACCCCTGGGTATGATGAATACGCTGACGCCGCTCGATTCACCGGACAGGGCAAAGATGGCGGGACTCTATTATCCTGCATATCCCGGACAACTTCCGGGCCAGACGGTCAACGCGATCGGAATGGGCGGCATTTATTCCACAGCGGAAGATTTGGCCCGGTTCTCGCAACTTTTCACGGGAGAAGCGGAAGAAGTATTGGCCGGCAAATCGGCTGCGCTCATGGCACAAGACGAGTATAAGACGCCACTCTGGCCTGACGATGCGGACAACTCCATCGGATACGGTCTCGGCTGGGACAGTGTCGATCTGTATCCCTTCAGTGAATACGGAATAAAGGCGCTGACCAAAGGCGGGGAAATCACTCTCTATAAGGCGTCGCTCGTTGTGCTTCCCGGACAGGACATAGCGGCAGCTGTTGTCTCTTCCGGCGGGAGCGGCATGTACAATCAGCTCATGGCGAACGAAATTCTGCTGCAGGCATTGAAGGAAAAAGGTACAATTACTGAATTTAAGCCTGAGAAGTCATACGGTGCGCCGGTACAAGCTGACATGCCGGAGTCCATGCTGCAGTATTCGGGAATCTATGGCGCGACTGGTACAACGATGAATATCAAAATATCCGCAGGCGGCGTCTTGTCCCTTACTTCGGAACAGCCCTCCAATTATCCGAAACAGATCTTCAACTATTCAAGGGACGGCATGTTTCATAGTTCGGATGGAGATGCGATGGTCAGCTTCGTGATAGAGGAGAACGGCCGCACCTACTTATGGATTCGTCAATACGTTTCGGTGCCGGGTCTTGGGCAGACCGCATCGTCAGAGTACACTTCCGAGAAGCTCCAGCCCCAAGAGCTTCCGGCAGAAACCAGGGAAGCATGGATGAAGCGCGACGGCAAGAAGTATTATCTGCTGAATGCGAAGTATACGTCGCTCGGTTATCTCGTATTGCCTCCCACCGAATTGAATGTGTCGGAGCAATTGCCGGGGTTCGTGCTCGATAAGCGAATAACCGGTCCGGATTCAGCCGTCTCCGAATTGCAAATTCCGGGAAATCGCGGGCGGGATCTCTCCGGTCTTACGTTCTTTACACAAAATGGCGTTGAGTACTTGAATCTTGCCGGATTCATCTTAGTGAACGAGGACGCCGTGAAGCCTACTAATTTCGCTAAGAAGTCAACCGTAACGATTCCGCACAGCGGATACGCCAGGTGGTATACGATAAGCGACAAAGACGGGGGCAAGAACATCAAGGTGAGTATGCCCTCGAAAGCCTCCTTCGCCATTTATGATGCCAAGGGAACATGCATCTATTTCAGTGTCATCGGAGGCAAGGATCAGATCACGCTGCCTGCGGGAGGATCGATTGTGTTCGCAGGGGATGCCGGCACGAAGTTTGAGGTTTCAGTGCAATAACGTCGTAACGGGTAGTTCTTCATCATTACTCTGGAGGCCCGGCACCGCGGATGCGTCTTGATGTTACGTGTGCCCGGCCGGCCGTAAAGCGTTTTGTATTTTTTTCGAGAAATGAAAGTAGTCTTGTGAGCATTAGTCCTTCACCGAAGAGGACTGAGAATCCGTTATTTGAGTAAATTCGGCGAAATTGCCGGTTAATCGGAATCGCTTAATTGACCTGGAATGCCTTCTTTTGGGTTCAAATGAATAAGATAACGGAATCTCAGTCCGCTTCAGGATATATGAACCTGGGGAGGGGCAGCTGGCCTGACAGTTTGCTATCAAGTGGAAACGCACCGTCCTTTAAAGGACGGAGCGTTTCAGCGAGAAATAGAAGGATAAGTTATCATGAGAAGCATATAAATTCTGGCGTAATATTTCAAAAAAAGCAAAGCTCCAGTGATAGGAGCTTTGCCTGCAATAATATTGTTCTATATTTCACAAACCTTCTGATCATCCTGGCAAGGATGCCGCCTTCTCGGATGTCTGCAGCTTATATCCGCTCTATCCTTGCTCTATCTTCGCGAATCTTTGCTCTATATCCGCTCGATAATTGTCGTGACGCCATGCCCGCCGCCGATGCACAGCGTGGCAAGACCGGTGCGTGCGCCGCGCTGCTTCAGTGCATGTACCAGTGTTACGAGAATTCTAGCGCCGCTTGCACCGATAGGATGGCCCAGGGCGATGGCCCCGCCGTTCACATTGACCTTCTCCTCCGGGAAGTCCAGGGCCTGGCCTACTGCCAGCATCTGGGCGGCAAACGCCTCGTTAGCCTCGATAAGATCGATATCGCTGATCGTCAGGCCGCCCCGCTGCAGCGCCTTCTTCGTTGCCGGAACCGGCCCCATCCCCATGATGGAAGGATCAACACCTCCGGACGCATAGGACAGAATACGCGCCAGCGGCTTCAGCCCCAGCGCCGCAGCTCTCTCCGCCGACATAATGACCAGCGCCGCAGCACCGTCGTTAATGCCCGAGGCATTCCCGGCGGTTACACTGCCGTCCTTCTTAAAGGCCGGGCGCAGGCCTGCCAGCTTCTCGGCCGTTGTTCCCTTTCGCGGAAACTCATCGGTATCGAAGATGATGGCATCGCCTTTTCGCTGCGGAATGACTACAGGCACGATTTCTTCCTTGAAATGGCCTGCTTCAATGGCGCGCACGGCCTTCTCCTGGCTGGACGCCGCCAGGGCATCCTGCATTTCGCGGCTGATCCCGAATTGTTCGGAGACATTCTCAGCCGTGATCCCCATGTGGTATTGGTTGAACGCGCAGGTCAGGCCGTCACTTACCATCGTATCGATCAGTGTGCCGTTGCCCATGCGGTAGCCGTAACGGGCCTGATCCAGCACATAAGGCGCTTTCGACATATTTTCCATCCCGCCGGCTACAATAATCTCACTGTCTCCCGCCATAATACTCTGCGCAGCCAGGTGAACCGCCTTCATGCCCGAACCGCAGACCTTATTGATAGTCAGGCTTGAGGCCTCTACTGGAATGCCCGCTTTCATTGCCGCCTGACGCGCCGGATTCTGGCCCAGCCCGCCCTGAAGCACATTGCCCATAATGACTTCATCGACCTGCTCCGGAGCAACACCCGCCCGCTGCAGCGCCTCCTTGATGACCAGCGCCCCCAGATCTACAGCGGCAATTCCGACAAGACTTCCGCCAAAGGTGCCGAGTGCCGTCCGCACCGCACTGACAATGACAATTTCTTGGGCTGTATTCATAACAACACCTCATTCGAAGGGATATTCCGCATGGGAGACAGATCCGCAGAAACCGTAAACGCTGCACCCGTTCTATTTGTAACCGTTTCCAATTCAACGCCCGGAGCCAGCTCTTCCAGCACCAGCCCCTGCGGGGTGAAACGGAATACCGCCAGCTCCGTGATAATCATCGATACTGCGCCGCGCGCGGTTAGGGGCAAGGTGCAGTCGCTTACGATTTTGGAAGCACCGTTCTTGGAGGTATGCTCCATAGCGACAATAACTTTTTTTGCACCTGTGACCAGATCCATGGCGCCGCCCATGCCGGGCACCATTTTGCCGGGAACCATCCAGTTGGCCAGATTGCCGTGCGCGTCTACCTCCAGCCCGCCAAGAATGGTAACATCCACATGTCCGCCGCGGATGAGCGCAAAGGAAGTGGCACTGTCGAAAAAGGAACCCCCGGGCAGAATGTTAGCCGGTTTGCCTCCTGCATTGACCAGATCGGGAATGATCGTATCCTGCACCGGTCCAAGTCCGATATAGCCGTTCTCGGATTGCAGAATAATGTTGATGCCTGCCGGCAGATAATCCGGGATCAGCGTCGGCAGCCCGATGCCCAGATTGACTACGTCCCCGTCATGCAGTTCAACTGCCGCTCTGCGTGCGATCAGCTCTTTCGTATCCATGTTATTCACTCTCCTTATAGCAGATGATTTTATCGACCAGGACACCCGGCGTAACCACAATATTGGGGTCAAGCTCCCCGGTTTCCACAATTTCATCCACTTGAACAATGACCAGATCGGCGGCCAGCGCCATCAGCGGATTGAAATTGCGCGCCGAATTGCGGTACACCAGATTGCCCGACTTATCCGCTTTGTGTGCTTTCAGCAGTGCAACGTCCGCCCGCAGCGGCAGCTCCACCAGAAATTCCCTGCCCTCAATGGTCAGCGTCTGCTTGTTGTCGGCGACCATCGTCCCCGTTCCTGTCGGCGTCAGAATGCCGCCGAGCCCTGCACCGCCGGCCCGCACCCGCTCGGCAAGCGTACCCTGTGGCACCAGCTCCACCGCCAGCTCCCCGGCGAGCATCTGTCTGCCCGTCTCCGGGTTGGTGCCGATATGCGAAGCGATCACCTTCTTCAGCCGCCGGCCCAAGACCAGCGGGCCTACTCCTGTATCGACCAGAGCCGTGTCGCTGGAGATCAGCGTAATGTCTTTGATATCCCGGTCCATCAGAATGCCTACCAGTGCATCAGGTGCTCCGGTTCCCATGAAACCGCCAACCATAATGGTCATACCGTCATGCACAAGTTCGCCTATTTCTTCAAGCGTCGTTACTTTCCCCACACCGAACCCCTCCTGTTTTTTTGCTGCAGCCCATTGACAAATGTGATGCGGATGTCTTTATGTATACAGTGTACAACGCGCTTTTTTAGGGGTAAAATTCAGACATCGCATGCAAACCATGAAAATATATCATAGATTGGAGGCGCTTACTTTTGGATGTACGGAACCTGAAATACGTGCTGGAAGTGGCCAATTTGCACAACATCACCAAGGCGGCGGAGAAGCTTCACCTGACCCAGCCCACCCTCAGCAAGATGGTTAAGAGCCTGGAGGACGAGCTTGGCGTCATCCTGTTTGACCGCTCAGGCAAATATGTCAGGCTGACCGATGCCGGAACAGCGGCGATGGAGCAGATCAGGCTGATTATTGCCGCAGTGGACAATCTGCATATGACGCTGGACGACATCAGCAACCTTAAGACCGGTACGATCAAGATTGGCCTTCCTCCGGTGATCAGCTCCGTTTTTGTCCCCAAAGTCGTGACTCCATTCCAAAAAAAATATCCCAACATCTCCTTCGAGCTCATTGAACAGGGCTCGAAGAATGTTGAGAATATGGTGCTGGAGGGCAGCATTGATCTGGGCGCCGTCCTGCTTCCCGTCCGGGAGGGCAGCTTCGGAATCAAGCCTTTTGTCCGTGAGAATCTGGCAATTGTTGTCCATAAGTCACATCCGCTGGCGGCACTTGAAGAGGCTTCGCTGACCGATCTCCGGGAAGAGCCGCTGATCCTGTTCGCCAAGGGGTTCGCCATGCGGCAGCATATTATCGAAGCCTGCATCAGCGCAGGGTTTGAAGCCAATATCGCTTATGAAAGTGCTCAATGGGATCTGCTGGTCGAGCTAGTGTCGGCCAATCTGGGCATCGCCTTCCTGCCTGAGCCGCTCTGTGAGAAGGTATCTAACCAGAATGTGCGCATTCTGCCGCTGCGGAATCCGTCCATTCCGTGGAACGTTGTGCTGATCTGGAACAAGGAGCGTTACATCAGTAAATGCATGCGGGAATTCATCCGCTTCCTGGAGGATCATTCCCTGGTTGTATAGCGCAATGTGACTATATAGCTTGATAGCTTGAACTGGTAATCCTTCGGATTAGTCCCGGGCTCCCCGTTTGGACAGCTGGCTGGGCCAGGATTCGCGCCGTCTAAGCTATAACTGTATTTTGTACAACTAAAGCGGGCGATTATTGCGCTGCGAGGGTTTTAATTGCACTTTCTACACTTAAAAATCCACATATTTCGTAAAAGGGGACTCACCGCTTTTTTAGTTGTACAGAATACAGTTAACCCGGAAAATCCGGAATCTCGCCGTCTTTTAACTGCAGAAAATACAATTAAATGCTATGCACTTCACGCTAGTTACTCTCCAATGGATTTGCAAACGCAGAGTTCTATGGAGTAGGTTATTCCCGAAGTTCAATCTATATAGCTGCATAAGAACAAATTCGTCCTAAGGGCGAATCAAACCACATACCAGAAGTTGAATTATCCAACCAAATTCCAATGAAATTTATCCACAACAGACGAATTTCATAATTTCCTAATCAACAAAAAGCAGAGCCCCGTCATTCCACAGGAACTCTGCTATACCGCTTACTTTCGTAAGGCATATCCGAATCTGTATTTACCGGAGCCGAGCGTAATCTTCACCGACTGCTCCTGCTGCTCGGCGGAATGAATACCGCGGACCGCCTGAAGCTCCTGCCCGTTCTCCAGCACACCCGCCAGCAAAGCGTCCGGGAGCAGTACAGTAGCCGAGGTATTCGGGGGAACTACGGTCACCAGCTCTATTTTGCCGGAATCAAGCGTCCACTCGGAGCGGATCTTCCCGTACATAGATTCCAGCCCGGCGGCAGCCGAAGTCAGTCCGCCTCCCGGATGCGGCTGAATCAGAAACTGCTTATAACCCGGATACTCTTCCACCTGCTCGATGCCGGCAACACAGCGGTACAGAAAATCGCCAATCGCCCCATATGCATAATGATTGAACGAGTTCATATCCTTGCTCCAGAAGCTGCCGTCCTCCTTAATCCCGTCCCAATGCTCCCAGATGGTCGTCGCCCCCCGGGTAACCTGATACAGCCAGGAAGGGTAATCGGTCTGCAGCAGCAGCTTGTAGGCAGCATCATAATGCCCCGCTCCAGCCAACACCAGATTCAGATAAGGCGTGCCGACGAAGCCTGTGGTGAGATGATATTTGTTCTCTTCCAGCAGCTCTATAAGCTTAGCAACCGTGCGTTCTTGCGCTTTTCTCTCCACCAGACCGAACATCAGCGCCAGCACACAGGCCGTCTGTGTAGCTACACTTATCCGTCCGGCAGGCGTGATGAATTCCCGGTTAAAAGCTTGTTTGATCCGCGCATGCAGCTGTGAATAGTACTGCTCATCTTCTGTTCTGCCCAGCACTGCCGCAGTCTTACCCATAAGCTCTACAGAATAGGCATAGAAGGCAGTCGCGATATAGTCCCTGTCCGTAGCGCCGATGTAGCTGTCCGGCTTGGCATCCAGGCCCAGCCAGTCTCCGAAATGGAAACCGGTATTCCACAGGAATTCATCCGTCCCCTGCCGGCGGATATACTCCACCCAGCCCTGCATGCTGCTGTACTGCTGCTCCAGAATCCGCTTGTCGCCATAACACTGATAAATCGTCCACGGACAGATGACAGCCGCATCGCCCCAGGCCGCGGAAGAATGGGAATTCTCATCCAGCACATGAGGAATTACGAACGGAACACCGCCGTTATCCAGCTGATCGGCCGCCAGATCCTTGAGCCATTTGCTGAAAAAGGGGGCCACATTCATCAGATACGCCGACGTACGGATGAACATCTGCGCATCCCCGGTCCAGCCGAGCCGTTCATCGCGCTGCGGGCAGTCTGTCGGCACATCGACGAAATTGCCTTTTTGCCCCCAGAGAATGTTATGCTGCAGCTGATTCAGCAGCGGATTTGAACAGGTAAAGCTGCCGGTCGGCTCCATATCCGAATGCAGGACAACACCTGCGAAATCCTGCAGATTGAGGTCCTCCGGGAAGCCGGTCAGCTGCACATACCGGAAGCCCTGGAAGGTGAAACGCGGCTGGAAGCTCTCCCGGCCTCCACCTTTGGCAATATACGTAACCGTCTGTCTCGCCGCCCGCAGGTTATCTGTGTACACATTGCCTTCCTGATCCAGCACCTCGAAATGCCGCAGCTGAAATTCCTGTCCTGCCTGCCCTTCCACCGTAAAGCGCATCCAGCCGACCATATTCTGGCCCATATCGAGCACAGTCTCCCCGGCCGGAGTGCGCATGATTGCTATAGGTATCAGTTCCTCTACAGCCTTCACAGGAACATTCTCCTGGGCCAGCAGAATATCCTTGGTGTACGGAAGGATCTCCGCAGGAACCCACACCCTGTCATCGTAATCCGCCCTGCTGAAACCGGTCTGCTCCAGACGGGCATCATAGGTTTCGCCGTGATAGATCTCCGACATCAGCAGGGGCCCGGGCGAAACTGTCCATCCCTGATCCGTTCCGATGATCTGCTCCACCCCGTCCGCATAGATGAGATGAATCTGCATCAGCAGGGCCGTGCGGTCGCCGAACACATGCTTTTTGTTATCCCAGGCCAGGTTTCCTTTGTACCAGCCGTTCCCCAGCCAGGCGCCAACCGCATTGTCCCCCACTGCCAGCTGCCCTGTAATGTCATAGGTCTGGAACTGCAGGCGGGTACTGTAGCTGGTCCAGCCGGGGGTCAAATAATCCCCGCCGACTCTTGTACCGTTCAGCTCAACTTCGTAGAGACCGAGACTGGTCACATACATTCTGGCCCGGGTGACCTGCCGGTCTACATGGAAGCTCCGCCGCAGCAGCGGAGCCTGCTCTGCCTGGACATCCAGGCAAGCCAGCGGCGCTGTAATCCACTCTGCCTCCCAATCCTCCGGCGAGAGCAGGCCCGTCTCCCACCAGGCGGTATCCGACCACTCTGTAGGCCGGTTCTGCTGATCCCATACTCTGATCCGGTAATAATAGCGCTGCTTAGGCTGCAGCTGCAGCTCCTTCAGCTCAATATGCAGGGATTGTCCGGACTCCACTCTGCCCGAATCCCATACCGTGCTTCCGAAGTCCTGATCCATTGCTGCCTGAAGCTGATACGCCTGCTGCATGACATCCCGCTCATCCGCATCCAGCTGCCAGCTGATTCTTGGATAACGGACATCCAGCCCCAGCGGATTGTCTTTGTACTCCACACGTAATTTATGAACAGCTATCATTTCATTACACCCCGTCTTTTCTGGGATTGCCCCTATAAATATGAAACGCTTTCTATTACAATTATAGAATTCCGCAGCATTTAAATGACCTGCAATATGGACATTTCACCGGGGTAAAAAGGACATTCTGTTGTTTAGAGGAGTGAACTGATGCATTCAGCCAATCATACGCTAAAAGGAGAGTATTTCTTCCAGAACAATCTCCAGTTATATGTGAACCGCGCTACCGAGAACTATGATCTTCCGCTTCACTCCCATGACTTCATGGAGCTGACCTTCGTTGCCGAAGGCAAAGGCTTCCATTATATCGGGCAGCAGGCTCAGCAGACCGGCAAGGGCCAGCTGTACTATATTCCCGTAGGAGTCTCCCATGTCTTCCGTCCGTCTTCACCCAGCCCGCTCCGTGAGCCGCTCGTGGTGTACAATTGTTTGTTTAAGCCGGAGCTGCTGGACAACCTTGCCGCTCTGATCCCGGACCCGCCGATTGCCTCCTACCTGGAGCAGATCCGCAATCATCAGCTGCCCGCATTCTCCGTGACGGATCTGAACGGTTCCATCGAGAGCCTGTTTCTGGCGCTTCACCGGGAGGTTCATCTTCCGCAGACCGGCGCGGGCAGCTATTTGCTGACCTTGTTCATTCAACTGCTGATAAGTATCTACCGGCTCAGGCATGACGAGGTCCAGTTTCCGCTGAACAAGCAGACGCAATTCCTGCAGATTCTGAATTATGTCAACCAGGAGTACGCGCAGGAAATCACCCTGAAGCGTCTGTCACGCAGCTTTGACTGGAGTGAAAGGCATCTTCAGCGGCTGTTCAAGGCGAATACCGGGCAGACCTTCCATCATTACCTGCAGAATGTCCGGATTCAGAAAAGCTGCCTGCTGCTGGTTCAGCAGCCCAAGGCGCCCGTTCAGCTCATTGCGGAGCAGGTCGGCTACCATGACCCGAAGACCTTCAATCTGGTGTTCAAGCGGATTATCGGCACCACTCCGGGGAGCTACCGGCAGGCGTCCGGGAGGAAGCATCTGAAGAGGCCGGAGCCGGGAGAAACAACTTTAACGCAGAATGATTGATGTTATTTGTAAATAGTGTTAGGCTATCAACGGTAAACTCAACATCTGTGCTCTTCAATACATCCTAAAATAGTCACAAATTTAGTTAGAAAGAAAGGTAACACTATGATAAAAGCAGAACACTTATCCTTCTCATTCCCGCAAAAAGAACTATATAAAGATATTTCCTTTACGCTTGAAGCCGCACAGCATTGTGCTTTCATTGGAACAAGCGGCAGCGGGAAAAGTACACTGACCGATATTCTGATGGACCCGGAAAGATATCTGTTTGAGGGCAGGTTAGAGATAGATCCTACTTGCAGCATCGGGTATGTAAGCCAGTTCTCCCAACCGGAAAAAACTAAAGATACAACCGTTTTTGAATATATCGGCGAAGAATTTATTAAGGTACAGAATGAAATAAATTCTATTTTGGCTGAAATGGAAACCTCCTCGGATATGGATTCGCTGCTGGAAAGGTATCAGTTAGCGTTGGACGCCTTCGATGCTATGGACGGGAATGATTACGAAAGCAATATTAATAAGAAGCTAAATCTGGCAAACCTCATGAAGCTAAAGGATGTCAGGGTATCTGACCTGAGCGGCGGGGAATTCAAGCTCATTCAAGTAATGAAGGAAATGCTCAGCCGTCCGGACTTCATGATTATGGACGAGCCCGATGTATTTTTAGATTTTGACAACCTAAATTCACTTAAGAATCTTATTAATGCCCACAAAGGCATACTGCTGGTGGTTACGCACAACCGCTATCTGCTCAATCATTGCTTCAACAAAATCCTGCACCTTGAAAACAAGGAGATCCAGGAGTTTGACGGGCGGTATATTGATTACAACTTCTCCTTGCTGCAAACCAAAATTGAGCTGCAGGAGCTCGCCATCGCTGAAGAGGAAGAAATTGCGAGAAACGAGAGCATCGTCAATAACCTTAGAGCAATCGCAACTTATAATTCAGAAGCCTCCAGAGGGAGAGCGCTAAAAGCCAGAGTTAAATTTCAGGAAAGACTGGAAGCGCGCAGAATTAAAGCTCCATTCGTCGAGATTAAGCAGCCGGATATCCGTTTCAGTATCGATCATGAACTGGAAGACACCACTGTTATAACTGTTAATAACTATAGCGTTTCCTTTGATGAACTGCTGTTAGAAAATGTTACCTTTGAGATCAAATCTACGGATAAAGTAGCCCTTATCGGTGCAAACGGCACCGGGAAAACGACATTACTCCGGGAGATTTATAGAAATAATCATGATGCAATAGAAGTAAATCCGGATGCTAAAGTGACTTATTTATCTCAGCTTCAAGGTGAAATGCTGAAGGATTCTAATACCATACTGGAGGAATTCATCGATGCCGGGTTCGCAACGTATGATGAGATTAGATCGCATCTTTCAAGCTACGGCTTTGAGGGAGAAATCCTTAATCAGAAGATAGAATCTTTATCCGGCGGCGAAAAAAATATGCTTCAATTGGCTAAAGTTTCGGCCAGTAAAGCGAACGTACTGCTGCTTGATGAACCGACAAGCCATTTGGACACCTATACACAAATCGCACTGGAGAACGCAATCCAGAACTATAAGGGTTCGATTCTAATGATATCTCATGATTTCTATTCCGTGGTAAACGGGATGGATTATGTTCTGATCATTGACGGCAAGACGATTAGAAAGATGACGATCAAGAAATTCAAAAAGATGATTTATGCCCGGCACTTTGATAAGGACTATCTGGAACTGGAACAAAATAAAAAAGCAGTGGAAACGAAAATCGAGCTGGCTTTGAAAGCTGCTAATTTTGAACTTGCACAAGGTTTGATGGATGAGCTGGAAGAGCTGATTAAGCAGCTGTAAATGATAACTAAATAGGATTCACCTGTCAGAAAAAAACGACAAAAGAAGCCTTATATTTAGGGTTTCTTTTGCTGTTTTATGGAAAATATTTATTAAGATTCTCTGGTGTGATGCCGTTCCATAACCAAAATTGATCCCCCTGCGATACAAGTAATCGATCGAGCCATAGTTCAAAGCTTAAATTAAGCGGCTCACCATTATCACGAGCTGAGGTATAGATTGACTGGTCAAACAGATAGTCTTTTCTGCCTTGCTTTACATAATCGCTATTTACACATATTAAAGTCTCACTGAATTTTGCTATAACGTATACGTGCTCAGGGGTTGGAAACTTTTCCAATGCATCTAGAATTTCATCCACTCCAAAAATATGCCAATGAGGTGCCGATTCTTCAACATCCTTATATAATTCCATTCCGTTATGAAGAGACAAAAAGAACTTATAATCCTCAGGCAGCTTTAACTCCGTCTCCGCTTCAAAATCCTCGATTTCTTTCAATAAGACGGGCTTAGAAAATGAAAATCTACATGTAAGCTGAAATCCTAAATTTCTTTGTATAGAAAAATTTTTGTTATTGTAAATTACCTTCTTTAAAGCCTCTAAGGATGCGGTTATTAATTTTGACATTTGCCCTCCCCCTCATAAAAAAACCACCAATTGATTTGTAAAACCCATCATATCTAGGGTATTCGCTTAGTATTTAAACAATCCTGCCCTTAATGAAAGTACCCGCAATCTAATACTTTTGTCCTTTGAACATCAGGGGATCGCCTCTTTTCGGTTTGATTTGGTCCGGCTTACCATTATTCGGCAGGGCGGCTTTTCTCCCGCAAAAAAGCAAAAAATCCCCGGAGTCCGGGGATCTTTCGGTCAATCAATGCATAATTAACGCTCACATCAGGCAAAAACAACATGCAGCGTATGAATCTCATACGGTTTGAAATCAAGGCGGATGGCCGGTCCGTCCACCGCTTCAGTCTCCAGCGGACGCTCCATCAGATCGCGCAGCTGCCAGGAGACGGCGGAGTAATCGCTGCCGATATTCGCCGTGCTGCGTGTTCCCGTATACTCATGCAGTCTGACGATACATCCGCTGCCATCCTCGGCCAGCTTAACGGCATCGACGGCAATGTTCGGCACATCACAGGTGATCAGCGACTTGCCGTTACCGGCGGCATAACCCCCTTCTGCAGCGAGGAGCGGATTGTTCAGCGCCCACGCTTCCTGCACCGTGCCTGCCGCAGCCCAATCCCCTTTATGCGGAAGCAAGGCATACGTGAAGCGGTGCTCGCCCTGGTCAGCCAGCCGGTCCGGGCTGGTTGCCGATTTGATCAGCGACAGCCTCATCGTGTGATCCTTGATGTCGTATCCGTATTTGCAGTCGTTCAGCAGGCTGATGCCATAGCCCCGCTCCGACAGGTCAGCCCACTGGTGGCCGACACTCTCGAACCGGGCATAATCCCAGCTTGTATTCCAATGGGTCGGCCGCTTCACGTTGCCGAACTGGATATCATAGGTAGCTTCTGTAGCCCGGACGGCAACAGGGAATGCCGCCTTCATCAGCTGATGCTGCTCATGCCAGTCCACCAGGGTCTCGAAGTCAATCCGTGCACTTCCGGCATATACCTTAACCTTCTGGGTGATCGAGGAATCCATGTACTTCCAGGTGAACTTCAGCACTGCCTGCAGCGGGCCGCATTCGGTCAGCTCTACAGAGCGCAGATCGCTTACTACCCGCATTTTCTCCTGGTAATACAGATCGATATCCCAGGCGTCGAACATCTTCGGCTTATCCTCGAATACCTGCAGCAGATTGCCGCATTCGCCCGCTGCCAGCACCTCGCGCGCTTCCTTGCGGTCATAGATCCGGCTCAGCTGTCCGGCTGCATTCCACTCCAGAATATAATAAGGTGTTGTTAGTGTTGAATCCTGCCAGGTAAAAGGAACGGACGGTTCCGGATTCTCTCCGGAAGCGGCGGGTTGTGCAGCGCGGATCACTACACTCCCCATCGCCGGAACAGCTTCTACCCCGACCAGCCACTGACTGCCGGAGCGCTGGGCGGCCAGCGGGTTGCCGGCGGCATCCGTCCAGACGGCAATCTCTGCGCTGTGAGGGACGGCTGCCAGACGGGGACCTCCAAAGAGGGAGCTGTTGAACAGCGTGTACTCCTTGTGTGACGCGGTATCCGCCGGGTCATCCTCACCCGCTGATGCAGCATCAGGGCTCTTCAGTTTGACAAGTCCATCCGCCGCAGCATCAAGGGCAGCCCGGCCCAGCTGCTCTGCTTCGGCATATTCCAGCCGTGAATCCTGATAGACCTCATGAATGGAGGAGCCGGGGATAATATCATGGAACTGGTTACGCAGAATAATCTGCCAGCCTGCCAGGAGCGATTCCGCAGGATATTGTGCATATCCGCCTGTCTCCGCAGCAAGGAGTATCTGCAGCCACTCCGCCTCGCGGTACAGCAGCTCCAGCTTGCGGTTCATTCTTTTGTTATAAGCCTGGCTGGTGTAAGTCCCGCGGTGAAACTCCAGATACAGCTCCCCGTCCCAGGTATGCACATATTGATCGGTGCCTTCTATCGTTTCATGCAGCCGCTCGAAATAGTCATCCGCACGGCCCGGCTTCACTTGCGGCAGCCCCGGCATGGTATCCAGCCTCCGCCGCATCTCCAGCATCTCGCGGTTCACACCGCCGCCGCCGTCGCCATACCCGTAGGAGAGCAGCAGCTCACGGTTCAGGTTCTTGTCGCGGTACTGGTCCCAGATCCCCTGCACAGAGAAAGGCTCAATAAGGCCGTTATACGTATAGTACCAGGCACTGGAATCAGGAGCCTCGGGTGTGGTGATGAAGTGGGTCAGTACCTCGCTGCCATCAATGCCCCTCCACTGGAACGTATCATGCGGCATGCGGTTATATTGGCTCCAGCTGATCTTGGTCGTCATGAAGGTGTCAATGCCCGACTTGCGCAGAATCTGCGGCAGCGCCCAGCTGTAGCCGAACACATCCGGCAGCCATAGGTACTTGCAGTCTACGCCAAATTCCTCGCGGAAAAATTTTGTCCCGTATAGAATCTGGCGCACCAGCGACTCGCCGCTGGTCAGATTGCAGTCCGCTTCCAGCCACATTGCACCTCCGGCTTCCCAGCGGCCTTCCTCCACCCGCTGCTTAATTTCGCTATAAATCTCCGGATAATCCTGCTTGATGTAGGCATAGAGCTGCGGCTGGGTTTGCAGGAAGATGTACTCCGGGAACTGCTTCATCAGCCGAAGCACTGTGGAGAAGGAGCGGGCCGCTTTCTCCCGGGTATGGGTAAGCCGCCATAACCAGGCCACATCAATATGGGTATGGCCGATCGCGGTTACCGTAACCGGATGCTGCTGCTCCAGCAGGGCCAGGGCCTCGAGCAGGCTCTCCTCAGCCTCCTGGACTGAAGCATAGAAATCTGCGCTGCCGGGCCTTGACCAGTCCAGCTTGTTAAACGAGCGGTTCAATGCCATCAGCAATTCATGCTTCTCGATCTGGCTGTCGGCAAGCTGCTTGAAAGTATCCAGTGCCGCCCGGCCTGTATAATAGAGGTTGTCGGTTGATTCATCCAGATAAGCCAGCTCAGCCTGCTTGATCCGGTGTTCCTGAGCAATCAGCTGGCCGTCTCCGTTCAGGCCTGACCATAGGCGGAAGGTGAAGTCCAGCTCCCTGCCAGCGGCATTTGCTTCAAGAAACACCTCCTGGTGATTGGAATCCACACCCTGATACGGCTTGCCGTCCAGAAACAGCAGGGATTCAAAGCCGCTGTTGTTGCCCCCGCCTGTCCGGCCGAAATCGAATATACCTACAATACGTTTCCCCTGCCAAGCTGCGGGTACGGTTATTTTGCGGTGCAGCCACAGATACACATCACTGCCGGTCCAGTAATCCCCTATACGAAGCTTCTTGTCTCCTTCCGGGGCGGACGGATAGACACCATTGTCACCCTCCTGATCCTCTGTAACCAGCCATTCATCAAGCGTAATAACCTCACGGTACCGGTAACCCTCCAGCTCCTTCAACCGCAGTGCAAGCTTCTCTTCAGTCCAAAACATTCCCATTCCGATTTTCCTCCCTTTTGTATAACACGTGTTATAAAATGGGCAGAAAGACGGTCCATCCGTGTAAGGATGGTACCGTTCCCTGCTAATTAGGATAAGCTGCCACTACAAAGTGAATCGCTGCTTAAGGCATATTGCCTGTTAGCTCAGCCGGCTCAGACTATGTGCAAGCTAAAGCTACATCGTCCCCCAGCAAAAGCTGTTCAGGCAGTGCCGGCAGCAAGTGTAACACCATGAATGGCTTAGCCTCCCCTTCATACCAAGCGAGGTTACGCGCTTTCTCCTGCCCGTAATACTGCTGGAAGCCAGATTTTGTCCGCCTGTCCTGCTTCGTTCCCGCCGTTCATCTGCGTAAGTAAGCAGCGTACCGCCTCTTCTCCCATACTCACATAAGGGATTTCTACGCAGCTTAGAGACGGCAGGCTAAGACGGTGACCCTGAATCGTATTATCTGCCGCCATGATCCGCACATCTTCACCGATACGCAGGCCAAGCTTGTGAGCCGCCCGGTACAGATCGGGAATTGCGCTTGACCAGTTGACCAGCAGCGGCGCATGCTGTGGCCCGCTATCCGCCAGCCTCTGCAGGCACGCTGTCCAGTCGCCATGGTGTTCCTCCAGACGGATCACGATTGGCTCCATCCCATGTGCGCTGCACCAGCCGGTATAGGCATCGCGGCGGTTCCGCTCCGCCCAGTTATCCGCGCTATGCCCGTGGTATACCTCGGCATAGACCGGGCCGGGCTGCTGCGGTGTACCCTCCCGCAGCAAATAATTCAGCGCCGTCTCCACACTGCCCGAATAATCGGCCAGCACGGAAAACACACCGGGCACTTCTGCGTACCCTTCCACAGAAACATAGGGGATTCCGGCATTCCCTATGCGGGAAGCCCACTCCTCATCGTGGTAGCTGGTATGATCCAGCGTCACAATCCCGTCGATCTTCCGCCGGTGATATAGCTCCAGCAGCTCGGTCCTGCCGTTGGCGTTCCCCTTATGGCGCGGAGAGCAGAGCAGAATATGATACCCGCTGAGCTCACACTCCCGCTGCATGCCTTCCAGCAGCCGGGTGAACAGCGGATGACGCGTATCACCGAAAGCGGCAAGCGTCATGCTTCTTCCCGTCTTCATGCTGCGCGCTCCGGCGTCCACATGGTAATTCAGCTCGCGGATGGCTTCCAGCACGGCTTCGCGCGTCTCCGCTCCAACCCCGATGCCGGGAGTATCATTCAGCACCGCAGATACCACACTGCGGGACACGCCTGCCCGCTTGGCTACGTCAAAGCTGGTCACTCTTTTTTTGCCCATATATCAGCACCTCACCGAGAGTATAACACGTGTTATAAAAAGTTGTACAGCGCTTTCTTTCATTTTTATATCTGGTTAAACAGGGGAAGCCTTTGGCAATATACTCCGCCGCGTGGCCTCCGCTAAGAGCGCTTGGAATCTAAACTGGCCTCTCCGAAGGCGGGTTCGCCGTCTCCGCCTCCCTTCTGTCCCTGCGGTAGGCCCCGGGGGTTTGTCCGGACCATTTCTTGAACGTTTTGATAAAATAATTATCGTTCGGGAACCCGACGCTGCGGCCGATTTCATTAACGGTTAAGTCTGTCTCGCGGAGTAAGCGCCGGGCTTTCTTCACGCGCACATGCTGCAGGTAGTTGATGAGCGTCTCCCCTGTCTTCAGGCGGAAAAGCCCGCTGAGATAATGCTCCTCCATGGCGACATAACGGGCGACCGCCCGCAGAGTGATGTTCTCGGCAAAACGGCTGTGGATGTATTCCAGCACACGGTTGATTTCGGGATGATTGGTTGTTATTCCCTCCGCTGCGGCCATGCGCACCTGCATTTCATCCGCGGCCGCCAAAAAGCAAGCGAGCAGCTCCCGGTGGGTGGCCACTTCGCGCAGTTGCTGAACAGGCCCGGACGGAGGCTGATTGCCGATTTCGGCAAAGGTCCGCACCAGGCGTTCCGCCTTCTCCATCACCAGGCAGAAGGGCAGCCGGCTTGCCCGCAGCGTTTCCCACATCGCGCAGGCCGTACGCTGCATATCCGCGCTCCGCCGCTGGGCAAAGGCCAGAACAATCTCCTTCTCCATGACCCATATAGGCGGAAGCTTCGGCTCTCCGGCCGCCTCGGGCCCGGCGGCAGATGTAGAGGCGGACTCTGCTCCGCTGCCGTCTGCCGGAGCTTCGCCCTTAATTTCGTACCAGAGGTCGTTTAGCTGCCGGTAGAGCCGGGTCCACTCCGCATGGATGAGACCGGGCGGAACCGGACCGCCGCAGGCCACGGCCTGAACGGGCATGCCCGCCGTAAGGTTACCGGGCAGCCTAAGGCTGCCGTCAGACCAGAAGAAGCAGGTCGTACAGCCGTCTGCCGTAAAAGAACCGGTCCAGACCTCCTCCATCCAGGTGTCTGGCGGACAGGCTTCCAGGACGGCTGCCAGCAGCGGCCGGGCGGTCCCGATGCAGGAGACCATGAGCAGCCGCCGGTAGGATGCCGGAGGCGCAGGCGGCGCTGTCTCCTGCCCCGCCTTCACCGCCTCCCAGACGAGGCCATAATAACGGTTGAATTCCTGTCCCAGCAGCGCATGCCGCTGCCTGCGCGAGGCTGACAATTCTTCGCCGATCTTAAGCAGAAGCCCCTGCAGCTCCGGGATGCTCAGCGACAGCTTGAGCACATATCCGCTGGCTCCGAGCTCCAGCGCTTTGCGGGCATATTCGAACTCGCCCATGCAGGTCAGCATGACAAACCGGCTGTCCAGCCCGGCATGGCGCGTCTGCCGCAGCAATTCCAGGCCATCCATGCGGGGCATAAGAATGTCGGCAATGACAAGATCGGGTCTCAGCTGATGCATCAGCTGCAAGGCCTCCTCTCCGTCGGAAGCTTCCCCTGCCACACTGAAGCCATAAGCTTCCCAGTCCACCAGTTTAAGCAGCTTGCGCCGGACAAACGGCTCGTCTTCAACCAGAAGAATTTTCCACATGCTCTGCACCTCCGGATTGGAAAGGATTTGCAATCAATAACGGGATGGTGATGCGTGCCATTGTCCCCTTCTCCCCCTCCAGAAGAACGAGACTGCCATCTTCCCGGAACAGCAGCTGCAGGCGCTGGCGGATGTTGGCGATTCCGATGCTCTTGCGCGAGCGGAGCTCCGGGTGTTCCCCGGCGCGGGCAAGGCCGACACCGTTGTCCTCCAGCTCCAGAATCAGCGAGCGTCCCGATCTCCTTGCCCGGACAGAGACCCGGGCATCCTCCTGCAGCGTGGAGAAGCCATGTTTGAAGGCATTCTCCATCAGCGGCTGCAGCGCCAGCTTCGGAACAAGAGCATAGGCCAGCCCTTCCTCCACATCCAGAGTGACCCTTACTTTGCCTTCATAGCGGATATTCTGGATATATACATACGCCTGCAACAGATCCAGCTCATTCTGCAAGGGAATCAGCTCTACATCCGAGTACAGGCTTGTTTCCAGCAATTTGCCCAAAGAAATCGATATTTCCGCGATATCATCCTCTTCCTTTTCATAGGCGATCCATTTGATCGTGTTCAGCGTGTTCAGCAGGAAGTGCGGATTCATCTGGGCGGTCAGCATCTGGTAATGCAGCGCTTCCTTCTGCCGTTCCTCCAGCTTCAGCTTCTGCAGCAATCCGCCGATATCCGTCATCATCGTATTGAACGTGGCCGCCAAATCCCTCATCTCTCCATGGAAAAAGGATTCTTCCACCCGTGTATTCAATTCCCCCTGTGCGGATAATGCCATCTTACGCCGGAGCAGCGCGATGGGCCGGGACATGGCACCGGCGATGAGGAAGGTAAGCAGGAGGAAGCCGCCGGACAACAGCAGGGAGAAATTGAAATTCTGCTCCCGCAGTTCCTTCATATTCCCAAGATAAGTATTCAGCGGCATGGACGCGGCCAGATACCAATCCAGATTGTAGAGCGGGCTGATCGTCAGAATTGACGAGCTCTCATAATCAACCCGCTGCATAGGTTCCTCTCTTTCCGGAACGCGGATCATTTCTTGGATGGCCGTGCGGTCCACCGCCCGGAAGTAATCGGAGGAATTGAGCAATTGGCCTCCCTGGTCCATCAATACATAATGCTGCTGGAGCAGCAGATCCCGCGATGCTTCGGCAAGCCAGCCGTCATAATAAAAATTAACCCGCAGATAACCGAACGGCTGCTGCCGGTTATCGAGCAATACAGCATACATGGACAAATCCTCGCCGGTCACCCAGCGGAAGGAGTCTCCCTCAGCACCGAGTCCGGCAAACCCGCTCTCCCGGACAAAATTGGCATGCTCCTGCCCGGTCTGCACAAGCCCGTCGGTGCGGTACAGCGTGCCGGACCGGTCAGCCAGCGTGACGGTAATCTGGGCGGGCAGCTCCAGCGATGCCGGACGGGCGGTGCTTTGCAGGAATACCGCTTTCTCCGCAGGATTGAGTTGTCCCGGATACAGCAATACGGAGCGGGTATAAGGGTCCCGCTCCAGGTACACATAATAGAGGAAAGCTTTATTGATCTCGTTGTTCAAGGCGTCGTTAACCACGTTGAGCTGCTCGATTGCCTTTTCCTGAAACTCACGGGATACGGTCCGTTCCATCATCCGGTAATTATAGATTTGCAGCAGGAAAAAGGGCAGCAGGAGGAAGATCACAACAGCGGCAAACAAGCGGTTTCTGAACTTTTGTGGCCATATGCGTTTCCAGCCTCCCATCGTCTTCCCTCCCGGTTATCGTTACCGTAAATTCATGCTACAGTATATCACAACTGCCGGCCTCCGCAGGGTTATCCTGCTCATTCCGCATAACCCAGCTCCTGCAGCTGTTTCATTGCGCTGTCCTGGAAGAGCTGGTACTTGAAGGTCGTGTTCAGCTTCTCCAGGAAGCTGTCGTATTGCTCCAGCTTGTTTTTGCCGTATTGGAATTTGAGCATTTCCTCGTTCTTGAAGCGGTCGGCATCAGCTGCGTTGTAGTTCTGAGGGAAGACAACAAACCCGTTGTAGGTATCCAGCACTTCAACCTGTTCGCTAGCCTGAATATAGTCAATCTGTTTGGCAAATTTGGTGCTCAGATATTCCGCTTCCGGCCGGCCGGCCAGCTGGTAGACCCAGGTGAATGCCGCCTCTGCGGACCGGTCCGTAATTACCGGCTTACCGTTTTCTTTGGTGAAATGTACACCTTCCTGGCCAAACTGAACAAGCTCGGAGCCTTCACCGGAGGCTGTATAATTGATAAGGTCAAAAATGCGGTTCAGTTTGGTTTCGTCTTGGGCGGCCTGGCGTGAAATGGCTACGATGCCGGATACGCTGGATTTATCCATGGCGGCAAGGATATTCGCTTTGGGTCCCTGCAGCTTGTTCAGCATCAGGAATTCCGCATCCGGATTGGCGCCCTTCCATTTCTCCACTTCATTGTCCTTCATAATCTGCGTCCAGTCACTGATGATAATGCCGGCCTTGCCCTGGAACGCTTTATCTTTGGCGTTGTCGCCCTTGTTGCTGGCAATCTCCGGATCGACCACGCCGGAATTCAGCACCTTCTGAGTATAAGCCAGCGCTTCCTTCATTTCCGGCTCGAACATGCCGTTGACCATCTTCCCGTCCTTGATATACAGCGCGTCGGCGACGCCATGCTGCAGGTTGATCAGATGCACCAGAGTGCCGAGACTGCCTGTGATGCCGAAAGTATCTTTCTTGTTATTCCCGTCCGGGTCCTGTTCGGTAAACGCTTTCGCAACTTCAAATACTTCATCCAGGGTCTCTGGAACCGGCAGCTGCAGCTTATCCAGCCAATCCTTGCGCAGCCAGAATAAATTCCAGTTACTCTGGGGATTAAGCGATATGGCGTAATGCTTGCCGTTAACCTCCACCCGGCTGTACACATTGTCTCCGATGGCATCCGCTGCGGGCTTCAATTTCTCCTTATACGGCTCCAGATCAAGCAGAATGTTCTTCTTGACATATTCCTGGAACTCATTCCGTCCATTGAAGAGGATCACATCGGGCAAGTCGCTGCCCGCCGCCCGGATATTCAGCTTCTGAATGAATTCATCCGCAGAAGAGGTCAGCGTCATTTTCAGATCAATATTGAGCTTCTCATCCAGCGTCTTCTTCACGAAGTTATCTTGTTCCTTGGGCATCTGGGTGGTGGTGTTCCATCCGACCCGCATGACCTCGATAGCTACCTTCTCCGCCCGGGCGTCCGCCGGAGCGTCTGTAGATGAACCCGGCCCCTCCGTAGCGGAGGAATCTGACTGTGGGCTTCCTCCGCAGGCGGCCAGCAGCAGGCCCGCTGTTAATACACAGGCCAGTACAGCAGGAATACGCTTCTTTTGTTTCATGATGATGCTCCCCTTTCGTATACCAAATGTTGTATTGAGTCGGCGCTGCCGGCGTTTGAACAGCGCCGGGAACAATCCGTTAACCCTTCACGGCGCCGATCAGCATGCCCTTGGTCAGATGCTTCTGCACGAAGGGATAGACCACGATGACCGGCAGGCTTGCCGCCACTACCGAAGCCATCTGCAAGGTCGTTGTCGGCAGTACAATGTCCGCATTATATTCCATTTGCTCGGAGGATAATAACAGACCGCGGATGATGACCTGAAGCGGATTCAAGCCGGGGTCAGTAATATAGTAGACGGCGCTGAAGAAGGTATTCCAGCTGCCTACGACACAGAACAAGCCGATGGTCATCAGTACCGGGATGGAGAGCGGCAGGGCCAGCCGCAGCAGCACTGTAAATTCGCCCGCACCGTCGATCCGTCCCGATTCGAACAGTTCTTCGGGCAGGTTTTCGAAGAACGTTTTGACCACAAGCACATTCCAGGTAGACATCGCCCCGGGAATAATCATCGCCCAGACCGTGTTGAGCAGGCCGGTTCCTTTTACGACCAGGTAGGTCGGGATCAAGCCGCCGCCGAACATCATGGTGAACACGATCAGGAAGATGAAGAAGCTGCGGCCGACCAGATGCTTACGGCTCAAGGTATAGGCCATGAGCACTGTCAGGACCAGATTGATCAGTGTGCTCATTACCGTAACGAAGCTGGTCACGAGGAAGGCGCGGGGAATAGCATCCATTCCAAACAGCGCCTTATAGGCCTCAAAGGTAATCCGGCGGGGAATCAGCACAAAACCGCCGTTGCGCAGCACTTCGCTGTAGGGTGTAATGGATACGGCGAACACATACAGCAGGGGAAAGACGGAAATCACGGCCAGCAATATCAGCAGGATATTAATGAAATAATCGAAATAGCGTTCGTTTCCGCGGCTTACCATAGATTGCCCCCCCATCTCCGGGCCAGCTTATTAGACAGGAAGATAAGCACAAGTCCAATCAAGGATTTGAACAATCCGACCGCTGTCGCCAGGCTGAAATTCAGTTGCTCCAGGCCTACCCGGAATACCCAGGTATCAATAATATCTGCCACCGGCATTACCTGGAGATTGTACATAATGTAAATCTGCTCGAAACCGGCATCCAGTGCAGAGCCGACCTTCAGTACCAGCAGCAGGATAATCACGGAACGTATGCCGGGCAGTGTCACATGCCAGATCCGGCGAAGCCTTCCCGCGCCGTCGATGCGGGCTGCTTCATAAAGCGTAGCATCAATGCTGGACATGGCTGCCAGATAAATGATAGCCCCCCAGCCAAGATCCTTCCAGACATCGGTTCCCACCAGCACACTGCGGAAATACGCTGTCGAGGTCAGAAACGGAATGCCGTTCCCGCCCGCTTCCACCACCCAGCGGTTGACGAGGCCTGAGGTTTCGGACAGAAAGGCAATTGCAATGCCGTAGATAATGACATAGGACAGAAAATGGGGCATATAGCTCAGCGTTTGTACGATCCGGTTCAGCCAAAGGCTGCGGCCTTCATGAATGAGCAGAGCCACGCCGATGGCAGGAATCGTTCCCCAGATTGTTTTATACAGACTGATCAGGAATGTGTTCGTGAGCAATTGACTGAAATAAGGCGATTCGAAAAAAAACTGAAAATGCTTGTACCAGGGGTCTGCCCACGGACTGCGCACAATTCCGCTCAAAATGTCATAATCTTTGAAGGCAATCAGCACTCCGTACATGGGTATATACTTGTAAATAATGTAGTAGGCCACACCGGGAAGCAGCATGAGATACAGGGTACGCATACTCCATATGCGCTTCCACACCTTAGCTCTGTATGCGCTCTTCGGCGTTGCGGCAGTGTTCAGGGGAGCCGGGAAATGCGCCACAAGGAATTCACCTCTTTGCATTGATATCGTTTACAAGATAAGAATAACAAGGGAACCGCGGGGCAGCCATGAACGGATTTAAGGGATTGATAGAACAATATTACTATTCGGATTGAGCCGGTCTGTAGGGGGACATGAAACAGCACTAACCTGCATTACAGTTTCAACTCCAGTCTATATAAGCCGCACTATAGACAACAACCCGACAATTTACCGAATGATCGCTGTAGGACTGGCGGAATACGTCAATTCCATGCGCGTGATTCGTTGCCGGCTGAATGGAGACATCCTAGAAGTACTGAAGACAAAATTGTTGTACGTTTTACAACTTTGATTCACGGATAGCTCAGTGTTCGGGAGGATTGTTGTATAAAATACAAGAATAATCCGGCTAAGCCGTCTGAAATAGGCTAAATGTTGCATTTGATACAACAATATTGGATTTGAATCGATATTAGGGTGAAAATGTTGTATTATGTGCAATATTTCATAAAAAGTCAACCGCTCCTGCCACGGAAAGCGGATGAATGAGGAAATTCCTGAGGTAACAAAGGTAACTACGTAACAAAGTATTATTGCATACAAAAAGGCCCGTAAACTGCGGAAACGCAATTTACGAGCCTTATCACATTAGCTGAATGATCCTGTTAGCGCAGGCGGGCATGCTTGTCTGCATTCCCATACTGTACCTTTACTGTACCTTCGCTGTACCTTCGCTGTACTTTCGCTGTACCTCTACTTTACCTTCACTCTAATTATATTCTATTCTTACATTACCTCTACCCTACCATTTACTCTACTTTTACTGCACCCTCGCCGTACCTTCACTGTATCCATACTGTACCTTCTTTGTACCTTTGCTGTACATCTACTGTACCTTTACTCTACCTTTACTGCACTCTCATTGTACCTTTACCGTACCCTCACTGTTCCTTCGCTGCATCCTTACTGTACCTTCATGTTGTACCTTTACAGCACCTTTGCACTACCGCAAATCCAGCCACTCCAGGGATGCCGCACCAGCCGCCGCGCTGACGGTCAGCTCATGGCTTCCGGCCTCCAGCCGCTGGCCGCTCTGAATCCGCACCGTCTGCCAGTCCTGCCCGAAGTCCGAGGCAGCACCGTGAATTCGGCCGATCTCCTGACCGTCCAGCTTCACCAGCAGCTCACTGTCCGGCCCGCTCATCAGGACCCGCAGCTCCAGAGCCAGCGAATCCTGCCTATCCTCCGAGCCCTGCGTGTCCTGCGACTCCTCCAAGACCCGCGTGTCCTGCGACTCCTGCGTGTCCCCCGGTTCCTCCAAGCTCTGCAACTCTGGCGCATCCTCCGGGTCCCGTGACTCCTGCCGCTCCCGCAAGCCCTCCGTATCCTCCGGGCTCAGCCGCTCCGAATCCCGACCCGAAACCGTAAATTCATACGCCGCCCAATCACCCTCGGCCAGTATGACACATAGCCTCTCCTCAGGCAGCCAGACTTCCCCGCGGCCATGCTGGAAATTGGGTACCATCCGGTCTCCCTCCACGAAGCGGAAGTCCATTCCGTCCTCCTCCCGGAAGCCGATGCCTGCCGCAGCCTGCCTGCCGGGAGCTCTCCCGAAGCTCAGACCGCTCCCCTTGTAGCCATAAAAAATAGCAGGAATCCGCACCGGCAGCCGCCGGAACAGCGAATGGACAACATCTGAATGGTACACACAATGGTCCAGACTCAGGTTGTGCAGATATTCATCCAGAATCGCCTGTGCCTCCACACGCTCCGGCTTCACGCCTCCCTCCAGATAGCTGACCAGCTTGTGCCAGCCTTGCGGAAGAACGATGGAACAGGGGGAATTATCGGTGTCGAGCTTTTTCCAGGTCCAGAAGTTCCAGGAGATGCCGTGATCCTCAAACAGCTGGAATGCACCGGCGTACCAGTCCTTATTGTTCTCCCCGCCCTCGCCCATGAACAGCGGCAGATTTAGCCGCTCTCTTGCGTCCAGATACTTCTGAATACTCTCCGTATCGGGATTGTTCCAGTACTTGTGAAACTGCAGCATTACATTATCATCCGGCAGCTTATTATCCGGCAATCCCTCGAAGATCGACCAGTCCGTCGCCCAGTGCACACCCTCCAGAATTATCATATGCCGGGCATCAACCTCCCGGATAGCCGCGATAATCTCGCGGTACAGCGGCATCACCTGGTCATTGTACTGCGAGAACCAGTCCGGTAGCGGCTCATTCAGCAGGTCATAGCCCGCAACGATCCACTCATCTTTGTACCGCCCGGCGAGCATCCGCCAGATGGCGATGGTCAGCTGCTTGTTGCGTTCATCCGTGAACAACTCCGGCAGATCCTGCGCGGAGTCGTCGATATTCGTTCCGGTCTGGCCGCCGGGTGCTCCATGCAGATCCAGAATGGCGTAGACTCTGTGCTCCCTGCACCAGCCGATAATCTGATCCAGCCGCACCAGATGCTCCTCATGCCAGCCGGACACTCCCTCTTCTTCCCGCAGGATATAGCGGGCGTTAATCGGAATCCGGATCGAGTTGAAGCCTTCTGCGGCAATCCGCGCAATATCCGCTTCGGCCACATAGCGGTCATAATAGGTCTCCCAGAACGCCTCCGCCCTGTCAGCACCAATAAGCGCTATAATCATCGCTTCGATCCGGCGCGGACGGTCTCCCTGTTCCGGGAAACGCCACATGTACCCTTCAGGCAGCAGCCAGCTTCCAAGCCCTACACCGCGCAGCAGCAGCTCGCGCCCTTCCCCGTTTCTTAAGCGGTGTCCGTCTGCATAGAGAAACCCGCTTACTTCATGATCGTCCGGGTGAATCATTTGTATTTCCTCCCTTTACCCTTTGACGGCGCCTTCGGCAATGCCATTCAGAATATATTTTTGCAGCAGCAGATATAGAATTACAACGGGCAGCATCGTCAGCACCAGCGAAGACAGAATCGCCGACCAGTCATTATTGCCATATTGTCCGAACAGCATGTTGGTGGACAGCAGCAGCGTATATTGATCGGCATCCGTGAGCATGAGCAGCGGCAGCAGAAAGTCATTCCACATCCACAGCAGGTTGAGAATCGCCACAGTTGTCGTAATCGGCAGCAGAAGCGGAAAAATAATCGTAGTGAACAGCCTGACCTCCCCGCAGCCGTCGATCACCGCAGCCTCATCCAGATCCCGGGGGACCGATTTGACGAATCCGTGGTACAGGAAGATGGCCATCGACACGCCAAGCCCGATATAGATCAGGCCGAGGCCGACCGTTGTGCCCTGCACCGCCAGCTTCATGGAGATCCGGTTCAGCGAGATCATGATCGAATGGAACGGAATCAGCATCGACAGGACGAACAGGTTGAACAGGAACGTGCTCAGTCTGCCGGGTGTTCTGGACAGCTTATAGCCGGCCATGGACGAGAATAGAATAATGCCGACCAGGCCGGTAGCTGCGACCACCACGGTATTGCCGAGGCTCCGCAGGAAATTTGTTTTCTCAAAAGCATCACTATAGTTGCCGAATTCCAGCTTACTCGGAATAGCCAGAATATTATTCATCATGTCCCCTTCCGTCTTCAGAGAGTTGAGCACCCCCATGTAGACCGGAAAGAGCGTAATTACGGCACCTGCCAGCAGAAAAAGAAATATGATCACCGAAGACACTCTGCGCCGCCCCGCAATACCGGACTTAGATGTTGAATTCAACCGGACGGTACTCATGCCTCCACCTCTCTTCGTTTCATGATGCTCAGCTGTATCAGCGTGATCACCAGGACCACCAGGAACAGGATCATCGCCTTGGCACTGGCGTAGCCGTAACGGCCGCTCATCTTGAACGCTTCCTCAAAAATATTCAGCGCAAGCACCTGCGTCGCTCTTCCCGGCCCGCCCCCGGTGAGCGCGAACACGGCATCAAAGGCCTTGAACGAGCTGTTCAGCGTCACGAAGATACCGATCGTTACAGCCGGATAGACCATAGGCAGCGTAATGCTGCGGAAGGTCTGCCAGCTGTTCGCGCCGTCGATTGCAGCCGCTTCTTTGAGCGCATCCGGCACCCCTTGCAGAGCCGCAATATAGATCACCATCAGGTAACCTACGCCGCCCCACAAGGAGACAATGACAATCGCCAGAAAGGAGTATTTCGGGTCGCCGATCCACGACTGGTCCAGAAAAGCCAGGCCCGCATGCTCAGCGATATAAGGCAGCGCCTTGGTGAAGATGAACAGCCACATGAAGCCGCCGATAATCATGCTGATCATGTTGGGCATGAAGAAGATCGTCCGGAACCAGGCCTTGCTGCGGCGGCGTGATTCGATCAGTACCGCCAGCAGGACGGCCAGCACATTCTGCAGCACGACCATAATCACTACAAATTTCAGGGTAAACCAGACTGAATCAATGAAAAAAGCATCATCCGTCAGCGCTTCGATGTAATTGGCGAATCCCACCAGATGGTAGGCGGGATTCAATCCGTTCCAGTCCGTGAAGCTGTACCATGCCCCGCCGAAGGCGGGAGCAAGCATGAATACGGCGTAGAACAGCAGGGCGGGAAACACGAAGGCCAGCAGAATGAGCGACTGTTTGCTTTTATTGCTTCCACTCATCTCTATCACTCCTATGCTGTTTCTGGGTTTCCTTAGTTACCTGCTTTTACCGCATTGGCCCAAGTCTTGTCGAGCGTCTTAATGAATTCCTCCTGAGTTACACCCTTGGTGTAATAGCTCTGAAGCAGCTTGGCCGTCTCATCGGTTACGCCGTTCGGGAGCGACAGATCCAGATAAGCCTTGCCTTCGGAGACATAAGAGCTGGCCTCGGTCACCCACGGATAGGTATTGTAGGTGTGCTGCTTCGCCACCGGATTAAATTTCAGCTCCTCGAACAGCGCCGAAGAATCCTGGTCATCCAGCACATAATTCACCAGATCCAGCGCCACATCCTTGTTCTTGCTGTTAGGGGATACCGCCAGAGATGTCGAGGTCGCCAGATTAATCTGTGTAGCCGCGGGATCGTTACTGACTGGCAGCGGAGCCACACCAAATTCCATATCAGGATTGGCTTTGAGGATGGATTCCGCCTGCCACGGTCCCTGCACCCACATTGCTGCTTTGCCGTTTGCAAAATCCGTGGACCCTGCCGCACTGCCCACCTCAAACGGTTTATCCGTGCCGTTAGCCATAATCAGATCAATAATGTTGAAAACATCCTTCACATCGGCATAGGAGGCTTCACCTTTGTTCATCTTCTCCACCCAGTCCGGATGCTCGGAGGATACGATGCCTCCAAGAGACAGCGCCATCATCAGCTGCGGAATCCACGATTCCTGGAAGCTCAGCTCGAACGGCTTAATCCCGGCTGCATTCAGCTTGTCAATCGCTGCCTGCATGTCATCCAGTGTCTGCGGCGGCTGAATGCCGAGCTCGCTGAAGATTTGCTTGTTGTACAGATAACCCCAGGACAGGCTCTCCAGCGGCAGGGCTACAACTTTATCATCATAGGTAACGGTCTGCCGGACACTGTCATACAGCTTCGGTACGAAGTCCTGATCCGACAGATCGCTCAGATAGCCGGCCTTGTAATACCTTGGCACATCCGCAATCGCATGGAGGGTGAATACATCCGGCGCATCATTTGAGGCCATCCGGGTCTCCAGAATCTGCTTGGCCTGATCCGGGTTCGGCATCTCCAGCTTGACGGTGACATCAATATTTTTGTCCGCCAGCTCCTTGGCCTTGAATTGCTCGAAATACTTATCGAATTGATCCTTAAAACGCGGGAAGCTCATGAATACCTTCAGCTCCACTTTTTGGGCCGGACCTTCAGTCGCTGCTGCTGCAGCACTTTCCGCCGGCTTGCTGCTTGCGCTCTCACTTGGCGTATTTCCATTTGAACCGGAGCTGCACCCCGATACAATCCCCAGAACAAGCATCAGTGTCATTGCTGTATTAAGCGCTTTCTTCATTTCTGTTACCCCCTTCTGTTATGTCTGCCTCTTTAGTCTAGGGGATATAAGGGGCAGCGTCTTTTGAGGATATTAACATCGGGAGTTGCATTATATTGATACGCTTTCATTTTTATTTATCATCCGCAAAATTCACTTCTCGCTCCGCAGCTCTCCGGGGGTAATGCCGAAGTGCTTCTTGAAGACACGGTAAAAGTATGCCAGATCCTCGTACCCGCAGAGTCCGGCAGCCTCCTTGATCGGCATGTCACGCCCTGCGATCAGCTCTCTGGCCCGCTCCATTCTCAGCCGGGTAATCCGGTCGAGTACCGTATCTCCCGTTGCGGCCTTGAAAGCGCGGCTGAGATGCTCCTTCGTCACCAGGAAATGTGCGGCGATGCCCTCCAGCGATACCTGCTCCAGGTAATGATTCCGGATATAGTCCTCAACCTCCGCCAGATCAAGCTTAACGCGGTTCTTGCGCTGCTCCAGAAGCATGTTGATCAGCTCTGTGAAGTGATCCCCGAGCCCCGCCACCATAGCCTGAACCGACGGCCATGGCTTATCAGGTCTATCGGGCGTATCCGGCGCATCCGCTGCCGTCACACCCCCGTTTGTCTTCGCGGCTTCACCGGCCAGCAGCAGCAGATCACGGGCAGTCCGCTCAATCATTGCTTCCAGCTGATGCTGCGGCACCGAGCGTTCCAGCTCCCGCCCCAGCTTCTCCAGCTCTTCTCTTGCCGCCGGCTTGTTCAGCGCCAGCAGCTGATCATAGATCCGCTGGCGGTAGGCGAGATAACGCTCCATCAGCGGCTGATCCATGAGCATCAGCGGTGAACCGGTTAAGCGCTGCCGTTCCCGCTCCTTCGCGCATTCTGAGAGAACGTTATTCAGCTCTGCCCGGTCCACCGGCTTCAGCAGATATTCAACCGCCTTCGAGCGGATCGCCTGCTTCAGGTAGACGAAGTCATCATATCCGCTCATCACAATAATCTGCACCTCCGGGTACTGATGCTTCAGCCTTTCCAGCAGCTCTACCCCGTCCAGTCCGGGCATCCGCATATCGGTAATTACGAGCCCCGGATGAAGCTTCTCCACCAGCTCGAGTCCTTCGATTCCGTCCTCCGCTTCACCGATTACCTGCATTCCGTGTTCTTCCCAGGCGCCGAGCGACTTCACGACCTGTCTGGACCAGGGCTCATCGTCAATAATCAGAACCTTCAGCATTCCGCTCTCCCCCCTCTGCGGCCGCAGGCCACTGGATCACAACCAGTGTTCCCGCCCCGGCCTTGCTGTATATACGCATTCCATATCTTTCTCCAAATTGCAGCACCAGCCGCGAATGGACGTTGTGCAGGCCGATGCCCTTTCTCCGCCGGGGAAGCTCTCCCGCCCCGGGATCGGCCAGCATCGTGACATTCCCCCGGAGTGCCGCACGGATCTCCTCCAGCCGCTCCGGCGTCATGCCGACGCCTTCGTCCTTAACCATGAATACGGTGCGGCTGCCGACGGTCCGGATCCGGATCAGCAGCCTCCAGTGCCCGCGCTGCGGCTGCAGCCCATGCTCAAAAGCGTTCTCCACCAGCGGCTGCAGCGTGAAGCGCGGCAGCAGACTGGCGCGGGAGAACTCATCCGCCTCAATCACCACGCTGCAGCGTCCCAGGAAGCGGTTCTCCTGAATAAATACATAGTTGCGCACATGCTTAAGCTCTTCCTCCAGCTTCACCAGCCCGCCTTCATTGCTGATCGAATAACGCAGCAGGTCGCCAATTACCCGGGTGATGTTATAAATATCATCGGCATTCCTCGATAAAGCCATCCCCCCGATCAGCTGGAGCGTATTGTTCAGGAAATGCGGATTGATCTGTGCTTGAAGGGCGAGCAGCTGGGCATTCTTGACCTCGATCTCCTGGCGGTATTCCACCTCAATCAGCTCCCGGATCCGCTCCATCATCGAGTTGTAGCCGCGCTCCAGCAGCCCGATCTCATCACGGCTCTGCACCGAGTGCTGTTCGAAGTTGCTGACATGCGCCTTGCGCATCGACACCGCCAGACTGACAATCGGGCGGGTAATGCGCAGCGAGAACAGGATGGACAGCAGAATGGAGGCAATCATGAACAAACCTCCGGTTAGAAAACCGGCAGCAATCGTAGGCCGTGCGCTCTTGGCGACGGTGGACAAGGGAATGGCTTTCACAACGGTAAGCTGGCCGTCGGCCACTTTTTTCATGAAGAAGAAATAGCCGCCTTCCTGCCGGAATTCCAGTTCATGCTCAGAGACGGCAAGGCTCTGCAGCCGCCTGCCGATATCACCGGAGCTCTCGGAAATGCTCGAGCCGGAGAGCAGCTCTCCCTCATCATTCAGCAGGAAGACCGAGCTCTCGTCTTCGGACTGGAGAATATGGCTGACCTCCTCCCATACCTCCCGGTTGATCCGCACGCCGATGCCTCCGAGCAGCCGGTGATCCTCGAACCGGTTAATGCCGTGATAGGCATAGATGCCGATGCCGTTCTGCTTGAAATACATATTGACCGGCCCGTAGGGCAGGCGGCTCCAGGGGCCCTCACCGATATCCAGCGGGGAAACGCTTCCACTATTCACGAAGTCAACGGATATGGCTTTTAATTGGTCATGCATGTACAGTGTCAGCTCATCTACCTTCCGGGAGTTCGTATAGAACTGCGAGGTTATGGCTTCGCGGATATTATTCAGTGAACGGTACTGGACACTAATGTCCGGGCTGTCCATACCCGTTAGCCCCGCCATAAGCTGCGGGTTAATCTGCAGGGTGTAGAACAGGGTATCCAGCTGTTCAATCAGCTCATCCAGATACTGGTCCGCCCACTGCATCCGGGAGTTATTCGCATTGATCATTTCCTTCTCCACGGATTGCCGCGTATTGTACGTGGCAATGGTGGTAACAGTGAGCACCGGCAATGTGGTCAGGCAAATCATGATGACCAGGAGCCGGACCCGGAGACTTGTCCGCTTCATCATAGGCTGATTCCTTTCTGCGAAGCTGGATTGCTTTTACCGTCAAAATATAGCATGCCGGATCAGGCCAGACAATACGGTGCTGAGAATATCGCAAGTTGGCTGTTCTATCTGTTCTTAGGTCCATGCACGCCAAACAGGATGCGCCGCAGCCATGATTCATTCCATTCACGGCTGTATGGGACATCCTGCTCCTGTTGCTTTGTGCGTGCTCCTGCTTATTTTTGCAGCTCCAGATCCTTTTGCTTCAGCAGGTCAGCGTATTCCGCTTTGTACTGTTCCAGCTTCAGTTTCAAGTCAGCGCTGTCCGGACTCGCTTTCAGCAGGCTGCTGGTGGCCAGAATATTATTGACTGCAATATCAATTTTAGCGTCAATGACTTCGATTTTGCTTTTGGTAACGGTTAAGGATGGATCAGGCGTAATCACCGGCACCGGGCGGAGAATAGCATTCTTATCACTTGAGGAAGAAGCGCCTCCGTCTGACTTCTCATCCAGGCTGATCGTTTTGCCCTCTACAGAAACCTTGAACCCGGCTAATTCACCGATTGCGCGTACGGGCGCATAGCTTTTGCCGTCAATTACGATGGCCGGATCGGCCAGCTTCTTGCCATACACCTTCACGGTATACTCCGCCTGAATTGCCTTTCCTACCAGTGTTGCCGAAGCGCCCAGCGCCTGCGCACCCACCATCAGTATCGCCCCGGCAATGAATCCGGCAGCAATCTTTTTCATAAGAAATTCACTCCCCGTCAAAGACTATGACTACTATTCTATCATTTTACAGCGGCCTGTGCCGCCCTTTGGCGCTGATTTCGTGGGATGTGCCTGACCGAAGGAACCTTTTAACCCAAATTTAAACCCGGCGGATACCTGAGTTTAACCTTCAGTCTGTACACTTTAGAGAGGCGAAGGTACGCAGCATGCGGTCTTACTGTGGATATAAATATAGGAGGTACATATGAGAGTATTGGAGATTATTTTGACCGTGTCAGCATTATTATTAATGTTCAGCTTCGTGTCAGGCAAGTTATTTCTCAAGGTAAAATTGGTATTATCTGCTATTAGTATTACATTGTGCGCGGCACAGCTTTGGATCGAAGGGTACCGCTGGCAAATGGCGGGTGTGTATGTAATTGTGCTGCTTGGCATGATCCTCCGCATGGCAGGCATAATCAGAGGCCGCTCGCAGAAGCTGTTATCCGTTGGCCAAAAAACCGGGGAATCTGCATTCCGCTCGCTGAAACGATGCCGTGTAGTTGCAGGTACTGCAACAGGTATACTTATGGTGATCGGCTCGGCAGTACTGTCTTCCACGATTCCTGTTGTGAAGTTCCCCGCTCCGGCAGGGCCATATGCCGTTGGCATCCAGACTCTACATCTCACCGACAGCAGCCGGCCTGAACCTCAGACACCTGACCCCGGGGATTCACGGGAGCTGATGGTTTATGTCTGGTATCCGGCCACTGCAAAGAATGATCGCCAGACCGCACCTTTGCTGCCTGGTGATAGACCAAGCAACCGGAAGCTGACGTCCGCTTTTGCCGGATCATTGGGCATCCCACCATTCTCCCTGGATTATTGGCAGTACATTCATACGAATGCTTATCCTAATGTGGACTGGCTGCGCTCAGAAGGACCTTATCCGCTGATCCTGATCAATCATGGTAACGGCACCTCCAGCCTGCTGCATACCACACTTGCAGAGAACCTGGCATCGAACGGTTATATTGTAGCGGCCGTAGATCATACCTACAATACAGCGGCTACTTTATTTCCAGACGGTACAGTTACCGGGTTCAGCGAGTCTTTAAGCAGTGATCATTTCATAGCAACAGGAACGCAGCTAGGCGACGTATGGAACGACGATAACCGCTTTGTCCTCAGCCAATTGGAGCAGCAATTCGCAGATTACATAGATACTGATCACATTGGGATAGCTGGACACTCCTTCGGTGGAGCTGCTGCGTACGAGGCGATGTTCTCCATTCCTGAGCTTAAAGCGGGAATTGATCTGGATGGAAGTTTGTATACCCTCACAGGTCCGTCCCTGGGTAAACCGTTTTTGTTCATAGAATCGGAGGATTACTATAACCGGAAGAAGCAGATTGCAGATCCGGATATCGATGCCGAGGAAAAAATAATGAATAACGCCAGGCTAAGCGGGGGCGGCAAGCTCTATATCAAAGGCACAGCGCACTTCAACTTTACAGATCTGCAGCTCTATTCAAGCCTGCTGAAGTACACCGGAATGACGGGCAGCATTGACGGCGGGCGAAGCAACGAAATTGTGAATCAGCTTGTGCTGGATTTCTTCAACAGGCATTTGAAGGAAATCCATGAGGATGGAGAGGATGGCGGGACCGCTGCCGGGACGAATGCCGGGACGAATGCCGGGTATGTGGAGGTGGTTAGGCCTTAATCTCCCCTATCAGAATCTAATTCTCCATCCTGAATGCTCCACCTGCCCGGCTTCAAAAAGTCCCCCTGAGAATTCCCCGTTTATGCAGACGGGGAATTCTCAGGGGGACAACACTGAACGCTCTATGCTTAATGTTCGTGTTCATACTCATGCTCATACTCATACCCATACTCATACTTATGTTCATGCTGAATGCTTATGCTCAATACTCATGCTCATGCTCATGTTCATGCTCATGTTCATGCTCACGCTCATGTTCATTCCTCATGTTCCATGCTTCACCTTTCGCGCTTCACATTATACTCCGCGCTTCGCATCCGGAGACGCAGCCCGCTTACAGCCGGGCCGTCACAATCTCACATATCGCCCCATACAGCGCCGGCTCCAGCTCCAGAGAAGTCAGCGCGGCAAGCGTAGCCGCAGGACCTGAGCTCTCCTTCACCAGCTGATAGATTTGTTCCTTATGGTCGAACCGGATCTGTGCACGGTTTAGCAGCGCAAATACCTCTTCCTCCACCCGGTTCACCGCAACCCGCGCCGTAGTGAGCGTTACCGTCAGCTCCTCAGTCACCTCCAGCTCCGGCACAGTCACGGTCAAAGTATGCGAAGCCTCATTATATTTGGTTTCGCCCGCAACCGCTGCTCCTCCAGCCTGGACTGTCACCTCCGTCTCTGCACAGCCCATGAAGACCAGCTTCCAGCTCCGCCGCTCCGGCACCACCGCAGTATTACCTTGCGCAGGCTGAATGGTGAAGACCGCCGACTGTCCGGCTTGTCCCCATGCCAGGGCCATCCCGGTAACACACCAGTTCCCGTCCAGGTCTTCCGCAGTGTCACCTGCGTCCTCCCAGAGCTGGAACTGGCCGTCCGCTCCGGCGAACACCCTTACCTCCAGCTGCTGCGGATTGTCTACCGCTGATGTATGCCCGCTCAGATCGGCCATCGGCACGATGGCCCCCGCCTTCGCCAGCACCGGAATCTGCTCCAGCGTGCGGTACAAGGATAGCCTTCTGCCGCCGTCATAGACTCTTCCGCTGAAGAAGTCGGTCCACAGCCCTTCCGGCAGCCAGGCCTTGAACTCCGCCACGCCTGTCTTGGAATGTACAGGCTGGGTAATCGGGCAAGCGATCAGCTCGGTGCCGAAATAATACTGATTCGGCACCCCGTAAGCTTCCCGCTGCTCTGCGTGATGGTAATACATCGGCTGTACCAGCGGAGACCCTTCCTGGCTGGCATAACGGTTCATCGTATACAGATAAGGCAGCAGGCGGTGCCGCAGACGCAGGGAATCCTTCATAGCCTCCCCGGCAATTCGATTGAACCGCCATGGCTCTTTGCTGTTGAACGGACTGGCTGAGCTGTGCAGCCGCAGCAGCGGGGAGAATACGCCGAACTGCACCCAGCGCAGTGCCAGCTCATCATCCAGATACCCGCCCATATGGCCGCCGATATCATGACTCCACCAGCCATACCCGCTATTCGACGCTGTTGCCGTAAAATACGGCTGGAAGTCCAGCGACTCCCAGGTGATGATCGTGTCGCCGGAGAACCCTACCGGATAACGGTGGCTACCAAGACCTGCATAACGCGAGAAGGTAAGCCGCCTCTTCCCCCGCCGCCCGCTGTCCAGATAATGATAGTGGTTCAGCATCCACAGCGGATCAAGACCCGGAACCTTAGTCATCCCGCCCTGCTGCCAGTCGATCCACCAGAAGTCTACACCCTCTTCCTCCAGGGGATGATGCAGGAACTTGAAGTAAGCCTGCAGGAACTGCGGATCGGTAATATCAAACTCCACTGCCTCCCCTTGCTCCGGGTCCATGCCCAGCTCCGCCGCAATTGCCAGATACGGCTCCTCGAAGGCCCGTACCCCGTCAGCGGGATGGACATTCAGCGTTACGCGCAAGCCCCTGCCATGCAGCCAGTCCAAGAAACGCTGCGGGTCCGGGAACAGCTCCCGGTTCCAGGTGTAGCCGGTCCAGCCGCTGCCGTACTTCGGATCAATATCGACCAGATGCCAGTCCATGTCCATTACAGCCACCGAGAACGGAAGCTGCTCCTGTCCGAAGCGTTGGATCAGCGACATGTATTCTTCCTCTGAATACCGGTAATACCGGCTCCACCAGTTGCCCAGCGCATAGCGGGGCAGCAGCGGAGTGCTGCCGCATAGCCGGTAGAAATCCTTCAGGCACTTCAGGTATTCATGTCCATAGCCGAACAGGTACATATCGATTCCCTCCTGCTCCCGCTGCTGCAACGTCCCGTCTGCTTCCAGGAGCAGAGAACGGCTGTCATCCACCACCGTAACGCCTCCACGCGACAGCAGCCCCGGTTCCAGCGGAATGGCACCGTCAGCATTATCCAGCGTGCGCGCGGTACCGCCGAGATTCTGCACCTCATCCCCATAGTGCCAGACGCTCAGCAAACGTCCGGATTCATTCCTCACCTTCACACTCAGCCCATGCCGGGAGAATGGCGCTTTGTCATAAGTAAGCTGCAGGCGGTCCGTCATAATTTCAAGCCTGATCCCGAGATCGGTCACCCGGAAGTCAGGAACCGGGAACTTACGGTTCATCACCATTTGGGTCGCCCGGTCTTCGAAGCCCCCCTGCGGACTGTATTCCATCCGGATCAGCGCCGGAGTAAGCACCGTGAACCGGTAGCATTCGCCCTGAATGACTGCTCCTGCACTTGCGGCTGGTTCAGATGCGAACCGTAAGTGCTCCGGAAGCGGCAGCAGCTCTTGAGTTGTTGTATTCATCGATAAACCTCATTTCTGCGTAGATAAGCAATCTGTCTATTCCTTCACGGCACCAATCATGACGCCTTGATTGAAATACTTCTGAACGAACGGATATACACACATGATGGGAACGGTAGCAATGATAATAACGGAATAGCGCATCATATTAGCCAGACGCAGCGCAATCTGTGCCGCTTCACCACTGCCGATGCCCGACTGCATCTGATTCGTGATCAGAATGTTACGGAGAATCAGCTGCAGCGGATACATATTTGGATTCTTCAGATAGATCAGGGCATTGAAATAAGAATTCCAATATCCGACGGCAATCCATAAGCCGAGCACGGCAATAATCGCTTTGGACAGCGGCAGCACCACCTGCAGGAAATAACGCAGATTCCCGCAGCCGTCAATTTGCGCCGCTTCCCACAGATCTCCGGGAAGGCTCGTCTGGAAGAAGGTCCGGGCTACGATAATGTTGTAGACGCCAACCGAGAACGGCAGCACCATAACCAGGAAGGTATCATACATGTGGAAGTCCCGGATCGTCAGGAAGGTCGGGATCAGCCCTCCGTTGAAGAACATGGTGAAGATGAAGAACAGCGAGAGGATTTTGCGTCCCGCCAGATCTTTTCTGGACAGCGCGTAGGCTGCCGATATATTCACAACCAGACCGATGGCCGTCCCCACCACCGTGTAGAGGATGGTATTCCGGTAGCCGATCCAGATGTTTTTATGCCGCAGCAGCTCCTGATAACCGTCAAGCGTGAACCCCCTCGGGAACAGCCAGACCTTGCCGCCCGCCACCGCAGACGGATCACTGAATGAAGCAATAACGATGAAATACAGCGGATAGATCAGGATGATCAAAAACAGGATGGCGATAACATACATAATAATTTCCATTACTGAATCCGAGGACCGGTTATTTTTGATTTTGCCAGTTCTCTTGCTGGCTGCAGGCTCTAGTACTCCCATTGTGCTGCTCCCCCTTCTACCACAGGCTGTTTTCACTAAGTTTTTTGGAAAGCTGGTTCACCATGATCAGCAGAATAAAGTTGATGACCGTATTGAACAGGTTAATGGCCGACGAGAAGCTGTATTGGCTGCTGAGCAGACCGATTTTGTAGACATAGGTGGACAGAATCTCACTGGAGGTGATATTCAGATCATTCTGCATCAGATAGACCTTCTCAAATCCTACACCGAGCAGGCCGCCCACCCGCAGAATCAGCAGCGTGATTGCCGTCGGCATCAGCATCGGGATATCGATATAACGGACTTTATTCCAGCGGCTGGCCCCATCCACCGTAGCAGCTTCGTACAGGCTCGGATCGACCGACGAGAGCGCGGCAATGAAAATAATGCTGTCCCAGCCGACATGCTGCCACACATCCGACCAGACATACACACTGCTGAATAGCGAGGTCGAGCCCATCAGATCGGGAGCCTCCCCGCCGAACAGGCTGTACAGATTACCGACCAGCCCGGTGCTTGGCGAGAGCAGAATCATCATCAGGCCCACCATTACGACTGTGGAGATGAAATGCGGCATATACGACACGGTCTGGAAAAAACGTCTGAACCGGTTCGGCCGCATCTGATTGACCATTAGCGCAAGTACAATCGGGATCGGGAAGGTGATCAGGCTGTACACGCTGATAATCAGCGTATTCTTAATCGTGTTCGAGAATTGATAGGAATTGAAGAACTTGTCAAAATACTTGAATCCCGCCCACGGACTGCCGTCAATTCCCAGTGCCGGGCTGTAATTCTTGAAGGCGATGAGCACTCCGTACATCGGTTTGTATGCGAACAATAACGTAAGCACAACTGCGGGAAGCAGCAATAAATACAGTCCCCAATTTCGTTTGATCTGTCCGATGGCTGCTGCCGGACTGGACTGACCGGATTTCATTGTGACCCCTCCTAAAACTTGAGTTTGTTAGCATAAGCTTCATGATCGACTTCGGCAAAACCCGCTCCGGTAGCATACGCTTATCTATATTTTCATTCAGTATACCTGCCCCCCGCCGCGCCAGCCGGACCTCCTACCAGCGTAAACCGGACTTTCGTTGTCCGCAGGAGAGAGCTTCGCGCGGTCCGTTACCCGGGAGACACTAAACCGGACGGTATGCAGACCTCCGCTAACGTTATCCGGACTTTCGGGGCATAAACCCATATTTTGGATAATTGCCGGAGTACAAAATCACCCGGAAGGCTAATCCGGCAGCTAAGACGAATTAGGCTTAACCCATCCAGCGTTCCCGGCGGGATTAAAGGGATTTATCCCTTTATTTCCTTCTTCCCGCCTACTTCCGGCGAGATTAAAGGGATTTATCCCTTTATTTTCTTCTTTCCGCCCACTTCTGGCGGATTTAAAGGGATTTATCCCTTTATTTCCCTCTTCCCGCCTACTTCCGGCGGGATTAAAGGGATTTATCCCTTTATTTCCCTCTTTCTGCCTACTTCCGGCGGGATTAAAGGGATTTATCCCTTTATTTTCCCTCTTCCCGCCCACTTCCGGCGGGATTAAAGGGATTTATCCCTTTATTTCCTTCTTCCCGCCTACTTCTGGCGGGATTAAAGGGATTTATCCCTTTGTTTCCCTCTTCCCGCCCACTTCCGGCGGGAGCAAAGGGATTTATCCCTTTATTTCCTTCTTCCAGCCCACTTCCGGCGGGATTAAAGGGATTTATCCCTTTATTTCCCTCTTCCCGCCTACTTCCAGCGGGATTAAAGGGATTTATCCCTTTGTTTCCCTCTTCCCGCCCACTTCCGGCGGGAGCAAAGGGACTTTCCCTTGCCAACAAAAATACCGCCCTGCAACAGACATCGGTGCGGGACGGCATTTTACCAAAGCCAGCCTGAAGCTTGCTCCTACTGCTTATTTCATGCTTCAATAATCACCGGCCGGCCGCTGCAGTGCAATCTGCCCTCGGCCACGGTTACCGCGCTGCCGTCAATCAGATTGACATACGCTCCATCCGGAAGCTCCAGCTCCACATCTCCCTGCCTGCCTCTCAGGCTGAACACACCTGCCAGCTTCTGCTCTCCCCAGGTATGCATGCCGCAGACAATTCCGTCTTCTTCATGTGCCGTAAACTGGCAGACACCATGGGCCATAATTGCTTTGTGCTTAATGGGGTACAGCGCCTTGAACAGCCAGGACAGGTCCTTGCCCGTATTCCAGTTAACGGTATTCTTGTCGAACAGATCGGGACAGATTTCATTCTCCGTCTCCTGCCCGCCGTAGATCAGCGGCATTCCCTTCTGGAAATACATGAACGCCGTCCAGTTGATCAGCTCATTCTCCTCCGGGAACAGTGCCTTGGCCCGCGGCCGGTCATGGTTCTCCAGAAACCGCAGCTTCACATAATTGCCCGGATAGATATACTCCTGCGCATTGATCTTCTCTATATAGCTGCCCAGCGTAACGCTGCCGTTCAGATAGCCCGTGAAATACGGGTACACATCATAGTCATAGCAGGCATCAAACGCCTGGAGCACCTCGCTGTCGGACAGACTGACCATGCCCCGGGAACGCAGATGCATCGTGAAGTCTGGTTCGATCGATTCGGCAAGCCATAGGCAGCCGGGGTTAACGTCAGCTACTTCTTCCCTGGCGCGCAGCCAAAAGTCCAGCGGCAGCAGAGGGGCTACGTCACAGCGGAAGCCGTCTACCATTCCCGCCCACATTGTCAGCGATTCGATCTGATAATCCCACAGCTCCTGATTGTTATAGTCCAGATCCACAATGTCGCCCCAGTCGCCTACACGGTTACCGAGCTTGCCTTCCAGAGTTCTGTAGAAGAATTCAGGATGGTGCGCTGCCAGCCAGGAATCGGGCGAGGTATGGTTATAGACCACATCAATGATGCATTTCATCCCGAGCCTGTGAATGGCCTCCGTCAGACTCCGGAAATCCGCCAGAGTGCCAAGCTCCGGATTAATCTCCCGGTAATCCTGATTGGCATAAGGACTGCCGAGCCCGCCCTTGCGGGCAGCAAGGCCAATCGGATGCACCGGCAGCAGCCAGATGATATCCACACCAAGCTCCTTGATGCGCTCCAGGTCCTTCTCTACTGCCTTGAAGGTTCCTTCTTCGCTGTGATTGCGCACATAGATGGAATAGACCACTTGGTTCCGCAGAGTCACTTCCGTTAATTTAGCCATACTTACACTCCTATTGGTTACACGATTCTGCTTACCTTGAGATGCTCCGGAAGCCTGATCTTCCCGGTTAATGTCCGGACAGCAAGAGTGCCCAGCTCATATCCGGCCCTGACCAGCTGCTGTGCAGCCTCAAAATCAGCCATATTCTGCTGTATACCCGCACTTATGATCCCTTCATCACCGCCGCAGCGGCCTGCCAGGACAAAAGGGTAGCCGCTGCTCTGCAAATACCCCATCACAGCCTCTTCCCTGCTGGATCGCAGCAGAATGACTCCGTCTGCGCGGTGCCCCTTCAAGAGACCGGAGACGGCCTTCAGTTCCTCCTGCTCATCCGCACCTGAACAGATGATCGTGTCATATCCTAAGCGGCCCGCCTCCGCTATAATTCCGCGCAGGGTCTCCATGAACATCAGGCCTAAGATGGCCTGCTCTGAAGGTCCCGGCAGCAGAATGCAGAAGCAGCGGGCTGACTTCGACACCAGGCTCTTCGCGATGATATTCGGCGTATACCCCAGCTCCTCCATCACCTGCTTCACCTTGCGGGAGACTTCCTCCCTGACCACCGGCCGGCCGGACAGCACCCGGGAGACCGTGGAGATGGAGACTCCCGCTCTCCGGGCGACTTTTTTCATCGTAACCGTCATTGTAGAAGCCTCCTTCCGCGGATCAGTAGAATCTTTAGAGCTATAGTCTTTATTTCACGCTGTTGTAACGTCCGTATGCATCCGTGCGGATCTTCACCAGCTTATCCAGACCCATATCGTTCAGCTTCTTCACATAAGCATCCCAGTTCCCGTCGATATCCCCTTTGCTGATAAACTGTGCACGCATGGTGTTCACATAAGTATCGATATCCGTGGTCAACGTCGGAAGCTCTTCGAACTCCTCGGAAGTGTACATTACGTTAGGGAACGGTGTCGTTACATATTCACTGCCCAGCTTGTCGAGCTCCAGCTTAAGACCGTCACCCGCTTCCGGGTTAAGCACGATCTTCTGTTCGAAGGACGGGCTGACATATTTCGGTCCGAAGTCCCGCAGGGACTGATCCCAGTACCAGGCATCTGCGCTGGTTCCGCTTGGAGGGTCCATCAGCGTATAGGTGTCGTTATCATTCTTCTGGATAACCGTTCCAATCGCACCCCAGAAGTTCTGGATGCTCGCTTCGTTCGTGTAGAACTGGTCCGCCCAGCGTGCGGCAATCTCCGGTGTTTTGCAGGAAGAAGTGATCAGCAGCTCGTTGCGGTTCAGGCTCATCCCGATCGGATTGCCGATGGTGTAGCGGTTACCATCCGGTCCGGCAACCGGCGGAATCGTTACATACTGGTCACTCCATTTGCCGAATACGGCATCCGGTGTCCACTGGTAGGTGAAGCCGACGATTGGCGCATCCGGGTTCTGGAACTTGGCCGAGATCATCGTTGCATCCTGGGTGAACAGCTCTTTGTCGAGCAGACCTTCGGAATACAGCTTATTCTCCCATTTCATGCCTTCCTTGTACTCCTCCGTTATCGGATAATACACAGCCTTTCCGTCTTTAACCAGCATGTTGTTGGTATTCAGATCGGCAATTCCAAACGGACTGATCATATCATTGCTTACTTCGATATACGGAATTTCATCCGCTTTACCGTTTCCGTTCGGGTCCTGCTCCTTGAAGGCTTTGAGCACAGTGTAGAGCTCGTCAATCGTTTCCGGAACCTTCAGGCCCAGCTTGTCGAGCCAGGTTTTGTTGATGACCGGCTGGCGTGAGCTTTTCGGACGCGAAGGCAGGCGGGTCGGCATGGAGTAGATTTTACCGTCCGGGAAGGTGCTGATCTTCTTCATATCCGGTGTTTCTTCCATCGCGGCCTTGAGATTAGGCATGTACTGATCAATATAATCATCCAGCGGACGGAAATAGCTGAGATTGTTCACGATATCGGAGTCGGTGAAGGTCTGATCGCCCAGCACGACATCCGGCAAGGTGCCGCTGGCCAGCAGAATGGATTTCTGCTCTGCCCAGTCGTTGGAGGACATGACCTGCCAGTCGATTTTGACATTGGTATTCTTCTCGAGATCAATCAGCCATTGGTTCTTGGTGAAGGTATCCCCCATGCTGCCCCAGCGTACCGTCAGTACCTTAAGCGTAACCGGCTCCTTGACGATCGGCAGGCCTTCTTTATTGAAGCTGTCCGTGTCTACAGCCGCCGTGTTATTCTCTTTGTTGCCGCCGCCGCATCCGGCCAGTCCGACAAGCATCACTGCCGCCATTAGTGAGATAGCCCACTTCTTGGCCACCGGTTTCCTGTTCTGTTTAACCATTCATAATCCCCCGTTTCGGTGTATTAGATCCTTTTGACATCCCTAATGATACCTTCTTGCTTCTCCGCATTCTGGACAATAACGCCCTGTTATTCGGACCTATGCATCCGCTTACATTATTTAGGGAAGCCAGCCAACGGTTTCAGGCAGTTTTCATGACGCTATTCAGACTTTTACTTGCTGTATCCGGACTTTGGGGTGAAAAGCCGGGATTTCCCCATGTTTTTTTGATCCCGGGGTTTTATAATGACTGTGTTACCTACTCGCAAGTAGTACGTCCGGAAACGGACATACAGGAAAGGACTTCACCAGACAACTATGGCCAAAAAACCGGCAAGAAACAAACCCTACCCGATACGCCATTATGTAAAAATCACGATTCTGACCTCATTTATTGTGCTTATTCTGGATCTTGTCATCAGCGTTGCTTCCATTTCCATCGTCAAGCAGCAGTCCACCCGGTATTTGCAGGATACCGCCGATTTGTATATCAACCGGATTAATCATGATTTTGCCTACATTAATCATTATATGGGCTGGACGCTCGCGAACGATGAGAGCCTGAATATGATGAATGCCCACGACAAGACCAGCAAGGAGTTCATTAATTCAAACGAGGATCTGCATAAAAGGTTCACCGAGCTGCAGAAGAATTACGGTCAGGAATATAACTTCTTCTACTATCTAAAAAACCAGTCCTTCTTCCTGAATTGCGCCCCCATCAGCATCGATTATACCGTCTACCGGGAGCTGAAGAAGCAGATTATTTCTTTTATCGATGATAAAGAGGTGTATGAGAAGTTCTATTCCCGCTGGACCCCTATACTCGTGAACGGTAAATATTACATTATCAACATTGTTCCGTACCACAACCGTTATTTCATCGGGATGATCTCGGCCGATAATCTCATTACCCCGCTCCGCCAGATTAATCTGGGCGCGAACGGCTACGCTTCACTTGTTGATGAGAACGGGACAGACCTATCCACACTGGTTACGAACAGCGGCAAGCCTCTGCAGGAAGAGACGGGCATCCGGAACCTGTTCCAGTCCCGTACCATCATTAAGAGCGAATTCTCAGGTACGGCTTTCAGCGCCAAGATGGTGATCAAATTCGGGGCTTTTGAGAAAATAATGATCGCCCAGCTGCTCATCATGCTGCTCTTCTTCATGGTCACCTCTACGCTCTGCGCCGTAATGCTGTTCTTCAACCGCAGGGTGCTCGGACCGATCCAGAGCTTCTCGGAGAGTCTGACGCACCTTAATGAAGACGGCCAGCCTGCCGGGTTCAAAAACAGCAAAATCATCGAGCTGGAAGAGGCCAGCGCGCAGTTCAAGGATTTGGTCGAACAGATACGCAATTACAAAATCGCCATGTACGAGCAGGAACTGGAGAAGCAAAATATCCAGCTGGACTTCATGAAGCAGCAGATCAAGCCGCATTTCTTCCTGAACTGCCTGACCAGCATCTACAGCATGGCGCAGATTCAAATGTACGAGGAGATTGAGCAGATGGCGATGTCCACCTCGAAATATTTCAGATATATTTTTCAAGGCAGCGAGGACTTTGTCCTGCTTGCGGATGAGATTGAGCATGTGCGGATCTACCTCGATATCCAGAAAAGCCGCTACCGCGACGCCTTCATTTATCAGATTGAACAGGAAGCGCAGACCACGGACATGAAGATCCCTCCGCTGGTGCTGCAGACCTTTATCGAGAATTCTGTCAAATACGCGATCTCCAGAGCTAACGAGATGCAGATCCGGCTTACTGTGAAACGCCGCAGAGTAGATGATGAAGAAATGACCGTGATCCAGATTTCCGACACCGGTCCCGGATTCCCCGCAGAGGTGCTGGATAAGCTTGTGCAGGGTAAGCCGCTGGACCAGTCCAAAGGCAATCAGATCGGCATTATGAATACGCTTAAACGGCTGGAATACCTATATTTAAGCAGAGCAACCGTCAGCTTTTCCAATCCCGCAGAAGGCGGCGCATGCATCACCCTTTGCCTCCCGGATCTGCCGGAACTCTCAACAGGAACGGAGCAACTCTTATGAATATTTTACTGGTTGATGATGACTACTATGTAATTGCCGCGCTGCAGAAGAGAATTGACTGGGCGCTGCTTCAGATCGAAACCGTGTTCACTGCGAGCAATGTGTCACAGGCCCAGGACATCCTGGAGAACCATTCTGTACAGATTCTCATCTCCGATATCGAGATGCCGCAGGGGAGCGGGCTGGAGCTGCTGGCCTGGATCAGAGAGCGGCAATACAGGATCCAGACGATCCTGCTGACCAACTATGCCGATTTCAACTATGCCCAGAAGGCGATTGAGCTGCAGAGCTTCGAGTACTTCCTGAAGCCGATCGAATTCGACAAGCTGATGCTGATTATCCAGAAAGCGATTGCCCGTGCCCGGGAGCAGCAGCATAACGAGAAGGCCATTCAGGAAGGTCATTTCTGGCAAAAGAATCAGGCAAAAATTCTCGAGCACTTCTGGCGCAAGCTGGTCAATGACAGCACGGCCTTCCCCATCCGGACCTCTGCCATCTTCCATGCCATGGAGGAGCAGAATCTGAGCTATCAGATGAATGAGATCATTCAGCCTGTGCTCTTCAATCTGTTCCCCCATAACGGCAGCATGGGCAAGGAAGAGAAATACCTGTTTGATTTCGCGCTGCTGAACGTGCTGTATGAGCTGTACAAGAGCCCGTTTTTCTCAATCGAGAGCATTCTTGAATATAAGGAATCGAACTGGATCGCCATTCTGAAATGGAACAGGGCACCTGAGCTTCACCTGCTGGAAGGGCTATGCGGTTCTTTTATTCAAAAAGCCAATCCGTATTTAAAATGCGATGCCTGCTGCACCATCGGCTTAGCCGGTGAACTCGGCGACGTCGGCAATATCTTCAAAGCCACCCTCACGATGGATGAAGAGATTACCCGCAGCCGCAATCATACCTTCCTGGTGGAGACGTATCTTCAGCACAGCAAACCCGCTTATATTCCGCCGGATCTGACGCAGCTGGAGGAACTGCTCAGCCAGAACAACCTTTCCGCCTTTCTGGCCGAGGTGACCGGATACCTGCGGGGGATGCTCCGGGGCCGGGCGCTGGATACCTCTATCCTCAGCCTGTTCCGGCTTGATATCGTACAGCTCGTCTACTCCTTCCTCAAAATGAAGGGCATTCAGGTCCACAAATTATACACCGGCAAAACCCATGACCAGCTGCTGCTGCACTCGCTGGCATCCATTGAGGATATGGAGGAATACCTGAACTATCTGGTCAGCACGGCGATGAAATACCGGGACTTCACCTCGCAGCCCCAGTCGATAGCCGAAGAGATCAAGCAATACATCCATACCCATTACGGCGATGATCTGACCCGGGGCGATCTGGCGGAGATCGTCTACCTGAATCCGGATTATCTGGCCCGGCTGTTCAAGAAGGAGACCGGCATTTCCTTAGGCAGCTATGTCATTCAAGTCCGTATCGCCGCCGCCAAGCATCTGCTCGAAACGACCCACCATTCCGTCTATACCATTGCGAACAAGGTAGGCTACACTAACTACTCCTACTTCTCGAAGCTGTTCAAGCAGGAGGTCGGCCTGCCGCCGAATGAATATAAGAAGGATCAGCATTCTCAACCGGTGCAGTAGCTATATGATAATGTTCATCTAGTTAAAGCTAAATGATCTCAATCAAAAATCATCCCCTGCATCTTCAAAATGATGTAGGGGATTTTATTTATATTGATTTTGATAGAGCTGTTGCTTAGAAGAGTTTCTTTGAGGATTGACAACCTTGCTGTTCCTCTCTATTATAATAAAATATAATCTAGTGATAATGATTATCATATTCATTTAGGTGTAAGGACAATTTCACAGATGAGGACCGGCTGCTCTTACCTTCAACCTTTCCCCCTGTCTCTGCGGACCATTCAACTCCGTTGTAAATAGCGGAACACGCCAGTTAGAGGAAAACATCCCTTTAAGTTCACTACAAGTAGGCGGGGCAAAGCCGTTGCGCGGGCTTCTACTTTCTTGATAAAGGGCCAGTTACATAACAAACTATCATAAAGGAGCGTCATCCATGCTAAGCACAAAAAAGATATTTCTTCCTTTAACCCTTCTGCTCCTCACGTTGATTCTGTCCTCCTGCGGACAATCGAACAACAGTAATAACGCAGCTCCGGCTTCTGCGGCTGCAACGGCAGCTGCTACCGAAGCACCGGCTGCCACTCCGGCGGCAACAGAGCCCGCTGCAGCTACAACACGGCTGTACACGGATTATAAAAAGAGAGAGGTTGAAATTCCGGCCGATCCGCAGCACATTGTATATGTCGGCAGCAATCCCGGCGACCTGCTGGCGCTTGGAGTGAAGCCTATAGGAGCCTCACTTAGTGTCATCGGGACGCAGGTTGCCTACCCTGATCTGCTCGAAGGCATTGAAGATATCGGGTATCCGTTCTCTCCAGAGAAGATCCTGGCCTTATCACCGGACCTGATCATCTTTGACGACTGGGATGAGACCGGGATTGAAGCGCTAAGTCAAATCGCACCGACCGTAGTGGTTGGTCTTGACGGCACCTTTCCCACGGAAGAACGCGTGCGCCAGTTAGCTGAATTGTTTGGACGTACTGCAGAGGCGGATACCTGGTTCGATGCTTACAAGGCGAAGGTTGCGGCTGTGAAGGAACAGCTGAACTTAACAGAAGGCGAAACTGCTACCTCCCTGCTTGTCCTGGGCTCTGACCTGTATATCATGGGCAACAAAGGCCTGAACGAAACGCTGTACGGACAGCTCGGATTTAAACCTACAGAAGGTGTCCAGAAGCTGATTGATGCCGACGAACGGTTCGCGAACATCTCCGACGAGGTGCTGACGCAGTATATCGGCACACACATGTTCATTCTGACCGACAACAGCAGCGAAACCGTAGCGAGACAGACGGCACTTACAGATAGCGGCTTATGGAAAGCCATTCCTGCGGTCAAAGAAGGCCGCGTCTACACCTTCGACAGCAAGTACAACTTCGACGACCCGATTACGCTGGACAGGCTGCTGGATGAGATCACTGATATCTTCAGCCGTACGTCCGCCAAATAAAAGAATGGGGCTATCCCGTCAGCCGTGCATTGGCTGCTTGGATAGCCCCTATTTTTTAAACAATACTCCATAAACCCGCAGCTCAAACCAGCTTACTTTCAGGCAACCTGATGGTTTTTGAAGGCCCGGTACGTAAATGGCAGCAGCAGAGCTATAACGATAACGGCAAACCCAGGTATAACCTTATACTCCGGAATCAATTGACCAAAAATATGAATAACCTCGTAATCCGTTATTTTCCGGAAGCTGTCAAACATATTGCTTGGCAATAATGCCATTAGATGATTGAACAGCCGGCTGCTCTCACTTGCCGGAATAGCCATGGGGACGAACAGCAGCATCCCGGCGGCAATGATCACAGGGAAGGGACTTCGCATACGGCTGGACATCCACAGGGTTATCCCGCCAACCAGCAGACATGCAAGACTGCCGATCAGGACTGCCCACATATAAGTTTGCAGGACGGTATAGGGAACCGGGGCTCTAAACTGAATCATCTGCACACTGGCGGTTCCGCCCTCAAAACCGCATATGCCAAGCAGCAGGAACGTATAGAGGCCCAGGCCAAAGATAAGCAGCATTACTGAAACAATCAGGCTTGCCCTCAGTTTCGCGGCTATAAGCCTGCTGCGCCCATAACGGGAGGATAGAAGGAGCGCATCGGCTCCGCTCTGATATTCCCCGGCGAAGACAGGGGCCAGACATACTGCGATGACAAAGGCAGTGAACAGAAAAATAAACTGCAGGTTCTCAAACACATTGGCCCAGCCTGTGACGTAGTTCATCTCAAAAGGAACCGGGATACGTTCATTCATGCGGATAAAGAAGGCCTTCTCCTGTGCCGAATAATTGCCCTCGGGATGCTCTGCATTCAAATATTCGTGTACCCTCTCCATGCGTTTCTGATAAAAGGCAACGGCGTCACCAGGTTGCAATTTATCGCGGATATAATAATCGTATTCATTCAAAGGAGAGAACGCCCGGGAAATTAAAGAATATAGCTGTTCATACTGGACCTCATTCTTAGCAAAGGCACTAACGGTCAGCTCCCCTTTCCCATCCAGATTATCAGGATCTTGCAGCAGGCGCTGATGCCGGATTATCGTTTGTTCCAGCTTGTCTGTGGTTAATGGACCCGCGAGCTGTCGTTCATACTCTCTTTCTAGCCGGATCGCGCGAACCCCATTCAAGAAATTGCCGTCCCGGCCTGTGATCTGCGCATTGTTCACCAGTATAACCGACATTAAGATTGCCACAGCCGCTATGATCGCGACTCCTGCATAAAATGATTTCTTCCGAATAATCTTCCGCAACTCAAACCGGGTTAATATATCCATTCACTGCACCTCCCGTATGCCTGCACCAGCTGCAACAGTCAAATCATCTTGAAAATGATACAGATAGAAGTCCTCCAGCGTAGGCACAGCAACTACTGCTTGATCCCCCGGCCTCTCCTGAGACACTATACGCAGCTCTGCCCACTCCCCTTCATGCCGCAGATTGCTGATGCAGTAGCGGGCATTCCATTCTTCAACCTCCCGGGCCGGAATTCGGCATGACCATACACAGCCCTCAGCCGCAGCTGTCAGCTGCTGCACCGTACCTGTCATCAGCAGGCTTCCCTGCTTCATCACCAGAATCTGATCCGCTATGTATTCTACATCCGCAACAATGTGCGTCGAAAGAATAATGATTTTCTCCTTGCCCAGATCGGCTAGGAGATTACGGAAGCGTACCCGTTCCTTGGGGTCAAGTCCTGCTGTCGGCTCATCCAGCACAAGAACGCAGGGGTCATTAAGCAGTGCCTGGGCAATGCCGAGCCGCTGCTTCATTCCTCCGGAGAAGGTACGGATTTTCTTGCGCGCAACCTCTGACAGAGCAACCAGCTGCAGAAGCTCCCTTGTTTTTCCTTTTGCCGCCGGCAGACTCAAGCCTTTCAATGTCCCTATGTACCAGAGAAATTCCTGTGCGCTGAAATCCGGGTAATACCCAAAGTCCTGCGGCAAATAGCCGAGTATATCACGGTATCGTTCGCCCATCCGGCTAATGTCCCGGCCATTCATTTGAATACTCCCTGAGGTTGGTATCAGAATGCCTGATATCATCCGCATCAACGTTGTTTTGCCCGCCCCGTTTGCTCCCAGCAGACCATATACACCGCTGTTAAGCTTGATTGAAACTCCGTTTACGGCATGCCTCGCGGCAAAATGTTTATGTACCTGGTTCAAAGTCAGCTCCAGCATCCTATACTCCTCCTTGTGCGGCCGTTTCCAGACTCCGGCAGGTCTTGCGTATACCGTACCCTTCATAGACCAATCCTGCTGCCGAGAGCAGCAGTAACACCAGACCTCTTCCTGCAGCTGATGAATTGAGCAGCAGGAGCGGGGGATTAAACGAAACAATGAGCTGTAGCAACACCAGCAGGCAGCAATATAAGAGGCAATAGTAACCGCAGTTTGGTGTGCGCACCCGGTTTAGCAGCCACAGACAGCCAAAGCAAGCCAGATTAAAGGGAATCAGCAAGTATAGGACCATCTCCAGGACTCCGGCATCTGTCCATGTACCCAGTAAGGCCCCAAGCAGCGTTAATCCAAGCAGATCGGCCATTCCCAGCAGGCTCATCCGGACAGCTGTCAGCTTATCAAGCAGATGATAGGTACTGAGTTCAACCTCCAGCATAGAGCGGCTTAATGACCGGGTCATGGTCTGTATCCCTGTGATTACAAGTAAAGGTGCAGCCAGAGAGGCCAGCATCATAAGCTGTATATTTGCCCTCTGCCCTTGCATAGAGTTGTGCAGTAAGAATGCCATTCCCATAACAATCAGCAGCTGCGCCGCCCATACCTTCCGGCTGATGAAGCGGAGCTGCAGCTTATAGAAATCTGCTAAACTTGTTCTCCGTCCGCCCAGCGCCTGTCTTAGCTCTGTCTCAGCTCCCCCGATAGTTTCCTCCAGCCGCTTCCGCTCAACGGGGAACGAGTGGGAGTTCTGCAGGATTCCGATGATGGACTGCTGATGCTTGTTCAACATAATCACTCCTCTCCAAATGACTCCTTAAACTGTTCAGCCCGCGCTTAACACGGTACTGTACCATACATACGTTCACTCCCGTAATACGGGCGATATCGCGGAAGGTCAAATCCAGGCAAAAACGCATAAATACCGGCTCCCGCTGCTCCTCCGGAAGCAAGTGAAGCAGTTCATCGACCAGCTGCCCCTTCTCCACCTGTTCCTCTATAGAAAGGCCCTGCCAGACAGCTTCCCCGGTGACAGCTTCATCAAACTCCATGGAGGGAAACTGCACTCTCTTCCGCAGTTGGTCATTACATAAGTTCCGGGCAATCGTATATAAGTAAGCACGGCATTTCCCGCTATTCGAATACCTTGCGATATGCCTGCAGAACCGGTAAAAGGTCTCCTGGGTCAGATCCTTGGACTCTTCCTCACTGCGGAGCCGGTAATAACAGTACTTCTGTATTCCGGCGTAATACCGCTCAATCAGCGGCGTCAGATACCTGGTCTCCCCCTCCTGGATGCGACGAACCCATTCACCTTCATCCACTTGCGTCCTCTCCTTTCTACTCTATATAACTGTATTTGGCAGATAAAAAGTGAGGTATATTTGTGACCTTTTGATGAAGATTGATATTTTTTACATTTCCGGCAAAAAAGAAGCGTCCCGGCAGCCAGTTCATGGCTTTGCGGAACGCCTTGTTCATTTAATCTATTCGATTCCTTTTATTTGTAAATAAATAACGTGACTGGACACAAGCTGATCTGGCTGAACTTGTCGGGAGCCTGCTACTCCCTACTGCCGTCCACCTTCAATGATACAGCACTTTTAGGCGCCATGGGGAAGGTCAGTACCTCATCCCCTTGCAGCTTCACAGCTACATTCTCTTGCGTATCCCCGTCGTTGAACAAAACCGCCGCAAACGATCCGTCACTGTTGCGGAAGGCAACGGAGCGTACTTGCTCATTGCTAGCGGTAGAAGCAAGGCGCAGCGCCTTGGGCCGGATGACTTTGCTGAAATGCGCCAGCGCGTAATAATCCAGGGTATATGTAAGCTCCCTGGTCTGCTGGTTGACCGTCACTACTCCGCGGCAGGTACTCTTGCCGAAGCCGGGAACGGTTGGACCATTCTGTTCATCCAGCGCCATATTCCACAGCACGAACGACTTGCTGTGATTCCGCAAAATCTCAATTCCCGTGCGCATCACATTGGAGAACGCCTGCTCAAACGGCGGAATCCATTCCCCGCCCGAGCCTTCGGTGAAGTGTACTTCTTTGCCGGGATAAGCCGCCAGCACTTCTGACTGCGCAGCCGGTGCACCGCCATACCAGTGCCAGGCTACACCATCCACTTCCGCTTCGGCCTGCTCAAGAACGGTCAGCGGATAATCCGGCCGGTCCCAGTTGTGATCGTAGCAGAGGATTTTGGCTTCAATTCCATTCTTCCTGAAGCTTGGCTTCAGAAACCTGCGGATGAACTCCAGCTGCTCCTCCGGCAGCATAAGCATGCCCGGATAATGCTGCGGTTCATAGAGCGGCTCATTCTGCGCAGTGACGGCATAGGTAGGCAGACCATGAGCCGCGAAGTCCTGAATATAGCGGACGAAATAGTCCGCATACACCTGATAGTGCTCCGGCTTCAGCTGACCGGTAATCATCGACCCGCTGGTCTTCATCCAGCCCGGTGCGCTCCAGGGTGAAGCCATCAGCTTGATTTCCGGATTCAGCTTCAACGCCTGCTGCAATAAAGGAATAATATCCGCTTCATCATGGGCTATGGAGAACCCGGACAATTCGGGATCTGTCTCGTTCTCAGGCAGATCATTATAACTGTAGACCGTTCTGGCATAATCCGATGCCCCCATCGGATTCCGCAGGAAGGACAAGCCGATGCCATCTTGCGGATCAAACAGCTTGCTCATAACCTCTGTTCTCTGCTCCTCGTCAAGCACCTGATGAATCAGATAGGCGGCCGAGTCCGTGAAGGAGGCCCCGAACCCATCCATCTCCTGATACGTATGACTGGCATCTATCTCAACTGTGGCAGTAACCGTATCAGCAGAAATTTGCGGCAGCTGTGCAACTGACTGCTCCACAAACAGCTCGTCTTCTCCGTTAGACTGATACATGATAATTTCCCGCATGTGTTATCCCTCCATCTTTTTATGCAAAAGGGCCCAAAGCGGGCCCCTTCCTGTGCCTTGCTTATTTAATGCCCAGCTTTTCCTTGTTGGCTTTCATCTTCCCGCTGCGGATTTCTACGATTTTATCCCAGCTGTTTTTGTCCAGGAAGGCTTTATAGTCAGCCAAGGTACTGTCAAAGGCTGCATCATCCTTGGCACGGATCATGCTTACCATTGTTGTGTTCCAGGTGGTGTTAATCGCCGTCAGGCCGCGTGCTTCGGCCGTACCCTGATCCGGATTGATATTCTCCAGAATGAAATGCGGTTTCAGCTTGCCTTGGCCCCATTCCTGCATTTGCTTGATCGATTCAGGGAAGGCATCCTTGCTCAGCGCTTTGTGGCGGTCATGCCCGAAGAACATGAATTCGCCCATCCGGTAATCCTTCTTGAACTTATCCGCATTATTCAGCTGCAGATCCTTCACTTCAGGCAGCAATTCAACCGTTCCATCGCTATTTGCCTTGTAGGTCTCGCCTTCAATACCATAGTTCATCAGCTTCTGGCCTTCTTCGCTCAGCAGGTACGTGAAGATTTGAATCGCTTTAGCCGGGTCCTTGCAGTCTTTGGTGATGTAGCTGATCATCCAGCCGGTAATCCCGGATTGATTGAGGGTCGGCTGATGTCCCACTGTGCTCTGTGGACCATCGATGGCAATGTACTCTTTTCCCGGATTAGCACTCATGAAGATCTGCAGATTCCCGCCCTGCTGTGGAGTACCGTCGAGCAGCATCGTGGCATATTTACCGGATTTCACTTTCTCCTCGAAGCCTGTACCGTCATCGGCAAAGCTGTCGTCACTGATCGCCCCGTCTCTGTATACGGCATTCAGCGTCTTAAGCCAGGTCAGATAATCTTCATCCAGATTGCGGTTGTAGAACTTGCCGTCTTCCGTTTCCAGCGGAACGCCGATGAAATCCTGCAGCACATCCCCGAGCGAGCCTGTGCCTTCCCCAATGGAGTTGAATCCAAAAGGAATCATGTCAGGGAACTGTGTTTTGATCTGATTCATGACATTCTTGAATTCTTCCGGGGTCCCGAAGGAGGGGCTGCCCAGTGCTTCATAGACATCCTTGCGGATAACAAAAGCCGTTTTGGCCGGAATGTTACCGCTGTCATAATCAGCCTGTGTATTGGAATAGTTAGGATAGCCGTAGGTTTTGCCGTCTTTCAGTTGGAACCAGTTCAGCGTGTCGGCCGCAGCAACCTTGTTGAAGTAAGGATCATATTTCTCGGCCAGATCATTCAGCGGGAGCGCCCAGGTAGCGGCCTTCTGCACGACCGGAGAGTTCGAGTCGAAGATCGTCAGCAGATCCGGCATATCGCCACCCGCGAAGAACGTATTCAGCTTGGTGTCGTCTCCCGTAATGAACTTGATGTCGATGTTCAGATCCTCTTTGATCTTCTTGGTCACCACATCCTTGCCGAAGTCCGTATTCCACCAGTCCGCGTTGACATACCAGGTCAATTCCGTAGTCTCTGACTTTTTATCCAGCTGCCAGGCCGGAGTTTCCGGGTCCACCGTGTAGCGGTCTTCTATTGAGACATCGCTGCCCTTCTTCGAACCGCCGTTTGAGCTGCAGCCTGCCACCACCAGCATTGCCGCCATCAGCAGCAGCGCGAGCTTAACACCCTTATTCCCCAGAACTTTATTCATTTTAATCATTGATAAACCTCCTATAATATGATGTAGAAACCGATTTCTTTTGAAAAATACGCCCCCTCTTCTTCTCTACTCTTTGACCGCCCCCATCATCATGCCGGAGATAAAGTACCTTTGAAGAACTGGATACATCGCAACAATCGGCAGGGTAGTAATGACAATTGTTGCTAGCTGAACCCCTTTGGTGGTGGTTTCAATCACGGCTGAGCCCCCGATGTTCTGCATCGACTGGGTCTGTGACTGCACGATAATCTCATACAGCTTCATCTGCAGCGGATAAAGGGCCTGATTGGTGATATATAGCTTCGTTGTCATGAAGTCGTTCCATTGCCCCACCCCGTTGAACAGGGCGATTGTCGCCATAGCGGGCATGGAGAGCGGAATGAAGATTTTGAGGAAAATATGCCAGTCGCCTGCGCCGTCAATCTTGGCCGATTCTTCCAGCGAATCCGGGACATTCCGGAAAAAGTTCATCAGAATGACAACGTCGTAATAGCTGAATAATGCGGGGATGATGTACACCCAGAAGCTGTTCAGGAGTCCGAGCGATTTAATGAGCAGGTAAGTCGGAATCATCCCGCCGGAGAAAAACATCGTAATGACGCCCATCGCCACATACAACTTGCGGCCGCGGATGTATCTTTTGCTGAGACCATAGCCGATCATGGCGCAAAAGAATACATGGGTGAAGACCCCGACAAAGGTTTTGGAGATGGAGACCAGGAAGGACTGCCCGATACTGCTGTCATTAAATACCGCGCGGTAATTCTCCAGGGAGAACTCCTTGGACCAGAAAATAAACCCACCCTCGGCAAGCGCCTTGCCTGAGCTTAAGGATGAAATAATGACGTTCCATAAGGGAACGAGAATAATGACCATGAAGATTATCAGCAGAACCATATTGACCGCGTCAAAGATCCGGCTGTCGATATCTTCTTTAACCACCTTTCGGTTCACAGCACATGCCTCCCTTTATAACACGGATTGATTATCATTTAACTTACTGGTGATTTTGTTGGCCGTAACCAGCAGGATCACTGAAACGATGGAGACACCCAAACCAACGGCGGTCGCATACGAGAAGTCACCTTGCGTCATCCCCATACGGTATACATACGAATTGATGACCTCCGCTCTGGCCCGGTTCTGGGAGTTCATGAGGACCAGCGTCTGATCCAGATTAGAACCGAGTAAACCGCTTACAGTCAGAATCAGATTCAGGCTGATAATCGACTTCATGTTCGGAAGCGTAATATTCCAGATTTGCCGGAGCCGGCTGGCTCCATCTATTTTGGCCGCCTCGTAGTAGGTCGGATCGATTTTTGACATAATGGCCAGGTACAGAATTGTGCCCCAACCGGCTTCTTTCCAGATATCGGACAACGTGGCAATCCACCAGTACTTGCCGGAATCCAGCAGAATGTTGGACGGCTTCGAGATCAGTCCCAGATTCAGCAGCAGCTCATTGAACAAGCCGGAAGTAGAGAACCAGGTGATCAGCATCCCGCCGAGAACGATCCATGACAGGAAATGCGGCAGGTAGGAGATGGTCTGGACGAATTTTTTGAAGCGCCCCATATTCAGCTCGTAAATCATAATGGCGAGAATAATCGGAATGATAAACCCGATCCCAAGCTTCAGGAAGCTGATGCCCAGCGTGTTCACGACTGCATCCCAGAAGTATTCGTCAGACAGAATAATCTTGAAGTTATCCAGCCCCACCCAGGGTGCGGAAGATAGTGTGTCTATGACCGTGTAGTTCTTGAAGGCAATTGTCAGACCGTAAATCGGTATGTAGCAAAAAATAATCATAAAAATAATGCCCGGCAGAATCATGGATTGAATCTCCCACTGCCTTTTGTAATCGATTACAAACTCTTTGATCCGCTGCCCCATAGGCTTCTTGGCGTTCGGCGGCATTGAAGTTGGCGGTACTACAGCTGTTTTATTCACGTTCTTCTCCCCTCCAAATCAAGAAATCAGATGTTCAAATCAATAAAAACGTTTTTATTTCCGTGCAAAAAAAAGCCCCCCTGCTGTGCATATTTTTATATAACAATGAAGTAGAAACAGAAGGAAACCTAATCGTGTGAAAACATATGGATGCTTATATCTGGAAACGACCACTCCTGCTCTCTAAGGGCGGTCATTCCGGTCCATCTTTACATGGCTTGAGCCTCTTACTACCAGTTCACCCTGCAATTTCTGTACGGCGCCTTGCTCTTTCTCTTGAATCATGCGCACCAGATGGTCAATAGCCAGCATGCCCTGCCTTGCGATCTGATTCCTCACTGTCGTGAGCGGCGGCGAATAGTATGGAGCGATATCAATATCATCGAAGCCCATTACGCTTACATCCTCCGGCACCTCATACCCGTAGCTCTTAAGCGCCTGGATACAGCCGATCGCACTGATATCATTACCGGCCAGGAAGGCGTCAGGCAATTTCTCGGGATGCACGCGGATAAAGGACTTCACGGCATTATAGGTACTGTCTTCCTCAAAATAACCCTGAAGAATATAATCATCATCCACCGGAAGCTGATATTGGCGGAGCGCTGCCAGATAACCCTCCCGCCGCTGTACGCTGTCGAACATCGTATCTACGCCGGAGATATAGGCAATTTTCTTATGCCCCAGGCCGATCAAATATTTGGTAGCCTCATACCCGGATTCAAAAGAATCAAATATGATGCTCCCCATCCCCTCGTCCTCCAGCACCCGGTCCAGAAATACCGCCTTAATCTTGTCTTTCTTCATCGCGGCAATATCCTTCTCGTCGATGCCCAGCTCCTCGTAGATAATGACACCATCCACGCGCCGTCCGAGAATATTGCTCATGACCACCTGTTTGTCCTTGGTGACAAATACATTCAGGCCATAACCCAGGCGGTCGCATTGACGGGCCATGGATTCTACCAGCTTGTAAAAGTATGGACCTGACACACTTGTGGTGAAAAAACCAAGCATCTTCGTCGTACCGGACTTCAGCAGCTTGCCGTTCAGGTTCGGAACATAATTCAGGCGCTGCGCTACCTTCAGCACATGGGATTTGGTCTCCGGGTTGAGTACATCCACGTCATTCAAGGCGTTGGAGACCGTGGAGATGGAGACGCCTGCTTCTCTGGCCACGTCTTTGATTGTTATCTTTCCCATATCATTGTTCCTCTGCAATAAAAACGTTTTTATAGTTTATAAAATAGCATGAAACCGTTTTAAACACAACACTTTTTCTCATGATCTTTCTCCAGCCACCTTTTCCGCTAGTTATTGCCCGCTGAACGCAAACATAATCTCTGCCTCGCACACCCGCTCACCGTCTACAGTGGCGGTCCCGGTTCCTTTTACAATCATCCCTTTGATCCGGGTAACTTCAAATTCAAGGCGCAGCCGATCTCCCGGCTTCACTTGACGCTTAAACCGGCAATTGTCGATTCCCGTGAGCAGTCCGATGGTGCTTCCGCCCTCTTCCTGCTTGGACATGGCTATACCGCCTACCTGGGCCAATGCCTCTACGATCAATACACCCGGCATCACCGGATATCCGGGGAAATGCCCCTGGAAGAATGGTTCGTTTATACTCACATTCTTAATCCCGACCGCCCGCTTGCCTTCTTCAAGCTCGGTGATCCGGTCTACCAGCAGAAACGGATAACGGTGGGGAATCCGCGCCTGAATTTCATTGACGTCCAGCATACAGTAACTCCTCTGTGATTAAATTTATCTCATTTTACTATAAAGCAGCGGGATTTAGCTATGCAGGAGTTGGGCGGATGCGGGCGGCAAGTAACCAGGGTGAAGTTATGGTGCCGGTGACTGGCGGGGTGCGGGCGGGGGCGGTGGGTGCCGGTAACTGGCGGGGTGCGGGCGGGGGCGCTGGGTGCCGGTGACTGGCGGTGGTGCGGGCGGGGGCGCTGGGTGCTGATGACTGGCGGTGGTGCGGCGGGGGCGGTGGGTGCTGATGACTGGCGGTGGTGCGGCGGGGGCGGTGGGTGCTGATGACTGGCGGTGGTGCGGCGGGGGCGAGTTGGGAGGTGAGAGCGGACGGAGTGTTATAGGTGCTGGCGATGATAAGGCGTATTGCGAGACGCTGTCCCCCTTCGTTCCACTCACTAACCCACTTGCAGCAGAATTAAAGGGATTTATCCCTCTAATTTCACTCGTCTCGCCTACTTTTGGTGTATTTAATGGGATTTCTCCCTATATTCCCCTCATTCTGCCTACTTTCGGCATAATTAGTGGGATTTCTCCCTATATTTTTCATCTGCGCCCCACTTCCACCGGAACCAGGGGCACTTTTTACCCCTCATTCCCTACTCCAGGCCCACCTCCACCGGAATGAGGGGCACTTTTGCCCCTCATTCCCTACTCCAGGCCCACCTCCACCGGAATCAGGGGCACTTTTTGCCCCTCATTCCCTACTCCAGGCCCACTTCCACCGGAATCAGGGGCACTTCTGCCCCTCATTTCCCACTCCAGGCCTACTTCCACCGGAACCAGGGGCACTTTTGCCCCTCATTCACCCTCCAGGCCCACTTCCACCGGAACCAGGGGCACTTTTGCCCCTCATTCCCTACTCCAGGCCCACCTCCACCGGAATCAGGGGCACCTTTGCCCCTCATTTCCCCCTCCAGGCCCACCTCCACAGGAATGAGGGGCACTTTTGCCCCTCATTTCATCTCATAGCCTACTTCGGGGGTCCCATGAATACATCGCATAATTTCCTAAACGCCAAAAAACCTTGTATATAAGCGCAACTTAAGAATATTGACCAGCCGATGGACGACCCTCCTGCAGAGCAAGGTTTCGTACATGCAGCAATTCAGATTCTAAGTTTACCCTATATAGATTCAAGGTTTTTAAAGAATTCTAAGTAATTTACTTAGGGTTTCTGAGCTTCTGAGCTTCAGGTCTTCAGGTCTTCAGGTCTTCAGGTCTTCAAGTCTTCAGGTCTTCAGGTCTTCAGGTCTTCAGGTCTTCAGGTCTTCAAGTCTTCAGTTCTTCAGGCGTCACACCGACGCCACCGGAGCAGCCCCCTCCGGATCGTCTACACTACCCAATCTCCCCAGCTTCCGGTTGAAGCCGATGAACAGAATCACGCCCAGGAGGCTTGTCGTCACCTCGGTAACGGTCATGGACCAGATCACGCCATGCAGGCCGAAGAAATGATGCAGCACGATAATCACCGGGATATAGAGCACGCCTTGCGTAACTGCCATAATCCCCGCCTGTGCGCCTTGGCCTGTAGCCTGGAAGATGCTCATGAACAGACCGGTGAAACCATTGAACAGCGCGGAGATGAGCATGGCTGCCAGGATGTAAATCCCCATGCTGATCACCGAGTTATCATTGGAGAACAAATGCAGGATAGGTCCCCGGAACACATAGACCAGACTGACAAATACCACCGCAATGCTGGCGATATAGCCAAAAGCATACTTAATACTTGAGGTAAGTCTGGCTCTGTTCCTGCTGGCATAGTTAAAGGCGAAGAGCGGGATCAGGCCCAGGAACAGTCCCATCGACAGGAACTCGGGAATCTGCACAATTCTCAGCGCCACCCCGAACCCGGCTACCACATTATCACCATACTGGATGGAATAGTTATTAAGCAGCAGTGTCGTCACAATCAGAAAAGCGCATTGCAGCAGCTCCGTGATGCCGACTTTATAGATCTCCAGCTTATCCTGCAGGGATATTCTGAAATGCTTCAGGAACCCCCTGAGATTCTCACTCCGTTTCTCCAGATAATAGAGATAATAGAGTGCCGATCCGAGGTTAGCCAGGCACATGGCCAGCGCCGCTCCGGCTACATGCCAGCCCAGAATCAAAATAAACAGCGGGTCAAAGATCAGACTGAGCGCCGTGCTGATAAAAATACCATACATGGACTCCCTCGACGCCCCCTCAGCGCGGACCAGCTGTTCGAGCGCAAAATTAAGCACAATCGCGAAGCCCCCGGCGAACATCGTCAGGGCATAGGTCTTCGTGTAATCGAAGGTTGCCGCATCCGCACCGAGCAGGCGGGTGAGCGGATTAATCGCCAGCAGCGCCAGCAGCGCGATAACGATTCCGGCAATGATGCTTGCATAGAAGGTATATCCGGCGATCCGCTTGCCTTTCTCCGTATTCTTCTCCCCGGCCAGCCGGGTGACGAAGGTTCCGCCCCCCACTCCGAACACATTGCCGAAGGCCATCAGGACGGTGAAAATCGGCAAGCCCAGCGTGATCGCCGTCAGCATCCCCGTATTATGCAGCAGGCCGATGAAATACGCGTTGATCACATTGTAGACCGTTCCGACTGACATGCCGATCATCATGGGAACCGACAAATGGAATATCGCCTTTTTCATTGGAGCGGATTCCAGGTAATATTGGTTGGATACTTCCTTGTTCATATTCATTCCTCCAAACGTGTACTTTCATAACCAATTCATTCCATTACAAGCTTTGATTAACTTTGGACAGCAGCGACAATAGGGTTGATGCCTCCTCTTTGCTGAGCTGCCGGGTAATACCGGCTTCAACATCCGAGAACATAAGGTTGAACTCCTCGACCAGGATAACTCCCTTCTCCAATACGGTCAGCTTCTTCTGACGTTCATCCTTCTCATGGGTGACGCGGGCGATATAGCCTTTCTTCTCCAGGCCCTGGAGCATGCTGGTGATGCTGGCCCCGCGCCGCTTGAACTGCTCCGCCAGATCCTTCTGGATCACGCCTTTGTCCTGATTCTCATAGATATATCCGATCATCCGGCCTTGCGCGGAATTCAGTCCCAGCTCGTTCAGCCGGGCATCGGCAGAGCTCTTAAGCTTCAAGCCAATCTCACGGATCAAATCTGAATACGGTGTATGCAAAATAGGTTCGGTCATCTTCATGTCCCCTTGTCAATTAGATAGAATTCTAAGTAATATAGCAAGCATAGTAGATAGAATCCTAACTGTCAATGTTCTAACTATCTGGACATCTTCTAATTATCTGGATATCTTTTAGCTAACTGGATACCGAAGCAGACCTAAGCCTCTCCTCCTTTCGGCATAGCCTTGATCCCTGCTGCAGACCTAATGTACTTAGGGAATGTAAACTGAGTTTAAACGGAATCTAACCAGCAAGTATCTTCATCCTTGACAATCCCCGCCGAAAGGATAATAATGTCCCTAGAATGATCATTCTAATGGATGGTATATTTTTTTATCACGCATTAGAATGATCGTTCGATCTAATAATAGGAGGGAATATTCATGTCTACTAACACAGCAGCTCAAACGATTTTCATCACAGGTACCAGTTCGGGACTCGGAAAGCTTACGGCGATTCATTTCGCCAAAATGGGCTGGAATGTGGCGGCCACTATGCGTACACCGGAGAACGGGCAGGAGCTGCGCCAGTACGACAATATCAGGCTGTTCAAACTGGATGTTACAAACCTGGACCAGGTGGGTTCGGCTGTGGATGCGGCTATAGACGCTTTTGGCAAGATAGATGTTGTTGTTAACAACGCAGGAATGGGCACCTATGGACCGCTGGAGCTGGCGGCTGAGAAGGATATCGATTGGCAATTCGCTGTCAATACCCGGGGACCGATCAATGTGATCCGCCGCTTCCTGCCTCACTTCCGGGCCAAAGGCGGCGGGATGTTCATCAACATCAGCTCCTTCATGGGTGTGACTACTGCGGTGCCGCTCGGCTCTCTCTACAACATGTCCAAGTTCGCGCTGGAAGGATTAACCGAAGGGTTGTACTACGAGCTGAAGCCGCTGAATATTGAGCTGAGGCTGATCGAGCAAGGCGGTTCTTCCGGCAATAACTTCACGAATAATATCATCTGGAACAGAGATGAGAAGATTACAGTGTACGATGAGATGATGGATAAACTGAGTGCGCTTATGGGAAACCGCGACAACAGCCAGCTGGATGACCCGCAAGTAATTGTAGATGCGATAGCAGACCTGGCCACCGGGGTAAGCAGCAAATTCCGGACGGTGATCGGCGATACAGGGAACAGCTTAATGGCGCTGCGTAATTCCGTGCCGATTGAAGAGTATCTGGAGAGCATGGCGCAGAATAACCGCTAAAACGCAGTCATAATGCCGCCCCCTGCGTGCCTTGACAAGCCGGAACCTCTTGCCTTACATTAGAATGAATGTTCGATTGGAGGCGGGTTTATGTTCGACAATTATAATAAGGTTCAGCAGGCCGTACTGGAAACGACGCTGGGTCTGATTATTGAGAAGGAGCTTCAGGCGACTTCCATGTCGCTGATTGCCAGGAAATCCGGGATTTCTACCGGAAGCATCTATCATTATTTTGAGAGTAAAGAAGCAATCATCAATGAGCTGTATAGGGGTATCGTTACTTTTAACGGGCATAAGGTGCTTGACGGCGTATATACCGACGAACCTCTGCGCACCCGTCTGGAGCGGGCCTGGAGGAATCTGATCACCCTGTCACTGGAGTATCCGCAGGGCTTTCAATTTATCGAACAGTATTCGTTCTCGCCCTATATCTATGATGAAGTCAAGCAAGCGGCCTATGAAGGCGGCTGGTGTCATCCGCTGGAGAAGCTCTACGCCGAAGCCGTTGAACAGAAGCTGTTTACCGCTATGGACCCCAAGTTCATGGTGCAGATGCATTACGGCTCCATCGTCTATGTCGTGAAAAGCGCACTGAACCATTATCTGGACCTTAAGGACGAGGAGATCGACGGTCTAATTGACTCCTGCTGGCAAAGCGTAAGCCTATAAAAAAATGATCACAAAAGAAAGGCCTTGCACGTTGGCAGGCCTTCTTTGTATGCTCTATGGCTTCAGGCTAAAACGCCGGTACCTCATCACTCTGCGGTACATGGATTTATCCTTAAGCTGATTAAAAATATACGGGTCAGGATTCATGTTCACTTCAATAATCCATGGCTTGAGCGTCCGGTCAAGACCGATGTCTACACCGAATTGCCGGTGGCGCGGATAGGTCTTCTGCATTTGAACTGCGATGCGTGTACCCAGCCGGTTTAGTTCTCCCTTCAGCTGCACGAGCTGGTGGGCCGACAGATGGGTAGAGAGCAACTGATCCACTGCGGTCGGTTTGCCGCCGCTGTGGTAATTGGTTACTATTTTGCGCGGATGCCCCAGCCGGCCAATGATTCCGGTAGCCTCCCAGACGCCCTTGGGGCTGAGCTGCACCATCACCCGGATGTCGAAACGGCGCCCGCCCTGCTTCAGCAGATGGATACCTTTTTGAACCAGATAGCTCCTTCTGCCGATCTTCTTCGCGAGACTTTTATGAAAAGCTTCAAACGTATCGAAATGGCGCCGCGTTTCCTCATACTGGTACGTATACCCCTGCCGTTCCCCCCGCTCAGCGCGGATCACTCCATTGCCATAGGTTCCCCGTTCCGGCTTGACATAAATCATTCCATAGCTGTGAATCATCTGCTCCAGATTGCGTCTGGTAAACCTCCGGGTATCCGGAATGAAAGGGGTAATGGTTTGGTTCTTAAGCAACAATTGGGTCTTGTACCATTTGCTCTGACCTGACTGAACCTGTTTGGCTGTCACGCATGCACTCTCCTGTCCGGAAGGAGCTTTCCATCCTCCCTCGATTTGCATAGTCGCTGCATTCTATGCGGAAGAAGGCGTATTGGAATAAAGCATCTGCCCCCTACGGGAAGATTATCTTTCAGCAGGACCATGGCCCTGTCAACCGTTAATCCGCAGGCATACCCTAGTGCAGACGCTCAAGTGTCAATACAGGTACGGAGATGAATCCATGTCAGCTGCTTCGGAAAAAGTATCGAAAAACGGCCCTTCAATCGATGTCCTGATCCCGGCTATTGAAAAGGATCTTGCCACCCTACCCCATGTAATCGACAGTCTCCGCCGCTACGTCCGCCACCCTATCAGCCATATTTATATTGTCTCGCCGAACAGCAGCAGAATCAGAGGGCTGTGCTCCCGCAAAAATTGTGTCTTTGTCGATGAAACCACCGTTTTGCCGTTCACTAAGAAAGCTATACGCTACTCCTCTTCCCGCTGGAACCGTTCCGGCTGGCTGTACCAGCAGCTGCTTAAGATGAACGGGGATCATATTTGCCGCGAGAAATTTTTCCTGGTGGTTGATGCGGATACGGTGCTGATTCGCCCCCATCGTTTCCGTTCCGGCGGGAAAAGCATCTTTTACTGCCGCAGCTGGAGCCAGCCGGAATATTTCCGCACCTACCGGAAGCTGCTCGGCGCCGCCGCTCCTTCCCCTAAGTCTTTTGTTACACACTATATGCTGTTCGAGTCTGCGAAGCTGGCCAGTCTCAAAAGAACTATTGAAGCCCGGCACGGGACGCCATGGCATGCCGCCATTCTCCGCTCCATCGACAAAACGAAGCAGTTCGGCTTCTCCGAATTCGAAACCTATGCCAACTATGTGTACAGCAGGAACAGCGCTGCTGTACTGCTCAGGAACGCCAACAATAAAGCTCTGAAGACTCCGGCGGCCTCCCTGGGCAAAGCGCAGCTTCAGAAGTATGCCCGTACGTACCGTTCGCTGTCCTTCCATCAGCGCAAGGGATATTCCACTCCGCCCAAACCTTAAGGAGGCAGACCGCCTTGCATACTATTCTTCTAAGCGGGGGCTCCGGTATGCGGCTATGGCCCCTCTCTGGCAGCATCCGTTCCAAGATGTTCCTGCCGCTGCTTCCTGCACCTGACGGGGGCACAGAGTCCATGATCGGACGCGTATGCCGCCAGCTCAGTCAAGCGGGACTTGACGAATCCGTGCTGTTCGTCGCACATCAGGACCAGCTGGCCATCACCCGCCGCTATACCGGAAACAAGTTTCCGGTAATCGGGGAGCCTTACAAGCGCGGCACATTTACGGCAGCCGCCTATGGCGCCCTGCATTTGTACTCCGCAGGAAAGGCTAGACCGGAGGACATCATCTGCGTGGCTCCGGCTGATATGTATGCGGACGAAGACTTCTTCCGGCTGTTTCCTCAATTTCCGGATATTCTGGCATCCTCACAGGCAGAACTCCTCCTGCTTGGAACCCAGCCTGCCTATCCTTCCGATCAATACGGCTATATTGTCCCGGCACAAGGGGGCACGGAGGCGTATGCTCAGGTGCTCTCTTTTGCAGAGAAGCCGGATATCGCCAAAGCCCGGGAGCTGATGAAGGAGCATGCTTTATGGAACTGCGGGATATTCGCGTTTCGGCTAAGCTTCCTGCTGTCGCATCTCCAGAAGGTGGGGCTGCCCGCTGATCATGCGGCATTTGTTGCGCAATATGCCGGACTTCCGGTCCGCAGCTTCGACAAGGAAGTGGCGGAGCACAGCACCAAAGCAGTCGTTGTACGGCATAAGGGGGAGTGGTCTGATCTGGGAAGCTGGGATACGCTCGCTGCCCGGCTGGACTCTCCGTTGACTGGCGAAGGAGGCCTATGGGGGGAATGCCGGGATACCCATATCGTCAATGAGCTGAAGGTTCCGCTGCATGTAATCGGTGTATCCGGCATAGTCGCCATAGCGAGCCCCGAAGGCATCCTGATTGCAGCCAGGAAGGAAGCAAACATGATCAAGGACATCCTGCAAGAGCATTCTGTTCAGGAGCCGAGGTACGGTGAGACCGGCTGGGGCAGCTATACCCTTCTGGACCAGGCAGCAAATGGCACCTGCCTTGTACTTACGATGATATTAAGACTGCTGCCGGAGCATGACATCCCGGAAATGGACTGTAAGCATTCTGCCAAAACATGGATGATTGTATCGGGTCACGGTGAGGTCACGGTGAACGGAGCCGCAGCCGCAGCATCGGCAGGCGGAATATTCACTATAGCCCGTGGAGACCGGCATGCGGTCAGGGCTGTCAGCACAATGAAGCTTATTGAGGTACGGATCAGTGAAGCAGGCGATGACGGGCGGATATATGGCAGCTGATAGAAAAAGGGATATCTCAAACGCCATAGAATGGCTGTTTGGGATATCCCTGATTGCTATACGGACGGCAAAAACTGGAACCACTTGAAGTCAAACCGGCTGCCCGGCAGGAACAGGAAGGTGACCGTCTGGCTGCCGCTTACCGGCGGCTCCAGAGTGAATTCACGCTCCGTATAGCTGCCGCTCCCGGCAAATTCAATCAGCTGCTTGGATTCGCCGCCGGGACCGCTGAACAGGATCTGCAGCGTATTGTTCGCAAGCGTTGAGCGTCCGCAAATGACAACCCTTGAGCATTCCCCCCCGCCAAAGTCCATCCCGGCAAATATAAGCGAGACATTGTTGCCGATCCCTTCAATGGCATCCTCCGTTATGGTGAAGACATCCCCGTAAACGGCACTGTTGGCCTGTGCAGCCAGACGCTCATACGCCTTGTGCCTGCGCACAAACGAGAAGCCCTTCAGATGAATCTTCTTCCGCAGGACGAAGGACAGTGAAGTGATGCCTGTCAGCCTTTTGGGCAGCGTATAGCTTGCTTCCTGGTACACATTCCAGCGGGACGGCTTCTGGTAAGTGACTGTGGTGAGTAATTCGGCACCATTCTCTCCGGGAATGCCTTCCCATATCTCAATCGGGAGTTCCTGATCATCCAGCGAGAAGATTGGCAGAACGATCTCATCGGCTCCATCATTCCCAAAGTCAATCCGTTCGAAGCAGATCCGGCTCTCCCCTTCCCGGGCTGTAGCCACACCGCGTTCATTGCCGTTGGTCAGATTCCGGCTATGGCTGCTGTTGAATCCGGAGGAGATAAATTCATACGGATTCAGATAAGCCTGGCCAAGCCCTGTAAGCTTGAATTCCATCTGTGAATAGAGCCGGATGCCGTCTGCACCATTGGCTGTCCCGCAGCGGATGTATACATCGCCATCACCCAAAGCCGTGATTACGGCTTCATGCCCGCTGGTCTCAATGGTGGCAATATTGGCATCAATTCCGGCGGCGTTGGTGATCCGCCACTCGACATCCTGCCAGGCGGCACCCTGCGGATGCAGCTTTACCCGGACCGGAAGTGAAGGCTGCGCCGGCGTCAGAATATTACCCTCAGGGCAGATCATCTCCAGCTTGCGGACCGGGATCCCCTCTTCCTTGCCGCTCTCCGGATTACCGGATGCCGCCTCTGCCTCCAGCGGGTTATGCGCATACAGATACAGCTCATCTTCAGCAATCGTTCCCGGTGCGGGAAGCACCGACCGCAGCGTAAGCTCAGCCGAAGCCAGATCCGCCGAAGCCGCACGCAGCGTAATCGTTCCGGGCTCCAATGTACCGGCAATCACTGCCAGCAGCTTACCGCTGAACAGGCGGCGGCTTACGCCTTTGTAGGAATCATAGTCCGTGCTGTCCCCGTTATCCAGACCGATCAACCGTCCGGGGCCCTCAACACTGAGGTGAACCCGGTTATTGGCATTCGCTACCGGACGCCCCGACTGATCCAGCGTGCTGACCGTTACGAAGATAAGGTCCGTACCGTCTGCGGAAATCTCCTGCTTGTCTGGAGTTAACACCAGCAAAGCTGCATCCCCGAAGGAGGAAATCTGCTCCACAGCGATTACATTCCCCTGCTCATCATAAGCAGCTGCACGCAGGACACCGTCCGCGTAAGGCAGCTGCCATTCTCCAAGTAGCTTATGTCCGTGGACATGATCGATGTCCACGCTGCCCTGCGACACTTCATTCATGAACAGCTCAATGCGCGGAGCATTCGAGCAGACCCGTACATCAATCAGCTGGCCCTGCGAGAAATCCCAGTAAGGAAAAATATGAATCATCGGATGCGTGCGGTAATCCGTCCATTCTGCCTGATAGATATAATAGGAATCCTTAGGGAAACCGGCGGTATCCAGCTGCCCGAAGTATGAGTTCTTGGTGTGATAAGGAGTCGGTTCCCCGATATAGTCAAAGCCCGTCCAGAGAAACTGTCCCAGCGAGAAGGAAGCATCCCGGTCTGCGGTGATGCAGGCCTCCGTGCTTTTGGCACCCCAGCTGGTAGAACTGTTCCCTAGCGAAGAGCACTGCTGATCATCATCGGCCAGAACAGATTGAGCCAGCGGGAAATGATAGACTCCCCGGCTCTGCACTGTCGAGCAGGTCTCACTGCCGTAGATTATCCAGTCCGGATGTTCCCGGTGATGCTGCTCATAATATTTCTCCGCATAGTTGTAGCCTGCCACCTTGACGATATCGGCGCATTTCTGGGCATTCTCCCAGGGCATATAGTTCGAGCCAATGGTAACAAAAGCATTGCCGCGCGGATCATGGACCAGCACTTCCTCCTGCAGCTCCCGGGTGAGCTCCTGGCCGCGGCTGTCTGCATGGGTATCATAAATCTCGTTGCCGATGCTCCACATCAGCAGGCTTGGCCGGTTGCGGTCCCGCCGCACCCAGCTGGCAATATCGCGCTTCCACCACTCCGGATAGAACCGGGCATAGTCATAAGGTGTCTTGCTGCGCTCCCACATGTCGAAGGCTTCCGACACAATCAGCAGCCCCATTTCATCGGCCAGCTCCATAAGCTCTACTGCGGGCATATTATGCGCGGTGCGGATGGCATTGACGCCCATTTCCTGCAGCAGGACGAACTGGCGGCGCAGCGCCGCCTTGTTCACAGCAGCACCCAGAGCACCGAGGTCGTGATGCTGGCAGACTCCGTATATTTTGACATGACGGCCGTTGAGGAAGAAGCCCTTGTCACTGTCCAGCTCCATCGTCCGGAAGCCAAAGCTCTCCTTCTCCACTTCAATGACCTCATCGTCTGCCAGCAGTTCAGATTGCAGAGTATAGAGATGGGGACTGGTAATATCCCATAGCAACGGGTGATCAACCGTCAGGCGGATGTGGTTATGTACGGCTGAACCGCTCTGCATCACAGGCACCTCAGAGGTTCCTGCGGCAATTACCGTTCCTTGCGCATCCAGAATGCTATGCCGCAGCTTCAGCTCCCTGCCTGACGCCCCAGCTTCAGCAGTATGCAGCTCCACATCCACGTCTACAGTCCAGGCTTCACCCTCCGCCGCTACTCTAGCCGCAATATAAATTCCGTCAGCAGCCATATGCGTCTTCGGCATTGTCTTCAGCCAGACCGGCCGGTAAATTCCGGCGCCGGAGTACCAGCGGGAATTGGGGGATTCGTGGATCACACGCATATAGACTTCATTGTCTCCCGCTATCAGGTACGGGGTGATATCGAATTCAAAGGTGGAATATCCGTATTTCCACTCACCCGCCACTTGTCCGTTCACGTACAGCGTCGAGTTCATATACACTCCCTCGAAACGCAAGGACACAAGCTCATCTGCAGGTACTTCTTCGAACGTAAGGCTGGTGCGGTACCAGCCCTCCCCGTTCTCGTAGAGATTGCGGGTATCATAGATCAGCCAGTCATGCGGCAGCGTAACCGTCATCCAGTCTGCACCTGCGGCCACCTCGGCAAGCTCCGAATGAAGCGGCTGCTTGCTGAACTGCCAGCCATTGCTGAGTTTCCTTTTTTGACTCATGGATAATTCCTCCTAAAGGTTTGGTAGTATAAGCCTGGAAATATGAGCATCGTCTAACGGTTCAGGTAACGTTCATAGGCCGCTTGTTGAATTTCCAGCGCGCGCCCGATGCCCAGGTCCCTCATCTGCTGCACATAGTTATCGTAATTGTCTACGGAATCGGTGCCCAGAATGATCTTGAGCTCAATATCTTTCACAAAAGCATTGATGTCGTTCATAATGCTGCTCATTTCATCCGCTTCTTCGGCGGTTGGCGTTACCGGAGGCAACAGGTGGCTCTCATGATTGGTCTGTTTCCAGATGCCGATAGATTCTGTGGTTGCCGGATATTTCGCCGGCAGATTGTTGTCCTGCTGAATCATCGGGAAGTTGGTGCCGTGCGAATACTTGGACATGACCTGGTCGCTGCCGAGGCCTTCGGGATTCTTAACCACAAGATCGGTATAGACGGGCTTGCCGTTTTCCAGCGTATAGGTAATGCCTTCAATCCCATAGGTATTCAGCTTGCTGCCTTCTTCGGTAAAAGCATAATCCAGCCAGCGCATAGCGGCTTCGACATTTTTGGTTGTGGCTGAGATGGCTGCCGAGCTTGTCCCCGCATAGGCATTATCCAGCTGGCCGAACTCAGGAAGGCCGCCTTTGACCGCAGACGGGTATGGAGCGGCTACAAAATCGGCTTCCGCGTCCGATTCCTGCACGGCTGAGTTATATTTCTCAATATAGTACTGCCAGCCGATCGTTGCTCCGCTTACATTCGAGGTCATTTTCTTGTCAACGGTAGCGCCGTCAATCGAAGCGAAATCCTTGTCAATCAGCCCTTCTTTGTACCACCGGCTCATGGTATTGAGGTATTCCTTGTAGCCAGGCTCCAGATAGCCATAGACTACTTTGCCGTCGTTAACGTAGAAGTTACCCATCACACCGAACGCTCCGGCGAACCCTCCAGTCCGCTCTCCCAGGAATATCGTACGGAAGGTTACGGGTGAGGCTGCATTTTTCTTGTCTTTAAAAGCAGTCAGTACGGTATGCCACTCCTCAATCGTTTCCGGGATGCCGAGATTCAGCTCATCGAGCCAATCCTTGCGGATAATCGGCCCCCCGTAGACCCGGCCGATCTCCGAGCGGATGAACGGGAAGGCGTAATACGTACCGTCATCGGTTTTGATCATTTTGTCGATATCCGGGTTCTCCTGAAGGGTCTTCTTCAAGTTGGGCGCATATTGATCGATCAGATCATTGAGCTTCAGAATGTAACCCTGCTCCACGGCTTTATCAGGTCCGCCCGGGTATTGCAGCCAGGTATTGAGGAAGATATCCGGCAGCTCGCCCGAGGCCAGCAGCAGACTGAACTTCTGGTCGGTCATCGGTGTTCCGCCCAGCTGTCTGATTGCGATTCCTGTCCGCTTCTCATATTCGTCATCGACAGGCAGCCGTTCCGGCGTACCTCCCAGCTGTTCATTCATATAAGTCAGCTCTATGCCGCCCGTCATCGGATAAGTGAAAGCTGCCGCGGCTTCATTGGAAGCCGGGGCATTTCCGGCAGGAGTGACAGAAGCGCTTTCATAATTATCCTTCTTGGAGCTGCTGCAGCCTGCAGCAAGCAATGTGAGACCTAACACAACGATAAGCGGTTTATGCAGCTTTTGCGATCTGGATGAATTCATCACTGATACGACCTCCGTTATAGGTGTAGTTGATGGCTTGATGCCTCTACAATGTAAGCTGAATCTTGTATACAATCAATATTCAAAATGCGGAATCAATGGCTAAAAACGCAAAAGGAGAATAGAATAAGCCTGATTCTATCCTCCTGTCGTGAAATTGGCTATCCAGATGGCGCTTCATCTTCTGCACTGCCTAACCTCATATAGAATTCCACTATATGATAGTTGCGCCCGGGGGGCAATCCGCAATATGAACCAGACCGGCAGTCTGCATACAATGCCGCTGTCCAGCGCAATCCGGCGGGATGTTCCAGCTGAACGTTCAAAACCCCCTTGCCGGCAGGAGTCCTGAAGGGACAGCCATTGTCCCTTGGTCTTCACACCTTCAAAGAGGTTCCGTTAATTATACAATCTGATAAACGGGCTGTTCCTGAATGTAATGCACCGGCACATCCGGAAACTGCAAGGCCAGCCGCTGCGCCAGCAGCTTCATCCCCGGCGCTTCACTCTCCGCATGGCCCAGCATAATTAATGCCCGGCTTCGGCCCTGCCGGACGGCATCCCGGATATATTCCGGGGTCTCCCACTCCGGGCCTTCACCGGCGATAATCAGATCAAGTGACTCCTGCTCAAATAGGGGAATGGCAGCTGCACCACCGCCTCTGTAGCCAACCAGCACGCCCACTCTGCTGCATACAGCGGATAAATTGCCTGCTGCGCGGACATAGGGGATATGCAGCTGCCGCTTCAAATATCCTGCAATCTCTGAAACTGACGCAGCAGGGACCGAGAGAATAGACACATGGGGCAGATGCCGTTCGACATACGGCTCCCATTCCAGCTCCCGCAGCAGCCCTTCTATGATCCCGTCCGGTGTATAGCGGTGCACATGATCATGGAAGCGGTAGATACCTACACCGGTGCTGGCGACCAGTTCAGATTTCTGCCGGTAGACAGGATCATTCTCCAGCCCCTCCCGGTTATCCTGATGGCTGTAATAAATACCTTCATGCGTAATGATCAGATTCGCGCCAAGCAAGGCCGCCTGCTCAATTACATATTGCGAAGCCGAGAAGGCGGTCACAATCCCCTGCACCTCCGACTCCGGAGCTCCCGGCTCCAGCCTGTCTACCGTTCCATCCGGCTTGCGGATGCCTGCTGTTAAATGTCCGATAACCTGTCCGAAAGTGAGCGTCATGAACCTGCCCCTCCTAATAGTTCCCTATTAACTCTCAATAAATCTTGCGTGCTCCGGAATCTTCTATGCCGCTCTTGCGGTAAAAGTAAGTATTGATCTGGTCGCGCCACTCCTTGGCATGCGCAGCCTGTCCCCGCAGACGTTCCTCTACCTGTACATACAGCCCCTCTGCGATCCTGCCCTTCAATCCGCTCCAGGCAGCCAGCAGCCCGGCAGCACGTACCGCACCTTCAAAATGGGTGTCGTAGATATGCTGAATCACAGTTTTGCCGGAATGCAGCACATGGGTATACGGCACATGATGGAAGAACAGCAGCAGCTCATCCGGACATTCTTCCAGCGAATCATATCGCTGTGCATTGCTGCCCATATACTGGGCGCTGTAGCCGGTGCCTGTGGCCACAGTCCGGTCTACACCGATTCCCTGATGATCGGCATAATGGTAGGTACCCCATTGTGAATATTCATAGCCGTCCACATTAGGGCCGTAGTGATGCTCGGGATTAATCATCCAGCCCACGCCAAGCGGTGCCGTATAGGATTCGTAAATCTCCCAGGAATCCAGTAAAATCCGGCTGATTACGCCGGCAACCGCAGCGTCTGTACCAAACGTCAGGGCGATCCACTCCGCAGCAATTTCTTCCGCGCTAAGCTCCGGGTTCCAGGCCAGCCGCCCGAATCCGTAAAGATTCGCCTGGGCCAGCAGATGCCCGGTCCAATTCCGGTCATTGCCCACATTGGATACTGCAGCCACACCGCTGTAACGGTTGCCCCATAGCGAGCCGTCGACGATATGCTTCACCGGAGCCGTTCCGCCTTGGGCCAGCGTGTCAAATTCCATAATCTCTTTCCACTGCGGAACCAGGTAACAGACATGACGCTGCTGTCCGGTATACTCCTGGGCAATTTGAAATTCAATCACCTGATTGGTCTGTTCAAGCGCCCCGAACAGCGGAGATACCGGCTCTCTGACCTGGAAATCCATCGGGCCGTTCTTGATCTGCAGAATTACGTTATCATGGAACTTACCGTCAAGCGGCTTGAAATGATCATAGGCTGCTCTCGCCCGGTCTGTCTTGCGGTCACGCCAGTCCTGCTTGCAGTTGTACACGAAGCAGCGCCAGATGACGATGCCGCCGAACGGCTTCAGCGCCTCCGCCAGCATATTCGCGCCATCGGCATGATCCCGCCCGTAGGTGAACGGGCCTGGCCGGTTCTCTGAATCGGCCTTGACCACGAATCCGCCGAAATCGGGAATCACCGTATAGATTTCAGCCGCTTTCGTCTTCCACCACTCCCGGACTCCGGCATCCAGCGGATCTGCGGTTCCAACTTCCCCTTCATGCATCGGACCGGCGAAGTTCACGCTCAGGAACAGGCGGATGCCGTACGTTCTGAATACATCAGCGATTCTGGCAACATCAGGCAGGTAGGTGGAGATAAACAAAGTTTCCAGCGCATGAACGTTCACGTTATTGATCGCAATGGCATTGATGCCTGCGGTGGACATCAGCCGCGCGTAATCGGTAATTCTGTTAAGATCATCCGTGAAGCGGTTATTCTCATAGAGGAAGGATCTCCCCGAATATCCCCGCTCTACACTGCCGTCGAAATTATCCCAATGGTTAATCATGCGCAGCGCGTTCACCGGATTCACGGTTTCATCCAGATGCTCAATGTCCTTCAGACCTCCGATCAGGCGCAGGAGGTGGAAGACACCATACAGCACACCTGCCGGTGAGGCAGCTCCTACGGCAATACACTTATGGGTCAGGCTGGTGCGGATCGCGAACCCTTCCGGTCCCACCGCCCGTCCGGCTGCTTCGTCAAATATGGCTTCGACCCGCGGATTGCCGCCGTTAAAGGTGCCGAATGCCACACTGAATCCGTCCGCAGCCGGTGAAGCCCCTGCCTCAATGTCCAGCATCGAGGCAATCCCTCTCTGCCATTCACGCAGCGCGGCTTGCACCGTCTCCTGCTCTTCTGTCACGGATACGGCTCCGCACCATTTCACATATTGCTTATATAGATTGCCTTGTGGCAGCTTCGGGTAGCTTAACCAGGCGTCGTATCCGCTGCCGGCTACTGCGGCAGTCTGATTGTCCGGTTGTTGTCTCATGCCAACATCTCCTCCAGTGTATTATTCATGCTTAGCGGGCGTATGACCGGGCAGGTATCGTGAGCCACAGTATAAACACAGCCGGTGAAGCCCGGGCTTCTGCGCCCATCTTGTATACTAGTTCCTGTTCAGGTTCATCCTACCACGCAGCCGCCGGACGGGAACATTGTCAAATCAAGCAATTATTTACCCAAATCAAGCAGGTTTCAGCTATACTAAAAACGGGATAATGGATCGCGTAAAACGAATACACTCATTAATTCTAACGCAAGCGTCAGGGGGAGAATCGAATGGTTTCCGCTTTTTTACCGCCTGTTCTGGGACAATGCCTTAGTGAAACGATCATCCCGGATGTGAAAACCACGCTTAACCTGTTTGGCATGCATCTGCGCAAGGTCAGCGGGGAATGGGATTATCCGCTGCACGCCCATCCGCAATATGAATTCAACTATGTGCTGGAAGGGGAGCAGCTGTTTACCGTTAATAACCGCAGCTATATCCAGCGTGCCGGAGACTTAGTGCTGCTCCGGCCGGGAGATTCTCATGCCAGCCGCAGCGGAAACGGCCAGGCTTTTACGTATTTCTGCATTCATTTTGATATCGATGACAAGCTACTAATCTCCTTGCTCAGCCGCCTGAATCACGTACTCTTCCCTTCCGCAAGCAATATTGCCCATAAGCTAGGGCCCATCCTCTCCAAATTGGTGGATATTTCAGGCTCTATCTCGGGGGACATCACCATGTCACAGCGCATGAGGCTGCAGTCCGCCGTCTTCGATCTGTTCGCCCAGCTGTGGGAAGCCTTCTCTATTGAAGCTAATCTGTCTTCCCCTGCCACCTATGAGAAGATTGAGCTGGCCCACCAGATCCGCGGCCGCCTTCAGGGGTTGGTCTACCAGCAATTCAAGCTGGAGCTGCCCTATGACAGCCATTACGGAATTGATGATATTGCCTCGGAGCTCGGGATCAGCGCCTCACACTGCTACCGGGTGTTCCGCCAGGTGTTCGGCATCTCGCCCCGGGAATTTCTGTCCGAACAGATGCTCCATGAAGCCAAGGTCCTGCTGGATGATCCCAGCCTGTCTGTCAGCCGGATATCGGGCATTCTCGGCTACCGCGATATTGCCCATTTCAGCCGGCAGTTCAAGCGCTGGCACGGCACCTCACCGCGCGAATACCGCGAGTCCGGACAATAGGCCTCCATGCCAAATATCCCTGCCTTCATGTCACATGAGTGCAGGGATATTTGGCATCTGCCAGACGGTCCAGAATACGGATTTATTTCTTGATATAAGTGGCAAAATGCTCCTGAAAGTTCGTCGAATCAATATCTGCCCGCAGATGATGATGCAGCAGCTCATCGATCCCCGCCGTGTCCCCCTGCACGATATAATCCAGCAGCTGCTGATGCTCCTGCTGAATTGTAGCCAGCTTCTCGTCCTTCAGCATATGCAGCTTCCGGTAGCGGATGTAATGCACATTGAACTGCTGCAGCACCCCCCACAGGAATTCTCGTCCGGCCAGGCCGAACATGGTGCGGTGAAATTGATCATCCAGCTGCAGGAAAAGCTCGGCCCCCTCGGCCTGCTCAATGCATTGCTGCTGCTGCGCAAGGTTGCCCCTCAGCTCATGCAGCCCCTTCAGCGGAATATTACCGGCCAGCGACTTCATTATTTCCTTCTCCAGCACATTGCGCAGGTAGATAATCTGTTCAACTGACTCCAAATCTATATACGAGACCAGATTGCCTTTTTTGGGATAGATGTCAACGTACTGCTCCAGGGACAATTGCTTCAGCACATCCCGGATCGGCGTCCGCGACAGCTGGAAGCGTTCGGAAAGCGCGGTCTCACTGATCATCGACCCGGGCTTCAGCGCAAGCGAGAGGATTTCCTGTTTCAGATACGACATTATTTCTTTCTTGGAAGTCATGGAATGGACCAACTTTCTGTACGATATTCTTCTCCACTCATTATATAGAAAACAGATAGGAATTTCATTGACAAAGCATAAAGCTTATTCTATGATCAATACGAATCCTAACTTGTATACAAGATGATCATATCACAAAACGTTTTATCCGTAAGGTCAATTGTCACAAGCATTCAGAATGATTGTATTTGTATTTATGTTTAATACCAAGGAGGAAATGACAATGAATATGACTTGGAGATGGTATGGCGAGGGCAACGACAATATTACCCTTGACCATGTACGTCAAATTCCGGGAGTAATGGGCATCGTCTGGTCGCTGCATCACAAGGTAGCGGGTGAAGTATGGGAAATGGAAGAAATCCAGAAGGTTGCCGATCAGATTACAGCCAAAGGCTTCAGCACAGCGGTTGTAGAAAGCGTTAACGTTCATGATGATATCAAAATCGGGCTGCCGTCCCGCGACAAATACATTGACATCTATATCGATACCATCCGCAAGCTGGCTAAGGTCGGCGTTAAGGTCATCTGCTACAACTTCATGCCGGTGTTCGACTGGACCCGTACAGAGCTGTACAAGGAGCTGCCGGACGGATCGAATGCACTCTTTTATGAAAAGGCTGCCATTACGGATAATCCGCGCGAAATGGTGGACCGGATTCTGAGGGGTGCCGGTGAATTCACAATGCCGGGCTGGGAGCCGGAGCGGCTGGAGAAGCTGGATGATCTGTTCGCGGCTTACGCCGATGTTACCGAGGATATCCTGTTCGACAACCTGAAGTATTTCCTGGAGCGCATTATTCCGGTCTGTGAAGAAGTGGATATCAAAATGGCCATTCACCCTGACGATCCGGCCTGGCCGATCTTCGGACTGCCGCGCATCATCCGCAGCCGCGATTCCATCCGCCGTTTCCTGGACATGGTCGACAGCCCGTATAACGGCCTTACCTTCTGCACAGGTTCGCTTGGAACCAATCCGCAGAATGACCTTCCGGCAATGATCCGCGAATTCCATGACCGGATTTATTTCGCCCATATCCGCAACGTGAAGGTATTTGAGAACGGAGACTTCATTGAAGTATCCCACCGGGGGCAAGATGGCAGCGTGGATGTGGCTGAGGTTGTCAAAGCTTACCACGAGAATGGATACACAGGCTATGTACGTCCGGACCACGGCAGACATCTCTGGGGCGAGGAGAAAAACTGCCGTCCGGGTTATGGCCTGTACGACAGAGCGATGGGCATTATGTATCTGCTGGGCGTATGGGACAGCCTGGAGAATGCCAAGGGGGCGAAATAAATGCTGAGCCTCACCAGAAGCAGCATTGCGGACCGTGAAGCCTGGGAAGCCGCAGGTGTAGAGCTGCCGCAGTTCGATTTCGCAGCGGTAGCACAGAATACACTGGAGAAGCCGGAGTGGGTTCACTTTGGCGCCGGAAATATCTTCAGAGGCTTCGTGGCCAATGCCCACCAGAAGCTGCTCGACAGCGGCAAGGCAGATACCGGCATCATCGCTGCCGAGACCTTCGACTTCGAGATGATCGACAAGGTCTACAAGCCTTATGATAATCTGACTCTATTGGTACTGATGAATGCGCGCGGCGACTTCCAGAAGAGAATTATCAGCAGCATCGTGGAAGGCCTCACAGCGGACAAGACCCGCGAAGCGGATTACAGCCGCCTGAGCGCAGTGTTCGAGAATCCCAGCCTGCAGATGGCCAGCTTCACCATTACCGAAAAAGGCTATTCCCTTACTGGTCCGAACGGCCAGTATCTCGGCATCGTCGAGAAGGATATCGCCGGCGGTCCGGATCATCCGGTCCATGCGATGAGCATAGTCGCTTCCTTCGTATACAAGCGTTATCTGAAGGGCCAGTATCCGATGACCTTCGTCAGCATGGACAACTGCTCGCATAACGGCGACAAGCTGAAGAACGGCATGGTTACGATCGCCAAGGAATGGGCGGCCAAAGGCCATGTGGAAGAAGGCTTCGTAGCTTATCTTGAGGATGAGCAGAAGATTACCTTCCCGCTGTCCATGATAGACAAAATCACGCCGCGCCCGTCCGAATCGGTGCAGGCTGCGCTGCTGGAGCAGGGAATCGGCGGCATGGATGTGATCGTCACCTCCAAGAACACGTATACTGCGCCGTTCGTCAATGCCGAAATCAGCGAGTATCTGGTTATTGAGGACAAATTCACCAACGGCCGTCCGGCGCTGGAAGAAGCCGGTGTAATCTTCACGGACCGTGATACGGTCAACAATGTGGAAACTATGAAGGTAACCACTTGCCTCAACCCGCTGCATACAGCGCTGGCTGTAACCGGCTGTCTGCTCGGCTACACGCTGATCGCCGATGAGATGAAGGACGCCACATTGCGGAAGCTCGTGGAGATCATCGGCTACCAGGAGGGCCTGCCGGTTGTGGTAGACCCCGGCATTCTCAGTCCGAAGCAATTCCTCGACGAAGTGCTGCAGGAACGGTTCGCCAATCCGTTCATTCCGGATACCCCGCAGCGGATTGCTACCGACACTTCGCAGAAGGTCGGCATCCGCTTCGGCGAGACGATCAAGTCGTACATCCGCCGCGCGGATCTTGATCCGGCGCAGCTGACCGCCATACCGCTGGCGATCGCGGCCTGGTGCCGGTATCTGCTCGGCGTGAACGATGAAGGCGGTGTGTTCGCACTAAGTCCTGATCCGCTGCTGGAAGCTTTGCAGACCCGGCTGGAAGGAATTACGCTTGGCGCGAATGCAGAGCAGGCAGCGAAGGTGCGGGCGGTTCTCGAGGATCAAGCCATCTTCGGCGTTGACCTGTACGCCATCGGACTCGGCGAAGTCATCCAGGGGATGTTCACTGAGATGCTGGCGGGACCCGGTGCTGTGCGGGCTACGCTGGAGAAGTATGTCGGCTGATCATTGACAGCTGCGATAGCAAAGAGAAAGACCGGGAGCATGGCTCCCGGTCTTTTGTTGCGTAGTTCCAGCGCCCCGGATTTCTCCCGCCATTCCGTTCCTTCCCCTTCATTATTCTTATCTACTTAGATGTAGCCGTGGTAATATTTCTCATTATTCTCCAAGAAAAATAAACAATTATTCCAAGTAGCATTAGACTAGAGAACTCAATAATTCTCCACATTGAACTATATTCATGCCCAAATGTTATTTTATGTTGTAGATAATCCATAGTCGTATTCTTATTTACAATTTCCGGAACATATTTCATTGAAAGATACATCCCCCGAATAATCTGAATAGCATAATAAACAAATGCAAAGATTAGTCCTACAATCAGGCTTCGAATTAATGTTTTTTTCATAGTGCCCCCCTGTGCTAGTGTTATAACAATCACGTATATCTACCCGTTAGCTTAAAGCAGTCAATGATTTCGGCTGCCTATTGTAATGGTGCTATCGTTTTCCGTTAGCTCAACCTACGGTGCCAAGTCTAACAGAGAACTGATACAAGGCCCTCGGCATTCCACTAAACTCTAAAACTCCTTGGTTAACTAAGATCCATATTCTATTGGTAATAAATGAATACCCTACGAGTTGGTGCGACGTATCACATACTCTCGCGACGACACTCCCCGCCTTGATAAACCCATTCTCATCTTGTTCTTGCTCTAGTTCAATAATTGACCTTATTATCACTTCGTCCAGAGCAGTTTCATCAGTACCTTTAACTGAACCTTCTTTCCACAAGCGGAGCATATGATTTTCATTCGAGAGGATTAGCCATTCTGATTCATACCTTCTTCTTTGGTTAGGATCTAGAGGCACACCTTCATAATACTTTTTTACGATTTCCTGAAAATGCTCCCGATCGATTAAACCACTAAAATAGGGATTAAATCCTTCTTTGTTATGAAGCCCAGTAGTATTAAAGAGCTCTGTCACATTGACAACATTAACTGGCTGTTTTCGATCTCTCAACAAATGCAATACGAAACGTAAGCCTGTTTGATCATGTGCGTTATCCGCACACCAAATGACAATGGTTTTATTTTCTGGAATATTCTTTACTGCCTCTACCATTTTAACAAGCAGATGCTCTGGGGTATATCTGAAGTCCCCATCGTTTTCCGTCAACCAAAAAAGTCTATTCTGCTGCCCAGTTTTCGTATCTAAGTTAGATATTGGCCCAACTGAAAACAATTCATTAAATGCTAAGACTTGGCATAGCTCCCGTTTGCCGATTTTACTTAGAGTTACTTTTAATGATCCTGCATCTGAGAGACTGAAAACAAGATAGACATATTGTTGGAGTTCATTCATTTGTAGTTTATGGTTGTGAACCGCCTCTAACTGGGTTTGAAGTATATTAACGAGTCCTGCTGCTAACTTTTTTTCTTCAATACTGCCGTCCGTACCATAACGATCTACTGTATTTAACAAATTGTAAAAGAACAACCGCAGGTCATTTCCATCAAATTGATATAAGCTATCGTAAAACTTCTCCATTGATATCCTCCTCACAGGACATATCCACTATAATACCATATATTGTAATAATTCTGCCCTTTAGTTTAAACGAATCATCACAACCAACGCCGAATTGGCGCCCTGTAGAAATAGGGACGGGAGATCATCTGTGTGAGAAAAATCTAAAGCCCTTCAGCAATTCATTATTTGCGTCTTCAATAAAAGAAGAAGCGGCGACCGAGACTTTATTACCCAAGTCTTAGTCGCCGCTTTTACCGTTGAACTAAAGTTTTCCGTTAGCTTACCAAACAAGCATGTCATCCTGGTTAAGTTCATCCTCTGAACATAATGAACGTACCGGATAGTGCGTTTAAATACACTTATAACCACGTCTGAAACGATTTATTGACCATCTTTACATTGTTCATGTTTGCCCAACTCTTTAAATCCGAGATACCTTTATCTTCATCCCTTGAATACCTAAATGCCATATCCAATGGAACGATCTTCTTCCTATAAGGTAATATCCCAATAACGGGTTTAAAATATCCTCGGATCATTATCACTTTAATATCCCTTGAATTGATTGTATTCCCATCTAATGTGACTTTCTCATCAGATAGGCATAAATCAGTTGGCTTCTTAAAAAATGTTCTGTACACTGCGAATAGCGCTATAACTAAACACATAAGAACCACTGTAAAAGAAGCATAAAATACACCCCTCTGATCCCAAAATCTCAATACAAGAATAGATTGACTTGATATCACGACTATCATACCAATAATGGTTCCAATTCTTGATGGACTCTTAACTGGATGTTTTATTTCCCTCAACATTGCCCCCCCTGTTCAATCCCCATGCCTGAGAATTCCACATATTGGTGTTTTTATGCGCTTTAAAGAAGGAAGATTTTAATACACTATAATCCCCGTTTCTAACTTTCTTTGATTTCCCTTTCGATTACGTAAAATAATAAAAAACCGAATATCAGACCGCTAATTGTATAAGCTGTTGTTCCCGAAGTGATCAAAATGGAGCCCAAAGGTAAATCGTAATATGAAATAGACAGACCAGACCAAAATAATAGTGGAAATAAGGAGACATAGAGTGAAGGTAAGCCGAAAATACAGAGCTTGATCCAATTTATTTTCCATTCTCCAGTCTTTCGCAGTAATTCAAAGAATCTTAGCAAACCGAGTAATAATCCTAAGGAAATCGGAAAAAGGACAGAAAAGACCGCACTAGTTAGAGGTTGATACGTTGTGCTTGCTTCTACCTCTAAATGATATTGATATTTTAATCCGAATATAAAAACTAAAATCACGATTACTAAGAATCCCAAATAAACAAACAAGTTATTTAACCAAACCCTTTTCATTTGTTCACCTCCTATTGTATAGACACCCAGTATAATTAGATTCCGCACGTTCTTGTCTGTTAGCTTAATAGAGAAAAGAAGAGATGCGAATGCTTCTCTCTTCCACCATAGCAACCAAACAATTAATGATGAGATCTGAATCCCATACTTTCATTAAGTACGGCGCGATACCTTCAATCCTCTAAAATCAGCACATTCTTAGCGGTTCTTCGCCGGGAATCTGATATGCCCATCTAGCATTATCCGTCCATAACCTTTATCTTCTTTGAACCATTTGACAATCCCCCATCGTCTTTCTCCCATTTATGCATCTCCTCCGTCACTTCATTAGATATTATGGAGATTGAGTTTTTCCTAGAAAGGATCATCTTTATATATTAACATATAATGGAATATAAAGACTGATACTTTCTCCACTAAACTGCCCGTTAGCTTAATCATGGCATCGTCAGTCAAGAGCTGTAATTCCTTTTGACAACAAAAAGAGGCAGATCCCTCTACAGCCGATTTACGGCTTGCGGGTCTACCTCTGAATAAAATATACGCCTTATTTCATTGCCTACTACTCGGGCAGCTCCCGGTACTCAAAATAATCAAAATCCGCCGCACGCAGCGTTCCGCTCAAATCCTGCACACACATGCCGATAAATGTCCCGGTGAACCGGATATAGGCCGGGAAATCATCGGACAGATGATAAATTTCCAGTGCCCCGCCGATCTTCTCCCAGTCAGACTCCCCGTCCCGGTAATAGAATTGGGCGAATTCCCGGTCGATCACTACCTTTAATGCTACGCTTGCTCCCGGAGGCAGCGGGACATCCGCAGTCAGGGTATCCTCGTAGACTCCGTCCCGGGAGCGGATGATGCCCACGCATTTCCCCAGGGTCTCATCATGAGTGATCCGCAAGTAGAGATAATCCTTCGTATCATAATAGACAATTAATCCGGCCATCTGCTGGAAGTGCTGCGGCTCGAATTCAATGGCGGTTTCGGCGCTGCAGCTGAAGGCCTGCTGGCGCAGGGCAACCAGACTCTGGCGGTGCATGGAGCTCATGGATTCTCTGCCCCGGAGGCGCAAATATCCGGGGCGCTCCTGTAGTGAGAGCCACGCTTCCTCAGCAGGCACACGCAGGGTGCTCCAGCGGACATCCAGCTGCGGGTCATCGAAATCATCACGGGGAGCCGGAGCGGAGAATGGATGCTCCGGAATGTCCGGACCCGGCACAGTAAGCGCCGGGGCGTTCCCGCCTCCGGCCAGGGCGAGCCAGCCGTCCTCCGTGAATTCGCAGCGCTGAATCGCTGTCTCCCGGCCGAGATTGCAGTAATGGTCTTTCACGGGACGGCCGCACAGATGCACCATATACCATTCGTCTGTATGCGTGTGTACAAGACTGGCATGTCCCGCCTTCTGCAGCTCCAGTTCACGGTTTCCGGCAGAGGTCAGCAGCGGATGATTCGGAGCTGTCTCATACGGACCTTCAATCTGCTTCGACCGGGCCACCGTCACCGCATGATTATACTGTGTACCGCCCTCAGCTGTGATGAGATAATACCAGCCGTCCTTCCGGTACAGATGCGGCCCTTCCGTAAGCTTCAGCTCGGTTCCCTTGTAGATGGGAATGACCGGACCGGTCAGCCGCTGCTCTGTTGCAGAATATTCCTGCAGCACAATCCCGGCGAAGCTGTTATTGCCGGTGCGGTGATCCCACAGCATGTTGACCAGCCATTTGCGCCCGTCATCGTCATGGAACAGCGAAGGGTCGAAGCCGCTGCTGTTCAGGTATACAGGCTCAGACCAGGGACCTTCGATATTCCCGGCAGTCACCAGATAGTTAGGCGTATCCTTGAAGGCACCCTGTCTGCTTTTGACATCGGTATAGATCAGATAAAAGAGTCCATCATCGTAAGTCAGGCAAGGTGCCCACACGCCTCCGGAATCCGGGTCACCTTCCATATTCAGCTGCGACTTGCGGGTTAGTGCATACGTAAGCGGCCGCCAGTTCACCAGATCGCGGGAATGATGAATCCGTACGCCGGGAAACCACTCGAAGGTGGAGGTGGCAATATAATAGTCCTCTCCCGCCCGGCAGATGGACGGGTCCGGATGAAACCCGCGTAGAATCGGATTGTGAATCAGTGTTGTGCTCATCTTGTCTCCCCCAGTGCTTGCCGTCCTGCTTCCAGTAAGGCAATAATTCTATCCGTATCGTAGACACAGCCCTGCCAGGTCCCTCCGCTTGCCGCCTGTAGCGCAGCCCATAGCCGGGTATCATCCGGCAGGCCCGGATCAACGGCAAGGCCCGGATGCGGAGTCCTTGCGTTCAGAAGCTCCGTTCCCGCTTCCTTCGACAGCGGCTGTCCGCCTTCTCCGCCTTCCCCGACCAGATTCACGCTCCCATCCAGCTTCACGGTATCGATCAGCACTTCTACCCAGTCATTATCCCGTAATTTGCCCAGAGGACCGCCGGCCAGCGCTTCCGGTCCCATATGACCAATACAGGCTCCCGTGGATACCCCCGAGAACCGGGCATCCGTGATCAGAGTGACATATTTGCCGTAAGGCAGATGCTTGAGCGCGGATGTCAGCTGGTAGGTCTCTTCCATTCCTGTTCCGCTGGGACCCCGGCCGATGATGGCCAGAACATCCCCGGCCTGCACCTTACCGTTCTTGATGCTACGGATCGCATCCTTCTCGGCAGTGAACACCTTCACTCTTCCCGTATGCCTGTAGACTCCTTCGCTGTCCAAGACGGAAGGGTCAATCGCTGCCGATTTGATTACTGCACCTTCCGGGCAGAGATTCCCTGTGGGGAACGTCATTGTGGAAGCCATACCCTGCCGCTTGGCCTCTTCCGGGCTCATGATCACAGAATCCGGGTCAATGCCATCCGCTTCCTGCAGTCTCCGCCGCATGTCCGCCCGTCTCTGCGAGGTCTCCCACCAGTCCAGATTCTCGCCCAGCGTCCGCCCTGTCACGGTCAATACGGATTCGTCAATCAGCCCCAGCCGCCGTAAATGCAGCATGACTTCAGGAACACCTCCTGCCAGGAACACGCGGATCGTCGGATGCGGCACCGGTCCGTTCGGAAGCACACTGACCAGCCGGGGAACCTGGCGGTTCACCTCATTCCAGTCATCAACGGAAGGAATCTTCAGCCCGGCGGCATGGGCAACGGCCGGCAGATGCAGCAGCAGATTCGTGGAGCCTCCGAACGCGGCATGCAGCACCATCGCGTTCTTAATGGCCCGATCTGTAAGAATATCACTCATCACTATTCCGCTATGCTCCATATGCTGAAGCGCGCGGGCCGACTGGCGGCCGATATTCTTCCAGACCGGCTGCCCCGATGGTGACAGAGCCGAATGAGGCAGCGACATGCCCAGTGCTTCAGCAATCACCTGGGCCGTTGCGGCCGTGCCGAGGAATTGACAGCCGCCTCCCGGAGTAGCGCAGGCCCGGCAGCCCAGATCGGCTGCATCTTCGAGCGAAAGTTCACCATTGCTGAACCGCGCTCCGATGCTCTGCACCTTGCCGGCATCCTCGCCGTTAACCGGCGGCAGTGTAACGCCGCCAGGCACGATAATCCCCGGAAGCTGATGCCGCATTCCGGCCAGTGCCAGCATCATGGCGGGCAGACCTTTATCGCAGGTGGCTACGCCCAGAACTCCTTTGCGGGTAGGCAGGGAACGAATCAGCCGCCGCAGAACCACGGCTGCATCATTCCGGTAAGGAAGAGAATCGAACATGCCCGTGGTTCCCTGGGAGCGCCCGTCACAGGGATCACTGACATAACCGGCAAACGGAATCCCCTGATTGGCGGTGAGCTCCTCAGCGATTTCTTCCATCATCACGCCGATTTCCCAGTGTCCGGTATGGTATCCGAGCGCAAGCGGACTGCCGTCCTCCCGCCGGATTCCGCCCATCGTGCCGAGAATCAGATATTGCGGCCTGTTCAGTTGCAGCGGATTCCAGCCCATCCCCGCATTCTGGGTCATTCCGAAGATTTCCCCGCTTGGGGCATTTCGCAGCACCTCACCTGTAATCGGAAGCTTGCCTGCGGGACCTTCCGCAGCGGTATGTACAGGAACAGTATCATCTATGGCTTCCTTCATAATCTCATGCAAAGTCAGCTTCACACTTAACCCTTCTCTCCTTCAGAATGAACTTGCCCAGACGATTATCACAAGGATAGTTTCCTCGCCAGCTCTATCACTTCCCGGACCGCAGCCTCCTGTTTATCGGCAAAAGCATGCTGCAGCATCGTGGTGCTTACAGCGGCAACGGCATTTCCCGCAGCATCCAGAACCGGCGCAGCCACGCAGCTGATGCCCTGAATAATTTCTTCCCGGTCCACTGCGTAACCGGCCTCGCGAATCTCAGACAATGCAGCCGTGAATTCCGCCCAATCCGTCAACGTGTGCGACGTAACCGCAGTTAAGGTTTTGCCGGAATAACGTCTTATGAGCTCGCCGTCCGGCAGAAGTGACAGCATCATCTTGCCCATAGCGGTCGCATGTGCCGGGAACCGCATCCCTGGACTGGACTCCAGCCTCACAAGGGAGGGCCCTTCCTGCTTGGCCAGATAGATAATCTCATCCCGGTCAAGAACCGATAACTGAAAGGTTTCCCCGATGACCCTGACGCTCTGTGCAGAGCCTGCCAGGAAGCGCTCCACCAGATTCGTATTCTGCTTAAGCGATTCGTTGTAAACCGTATTATAGTAGGAAACCCCAGCCCCCAGCGCGTAAGCCTCCCTGTCATCCTTCACCACCCATTGCAGGGTTTCCATTGTACGCAGCAGCGAGAACATGGAGCTTTTGTTAATGCCCGTTTCATCGCACAGGTCGGTCATCTTATGTTCTCCGGGCTTCCTGGAGATTGCCGTAAGAATCAGATCGGCCCGTTCTAAAGCTGGAACCCAATATTTCCGGTCCAAACCTTCATTCCCCTCTCATAAATCAATTGATTAAGCTCTCTTAGTTCACTATAATAATCTTATGTTTATAATAACAAACCTGGAGGCGGAATAAAATGAAAATTTCTAACATGACCATGAGACCGCATCATACAGGCATCATTCCCCCGGTTCCGACGATTCTGGATCAATCCGGAAAATTCGACCCAAGCGGAATGAAGCTGCTAATCGACAGCCTGATCCGGCAAGGGGTTCAGGGACTCTTTTTCCTCGGGACAGCCGGAGAATTCAGCCTGTTCAGCACCGAGCAGCGCGAGGAAATCGCTGAGGTATGCGTTAAATACACGAATGGCCGTCTTCCCGTATGGATTGGCACCGGCAGCAATACGACAGCAGAGACCCTCCGCCTTAGCAAGCATGCTGCGGAGCAAGGGGCGACAGGCATCGTTGTCATTAATCCTTATTATTACAAGCTTAGCGAAGAGGCTTTGTTCTCGCATTATGCCTCTATTCTGGAAGCCGTTGATGTGCCGCTAATGCTGTACAACTTCCCGGCGCTGACTGGACAGGATCTGAGTCCGGCCTTCGTCAGCCGCCTTGCCGCCAAATATACAAATGTAACTGGAATTAAGGAAACCGTAGACCAGCTCAGCCATATCCGGCAGATGATTATGCAGGTGAAGGCGGTTAAACCGGACTTCTCGGTATTTTGCGGTTTCGATGAATATCTGCTGCCTACGCTTGCTGCCGGTGGAGACGGGGCGATTGCCGCCAGTGCCAACTTCGCACCGCAGCTGATGCTCGGGTTACTCAGCAGCTTCCTGAAGAATGATATGGCAGAGGTGCTTGAGTTTCACCGGAGAATCATAGAGATCCCTCCGCTGTATGGTATCGATGATCCCTTCATTCCTTCAATAAAAGAAGCCATTCGTCTGGCTGGTGTGCCGGTGTCCACCTTCTGTCTTGCACCCGCAAATCCCTGGAACGCAGACAAGGAGGTTACTTTGAAAGAGATCTTCAACCGGGCGGGAATCTCCCAAGTCTCTATCTAGTCCATAGTCCGCATAATCCGTAAAACATGGCTGCGCTACTCTGCCTGGGCCGTTTGGCCGCCCCCTTAGATCCGGCACACCGGTTCAGTCTTTATTCTCCGTGCAGAATGCTCTATACTTTTGTTCAGATGCACAATGGAAGAGACTGAGGTTGCCTAGGCAGCCATCCGGGCACGGCGAAGGGGGAAATTCCGGTTGTTTCAGCTATCCGAGAAGCAGGCGCAGGAAATTGTAGACAAAATGATGATGGATATTCCTTATAACATCAACATCATGAATCATCAGGGGATTATTGTCGGCAGCGGAAAGAAAGAACGGGTCGGCACCGTTCACCAGGGGGCAGTCAAAGCACTGTCCACCGGGCAAATGGTCGAGGTGCTGGAGGATGGTCTGTATGAGAAAAAAGGGACCAACGAACCGATTGTCATCGGCAACACCCGCGTTGGTGTGATCGGGATTTCCGGGAGCCCTGAGGAAGTCCGGCCTTTTTGCAACATCGTAAGAACCACGGTATCCCTGCTCATCGAACAGCGGAACACGCTGGAGAATCTCGCGAATGAGGCAAACCGCAAGAAGGCTATGCTGGAAATGCTGCTCACCCATCAGGGAGCGTATTCCCAGAAATTAAGAAAAGAAGCTGCTGCCTACAATATTGATCTGCTGCTGAAGACTACGGTACTCTATCTCAAGCATTTCAATCCCGAAAAGGATGCTGCGAAGCTCCTGCTGCGTTACCCGTCCTTCCAGCTGGATGAAGATACCTGGCTGCTGCTGATCCAGAACCGTCCCGACTGCAGCCCGCTGATTGCAGAGCTGCTGCATAACCAGCCGCTCCTGCTGCTGGCCTCCGGCAGACTGGAACCCAGCATTGCCGAAGGGTACCGCCAGGCCAAATCGGCCTTGGGTATACTGCTTGCACTGAAGCCTGCTTCACAAGCCATTACCTTCGAAGAAGCTGAATTTCTGGTGAAGCTCAGCCATGCGAAGCTGTCGGACAAACCCGGCAGGGCGATCAAGCTGGAGGATACCGCCGATCTGCTGGAGACACTTAGAAGCTTCATCAACCATAACTGCAGCGTCTCGCAAACGGCGGATCATCTCAATATTCACCGCAATACTCTGCAATACCGCCTGAAGCGGATCGAGAGTATTACCGGCAAAGACCCGAGGAATCTGCTGCAGCTCTTCGAGCTTACGTATGAGCTGCTGGCGCTTTATAAGTAGAGCAGCTTCTCGTGTTGTTATGTCCTGGCGGGGGTGCGTGCGGGTGAGGGTGCGGGTGCGGGAGGGTGTGCGCGGGAGGGTGCGCGAGTGCGGGCAGGCGGTCGGGTCCGTCGGCGGGGTGCGGGTGCGAGGGGGCGGATGCGGGTGTAGGCGGGCGGGTGCTCGGGCTCGGGTGCGGGCGGGTGCGGATTGCGGGGCCTCCCGTGCGTTGAATTACTGCCCCGCGTTTCCAAATGTTGTACGTAATACAACTCGGAAGCGTAAATTCAGGCGGTTTCGTAACGATTGTTGTATGAAATACAACAATTTCTCCGCTTACCCGCCAATACACGGGGAAATGTTGCATTTCATACAACAATCTGTGATTAGACCCGATATCACGGGAATAATGTTGTATTTCGTGCAGGATTTCACCTCTGCCTAAGATTACTCTCCACTATACAAAACCAATAGCCCCTGGGAATTATCCCAGGGGCTATTCAATCAGACTCAACTCAATCCAATTCAACTCAGCTTTTCGCCCAGCTGCACTATTCACTCAGCTACACTAATCCCCCAGCTCCACTATTCTCCCAACTCAACTATTCGCCCAGCTCCACTATTCACCTTGCTACACTAACCGCCCAGCTTCACTATTCGCTAAGCTTCAGCAGCCTCGCAATATTCTCGCAGGTCCGCTCAACATTGGCCGGGCCTTCGGCCAGCAGCTGCTCCAGGCTGGAAGCGCCCGGGACTATGCCGAAGATGGCGTCGATACCTTCTGCATACAGCGTTTCAATTCCTTCGCCGATGTAGCCGGCCAAGGCAATCACCTTCTTGCCGTTTGCCTTGGCGGTACGGGCTACGCCATACGGTGTTTTGCCGAATTTGGTCTGGAAATCGATTCCGCCTTCACCGGTAAATACGAAGTCCGCATCCGCCAGCTTCCGGCCTAGACCCGTGTATTCAATCACAATCTCGATCCCCTTCTGGAGTGTGGCCTGCGTGAAGATCATAAGGCCTGCCCCCAGACCGCCGGCCGCACCGGCACCGGGAAGATCCCGCACATCCTTGCCAAGCTGCTGCTTCACCACCGCCGCATAATGAGCGAGATTGGCATCAAGCTGCTGCACCATTTCAGGTGTAGCGCCTTTTTGCGGGCCGAATACCGCCGATGCCCCGTGATCGCCGCAGAGCGGATTCGTCACATCACAGGCCACAATCAGCTGAACCTGCTGCAGTCTTGCATCAAGCGAGCTGATGTCGACGCTGCTCAGCCGGCCCAGACTACCGCCGCCGCGCGGCAGCAACTCCCCCGCCTCATCGATGAATCTCGCACCCAGCGCCTCGGCCATGCCTGCGCCGCCGTCATTGGTCGCACTCCCGCCGATGCCGATGATAATTTTGCGGATTCCCCGTTCCAGACATTCCAGAATCAGTTCACCCGTACCGTAAGTCGTTGTGATCAGCGGATTCCGGTCCGCCTTGTCCACCAGCTGAATGCCGCTGGCAGAAGCCATTTCGATCGCCGCAGTCTCTCCGTCGCCAAGAATTCCGTATTTCGCTGTAATCGGCTGTCCCAGAGGCCCCACGACTTTTTTATAATGAATCTCCCCGCCGGAAGCATCGACAAGAGACTGTACCGTCCCCTCTCCGCCGTCTGCCATGGGAACATGGATATAAGCCGCTTCCGGATAAATCTTCCGCAGTCCGCTCTCCATCGCAAGACAGACTTCCTTCGCAGTCATACTCTCCTTAAAAGAATCCGGTGCCAGTACAAAGGTTTTCTCTCTCATTTCCACACCCCGTATATGATATTGGTATTAGAATAAAAATCCGTAAACCAGCGTAGCCACAATCGTCATCGTTCCGCCGACAAGCGCCTCGTAAGGAATCAGCCCCATACGCTGCTTGATCGTCATCTTCATACTGTCAGCAGTAACGTGGAAGTAAGTGCCCTGCGGCAGCGAGTCGATGACCGTCGCCCCGGTATGGACCATAACGGCTGCCGCCAGCGGAGCCGTGCCCATATCCAGAATGGCCTGTCCGAAGGAGCCGGTCGCCACAATAACACCGGTGGAGGTGGACGCGGTTGCCGCAGCCATCAGAATACCGGAGATCGGCGCCAGGAACGTGCCGGAGATTCCGGACAGCTCAATGAGATGAACCACCTGATTCGATAAATCCGAAGCAGAGATCAAGCCGGCAATTCCGCCTGCCCCGATCAGGATCAGGACGGTGGCAGTCATTTTACTGAGACCGGAGGAAGTATACTGCAGAACCTTGTTCCCCTGCCCCATCGCCAGCATACCGATAATTCCGGCCAGCGGCAGAATATAAAGCGCATCCACTTTAAGTCTGGCCAGTGCTTCGATCCCGGAGATCGAACCGATTGGATTAATCATCAGCAGGACAATCGCAACCAGAGGAGCGACAATTGCTCGGCTGAGCGGCGGATAAACAGCTGTATTCGCAGTGTCGGTACCGTTAGCAGCTTCTTCAGCGGTAACCATTATACCTTTTTTCTTCAGCACTGAGGCAAGGATAACGGTTACAATCAATCCACAGACGGCCGGGATCAGACCCGCCAGCATCACATGGCTTAAATCCAGGTCGAAGCCCCGTGCGGCTGCGATGGTATTCGGATTCGGGGAGATAATATTCCCGGCCTTCCCTCCGCCCGACAGTGCCAGCAGCAGCGCTACCTTGGAAATCCCCATCTTGTTACCGACCGATAGAGCAATTGGAGCCACAATTAATACCGCTACCGGAATGAAAACCCCCATGGCCGTGATGACCATCGTCGCCAGCGCCAGCGCCAGGATCGCTTTGCTCCCGCCGAACTTTCTCACAATAGCCTGGGCTATTGCTTCAGCTGCACCCGATTCCATCATGACACCAGCCAGGATTCCGGCGGCCAGCACCCGCAGAACCGTGCCCATTACACTTTGTGTACCGCTTACAAGAACGCTTACTGTCTGTTCCAGATTGGCTCCGCCAATAAGCGCCCCTACAATGGCTCCCAGGAACAGTGCGTATACCGGATTCAATTTTCTAAGGATCAGAATAATGGCAATTGCCAGTCCTGCCAGTGCTCCGTACCAATCAATGATTAATCCTTCCATTTCAAATATCCCCCTAAGTACTTGTTGAACACGCTCTCATTATAAGGTCTTAGGGGAGCAAAAGAATATTGATGATCGGACGAAATGCATTGTGCAAGTGACCAATAGAAACCCGCTATATTTGTACTCCATTGTTAAAAGAGGACCTCCGGCAAATGCCGGAAATCCCCTTATTAACTCTCGAATATTAGGAAGCCGTCTGTCGTCTTGCCGTATCCGGCTGTGGTGCAGCATGGCTGTGAACGATACTCCGTCTCACGAAGAACCCGGCAATCACACCAATCAGCGTGATGACTGCCGCCAGAATGAACGCATTATGCACGCCTGCCGCCAGACTTAGTGATCCCATATCCGCTGCTGCGGTATCCAAATGAGTACTGATGTAAGTACTTTGGCCGGCAGTCATCACACTTACAATCAGAGCTGTCCCGACTGCACTGGCTAACTGCTGCAGGGTATTCATGATGGCTGTACCATGCGGATGCAGTTCCCGAGGCAGCTGATTCAGCCCGTTCGTCTGCGCAGGCATCAGGGTAAGCGCAAGACCTACTGTCATGCAGCAGTGCATAAGAATGATCATGTAGACTGGAGTATTTACGTCAACGCTGGTGAACATCCACATGGCAGCGGACAGAATGATCATACCCGGAATAACCAGTACCCGGGGGCCGACTTTATCAAAGCTCCGTCCGATAATAGGGGACAGTATGGCATTGACCAGCCCTGCGGGAAGCATGAGCAGTCCGGCATACAGCGCTGACAATCTCAGTGAGCCCTGCATAAAGATCGGCAGCAAATACGATGTAGCGAAGATCGTCAGGAAGCCGATAACAATAAACAACGTACCTGCTGTGAACATCGGATATTTGAACGCCCGCAGATTCATGATCGGCTGCTTCATCGTGAGCTGGCGCAAGATAAACAGTAAGAGCGCTGCAAGTCCGATAACAAGGCAGGCAATAACCTTCGGACTGCCCCAGCCTCCGTCTCCTTCGCCCACAACACTAAGCCCGTATACAATACCTCCAAAGGCGATGGTGGACAGGACAAGCGACAAAATATCAATCTTCGGTTTGGTGATCGTTGCCACGTTCTCAATATTAAGCAGCCCGATAATAAAGTCGATCACCAGGAAAGGAACCAGCACCCAGAACATCCAGTGCCAATCCAGCTTGTCGATGATCAGCCCGGACACGGTAGGTCCAAGCGCCGGAGCTACCATCATCACGAGACCTACCATACCCATAGCCGCCCCGCGTTTGGCGGGTGGAATAATAGTCAGGATCGTATTGAAGATGACCGGCATCAAGATTGCGGTACCCGCTGCCTGAACCAAACGCCCGATAAGCAGCATCCCAAAGCCCGGGGCAAGTCCTGCGGCCAAGGTTCCGAGCATAAATAAGCTGATGGCAGTCACGAATAATTTTCTAGTTGTGAACCACTGCAGCAGTAAGGCTGAGACCGGCATAATGATGCTGATGACCAGAATGTAACCTGTGGTGATCCATTGTGCGGTTGAAGCGGAAAGATTCCACTCCGCCATAAGCACCGGCAGGGCCACGTTCATCATGGTCTCACTTAACAGACCGATGAATCCCCCCAGTAATAGCGCTACGAGCACAGGGATTACCTTGTATTTCACCTTGATTTGTGATGCCTCATTCATGTACTAACGTTCTCCTCTCGAATTGCCTATCCATATTATCTATATGCCCGCTTATTATATGTTCACTTATTAAATAGAGTCAAGGTTTTTCTTTAACCTTTCTTTTGGCAAATTCATTCCAGGTCTATGTCGACAGCATCTTTAATCGGGCAATGAAATCATGCATATCCGGCCCCAGCTTGGAGAAAAACATCTGGTCCGCGCTCATAACTATCCGGCTGGCACGTTCCATAACAGCTACACCGGATTCGGTCAGTGAGATCAGCTTGGCTCTGGTATCCTGCGGATGCGGCACACGGCTGATATACCCTTTTTTCTCCAATGTCCTCAGTACTTCTGAAGCCATCATCGGATCGATATCAGAATTGTGGGCAATCTGAATCTGCGTCACACCGGACGCGCTCTCCCGCTCATTCAGTGCATGGCAGGACCGCAGCAGCGCAAACTGGACATGTGTCAGATCCACCTCCCGCAACTCAGCTTTCATTAACTTTTGCCAATTGTTCGTGACTCTCCACATGATATACCCTATGTCTTCCGTATATTGCTCCATTCCCGCGTCTCCCGTCGTTGTTGCTGCATTATATTTGTTCATTATAAGCAGGAGAGGTAGCGCCGTCAAAAAATATAGATGCTCCCCATTCCGATTACTTTGCTGCTAAATAACAACATCCTGATATCCAACATCAATTACAGCTTCATCCAATAAACGAAGCCCCAGGCCATTCTCCTGATCCCATGTACACTTAAATAGAATTCCAATATCTCGTCCTTCCCTTACATCTCCATATGGAACAACAATTCCTTCCAAAATAATCATCTCAAGAAGTTCCTCCATTGTTTCAACTAAGGGATAATCCTCATTAAAAGCAATATCATAACCTAGTTCAACCCGCTTTTGTTGATAATATTCTAAAATTGGCTGCAAGAAATTTCGCTGCAATTGCTCCCATTTATTTATTAAGAATTGATATGCCAAATACTGTTCTTCATCAAATTCACCTTCCTCATCCCCTTTAACCATGAGTGATATTTCGGTTTCATTTCCAAGAAAATCAATAGTTGTATTCGTAGTCCAAACATAATCATATTCGAGCTCGCCAAACACCGAATCATTTATATTCATTTGAGAAATCCCCCTTCTAATTATTTGCAAATTCGCCTGGTTCAAAAGCTCATGTTCAAATTTGCTATTAATTTCAGATGACACAAGTTTTTTCCTGGGTTAACCCAAATTAATAATTAACTAGCCAACTCAGATGAATTATTAAGTTGCTTAGCCAGTTTTATATCTGCTTGTTTAATATTCGCAGCTCTTGCTTTAGGTCCATTACTACTAATTCCACCACCCATTTCATCAGATTTCATCTTATATTCCGGTAACTAAAAATAGGTCAACTATGGTAGAATCCGACCATAATCGACCTGTCCTGTGTAACAGAATAGCGATACTTTCTTCATTATAAAAGAATACTTCAAGTAATTGACATAGGTCATAACTTGACTCTTCCTCCTAATTGAATGAACATAATTTCTGTTTCATTTGCAATTAGGCAGTTCGGTGACCAACGTTAGTCACTTCCAAAAAAGAAACAAAATCATTGGGTTCAGACTTTATTATTAGTTAGTCCCATTTTAATTTGTTCAAACCATTCCATAGAAATGTCATCTGCAGTTTTAACAGGATCATTAGTATGTATCAAATCATATTTATATTCAGCATTAAGACTATTCTTATCTACTTTGTAAACTAGTTTAATTTCAGTTGGCATTTCTCTGTTGTACTCATTGCATAATTTATATATTTTTTCGATGTCTCCATTTATTATTTTCATTACTCCTCTTTGCCGGTCTACAGATGTATTATATTGAAATTCATTTTCATCTTTTTCCAAAGCATCATTTAATTTGTTTTTTCTAACAACTTTCCCATTAATCAAGAAGAAAAAATCACTGGAAATGACCTTTTCCTCAAATGAGCAATAGATAAATATTGTATCAGCATTATTACTAACATACTCCAAGCATATAGAGACCATATCCGCTTGCAATTCACTAAAAAAATTTTCAAACACCTTATTCATTGATTGATCATCCTTTCAATTCAATAAATCCTTAGAAAAAAATTCTACATCTATCTCGTAATCTATAATAAATTTAGATGGTCGTAAGTCATCTCCCTTACAAGGTTATCAATCTCTGGTGACCCTCCAAATCTGTCTACTGCCAAATGACCTCATGGTCTCCAGTTACTTTGCCTAGTGTATTTGCATCATGCGGTAATCTTTCAACTCTTGCCATTAATTTCAGCTCATCCTTACTAAACTTTCCAATTCTACCCAACTGATCTGTTTCATAATTATATTGGTGCTCACCGGCCTTATACTTCGCATTAGGTATTAGTTTCCCTATATCATCAAAAGGATTATCAGCAAAAGTCTTTTCAGGTACTTCACCCGGCCCCTCAACCCTACTCCCACCACCACCCATTTCATCCATTGCATCAATATATTGCTGCTGTACGGATGTCTTCGGCAGTCTGCAATACCGGGCCCAGATCCGGGAGGTTCTGCTTGATCCCTTTCAGGGCATCCTTCGCCGCTTGACTGACAACGTCTTCCACCCCGCCGATCACTTTACTTTCTTTTCCGATTTTGGTGACCTGCAGTCCCGGAACCAGGATGGACGCTACCGAGCCCAGCATCGCTGCCTTCTCTTCCGGCGTTCCTTCGTCAAAATTATGATAAGCCATCTTGGCCGCTTCCACCAGTACTTCCGGATGCTCCATGATATACACCGCTTGATTCTTCATTTCTGTTGTTGTTTTGACCGGGTGGACCCTTTCCCAAAAGCTCTTACTACCGCGTCCGCTACAGTTGCAATTAATCTAAAAAACGTAAAATAGCAAACATAACAAAAACAAGCCAATCATGGTGTTATCTGACCATAATCGACCTGTTTATGTAACGCTTTAGCGATAATTAGGTTATATTTTTTCGAGCATTGCTGTGCGTACAAGCGAATTAAAAAAATCTTTATTGTGGTATTACAAGGGTTAAGTATGTTACTGGTTGAATAAAGAATTCATTCTGCATTGGGTAGCCTCTGCATAATCAATTCATCTATTATTATCTAATTATTCTTCTGTCTCATCATACAGTTTCTCTAAAAATTCTTTGAAATCCTTAGCAATGAAATACATATTACTCATATCTTCGGGGTCTTCATCATGAATCCAAAAGTAAACATTGCCAGAATACTTTTCAGTAAGACCTAAACAAATTTGATTTCCACCCGAATCATCTGCGATTGGAAAAAAACCTATATCTATTATATCGTCAAAGATATCAATTTTCTTTTCTAAATTGTCATACATCTCACCAATACCATAAAAAATATTCACCATACCAATGCCTTGCTCTTTTGAGATGGTAAAGTAATAAGGTTTGGGATAACCCCCATTGTATTTCAATAAAAATTCTCGATACTGATGGGGAAGTTGAACCCTATTCATTCTTTCAAAGTCTTGAAGTCTTGATTCTGTTAAAACTTCATTATTCCCTTGCATCTCCAGCTTAATCTCCTCCTGTCCCATTTACAATGGACTGTCCGCCCATGTGTTTAAATTCGTCGTGAATATCTTTTTCAACTAGTACCATTGTATTTCCATCCTCCATATGATGCCAGGTATATCCTTCTGGAGGTTTATTTTTTTCAGGTACAGATGGGTTAGTTGTTCTACTAAGTCCTGCCTCTGTATTTGCTGCCTCATAATCTTTTGGATAGTTTTTCGGTTGTGCATACTCAATTTTTACTGGCTTGACATTAGGATGAAAATATTCAGAAAAATCAGGGAATCCATTTGGGTAACTTACCGACACCCCACTTTTGTTAGTGTACGTCCAGACTCCATTTTCATCAATAGAAATGTGTCCGCCTTTGGCATACCATTTTTCAGGAATTCGAGCATACTTAGGCTTTGTCGCCATTATTTCTTCTGAGAAGTCTGACAGTTCTAACCTACCTATCTTTTTACCCACGCCCTCTATCCTACCACTGCCACCCCCCATTTCATCCATCGCATCAATATATTGCTGCTGCACGGATGTCTTCGGCAAAGCTGGGGTATCGGGTATTTCCCCTGCCTTGAAGGCCAGCCCTTCCGGCGTCTGCAATACCGGACCCAGATCCGGGAGCTTCTGCTTGATCCCATTCAAAGCATCCTTCGCCGCTTGACTGACAACGTCTTCCACCCCGCCAATCACTTTTCCGGCTTTGCCGATTTTGGTAACCTGCAGTCCCGGAACCAGGATGGACGCTACCGAACCCAGCATCGCTGCCTTCTCTTCTGGCGTTCCTTCGTTAAAATTATGATAAGCCATCTTGGCCGCTTCCACCAGTACTTCCGGATGCTCCATGATATACACTGCTTGATTCTTCATCTCCGTCGTTGTTTTGACCGGGTGGACCACAAGCTTGAAGGCAAACGTAGCCGTATCCGCCACACCCATGACGACCTCTGTGATCAAGCCTTCCCCAAAAGCGCTTACTACCGCGTCCGCTTGTACGACTTTTTTCCGCCATTCCGTCATACCGTACGTGTCTTCCAGCCACATTTCATAGGCTAGCACCTGATTGGTTACTTTGGGATCAGAAATCCGCTCTATATAATAGTTAAAGGTCGTCTCATTTCTTTTGTTGCTAGCGGTAATCGGAGTGCCATCCGGCAGTTCCAGCGGCGGACCGTTTAGCCGTCTTGCAGCTTCGATCTGCTCCTGGACCTGCCTCACAGCCTCAGCGATCCTGATCTCCTCCCGCTTCACTTCCAGCTGGCTTCGCGCATAGTTCCCAGCGGCACTCTTCTCCATCGCCATCCGCAGCAGCAGGAGATATTCTTCGTTATGTATTAGCGGTACACTCTCCGCCGTGATCGACGGATCATAATCACAGGCCTTAACTCCTGCCTGCTTGAAATAGCCGCTCAGATCCTTCCCTGCTTCATATTGAACCTTGGCTACACCCAAGGACGCCAGCTTCCGGCGTGCTTCCTCGGCCTCCGAGTGGACGGCTTCCATCTGCGTCTTGTTCCCGAACGCTTCGTAGACCTTGAAGGCCATCTGCGCCTTCGCGATCCCATCCCGCGCCGCGAAGATATCCTTCAGCTTGCTGAGGGCCGCAATACTCTCTACGGTCAAAAGACCGGAGGTTTGGATGATATTCCGCAGCTCCTGCACTGCCGGATCGTTATTCAGCTCATCCTTTCCCAGCAGGACGGTAACTGAAGTGATCAGATGCGATACACTCTTCTGCACAAAGGCTGGAATGGAAACCCGCCCAGCAGTATTTGACGTCCCAAAGCTTCCGAATGCACCTGCGAGAAGACTAAACTGCTGCGTAAGCTTGTCGGCCTGCCGTTTATTCTCCTCTTGCAGTCCTGTGACCCCCTTCAGGGCTACCCGGATGATATCCTCCAATTTCTCGGCTTCTACGGTTAATTCATTGATCAGGACCTGGGCCTTCACGAGGTGGTCTCCCAGGGGAATCCCGTCCCAGCCGCTGGACTGGCCCTTCAGCTGCAGATATAGCCGGTTGGTGTCCTGGCTTACCTGGCCTATTCTGGTCTGCAGACGCTGAACTTCATTCTCGTTAAATATAAGCTTCGTTGACGCCATGTCCACCCTCCCGCTTATCCCCACATTTTATTTGCTCTTTATTTGCTCTGTCCCTGATAATCATTCCGTACAGAATAGTCTGATTCGAACATTATGATATCCCCTGAGGAAAATGAAAACATCTGCCCCAATTCATCGGTATCCCCCGCCATTTGACCTTCAATGGCCCACATATTAGCAATCGGTGCCTTATATCCGAGAATGCGTGTATTGGCATCGCCATTTTTTATCGTATAAATTTCGAATTTCACGAGGATATATCCCCCTCTTAAAAACTCCGGCTCATGCCCGTCCAAGGCTCCTCCATAGTGATTGGCGAGTGAAACAATACTAGTGCCCTTAGGGAGAATGTAAGGAGCAATCGGCAAATGATATTCTCCATACCAATGCTGTACACTCCGTACCGCCGTAACCGGATTCACAGAGGCCGGGATTACCGTGGGACCTACTAAAGTTCTGGATTTAAAAGGGAGTATCTCCAGGTTGTACCCGTTCCCTATTGTCGTTTTACGCTTCAGGTATAGCCTATAGAACTTGGTCCATGAAGTCTCTGCCCGCTCTGCATCCGACAGAATATAGTTGTATTCATAACTGGCCGCTGTAGACAGCTCGCCGGTTGGAACATTTCGCATGCTGTCTGCCAGACGATAGGTGCGCTTATAACTCAGAGTGTCCTTGGGCGAACCAACGCCGATCATTTTATTCGCAGTTCCAGAGATATCATAGTACAGATCCACAGGAGCCGGTGAGCCCCCATTCTTTGCAACAAACCAAAATGTAGGTTCAATCCGGATCCCCTCACCCGGCTCCCACAAATTCCCTATAGTCCGGAAATCAAATAAGAACGAATACCCGTTATGCGGAACCGTCTTTTGCTCGGCCGGATGGGAGCCCTTGCGGATCGGCAGGAACCATTGCTTGTGTCCATATAAGGCTGTTGGGTTTCCGTTCTCATCGTTCCCCCCTGTGTAGTACATGGCCGGGCTGTGATCGGTGCTTCCCATCGCGGTACGGAACACTTTCTCAAACCTGAAGTCCCCGATATCCCATATGCGAAAATCAAACAGGCGTCCTACCACACCTACATCAAAGCTATTTGAGGCGCAATAATTATTGAGATCTCCGTTCCTGTTCAGTTCACAGAGACCGGTTGGATCTGCAGGCGTGCCGTTAATGGCCCACGATTGCGTATGAACGGTATAATTGCCTTCATTCACCCAAGTCGGCATTGTAAAAGTCTTTTCTGGTGTTCCGACAGGGATATTAATCCAGGTGCCTTCAGGATAGTACTGGCTGCCTTCAAACACACCAAACGGAAACTGTATCCTTTTATTCAGGGTATATTTCATGTAATCTCTGCTGCCATAACCCGGAATATTAAGATGTTGCCCGCTCTCCGTAAAATGAACGGTAAACGGCCGGTCCAGGATCAGCACCGTCCTTGTCAAGTCCGGGGACATCCGCTGATCATATGGCCGGTTGTCATCCGGAATAACAGAGTAATTGACCACAGGAGTATGAACTGTTATAGAATTAATGCCGTTTATTGCAAAACTTTTATCGGAGCCACCGTTCACATTTCCAGGGATCAGGTTGTAATAGATGGACCCGGAGCTTAATGTATTCGCCCGGTTCTGCAGTGTTGACCCTATCCAATAATTCGTGCCATATAGAACATTCCGATCGATCTGAGTTGGCGCGGGTAAGGCGGATGGGGCAGGCGCTGACTCCGGTACCTCTGTTTGATCCATTATGGTCATCTCATTAAAAACGACAGAATCATTATTCACTGTATTCTTGCCCACACTCGATTCTGCTTCACTTTGGAAAGCGGCAGTCTGGTTAGGAACTTGAGGCTCCATTGTTGTTCCGGAAACCGTTTCCGGATCCAATTTAATGGGTTCGCAGGCAAATGGCCTTACGTGATCATCTACGTCCGTACTATATTCAGATGAAAGCGAAGGCTCTGTATATCCGGCAGGATTCAATTGTACGGAACCGCCCGGCAGCGCGTAATTGGATAACGTCGATTTGGAAAGCTTGTAGATCTCCAAATTGTCGATTTGCCAATAAGAATAGGGCCTCGTTACGGTTATATCCTTGGTTACGGTTTCCGGGCGTTCCTTCGGCTGGGCTGGGGTTCCAGCTGCAGGAGGCACACCCGCAGTGGCGGGTATAGTCCAAGTCAAGTTATACGTTTTCTGCACCTGAATTGTATAAGTGACGGTTCCGGTCATATTCACAAACTGATATTGATGAAGATAATTGTTGGCCAGTACATTCGCATACAGGCTCTCTGTAGTTGGTATTCCCTGCGTAACATCAAACTGTTCGGCGTCCCTGTGGTCTGCACGAATAACACCTGACGCTGCAGGGTCAAGTACAGCATTTGATATGACTGTTCCTTTTGACGGAGGATTAATTACCACGCTGCATTGTGGTGCCGGGTCTGTTGGAGGAGTTCCCTCATCTTCTTCATAAACGGCTATGACGTTGGTTCCCCCGAGATAAGTCGTGAAGTTACGCTCGGCTATAACACCCGTTACAATATGGTTCATATCGCTTAAATGATGTTTAGACTGTAAGTATGATTTAATTAATCTGTATGTTTTACCATCTGCACCAGTAAGTGTTGCCTGAAGAGGAACCGTGATGGTCTGACCAGGTTTCCAGTTGTGTGATGGATCATCCGGATTGACCACAGCAGATTGAGAAATTAACTGCCCTGTACTTTTTTTGAGCATTAAGGTTACAGGAAACTTTGCAGTATACGGCACAGGCACATCGAAATATTGCCTGAAGTCGCCGGGACTTGCCCATGACTCCGCATTTTTTATATGCTGAAGGTCAACAAAATCCCCACTTTCTGAGACAAGTACATTGTTGCTATAGTGCAGAACATGGAAAATGGCAGATAGATAGATGGTTCCACCGTAGGAAATATCTTCTAGACCCGCATCTTCTAGAGCCTTAGATACCATTTCTTCCGGAACTTCAAAGAATGTCTGGACGTCTCCATTCCCAACAGGTACATCAGGACCCACTTGCTGAATCCTTATCTCACCATGAGTTCCTGATTGCGGATCACATTGAGAATTTGTACATGCCGGAGAACGATGGACTGTAAATCCAACCGTTCGATATTTTATTCCTGATGTTGCCTCTTTGCCGGTTGTATTGAATGTTATTGAACCATTACTTTCAACTATCACATCATTAGCTGCAAAAATTTGAGTTGAAAACATGTTTATTAAAAATGAACAGAATATAAGGATAATTAAGATTTTCGAGCAAAATCTCTTGGATATAGTCATATATTTATCGCCTTAGTTCTTTTTGTGAATAATGGTACTTAAATTAAATAAGGTTGCATTACTAGATACTCTTTTAATGCCATCTTGTATATTTGTACCAAGAACAATATCAGCATAACCATGGTACCATTGTCCCTTTTGAAACTTCCCCAGAGCCTTGAGGTTATCAAACCCTTGGTGACTATTAAAACGAATATCATCAAAAATTTCATTGTATTCAGTATATTCCTTAATTCTAAAAGAAAATTCTGCCCGGATGAAATAACTGCCAATTCTTGAGTGAAATATCATTGAAGGCTCAACGACAAGTGAACCCTCCGTTACAATTTTATTCTTTTTAGCCCATACCACATAATCCATGACCTCTTCAAGTCCAACACTATTCCACTGATTCTTGTGACTATATAAGTCCGTAGCCCATTTCCCGTTGATTGTCCGGTAATCTACATTTAGAAGGAGCTTGTAATACGCCTCAGCATTTTCCTTCCATTTCTCCATTTCCTTCTTATTCTGAATAAGAGTATCCGTTTTATATAATTCTGCTGGCGTGCTGATCTTAAATGCCGGCTCTGTTATTCCCTTGAAGGGAAGCTCCAACTCGTACATTTCATTCGGGTACTCTTCCAGTATGTATGGGAAATCCTTTGCATTTTTGGGGAGATTCGTTGTACGGACCGCTCTTCCCCACGGGTCTTTCGGAGCGTTCATAGCTTCTTGCGCATTGGCCACAGCCAATGTATCCACGGGAAGTGTTTCTCCTTGTAAGATATGTGAGATTCGTTCAATAACCGTCACGGTTTGGGCCCTAGTCGTTGTTCCTGTTATATTCAGTGCCCCGTTTCCCGTTCCCGATAACACCCCGTTCGAGGTCGCCATATACATATATTCCGTATTATCCTTTGCCGTTTTCCCGATGACATGCACTGCAATTCTGGCTAACTCCTGTCTGCTTAGAGGCGCATTCCAATCATCTGAGCTGAAATCCCCGGTTACATAGTAGCCTGATTCCGTCGCTGCCTTAACATAAGGGGTATACCACGGGGAGGTTACACTCGTATCTGAGGCTTGCCCCAGGGAACGAACCAGCATAGCTATAAATTCGGAGCGGCTCACCGTTTTCTCCGGCTGAAATGTTCCTTCAGGATAGCCTGACACATAGCCCTTCTGCACCGCAGCCAGAATACTAGCCTCTGCCCAATGTCCTGTCGTATCCGTAAATGATGCAGCTGCAGGTGCCTCAGCTTGTACGGCGTTGCCTACACCCGCAAATATACTAACTGCCAGAACTGCTGTGGATAAATAAAATAAAGGTCTTTTTTTCATAATATCCGCTCCTCATTTCTATCTTATTGATCATTCACGCTTCGTCCGCAAAGCAATATTTCATATGTAATTTATTACTTGATATATAAGTTGCCTTTTTATTATCGGCTTTATTTTCCATATCATTTAGAGTTATCCAAAGATGTAGGATTCCTCTTCTGTTCCCACACAAAAAACAGGTCGACCATGGTGTTATCTGACCATAGTGGACCTGTTCATTGTAATGGAATAGCGTTTTTAGGATTTGAAGTTAAACCATTTGATGTGTCTTTATACGGGTATTGTATGGACCAGTTGAGCCATTAAACAAAAATCATTAAAAACCTTACACAATGACGTTAAAGGGTGCATGACCTGTTTCAGCATTCCTTAATAATGTTGGTTTTCTAAAACGTAAACTAGTTTCCAATTTGAATATGGCGGTATCCTCTTCTATCTCCATAAAAGATATATTAATCCATATAGGAGCTTTCGGAAAAAGCCCTCCTAAAACCCCAACAACATCTTCTAATAATAGTTTTTTACCACCAATATTCTCTTTAGATAACACAAGACGTTTCATCATTTCGTCGCCACCATCTAACATTTTCCCATGCTCCTCCATAGGCTCTATAACAAATTTAACTATATTGCTTGAAATTCCCCTTAGTTCTTTTATCTTATCAACTGCTTTAGATAAATTTGTTGAAAAAATTTCTTCATTCATTTGAGTAACTTTTATCAAAATACTTACTCCTTTATTTCAATTTAGTTGATTGTATTTTCTTTAATTTTCCTAAATCTACATAACCATTGTTCGTTAGTTCTAATTGATATATTTCTAACCATGCATTTTCCGTCTTTATTCCAGCACTATTAAATATTTGCTCATAGTTTTTGACTTGCTCAGCTGTTGGGGTATAGTGTCCTGATTCATTTGTTATTTTTCTAACATTTCCATTAGCATCGACTTTTAGTTTTCCAGCAGCTTGAACATCAGCTCCATTAGCTAAATAAGAATGTCCTCGTCCAACCTTTAAGTTGCCATTTTCATCAATGATGAAGTCAACTTCTTTAATTCCATCTCGAATCTTAATTTGACCATTCTCCAAAACATATTCAAAATTCTTTCCTTGCTGAATTTCATTTGGATATCTGTTTTGAATTATTTGAACTAGTTTTTTAGATACCGAACCAAAACCTACACCCGTCCCCTCAGATAAAGGAACATTCAGCTTCTTCACCCTAGACGCAGATATTTCACCCGCACCGGGGTTCAGCGGAAGGCTTCTCTTTATCTTTACATTGCCGCGCATTCCTTCAATCCCTTGAAAACTGGCGACTACACTGCTAATGATTATACCATAGGCCTGCAGCTTCGATAATTTCGCACCGGTCCAGTAGTTGGTCCCGTCTTTTGCTGCCAGAATCTGCTCCTGCATGATATCAACGGGCACATTGTCCAGATTAGATTTGATTTCTCCATTCCTGACGGCTTCCTGATACGCTATGGATGCTTGCGCCGCCTCCTGGTCTGTTATGCCATTTTTACTGAGTACCCATGTGTTTCCTATAAGTGTTTTGCTGTACTCCTCAAAGTTATATTTCTTCGCTTCCGTATTGCTATCCAGCGCCAACTTACGTTCAGCCGCCTCAATCTGCAGCCGCTTCACTTCCAACTGGCTTCGCACATAGGCTCCAGCGGCACTCTTCTCCATCGCCATCCGCAGCAGCAGGAGATATTCTTCGTTATGTATGAGCGGTACACTCTCCGCCGTGATCGACGGATCATAATCACAGGCCTTGACAGCCGGCTGCTTGAAATAGCCGCTGATCCTTCCCTGCTTCATATTGGACCTTGCCTACTCCCAGCGAAGCCAGCTTCCGGCGTGCTTCTTCGGCCTGCACGTGGACGGCCTCCATCTGCGTCTTGTTCCCGAACGCTTCATAGACCTTGAAGGCCATCTGCGCCTTCGCGATCCCATCCCGCGCCGCGAAGATATTCTTCAGCTTGCTTAGGGCCGCAATACTCTCTACGGTCAAAAGCCCGGACGTTTGGATGATATTCCGCAGCTTCTGCACTGCCGGATCGTTATTCAGCTCATCCTTTCCCAGCAGGACGGTAACAGAAATGATCAGATACGCTACACTCTTCTGCACAATGGCAGGAATGGAAATCCGCCCGGCAGGACCTTGTGTCCCAAAGCTTCCGAATGCACCCGCGAGAAGACTAAACTGCTGCGTAAGCTTGTCGGCTTGCCGTTTATTCTCCTCTTGCAGTCCTGTGACCCCCTTCAGGGCTACCCGGATAATATCCTCCAATTTCTCTGCTTCTACGGTTAATTCATTGATCATGACCTGGGCCTTCACCAGGCGGTCTCCCAGGGGAATCCCGTCCCAGCCGCTGGACTGGCCCTTCAGCTGCAAATACAGCCGGTTAGTGTCCTGGCTTAAATGACCTATTCTGGTCTGCAGGCGCTGGACTTCATCTCCGTTAAAGATAAGCTTCCTGGAAGACAATATCATCCCTGCTTCCTTATCAATATGGGGATGGTAAACACTTCGGCTATTGATCTATTGACGCAGACAGTACTTTTTGCTGATTACGGTATTCTACCGGACTCACGCCTTCACTTTCTTTAAATACGCGGTTGAAGTTCTTCGTGTTCTCAAACCCCGAATTCTTGGCGATCTCGTAAATCATATCATCTGTGGTTTGGAGCAGCTGCTTCGCCTTACCGATCCGGTACTTCTTCAAGTAGGTCACAAAGTTCTCTCCCGTGTAATCCCGGAAGGCCTGGCTGAAATAAGAATAGTTATAGGACACTAGATTAGAAATAATGGTCATATTAATATTCTGCGCATAGTTCTCATGAATGTACTGGATCGCCTTCTTCATTTCTTTATTATCGATCTGCACGGATTTCAAGGTTTGGAGGTTGCCATCCAGCAGCAGGAATAAGCTCTCTACTTCACGGTAATAGTCTCGGAAACAGCTGAACTGATATAAATCGCTAATCTTGCTGTACCGTTGCTGTCTTTCCGTTGATTCTTCTTTTCCATACAATTGAATGGTTTGATCAAATACAATTTCGTTCAAGGCTCTGCTGATTTCCTCAAGATACCCGATTTTCTTAGGGCTGATATCCGCAGCGTCTAATATCTCATGCAGCAGGCCCAGCATCTCCTTTTCCCGCCCTGAACCCAGCATATTCGCAACCCTTTTGATTGTATCTGCCGGCACCTGATAGCCGTTATCCTTAAGGCAAACCTCTTCGAATGTTACGATACCGGGTGCGGGCAGCATGAAAGTATGCTTCAAAGAAACAACCGCCTCCTCATAAGCACAGTACAGCTTCTCCATCCCATAATTCAGCCCGCTTACGGCGATGTTCAGGTGAGAATCTGCCTGCGTCAGCAGTCCGGTTACTATCCGGGCAGCATGCATCCCTTCCGTCAGGATAACAGCCTGCGTATTCCGGTCAAAAAAACGTACAAAGCGAAAATGAAATGAAGGCTGAAGCTGTTCTATTAACGCTTGAAACTGCGCCTTAAAGGTCATCGACCCTAGTGCCTGCAAATCCCCGGCGTAATTAATCATCACTGCATGAAAACCGTGATCCATCCAGTTCAGCTCCAGCTGGGTCAGCCGCTCTCTAACCTCTTCCGCCTCCGCTGATGGATAGCCCGCGTAGTAATTCAGCTGGCTCTCCATGTACTCCTCCCGCTGCTCAGAGGACGCGGACAGTGCATCTATCACTTCTTCTCTTCGTCCAAGCTCCTCTTCAGCGCGCTTAATTGCAGCAGCCAATTCCTCGCGGATCACCGGTTTGAGCAGATATTCCTTCACTTCATAGCGGATAGCCGCTTTGGCATAAGAGAAATCATCATAGCCGCTGACTATAACAATTACAGGCTTCAGATGGAAGTCTTGAATCGATTTTATTAATCCGATCCCATCCATCTCCGGCATACGAATATCTGTAATCAGAAGGTCTATATTCACAGCTTTCAGGATGTCCAGCGCCTCAAAAGCATCGCAAGCCAAGTGAATGTCATAGACATCTGTATATTCCCGCTCAATCATGGCCTGGAGCCCGCGGCGGATATTCTTTTCATCATCCACAATCAGGAGCTTTCTCATATAATCTGCGTTCCTCCTCTACCTGATGTTAATAAAGGCAGCTTAACGGTCACTTGGGTATAGCTTCCCCGCTTGCTCTCTATCCGGAGTCCATGTTCATTACCGTACACCATCTGAATCCGCTGATTCACATTTCGCAGCCCGATGCCGCTGCCTTTATTCAGTTCCGTTGTTTCCGCCGTCTCCCGGGGCAATGCATTGAATTCCTCTTCACTCATAATCAGCTTACGATTCAGCTCCTGCAGCTTATCCCCGGCAATTCCGATACCGTTGTCAGTGACCTCAATATAGAAGAAATCCCCGTCTTCAAAAGCATGGATAGCCACAATCAGGCCGTCACTTCTCATCAGAGCAGAATAAACTCCGTGCTTCAAGGCATTCTCCACAATAGGCTGCAGCGACATCTTCAATATTTCGTGATCCCAAAATCTGTCCTCCACCTCAATCTCAAGTTTCAGCTTCTCATCATAACGGATGCTCATAATAGCTATGTAATGCTGAATATGACCCATTTCATCTCTCAGCTGCACCCGGTCACCTGTCCATCGGAGATTGTAACGCATCATGCTGCCCAGGGAAGTGAGCGCATCCGATACGGTATATTGTCCCTCAACCTCTGCAAGCATCTTCAAATTCTCCAGGGTGTTGTATAAAAAATGGGCATCTATCTGATTGTGCAACGCCTGGAGCTCGGCTTCTTTCGTGGCTGCGCTGCGCTTCACCGCATCGGCGATCATTCCATTGATCGTATTCAGCATCTGCCGGAAATGATGGGCCAGCTCTCCGATCTCATCGCCGCCTGTGACATCAATGTCTACGCCAAAGTCACCGCCGCGCACCTGTTTCATGGAGTCCCGCAGAATATTCAGCTTGTTCAGTATGATGGACTGCATGAAGAAGGTTGTAATGGCCAGAAGTATCAGCAGGATTAGAATGACCACAATGACGGTGTTTCGGGTTTGATCTATCTTCGAATATGTAGTGTGTAATGAAATCACATTGATAAGCTCTGCATTTATTTTATCGATATGTTCAACAAGGTATAGGAAATCCTCCCCTTGTAGGAGAGCAGCAATGATGACTTGCCTGCTTGCTTGTACTTAGCAACTGCCTGCTGGATATCAGCTTCATCCAATCCCGGTAGCGGGTCTGTGCTGTTGGCATGCAGATTGCCCTGCTGATCAAGTATGTAGAACCGGGAATCACGGTCAATGCTGTTGTTATAAGCCTTTTTGAAGAAATTCCCGATGGGCATATCGACTTTGACGATTCCAAGATGCTGGAAGAGATTTTGATTATTAACATGTTTAAATTCGAGCATTAAGGAGACTACGGAGCTTGGGTTTACAGTAGGATTATCGTCCAGATTTAGTGCATCTTCAGATTGAATCTCCCATAAAGGGTATCCATTTCGGTTAATGACCCTGGAATAAAAAGGCATATCCGTGATCCGTTCTTCATGGTATATGATCGGCCAAAGCTCACTGATCCAGGGATTCTTCACATAAAAGCGGATGCTCTCTATCTCCGGATTAATGTACAATATATTTAGCAGAGAGTTGAAGGAAAACTTCTGGAACTGCATGAGTTCTGATACCTTAGGCTCCGATTCTATTCTTACATATTCCATCAGTTGCCTGTCAGAAGCCAGTAATATGGCTGACTGCTCCATAACTCCAATCTTGCTCATAATCTCTTGTTTCTCATTATCGGTCTGGTAACGATTCTCCTTGATGATGTCTTGGATCGTATTCTGATAGAACCCGGTAAACAAATAGTTGGAAATCACAATAACCGGAACCAGAATAATCACGATATAAGCCCCAATCAGCTTGATTTGGATGGATAGATCCGCAAACCACCTCTTAAGCTGCTCTGCTGTGCTCCTAACCCTGGCCATCTCCCGCCCCTTTTCTTCAACAGCTTCCGTTCTCTCAATTATATTTCATCATGTTTGAATTCATAAGGCAGCAAATTTCAGTCAGGGTTGCAGAATTTTAGTTATATTCGTTTAATGCTGGCACCAATCACGGCTCTTTCCTTCCCCACCTGTAAAAAACGCAACGTTTCCTGCAGATTTAACGCCTAGCTGTTCATTAGGAGCAATTCCGCTAACATGTGCGGTGCTGTCATCCACTTATAACCTTTAACTGAGTAGCTTGATTGCCCCGAACAAAGCAAGATCTGCGTTATCTGATTGTCGCGCCAGCCGTAATCGTTTTATCATAGTTGTATTTCATTTCTTCGCCCAGATATTCTTCAGCCTCTGAAATTTTGTTAAAATATACTAATTAATCATTGCTATATATTGGAATATTTGATTCAATATATATGTAAAATGAATTATTTTCCATTAATATATTTTAAGAAATTAGGAGGAGTTTTCATGAGGTTAAAATCATTTGTTTCTGGCGTTTTAATGGTAACGATTTTATCTTTTGGTCCAAACGCATCTGCTGCTTCAGAACAATCAGTTTATGAAGGGGTTGCCTACAGTAAAGTTGATTTAAGTGAGGTTGGAAGCTTATCTAAGATTGCACTCATCCAAGAGAAAGAAAAGTTATCTGTAAGCTTCGAGCTAAACGGTAAAGAATACGATATTGATGCTGTAAGCTTCGGGAAGGATGAAAATGGAAGGAAATATGCTACAACTGAAACTGCAGATGGTGTTTCTTTTAACCTTCTCGAATCTAATGGTTCTGTTACAGGTGTAATTTCAAATACAAAAATATCACCAATTAATCAAACAGTTGAAGAAAGTTTTGGTTTTGTTATTTCTAAAAGTGTGAGCCAAGCGGAACTGGAACAAACAATACAACAAGCACAAATCGAAAACAGCGAAACTCTAGAATCATCCGTACAGAGTATTCATACATTGCCAGCAAAGAAGTCTTTTAGCGACTCTCGTCTTCTAGCGAGTGATCTTCATGTTTTAGCAAGCGGGACTAGCATTCCTTTCTTACTATCTAGCGGAATGTCGGAAGGATGGGTTTTCTCTACACATACAACGCAACAATACTTTAGAGTGAGTAACCTACGTTATAATATCGCTTACAACTGGCCTTCTGATGGCGTTTCGTTATGGTATGACTATATGAACAGTACTCAAGCATATCATTCACCAGCATGGCCTGCAGCCGGTCAAACGAGCGTTAGTGGACAATGGGATATTGATGCGACCAAAGGTAAATTTGTAGCTCAAACTTCCGTGACAGCCCTTGTAAAAAATGTACCATTGGGCTATACGGTATATGATACAGTTGATGTTGGTAACTAATCACTCTTAGAAAATTCCAAATTAACCCCCTTTGTATTAGGTCAACTAGAAATTACTAGTGGGCCTTTTTTTATATCTGTTTTGAATAATTTCACTGAATGAGGTTCCAATCCACTGCGACGAGCGCCCTATTGGGAGATGACATGAGCGTTTAGGGGAGAACTTATCCTCGGACATAGTGTTTTATGGCAGAAGAAAAGAGTGAAGGAAATCCCGATAAAATAACCGTAATTCCTTGTTTCAAGAAATCACACCATCACGTGTACGGCTATAATTATAAGAGGGGGAATCTTCACTCTTTAATTGAATCCAATTACCTCCATTTTAGTGGAGGTTTAATAGCGTGTTTTTTAAGTATTCCTAATGGATACGATCGGCTTTCGTTAGAGAACTTTCGATAGCAACACAATACCAATTACAAGAAAGATAAACCCTCCCAATCGATAAAAAATCAAAGAGCCAGCACTTGGTTCAACCTCTCCTTCAAACCTCCACCAGTTTGACATATACCATGAACTTCGCGGGCTAATAAGAGCTACAATCCCCAACACTGTGAATACAACTATGAAAATCCACATTATACACCTCCATAATTATATATATATTCCCATATTTCCCTGGTTATTTATATTGTAACGTAAAAGAATTAATTTTGTATGTTTCTGTTTCATGTAACTGATCCTTTTCCATAATTCCCGCCGTTTGTTCCTTCAAGTGAACTGGTAAACCTCCTCCTTAAGGGATTAACCCCCTGGTGAAGGTCTGTACACTCTCCTTAATGAATGCATCAAGTGAGATTGTGCCAATATCCAGATTGTTGGCGAAAACCCCGTAATTCATCGAGATGAAGGAATAGGCCTGAATCTCCGGATTGACATCGGTCAGCTTCCCCTTGCCGGCCATCACCGTGAAATAATTCGTCAAAATACTTATAAATTGTCTGGGATGCTTCAAAGTTCTTTCACTGAACCCCGGTAAATTATCCGCTTCCTTCACGCTGATCATAATCATCTTCCGGTTGCGGTTCATGATTTCATGGTAGGTCCGGCTGATCAGCAGCAAGTCTGTCTGCAAATCCCAGATCAGTTTCTCATCAAACAGCCTGGTCATTTCTTCAGCATAATGAAAACGGTCAAAGGCAGCTTCGAGCAGGTTCTGTTTACTTCCAAAGTGGCGGAACAATGTTTTCTCACTGAATCCGGCTGCGGCAGCTATTTCCTGGGTAGTTACCCCTTTATACCCCTTGCTTGCAATTAAATCGATTGCTGCGAGCAGCAATTTGTCACTGTTGCTTATACTGCTGTCTTCGCTCACTTAATCCACCTCCGCTTTGTATTTTAGCACTGCGCCCGAATTGAAGGAAGAAGAGCAAGACCATTACAGCAACCAATAACGCGAGCGCCAGGAAAATATTGCTGTATACGAAGGCAGTGCTATTGTGCGGGAACGGGTTCAGATGAATAGCAGTTGTGCCCATATCAAGGATCTTCCCGAAGACAGCGGCAGAGACCGCCCCGGCAATGAAATTAAACATGGACAAGAGGCCCATCCCAATTCCGATCTGCTCCTTCGGCAGTGTCCGTGAAACGGTGTTCGTCAAAGCAATCTGCATCAAAGATTGACCGAGCACACTGAAGATAAGAAAGACCGAAATAAAGACCGGTGACATCCCCACAACAGAAGACAAGCATAAGAAACCAAAGATAAGAATGCTGGCAGCTGTATATAGCAGAAAAGGATTGCCTTTCTCATCCGCCAGCTTGCCCCCTTTGCGCCCCATAAATGCAGTGACAAGCGCCGACGGCAGCATAATGATCCCCGTAACGGCTGGCGAGAGCTGGTTCACCTGGGATAGCAGCTGAGGGGTAGTAAACGGAGTCCCGAAGCCTATAGCAGCCATCACAAAGTATATCGCTAAACCGAAGGTAAACGGTCTGTTGCGGAACACAGCAGGTTTGACGAACGGATCAGCAGCATAGCGGATACGCACCATGAACAAGATCAGCATAACAACCCCTGTCACAGCATACCCCTTCCCTCCGTTGGTCAACGCAAGCAATAAGGCAGCAATCGTTCCTGCCAACAGAACTCCGCCGATGAAGTCGATTGTGCTGTCTTTCCCTTTCTCATCATCCAGATATTTGCGGTACAACGGCAGTGTAAACAGCGACAGTAGAGGAATCACAAACAGCACCTGCCAGTTCCAGGCAGTGGACACGAAGCCGGCAATAATCGGGCCTAGTGCAGCGCCAAGAGAAGTCCCGATTACGTTGGTGCCTAACATCCGGCCGCGCTTTTCCGGTGCAAAATAACGGATGGGAATGATCATGGCCAGCGCAGGAATGACCGATGCCCCAACAGCCTGCAGAATACGGGCGGCGATCATCATCCAATACTCGGTAGCAAGTAGCCCCACTATGGAGCCGGCAGAAAGGAACAACAGCCCGAATGTCAGCAGATTCTTCAAGCTGTATTTGTCCGTCAGTTTGCCGAAGGTCACTGTGCCAATGGCATATACAATCAGATAACCGGTCACGATCCAGCTCACCTGCGATGGCGAAAGCTGAAACTGTCTGCTGATCACCGGAAGAACCACATTGAACATCGTTCCATTCATGACGGAGATGATCAGTGTGAAAACAAGAATACGCATTAATGGCATACCATGATTGGTCCGCATACTATCCTTTGATTGAACGTTATCGTCCATTACATTCATTCGCCTCGTTTCTGCTTTTAATAATGACTGTCAGTACTTACTGACATTTAAATGGATAATAGCTTACTTTTTTATAAATTGTCAACGGATAGCGGCTAATTCAAGAATATCAACTTAAAAAGGCATACGATGGAATCATCGCATGCCTTCGCACTGTAACTGTTACTCTGCCGGTACAGCAGACACCTTTTCACTTGTGACAGGCCTTCTGGATTGTAGTTTTAATAGAAGAGAAACCAGGAATCCCAGGAAAATAATTGACCCCAAAATCCCGAAGGAAAGCGGGTAGTTCTCCGTCTTTAATAATTTCAGGGCTAACAAGGGTCCCGTGCTGGCGCCTAAGAACAGAATAAAGGCGTTGAATGAAATTGCCGATCCGCGCGCACTCCCGCCCAGCTGGCTGACGATGGAAATAACCACGGGAGTTACCAGGGCAATCCCCGCCACAAAAACAACACTCATCAGGATAATAACCGGCAGGCCCGGGTTTAAGGCTAAAGCAAGCAGCCCTGCTGAAGCTAAAGCTAATCCGCCCCGCAGAACGGCAGCCATCCCCAGCCGCCCGGCAATTCTTCCCGAGAAGGGTGACAACAGCATTCCGGCGATGCCCGCTGCACGAATCGAAAGGATTGCCTGTGCGGAGAGTCCAAACTTGGCTGAGCTTAAATAACTTCCTAATACGGTGTACATCCCGACCAAGGATAACAACAGCACAAAGGTTATGGCGAAAGCCAGCAGCAGCTGTGTTTGTTTGAGCAGCCCGGCCATCTGCTTGAACTTTAGCAGCACATTTTCTTTCGGGCGGTGCAATTCATCCTTCGGGAGAAAGCGAATGACAATGACTGCCGTAATCCCGTACACCCCTCCGAGAATGAAGAAAATTTCGTGCCAGCCCCAATATTCGTTAACCAGCCCGCTGAACACCTGGCCTACAATGCCTGCCATCAGCAGCCCGGAGCTTATAAATCCGAGAGCTGTGAGTCTTTTATGGGGAGGAAACATTTCCCCGGCATACACGAGTGAAATCGGCGCGAATGCAGCGGCAATAAGCCCCTGAACCCCTCTGAGGACAATAAGCCCGTAGAAGCTATCCACAAATCCGATCGCAACGGTGACTAAAGTTAACCCGATAATACTTGCCGCCAGGAATATTTTACGTCCGTATCTGTCTGAGAACGGTCCGTAGAGCAGACAACCCAGCGCATAACAGAGTGAGAACGAGCTTCCGATCCAGGCGGCCTCACCCGGGCTGATCTGAAAGGCCTGCGTAAATACATCGGCCAAAGGAATTGTGATATACATGCTGGTTAAGATGACCAATCCGCACCAGAATAATATGACCGTCATTAAAGAGTAGCTTGAATTGCCGCTCTGCTTGCTTATCGTCTGATTCATGAAGTAAAGCTCCCCCGGTTTTAATAGTTTGTTTAATTTGCCGTAGCAGCAGCGATTCCATTCATCACATGGATCAGCAGATCGTTGATGTAATCCTCATCCGGGATTTTTTTATAGATCAGAATCTGAAAGTAAATGGGACCATAGAGCAGATCCAGGACGACATCCAGGTTAAGCGCCGACTTCACTTCACCTTTATCGATGGCTGCCTGAAGCGCTTGTTTGGCTGTATTTCGCTTAGTGATCAAGAATAGGTTGTAAAAATCTTTCGCAATCCCATCATTCTCCGTAACGATGGTTAAGGTGGACTTCCCGATCGGGCTGTTCAGAATACGCGCCAAAGCTTCTAGCTGCTGCCTGAAGTTATCCTGAACCGGTTTATCGGCGTCAAAATCAAACTCGGATTCCGCGGTCATAAGAAACGCATCCAGTACAAGACGCGCTTTATTGTTCCACCATCTGTAAATGGTTGATTTGCCTACTCCGGCCTGTGACGCCACTGCCTCAATAGTTAAAGAGGAATAATTGTTTGCAGCGAGCATCTCAATCGTCGCCTCCAGAATCCCCTGTTTGCTGCGGGCTTCCTTGTGCTTCACATTTATGTGTATGTCCGTGTTCAATGGTTCACCCCCTGAATCGCTGTTATTGCCTATGAATAAACGATACGATACGTTTCGTTATATTATCTAATAAAAATTCATATTTGTAAATTTAAAATAATATTCATGAGGAGTAGATTAGCCGGCGGAGTGCAAACGAACGCGTCCTCCCGCAGAGCTATCCGGACTCAGAGGACCTTATTTCGCGGAAAAACCTGTTTCACTGCCTGTTGCGGACTCAGTGGAGCCGTTATATTGCTCTCTCGGGCTTAAAATGAGGGAAGCCGGGTCTGATAAGTGCATCTGAGTCCGCATAGCCTGCAAAAAGGCCTGGTTTGGTGAAATAACGGCCCTTCAGTCCGCAAAGGTGCTGCCGCTGATGGACCGCAGGGAGTGTGAGGGGTACCCATACACAAAGAGATGCCCCGGCCAGCCATGCAACGGCTCGGAGGACATCTCTGATTACTCTGATTACTCTGATTACTCTGATTACTCTGGTTACTCTGGTTACTCTATTAAGCTACACCGTTAAATTCTGTTCTACAACAGCAGGAATAGTATATCCACTTATCTGCCAGCTTCCTCCTCAACCCAGACGGACATTTCACCAGCTCCGCGGTTGGCCCAGGCAAAGTAAGGGATGAATTTCAGCTGCACCTCCCGGCCGGTCCAGGAGGCTCCGCTGCTGTACAATCCCTCCGCTACCCACTCCCCTTCCGGCTGTGCCCTGATCCCCGGGACGCTCAGCGTCTGAATGCCCGCCGGGAATCCCGGTTCTTCGGCAAGAGTATAGGCTTGCCCGGCAGGCAGACGCAGCTGGTACAGCCGCTTTCCGTTATCTGCCTCCTCCAGACAATAGACGAACGGACCGCGCTGCAGGGCGACTTTGAAGAAAATCTGGCGGATATGCGGATGTCCCTTCATCCGGTGCACCGGCATCGCGAAGCACACCTCAATGGCGTCGCCGGACGCCCAGCTGCGGGTGAGATGAATATACCCGTCAGCACTTCCGCCGCTGTATGTACGGGCCTGGCCTTGTATGGATACTATCGCCTCATTGCTCCACTCCGGCATGCGCAGGGCTATGGTGAATTCCCGCTCCTGCTCCGGATCGACCACAAAGCGGACCTTGCCATCCGTAACGTAACTGGAATGCTGTTCGAGCCTTAACGGCAGCCCGTTCACCACCGTTTCCAGCTGTCCGCCGATATAGAGCTCCACGTATAAGGTATCCCCTTGCGCAGAATACATGTAATCTCCCAGCGAAGCCAGCAGACGCGCGACATTGGGCGGGCAGCAGGCGCAGGTGAACCAGCCCTGGCGCTCTGCTTGTATATGCTTATAATTCTTGTTCTTGCCCAGAACCTCCGGGTACACCTCCAGCGGATTCACATAGAAGAACTTGGTCCCATCCAGCGACATGCCGCTGATTACGGTATTGTAGAGGGCTCTCTCCAGCACATCCGCATATTTGCGGTGATGATCCAGGGCCAGCATACGCCGGGCAAAAAAGATCAGCCCTACAGATGCACAGGTCTCGGCATAAGCCAGATCAGGCGGTAAATCATAATCGGCCGTAAAGGATTCCCCTTGTTCCATGGACCCGATGCCGCCCGTAATATACATCCTTCTATTCACGATGTTATCCCACAGCTTCCGGCAGGCGGCAAGCAGTCCCGCGTCCTTCGTCTCCAGGGCGATATCAGCCATCGCTGTACACATATACACCAGGCGGACCGCGTGTCCCTCTGCAGTGGCTTGCTCCCTGACCGGAACATGGGATTGGTTGTAGAGGGGATCATGCACTATGTCGAGTTCCGGGAAATGCAAGGTACGGCCGCGCCGCTCCCATTCCTCTTCGAAATAAGATGGCTGCTGCCCCCGCTGCTCCAGGAAATAACGCCCCAGCTCCAAATACTCCCGCTTCCCTGTCGCATGGAATAATTTCACAAGTGCCAGCTCGATCTCCTGATGCCCGTCATACCCGTGCAGCTTGCCGGGTCCGGTTCCGAATACGGAAGCTATGTAATCGGCATAGCGGCTGACCGCATCCAGCAGCTTTCTTTTCCCCGTAGCCCGGTAGTAAGCTGTTGCTGCTTCAATCAGATGTCCGGCGCAATATAATTCATGGCATTCCGCCAGATTGCTCCATTCCTGCCCCGGTTCCTTTAGCAGAAAGTAGGTGTTCAGATAGCCATCAGCCCGCTGGGCGGCAATCAGTAGTTCAATTACCTCATCGGCAATGTCCTCAAGTGCGGAATCCCGCCGGGTCTCCAGAAGATAAGCAACCGCTTCGAGCCATTTGCCGACATCGCTGTCCTGAAAGACCATTCCGTTGAACCCGCCCTCCTCCCGTCCGGCAGCAATCTTGAAATTGCGGATCGCATGGCTGGGAACAGCCCCCTCAATACGGTCATTCAGTGCTTCCCACTGATAAGGAACCATAACTTCGCGGACCAGACGGATATATTCGGACCAGAACACATCTTGGATCTGAACCTTGCCGGATGCGGCTGTAGTAATAACATTCATTATATGGAACGCTCCTCTCAGGATTCATCAATTATTGCCGAGCCCTTTCCTTTCATCTTTCCAACTTCAAAGAAAGCGCTTTATTAATAATAATACATGTTGTATCATGAGAAAAAACGAGGATTTCCAACCTTATTTTTCATCATTTCAACCTACTGGAGGCTTATCAAATGCTCTCACCGATACTCCATTTCATTTCCCCGCCGATTCCTTACTTCATAGATTGCGGACACGCCTCTTATACGGCTGGTGATTATCACATCGACCGCAACTGCATCGGGGTATTCGATTTGATTGTTGTGCTGAAGGGAACCCTGCCGGTCGTTGAGGACGGGAAGGAGTGGCAGCTGAAGGAAGGCGAGATCCTCATTCTCCGTCCGGACGGACATCATTACGGCAGCGCTCCCTGCACCGGGGATACGAAGATTATCTGGATTCATTTCCAGACCTTTGGCAGCTGGAAGGAATGTGAGAGCATGGATGAATGTCTCGACAACCAGAGTGCCTTAATTGAGAGCCATAAGCAGAAGGCCTACCTCAATCATGCCGATGTCTGTTCCATTTACATCCCCAAGCATATGAAGATTACAGCCAAGGCAATGGAGGTGCTGAACCTGTTCTTCGAGCAGGAGCATGAGCCGCAGTCCCTGCGGAACTGGAAGCGCCAGGCTTCCTTTCAGTCCTTCCTCCAGCATCTGGACCGTGACCTCGCCTCCCCCTCTGATGCTACCGCCATCCAGCTTGCCGAACGCATTGAGCTCTATATCCGCCGCAATTATACCCAGGACATCAACAATCCGCTGCTGCAGAAGGAATTGAATTACCACTCCAACTATCTGGCCAAAAGCATGCTGAAAGCTTACGGCATGACGCCTATGGCTTATCTCCAGAACTACCGGGTCGAGCAATCGAAGCGTCTGCTGCTGCAGACCTCCTGGTCTGTGACCCGGATTGCCGAAGAGGTCGGCTTCCATCATGTCTCCCATTTCTCCTCCTGCTTCTCCAAGAAGGAAGGCCTGTCCCCGTCGGACTTCCGCAGCAGGTTTATCCGGAAACGCTGAGCGTGCACAGACGGCCCCATTCCAGGACAGCCGTTCAGTCCGCCTCATAAACACCAAAGAGGGAGTCCCCTATCTCAAGGGTTCTCCCTCTTTGCGATATGCATTTCTCCTGGAAGACTTCCGTAGATCAGCTTACAGGCACTTCAGGTGTTACCGGTGCTTCAGGTGTCACAGGAACCTCCGGTGCACCTGGATCAGGAGCACTGCTATCCGGCAGCGGAGTGACTTCGCCGTCCGGCTGCTGTCCATCCGCTTCGTCAAGCGGCGGCAGGGCAAGCCCGGAATCCGGCTGCAGCGCATCCAGTTCCTCCATGGAAGCGGAAGCCGACAGCGCAGGCATCGTCCCTCCGAAGAGTGCGGTAATCTCCGAAGCACTGAGGGCACGGTTAAAGATGATGAAATCATCGACAGCGCCGTTCAGATTCGGATCACCGTATTGTGATCTGCCGATAAAGTTCTGCGTGGTATTGCCCAGGCTGGAAGGCTTCAGTGTCATGCCCGTGTTGACGGCAACCTGTACGCCGTCCAGGTAGAGACGGCCTGTCGTGCCGGACAGGCTCACAACGACATGCTTCCATGCTCCGGTGGCCAGCGGTGCAGTTGCTGTAAGCTGCTGCTCGGTGCTGTTGCCGCCGGTGGTGATGGCAAAGCGCATCCCGCCGCCGCCAATCTGGGGTGCCAGGAACATATTAGCGGTTGTTCCCGTGCCGAAATCAAAGATTCGCGCCCAGTCACTATTAGACGTAATCTTAACCCAGGCGGAGATCGTAAAGTCGTTCAGCTGGCTGACCACGCCTGCCGGCAGTGAGGCATAAGCGCTGGTTCCGCTGAGATTCAGCGCGTTGCCTGCGCCTGTGCGGCCGGTAACCCAGGTGGAAGTTCCGGTCAGCACCGCATGGTTCAAGCCGTAAGAGGAATCCGTAACCGTTGTTCCGGAGGACTGGTTCATGTTGTAGTTGACAACGATGGAGGAGACCGGGGCGGCAGTTCCCTGCTGGATCTTCACTTCATAGGAAGACCCCGTGCCGATATTCAGGCTGGCGGTTGCAGTCTGCCCGTTCACTGCCGTGAAGCTGCCGGATGCCACATTGTTCACCGTTACGTTATAAGTTCCGGGGGCAAATCCGTTAAAGGCCACCTTCGTAACATGTGCGGTCCCCGGTGTTGCATTGCTGAGCGTGAAGCTGGCACTGGTCTTCGCCTTAGCGACGGTTGCCAAAGTGTATTTGTCCCGCTCCAGGCTCATGCCCCATTTCTCCGTGATCAGATTCAGGCGCTGGTATACGCCGTCCTTGGGTGTAACGATGTAGTTCCCGCCGCTCTCCGTAACCTCGCAGCCGTAGCCGTACAGCCCGAAGATCGGGTCTACTGCCACATCGGAGCTAAGCAGCTTGATCGCGCCGAACAGGCCGAGATCTGCTTCGCCGGACATGCCGCGCCAGCCATTGAACAGCGGTCCGCCGTCAAGGCCCAGTGCGCCGTTGTTGCCCTTCATCGCCTGATACGTCCACGATACGGCCCCGATATCTGCCGGATCGGAGCTGATCTGCCCCGAGTTGATCGCGGTCAGATTCGCGAGCTTGGCGGCATAGGTTAAGCGCTGCTCTACTTCCGGAGCAGTGGAATTATTGCGCACCCAGTCATCCATTGCCGTTCCGGCAAGCGCTGCGGTGTATTGGAATTGCCACCATGGCTCTCCGTTGATCGTTACCGGATCGGAGTAGAAGTACCATACCGGCATTTTTCCGCGGACGGCACGGGTTTTGGTGTTGATTTTACTCTTAATTGTATTGTTGTTATTCATCTTCGCCAGCATGTACACGGCTTCTTCGCCGGTATTGTCATAGTTGTATTCGGAGCCGTAAGGATAGGTTGTGCTGGCAAAGTTGTTGTATTTGGTATTCATTTTGGCAATGATATCGTTGGCCTGGGTAGTATAGCCCTCTGCCTGCAGAGCCTTGATGATCTCCGGAGTAGTCACCTCGCCCATGAGGCCCGTATTCCAGTTGTAGGCTACAGGACCATCATAGAGCGCTTTCATAATGTTATATGCCCGCAGCAGATAAGTATTGCTGGGCTGCGTATAGGTGATCAGGCCGGGGTACAGCCTGGAAATCTTGTACATGCTGAAATACGTATTGTAGATATGCGGGTAAGCGTACCCCCGGTAGGTCGGTGTAGTGTTCGGCGCGGCCATGAGGAAGTCAGGCACCAGGTAATCGGTATGATGGCCGGCCATCAGGTTCGTCCAGATCGTGGTCTCCAGATACTGGTCGAGTGCGGTTATTTCTGAGGTTACAGGCTTCTGGACGTTCTTCTCGGCAAGGAATTGGGCATGTGTATATCCCCAGTCATCCCCCCAGCCCCAGTACCCGGCAAAATTATTGCGTTTGCTATTGGTCTGCATCATCCAGTCATCGAAGGCCTTGTCCCGGATATCCCCAGGCACGTTCCACTGCTGATTGTTCACCATGAAGGTGGCATGGCGCTGGAGCGCCGTATCTACCGGTTCAATGGCGTAGAACTGCAGGGTCGTCTTTTCTCCGCTGCCATAATTGACTGTGATGTTGTTGGGGCCCAGATGATTCATCTGCAGGGAGTACAGCTTGTGATCCCCCGCCGTTGTTCCAAGGGAAGTCACCGTCGTTTCGGACGGATACTGCGCAGTTACGGAAGTGATAGTCTTGGACGTGCGGAGGTCGAATTTGGCCGTCTGGTTAGTTGGCACGACTAAGCTCGGTACTACCGTGGTATCAATCAGCCCTTCCGAGTACAGCCGGTCCTTGGTAGCCTGCTCACTGGCTGATTTGAAGAATTTGAAGGCATAGGTTTTGCTTGCTCCCGGGGCAAGTGTCAGGCTGCTGTTCGGCAGGTAGCCGCGCCCCGTACTCTTAATCACATTAGAGTGGATGTAGTAGACCGAGAGGCCTTCCACCCAGCCGCCCTGATCGCCCGCCCATTTGCTGCCCGCATGATCCTGGATGCGCCAGTTATCCATATACTCGAAGCCTGCGCCGGTGGTGGCATCCGGCACCAGCAGGAGGGAAGGGCCAATGCCGCTTGGGCGCTGTGCAGTCACATAGGAGCTGTTATTGCCGATGAAGGATTGGGTAACTACCCTGGATTCATAAATCTGCTCATTGCCTCCGCCGGTCCAGAATTCGTTGAAGGGCAGCGGCAGGCCGAAATCACCGATCTCCAGAGTCTGTGTGCTGGTGTTGGTCACTTGAATCTGCCACAGCAAGTAATCGCTTACGAGAGAATAGCTTTCATTCACCCGGAAATTACGGATGCCCTCGGCATTCGCGGAATTCTGGTAGATGATGTTGACCGTATTGCCGGTCTGGCTCTGCGTGCGGCCGTCGGCTGATTTATTGGTTAAGGCTTTGGTCCAGGCGCCATTGTTCAGCCGGTAAGTGAACATCAGCTCTCCGAGCCACTGGTGGTCTGCCGTATTCTGGTTGGGGGCATTGGTGGCATTCATGACATAGTTTGTGGGGAAGTTATCTCCGGTCAGCTTCAGGCTGGTAATGTCGCCGTTGGTACCGGTACTGACCTGAAAATTGCTGTTCGACAGATCATAAGCAAAGACGGGCTGGGCAAACCACAGTAAACTTAAGGCTGCAGTGGTGAATACGGCGCTTAGCAGCGTCTTTTTCACGAATGGGGATTTCATTCTTCCCGGCATTGCGGTTCCTCCTTGAAAAGCGGAATGTACAGTATGTCTCTTCCTCCACTTTACTGGAATTCCTCTATTAATCTTCGAATTTGCGGACTCTTCCTCCCCTCCCGGCCAGGCCTTGCACCCGTCGATGTATTTCAAAATTATAGTAATTCACCTACAATAATACATGCTATCCGGCGAAAAAAAATCGCGGATTACAACCTCATTTTTAACCATTTCAACCTGCTTCACAGGGAATGACGGCCGTTACCGTAGTTCCCGTTCCCACCCTCCGGCTTAATCTGCAGTAAGGGGAAACGCTGATTTCCTCAAATTCCATAAATGAAGACAATAAAAACCAAATAGATTACATATATTGGTTTACAGTTTGCAGATATACTCTTATGTAAGCGTTAACAATTATAGTCTGACGGAGGGGATTGTATTCGTGTATACCCGTATCATCACCCTGATGAACAATCTGAAGCTCAGGACCAAGCTCTTTCTATCCTTTGGCTGTGTGGTCCTGATTCCGGTGCTGATTGTGGGGGTGTTCCTGACGAGTGAACTGCGGAATATGGCTCTGGACAACGCACTGGAGCAGATTACAGCCAATGTAGACCGGGTGAAAAAAAGAACCGGCGAGATGCTGAATGTCCCGCTCGATATCGCCTACCGGCTGTCCAATGACAGCCGGCTGGAGGAAGCCGCCAACCACCGTTATGAATCGGTCTATGATGTGGTGCAGGCTTACTGGGACTATCCGGACTTCCGGGAATTCGTCCGGCTATACAAAGAAATCTCGAGCATCCGGCTGTACATTGACAACCCGACGGTGCTGGACAACTGGGAGTTCCTCCAGGCAGATGCCGCAGTAACGCAGGAGTCCTGGTATCAGACCGCCCTTGCCCAGAAAGGGCTGGTCTGCTGGAATTATATCCGCGACAACCGTAACGGCAAGTATTATCTCAGCCTGATCCGCAAGATCGATTTCCTGAAGCAGCGGACGACCGGCGTGCTGATTGTGAATGTGAATACGGAGAGGCTCAACTCCATTCTGGATCAGGAGACCTTCGAGACAATTATCGTTGATGAGAACGACAACATTGTTGCCTCGAACCGTGCAGATACGCTGGGCAAGACGCTGGAGGACATCGACTTCAAACCGCTGTCTCCCCTTCCCGGACAAGGGCCGGCCGATGTAAGGATTGACGGCAAGCCCTCCAAAATGCTGATCGATGACTGGCACCCCGGGGGCAGCCTGAACAGCCTGCGGATTATCTCCATCTTCTCGGTAGAGAGCATTGTGGGTGAGCCCAACCGGATTATCTCACTGGCGTCTATGGTCATTATCTCGGCTCTGATTCTGGCAATTATCCTGATCTATTACTTCTCACGGCTGCTCACCGGACGCATGCTGCACTTAAGCAAGCATATCTCCAAGGTCGCGTCCGGGAATCTGGAGGCGAGGCTGGTGATAGACGGCAAGGATGAGATCGGCCAGCTGGCAAGGCAATTCAATCATATGGTAAGGAATATCAACGATCTGATGAGCGAGGTGCAGGAATCGAACCGCCAGAAGAACGCCACCCTGCTGAAGCAGAATGAGATTAAATTCAAGATGATGGCCAGCCAGATCAACCCTCATTTTCTGTTCAACGCCCTGGAATCGATCCGGATGAAAGCCCATTCCCGGGGCCAGACCGACATCTCCCAGGTGGTAAGGCTGCTGGGTAAGATGATGCGCAAGAATCTGGAGGTAGGCAACGGGAGAATAGCGCTGCAAAGTGAGCTGGAGACCGTAAGCTGCTACCTGATCATCCAGAAATTCCGCTATAATGACCGGCTCGCCTATGAGCTGTATGTAGATCCGGCAGCGAATGCCATACAAATACCTCCGCTGATTATTCAGCCGCTGGTAGAGAACTGCGTCATTCACGGACTGGAAAACCGGATGGACGGCGGAATGGTCAGAGTAGACATCAGGGTCGAGAATGCCCTGCTCAAGGTTGAGGTATCGGATAACGGAATAGGGATCTCAGCTGCCCGGATCGCTGAAATCCGGCAAATGCTGGACAACAAGGATGATTATGAAACCAATAATATCGGAATGCGCAATATCCACCTGCGTCTTCAGCTGACCTATGGCCCGGAATGCGGCCTGAACCTGGCCAGTCAGAGCGGATACGGCACGCAGATCAGCTTCGCCATCCCCCTAAGGAGTGATTCTTATGTATAGTGTATTAATTGTTGATGATGAATTGTCTATCCGTGAAGGGCTTGTCACGCTGCTGGACTGGGAGAGCCTTGGCTACCGGGTGGTGGATACGGCGGCCAACGCGATTGAAGCGCGGTATAAGGTTGAGCTGTATTCCCCGGATCTGATGATTATCGATATACGCATGCCCGGGAAGGACGGACTGGAGCTGATCCGGGAGCTGCGGGAGGATGACGAGGCGGATATGCATATGGTCATCCTGAGCGGCTATGCCGACTTCAGCTATGCCAAGCGTGCGCTGTCTTACGGCATCGATAACTATCTGCTTAAGCCTGTCGATGAAGATGAACTGCAGCAGTATCTGTCCAGCCTGTCTGACGTGCTGAATGCACGGACTATAGACCGCAGGAATCATGCCGCCGTCAAGGTATGGAGCCGGGAGATGCTCGTCCAGTCCCTGCTGATGGAGAGCCGCCTGCACCCAGCAGCGCCAGCACTGATGGACCCGGCAATGGAATCCGGCCTGCTCTGGGATTCCTATCAGGTAGTCCTGATCCGGCTGCTGCTCCAGGATCATGCGGATAACGGACCTTCCACCGCCGTCAAGGCCAGGCTGACGGCAAGCTTCGAGAACAACAGCTGGGGCATTGTCTTCTCGCTGGATTCTTATCTGGGCGTGCTGCTGCAGCCCTCTTATCAGAAGGAGCTGGTCCGCAAATTAATCGTGCAGAATATCCGCGAAGCATCCGCCGCCGAGGGACTGGAATGTATTATTACCGCCGGAGACATGGTGGACAGCCTGGATGAGCTCTCCGTCTCCCATCAATCGGCGCTGGCCCGGATGAAGGATCATTTCTTCTATGATGAGCCGGGGATGATCGGTCCGGACTCGCTGAAGATGAAGACGGGACTTCCGGCTAAGCTCCCGGATGCGGAGAGCAGCCTCGCACCGGTGATGGACCGGCTGTATTTTGCCATGGATACCGGGAACCTCACCGTAATCCCTTCCCTGATCCAGGAAGCCGGGGATATCATGACTGCCGCAGGCTTATCGGAGATGGCTGTGAAATCCTATTACGTCCGGACGGTTACGGCACTTTTCAATAAGCTCTCTCTGGAATTTAAGGAGCTGGGCCAGGCGCAGAGCCGGGTGGACGGGCAAATCCAGCAAATCTACAGGCATACCTCGCTTCCCCAATTGCAGCGCTATATCACGGATCTGCTGGAGCAATATGCAGGCGGAATTATCCGCGATGAGATGGATGTATTAATGAAGCGGATGCTGGACCTCATTCAAAGGCATTATGACGAGAATCTGAAGCTGGAAACCCTGGCTGACGTGTTCTCTTACAGCAGTGCGTACCTCGGCAAGCTATTCAAGAGCAGTACAGGCAGCTCCTTCAACAGTTATCTGGACAAAGTACGCATCGAGAGAGCCAAGGAACTGCTGGATCAGGGCTGCAAAATCCATCAGGCCGCAAGCGAAGTCGGGTTCAGCGATGTGGATTATTTCCGTGAGAAGTTCAAAAAAATCACAGGCCTCTCCCCCTCTGTCTACCGCCGGAAGGATTCACTGCAGGAGGATGATTTTTCAGAAAGCGCTTACGAAAAGAACTGATTTCCCCCTGTTTTCCCGCTTAAATCTTCGGGTGTTTCCCCGTTTCCCGGAAGATTATGATAAAGCCATATCGAAGGAGGGACATAAATGAAAGCGATTACCCCCGCAATGAAGCCGGAGCTCAAGAAACCCGCTTCACGCTTCTGGGCCAAATTCCGGCAGCAGAAATATCTCTATATGATGGCGGTTCCTTTTGTCCTGTGGGCCTTTGTCTTCAGCTATCTGCCGTTATGGGGATGGATGATGGCCTTCCAGAAGTACAAGCCGGGCAAATCTTTTTTTGAGCAGAAATGGGTCGGCCTGCAGTATTTCAGGGAGCTCTTCCAGGATGAGCAATTCTTCAATGCCCTGCGCAACACTCTGGCGATGAGCCTCATGGGGCTGCTGGCCGGATTCATCATTCCTATCCTGTTCGCCATTCTCCTGAATGAGGTCAGATTGCAGGTGCTGAAACGGTTCGTCCAGACGGTGTCTTATCTGCCCCACTTTGTGTCCTGGGTGGTAGCCGCCGGGATCATTACCAAGATGCTCTCCACCGACAACGGCGCAGTGAATGACCTGCTGCTGAGTCTCCATATTATTAGTGAACCGGTCCAGTTCATGGCCAAAGGCAATCTGTTCTGGGGAATCGTGACCGCCTCTGATGTCTGGAAGGAAACGGGCTGGAACACAATCATCTATCTCGCCGCAATATCGGGGATCGGCCCTGAGCTGTATGAAGCCGCCAGAGTGGACGGGGCAAGCCGGCTGCAGCAGGTGCGGAACATTACACTGCCGGGCATCCGGGCGACGATCGTCATCCTGCTGATCATTTCCATCGGCCATCTCATCAGCATCGGGTTCGAGAAGCAATTCCTGCTCGGCAACAATCTGGTACGCGACTATTCGCAGACACTGGATTTATATGCGCTGAACTACGGGCTCGGTATGGGACGGTTCTCCTTCGGGACGGCCATTAATATTTTCAACTCGGTGGTCAGTGTGATTCTGCTGTTTACGGCCAATGGTATCTTCAAAAAAATAACCAAGGAAAGCATCATTTAGGAGGCCCTTATGCTGATCAAAAAACTGGCCGCCGCGTCCTGGTCGGACCGCATCTTCGATTTGGTAGTCTATATTGCGATTACGGTGGTGACTGTGGCCACACTGTACCCTTTTCTCAATGTGCTGGCGATTTCATTCAATGACTCCACGGATAGCATCAAGGGCGGGATTACGGTCTACCCCCGGATGTTCACCTTCAAGAACTATGAGACGATCTTCGCCTTCTCCGGTCTCATTACCGGATTCAAGATCTCTGTCCTGCGTACCCTTATCGGAACCCTGCTCGGACTGATTAGCGCCTCGATGCTGGCCTTCACCTTAAGCCGGGCGGACTTTCAGGGCCGCAGGTTCGTCTCCACCTTTCTGGCGCTGACGATGTATGTATCCGGTGGACTGATTCCCTTCTATATTCTGATCAAGAATCTGCATATGATGGGCACCTTCGGCGTGTATGTCCTGCCCGGCTTGGTCAGTGCATTTAATGTGTTCGTCATCCGCTCCTTCATCGACGGCCTGCCTTACGCCCTGCAGGAATCTGCCAAGCTGGACGGGGCCAATGACTTCACCATCTACTGGCGGGTGATTCTGCCGCTGACCAAACCTGCGCTGGCAACCATCGCCCTGTTCCTGGCTGTCGGCCAGTGGAATGCCTGGATTGACACCTACCTGTATAACGGCTCGAATGACGCACTGACGACGCTGCAGTTTGAGCTGATGAAGGTCATTCAGAGCACCACCACCAATGCGGATAACTTCCGTGGCCGGAATATGACCGAAGTGATGGCGCAGATCTCCCCGGAATCGGTCAAAATGGCAATCACGATTGTTGTCACCGTACCTATTCTGATTGTTTATCCGTTCCTGCAGCGCTACTTCGTCAAAGGCATGACGCTGGGCTCGGTCAAAAGCTAGTCCGCTCACCGGTATCATCAGGCTGACGCCTGTGTATACAATATGTTCTCACCAGACAAAGGGAGGGTTTCTATTCATGACAAGAAAGACAGCGAAACCGTATGTGGCGCTAATGGTCTTGACCTTGCTGCTCAGTGTACTGGCCGGCTGCGGCGGGGGCAATAATAACAGCAAGAATACGGCTGGGAATACCGGTACTGAAGCTACCAATAGCACTAATGCGGCGGCCACAGCAGAAGCTACGGCAGCAGCCGAAGATTTAAGTCCATTGACACTTTCCTTCTTCGCGGAAGATCCCAATCCGAACTGGAATAATATGAAGGATGAAGTCAGTACCGTCCTTACGGAGAAAACAGGCGTCACTCTCGATGCCGAATTCGCCGTAGGCGATCCGCAGCAGAAGATCGCGCTGATTGCTGCCGGCGGGGAATATCCCGACATCATCTCGGCCAAAGCGGATATCGGGAAGCTGGTGGATGCCGGCGCTGTCATTGACCTGACCGAACTGATCGACAAATACGCGCCTAATATCAAGCGGGTGCTTGGAGACAATCTGGCCCGGGCCAAATACACGAACGAAGACCAGTCCATCTATGCCATCCCTACCTGGGCTGCTGTGAATGAGAAGAAATTCGTTGCCGGCGGAGGCTTTGAGCTGCAGCACAGGGTGCTGAAGGAAGCCGGATATCCGGAGATCAAGACGGTACAGGATTATGAGAATGTAATCAAGGCCTACCTGGAGAAACACCCGACCGATGAGAACGGCAACAAGAATATCGGCGTATCGCTGAACGCAGATGACTGGCATATGTACATTTCCGTAACCAATCCTGCAGTGGCGACTACCGGCGGTTCCGATGACGGGGAATATTTCATTGATCAGGAGACGCATGAAGCGATCTACCACTTCCGCCGTCCCGAAGAGAAAGAATATTTCCGCTGGCTGAACCATATGAATGACATTGGCCTGCTGGATAAAGAAAGCTTCGTGCAGAAATACGACCAGTACAAAGCGAAAGTGGCCACTGGACGTGTGCTTGGCCTGATTGACCAGGATTGGGACTACAATGACGCGCAGCAGGCTCTGAAGACTGCCGGTAAATTCGATCAAACCTACGGCCATTATCCTGTGACCTTGACCAGTGAATACAAAGAAACCAGCTTCTGGCCTACCGGCTTCATGGGCGGCTACGGAATCTCCATCTCGACCACCAACCCTGATCCGGTCCGGACGATTAAGTTCCTGGATTACCTGGCTTCCGATGAAGGACAGATCCTGAACAACTGGGGCATTGAGGGCAAACATTATGTAGTAGAGAACGGCAAACGCGTTGTCCCTGCCGAAGTGCAGGACCGCATTAACAATGATAACACGGCCTTCACGAAGGAGACCGGCATCGGCTTCTACTGGAATATGATGGTTCACTATGGCGACGGAGCCAAGGATTCTACCGGCAACTATTACACCAAGAACTTCCCTGAGCAGCTGGTGCTCGGTTACAGCGACGTCGAGAAAGAAACGCTGGCAGCTTACAATGCCACTACCTGGAAGGATCTGTTCCCTAAAGAGGAGGAGTTCGCTGAGAAAGCGTACGGGGCAGCCTGGAACATTGCCCTCCCCGGTGAAGATGAAGTCTCCATTCTGGGCAATAAAATGAGAGATATTACGTGGAAACGCATCCCGCAGGCTATTCTGGCCAAACCGGCTGAATTCGATAAAATCTGGGATGACTACATGGCCGACCTCGAGAAAGCCGGCGTTAAGAAAATGGAAGCAGGCTACACCAAATACGTGCAGGACCGCGTGGAGCTGTGGAGTGCCAAATAGGGTGTTCATTATTGCTTGAGCCTGAAATGATTAGAGTAAAGGAGGGGTACTTAAGAGTTTGGCTTGAAGCTTACTCGTCCCTGCGGTGAACATTTGGACTTCCGGCCGCTGTTGTCACCAGATTTCTTGATCTAATCCGCTGTTCGCGGTTGAAATCCGGTGACTGTTTATGCTTACGATGCGAGCTTTCCTACGGAAAGCTTTCGGGCGGTCGCTATCGCTCCTAGAGTTCCAAATTTCCCCTCCGCTTCTTTTCGCTTTTCGTTAGTCTCTTTAGTAATTCCTTTTCTCTAAAGATTTATAGTTGAACCAATAGTTCACAAGCAAAACCAACCGTGCGGGAAGCTGCACGGTTGGTTTTTTACTGGGCATTATACAGCTCGTGGTAGGTCTGTCTAATTAAGTCCGCATATTCGGAAGGCGGATAATCCTTCACCTGATCATAGGCAAGCTCTACCTCATAGCGGGCTTCCTCCATCAGGCCTTGCTTCGCGAATATCTTCGCTTTGTATGCATAGGCAGTGAGCAGGTCGACCCGGTCAAGCGGATGATAGACCTGGTCGTTCAAGACTACTTTGGACAAGTCCGCCAGTGCCTCTTCATCCCTCTCCAGATGGTAGAGCGCGGTCCCCGTCATCATATGGACAAAAGGCATGAACTGGCTGTCTTTCGCCGGATAATTCTCCGCCAACGTCAGCACTTCCCCGTAACTCTGCTTGGCAAGAGCCAGTCTGATTTCGCCCAGGTGTACCAGCTCCAGTGATTCCGCAGCTTCTGTGAACTGTGCGAACAGCTTTGCCTTGCTTAAATATGCCTCTGCCTGCTCAAGATCATTGTGAAGCAGGGCCAGATGGGAGAGTAGACGGTACAGATGATCAGACAATGAGTAGACTCCTTCTTCGTGCGACAGCTTAAGTGCCGCCAAGGCAGCTTCCCGGCTGCCGGAGTAATCTGCCAGTGCAGACAACGTAACACTTTCCGCATAATAAAGATCGATTTCAAATAAAAAATCGTTGCCTACCTTATTGCTCACATATTCCTTACGGACACGGCGAATCAGCTCCAGGCCATCCTGGTATCTGCTCTTGGCAAACATTAAAGCATATGCCAAATACTGAATCTTGGCACGCTCTACAAATAAACCGAAACGCTCATAGATTTCAACGGCCCGTTCAATACCTTCTTCTCCGCCCTCTGTTCCGGTATGGTAACAGGAGCCCACATAAAACTCCATCAGCCGTGCGGCATCCACTGCCATCGGAAGCGTGTCCTTCATCAGCGGCTGGATTTCCGCGACAATCTCCTTATACTGCTTCGCCTTGTACTGCTGCTCGATCTTACGGACCAGCGGGCCCAGCTCCGCTTCGTGCTCGCCCTCCAGGAAATAACCCGCATCTGTGCCCAGCCGCCCGGCAAGGAATTGCAGCGTATTCATCGAAGGCAACGCCCGTCCGTTCTCGATTTGGCTAAGCATGCTTTTGGTCATATGTTCTCCGGCCAGGTCAGTCTGCGTAAGGCCCTTGGCTTTACGCATTTGTTTGACTTTGTCACCGATTGTCAGTTTAGTCGTCATCTGCTGTGCCAACTTTCTTTGGTTGCTTTTCTTCCAGTATAGCCTAATATTCAAGCGAGAAAAAGCCGCATCATGGCAAAAGTTAAATATAATTAAACTTTTTGTTGCAATAATCAGATCCAGCCTCTACAATAAGTTTAATATAATTTAACTTTCGGAAAAGGGAGTGCTTGTAATGTCTGAACCAACGCCGGTGTCAGCAGCATCCAACCGCAATATCATTCTTTTCTTCAGCGGAAAATTCGCTTCTGTTCTCGGCTCGAGTATGTACACCTTTGTTGTCGGCCTGTATATTCTGCAGCTCACCGGTTCAGGAAGCAGCTTTGCGGTTACGTTGCTGTGCGGTATGCTGCCCAGTATTATTCTGTCGCCCTTCGCCGGCGTGGTGGCCGATATGGTGAACCGCCGCAAGCTGCTGATCGGCTCAGATGCTGCAAGTGTCTTAATTATGCTGCTTTCCTTTGCCGCCGTCTCCATTGAGGGTATGTCCCTCTTACCGATTTATATCTCACTGATCCTTCTGTCAATCTGCGCTACCTTCTACAGTATCTCCGCCTCCTCTTCCATGATGATGCTCGTTGACCGTGATTCCATCCAACGTACCGGGTCCCTGAATCAAATTGCCAGTTCTGTCGGCCACCTGCTGGCTCCCATTCTCGCCGGTATGCTCTACGCCTTCCTCCCGCTTGAAGAATTCATGCTGCTGAACGCGGCAGGGCTTACCATCTCGACCGTGATGGGCTGCATGCTGAAGTTTAAACCTGCTCCGGAAGCCTTATCTGAAGCTAGGCTTACAGATGGGCCTGCCGAAACCGGGAATCCGCCCTTTCGCGAACGCCTGGGCAACGTTGCTGCTGAGGTCCGTACGAATCTGAAAGAAGGCTTCTCCTATGTAATCCGCCGTCCCGTTATCCGCTCCCTCCTAATTATCGTGTTCTGGATTAATTTCTTTGTAGTCGCGCTGAATATTGTGCTGCCCTTTGTGGCCGTACAGACCCTGGGGCTGTCTTCGAAGCAATACGGTATACTTGAAGCCATGCTGGCAGCGGGCATGCTGCTGATGTCCCTGCTCCTCACCGTTCTCCGCCAGAGCAACAATCCGGTAAATACAATTATCGGAGGTCTAGGCGCACTGGGGCTGCTGTTCCTTGCGATGGCGCTTCCGCTGCTGCTTCATTTCACCGCTGCCGTTACCTTCTTTTTCTTCCTGCCGCTATTGATTCTGGTCGGTGTCGTCATTATGATCATCAATATTCCGATTCAAGTGTACTTACAGCAGAGTATAGAAGAAGAGTATCGCGGGCGGGTATTCGGGCTGGTTGAAGGTATCGCCGGTTCCATCGCTCCGCTGGGCATGCTGCTCTATGGAGTGCTGCTTGACTGGATTCCAGGGTCCATTATTCTGCTGGCCTCCGGAGCGGCTATTCTGGCGGTAACTCTGATCGGGCGGAGAGGCTTAATCAGCAGTAATGCTGATGAGCAGCAAGGAATTCATGCAGAGGTGGAGCAGGCCGGGGCGTAACTCCTTGAGGAGACATAGCAGGTATAGTAACTTGTACCATCAATGATGCTACCTTTCCAGAGATAAAGAAACATTTTTAGACAATAAAATACTAAATTTTCATTTTATTGTTATAAAAGATTGAAAATTTTCGAAATTAATAGGAAAATAATATCATATATATATTATTTTAGGATGATATACTTGATTTACAGCGCTGTTAGTTTTCTTAAGCTACCACATAATAAAAGGAGAAATAGAATATGAAAAAAATAGCTCCAATAGTGTGTACCCTTCTCATATTTTTTGCAGTATTACCATCCAGCACTTTTGCTTATACCTATTCTGCTAATGCAAACCCGTTTCCGGATATGAACTTTACGTATTATTCGATATTATCGGCTAATTATAGTGGTCCAGCTGCAGCAGCAATGAACGACTGGGCTGGTGCCGTGGGAGCCTCATATACCGCTGTTGCACCCACCTATAATGAAATACAGTTCTCAGATAATGATTACGGTAATACAGGCTGGAATGCTGAGACGTCTCATCATCATGTCAATTTTAGCAGTTACGACTATTTAGATGAGGTAAGAGCAAACAGATATTACATGGGTAGTATGAGTGCAGTGACACGAGAAGGAGTCTTTGGACATGAATTAGGACATGTCTTTGGATTAGGTCATACTACAAACACCTGGACTTTAATGTGCACATTCGAAGATGGAAGAGTAGTTGTAACTCCACAGCTTGACGATATTCAAGGGGTTCAGTCCCTATATTAATGGAGGTTATTATGAGAAAATTCAGAAACAAATATTTTTATTCAATAATTACAGTTGTATTATTATTGGGAGTTGTAATGGTTGTTAACGATAACAAAACGCTTACTAACGCAGAGTCGAGTTACAATAAAACAGATAATGTAACGGATAAAGTAACTTCTACAGCTTCCCCAAAAGAGGTTGTAGAATATCATGGAGACCTGGCCGAAAATTTCAATACAGTGTCTAAACTCACTTATGGTTCAGATGCTATTTATGAAGTTGAGGTGAATGATTCTAAATCTTTTGAATATGAGGGTGTAATATTTACCGTATCAAATGCCAATGTAAATGAACATTATAAAGGCGGTTCCATTGACACAGTGAATATTCTGGAAACTGGTGGTAATTACAACAATACGGAATATGTGTTCGAGGATTCAAGTGTTTTGAAAATTGGAGATAAAGCTATAGTTTATTTGGAGAAATATGAAGGACCCATCCCCGAAGCACAAGGAACATATGTAGTTACAGGTGCCTATCAAGGGAAATTTGAAATTGATGAAGCTAATGGTTCATTGATTCCTGCTGCCGTAGATCAAGAGGAACTAAAAGAAGTCAGAGCACTAACAGATTTGAATTTGGAATAGGATAAATTAGTACAATTTTACGGTAGAACGTCAGAAACATTCTTTGACGTTCTATCGTCTTTTTGTTAAACGGTTTAATGGAGGGCTACAGAATGAAGATGTTAAGAGTATGTATATATATGTTGCTGATGTCGTTAATTATAGTAGCTTGCTCAAATTCAATGCATTATGAAGCGGCTGCAAAGAAAGGTTATGTTGTATATGTTCAAGGTGAGATTATTAACTATACGTATTTCGAACAATTCGTGGAAAATTACAACAATGGTCAGGATGCCACTGTTAAAATCGCAAAATATACAGATGAAGGAGATCCTATCTTCCACACGCTTGAATATAAACGGGATCAGAAAAAAATCAGTTATACCTATGACAACAGCGAGGATGAAAATGGAGATAAATTGCAGGCAAATACTCTGTGCAGCAGTATCACAAATGTCGATGGTGTCTATCACTTAGCCGATTGCGCTGACGATGAAACGGGTAAGTGGTTTAGTGCAAAGCAGCCATCTAAGTAAGCCATGCAAGTGCTGGAGGCATGGACTAAGACAAAGGGACTGACCCGTATTCCTATGGGCAGTCCCTTTGCAGCTATATCATGCTATTTCTGCACCGAGAGCACGAACCTCTCCAGCGAGCTTATATTGGTGATACTCTGATTACATCCATGATTATCTATGCAGACGTATTGCCCCACAGAAGCAATGTTATCGGCTGAAGCAAGCTCAGGTTTGGTCTTGACTGTAAGGAAGGCAAGATCCTGCTGTCGGTTGCAGAACAGGCAATAGCCTTTCTTGTGGGTCGGTATTATTCTGCCCTCTACACCGATGAATTGTCCTTCGTACGGATAGACAATGAACAGCTTATTCGTGGCAATGTCTGCCCAGGCCAGATACGTTACATAACGGAAATCAAACGATGCAAGATCAGGTAGCTTCATCTTCTTATTCTTGGGAAACAGCTTCTGAATCTGCTTCAGTGTAATCGGCGGAAATGGCTCCAGATAAGGCTCGAAGCCGCTGATATACTGCTGGAAATCCTCGGCTTTCTCCAGGGTGGAGATAGGCTTCAGCATCTGCTCCTGCTCGGTAGTCAGCGAAGAAAATGCCTCCGTCACATTCACCTCAGCACTGTACCTTACGGTCTCCAGGACACGGCGATCTGCTACAGACCGCAGTGTTTTGAGCACGAAATCCGATTGTTTCTTAATATAATTATATTGATGGTTTCTAATAAATGTTGTAGTCACAGCTCTTCAGCCCCTTATTCATATTGGTCAATCCAATAAGGTGCAGAGCCTGCTAATTAGAAACGATAAAATCAGTTTGGGCGATCAAGATCTTCCTGCCGCACCCCACGCAAAGTATCGCCCCAGATCAGGCTCTGCATGAGGACTTCCTAGCTAATGAGCAATTCGTTGCCATCAGTGTAACCCCCTATCCAATAACATGCAAAAAGTATAGCAGGAAATTGCGGAGCCTACAATTGATAATCTCTTATCTATCATTCCCCTTGATACACCGCACCAGCATATTGTACCCGATACCATTTGGAGTTTTGTGATCTTAAGCATCCTGCTTACATCACTCTTAAGTTCAGCTTATAAAGATGATAAGATAGGTTGGTGTTTATCAGCGCTTCAGCTGCAAGGAAGGAGGATCGTCATGGACATCCACAAATACGAGCACCTTGTGCCGGATGTCTTTCTGTTTGTGGACCGCAGATCCTTTGCCGACTGGGAGATTATCAGCAGCACCATAGATTTCCATGATCTGTCGTTCATTGTGGAAGGCAAAGCGGATTACTTCATTAACGGGGAGAAATTCACTGTAGAAGCCGGGGATATGCTCTATGTCCCTTCCGGCAGTGTCCGGGAGGCCCATACCTTTGCCGAGGCACCCATGCATTCCTTTGCGTTCAACTTCTTCTGGACGGGGGCGGATAATCATGTACACCTGCCGTTTGAGACCGTAACCAAGCACCGGATGACCAAGGAGATCCTCGATGATATCAGGGAGTTCTCGCATAACTGGATGGGCGGCCAGCCTTTTTATAGAATGAAGGCCCGGGCCATCTTCCAGCTGATTGTCTACCGCCTTCTTAATATTACCCATCATCAGGAAACGCCGCTGCTTGATCCGAGAATCCATAAAGTCATGGCTTATATCATGGATCACTATGCGGAGGAGGTTACGATTAAAGCTCTGGCGGAGTGGATCGGACTGAATCCCGTCTACCTGGGTAAGCTGTTCAAACAGAATACCGGCTCCACCTGCAAAGAATTCCTGAACAGGGTCAGGGTCAATAATGCCGAGATGATTCTGTCTGCGGGCGGGTTCAATGTGTCTGAGGTGGCGGAGCACTGCGGGTATCATGATGTGGCGTACTTCAGCAATGTGTTCAAAAGCATGAAGGGGTATCCGCCGTCAGCTGCTTTGAAATGACGGCGGATGGAGTCATGTTAGTCTATTTTACAGAATAAGGGTATTAAAAGATTCCGCATCCAGCATCAGCTTATAATGCGTCTCATCGTTAGCCAAAAGAATCGTTCTTGCTTCCTTGAACGGATTCGCGATCACCAGCACCCGTCTGCCTTCCGGCGTCCCGAATGCCAGTGCATTGCCTGTCCATCTGCCCTTCAGTCCGATTCTGCGGGAGCCGGGACCAATGAAATGAGCGAAATGCTTCATGACGTAGAACTCGGGATTATGCACGGCCTTCGGTTCATCCGGATCTACAGTAATCATGGAGTTCTGCTCCCATCCCCAGGTACTGCGCCCCTTCGGCTGAAGCACCATGTTCCAGTAGATATAGGCGTTCACGCCATTGGTGAAGTAATGCTGATACAGGTTAAACACATATTTAGCATAAAACCAGGTGTTCTCCCCATCCCCGCACTCATTCTCCGTCTGCATGTAGCGCAGTTCAGGATAAGCCTGCACGGTGCGCTGAATGCCATATTTGCCCGCCCACTGATAGCCAACGCCTTGCACATATTTGTATGCTTCAGGATCGCTTAACACCGTGTGCGCATAAGCATCGAATCCGCTGTCCTTCTGCTTCATCCATTCATCCCAGGGCTCCGGCGCATTAATCGTACCCAGCCAAATCTCCGTATCCAGTCCACGCTGTTCAAAAGCCGGTCCCAGATAGTCACGGATGAATTCACGCAATTGCTCGCCCGTCCATACGCAGGAGGGGAATTTCTGATCCGCAACCACTTCGTTCTGCACATGAACCTGATGGATGGTGATGCCTTCCCCGGCATACGCCTGTACAAACTTCACAAAGTATAAAGCATACGCCTCCAGAATCTCCTTCTCCCAGCGCAGCGTGCCGTAATTATAAGCCCGGGGGAACTTCATCCAGGTTGGCGGACTCCAGGGCGAGGCGAATAATTTCAGCTCCGGATTCAGCTTCAGCGCCTCCCGGATGTACGGAATCAGGTACTTGCGGTCCCGTTCGATGGAGAAATGCTCCATGGCGTAATCGCCGTCGGTTTCATTCAGGCTGTACCATTCAAGCGCATAGTCACTCGCCCCGATCGGCAGCCGGCAAATGCTGAATTTATGATCCCCTTCCGGATGGAAAAGCGAGTGCAGCACCGCGCTTCTGTCTTCTGCAGCCAGCAGGTTCAGCGCCTCGAACCCAAGCTCGTTGAAGCAGCCGCCGAACCCTTCAATATTCTGATGGATTTCTCTGGTGAACGCCAGATCCGCCGCGCCCTCTGCTGCTGCACTTTCCACGCTTCGGGACACCCAAGGCTCACTCTCCGTACTCGATACCCAGACTATATCTTTAACGTCCATATTGCTGCCTCCTCATCCTATCTCCCTATGGGGAGGATCGTTACTTACTCCTCATAGTTAAAGCAATTTATTAATCTTCACTAATAATAAATACGCCCCAAGCCTCCAGCTTCAGCTCCTCAGCATGCGCTACGGGATTCCCGGATAGAAGCTCTTGCCCCGCGCCATGCGGATACTGGAATGTCACGGACTCCGCCGAATAATTGTAGTAGTAGCGGATGGTACTGCCATGCCGGTTCACACCGGATTTGACGATTAACGGGAAGGACAGCTGCTGATCTTCCCCCCACAATCCGGCAACCTGGAGCGTATCCCGCAGGATGACCGCCAGGGCGGCAGGCTCCGTCATACATCCTATATAGGTGGCGGTACCGTCACCGAAGGAATTTCTGGTAACCGCAGCATATTCGCCCCACTGGGGATGATCATAGCTGGCGAGTACTTCGGCCGAGTCTGGAACAAGCATTTCCATCCAGGTTCTGACGGTATGAACGCCTGCTTCCGTTCCCTCCGGGAACAGCTTGCCGGTAAGTCCGGCAGAGGCATTAGGCGTGGCAAAATGGCTGTAAGCCACTCCGCAGGCCTCATGAATTACGCCCGGCTGCGCCGTATGCCGCACCTTCACCTGCTCATCGGTGAATCCGCTTTTGAAGGAATAAACGGCATGACCGCCGCTGCGCACATACTCATTCAGCCGCTGCAGCGCCTCGTCAGATACGGCATACAGGGCCGGCACGACTATCAGCTCATAGTCGCTCAAACGTGTGCAGGACGGCTGGATGAAATCGCAGGCGATATTCATCTTGTACAATTCGTCATACATCCAGCGGACCACATCGTTATAAATCACGCCGCCGGGCAGCTTGAACCACTCGATCGCCGACAGTGCTTCGTTGCTGACCATAACAGCCACTTTGCTGGTCTTCTTGAGCCCAATCAGCCGATCACTCAGCCGCTTGAAGTCAGCACCAATCGTCCGGGCTTCCTTATACACCGGATTAGGCAGGAAGTCGTGACTAAGCAGCCCTTTCCAGTAGGTCTCGAACGAATTATGAATTGAATGCCAATGCCAGTAGGCAACCATGGAGGCACCCGAGCCTATATGACTGAAGGCTTGCAAACGCAGCTGCCCTGGATAAGGCGTCCACTCAGGAAAAGCCTGCGCCTGTGTCTCAAGGACAAAGTAGTTGTCCTGCTTCAGCGAACGGGTCATATCTCCCCCGAACGAAATCTCCGTACCGGTAAGGTTGTCCTGCGACGGATGATAGATATCTACACCGGCAATGTCGAACGGAGCGGCTGCGGCAAAGTGATCCACTGATGGCTGCACCCCAAACGAATGCCCTCTCCATTCAAAATCAAAATTATGTGTCGTGAACTGCCCCGGCTGCTTATACTCCCCGACAATTCCAATCTGCCACGCCAGAAATTCATTCACCAGCCCGCGCTGGAACCTGGCAAATTCCGCACCCAGACTGCCGTTAATCGTGCCAACCATCGACGGGAAGTCCTCCCAGCTGTCGATCCGGTTGCTCCAGTAATCCAGGCCAAACCGCTGGTTGATTGCCTCAAGGGTTCCATAGGTTTCTCTCATGTATTTGACGAATTTGAGCTGGACATTCGGTCCGGCGGTCTCATAATGCTTCGTTTCATTATCAATCTGGTAACCGATAACTGCCGGATGCTTGTGGACCACGGCCATCAGCTTGCGGATGATCCGTTCTGCGTAGAACAGATACACGGGATGGGTAATGTCCATAATCTGCCGCGCACCGTACTTCCCTTCACCTTGTGCCGTGACGGCCAGCACATCCGGATGCTCTTTGACCATCCATGCAGGAATAGCGTAAGTCGGCGTGCCCACAATGACATGAATTCCGGCGGCATGCATCGCATCCAGCACTCTTGTCACCGGACTGAAATTAAATACGCCGTTCTGGGGTTCATGGGTGCTCCAGGTGGACTCGGCAATACGCACGGTATTGATTCCCGCTTCCTGCATCATCCGGATGTCTTCATCCAGACGGTCATAAGGCATGTATTCGTCGTAATAAGCAACACCGTATAGCAAGTGATCCATTGTTGTCCTCCTAAAAGTTTTGTGAGCATCTACTTCCCTGTGATTGCTTCGTACAAAACTCGCTTCGAAAGCATATGCTTAAGTTTTGATAGCATAACCTTCCTAATTTGCTTCGTACAAAACTCGCTTCGGAAGCATACGCAGTGTGATATTAACCTTTTACAGCACCGGCAGTAACGCCCTTCGTAATCTGCTCATTGAAGATCGCATAGATGACAATCGCCGGGATGGAGGTCAGCACCATGACGGCAAACTGTGAGCCATAATCAGAGGAATACTGGCCGGCGAAATTCATGACCGAGAAAGGCAGCGTTTTCAGTGCATCCTTGCTGAGGAAGGTCGAAGCCATAATGAACTCATTCCAGCAATTCAGGAAAGTAGTTACGACTACCGTCACCAGAGCAGGTGCTGTAAGCGGTGCGATGATCTGGAACACAATCCGGTAAATATTCGCCCCGTCCACAATCGCCGACTCTTCCAGCGCTTTGGGGATACTCCGCAGGAACCCGGTCAGGATGAACGTCCCCATGGGCACGGACACCGCAGTGTAGGGTAGAATCAGCCCCAGATAGGAATCGGTCAAGCCCAGCGCTTTGAAGATCGCGAAGTTGGGCAGCAGGGTGGCATGGATCGGAATCATAATCCCGAGCAGGATGATGGTGAAAAATACCGAACGGAACTTCCAGTCCATCCGTGTAAACGCATACCCTAACGTCAAGGATAGCACAACCGTTAATAGGATTGTAACCGTAGTAATGAACGCACTATTAATGAAATAGCGCAGGAATTTGCCGTCTACCCAGGCATTGATATAATTCTGCCACTGCGGTGCGCTTGGCCATTTCAGGATACTTGAAGAGTAGAATTCATTGCTGCTGAGGAATGAGAAATCCAACAGCCAGATTAACGGGAACAGTTGAACCAGGGCGACAAAAAGGAAGAACACCCATAGTATGGTTTTAGTGCTTTTGGTCATGGTGTATCCTCCTTAGAATTCCGTAGCATCACTGCGGGTAAGTTTGTTGCTGAGGTAGGTAGCCAGCAGACAGACGACGATGAAGAGAATCGAAATGGCATTGGCATAGCCGTATTGGCTGGCCGAGAATGCTTTGTTATAGAGATACACAGCCAGGAATTGGGTGGAATCGCCGGGACCGCCGTTGGTGGTCAGGAACACGGTTTCCATCTGCTTCAAGGCGGTAATCATAGCCAGTGTGATCTGCACCGTAATGACCGGTGACAGCAGCGGAACGGTGATCCGCAGGTGCAGCTTGAAGCCCGAAGCTCCATCGAGGGAAGCGGCTTCATACATTTCATCCGGTATTCCTTTGAGGCCGGCATAATAGAACAGCAGTCCCCAGCCGAATCCGGCCCAGATTAGAATGAACAGCATCGTAACAAGTGCCGTACTGCTATCCCCCAGCCAGGCATGCTTCAGGAACCCAAGGCCCAGTGTATCCAGCAGTTTGTTGAACGCACCGAAGGTAGGGTCGAGCAGCGACAGCCACATTTTGGAGATAACCACTACTGAAATCACGCATGGAATGAAAAAGATCGTTCTGAACCACTTCTCCGCTTTCCCGCCCAGGCGGTCCAGCATAATGGCAAAGAAGATGGCAATCGGATGCTGAATGAAGATGAAGCCCAGACCCAGCAGGACGGCATTTCTCAGCGCCAGCCAGAAACGGGTATCGTGAAACAGCAGCTCCGTATAGTTAGCGAACCCTATGAATGCAGAAGGCGTACCTGGTGCCAGGGTATCCCGGAACGAATAATATCCGCTGAGTACAATCGGGACCAGAAAGGTTAGGGAGAATAAGAGAATTCCCGGGAAGACGAACAGGAAGATGGCCATTTTATTGTTGAATACTTTTTGCATGGAAGTCTCACTCCATCCTTAAGATTGGAGAAGGGCAAGAAGATTCCTGCCCCGTCCCCTTTCACTCTCTATATTTGTTATTGGGATTCCGCTGCTTTCTGCAGGTCTGCGAGCAGCTCTTCAGGTGTCGATCCGCCGGCGAAGAACTTGCCGAACGCATTCTGGCCGTCATCTTTGAACTTCGGAGTTCCGTAATCAAGACCCAGTGAACCTGCAGTAGTGGTTGCTCCGGTAAGAACATCTGTCAGCTGTTTCTGCAGCCCGCTCTCCGTGCCGGTCAGCTCATACTTCTGTGCAGGAACAGCCGCGCCGGTATCCCAGACGGTTTTGGCCCATTGATCTGCTCTCATCAGATAGTCGAAGAATTTCTTGGCTTCTTCCGGATGCTTCGAGCTGCTGACCAGTGAATAGCCGCCGCCGTTCCAGGCCAGAAGATCTGTATCCTTGCCTTTGCCGCCATCCACTACCGGGAATTTCAGCACAGCCACATTATTGCGGAAGTCTTCGGACAGACTTTCATTCGTAGCCATTCCCGCCTCCCAGGAGCCCATGTACCACATTGCCGCTTTTCCCTGAGTGAATAAATTCTGGGATGCGCCGTAGTCTGCGGTCATGAATGATTCCTGGAACAGCTTGGCATCTCTTGCCTCACCCAGCAGCTTGGCCGCCGTGATGAAGCTCTCGTCGGTTGTGAAGTTCTTCTTCTGCTCCACCGCATCCAGCATCAGACTCTGATCTCCGCTCACCCGAATGACCAGGTCCTGGAAGAATGCCGCGAAGCTCCACAGGTCTTTACCGTTCACCGACATTGGCTCAATGCCTTTATCGCGGAATTGTTTAGCTGCATCCAGCAGCTCCGCGTAGGTAGCGGGTACATTTACGCCATTGTCTGCAAATATTTTTTGGTTATAGTAGATAACCTCATAGTCGCTGTTCCGGGGCAGGCCATACAATTTGTCGTTGAAGGTGAAAGACTTATATACGCCCGGGAGGAAGTTGTAGGTCTCCCCTTCGTACCCGGCCGGGTCCAGCTCTTTCACATAACCAGCCTGAACCAGTGTATTAAGCTCCGCTCCCCCGTGCACCATAGTGATGTCCAGCGCTTCATTTGAGGCCATATAGGCTTTCAATTTGTTCTTAAAAGGCTCTTCGGCCAGCGTTTCGAGTTCAATTTTCACATTAGGGTTCTCTTTGGTATAGTTGTCGATCACCATTTGCTCGGCCAGGCCCTGGCCCGATTTACGGTCCGGAAGGTTGGAGAACACGCGCAGTGTGACTTGTTCAGCGGCGGGATCGGCTGCGTTGCCGTTTGTACTGCCTGCACTCTCATTCTGATCGTTGCCTCCGCATGCACTGAGTACCGAGACAGCTGCCAGCGCTGTAATCAGCAGTAGATTCCGTGTAGCTTTTGTATTCATAACCATTTAATCTCCCCCTAGTTGTTGTTGATTGTGCTCGCCTTCTTTGTTGTGACCACATCGTAACAGAGAACCTGATCCGGGGTCAGTAGAGAAAAAGAGAGTAAAGTTTAAAATTGTCGACTCCTCTTCCGGCACCCTTGTTTAAATGCAGCAATACGCATAAGATAAAAAACAAAAAGGTTAGTGATCCCGTGCTGCGTTTCTATTTAAATATGAATCTCCGATATAAGATAACAATTCTTATCTTCCTTCTGATCACCGCAGTAACTTTTGCTATAGGCGGATATTCGTATACCATCTCAAAAAAACAGATCATTAACAAAGTAAGCAACTCCAATCAGAGCGTGCTTAAGCAGATTGACAGCAATCTCTCCCGGATGCAGAAGACGATTGCCGACTGGGTTACGGTATTCAGCCTGGCTTCCGTTGTACAGGAGACGTTAAGAAGCAATACTCCGGATTCTGTCGAGATCGAGGATCAGTTCTATAACGGACCAACCGCGTCCATGATGAACCAGATGCTGGTGACCGGTAATTTCGATTATCTGGCGCTGTACGGCAGCCTGTCTGCACCCATGTTTCAGGTTGCCACCGATGACAGCAGCGGGGCCTACAGCCTGGACAAGATCACTCCGCACAATATTTATAAGGAATCCGTTGCCCTGAACGGCGCCTCCTACTGGTTCCCGCTGACGGAAGAGAATAATGTCTTCATTCAGAGCAACCGCAATGACAAGCTCGGCATGACCCGGATTATCCGCGATATTGTAAACGGAAACAGAATCGGCTTTGTATTTGTCGGCATTAATCTGGAGACGATCCGCAGAACCTATCTGACGGATCTCTATGATCAGGACCACGGCATTCTTATTCTGAATGAGAGCGGTAAGCAGCTCCTGGCCGCAGGTAAAGAAACGTATGACAAGAAGGCAGTAGACTTCGTGATGAAGCGGGCTGAAGCCGGCATTCTGTCCGGTTATACCATCGTGAACCTGCAAGGCGGAGATACGCTGCTGAACTATAATATCAATGCCAATGGCTGGATTACACTGTACAGTGTGCCGCTCAGTTCGTTGACCGAGGAGCTTAACTCGATTAAGTCGGCTGTGCTGATCATGATTCTGGCCAGTTTGCTCCTTAGTATACCCCTGCTGATGTTTTTCTCCTCATTCCTGACTGCACCGATCAAGACCCTTCTGCTGTCGATGCGCCGCTTCCAGAACGGTCAGTTCGAAGAGAAGGTTAACATTAAATATTGGGATGAGATCGGCCAGTTAAGCCGGGGGTACAACAACATGGTCGCCAATATTAAGGCGCTGGTGGACGATGCTTATCTGCTCAAGCTTAAAGAGCAGGAAGCGGAGCTCAAGGCGCTGCAGTCCCAGATCAACCCCCATTTTCTGTACAACATGCTGGATACGATTTTCTGGGAAGCCGAAGCTGCGGGGCAGGACAAGATCAGTGAGATGGTGATCAACCTCTCCAGATTGTTCAGATTAAGTCTTAACCAGGGCAAGAGCTTCACCAGCGTAGCCAAGGAAAAGGAGCTTATCGAGCTCTATCTGTCCCTGCAGAAAATGAGATTTAAAGACTCTCTGGATTTCGTGATCGATATCCCTGATGAGCTGCACCCCTATGTCATTCTGAAGCTCAGCCTGCAGCCTTTTATTGAGAACGCGCTGATTCATGGGATTGAACGTAAACGCGGCGGCGGCTGTGTGAGTATCAGCGGACAACGGACCGGAGATCAACTGATGTTCGTGATTGAAGATAACGGGGGCGGCATGAGCAGCGAGACCCTGCAGAAGATTCTCACCCTGCCGGATGAATCGGATATCTATACGGCCCGGGATACCGGAGGTTATGCAGTGCAGAATGTACAAGCCAGACTGAAGCATTTCTATAAAGGGGATTTCACACTGCATTACACCAGCGTTCCGGGAGAGGGTACACGCGTGGAGATCATAATTCCGGCTATCTTGAATGATATTTAGGCTGAATATAAGAAGAAACGGCTTCGCAGTCCTCTGAAAGAGGCGGCATCCGTTTCTCCAAAAATAGAAGGATAAGTTATCATGCGAAGCATATAAATTCTTATATTTTAAGAATATAACAAGAAGCGCAGAGGACCGGAGGGATTATCACTTGTTTAATATGATTATCGTGGACGATGAAGAACGGGCCCGTGTCGGGATCAGGACCTTAATTGACTGGCAGGCGCACGGAATTACTATTGTTGCCGAGGCCAGAGACGGCCAGGAAGCGCTGGATATTCTGAGTATCCACCCTGTCGACATTATGCTGACGGATATCCGGATGCCGCAGATGGACGGTCTGGAGTTAATCTCCATTGTCTCCGGGAAGTATCCCCATATCAAATCGGTGATTATGAGCGGGTATGATGATTTCGCCTATGCCCAGCAGGCCATTAGAGTCGGAGCCAGCAACTATCTGCTGAAACCAAGCCGGAGACAGGAGATTCTTAATACAATACTGGACATCACCGAGCAGATTCAATCGGAGAAGCTGGAGATCAAATCGCTGGAGCATCTGCGGCAGGGCTTCCGGGAGAGTCTGCCCCTGCTGAAAGAGAAGACCCTAAGCCAGCTGGTTCTCACCGAGAGTCCTGCATATCCGCAGCTGCTGGCCAATCTGAAGATGAACAATCTAATATTTCCTTATCTGCTGTATGGCGTGATTCTGCTGCGGATTGATAATTTCCGGCAGCTGCACCAGAAATATCTCCATGAGGATACAGAGCTATTGAAATACGGGCTGAAGAATATTTGCGAGGAATCCCTTCCGGAGACGATTGTATGTATCGCCTTTGAACATCAGGATGATATTGTCCTGATCCTTAATACGGATGAGCTGCTGGATCATGAGGAATTAAGCGGATATATCCGGATCATTCAGGATAATATCCTGAGTTATCTCCGGTTCACGGTCTCTGCCGGAATCGGAAGTATAGATAAGAATCTTCAGCATTTACGGCGTTCTTTTCTGGAGGCATCCCAGGCGCTGAATACGAGAAACTATACAGGCACCGGCAAAATCGTGGAGTTCAGCGGGGAATTTGATGATGAAGCTTCCCAATCCTCCTACCCTTTGCATGAGGAGCAGGAGGTGCTTAAGGCTGTCCGGAACGGCTCCCCCGAAGAAATTGCCGGGAAGCTTACCCTGTTCAACGTGGCCCTGCAGCCCGAAACGGTATCCAGGGACCAGGTGATCAAGTCGAGCTTCGCCCTGTTCTTCGCGCTGTATAAATTATGCATTGAGAATAACGTCAACGTGAACAAGGTGTTCGGACAAAATCTGACCGAGCTGATCCAGGTTCTGTCCCGCTCCAGTCTGGATCATATCTTTCAGTCTCTGCTTGAGACTGCCCTTCTGGTCAGTGAGCATTTGACCTCCAAGAAGAACAGCAACAAATTGCTGGAAGCAGCCAAGCTCTATATCGGGCAAAATTACATGAAGGATATCAACCGCGAGATTGTCGCCCGGGAAATCTATATTACACCCGGCTATTTAAGCCTGCTGTTCAAGCAGCAGCTCAAAATCAGCTTCACCGATTACCTGCATAAGATACGCATAGAGCATGCATGCCTGCTATTCAAAGATCCCGGAATGCGGATCGAGGACATCGCTCTGCAGTCCGGGTATAATGATACGAAATATTTCTATCAGGTGTTCAAAAAGTATAAGGGGATTACTCCGAATCAGTTCCGCAGCAATGCGGAGTAACGTGGAGGATGCGGAGGAACGGAGAGTGATGAGGAGTTATGGGGAGTTGTGGGGAGTGACGCGGAGTAATGGAGAGTTATGGGGAGTTACGGGGAGTTACGGGGAGTTACGGGGAGTTACGGGGAGTTACGGGGAGTAACGCGGAGTAATGGAGAGTAATGGAGAGTAATGGAGAGTAATGGAGAGTAACGTGGAGTGACGGGGAGTAAGGGTAGTGCGCATAGTGTTGCGGGTTTCCGCCGCCATCTGCTTGACGATGGCGGCGGTCCCGGCAACCCGCCGGAAGTCAGCTGTGATAGCTCTCCACCGGCCCCAGATAGGAATACGGCAGCGGTCCGGCAGACAATACCAGCTTCTGCAGGACAAGTCCGGCATCCAGTCCGTAAAAGCGCAGCGTATGCTGCCCCTTGGCCAGAACATGACGGGTAACCTGCGTATGAATATTGTCCATCACCGCACGGCACCACGGCTCATTGTCATGGTTGCCGCCTTCATAACCCGGAGGCAGCGCATCTGCGGTGACCGGCGGTTCTCCGTCGAATCCGGCGGCATACTTCAGGCCGCGGACTGGAGACAACTGGTTAGTCGGCGCAATATAGGCGGTCAGGCTGTATTCCCCGTCCTGATGGACGAGCAGCCGGTACTCCAGACAAGGCGCTTCCTCCGGCTGATCAAAGGAGCTGCCGGCGGGGAACATTTTGACCGAAGACAAGGTCCGTCCGTAGTTGTTAATAGTCTTCCACTCGGCTCCGGATTTCGCCACGCGGTTTAGAGTATGCTCCGCTTCGATAGAAACGGTATTTTGCGTCTCGATGAAGGTCATCGGCGGCACATTAGTAATGTCAGTCCACTCCACTTCTACTTGAACGGTTACGATTGTACCGGCACCTGAAAGGGTAATATGGCCTGAAGCCGCCCCCTGCACCTTCTCCCAATCTACTGAAACCCGGATCGCCGCTCCAGTATCCACCCAGCCTTGGGTCCGGTCCAGCCTGATCCATTCCGCACTTCTGACTGCCTTATATCCGAACCCGGCTCCGCCGCTGCTGACCGTAATCTCATAAGTCTCCTGCTGAAGATTCGTAAACGGAGTGAGACCCGCTGTCCCTGCTGTGTAACCCTGCTCCGTTCCCTCTACACCAACAATCATGATGGCTTCCTTGGCAGGGGTCACTCTGCTGACCTCCGGATAACTCCAGCCGTCCGCGTTCCAGTTCACATAGCCGACATGCGGGGAGCTCATCATGCCCTGCCATTTGCCGTCCGAGATGCCGGTATTGTAGTGCTGCTCCAGCTGCTTATCCCGCTCAATAGACTCCAGTACCAGATCGGCATAGGTATTGGCAAGTACACTGCCGCGTCCGGCATGCAGCCTGTTCAGTCCGGCGTAGATTTGCATCTTGACCACATTCGCCGAGGCCACTGCCGGATAATAGACCAGCTGGTAATAGGCATCCTTGAGCGCCGCTGGGAGCTCAGACTCATACCTGGCCGCCGCCTGCTCCAGGCTGAGCGCTTGTTCCAGCACTCTTTGCGCCTCTTGATGATGCAGCAGGCTGAAGGTGCCCGCTCTGATAATTTCCGGCTTGCGCCGCCCGTTCATCCGGGTGTAATCCGCTAACACCTGCGCAATTCCGTCAACCGTCCCAGGTGTAAGGTCTGATCCAAACTGTTGCTCCACCCAACGCCGGGTGTACTCCTCTGTCTGGTTAATCGCTCCGGTTCCCCAGGCTTCAAAGTCATAGGCTAAATCCATGAAGTAGGATAGCGGCAGCTCCATCGGCTTCAAGTCGCCGGCATTTACCACCCAAATATCGCGGATGCCGTAATCGAACGCCATGGTCATCTGCTCCCAGACCTTCTCCAGCGGAGTCACATTCACCCACTCGTAGGAATGCGGGCCTCCGTGGTAGTCAAAATGGTAGTAAATTCCCCAGCCGGCCTCCCGCTGCTGCTCATGTTTTTCCGGGATTTTGCGGAGATTGCCGAAATTGTCATCCGAGAGCAGAATCGTCACATCCTGCAGCACCTCCCAGTCCTTCAGCCCTTCTGCTTCCGCCGTACCGTACCAATACTTCTCGACCTCCTTGTACACAGCCAGAACCTGCGGCATATGCTCCAGATTGTATTTCTTCAGCAGGGCCTTCTGGGTAAGGATAATCTGCTTCAGCAGCTCAATATTCTCCTGGTCTGAGCCTTCGAGGGCAGAGTCACTCTCTCCGCGCATGCCGAGTGTAACCAGATTATCATAGTGTCGGTTGCGCTTAATTCCGTCTTCCCAGAAGGCGGTAATCGCCTGCGGGTTGCGGGCGAAATCCCACAGATTGCTTGTCCCGTACTGCGCATACACTTTCTGCCATTCGCTGCCGGCCCGGAACAACGGCTCATGATGCGACGTTCCCATAACAATGCCGTATTCATCGGCATGAACCGCGTTAGCAATCGGACTGCTTGTACCATTCAGACTGAATTCTGCACTCCACATCGCCGGCCACAGAAAGTTCCCCTTCAGTCTCAGGATCAGCTCGAACACTTTGTCGTAGAAGCCCTCATTGAAATCGCCAAAAGCGTGCGTGACCCAGGAGCCGAGCGACGGCCAGTCATCATTCAGGAAGAAACCCCTGTATTTAACGGAAGGTTCTCTGGTGCTGCGATTAAGTCTGCTTACTGGAATGGACAGTGTGGTGTTCTGCTCCGGAACCACATCGGCAAAATACACCCACGGGCTGACCCCAATCAGCTCAGATATGGAGTAAATGCCATAGATTGTCCCGCGTTTATCGCTGCCCGCAATGACAAGCGCCCGGTCCACGCCAGGCATTGGAGCCTCAACCAGCTGCAGCCGGTAGCATTCCCGCTTGCCTTGAATCGACGTGACGTCGAGGGCGCCTTCTGTAATCAGCCTGTCGATCAGCTCATTTCCGCCTATGGCTCCGGCGATGACGACGGTTCCTGAGAGTTGTTCTTTTCGTGTCAGAATCACAGGTGCTATACCGCTCACCAGCTCGATATCCGCGCCGAAAGACTCCGCCACCCGGCGCAGTCCGTTATAATCAGTCCCCTTCGGGTCCAGGTAAATTTGAACCGCCTGGTCTGGCGCGGCAAGTATAAAGTCCTCATTCGATTTCATGGAATAGCTTCCTCCCGGATTGTCTGATTTCGTATGCTTACGCACATTATATCGGGAAAACGGTTACAGGCTCCATGGTCTAACTAGCAAGTTTTTGTAATTAGTAAAGGAGGCGCTAAGCCGTCACCAGCTTATAGCCCGTTGAACTGCTTGAGCATGTGAATGAACTGATGCAGCTCGTCGTCTTTCCATGCCGCAGTCCGCCCGAAGAACACGGAACCCTTCTCGTTAAGGGCAGCTATTGTCTGCTGCTGTCCCTGCTCTGTAAGTGAGAGGAGGATGGCCCGCCCGTCATCGGGTGAGGCTTCCCGGCTCACATAGCCCAGAGACTCCAGCTGTTTGATCTGACGGCTGACCGCGCTGCGGTCCATAGCTGTTGCTTCCGCAATGGCGGCAGCACTAGCCGGCCCATAGGAATAGAGCCAGCGGACAATATGGAAGGCAGCCGGCTGCAACGAGGAATCGAACCGCGCGGCGGCTTTGACATTCAGCGCATGGGCTGCGCTGATCAGTGCGTTAAGCTGCTCTCCCAGCGCCAGCTCCAGCTGTTCTCTTGAGTCAAGCCTTGATTGATCAATGTTTATTGGTTCATTGTTTACTTGGATATCGTTTATTGGGTTCTGCTTCATATTCATTCACCAGTCCTTTGCTTTATAGATAACTGCCGCAAATATAGTTGACATATATCCACCATATAATTATAGTGGACATATATCAATTATACATTACTTAAAGGAGAATAACCATGCCTAAACAACCAACCGTTGTCATCACCGGAGCCACTAGCGGACTGGGACAGCTTGTAGCCATCCAGCTGGCAGAAAGAGGCTATGCGCTTGTCCTGACTGCCCGCAGTGAAGAACGTGCTGCGGCTACCAGAACCATCATCGAGGCCCGTCAGCCTGCTGCAAATATCCGTTTTGTCTATGGAGACCTTTCGCTGATGCAGGATGTGAACCGGGTTGGTGCTGAAATTGCTGCCGCCTGCCCTTCTATCGACGTGCTTTTGAACAATGCAGGAATCCACGCCTTCGAGCCCCGCACCACTGCCGAAGGTTTGCCGGAGATGATGGCTGTGAACTATCTGGCACCATGGCTGCTGACGCATAGACTGGAGACTTCACTGCGCAATGCAGGCCAGGCCAGAGTAGTCAACGTAGCCTCTGAGGCATCGCGCCGTCATGGTGTACTCCGCCTGCCCGGGGACTTAACGGATACTGCTGCTTTTACTGCCCGGGGCTCCTCTCCTGTCTACGGCAAAACCAAACTGCTAAACATCATGTTCACGGCAGAACTGGCCCGGCAATGGGCCGGCAGCGGAATAACCGTCAATGCCCTGAACCCGGGCTTCAATGTAACCGGACTGGGACGCGAGCTGCGGTTCGCTTCTGTGATCGAACGGATCCTGAAGATTGTCCGGCTCGGAGACCCGCGAAGAGGAGCAGAGATTATCACCCGGTTAATCGTGGACCCGCATTATGGGGCAGTAACCGGAGGTTATTTTAACGTGGGCACAGGAAAGTCCATTGTACCGGTATCCCCTGGCGGCGATGAAGCGATGCAGCGCAGGTTGTGGGCAGATACACGGGAGTTGCTGGGGGAGATACTGGGAGAAAACCGGGATTAGGATGATATGTGTCGCTTTTGTTCTACAGACGGAAGCGGGAAACAGGAATTTCTATGGACAGAAACATACAGGTGAATTAAGACATAGATTGACTTTATATTCCATTGTTGATAATGTGAAGGGGCCAAATGGTTGTAAATACCATACGGAGGATTCAATCATAATTTTTGTCTTTACCTGTGTGGTTCAGAGTTGTTAACTTAATGTATCTTGCTCAACACTCGGGATGAATACTAGGAATATAAATTAGAGTTTACTCATGGACAATCAGTTTTCCATATTGTGCATGAGTTATTTTACGTGGAGATATATCCTAACCCTACTCTTACTATATAAATGATAGAAATTGAGGTATGAGATGAAAAACACAAAAAAAATTATTATTGGATTCATTTCCTTAATAATAGTATTAGCAGTATTTTACGGAGGTTATTTCAAAAATAATAAAGAGATTGAATTTTTCCACGATAAGTTTGGAATACCGCTCCCAAAAGAAAGCAAACTTATATACAGTTATAAATCATATGGAGCATTGGGCGATGGATACCGGTTATATATCTATCAGGTCACTTCTAAGAGCATGAATGATATAGTGAAAAAGGGCCACGCAAATCATTGGTCTGAACTTCCTCTTCCATCAGATTTCACAGCTTCATTCTCCAAGAAAATTAGGGCGATCACAGACGAGACAACATCGAAGCTAATAACGCTTGATGCTGCACGGGGGTACTATATGATTAGAAATAACCAAACGAATGCTTCTATTACAGGAACTAATGTATTTAATTCCAGCTTCGACAACGTAATGATCGGAATTATGAATCTTGATAATAATAGAATTTATTTATTATCGTATAACATGTGAGGTTAGTGGATAAGGATCAGTCAGCCGGGTTTTCATTTGTTTCATTTGTGAGTAACGCACTGGGATACAATTTATCTAATGTTGATTCATCTACTTTTAAGAAGAACTTGTTTTCAAAAATTAGTTGATTCGTATTAGATCCGATTTGATCTAACTTTCTTGCTAGCTCAGATTCCTTGAATATACTTTGTTCATTACTGGCACGAAAATGCCATAAGGTGTATAGAGTTGACTAAAATACATTTTTGCGAGTCTTGATTCTACGGATTTCATCGTTTTTACTGATTCTACGGATTTCACTGATTCTACAGATTTCACGTTATTCTGAAAAATTAGTGTTAACAGGATTTTTATCTGTCTTATTTGCGGTTACCATTTCTGGATAGGAGCCTGCTTTTGAATTGGATATTAATGCCACTCCTGAAATAATAGTCAATGCAAGGGCTATTAAGTATATTTTTTTAAACATATTATTTCCATCCTTTCTATACCAACGATTATTCCTACTTTAAAATACTATATTCACTATATTCACTAAAAATACTATATAACTTGAACTCATAAAATGGATCCTTCGCGAGTTCAGCGAGAAATATGCCCTATAAGGAATCTCTAAAATGCTGAATCGGCTTGGTTTTAGCTACACAAAAGCCACCTATACGCTGGTACGAGCCAGCAAAGAGGAACAAAAACAATTCCGCGAGGTCACTTTACCTGAGCTGAAGGAGAAACTGAACCAAGGAAAAATTGACCATCTTTTATTTGAAGATGAATCATGTTGTTAGACAACGCTCACTCTCATCATGCAGATGCAATTCCGCCGTTTCTGCGAGAGAATCCGAGACTTCAGCTTGTTTTTCTACCCAAATATAGCCCTGAACTTAATCCTGTTGAATGATTGTGGAAATGGCTAAAAAACACGAAGTAATAAACAATGTCTTTTTTCATAAGTATTACGTCATCCGTACTCATGTCGCAGCTTTCATGAAACAGATCCATAAGAGCCCTCTTGAATTGATTGATCGGCTACTGGTCCGGACGTAAAGATTTGCGGTTCAACCTATATAGTTTCCGCGTGATGAATAAGGATTAGCCGATTTCCAAACACGTTAGATGAGGTCATATGGGATGCATATAATCAAAAACGGCCGCACCCTCACAATCACGTGAAGATGCAGCCTTTTTCTATTGTATCGGGATAAAAATTTCCGTTCCGCCCGTAGTTTGAACCGTGATGCCATTCTCAGCAAAAGTAACCTTCAGCAAGGACTCGGGAGATTGCTCCAGAATATTACTGACTCCGTTCGCCTGATGAGCTGAAGAATCAGCCAAAGGATCACCGTATACAGCCGAAGCCAGCCAGTGAATTCCGGGCTCAAGCGTAGCCGTCAATGTTGGCAGTACCGTCCGGGGACGCAGCAGGTTAGTGTTTGCATTGGGCCAAATGAGCTCCGCCTTCCCGTAACCCGTCAGTCCCTTGATTCCGCTGGTTCCCCAAGCTGTAGATACTGCTATGCCTGAGTTGTCGGTCTGCTGCGCAAGCTCCGTTTCCTGGCCCAGGGCGAACCCGCCTTCAGCGGCGTCAAGTGCCCGGCCCGTCTCAATCCGGTGAATCCGGATATGCCAGGGAAGCCCTGCTACCACCCAGGTACGGACTTCCACATTAGTCCATGGCTTCCAGACCGACCGGAGGACGTTGTCCGTGATCTCGGATTCCACATTCCGGCGCCGCACGCGGTACAGATTGTCCCCGCCTTCGCTGAGCGCAAGCATGGAGTCGAATGCCCCCTGCGACAGCCCCCACTCAGAACGGGGTACGCTGAACCCAAAGCCTGTGGAATAGACGAATTTCTCGTATTTGGCCGAGGTATGGGTATGCTCATTCGTGTACAGGTGGCCGCTGTTGAACGCCGCCACATGACCGGAGGCCGGCTCGCGGACCAGAACAAGATGTGCAGGCTTCTGAACCATAACTGCCGGGATTTCCGGCAGGGGAAGCTCCTCTTCGCTCCAGAACGGATGCTCTTCACCAAGTGCGAGCGGCAGGAAAGTCTTCAGCGCCCAGTAGGGTGAGCCGGGTGCATTATAATTCTCCGCCATGACCAGATTCGGATACGTATATCCAATGGTCAATACGCCTGCTGCATCAAAGATGGGCTGGCTGAACCACCAGCGCAGATTGCGCAGAACGATGCCTTTCACCACACCAGCAGGGAAGCTTTCAACATCCGCATAAGCCAAGGCACTCCAGAACGCCGATTGGGCGAAGCGGTATGCCAGGCTTCGCCCGTAAGGAAGCGCGGAGCCGTCCGGGGCGAACCAGCCCAGGAATTCAGCGGCGAACAGCCGGGCGCGTTCTTTGAACAACCGGGAACGCTCTGGGTCCTCCTTCTCCATCAGCTTCGCATAGAGCAGCGAATAGTAATGGATCGCAAACGGTCCATAATAATCGCAGTGCCCGTCAACACCGTCACTGTACCAGCCCTCTCCCAGATAGAATGCATCCATCCGCTGCAGGTTGTTCTCCAGCTGCACCGCATCATACGGACGGCCGATGGTGCGGAACCCAACATTAACAAGTACATTGAAGAACAGCCAGTTGCAATCATAGCAGGGATGGGAGTTAATCTGATTCAGCCAGTTGTACAGGTGATCCTGCTCCTGAAGAGCAAGCGGTGACCAGATCTGCTCCGGAACCGCTGCAAGCGCGAAGCCGAAGGCCGCCATCTCGACCAGACGCTGGTCGTAATCCCGTACATCTCCCCAATATTCTTCGTGAGCAGGGTCGGTGCCATGCCGAATGCCATTCAGCACGATGTCCCAATTTTCACTGCTTCCGCCTCCGGCGAGCAAGGGGACCAGCCCCCATAATACCCGGGAAAAACCCTCCATCCCGGCAGTTGCTGCCGGATAGCTCGCTCCGGTTCTGCCGATCTCAAGTCTTGCGCCGCCTTTGCTGTAGAGCGGACGCAGCGGATCCGTTAGCTGTTCAAGAGCGGTCACAAGGTCCGACCGCGTCTTCAGCGGATTGTCTGCAATCCGCAAGAATAATTTGTCTGATGCTGCTCTCCCGTTAGTCATCATATCTTCCTACTCCCAGTAGAACGGGCCGGCTTCTTTGATCCGCGCCAGCGCTTCAACATAGAAGAAATCACCGTAGATCAGAGGAACATCGATATTCCGGTTCTCCGGGTAGTTGCTTGTACCGTGAAGCAGCAGCCCTTCTTCCTCCGCATTATCCCAGGTCCCATAATTCCGGTAGAGGGATTCCGTAATTCTAAGCGCGCCGTTCCGGTAGACATGTGCCTCCGATTCATCCACCTGGCTCGCCAGCAGCAGCAGGCCGCTCGCCGCGCAAGAACCGGCGGAGCTGTCACGAATCTCGCCGATCTCACCGGGAGCCCGGAAATCCCAATGCGGAACCTGATCCTCCGGCAGACGGGTCAGGAAGAAATGGGCAACCTGCTTGGATGCATCAAGGTAGCTCTGCTTGCCGGTATGATGATAGGCCAGCGACAACCCGTAAAGTGCCCAAGCCGCGCCGCGCGACCAGGCCGACTCTGGTGCGTAACCCTGACCGCCGCGCTTCTCTACCACTTCACCCGTTTCCGGGTTGAAGTTGACAATGTGATAGACAGAGCCGTCCGGCCGGATGAAATGCTCCAGCACCGTATCCATATGGGCCTCGGCGATATGCCGGTAACGCGGGTCTCCGGTTACTTCAGAAGCCCAGAAGAGCAGACTGGTATTCATGCTGCAGTCGATAATAGCGACCCCGCTGTTGTCCTCGCCTTCTCTCCATGGATTCCAGGCGCGGATATAGCGGCCTTTGAGGTTGAAGCGGGCGGCCAGATAGTTGGCAGCCTTAAGCGCCCGGACCCGTGATTCCTCTGCGCCCGTGAGCTTGAAGTTGGCTACGCTGGTCAGCAGCCACATGAAGCCTAAGTCATGATCCAGCTTCACATAACCATCCAGCACCTCGTCCAGCCGCTGCTCGCAGCGTTCGGCAATCGCCTTCAGGCTCTCGTCCCCGCTCCCGGCATAGAGCTGCCAGAGCATACCCGGCCAGAAGCCGGCTGTCCACCAGCTCGGTGTCTCCAGTACGTACTTGCCGCCTTGGCTGGCATGGGGGAATTCCGCGCCGATTCTCAAGCTGTTTGCTCGCGTTTTCTCCAGTGCCTTGCTCCAGGCCTCTTCTACCCATGCCTGCTGTATTGTTCCACTCATCTGAATCCCGCCTTTGTTTGAATGATAAGTTCTGATCTATATAAGCTGAACGAAAGATTTCTACGAAAAATTTGCTTTAAATGCGGTAAATGTGGGGATTCCGGGCGGCGTACGCAGCAGTTTCCAGGCGGCGTGCGCAGCAGCTTTCCAGGCGCTGCTATCGCCGCAGAAGTTACGGGTTCCCCGCCCCGTTGTTAAATCCTGCATAAAATACAACATTTCCCTCAATAAACCGGCCCAAATCCAAAATTGTTGTACAAAAGGCAACATTTCTTCTCATCCAGGCCGTTTAATGAAGAAATTGTTGTATTTCCTACAACAATCCTCCTACACATCCCGGTATAGCAGCACCTAAGTTGTATTTCATACAACATTTTGCCGGATTCCGTCTGAACACCCGCGCTGGACCGGCCGTTTTGTTGGAATCGTCTACTATGCGGGTTATATGCCCTCAATATTTAGTTTAGATTAGAGCTTCCCCCAGCAGAGAAGCAGTAACTCCGGCGGATGAGATTACCTGGAATTCGGGCCGCCTGTTCAATCTTCACAGAAATTGAAAAGTGAATGCTAATGTTCCCTCCGCCTCCGGCTGAAGAACATGGAAGTCCAGACTATGCCACAGTGTCTCCTGGCCATAATGATCCCGGTACACCTGCGCGGTAATCTCCGGCCGGACTGCCTCAGGATCATAAGTGACCTCGACACCGTGACCCGCCGCAGTGCCCGGCAGCAGTACGCTGCCCGGGTGAAGAAGCTTAGGCCTGCGCCAGGTTACAAACCGTTCCGTCCAGCTCGCCGGAGCTCCCTCATACCGGTAGGTGTCTGTCAATTCCAGACGTGGCAGCTCCTCTTTGTGCCAGACCAGCGAACGCACCAAGGACTGCAAGCCTGACACCGGATAAGCCTGCGCCATCTCCAGCGTCAGCTCATCCTTCTCCGCCGCCGCAGATGCATGCAGTACTGCCGTGCTGAACTCCCGCCCTGCGCCCTGGTACTGGCCGTTGATGATCGGCACTGAATGTCCCTGTGATCCATTGCAGTCATAGCTGTAACGTCCGGCACCGAAATAATCAGCGGTATATTCTCCGCTGCCCAGATCGGAAGCGTAGATCTCTCCCCGGCCGCTAAGAATGAAGTGGCCCAGATCATTATGATTGTGCGGCTCATCATTGTGGCCGGCTTTGGCGGCGAACCCGAAGGAGCCTGCTGCCGGCACATGACGCGAGACAATCCAAGCGGCATCGGGAAGATAGCAGCTCGCAGCCTCCCAAGCCACATTCTCCCGGCCGGCTCTGGTCCAGATCAAATTACGCAGCGCCGGTGCGAAGCGGCTGCAGTGATCTTCAGTGAACGGCGCACGCAGAGCGGACGGCGGCCGCAGGACATCCGCATAGGCATCCGCCAGATAATGGGACAAGCCCATATGCACACGTACCTGAGGCACCGAATCCGAGAAATTGGCGACATGACTTTCGTCAATGAAGCATTGTTGCTGGAAACGGGCAATCTGCGATACCTTCTCCCGCTTGAACCAGTCCAGCCTGCCTCCGGTTCTTGCCCGGAGCAGATCGCTATAGTAAGTGAAATAGCCAAAGCCATAATTCCAGTAGCCCAGCCCCTCCAGACAAGCGCCGTCGTCCCCGAAGCCTTCCAGATAATAGCTCATGCTGCTCTCTGTCTTCAGCAGAATATCCGTCAGCATGGCCGGTTCCTTCACCAGCAGCAGCGCAGCTGCCCCAATCGAGCCCGCACAGACTGCCGCCCAGTTATGGCGTGATGTCTCCCAGAAATATGGCCCCTGCTCAAGAAAAGGCCGGAAGATTCTGCGCTCTACCTCATGCCGTATCCGGGACTGGAGCAGCAGCGGAAGCCGGTCCCCCAGCAGCAGTAACACTTCACTTAAGGTGAATCCCGTCTCGGAGGAGAACAGGTCAATATGCCGGCTGATCTCAGCAGCGTCATGGTCTGCGGGAAGATGGGCCGGAAGACACCAGGTGTACTCATCGCAGATGACCCAGAGGATATCCTCCAGCTTCTCCAGAGCCCCCGTATTATCCGGCTCCAGCAGGCTTAGGAATGCATAGGTATTCAGTCTTCTTCTCCGTTCGAAATAGATCCGTTCATATTCCAGTCTCGAGCCTGTACGCGCAAAAATAGAAAATAGCGTATACGTCAGCGCGGATATAGGCTGACCGTCCAGCCTCTGCGCCTCTGCGCGAATCTCGCTAATGTCTGCCTGTAATCCTCCGGATGATAACGCCCGGGTCCAAAAACCCGCCGAATCTCCCTGCGGATAATATAAGCTCCAGTCCGCCGGTTTCATGTCCTGCACAATACCGGCAAGCTCCTGTCTGTTCATGCCCTCTTCTTCCTCCTTATCGGTGCTCCACCCTGATTAGTGCCGCACCTCATAATCGTTAAAGCGGCTGAACACCCGCTATTCCAGCGCATGATCCCGCATGACATTCTCACCGTCTGCTATCCTCAGCGCAGTCCATTTCAGCTCTTCTCCCGACCAGAAGGGATCGGACGGAAGCAGCCCCAGCGGAAGGAATACGGCAGCGCATAAATAGAGGCTGCCCGTATTGATGTAGCTCTCCGCAAGCTCCGGCTGATAGCCATAGATCCCCGGCCGCAGCCAGCCTTTCTCATCCAGCGTACCCGGAGCATTCATGATCCGCTCTATCACGGCAGTCAAAGCGCAGCGTACCTGTGCCGGAGGCAGTGCCTCCTCCAGGAAATGCTGCAGCGCCGCCTGCGACAGCAGCTGAAACGCACCGAAACGGTACACAATCGAGCGCCCGAGGAACGGATAGGTGCCGTCCGGTGCAATGCTGCGTTCAAGCACTGAGGCATATCTCTGTGCCCGTTCCATAATCACCGGCTTAAGTGCAGCATATTGCTCCGACTCCTGTTCAAAGATGGCCACGACATCAACCAGCATCGGCTGGATCACGAAGCTGTTGTAATAATCCCAGTGAAAATCCTTGCCATCCCCGTAGACACCATCGCCCTTATACCAGTCCATGAACATATGAACCGCATAACCGACACGCATCCGGTCATAGTCGGCATCGCCCAGTATATATAAAGCCGCTTCCACCATTGCACTGAACAGCAGCCAGTTGCTGCCGCTTGGAGCCGTCCGGCGCGTCTGCTTCAGCGCTGCAATTAAATGGCCTTTGACCCGCTCATCCAGCCGGCCTGTAATCGCTTTCGGTGCGCGCACCAGCGCGTGGGCCAGGAAGGCGGCATCGACCAGCGGCTGCCCTTCCGTCTTGAACTCCATATAGTCAGGCGACTGCGGATCGACAGCTGCACCGATAGCCTCCAGCATCAGCGCGGCATAACGGGCTCTAAGCTGTTCTTCTTCTCCTTCAAGTCCTTCAAGCTCCAGCCAGGGGGCCATCCCGCAGGCCAGTCTCGCAAAAGCTTCCAGATGGGCAAACCGGCTCCGGTCACTATGAAACTCCGTAGGCAGCTGCTCTTTCAGCTGCCGCTTCGCTAAAGCCTCCAGCACCGGTCCCCCGATCAGCAGCATCGTATCCAGCCAGTATTTTCGCTGTTCCTTACCCTTCATCTACAATTCCACCCTTTCAGGTATTCTTCTTCTCTAGTGTAGTGTGGTATTATTGCAATGTCTTTGCGAATAATGATGTTTTATTGCGTTTGTTGCTATCAATCTGAAAGGGGCAATGACTATGAAACATGCCCGTTATCATCAAACATTCAACGGCGATATTCTGGCTGGTATCGGCAATTCCCCAATCTCACCGACAAGGGATTTCCATATTCATGACCACTACGAAATCTTCCTGTTTCTCGGCGGGAGTGTGAACGGATTCGTCGACCAGTACAGCTATCCGCTGGAGCGGGGCAATGTGCTCCTGTTCAACAATCACGAGATTCACAAAATCATCAATTTGTCCCCGGAGCCTTACGAACGGTTGACGATTCATTTCAAGGCGCCGCTTATCTATCCTTTCTGCACAGCCACCACCAATCTGCTCGCCTGTTTCCAGAACCGTCAGCCCGGTGAGCATAATCTGGCCCACATGGATGAGCCGCTGCTTACCGAGTATATGACACTAGCTTCACTTCTGATTGTGGCACTGGAGAGTGAGCAATACGGCAGCGAAGTGCTGGCTCTGACTTACCTGATTCAAATTCTGGTGATCGTCAATGAGCTGTACAGCCGGACCCGTTCCGCTGTGCCCAGCATTATTTCTTCGCATATACAATTAGCCATGAGTTATATCGACAACCACCTGCATCTTAATCTGTCCCTGGAGCATATAGCCGGAGAACTGAACGTCAATAAATACTATCTGAGCCACCTTTTCAAGCAGCAGACCGGGGGAACCATATACCGTTATGTCCTGCTCAAAAAAATCGCCTTATCCAAGCAGCTCTTGGCCGCCGGAAACTCCGTATCCGATACCTGCTACCTGTCCGGCTTCAATGACTACGCCAACTTCATCCGCACCTTCAAGAACATCACCGGCATCCCGCCCGGCAAATATGGTAAAAAAAGCTGAGGCCCCCCTTATGACGGAGCGCTCTATTGAACTAAGGGTACGCTGGCTGGCGGAATTAGAGGGATTTATCCCTCTAATATCCTCGTTCTGCCCACTTCCAGTGGATTTAGAGGGATTTATCCCTCTGATTTCCTCGTTCTGCCCACTTCCGGTGGATTTAGAGGGATTTATCCCTTTGATTTCCTCGTTCTGCCCACTTCCAGTGGATTTAGAGGGATTTATCCCTCTAATATCTTCGTTCTGCCCATTTCCGGTGGATTTAGTGGGATTTATCCCTCTGATTTCCTCGTTCTGCCCACTTCCGGTGGATTTAGAGGGATTTATCCCTCTAATATCCTCGTTCTGCCCACTTCCGGTGGATTCAGTGGGATTTATCCCTCTGATTTCCTCGTTCTGCCCACTTCCGGTGGTTTTAGTGGGATTTATCCCTCTGATTTCCTCATTTCCGGCCAATCAGGCCGAATCTGATGGATTTATCCCTCTAATCCAGGGGTGTCTAGAAATTGAGGGCAAATTTCACATTCGTATAAAAAACCTGACAGCCCGCTTCCCGCAGCTGCCAGGTTCTTTGAGTACCTCTTACAAATCTCCCAGCAGATTAGCGATGACTTGCGCACTCTCGGCGCGGGTCATGCTCTCCTGCGGAGCGAATTGCTGATTGCCGCGGCCCTTGATCAACCCCGCCTGTCCGGCGATGCCGGCTGCGTTCTTCGCCCAGTCATGAATCAGGGCGTAGTCACTGAACGCTCCTGCAGCTATATCCTGGCTTGCATTGCTTGCATTGCTTGCATTGCTTGCATTGCTTGCATTGCTTGCCTGGCTTCCCTGCAAATACTCATAAGCGCGGACGATCATGACCGCCATTTCCTCACGGGTAATGCGCTCATCCGGAGCGAAGGCATCCTTGCTGCGTCCAAGCACAATCCCCGCTTCATTTACAGCGGCAACAGCTCCGGCATACCAGGATTTGGAATTCACATCAGCAAATGCCGGTGTACTTCCCGCCTTAAGGCCAAGCGCCCGTGTAATCATAGCGGCGAATTGCGCCCTGGTTACTTCCCCTTGCGGATTGAATTCTGTAGCCGAAATGCCTTCGATAATATGCTTCGCAGCCATGGACTTAATGACACCGGCCGCCCAGCTGCTGCTGCTGACATCCGAGAAGCTCTTGTCATACTCCAGCACTGCATACTGGCTGAAATGCTGTACATCGGCAGTAAACTTACCGTCAGCCAGTGTTCCGCCCATGTATTCAAGGGCACCGCTGGCAGCAATATAGTAGACGCCGAGCAGGCTGCGGTTCGCATTAGGATCTACAGTGAATGTAAGGGTCAGCGGCTTGTCAAAAGCGGTTACCGGCACGGCCGTGCCGTCCGCAGCAACTACCTCCAGGCTGAAGCTGATTACATCACTTGCTGCCGACAGCTGAACGGAACCGTTGACAGCCGGATTGTTCATCAGCTGCTCCGCAGCAGCCTTCGCAGTCTTCACGGCTGAAAGCTTAATTCTCGCCCCCTCCGGTTGTCCTCCTACACCCGCAACCTTCTCCTGAATGCTCTGCAGCACTTCCGGTGTCAGGTCGACCGCAACCGTACTCCAGGCGAGACGCAGGGTATTCTCTCCTGTAAATCCTGATATTCCTGCCGGAAGCAGCACGGATTCTGTAGCATCCGTGAGCTGAACCGTTATTGTCCCGCCTGCCGGAGCCGCGAAATCACCAGGGGCAAGAACCTTCTCGGTCTGCGGCTGCGGCGCCGGTGACGGCGTAGCCGCTGGTGTTGGTGCTACCGTAGACACTGGCGCATCCGTAGGGGCCGGTGTTGCCGTTGGTGCAGTTGTCGGCTCCGGTTCCGGCGTCGGCGTAGGTGTTGGTGTCACCGGCGGCTGTTCTGCTTCGCCTACAGTCACCGTTCGGGTCACCTCAGCAGCTGCGTTGCCTGCTGTATCCGTCACATTATAATGGTACAAATAGGTGCCAGCTGCCGATGTATCCAGCGTCAATACTGACTCCCCATCCTTCGTAATCGCCGCCACGATGCGCTCCGTAATGTCGCCGTCGCGGTCATCTGCCGCAGTAGCTCCGGCATCGGTATAGCTTGCGCCATTCTCCAGTTGAACGGATGCTTCTCCAAGCAGGGTTATCACCGGCTTCGTTACATCCGGATCAATGGCAACCACTACGGTTCTTGTTACTTCCTCCGCTGCATTCCCTGCGGTATCACTGACATTATAATGGAAGGTATAAATATCCTCTACCGCCGTATCCAGCTCTGTCAGGCCGTATACTTCACTGGTCACTGTTGTAACGATACGGCCAGTTATATCGCCGTCCTGATCATCAGCAGCCGTTGCACCGGCATCCGTATATTCCGAGCCAACCGGCAGATTAACTCTCGCCTCGCCATTCAGGGTAATCACCGGCAGATCGGTATCCGGTACCGGCAGCGTAATTGCTCCGCTGGCCGAGCTATCCGCCTTCGCCTCTCCCTTGCTCAGCGTAACCGAGAAGGTGAAGCTGCCATCCTTGTCGTCTGTTGCTTGCTGGAAAGGTGACAAGGTAATGTCACCCATGGTAACCCCGGTTTCACTGAAGCCGGGCAAACCGCCGATGGTCTGCTCCAGCCAGGCCTGAACAGCCTCTTCGCTGTTTGCCGTTTCCTTCCCTACATTGTAGGCTGCGCCTTCAATAATGCTCTTGGCTTCATTGACTGCCTGCTCATTGGCAACGCTAACCTTATCTCTAGCTACAGCTACATAGCTGATTACTGCAGCCTGACTGAACGTATTGTACACTGAATAGGTCACGGTACCGCTCACTGGCAGCGTGAAGTCATGATTGACCGCCGTACCCGCAGAACCTGCAACCAGGCCGGTACGAACCTTCTCAGATACGGCTTTCCCCTCAGCATCAGAATAGCTAAGTGTAACATCCATCGTCCGGCTGCTGTTGCTCCACCAGTCCAGATGATAGGACGTAATCGTATATTTCCCTGCATTCAGAGGCAGCTTGTAGACCAGAGGTGTATTCTTCGTATTGGAGCTGTATACTCCAGTCTGGGCTTTGTCTGTAGCAACTACTGCTCCGCCAAGTCCCTTTGGACTGTAGTTAGCCGTAATGTTGGTATGTCCCCAGACCGTATCCCCTGTCGACAACTGATCCGCCTTGTCATTCAGCAGGCTGTCCCCGACGAAATTCCTGATGGTTGTAAATGGCGGTGTTACCCCGTCAGCGGAGACACCAGGGTCCAGGAAATATACGAGACCAGCAGGCACCACTTCCACATACGCTATTGTCTTCAAATTTCCGAAAGTACCGGTTACAGCTACCCGCTCATATGGAGTGTCGAAGCTGACTGCGTCTACATTCCATTTCACAGCCACCTGCACCTTGCTGCCGTCAGCGCGCGTTGCTTCCAGCTTGGCCGGCAGGTTAGGCTTCTTCCCGGCATAAGTAGCCGTATCCTGAGGAGCGGCAAGTTCCCTCACATCGCCTACAACCAGCCCGATATAGGCAGATGTCAATCGCGCTTCCAGCTGCGCTGCTCCTTCCTGATCCAATCTGTACAGCACGGGATTATTCAGTGCTGCCTCAGCTGCACCTAGCGCATCTGAGAATAACTTCCAGTCATTCTCCGGGAATACATCCTGCCGTGTGATTTCCTGCGCGTCCTTCACGGCCTGCTGAAGCGCAGCAGTGTTCACGTTACCTGCAGCTCCAACGGCGATAACCCCAACAGAATCCACAGCTAATGTCCCGCTCAGCACCTTGATCTGGACCGTGTGCTCTCCGTATTCCAGCCCGCGGAGCATGAAGGTCTGGTACAGCTCCTTCGATGCTGCAGCAGCGCCCGAGAGCACTACAGTCCGGCCGTCCACGCTCGCTTCCAGCTTGGCTGAGCCGTCGTTCTGGCCCAGAATATCGAGTCCGGTGCCGGTAAATGTGTATTTCAGTACCGCACCCGCAGCCTGACTGGTCGAAAGGGAACGCTGGTACACATACATCCCTTTGCCATTCTCATGGGTCCATGCACCCTCGTAAACCAGCTTGGATTGCGGAACCGCAGCCAGATCGTACATCTCCAGATTATCCAGCAGCTCTGAATAATAAGGAGTATAGCCGTCTACCTTCTCCACCTTCAGATTATCGAAGCGGACATGATAGAAGCCGCTTGCCAGCTGTACACGTCCTGACAGCTTCGGATTCGGGTCCGTATAGGTTGTAAGCTCAACATTATCCAGATAGGCAGTGATTCTATCACCTGCAACCTGAAGAGCAATGTTATGCCATGCGTTATGTGCGGTATCGTAACCCTCAAGCTTCACACCGCCGGTGCCTGTAGCGGCATTGCCGCTGGCGACAACAGTACCGCTGGACAGCAGCTGCCAGCCGCCGTCGAACCAGAACTTCAGTGCGTATGGCGTTCCGCTTAGCGTCTGTGACCCGCCCTGATAGCGGGCTCCGACTGCTGCGTAATTGTTGCCGCTGTAAGTGCTGTTCTGCTCAAAAGACACATCGGCACTGACCTTATAGTTGGTCCAGCGGTTATCACCGATTGCTGTGACCGGGTCTCCGCCGTTCCAGGCACCGCCAACTCCTGTTGTAATCTGGTCCAGCTGCTGGCGCAGGACATAATTATCCGTATCGCCGATACGATACCCCTCGAAGGCTCCGTTAAGGTCCTGGGTATAACGCGGAATGACGCTCTGCTCACCGCCGCGGGAGCTGACATAGCTCTGCTCGCCGGCAATCACTCCGTCTTTGCCAATGACGGGAACGGTTTTGCTGCCGTAATTGAAGTCATCCGCATACAGAATTCCGTCTTCCGTATTCTGCACGGAACCTGTTGCATCGGTATCCAGCACTGTACGCTCTCCCTCAACCGGAAGGGCTGCTGGCGACTCCGCTGTGGCGTGGTTATCCAGCGTGCTTACAGTTACAATCGAGAACGGCTTCACTCTCACCGTGTATACACCGCTGCCGTCTGCAGCCGCATCGCCTAGATATTTCATATAATTGCTGTTAAAAGCCTGACCCTCATCCGCGGCACGGGTCTCCCATACTTCCAGGGAAGGGCTTCCTGTATAGCCCATGTTCACCGCCTGAAGCTTGTAGATCTTCTCATACTCGCTGTCATTGATAATGACTGTCGAGAAATCCTGCTTGCCCGGAGCAGCAAGTGTCATGTAGCTCGGAGTCCCGTTCCGTCCGCTGACCGGGTTCGTGCCGGATGCTCCGGTGTAGCTGGCCTTGGGCACCGCTCTCCAGACTCCTGCTGTATTATCCCCATTCTCCCAGCCCGTCTTGGCGAACCCGTTGAAATGCTGGAGAATAACCAGCCCTGCGTCATAGTGTATGAAGCCCGACCACGGGTCCCGCGCGCTGACCAGCTCCTTGAAGGAATACTGTCCGCCTTCATAGAAAGAGCCGATCGCCGGCTGGTAGATGAAGTGTGTCCGGCGGGAATTCACGAAGCCCTTAATGATGGTATTGCCCATTTCCAGCGGACCGCCGGTGCCGCCGATCCCCGTTCCGGCCGCTGACGGGTCCTTCATATTGTTGTTCGGGCGGAAGGCCGAGTTGCTGAAGGTTGCCTGCGCCTCACTGTTCCAGATTTCCTTGTCGAATTCTTCGGCCAGCCGTTTGAAGTTGCCTTTGCTGTCATCATCGGTGTTGTAATGATATCCGGCGGCCGTTACCGCCTCCCGCAGCGAAAGATCGCTGACCATAGCATCGCCGAAGGTGCCGATTCCGACCTCGTCGGAAATAATCAGCTTGATGTTGTGATACAGCGCTTCCTCCTCAGTGCTCTCGAAGCCTACAGTATCCGCTTTAACCTTGGCGCTGTATTGCTTGATCCAGTTCAAATCTGATGCATGCTCATTGACATCGGGATTGACGTAATCCACCATATAACCGTATTCACGGTAAGCGGCCAGAATCGTATTTTTGTACCATGTATAAATTTTATCGTTGTTATTATTGGCCCAGGCTGGAGCATTCCAGCGCAGGAAGCTTACCTTAACCGCAGGATTGATGGCCTTGGCATCAGCCGCAAGCTGGAAGCCGGGATGCCGGGTTACATTGGCCTCTTCATTCTCCGTACGCATCGTCGAAGGGTCGGGACCTGTAGAGTTGTTGCGGTCATTCCCCATCTCAATCTTGACATGGTCGATCAGCGGACGGTCGCCGCCGAACAGGACCTGCAGCAGCTGCGCATAAGCCTCTGGCTGCTCAGACTTATAGTCCATCAGCAAGGCGCTGGTACTGTTGCCGCTCAGCACGCCGAAGCCTTTGAACGTCAGGCCGTTAACATTGTCTTCCTTAATATCGTTGCCGTCGAGCAGAACTTTGACCGTAGAAGCTGCGGTCTGCCGGGCATCATCAAGCTCTTGCTTGATCGCACCTTCGGCAACAGCGAACCAGCTCAGGATCGGCTTCTCCCCGGATACTGAAGCATAGGTCAAAGTCATAGGACTGCTGACATCAATATCTCCGGGAATGGTGAATTCACCGGAAATAAACTTGGTCGTAGAGGTGTCAAATTGCGTGAACGTGATCGTCTTGCTGTCCCCGGCGGTATTCTTATACTCCAGGCGCGGCTCTATCCCGCGGTTACGCGTGCCGGAGTACCATTCATAGAAACCGCTGCTGAGTGTATAAGTGCCCGCATTAAGCGCTTTCAATTTATAAACGATATGATTGCCGGACGGATCTGCCCGCAGGCCAACCTTCCATATGGACGGTTCCGTCGCCGGATCGGCAAGTCCCCCGTCTTTGGAGTTCTTTACCTTATTGCCGGTATCATCGAAGCCCCATTCCGTTGTTCCGCTGACATATTTCTGATCCGGTAACCCGTTAAGCAGGCTGCCGCCGGATAATATTTTGACCGCTTCGTACAGGGGCGAGGCTCCAGGAGGATTCCCCAAGGAATCGCCGCCTCTGCCGCTGTCCACGAAGTAGACGAGCGGACTATCAGCCGGCGGAATCACTTCCACATTCGCCACCACCGGCCCGCCGTTCGCGGTTCCGTTCACGGTTACGGTGTCATACGGCACATCGAAGGTGTCTTCGCCGATGCTCCAGTTCACAGCCGCAGTCTGGCCGCCAACATCAACGCTTGCCGGCAGAGTCGTACCTGCCGTTGTCTTTGCTCCCATATAGGCCGCTGCATAGACCGTATTTACAGTAGCAGCAGATGCTGCCGGCATACCTAGTGCCGGAAACATTCCGGCTACAAGTGCTCCTGACATCAATACTGAGAATAGCCTTTTCTTGACACGGGTTGTGCTGTTCATTCATTCATCCTCCTCTTGTTCAAATAAGTAATCGTATCCATTGCGTTGTTAGAAGAATATTTTCTTGGACAGACCTTTGCCTTACCTCCATGATTGGTTATAAAAAACCCGGCAGCCACGAAAAGATGCAACTGCCAGGCGCGTTACTTGTTCTAGCCTTTAATCCCCGACGCTGCAACACCTTGCACGAAGTACTTCTGCAGGGCCAGGAATACAATCACTACCGGAATGATAGAAACTACACTTGCTGCCATGATCAGCCCGTACTCCGCAGAATATTGCGAGATGAACATCCGCAGACCGATCTGAATGGTCTTAAGCTTCGTATCTGTCAGATAAATCATCGGCCCCAGGAAGTCATTCCAGGTGGCAACGAAGGTGAAGATGGTGAGTGTGGACAACGCCGGCTTGGACAGCGGCAGCATGATTCTTGCCCAGATGCCGTATTCACTGAGTCCGTCGATCCGGGCGGCTTCACACAATTCATCAGGTACTCCCTGATAGAACTGGCGCATCATGAACACACCGAATGCCGAGAACGCCTGCAGCAGAATGATCGCCAGGTGGGTATTGTTCAGTCCCATGTAACGCATCAGGATGAACTGCGGCACCATGTAGGCCTGCCAAGGGATCGCAATCGTTGCGATATATCCCAGGAAGATAAAGTTCTTGCCCCGGAAATGCAGCTTCGAGAACGCATAGGCCGCGAAGCTTGAAGTCAGCAATTGCAGAATCGTTACGATAATCGATAATTTCGCAGTGTTAAAAATAAACCGTCCGAGCGGAATCCGCGTCCAGATATCCGTGAAATTCTCCCAGCGCGGATTCGCCGGAATCCACTGCATCGGGAAGGAGAAGACATCCTTGTTAAGCTTGAGCGAGGAGGACAGCATCCATATATATGGAACCAGCATCGCCAGCACGGTCGCAAACAACAAAATATACACAAGAACCATAAGGCTGATTCTAAGTCCTTTACTTTTTCCAACCATATCTTTTGAATCCTCCTATTGTCCGTATTTCTTCTCGCCGCGGAACTGGACGATGGTGATGCCAAGTACCAGCAGAAAGAGTACAATCGCCATTGCGCTGGCATATCCGTAATCAAGTGAACGGAATGCCGTATTGTAGATTTGATAGACCATAACCCTCGTAGAGTCGTTGAGCTGGTTATCGGCGCCGGCAAATAGGTTGATAAAGATATCGTAGACCTTGAACGAGTTAATGACCAGAATCATCAGTACAAAGAAGGTTGTAGGTGCCAGCTGTGGCACGGTGACATTGCGGAATCTTCTCCACGGGCCTGCGCCGTCCAGCTCAGCAGCCTCATAGAGCTCAGGGTTAATTCCCTGGAGTCCTGCCAGATAGATGACCATGTAATAACCCATATTTTTCCACACTGTGAAAAGAACTACGGTAAACATGGCCCACTGTTTATCTGCCGCCCAGCGGGGAAGATCCTCCAGCGGGATACCGGTAATGGTATGCAGAATGTTGTTGATCGGACCCATGGTAGGACTGAAAATGAAGTTCCATACCGCCGCAACGGCTACCAGGGAGGCCACATAAGGGAAGAAGAACACGGTTCTCATGAAATTACGGCCCATAATCTTCTGGTTCAGCAGAATGGCCAGCGCCAGCGCCACAATCATGGTCAGCGGTACAACTCCGATGGTGTAGACAATGGTGTTCCACAAGGCTTTGTGGAAGGTTGAATCTTTGAGCAGCCGGGTGAAATTGTCCAGCCCGATGAACTTCATCGGATTGGCCCCGTCCCATTTCACAAACGCAAGGACAAAGGCAAATATCATGGGTACCAGTGTAAACAGGGCAAATCCGATAAAGTTCGGCGCAATGAAGCTGTAGGCAATCAGGTTATCTTTAACCCCTCTTGACATACGTCTTTTTGGGCTCTTATTTGTATGCAATATGGTTTCGTTCTGCATTGTTTCTCCTCCAAACCTTCTAAAGCTTTCCCAAATCTATTATGCGAAGCAGATAGATTCTTATATTTTATAAAAGGCGGGCCTTCGCCCGCCCTTATATCCACCGCCCTACTCAGAACGGTTAATTGTTCAAGAGCTCTCCTACACGTTTGTTCATATCCTTCAGGCCTTCATCAATCGAAGCGTTCTTCGTCATGATGTTATCGTGGGCTTCATTCAGGATAACCTCGATATCTGCACTCTTTTCATGTATAGGCATTTCCAGATAAGTCTGAACAGTATTTAGTGCAGCCTTACTGTTCTCGTCTGCAGGGAAACCGTCGATGGAAGTAATGGAATTGATAACTTCATCGTTCTTGATGGCCGGAATGGTTCCGGTAGAAGCAATAACCTTCGCGCCTTCTTCACCGGTTACGAAGTTCATGAACTCCAGTGCGGCTTCTTTGTGCTTGGATTTCTGGTTTACAGCCAGGGAAGTAATCGTACCCAGAGTTGTACCGGCTTCTACACCGTCAGGATGAGGGTATTTCACAATGCCCCATTCTGTCGATTGGGATTCGCCGCTCTTCACTTTCTCGATCTGGGTGGCAATGAACCAGCTGCCCATGTTCATCATGGCAACGGAGTTGTTGTAGAATACGCCGGAATAATGCGTGCTGGAAGTCTTCAATGTAGCGTAATCCATCACGATACCGTCTTCCTGCTCTTTCAGAATCCGCTCATAGGTAGGCTTCAGGAAGTCATAGTTGCCGCCGACCACTGTGTTCTTGCCGTCAAGAATCCCAAACAGTTGAACCGCGCTCCGCCAAGTGTGGTAGTGGGCACCGTATACTTTTTCGGAACCGCTGCCGGAGGTCATCTTGCGGGCCAGCTCATCATATTGGTCGAAGGTCATATCGTTGCTCGGGTATTCCACTCCTGCTTTGTCGAACAAAGCTTTGTTGTAATAGACCACCCAGAAGTCACTGCGGAAAGGAAGCGCATACACCTCGCCGCCCACTTCAATCTGCTCTACAGTACCGCCGTATACGGAAGGATCAATGGAATTTGTGCTCATGTAGCTCTTAAGCGGCTCCAGATGATTCTGCTTCACCAGGTTCGAATAGCCGGGAATATCTTTAATGGTAAGAACGTCCAGGTCTGCACCGCCGGAGAGCTGTGTGCTGAGCATGGTCATATAGTCCGTGGAGCCAAGGTCAACGTATTCAATCGTTACATTCGGATGTGCAGCTTTATAGGCATCAATCAGCGGTTTGTAGTAAGCGGTTGCTTCCCAGTCCCACAGTGCCCATTTCAGAGTCACAGGCTCCTGGCTCGGTTCAGCGGAAGCGTTTGCAGCGTTACCCGCCGCAGGTGCGGTTGTTGCAGCAGCTTCATTATTGGCGTTGTTCCCGGAACATCCGGCCAGCATGCTCACGGAGAGCGCTGTGGCAAGGGTCATGCCATAGAATCTTTTTAAGTTCATTTAAATATCCCCTTTTCCTTCTATTGTTCTAGCGGCGACCGGCTTATCCGGCCTTAGTTCAAAGTGTAAGCCTTTTCAGGCGGGATTGGGATGCAATATCAAACACAGATCATTCACTTTTCTGTGCTCTTCTCCCCCTCGTCCGGGTTAAACCTGTAATATCCTATCCGAAACATGTAAAATTCTCAGCTTATACTCCTTGCCCTGTATTGAAACGCAGGAATATGATAAGGTAGATGAAAACGCTTAATATGCTTTCACAGTTTACAAGGGAGTGTTCACTACGGTAAGAAAATCTACTATTAAAAGCCGCATCATTCTGCTCATGGCCGTATTCGCCCTGCTGATTGCTACGCTGCTGTCTTTTTTCAGCTATGAATTGATTACTTATTATCAGCGCAAAACAACCATACAGGCGACCGAGTTCAACCTGCAGCTGGTATCCCATATTATTGAACAGGATCTGATTGACCTGACGGCCCTGGCCATGACCTGCAGTACGAACTCTTCTACTAATACCCTGCTTACGGAATATTTCGGATCACCGCAGGCAAGCCCTAAGCAAGCTGTTAATGTATTCAACTCGATGCAGCAGGAATTCCTGAACAACCGCTCCAACAGCTACGCCCGCCGCCTGATTGTTACGGATAGCAACGGAAAGTTTCTGCAGGTGGATAAAACCGGCACCTCCGTTCCGCTTACGATACACAATATCGGGCAGATTACCGGCCTTAGCGAGGATGCCGAGGAGAAATGGGACCGGGTGATCAAGGACCCGCTTTCCACCTCGAATGGAATCCCCTTTGTGTTTCCGATTTACGGCAAAGGGGCAACCCGGGTTGGGACGGTATACCTGTTAGCGAATACCTCTGTCATTACCGACAAGCTGAGAGGGTACACCCTGCCGAAGAATTCCCGGCTGCTGCTGACACTCGGCAATCATCATTATCAGCTCATCGGTGACCAGGTCACCGCCATTACGGAACCGTATGAACCGGTGGCCTATACCAATGAAAAACCTGTCGGCCCGCAGACCGAGCTGTCCATGGTCAAGCTGACAAACGATGAAGAAAGCCATATCGTGGTATCTTATCCAGTACGCAGCGGGGTCATACTATCGCAGACTCTTTCGAACGACCTGTTCGCACCTAAGGCAAATATCTGGATTCTGGTCATGCTTGGCGTCGTCCTGCTCGTTATTGTCTTAAGCGCTATCATTACGCTGTATTTGACCCGTACAATCAGTCTTCCGGTGGAGAAGCTCAAGAAGCGCATCGATAAGATTGCCCAGGGTAATTTCCTGATAGACCGCAATATTGAGTGGAAAAGCGAGCTTGGCGACGTCGGACGCGGCATTAACCGCCTGTCTCAGGATATCGTGGCCCTCATGGACAGCCGGCTCGCGGACGAAAAGCAGAAGCAGGAGCTGGAATACCGGATGCTGCAGAGCCAGATCAATCCGCATTTCCTCTACAATACACTGAATTCGATCAAATGGATGGCCACGATCCAGAATGCTACAGGCATTGCGGAGATGACGACCTCCTTGTCCAGACTCCTCCGCAGTATTGCCAAGGACAACCGGCGGCTGATGCCGCTGAAGGATGAGCTAAGCCTGCTGGATGACTATTTCCTGATACAGAAATACCGCTATGGCAGCACGGTCACCATGGTCAAAGACATTGAGAATGAAGAGCTGCTCACCGGCCTGATTCCGCGCTTCACGCTTCAGCCGCTGGTGGAGAACGCGATCTTCCATGGCATTGAGCCCAAGGGCCGAGGCGATATTGTCATCACGGTTTCCAAAAGCGGATTCGCCGATATCCTGGTCATGATCGAAGACAATGGTGTCGGCATGAAGGAAGAGCAAATCTCCACAATTCTATCCGTTCCTGAGGACGAATCCAAGGGAATGCTGGAGAATGTCGGACTGCGCAGCGTGAATGAACGTTTGCAGCTGGCTTTTGGCGGGAATTACGGCTTGTCTATTGAGAGTGAACTTGGACAATATACCATCATGAAGCTGCTCCTGCCCTTCCTGCAGAGAGAGTAGCTAAGTACAAACTGCGTTACAGTCCCTTTTAGGACTATACCTTATCCGCTCGACGTTGCCCAGTAACAGTAACTGTATATAAAAGTGCTGCTATGCTTAAGCAGAACCGCCCTGGCTGTGAAGCTGGGGAGCTGCTGTAGATTAGGGAACTAGCGGCTGGAGCTGACTGAAGAGCTGACTGCTGACTAAGAGCTGACTGCTGACTAAGAGCTGACTGCTGACTAAGAGCTGACTGCTGACTGAAGAGCCGGAAACCAGCGGTTCCCTCAAGCAAGTGGAAAAATGCATCTTAATTGTTCGATTTCGCAGGTTTAGGGGCAATTAAGTGGAAAAATGACATCTACTACTTGAGGTTTCAGCTACTTTGAATGAAATGAGATCATTTAAGTGCTTTTTATCCAACTGCTGTTATTGCAAGGCTCCCTCGCTCATCAGCAAGTGGAGAAAATCCAACTGCTATCATTCCATTCTGGTGTTTACATCAAAGAGTAACAGCTTTGACGTCCCAGTTATCATATGACATATATAAACTCTTATATTTAGCAAACTTAGCAAGGATGTGATGAACGTGATCAAATTATTAATCGCAGATGATGAAGCCCTGGTCTGTATCGGCCTGCAGTCCATGCTGAAATGGGAGCAGTTCAATATTGAGATTGTCGGCATTGCCCACAACGGCGCACAGGAAGAAGAGATGATCGACACGCTCCGTCCGGACATCGTCATCAGCGATATCAAAATGCCGATTAAAAGCGGTCTTGAGGTAGCCGGTTCGGTACGCAAAAAGTACGGCCGGCTGCCGCTTTTCATTATGCTGACCAGCTATGAAGAATTCCAATACGCCCGCGGAGCGATTGAAGTGCAGGCCACGGATTATCTGGTCAAGCTGGAGCTGACCCCGGAGGCGCTGTCTGAATCCATCCGCAGAGCGATTGGCATACTTGAGACTTACCAGGCGATGGAGAGCTACCCGAAGCTGGTCCACCGCGGGAATATCCAGGCCCAGCGCGATAAATTCTTCATCCGCCTGTTCAATAACCTGTTCGAGAACAAGAACCAGTATCTCCTGCAGAAAGAGGATCTGGACCTGGATTTGCCAGGGGCTGCCTATCTCGTCTGCACCTGCCGCATTCTGGGCCCGGATACGGTTCCGCCGCGCGGGGATAAGCTGGTTGCCTTATGCTCCAGCACCGTACAGATGGCTAAGGATACGCTCTCTTCCGTCAGCCCGTGTTATGTAACCAGTCTGGATCTGCGCAATTTCGCCGTGGCGCTGCCGGTCCCGGGCACCGATCCGCGGCTCTGGATGCCTGACATCCAGAAGCTGCTTGGGGACATGGCCTCCGTGCTGCACAACTACTTCAATGTGACGATCATTGGAGCCATCGGGTTCGCCGTCGAAGATCCGTATCTGCTGCGGGAGAGCTATCTTGCCGCCCGGAAGGCGCTGCCGGCCGCGGTTAAAGAGCGCTCCTTCGTCTTCTTCACAGAGGGCGAGGCACTGGCGCAGGAGCATCTGCTGTTCGATTTCTCCGAATCACGTTCGGAGATCCGCCGGGCTTTTGAAGAGATGGATACCCGGGCCTTGTACACCATTATCTCCAGAATGATCGAAATCTTCGACGGCCGGTCCGACCTGCTGGTCCCCGCCACCGATGCCGCCTGCAATATCCTGTATATGGCCACTTCCCTGCTTGCGGACGGGGAGAACATTGTGGAGCAGATATTTGAGAATGAGCCGGAGGGCTACCGGGCCATTTATCAGATGCATACTATAGAAGAAATCGCCGGCTGGCTGATCCAGTTCCGGGACGGATGCTCGAACATTCTTTCCACCCGCAGACAGAGCTATAAGGAGCAGGTCGTGAAGAATGTCCAGGAATATATCAAAAGAAATCTCGGCAGCAAGCTGTCGCTCAATCAGGTGGCGGATGTGTTCAATTTCAGTCCCAACTATCTGAGCCATCTGTTCTCCAAGGTCGCCAAGGTGAACTATGTAGAGTATATCACAGAGATCAAAATCACCGCCGCCAAGGAAATGATGATCCGCGGGGAAGGCCGGATCTACGAGATCTCGCAGAAGCTCGGCTACGAGAGTGCCTTTTACTTCAGCAAGGTATTCAAGAAGGTCACCGGGCTCTCCCCCCGGGATTACATGCAGCAGATCGAATCAGGTACGGAGGATGTGCGGAGTCATTGAGCTGAACGTGGTTGGGCGGATGACGGATGCCTATATATGCGAAGAGCCCCAAGCAGCCGTTACACGGCAGCCTGAGGCTCTTTTTCACATAATACAATTATCAATATCAACCCTTCACCGCAGACCCAACGGTCATGGCACGCTCCACCTGCTCACTCAGCAGCAGATAGACCAGCACCATCGGAATCGAGGCAATGGTCATTACCGCTCCCATCGCTCCCCAGTCGGTGCTGTATGAGCCCTGGAAGAAGAGCAGGCCGAGCGGCAGTGTCTTCATGTTCTCGTCCGAGATCAGAATGTACGCCAAAGTGAATTCATTCCAGTTGTTCAGGAACTGGAAGATGGCTATCGTAGCGATGGCTGGCAGAGCCAGCGGCAGGATAACCCCGCCGAACAGGCGGTAGATGCTCGCCCCATCAATACAGGCTGCCTCTTCAATTTCCCGGGGAATGCTGACCAGGAAACCATAGAATACCATCGTGGAGAATGGAAGGCCAATAGCAATGTACGGGATAATGAGCGCGCCGAAGGTGTTGGTCAGATGGAAGTCGCGGACCAGGATAGCCAGCGGAATCATAATGACCTGCAGCGGCATGAACATCCCGACAATCATATACGTCCGGACAGCCGAGCGGAATTTCCACTGCATCCGTGCCACGGCGAAGGCGAACATTAGCGCCAGTAAAAGAATGCACAGCGTAGAGATGGTAGAAACGACGAAGCTGTTCATGAAATACCGCGGAATATTGAACTGTGTCCAGGCATTCACGTAGTTCTCGAAACGGAAGTGTGTCGGGAAGCCGAACGGATTGGTCACGAAGATTTCGTCATTATTTTTCAGGGAATAGGAGATCATCCAGAACAGTGGATAAATGGATACGATAAAATACAGCCATAGCGGTATTTGCAGCAGGATTTGGCCGATGGACCGGAATGTAGTTTTTGAATTCATGTCGTTCTCCTTTCCTTACGCGTTCTGTCCACGGTCGAATACCTTGTTAATGACAAGCGTAGCCACAAGTGAGATCATCACAAGCAGAACGGATACTGCGCAGGCATATCCATAATTGCTCTCCATAAAAGCATAACGGTAAATCATGAAGGTCAGCGTATAATTGGTGGTCCCCGGACCCCCATTGGTCATAATTAGCATCTGCACGAATGCCCCGATCCCGGAGGTAATGGCGATGGTGAAGCAGAATTTGAAGGTCTCGCGCATCAGCGGCAGTGTTACATGCAGGTGGGCCCGCCATTTACCGCAGCCGTCAATCGTAGCAGCCTCGAAGTAATCCTCAGGCACAGCCTTAACTCCGGCATACAGCAGGGAGAACTGATAGCCCATGAACTGCCAGGCATTGACAAAAGCAATAGCAATAATAGACTGGGTCGGTGAGCTAAGCCAGTTCTGGCGGTAAGGGATATTCAGCAGCTCGAACAGCTTGTTCACCAGGCCGTTCGTCGGATCGTACATCGCAATCCACAGCTGGCACACTACAGTAACAGACAGCACTACCGGGATGAAATACGCCGTCTTCAGCAGCTTGCGGCCGCGGATCTGCGGATTGGCACAGACGAGCGCCAGGATTGTCCCCAGACCAATCTGGAATACGGCCAGCACAATGGCGAACAGCAGCCCGTTCTTCAGTGAAGTGGATAACAGCGGATCGCTGAACAGCTCGCGGTAATTAGCCAGACCCGTGAAGGCAGCCGTACTCAGCCCATCCCAGTCGTAGAAGCTCCGCAGGACCGTCTGCAGGACCGGATAGATAAGGATGACACTGTATAACAACAGGGCAGGGAGCAGAAACAGCGCCAGCGCCGGTTTGTTTCCCAAGTATTTATTCATGCGGTTCTTCTCCTCCTTGCATCATTACAGCCGGGCCCCGGGGCGAAGGCCACAGAGTCCGGCTGCTACCCTCTATTTATTTTCCTTATCCAGCGTACGGTTCAAATTCTCTACGAACTGATCTGTAGTGAATCCGTCTACCAGCATGTTCTGTGCGTTGTCATTAATCGCATTCTGAATTTGTGTATTGCTCAGCAGCTTCGCGTATTCCTTGGCATTAGGCAGCAGTTCATTGGCAACCCGCTGCATCATGACAGGCACGTCTGAAGCGATTGGCTTGTCGGTTTTTGGTGAAATAATCGGGCTGCCCAGCTGTGTGTATTTATATTCGGCTGATTTCGCTGCCAGGAATGCTGCTACCTTGACAGCCGTTTCTTTGTTGGCACTAGCCGGAGATACGGCATAGCCCTGCGGTGAGCCTGCACCATCAATATAATATTTGGACGCTTCATAGGTCGCTTCGTCCTTGGCCGGCCAGTACATCCAGTCCACCTGGTCGCCCAGCTTCTCCGCTGCGCTGTAGATTTCCCATTGGCCGTTCACGAACATCGCGGACTTGGCTTGATAGAACTGCGAGGAAGCCTGATCATAGTTCGTGTTCGTGGCGTTGGCGTCGAAGAGCTTGGCCTGCTGAAGCTGTTCAAGCTGCTCCGCTGCGGTAACGAACGGCTGCGACAGCTCTGTCATTCCCTGTTCACCCAGTGCACCGAAGCCCTGAGACTCTTCACGGGTCACGAGTCCGTTATAGAAGGCGGCGCTGATCCACTTTTCCTTGGCGAAAATCGACATGGGCACATACCCTGCTGCGTTCAATTTCGCGGCGGCAGCTGCCAGCTCATCAATCGTCTTGATCGGTGTGGCGATACCAACCTCATCGAAGATGGTTTTGTTATAATAGATCAGCTGGAACTCGATGCCGGTATCGGGATAGGCATAAACATGGCCGTCCGGTGCGACAAGGCGCGATTCTACACCCGGATTAAGATTTTTCTTGTACTCCGCAGTAGTCTCATAGTCATCCAGAAGCTCTACATTTTTCGATTTGGCAAAGGTCTGCAGGGTGGCCCAGTCTGTGAAGTAAATATCCGGCATGTTCCCTGTAGCAGCGTAAGTTTTAAGCTTCTGATAGCCATCCTGCACCGCAGGATCAAGCTCAATCTCAACCTCAGGCATTTCCTTCTTCAGCTCTTCCACCGCATAGTCGAAAGGGCCTTTGGTATCATCGTCAAAATGCTGGGCGTATACCTTAATTTTGACTGTACCTCCCTCTGCGGCTGTGTCCGCAGCAGGCGTGTTGTCCGAAGCTGTATTTCCGCCGCCGCAGGCAGACAGCAGTAAAGCCATGGAAAGCGTTATCATTAGTGCGCTTAAACGTTTGTGCTGGACTTTCATAATGTGAATCCCCCTCATGCGAGTATGTTGTCCTAAGACTCTGATCTGCTTGCTACTTTCACATTATAGCTTCCCGGCAACGCTTATCTTAAGGCATAAAACGGGCCTTACCCGTAAAAAACGGGACAAAAGCAGCAGAGGCTTGGCCCTCTTCTATAAGGACGGCGCTGTTTCTGCGAGCGGGTGCTTGGTATGCGGGACTGGCGGGACTGGCGGGACTGGCAGGAACCTGGGCAGAACTGCCGGGACTGGCGGGAACCTTGGCAGGACTTTGGCGGAGCCCTGGTGAAATTTTGTATAAGCTGGCTGCCAATGGAGCGGACTCAGATTCCGGTAATGGGCCGATCACACCCCATTTCGGGCTCATATGAACAAGATAACGGAATCTCAGTCCGCTTCACGCGGCTTACGACCTATCCCGAACGGCATGCGCATCTTATCCACATTAGAGTAAGATCACAACTCCCCTTCATGCGGAAACGGCTACACCATCCTCCAAGGGGCGGTATCCATTCAGCGTGAAACATATGAATACTGACACGCCAATTACAAAATAACCCCAATTCTTATATTTGAGAAAAAGCGGTCCCCTGCCGGGAACCGCCTCTGCCGCCCAGCCGGGGCATCCGGCTTAAACGGATATGAAATTTCGGCCGCCATGGTTTCACAGCTTCCGGTGCACGATTACTTTTTGACCAGCTGCTCGTATTCCGTGGGTGTCACGCCGAAGCGCTTTTTGAAGCTTTTGCTGAAATAATTCGGATCTGCGTATCCGACACTCTCCGAAATATCCGCCAGCTTGCGGTTGCCTTCCAGCAGCAGTATCCGGGCTTTTTTCATCCGGATATGGGTAATATGGTCAACAATCGAATAGCCGGATTCCTTGCGGAAGACACGGCGCAGATAGCTGGAATCCACGTATACACCGCGCGCCACCTGTTCGGCTGACAGATTCTCATCCGCGTAATGCTGTTCAATATAGCTGATCGCTGCGGCAAACAGACTCGACGCCTTGGTCGGCTTCACATCCTCCGTCAGTTGAATCACTCGGCGGTACAGGCCAATCAGCCATTCCTCGGCCTTATCCCAGGAGCCGCATTCCTTCAGCCTGTCATAAGGTGCCTTCTCCTCATCGTTGTTCCATACCCGGTGAAAAGGAAACCCCCGTTCACCCGCGAAGGTTAACACCAGGGACAGAAGCCCCATCATCATCGCATCGGGATATTCGTCTCCCCACTTGCTGCCGCGGAGCTGGCGGATGGCCTTGCGCACCTCCTCCAGGATATCCGCGTCTTTCATCCGCAGTCCCAGCACAATGGTATCACGGATGGAGCTGAGATCTGCCGCCTCTTGTCCCGTCTGGCCTGCCGCCGTTCCGCCTCCTTCAGCCGCCTGCTGCTCAGCCTCCCGCTCACGGGACAGCCCGGGCAGCTTCGTCCGGACACGGGTCAGCATCTCCAGCATTTCCTCTTCGTTGAACGGCTTCAGCAGATAATCCTGCACGCCCGTACGCACCGCCTTCTGCAAATATTCAAATTCGTTATGTCCTGAAACAAATACAATGACAATCCGCTCGAAGCGGTCCTTCAGCTTGCCCGCCAGCTCAATGCCGTCCATAAACGGCATATTAATATCGACCAGCGCCAGATGGGGCTGATGCTTCTCCGCTTCAAGCAGCGCTTCCTGGCCGTCCCTGGCTTCACAGCATACGCGGAACCCGTGCCGCTGCCAGTCCATCTTAAGCCGCAGATAATCGCGGAACAGCGGCTCATCATCAACAATCATCACCTTGTACATCCTGCTCATCCCTCTTTTCATTTGCAAGCATTGGCAGTGACAGCTCTACTACAGTACCTTCACCGGCAGTGCTTCGGACCGTTAAGCCATATTCCTCGCCGAAATACAGGCTTAGCCGCTGGCGGACACTATACGTGCCGATCGACCGGGCCTCGTCCTCCTGCGAACTTCCGGACATGATGGCTGCGGTTCGTTCCCCGTCCATGCCTACCCCGTTATCCGTTACTTGAACAATGACCTTGCCTGCTATAATGCCGGCCTGGATGCGGATGAAGCCCTTGCTCCCTTTTTTCTTCAAGCCATGATATATCGCATTCTCCACAAGCGGCTGCAGCGACAGCTTCGGAATTGGTGTACCGGACAGCTCAGGCGGAATATCGATCTCGTAGCGGAACACATCAGGGTAACGGATCTGCATAATCGCCAGATAATCATCCGTAATCCGCGCCTCCTTTTCCAGAATGATAAGCTCCCTGCCCTTGTTAAGCACCATCCGGTAGAAATCTGCCAGCGCCTTGGTCGTATCCCGTGCTTCCTCATTGCGGTCAAGCTCGTTCAGGACATAAATGGTATCCAGTGTGTTATACAGAAAATGCGGTTTGATCTGCGCGCTGATCAGGGCGAGCTCATACTCCCGCTTGCGGTTCTGTTCCTCAGTCACCTCGTCCAGAAGCTCTCCTACCCGGCCGACCATGAAATTGAACGCCTCGGCAATCGTACCGATCTCATCCTCCGTTCTCGCTGCCGCAACAGGCCGGAGATCACCGCTCACCACCTGGCGCATCGCCCGTGTCAGCCTCTCCAGGGGACTTGCCACCATCCGTGACAGAATGTTGGCCCCGAACAGGGAGAAGACCAGGCACAAGGCTCCGACCAGCGCTGTCAGTCTGACATTCTGCCGTACATCAGCTGTCAGCAGCTTCAGCGAGACGACATTGATCAGCTCCCAGTCCATCCGGCCGTAATGGCTGACCGTGACCAGATTGCCGTTGTCCTTGTACGAGAAGCTTGCCGCGTCCGGCAGACGGCCATCCTCCCCGATTTCGGCTGCTATCCCCGGCTCCACCGGCTGCAGCAGACTGCTCTTGTCCGCCGCTGCCACAACCCGCTTTTGTCCATCTATGAAATAATAGGCCTTCGGTGCAGCCGGATCGCTGGACTGCAGGAATGCCGACAGCTGTTCCTCTTTTATCATCAGAAACAGGGTGCCCAAGGGCTCGCCGCTGTCAATATTGATGACCATCTTCCCCAGGGTGAGCACTGCTGCAGCCGGATCAGGCGTCAGATAGCTCCGCTTGTCCATATCGAACCAATGCGAGATACCGTAGCTGTCCGCTCCCTTAACCCGCTCCAGCATGCCGCTTGACGCGATGCCTCCCTCATCCCCTCCGGAAGTATAAGAAGGATATACCGTCCCGTCCGTGCCGACGAATACGGCTGCATCCACCTCCCGGAAGATTGACAGGTCTGTGGATAGACGGCTCTGCATCAGATTGGCAAAACGCACCCTCTCCAGCGGCAGGGCCTGATCGCCCGGATAAGACTCGTAGAGGCGGTTGATGTTGGTAACCATAATATTGGCCGCAGTCTCTGCGCTGCGGAGGATATAGTCCGTCCGGGAGAGAATCAGCTGGGATTCATCGGCCACATTGCGTGTAGTCCGGTCAATCAGGGAGCGGCTGAATAAATGGCTGGACAGTACGCCCAGAATAAGCAGAGACAGGATAAGCAGCGGCAGAAATATGGCAATTACCTTGCTTTTGAAGCGCAGCCGGCCAAACCATTTCCTGATGAATGCGGTATATTTCAAGCTGTTCTCCTCCGCCCTCGAATGAATATTCAACATGGTAACATAATCACCACAGGTTTAGAAGCTGTAAGATTCAGCTAAATATCCGGGTTGTAAGCGCCTCTAAAAAGCCACTTGAAAGAAAAGGACGCAGGTGGTAGGATAAAAGCGAAGTTTTAGTAAATATATTAACTAAAAAGGCGTGAAGCAGCTTGGCAACGATTAAAGACATCGCCCGTGAGGCCGGCGTATCCGCCGCCACCGTATCGAGAGTGCTAAATAATGACCTGTCCCTGGCTGTCAGTGACGATACGCGGAGCCGGGTATTTGCGGTTGCAGAGCAGCTTGGCTACAAGCCCTCCCGGTTAAGGCAGCTGAAGCGGGAGACCGAGCTGAGCAGCAAGGCCATTACGCTTCTGCTCTGGTGCTCGGCGGAAGAAGAACGGGAAGATCCGTATTACGGCTCAATCCGCCGCGGGGTTGAGCTGCGCTGCGAGGAGCTCGGGATTGTGCTCGGCCAGACGCTGCGCGGACGTAACCCGCTGCCCCCGCTCCGGGCCGATGATGGACTTATCGTCGTAGGCGGCTTCGACCCCAAGGAATTCGAGAGGCTGCATGCCGACAAAAGCACGACCGTGCTGGTTGACCAGTACGAGGAACGCCTGGAGTACGACTCCGTGCGGACGCATTTCCGTCAGGCTGTCGGTCAGGCGCTTACTCATCTGCTCGACCTTGGCCACCGGGATATTGCCTTCATCGGCGGCGGCGGTGAAGGCGAGCGCCGGGCGCATCACTTCAGCCGTATGATGCAGAGCCAGGGCTGTTACGATCCGGGGCTGGTCCGCAAGGGCAGCTGGAGCAGTGCTGACGGTTACCGGATGATGGACGAGCTGCTGGCCGGTGGCAAGCGGCCGACAGCCTGCTTCGCAGCCAGTGATCCGCTGGCGGTCGGCGCCCTCCGCGCCCTGCACGACCACGGCGTGCAGGTGCCTGCAGAGATGGCCATTGTCGGCTTCGATGACATCGAGATGGCCGCCTACGTCCAGCCTCCGCTGACAACGGTGCGCGCCTATCCCGAGCAGATGGGCAAAGCGGCCGTCCAGCTGCTCGCCGAGCGGTTCGAAGGACGCGAAGTGCCATCGCATACGATTATCGGCACGAAGCTGATCGTCAGGGAGACCAGCGGTGGAAGCGCCTGACTAAATTGGCAGGCTGAATCTATGTAAACAGAAACTATATATTGCAGCTGCAATAACGGACCGGATCACCGGCCGCATCACATCCGACAAGGAGAGTTATGAATATGAACATTATCGCAGATGAAACGTTAGGCCTGTTCCACCTTCAGTCCAAAGATATCAGCTATATTATCCAACTGGTGGACGGCTATCCTGCCCATGTATACTGGGGTGCACGGCTCCGCCATGACGACAGCCTGACCGGGGCGCTTGAGCTGCGCGAGCGCGCATCCTTCTCTCCAACCCCGCTGCTGCAGAAGCCTACCCTCTCTCTGGATGCTCTGCCCCAGGAATATCCGCAGTATGGAACAAGTGATTTCCGCCGGCCTGCCTATCAGGTTCAGCTGGCTGACGGCACGCGGATCTCTGAACTCCAATATGCCGGCTACACAATCACAGCGGGCAAGCCGGCCCTTGAAGGGCTGCCTTCGGTCTATGTAGAGAATGAAGCGGAAGCCCAGACACTGGAGCTTACACTGAAGGATGATTACGCGGGTCTGACCGTTAAGCTTATGTATACCGTCTTCGCGGGCCATAGTGCAGTTACCCGTTCTGTCCGCTTTGAGCATAACGGTAAGGCACCGCTGCGGCTGGAACAGGCGCTTAGCGCATCCGTTGATTTCGCAGATTCCTCCTACGATACCCTGCACCTGAGCGGTGCATGGGCGAGAGAACGCCATGTTCAGCGCCGTCCGCTTACCCCGGGCGCAGCCTTGTCCCTGGAAAGCCGCCGCGGCTCAAGCAGCCACCAGACCAACCCGTTTCTTGCCCTGCTCCGTCCGGGCGCGGATGAAGACCAGGGTGATGTATTCGGCTTCAATCTGGTCTACAGCGGCAGCTTCGCCGCAACTGCAGAGGTTGAACAGTTCGGACAGACCCGGGTAAGCATCGGAATTAACCCGTTCGACTTCTCCTGGCTGCTGGAACCGGGCCAATCGTTCCAGACCCCGGAGGCTGTGCTCGTCTATTCCAGTGAAGGACTCGGCGGCATGTCGCGCACCTATCACCGGCTCTACCGGACCCGGCTGTGCCGCGGCGTTCACCGCGACCAGGCCCGTCCGATTCTCGTCAATAACTGGGAAGCGACCTATTTCGATTTCGACGCCGACAAAATCGCTGCGATCGCCAAGGAAGCTGGCCCGCTCGGGATTGAACTGTTCGTACTTGACGACGGCTGGTTCGGCAAGCGCGACAAAGACAACAGCTCGCTGGGCGACTGGTTCGAAGACCGCCGCAAGCTGCCGGAAGGTCTGGCCGATCTCGCTGGCAGAGTCAACAAGGAAGGTCTGCAGTTTGGTCTCTGGGTTGAGCCGGAGATGGTATCCCCGGACAGCGATTTATACCGTAAGCATCCGGACTGGTGCCTGCACGCCGAAGGACGGCGCCGCACTGAAGCCCGCAACCAGCTCATTCTGGATCTCTCCCGCCCGGAAGTATGCGATTATCTGTACGAGACACTCAGAGCTGTCTTCTCCAGCGCACCCATAACCTATGTCAAATGGGATATGAACCGTAACATGACGGAGATTGCCTCTGCCAACGCCAGCCCTGAGCGGCAAAAAGAAACCGCCCACCGCTATATGCTCGGCCTGTACAACCTGCTGGAGCGCCTGACCTCGCGTTTCCCTGATATCCTGTTCGAGAGCTGTTCCGGCGGCGGCGGCCGGTTCGATCCGGGAATGCTGTTCTACATGCCGCAGACCTGGACCAGTGACGACACCGATGCGATTGAACGCCTGGCAATTCAATATGGTACTAGTATTGTCTATCCGGCCAGCAGCATGGGGGCTCACGTGTCGGCGGTACCGAACCATCAGGTTGACCGCATCACCTCCCTTGCCACCCGCGGGGATGTAGCGATGAGCGGCAACTTCGGCTACGAGATGGATCTTACCAAGTTCACGGAAGCCGAGAAGGATCTGGCTGCCCGGCAGATTGCCCAGTACAAGGAGATCCGCACGCTGGTGCAGCAAGGCGATATGTACCGTCTGCAGAGTCCGTTTGAAGGTAACGGCGACACAGCCTGGATGTTCGTCAGCGAAGATAAGACGGAAGCCTTTGTTGCCTACTTCCGGGTGCTGGCTAAGCCCAATGCACCGATCTCGCGTCTTACGCTCAAGGGGCTCGATCCTGAGCTGGATTATGTGATTGAGACTGGCGCAGCCGATGTTACCGCAAAAGGCCACGGCGGCGGGGAAGCTTCTGTATCTGTTGATGGGCAGAGCTCCACTCCATTCCAGACGGCCTTTGACGGCACCCCTCTCGGCGGCGACCGCCTGATGCGTATCGGCCTGGTCGTTTCCGATCTGCGCGGCGATTACGCGAGCTGCACCTATCGCCTGAGAGCTGTACAGCGTTAATCCTTAACTATTGAGAAGGCTTCAGTCTCCCCGGGGACTGGAGCCTTTTGGTGTTATATGGATCGGCGAGGCTATATAGATAAAGAATGGCTATTACTTTAGTGAAAAGTTGGCTTCAGCTGAGTTTGCGATTGCGGTTGTGGTTGCTGCTTGCTGCTGAGACTGTTGTTACTGCTGCGTTTGATGTTGCGCCTGTTGCTATTGCTGCTTGCTGTTGATGATGCTGTTGATGCTGCTGCTGTTACGGTAAATTCCCGGTTTAAGCGGCTGCTTTTAAAAATCCTGCACCAAATACAACATTTTCCTCGATATCTCGGCCATAATCTGAAATTGTTGTACAAATTGCAATATTTCTGCCCTCCCAGGCGGCTAAGCCGGATAATTCCTGCATTTAGTACAACAATCTGCCTGAACAGCCGGATATATGCGGATCAATGTTGTAATTTGTACAACTGTTTCGGTTAAATAAAGTTGGAATCTATGTCGAAAAAAGTGTGATATCTAATGTTGGCAATTATGATCGAACAACTTTTAATATCCATAAAAAAAGACCATCGATTGCTACGATGGTCTTACACATTCATCATTTAAACTTCACATGAATTCAGAACTCTGGGGTGATTATCCTACTGCCAAAACGGTGGGAAGAGGTTGCTTCAGCGTATTCAACTGGTGATCCACAACAACTATTAAACGAAGAATTTGGTGAAAAATGTGATATTCTTATTGGAGTTTTTTGGACACGATTAGGTACTCCTACTGGAAATTAGTATTTGCATTGATAAAGGTAAAGACTATTAGACTCTTCTATCTTTTCTTTAGATTTGATAACCTCCATTGGAACGTCTTGAATTCAATATCCAAAAGAATGTCAAATCAACCTGTTGCTCCCACAACATTTGTAGCTAAAATCGTTGCGGATACTATTTTAATTCGGTCATATGCAATCGCCTGAAGCAGCAAGCAAGTGCTTTATACATTATGCTTACATACATCGCCAAAGTTTTCTGCACTCATTTCATATATCGCTTCCTTTCGTTTTTTCATTTATTTCACCTAGATTTGAGCCTGAAATGAATACAGCGACAATTAAGACTAAGCAGTAAACTCTTGGTCGCTACTTCTCTTTTTGATGAATCAACTCAATCTAACTTATTGAAGGACACCCTTACGGACAATCTGTACGTTCGGACGCAAATATATAACTACCGTTAGTTTGAATCGCGATAAGCTGAAGCTGGTTATCATTCGATTTTTCTCACACAGATGATTTGCCATCCATATATCTATATCATCGCCAATTAACATACACTTTTTAGTTTGCGTCGGTTGTGATTATTCGTTTAGCTATAAAGTCTCCTCCATCTCTAATGGGCTCCATTTCGCGTATAAGCCCTTCCATGTTTCAACCTCAATTTCCCTTATGAATAAATAAAAAGGTGCCGACGCAGCAAATAAGCAGGTTTTCTTTTATGTCGCACGTCTTCTTAACCTTTACTATTCTAGATGTTCAAATTCAGCGGCATTATCCTTCGCTTTTTATTGCTAACTTTATTTAATCGAAACATCCATCAATATGTCTAGGCGTATCACCTTTTGCATTTTTCGACACCACTCCCCCTAATTAAGGATGAAATCCCTATAAATCTCTTAATATAGTCATAATAACCCAATTATTGATAATTAATGATCGAAAACAATTTTATCCCAAAAATATGTGCTATATTAGTGTAGTTGTTAAATAAACCCACATACGGAGGTAAGTGATGAAGAAAAGAACAGCTGCTTTTATGGTTTTAAGTACGTCATTATTATTTTCATCTGTTGTTAGCGCTGATACGCATAGCCCACGAGGTGGTACTGATCACGGTAACGTTAAAGTCTGGTATGATTATTCTATAGCATCATATGGTTTTACAAGTCATTATGATCACGCAATTTCCACTTGGAATGGAAGAAATGCAAATGTCTCAATTTCCAAAACTCTTAATAATTCTGGTCAGGTAGATAGATATTATGTTGGAACTACAACCGAACCTAACCTATTTGGTCGCACTATTTTTTATAATGATCTTGGTATAGCAGTAGATCCAGATTGGTTCTCTTGGAGTCGCTCTGTTGTTTCAGCATACTATAATCAATTACATGATTACGAGGGTGGTGTTAATTTCACAGCAGCAAGAATTAAACATACTACTGCCCATGAAGTGGGACACTCACTTGGGTTAGATCACACTACTGCTAGCGCTCAAGTCAGTACATCTCTTATGACAGCAGGAAATCATCCATCTGTTAATAGAGACAATAACACTCCTACTAGCTACGACATCAGTGAGTTAAGATCCCTTTATGGAGGTCCTGCATTAAAGGCTCCCGACTTAAATGCAGAAACTCCTAATCCAAATGTGGTTAACATTGAAACGGAATACGAATTGTTTGATAACTTATCTGAATTATCAAACAATTCAGACCTCGTTGTTGTTGCATCACCAATGGATGATTTTGAAAATAGAAAGCATATTGCAACTTTTTACGATACAGGTGATTTACAAGATTATTACACCTTAAATAATCTTAGTATTAAAAAAGTATTAGCAGGAGATTCATCAGACATAGGTGAAAATTTAGAAGTGATTGAATCTAATGCTATCGTTGATTTTGGTTTACAAAAAGTGAAAATGGTTAATGATGGCTACCAAGAAACCCAAAAAGGAACAGAATATATTTTATTCTTAAGTAAAAATCCTCAAGGCCAATATCAAATCATCAATAGAAACGCAGGAGTCTTTACTCTGGATGAAGTTAATTCCGCCGCTACTAATAAACGAGGAACTTTTATAACAAGAGATAATGATATCAGAGATAATTTGCTAAATGAAGTTACTAACACTTACTCAAATGAGCTATAGAATTTGTCTGGAGGCTGAATATTCAGTCTCCAGATTTCTTCAGTGGGGAGGTAATTCATGAAAAAAATTAGTATCTTTTCAATTTCAATTATACTTTTAGTTATTTTGATTTATGTATTTGCCAGACCAAAACCAGATATCATTAGTGTTAATCTTGTGTCCGAAACTAATGAGATCACTTACTCTGACAGTGAAAGCGTTCAAATCTTCGAAGATGCTATAAGAACTGTTAAAAAAGTACGCGGGTCTGTTGATGTGGGTCCACCAAATTATCAGATGACTGTTACCTACGCTGATTCTAAGGTTGTTGAATACAGCCTTTATATGGATTTTAAAACCAAAAACGGCTTCTTGATTAAACAAAGTAATAGTGAAAAGATGCTGGACTTAAAGGATCAAAATTCGGAAGAACTCGCCGATCTGTTAAGTAAGGGAAACAAAGAATAATTTTAAACGTTCACTTAAAAAGGTTGTTGAAGAAGCTTCGTCCATCGATTATTTCTTGTTAGTCGTGATTCTTCAGAGTTCGAGTTTTACTCTAGCTCACTCTTCTCACAAATCCCCATCTCATTTTCACTATGTAGATAATAGACACCTTTCTGGTGTCTTTTTGCGTTCAATCACTTTTTTGTGCACATAAAGAGGGGATAACATTCAATAAAATTGGACTGATAAGACTTCATTATGTATAAATTAATTTTAGCTTATTGACAATAACGGCTTATCAAGATGAGTAATACAGTCTTGGTCTACGCTCCTTCTTCTTTATAACGTTCCTTTCTTTTTATTGAACTGCTCGTTCCGAACAATTTGTACGTTCGTACGCAAATAATAACTACTATTACTTTGAATCGCTGATGAGCTATAGCTATGTATCATTTTATTTTGCTCACACAGATGATTCCCCATCAATATGTCTACAGGAGCGACCAATTAACATTACACTTTTAGTTCGTCGTCGATCGTGATGATGCGTTTATTTATTTATAACACTCCCTTTCTAATAGGCTCAATTTCGCGTATAAGCCCCTATTCGTCACAACCCCATAATGACAATAAAAAGGCACCTGCGGAGCAATTAAGCAAGCTTCCTTATCTTTCAGATGTTTCCTAAGATATGACCATTCTGGATGTTCAAAATCAGTGCCATAATCCTTCGTTTTTTCATTGCCAACTATATTTAATGAATCAACAACATTTCTCATTTTCCAAGCCAGCAAGGTTCCTCCGGCAACCAACCACCAGCTACGGAAACTGAATTATTAAGTTAAATTTTAAATATTCACGTTTCAGACACTAATTGCACATTGTGCAATCTTGCTCTTTGAGCAATAATATAGACTGTAGATTACAATTCAGCATTCATCCTATACATAAGAAAGGAGGAAGCATACAACTTGAATCCCAAACTGACACTGCGGGACCAAAAAAAAGAAGCAACCGCCTACGCTTTGGCCGTAGCTGCCTTCGAGCTTGCGCTGGAGCAAGGCATGGACGGCTTCATCGTCGATGACATTGTCCAGAAGGCCGGTTATTCGCGGCGGACCTTTGCCAACTATTTCTCATGTAAGGAGGAAGCGGTGGCGGCGTATTTCATCAGCAGCGCTGCAAATGAAGATAAGAATATGCTGCTTGCTGTTCTGCCTCAGGATGCTACACCGCTGGAAGCTTTGTATAATCTGCTCAAGCTGCAGTTCACTTCAGAGTTTCTGCATAAATTGCGGCAGTTCGTATCGCTCGCGAATCAGTATCCGTCGCTGGAGCCTTATATTCTCAGCGTATTCCGCCGCCTGCAGATTGCCGCCCTGGAAGTACTCGAACAGTTCTCCCATGGACGCTATGACGATGGATATACCCACCTTCTCGCCGGTGCCGTCTACGGGGCATTCGTTCCTATACTGGACGGACGCCTCAACGTCATGCTGCCGGGCGAAACACAGGATGAACCCTCCAGTGCCATGCCGTTTGATCAATATTTGAATTCCATGTTTGCTTACTTACGCAACGGCTTCTAAAAATAAATTCAGAGATAAAGAGGAGAAACCAATACATGTCAACATTTCTGTACCGCCTAGGGAAGTCGGCTTATTCCAAGCCCTGGTATTTCATCGCGGCGTGGATCGTCGTGCTCGGTGTTATAGGAGCCCTGCTTGGTGTCAATGGCATCCAGTCCAGCTCCGAAATGAAAATTGAAGGCACCGAATCGCAAAAAGTGCTGGATAAGCTGACCCAGGAGCTTCCTGCTGCTGCCGGCGGCCAGGCGAGCGTCGCCTTCACCGCACCAGACGGGGAACGTCTGGATACGCCGGAGCGTGTAGCGCTGCTCCAGAAAGCTATCAATGACGTCTACAATATGGAATACGTCATCAATCCTATGGAACTGGCAGCACAGGCTGCCGCTGCAGCTCAAGCCGCCGGCGCTGATCCTTCCGCTGCTGCCGGTCAAGCCGCCGCTGCCGATCCTTCCGCTGCTGCCGGCCAAGCCGCCGCTGCCGATCCTTCCGCTGCTGCCGGCCAAGCCGCCGCTGCTGATCCTTCCGCTGCTGCTGGCCAAGCCGCCGCTGCTGATCCTTCCGCTGCTGCTGGCCAAGCCGAAGCTGCCGATCCTTCCGCTGCTGCTGCCGCGGGCCAAGCTGCCGCCGCACAGTCAGCTCCTTACGGTCCGCTGATGGCTGACGGCGCTCCGGTTCCCGGCGTTATGCTGTCTGCCGACGGCAATATTGCCCTGTTTCAGTTCCAGTTCACGGTTCAGCAGACATCCCTTCCATCGGATGTACCTGATAATATCATCGATACCGTGACTGAAGTTGAGCAGGCAGGCTCCGGCATCACTGCGATTCCGAGTGATTCCCTGAAGAGCATCCCGGCCATCGGCTCAACCGAAGCAGTCGGTGTTGTCGTCGCTGCGGTCGTACTGTTCATGACGCTAGGCTCGGTCGTTGCTGCCGGTCTGCCGCTGATCACTGCACTCCTCGGCGTCGGAATCAGTGTCGGAGGTGCGTTTGCCCTCGGCAGTCTGATCCAAATGAATGACATTACACCGGTTCTCGCCGTGATGATCGGTCTGGCTGTAGGTATCGACTACTCCTTGTTCATTGTTAACCGCCAGCGCCGTCTGATTCTCGATGAGAAGCTAAGTGCCGGCGAATCCGCCAGCCGGGCACTGGGCACCGCCGGCAGCGCCGTATTCTTCGCCGGTCTGACTGTTATCATCGCCCTGTGCGGCATGCTCGTTATCGGCATCGGCTTCCTGTCGACCATGGCACTTGTAGCTGCAGCCAGCGTTCTGATCAACGTCCTGCTGGCGCTGACCCTGCTGCCTGCCCTGCTCGGACTGGTCGGTGAGAAGATCGTCACCGCCAAAGCCCGGACGAAGAATACCGCTGCCGCTAAAAAAGCACAGCACGGCTTCTCGCACCGCTGGGCAAATGCCACAGTGAAATATCGCTGGGTGATCATTATTCTCGTTGTACTCGTTCTTGGAACAGCAGCGATTCCGGTAACCAAAATGGAGCTGGGCATTCCTTCGGGCGCCTCGGCAAACCTGGATACTCCGGCCCGCCAGAGCTATGATGTGATCTCCAAGGGATTCGGCGAGGGCTTCAACGGTCCGCTGCTGCTGGTAGCGGAGCCGAAGAACCCGTCCGACAAAATTTCGATGGAGCTGCTGGGCAAGCTGACTCAAGAGCTGCAAATGCATGATAATGTTACACAGGTGTCTCCGATGGGCGTGAATGCCACCGGCGATATTGCCATCATCAGCCTGATCCCGAAAACGGGTCCGACAGATACAGCTACAAGAGATCTCGTGCAGGAACTGCGCGATCCGTCTTCCAGCCTAACCTCAGGGAATAATATTAATCTTGGTGTGACCGGCTTCACCGCCATCAATATTGATATGTCCTCCAAGCTGTCTGATGCCTTCCCTGTCTACATCGGTATCATTGTTATTCTCTCGCTGATCATCCTGCTGCTGGTCTTCCGGTCGATTATCGTACCAATCAAGGCAACCATCGGTTTTGTTCTCAGTATCCTTGCCACCTTCGGTGTGACCACCGCTGTCTATCAGTGGGGATGGCTGCATTCCCTGTTCGGTTTCGATACAGGAGGACCGCTGCTCAGCTTCATGCCGATTCTGGTCACCGGCATTCTGTACGGTCTGGCTATGGATTATCAGGTGTTCCTGGTCAGCTCCATGCGTGAAGCTTATGTCCACGGCCGCCGCGGCAATGACAGTGTCGTTCACGGCTATGATCTCGCCAGCCGCGTTGTGCTTGCCGCAGGCGTAATCATGGTTTCCGTCTTCTTCGGCTTCATCTTCGCCCCTGATGCGATGATTAAGCAGATCGGCTTCGCACTTGCCTTCGGCATCCTGATCGATGCCTTCATCATCCGCATGACGCTCGTTCCGGCCGTCATGGCCGTCTTCGGCGACAAAGCCTGGTGGCTGCCGAAATGGCTGGACCGCCTGCTGCCGAATCTCGATGTTGAAGGCGATAAGCTAATCGCCAAGCTGAATGCCGAGAGCGGACAGAAGCACTAGAACAACCCCACAAAACGGAGCCTTAGCTTCGATAATTACTCAGTTAATTTGCGGGGACCCCAGCATATTTTAATTCATCTAAAATAATGGACGGCATCTCCGCCGTCCGCCCCCAAACAAAAGAGGGCCTGCAGACATTGTCCGCAGGCCCTCTTTTCTATACAACAGCTCTTCTCAAGCTACACTGAAAACCACATGCTTCCCAGCTGCCAGCGCCTTATCGTAAAAAACCAGAAGAAGACCTACAATTCACCCTTTAATTCCTGTCTCAGCGTTTCCGTTCCGTAACCCGGCTCCAGCGTATCCATCAGCTCTGCTCCATCCATCGCCATTATGCCCTCCAAGGTATCTCATCTAACATTACATATTGACCAAGCATCCCCATCTGCATCTCCTCCTAAGTTACCTGCACGGTATATCACTAATATCACTAATATCACTATTACACTAGTACAACATCAGAACTATAGAAGTGAGTTCAGTAAACAATGCAGCAATTGACGGATTCAGTTCCAAGTGGGAATTCAATAATAGTTGTATACTGTACAATTAAAAACAGTGAAAAGGCAGGCTTGAGTCTTATAACTGTAGTCTGTACAACTAAATTTGCCCGAATGGGTGAGAATCAGGCCGTAATCGCAGTTTAATTGTACGAATTACAACTAAACGGAGAATCAGTTGAAAAACATAACTTTTAGTTGTACAAAGTGCAATTAAGCATACTGCGTATACCGTAATCGGGTCACTGCAAACCCTCAGTTAGCGATTTATCAATGTGGTATTCAATAGTATCCTTACACCGTCTTCTATAGAATAGGCGACAGCAACCGCGAGATTCCCTCCTTCAGCTTAATCATAAGCGAACGCTCCTTGTACCGCTCGGGCGTAAGCCCAGAGCTTAACAGGCTGTCCTGCAGAAACAGGTCCTCAAGCTGTGCGGCGACCTGCCGGTCATACACAATGGCATTGACTTCGAAGTTCAACCGGAAGCTGCGGGAGTCGATATTCATCGTCCCTACGGAGGCGACCTCCCCGTCTGCCACAATGGTCTTGGCGTGCAGGAAGCCGTTCTCATAGAGCAGGATTTTGGCTCCATAATTGAGTAAATCTCCGGCATAAGCCCAAGTCGCCCAATACACGAACGGGTGGTCAGGTTTGTTCGGGATCATGATGCGCAGATCTACCCCTGAGAGCAGGGCGATTTTGCAGGCATCCATGAAGCTGGTGTCCGGAATGAAGTAGGGCGTCTGGATATATACACTTTTTCTGGCCGATAAAATAAGCTTGATGTACATATTCTTCAGATGCTCAGTCTCCGAATTGGGACCGCTGGTGATGATCTGAACCGGGCTTGTCCCCGTATGTCCCCCTGTGTAAAAGGAGAATTCCTCGTAATCCCCGCGCTTATGCTTCCCGGCCTGATGCCAGTCCAGAATAAATCTGCCTTGAATATGATTAACAGCATTCCCTGTGATCCTGAGGTGGGTGTCGCGCCAATAGCCGAATTTCTTATCCAGCCCGAGGTATTCATCTCCGACATTGAACCCGCCGATATAGGCGGTCTTTCCATCAATTATGCACAGCTTGCGGTGATTCCGGTTGTTGATCCGGAAGTTCAGCGGTCTGAGCAGAGACGGGAAGAACACCTCCACCTCTCCTCCTGCTGCACGTAATTCTTTGAAGAACCCGGGGGCAATCCGTTTGGAGCCGACTTCATCGTAGAGCAGCCGCACCTTCACGCCTTCCTCTGCTTTGCGGGTTAATGCATCCCTCAGCTTCTTCCCCAGCGTGTCCGGCTGAATGATGTAATACTGAATATTGATCTCTGTCCGGGCAGACCGGATATCCTCGAATAATGCGTCGAATTTCTGGTGTCCGTCACTGTAGATAACGATGTCATTATCACTGGATAAAAGACCATGCGACGATCTGATATTCATCGTGATGAGCTCTGTGTATTTCTGCAGCCAGGGAGATATCTCCTGGACTTCGTCATGGAGCGAAGCCAGCTGCCGGTCTGTCTCAGCCTGGACAAATTCCTGCTCTTCAATGAACAAATGATAGAAATTCTTCTTCTTAAGATTCCGCCCGAAAAAGATATACAAAACGAACCCCAGGATAGGAATGAAGAACAGAACCATCAGCCAGGCCCAGGTGTAACCCGCCTCTCTCCGCTCAATGAACAGGAACCCCAGCGCCAGCAGAATATTTATGAATGTGATGCTTGAAATAATAAGTGTCGTTATACTTGCGAATTCCATGCCCTGTCCCCCTCTCGTGCGTAAGCCTCAAACCCTCCCGTGACTAATACTGCCACCTTACGGGCGACTTCCTCTTTGTCCATGCGGATCTCCCCGGCCACCCATTGAACAGCTCCTTCATGGATAGCCTGGGCAGCAAAAGAAGCCATTATTTTCCGCTCATCTTCCGTATAGAGCCTATCCAGACCGTCCAGCAAATAAGCCTTGAGCACAGTTAGCATCTTATCTCTGAGCTGCGGTACGACGAATGCTACATAGCTGCTGCGGCAGTTCATCTCCGGCTGGTCATAGAAATCGCACACGGCCAGAACAAGCTGCCCGATGCTGTCCGGATCAACCTTCACTTGCCCTGCAGTGTGTTGTCTGATGGCTGCCGACGCGGAGTCCCCCATCATATAGTCCAGTAATTCGTATTTGTCATTAAAATGTGCATAAAAGGTAGCCCGGTTCACTTTAGCCCGTTGGGTGATATCGGCAATCGTGATTTTCTCGAAATCCTTCACGGACACCAGCTCGATAAAAGCACCCGCCAAAGACTCCTTCGTATGCGTCACCCGTACATTCATTACTTTATTCGCCATAGCATCCTCCCGCCCGACAATAGGTACGTCTTGTTGCTATAGCAACATCTGCACCTGTTTTGTTGATTGTTGCGCTGCCTGATCAGCGGTATATTCTGATTAAAGCAACACGCGTTAATTTAATATATCACAACGAGGGAGAGTTTAAACCATAGAACTATTGTTATCGTCGGTGCAGGACCCGGATTAGGTCTGTCGTTAGCCAAAAAATTCGGGGAGAACGGATTCAGGGTAGCCGTAACAGAAATAAGCGGTAAGACATCCCTTGACAGGGTAATATCTTATCGCTTTTTTCTAATAATTATATTCAGACAACTAAGTATAATAATAGCTATATTTGCTATCAGCACGCCAGTATAAGCATCCGATAAACGGGTCCGGTGTACCCATAGCTTAACAATTTCACCCGACACCCCCATTTTCATTAAATAGGGTTCCAATCCCTTTGTAGTAAGCTTATCACCGTAGACCAGCGGTATATCAATAATATCGTTGGTTCCTATTTCGGGAGTGAATTCAGCCCATAATTGTTTGGCCCATCTGTCATATTTATAGCTGAATACTTCGTCTGATTCACGGTATTCCCACCTGTAATTCCACGCAACAACTAATATCCCCAGTGTAAGGATGCTGATTAATAGAATTTTAAATTTCAATAGGCCGCCTGCTTTCAGGACAATAAGTCTATCCGTTGGATAGGCTTATGTCCGTTATTATTCACTCACCCGCTCACTCCGGCAGCTGAAGCAGCTCATCACGCAGCTGACGATAAGCATCATCCCAGCCCATTTTGGCATAAAAGCGGAGCGCATCCAGCCCTTTGAAATACCGCGCACCGGTCAGCCGTTCATGAAAGTCCGGGATGATGATCCCCTCCCTGTTCTGGTAATCCCGATAAGCCTGAACCACATCAAGCTCTCCCAAGGTCCCATTCAGCGTAGCGAGATCGATCAGAAAATCCCCATAGGCAAAATTGCCGTCGATGATTCCGGTGATCTGCGAGCCATCCGACAGGATGTTCCAGGGCTGAAAATCCCCGTGGATAAAATAGCGGTGCGGCTCGTTGTATTTGGCATACGCCAGCAGGCGGTGGTAACATTCTTCGAATACATCCTTTTCCAGACAGGTCGACTGAAATAAGCCGTGCCAGCCTTCCCAGAAGGTTCCACTCTGATCCCCGGCGAAGAATGAAGTGATATATTCCCGCCATGACGGGTAAGCGCCGGCTCCGCTGGGCTGTATCCATCCGTAGCCGCTTGTATCGCCCAGCTCGGCGTAATTCATCCGGGTCAGTATTTCGATAAGCTCAGGGAGCTGGCTCTGCTTCTCATGATCAGAACAATCGGTCAGATTGCCGCCACGAATCCGTTCAGAGATGGAATAGCTCAATGTCCCCGATTTACCCTGCCCCAGACATTTGGCAAACGGGATGCCCTGGCTGGTCAGCAGATTCGCAACATAACCTTCTGTATCGTAGGCTCCGTCCATGTCACTCAACTTAATGATGCATCCCCGGCCTTCATATTCAAAGGAGAATACGCTGCTCAGGTTCCCCCCTTCTACGGGCATTACCCCGGCCGGACTTGAACCAAAATGCTGCTTCAATATATCTTCTACCCCGCCAATTTCTAATCTTGCTTTCTCGTATGCAGTCATTGCGGCATCCGTCCTCACATATCTTTTGTGAATTCAACCTCAACCTTCAACATCATTAACGTAATGGAGCACAGTTCCGTAGTATTTCATGAACCGCCGATAATCGTCACTGCCATTCATCCCGATGACCGCCGGATAAGCATTAACCTTACGCTGCTTAAGTGCAGCCAGTATTTCCTGTTGGACAGGGCAATGAAATTTGCCTTCTGTATACTCGATCACCAGCGGAGGGAATGCTGCTGCATCCTCATCTTGTACATGAGCCGGGTCATTATTGCTGCCCGTAAGCTCATCACGCCCTATAAGCCGCAGCGGAAATTTAACGACTCCGAAGTACAGCTTCTCTTGCTTCTCTTGCTTTCCGGATTCTTCCTGCCCGGTTAAGGCCTTGCGGGTGAGCAGCAAATAACACTGAATCCATTCTTCGATCATTCCGGCATCCATGTACCGTACAGCCGACTCCACAGTCGGAGCATACGTTAAGTGCCGGTCGTTTTTCTTCGAGTAGATGATCTTCTTGACCGTATCCAGGGATAAATAATACTCGTCGGCAATTTCCGCAATCGTCACTCCATGCGCATACTTGCTCGCGAATCATCAGATTACGCTTTTGCAGCCGCTCTCTGTATCCGGTCGACTCGCCCCAGGTCTTCTTCTCATCCCCTGCCGGGAAATACAGCAGCCTTCCTGCCGCATATTTCTGGACTTCTTTTAATAGCGCCTCCGGGATCACATCGCCGGCATGCTCATATTTCATACCTTCATTCACCTTCTGCAGGGCTAAAGGGCATAGATGCGTCCCTTCAGCTCACTTATGGATTTGACTATGGACTTGCAGGAGCACTCATCATCGATAGAGGCATGCCAGCGCAAGGTATCGATTCCTCTGTAATACGCCATGCATAAGAACCGTTCCTTGAAATCCGGGATGATGATATCCCTTGACTTGCAGTATTCATTGAACAGCTCCGGGATCTTGAAGTAAGGCTTATTCAGATCCATATTAGCGATATCTACCAGACAATCGAAAATCCCGCACTTGCTCCAATCCGGGAAACCAAGCACTGCCCGGCCGTCTGTGATCATATTTTTGAAGTACGCATTATTATAAACCAGGTAACGCTGGCCTTCGCAATAATGGATTCGGTCCTCCATTTCCTTATAGTACTTCTCGAAAAAGTCACGGTCCAGCACGGTAGTCTCGAACATCTCACGCCAATTGAACCAGTACCCCTCTCTCTTCTCCGAGAATGTCTCGGTCAGGAACTCCCGGCAGGTGGAAAATTCCGTCTCGCCCTCCTCATCCAGCCAGCCGTAGCCTGCTATGCCCGAAATATCAGATGAAGAAATCTCCAGCAATTGGTCAAAAAATAACTCATGGCATTCCGCGAACTCCGCCGCACTCAGCTGCTCGGCCACAAACCCCTTCGGTGTCATATTCACCTTGTCAGACAGGAGCGATTTAAGAAAATTATCTTTCCCCATGTTCATCTCACCTTTTCCCATACACTAGAATATACCAGCTGCGCATCTGATAACAGAATCATACACCCTGAAATTCCAGGGAGATAGGCAATGAATTCCTTAAGGTAACTTTGCATAGGCTGCCATACCGGTCACGAGCTAATAGAAAAACCGCCATCCCCTTATCAGGTCTGACGGTCCTCCCCTCACACAGCTTAAAACTCTTCCAAGACCTTGGATTTATCACCATAAACCTTGTCCAGGTGATCCTCTCCCCAGTAACATAAAAGATCCAGCGCAGGCTTTAATCCCCAGCCGTAGGCCGTTAATTCATACTCCACTCTAGGCGGGATTTCTTTAAATATTTTCCGGGCAATAATCTCATCCTTTTCCAGGCCTCTTAGCTGGGTGGTCAGCATTTTTTGTGTAATACCGGGGATTAGCCGCCGCAGCTCGGATGTTCGTTTGCAGCCTGTCATCAAATGATAGATGATTAGAGGCTTCCATTTCCCGCCCATGACTTCTAATGCCGCTTCTACTCCGACTTTATATTTCTTTGGAGTGCTATTATCACTCTGTTCTGTCATTGCTTATTCCTCCGTCAAAAGGCTGTGTATATACCGGAAATATACTATCGGGTGTAGGGCACTTCAATGTACCTATGGTACCTTTCTCATCCTATAGAACATGAAAGTGCGTACTTCCAGACAATTTTATTACTGTTTATAATAGCATCAGCCACTGATCATGGCTACAAATTGGCGGTTCAGAAAGGTAGTGAAGATACTAGCATGAACGTATTAATCGTTGTATCGCATCCGAGACAAGATTCCCTGACCTTTGCGGCTGCCCGCCGTTTTGCACAAGGTCTTACGGAGGCCGGACATAGCTATGAGATATTGGATTTGCACGGGATTGGCTTTGAGCCTCTTTTGCAAGGAGTAGATGAGCCTGACATGTCCCTTGAGGAGCAATCCTTCTCACCTGAGGTGGAACGGGAAATGAAGCGGATGAAGGAGCATGATGCCCTGGCCTTTATTTTCCCCGTCTGGTGGTGGCATTTACCGGCCATGCTGAAAGGTTATATTGACCGGGTATGGAACAACGGATTTGCCTACGGCAAGAACCAGCTTCATCATCAGCAGGTGTTGTGGATGGGTCTGGCCGGCGTTTCGCAGGAACAGATGCGCAAGCGCAACTATGATGAAACAATTGCCCACCTGCTCAATGTAGGAATCGCTGATTATTGCGGTATCTCCAATTCCAGGGTTGAGTTTCTATACGAGACAACCTTAGATTCTAATCCCCGGCATTATGAGCTGCTGCTTAACCAGGCCTATCAATTAGGCTTGAATTATGCGGGGGAACAATGACCTGTTTGGTGAACAAGGTGAGCCCACCGGTATTCATTTTCCCAACTGATACTTGGCGTACTCATTATGACTCCGACTCCACAGCCAGCTAGGAGGACTGAGAATCCGCTATTGGAGCAAATCAGGCGGATTCAGTAGCTAAACGGACTCAGAATCGCTTATATGGACGAATTCCCTCCATTTCAGGCTCGAATAAACAAGATAAGCGATTCTCCGGTTCACCCAGATTTTAAGGCTTTTGAGAGATATAACGGATTCTCAGTCCGCCGCTTCACTCGAGGGTTTGAGTCCTCGACGGAATTTCATAGTGCGGTTTCTCAACCAGTATCATTCCCCCAACAGTGTAGTTTCTCAACAATGAAAAAAGCTGCCCCTACCAGCCTTTCGGCTTTGGGACAGCACTTTTTTTCAACTATTGACTTCGTTCGCTACCCTCCGCGTAACCGGCCAGCTTCTGCTTCCCCAGCCACGCTCTCTCCGCCATAGCGCTAAGCGGCCCGCGGATTCCGACTGCCACTTCTGCTTCGGTCTGCGCTTCCGGCTTGTCGCTCCAGATGGAGAAGGAACAGCCGATTAACTCACGCGGATAAGAACCCGCGGGATATTCCTGCTTCGCTCCGCCGGACCGCTGCGGGAACAACCCCGGATGCCATGAATTGCAGATTTTCACTCCTGTTGGATACGTATAGCCTGCATGCTCACCCAGTACGTAATAAAAGTAGGCATCGTTGAAATTAATCACCTGATGTCCCTGCGCAATGATCTCTTCAACCGGGGCCATCATTTCATGCCATTTCGTCCAATACGTAATTTGGATGGAGGATTTAGGCGTTATTCTCTGGATCTGATCCCCACGGTACAGTCCATCGTTCCAGGCGCGGACGATCCACCCCTTGGACTCCAGATGTTCAGCCACACCGTTAAGGTAGTCAATATAAGTGTCCACACCCGTCCCGCCGCCGATGTTCAGAACATCCCGGGCATACTGCTCAAGCTGGGGATATTCCCCGAACTGCCCGAAGTTGATAAACTCATCGCCGCCGATATGAAAATGCGTGCTTCCGGCAAATAACTCCGCGTATTCGTCGATCAGCTCCAGCACGAATTGCCGCGCAGCGGCATTCGTAATATCCAGCGCGCCCGGGGCAACGGCTCCCGCTGAATTCTTAAGCAGCCAGTCCGGATGTGTCCGCAGGGCTTGTCCCAGATGGCCCGGCGAATCCAATGAAGGAATAACAGCAATATGATATCTTGCGGCCGTATGAATAATCGCCTTCATTTCCTGCTTGGTTAAATATTCGTCCGACATTACCTCAGGATGGCTCTCGCTCATCAGCCTGAAGCCTTCATTCTCGGAGAAATGCAGCTGCAGCGTATTCAGTCTAAGCCGGGACATCTCCCTGATCCTCTCCATGATCCATTCGGCGGTATAGAACTTCCGCCCGATGTCAATATGCAGCGCCCGCTCCGGCATCACAGGGTAATCGGTGATTCTACCGTACGGCATGAAGCCGTCAGCCAACAGCAGCTGTATCACCGTCCGCAATCCATACATCACAGCAGTTTCGCTTGGGGCCGTGATGTGGACAAACTCGCCGATTTCAATGACATAACCTTCCCGGCTGTCCATACCACCGCCCGCTCCGCTGTCGTTCAATTCAATGACAATATCTCCAGAAGACGGTGTCTCACACTCTCCATAAAGTACAGACAGGAGATGGCCGGATGGAGCCAGACTGTCTGCATATTCCGATAGAACAATGATAATCGTATCATTCAGAACCCTGTTTCCCTCTGATCTGATATTGTCTACAATCCTAACCCGGGATTGCGCTGACAGTCTCCATTGCCCCTGAGAGGCCTTCATATACTGCTGCACACCCGGGAACGGACTCTGATCACTGCTTAGCCTATCCATCTGAGGGTCACCTCCTGCTTCTGCTTCTACTTCTACTTCTACCTCATCCTTGGTCAGTCAAGCCGGATGCCAACGGTTAGTATTTCATGTCCGTCGAGCTGAAGCCGAAGCGTATTTGCTCCGCCTTGCTCCAGCCGCCCAGTCTCAGCCGCAATATCCGCAACCTTAGCTTCCAGCACATTCGATGTGTAGAAGCCCGTTGCCGGCAGGTCTGTTTCCAGCTTCATTTCACAAGGCTGGCCCGTCATGTTGAACCAGCGGAGCAGCAGATCCCCGCTCTCTTCGTTCATCTTGAGCGAAGAGAAGGCGGCAGCCGTGCCGCTCCAGCGGACAGCCGAGTACACGGCTGGAATGGTTCCTGTATGAACCTCCGCCTGGGCGCAGGTCCAGGGAATCTGGAACTGGTAGGCCGCAGCCGCGGCACCAAAAGCTACCGCGTCCCCGCTGTGCGGAATAAGCAGCAGCTCCGCCGTATGTTCTCCCTGGCACTGGGCTTCCGGTGTAGGGAACCAGCCCCAGTCGCCCATCTCCCCGACGCAGCGGAGCAGGGTAATGGCGATGGTGTTGCGGCCGTCACGCAGTATTTCATATTCATGGAGTCCGAGATTAGCGACCGTAAGCCCCGCATGCTCCTCCGCCACATCCACAAAACTCTGCTGATGCTGCGCATTGCTCGGGTTCAGCCACTCCGGCGCCGGTTCATTCGGCCGCTCCGCCAGCTCGAACATCGAGTCTACACGGTGGGAAGCTGCGGCCAGATCTGCAGGGAACAGCATCCGCAGACGGTGATCCTTCGCCGTATTATGGATATAACTTTTGACTTCCAGGCCTTTGCCGCTGCGTTCCAGCCTTAACACTGTCCGTAGCTTAAGCAGAACCTTGTCCGCTGAGCGCTGCGCCTGCCGCTCCGGATAATAGACCAGCGCACGCTGTTCTTCTTCCAGCACGGCATCGGCGGAAGCCGGAATCTCCCATTCATGGACGATCTCTATAGATGCCCGGTATGGCGCATCTTCTATGATGCGGATATCAGCCGTCAGCCCCCGGGTAGTCAGCGGAACTTCCCCCGCAGGCTGTCTGTACATATATTCGTTGCCGATGTCCCCGGTATTCTCATAGACACCGAGATCACGGTATACTTTGCCGCTTGGCTTATGCTCCAGCGTGAAGGAACCGTCGGCCATAATCTCAACCCGCAGCGATTCGTTCTCCAGTATCCGTCCGCCGTGGACAAGCGACACTGAGGCCCCGGCACCTGCCCGAGGCTCCGTCCCGTTCGTTGCGGCACCACCCGCTGCGGCGGACCCTGCTATGCCTTGGCCGGATTGACCGGCAGCGGCCCCAGCCAGCGGGCGGACCCAGGCATAAGTGCGCAGCCCCAGCGCTGGCACATCCGCCGCTTCGAAGATCAGCTGCACCTTGCGGCAGCTGTACGGCTGCCGGAACCGGTCATCCGGCAGATCATAGCCGAATGACAGCCCCAGGTCCTGAATCGTACAAGGCACTTCGTTGCCTAGTTCATCCACCAGGACCCGTCCGCCCAGATCAACCGCCTTCATCCGGCGGGCGGTCTCTTCAAGCGTGTGGCCTTCGCGCAGATACAGCCGGGCCGCGTCCAGCTCCACGCTGACTGTACCCGTGCGGCTCCAGCCGCTTGTATTCATCACAACGAGTGGTATCGCGGCTTCCCCGAAACGGGCGAAACCGGAGGTATCCACCGCTCCGGTGATCGCCTGCATGCTGTCCGCCATGATGCCTTCGGCGGTGTGACGGCTCTTGTCGAACCGGGTTACCATCTCACGGTGCACTTCATCCACACTGCAGCCGCAGATGGAATCATGCGGATGGTTCTGCAGCAGTGTCTTCCACGCGTAGGTCAACAAATGCTGCGGATACTCTCCGCCGTGCAGCCTGGCGATAACGGCCAGCGGCTCGGCTACCTTCTCCAGCAGCGCCTGGCCCCGCTGGTTCAGCTGCTTCAGGTACACCCGGGCGGACGCTGTATTAACCAGTGTCCCCCAGCCGTCAGTACGCTGGCTTCGCAGCTCGCCCTTAACCGTGGAGAGGCTGCGGCCGGCAAGAGAGTGCTGCACAGCCTTAATATAATCGGCAAAGTTTGAATGAACGAAGGATATCTCCGGGTACAGCTGCTCTGCGGTGCGGATGGCCTCCGGCAGATCGGTCTGCAGCGGCTGATGATCGCAGCCGTTCATGAACAGCAGCTGATCCGTGGCCGCATACTGCCTCGCATCTGCCAGCTTGCGCTCCCAGAAGGTCTTCGCCTCCTCTGCTTCTGCCGGGATCTCATTGCCGTTCGAATACCAGTTGGCGAACAGGATGCCCAGCACCTTGGACCCGTCCGGCCCTTCCCAGACCAGCTCCGAGAACGAGGATTCATAGCCGTCGCCGGAGACCGTATTGTTGAAGCCTGTCGGCTTCACCCCGCGCCCGAAGAAGGCATTGGTGATTCCGGCCTGTACCATAAGCTGCGGAATTTGTCCGGTCAGGCCGAAGGTGTCGGGGAAATAGCCGATCTTCGATACCTCCCCGTAGACTCCCGCGTCCTGATGCCCGATCTGCAGATTGCGCACATTGGCTTCCGGACTGGTCAGGAAGGCATCCTGCAGGATATACCAAGGCCCGATATAGATCCGTCCTTCACGGATATGGCGTTCCAGCCGTTCCCGGTTCTCCGGGCGGACCTGCAAATAATCTTCGATAATGATCGTCTGTCCGTCGAAGAAGAAGCTCCGGAATCCCGGATTCTGCTCCAGCGTGTCCAGCAGGCTGTCGACCAGCCGGATCAGCCTGAGATGATGGCGTTCATAAGGAAGATACCATTCCCTGTCCCAGTGCGTATGGGAGATGATATGCGCCGTTTGTTGTTTGTCCATGGCTGTTACACCTCAGTCTCCAGAGGATATTCCTCCATATAGTTAAGCAATTCGTCCACGGTGGTGAAGGCCAGACCCGTAACCGTATCTGCACAACCGTAGTAGATGGCAATCCGTCCTGTAGCCGCATCCGTCAAAGCCGCGCAGGGGAAGGTCACATTCGGCACATCGCCCACACATTCGTACAAGGTTTCAGGGCCGAGAATATAGTTGCGTGAGCGGGCTTTCACCTTCCATGGCTGATCCAGATCGAGCAGCGCGCAGCCCATGCGGTAGACAAACCCGTTGCAGGTGTTGATTACGCCGTGGTAGATCAGCAGCCAGCCCTTATCGGTCTCAATCGGAATCGGACCCGGGCCAATCTTCTTGGACTGCCAGGCGGAGGCATCGCCGTTCACCGTGCCCATCACATAGCGGTGCTTGCCCCAGAAGGTAAGGTCAGGACTCTCGCTGTAAAAGATATCGCCAAACGGAGTATGCCCGGTATCGCTTGGACGGCTGAGCATAGCATAATTGCCGCCGATCTTGCGCGGAAGCAGCACCCCGTTCCGGTTATACGGCAGGAAGGCATTCTCCAGCTGATGGAACGTCTTGAAATCAAACGTATACGCCAGTCCAATCGTCGGCCCGTGATAGCCGTTGCACCAGGAAATATAGTAACGGTCATCGATCTTGCATACCCGGGGATCGTAGCGGTATTCCCGTTTGATAATCTCTTCATCGCCCTCGAATTCTATAGGCTCATGGTTGATCTTCCAGTTCACCCCGTCCTCGCTGAACCCGGCAAAGATGTCCATGCTGACCGATTTGGAATCACAGCGGAACACGCCGGCGAAGCCGCCCTCAAAGGGAATGACCGCCGAATTAAACACACTGTTCGAGTTCGGGATCGCATCCCGCTTAATGATCGGGTTGGCGGAATATCTCCATACAGGCGCGTTGCTGTCCGCCGGTTTCTCCTGCCAAGGGATATTTGACAATGTTTCTCCAATAATTGTATTCATGCTCAGGTCTCCTTTGTATATGAAAAAGTGCTTTACACAATCATAATTAGCTTCCTGTATTCTGTATCCATGCAGGCCGGACCTAGAGAATCCCTTCCTGCAGCGCCCGCCAGACCAGCTGGGAGAACAGGCTATTCGACCAGGCGAACCACTTGCGGGTGAACACCGACGGATCGTCGGCCAGGAAGCCTTCATGCATATAGCCGGTATCCGCGTCCGTTGCTTCGAGCATGGCAATCACCGCCAGCTTCTCTTCTTTACTATTTGCCGTGATTCCCTGCATGGACAGCGCCATATGCCAGATATAACCCGGAGGGGTATGCGGACTGCCGATGCCCTTGGCGGCTTGGCCTTCGTAATAGAACGGATTCTCGCTGCTCAGCGCAAAACGTCTAGTATTCTGATAGATGGGATCGTCATTCTTCAAATACCCGAGGTACGGAATGGACATCAGGCCCGGTGTTCCGGCGTCATCCATCAGGCAGTAATTGCCGTAGCCGTCTGTTTCGTACGCATAGATCGGCCCGAATTCAGGGTGGCGATAGATACCGTACAGCTTGATGCCGTGATCCACCTCTTGCTCCAGCGCCTTCAGCTCGGCCAGGAAATCCAGATCGCGGAACACCCACTCGGCGAAATCCTGCATCTGGCGCAGAGCCACCACAGCGAACATATTCCCCGGAATGTTGTAATGGAAATCGCAGGCATCGTCGCTGGAGCGGAAGCCGGACCAGATCATCCCTGTGTAGTTGACCGGCATGCCGAGACCGCCGCCCCGGATCGAATCTTCCATGATCCCGTTGTTCCGGGTGAAGCGGTACGGGGATTGTTCAGCGTGATGCTGCTCCCGCTTGAAGAGATCGGTAATGGTGCGCAGCATTTTTTTGAAATCAGCCGTGAAGATATCCGTTCGCTTCGTCTCCTCCCAATAGGCATGGGCCAGCCGGATCACGAAGCACAGCGAGTCAATCTCGAACTTGCGCTCCCACACCCAGGGCGACATCTCCGTCACATCCCCGGCATTCCAGTGCCAGTCGTTAGCCGTTTCGTTGAACGCGTTGGCGTAAGGATCAATCAGCACGTACTGCGTATGGCGCTTGATCAGCCCGCCGATCATTCGCTGCAGATCAGGATCTTTGGCGGCAAAAGGCACATAATGAATCACCTGCTCGACCGAATCGCGCAGCCAGCAGGCCGGGATATCGCCCGTAATGACAAACGTGGTTCCATCGTCAAGCAGCTTGGTAGTAGTCTCCAGCGTGTTCGGGAAACAGTTCCGGAACAGGCGCTGCAGCTTGGGCCGGTGGGCCAGCTTCTCTTCGGCCTCGGCCAATACGGCCTGAATGGATGACGGGAGCGGCAGCTCCGGCATTTGAATCTGGGGAAGTCTGAATTGTTCCAAGGTGATAGTCTCCTTCGGCTTAATCTATAGGGTAGCTGAACTGAAGCTATATAGATTGTACTTGTAAGTTTTCTGTTCTGGGATTGCCGTGACTCCAGAGAATGTTTGGCCCTCCGGCCGCTGTTGTCCCCAGATTTCTTGATTTTTAACCGCTAATCGCGGTGGAAATCCGGTGACAAAGGCGGACGCTGACGCTCCTACAGTGCCAAAATTCTCCTCCGCCACTTTTCCCTGTCTGTATTTTTCAAGTTCAATCTATTTAGAATGAATAATTTTCAGGGTCTTGATCTCGAACGGGTGGAAGTCTAGCGTCAGCTCTCCCGCCTCTTCCGCCAGCGGCTCTGCCTCTTCTTCCAGTGCATTGGACAGGTATACCGCTGAATGCGGCAGCGGCCAGCCGAGCTTGACGGTCTCGCGTCCGCCAGCGGATTCATACAGCCGCAGAATACTGCCGCTTCCGTCTTCCGCCAATTTGACTGTATCCAGGATAACCTGCTTCCCGTCATAGGGGAGGAATGAGCCTGAAGGCGGCAGCTGTCCTGCACTTGAATTACAGGCAACCGCATAGGAAGTGTGATTCAGCTCAGCGGCTTTGCGGAGGGTATGCGCCCCGCGCCAGTCTCCGGTATGCGGATACAGTGAATACGTGAATGCATGTGTGCCCAGATCCGCGGAATGATCCGGCCAGCGCGGCGCGCGCAGCAGCGACAGACGGATCGTGCTGCCCTGCGTGTCATAGCCGTATTTGCAGTCATTCAGCAGGCTGACACCATAGTCATGCTCAGACACATCGGCATAGCGGTGCCCGCAGACTTCATATTGCGCCTGCTCCCAGCTGGTGTTGCGGTGCGTTGACCGTTCCAGCGCGCCGAACGGGATCTCATAGGTCGCCTTGCTGGTTACTACATCTACCGGGAAGCCGACCTTCAGCAGCTTATGGGCTTCATTCCATTGGACCTTCGTCTTGAAGTCAATCCGCCGGTCACTGTGATACAGGATCAGCTCCTGCTCTATTTCGGATTGGCCGATGCTCCAGCGGAAGTACAGCACATCGCAGACAGGGCCTGAGGACAGCAGCTTCTGCTCCAGCAGAACAGCTTCTCCGGCAGGCTGCTCCTCATACCGGCTGTCTATATCCCAGGCATCCCATAGGATAGGGCGGTCATGGAAGAAATGCAGCCGGTTCAGCCGCTCTCCGGCCTTGACAATCTCACGCCCGGCTTCCTTATCGTACAGGCTGATGATCTCGCCCTGTTCATTGAACCGGAGCCGGTAATATTCCGTCTCCCAGTCCTGGCCGAACGAAGCTGCAACCGAAGCTTCATTAGATGCTTCAATCGGTGTCGGCATATCTCCGCTATCTCTGCCAACCTCGCCGCTACCGTCAACTCCGCCATCTTCGCGCAACGCTGGCTGTTCCTCATCTCTCAGCCACACGGTAACATACCCGAATGCCGGAACCTCCGGCACCCGCACGCGGAGAGCAGCTGGCCCGTCTGCTGTAACCGGCTCCGCGGCCAGCCGCATTCCTTTCCGGTCATATACGGCGGCAGCAGTGTTATCCGCTCCGTCTCCGGCAGCCGGGAGCTCAACCACCATATCCCGGGCCCAGCCCAGACCGTTCAGGACGACATAAGGCTGGCCCTCTCCACGGGTATCGATATCCGATACGGCGGCCTCCATAACCGACTTTAGGCTGCTATCTCCAAGAGCGAAGATGCTCTGATACTCCTTGTCCGAGGTCTGATAGACCTCGGGAATCGACGAGCCGGGAATAATATCATGGAACTGGTTAAGCAGAATCAGCTTCCAGCCTTCATGCAGGTCCTGCCCGATCTCTTCCCGCTGCTGCGGCTGCAGCTGGTGTCCGGCCAGCGTCTGCCATAGTTCCGCTTCCCTGTACAGAATCTCGGCCTTGCGGTTATTGCGCTTGTTCCGGGCATGTGTGGTATAGGTTCCCCGGTGCAGCTCCAGATAGAGGTCGCCCTGCCAGACCGGCAGCTCAGGCTTCGCCTGCTCGATGCCTGCGAAGAAATCTGCCGCCGTGCTGTAGCCGGAGGCTGGCTGGCCCACCATGAGCTCGGAGCGCGAGAGATATTCAAGCATCTCCCGGGTCACTCCGCCGCCCCCGTCCCCGTGTCCGTACAGCAGCATTTGTTCGCTGTGCACGGCTTTTTCACGGTAAGACTGCCAGTGCTCATGAATATCCTTCGGCAGCGTACTCTCATTCACTCCGTGGTTCATATAAGACAGAAGTGCCGTTCCGTCGATGCCTACCCAGTGGAACAAATCATAAGGGAACAGATTCGTATCATTCCAGCCGAGTTTGGTCGTCATGAAATAGCGGACCTTGCCATGCTTCAGAATCTGCGGCAGGGAAGCGCAATACCCGAAGGTGTCCGGCAGCCATTCAATCTCGGATTGCCGTCCGAATTCCTCCTGATAGAACCGCTGCCCATACAGCATCTGCCGCATCAGCGATTCCCCGCTTGGAATATTCAGATCCGGCTCCACCCACATACCGCCAACAAGCTCCCAGCGCCCTTCAAGAATCCGCGCCTTCACCTTCGCGTACAATTCAGGATCATTATCCTTCAGATAAGCGAACAGCTGGGGCTGGCTCTGGGCGTAGCGGTACTCCGGGTATTCCTCCATCAGCGCATGAACCGTCGAGAAGGTCCGGCTGGTCTTGCGAACAGTTTCCCTCGTGGGCCATAACCAGGCAATATCGATATGCGACTGCCCGACCATATGGATGAAGCCTTCGCTGTTGCCGCCGATTTCCCGGACTTTCCCGGTCAGCGCCTGCTCAATGTCTCTGATCCTGCCGCCGTCCCGTCCATTCTCAGGTCCCATAGACACATACGCATCCATCGCCTGATACAACGCCTCCAGGATACGGACGCGCCGGAAATCCTGTTCCGGCAGCAGCAGCGCCGAATCACGGATCACGGTAACGGTATACATCAGCGACTGCACCGGCAGGTTAACCCTGACGAGCGCAGCGGTTATAGACCGGACCGGCGGCTGAATCACCGCCTGCTTGTTCAGCGGATCATCCGGCTCGGGAATCGGATCGTAGAGTTCGATCTCAAGCTCCGGGTTTCTTCCGTCGGCAACAGGGTCAAGTGAAACGAAGGTATGATTGCGGTCCAGCCCCTGCCGTGAAGCTCCGCCTACACGCAGCAGCCCTTCTCCGCCGGAGTGGAAGATGATCCCTGTGTCCGCACCCGTCCAATCCGCCGGAATATCAAGCGTCGTGCGGAACATATAAGTCGTTCCCTGTACGCTCGGGAACAATCCGAAGGCTTCGCTGCCCGAATACGGCTGTAATTCGTCATACTGCCCCGGCTGCCGGTAGGTTGTGGAGAAGACCTTCCAGTCTTCAATCGCCCGATATTCCAGCCATTGCGCTTGTGAACATTCACGGATAAACCTGTCTATTCGTTCCACATCTAATCGTTTCATCCCTAATCCTCCATGACGGCAAGCTCTATATCGAGCGTATCGTTGACGTTCCTTCCTACTCCGATCCGGAAGATCCCCGGTTCAACGACCCGCTTGTACTCCGCCCCGATATAGCTCAAGTGTTCAGCACTGAGCCTGAAAGTGACCCTCTGCTTCTCTCCCGGTTCCAGAACAATCTTGCGGAAGCCCTTCAATTCCTTGGCCGGTCTGGTCACCTTACTGACCCGGTCGGAAATATATAACTGAACGACCTCCGCGCCTCCGCGTAAGCCTGTATTCTCCACTTCCACCGTAACTTCAGCACTTCCGTCCGCCTGGATTTCAGCAGGCTCTACCTGCAGCCCGCTATAGCTGAATTCGGTATAGCTGAGCCCGAAGCCGAAGGGATAACGCGGCTGCGAATCCCCTTCAAGATAACGTACACCCCGTGAACGTTTGCCCAGATAATAGACGGGCAGTTGTCCTACGTCCACCGGGAGCGAGAGGGTCAGCCTGCCGGACGGATTCACATCGCCGAACAGAATGTCCGCAATGGCATGGCCGCCCTCCTGCCCGGGATACCAGGCTTCCAGAATGGCATCCGCCTGCTCATCGATCCAGGGCTCGGCAATAGGACGGCCGTTGATATATACGACTACCACCGGCTTGCCGAGTGTCTTCAGCTCCTTCAGCAGCTCCAGCTGAACGCCGGACAGATGAAGCGACATCCGGTCGATGCCCTCGCCGCAATCCATATCGCTAAGCCCATTCCCTGTTACCTTCGAGGCACCGGTCCGCAGATCAATGCTGCCCTCGCCAAAGTCTCTGGCGCTCGACCCGCCCAGTGCGAGTACGATCGTATCCGCCCAAGCCGCTGCCTGGAGCGCAGATTCGAACCCCTCGGTGGAACCGTCTTTGATCCGGCAGCCGGGCGCATAACGTACCCGCTCCGGCTCAGCGGAGAGCTTGGCCCGTATTCCGGCCAGCACCGTCGCCACCCGGTCACGCGGCTGCGGGGAGGTGTAATCCCCGAGCTGATTGTAGCCGGTATCCGCGTTGGGTCCGATGACAGCCACTTTTCCTGTGGCCGCAGACAAGGGGAGGATACCGTTATTCTTCAGCAGTACGATCCCTTCCGCCGCAATGTTCCGTGCCAGCTCCGCATGTTCCGGGCTGCCGATCACCTGCTCTGCCCGGTCCGGATCGGCAAACGGCTGTTCGAACAGGCCCAGCCGGAACTTCAGCTCCAGCACACGTGCAGCCGCTTGATCCACCAGCTGCTCATCCAGCCGCCCGGAACGGAGCGCCTCCAGCAGATAGCCTCCGAACATGACGCCGGACATCTCCATATCAATACCGGCGCTTAGCGCCTGCACTGCCGCATCTTCCCCGCCGTCCGCTGTATCATGGCCCGAGGCCAGCATGTCGATAGCGCCGCAATCGGTAATGACCATGCCCTTGAATCCCCATTCGCCGCGCAGGATATCCTCCAGCAGCTCCTGATTGGTTGTGCAAGGCACTCCGTCAATCTCGTTATAGGCTGGCATGATGGATACCGCACCGGCTTCCACCGCTTTGCGGAACGGGTACATATCGACCTCCAGCAGCTCCCGCTTGCCGATATGCGCCGGACCTGCATTCCTGCCGCCTTCCGAGCTGCCGTAAGCGACAAAATGCTTCAGTGTCACCCCGACACTGGACCCGCTGTCAAGCCGGTCGCCCTGTAGTCCTTCCACAGAAGCTACGGCGAATTCGCCTATGAGATACGGGTCTTCCCCGTAGCATTCCTCGGTCCGGCCCCAGCGCGGATCACGCACCACATCAAGCACAGGCGAATACGTAACTGCACCGCCTTGAGCCCGGGTCTCCAAAGCTACTGCCCGGCACATCTCCCGGTACAGATCGACATTCCAAGTGCTGCCAATCAGCAGGGGAACCGGAAATACCGTCGCCCCGATCGCCATATGCCCGTGGGAGCATTCTTCACCGATCAGCAGCGGGATGCCCAGCCTGGAATGCTCCAGCACATAACGCTGGATGGTGTTCACCGCTTCGGCTCCGGCCCGCGCCCCAAGTCCGCTCTCCAGGGTGACCCCTGTCCAGGGATCTGCCCGCAGTGTGCCATATAATGCGCCGATGCCGCCTTCGCGGATCTGGCGTTTGAAGTCTTCTGTCAGTTCTATCGTTCCTTCTGTATGATCATAGGTCTGCCACCCGAATAGCTGAACGAGCTGGCCAACCTTCTCTTCCGGCGTCATCAGCCCCAGCAGATGTTCAGTCCGCTCCTTGACGGGCTTCGCAGAGTCTTTATATAACATTTTGGCTCCCACACCCTTTCTCCTGTTGTACTCCTATTCTTTAACGGCACCCACGGTAAGACCCTGGATGAAGTAACGCTGGAAGAACGGATACGCAAAAATAATCGGCCCGGTAGCCAGTACCACCATCGCCATACGCGAGGTATCCTGCGGCATGTTGCGGAGGGCTTCCAGACTTAATGAACTGTTCTGCGAATTCTGCATAATGAACTGCATACTGGTCTCAATCCGCATCAGCATCGACTGCAGCGGCACCAGATTCGGATTATCAATATAGAGCAGGGCATTGAACCAGTCATTCCAGTACCCCAGGGTGCTGAACAGCCCGATCGTAGCGAGGCCCGGCAAGGACAGCGGCAGCACGATTCCCAGGAAGGTGCGGAACTCTCCGGCGCCGTCAATTTTGGCCGACTCAATCAGGGCATCCGGCACGCTGGTAATGTAGAAGGTCCGCAGGATCATAATGTAAAAAGCATTAACGGCCAGCGGCAGCACCAGCGCCCAAATGGTGTCCTTTAGACCCAGCATCTGTGTCACCACAATATAGGTAGGAACCAGCCCGCCGTTAAACAGCATGGTGAAAAACGCAAAAAACGCGAAGAAATTGCGGTATTTGAAGCTTTTACGTGAAATGGCATAGGCATAAAGTGAAATAATGATCAGGCTGACAAGCGTGCCAATGACCGTTACGGCAATGGTTACCCCATAGGAACGGAGCAGCGTGTCCCCTGAGCCAAATACATATTTGTAAGCTTCCAGACTCCATTTGGCCGGGATTAACTGATAGCCGTCCCGCGCAAGCGCCCCTTCGTCAGTGAAGGAGATGAGGACTACGAACAGGAACGGGAAGATACACAGTATGGCAAAGCCTCCGGCAATACAGTTGAAGATGATATTCCACACGGACGACAGCCGGTGAAAATCGCGCGATTTCACAGGATTAGCATTAGCAGACATTTGGATGACCTCACTTTCCTTCTTTTTCCCTAGAATAATGCACTGTCCTTATCGAATTTACGCACGATGTAATTGGAGGTAAGCACCAGAACGAACCCAACCACCGATTGATATAAGCCTGCAGCCGTACTCATTCCAATCTCGCCGGTAGTCTTGAGTCCACGGTACACATACGTATCGATTACGTTGGTCACACTGTAGAGCGTCCCCGAATCTCTCGGCACCTGATAGAACAGCCCGAAGTCGGCATAAAATATCTTCCCTATAGCAAGCAAGGTCATAATGGTGATGATCGGCTTCAGCATCGGCAGCGTAATACCGCGGATCTGCTGGAATTTGCTCGCCCCGTCGATCATGGCCGCTTCATAGAGGGACTTGTCTATACCCATAATTGCGGCGAGATAGACCACGCTGTTATAACCGACGGCCTTCCATAGAAATACGAATATAATAATGAACGGCCAGTATTTCGATTCCGAGTACCAGGAAATATTGCTGCCGAACATTGCGTTGAGCAGCCCCCGCTCCGAGCTAAGGAAGCTGAACGCGAAGTATCCCACAACGACCCAGGACAGAAAGTATGGCAGGAACATGCCTGTTTGATAGAGCTTGGCAAGCTTCTTGTTGGCTATCTCGGACAGCACCACCGCCAGCAGCACTGACAGGATCAAGCCAAGGACAATGAAGGCTATATTGTATAAAAGAGTATTGCGTGTGATCAGATAGGCATCATTGGTGCTGAACAGAAACTTGAAATTATCCCAGCCGACCCATTTGCTGTTGATGATGCTGGCCCAGAAGCCATCCCGGCTGAAGCGGTACTCCTTAAATGCAATTACCGTACCCACCATCGGCAGGTAGGAGAAGAATAAAAACCACAGCGTGCCCGGGAGAACCATAAACAGCAGCACTTTATTTTTCAACACATCTTTGGCGGACTTCCCTATTTTCCCCATACTCTTAGTTCCTCCTATGCCGGAAAGTTCTTCCGTTGATACAAAAAGACCAGGCCAAGTCTAATCACCCGCCCGGTCTTAAATTGAATGCTACTTATTGTTCGCTGCTTTCCAGGCGTCGATCTGTGATTGGGCTTCTGCGATGATTTTATCCAAACCGGCGGCTTTTAATTTCTCATTGGCCTTGGTCAGGTACTCTTCCGAATCTACAGATCCGGTCATCAGCGGTGCCCAGAATTCTTCCTTCACGTTCTGAACGGCGGCGATTTCGTTCGTCACCTTGGAAGTATCGAAGTTGAAGCCAAGCAGTGGTGCATTGATACCGGCATCATTGAACTTCTTGAATTCTTCCCATTTGTTCTCAGGGTCGCCTTCATTCAGATAGTTGATCATAATGTTGCCCAGGGAGAACGTCGGCATATCGTAGTTCTTCGCATCCGGGAGATTCTTGATCATGTTGTCGCTGATTTTCTCGTAATGTACGCCCTCGATGCCTGAGTCAATCATGTTGCGCAATACAGGGTCTGTATTCAGCAGGTTCAGGAATTCCATGGCTTTCTCAGGATACTCAGAGTTGGCGGAGATCGCCTGCATGGAGCCCATGACGGACCAGTTGTAGATATAAGGCTGACTGGCTGGTGTCGACACAACCGGATACCCGTAGCTTACTGACCACAGATTGTCGGCCATCGGCTGGGTGGAGGCACGGTCAGTAAACCATTTGCCGGCTTTGTACAAGTCATCCACCGAAGATGTAGTGGCTACTTCAGGAGAGATGTAACCCGCCTGATAGAATTTGCGGACGGTCTTAAGCGCTTCCTTGATCTCAGGAGTCTCAAGGATGTTGATGACCTTGTAGTCCTTGGTGTCCATATATACAGCCATCGGCATCTTCTCGATCACATAGTCAAATGGCATAATCGGCATGAAGTCCTTGACCATAGCGTACGGGGTCACTCCAGGCTCGTTTTCCTTGATGGTTTTGAGCAGCGGCTCCAGATCGGCCATCGTTTTCACGCTGGTCAGATCCAGCTTGTATTTGTCCAGCAGCTCTTTGTTGAAGCGGAAGACTTCTTGAGCCGGAAGCTCTTTATTGGCAGGAATGGCATAGTTATGGCCGTCCACCTTGGAGCCTTCCAGGAACGCCGGATCAATAGTGTCCACAATTCCCTTGCCCTGGTTCTTCAGCAGATCATCGAGCTGCAGGAACGCGCCCTTACGTGCATTCTGCACATAATCGAAGGCCCAGGAAGAGGTGAACAGGATGTCCATAGGCTCGCCCGAAGCAGCCATGACCTGCATTTTTTGCGTATAGTCCCCGAAGTCGAGCATTTTGATATCGAGTGTTGCGTTAATTTTTTCAAGCGTGTATTTATTGACTTCTGTGAGCACCTTATCCATATCCTTCTGCGGTGGCCCGATAGTGTACCAGATCAGCTCTACAGGTTTCTCCGTAGACTCGGCAGCTTTGTTGCCTCCTGAAGCCGCTTCCCCGCCTGCATTGTTCTTACTGTCCCCCCCACATGCGCTAAGCGCCAGTGAAACGGTTAAAAGCGTTGTCAACAACAAGGAGAAGTGTTTCTTTTTCTTACTCATTTGCCGTACCCCCTTTTAATTAGCCGTCCGGAAATCCAGGCCTGCCGGGCCTTCCCGGCTGCAGGTTTCCATGAGCTATACCTTTACTTTATAAGATGAAAGCATTTTCAAATAGAAGAGAAACTATATATATTCAGGTATGAAATAAAGAAATTAACCCCAAAACATAACATATATCTATCAATAAGGAGCTGCTTAGAGCAGCCCCTTGAATTCTGTCGGTGAGATGCCAACGTATTTCTTAAATTGTTTATAAAAATAGCCCATTTCCCAGTAGCCGACACTGCGTGCGATCTCATGTACCTTGTTGTTTGTCGAACGAAGCTGCTCTTTTGCTTTCTCAATCCGGTAACGGTTCAAATATTCTGCAAAGGAATCACCGGTCATTTTGTGAAACAGCTGGCCCAGATACACGGGGTGAATATTAAACATGAAGCCCAGCTTCTTCAGTGACAGATCCTCACTGTAGGATTTCTCAATGTAATTCAGCACCTGGTTCACAACCGGACTCTTCAGCTCACGGTCCAGCAGTTCGATGATGCTTCCGGCCGTCTGCATGACTGCGGCGGACAGACCCGGCAGCGAATTCGCCCTGTGGATCTCGTTCAGCCCCTGCGCAATAAGCTCCCGCTCCATTTCACTGCGGATCTCTTTAATCAGCATGCGGAAATACAGAATCCATTCCAGGGAAATCTCCCGGAGCAGCTCAGGGGTCAACCCTTCCATACATTTCGCAGAGAAATACAATTCGAGCCGCTCGGTCAGCGCCGGAAGATTCTTGGCCATAATTAATTTCGAATACTCGCTCCAGTCCTCCGGCAAAGCGGCTTCAATATCCTCCTTGCGCTCCTTCAGCTGTTCATAATAGATCAGGCTGCGCTCCGGGTAGATCTCCAGAAATTCCTGAGCCTGCTTCGCCTGCTCATAGCTGGCCGGAGCAGCCTGCACCCCGTCCATGACGGCTCCAACCGCAGCGCGCAGCCGCTGGCCGGGAGAGCCCAGGCCGGTGATTTCCTCCAGAATGGAAGCCATCTCTTCCTTCCCTTTGCGTTCGTCCGCGAAATTATGTATGAGCACCAGATCATTGTCCGAGTCCCAGAACATGAAGAACGAAGCGCGGGTACCGAGGAGAGCGGCGGCATTCTTCCGGAAGGCTTCCGTTTCCGGGTCTGCCTGGACCAGAGCAACCTCCACATACCGGCTGCTGATTGACAAGCCCAGGAGATTCAGCCGTTCGGACAGTTCGTCCGGGTCAATCTGCTTCCGCAGCCAGCGGAGCAGCACATTATCCTTCAGTACGGAGTTCGTATACTCCGACCACTCTGTATCCAGCCTGGAGACATTCAGCTTCTCGGCAATCGTCTCCAGCGTGCTCTGGAATTCCTCCAGATTGATCGGCTTGAGCAGATAATTCTCAATCCCGAGAGCCAGGCCTTCTTTGACATACATGAATTCATCATATCCGCTCAGCACAACCACCTTCAGCTCCGGACGGAATTCCTGGACCGCACGGATCAGCTCCAGGCCGGTCATCACGGGCATGGAAATGTCGGTTATGAGAATATCCGCAGGCACCTCCCGCAGCTGCTCCAGCGCCTCCTGCCCGTTCTCGGCTTGTCCCACAATCGTAAGGCCCAGCTGCTCCCAGTCCAATATATCCTGCAGGCCGCTAAGAATGAACGGCTCATCATCGACAATAAACACCTTATACATGATCTGTCTCCTCCTTGACGGGATATGGAAAAGTAATAGTGACCTCGGTTCCGGCCCCCGCTTCACTGGCCAGCTCAACCCCGTACGGCTTGCCGTACATCAGCCTTAACCGCTCATGAATGCTCCGCAGCCCGAACGACTCTGATCCGGACAATTCCCGGTTATCCTCCAGTCCCAGCCGGAGCTGGTTCAGCTTCTCCCCGGCAATCCCCAGGCCGTTGTCCGTGACAACAACCCGTATATTGTTGTGATCATCCGGATGGACCCTGATGCTGATCACGTTGCCGGTTTGTCCGGTGCGCATGCCGTGCAGAATATAATTTTCGATCACGGGCTGAAGGGACATTTTGAGTACAGGAATAGGCTCCAGCTCTTTACTGCATTCAATGGTATAGGAGAACCGGTCCTTGTAACGGATCCGGAACAGCTCCAGGTACATGCGGCAGGCTTCCAGCTCATCCTTGAACGTATACTTCACCTTCGGACGGACATACGATTTGAACAGCACAGACAGGCTGTAGATCATCTCGCCCACATCCTTCGCGCCGCTCGAAATAGCCCGCATCCGTATAACCTCCAGCGTATTATAGAGAAAATGCGGATTCACCCTTGCCTCCAGGGTAGCGATTTCCGTATGCTTCTGCTTGATTTCAGCTTTGTACACCTGATCAATGTACTGGTTCAGTTCATCCAGCATGCTGTTGAAGCTCTTGGCAATCTGGCCCAGTTCATCCTCACGGTTGTCTATAATCCGGGTGTTCAAATCCCCGTTTTTCACTTTGCGGGTGAAGCGGATAATGCGGTGCGTCCGTTTGGCAAAATTCGAAATAAACATCGCCGGCAGCAGCACGGCGAACAGAATACAGACGAGGGCAATCGTAACAATAGTATTGCGTGCGCTGCTATAGGTTTCGGCAAGCTCCTTCTTGGAGATCAGGCTGACCACCGTGTAGCCGGCCTGGCTCTGGGTCAGGCTGGTGACCAGCATTCCGCCCATGGAGATTTCCTCCCCGGAGTTCGCCCCTTGCAGCTGCAAATATTTGCGGCCGTACCCTTGACCCGAAGTGTCAAAGATGACTTCATTCTGGGCAGAGAGCACAAGAATCTCGCCTTTGAAATCCTGCTTATAATTATTCATCGCCTGCCAGATCGATTCGGAATCGAAGTAGACCAGCAGCTGGCCGATATTGAGCAGCGATGACTTATTGGTAATGGGAATCTTCACCGAGAACATAGGGGTTCTCTGCATGCCGATGCTCTTCAGCACCCAAATATTCGGCACGGACACCAGGCTCTCCTCATCCAGAACCATCGAATCCGGGACAAAGGAATGGGCCGCGTTGGTGGATACCCGTTCAAACTGCCTGCGGTTGTCATAATAGTACATCACCTGCTGATTGGCACTGTACAGCATCAGGCTGCGGATATCGGGATCATCGTCGATCTTGTTCTGGAAATACTGTACGGCGTTAGAGGTAGTCTGATCCCCGAGCAGATAGCGGTCCAGCCGGTGCTCGACATATTCGCCGAAGGGATGCTCCAGCAGAAATGTGGTGTTGCTCGCCAGACTCCCGTCCCGGTAGACATCACGCATCATATCCTGGACGGACTGGTATTTGTTCTCCACATAGTTGCTGATGCTCTCCATCGTCTTGCGCTGGATATCCATCTGCCGCTGCACCGCAGAATCCGAGATCAGCATCAGCACCAGATACGAGAAGGCAATAATCGTTGCAATGAAGATACAGGAGACAATAAGGGTGAAGCGCATAAACATATTATCTTTAAAATACTTGCGGTACAGGGAATTACTCCGCATAGTCCACCTCCCTAAAGTTTGTTAGCCTACTCTTCCGTGAAACCACTTCGTACAAACTCACTTCGGAAGCATTGGCTTCAAGTTTGTCAGCCTACGCTTATCATTATGATACACAAGAAGCGCTCCCCCCTAAATACTGTTCAGGGGGTGAGCGCCTTGTTTATGGCTTGAGCCGGCGGTCTTTCCTTACCGCCCGTCAGGCTTATTTCAAATAATTCAGCAGCATCTGCGCAGCTTCTGCCCGGGTGGCGGGAGCTTTGGGCGCGAAGGTTCCGTCAGCCCGCCCTTTCACGAGGCCAAGCGCAGCGGCTTCAGCCACCTGATCCGCTGCCCAGCCGGAGATGTCTCCAGCATCCTTAATAGACAGGCTGCCCGTTGCGGCCGGGATTGAACCCTGCTGCAGCCGGTAAGCGCGCATCAGAATGACGGTCATCTCCTCCCGGCTGATTGCTGCGGCCGGCTGGAAGGACTCCGGCGTACGGCCGGTAATCAGACCGGCCTGAACCATGCCGGAGAGTGCCTGCTGATACCAGGCGCCTGCCGGAACATCACTGAAGGAAGTGGTGCCGCTGCCGCTTAGCTGCAGCGTGCCGGCCATCAGCTGCACGAATTCAGCCCGGGTAATATCCCGGCCCGGCTGATAAGCCTGCTCCGATATCCCCTTGATCAGATGCTTCGCAGACAGCTCACGCAAGGCTTCGAAGGCCCAGTGCGTAACCGGAACATCGTTGAACTGCTTCGTATACTCCAGCAGTGCGTAAGTGCCGTTGCCGTCAAGTTCGGCTGTAAGACTGCCGGCCGCAGCAGATCCTCCCAGATAAGTGAGTGTACCGTCACTTCCTACACGGTACAAGCCAAGCAGCTTCGGATGAAGTGCTTCACCGGCTGGCCAGCTTATACTAACAGGAGAAGCGTAACTGCCGGGACGCTTAACGGTTCCATCTGCCAGGGACAGTCTCAGATCATAGTCCAGGAATTGTCCCTTAAGCGATACACCTGCTTCCGTCTTCAGCGAAGCTTGCGCAAGTGTCTTGATTTCTGCTTGCAGCACGATCTTTGCACCGTTACCCTGGGCAGCAGGTACGGCTTCGGCCAGCTGCTTCAGCAGCTCCGGTGCCAGTACCAGCCCGATTCTGTCTCCTTGCACACGCAGGGAATTCGTTCCCAGCAGCTCACCGGCGTTAACCGGAAGCTCAATTGTGACCGCTTGCTGTATCTGCACGGTAACTACACCGTTCACTGCCTGACTGCCCAGCTGTGCGGCTGATATCACTGCAGCTGCAGTCGCAGGCGCCGGTGTTGCAGCCGGTACAGGTGTTGCCGTTGGCAGAGCAGCCACCGGAGGATTGGTTGCCGTCAACGGAGGATTAGTTGGCGTCACCGGCTGTCGGTTTACATTCAGAGTAATAACCTCTGTATCCGCAGTATCCACATAAGGGCGGCCGCCAACGATGCGGGTATTCTCTACACGCGCCTTATAAACGCCCGTATCAGAAAGTTGCGCCTTGGCAATGGTCAGGCTGCTGCCAAGAGCATCCTCTATAACCAGATCATCTTTGAACCAGCTGTAGCCCAGTTCACCATATACAGAATCGGCAACAACTGTAAAGGTCACATCGTTACCTTCCATTACCGATTGGCTTGTCGCTGTAAATGAAGCAATCGCCGGAGCTTCATGCTGCGGATAGACCTTCAGTGCCAGTGGTGAGCCAACAATACGCACCGGGTCTGTGGCCTCTTTGCCGGTCAGCACAACACGATAATTCGTTCCATCCTCTTCGAATAATGGATTGAACCGGTATACCGCGCCGGTAACGTTCGGAACCGTCTGCCATTCCTCATCGGCAGCACGCTTCCTTTCCCACTCAATCGAGGCAATATCTCCTGATGTATCGACGGCAAGCGCGATCGGCTCCCCGGCAACCGTCTCAAGTACCGATGGCAAGTCCATCACAAAGGCCGGGGTCATCCATTGGATTTCCGCCGGAAAGACCTGCAGGTTATATTCCTTCTCTGCGGTTAAGCCGCCTTCGCCGGTCACAATGACCTTATAGCGGTAACCGCTCATAACTTCTGTCAGATCTGTAAGTGTCAGCGTATCGCCAGCGGCAATAACTTCACCGTATCCTTCTCCCTGATCGGCATACCAGGCATAGACTAATGTGCCGGAACCTTTACCAACAGCGCGAAGCACCCCATCCTGTCCTGCCCGGAACGAGCCTTCACTGACCACCTGTACATCCGGCGGCAGCGCGGTCCATTTCGCCTGCAGCGTAAGCGGACCATTCACCGTGTCAGAGGCAAAGTGCCATCTCGCATTACCGTTATACCAGCCTTCCAGCACATAACCTTCTCTCGCTACATTCGGTGCAGTCACAAGCGCGCCGTTCATAACCTGAACAACCTTCGCTTTCGGCTGGCCGCCGTTACTGTTAAAGGTTACATTGTACCGCTTATCCAGCTGCAGCGGCTGGGATTTGTTCCCGCTGTAATCCTCCATCACCACTGTTACTGCTTTGGTCGACGTAAAGCTAAGGCTCGCCTTCGTGGTGCGGCCGCGGATAATCATCGGCTTTTGCGCTGCTGCCCCTGATAAATAGGTTACCGCAAAAGACTTAGGAACTCCGTCTTCATAGACGTACATGTACCTCCAGTCCCGTGTGTTCGGCATTGGCAGGCTCAGTGTATTTCCATTCCAGGACCATGCTTCCGCATAAGGCTCCGACAGCTTATCAATGAACGTACCATTATAGGTTACAATATCCGAGTTGCCTGCCTGGATGGTTACAGTGAACTCGTCCCCATTAATTGGCATATCGCTGAACAATGCCGAGGTTGTCCCTTGCGGCAGGATCAATTGTCTGGAGACAGGCTCTGCGGTTGTAATCCAGTTTACCGATTTCACCGTCACCTTAACGTTCCCGGCAGCGTCTGAACCGGACCACTTGACCAGGAGATCGCCGTTCTCGGTTGATTCGGCTTCAATACCCGATACCGCCGAGTCCAAATTAAAGGACACTGTAGCCGCTTCCCCTTCTACTCCGTCCGCTCCTACAGGAATGACTTTAATTATACCGGATTTGGCTGGCAGCTGTTTGATGTAGAACATTTCGTCATATTTGCCGCCCATAAAGATGTCGTTCACATATACATTGTATTGCTTCACCTGGGAATAATCGCTGTTCAGATCCCACTTCAGAATCATTTCATTCGTATTCGGCAAGGCCTGCGAAACCACCAGATGGGTTGGCGCAGCCGGCTTCACGGCTGAACCGTCAGAGATGCGGATTTGGCCGATGTTTACCTGATAACCTGGGATTGTGCTTGCACCCGGTGTAAATACCAGGCCAAAGGCCGCGATTTCTTTACCTGCGTAAGCCCCCAGATCTACCTCTGCCGTTGCCCAGCCCATGGTTTGTTTGCCGCTGTTCTCCACAGGTACCTTGACTACCTTAGCCGGATTGTCCTTGAAGATCAGGCCTGCACTCAAGACAGAAGCATCGTCGGCTGAAGACTTGTTATAAGCAATCGACAGCTGGGACGTTGCCTGTACAGACAGGTCGCTCTTGTACAAGCGGAGGAAATTCTCCTTGTCCAGCGCCCCGTTCACAACCAGTGAACTGCCTCCGTTGAAGCCGCCGATCTGCTTATAGCTCATGCGTGAATTGTCTGTCATTGTATATTCCGGACCGTAGTCGTAATCAACCGTCAAGCGGTTGCCCAGGGTATCCTGCCACCATTGCCACGTTACAGGAATATCCTGAAGGCTCATGTTGGACCATTCTTCCTTATTTGACTTTTCCCCGTTAACATAATAGGAAATACCATGCCCGGTATTGAAATTCGTATAGAAGTTGGAATTCTGAACCACGGAGCGTTCCGCAATGACCGAAGAAATTCCCGGCCAGTAGCGGTTATCCGCATAGACATCCGCCACCGTATTCGCGGGCGAAACGGTTGTATTGCCGGGGTTCACATTCGGACCTGACCACCAGAGCTGCTCCCGCAGATGGGTCATCCACTGGTAATCATTGTCGGTGCGTTTGGAGACAGGCCACGCTTGTCCCATATCCTCGTCAAGACCGGCATGGACGAAATCAGCTCCGAGCGTAGCGATGCTTAAACGCGGAGCTCCGCCTGCTGTCAACTTGTCTTTCAGAGCTGTTCCCTGTACGCTCTTGAAACGGTCACGGCCTGCTTCAAGTCCGGCAAAGCCAATATCAAACAGATTGTAATTTGTCCCTTCATCCTCATTCATTCCAGCCAAATAGCCTATAGCTGTATTAATATGGGTACTATTCACTCCGTAATCGAAGAAAAAGGAGTTTGAGACCGGCTCTTTTGCCGTTTTATCATACAGCATCGAAATATTGTTATTACTAAAGGTTCTTGTAAAGGTATTGGAGCCGTTGTTTGTAGTTAATGAATCGTACCACTGGACATATAACCCGCCTTGTTGCAGCACCTTCATGAAAGCAATGTAATCGGGAATATCGGCTGTAGCAACATTCGGGCTCACCTCTTCCTGATTAAGGAAATAGCCGTCGAAGCCGAAGTAATTTGCCATTTCAATCATTTTCCTGGCGACCGGGAAGTCACCGTTCTCATCCTTCACAATCATTTGTTTGTAGGTTTGCTGTCCGCGGTCATTGTTGGAGAAAAACACACCGGCCAGCGACATGACACCATTCTTATGCGCGGCATCCGTATAGGTTGGATTCGGAATATTAAGCATGCCGAACTCAAACCACTTCTGCTGCCAGTCGGACTGGGCCAGATCATCGTAATATTCCGGCGGCGTATATGCCGTTGCAGTACCATGCCAATACGAATAATAATCAACATACTGCCAGAAATTGAAGTGATATTGGGCAAACTTGTTGGTATAAGGAGCATTTTCAATGAAGGCATTTCCATAATCGCCTGCGACATTCATCATCTTGACATCCGGACTCAGCTTAGGATTGGCCTGTGTAGCCGTGAAAGATGAAATCCGCTTCTGTAAAGGCACGCGGGAACGAAGCAGCTCCGCATCCGGATCGGTCTCAGGACTCCAACCCGCGATTTGATTGCTGGTGTAGCCATGTATACTCGGCTGGTTAGCTCCATGCGCGCTGTCCCCTTTGAACGGCCAGGTATCTCCGGCCAGAGCGGTCTGCGGCAGCAAGCCTGCAAGTAGCGCCGCACTTATTACGGTTGAAGTCAGTCTGCGAAGTTTGCGTGTTTGGGTATGAGATATCATTGTCCACTCTCCTCATGTAATGGGGATGATCTTCGATACTGCTAGTTCAAACGGTGTATTATTGGAAACGCATTCATAAAAAATCCTGCTGTACCCCCCTTTTATTCTTTATCCAAATTTAATATATAGCAGGAGCTGCCGGTCCAAGTAGAAGCGAAATTAAAGATACACTGGCCAAATTAAAGGAAAGTCTGCAACAGCCCATAACCAAATAGAGCATAGCTCCAATAGTCCTGAGACATGCTCTGTTTAAGTTGACGGTACATCTTACTTTTTTACTGTCAAGATTCCCTTCGGGCAGAAGCAGGAGCAGCTTATTTTATAAAATCCTGCACCAAATACAACATTTCCCTCACTATCCCGGCACAAATCCGAAATTGTTGTACAAAAGGCATCATTTCACTGCCTCCAGACGGTTTAGCAGGATAATTGCTGTATTTCGTACAACAATCCTGCCAAACACGCGGATTTTCAGCTATCGAAGTTGTACTACGTACAACATTAACGCGAATACGATGTGAACTTAAGAACCTCAGCGCTGCCGGCACGAATCCGCTGTAAGAAATCAGTAGAGCCTCCTTATCTCGATCACGTGAATCGGCAGCTTGTCCGGGCTTATTCTAACGTGCTAACGTGCGGTTCACATTGCCGGATTATTCAGTCTACATACAGCAAAAAAGCAGCCTCCGCGGGGAAGCTGCCGTTTGTTCTGCTGTCAGGCTGCTGTCATACAGGCTGCTGTACTGCAAGCTGCTGAGCCTGCGGATTACTCCGCTGATTCAGCAGAAGCCGGGTATGGATCAATCTTCTGAATTGTTCCGTCTTCATTATACTCAAGCTCGGTATATTTCACGCTGCGCTTATGGTTCACGCCGCCTGATAACGAGCTGTCGTGATAGAACAGATACCACTTGTCCTCGAATTGAACAATCGAATGATGGGTGGTCCAGCCAATGACCGGAGAGAGAATCTCGCCCTTGAAGGTAAAGGGACCCTGCGGATTCCGGCTGACGGCATACACCAGCGTGTGCTGTGTTCCTGTCGAGTAAGAGAGATAATAATACCCGTTGTACTTGTGGACCCAGGGTCCTTCGAAGTATCTCCGCTGCTCATCACCGGCAAGAATCGGGTTGCCCTCTTCATCCACAATTGAGATCTCTGCAGGCTGCTCCTGAAAAGACAGCATATCTTCGCTCAGCAGAGCCACTCGCGGCCCAATCGCCGGCGCATCCAGAGCAGGCCCTTCCGCATCCGCCACGAATGTGCCAGTCTGCCATTTCTCCAGCTGCCCTCCCCAAAGACCGCCGAAATAGATATAAGCCTGGTTATCGTCATCCACCAATACAGCCGGATCAATACTATAGCTGCCAGCGATGTAATCGGGCTGCGGGTCAAACGGGCCTGCCGGTGAAGCAGAGGTTGCCACACCAATCCGGAATATTCCGTCGTGATCACGGGCCGGGAAGAACAGATAATAGGTATTATTCTTATAGGCTGCATCCGGAGCCCAGAGCTGCTTGGAGGCCCAGGGGATCTGATCCAGATGGAGCGCCTGGCCGTGATCCACTACCGGCGAATCAAAGTTATCCAGTGACAGAATATGATAGTCTTCCATTGCATACTGGTCCCCGTTATCATTATCCGGTCCATCGTGATCCAGGTCATGGGAAGGATAAATGTAGATTTTCCCTTCATAGACATGGGCGGACGGGTCCGCAGTATAGATGTGGGTAACGAGCGGTTCATTAGGTTTCGGCAAATGTGTCATAAGACATCTCCTTTTGTATTTGTGTAATAGAATTCTGCAAAATAACCCGGAGCCGCAGCATCCGCACCCTCTCCCGAGGCGTGAAGTCCCAGGCAGACACCGGTGAATCCGCCGTTCACCTCAGGTGACAGGACGGATACATGTACCTTCTGCTCTGCGTCATGCCAGGAGATGCCATCCTCAGAATACGAGCAGGTATAGACCTCTCCGTCCGAACGGAGGCGGAGCCGTACCTCTCCGGTGCTCCCCGCCGGGTAATGATATATCTGCTTCTGGTCCCCGTCCTTGACGGTAAGCTCCATAACCCGTCTGCCACTCCGGCTGGCGAGTCCCCAGAAGATGTATCCCCGGTTGTTCAGGCGGGCGGCCAGTCCGGCATACTCCCCATCCTTCGCGGGATCAAAATCCAGACTTACGCCTATCTCCATCCGGTGATGCTTCTGGCGGATACAGGCCAACACTGCCGGCGCCTCATCATCCAGCGTGTAGGCATTCCCCCGGACGGCAAGCTTGCCATCGCGCTCTGTCCAGGAATACCGTTCCTCCTCATAGCTGCGCAGAAAAGCCCATTCCGGGCCGAAGCCTCCGCTCAGCTCCATACGCTGAGCAATGTCATCCGGACTGGAATTTTCAGCGGAGACTACGGTTCCTTCATTGTTGTCAATCACCGGCCAGCCTTCTTCCGTCCAGGTCACCGGAGCCAGGAAGGTCTCTCGGCCCAGCGGAGAGTATTTACCTTCCACCGGACGCATGCCCAGAAAGACCGCCCACCACTTCCCGGACGTATCCTCTACCAGATCCGCATGGCCCAGGCATTGAACCGGATGCTCCTTCAGCCCGCGGTGGGTCAGTATAGGTTCAGGCTTATCCTCAAACGGCCCGTAAGGGTTGCTGCTGCGGGCAATGATCTCCCGGTGATCCCGGGCGGTGCCGCCCGATGCCGTCATCAGGTAGTAGACGCCTTTGATTTTATACAGATGCGGCCCTTCTACCCATGGTCCCTCATCCCCCCGCCAGATCTCCACAGGCTCAGACAGCACTTCACCGGACTCCGGATGAATCTCGTACTGGATAATATGGGATTCATAGCCGGCTCCATTCTGCACAGTCACGTAAGCGCGCCCATCCTCATCGAAGAACAGGGACGGATCAATCCCCCCATAAGGCAGCAGGACCGGCTCCGACCAGGGACCTTCCGGCTTGTCCGCTGTCACGAAGAAATTACCGATTCCCCTCACATCCGTAGTAATCATATAAAAGCGGCCTGCATGATGGCGTATCGTAGCGGCATATATACCGTCAGAGCTGCCGCTTGTCCGCAGGTCCACCTGGGACTTCCGGGTCAATACATGTCCTATCGGCGTCCAGTGAATCAGATCCTTGCTATGGAAGATAGGGACGCCGGGAAAATACTCAAAAGAGCTGTTAATCAAATAGTAATCATCATTTACGCGGACTACACTTGGATCTGGATAGTAGCCGGAGATCACGGGGTTCCTGACATTTATTGAGTGCATAATAGCCTCCCTGAAATTGTGCGCAAGCGTTTACAATCCTCAGTACCATTCTACAAGCCGATATTATTTTTTCCCATACGCAGAATAAAGGACTTACCCCGAAAATTATGAGAATTGCCATCCTACTGAAATTGTAATTTAAACAAAGAGCCGCTGCTCGCCATTTTACTTGAAGGATTGGTCATTTTTTGCGGAATGTTTATCAAATGTTAATGAAATCTTTATGGCCTGTTCAGATTAGACTGGGTGAACGTTTATAACGGGCCGCTAGAATGAGAGAAAGCCGGCAGACACTTTAAGTACATAGAAATCTAATGAGGTGGGAGAACGCATGAGCGAATATGTGCTACAGGCACACCAATTATCCAAGCATTACAAGCATCACCCAGCACTGGACCGTGTCGACCTGTCGATACGCCGGGGCAGCATCTATGGGTTCATAGGCCAGAACGGCGCCGGAAAATCAACTCTTATGCGGATAGCGGCAGGACTGTCCAGGCCAACCTCAGGCCAAATCGAATTATTCGGATATAAGGAAGGCGCACAGCTTGTGCAGGCGAGAAAAAGGATTGGCACGACTATTGAGACACCCGCCCTTTTCCCTCATCTATCAGCCGCAGAGAACCTGGAGGTATTCCGGCTGCAAAAGGGTATCCGTGACAAAACGCAGATCCGCCAAACCTTAGCACTGGTAGGACTGGAGCAGGCCGGCAGCAAAATCGCTGCCAACTTCTCATTGGGTATGAAGCAGCGGCTGGGTCTGGCGGTTTCACTGCTCGGCAACCCTGAGCTGCTTATTCTTGACGAACCTACCAACGGACTCGATCCTGTGGGGGTTGTTGAATTAAGAGAATTATTGCTTCATTTAAATAGGGACAAGGGCATCAGCATTCTGATTTCCAGCCATATTCTGAGTGAGCTGCATTTGCTGGCAACGGATTACGGGATTATTCACAACGGGCGAATGCTGGAGCAATTGTCTGTAAGCGAGCTTCAGGCCAAGTGCAGGCAATACCTGCACATCAAGGTAGATTCACCAGAGAAGGCCATAGGAATTATACAAGAAGAATGGCAGACAACGGAATATGAACTAGATGCTGATGGTATCATCCGCTTGTATGAACCGTTCGGCCCTCCCGGCGCGCTCTCGGCTAAGCTGTTTGCAGCAGGTCTGGAAGTCCAGCAGTTCATGCCGAAGGGCGAAAAGCTGGAACGGTATTATACCAAGCTGATTGGAGGGGCGGCAAATGGCAAATCTGTTACGGTCTGAGCTGTACAAATTATACAAAGAGCCCTCGTTCCGGATTCTCTGTTTCACTTTTATCTTCGTGGCGGTCATCTTATCCGGAGTTATCCATTTTATGGGCTCAGGTCAGAAGGTTTTCAGCGGGATATCAGGGTTCGGCCAAGGTGTACAAGTGAATATGCTTGTGCTTAAAATCTCTTTAGCCGTAGTGGGAGGCTTCTTTCTCTCGGGTGAGCATGGCCTTGGGATTATGAAAATCTCGGTTGCTTCGGGGTACAGCCGCAGACAGATTTATACTGCCAAGCTGACGGCCTATTCTATCGGAATCATCATTTTGTCTTTAATCGTCCCTGTCATATGTGTGATAGCCGGCAGTTTGCTGAATGGCTTCGGAAGCCTCCCGGAAATTCCTGCCGCCCTATATTTATTTCGTACACTTGCCTTCACGATACTATATGCAGCTGCCTTTGCCTCCATGGTTGCCGTGTTCGCTGTCACAACAACAATAAGCGGCGTAACGATTGGCGCGGTGCTGCTGGTAATGCTATTCTTCGACACCCTCTCAGAGTGGCTGAGCGGCAAATGGGCCGTGTACAGAGAATTTTATGAGCATTCCGTATTTAAGCTTGTGATGGATATCACCATCCCACAGCCGACAACGTATCAGCTTACTCTCTTAATTTCGATTCCCATTGCAACCATTCTCGTATTTGCCTGGGTGGGGATCATGAGCTTCCGGAACATGGAAATTAAATAATCAATAAATTAAATCCAAGGAGACCTGACTATGAAAAAACGTATTCTCTATCTGTTGATCATTGTTGCTGGCGCAGTATTGATTTTATTCTCCATGATCGGTTTTGAAACGTCCTGATTTACGGAAATATCCAAATCATATATGATGGTCACTATATAAGATGCACTAAAGATATAAACAAAAAGCGAAAGAAGCGGAGGGGAAATTTGGAACTGTAGGAGCGGTAGCGACCGCCTTTGTCAACGGATTTCAACCGCGAACAGCGGATTAGATCAAGAAATCTGGTGACAACAACGGCCGGAAGTCCAAATGTTCACCGCAGTGACGACTAAGCTTCAAGTTCAAACCATAAGTACGTCTTATATAGAACTATATCCTACAAAAAACGGGTGTGTCCTTACTATGGCAAGTGAACGGATTATGATTGTCGAAGATGAGCTGGAGATCGCCGAGCTGATCAAGGATTATTTGGAGATCGAGCGGTATGAGGTGATCATCTGCCCTGACGGTGAAGAAGCGCTCCGGGCTTTCGGACAGTTTCATCCGCAGCTGGTAGTCCTTGATATTATGCTGCCGCTGCTTGATGGAATGGAGGTATGCCGCAGGATACGTACGGAGTCCGATGTTCCCATCATTATGCTCAGCGCAAAAAAACGGGATTCCGACAAAATCCTGGGGCTAGGTCTGGGAGCGGATGATTATGTGGTAAAGCCCTTCAGTCCAGGTGAAATTGTGGCCAGGGTTAAGGCTCAGCTGAGGCGTTTCAACGGATTAACCTTACCTTCAAAACAACAAAGTACAGTCGTATATCCCGGCCTGGAGCTTGATCTCAAAGCCTATGAGGTCCGGGTACGCAAGGAGACCGTTCATTTCTCAGCGCGGGAATTCGAGGTACTCCGCTTCCTCGCGATCCATCCCAATCAGGTGTTTACCCGTGAACAGATCTTCGGGAGTGCCTGGGGAATACACGAATACGGGGATCTGAATACGGTAACAGTGCATGTCAAAAAGATACGGGAAAAAATCGAATTAGATCCGGCCAATCCCCGGTACATTCTTACCGTTCGGGGTATAGGCTATAAATTTTACGGGGGGAACTAAATGAAGAAGCCGGGCCTCCGCTTTACGATGGTTACTTCGATGGTTATCATTATCCTGCTTCCGCTGCTTCTCGTTTGCTCTGTAGCAGTCGGCACCGGAAGCAATACCAGCTCATCCGCAGATAAATTTTATAATGAAATGATTCCTGTGGTCCTATTGGTGCTCCCGCTGATCTGCTGTACAATTTGGATGACCCGAACGATAACCCGCAAAATTCTGCTGCCTCTCCGGGAGCTTACACTCGCGGCTGAACAGATTGTGCAGGGCAACATGGATTGCCCGATCACATACCGGGCCAATGACGAAATGGGCAGGTTCAGCACTGTGTTCGAGCTAATGAGAACCCGTCTGCTGGAATCCAAGGTGAACCAGGACGCTTATGAACAAGCACGCAATGAACTCATAGCGAGCATCTCTCATGATCTCCGGACCCCTCTTTCCTCCATCAGGGGATATGTGGAAGGTCTGCAGGATGGCGTCGCACAGGATAAGGTCAAATTCGAGCGTTATTTATCGATCATCCGGGACAAGACAGACAAGCTAAACGATCTGATTGAGGATTTGTTCCGTTTCTCGGAGCTGGAGTCGGGGCAGCTGCAAATGAACTACGAAGAGATCGAATGCGATCTTCTGCTGGAGTCCATCGTGCGGCCGCTGGAATATGAATTTACTGAAGCCAGGGCCAGATTAACTGTGGTCCGTCCCTTTCCGGCTGGAAGGGTGCGGGCAGACGCGGTCCGCCTCACGCAGGTATTTAACAACTTAGTCGGCAATGCCATCAAATACGCTGGTGAAGAGGCACATATAACTATAGCCGCTTCCCATACCGGGAAGCGGCTGAAGGTTAGTGTGAGTGATAACGGTACAGAAATCGCACCCGAGCACTTGCCCCATCTCTTTGAGCGGTTCTACCGCGGGGATAAATCACGCTCCAGCCAATGGGGGGGAGCCGGCCTGGGGCTTGCCATCTGCAAATACATTATTGAAGCACATGGCGGGGACATCGGAGTTCACACCTTGCCGGGGGACGGCAATGTGTTTTTCTTTACGTTGCCGTTAATTACCTAGGCGCTCGTTTCAGACATATTACCGCCGCACCCGTCTGGCAAAATCCACGAACTGAAACTTATCCAGCCGGTGTCTGGATTCGGTATATTGGAACAGCACCGTATTCTCCAGATACACATAGTTCCGCACTACGACAATATGTGTATATTTCTTCAGATCAAGCAGGCGGTGATCCTCCTCCGTTGCAGGCTCAACGGATATCAGCTTCTTCGCATAACTGATTTTCAGCCCCAGCTCCACTTCCAGATATTCATAGATAGAGCCTGCCGCGATCTCTGCGCTTAAGAACGGCACAATATCCGCCCGGAAATAATCCTTGTCCAGAATGATCCGTTCTTCTTCAATCTCTCTGGCGCGGATCACCTTCCATACCGGGGTATCCTCCGGAACCTGCAGCTGTCTGGCCAGCGCAGAGCCGGCCGGCTCCATCACCGTTTCCTCTACCAGTGTCCGTGAGGGAGCACCGAGAGTACCTGCCATTTCCTTGAACGAGATCAGGCCGGTAACGGGAAAATCCATCCGGGTCATATCCAGCACAAACGAGCCTCTGCCTTTGATTTTGTGAATATAACCCTCACGAAACAGCAGATTCAGCGCTTTGCGCACCGTTTCCCGCGAAGTGCAGTACGCCTCGGCCAGCTCACTTTCAGAAGGCAGCTTGGTCCCCGGCAGCAGCTGGCCGGAATGGATCTGGCTACTGTATTCTTTATAGATTTGCAAATATATATTTTCTCTCATTATAGATCACCGCCCTATATTGTATCACGCCGTGGCTCTGGACGCATGGATTCAATTCGGGGGCGGGCCGGATCAACCCTTAAGATGAATAGTCAAAATACTGGTCTGCTTTGCCGCCACTGGTCCCGTCTTCTCCTCAATCTTCTCCACCATCTCCTGCCCCGCAGGAATGATGATTGGGGTAATCACCGGGTAACCGGCTGCACGGATAGCATCCATATCGAATTCCAGCAGAAGCTCGCCGGCTTTCACCTTATCGCCAATATTCTTAAGCTGGGTGAACCCGCTGCCCTTGAGCGACACCGTATTTATCCCTACGTGAATAAGTACCTGCACGCCGCTGGCATGCTCCAGAATAAGCGCATGTTTGCTCTTGATTACATGGGCGACTGTCGCATCAAACGGTGCATATACTTTCCCTTCGGAGGGTTCAATTGCAACCCCCTGACCCATCTGCCCCTCGGCAAAAGCAGGATCGGGTACCTGCGCAAGCGGTACTGCCGTACCGCTGAGCGGTGCAGCCAGCTCCAGTATGTTCACCGGCTCCTGTGAGCCTTGAACGGACTGGCGGCTGCTGAGTTCATCTTGTACGGCCGGAGGGCTGACCGTTGTTGTTCCGGCTGCTGTTGCGCCTGCGGCTACAACTGAACTCTTCTCGGCACGGCTGACGACGGCACGGCCATACAGCACAGTAGCCACAAACGGCACGATCAGCACAATCGCCATACCCACGAAGAATACGCCCCACTGGTTCGGGAAGATGGACAGGAAGCCGGGAACCCCGCCAACGCCAATGGAAGAGGCGCGGACCTGGTTAATCGTGAGCAGAACCCCGCCCAGTGCAGAGCCGATCATCCCGAAGATGAACGGATAGCGGTAGCGGATATTGACCCCGAAGATCGCCGGTTCCGTGACTCCGAGGAAGGCAGAGATCGAAGACGTCACCGCAAGTCCCTTCGTCTTCTGTTCTTTGATGACGAACATCATCGCCAGTGCCGCTGCCCCCTGTGCAATGTTGGAGAGAGCGAGCATCGGCCAGAGGAACGTGCCGCCTTCACTTCCGATAAGCTGAACGTCAACCGCCAGGAAGGTATGATGCATCCCTGTGATGACCAATAGCGCGTAGAATCCGCCATAGATTAAGCCGCCTAGAATCGCGAAATGATCGAACACATAGACCAGTCCGGAAGTGATCGCATTGGCAATGCCGAAGGTAACCGGTCCGATGATTGTGAACGCCAGGAAACCTGTAATCAGCAGAGTCACTGGCGCAACAACCAGCAGTTTAATCGAGTCATGTACCCTCTTGTTCAGGAACTTCTCAATACCGGCCAGAATATAGGCCGAGACCAGCACCGGCAATACCTGTCCCTGATAACCGATTTTCTCCAGATGCCAGCCAAACAAATTCCAGGTTGGAACCGTTCCTTCCGTAGAAGCACTGGCATAACCGTAGGCACTTAATAAATCCGGATGAACGAGAATAAGTCCGAGCACAATCCCGAGCAGCGGACTGCCGCCGAACCGGGTCACTGCCGCCCAGCCGATCAGGGCCGGTAAGAACGTGAAGGCTGTGCTGGCAATCGTATTGATAATCGCTGCTATATCTTTCCACTGCGGATAGACATCGACCAGCGACTGGCTGAAGAAGATACCCGGGCCTGTCAGTATATTATTGATCCCGAGCAGCAAACCTGCGGTTACAATGGCCGGAAGGATCGGAATAAAGATATCGGCCAGCGTCTTAATCGCCCGCTGCAGAGGATTCTGCTTACGGGCTGCTGCCGATTTCACCTCATCCTTGGAAGAACGGGCACCGCCGGTCAGCTGAATCATTTCGTCATACACTTTATCAACGGTTCCCGGACCAATTACGATCTGGAACTGGCCCTGGCTGGAAAATTGTCCTTTGACAAGGTCATTGGCGTCCAGCGCTGCTGAATCGACCTTGCTCTCGTCATAGAGCGAGAATCTTAGCCGGGTTACGCAATGCGTCGCGACCTCAATATTCTCCTTGCCCCCAACCGCCCGTACAATATCCTCTACATTCTTGCGGTCAATAGCCATATCATCACTCCTTAAGTATTAGATGTTGTTAACCACATATAGGAAGCATAAGGACTCAGCTGAAGCTCTTGTGTTAATGCAGGTGCATCGGCTGTATTACCGGTTAGAAGCTTGTCCTTACCCGCTTGGCTTAAGTCTGCCCAATGCTTGTCCGCGAACCGGAAGCTAATCTCCTTACTGCTGAAGTTCGAGACCACAACAAGGGTCTCCCCTATCCCTGTCCGGGCATAAGCGAACACCTCGGGATGACCTTCATCCAATCTGCGGAATACACCGTCGATAAATACAGCATGCTCTTTGCGCAGCGCAATCAGCGTGCGGTAATGATGGAGGATCGAATCCGGCCGCTCCAGTTCTTTTTGCACATTAATGTCCGGGTACCGCTCGTCGACCTTAAGCCAGGGCGTACTGCTGGTGAATCCGGCATTCGGACTGTCATCCCACTGCATCGGCGTACGGGAATTGTCGCGCGAACGTTCCTGCAGGATGCTGAGGGCCGCTTCCGGGCTCTTGCCCTGTTCCTGCAGAATGCGGTACATGTTCAGGGACTCAATATCGCGGAATTCTTCGATGCCCTTCCACTTCGGATTCGGCATGCCGATCTCCTCGCCCTGATAGACATATGGTGTTCCTTGAAGTCCATGCAGCGTTGTAGCCAGGAGTTTCGCGCTTTCTTCGCGGTAGACATCATCATCGGTGAATCTGGAGAGCGCCCGCGGCTGATCATGATTGTTGAAGAATAAAGCGTTCCAGCCTCCGCCCTGCTGCATTCCGGTCTGCCACTCACTGAACAGCCGTTTCAATGCCTCGAAATCATAGGGCATCAGCTCCCACTTCCGTCCGCCCGGATAATCCACCTTCAGATGGTGGAAATTGAAGGTCATGGAGAACTCCCGCTCTTCAGGGTTCGAGTAGCGGATACAATGTGCAAGGGTAGTGGAGGACATCTCCCCGACCGTCACCATCTCAAACGGGCCGAATACCTCTTCATACATGTCTTTGATGTATTCATGAACCCGTGGTCCGTCTGTATAGAACTTCCGTCCATCCCCTGGCGGTACACTCCCGTCATCATTAGGGAACTGCTGGTCCTTGGAAATTAAATTAATGACATCCATCCGGAACCCGTCCACACCCTTGCGTGCCCAGAACAGCATCATATCGCTGACCGCTCTGCGGACCTCCGCATTCTCCCAATTCAGATCGGCCTGAGTCTTGTCGAACAAGGTAAGATAATATTGTCCTGAAGCTTCATCGAACTGCCAGGCAGGCCCCCCGAACTTCGATTGCCAGTTATTCGGCACGCCGCCGTCTAGTGCCGGGTCCTTCCAGATATAATAATTACGATACGGGTTGTCCTTGCCTGAAATCGACTGTTTGAACCATTCATGCTCCGTCGAGGTATGATTGACTACGATATCGGTCATCAGCTTCATGCCGCGCCGGTGCAGCTCCTCTATCAGCTCATCGAAATCCTCCATCGTGCCAAAATCAGGGTTAATATTCTCATAATCCGCAACATCGTAACCGTTATCATATTGGGGCGAGACATAGACCGGCTGCAGCCAGACGATATCAATCCCAAGCTCCTGCAAATAATCCAATTTCTCAGTAAGGCCTTTTATATCTCCCGTTCCATTGCCTGTCGTGTCCTTGAAGCTCTTCGGGTACACCTGATACACTGTGGACCGGCGCCACCATTCTGAATACCGGGACTGGGTCAAATTAAGCACCTCCAAAAGAATTGCTGTATTTCAATCATTAAACTTGTATATACAAGGTCAAACACTTCACACAGTTTAAACCTGTATATACAGGTTGTCAATAGCGCTTATCCGTTAACGGTGTGCGGTGTGCCGTATGCGGTGTGCGTAAGACAGATGTTTGCGTAGTACAGATAAATGATATTAAGACAGGGGGAAAGGTATAAGGGGGAATGTAGCGGCAATAGCCGTGATTGCGATGATATTGAAAGTGTAGCGGGAACTGCACTAATAGCGGTGATAGTTACTGAATAGTATCTTTAACACTAATTGGCCGCGTCACTCCAGAGAGTCTCTCGTTATGCATAAGTAACAGTAATATTGGGTTAAAGCAAGGGTGCGTGAGCAATCTGCAGCGGGAAATTGTACATATATCGCAGTTGTGGCTCATTTTGATAAGTTTGTCTCTAGTCCAATATTAATTAAGTGGAAAATGTACATCTAAATTCCAATAATCAAACAGACTATAAACAATAAGTGGATAAAGAGCATCTAATTACTCCATTTCTCTAGTGAAAGGTAGATTCGGCAGAATTAATTGTACTTTTTCCACTTATTATCCTATTTCTAATATTGGATGAGAAAATAAACGTCGTTTTTCCACTTATTACGATTGGTCAGCATCGGAGGCGCGCGCGATAAGGTACAGAGCAGGTTAGTCGGACGGCTGGCGCGACAAGGTACATACCAGGGTAGCTGAGCCACGCACGAAAACGGCGATTCATCCCCATAACCCGGGGACAGATCGCCGTTTTTTGACTATACAAGCTACCTTAACTACTCCAAATAACCCTTAACCAAACCCAGCGGCAGCAGCTTCGGCTGCTCGCAGCTGGTTGCCAGCTCCGCATAGCGCTTAGTGTCTGAGCTGGTGTGGAACGCATGCATGATCTCGAGCACATGATTCGCCAGCTCACCGTTCGCGCGCGGGGTGTCTCCTGTCCCGATGCAGCGGGCCATATCCGCTACGCCAATGCCGCGGCTGTTCCCGGCATAATTGTAGATCAGCGGAATCTCCTGGAATTCCGTGCTGTGCGCCGGCCGCAGCAGGACCGGCCCGCCGAAGGTGTTCGGGTCGGGTACGATCAGTGTGCCGAGCGAGCCGTAGATTTCGATCCGCGGCAGCGTGCTGTGCCAGACATCGAAGCTCGTAATCATCGTAGCCACGGCACCGCTCGCGAACTCGATGGTTCCGGCCACATGTGTAGGGACTTCGACATCAACCACCTTGCCGAACTTCTTCTCACTGGTGATCGTCCGCGTGGCGAATGAGGTTTTGGTGATCCCGCATACCGTCTTCGCCGGGCCGAGCAAGGATACCAGCGCCGTAAGATAATACGGCCCCATATCAAACATCGGTCCGCCGCCCGCCTGATAGTAGAACTCAGGGTCCGGATGCCAGCTCTCGTGACCATGGCAGAGCATGAAGGCGGTTGCGGCAACCGGCTCTCCGATATAGCCGTCCGCAATCAGCTTGGCGCAGGTTTGCAGGCCGCCTCCGAGGAAGGTGTCCGGCGCGCAGCCGACGAACAGATTCTTTTCTTTTGCCAGCTTAACAAGCTCGGTTCCATTCTCTAGCGTTAGTGACAGCGGCTTCTCCACGTACACATGCTTGCCGGCCAGCAGAGCCTGCTTACAGACATCGAAGTGGAAATTAGGCGTTGTCAGATTCACGACAATCTCTATTTCTTCCGAAGCCAGCAATTCCTCTGTCGTCCATACATGAGGAACTCCATATTTCTCCGCTGCCTGCGCGGCCCGCTCAGGGTCCAGATCGGCACAGGCGTAGACCTCCGTATCCACAAAGGTTCCGGTCAAATTCTCAAAATAAATGCCGCTGATATTCCCGCAGCCGACGATGCCTACCTTCACTTTATGCACAATGAGTCCCACCTTGTCTCGGTTTATTTTGCTGCCCAGATGAAGCCTTTACGCATCAGTTCCTTGGCTTCCGGAATATCGAAGACATCCGCATGATGTCCAAGCGAATTATAGAATACCTTGCCCTGGCCCCAGCGTTTCGTATAAACAACCGGCATGGTGATCACACCGTTCGCCGAATGGTCGCCTTCGCTCAGCACAAAAGTCGTAGTAGCCAGTACATCTACCGCCGGATCTACATGCAGATAATACTGCTCGGACTTCACCTTGAAATCCGGGATGCCTTCCACAATCGGGCTGGAGCCGGATCTTACGATGTTCACTTCATAATCCACTCCGTCGTTGAAGGGATGCGCCACCCACTGTGACCCGGTCAAAAATTGCCATTCTGTATTGTTACGGAAGGAGTCGCACATCCCGCCGTGACAACCGGCAATGCCTACCCCGGAAGCCACAGCCGCCAGCACCGCTGACACCTGTTCACCCGCAATTTCACCCATTGTCCATACCGGCACAATCAGGCTTAATTCCTTAAGCGCCTCGGCATTGTTGAAGCTGTCCAGCGTATCCGACACCTCTACCTCGAACCCTTCAGCCTCCAGAATGCCGGCAAAAATCGCCGCAACCTCATTCGGTTCATGACCATCCCATCCGCCTTTTACAATCAATGCCTTCTTCGCCATATCAAGTTCTCCTTTTTATCCTGAAATCTAATTTGTTTTGGATTGAATAGCACGTCTATACCCTGAAGAAATTGTAATCCAAACCGGTGGCGGATGCTCGCCATTTTGCTTGTATGGATGGTCATTTTTTGCTATGTTTAGATTTAAATAGCGAAGATCAGAACAGGAGATATCATGAGAGCTTTTCACGAGAACAGAACGTATGGAACAGCTTTTCCCTTCACTGCATTTGTGAGTCACAATATAGATTTCCTGGCCCACTGGCATAATGATCTGGAGATCATCTATGTACTGGAAGGCTCGATCCGGATGGGGATCAACTCTGAAACACGGGTGCTTCAGGCAGGCGATCTGGCCGTATGCAGCAGCGGAGATATTCACTACTATGACAGCAAGGACAACACATCGAAGCTTATTCTTGTCATCTTTAACCCGGCGCTGATCGGCTTCCCTGCAGGCTGGCCCCTGAATCTGCGGCTCACCTCCCCTTTCCGGGAGAACCGGCCGTCTACACCGGAGGATGAGGTCATTAACCGGCGTCTGTCCGCGATTATGCAGGAGCTGCTGCAGGAGCATCTTCTGAAGCCTCCGCATCACGAGCAGCTGATGACCGGCCTTTTGCACGAGCTGTGCGCATTGATTCTGCGGCATATGCCGCTGGGATTAGTCAATCCTCATAAGGATAAACGGCGCATTACGAATATGAAGATCATGCAGGAGGTTCTGGAATACCTTGACGTCAATTACATGCATCCCATCACCCTTGCCGACGCCGCCAATCACGCCAACATGAGCCTGTTCTATTTCTCCCGCTTCTTCAAAAGCATCTCGGGCATGAGTTACATTTCGTACCTCAATAGTATCCGGGTCAATCAGGCCGAACGGCTGCTGCTGAATACAGACACAAGCATACTCGATATCGCGCTGGAATGCGGTTTCTCCAACATCCGCACCTTCAACCGTGTATTTAAACAGGTCAAGCAGCGGACACCAAGCGAGCTTCGTTGATCATGTGTTAATGCTGCGGTTGCAGTTCTGCTAATCATCGCTTGCTTATTTGCCGGGAAGTCACTACAATACACTTATTACAACTCTTTTAATAATAGGATTATAATCATCCGGGAGGAAGGTTGCGCTATGGTAAATCCGTCTCATAACACACAGCTGGTGAAGAAAATAAACGTGGAACTGGTTAAAAATATACTCCGCACATCCGGCACAGGCACCAAAGCCTCCATCGCCGGGCAGACCCGGCTGAGTGTAGCTACCTGCGGCACCATTCTCAATGAACTGGTTCAGACCGGGGAGATTCTGGAGCTTGGGTGGGAGGAATCCAGCGGAGGCAGACCGGCACGGAAATATCAGTTCAACGCCAATTATTCCCTCATGATCTGTATGATCGTGCGTTCGGAGGGCGGGATTCAATCCATTAGCTATGCGCTGGCGAATCTGAATGGTGAGATCATGGAGCAAACGGATAAGGTGCATGAGCAAATTACCATAGACACCCTCACGGACTGGCTGGATCAGATTATTGAGGTACACCCCAATGTTCAGGCGGTCGGCATCGGCATTCCCGGTGTAGTCCAGCAGGACCGGATTGGAATCTGTGATGTTCCGGCGCTCGCAGATCAGCCCCTTGGCATTCTGCTGAAGGAGCGCTATGAAGAGGTTGAGATTATTATCGAGAACGATATGAATCTGACGGTTTACGGCTTGTATCAGCGGCTGTTTCCGGATGCGGAGAGCCATTTTGCCGTGCTGGCCTTCTCCAAGAACCATTTCCCGGGAGCCGGCTTTATGGTGAACGGACGATTGCTTAACGGGAACAGCTTCTTCAGCGGAGAAGTGTCTTACCTGCCTTATGGCATTCCGAGGGAGCAGCAGCTGCAGCTGCTGAAGAAGGGCGGAGATTCCGGCAAGCTGGCTATACATGCACTGGTATCCATTATCAGCATCATTAACCCTGCTACGATCGTCGTCACCGGTGACAATATATCCCCAGAGATGCTGGAGGATCTGCGCAGCGGGTGCCGGGAGATTATTCCGCCTGAGCATATGCCAGAGCTGATCATCCAGAATGATACCCGCCGGGAATACATGGCAGGACTGATTACAACAACCATGGAAAGCCTGACCTACCGGTTCCAGCTGGTGGAACGGAAGTAAGCCAAATATTATATTATTTTATCATCATTCAGGAGGCATCACTTTGAAGGCTCAAGCACGCAACTCTGCTGGCAAACGTAACACTATCTATATTATGCAGCTCGTAACCATTTTTCTGGGCTTTGTCGTCTTCGGAATCTCGGAAAATATTAAAGGACCCGCAATCCCGCGGATTCAGCTCGCTTTCAACCTGGATGAAGGACAGCTGGGTACACTGCTCTCGCTGAATGCGCTGGGCTACCTGATCGCCTGCTCGTTCACTGCTATTCTCGTCCGCAAATGGGGCATCAAGGCGGTCAGCATTATTTCATTTGGTTCAATGGTTCTCTCCGGAGTACTGATTTTCCTGTCGCATACCTACCCTCTATTCGCTTCCTCCTACTTCCTGATGTACATCGGCAACGGGATGCTGGAGATTGGCCTGGCGATTCTGGGAGCACGTATTTTTGTAAAAAACACGGGGATGATGATGAATTTATCCCACTTCTTCTATGGGCTGAGTTCGACTATAGCGCCGCTGCTGGCCACCGGGGTTATGTCGCTGAGTGTGTTTGGACATATGCTGGACTGGCGGGGGATGTATCTGGTGATGCTGTCGCTCTGCCTGCTGCCGATTGTGTCGGCGCTGCGCAGTACGTTTCCCGGGGATGATCTGCCGCATGAGGACCGCACTTCCTTCAAGACCTTGATGCGCGATCCTGCGCTCTGGATGATGGTAATGATCCTGTCCTTCGGGGTTGTCTCCGAGCTCGCCGTTGGCGGCTGGCTGGTTAATTTTCTGGAAAAAGCTTACGCCTGGGATACCGTAAAGGCCTCCGGCATGCTGTCCGCCTTCTTCCTCCTGTTCTCGCTGGGAAGACTCGTTATCGGACCACTGACAGACCGGATCGGCTTCGTGCTCTCGCTGATTATTTTCTCAATGCTCTCGGCAGGTTGTACCTTTGTAGCGCTGGCCGGCGGGGAAAGCCTGGCTTTTCTGTTCGCCTTGTCCGGCGCAGGGATCGCGATCATCTACCCTACCGTCATGGCCTTTATTGCCCGCCGCTATCCTAACGGGAGTGATACTGCGATTACTTTTGTAGTCACGCTGATGGGTCTCGGCAGTGTTATCGGGAACTATATTATCGGCTGGGTGATTGAACTCGTTAAGACGGTCTATGGCCGTTCAAGCGAGCTTGGTCTGCTGCGCGGCCTGCAGGCGGGCTATGGCTTCATCGGGTTATGCGCTGCGGTCTGCTCCGTGTCGGGAATTGTGCTGTATGTGTATTTGAAGCGGAGAGGGGAACTGATCTAAGGGCAGTGGTATAACTGAACAGCGGCTCTCCTGCTCCAGAGGACCGCTGCTTTGCATTCTATCCTACGCTTATAGATATTCTTTTAGATTATTAAGGACCACCGCGTAACCATTCGCATACATATGAATCCCATCCATCGTGTAATCTTCCTTCAGATTCCCTTCCTCATCCGTCAACCCTTCATTCACATTAATGAACGCATATCCATGCTGCGCTGCTAGCTTCTCCACTTCGGCATTGGCTTCGCGTAACGCGGCATTTGTTCTGGTGCTGAACATTCCCGCCTTCATCTCTTGATCCACTCCGCTGAAATCAGCCTTAGCATTCACCGGATAGTACGCCATGACATACACCTTGCATTCCGGCAGCCTAGCTCCGATCTTCGTCAGAATCTCATTATAGTTCGCAAGCAGATGCCCGACTTGATATTCGCCGTCTGCTGAGCTGATGTCATTGGTGCCAATATTAATGAACAGCTTAGAAGGCTCCAACTCAACAATACATTCCTCCAGGGAATTTAACAGCTCACTGGTTACATAGCCTGCAATTCCGCGGTTGTAAATAATCGTCTGCTTCTCCAGCGTCTGCTGTAATTCATTAACCGGAAAATACTCCATCAGTGAGGAGCCGGCCATTACGGTCTGTCCTTTCTTGGCATATGTATTCAGAATCTTATACTTTCTTACTTTCTCTTCTTTCTCTCTTGTCATATTATTGTTCATAATCTCGTGGATAAGTTCTTCCTGCCTCAATGTAATCTCCTCCATTCTACTATTGTTATACACTATAACTGAGCTTGCAGCTCCCTCCAAATTGTGTCGGAAATATGGTAATTGATCTCAGTAGAACTAATTTGTTCTATGCACACGTGTTCCGAATATCCTATATATCGGGTGCGGGCAGAGGTGCACATCTGGTCAGGACACCTGCAAGATACCGGTTCGCCGGATCTATACTCTACAGTTGAAGGGCGGAATATTATTGAAAAAGGTTGTGGGCTTACTCCTGTCGGTTGTCATGTTGTCTTCGTTCTATGTTGCCAGTCCGGCCAAGGTATCCGCTGCAACGCCAATTGTTGTCAGTACAACGATTGTTGTTCCAGCAGGAGAGACCTTTAACGGCAATGGCCAGACTTATGTCGCCAATGCCAGTACACTTGGAGATGGAAGCCAGGCAGAGAACCAGAAGCCAATCTTCCGGCTGGAGAAGAATGCTACACTCAAAAATGTAATTATCGGTGCTCCCGGCGCAGACGGGGTGCACTGTTATGGAAACGCTACAATCTCTAATGTAACCTGGCAGGATGTGGGCGAGGATGCATTGACGCTGAAAGCCTCCGGTACAGTCAATATTACGGGCGGAGGTGCATATAAAGCTTACGATAAAGTGTTCCAGGCAAACGCTGCGGGCACAATCAACATTAAGAACTTCAGAGCAGACGACATCGGCAAGCTGGCCCGCCAGAACGGCGGAACCTCCTACGCCGTGAACTTCACACTGGACAGCTCTGACATCTCGAATGCCAAAGATTCCATCTTCCGTACAGACAGCAGCAGCAGCGCCGCAAAAATCACCAACACCCGCTATCACAATGTGCCCACCTTGTTTAAGGGCTTTGCCTCAGGTAAAACCAGCCAGTCGGGCAACACGCAATATTAAGGTGAAGTCAGCTGGCATAATTGCAACTGAATAATCAATCCAACACTTACCTCCTCTATCCATAGAAGCCAAGCGCTATAATTGGATGAGGAGGTTGATTATATGTGTGGACGCTTTACCATTACGGTCACCCTGGAAGAACTAATTGCGCACTACTTAATCGATGACAGCAAAATAGCTACGCTGAAACCCAATTATAATGTAGCTCCTATGCATAATGTTCCAGCGGTAATTGCCAGTGACGCGGGGAAACGCTTGGGGGAACTACGTTGGGGGCTGGTACCGTTTTGGGCCAAGGATGAGAAGATCGGCAGTAAGATGATCAATGCACGCGCGGAGACAGTGGCCGATAAGCCTGCCTTTAAACGGCTGCTTAAAACCAAGCGCTGTATCATTCCGGCTGATGGATTTTATGAGTGGAAGAAGGACGGGACCAGCAAGCAGCCCTATCGGATCCTCATGAGTGATGGCAGCCTCTTCTCCTTCGCCGGATTGTATGACACCTGGGAAGATCCGGAGGGAAAGAAACTAAGTACCTGCACCATCATCACCACTACCCCGAACAGTTTGATGGAGGATATTCATGACCGCATGCCCGTGATCTTGCGTCCTGAGGATGAAGCTGATTGGCTGGGGAGAGACAATGACGATGTCGAGTCCTTATTAAAACTGCTGAAGCCTTACGATGCAGCGAAAATGCGGGCTTATAAAGTCCCTTCGGCTGTGGGGAATGTACGGAATAATTCTAAGGAATTGCTTGAGGATATAGGATGACAAACAAACCCACCGAGTGTTAAGCCTGGTGGGTTTGTTTTGTCATACTGTTTTATTCTTCTGCTGCGTATTCATCTACGTTGAAGGTTAGGATCTTATCAAATACTACATACTCTGTGCGTTTAATAAACGGCCCTTTATTCCAAGCTTTGATGAAAGCATATTTGGCCGTGCCCACACCTGCATCTTTTTGGTCATACCAGTCTATAAAGGCATTCACTTCGGTCATGGACAGATCGTATTCTTTTTCGGTTCCGTTGTTAAGATAAATTGTTAGGATTGCACGCCCATTATCGGGTACTGTAGCTGCCAGTGGTATAGCCGATGTTTCATTCGAACTGATGCTTTCGCCCGCTGCATTCACTGCGGTTACTACATAATAATATTTAACATCACTGGTAACGTTAATATCAGTATAAGTAGCATTCGTTACGTTAGAAGCAATTGTTTCATAGAGCCCACCCGTTGTTGTCGATCTTTTAACATTATAACTCGTTGCATTTGTGACTGCAGTCCAACTGAGATCAATTTTCTCGATTGCTGCCGCCGCAGAAAGGTCTAATGGAGACGATAAGTTAGTATTGATTAAATAACCTGTATCATCTATATCAATAGCATCCACAATAAAATTGATACGATTGTGCCCTACTGTAACATTAACAGTGTGAGCTCCAAGGGGTAAACCGGTTTTTTCGTAAACTAGCACCTGTTTGGTGCTAGTGGTGCTATATTCAGTAAAAGTCTCGGTTACACCATCTATAGTGATAGTATTGTCAGAGTGTCGATCTGTATTGCGGTCAGCAATAAGTCTAAGTTCAGTTCCATAAAACGAAAATGAGACGTAGTTGTTATCAGCGGCCTTGGTAGTTACTTTTGCACTTCCGTTATAATAACTTGTACCTGTTGCAGTATACCAACTCCCCGTATACTTAAGCCCTGCATGTGTATCATCATACCTTTTCCAACCAGCTTCAGGAGAAGTAAGTTGGTCACCTACAGCTGCAGCGTATGTACTAGTTTGTACTGTGAAAAACAGTATTCCTGTAAAGATAACCAATATTAGTTTTGATGCTATACTCTTCCATTGTTTCACAAAATCCATCTCCTTTAATATGTATACATCAAGCCTACACTATATAAAGGCGAACAAACAGTCTGTTTTTCGACAGTAATTTACAATACACTTAAGGGTTATTGAGGAAATATGTGGATGTAATTTATGAAAAAAAGCCCTCCGGCCCGCTTAGGTCGATGGGCTACTTTATGTATGCTCTAAATTCAAATTGCCGAACAAAACGGGCAGCGGCTATCTTATTGAATTGCGACGTGTGTCCCTTTACTACTCCGCCATACTCCATGAAGTCGCGAATAGAGTACGGATCTCCTCGGACCAGACAGATACTTTGGATTGAGCCAGCGCTGCCGCTAGAAAGTCAATGTCACTCCGTAGGACTTTGTATGTATTATTCGTGCTCTCCTTTTCTCTTCTTTCGATATTTGTAAATCCAGTAAAACAAAATTAACACCAACAATAATAAAAAGAATCCGATCCACAAAGCTGCTGGATGCCAAATCATAAAGTATGTATCTCTATATTGATAATTTTCATTATTCATAAATATAGAATAATTCATTTGGAACATTATGTATATGTGGGTAAGGAAAACTTTCCTTCATTAAAAAAAACACCCTATCATCGCAGGCAGGGTGATCTAAGCAAACATACTATTCCACAGAATATTCATCTACACTGAAAGTAAGGATCTTATCGAAGATCACGTAATCCTTCCTGCTGCTGAAGGGTCCTTTATTGTTCTCGTGCTTATCAATCGCATAGGATGCTGTTCCTGTACCAGATTGCTTATTCTCATACCAAGCAATGAAAGCATTTACTTCTTCCATGCTAAGATCAAACTCTTTCTCAAGGCCAGTGGTCATCGTTACAACCAGGATCGCGCTGTCGCCTGTCGGTAGTTCTGGTGTGGGTGTTACTGTTGGCTCCGGAGTTGCTGTCGGTTCAGCTATTGCTGTAGGCTCAACGGTTGGTTCAGGCGTTGAGGTTGGCTCTAAAGTCGGTTCTGGAGTAACGGTTGCTGCTGGTTCAGGTGTTGCCGTTGGTTCGGTAGTCGGCGTAGATGTCGGTTCTGGTGTAGCGGTAGGCTCTGGAATTAATGCTCCACTATTATTTATATCAAATGCGCTTAAAACAAAATCTGTAGAAGTCCCTTTTTGATAAGTTATTGTTACCTGGTGAGCTGTATTATCTAATCCAGTTCTTTCAAATAGTAAAGTATCTGCTTGAGCATTTCCTTTGGCGGAGAAAGTATATGTAACTTCATCAATCTGTATTTTCATAGTTGTTGACTTATTTGTATTCCTCGATCCAATAACTCTAATTTTATCCCCCTCAAACCAAAAAGATGCCGATGATCCATCAACTAATGTAGCATGTGCTGATCCTGTACTGTATGCAGTATCGGTGTACTGAATCCATGTCCCTGTATAAGTAATTAGGGGATTCGAATCAATCACTCTCTTCCATCCGGCTTCAGGCGCTTTTAATTGGCTACTACCAACAGTGGCAGCAAATGTATTTTTTTGAATTCCAAAAATGATATAGCTATAATTAATATAAGACCACAGAATCCCAATTTTCTCTTCCTATTCTTCACAAACTTTCATCTCCTTTAATATGTATGCATCAAGACTACATTATAAAAGGGCGAACAAACAGTCTGTTCTTCAACATTTATTCACATTACACTTAAGTGTTATTTAGGAAATATGTGGATTTAATCTAATTGGAGTTCTGCATCTAAGGTAAGGAAACTTTTCCTAAACTAAATACTTGAGGTGTATAATAATCAGAAAAGACCCGTGGTATGGTCATGGACAAAAAGCTTAAGCAAAGCTTGAAGATCGCAGCTGTAAGACGAGAATGATAGTTGTCTGGCTATTAAATAGGGATAAGATAAAAGGGAATGCGGAGATATCTGCAGATCCAGAGCGAGTAAAGATCAATGCGATCAAGGGTCAGTTTGGGTTCCATACATTGACGTGGAGAGTATTTCACGAGTGATAGGACTACGGGTTGAAGGAGAACCGGATAAATGAAAATCCCCCACCTTCATCGGTAGGGTATGGAGTTCCATTGGGTTTATTCTACATTATTCACAAGCAGCCAACTGTAAACGGAAATTCATTTGAGGAGTTAATCGTGGGAACCCACTACGAGTTCATTCAATAATATCTCCACCTAATTTCCGCTGTAATTCTTTAACATGTTCGATGTCATCCATTTCGATATAGCTTACTAACAATTTATAATCTTCTAAATCGTCTCCTGAATAAATGTCTAGACATTCGTTAATAAATTCCGCTGATTCAGAAGAAGTATCTTTGCTGTTATGTTCGTAGTTAAACAAGTATTGAGTCGTTTCAGCTAACATCAAATCTCTACCGGCTGCATCGGTGTCACTTTTTTCATATGTATCAGAGCATCCGGCGGTTATTAAAACAGTGATTAATACTAATAAAACTGTTATACCTTTCATATTCTTCCCCCTACATATTTTACCTAAAGGTTACCATGGTACCGTAAAAGAAATAAAGATATACAGAACAAATAATGGTACGCGGAGCATTACACTGCCGATTCCTCCGTCTCGTGTAACTTACATAGGATATCAAATCCTGGGCTTTGTGTATGTGACGATAAGAAAAATTTCCCGAACGAAAAAATTACCCCACCATTTCTGGCAGGGTTAACTATGAGAAGAAGTTATTCTGCTGAATATTCATCTACGCTGAAAGTAAGTATCTTATCGAAGATCATATAATCCTTCCGATTGGTGAATGGCCCTTTATTGTTATCATGCTTATCAATGGCGTATGAGGCTGTACCTGAACCGGACAGCTTATTTTCGTACCAAGCAATGAAAGCATTCACTTCAGCCATACTCAAATCGAATTCTTTTTCAAGACCGGTGCTCATCGTTACTACCAGGATAGCCCGGTCGCCCGTTGATTGCTCTGAAGTTGGTGAAGGAGTTGGCAAAGCCGTAACCGTTGGTGTTGGCTCAATGGTTGCTTCTGGAGTTGCAGTAGGCTCTATGGTTGGGGTAGCTGTTGGCTCTACAGATGGAGTTGCAGTCGGTATCGGTACAATGTTATACAGATTAAACTCGGCAATATTGTAGGAAACTGCTGAATATTGCCAAATTACAACTGTTTTTACATTGGTAATAGGACTAGAAAGCGGATATATATTATTATCACCCGGAATCACTGAATGAGAGATACTTTGTGCAATAGTAGTTCCGTTATTATCAATAAAGAATATAGATACTTGTCCACCAGTGTAGTTAGATAAATAAAGTTTGTAAGCATTGATATCGACTGGAGTGCTAAAGTTATAGAACAAGCAATCTTTGATAGTACTATTGCTGATCTCAGGGACCATAGAAAAATAGGTTGATTCATTATTATCCGTAACGGCAGTTGTAGTACCTAATTTGTTATTCTGGTTCGAACCTATATTAATTACCAATCCATCTAATAACCCTACAGGTTGTTCTGCTGCTTTTGTTGCTCCTGGTATAAGGATAAAGAATAGTGTACACAAAACCAAAAATCCAGCTATTTTCTTCTTCAAAAACTCCATCTCCTTTAATATGTATGCATCAAGCCTACACTAAATAAAGACGAACAAACAGTCTGTTTCTCGACAGGAATTCACAATACACTTAAGGGTTATTGAGGAAAAATGTGGAAAGATATAGAGGTCATGAATCTTCTAGGGAAAATTTTCCTGATGCCATATTATGAGGTGTATAATAATCAGAAAAGACCCGAGGTTCGGTCATGGATAGAAAGCTTAAGCAGAGTTTGAAGGTTGCTGCAGTAAGGAGGGAATTGATTGTTGTATGGCTTTTAAATGGGGATAAGATAAAGGGCATTGCGGAGGTATCAGCAGATCCAGAGCGAGTAAAAATCAATATAATTGAGGGTCCGGTCTGGGTGCTTTACATTGATGTGGAGATTTCACTAGTGATTAGTCTTCGATTGAGAGTGAAACGAAAGAATGAACCGTCCCACCCCGCTACATCATTTTTGTTTATAAAGCTTGCCATCAAATGATTATTTTCTAATAGCTAAGTGAAATCAATTTGCGAGCAACGCTGCTTGAATATCTGAAACCACAATCCGCTCCGCTTCTCCCTTGTCATTAAATTCAACCGAAATAAGATAACTTTGATTTGTTTGGTCAGAATCGTATTTCACCTCTTTCAGATATTTTTTATTGAATGAGTCATAGGCAAAAGTAAGACTTCCTGACGCTTCTATAGCATTCTTTTTGTCATAAATCTTATATAAATCATTTTTGTTCATATTAACCTCTAATCCACCTGAAGTTATGAAACTTCCTTTTGAATCTTCATTCATAAGAATAGCAACCGCAGAATTCTCTCTGTATAAGACCCCGACACCATTATTATAAAACATCATTCCTCTGGACCCATCGTTCTCAGCTTCTCCAAGAACTTTTTCAACATTTGCGCGACTCATGCCGTATTGAACAACCGCTTTTTCATCGCCAACCTTTACGATTTGCTAGATCATCTGCGGTTAGCCCACTCTTTGAAGATCCACAGGCAGTCATTAAAGCCAAAAATAGTAAAGACAAAAAGATTTTACGCATGTCCATCCTCCGATATAATTTACCTAAAGTTTACCACGGGACCATAATTGAAAATAGATATACAGAACAAATAAAGGCGTACAAAGAATCACACCGCCAAATCTTCAGTCTCTTGTAACTTACATAGGATAACCAATCCTGGGCTTTATGTATGTGAAGATAAGGATAATTCCCATGAAACGAAAGTAAAGGATCCCACTAGTATTTGGTACGAATCAACCAGTTCAATCTTTATAAGCAATGCAAAATACTATTTCGTTTTATTCGTTTATTTTTTTCGTTCACGACGATTATTTGTCTTAGAATAGAACAACTTAGAATACATAAATGATCCTACAAAGATTAAAATCACTATTACCGTAAAACCAGTAATGTAGCCAACAGCTTTTACTGAAAAAGCCTCTATATTGAAGATATGAGCATATCCTATCGTAAACCAAGTTAATAAACAAACACTCATAGCGAAATCAGATACGAATTTAAGCGTTCCTAATAAATCGATAAATAGTGACTTTAATGGTTTGAAGTTGTGATCTTTGTATCGATTATGCTCTTTATATATGATATCATGGGCATCCCAGAATTCTTGATCTATCATAACTTCAAATTCTTTAAGACATTTCAAAAACTTCGCTTCGTATGCATCAGGTTGATGCTTAAATGCTCTAAATAGAGCATTTAATTCAAAATATGTATTTAGCATATTCACCGATCCGATTAAATGCCCTTTTGAACTACCTAGACCATAGTCAGTGAAAAGTTTGTTTATTAAATCATTTCGTTCCTCACTTTGTGGAAGTTCGTTTATTTCTCTTATTACGAACAAAATAGGAGAGTAAAAATCGTTGTAACTCTTTATAAGCTCAGAATGAGCCATATCTCTTTTCTTCTCTCTAAGCCTAAATTGATAACCAACAAACGCTGTGAAAACAGCTACAATAAGAACAGATGTCTGAATTCCAAATAACAATAGAATCACTCCGTAATAAAAATTTGTTAATTCGCTTCATTTTAATCCATTTTCCACTTTATGTATGTGACGACCAAGCTTGGGATGGCGGTTTGCAGCATGACGGCTAACCGGCAGCTGAAGGGTCCCATTGTATCCACACTCAAAATATTCAGCTTCACCGACGCCTTAGTCTCCATCGTAGTCACTCAATACACCCTGCTGACTATGCAGCACTCCCCCGGAGCCCTGGACAGCAGTGCTTTGCTCGGGATGGGTTTCAGCCTTTTCTTTGTATGTATAGGTATGTATATGGCTTGCACAAAAAAAGCACGCGAAAAATAATCTTCGCATGCCTTCTTTATATACAGGTAACAGAAATCGCGGATTGCGCTGCTTCTTACTCCTGCTGCCCGCCCTGATATTCGGTTTCATCCTTGCGTATTTCCCAGCCCTCCGCCTTCGCCTGTTCGAGCAGCTCCGCCGCATCATCCTGGGGCTTGTATCCGATCAGCTCCTCCAGATAACCAATGGTATAATAGTTGTCACTATTCGCCGAGGTCCCGTACAGATTCAAATATTGCAGGTCCTCATCCGCCTGAATACAGCAGTTGACCAGCTGCAGCAAATCACGCTCCGAGATCCAGATATGCCCTGCCCGCTCCGAATGGGGACGGTCATCCCCGGGGAAGTTGCCGATCCGGATATTCAGTGAAGAAATCTTGCCCTGATCTGAGTACAGGCGGCCGAGCAGCTCGATATAACATTTGCTTAATCCATAGAAGCTGTCCGGCCGGTAAGGGTCAGACGGTCCCGTTGTCTCATCCGACTTATAATAACCGGTCGCATGATTGGAGCTGGCGAATATAATGCGCCGCACCCCATTCTGCACCGCCGCCTCAAACAGCTTATACGCACCCGCTACATTCCCCTGAAGCACCTTACCGAGGAAATCGTCTTCATCCTTAATCCAGGCAAAGTGAAGCACCGTATCGACATCTTTAGTAAGCTCCGCCAGCCGTGCTTCATCATTTATGTCCAGTTGGGCGATCCCCTGCTCTTCGTCTGCCTGTATATCTGCGCCGGTAACCTCGTATCTGCCGTCTTCGTTCAGCCCTTTGAAGAGTGCATTGCCGATCCTTCCAGCCGCTCCGGTCAGTAAAAGTTTGCGTTTCATTCATCCCTTGCCCCTTTCCAGCCTGCTAGTCCTAAGCATTATTAACCGCTGGAGGGGAAAAGATTACAAACGGCTTGAATTTTACAGATCAAAATAAAATAACTCTTCAAATTTCATGTCCAAAGCAATACATAGAACAAGCGCCAGCTTAGCAGTAGGATTGAACTGTCCGGTTTCAATCGAACTTATCGTATTCCTTGAAACACCCACCATTTCTGCCAGCTCAGCTTGGGATATTTTTTGCTCTGCCCTTGCCTCCCGCAGCCTGTTTCTCAAAATCAGCTTATCATTCATGTTGACTCCTATCCTGCAATTAAAAAGTACTTTACGAAAAAATAGATGCTTAATACAGGTCCTGCGATAGCTTTAATTAAATCTAATTTCTTTTTAGTTATACTATAGATTCCGATACTTTCACAGCCTAAATACCCATAAATACCGCTACTAATGCAGTATTCGTCTCTTGATGATTATCGTATAAATTATAAACAGCCAGGATGCTAAAAATAATCAGCATACCCAGGACTCCAAATTTCCTGCCTCTATTATGAACAAATTCTCTTCCTTCGTCGTTCTTCTCTTGTCTGCTTTTTTCTAATATCAGTTCCTTTTCCATTAGAAATCCTCCTTTGATTGCGACAAGTAAACTTGGCATCTTCATTATAATACGCCAAGTTTACTTGTCAATAATCAATCCGAAATTTTACAATATAGACCAGTCAAAATAACATAAGAAAGCTAAAAATATAGCAAGAACACCAGGCTGCTCTCCCCGCTCCTTCTCCGGCTAAGCCAATCCCTCAAAATATCGCAAAACATGATGCGGAAAAACAGTTCCGCTCTTATTTTATAATGGATGCGTAGCGCTGCAATTATTGGTAAGCGGTTTCAAAAAAAGCAGGGTCATATCTTTGCGGAGGAGGGCAAGTGAACATAACTTTTGTCAAAATGATCAGAAATTGCTTAGAAAAGGAGATTCATATGAGGAAAAAAAGCTCAAAGCTGCTCCCCCTGGTGTTGATACTTTCTTTACTGCTGTCAGGCATCTCTTACGCGGATGTAACTTCTAATTACGTTAACCCGCTTATGGGCGGTGCTGATCCTACCGTGGCCAGGGCTGCTGATGGTTATTACTATTCTGCATCTTCAGGCGATAATAACATCACCTTGAAGAGGCATGAAACCATTCTCGGCGTATCTACGGCCAAAAGCAAAGTGGTCTGGAAGAAGCCCGATAACTTCGGCTATGTGTGGGGTCCATATGTCTACCGGCTGGACGGCAAGTGGTATCTGTATTTCTCTTCCGGCCCGGAGGACAGCTTCGGATATGGGCATCCAAGCTCCTACGTTCTGGAGAACGCATCACCCGATCCTTTTGAAGGAACCTGGGAGCTGAAGGGCGAATCTGCCAATGAAGACAGCGACGGCCAGGTTACGGTCAAGCAGGGACTGCTGAACACGGAAGGCTACGGTTTGGCCTGCGGCGTGGTTACGATTAAAGGGGAACCCTACTTCACCTATACCAAATACTATTATTTCGAGGACCCGCAGAACCCTGAGAATACGAAATTCGATGAAAGTCCGACGATTGTCAAAATGAAGAACCCGTGGACCCTGGAGGGCCCGGAAGGTACGGTGGCCAAACCGGAATATGATTGGGAAAAGAAAAACGATAATATCAACGAAGGCGCTGCGGTAGTCGAGAGAAACGGTAAAATTTATTTTGCCTACTCGGCCAGCAGCTTTATGAATGATAACTATGCAGTTGGCGTATCCGTTGCGGATGCATCCTCGGATGTGATGAATGCGGATTCATGGGTCAAATATCCTGAGCCTGTGATGAAAAGATCGGATGAGAACAGCTCGTATGGCCCCGGCTCTCCCCTGTTCCTGAAGTCCGAAGACGACAGCGAGGATTGGATTCTGTATCACGGCATACCGACCCACGGGCAAGGCGGCGGGAACCGAGGTATAAGAGCGCAGCGGATTCACTGGGATGATGATGATTTCATCAATCTTGGCATTCCTTCCAACCCCGGCACAGTCCTGAACAGACCTTCCGGAGAAGAGCGAAGCGAAATCTATGAAGCCGAGGAGGCAAAGCTGTCGGGAGTAGCGAGAATCCCCGGAGGGACGGCTTATGCTTCGGGCGGCGTATATCAAAAATACAATAACAGCAGCACTAATGACTATATAGAGTTTACAGTAAACACTACTGCTGGCGGGACCTACTCGCTGGATTTCAGATACAACAATAACACCGCGAATCCGGTTACCATGAAATTAGGCGTTAATGGGGGAGCAACCCGCGATCTTTCCTTCCCTTCGAATGCCGGATTTGAGGCGAATTTCGATCTGAAATCCGTTTATAACCTTCCGCTTAACGCCGGAAGCAACACAATCCGCCTGTCCGGCAAGAGTGCTTTGGCTCTGGATGCCATGATTATCAAGCGCAGCACCTTGTATGAAGCAGAAAATGCCGTGCTGTCCGGAAATGCAAAGGTTGATGCAGATCATCCGGGTTACAGCGGAACGGGATATGCCGGAGGGCTCTGGACCTCTAGCTCTGCAGTTTCCTTCAAAGTAAATGCCGCTGCTGCCGGCAGCTATTCGGTTAAGCTGGGCTACAGCCTGGGATTCAACGATGACCGGACGCTGACTATGTATGTGAACGGGCAAAAGATTAAGCAGGTCGATTTCTTCAGCCTAAAAAGCTGGGACCGCTGGGCCGACCGCTATGACAATGTTTTCCTCCAAGAAGGGGAAAATACAATCACTTATAAATATGACGAAGGCGATACCGGCAACGTCAATCTGGACTTTATAACCGTAACAGAAGCCACTACCTGGCATTATGGAGCCGAAGATGCCAAGCTGGCTGGCGGGAACGATGCTGCAGTGGTTTACACCAAAGACGGCAATCTGGGAACCGGTTATGTTACCGGGCTGTCCAAAGCGGGTTCGTCCGTGGAGTTTGCGGTAAATGTTGAGAATGCAGCCTCTTATGATGTAAAGCTGAGATATGCCAAAGAAGCAGCAGGCACAACTTATGGCCTGTACTTGAACGGCACGAAGATTAAGAATATTCCCCTCCCTTCTACCGGCGGACTTACCGTCTGGAAGGAGCAGCTTGACACGTTAAGCCTGAAGGCGGGTAAAAACACAATTACTTATAAGAATGAAACAGGAAACTCCGGCATTCTAAGTATGGACAGTATTCATCTTAACAAGCGTACTCCGTGGAGGTATCAGGCCGAAGATGCCACCCGGCAAGGAAGCCTCAAGGTTGTCAGGGATCATTTATGGTATGAGGGCAACGGGTTCGTAGGCGGATTCGAGCAGACCGGGGACACGCTGAAGTTTGAAGTAAACGTCCCTAATACGGCTGACTATACGTCGACCTTGCGGTATTCCGGTGTACAAAGTTCGAATATTACCATGTCAATGATGGTCAATGGACAGAGAATCAAGCAAGTGTCTTTAACTCCGACGGCGAATTGGGATATCTGGGCTAACAGTACGGAGTCCTTGAACCTCAAAGCCGGTAAGAATACGATTGAATTCATCCGCGAACAAGGAGATACCGGCAGATTCAATGTCGACAGTCTCACGATTGATAAGACAAGCGGCGGATTTATGAGCTCGATTGCGGGCAAGATCATTCCGGAGAAAATGGTCAAAATCCAGCCCAAGCACAGCGGAAAAGCATTGGATGTGGACAGAGTCTCCAGTGATCCGCTGGCGGTGATTAACCAGTGGTCTAACGGTGACGGTAATAATCAGCTGTGGAGATTCCTGGATCTCGGCACAGGCTATTACCAGATTCAGTCGGTTCAAAGCGGCCATGTGCTCGATATTCTTCCCGGTTCAGCGATCCAGCAGCTTTGCCAGAATATCAAAGCTGCTGGAACGATACCGGATACGCAGCAGTGGAAGCTGGAGAAAGACGGAGATTACTACAAGATCATTAACAAAAGCAATAATAAAGTAATCACTGTAGAAGGGGCGTCCAAGAGTGACGGTGCAGCAGTGAGAGTAGCAGATGATCAGGCAAAGGATAACCAGCGGATGAAAATTGAAGTCCGTAACCTCAGCAATAGTGAAATCAGTGCTCTGACCGAGCTGAACGGACGCTATGATATTACTTTTGACGCGAATGGCGGAAGTCCGGGACAGACAGTCGTTCAGGCTGCATACGGCGAACAGTTAACGGCTCCGGCTGTAATGAATAAAGGTTATGTGCTGGAGGGCTGGTACAACGATTCAGAAAAATGGGATTTTGCCAATCAGACCGTGCCGGGAGTAATGACGCTGACGGCGAAATGGAACCAAAAGGCGCCAGAGGTGCAGATTGTCAGTGAAGGCTTGATGCGGGCGGGTTCAGCTGGAGTACTCCGTGCCGCCGGTAAAGGAGAAGGAACCCTGTCCTTCACCTGGTACCTCGACAAGGGCGATGGCTATGGTTATGGTGAGCCGGTCGGTTCGGGCGACAGCCTGACGCTGGCGGCGTTGACAGAAGCGATGAGCGGCTACCGTTATAAGGCGGTTGTGGCAGACGATAGCGGCTTAACCGGCGAGCAGGAATATATATTGCAGGTGCTCCCGGCTGCGGTAGAGTGGATTACCCCTTCCTTCGCGGTAGATTTGCCTTCTGCGATGGACGCCGTTGAGGGGGAACCCTTGACGCTGCTCGTTGATGCAACAGGTGACGTGGAGTCTATCGGTTGGGAAGTAAAGCGTCCGGACAGCGGCGATTGGCTGCCGCTGACGAGTGTTACCGGTGCAGTATACCGTTTCACGCCGGGAATGGAAGAGAACGGTACAGCTTACCGTGTTGTGCTGACCGGCAAAGCGGAGGTGAATCCGGAACGTATCACCGGAACAGAGCTGGTGCTCAAGGTCTATCCGGCACATGAAATTCCGGTGATCCAGTCGTTCACGGCAAGTGTAAATCCGGTAAAGGAAGGGGCTTCAGTTACCTTTAACGTTGTAGCCAATTCTGTGTATGGAGAGCTTAGCTACCGCTGGCTGAAGAACGATCTTGTGCTGGACGGTGCGGCCGGGAGCAGTCTGACACTGGATAAGGCTGCTATATCTGATGCGGGGGCATACAAGGTTGAGGTTATGAACACCCGTATGATCGGGGAGTATGCTTATGTGGATGCGGTCCCTACAGAGACGATTGAGCTGACTGTCAGCCGTCGGCAGGTAACACCAACAGATCCTCCGGCGACACCAACGGACCCGCCGGTGACAGCAACAAGTCCGCCGTCATCTACGGCGAAGCCTGCGGCAACACCACAGGCTAACGCAACGCCGAGTCCTTCGGCTGCAGTCATTACTGCCACTCAGCTGAGCAGCCCTGCGGTGAACGGTGTGGTTACAGTGCAGGTAGGTCAAGCGGCTGCGGTTGAGCTTCCGGTGAATGCCGGGACGCTGCTGGGAACCCATTCCCTGCGTGTACAGGGAGACGGAATAGAGCTGGTACTGGCGCCGGAGCTGCTGAAGCAGCTGGCCGAAGCCCTGCCTGCTGGCGGGAGCAGCGGTGCCAAGATTGTGCTGAAGGCGCAGCCTAAGACACTGGATGCTGCGAAGCTGAAGACAGAAGCTGGCGTAGCGCTGGCAGGAAAGCTGATGGATTATGACCTGAGTCTGGTAAGGGCAGACGGGACAGCGCTCCATCTGGAGGATTATCCGGTTCCGGTAAGCGTCAGCTGGCCAGCGGATGGACTTGACTCGAGGCTGCTTGGCCTGTACCGTGTGAGCAGTGACGGTACACTCACTTATCTGGGCGGAGCAGCTGAAGCGGGCGGGCTGACGGGACTTCTTGACAGCAGCGGCACATACGCGCTGCTGGAGTATTCCAAGCAATTCAGCGATGTTCCGCTTACACACTGGGCCTTCGAAGCCTTACGTGAGCTGTCTGCGAAACATCTGATCAAGGGAATCTCGGAGCAGGCTTATCAGCCGGGCCGGAATATTACCCGGGCTGAATTCGTGCAGCTGATGGCCGGTGCGCTGCAGCTGGGCGGCAGCGGTAGCAATAGTGGCAACGGCATCGGGAACGACGGCATGGGCACCAGCGGGAATGGCGACAGCGACACCAGCGGCAACGGCATCGGGAACGACGACAGCAGTGGCAGCGGGAACGACAGCGGGAACGGCGGCAGCAGTGGCAGCGGGAACGGCGACAGCAGTAGCAGCATCGCATTCGCTGATGTTCCGCAAGATGCCTGGTACAGGGATGCTCTATCCGGCATGGTGCAGGCAGGGCTGATTACCGGACGGAGTCCGGTGTCCTTCCAGCCGAATGCAGAGATCAGCCGCGAAGAGATGACTGTCATTCTGATGCGGGCTTATAAGCTCCAGCATGGTGCAATCCCGGCCGCTGTAGACATCACTTCTATGAAGGATGCTGCGGACATCTCCGGCTGGGCAGCGGATCAGGTAGCCGCAGCCGCTTCGCTTGGCTTCGTGAACGGACGGGCGGATGGAACCTTTGCTCCGAAGGCTGCCGCCACCCGTGCAGAAGCTGCGCAGATTCTGCTTAATTATTTGAAATAGGCTTTGCGCGGAAGCGGATATTGCCGGCTCTGCAAGGCATAAACAAGGCGCTCCCCCTGGAACAGTATCCGGGGGAGCGCCTTTTGTTTATCCTGCAATTATTCGCCTGTAGTTTCACAGAAGCACATTGTATTCGGTTTTTCGCATACATTCGGCCCTGATACCCTCGCAGGAGCACATTGTATTCGGTTTTTCGCATACATTCGGTCCTGATACCTTCGCAGTAGCATATTGTATTCGGTTTTTCGCATACATTCGGCCTATTTACCTTCGCGGTAGCACAGATTGTATTCGGTTTTTCGCATACATTCGGCCCGTTTACCTTCGCGGTAGCACATTGTGTTCGGTTTTTCGCATACATTCGCAATCGGCCCTGATACCTTCACAGTAGCACATTGTGTTCGGTTTTTCGCATACATTCGGCCCTGACACCTTCGCAGCAGCACATTGTGTTCGGTTTTTCGCATACAATCGGCCCGGTTACCTTCGCGGTAGCACATTGTGTTCGGTTTTTCGCATACATCTGCCCGTTTACCTTCGCGGTAGCACATTGTATTCGGTTTTTCGCATACATTCGGCCCTGACACCTTCGCAGCAGCACATTGTGTTCGGTTTTTCGCATACATTTGGTCTAGTTACCTTCACGGTAGCACATTGTATTCGGTTTTTCGCATACATTCGGCCCGGTTACCTTCGCGGTAGCACATTGTGTTCGGTTTTTCGCATACATTTGGCCTGCCATATCTCGCAGCAGCTGTCTAAGCAAGTAACCTTTGAGCAGAAGCCGAACCTGGCAGAAACCAAAAAAATAACCAGCCGCCCGAAATCTACCGGCGGCTGGTTATTTCTAGTTTCATTTGAAAGTGAACGGTGTCTGCGCTCCCGGCATACACCCATCACTTTGCTGCGCTACGGATCATGTGCGCAAGGGTTGTGATTTCCTTCGGATCACGCGAAGCCCCGATGATGATCCAGCCGATGCTCTGGCCGCGGGGGCCGATATAGACCACTTCGCCGTCTATCGTTTTTTGCTCCAGTGAATTGGGTCTGGTCTTGCAAGGCTCTAGCGCATACATCCGGTCAGTGACCGCCCGCTTGGCGATTAGTGACCGGGGATAACATTGCAGGGAACGAATGACATAGGCAGCCGTATCCTGCCCGGCGTTCACCAGCATCTCGGCCGTGAGCTGCTCCCCGCCCCCGTCTGCGCAATAGTCCCGGACCTGCGGCAGATCCGCAAGCCCCTCTACCGGCTCAGGAACGTATTGATAACAGCGGATCGGGTCCAGCCTGGTTTCGGAATCGTAGACAGCTAACGGGTCCACCTCAGGCGGGGCAGAGTCACGGAGCAGCATTTTTGCGGTGGAGACCGGCAGAATATAACTTCCGCCTCCCGACATATAAGCTCCTGCCAGCTGAATATGGTACCCGTCATCCACTGGCTGCGCAACCTCCGTTAAATTCCGTACCGTGTCTTCCCGGAACAGGTTGGCTGCCCCGTAGCGGGTTACGATCCGGACTGTTTTGGCATACACAGGCAAGGGCCCGTATCCCCTTACCGGAACATTACCCTCCAGGCAGATCTGCTGCTCATCCCAGGTCAGCCGCACCGATTCCGGCAGCGCCGGGGAATAGGACCCCGTCCCGTGGACGGTTCTTACCTCATCCGGGGTACCGAATATTTCCGGCCCAATGGCAGCCACCGCTGCATAGAAGCCTGAATCCCAGCCCGAATGCTCATTGTCGGATAGATCTACATGATCCGGATGGAGCAGGTACCGCTCTTCACGCTCCCAGCTGATTTTCTCCGCATCCAGCCTAATTTCCCCAATGTCCATCCCCCGCTCCAGTATCACGGTAAATACAAGCCTGCCATTGGATATAGTCAAAAGGTGTAGGTGCGAGCCGAAGGAGTCTGTAACAAGCGTCAGGGTGACAAAGCCTCCTCCAGGCAGCACCTGGGGAGTGCCCGGCTGCAGCTGCTCCAGCGTCAATTCGCTTATACGCTGATTGCTATTTTGCTCATCACTGTTCGGCTCATTGCTTATTCGCTGATAGTTCTTTTGCTCGTTGCTATTCGTCTCATCACTTATTCGTTTATTACTTACTCGCCCTTTGCTTATTAGCTCATCGCTTATTCGTTCATCGCTTACTCGCTCATTGCATATGCGCTCATCACTTTTCCACTCATTCCTCATTCGAACAATCCCCTTTTCCGCTGTCACCGTTCAAACCAATGTGGCTAAGCAGGAACACGGGGTCAAGCTGTTCAAAGCTGGCGATGGTAAGGTCGGCGCGGGCAAGCAGTGCCCCGTCACCGACACCAACAACCCGCATGCCCGCCCGGATCGCCCCTTCTACACCGGCGTCCGCATCCTCAAAGACAAAACAAGCGGCCGGGGCTACTCCAAGCAGCCTGGCTGCTTGCAGGAACACCTCCGGGTCCGGCTTCGCCCTGCCGATGGTGTTCCCGTCCGCCACTGCGTCGAACAGCGGTCTGATGTTCACTTTCTCCAGAATCAGCGGAGCATTTTTGCTCGCCGAGGCAATCGCTGTTCTGACTCCGCGTGAGCGCAACAGCCCAAGAAAGCCGCTTACACCGGGTAATACATCACCCGGAGTAAGCGTATCGAGCAGCTCCTTGTACCACTCATTTTTGCGGGAAGCCAGCTCCTCCTTACGTTCCGCCGTCAGATCTGTGATTCCGCCGGAGCGCAGCAGAAGTTCAAGCGATTCCATACGGCTGACGCCCTTCAGCTGCTCATTGCTGCTCTCGCTGAAATCGAAGCCGAGCTCACCGGCAAGTCGCTTCCAGGCCTGATAGTGAAATTTCGCGGTATCGACAATGACACCGTCCAGGTCAAAGATAGCTGCCTCAAAGGGTTGTGCCCGCAACATAGCCCCTCCCTTCCAGCTTGTGCACTTCATGAGCATCCGGATGAATCGTGATCCGGTAGCGCTCCCCCTGCCAGGCAAGCTGGAAGCTAAGCTCCGTCCAGCCCTCAGGCAGCCGCGGCGCAAGCTCAATGTCCTTGCTCCACATCGCACTCTTCAGACCGGCTAACCCGTAGACGATCAGCTGCCACAAGCCGCCGCAATTGGCGATATGAATCCCCTCGGCAGCACCCTTCTTCTCCAGCGAAAGGTCGATAGCCATCACCCGCTTCAGGAAATTCGCCGCCGCTTCCGGCTGATTCAGCCAGGAGGCCACAATGCCGTGAACCGCCACGGACAAGGAGGAATCATGGGTAGTGATCGGCTCATAATAATCATAGGAGGCCTTCAGCTGCTCCTTGGAGAATTCCTGCGGGAACAGCAGCATGAGTTCCAGCACATCCGCCTGCTTAAGCGCCTTGGAGCGGTAATTGCGCTCCTGGGAGATGAAGTGGCCGAAGGGTCTGGATCTGTCAGTCCAGATCCTGGCAAAATCCACATCCGCATAAGAAGCAAAATCGTCAGACTGCGGAACAATTTCCGTCCCGCTGTCATAGGGCAGCCGCAGCTTCTCCGCCGTGTGCCGGAACAGCTCCTGTTCCTCCGGGCGAATACCCAGCCGCTCTACAGCAGCTGCATAGCTGTCCGGTTTGCTGCCTTGCAGGCTGTCCAGACAGGTTACGGTCTGCTCCAGACTGAATTTGACCATGCGGTTGGTGAAGGCATTGTTACGGGTAAAGGGCAGATATTCGTCCGGTCCCATCACGCCGAGCAGCTCGCCCACTTCCTCCCGGTTCCAGTCTACCCGGTCACACCAGTACCGGGCCGTCTCCACCAGAATATCAATGCCGTAGTGCTCCAGGAAATCTTGATCGCCTGTTGCCCGCACATAATGGTAGAGAGCATACACTATATCCGCTGTTATATGAATTTCATGGTCGGCGTACTGCCAGTTGGCACATTGCTCATCCCCGCTTAACGAGGACTCCCAGGCATACCTTGCTCCCCGGTAGCCATAACTCTGCGCATTGCGTCTGGCTCCGTCCAGTGTATTGTAGCGGAACAGAAGCAGATTGCGGGCCGCCTGCGGGTTGGTGTGCAGGTAAAAGGGCAGCAGGTTGATCTCCGTGTCCCAGAAATACCGTCCGAAATAGGCCTCGCCGGCATACCCCTTGGCACAAATCGCCACCCGGGCATCCTCCGGTGCATTGGCACGAAGCAGATGATAGAGTGAAGCGCGGACATTTAATTGCGCCAGATCATCTCCCTTGATGAGGATATCGGCCCCCTGCCACTTGCTCTTCCAGCAAGCTGCATGCCGTTCATATAGCTGGTCCCAGCCTATCTCACGTGCACGGCTAAGCTGCGCAAGCGCTCTGCTGCCTGCTTCGCCTTCCTCCATATCCCGGTCCGTGGTCACCGCCGTCAGCTTGCTGACAGTCAGCCGGTCCCCGGTCTGCACAGCGAATTCACCCCGGAGCGCAGCCGTAACCTGGCTATTCTCCTCCTGCCAGATCACCGCTTCAGAGGCTTCCAGCGCAGAGTGCATGAAGATCCGGTTCCCCTGTTCCGTCAGCGTTTCAAGCGACAGGCTGCCCCCAACTTCCGCCGTGGGAACTACACTATCAAAATGATTCATCCCATTGGTGCGTACATCTCCCCGGAGAGAAGCAGCAGCCTCCAGCCTGCCTTCGCCTGCCAGCACCTCAACCTGTATGCGCTGGATACACAGATGGGTATCCGCCATACTGATGTAGCGCTCGAAGGTGCACTGTAGCTGCATGCCCTCTGCTGTCTCCCAGATCAATGTACGATGAAGGCTTCCATCGCGCAGATCCAGCCAGCGTCTGTAGCCGCTGATCCGGGAGCGGTCCATATCCAGGCTCTCGCCTGCAGAGCGCAATTCAAGCCCCAGCATATAAGGAAGATTAACAATCTCCTCCTTCAGCAGCGGATGCCGGGCGACAATGCCCGGGATGAATGTCCCCTGCTTGGACTTCGGATGCCGCGGCTTCTCCAGCGTGACGTTATCCGGAAAACGCAGATATTCCTCATCCTGAGGGGCATCGCTGCATCCCTCTTCAAAGCTTCCACGGGCATGCATATAGCCGTTCCCCTGGGTAAACAGCCCCTCATAATGCTTATGCAGTCCGGCCTCATACCCGTTTTCTTTCAGGCACCACAGGTGTTCCTCATTCATCTGCAACCCCTCAATTCTCCGGTATCTTTCCATGGCGTTCCCGTCAACTCCGTCATCCCTTGACCGCTCCCGCAGCAAGTCCGGATACTACCTGCTCCTGCAGCAGGATATAGACTACAATACTCGGAATGATGACGACCATCGTAGCGGCAAACATGACGCCGTAATCACTGGCAAACTGGCTTTTGAAATAATAGAGCGCCAGCGGCAGGGTCCGGCTCTGATTGCCTGTCGTCAGAATGATCGCGAATTGAAATTCATTCCAGCAGAGCAGGAACTGCATGACTCCCGCCGTGCCGAAGCCCGGCTTCGAGATCGGCAGTATAATCCGGAAGAAGGTCTGAATGAAGCTGGCACCATCCAGGTAAGCTGATTCCTCCATCTCCTTGGGTATCGTCAGGAAGTAGCTGGATAGAATGTAGAGCGAGACCGGCAACCCAAAGCCGGTATAGACAATAATAAGTCCGATCAGCTTGTCATATAGCCCGAGCGCGTTAACTGTTAAGTACAGCGGCTGCAGCATCGCAGCGCCGGGAATCAGCAGCGAGAGGGAGAAGGCTCCCATCAGCAGCTTTTTACCGCGGAATTGAAAGCGCGCCAGTACATAAGCTGCCATTCCGAGCAGAAGCAGATTGAGCAGTGTTCCAAAAATCCCTACAATTACACTGTTGATGTAGAACCGGGAAATCGGCGCGATCTGGAAGGCCTTCGTGTAATTGGAGAAGCGGAAGCTGCTTGGCCAGCCGAGGGAATTGCTCAGAATCTCGGCATTCGTCTTAAACGATGCCAGCAGCACCCACAGGAACGGACCCAGCGACAACAGGACAATCAGGATTACAAATCCATACTTAAGTACACCCAAACTTTTTTTCAACATTCTCACCCCATCCGCTCCATTCAGTTTTGGGAGCTGCCTATTCTGAACAGATTTCGGCATAGCAGGACAAAGATCAAGCCAAAGCCGATTAGGAAAACGCCCACTGAGTTGGAATAACCGAAGTTATTGTCCATGAGAGCGGTTTTGTAAATGTAAATGGGTAAATTCATCGTTTGATTGCCGGGTCCGCCGCCTGTTGTCATTAGAATAATATCCATCTTCTGCAGCATGCTTGTTCCCGACAGAATCACGCAGGTCCCGATAATGTTGCGCAGCATAGGAATGATGATGTACAGGTTGATCTTGAAATTGCTGGCCCCGTCGATACGTGCCGATTCGAACAGACTTTCCGGAATGGCCGCAATCTCGGCCAGAATGAGAATCGTGACGACTGCCGCATACGGCAGCCAGGTCATCGTAACGGATAGAAAAGCCGTGGCATAATCCATGAACCAGTTCTGGGAGTAATCCGCATTGCCGAATAAACGGACGATACTGTTCACCGCACCGAATTCAGGATTGAGCATGCACAGGAACAGCATACCTACGGCTGCACCCGAGATAATATTAGGAAACATGTACACCGTGCGGGCAAACTTCCAGTAGAATTCCTTCATACTGAGAATAACCGCGAACAGGGTGCCGATGGCCACGTGGACCGTAGATTGCAGCACGACCCAGATCCCCGTATTCAGTGCGCTTTGGCGAAAATCGGCATCGTCCGTGAACAGCCTGATATAGTTAGCGAGACCGATGAACACCGGGCTGCGTCCTGCCGACCATTCCGTAAAGGATGTGCCGAACAGAATGACAAGTGAGACGGCATAGACAATAATAAACAATGCTACAGTCGGCAACAGGAAAAGCGTGATATACCCTCTATTTTTCCTAACCATCCATATGGTCCTCCCCAATCCTCGTCATGCAATATAAGCTAAATTTAAGATGGTAACTTAAAGTTCAGTCGTCACTGCGGTGAATATTTGGACTTCCGGCCGCTGTTGTCCCCAGATTTCTTGATTCTATTACCGCTGCTAGCGGTAGAAATCCGGTGACAAAGGCGATCGCTATCGCTCCTACAGTTCCAAAATCCCCCTCCGGTCCTCTCACTTTTTGTTATTTTCTTTTATTCAGCTTATATTGCTCTTTATTTATTCTTAGCGGCAATTTCCGTCAGTTCCTTGGCAATCTCTTCAGCCGTTGCCCGGCCCGCTGCCAGCTTCGGATACAGGTTCTTCCAGGCATCTGTTACGTTCGGATAGACGATGGAGTCCAGGGTCCGGTAATGCAGCTGTGACTTTTGAGCGACTGTGATCGATTCGACCATGATCGGATATTTCTCTTTCAGTGCATCTGATGGCTGAACTTCACTCGATACCGGCATAACATTGCCGTATTCAAGAGCGAGGGTCTGTCCTTCAAGCCCTGTTTTGAATTTGATGAATTTCTCAGCAGCATCGCGGGTTTCCGGCGTTTTGGCTCCGATCATATAGCCAACCTCATAAGTGGAAATCAGGCTGTTATTCGGATACGCTGCCACACCCACTTTTGCATCGAAACCTTCACTGGATTTGGTCGGATCGCTGAAGTCTCCGATCATCCAGGGACCATTAGCAATCATCGCTGCCTTGCCCTGGCTGAACGCGTTCGCTGCATTGGCATATCCCGCTCCAAGCGCATCCTTCGTTGTATACTTCTCCAGCAACTCCTTCATCATATTAAGCGCCTGAATCATTTCGGGCGTATTGAAGTCGGTAGGGTGCAGGGTGTTCATGAACGTCTTGCCGTTCTCCCCGTTCGTACCGATCATCGCGGCAAGAATCAGGTTGGATGTCCAGGCATTCTCCCCGGTCATCAGTGCGAGGGGAACGAAGCCTGCAGCCTTCAGCTTCTCGTTGTTGCTCATGAATTCATCCCAAGTCTCCGCCGGCTTAATGCCTGCCTTCTCAAACATTTCTTTATTGTAAAAGTAGCCGATATTCTGCTTCTGATCGCTGATCGACCAGATCTTCCCGTCCCGGGTATTGGAAGCAAGTGCATCTTCTCCGATAGCTGCCTTCCATTCCGCATCCTTGTCTAAATAATCATTGAAAGGGGTTGCAAGATTCCCTTTGATCAGGACATCATTAATTCCGTCCTTGCCCATTACGACATCCGGCACATCCCCGGAGGCTGCCAGAATCTTAATCTTATCCACGTATGCGGCATCACTTGGAATCTCTTCAACCACAACCTCTACTTCATTGCCATATTTGGCATTGAACTGCTTGATCTGCTCTTCCTCCATCTTGGCTGATGCATGCGTGCCGACCCGGAACGTAAGATAAGAAATTTTGACCGGCGCTTTAGCCGCAGGCGCTGCTGCATTTCCTGAGCCTGCCGTTGCGGCCGCTCCATTATTCTCTGCTGAATTCCCTGATCCGCATGCCGTAATGGACATGGTCAGCATCAGCATGCCTGCTAAGGTACAGCCCGCTTTGTACAAAGACTTTTGCACAATAAATCCCCCTTTAGAATGATGGCTTAAGCCAGGGTATCACCCTGCAGCCAATTACAGTTGTTTACAGCTCTCATTGTAGAACATAGAAAAAAAGTTATGAATTCGTTTTTCCGCATGATCTTTTATAATATCTTGAGCAAATGTGATTTGGCAGCGGGGCGGGTGTAAGGGTTTTCAGATTTCTTTAACTCTGTATCGTTTTCTTTACCATCTGGCCGGAAACGGCCCGATTTCACCCGGCTCTGCTATTCGCTGCCAAGAAATGAATATATAATGGCTGTACTACAGACTCATCAGCAAGGAGCAACCAACATGTCCAATCAGCATATCCTGAAGCGGATCAGCCTTCGTCCCCTACTCGGACGTTTCTCCCTAATTCCGGTACGAAATAAAATGGTCATTATTATCTTCCTGCTAATTCTGCTTCCGATGACGTTCGCCGGCTGCTACTTCTATTGGAGCATCTCCCAGATTCTAACGAGGAATGCCAATGATAATCTGTCCCTGCTGATCCGCCAGACCAACGACAATATCGAGAAGTCCTTTCAAATTATCGATAATACCTCCCTGCATTTCCTCTCTACTAAAATGTTAAGAAACTGGTTAATCGACGATATGTCGCTGAGTGATGACTTCTACAAGAAATTCGTCAATAAAAGCGAAATGGAAGAAGATTTGAAGTACAGCCTTATGTTCAACAATGCTTGGAATATCAGCCTGCTGTCAACGGCCTATGTATTTTTTGATAACGACAACTATGTATCCGTTCTGAAGTCCCCGCCTAACATTGAGCAGATTAACCGGAACAATCTCGCAGTCTATCAGTCGGTTAACGGGAGAATGGTCCGCGGCAAAGAAATCCTGACGCCAAGTCCCGGCGATCCCACGCTCTATTTCACCCGGGTGATGTCCAATATTAATCTTCCCGAGCAGCGCCTGGTGCTGATCTTCGGCACGAATGAAGCTGATTTAGCAGAGGAATATGCCGGACTGCTCGAATACCCGGGCGCCATAGCCTACATTATTGATAACCAGGGAGTCATCTATTCTAGTGCGGGTAAGCAGGAATTAGGTTCAACTGTTCCTCCCGATGTGCTCGCGCTGAGGGATCATACGGAAGTAAGTGAGGTCAAGCTTAATCAGGAGACTTATCTGGCCGCTTCCCGCAGCATCGGTACTACCGGGCTTACCTTCATTGCCGGCATTCCGAGGAAGCAGGTACTCGCCAAATTATCGGGAAGCATGCACAATTATATCTGGTTTATCGCACTGATTGCGTTCGTCTCGCTTGCAGCAGGTGTCCTGCTGTCGCTCCGCTTCACCCGGATTATCCGCGATCTGCTGCGGAGTATCCGTAAGGTCAAGAAAGGGGATTACAACACCAGAATGCCCGCTTTCAAGGATGCAGAGCTCAACCAGCTCAGCTCTACCTTCAACAACATGACTGACGAAATCAATTATCTGATCAAGGAAGTCTATGAGAAGCATCTGCTGGTCAAAGAGTCAGAGTTCAAATTTCTGCAGGCTCAGATGAATCCGCATTTTCTGTTCAATACGCTGATTACCATCGGTTATAAGGCAAAGCTGTCCAAAGATGAGACCGTTTACAAAATGGTAACATCCCTCACTGAGCTGCTGCAGGCAAGCATCTATTCCAACAGCCTGGCCAAAATCCCGATCCGGCAGGAGCTCGATTTCATCAGATTCTATCTGTATCTGCAGAAGGAAAGGTTCGAGGACAAAATGGAGTACACGATCCAGATCGAGGATGAGGCCATACTGGATCTGTTGCTGCCCAAGCTCAGTGTTGAACCGCTGGTCGAGAATGCTGTGGTGCACGGGGTGGAGCGGAAGCTCGGCAAAGGAAACATCAACATCCGCATTTACCGCAAGAATGATTCGGTGTATTTCGAGATTACGGATAATGGCAGCGGGTTTGAGCATGTGCCCAAGAATTGGGGTCATTTCGAGAGCGACACGATGCGCAAGCAGGGCCACAACAATATCGGCCTGATCAACACGCATAAACGGGTTAAGCTGCTCTACGGCGAGCCTTATGGCATTGAGGTCGAGAGCGAGCCTGGGACAGGCGCGAGAGTCACTCTACATATACCGGCAGATCAGGGGGAACTAACACATGTATAAGGTTATGATTGTAGACGATGAGCCTGTGATCAAAAAAGGGCTGCAGTGCTTCATCGATTGGAGTATTCTTGAGTGCGAGGTTGTTTGTGAGGCGTCGAACGGGCTGGAGGCGGTCGAGCTGCTGGGCTACTACGATGTCGATATCGTTGTCACGGATATCCGCATGCCGGGAATGGATGGCCTTGCCTTGTCGGATTATCTGCACCAGCACTTTCCGCAGACGAAGGTTATTATACTTACGGCCTTCGCGGACTTCTCTTATGCCCAAACGGCCATTCAATATGAAGTCGTCGATTTTGTAGTCAAGACCAATCCCACAGAGCAGATTCCCCGGGCGATTGAGAAAGCCACACTGCTGCTGGAAAAAGAACGGGAGCAGAAGCAGAAGGTCCGGCAGCTGGAGAGCAAAATCAACGATAATCTGTCCGAAATCAGCGAAAAATTCCTCCGGGAAGCCGTCTATGGCCTGATTAGCGATGAAGCCGGTCTGTACAGCCGCTCAAGCGAGCTGGGGCTGCAGCTGGAGGACTATTTCGCCATCTATATGGAGGTAAAAGATATACCCGGACCCCACGGCTCTGCCGGGAGCCCGGCGAATGACCATTACCGCTTCCTGGCCTCCATCCGCCACTTCCTTGCCCTGGCCTTCGGGGAGCATCCCTCTTATATTATGGCCATGGAGAAAAACACCCTGCTGGCGCTTGTCTCCATGACCGGCGGCAATACCGCGGTCTCCACCCAGGCCCTGCTCACGATCAGCAATGAAATCCTCGCCATGGCGGAGAACTTCAGGCAATACCATGTCAATATCGGCATCAGCCTGCGGCACCGGGATATATCAACGCTGTCAACGGCCTATCTTGAAGCGAGAGAGGCGCTGCAGGGCAGCTTTTATAATGATAATTATGTGGCTGTATATATCCCTCATGCGAACCAGGCCCTTACGCCTGCAGCCCCTCCCCATCATGCCGCCGAGCAGATTGCCGGACATCTGCAGCAGGGAGACAGCGAGTCGGCCATCCGTCAGCTGGACCAGCTGCTGGAGAACTACAGAAGCATTAAAGAGCCGATTGAGAATGTGAAGGTAGCCTGTCTGCTGATCAGCTCCTATTGCTTCCGCTTGCTGAGCACAAGCCAGCCCTTCGCACCGGAGATGGAGGAGAGCCAATCCGCCGTGTATAAGCAGATTCAGGAGAGCAAAAGCATCCAGCTGCTGGCAGATATTCTGGGGCGCCTGATTCTAAGCTGCTCAAGGGCTGTGGCGCGGAGTGACAGACAGCCTAATTACATCGTAATTGAATGCCAGAAATATATACGAGAGCACTACAATCAGAACCTGAGCCTGCAGATTATTGCCGACCATATCCATATCAACAGCAGCTACCTCAGCCGCCTGTACAAGAAGGTCACCGGTGAGTCCATCATCGATGTGATCAACAAATACCGGATTGACATGGCCAAGAAGCTGCTCCGGAACCCGGCAAGTAAAGTATTCGAAGTCGCGGAAGCCGTCGGCATTGAGACTCCCGCCTATTTCACTCATGTGTTCTCCAAATACACAGGGATGAGCCCCAAGGAATATAAGCTGAATTATTCACAGACCGAACTGGGATAACCGGAAGATTACACCAGACTGTTGATCATATTGTCCACTCCGGAGCCTTGAAGGCCGAACATAATCCTTCGCTCCGGTAGTACGCAATGGCTCCGTTCAATTCCTCCAGATCGCATTCAATCTCTGCCTTAGTCATTTCCTGCACGATTTTTTGTGCCTTCTCCACGGCATTTGCCTTGACGTAACAGTGCAGGCATTCCAGATACAGCCGGGGCTCTTTCTGTGAAGCCTGCTGCAGATAAGCCCCCCACTCATACCAGCCGTCATCATTAAGATCCGCAAAATTCTCAATTGGAGCATAGGAGGTGAAAGAGGGATAGGTATCCGCCAGCATGAAGCCTACCCGTTCCGCTACGGCCCGGGAGCCGCGGTTGGTGGATACACACAGCCACTCTACACTGCCATATCCTTTGTCCCAGCATTGCTGGACAACTGCCGAAACGACCTGCTTGGCCAGGCCCATTTTGCGGTAGCTGCGGGCTGTTTGAATGCCAATAGCCACTTGGCCTCCGTTATAGCAGTCGCTTAACGACCAGCTGACAATCTTGTCCAGATGACGGATATAGCAGCCGCAGCCGGCAATAGCGAAATGTTCATCGCTCCCCCACTCCGCAGCCCACTTGTAAATTTTATCAGCATTCTTATAGCTCTTCTTCCGCAGCTCCGGCAAATCTATCTTCTCCGGCACATACCCCTCAGGCAGCGATAGTTCGATTGGCGTGAACGTCTCACGGGTTACAATGTACCGGTGTCTTGTATACTCCCGTATGTATTTGTTGGGATGAACCTCTGGTATCTTCAATCTCCACTCTTCATTATCCGGTGTGACCTGTTCCCAGAACCCCAGTGATTCTGTGAGCGCCTGGTTAAAGGCATCGTTATCTGCACGTCCAGCCAGCAAAGTAGTCTCACTGGACTCGATCATCAGGACTTGCGGATGTTCTGCCGAATCCACATGAACCTTGCCCCATCAGCCCTTCCAGAACCGTGAACACTGACAGCTCATTGTGACTGGTTACCAGTTCCTTTGCCTTGCCGTATTGCTCATTCTTCAATTCTATCACTTATGACATTCCTCCTTATTTCAGGCCACCTGTGTACCTGTTACAGGAATCGTATCAGATTACGAATTGAGATAAAATGGAAAAAATAAATAAAGTAAGAGTCTGCTGAGCGGCATGCTTTGATTTATTTTCGACACAATTGTGTTCCCCTACTCTATCGACAGTAACTCACATGATATGTTATTATGATAAACTGATAACGTATTAACGAACTAAAGCACAGGCTGCTGCGTGTAATCTACTAGGGGGAATAGAGAGATGAAGAGACAAGGGATATTGGGTTTATTGGTAATTATGGCGATTGCTATAATAGCCGGCTGCTCCAGTTCTGGAGGCAATGACGGTAAGCTGGTGATCGGTATAGATGATAAGTTTGCCCCGATGGGCTTCCGGGATGATAACAATGAAATTGTCGGGTTCGATATTGACTATGCGAAAGCGGCTGCTGAGAAAATGGGCAAAGAGGTTACCTTCCTGCCGATTGACTGGTCTGCCAAGGAATCTGAGCTGAATAGCGGACGCATTGATATGATCTGGAACGGCTACACCATCACGGACGAGCGCAAGGATAAAGTGTTATTCACCAAACCTTATCTGGAGAATAGCCAGGTTGTAGTCGTGCTTGCGGATTCAGCGCTGTCTACGCTTAAGGATCTGGCCGGCAAAGAGGTCGGACTGCAAAGCCTCTCCTCTGCTGCCGATGCCCTGGATGCTAATCCGATTAAGGCGGAGCTTAAAGGTGTCTCCGAATTCACCGATAATGTGCTTGCCCTGACAGACCTGAAGTCGGGACGTCTGGATGGAGTAGTCATTGATGAAGTGGTGGCCAGATACTACATATCCAAGGAGCCGGAGACTTACAAGCTGATGGATGAATCGCTGGCCCCAGAGCAATATGGTATCGGGATTAAGAAGGGCAATGAGGACCTGCTGACGGAGCTGCAGAAGGCATTGGATGCGCTGAGCAGTGACGGAACGGCGGCCGAGATTTCCACGGAATGGTTCGGAGAGAACAAAGTACTTAACTAGATGGTTTCCTTTAGGAGTCGGGTGAAGACATGAATATTGACTATATTATTAAAATTTCCGGACCGATGCTGGAGGGGGCACGGACAACGGTATTGCTGTTCCTGATCGTGATCGTATTGTCCATTCCGCTCGGGATGGTGGTCACACTAATGGCCAAAAGTTCCGTCAAGCCGCTGGCCTGGATCGCACATACTTATATTTATGTGATGCGCGGCACTCCGCTGCTCTTGCAGCTGTTGTTCTTCTGCTTCGGCCTGCCGCAGATCCCCGTGATTGGGCAATATCTGGTCATGGACCGTTTCGTTGCGGCCAGCCTTGGATTTATTCTGAATTATGGTGCCTATTTCGCTGAGATCTTCCGCGGGGGAATGCTCTCGATTGATAAAGGCCAGCATGAGGCGGCCAAGGTACTCGGGCTTAGCAAATGGCAGACCCTGCGCAAGGTGATACTGGCCCAAATGTTCCGGGTGGCGCTGCCTGCGGTAGCCAATGAATCCATTACCCTGGTTAAAGATACTGCCTTGCTGTATGCCGTAGCGGTACCTGAGCTGCTCAATTTCGCCAAAACGGCGGTAAACCGTGATTTCACGGTCACCCCTTTTGTCGTAGCGGGCGTAATTTATTTGCTGATGACACTGGTGCTTACGCTATTCTTCAAGACACTGGAGAAACGTTTCAAATTTGAGTAGAAGGGCTGTTTCGCTATGAGTAGTATGATTGAAGTATCGCAATTGCAGAAATCCTTCGGCAGCCTCGATGTGCTGAAACAGATTACCTTTGACGTTAACCCCGGGGAAGTCGTTGCGGTGATTGGACCTTCCGGTTCCGGCAAAAGCACCATGCTGCGCAGTCTTGTGCATCTGGAAGAGGTTACCGGCGGAAGTATCCTGATCTGCGGCCGGGCGCTCGTGGACAAAGGCAAATATGCCAGCGGTGCGGAGATTAGGGAAATCACCTCAACCATGGGCATGGTGTTCCAGCACTTTAATCTGTTTCCGCATCTCACCGTAAGGGGTAACCTGGAGCTTGCCCCGAGAACGCTGAAGCGGGAAAGTGTTCAGGATATTACGGCCAAAAGCGAGGCGCTGCTCTCCAAAGTAGGTCTTGCCGATAAAGCAGACGTGTATCCCTCCATGCTGTCCGGCGGGCAGAAACAGCGGGTCGCAATCGCCAGAGCGATGATGCTCAGTCCGGACATTCTCCTGTTCGACGAGCCGACCTCGGCGCTCGATCCCGAGCTCACCGGCGAGGTACTGCGGGTCATCCGCCAGCTTGCCGAGGAGCATATGACGATGATTATCGTCACGCATGAGATGAATTTTGCCCGCGATGTGGCCGACCGCGTCTTCTTCATGGATAACGGCGAAATCGCCGAGTCCGGCACACCGGAGGAGATCTTCGGCCACCCGCAGCTGGAGCGGACCCGGTCATTCCTGAACCGGGAATAACGGGAGTAAACAGATCGGATTCTAATAAGGGACAGTCCCATTAGCCATACAATGGCCACTTGGGACTGTCCCTTTTCTCTTTTCTCTTTTTCGTTTGCTCTCAAAGTGGCACATTGTACTCGGTTTTTCGAATACATTGGGTTCGTTACCCCTCGCAGCGGCATATTGTATTCGGTTTTTCGCATACATTCGGGTCGATTGTCCTCGCAGTGGCACATTGTATTCGGTTTTTCGCATACATTTGGTTCGTTACCCTTCGCAGCGGCATATTGTATTCGGTTTTTCGAATACATTGGGTTCGTTACCCTTCGCAGCGGCACATTGTACTCGGTTTTCCACATACATTCGGGTCGTTTAACCTCGCAGTGGCATATTGTATTCGGTTTTTCGAATACATTGGGTTCGTTACCCCTCGCAGCGGCATATTGTATTCGGTTTTTCGCATACATTCGGGTCGATTGTCCTCGCAGTGGCATAATGTATTCGGTTTTTCGCATACATTCGGCTCGATTGTCCTCGCAGTGGCATAATGTATTCGGTTTTTCGCATACATTCGGGTCGCTTGTCCTCGCAGTGGCACATTGTATTCGGTTTTTCGCATACATTCGGGTCGCTTGTCCTCGCAGTGGCACATTGTATTCGGTTTTTCGCATACATTTAGCTCGTTTACCCTCGCAGTGGCACATTGCTCGATTGTACTCGGTTTTTCGCATACATTTAGCTCGTTTACCCTCGCAGTGGCACATTGTACTCGGTTTTTCGCATACATTCGGGTCGCTTGTCCTCGCAGTGGTACATTGTATTCGGTTTTTCGCATACATTTAGCTCGTTTACCCTCGCAGTGGTACATTGTATTCGGTTTTTCGCATACATTCGGCTCGTTCCCCCTCGCATATTACCCACTTCCGGCGGATTCAGGGGCACTTATGCTACTCATTCCAGCAGTTTGCCCACTTCCGGCGGATTCAGAGGAATCCCTCTATATCCGTAACAAAAAAACAGCAGCCCGGGAATTCCAATTCCCGGCTGCCGCTTTTATTCCCTTGATTCCCTTGATTCCTTAATTCCTTGATTCCTTAATACCTTAATTCCCTTAATTCCCTCGATTCCCCCGAGTTCCTCAATTCCCCGTAACTATCTTCGCTCCGAGTCCTTCCACTCCGCATCAACTGGCGGCAGCTCATCACCGGTGGTCAAGTAGATCCGGTCGATCCGCAGCTGCGACTTTCTGGCCAAGACGGAGAGCACATGCTCACCGGCGGTGAGCGCAAGGTCAGATATCGCACACCAGTAATATACATACGCGGTGTTGTACGTATGCAGCGTACCTCCGCCGAACTGTTCGGATATCGGCTGCACCTCGCCATCCAGCGCCAGATAGCAGGAGTCCGACTTGTCGTTATAATGCCGGAGCAGCATCCATACCTGATAAGCTCCCGGTGTGCTGACGCTCAGCCGGTAATGCATCGCCGGAGCCTGCTCCGGATGATCCCAGCGGATTCCCGGCATGGCAACGTGCATCGCCAGCCCGGTCCGTCCGTTCGTTTCCGCCTGCAGATGGCTCCAGCTCAGGCCGCTTCCGTCCGCAGCCGTTGTAAGATAAGCATTCGCTGAATTCTCCAGGGCATACTCCGCTTCAATCGCCAGAACCCCGTCCTGTTCAACGAAGACACCCGAACCAAATTCCTGAAGCCAATCCTTACTCCCGTCATTTCCGCTGATATTAGCATAACGCGGCTCACCTAGCTCAGTCTGCGGGGAATTCACAAGCGTATTAAAGATCTGAGTGTTCATCGTCTGGAAGAACTCCCGGTCCGCATACAAGACATTGGGAGGCGGAACCTCATCTATACTGGTTAAGTATAACCCGCTACGCAACCGTTCCAGTTCATCCCACTGCACATCTGGACCCTCCAGTCCATACGCGGGAACCAGTGTTTCGCCATGTCTGCTGTAAATTGGACCCAGATTACTTCCGCTCTGCTCGGTCATATAGAGCACAACTTTGGTAAGGGTCACATAACGGTCCACCATATAAATTTTTAGGGTATGGGCTCCGGCAGAGAGGAACGGAAGCTCCACCATGATTTTCTCGCCATTATCGAACACAGCTTCCTTCCAGTTGCCGAGCCATTCGTCACGGGTCTCACTCTCTACAATAAAAGGCTCTTCTTCATCCATGCCGACGCCGAAGCGGATCTGCCCCGTGGAATCCAGTGTGAGGAAACGGTATATTTCCAGCTCAAACTTCCCGCTATGCTGCAAATACAGATCATATTCCAGATGAGGATTCTCCTTGTCCAGGCCATCCAGCGGACGGAGCCCAGAATGCCAGGCCATTACCGCATCCCCTTCATGTCTTCCGAGGCCCGGCACGGTTATCCAGCCGAACTTCGCTTCATCCCCTGCTACACCATCATGGAAAATATTCCGGTCATAACCCGCTGCCGGGATGGATACATACCCGTCCGCTTCAATATAAGCGGCAGCTCCTTCGGGTAGCTCTACGGCTTCCTCAACCTGAATCTTAACCGGAATCACACTGCCGTCCCTGTGATCATGGACATTAATAACTCTCTGCTTACCCGCATGCTCCGCAGGGTTCAATACCGATACGAGAATTCTCTTCTCGGTATGGATCGTCCCTTCACTCTCAGAGAGGGTAATCCAGTCCTTACCTTCAGTGACTTCGATAGAATAAGGAATGCTGCCTGCACCCTGGTTACCAAGCTCGATCCACTTCTGCGTCATCCCATAAACTGAGAATGAGAGCACCTCATCATCATTCCACAGATTCACCTTTACACCGCTTCCGGAAATACTCAGGGCAGGCTTTCTTGCCGGAAACATCGCTATCGGCGGCGGCGGGAAGCTCTCAGGCGTGAGGATGCCCTCCCATTTCCCCTCGCTCATCTTATGATTGTAGTAATGCAACATGCTCCGCTTGTAATCAAGCATTTTACCGGATAGCTCCGTGTACTGGTCTGCTGCCTGCATATTCCCCCGCGCGTAGGAGAGGTTACTCCGGTCAGCATAATAGAACTCATGGTTGGTATAGTAGGATGCGTGAATCTTCATCAGGAACAATTGGAAGAATGCAGCACGCTCCTCCGGCGGCAGGCTGTCCAGAATGGCATTTCCCCGTCTATAAATATCCTCAAGCTTCATCAGCCTCCGTCCGGCCTCATCACCCAGCACCGTTTGCGTGAAAACATCCGAATTCATATGTTCAATCTTCCGCACATTGGTTACCTGGGCAAAAACTTCATATAACTCAGCCGCTACAGCACCGTGATTACCGGAGAAGTTCGTATTGATCCAGTGCTCGGTGAACTGCCTGGTGTTCCTGGTGATTCCCGTTTCTTTCCCTGCTTCCCAGCCGTAGCGGACGAAGAATTCCATATCCTGCTCCAGCGGCTTGAGCCCGCCGATATTCTGCACCCATATATTGCGGATTCCCGATTCATAGGACTTCTGCAGTTCATTGCCGGTGTGGGCCAGGGGGATCGAATTGATAAACAAATAGCTCATCGCTGTTCCCCCGTGCGCCCAGTAGGATGAATGGTAATACAGCCCGTGCCCGCCGCTGCGCCCCCGTTCCGCCTCATTCGGATAACGGCGCACATGCCCGAAATTGTCGTTCGCCCAGATCAGTGTGACATCCTCCGGCACTTCAAGACCGAGATTGTATAGATCCAGCACCTCTTTATAGGGGACAAAAGTCTGCAGCACCTCCGCCCCTTTAGCTTCCCCGAGTACTTTCGTCAGAATTTCCCGCTGATCTTTAACAATCTCACCGAGCAGGCGAACCTTAGCCGCAGTCTTCTCCTCCGCGCTTAAGGAATCATCTTCATCGATCGCCTTCGTATGAAATCCTGAATCATGAATCCCGCGCATGCCCATCGTAAAGCTGACTTCGTAATCCTTATTCTGTTCCACGCTTTCCTGCCAGTAATCCAGTAGAATCTCGCGGTTTCTGCCTTCAATAGAGTAGTCATATACGGCATCCGTATACCCTTTGCTCATGATCCACGGTGTCCATTCGTTCTGGTTGCTGCGCAGCAGCATATCACAGTGGGAAGTCCCGACAACAATGCCCATTTGTTCAGCAAGAGCACCATTCTCCAGGTTACCGTTAAAATAATTCACATGCATCGCCGGCCAAATGTAATTGGCTTTCAGGCGGAGCAGCAGCTCAAATATTTTCTCGTATGCCTCAGGGCCAATCGTATCGTCAGCGGTATGCAGCTTCGCCCAATCGTTCAGCTCCTCTTCATCATTCAGAAAGATGCCTCTGTATTTCACAGACGGCCAATCCGCCTTGGAGTAATCCGCAGGGAGACTGAAGGTGTCTTTAACTTTAACCGGAACATCCGCCCAGTAATACCACGGAGAAACGCCGAGTTGCTCACATAAATCGTATATTCCAAAAATCGTTCCTCTTCTGTCTGCACCGATGATGTACAATACACCGTCTACAAGCTCCTGTAGAAAACCCTCCCAGCGGTAAGCGCCTTCAGCTCTAAGCTTGTCAAGCGATAACCGCTTCCCTGAAATGTTCTCAGCCACCGCCTCGTTATCTGCCGTCCCGATTACAATACTGCATTGACCGATCTCTTGGGAAAGGACCGCCTTACAGCCGCATACCGCCGCAATATCCCGAATCAGATTGTTAACCGCTATATGTACCGCGCTATTCTCTGTTTCGGACATGTAGATTTGGATTGTGGTGTTTCTCTTAACTAATTCGTACGACAAGTTGCTTGCCTCCTATATCAACTCTATATTTATTGACTCGAATATACAGCAAATCACAGCAATAATCTTTTAGTATATTGTTCATTTCACGATTTGTTGTATTATATTGCTATAGATAAGGGAGGCGTCATTATGAAAGCTGATTTATATCAAGCCCATCCGTTATTCTCCATGGAATACGAGAAACATGACTCCAACTACGAGATGCCGGCGTTCCACTATCACAACTCTTATGAGCTATATTTTCTTGAAGACGGCTATCATCATTTCGTGGTCAATGACGCCTTGTATGACATCACGATGCATGACGTGGCCTTATTCAAGCCCAATTCCTTTCACAAAAGCCGGGGCAACCACTCCTGCGCCAGGACCTGCCTGTATTTCACCGACCGTTTTCTGCGGCTGCACTTCACGGACCGTTCGATTCAGTCGCTGCTGAGCTGCTTCGACAAAGAAATCATCTTTACCAGCAAAGAAACTTTTCCGAGAATTAAGAAGCTGCTGCTGCTGCTCGACAAGGAGAACATTGATGATCCCTCTAACCGGATTTTCATCTATTTAGCGGATATCCTGAATATCCTGAATGAGAATGTAAGATCACCCAGAGTGGAGCATGTGCCTGCGGCCTACGCAAACTTCGCCCCGATCCTGCTATACATCAGTCAGAACTATAACCGGATCAGCAAAATCGGAGAAATCGCCGAAGAGTTTTTCATGTCCAAATATTATTTATGCCATGTCTTTAAAGAAGCGACTGGTCTCACCCTGATCCAATACCTGAACAATATCAAGATCCAGCATGCCTGCAATCTGCTTGTGAATTCCAATCTGTCCATTCTGGAGGTCGGGAATGCCTGTGGCTTCAACTCCTCCATGTATTTCTGTAAAATCTTCAAGCAGGCACTATCGGTAACGCCCAGCGAGTTCAGAAAACAGGCCGCGGGTAGCGTCAAGAAGTTTGTGTAAGAGAGTAGAAGTACCTCCCCGGGTTACGGGTTGGGGGTGCAGGTGTTTCTGGGGGTCGGGGGAACCCCGACCCCCAGAAACTGGATTCATCCGCTATTCTTCTTCGGGTGTGGGCAAGGAAGGGTAGCGTGCTTCAAATAACTCGTTTAGCTTCTTTTTGACGGGTTCCATCCCAAAGCCAGGAACGACCCGCTGCCCATGACGTTCATTGTAGTCAAGCATTTCGAGATACACGATTTTCTCTGCCGCATCCATATTCGTCAAACTGTTCATCGGTTTAAGGCGTTTGCGGATTTCCTTGTTCATTCGCTCAATCGGATTCGACGTATAGATCGCTTTGCGAATGGGCTCCGGGTACTTGTAGAACGTCAGGAGTGTGCACAACTGCTCCTCCCAGGACTTCATTTCTTTCGAATACAGCTTGTTCCACTTGGCTTTGACCGTATCAAAGTTAGCCCGGGCCACGACCTCATCCGGTGCGGTATACACGGTCTTCAGGTCTTCAAGGACATCGGTTTTGTGCTCGATCCGGATTTTGGGGAACGTGGCCCGCACCTTGTGCACCACACAGTGCTGCACATCCGCCTGCGGGTACGTCTCTTTAAACGCCGCATCCAGCCCGGGAAGCCCGTCAAACACACCGAGCAACACTTCCTGCGCTCCACGGTCGTACAGGTCTTTAAGGACCTCACGCCAGCCGTTCGAACTCTCTTGACCGCCGACGTAGAACCCTAGGATTTGACGTTGTCCCTCTTCGTCAATCCCCATCGCAAAATAAACGACCTCACCGCGGACCGTACCCCGTTTGAGCTTCACGTACAGCCCATCCAGGTAGATCACAGAGTAGCGCTTGCTCAGCGGCCGTTTCTGCCACTGGTGGATGTCGTCCAGGACGGTAGCCGTAATGTTGCTAACGGTCGTTGGAGAGTAATGGCTTCCAAACATACTTTCAATAAACCGGGCCACATCCCGCGTCCCCATGCCGCTTTTATACATCTGGATGACCGCTTCCTCCAGCCACCCGTCCCGCCGCTGGTACGGCTCAAACATCTGAGTTTGAAACAATCCTTGGCGGTCGCGGGGGACCTCCAGGTCCTCTAGATTGCCGTATTTCGTGTGCAGGTTTCGGGTGTAGTATCCGTTACGGCTATTGCGTGTACCTGCTTCCTCGCTCGCCATGAACGCCTGCATTTCTGCACGCATGATGGACTCCAAGTGGTCTTTCACAAAATCGTTAACAAGTTTTTCAAATAGATTATTCAGTGAGCTTTCGGGTAAAATAGTCATTGGTAGGGTTCCTCCTTGGTGGTTTCGCAATCCTGAGGATACCCTACTTTTTTGTTGCCTGACTAGGCTCCAAATACTGGTACACAACTTATTTTACGCCATCAGGCCGCGCAGTAAGCGTTATGAATTTCCGGCGCTATTAGTGGGATTTATCCCTCTATTTTCACCATTCGGGCCATTTCCAGCGCTATTAGTGGGATTAATCCCTCTATTTTCACCATCCGGGCCATTTCCGGCGCTATTAGTGGGATTTATCCCTCTATTTTCACCATTCGGACCATTTCCGGCGCCGTTAGTGGGATTTATCCCTCTATCTCTCACCATCAGAGCCAATCCCGGCTCAGTTACTAAGCATCATCAAGTCCAAAAAGACCGGAAAGCCTAAAAACGGCCTCCCGGTCTTACCCGCACACAGCTTAATCCCCCGCTTCCGCAGGCACCTCCGGTTCCTTTTCCCAGCGCTGCCGGACAAACAGCTGATATAGCTTGACTGTGATAATCTTCAGCATCATGTAGACGGGAATAATCAGCAGAATGCCGATAATTCCGCCGAAATCGCCGCCCGCCAGGACCAGAATGATCGTGGTCAGCGGATGGATATCCATGCTTTTCCCGAAGATATAAGGCGCCACCAGGTTATCCTGAATCTGCTGCGCCACCAGCACAACTACAATCGACCAGATGGCCGTGGACGGCGACTCGATCAGACCGAAGATGAAGATCGGCACCGTGGACAGAATCGCCCCGATAAATGGAATGAAGTTCATCAGCACAGCCACCAGTGTCAGCAGCAGCGCATACGGCAGCCCAATCAGCAGAAAACCGAAATACATCAGCACGCCCAGCGCCAGATTGACCAGCACCCTGCCGACGATGAAGCTGCTCATCACCCCGTCGATTTCAGCAACAACGGACGCACCTTCCTCATGATAACGTTTTGGAAAGAAGCTAACGAGCTTGTCGCCGAACTTCCCGCCTTCCTTGAGCATGTAGAACAGCAGGATCGGAAAGGTAAAGAGTACAATGGCGAAATTGGAGACGAAGGAGAATAGCCCCGACACATAGACCGTCAATAGCGAAAAGCCTTTATTCAAATAATCCATCAGCTGGCTGGCCGGATTCATATCCGCAGGAATCAGCTTCGACAACAAATCGCTGTCCTCCAGCTTCGTCAGCTGCTCTCCCACGGCATTGAATACGCCAGGCATATTATTAGCCAGATTCACCAGCTGATTCTGCAGCGACGGCCAGACGCCTACCGTGAATCCCAGCAGCAGCACCGCGATAACCAGATAGACCAGCAAGATAGCAACTGTCCTGTTCAGCCTGCGGGAGGCCAGGTAATCAATCAAGGGACGCAGCAGATAATAGAAGAAGACGGCCAGCATTAACGGCACAATGACAACACTGAACAGCGAGATAATAGGTGTGAAAATAAAGTCCACCAGTGAGCTTACATAGATAATTCCCAGCACCAGCAGCACTGCAATACAAATGCGGATAAACAAATTCAGTTTGGCCATGAGTGACTCCCGTTTTCATATTTGAACCGGCGGTTCTTTTCCCTATAATATAGTGCGTCATTCTTAATTCAGACTAAATCGAGTCTAAAGAAAAGCTAAAGATTTTGTCTTTAGCCTTTTTTTACATTAGAATGATGGGGAAACGCGGTCAAATCCGACAACCTTTGGAGTGAAACCATGATAAAGATCCTTGTTGTAGAAGACGATAAGCATGTACGCAAGCTGATGAACGCTGTGCTGAAACGGGAAGGTTATGAAGTGGTCACGGCCGGGAACGGAAAGGAGGCCCTGGAGGCTCTTGAAGTCCAGCATATCGATCTGATTATTCTGGATATTATGATGCCGGAGATGGACGGGTATGAATTTGCCGAAGAGCTCAAGGAAGCGGACAATCGAATTCCCATCCTAATGGCCACAGCCAAACAGCTACCTGAGGATAAGAAAAAAGGCTTCCGGCTCGGAACCGATGATTATATGACCAAGCCTGTGGATTCAGAAGAAATGCTGCTGAGAATCCAGGCCCTTCTCCGCCGCTCGCAGATTGCGAGTGCCCGTAAGCTGGTGATCGGCAGGGTTCATCTGGACTATGACACATTAACCGTGACCCGGGACGAGGACAAGCAGACGCTTCCGCAGAAGGAATTCTATCTGCTCTATAAGCTTTTATCCTATCCGGAGCGCATCTTCACCCGCATCCAGCTGATGGACGAGATTTGGGGGATGGACAGCGAAAGCACGGACACCACGGTGAATGTGCATATCAACCGCCTGCGCAAACGTTTTGAAGCCTATCCGGAGTTCGAGCTGGTCTCTGTCCGCGGGCTCGGATATAAGGCGGTGAGAACATGAACATGATCAAGAGGCTGACGGGTAAAATCGGCCTGTCGCTCTACTTCTCGCTTGCTGTATTTATCATTTTCCTCATTACCGTGCTGATTACCGGTGTATTGGTCTATCTGTTGACGGTCTTCGGTGTGCTCAATGAACGTATCATTCAGGATTTCAAAGTCCTTACCTTTATCACATTAATTGCCTGCATCATGATCGGCACCGTCACCTCGGGTCTGGCCAGCCGGAGGATGCTGAAATCCATCCGTACCTTCATCGATGCCACCAACCAGCTGGCAGGAGGAGATTTCACCACCCGGCTGCGGCTCAATAATCCGCCCGAATTCAAGATTCTCTCTGCTAATTTCAACCGGATGGCGGATGAGCTGGGCGGCATTGAGATTCTGCGCACGGATTTCATCAACAATTTCTCGCATGAGTTCCGTACCCCGATTGTGTCGATTAAAGGGTTCGCCGAAATTCTCAAGGATGATGAGCTGAGCAAGGAAGAACGGAATGAATATCTGGATATTGTCATTGAGGAATCCACCCGTCTGGCCGCCCTCGCCTCCAACGTCCTGAGCCTGTCCAAAGTGGAGGCCCAGACGATATTAACGGGCCGCGAGCCCTTCAACGTTGGCGAACAGATCCGCCAATGTGTCTTACTTCTGCATCCCAAAATGGAGAAAAAGCATATATCCATCACAGCCAACGTACAGGACTATGAGGTGCCGGGGAATAAAGAGATGCTGAATCAGGTCTGGCTGAATCTGCTCGACAATGCCATTAAGTTCACTCCGGAGCATGGCGAAATCGAAGTTTCGATGCGGCAGGCCGAAGACAAGATCGAAATCAGCTTCCGGGATAACGGTGCCGGGATCAGTGCGGCTGCACTTCCCAGGGTGTTCGACAAGTTCTATCAGCAGGATACTTCCCACTCCACCGCCGGTAATGGGCTGGGGCTTACCATTGTCCGTAAAATCACTGAGCTGCACGGCGGAACCGTCACCTGTGATAGTGTTCCGCTGCAAGGAACCACCTTTACCCTGCTGCTCCCTGCCTCAAAGAAGCTGCCGTCCACCAAATAAAACATCCCCACAAAGTGGGGCCTTATCTTCGATGATTACTCAACAAAGGGCGGTCCACATGACCGCCCCCCTATTAGCCGATGGTATCCACTACCTTGCCCTCCTGGTCTTTGATATACGTCTTTCTCACCCGTATCATCAGTTCTTTGGCAGTGGACAGCTTGAACTCGCTTTCCTTAGGCTTAAGCTTCGATTCCAGCTCCAGAACAGCAGCTTCACTTAGGCTGATGCGGATGTTCCCGCCGTCTTCCTTGCAGCCAGTCTCTTGTGCCGGTTCCAGCACAACCTGCAGCTTAGGGCTGGTGAGTGTCAGCTTCCTGCCCTTCAGCAGACGGCCGCGCAGCAGCCTGGCTACCGTTGCTGCCTGCTGTGCCCCCATGGCCAGGACGGCTGGCGCTTTGCTGAGCAGACGATTTCTGCCAGGCTCGAAGTCCAATTGATCCACATACAGGATGCCTGTCTGGGACCCGTCACGTTCAATCCCCTGCCGCACTGCATCCTCTATTACCGGAAGCCGCAGCAGTGAATCCCGTCCAAGATCGGTGATAAATGCAGGTAGTACTTCTTGGCTGGCCTGCAGGAATGCGTTGGTATTCCAAGACATCATGGCTTCAAGTTCATCGGCGGTAATCCCCACCATTTGCAGAAACTCTACCCGTCCATTCGGGGTATCCATAGCCGGAAGCTCCGGATCACCGGTAAAAGCCAGAGCGGTCAGTCTCGTGTCTGCACCCAGACAGATAGGACCGTTCGCATCCAGATAATGTCCGGAAGCAAAAACATTGCCGCTGCTGAACACATATCTGGCCATGTTCTGCAGCAGGTTCATCGCCCAGGCCGGAGGCTCCTCTTCTCCGGCAGTACGTGCCAGCCGGAAGGTCAGCTCAAATCCGTAGCCGCTGTATTCCGGGTCCTCTGATTCCTTGTCATATAGCTCAGAGAATCCGAAGGTTACAAAGTGCCAATGGGGATAAGGCAGCTCCGCCTTATAGGCACTGATTCCGTTCAGCGGGTCCTTTCCCCCCAGCATGTAAGGCAACAAGGCAGCATAATGCTTCGGCTCCTGTTGTCCATACAAACCCGACATCTGTTCCTCAATGGCATCCCAACCGGTTGCTTCCACTTCTTCTTCGCTCATTATGTTCCCTCCGGATTCAAATTTATGTATAACTGGCCCATTCAAGCCCTTAATCTCCCGTTCATTACCCGGAATTTCTCTATCATAAGCAGCTATAACCAGTGCAATGTTCAACTGCCTCCAGGTGATTGCCCTGATTAACCCACCGCTCTTGTTCATGTTACACTAAATCTACAAGACTTAAGGGGGGCTACCAGAAGATGAATGTAGAGTCGTTGTTTGAGATTTGTTACCAGAAGCATCCGGGGGCGCCTCAGCCTGAGCTGACACGCTTCGCTGAGGAGTGGCACAAGCCTTTGACGCAAGAGGAAATCGCGGAGATTACCGGACGGCAGCGGAATCCTTTTCCGGTTACCGATCCGCTTCATGCCGTATACCGGCCGTTCGATCCGGCACTCTGGACCATTCCGGACATGCCGTTGCCTGCTGACTACCTGCATTTCCTGCGTTACTCCAACGGCGGAGAATTCGGCAACGGTGAACGGTATGTCCAGCTGTTCGGTACGGACCAGTTACGCTCCATGATGCTTGCATACGAATTCCCTGAATACATGCCGGGCGGGGTTCCCTTTGCCATGGACGGCAGCGGCCATCACTATATCTGGGATATGCGCACGGCCCGGGAAGACGGTGCCTATCCCATCCTCATCGCCCATTCCGGCAACCTGGGTTATGACGACGCAGCATGGATTGCCGGCAGCTTCGAAGAGCTATGCCGGGGAACCGTCTCGGCGGAAGATGTCCTTTATAATTCTTGAAGCAGTGAGGTATAAATCGCATCGCCGAACTTGCTAATTGTTGTACAAATTGCAACTTTGATCCCAAGAACCACAGGTGTTCAGAAGGATTGTTGTATGAAATACAACAATTATCCCGCTACAACGCTTAAATGGAAGTGGAATGTTGTATTTTGTACAACAATTTCGAATTTTGGCCGATTTGACGAGGGAATTGTTGTATTTTGTACAGGATTTTGATGACTCTTACCAGACTAGAGGCTATCCCAAGCTGAACGGCCACCTCATGGCGGCTCCTAGGATGGTCTCTTTGTCATAGCAAGTCTCATGGCCGCTCCCGAGACGGCCTCTTTGTCATATCCGGTCTCATGGCCGCTCCCGGGACGGCCTCTTTGTTATATCCGGTCTCATGGCCGCTCCCGGGACGGCCTCTTTGTTATATCCGGTCTCATGGCCGCTCCTGGGACGGCCTCTTTTTCATAGTATTTTCAGCTTGTTTCAGCAAAAGTTAATTTTCAGTTTATCATTCTCCGGTACGATCATAGCAACAAACACGCAAAGGAGTCATTCTTATGTTGAAATTACTGAAGAATCTGGAGCCCAAAGAATGGTTCTTATTCGGCATCAGCCTCATGTTCATTATCGCGCAGGTCTGGCTGGATCTCGAGCTGCCCGGCTACATGAGTGATATTACCCGGCTGATCCAGACCCCGGGTAGCGAAATGAGTGAGATCATTACGGCCGGAGCCTGGATGCTGCTCTGTGCGCTCGGCAGTCTGGCGACCTCGATTGTCGTGGCAGGGATTGCCGCCAGAATCGCGGCCGACCTGTCAGCCAGATTACGCGCCAAATTGTTCGATAAGGTGCAGTCCTTCTCGATGGAGGAGATCAGCAACTTCTCGACCGCCAGCCTGATTACCCGCTCCACGAATGATATCACCCAGGTCCAGATGCTGATTGTTATCGGCTTGCAGCTGCTGGTCAAGGCGCCAATCCTTGCCGTATGGGCTATTCTTAAGATTACGGGTAAAAGCTGGCAGTGGACGCTGGCGACAGGGGCCTCTGTTGGGCTGCTGGTGCTGATTGTCGCCGTCTGCATCACTCTCGTTCTTCCTAAATTCAAGAAACTGCAGCAGTTAACCGACAATCTGAACCGCGTATCCAGAGAGAATCTGAACGGTCTGCGGGTCATCCGGGCTTACAATGCCGAGAAATACCAGGAAGAGAAATTCGCCTCCGCCAACAACGAGCTAACCAGCACCAATTTGTTTGCCAACAATGTAATGACAACGCTGATGCCGAGTATTTCCCTGATTATGAGCGGACTCAGCCTCTCCATCTATTGGATTGGTGCTGTAATTATTCAAGCAGCCGACGGCACCGCCAAGATGGGCTTGTTCTCGGATATGATTGTCTTCTCATCGTACGCGATGCAGGTCGTTATGGCTTTTATGATGCTGATCATGATCTTCATTCTGCTGCCCCGCGCCCAGGTATCGGCCAAACGTATTAATGAAGTGCTGGAAACCGTGCCTAGCCTGAAGAACGGATCAGTCACTCATTTCCCTGTGAAGCGTGAGGATGAGCTTGAATTCAGAGGGGTTAGCTTCAAATATCCGGACGCAGAGGATTATGTGCTGGAGAACATCAGCTTTACCGCGAAGCAGGGCGAGACGGTTGCTTTTATCGGCTCAACAGGCTGCGGCAAGAGTACGCTCGTTAACCTCATTCCCCGTTTCTATGATGCTACCGAAGGCGAAGTGCTCGTGAACGGCATCAATGTCAAAGAATACGACCAGCAGGTGCTGCGTAATAAAATGGGCTATGTCTCCCAGAAAGCGGTACTGTTCGGCGGAACGGTGGCTTCGAATATCGCTTTTGGCGAGAATGGTGCCGGTCAGGTGCTCAGCTCCGATATTGTAGATGCGGTGTACACATCCCAATCCTCTGAATTTGTGGAAAAGCTGGAGGGCAACTATGAGGCCCACATCGCCCAAGGCGGCTCCAATCTGTCCGGCGGACAGAAGCAGCGGCTGTCGATTGCCAGAGCGATTGCCCGGCGCCCGGAAATTCTGATCTTCGATGATTCGTTCTCGGCGCTTGACTATAAGACGGACCGCAAGCTGCGCAGCGAGCTGAAGAAAGACGCTCATGCGTCCACGATGCTGATCGTTGCCCAGCGCATTGGCACGATTAAAGACGCCGACAAAATCATCGTGCTGGAAGCCGGGCAAATTGCCGGTATGGGCACGCATGACGAATTAATGCAAACCTGCGCCGTCTATCAGGAAATTGCTTACTCACAGCTGACCAAGGAGGAGCTCGCCTAATGAAGATGAAAACCAAAGCTAAAGGACAGAATACCTGGAGCAAGCTGCTCCGTTACTGCCGTAAATACGTTCCGGTGATCGTCATTGCGCTGATCTGCGCGGCGGCCGGAACCGTGCTCACCCTGCTCGGTCCGGATATGCTCTCCGAGATTACGGACAAAATCACTGCCGGTCTCGCAGGCGGGATCGATATGGACGGCATTGCAGCCATCGGCATTACCCTCGTCGTGATCTACGCCATCAGTGCGGTGCTCTCACTCTCGCAGGGCCTGATCATGTCGAATATTACCCAGAAGGTCTCCAAGAAATTAAGAACCGATCTGGCTCATAAGATGAACCGGCTTCCGATCTCCTACTATAATAAGTCGGCCACAGGGGACATCCTCTCCCGGGTAACGAATGATGTGGATACCATCGGCCAGGCAATGAATCAGAGCATAGGTACAGTCGTAACTGCCGTAGCCATGTTCATCGGTTCGATCATCATGATGCTCCGGACCAATGTAATTATGACCCTTACCTCTATCGTAGCGACAATCATCGGCTTCGGCCTGATGGCGGTTATTATGAAGAAATCGCAGAAGTATTTTGCCAGCCAGCAGGAATTCTTGGGCAAAATCAACGGTCATGTTGAGGAAGTCTATACCGGACATAACGTTGTAAAAGCCTACAACGGTGAAGCGCAGATGCGCACCACCTTCCAGGAATTAAATCAGGGATTGAAGAACAGCGCCTTCAAAGCGCAATTCCTCTCCGGACTGATGCCGCCGCTGATGGGCTTTATCGGTAATCTCGGTTTCGTCGCCGTCTGTGTCGTTGGCGCTGTACTGGCCTTGGATGGAACTATCTCCTTCGGGGTTATCGTCGCCTTCATTATGTATGTTCGTTACTTCACCCAGCCGTTATCCCAGATCGCCCAGGCCGCGCAGAACCTGCAATCGGCATCAGCCGCAGGCGGACGCGTGTTTGAATTCCTCGAAGAAGCAGAAATGGAAGACGAGACCCGCAAAGAGAACACACTGGCAACAGCGGCAGGCAAAGTAAGCTTTGACCAGGTGAAATTCGCTTACGATAATTCCGGGAACCTGGTGATCAAAAACTTCTCGACAGAAGTGAAGCCGGGGCAAAAGGTGGCCATCGTCGGCCCGACCGGCGCAGGCAAAACTACGCTCGTCAATCTGCTCATCCGCTTCAACGAGCTGACCGGCGGAGAAATCTACATCGATGACACACCGATCAGCAGTCTGACGAGGGAGAACATCCACGATTTGTTCTGCATGGTGCTGCAGGATACCTGGCTGTTTGAAGGCACAATCAGGGAGAACCTGATCTACAATCAGCAGAATATCACGGACGAGAAGCTTGTAGAAGCCTGCAAGGCGGTTGGCCTGCACCGCTTCATTCAGAGCCTTAGCGACGGATATGATACCGTCCTGAACGATAAGGTCAACCTGTCCGCCGGACAAAAGCAGCAGCTGACCATTGCCCGCGCGATGCTGAAGGATGCACCGATGCTCATTCTTGACGAAGCTACCAGCTCCGTGGATACCCGGACTGAGCTGCTGATTCAGCAGGCGATGGATCAGCTAATGGAGGGCAGAACCTCCTTCGTCATCGCCCACCGGCTGTCCACGATCAAGAACGCCGATGTGATTCTGGTCCTGAAGGACGGCGATATCCTGGAAAGCGGCAGCCATACAGAATTGCTGGCGAAGAACGGATTCTATGCAGAGCTGTATAACAGCCAGTTTGAGCAGGCTTCCTAAGCGGAGCTTGCCCTGCAATATGGAGCTTCCTTCACATAAAAACCGCAAAACAACGGCAGGCTCGTAAATGAGCCTGCCGTTGTTTCGTGTTCATTCAGCGATAACCGTTCGGTTCCTCCCCCCGCTCTTTGCCAGATACAGCGCCTGATCCGCCTTCTCCAGCAAGCCCTCCTGTTCAGGGGAATGCGATGGATAATGCGCGACGCCCTGAGAAACCGTAACCTGCACAGGAACCGGTGCCTCGCTTTGTTCTACTGCCCGGCGAATGCGTTCAGCTGCGTTAAAGGCTTCTTCAGGCGTGGTGCGGGCCAGGAGAATAACGAATTCTTCACCGCCATAGCGGTAACAGATATCGTCCGGGCGGAGAGAGGCCGCCACCACCCTGGCAATATGTATTAACACTTCATCACCACTGTTATGGCCATAGGTGTCGTTAACAAGCTTGAACTTATCTACATCCAGCATGACAAGTGAAAAGGGTAAATCTGCGGTTATCCATTGATTTATCGTTTGTTCAAGGGATCTCCGGTTCATCAGGCCTGTCAGAGCATCCGTCGCAGCTTCCTGGGTCAGTTGATCGGTCTGCTCCTGAATATTGGCCAAGGCTAGCAATACACCATTGGTCAGCAAATAGGCTTCCCGGCTCCAATACTGCTTCGCTTCCCGTAATTCTATCTTTTCCTTCCCCATCTTGCTCACCACATTGGCCAGGTAGACAAAGGGGCTCGCAAACTTGCGCGCCAAGAGAATAACGCCCAGCAGCATGATGATAAACGGGAATAAGGAATACCCGATCAGGATACGAATGTGGCCGATCAGTTCCTTATGGATTTGACCAATCGGTGAGACAACCACTATTCCCCATCCATTGGACGGAACGCTCGAGTAGCCGGCAAGCAGCTCGGTGCCCCGGGTATTCCGCACCTGTTGCTCCCCGCTCTCCTTATTCATCAATCTTTGGACAACTGCATTGCTGCTGACACTCTCTCCGATAAGCTGCTTGTCCGGGTGATACACCAGATGCCCGTCCGAATCCACAATATAATAATAAGCGCCGGAATCCTCCTCCTGGCCGTTGTCAAAAATTTCAGACAGGACATTATTCTCCTGCAGATAGATCGTGCCGCTTAACATTCCGAGATATGTACCGGTGTTACCAACGATCGGTTGGCTCAAAAACACGATCAGCCGCTTAGTGTTTGCTGTCAGATACGGGGAGGATATATACGGTTTTTGGACCGCTAAGGCTTCCAGACTATTGCTGGAGGTGATGTGCTTACCTGCTGTTCCCAAGCTGACAGGTGATACATTGCGGATTAATCCGCTTGCTTCGACCACTGTCATAGAATTGAAGAAATTGCTGCTGCTGCGCATCAGATCTAAATATTCATTCACTTTCTCCGGTGCCATGGTCTCGATACCGGACAATATACCGGCATTGTATTTCAAGCTGCCCTGCATGGATAGAAATAAGGAATCCATCGTCCTCGACATACGGTCAGCATTAATATAATTCAGATGGAGCGTCGTCTCCGTCAATGATCGTTTCTTGGACTCATATGAACCCACCAGAAGAATACCCGAAGTTAGCAGAATTACCAGCGTCACGAGCCCCGTTAGCAGCGTTGTGAGACTCAGCTTATTACTTATGAGAAGCGCATTATTTAACCTATTAAGCAACCTGCAATCCTCCTTGGTGTCTGAAAACATAGTTACTTAATATTACAATGAATTATAGTATTGTTCGGGAATGGATTATTTGCAGGAGAATTAATGATTAGTTTCAGAAAAAAGACAACAAAAAACAGCCCGTTCACAATGGTGAACGGGCTGTTGTTCATCTCACAACACCATAAATGCATGCAGTGTCCGGTCGGCAAGATACGGAAGGTACTCATGGCCGTATTCGTGATATACCAGAAGTTCCTTGTCCGCCGTGATTTTATTATATGCAGCAAATTGGGTCGAAGGAGGACAGATGGTATCTGTCAGCCCGGTTACCCACAGCACCTTAGCCTGCACCCGGTCTGCCAGATTCTGAATATCGATATAGCCCAGGCGGCCAAAAATTTCTTCCTCTCGCAGATGATGCGGGTCGAAGAAGCGGAAATAATAGTTCAGCTCCTCATAGGCAGAGGTTGTAATATTCGTCTCCCAGGCCCGCTTATAATCGGAGAGGAACGGATATACAGGTACGGCCACCTTAATGCGCGGCTCCAGCGAGGCACAGGCAACAGTAAGCCCGCCGCCCTGCGATAACCCAAAGGCGCCGACCCGCTCCGGGTCAACCTCCGGCATGGCCATCAGGATACGCGCGGTCTGGGCGGTATCGAGAAATACATTGCGGTAGTACAGATGATCCGGGTCCGGATCATCGATCCCGCGGATGATATGCCCCCGGACCGTTGTGCCCTGAACGCTCAGGTTATCCTCGGACAACCCGCCCTGGCCGCGGCAATCCATGGCAAGTACGCTGATCCCGTGGGCGGCATACCCCACCTTCTCCAGCCAGTCGCCGCTGTCACAGGCGTAGCCGTGGAACATGACCACTCCCGGACCGCCCTTCCCGCCGGATAGGGTCTTGGGCCTTACATATTTACAGTGTATTCTGGCTCCGCCGACACCGGTGAAATACAGATGAAAGCAATCCGCCAACGGGCTCGTAAATTCCGCCGGCACCAGCTCATAACCCAGCGGCTGCGCATCCAGCTCGCGCAGCGCGCGCTCCCAGTAGTCCTCAAAGTCCGCGGGCCTCGGGCTGCTGCCTTCGTATGCCTGCAGTTGCGGCAGTGATCTTTCGTTCATGCTGACTCTCCTTAGGGTTGATGATGTCCTAGATCTTGCCCAGGCCGGCATCATCGCCCACTTCCTCATGGGTGTCGATGACGTAGTTCACAATATCCTGCACAGTGGTGTAAGCTACGCCTACATAGGTATCAGCAGCGCCGTAGTAGATGGCGATGCGGCCGGTTTCGGCGTCGGTCAGCGCTGCACAAGGGAACAATACGTTGTTAACGAAACCTCTCTCCTCATACCATTCTTCCGGGGTAAGCACGAAGTTTCTCGAGCGGTATTTGACTCTCGACGGCTCGTCCTTATCCAGAATCACCGCACCCATGCTGTACACGAGGCCGTTGCAGGTTCCTGTAACCCCGTGATAGAACATCAGCCAGCCTTCGCTCGTTTCGATGGGGGCAGGACCGCCGCCGATCTTGGTGCTCTGCCACCAGCCTTGTCCGCCCTTGGTCATGACATGACGGTGTTTGCCCCAGTATACGAAGTCCGGGCTTTCGCTCAGGAAGACATCGCCGAACGGCGTGTGTCCGCTGTCGCTCGGCCGGGACAGCATCACGAAGTTGCCATTCAGCTTCTTGGGGAACAGCACACCGTTGCGGTTGAAGGGCAGGAACGGATTCTCCAGGCTGATGAACGTTTTGAAATCCTGTGTCTTGGCTACCCCGATGGCAGCACCATAGAAATCTGTACACCAGATGATGTAATAGGTGTCTTCCACCTTCACCAGACGCGGGTCATAGGCATAACGCGGTGCATACGGCTGGCCCGCTTCGTCTATAAACTGAATCGGCCCGTCATCGATTGTCCAGTCCAGACCGTCCGCACTATGGCCCATCCGCAGGTGAGGGCGGGTAGTGTTGTCCTCTACACGGAACACGCCGAGAAAGCTGCCCTCATAGGCAATAACGGCACTGTTGAAGATCCGGGCAACGCCTTTGGCCGGATTACGTTTGATGACCGGGTTGTCACTGTGTCTCCACACCGGATGGTCATTGCCTGCGGGTCTGTCCTGCCAAGGCATGTTCGGGATATTCTGGTCAGTAGTCAGCTTAACTTCTTTCAATGTAGGATTCCTCCAAATGTTTTTTATTTTACTGAACCTTGTGCAAAGCCGTTGTAAATGTACTTTTGCAAGGAGACGAAGGCAACCAGCGTCGGAATGATCGCAATCATAATCGCCGCACAGATGACTTCCCACTGCGAGCCGTAAGGCCCTTTAAATTTGAACAGCGCGGTGGAAACGACCTGCAGGCTGCTTTTTGGCATGTACAGGAAAGGCGTGTAAAAGTCATTGTAGATGTTAACGCCCTTCACGATAATGACCGTAACAATGGCAGGGCTCAGCAGCGGCAGAATAATTCTCCAGTAAATCGTCCAGTACGATGCCCCGTCCAGCATGGCCGATTCATCCAGCGACTCGGAAATCGAGTCAAGGAACTGCATGAAAATATATACGGCGATAATGTCTGTTCCAAGATACATCAGAATGGGCGCCCAGCGCGTATTGAACAAATCCAGCGAGTTGATGATCTGGAAGGTAGCAACCTGTGTGGTTACCGCCGGAATCAGGGTTGCCAGCAGAAAAGCGCCCATCAGCAGGCTGCTGCCTCTGAATTTGAAGCGGGCGAGAATATAAGCCATCATCGATCCGGTCAGGGTAGCGCCGGCAATGGAGATCAGTACGATGATGATGGTGTTCATGAAGCCCAGCAGCATTTTGCCGTCGACAAAAGCTTTGGTATAGTTGGTGAAATTCAGCCAGTTCTCCGGCATGGTAAGCGGTCCGGTGCTGGCATACTCCGCATTGGTTTTGAGCGAGGCGAAGAAGACGACAATGATCGGAATTAGGGCGGCAAGCGCGCCTAAGACTAAGGTGAGGTACTTGAAGAAAGAAGCTGCGCTGTATTTGAATGGTTGCATCTCTTACTTCTCCTCCTTAATCAGCACACGCTGCAGAATGGTCACGACAATAACAATACCCAGAAGCACTACAGCCATTGCCGAAGCAAGACCCAGCTTGCTGTATTTAAAGGCCACATCGACGGTCTGAATGACAAAGGTACCGCTGCCGTTAGAGCCGCCGGTCATGACATACGGAATTTCGAAGACACCGATCGCTCCGCTCACCGCGAGGATCAGATTGAGCTGCAGAATACGCTTGATGCTCGGGATGATAATATGTCTGAACTGGTGCCAGCGGTTCGCACCATCAATTTCCGAAGCTTCATAAATATCGCTGCCGATCGAGGAAATCGCTCCGAGGAAGATGATGAAGTTCATCCCCATGTATCTCCAGACGGAAGCAAAGGCGAGGGAAATATTGATCAGATGCGGATTCAGCAGCCACTTCTGCTGCCATGCGCCGAGTCCAACCAGGTCAAGCAGTGTATTAAGGGTTCCCTCCGGCTTGAAGAAGAACAGGAAGATGAACCCGATGGCTACCCCGTTGAGCAGTGTCGGGAAGAACAGAATGCCTTTGAACCAGTTCTTCAGACGGACATTGAAGCTCAGGATGGTCGCGAAATACAGGGCCAGTCCCATTTGCACAAAGGTGGCGAAGAAATAATACAGACTGACCTTAAACACGGCGAAATACTCCGGTTTGGTGAAGATCGTCTTATAGTTGTCGAAACCGACATAATCCATTTTCTTGCTGAAGCCGTCCCAGCTTGTGAAGCTGTACTGGAACATTTTGAATACGGGTAAATATGAGAACGTCAACAGCAGCAGTACCGGAACTAACGAGAACAGCAGGATGATCAATATCCGCTGATTTTTATAGCTTAAGTTGGACAATCTCTCCACACCTCCTAAGAACACTAGCTTTATTACTCCATATCCATACCCTGCCTGTACCCGCAAAAGCGAAGGGGAAAATGCGCTGACGCATCTCCCCGTTCTCTTGAATCTGTCTTCACTCTGCGAGGTTTAAAGCTTATTGTGCAGTTGTAATCTTAGCTCTTGCCGCTTTCCATTTGTCGTTCAGGTCCTTCATGATATCGTCATAGGAATCCTTGCGGTTGCCGATGGCGGCTTCAATGATTACCTTCTTGAAGTCAGGCTGCCAGAGGCCGATCTCTGCCTCTTTATCGATTGCATCCACCCAGCCCTCTTCACCGGCTTTGGCGGGTGCAAGGGTGTCGAAGGTTACGTCCGTGCCTTCAAATTGCTTGAGGATTTCCGGAAGCTCAGCGCCCTTAACCGGGCTCATGCCTCCGCCTTCAGTGGTCGGATAGCCGGATTCATTAATGAACCAGTCTACCCAGGCTCTTGCCGCTTCCTTGTTCTGGCTGTGGATGCTTACACCCAGGTTATAATCGTCGGACAGGGGAACCAGAATTTTGTCTGCGTTGGTAGGGAAAGGCATGAAGCCGACATCATCCGGATTGGCAGCCAGGCCTTTGATCTGGCCGATGGCCCAGGAGCCGAGCATCATCGTCCCGATTTTACCGTTCGCCAGATCAGCCTTGGAGGATTCCCAGTCCGTAGTCGTAGGATCTTCTTCAATCAGTCCGTTCTTCGCGGCGTCGTACATTACTTTGTACAGGTCGTAGTGGGGTTGTCCCGGCACGAAGTTATCATCCGAGGCAACCTGAGCGATATTTACATAATCGCGGTCTCCGGCAACCGTAGCCAGATCGGATTCCCATTGGGTGAGCGTCCAGCCTGCTGCATAGTTCGTGTACAGCGGAACTGCATCCGTCTTGTCTTTGATGCTCTGCAGAGCGGTCTGGAACTGTTCAAAGGTTCTTGGAACCTCAGTGATACCCGCATCTTTGAATACCTGCTTGTTGTAGATCACACCGGAGAAGTTAACAGTGACCGGAATTCCGTAGGATATGCCGTCAACCGTGCGTTCCTCCAGGCCCGTATATTGCTGCTCCAGATCGGACATTTTACCCAGCGGCTCAAAAAACTCCGGCAGGTCCTTGATCGCCACGCTGGTTGGCAGCAGCAGCACATCACCGTAATCGCTCGTGCTCATCCGGATTTTGATCTGGTCCTCATAGTTCGACAGCGCTTCAAAATTTACTTTGACATCCGGATATTTCTCGTTGAACTTGGCTGCGTAATCCTTGAATACGGTATCAACGATATCCGTTCTTTGGGTGATTACCGTGATTTTGCCTTTAATATCCTTGGCTGCATCTCCCTCAGGAGCAGCAGTAGCCTCCGTGCCTGTCCCCGTATTGCCTGCGTTAGTTGCTGCTGCATTATCCGCATTGTTATTGCTCGAACAGCCTGCGAATAAACCCGCCATCAGCGTCAATGCTGCTAAACTTGTAACTGCCTTTGTCTTCTTCATTGCTGGTTAGACCCCTCTCTCCGATTCACAGATCATAATAACAATAAACTAACAAACTTTCACGGGATTAAAGATTAATTCACCACACAAGAGCTTAATTAATGCCTATTCTCGTGAAAAAGAGTGTTGGTATCGCTTACAGACTAATTATAGATCGTATCCAACCCTAAAACGATGGTTTGAATTGTTTTTTCTGGTCTTCAATTTGTTATTTTTGTTTTTATTAATTTGTTATTCAATACAAAAAAACGTCAAAAAAGAGGGCTTTCGCCCTCCGCCATTCATTTCATCCTGTTAACATGCAGTTATCCGTACCGCTTATTCTTTGGGAATTCTGCAGCCGCTCTTATAATCCTTGGGAGTCATGCCGCATATTTTTTTGAACAGCTTGTTGAAATATACAGGATCATTATAGCCGACCCGTTCAGCAATTTCGTAATTCTTGAGTTCAGGCTGCGCGGTCAGGAGCTCCTTGGCCTTCGCAATCCGTATACCAATCAGATAATCGGTAATCGTCTGTCCGGTCTTGTATTTGAACAGGCGGCTGATATAGCTGGCATTCATTCCGACCGTCTCCGCCAGGCGCTCCAGCTCGAAGTTATGGCTGTATTCCTTCTCCAGGATCACTTTGGTCTGTTCGACCACGTGATGTTCCCTGCCTCCCGGAGCCTGCAATACCGGCTGTTCCGTTCCGGAAGACTTCAGCAGCCTGTTCTCCTCTACCCGCTTCAGCAGTTCGTATAACTGGGCTTTCTCGATTGGCTTCAGCAGATAATCCATCACACCGAAACGGATCGCCCGCCGGGCGTATTCGAAATCGTTGAACCCGCTCAGTACCGCAATGGGCAGATTCTTCATATGGCCTCTGGCTTCTTCAATCAGCTTAAAGCCGTCCATTCTAGGCATCTTGATATCCGTAATCAGCAGATCAAGATCCCCTGATGACATCGCTGAAAGGTGATTCCACGCCTCCAGACCGTTACCATACGAGCCGATAACCTCCACTTCCACATCCATTCTGGAAGTAATCTTCTCAAGCCCGCGGCGAATCACTTCCTCATCATCCGCAATCATGATTCTGATCACTTGGCAAACCGCCTCCAGCCTTATTATCGCTTGCACAATGATTGCGTTACCATTTCAATTATAGGCTTCATCCCGGCAATATAAAATGTGCTGTATTGCTTTTTTATAGTCTTCTCTTTACTTTGTGTCCGTTAAAGCGCGTGCTTCCTCCCACTTCTCATTCAGTCCGTCAAAGGCCTTCTGTAAATCCGGCGCGGCAATCAGCTCCTGGATATAGTCTCCGGAGGCAAAGGACAGCTTCGAGCGGTTGGCCATATCAATAAAGGTGTCCGTCTGTACGGTCGCCTCTACCAGCTCAGGCTGATAGGAGAGAAATTCACGGTATTGTTCCATGGAAGGCTCTGCGTTACCGTCCAGCGGAAGAAATCCTTCTGCGGTATAAGAGGTTTCATGGACCAGGAAGTCCACCCAGGCCATCGACAGCTCCTTGTTTCTGCTGAATTTGCTGACGCCGATGAACCAGTCGGGATTCAGAGGTGCATAATGCTTCAGCCCGTTATCATAGGGAAACGGGAAAAAACCGATATCCTCCGGAGCCGCTCCGGCATCGAGGATCTGGCGGATCGTCCAGTTGCCGCTCAGGAACATCCCGGCCTCCCCTTTAGCCAGCTTGGTTTTGGAAATCTCCCAATTATTCGAGAACAGCTCATCCTCTGCATAACCGCGGGCGATGATGGTACGGGTAATTCCGAGTAATCGGCCCCATTCATTATCAAGCTGCCAGGGAGCATTCTCATGAACCATATCGTTCAGGTAATCGGGATTCCCGGTCATGTAATTAACCATATTATTGCCCCATTCCCGCAGAGGCCAGACTGCACCGTAATTCATATAGATCGGCGTAATGTCCGCTTGCTTCAGCTTGGCGCAGATGGCGTAGAATTCATCCAGCGTCTGCGGAATTTCCGTGATGCCCGCCTGCTTGAACGCCTTTTTGTTGTAGACAATCCCGCTTGTCGTTGTCCCGGTAGACAAGCCGTATCTTCTGCCGTCATAGGCAGCAAAGGTAGTGAACCTCTCCCCCGCAGACATCTCCGCACTAAGCGGCTCAAAAAAATAATCCAGCTCCTTCGCCGGCAGATTGACCGGCAGCAGCAGCACATCACCGGCATCCTTGGTGGAGAGACGCACCATAATATCGGTCGCATAGTTGGATAAGCCTTCGAATTCTACGCTTGCTTCCGGATACTTCTTCATAAACTGGTCGGCATACCCCTGCATTGTACCGTTCTCAATAAGATCAATCCGGTTCGTCAGCATGAGAATGGTACCGGACAGGCTCTGCTGTTCATGGTCTGCTGCAGGCGTTGCCGGAACGGCCGGCTGGCTGCCGGAGCTGTCACAGCCCGCAGACAGCAGAAGCAGCACTAATAACATTGCACGCAGAGGCCGGTGTGCGTTCGTCTTTTTCAATCCGGTTGACTCCCTTCTGTCTCTGATTCACTGGCCGAGCGGTACGGGGGAAGCGGCAGCGAGAGGATAACATCCGTCCCCTCGCCTAGCTTACTGAACACCTCAATGCCATAAGCCGCCCCGTAGTTCAGCTGTAACCGCTGATGCACATTTTTCATGCCGATCCCGCCATTGATGCTTTTCTTCGGAGGCGATTCCCGTTTCAGATCATCGTTCAGCTTGTCCAGGGTCGCCTGCTCCATCCCGCAGCCGTTGTCGCGGATATGGAAGAGCAGCTTCTGGCTGGTGATCTCGCAGCTGATGCTGAGATGCATATGCTCTTTACTGTCATCAAGCCCATGGTACGCGGCATTCTCAATAATCGGCTGGAACACCAGCTTGATGATCGAATAATGATCCAGCTCCTCAGGTACATCTATCTGCAGCACGAACCGTCCCGGATAACGGCAGCCCAGAAGCTCAACATAGTTGCGGACATATAACAGCTCCTGCTTCATCGTTGTCCGGCCTGACAATTCACTGGTGCTATACCGCAGCAGCTTGCCCAGAATTGAGATCATATCGGCGGCTTCTACATCATCGTTAATCTCCGCCGTCATCCGGATGGACTCCAGTGTGTTATAGATGAAATGCGGGTTAATCTGGCTCTGCAGCGCATGCAGCTCCGCTTCCTTCTTCTGCTCCTCGATCCGGTATATATCCTGAATCAGCTGCCGGATGCGGGCCAGCATCCGGTTGAACTGATGGCCGAGCAGGCCAATCTCATCCCGGCGTTTCACGCGGAAGTTAACATCCAGATCACCGCCCTGCACCCTTTTCATCAGCTGAATCATTTGTGTCAGCGGTTTGGTCAGCGCGAAGGACAGCACAATGGAAATGAACAAGGCCAGCACAATAATAATGAGTGTCGCCGCCAGGGTTGCGTTGCGGGTCAGCTTCACATCACGGGTTAATTCATCGACCGGAATGGAGATAATCACCTTCCAGCTCGTCTTGGAGGAGCTGGAATAAATATTCAGCCGCTCCTTGTCAGAGACTGTATCATAGAAGCTTCCGGCCGTGCCCTGAGCGCTGCGGAATAGCGGAGTCTGCGAGATATCCTTCGTCAGCAGCTTCTGGTCACTGTCATAAATGACCTTGCCCTTCTCGTCCACGATCAGCGATGTACCGCGGGTTACCCGGTCAAGCTCCGCTACCTGGGTCTCCATATTGCTGATATTAGCCTCCACCGCAATCAGTCCGACCGGATTCCAGAGACTGTCGACAATTTTGCGGACAACGGTATAAGCATAACGGGTGCTCTGCAGATTGGTAGTGTAGGCCTGTGTGCCGAATAGCAGCGCTTCACCGCTGGAATCCTTGGCCTGCTCGGTCCAGAAGGCATAGCTCTGATCCAGATCAAGCCGCACGCCGCCATCCTTGGCAGAGTAATAACCGTTACCGTAGGCGTCAAAAATATAGACGGAGTTCGTCCCCCGCTTGATATTGTTAATGAAGGAGATGTTGCCCTCTATTCCCCTCTGGATAGACAGCAGCAGATCGAAATCACCCGGCGCTACCCCGGCGTTTCCATGGTCCCCCTGGGTCATTTTCTTCTGTTCATAATACCGGTTGGACGCGATCAGATTCTGCTTGATATCGTTTACATAAGCCGGCATTGAGGATATCCTTTTCATATCTTCTATGTAGTCATCGATCCCGTCCATCATTTGATCAATCAGCTTCTCTGAATAAGCGACGGTATTCGCTTGAATCGACTCGGAATAGCTCTTAAAGCTGATGATGCTGATAATAGAAAGAGGCAGCGTGATAATAACCAGAAAGACGAGCAGCAGCTTACGCTCCATGCCCATGTCCCTGATAAAAGACCACCTGCTGTGTTTGTGTTGATCCATCATTCGGTCTTCCCCTTCATCAGCTTTACCTAACTTTTTACAATAAACCATAACATTTAACTAACAAAACAATTATACTTGTTAGCTTTGGCATACACAAGGAAAACTGCCTGCTGCTTCTATTAACTAGTAATGCCGCGGAAACATTAATAAATACCCTTTCACTTCTTAGCGGGAAGTGAAAGGGCAGCAAAGTTAAAGCTCACGTGATTAGGATTGCGGTTCTATTCCCTGTAAATAATTATAAAAACAAACTAAATAATTGTCATGAAAGCGATTTATTATTATTTTATCAGCAGATTCTTTAATGAACAGGGGCTGTGTTTACATTTATATAACTGTATTTGTATTCCATTAAAAAAAGCTGTAAAAAATAAAGACTGCAACCCGCTAACGGGTATACAGTCTTTGAGTGGTGAAAGATACATGAATGGCCGTTACTTAATTGTCTGCTGCTGCATCAAAAACCGCAGCCCGCTTCGAGGTTGCTCTGATTCCGTCCGGCCCGTTGATGAGCGCATTTCCTTGTTCGGTGTAGCTGGTTCCTGCCCAGTCATTGGACATATCCAGATACTCCAGACCGGGGCCATTTCCTTTCCACGACCATCCGAGATACCCGACGCCTTTTTGCCGGGAATAGCTCATAATAGCCGCTTCATCGACATCACCATTCGTATGTCTGATTCCGAACTCACCGATAACCAGCGCCAAATTCTTGTTCAGCACATTATCAATATTAGTCTTAACCGTTGCCGCGTTCCCGCCTGCGTATTCATACATATGAATCGAGAACATCGTATTTTTCAGGGGATCCGCATTAAATACCTGTGTTCCATAATCAACTATGGATTGCGGATATTGCCCCCAGCCTGCTCCGTCAACCATAAGGGTATTCTGGATACCGGCATTTCTAAGCTTCGGTATTACAGCTGTATATCCTTTAGCCCAGTTAGCCCCATCCCACGTGCCGTACCACTCATTGGCGATGTTGAGGATAACCGTCTTTTCTTTACCGATAAGCGCACTCTTCATTTCAATCCAATAATTCGCAATATTATTCAGAACAGTCTCGCTGTCCGAGCCGGTTCCATCATGGACTTCAAGGACGGCTACCAGTTTATTCTGTTCACACAAGGTAATCAGACTCTGGATAGCTGCCAGATTGTCTTTCGACCACTGCTGCCCATCGGAGAGAACAATTCTTACCGTATTTGCTCCTGTCCGCGCTATTGCAGGGATGGCAACGGCGTCCTGGCCTTTGTACCAGGTGTAAGCATGGTTAATTCCCCTCATCACAAACGGAGTTCCGTTAGACTCATACAAGGTCGTTCCTTGTATATAAAATCCCTTGTTAGCGGAAGTCGAAGCGGTGGTTACGCTCAAAACTGTGCTTGCCGGAGATACATTCCTTGCTGCGTCCTTCGCCTTGACTGTGAAACTGTATGCTGTATTGGCAGTCAAGCCGGTTACCGTATAGCTTGTGGTTGTACTCGTTCCGGCCAGAGCCGTTCCATTATAAATGTCGTACCCTGCTACTCCCGCGTTGTCTGTAGATGCTGTCCAGGTAAGGCTTACGCTGGTTTCCGTTTTTGAGGAGCTCTTGAGATTTGTTGGTGCAGTTGGCGGAGTGGAGTCCGGGGTAGTTACGATCTGTGTAAATTTCCATCTCTGTTGTGCGTTCCCGTTATCTGTCCATTGCTGTACATTAGCTCCATCTGCAGATGAGCCTCCTTCTACATCCAGGGCTTTACCGCTGCTTTTGGATATTAACTTGTAATATCCGTTGCCTGCAGCAATAATGCTCCACTTCTGACTGGCTGCATTGTTGTCCGTCCACTGGCGGACATTGGCTCCGTCTGTATTTGCAGGGCCTGCGGCATCCAGCGCCTTGCCGCTGGATTCGGCGATCAATTTATAGGCCCCATCCCCCGCATCAATCACCTTCCACCTTTGATGGGGGGTGCCATTATCTGTCCATTGCTGCACATTGGCTCCGTCTGCAGCTGCACCTCCAGCCACATCAAGGGCTTTGCCGCTATGACGGGCGGTAAGCTTATACACCGCTCCGGAAGTAATGCCGTTATCTACGGGGCCGCTATCCGAATAAACCTCGAAATCCCAGAGGGAATACCCGTACTGGGTTGCCCGCTGCGTTCCATACATTCTCACATATCTGGCACTTCTGGCTTCAAATGAAATTTGATCAATCCCGCCGTCTCCTGTTGTTGTCGAGTATACTGTACTCCAGCTGCTGTTATCTGTGGAGACCTGAATTTGATACGCTTTAGCGAAGGCAGCTTCCCAGTTTAGCCTAACTCCATTTACATTGTTTGCGCTTCCAAGATCAACGCTGATCCACTGCGGATCTGCATAAGCAGAGGACCACCGGGTGGAAGAATTTCCGTCAACGGCCATATCCGGTGTTTTTGTTGAATCCTCGCTTGAGCTTGCAGCTGCGGTTGTGTTCCCTGCAAGGTTGGCCGTTGCACTTGCCTCCAAGGGCGGTACCACCCCAATAAGCAATCCGAACACCATAATTAATGACAACATTTTCTTCAAGCAACATCCCTCCCGTAATGGATAATCCCTGCATTAATTCCACTTTCGTTTGAATGGATTTAGACCCAGCCCCGTCCTCCTTTCTCGTAATGGATTCAGTAGCCCTCTAACGACTACAGAATATTGTTTTGTTAGCATAACTGTCAATGGTTTCAATAACATAATTATAACTTTTGGTTCTTTCCGCCTATTTATTTTGTTATCAAGATGAACATTCGCTTAATAGCAAATTATATACACAAACCCAATTTCTTCTTATAAAAAAGCAAAAAAATAATACATCTCCTCCTTATTATTTCGATTAACGGAAAATGAAGGACAACTTCTCCCCTTTTTCGCCGCTTATCCCGATACATGAAATTCAGCCCATTCCTTATGGGCGCTGTCATTGACGGGAAAGCAAATCCTTTCTATACACAAGAGCTGTAGTTTAAGACACTCATTTTGCAACATTTATATAAATATTAGATTTTTGTTAGTATGACTGGATTACATTTTTTCAGCATCCGGGACTTTGTACTCACCTTAGGAGTGTGGAATACGGAATTGCGTGCGGCGTATACCATGCGCTCAAAATAATCCTATTAGAGAAAAATCACCCTAACGGGTGAGTAACGTTTGCGGTCAGCACTTCCCGCAGGCTTCCTGCGGGTGCTTGGCCAAGACACCTCCAGTGACCCCGGCGCTGACTCCGGCTCTAGCTCTAGCTTGGCTCTAGCTCCGGCTCCGGCGCTGGCGCTGGCTCCGCAAATATTAGTTGGAAAAACGTATCTTAATTCAGAGGTTTTGGATGTTTTAAGGTAATTAGTTGTATAAACGTCATTTAATTTCATGCTTTCACCCTACTGGGAGTGATTCCCGGCCTATTAAGTGCTGTTTATCCAACTGTTGCCCGGCAAGGGCGCCTCCGTTCATAAGCAAGTTCCTCTCCACATTTCCGGAAACTCTACAATCTCCTTAACAATAAAAAGAGGCTATCCCAGGCAGCCATTTCATGGCTTTCTGGGACAGCCCTTTATAGGAGATGCAGTCTCCGGACTTCGGCTACTGCCGTGCCTGCAGAATTTCATCCACCCGCTCCTTCGCCCCCTGCCAGGAGGTCATCAGCGGGAAGGCATATTCCTCCCGGGCCCGCAGGTTCCAGGGATGCGGGATACAGAGCACCTTCTTCCCTGCCTGTACAGCGGGCAGCAAATTATGCGGACCGTCATCAATCAGCAGATCGAAGCCGATCAGATGCTTGCGCTTGCAGGTGAAGAAGTTCTCGGCCGGGATATACGGCATGTGCTTTTGCAGCCAGTTCCATTTCTCAAGCACCGTTTTGGGCACAGCGGCTGTAACAATAATGACATCATACGCGTTGTGAAGCTTCTCCATCTCTTCGGTCACATATTCATCGAACAGCTCCAGCTCCTCGTACAGACCGGGTCTGCCGAAGAAAAGGTCCATCGTGCTGTCCGGATGGCGAAGGTGGTCTGTGTTCCAGTCCATCATATCCTCGTAGCGGAGCGGATGCGTAGGAAACTCAATGTTGTTGTGGTATATCGCACGTTTGACGAGATGGCAGATGGTATCATCCATATCGACGGCGATGATCGGCTTATTCATTGATTCTCCTCCAGGGTTGCATAGTGATTACATTATAGGCATCCGGAGGGGACGTGTCCAGACTTGCCGGAAGCAGGACTATTCCTTAAGGTCTCCTCTGCGGGAGAATTCAAGGATTACGCACGAAAGCACGCGTCCCTATGAGGGTACCGCGTGCTGGTGTGTGAACTGTTTAATTAAGTATTTGAACCAGCTCTTGTTTATGTCCTGTTAACTCCGGGATCGTCCCCGGAACAGGTTAATCACAAACAGTACCGCAGCGACAAATAGCAGAAGGTGAATCAGATTGCCCATAACATCAAAGATAAAGCCGAACAGCCATACTACGACAACGAGTCCGATTAATCCCCACAGCATAAGCTTACCGCCTTTCTCCTCGAGGGGTGTTTCTCTCTTTTTACCCTTCTGGAAGGAGGTTCAAACGGCCGCTAAGCAGACCGGAGGCCGTGATCCTGTGCCCAACCGGCAGATGCCGCTCCGCATGGTGCAATTCCCATGACCCCGTAGCTTGCTTGAATAGCGGGCATGCTGTTATACTGTTTTAAATAATACAACTGTATTAAAAAGGAGATTTCTGAGTGTACTCGAAGAGAAGTCTTAACGCACCTCGAACCGCCCGAACTCAGCGTAGCCGTTCTCCGCCGCAGCGTTAACCGGACCGCAAGCTAGCGCGAACAGGCCGAACTTGGCACCTACCCAGGCTCCTTCGCCTTCCTTCAACCGGAAAGGAGCTCCCATCTCTGTGTAAGCTTCTCCGTCAAGACTGTACGCCAGGCGGCATTCCGCTTCTTCCGAGACCATAAGCTGAAGATATACAGCGTCCGAGTCCAGCTTCACAAAATCATCCGTAAACGCACACTCCTGCTCTGCTTCTTCCTCCGGGCTTGCCGGCAGGCTCTCGAACCGGCCCAGGCATAGGCCGCCGTCCTCACCGGAGAACAGGCTTAAATGTACCGCTTTATGCCCAAGCACTACCAGGCCTGCGCGTTCAGATAATGCTCCGAAATGCGGTTTGATCTGTACCTGCGCCGTGAATGCAGGCGCAGCGAACTTCTGCATCAGGAGCTGCGGCGCATCGTATAACCGCTGCGCTCCGAGCGGCGCGCAGCGGAGCCGGAGCCCCGGACCCGGGTGGCCGGAGGCAAGCCAGCCGTCCTGCGGATTGGCCTGCCACTGCCACTGCAGCCCCGGACGCCCGTCCGCGAAATCATCGGAGGTCCGGGGAGCCGCCGGCAGCGCTGTCCCGGTGCCGGAAGACCCCGGCTTGCACCATTCGGATACCGGCACTCCGGTCAAACTTCCCGCAGACTGCTTCCCCATTACCGGCCAGCCGTCAATCCATTCTACAGGCTGCAGATGGACAATCCGTCCGTAAGCCCCCTTGTCCTGGAAATGCAGGAACCAGCTTTCTCCTTCCGGCGTCTCTACCCAGCCGCCCTGATGAGGACCATTCACCAGGGTACCCCCTTGTTCCAACACAATCTGATCCTCGTAAGGGCCATAGATCGACCTGGACCGGAAGGCAGTCTGCCAGCCGGTGGACACACCGCCTGCAGGGGCAAGAATGTAATACCATCCGTCCCTCTTGTACATTTTGGGACCTTCCAATGTCGGATGATCGACCGTTCCGTCAATAATCAGCCGGCCTTCATCCAGCAGCTCCCTGCCGTCCGGGCTCATCCCGCACACATGCAGAATATGCTTGATGCCGCTGCGGCTCTTCGCGAAGGCATGGACCAGGTAAGCCTGTCCGTCCTCGTCCCAGAAGGGGCAAGGGTCAATCCAGCCTTTGGCTGCTTTGACCAGATGGGGTACAGTCCACTTCCCGAGCGGGTCCCCGGCCTGCGTCATGAAGATTCCTTCATCCGGCGTACCGAAGAAGATCCAGAACTTCCCGTCATGATGGCGCAGGCTGGGTGCCCATACGCCTTTACCGTGCTGAACCTGGTCATATCCCGGCAGATCCAGCCTGTCCAGCGCGTGATTGACGATCGTCCAGTTCACCAGGTCACGGGAATGCAGAATCGGCAGTCCCGGCATGTGGTTGAAGCTCGACGCTGTCATATAATAATCATCCCCGGCCCGGATCACATCCGGGTCGGAATAATCTGCATACAACACCGGATTGCGGTACCGGCCGTTGCCAAGGTCGGATACCCAGGGCGTATTAATTGTCTCCATTGAATAACTCCTTCAGCGCCGGACGCCTACCGCCCGGGCAGTTTATTGTGCCGCCTTCTCCTGTTCCAGCAGCGATGCCCATTGATCCAGCATTTCCTGTGCGGTCAGCTGCTTGGCCATTACCTTCTGGATCAGCGGTTCCACCGATTTCTGCACATTGGAATATCCCGCGAGATAGTATGGCACATCGGAGAACTTCGTCTCCTGGCTGTTCAGCAGATCGGAGGCCGATTTCATGTAAGGCACGCTCTGCACCCATTCATCGCCGGCAGCTTCTGTATTGGCAGGAATTTCGCCATAGAGCTTGCCGTATTTGCTGTTGATATCATGCGACAGGTAGAAGGTCATGAATTTCCAGACCGCATCCTTGTTCTTCGCCGATTTGCTCATCGTCAGCCCCAGCGGCATAAGGCCAGGGTGTTCGCGGTAGCCATTCACGCTCTTTGGAAAAGGTACAGCTTCGAACTTCGTATAGTCACCGCCGAAGGCTTTCTCATGGGAGCTGGCCGAGCCTAAGTTATGCACAACGATTCCGGCTTTGCCGGACTGGAAGGTTGCAGCCAGTTCACTCCAGCCTTTATTGAGGTCATCCTCAGGTGTATAGACATTGTAAGAGCCCAGGTATTTCTCTACAAATTCAACATTAAGCGGGTCATTAATTGTTGCTTTGCCGTCTGCCGTGAAATAATCGGTAATGCCGGAGTAAGCATACATCAGCATTTCGAGCGTATTGGCACTGCCTGCGCCGCCGCGGATACTGAGCCCGTAACGGTCTTTCGATTTATCCGTCAGCTTGGCGGCAGCATCGAAGAATTGGTCCCAGGTATCGGGCAAGGTCAGTCCGGCTTCCTTGAACCAGTCCGGACGAACCCACAGATTCCAGGTTTGTGAGCTGTATGGCAGCGCATACAATTTACCTTCTGCCGTATCCAGCTTGCGGTTACTTGCAATCAGTTCCGGGTTGAGCAGGTCCTTGTCCGCCCACTGCTCATAATAGGTGTCCAGCGGCTCCAGCACCCCCCGGGCCAGCAGATCGGATTTGAAGTCATTCATCACATCCGGCGCCTGATCGGCAGAGATGGCCACGTTAACCTTTTGCTCATAAGCCGCGAGGTCTCCCGGTACGCCCAGATAATCCACGTCGATATCCGGATTCTCCTGCTCGAACTGCTTCACGATCTCTTCGAAGAAGGCATTGCGTTCTGTGGTTACAGCTGCAGCCCAGAAGCTGATTTTGGCTTTCTCTCCGCTTGCTGCTTTACCTGCCCCGTTATCCGCCGCTGCCGCGCTGTCCCCCCCGTTATTCCCGCCATTATTTCCGCCGCAGCCGGCCAGCAGCAGCAGCAATGCTGCCGATACTAGCGCCGTGCGTTTCGCTTTGTGTTTCCCCATCATTCTGTGATCCTCCCTAATTGAATTTCTTGTATATACCTCAAAGGACGAACCCGGCGTATTCTGCCTGGCCGTGTCCGTCCTTGCGATACCGGACACTAGCCTTTGACTGCGCCGCCCAGTCCTTCGACCAGATAACGCTGGATGAACATGAAGAGCAGCACGGGCGGAATCAGCCCGATAATACTGCCGGCCGCCAGCGACGCGTACTGGACGCTGAATTCGCCAACCATGAATTTGAGGCCGATCGGGATGGTGAAGCGGTCCGGCGTCGTAATGAACGAGAAGGCAACCAGGAATTCATTCCATACCCCGATGAAGGCGAATGCGCTTGTTGCTACTATTCCCGGCAGCACGATCGGCATAATTATCGCGAAGATAATCCGGAATCGTCCGGCTCCGTCGACCATCGCCGCTTCATCGATTTCCTTCGGTGTCGAGGAGATGAAGCCGCGCATCAGAATCGTGTTGAATGGAACCTGAAGCACGATATAGAACAAGATGAGCGCGTACGGCGTGTTGATCATCCCGAGATTCTTGAAGATCAGGAAGAGCGGAATGACAAACAGAATGACCGGCATCATCTGGGTCGCCAGCAGAACCAGCATGAAGGCCCCTTTGCCCTTGAACTTGAAGCGGCTCATGGCGTAGCCGTTCAATACGGACAACACCGTAATTGCCACTACAGACAATACAGACACGAACACACTGTTCATGAAATATTGCGAGAAATTGTTGTCATTCCACACATGTACGAAGTTCTCGAAGGTCGCCGGACTTGGAATGTACCGGACCGTGCCGCTAAGTACATCCCCCTCCCGCTTCAGCGAGGTGGAGATGGCCCACAGGAACGGAACCAGCACGAACACCAGTGTCAGAGCCAGCGGTATGTAGAACAGCAGCTTCGAACCCAGCTTGCGGTGCCATTTGCTATTCATCCTGCATCCCTCCTGACCGGTTCAGTCTGAGGTACAGGACAACGAAGATCATCAGGAACGCGAAGGTGACCACACCAATGGCGGAACCATAGCCATAGTTTCCTTCGAGGATGGAAGTCTTCATCATATAAATCGGCAGCGTGGTGGTCATATCCATCGGTCCGCCGTTCGTCATCGTAAAGATCATATCAATGGAGTTGAACTCCCAGATGGCACGCAGCAACGTTGCGAACACAATACTTTCCTTCAGGAAAGGCAGTGTGATGAAAAAGAGCTTCTTCACGCTCCCCGCACCGTCCACCTCACAGGATTCATAGACCTCGTGCGGAATGGTCTGCAGCGCCGCCAGCAGCGTGATGGCGAAGAACGGAATGCCGCGCCACAGCTCGGCGACAATCACAGAACCAAAGACGGTATGAATATTGGCCAGCCAGGCGACCGGCTCGGAGATCACGCCCAGCTTCATCAGGATATCGTTAATGATTCCTATATGCTGGTTGAACATCAGCGACCATAGCATGGTGGTCAGTACACCGGACACCGCCCAGGGAACAAGCACCAGGGAACGGACCAGACCGCGCAGCCTGAACGCCTGGTTCAGCAGCAGCGCAACCACGAGTCCGAATACGAGCTGCAGCACTACTTCTATCAGCACCCATTTCACCGTGATCCACAGTGAAGAGTAGAACATATCGTCCTGCGTGAATATATTCTTGAAGTTCTCGAGTCCGATGTAACCCGCTTTCTGCAGCCGGGTGAAATCATAGCTCTGCACACTGAGGTCGAACACCCTGAAGATCGGGAAGACCAGAAGTCCAGCGATCAGCAGGACTGTCGGTGCGATCAGCAGGTAGGGAAACCAGCGGTCGCCCATTTTTTTGCGGGAAGATTTAGATTTGACGGACATTGTCTTGCCGCCGGTTGATTGGGATAATTCCATAACAGCACCTCCACGCTTATCTTAAACCAGCGCGTGAACATGCTGAATACACTATCTTTCGAAGATTGTTTGTTTTCATTAACTCATTTGTTTGCTCTATTAATGCTGCTGGTCCCTGCGGTACTCCGAAGGCGATTTGCCGTAATGCTTCTTGAACAGCACGCTGAAGTACTGGGGATTGCGGTAGCCCACCTGCTCCGACACTTCATAGGATTTCGCATCTGTGGTAGACAGCAGCTCCGCTGCCTTGTCTATACGCAATTGAATGAGGTACTCGCTTAAGTTCATGCCTTTATATTTCTTGAAGAGCGTGCTGGCGTACGCGGATGAAATATGGACATGGTCCGCGATGGCGGTCAGGTTCAGCTCCTCCTCATGAAAATGCATCCGCATATACTGCTCCATCTCCTTCAGCAGCGTATGATGCGAATTCTGCGAATGGCGGATCTCACCGCTGACGAATACACCGGCTCCGCCGATGATCGGCTTCAGCTGGGCAGCGTTCAGAGCCTCGCTGTAGGAGATTGCGATGCGCTCAATCCCTTCCCGGCAGCTACCCAGACCAATACTGACCTGAAGCTTCAGACAGTTCTCCAGCGTCCGGCGGATCTCCTCCAGATGTTCAGTCAGGTGTTCCGCAGTGCCTTCACGGCCTGCCGGAGCAGGCAGGTTAAAGAGAAGGTTGACCCGGTTGTTATAGACTGCCGAATACCGGTAAGGAAATGGCTCAGACACAAGCTCCGAGCAGATATTGTGGATGGAGAAGAGCAGCAGCTCCGCATTATCCCCTTCTCCGGAGCGGGCGAAGCGGCGGTTGTCCTCCGGCTGAATCACCGCTACCCGGAAGCAGGCCTCCGGCGCAGCTATGCCGAGATTGTCCAGTTCCTGCCGCGCCCACTCCGGGTTGGCGCAGCCCTCGAACAGCTCTGCGAAGAACTTGTTCTGGATCAGCGCCTGGCTCTTCCGGGCTGTCTCGGCCCCCCTCTTCTCGGCCAGCAGCGTGCTGGCGGCAGAAGCAACCGCATTTAGAATCACTTCATTATCCTCATATTTCAGAATGTAATCGGCCGCCTGCAGCCGCAGCGCCTGCTTGGCATACGAGAAGTCATCGTAGCCGGTCAGGAAGACGACCTTGGTTCCCGGATAGTCTGCGTTAATTCGTTCAGCCAGCTGCAGCCCGTCCAGAAAAGGCATCTGGATATCGGTCAGCACCAGATCCGGCCGCAGCTCCTCCATCCGCTTCAGCGCTTCTTCCCCGTCAGCGGCTGTGCCGGCTACCTCAATGCCGGCCTGCTCCCAGCGGATATTGCGCCGCAGGCCTTCCCGGATCCACATATCATCATCCACAATAAGCAGTTTAATCATGGGAATCTCCTTTCTTCTGCACCCGGGGCAGCTGTACCGTGACCCGGGTAAACTTCATCTCTTCGCTGTCCAGGACAAGGCCGTAGACCGGCCCGTATTGCAGCACCAGCCGGCGGTGGGCGTTCCACAATCCGAAGCTCAGCGCATTGTCGCCTGTGCTGTCCGCCTGCAGTGAACTGCGCAGCTGCGCAAGCCGCTCAGGGCTGATGCCTTGTCCGTTATCATATATCTCCAGCACTGCGGCAGCTTCATCTGCATAACCCGTTATCGTCACCATTCCTTTGCCGCGCTTGTTCTTGATGCCGTGATAGACGGCATTCTCCACGATAGGCTGCAGCGTCAGCTTCGGGATGCGCAGCGGCAGCAGCTCTTCATCCACTTGGATGGTATAATCGAAATCCTGGTTATACCGGATGTTCAGAATCAGCAGGTAGCTGCGCACATGCTCAATCTCTTCCGCGACAGTAATCAGCTCGGCGCCTTTGCTGATGCCGATGCGGAAATACCGGGTCAGCGCTCCCACCATCACAGAGGCCCGCTCCCGCTCCTCCAGATCAATCAGATGCTTGATTGAACCGAGCGTATTGTACAGGAAATGCGGCTGAATCTGCGCCTGCAGCGCCCGCATTTCGGCCTTACGCTTCTGCTCCTGCTCCTCGCGCACCTCATTCAGCAGCTGCTCCACCGAATCGGAGAGCCGGGTCAGTCCGGTGGCCAGGACGCCGATTTCATTGCGCTGGTCAATCTGGAAGCTGACACTGAAATCCCCGCGCTCGAACCGCTTCACCTGCTTGGACAGGTAACGGATCGGATTGCTCAGATTGCGCGCTGCCAGCGTCGCGGCTGCCAGGGCCAGCACGAGGATAACCAGCGTGACCGCCAGAACGATCCATTGGATGCGCGACGCGCCTGCGAGGATATCCTTCTCCGGCACAATAGCGGCCAGCACCCAGCCGTTCAGCGGCAGTGTCTGATAGGCAATATCCAGCTTCTGGCCTGCTGTACTGTCCACAGCAAGGCTGCCGTTACCGCCTGCCAGCTGCCGCAATTCTGCAATAGTATCCGGCTTCACCCCATAATCCTTCTTCAGGGATTTGGAGAACAGCTCCCCGTCCGGGCTGATCAGTGCCAGCGCGCCGTTCGGGCTGATCTGTACATTCTGCATAATCTCCAGGAAGTAGCTTTCACGCAGATTGATCAGCACAATTCCGCTGGAGGAGGAAGTCGGCGTGCCGATCATTTTGAAGCTGCTGAGCACCCGCCTGTCCTCCACCGTATCGAAGATGGCATCCTTGTGGCTGTTCAGCCAGTAGTAGCCTTTATCTGAATGGTTGTACCGTTCCTGCCACGCCGGAAGATCGATCGAGACGCTCCGGGGCACGTATTCCTGCTGGAGGTTGAAAGAACGGCCGTTGTTGAAGGCAACATAGATGGAATCGACCATGGCATTATAGGAGTGGTATACGCTTTCAAGACGGTTATGAAGTTCAATAATGTCATTGAATTTCTGGGGAGTGTCACCCTGATCGTTCACGGACAACAGATTGCGCAGCGAGGTGGTATCCTCCAGATTAACCAGCTGTTCGAAGATCGTCAGAAATTTATCGTCCAGGAACAAGGCGGTCTGATAGGTTGTATCGGCCAGCGAATACAGCGAGTTCTTGCGGAGCTGGTCACTGGCGGACCAGTAGGAGAACGAGCCTGTTGCAATAACCAACAGAATCATGACCGGCAGGAAGGTAATCAGCAATTTGGTCTGTATGGGCTTATCGAGAAAATAACGTTTCATGGACTCTTCCTCTCCCCTGTCTCGCAGCACAGCGGATGTTTTTGCCTGCTGACGCAGATGTAAGGGCTTTAATAAAGACTGAGTCTAGCACAGAACCGGGCAATTGGAAACATAACTTATCACCTGATTACACGGGGAAGCAGGAACGCGCAAGCTCTTGCGCCAGCAGGAAGCGAAGCGTCCGCGGCACTATTCGGAGTGTTTAAAAGCCGAACAAACAGGAGCTTACCGTTATTTCCCTGTAATGGCAATTGTGCTAACCCTGGGATGCATGTACAATATACGAAGCTATCGATTGCAGCCCGGACAGGAGAATGCGGATGAAGAAAAGAAGAAGCAAATGGCTGGGCAGCCAAAGTGTATTGCTGACCTGGACCTTATCTTATATGGCCGTTCTGCTGCTTCCGGTCATTCTGAGTTCTATCGTTTACTTTCAGTCCAGCAAGATGCTCGCTGACGAGATTCATCTGGCGAACAACTCCTTGCTTAAGCAGCTGCGGGAGAATATGGATAAACAGCTGGAAGCGGTCAACCGGCTCAACTTCGAGCTGAATTGGAATACCAAGTTCAGGGAACTGGTCGATCAGCACAAGTACTCCATTTTCCCGGAAGATTATATGTATGATCTGTACGACGCGACCAAGGATATGTCCTTATATCAATCGGCTTATGCCGAAACCGGCCTGTTCTATATCTATCTGGCCTCACGGGATACGATTCTGCTCCCCGGCGTTTACCGGAATACGAGATTCGCCTATGCCGAGCATAACGCCTCCGGCAACTTAAGCTATGAAGCATGGTTAGATATCCTCCGCCAGAACAAATTCAAGGGCTATGTACCGATGAACCGTACAACCGAGAACGGCACTTCCGTGAAAGCGCTCGCATATGTCAGCACCTATGACTACGAGGACGGCAAGCCGTCCGGAGCCAATGTGATCATGATCGACAACGACCAAATATTATCCTCCCTCATGAATATTGAAGCGTTCAGCAAAGGGCATGTGCTCATCACAGACTCCGACAACCAGGTGCTGGTATCCAGCTCCAATACAGATCTTCCGGCACAATTGCCCTTCGGCAAGCTGACCGGTGACAGCGGAATGTTCCTCTGGGAATTCGGCGGGGAGCGGTATGAAGTCTTCTCGATCCAGTCTAATGAATCCAATCTCCGCTATATTTCCATGATTCCTAGTGAAGTCTATTGGCAAAAGGCGGAGCTGGTCCGCAGGCTGACGCTGCTGAGTATCATGGCCAGCCTGCTGGGAGGCGGGTTCTTGACTTATATTTTCCTGAGGAAAAACTATAATCCGATCCAGCGGATTGTACGTGCCTTCAGCAGCAAGACAGCCATCCGGGAGAAAGGCTCCAATGAATTCCTGTTTATCCAGCAGGCTGTGGACAGTACGCTGAGTGAACTGGACCATATGCTGCTGGAGAGGAAGCGGCAGAATTATTCGCTGCGTTCCAATTACATCCTGCGGCTGCTCAAGGGCAGGCTGGACGATGAGCTTCCTTTGGCCGAAGCCTTAAGCGCCTTCGATATTCAGCTCCTCTCCGGGGATTGTGCGATTCTTCTATTCTACCTGGAGGATCTCGATGTCTTCCTGGAGCGTGTCCAGGGCAAAACCGCCGCCCAGAAGCTGCAGCTGCTGCATTTCATTGTGAATAATGTAATTGAAGAGCTGGTCAACGTTAAGCACAGGGGCTATATGGCCGAAACGGATGATGCCATGCCTTGTCTGGTCAGCCTGTCTCCTGTCTCACCGGATGAGCACAATAGCGATCTGCTGCAGGTGGCCCGTTCCGCTCAAGAGTTTCTTGCACAGACGTATAATATCTACCTTACAGTGTCGGTCAGCCGGGTTCATCACGGTATTGATCAGATTCATCAGGCTTATCAGGAGGCATTGGATGCCATGGAATATAAGCTGGTGATGGGCAAACAGGAGATTCTGTCCTATGAAGAGATTGAGCGGAACAACATCCGTCCCGATACGGATTCCGGTTACTTCTATCCCCTTCAGCTGGAGCAGCAGTTAATCAATTATGTCAAAGTGGGCGATTTCCAGTCTGCCGTAACCTCCTTGGACGATATCCTGCAGATGAACCTGTCGAAGCACCCGGTGAAGGTACCTTTAGCCCGCTGCCTTATGCTCGACCTGGTGGGAACTTTGATCAAGAGCATCGGTGAACTCGGACCCGCGCAGGATAATATCCTGCTGCAGAATCCGAAGCGCATTGACAGGCTCTCTTCTGCAGAGACGTTAGCTGAAATGCAGGAGCAGCTGAAGTCCATGCTTAAGGAAGCCTGTGAATATGCCGGGGCCAGACGGCTGCAGAATGTTCAGGAGAACCGTCACCGCGCCTTGAATGATTTAATCAGCGGGGTATCTGCATTTATAGACGAACATTTCACGGATCCGGGCTTGAACGTCTCCCTGCTGGGGCAGCATTTTGATATGAAGCCTACTTATCTGTCGAAGCTGTTCAAGGAGCAATCGGGGGAAGGGCTTCTGGATACGATCAACAAGCGGCGGATTGACTGGTCCAAGCAATTGATTCAGCAGCAGCGGCTGACGATCAACGAAGCGGCCGAGAAGTCAGGCTTCAATGATGTTGGGACCTTTATCCGCACCTTCAAGAAGATCGAAGGAATTACACCCGGCAAATACAAAGAAACCATCGAAGATTAACAATGCCCTGCCCGTCACCCCACCGTGGCGGCCGGGCTTTTTTGTTGCGCAGCAAGGGCTTAAGCCGCTCCCGCAGAGCAATCGCCTATCGTTTTGTGCATTTTGCCGATACCCGCAGCGGCTTTTTCAATTACATTGGATGTACTGCACATATACACCAAACCGGGGCGGACCGTATAGTTAGGGCATGAACCCGGCAGCACAGCAGGTTCTTACAACTACTAATGGAATCATTTGAGGAGGTTAACAGGAATGAGGAGAACAAGCAGAAAAATAATGTTTTCGCTCATGGCATCTCTGCTGGCAGGCAGCACGCTGGCAGGATGCTCGGAGAACAAGGCAGGGAACAATTCCCCATCCGGCTCAGACACAGCATCAGAATCAGCAGCGGTATACCCGATGCAAACGGACACTGCACTCACTTATTGGGGAGCATTACCTAATAATCTGACGGGAGTAAAATCAGCGCATGCGGAGGTTCCCTTTTACCAGGAATGGCAGAAACGTACTGGGGTTACAGTAGATTTCACCGCCCCTCCGGCTAACCAGATCGACGAATCCTTCAACGTGATGCTCGCCTCCGGTGAATTGCCTGATATGCTGGAGTACAACTTCTTCAACTTCCCGGGCGGTCCGGAAAAAGCAATCAAGGACGGATACATCTTGGAGCTGAATGACCTGATCGACAAATACGCCCCGAACTACAAGAAATATCTCCAGGAGCATCCCGAGGTTGAGAAAATGGTCAAGACAGACAAAGGAAGCTATTACTCGTTTCCTTTCATCCGCGGGGATGAATCGCTGCTTACCTTCCAGGGGCCGGTGATCCGCAAGGATTGGCTGGATGAGCTGGGTCTGCCCGTACCTGAAACCATCGATGAATGGACCACTGCTTTGAAAGCGTTTAAAGAGAAAAAAGGGGCTGCTGCACCGATCTCCTTCGTCGCCAAACCGCGTGTATTCAATGAACTGGGCAATGGCGCTTTCATCGGGGCGTTTGGCGTTACCCGCGACTTCTATCTGGAGGACGGGAAGGTTAAATTCGGTCCGGCAGAACCTGGTTATAAAGACTTCCTGAGCTTATTCCGGGGATGGTATGCGGACGGACTGCTGGATAAAGATGTGGCCACCGTCGATTCCAAGGTGATGGATGCCAATATTACTTCGGGCCAGACCGGGGCAACCTGGGCCAATGCTGGCGGCGGTATCGGGAAATGGCAGCCGATCCTTAAGGGAGCCGATCCGCAGGCTTCCATTGTCGCGGCTCCTTATCCGGTGCTGGAGAAGGGCACTTCACCAAAGTTCGGCCAACGGGATTATGCCTTCTCCACCGGCGGGATGGTAGCGATCTCGGCGACGTCCAAGAATGCGGAGCTGGCGGTCAAGCTGCTTGATTATGGCTACAGCGAAGAAGGCAATAAGCTGTTTAACTTCGGAACAGAGGGTGTCAGCTACACGATGGAAGACGGTTATCCGAAATTCACGGATCTGCTGATGAGCAATCCCGACAAGCTGGCCCCTGCACAAGCCATGTCTCTATATATCCGTGGCAATACGATGGGTCCCTTTGTCTCCGATAACCGGGTCTCCGAACAGTACCTGAACCTGCCGGAGCAGCAGGCCGCGATACCTATCTGGCAGAAGACGGACATGGCCAAATACCAGATTCCGCTGGTAACTCCAACTCCGGAGGAAAGCGCTGAATATGCCAACATCATGGCGGATGTGAACACGCTGGTCGATGAAATGACACTGAAGATTATCCTTGGAACGGAGCCGCTTGAGGCTTATGACAAGTATCTGGAGAAGCTGAATTCCGTCAAGCTCCCGCGTGCCATTGAGATTAAACAGGCCGCACTGGAGCGGTACTTGAAGCGCTAAATTACAGTCAAGCCGGGAGCAGATCGTTGATCGGCTGAAGAGCTGCTCCCGTAAGGAGGAATAGAGAAACCATGTCCAAATTAGCTCCTATGACCGGCGTTCAAACTTCTGTTAACAACAGCTTTAAGCACCGTTTCCTCCGGGATTTCAAGCTGAACAGACTGCTGTATATCATGATGATTCCGGTCATCCTCTACTATGTCGTATTCCATTATGCACCGATGTATGGCGCGATTATTGCCTTCAAGGATTTCTCGCCGATGAAAGGGATTCTAGGCAGTGACTGGGTAGGACTCCAGCACTTCAGGGATTTCTTCTCCAGCTATTATTTCTGGCGGATTCTGAGTAATACCGTGATTATCAGCGTGTATTCGATTCTGTTCATGTTTCCGGCCCCGATCCTTCTGGCTCTGCTGATCAATGAAGTGAGAAATCAGAGCTTCAAACGGATAGTCCAGACCTTCTCGTATATGCCCTACTTCATTTCACTCGTCGTCATTTGCGGGATGATTACCGATTTCACCAACAGCAACGGGGTTATTAATACACTATTCTCCTGGCTCGGGTATGACGGAACCGCTATGCTGCAGAAGCCCGGCCTGTTCCGCCCGGTCTATATCCTGTCCGAAATCTGGCAAAAGATCGGCTGGGAATCGATTATTTACATTGCCGCCTTGGCCGGTATTGACCAGGAGCAGTATGAAGCCGCCCGGATTGACGGTGCCAGCCGTCTGAAGCAGATGCTGCACATTACCCTGCCGGGAATTCTGCCTACGATCACCATCATGTTCATCCTGCGGATGGGCAATATGCTGAATGTCGGCTTCGAGAAAATCATTCTGCTCTACAATCCTGTAACCTATGAAACAGCTGACGTCATTTCTTCCTTTGTGTACAGAAAAGGCTTGCTGGAATTCGGCTGGAGCTATAGTTCAGCAGTCGGCTTGTTTAACTCGGTTGTGAATCTCATTCTATTGATCTCGGCCAATTACATCAGCCGCAGAGTTAATAAAACCAGCCTTTGGTAGGAGGAAACCGTTATGCATGCCGACACCGGCCTGAGAAATAAAATCTTTGATTACACCATTAACACCGTGCTGATTCTACTTGTTATCGTAACGTTATATCCGCTTCTATATGTACTGTTCGCCTCCTTCAGCGATTCCGCGGAGCTGGTTGCGAACAAGGGATTCTTGTGGAAGCCGCTGGGCTTCAGTCTCGAAGCTTACAAGAGCGTGTTCAGCAATCCCGGCATTATCAAGGGTTACGGCAATACACTGTTCATTCTGGTCTTCGGTGTCACCCTTAACATGCTGCTGACCGCAATAGCAGCCTATGTGCTGTCCAGAAGAAATGTAATGTGGAACAGCGCCTTCACCCTGCTGATCGTGTTCACAATGTTCTTCCACGGCGGCCTGATTCCGATGTACCTGATCGTCAAGGGTGTCGGATTGATTGATTCCATCTGGGCAACCATCATACCGTTCGCTGTCAGCACCTTTAACCTGATTATCATGCGCACCGCATTCTCGGCGATTCCCGAGAGCCTGGAGGAATCGGCCAAGATCGACGGCGCTAACCATTTGACGATCCTGTTCCGGATCGTATTGCCTTTGTCCAAGCCGGTTATAGCCGTAATGGTGCTCTATTATGCCGTCGAGAAATGGAATGCGTGGTTCTATGCATCCATCTTTCTGAGGGACAGAGACCTGTTCCCGCTGCAGCTGATACTCCGGGAGATCCTGATCGCCAATTCGACAGACAGCATGTCGGCAGGAGCAAGCTCGGCGGATCAGTTCATGATCGGAGAAACGATTAAATACGCCACCATTATTGTAGCAACGGTGCCCATCCTGTGTGTGTATCCCTTCGTCCAGAAGTATTTCGAGAAGGGTGTAATGATTGGTGCGGTGAAGGGGTAGTCTCAGAATATGCGCAAAAAGCCCGCCACAATGAACACTGCATAAATCGCAGGTGTACATTGTGGCGGGCCTAATGCTGTGTGTATCAAGCTTCCATTATTTCGGCTTATACCCGAAATCCGGGATAGCCGTCCATCTCTTGCGCAGCTCATGCGCTGCCGCTTTGGGCTTGCGTTCCCGGGTGAAGATCCCCTTCTTGTTGCCTTGGACCCGGATAATACCCTGGCCCGTGGCAAAGTCTGCGAAATTCCAGACCTGTTCGCCGACGAAATCTTCAAATTCGTCGAAGATCCCGTGATTGGCCCTGTAGAACTCCACCTGATATTCTTCCGTGAACATGATCGGCTCCACATCATGCAGTCCGGCTACGGTATCTGTTCCGTATTCAGTCATCATCATCGGTTTACCCGGACAACGTTTGGTCCAGGCCTCCAGTTCAAGCCGCAGCTTGCCTTTGGCCGATTCGAGATCGCCTCCGTCCACATACCAGCCATAATAACGGTTGAAGCCGAGCACATCAATCAGCTCGGAGATCTTATCGTTTAAGGGCGAAGCCTCTATATGTGTCACCAGGGTAACCGGGCGGTGCTGCGGATCTTCATCCCGCATCTGCTCGATCAGCGGCTTGAAGTACTCGTATGCTCCCTCTTCATAGGATGCCGGTTCATTAGCCACATTCCACATCACTACACAGGCATGGTTCTTATCCCGGTTAATCAGCTCCCGGATGACCTGCTGGTGATGCTCAAAGGTTTGGACTTCCTTCCACGTCTCTTTCTTCGATCCCCCGGATAACATCACCAGGAAATTAAGATCCAGGCCTACCGCCGGCGTCTCATCAATGACAACGAAGCCTTCACGGTCGGCAAGCCGCATCACTTCTTCGGCATAAGGATAATGCGCGGTACGGAAGGAGTTGGCTCCCGTCCACTTCATCAGGTTGAAATCCATGATATTCGCTGCTTCATCTAAGCCCCGGCCATGAAACGGGGTATCCTCATGTCTGCCGTAGCCCTTGAAGTAAAAGGGCTGGTTGTTGATCAGGAACTGCCCCTCCCGCACTTCGACTGTCCGCACGCCAAACGGCAGCCCGTAGACATCCAGCACCTGCTCGGCTTCCAGCAGTTCAATCTTCAGGGTATACAGGTAGGCATTCAACGGCTGCCATAGGGTAACACCGGGAATATCCAGCCGGCCGGAGCTTCCGGTCCCCGAGGAGACTGCGTTTCCCTCTTCATCCAGAACAGTGACCCGGATATCTGCTTCTCCGCTGACATCCACGCTGTAACGGACAATCCCGTTACCGCCGTGATAATCGGTTACGACAGTAATATCCTGCACGAAGGTTTGAGGCGTAGAGTAGATTTTCACCGGCCGCTGCAGTCCTGCAAAGTTGAAGAAATCGAAGTTCGGCTGATTCTTCAGCCTGGTCTTCCCGCCGGGTTCTTCAGTCTCTGTGTATAGACCTACAGGCAATGTCGTGTAATCCACAACATTATTGACGGCAACCGTCAGCCGGTTCGATCCAGTCCGGATATACTCATTAATCACGGCCTCGAAGGGCAGAAATCCGCCGGAATGCTCTATCACAAAGCTTCCATTGATGAATACCTTGGCCTTATGTGTAGCCGAGCCGAAGCGGAGAACAAGACGTTCATTCATGATGGTCTGCGGAAGAATCAGCTCCCGCTCATACCACACCCAGCCGACATGATTGCGGATCTGCGGATTCACGCCAAGATCATTATAGGCAGAGGGAACCGCCATTGGGATCGTATCTGTCAGCTTGGATGCATACCAGTTCTCTTCGAATCCCAAGCCGTGATCCAGCTTGAAATTCCATACCCCGGCCAGATCATACAGACCGCGGGTTTCCGTCATTATTGGATAAAGCACGTGCAGCCCTCCTATCTAATCTCTGTTTTCATTCAGGATTTGGAATCGATGATCTTCTGGATCTTGGTTTGGGCATTCTGGATCGTCGCATCAATGCTTTGACCCGAGAGCATCATTTTATCAAACTCCTCCAGGAGCACTTTCTCAAGCTCTGCATGATAAGGTACCGCTGTGGCTGTCGTAGTAGCTTTGGTATTCTCCAGAACATAGAGCAGGGATTCTTTATCGATCATTTCCGGATTTTTGCTGCCGGCGATGATCCGGTCGACTACATCATTCAGATCAGCTTTTTTCCAGGACGGGATATTCTTCCCTTGCAGAACAATGCCTTCCGTGGAGAACCAGCGGATGAAGGTGTACGCTTCGTCTTTATGCTTGGATTTGCTATAAAGGCTCAGTACGTCACCGCTGACATTCGCAGAGATCGGATCTTCAGCATTCAGCTTGGGAAGCGGAGCAAATACGGTCTTGAAGCTGGCAGGAATCGTGTCTGTCCCTCCGGTTTCCGGAATAAGGAATGAGCCCGTTACCAGCATGCTTGTATCCTGATTGAAATATTGCGGTCTGTAATTCAGCTTCTGGCTGACCACCTCCGAATACGGTGTAGCGGAGCCTTCCGCCTCTCCCTGAAGACGCAGCTCCAGCGACTTACGCATGTAAGGATTGTCAATATTGGCGGTCTTTCCATCATCTGTAGTCAGATTTGAATTAAGCGATTGGCCGAAGTTCTGCACCAGGTACCCATATTGAATCCAGCTGTGAAAATAGGTGCCATACCGGGTTTTATCGCCCTCTTTTTTCGTCATAGCCTTCGCATATTCCATATACTGATCCCAGGTCCAGTCCTTGGGCAGCTCGAGTCCCGCTTCTTTCAGATGATTCGCATTGATAATAACGAGACCCTGGGAGGACTTGCCGGGCAGTCCATAGACCTTGCCGTCAATTGAGGTATCGGCCGTATATTCATCGGCGAAATTAATTCCGTCTTTAGCCAAATAATCATCCAGCGGTTCGATCATGCCAAGCCCCGCCCGTTGGGACAGATACGTCATATTGCTGAACATGATAATATCCAGATCATCGCCGCCGGCAACGGCCAGATCAAGCTTCTTGTAGAATTCATTGGAGTTGTTATCTTCAGCGGAGGCAAACTCCACTTTGATATTGGGATGCGTCTTTTCGAACTCTGCAATCACTACATCCCAGTTATCCATTTTTTTGGCATACCAGTTGCTCAGCTTAATCGTTACAGGTTCATTCGTTCCTTCTCCGGTACCCGGGGCAGCCCCTTCTTCCGAATTGGCACCGCCGCACCCCGAAATCAGCAAGGATAACAGCGGTACCAGGATGAATAGTTTCTTGTTGGCTTTGAACATTGTATAAACCCCCTATAGTGTAATTAGTCTAGCCTTTGACACTTCCCATAGCAACTCCCTCAATCACCTGCTTCTGCCCAATCATGAAGATGATTAATAGAGGTAGAATGGCTGAAACCGCACCTGCCATCATTAAGGAGTAGAACTCGCCGCTGAAATCAGCGAATTTCCGGATGCCCAGCTGTAAGGTAAATAAAGAATCAGAACGAAGAAAGATCAGCGGATTCTGATAATCATTCCAGGTCCAGATGAAGCGGAGAATCATGTAGGTTGCCAGGGCCGGCTGCACAAGCGGCAGGGCGATCCGGCTAAAGACCGTCCAGTGGCCTGCAGCATCAATCCGGGCGGATTCAATAATCTCATCATGAATGCCGAGGAAAAACTGTCTCAGCAAAAAGGTTCCCAGCACACCTGAAGCGGCAAGCAGCACAAGTCCGATATGACTGTCAAACAGTCCAAGCCAGCGGTACATAATAAATTGCGGAACGAGAATGGCTTGGGTTGGAATCATAAAGGTGGCTAAGACAAGCAGGAATAGCATATCCCGTCCTTTAAAAATAACCTTCGAGAATCCATAGGCTGCCATGGCGGAAATAATCAAGGAAAGCGCTGTCGACATCAACGTTACCTTCGCACTATTCCAGTAATACAGGGAGAACGGCACGGCTCCAGCCCATACCTGCCTGTAGTTCTCCACCATATTCCATTTCGTTGGAATCCACTGAATCGGATACTTCATGACATCAAGCTCCGGCTTAAAGGATGCGGAGAGCATCCATAAGAAAGGCATAATAAACAGTATCCCTGCAACTCCCATACACAATGTCACAATAACGCGGCTAAGCTTGATTGATCGCATGTTTAAACCTCCTAGTAGTTGACCCATTTCTTTTGTCCGACCCATTGAATCAGGGTCACTAGCAGGATGAGCATCAGCAGAATAATCCCCATCGCGGATGCGTACCCCGACTCCAGGTTAATGAATGCAACCTCGTACAGATAAAATACAATTACCGAGGTTGACCCTGCCGGCCCGCCACCCGTCAACACCATAATCAGATCAAACACCTTGAAGGATCCGACAATCCCCGTGATTAACAGGAAGAATGAGGTTGGAGATAGTAAAGGTAATGTAATTCTGAAGAATTGTCTCAGCGGTGAAGCACCGTCCACATCAGCGGCTTCATACAAATCCCGTGAAATATTCTGCAGCCCGGCCAGATAAATCACCATGTTGAAGCCTAGCGAAGTCCACACCATAATAATCATGACCGAGATCAGCGCAAACTTGGGGTCTGCTAACCACAGGGGAGGATTGTCCACACCTATGGATCTAAGAAATCCATTGATCGGGCCATTGTTCGGATGGTACAGCACTCTCCATAATAGGGCTATGGCAACAAAGCTCGAAATGAAGGGCATGAAATAAATCACTTTGAAAAATGTTTTGAAATACGTTGCTTTGTTAATTAATGCTGCCAGCACCAAAGCCAGAAACATCGCTACCGGGACTACAGCAATCATAATAAGGTTGTTAATCAGCGAACGGTGAAAGGATTCATCCTGCACCAGCCTGGCGTAGTTGTCCAGCCCGACAAAATGAAACCCCTCCAGCCCGGACACAAAATTCCAATCCGAGAAGCTAATCACACCGGACAAGAGAATCGGAATGATCACCAGGGTTGTGGTCAGAATGAGCATGGGTGAAATGAATAAATACCCGGCAATATTGTCATACAAAGCCTGCTTGCGCATTCTGCCTGTCCCCGGCTTCCCGAACCGCTTCATCGTCCCCTCTTTAGGTATAACCTCCACGTTTTCCACCTCGTTTTATTTTTGTATCTTCATTATAAAATCGCCCGTTTAATTGCACATGCAACGAATTTATCTATAGCGAAAAGTTTGTATAGCATTATTTTTTCTGAAATGAAAAAATTATTGGATGAGGTTAACGGCATAATAAAGTACCATGATCTAGTGAAGTTCTGTTACTGGAGGGGGAAATGAATGAAGAAGAACAATAGGCTAAGTCAATTATCCTTCCGGCAAAAGCTTATCCTGACCTCTATCACCTGCCTGGTTATACCAGCGATCGGGATGCTGTATATAACGATGGTGTATTCCAAGCTTATTATCCGGGAGCATTCTCTGGAAAAAGCTACGCAATCCTTAACGATTGTGCAGTCACAGATCGATGTGATCTTCGAAGAGATGGTATCGGTCTCGAATTTCGTCCACTTTGATCCGGAGATTAAGACCCTGCTGGAGGATGCCAAGACCAATCCGGTTGCCGCAAGAACCTTGACGAGCCGGCTGGAGCAGGTGGCCGGCGATACCCTCGACTTACGCATCACGCTTCTGGACAAGGAAGGACATGCCTATTCCGATTATTCCTTTTACGACTATGATCCGCGTCAATTTATTGAACAGGGCTGGTTCCCAACTCTGGAGAAGCTCACACCGTATGACACTTTATTCATGGGGGCAGAAGCCAATTATCTGACCTCCCTTGAGCCTGAGAAGCCGTTTGTATTCATGACAGCCCGGGCATTAAGAGAGGGGATTGCCGCTCCGCCCTATGCCTACCTTATTGTCAGCCGCAGTGAAGCCTCCATTCGTGAGCGGTTTGCTTCATTAGAGGAAGATGTTTATCTGCTGAATGATAAGGAGACGATTCTGTCCAACCGGAACCAGGCCCTGATCGGGTCTGATTTCAATACCCTGTTGCCGATCGATGAGCTGGCGTTCCCGGATATCGTAGAATTTAAGAACGAGAATCAGCTCCTCCTCTCGCTGCCGCTCAAATATGCCAAATGGCGGTTAGTCAGTGTAGCCCCCTATGAACAGCTGACGGAAAGATTGAACGGGATCAACCGGACCGGCTTGTTCATTCAAGCTATTTTTGCGGTCAGCTTTCTGTTCGCACTAACTTATCTGCTGCGGAGATTCACGAAGCCTGTGCTTGTCCTGGGGAAGGTTGCCCGCAGAGTGGAATCCGGGGATATGATGGTCCGCTCCAACATCCGGGGAACCGACGAAATCGGCAGCCTGGGCCTCTCCTTTGATAAAATGCTGGACCGTGTCCAGCTCATGCTGCAGCAGGTGGAAGCCGAGCAGGAATTGAAACGCCAGGCGGAAATTGCGATGCTGCAGGCTCAGATTAATCCTCATTTCCTGTTTAACGTGCTAAGCTCCATCCGGCTAAAGCTGCTGATGAAACAGGATGAGGAGAATGCATTTATCGTCGGCTCCTTATCCTCTATGCTGCGGGCCAGCTTTTCAAGTCAGGATGAATGGGTCTCGGTGGCTTATGAGCTTGAATCCGCCAAGCAATATATGGAGCTCATGCGGTTTACGATGAGATATCCCACCAGCTCTGAAGTCCATGTGAATAAAGATTTGCTGCTGGAGACCGTTCCGCGGTTTATTCTGCAGCCGATTATTGAGAATGCTTATAAGCACGGATTCGTACAAGGCGGGGGCAGGATTATAATTTCCATCACAAAAATCAAATCCATGCTTAACATAAGCGTCGAGGATAACGGAACGGGAATGGATGAACCTACACTGACTGCGTTATTGCAGCATATTAAACAGCAGGAAGTGGGGACAGATCCGGTGAATGTTGCCGGGTCCCCTGAACCTCCGCCCTCTCGCGGGATCGGACTAATTAATGTCTATCAGCGGTTAAAGCTCATCTACGGGGACGGCTTCGACATGAATATTGAGAGCATTCACGGACACCGTACAATCGTACAATTAGCACTGCCTGTGAAGCGGATAGGAGTGGACTAACGTGGTATATAAAGTAGTATTAGCCGATGATCACTACCCTGTACTGGAATATCTGAGCGCCAGTATTCCCTGGGATACCTTAGGCCTGGAGTTGTCGGCCTCATGCTCTGACGGCAAACAGGCCTGGGAAGCCTGTCAGCTGCATCAGCCTGATATTCTGCTCACAGATATCGGCATGCCGGCGATGGACGGGCTGGAATTAATCCGGAAGGTCCGGGAGGTGAATCCCCAGCTTCAGGCGATTATCTTGTCCTGCCACGGGGAATTCGAATATGCCCAACAGGCGGTGAAATTGAATGTTGCCGAATATATATTGAAAGAAAGCCTGCAAATTGATCAGGTCGTTTCAGTATTGACTGAGGCGGTTTCCCGGCTGGAGATCAGAATGATCTCCCAGAATAATTACCTCCAGATGCAGAAGCTGGTCACGCAGAACCACTCTGCAATCCGGACGAGATTTATCCGTATGTTCCTCGAGCAGCCAGTCTGGGATGAGGCTGAATGGTTCGGACAAGCCGCCGCTATGGGCATCCGTCTGCAAGAGGGAATGCCCTACCTGCCGGTCCTGGCTATCCCGGAACGCTCCCATGAGCTGGAACGGCGTTTCGGAGGCATTGTGAACATGCAGTTCGTGATAGATAATGTGCTGCAGGAATTTCTTGAGATCGATGGCATTATCCAGTTCGCCTTAACAGAACGGCAGTTCATCCTCTTCATCCCCTTTCCGCGCCTTCTGATCCGGAATCTTCATGAGGAATTCAGGGATAAATTCCGGCATGTCCAGAAGATGTCGAAGCTGCATCTCCGAATGGGAATTTCATTCTTTTACGGCGAGGCAACGTCAAGTCTGATCGACATCAAGAAGCAGATTCAGGCCTTACTGGATTCACAGGCCCTGCGCTTTTATACGGCTGAGGGAGCCATAATGAAGCTTGAACCTATTCAGACAACCAATGAGGACCTGTTTGTTCATTACGCTGAAATTCTTCAGCAGTTAAGAGACTGTATTCAGAATGAGGATGGTGCGCGGGTTACTGCTGCAGTTACAGAGATCAAGAAGCATATCTGGGACAAGAAATACCCGGTCGAAAGCGTAAAAAGCTGGCTGCTCAAAATGGTAATGGAGCTGGAATTAAAATATACCGTCATGCAGAATTTCGTGAACAATTTCAATAGTGAAATGCATCAGCGCTCCATCCGGGAGCTTGAAACCCTGGATCAGCTAATGGAGTGGCTGGAACAGTTCCTGAAAGACAAGATCTTGATGCTGAGGTCCATGTGGAAGCAAAATGTCCGGAAGGAAGTGGCCGAGGCCAAACGTTATGTCATGAATCATATTGGGGAGAAGGTAGGCATGGATGAGATGGCCCGGCGGCTTGGCCTGAACCCTACCCATTTCAGCCGGTTATTCAAAATCGAGACCGGTCTCACCTATATAGAGTTCGTGACCAAACTAAAAATGGAACGTGCGCAGGAGCTGTTGAATCAGACGAACATCACCATAGTAGATATAGCAGAGCAGTTAGGCTATGACAATGTCAGCTATTTCATTAAGCTCTTCCGTAACTTCTCCGGTATGACTCCGGTAGAATACCGGAAATTGATCTAAGCCCCTCTTTTTGGCAAAGCCAACTCTGATTCAATAAGAAACCAAAGGGGTAAATTAAATCCGAAGTTATATTCATTAAATTTTAAGTATCGAAGAGACCTTCAAAGCGGAAGGTCTATTTTTCACGACATAAAAACTTACTTAAGGAGGACACCATGCATCGCGTAAACCTGAATCAGGAACGTTTCAACCAGCAGGTCATAGATAATGCCTCCTTTGGAATCGCACTTGTTGGATCAGAAGGTGTGATATTGACGGTTAACCCCGCCATGGAACGGATCTTTGGCTATTCCAAGGCTGAGCTTGACGGAATGAAGCTGCAAGAGCTTTTCAATCCCGATGATGAATTCGGAAATATACATGATCTTAGGGAGCTCATGGGTGACCGGACGGATATACAGCTTGAAACGCGGTTTCTTTCAAAAAAAGGGGATCAGATGTGGGGAATGCTCACTCTCAAGTTTTTCAGCGGAGAGGATCATCCATCGTATTACATTTGTCAAATCGTTGACATCACTAAGCAAAAGGAATCCGAGCAGCGCCTTCAGGAGTCCGTAGAGCGGTACACATCGCTAAAAAAATACAACCATGACTCCGTCATTTCCTTTGGCCTGGACGGCCGGATTATTAACGCCAACAGTATGGCTGAAAAAATAACCGGCTACTCCATCGAGTCTGACCTGATCGGGATGGAACTGGCCCTTCTGATTGGACAGGAGTGTGTCCAGAACATTCTGGACAGATCTCTATATGATGAATCGGTTGATCAGCATATCAACACGCTTTACACCAAAAATGGAGAAGTCATAGAAGTGCTTACCAGTATTGCACCGATTTACGTGAATAATCAAAATATCGGATTCTACCTTATATGCAAAGACATTTCCGAGCAGAGACAGCTGCTGCTTGCCAAGGAAGCCGCCGAATCCACAAACAGGGCGAAAAGCGAGTTCCTGGCTATGATGAGCCATGAAATCCGCACTCCGATGAACGGGGTTGTGGGCATGACGGATATCCTGCTCGACACCACGGAGCTTACCGGAGAGCAGCACAGCTATGTGGAAATTATCCGTAAAAGCGGAGAAACCCTGCTCAATATTATCAATGACATCCTTGATTTGTCCAAAATCGAGGCAGGCCGGACTGAACTGCAGGAGCATACATTTGATCTGCGCAAATGCATCAAGGACAGCTTTGCTGTCATTTCCATAAGTGCTGCCCAAAAGAACCTGGAACTCTCCAGCAGTATAAATCATGATGTTCCCGACCATATATACGGTGACAGCGAACGTTTAAAGCAGGTACTTCTGAACCTGCTCGGCAATGCTGTGAAATTCACGCAGAGCGGCAGTATATCGGTAAAAGTGAAGCTTGTCCGGGAAGCTCCGTTCATGTTGGGCTTCACGGTGACAGATACAGGCATTGGAATTAATCCCTCCCGGCTTAACGAGATCTTTGAGCCCTTCGCGCAGATTGACAGTTTTATGTCCCGCCAGCATGAAGGCACCGGTCTTGGCCTTGCTATCAGCCGCAGAATTATCGGCATGATGGGCGGCGAGATCTATGCAGAGAGTGACGGCAAAAGAGGCTCCTCCTTCACCTTCACGATCAAGCCCAAGAAAGCTGAAGACATTTACAGCCAAGAGACTCCCATGAACAAACTCCCTGCCTCACGCGAAGTGAGCATCCTCCTTGCCGAAGACAATTATATTAACCAGCTGGTGATGACCAAGACACTTGAAAAAATAGGTCACAGGATTACTACCGTAACAAACGGGATAGATGCAGTTGAAGCAGCATGCAAAGAGCCGTTTGATCTCATATTAATGGATCTGCATATGCCGATTATGAACGGCTTCGAGGCAGTGAAGAGGATCAGAGAGGAGCTTAAGGAGAAGAGTCCGCCTATCATCGCGGTTACAGCCAATGCGCTGAAGGGGGACCGGGAAAAGTGCCTGGCTGCAGGGATGGACGAATATGTCAGTAAGCCTGTAAAGCGTGAAGTCATTCTGAAGCTTATAAACCAGTTTGTGCAAAAATAGGAGATGGATGCGCAGACCTTCGCAGAATATACCGGAGGTCTGCTAATGCGTCTAGTATATGATTAGAAATCTGGATAATATCCTGCACACCCAAACATAATAAAGATGATTTATATATGGAAGGGGTGCTCACAATGTCAAAAGAACGGCTACGGATTGCTGCACTAGGCGGTGTTCACGAGATAGGAAAAAATATGTATTTCCTGCAATATGGGGATGATATCGTGGCTATTGATTGCGGATCCAAATTTCCTGACGAGAGCCTGCTGGGGATCGACTTAATTATTCCGGATGTAGCTTTTTTATTAGAAAATATCGATAAGGTACGGGCACTGGTTGTAACTCACGGACATGAGGACCACATCGGAGGCATCCCTTACCTGCTGAAACAATTAAACATTCCTCTCTACGCCTCCCGCCTGACCCTGGGATTAATCGAGAATAAACTCAAAGAACACGGGCTTCTCCGTCAAACCAGCCTGAACTGCATCAATTCAGACTCGATCCTCACGTTCGGCCAAATCACCACTAGCTTCTTTAATACCAATCACAGTATTCCGGACTGCCTGGGTGTTGTCTTTGATACTCCCGAAGGAACGGTGGTCCACACAGGGGACTTCAAGTTCGATATGACCCCGGTCAACAAGCAATATCCGGATATACATAAAATGGCGGACATCGGTAAAAAAGGTGTCCGGTTTCTGCTCTCGGAGAGCACGAATGCTGAACGTCCCGGCTTCACTCCATCCGAACAGCTTGTTGGCGCTCATCTGGAAGATGCCTTCAAAAAAGCAGAGCGCAGAATCTTTGTCTCCACCTTCGCCTCCAATGTACACCGGCTGCAGCAGGTTGTAGACGCTGCGGTTGTGACAGGACGCAAGCTCGCCTTGCTTGGACGGAGTATGGTGAACGTTGTTGCCGTATCCCGTGATCTGGGATATTTGAGCATTCCGGACGGTATGCTGGTCGAACCTGCGGAGGCTGCCAAGCTGCCTCCGCAGGAAGTAGCTGTCCTGTGCACGGGAAGTCAAGGCGAACCTATGGCGGCACTATCCCGCTTGGCAAATTCAAGCAACCGGCAGATGGAAATCGGTGCCGGAGATACCGTACTCCTTGCAGCCAATCCGATTCCGGGCAATGAACGCAATGTATCCAGGATTGTAGACAATCTCTATCTCCTCGGCGCACGGGTGATTTATGGATCGCGCAGCGAGCTTCACGTGTCCGGCCACGGCAGCCAGGAGGAATTAAAGCTGATGCTGACCTTAATGAAGCCGGAGTACTTCATTCCGATTCATGGTGAATACCGGATGCTGCATCACCACCGCTTATTGGCCGAAGCTGTCGGGGTACAGGGGGATCATATCTTCCTGCTCAAAAATGGCGAGCTGGTGGAGTCGGCAGAAGGGGTTGTCCGCCAATCAGGTAGGGTGACTGCCGGGCAGATTTTTGTGGATGGCCTTGGAATTGGCGACATTGGCAATGTAGTCTTGCGGGACCGGCGCCAATTGTCTGCTGACGGGGTACTGATCACGGTTATTACCCTTAGTCAATCGGATGGACGGCTGTTGAACGAGCCGGATACGATTTCCCGGGGATTCATTTATGTCCGCAATTCAGACAATCTGATGGATGAGATCAATCAGCTGGTCAAGGCAACTCTCCAGAAGATGAGCGAGGCTGACTTAGGTCAGTGGAATATTATTAAGCAGACCCTAAAGGTTACATTAAGCAAATTTCTTTATGAGAAGACGAAACGCCGTCCCATGATCCTTCCGATTATTATTGAAGTATAAAATAACGGCCTGCTTTTGGTGTTCTACCAAAGACAGGCCGTTACCCCTCCTTCAAAGAATCCCGGAATTCACCTGGATTCGTTTTTGATCTGGTACAGAATCCCTCTTTTTTTGAGCCAGCCAATCACCATTGCATCCATCAAGCCGGTACACCCGCTCTTCCAAATTCCATATTTTGAGACGCCGTGCTTTCTTATTTGATGGGTTACCGTAACTTCAACGACCGAGAACCCGTTCATCTTGGCCAGTGTCGGCAGAAAACGGTGCATTCCATTGTATAAATGAAAGCTGTCCCGACCTCCCGGGTGAACAGCTTCATTGGGCAGCCTGTATCATAAACCGCTTCTCCTGTAATCCAGTTGCGGATTCCATTGCCGAGCCGTGAGGATATCCTCATAAGTCCCGTGTCTTTACGCTCCAGCCGTCTTCCGTTTACAAAATCGATCCTTTCTATAAAAGGTATCAGTCTGAATATATCCCGGGGATCGGTCTCCAGATTTCATAACTCTCAATTCTGCCGCTCAGCGCTTCCGTAATACTCAAATACAGATCGTTTATATTGTCTTCTTCATTATAAACCGGTACGACGACTGACAGACGGATCACCTGAAACACCTCAATTTCTATTTAGGCATATGGCGGCAGACTGTGAGTTAGAAGCCTGCTGTCCAGCCTGCATCCGCAGTAATTACAGCACCGTTGACGAAACTGGATTCATCCGATGCAAGGAATAGAGCCACCTTGGCGATTTCCTCAGGCTGCCCGAGGCGGGGAATTACCCCTTTGATTACCTTAGTGCGTGCCGCACCAAGCTCATTTACATTGTTTATCGTATTGACGATATTCGTCATTGTCGCACCGGGAGCGATTGCATTACATCGGATTCCTTGCTGGGCATACATAAATCCGGTGTTCTTCGTAATGCCGACCACTGCGTGTTTGGAGGCGGTATAAGCGACACCGGCATGTGCACCGCAGAAGCCCCCCGTCGAAGCTGTATTTACGATAACTCCTTTTCCTTTATCCAGAAAAATCGGCAATGCCTTGCGTATGGCCCGCATCACACTTTTCGTGTTCACATCAAATATCAGCTCCCATTTCTCATCTGTAACATCACCGGCTGGCGCCATATTATCCATAATGCCAGCGTTATTAACCAGAATATCAAGCGTACCAAAGGTGGAAACTGCCAGATCGATCATCTCATGAATGTCGTGTTCAAGGGCAACATTAGTCTGGATGGCAACCGCCTCTCCGCCGTTCGTCCTGATACCGGCCGCAACGGCTTCAGCTCCTTCCAGGTTCAGATCGGACACGATGACCCTGGCACCTTCTTCCGCGTATAACTCCGCAATGGCCTTGCCCATTCCTGAAGCGGCACCTGTAATGACTGCTACTTTATTATTCAAACGCATATACTATTCCTCCTTGTTATCCATCCTGCAATGATTGGGGTAATGTTCTTTTATGCCTTAATCATACAGAGCACAGGATTCTTTAACATCGTCCTAACGGGAAAAGCGGCCTGCCCTTTCGGGCAAAAAAAAACATGCAGAAACGGTCTCCGCATGTTACATATTCAATAATCCCCGCTCCAGGGCGGTAGCCACTGCCTGCGGCCTGGAATCCACACCCAGCTTGTTGTATATGTTGGTCAGATGAGCTTTAACTGTCCGCTCAGAGACACCCATATCGAGGGCGATGGCTTTGCTGGTGTCCCCCCGGGACACACTCTGCAGGATGAACACTTCCCGTTCACTGAGCAGGGAACCGGCGTCCCGGGAAGGGACCGGAGCCTGCTGCTTGTCACGGACAGACAGGACACGTTCCATGATATCGGCAGTGAGTAAAGTCTCCCCGCGTACCGCCGACTTTATATTCCGGAACAGGTTCTCCCGGCTGGTATCCTTCAACAGATACCCTTTCGCTCCAAGCGCCAGACCTTTAATCATTAATTCATCTTCGTTGTAGGTGGTCAAAATAATGACCGGAACCGTACTATTCCTGCTCTTCAGCTGTTCCATCGTTTCCAGTCCGCTCATCACAGGCATGTTGAGGTCCATCAGGATCACATCCGGCTGCAGCTCGTCTATCAAAGGCAGAGCCTGCTGCCCGTTCCCGGCCTCACCGACAACCTGGAACTCCTCACCCGTCTCCAGGATAAGCTTGAGCCCCTCGCGGACTACGTAATGATCGTCCACAATCAGAATTTTATATATGCTCATATGAATTCTCCCTTAACCAGTGGTGTCTCAATCGTAACCGTTGTCCCTTGAGAATTACTGAATACTTTCAACTCCCCGCCAAGAAGTCTTACTCTTTCCTGTAATCCTAACAACCCGTAATGACCGGCATCCCTGCCAATAGCTTCGGTGTTGAATCCGATTCCGTTGTCGGTAATTCCGATCGATAGCCGGCCCTTCTCATCCGACAATGACACCCAAACCTTGTCGGCCCGCGCATGCCGGGCGATATTCGTCAGACATTCTTTAACGATATGGGAGCTGTGCTCCATCAGCAATCTGGATAAACGTCTGGTCAGTTTAAGGTCTGTAACTACAGGAATACCCGTGGAGTCTGTAAAATGCAGGATTTCATCTTCAACCGACTCCTTGAAATCAATTTCCGGCGCTGATTTGAGCCGTAAATTATCGATTGCTCCCCGTGCATCAGCCAAGGTCCTGCGGGCCTGCTGCATGGACTGTTTAATAATCTCCCCGGTCCTCTCAGTATTACCGCGTGACAAGTGTGCATCCGCAGCCTCAAGCCGCATAATCAGCCCCGCCACCCCCTGGGCCAGCGTATCATGCAAATCCCTGGCCATCCGCTGCCGTTCATTGGCGAGCGTCAATTCCTCCACCTTCTTATGAGCTTCCTGCAGATCCTGGAGAAAGCTCTGAATGCGCTGGCGCTCGTGCACCTGCCGGAAGAACATAATTGCAAAAGCAAACATAATGATCAGCATTAACACGAATATCGGGAGCAAAAAAATGATTTCTTTCGTATCCCCAACCGTCAGACCGGCGTCAAAAAAGATGATCACGCTGACAATAGCAGCAATGGATATTCTTTTGATCTGAATAGAAGAGTTGAGACTCTGGGCAATAAGCACGGGGAGCAGTCCGATTAGAACCGCCTGGTATCCGCCCGGCATCAGAATTGCACACCAGTAAATTAGAACGCCTTGTATAGAGAAATACAGCCAGAATTGTTTATTCGTAAACTTGTATGAAAACCAGTGCAGCAGTACATGAACTGAGAATAATCCTGTGAATACTGAGGGAGACAATATCTGCGGATCATGGTAAAACTGAAGAAACACAGTGGAAATATATACGACCGATGTCCAGATGACAGTCGGCAGTCTCGCTACGAACAAATCATTTATAAACTGATTAACCGTTGGTTTGTTTTCTTCCATAGGATCGGCCTCCCACGCAATTATACATTACTGAAGCATCGGTTCACATCTTCCGGTCCACAGACTGGCAGCAGGGAACCGGCTATCCGCCGATCCCTGCTGCCAGTAATCTATATATTCATTATCGTTATTGAGTATCTACGCCGATCTGGACACCTTCTGCGAATGCTTCAGCTCTACTTCCTTCATTACTTCCTCACCTTCGACATCCAGGTTCGGCAGCAGGCGGTCCAGCCACTTCGGGAAATACCAGGCCGACTTCCCAAGCAAGGTCATCACGCCGGGAACAATAAGCATCCGGACGATAAAGGCATCAAAGAGAACTCCAAAGGCAAGCGCCAGTCCCATGACCTTAACCATCGGCTCCTCTGCCAGAATGAAGCCGGTAAATACAGCGATCATAATCAGTCCGGCTGCAGTTACCACTCCTCCACTGTGATGGATACCGGCAAGAACCGACTGTTTGGCATCTCCGCTCTTCTTGAAGGCTTCACGCATCCGGCTGACCAGGAAGACTTCGTAGTCCATCGCCAACCCAAACAGTACACCCACTACGATGATCGGCAGGAAATTGAATACCGGTGCCTCTGCATAGAATCCAAACAGCTTCTGGAAATAGCCATCCTGTACGACAAAGGTGACAAAGCCTAAGGTTGCCCCCAGCGACAGAATGAATCCCAGTACAGCCTTGACCGGTACCAGAATCGAACGGAACACCAGCATCAGCAGCACAAAAGCCAAGCCGACGATGATCAGGCAGAATTTAGGCAACGCCTGGTTCAATTTCTGGGTGATATCAATGTTGACGGCAGTGCTGCCCGTTACACCAATCTTGACATGATCCTGCTGTTCAATGGCCGGGGCTTTATCCCGAATCAGATGCACAAGATCGATCGTTTCGGAATCATTAGGACCCGTCGCCGGCATGACGGTAATCAGCGACACTTTACCGGAAGGGCCGGTGACTGCCGGATTTACGGCAACCACATTGGGATAGGTTTTCACTTCCTCCATTACTTTATTAAGATTAGCCGCCGCCTCTTCTCCGCCATCCGTTTCGGCCAGAATGACCAACGGTCCGTGGTAGCCTGCACCGTAGGTATCAGACAAGAGATCGTATGCCCGGCGTTCAGTGGTATCCGGCGATTTCTGCCCGTCATTCCCCAGACCCGTCTCCATGTGAAAGAACGGCAGCGCAATGGTTGCCAGCAGCGCTACACCTGCCACGACAGCTATTAATGGCTGCCCGGTAACAAACCTTCCCCACAAATTCCCGCTGCCTGCGTTTTTTTGCTTGCTGCCTCTATTCCGGGAACGCTTAGCAGGAGCCTTAATCCGGCCGCCCAGCAAATCCAATACCGCAGGAACTACGAATATGGATGTCAATATTGCGGTGAGCACACAGAGCGCACCTGCTGCTCCCATCGCGGTAAGGAAGGGGACGCCAACGAAGGAGAACCCCAGCAGCGCGATAATGACGGTTACTCCTGCAAATACAACCGCACTTCCGGCTGTGCCGTTCGCGATGGCAATCGCTTCGCGTCTCTCATATCCTTCCGCCAGCTGCTGGCGGTATCTGGCAATAATGAATAGTGCATAATCGATGCCAACAGCCAGCCCAAGCATTCCGGCCAGTGACAGGGCAAAGGAAGGGATATCCAGTATACTTGTTCCGATGATAATCAGCATAATGCCAAATCCGAGGCCCAGACCTGCTGTAAGCACCGGAAGAACACCGGTAAGGATGGAGCCGAGTGCAACAGCGAGAATCACCAGAGCCAGCAATACCCCAAGTCCTTCAGCCGGACTGCTGGTTGCCATTTTTACATAGCCGTCCCCGATCAGTTCTGCCTGCCAGCCCGTGTCCCGAAGTGAGTCTGCGATTTCAAGAACGGAATCCTTCGATTCCTCAGTAACATCATCACCCGGAACGTTATAAGTAATCGTGGCATACCCGACGGTACCCTCCGCATTCAATGAATGATTGTCGTACGGACTTACAACTGAAGCTACCTCCGGGTCCGCTGCCGCTTCCTTGAGCTTCCCGGCAATCAGCTCCTTGGATGCTTCTGAAGATAAGGTTTCGTTGTCCGGCGCCTTCAGCACCAATTGGGTTGTCCCAAGATTTCCTTGCGGATTCGGGAATTCCTTGTTCATAACCTCGAGTGTTTTCTGTGAAGCAAGCCCGGGAATACGGGTCTCCTCACCGAAATGGATCCCCATCGACAACGCCACAATCGCTGCCACCACCACCAGCATAAGGCTTCCAATGAGGACCTTTAACCGGTTCTTCGCCGACCAATATCCCAGCCGGTATAATAATTTCGCCATAACAGTATCGTCTCCTCTGTGTAAGTTCTTCTCTATGCCCTTATCTTATAGACGTGTGAGCCTGCTGCCATCGTCCGATCGGGCGGGAAGCGTCTGCCCTTTCGGGCAGACGCCGAAAAGGCCCCGGATAGGGGCCTTACCGGAAATCTTCATTTCATCCCTTAACCGAACCCACCGTAAGTCCCCCTACGAAATACTTCTGCAGAAAAGAGAAGGCAATCAGAAGCGGAAGTGCGCACAGCATACAGGCTGCAAACAGCACATTCCATTGAGTCGGGTTCTGCTGATCGCCCATGAAGCCGAGCATAGCCAGCGGCAGCGGAGATTGCGACGACTTGGAGATAAACGTCATATTGAAGAAATAATCATTCCAGATCCAGATGCCCTGCGTGATGATCACGGACACCGTGACCGGAATCAGCAGCGGGAATACGACCGTCCAGAACCGGCGGAAGAGTCCCGCACCGTCAATATGGGCTGCTTCCTCTACTTCTTCCGGGACACCGCTGCGGATAAAGCCGGTATACAGGAAGGTGGAGAACGGCAGGCTGCAGGTTACAAACATTAGAATCGGCGTGTACTGCGTGCTGGGAATCCCCAGGCTGTTGATCATTTGCACAATGGGGATCAGCACCATCTGCCCCGGGACAACCAGACCGGCCAGGAAGAAGAGGTACAGGAACTGGCTCCATCTGCTTTTGATCCGCGCCATCGGATAGGATGCCATAGCTGCGAAGACCACTACCAGCAGTACGGAAATGGCCGTCAGCACCACACTGTTCAGGAGAGCAGTCCCAAAATGCATCCGCTCAAAAGCTGTCCGGTAACTGGCAAAGGAAAGCTCATTGAACAAATTCAGCGGATTCGTATTGTTATCCGGAGACCGCAGTGAGGTGGATAACACAATCACCAGCGGAATCAGATTGAGCACCATAATCACGATGACCAGCAGCTGAAGCAGTATTTTTTTAAGCAAAGCTCCGGGATTGAACGGTTTACGCGTCTTTAAGGCAGGCTCAGGCTGCAGCATTTTACCTGCTGTGGTTCCGCTGCTCATGCTGACACCTCTTTTCTATTCATCAGCCGTACCGAGACGGCGGTAACAGCGATAATCAGGATAAACGAAATAATCCCCAGCGCCGAAGCCTTGCCGAACATCTGCTCCGTGAAGGCCATTTTATAAATTGAATAAATCAGGGTGTTAGTCGAAGTTCCGGGACCGCCATTGGTCATAATGAACGGGAAGTCGAAGGCCTTCAGCCCGTTGATCAGGCTCAGCGTCGTGTTGATCGTAATCGATGTGGCAAGCAGAGGAAGCTTCACATAACGCAGCAGCTTCCAGCCGCCGCAGCCGTCAATCCGCCCTGCCTCCAGCAGATCATTCGGAACGGTCTGCAGCCCAGCGAGGAAGATAATCATCGTTGTGCCGACATTCTTCCAGATTTCCACGAAAATGATCGAGTATAACGCCGATGAATAGCTGCCGAGGAAGTTTAAGTTGTCATTTGGAATACCCAGCTTATCCAGGAATGTGGCAATCATCCCGCTGTCCGGCATATAGACATAGCTCCAGATGAAGCCGACCACAATTGCACTGAACAACGTTGGAATGTAAGAGATCGAGCGGTAGAAGCCTTTACCCCGGATCTTCATGTTGAGCAGCAGCGCCAGCGCAAGTCCAATCAGGTTGCCCGCCACTACACTGACTACGGTATAAATCAGTGTGTTGCTGATCGAATTACCTAGCGTCCCTCCGTTAAACAAAGCCTTGTAGTTATCGAAGCCGATATAATTGAAGGTCTGAGCAAACCCGTTATAGTCCGTCACACTATATTGAAACAGCTTGGTAATCGGAAAGATCCAAAAGGTCAAATAAAAGAGCAGCGCCGGGACTGCGAAAAAATACATCGTTTTTTTCATTACGGTAGATTTCATCTCTGTCTTATCCTCCTGTCCACAATTGTTCCGCCTCTCCGGCTGCCAGTTGACGGAGCTGGCGGAACAATGATCAGTTATACCTTATTTGTTCTTCCACAATTCCTTGAACTTCGCATCCATTGCCTCTGTAACCTGCTTTGGAGTGGTCTTGCGTCCGCCGATAATTTCGGCAAATTTAGCTTCCATTTCTTCAGCTACACCTGTCGGCCACATCTGATTAGGGAAGTATACGGACTTTCCGTTATTCAGGTAGGAATCGTTGACTTCCTTGAAGAGTTCATGGTTCAGGGCCACACCTTTATATACACTGATCGAGCTGTTCGCTCCGGTCCAGGCCTTGAACAGGTCAGACTGGCCGTCAAACAGATAATTCATCACTTCTTTGGCGACATCCAGATTCTCCGACTTGGCATTCAATGCGAACCCGGCAGCAGTTGCAGCGGACACGTAAGTCGGCTGTCCTGCTTCATTCGCCGGCAGGGAGAAGAATCCGCGGGTAAAGTCAGCTGCACCTTTGGCCGTTAATGTAGCATAATCCCAGGTTCCGTCAAAAATCATCGCCGATTTGCCGTCAATAAACAGCTGAGCCGCTTGGGCACTTCCAAGTCCGAGTGAATTTTTGACCACATAGCCTTTGTCGTACAATTCCTTCATCTTGGAGATTGTCGCTGCCCATTTCGGATCTGACAGTGATTTCTCACCCGCCTGAAGCTTGGTGTCAAAATCCATTTCATCCGGGTAAACAACATTCGCGGCAATCTGATACATTCCGAACTGCAGGAACCACGGGTCTTTATCCGCCAGTGAGATTGGAGTAATACCCGCGTCCTTCAGCTTCTGGCAGGCTTCAAGGAATGAAGGCCAGTCTTGCGGCATTTCCGTAATGCCCGCTTGCTTGAACAAGTCCTGATTATAGTAGACCCCCAGGTAATCCAGGCCGCCTGCGATTCCGTAAGGCTTGCCCTCGTATGACATATCCTCCTTCGCTCCCTGGCTGATGTTATCCCAGAAGGTCAGGTCGGACAGGTCGGCCGCATAACCAGCTTTGGCCATATCCAGCACTCCAAGGGATGCATTTCTCGGGAAAACCCAGTAAATATCCGGCCCTTGGCCTGAAGCAAGCTTGGTACGGATAGAAGTGAAATACTGCTCATCCGGAAGCTTCGAGGTTTCCAGTGTCACGTTAGGGAATTTCTCCTTGACGAGCTTAGGCATGATATCGAGTGCAAAATCCTGTCCGTCCGGGGCTTTCGTGCCGGATACCATCATTGTGAGCGTCACCTTCTTGGCGCTGCTGGCGGTATCTGTGGCCGCTGCGGCCGTTGCCTCAGCCTCCGGTGTGGTTGAAGCGTTCCCATTATTGGCCGGCTGATTCCCGTTGTTTCCTGATCCGCAGCCGGCAAGCAGTGTAAGCATTAACGCCAGCAGCAGCGTGCCCGTCCGTTTCTTTGATCGCGTTTTCATTAAATAACCTCCCTATTCTTCTATACCTTCGATTTCCCGGCCGCCCTTATTCCCGGTGGCTGTATTGATATCTTAATCGTGAAAGCGGTATAATTACTTTTGCATTTAAGGTGCACTATTTTACGGTCTTCTACATCGGAGGAAACAAGTATGAAATTTGTCAGTATCAAAACAAAGCTTTTTCTGGCGCTGGTTCTTGTCTCCGTCATTCCGATTGTCATTGTCACGTATAGCTCCTATCAGAGCTATACCGATCTGGTCAACCAGCAGACCTCACTTGTTGCCTCCAACACCGTTCATAATACGGTTCAGGGCATTGAGGACATTTTCGGAAATATTGAACGCATCTCGCTGACCATTCAGCAGCAGTCCTCGAGTGCAACCGCATACAGTACAGTAAGTGATGAACTGAAGAAGCTGGCACTTACCAGCGACTCCTACGACATTTTCATTATACAGAACAAGCTGAAGCTGATCTTCGAGAATTTGCTGCTCAGCTATGATTATGTTAACGGAATTTATCTTTTTGCCCCTGACGGCAAAAACATCAGCTACGGCAGCACCGCCGAGCTTCAGGTCGGCTATGTCCCGTTCCAGGATGACTGGTATCAGCAGACCATAGCCAGCAAAGGCCAGCTTTATATCGGAGAACCCGGTGTAAAGCCCTATATCATTAACTCTGAACCTTCCCTTGTCTTCTCCCGGGCGCTTTACGATATGAAGACCCAAGAGTTCCTCGGCGTATTCATGCTGGACTGCAGCCTGGATATTTTCAAGGGCCTGAACCAGGATGCCGTACCCAATATGAGCTACTTTGTCCTGGCGAATGACGACGGCAACATTATCTATGACAGTACCGGCAAGAACACCGACACCCGGCTGCCAAGCGCCTTAATCCGCAGAACGGAGGCCATGGCGGGCGATGAGCTGGAATTTTACGACGGGGACATGTTAACTGTGATTCAAAAGCTTCCGGTCTATCACTGGAGTGTCATCGCCAATATCTCACTAAGCGGGCTGTATGAGAAATACGGGATATCCCGGAAGCTGATCGTTTACATTTCTCTGACCTGCGCCGTTATTTTCATTCTGCTCTCTGTCCTGCTGTCCAACTGGATTACCAAACCGATTACCCGTCTGGCCCGGATCATGCGCAAAAACAAATCACAAAAGTTCATCACGACCGATATTGAGCCTCAGCGGGTGGACGAAATCGGCTTCCTGTATACGGAATACAACAAGATGATGAAGGACATCGATACCTTTGTCAGGGAAAGCTACCAGAATAAAATCCTGACCATGGACTCGCAGATGAAAGCGCTTGAAGCCCAGATTAATTCACATTTCCTGTACAATACACTTGAATCTATCAACAGTATCGCCGAGATTGAGGAGGTAGACAGCATTGCAGTGATGACCAAATCCCTGGGGGACATGTTCCGTTACAGCATCAAGACCGACAGTGAGCTGGTGCTTGCCCGGGAAGAGCTGCAGCATGTCGATAACTATATGACCATCCAGCAGATCCGCTATGGCAGCAAAATCCGTTATGTCAAAGAAATGGAGCCGGCTGTGCTGGAAGCCAGAATTCTCAAGCTGATTCTTCAGCCTTTGGTGGAAAATGCCGTCTACCACGGATTAGAGAACAAGAAGGGCAGCGGATTGCTTCTGCTCAGAGGCTACCTGGAGCCGGATAGCGGGCGGATTATCTTTGAAATCCGCGATGACGGGATCGGTATTCCCGCCGAACGGCTGAATGAGATTCAGGAGCTGCTGGAGCTGCAGCCTGAGTTCATGGGGCTGGGGCATCGCAGCAGACAGAGCATCGGCATTAAGAATGTGCACTCCCGCATCGCTCTCTACTACGGCTCCGACTTCGGACTGGCGATTACCAGCGAACCTGCGGCGGGTACGGCCATAACCTTGACTCTCCCCTCCAAATAACACTGAAAGTAGGCTGGACCATGTACAAATTCATCATTGTCGACGACGAGCCTTTGATCCGCCAGGGCCTGCTGAAGAAGATCCGCAGCGTAACTGCTGAGCTCAGCTTCTGCGGTGAAGCAGACAACGGCGGGGATGCCCTTGAGCTCGTCCGTACACAGGACCCGCATCTGATCTTCACCGACATGCGGATGCCGGTAATGGACGGCAAATCCCTGCTCCGGCAGCTGCAAAGCCAATATCCCGACAAAAAGATTATCGTAATCAGCGGCTACTCTGATTTCGAATATATGCAGGAGGCCATTTCGGCGCGCGTAGTCCATTATCTGCTGAAGCCGTTCAGTAAAGAAGAAATCCTTGATGCCATCTCCAAAGCGGTAACCGCAATCGAAAGTGAGCAGTCCTCCAAGGCGGAGACGCTGAGCATCACCAGAGAAGCTGAGCAGCTCAGTCTGCTTGGAGATATGCATGCCCTGCTGCAATATATTTCCGGGTTTTATCCCGTGGAGCACCCGCCCGTGTTCCGCTCTGCCCCCATGCGGAATCTCATGTCTGCCGGCAGAATGGTCCTGTTAACTCTCTATACACCGGAAGAATTAGCTGCCCAGGAGCCTGCTTTGGAGGGGACCCGCCTGTTTCTTCTGCACCCGCAGAGCAGGAAGGTGGCCTTCTCTCTCCAGCTCTATGACAGTTCACTTCCAGAGACCGAGATCCTGGAACTGGCCGCCTCCGAAGCCCGGAAGCTGATTGCCGGGACAGGACCCCAGGCCTGCATTGGCATCAGCAGTGTAATAAGCACTGTGTCCGGGCTGCAGCAGGCACGCGAGGAATCTATGTCTGCCCTGAACTGCCGGGCCATCGCAGACCAGGGCCAGTATTTCCTCTACCATCCCGGCAGCTACCAGACCACGCCCGTGATGTGGGAAGGCAGCCGGGACCTGATCTTTTTCATTGAATCGGGCAACACTGGAAAGGTCACTGAAGGAGTGCTCGATTATTTTGACTATTACCGCGGGCAGCCTGCGGCGACCATTCATCAGCTCAAAGAGAATTGCCGGCATATCATCGCTGAGGTCAAAACGCTGATCGCTGCTTACTTCCCGGCCCAGAACGGACAGCATCCGTCTTCGAGCCTGGAAGCCGTGCTTAGCATCTCGTTCGATGCTGAGGAGATCCGGCTGTACTTCCTGACGGTGCTCACCTCCGCAGCGGACTTGCTCAAGGAGCAATCGGTGTACTCTTCGCCAAATGTCATCGACAATGTGAAGGTGTATATCCGCAAAAACATAGCTTCTCCCGTCACACTTGAGCATCTGTCAGGTCTGTTCTACATCAGCCCGAGCTACCTGAGTTTTCTGTTCAAAGAAAAGACCGGTGAGAATCTGATTGATTATGTCAACAAAGAGCGTATTGAACGTGCCAAGCTGTTGCTGCGCACAAGTGAGGATAAGATTTATAAGATCGCCAAAGCTTTAGGAATCGATAACGCCAAATACTTTTTCCGGCTGTTCAAGAAAATGACGGGACACACACCGGAAGAATACCGGAAGCTGTGTGTAGCCGGAAAGGAGACCGGACCGGATGGATCACCGGGAGCTTGAACAGGCTCTGCGCCGCCATAATACCATAGAAGCCAAGCAGCGGCTCACCCGCCGCAACATCGAAGAGTTCGGCGGCCAAGAAATGACCCTGCCGCCCGGAGAACGGGTTCCGCGTCTGCCGGAACACCTTTTCTTCCGCCAGGGTGATTATCATATCAGCAAGCATCACAGGTTTGCGGCGATGCCGGAGCATACCCATTCTTTTATCGAGCTTAATTACATGTACTCCGGCCGCTGCCGTCAGAGGATCGGCGGCTCTGACATCGAGCTGACTCAAGGGCAGATCTGCCTGCTCGATACGGATATGCCCCATTCGATATCCATTCTGAATGAGGATGACATCCTGATTAATATTCTGATGCGCAAGGAAACGCTGAGCACGGCATTTCTGACACGCCTCGGCATTGACGGGAGATTAACCGACTTTCTGGTCAATGCCCAGTCTCCTTCCACCGCCCATGACCGTTATCTTCTCTTCCGCTCGGAGCACTGCCTGAACCTTCACCATATTCTCGCCAGTCTTATGTGCGAGTATTTCGATCCCCGTGAGTTCTCGGCGGATATGATCAGCGGCTATATGGTCATCGTATTCACGGAGCTCATGCGGGTACTGAGCCAAGATCCTGCCTTAAGCGGGCTTCCGTTAACCAAACGGGCCGATCTGCTGGAGATTCTGCAGTATCTCGAACGGCATTTCCGTCATTGTTCCCTGAAGGATCTGGCTGCTCACTTTAACTTCAATCCGAATTATCTGGGCAATCTGCTGAAGAAAAGCACCGGCAAAACCTTCGGGGAGCTGGTGCAGGAGCACCGTATGGCTTATGCCGCTCTCCTGCTCACCAGCAGCGGCCGCTCTATCGGAGAGATTGCCGGTGAATGCGGCTATGAAAGCCTGAGCTTTTTCCACAAGAAATTCGTTGAGCGCTACGGGCTAACTCCGCTGCTCTACCGCAAGCATAACCAAACAACCTGAGACGCCGCTTGCTGCGGATGCTCAGGTTGTTCGCGCTGCTGCCATATCCAGTTGCTTCTACAGCTGATATTTACGGATCAGATAAGCCGGAGTACAGCTCCAGGCATGGCAATAGCTGTTAATCAGATGGCTGCCGTAAGGTGAAAAGCTCTTGTCGTTTGGATCATACAGCTCCCAGAACGTATCCGCTCCGTCCTTAATCATCTGCCCCCAGTACTTCTTGATCTCCCGGATGGCTGTCTCCCTCTCGCCTACCTGAATCAGCGCCTCAATGAAGTGATGAACCATATAAGGTGTGGACATCGGAATCGCAGACTTGTCCTCCAGCAGCCTCAGCATGAGCGCCTTCGCCTGCTCCGGTTCCGGAACTTCAGCCAGCACCATCCAGATCTGTGACGCATAGGAGACCTGTCTGTCCCTGCCGCTGATGAAGCAGCCGGATTGGGCGTCCCATAAATGCTCCGCCGCCGCTTGTGTAAGCTCTCCGATTGTCCGCTCCAGCGTAGCCTTACGCTCATCTCCGAGCAAAGCTGCCAGATGCAGCGCGCGCTTCAAATTATAGATTAAGATAGCTTGGGAAGGGGCCTGCTTGTTCAGGTTAGGGTGCCAGTCAATAAAGGCCCACCAGCTCTCGTCATCAGCAACGATTCCGCGTTCGTCGAGCCGCTCCAGCCCCAGCTCAATCTGCCGGTAAGCAGACGGCCACAGCTCCTCCAGCGTATTCCGGTCACCGGTAGCCAGGAAATAATCGTGAAGCACAGAGACAAAAAAGAGTGAATAATCATAGAGATACGTATCGTCCGCTATGACCTGCGGCTTCATGAACAAATTGGCTGTGATCCTGCCCCGTTCATCCGGATAAGCCGCGAACAGGTACAGACAGCGTTTCACAAGACCGTTGCCTGAGAATGTCTCATAATTGGCGAGCGCCTGCAGCCGCAGGTCACCAAGCCATAGTCTGCGGTCCCGCTTGGGCCCGTCCTCGAACACCTCCTGCATACACTCCTCCAGCGTCTTTACGCTGACTTCATCGATCACCTGCAGCTCCGCGTCCGCAGAGGTGAGCGTGGCGGATAACGCAGAGCGGTCGGCCGAGGTTACAGCTGTGCAGCTGATGCCGGCAAAGGATACCTTGTACTTGGGCGAGGTATCCAGAACCTTTAGCTTGAGATACCGGAAGCTGTATCTTCGTTCCAGCTTCAGGGCAGCGGGGAGTACATCCAGATGAATCCGCTCCTCCTGCAGCCAGGAGCTGCTAAGCCATCCGTTGTATTCCGAGAAGGGTTCCGCCATCTCCACCGGCATTTCACCAAGTGTAATCTGCAGATGCAGCGGGGCATCCGGCGGGCTGCCGACGGGAACGATCCGGATTGCCAGAGCTCCGACCAGATGTTCGCCGAAATCTAGAATCACCTCTTCACCTTTGCCGAATGACATGCCGGGCAGGTCTTGCACGTGTTGCACCGCTTCTGCCTGCCAGCCATGGATCAGCTGTTCATTCCTTATCATCCGGACGATCTGCTTCGGCGTACATTCCCGGTGAATAAGCCGGGGCTCCAGCTGCGCGGCAACTGCGGCAAATGCCTCATTTTTGCGTATGGATACGACTTCCTGACGCTGCATAGCTTGTGTCATACTGTAGTTCCTCCCTCGGGTTAGCTTGTTTCCTCCTCTAGTAAACCGTATTCCAGTCCGTTTGAACATGCAGTGAATACAGCAAATTTTGCTCTTATTACAGTTTGCTTCCCTATTAGGGAACACTATTTGGATAATCCATTGCTCAGCAAGAAGGGGCACCCGGCTGCTTGGCGCATGCCGGGTACCCCTTCCTCATTCTATAAAGTTAGCTCATGGCCATCCGGCACCGGCAATCCGAATACCGGCAGTCCGTCTTCTCCCCATGCCACAGGCTGGACACGGGTATGACGGTTAGGGTCATTCAAGGGATCTCCCTCTATTTCCTTATAATTTCTGGCGTGATAGACAAGCAGGTCCTGCGTTCCATCTGCCGTTACCGTAAAGCTGTTATGTCCCGGACCGTACTGGCCGTTCTCTTCGCTGGTCGTAAAGACGGGGACCGGGGATTTCGTCCACGAGCCGGGGTCCAGCAGATTGCTGTCATCCGGTGCGGTAAGCAGGCCCATGCAGTAATGGTGATCGGTCGCGCTGGCCGAATAGGTCAGGAGAACTCTTCCGTTCTTTTTCATAACAGCAGGCCCTTCATTTACACGGTATCCAATCGTCTCCCACTCATAGTCCGGCCGGGTCAGCAGGATCTGCTCACCTTCCAGCGTCCATGGATTAGCCATCTTCGAGATAAACAGGCTGGAGTTCCCCTGAACCGAAGGGTCCTCCTGCGCCCACACCAGATACTGCGATCCCGCATGCGCAAAGGTAGTGGCATCCAGCGAGAACGTATCCCATGCGGTATAGATTCTCCCCTTCTCCTCCCAGCTTCCTTCCAGCGGATTGTCAGAAGCATTCTCCAGTACATACAGACGCTGTGCAAAAGGTGCATCATCACTGCCGGCGGAGAAATAGATGTACCACTTCCCGCTGATGTAATGAATTTCCGGCGCCCATACATAACCGCTCATAATACCGGTGGTATGCTTCGTCCAGATGACGACAGGCTCGCTGGCTGTAAGTCCGCCGATCGTCCGGGCTCTCCGCAGCTCAATCCGGTCATATTCGGGAACCGAAGCGGTGAAGTAATAATAGCCGTCACTATGCCGGTAAATGCAGGGGTCTGCCCGCTGTAGGACAACCGGGTTGGTGATTGTTTCATTCATTATGTAGCTATGTCCGTCCCCGAAGGCCGCCAGCAGCAGGCTGCGTTCCCCGGCAGTAACCGGAAGGACTCCGCCGTGGCGTTTGGTGTTTACACCAAGGTCGAACTCCCTGTCTGCAAGCACGCGGAAATCGCCGCTGCTAAGGTCAGACGTTAACAAGGGAAGATATCCCTTCCCTTCCGCATAACGGTCCACAATCAGGCACCATTCCCCGCGGCCGTTCAGCTTATAAATCTCCGGGCCTTCCACGCCCATAATGGCCTCCAGAACCGGCGCATCCACAAAGCTGAAGGCGTCTTTATCCAGCGACGCACCTTGCTCCACCCGGATATTCTTAGTTGTCTCATCCTTCGAGAAACGGTAGTACCTCCCGCCAGCAGCGATAATTGTCGTATCAATGATATGATTGTCGCGCTCAATGTACTTCTCTGCTGCCGTAAATTCCCGGAAATTCTTCGTGCGCGCGCTGTATATTTTATGCTTCCGTTCACTCTCATGCGGCTCCTGAGTAGCCGAAGCCCAGAATACCAGGAATTCATCCGCAGCCTCATCGTAAATCGCCTCAGGAGCCCATACACATCCGGCGCCCTCCACACCGACCGTAACTGCCCACGGCTGTGACCAGTTCACCAGATCAGCAGATTCCCAGACAATAATATCGCGGCTGCCGGCCTCCACTGCTGCACCCCAGCCCTTGCCGCTGGCAATGCGCAGATCGGTGGCAATCAGATAGAATTTGCTTTCCTTCGGCGAACGGATGATAAAGGGATCTCTGGCTCCCTTTTCCCCGAGCTCCGAGCGCAGAACAGGCAGACCCGCGTTCAGATCCTTAAAGTGCAGGCCGTCCTCACTGTAGGAGAAATAGACCTGTTCGCCATCCGGCTGCTCCCCGATGAAATGAACTAAGAGATAACCGGTGTATGCGGGTATAGATTGAGACAAGCTAAGCCCTCCTTAGGGAATTATTATACCGAACAAATCTTCCAGTCCGGCTTCGTGTCATTTAGTTAACACTAATATTAATCTATTTACTATTATATTAATATTATAGTTAGGGAACATAGATAGAGTCAATGCTGTTTCTGCTGAAATTCACCTGAGAAAAAAAGCCGCTGAACGGATTCAGCGGCTTCATTACCTTTTACATGGCTGCAATGTCTGCCGCCTAATGATAGCTGGGCAATAAAAATCAACCTGCTGGATCTCTCACGTTTACGGGATCACCGCTTTGATCTTCACCCGGGGCCAGTCGGGCTCCATCCTTGTTCAAGTAAGGTACACTGCGCCTATCCACTCAAAATTACAGCTTCGTTTCACCAGCCGGTTGCGCCTGAGACTGGTTACAGCCTTGCCTTCGCCATCAAAGCCCACAAAATTTGTTCATTTATTGTTCAGTTAAGACGTTTACACTATGCTCGAGGGAGGCATCTAACCTTGGGAAAAAAGCGAGCAGAAGAAAAACGGAAATGTGAGTGAGGTAGCTGCACTAACAACCATTACGCCAAAGGAATGTGCAAGCAACATTATTGGAAGGACTTTCGGTTTTATATAACAACCCTCTCCATTTATAGCATTTATATGTTGATTTTCCCGGTTAACTATCTCTTCAAAACTCTCACACGTATATGCAGATGAAAAAAGATTATCCCAAATTCTATTTAATTTGCTGCATAACGCAATTAAGTATAACGGAGCAAGGAGAGATTATTATTGAAGCCTCTAGGGTTAAACAACGCCGCAACATTAGCGAAGATAAAGGATCTGCTGAAGTGGTCCGTGCAGGATCGTCCGGGCCTCTCTATGAGATGGCAAGACCCAATATTCTAATTGTGGACGAGGATCCGGTGAACCTGAAAGTGTTGGCTGATATTCTCTATGAAGAAAATTACAGATTAACTGCGGTCTCCAGTGCCGATGAAGCCCTTGAACTGATCCGCTCTGCTTCCTGGGATTTGTTAATTGCCGATGTGAAAATGCCGCAAATGTCAGGATATGAGCTTACCAAGCAGGTCAGACAACATTTTGATATTACGGAGCTGCCGATACTCTTGTTAATTACCCATTCGATTTCAGAAGAGTCATATACAGAATTCTTACATGGAGCCAATGACTATGTAACCAAACCTGTTGAAAGATTAGAGCTGAAGTACAGAGTGCAGGCATTAATTTCGTTGAAACAATCGATTGACCAAAGTCTGCGGATGGAAACAGCCTACTTGCAGGCCCAGATCAAACCGCATTTCTTATTCAACACCATCAACTCCATTATGGCCCTGAGTGAATTTGATATGGAACAGATGCGTAATGTAGCGGGTGCATTTGCAGATTACTTGCGGTATAGCGTTGATTTCATTAATACGAATCAGCTGGTGGATCTGGAGAATGAAATTTCCCTGGTGAAATCCTATTTATTCATTGAGCAAGTCCGTTTTGGAGACAGGTTAACTGTGGTGTGGGAGATCCAGCCCGCTCTCCGTTTCAAGCTTCCTCCGCTGTCCATCCAGCCGCTCGTTGAGAATGCAGTAAGACATGGATTGCTGAGCCGGGCGAAGGGCGGCGAACTGGTGGTGCGCATATATCAGGCGGAAGCTGGCGCCTGTGTACAGATTATAGATAATGGCAAAGGGATTCCGGCTGCCGAGATTGAGAACCTCCTAAGCCTTACCCGGCATAACACCGGGGGAATCGGCTTAAGGAATACCAACCGCCGTTTGGTTCAGCGGTATGGCCAGGGTCTTCTTATCCAGAGTGAACCGGGCAGGGGCACGACAGTATCGTTCATGATTCCTCTTGATAATCATCCGGTATCTTAAGTTCCAACCAGATTTCACCACCTCATAAATCACGTCTAATGTCCGCGCATCTGGGCATTACTCCCGATACCTCGGTTACGCGGGGGCAGTGGCTGAGTCTAAGCAAAATGGACAAGCTCAAACCATGAAGCTGCCGCTCATTGAATTCGGTCCGGAATGTATTTATTGCACCTTCAAGTGGTTAAGATGATCCGCAATCCGGTTAAGCTCATCGGCAAGCGCCGCCAGGGAAGCAACAAGCAGCTGCTGTCTGTCCGGCTTCTTCGGCTCGGCGCTGATTTTCTCCATTGGCGGAGGAGGTTGCAACTCCTTCTTGTCCTCTTTGCCATACATCGGAAAGCCGTCTTCAATCAGCAGACGAACAATGGTACTGAGATGGTAACGCTCTGCACGCAGTTCACTGATCCGCTTCAGTAGTTTCAAAGTTTCATAAGGGTAAAGCACCTGGTCTCCCTGACGGGTCGCGGCTACAAAATAAGAGAAATACTCTAGCCATCTCTTCACTGTGGTCGGAGGTAATTTCGATATCGTGATCAATTCCAGCTGCGTGTAATGGCGAACCATAACATCTCTCCTCTTTCTAGTGGACTTATATATTTTAATGGTATTCGTGTTCCACGAAATAAATGTGTGAAATTACTTATTTGCGTTTTTTCGCATCAAAAACGGCCAACTGCCTGCGAAGGCAGTTGGCCGTAGATCCATCCGGATATTGTCCTCGATCCTGCCTTGACCGGCCTCCAGAAACTTGCCGTAATATTTGAGTGCTTCTTCATGAAGTGCGTGGTACATATATTGCTCTCCAGCGTGAGCCCCCCGCCGCCAAATACTTATGCACCGGGCCGATCCACTGAATATTGCAGTCCCGCCGGACCCGCCGGTTTCGCCGGAGGCTTGAGGTTACCCTTCCCTCACTGTTCAGTTCCTTGAACAACCGATCCATTCAAAGTCATAAATGACCGCACCATACTCTGCTGCAATTTCCTTCGTGCGGTCTGTCGAGCTGGGCGAGCACAGCACCACCGGAACAAGCTACGATTACAGCCCTCTCTACAGCCAGAGCGTCCAATAACAGCTTCAAATCTTCACAATGTGTGTCTACGATCCGGCTAATCTCCACATCCATTTTACCGGACTGCCCGTTCCCTCTTAAATCGAATACGATTACTTTCGCACGCTTGCTGAAATAATCCGCTTGCGGCTCAAACAGATGATGGGAGGTCGAATAATCATGAATAAAAACAATAGGCAGACCGTTGCCCGACATCTCGTAATACAGCGACGTTCCATTCACCTTCAATATGCGGCATAAACAGTGCATCCTCTCATGAACGCTTGCGGGGTTAGCTGCCGGATTCGGGCCTGAAAGTAGCCCTACTCGTTTTTCCCGAGATTCACCCCATATAACCTGGTTCCCCCGCTTCCTATAAGGAATTCAGCGATTAAGTATTATTTTGCAGACGTTTCCTGACTTTCTTCCCCCAGGACCTTCAGATCATCCTGTACGCTCCCCTTCCACAAGGGGACTCCTGAACGGTAGGCTGCCCGGCCATTTAAATGGCCTGCCACCGGTGAAGTGATGAATACAAAAACAATCGCCAGCAGCAGCTTGACATTAACCGTTCCGTCTTTAAACCAAAAGTACAGGAAGCCTCCTGTCAGCAGACACAGCACCCCGAAGGTTGCACTTTTGGTGGCCGCATGTGAACGCAGGTACACATCAGGCAGCCGGACTAAGCCGAAGGCACTTAAGCCGCAGAAGACTGCACCCATCACCACAAGAATGGAGCTAATCAGTTCACCTGTCATTCGGGTTCCCTCCATCCTCTATAACGGCTCCCCGTTCAATATATCTGGCCAGTGCCGTTGTTCCAATAAACGTCAGAATACCGATAACCAGAATAACTTCAAGAAAGTCCTGGGTATCCAGCAGCATACAGAAAACAGTGATCATTGCGAGTACATGAATGCCTATCGTATCGAGCGCGGCAACCCTGTCTGATCGGGTTGGCCCTTTCAGGAGACGGAACAGGCATGCCAGCATCGCCAGCGCCAGAATGATCATTGCCACGGTTAGCATAACCTGGATCATTACCGGGTCACCTCCATAATCGCTTGTTCGAAAGTGCCTCTAATCTGCGCGACAAGCAGCTCTGCATCTTTAATATCAATTGCATGAATGTACAGCGTCCTGCCATCCTTCGAAACATCAAGAGTCAGGGTTCCCGGCGTCAGACAGATCAGGCACGATAACAGCGTAACCTCCCAAGCCGAGGTCAAGGCAGTCTCATAAGCAAAGATACCGGGACGTATAGCCAGCTTTGGACGGATGATATGGCCGATGACCACGAAATTCGAGACCGTAAGTTCACGGGCAAAGATCAGCAGAAGCTTCAGTATAGCCCATATACGTATGAGATAGAATGGCCGGGTCCGGGCCAGGGATTTCGTCAAAATCAGCAATAATATAATACCGATGACGTAGCCGGCTATGAAGCTTGAGCCAGAGCCATCGTTATTTATCGCCATCCACAGAAAGGCAATCAACAGATTTAAGAGGAATTGTAGGGCCATCTTCTCTACTCCTTCATTATGGCTTCAATGTACCGCGCAGGTGACGCCAAAACCTCGCCTGCCTGCGATACATAAGCATAGACGGACTCGGCACCGACCCCCATAGCAATCACAAGCAGCAGGAGTCCGGCGGCAATAGCCGATGCAGCCTTCAAGTTCACTCTAGGCAATTCATTCACCGGTTCATTTCCCCAGAACGCCAGCCTGAACACCTTCATCAGGGAATACAGCACCAGTAAGCTCGATCCTAGTCCAATTAAGGACAACGTCAGCATTCCCTCAGCCAGAGCTCCGCGGATGATCAGAATCTTGCCGGCAAACCCGCTCAGCGGCGGAATACCTGTCAGGGCAAGAGCAAGGATAAAGAACATCCAGCCGATGAACGGATACCTTTTAATCATCCCGCCCATACTGCCTAGCCGGTCAGTTCCGGCTGCGGATATAATCATCCCGCCCAGAATAAACATGAGTCCCTTGGCCAGCATATCGTGCAGCAGATAGAAGACCGCCCCATTCAGTGAATCTGCAGTCCCTGCAGCGAGTCCAAAGGCTACAAATCCAACGCTGATAATGATGTTATAATTCAGAATCCTCGGGATATCCTTATAAGCGACTGCCCCCAGGCTGCCCAGAATCATGGTAGCAGCAGCCATCCAGGCAATCCAGTCATGGGTGAAGCCGGGATCGTTAACAAACAGCAGCGTGAAGGTGCGGATGATTGCATAGAGTCCCACTTTGGTCAGCAGTGCACCGAACAACGCTCTAACAGCCGCCGGAGGCGCACTGTATGACCCTGGAAGCCAGAAGAACAGGAACAGCCCTGCCTTTAGGGAAAATACAATCAGGAACAAAACAGCAATCACATTAAGCACGCCGCCTTGTCCCGCTTCAGCGATACGCTGGGACAGGTGTGCCATGTTGAGTGTTCCTACTGCTGCATAGAGATAAGCTACCGCTGCTACAAACAGTGTCGAGGATACGATATTGATGAGCAGATATTTCGATGTTTCTCTTAGCTGAAGCTTGGTCCCTCCGAGTGAGATGAGCGCATAAGAAGAAATCAGCATGACCTCAAAAAAGACAAACAGGTTGAAAATATCTCCGGTAAGAAACGAGCCGTATACCCCGACCAGCAAAAACTGAAAGAACGTATAATAATAGAACCGCTCCCGCTTCTCTCCAATACTGCTGAAAGAGTAGCACAGAATCGCAAAGCTGACGATCGAAGCCATCATTACCAGCAATACAGCAAACATATCACCTACAAATACAATCCCGTACGGAGGAGCCCAGCCCCCCATCTGCAAGGTCTGTATGCCCTCAGAGTGGACACGTGAAACCAGCAGCACTGCAACCAGAATGTTCAGCAGACCGCTGAGCGCACTAATCACGCGCTGAAGCCGGATCTTCTCTTTGAGAAAAATCAGGATGACAGCCGTAGTCAGCGGAATGAGAATCGGGAGTACCAATAGATTGCTCATTCGTTGTCCTCCTTAATGCTGTCAATTTCGTCAGTACCCAGCGTCTGGTAAGACCGGTACGCGAGTACGAAGTAGAAGGCTGTAACCCCAAAGCTGATAACTATGGAGGTTAGAATCAATGCCTGCGGCAGCGGATCAACATAAGTATCCGCTTTGCCCAGCACAGGGGCTGCACCCTTTTTGAGCCCGGCCATTGTGAGCAGCAGCAGATGGACACCATGCGTCAGCAGGGAGGTTCCCAGCACAATGCGCAGCAGGCTTTTGGACAGAATCAGGTACACACCGATCGTGAAGAGAATGCCGACCGCAACCGCCATTAGGAGTTCCATTTCTTTTCCCCTCCGATCGATAAAATGATGTTCATCGTTACACCGACCACGGCCAGGTATACGCCAAGGTCAAACAGGACGGCAGTCGCCAGCTCCGTATCGCCAAGCACTGGCAGATGAAAATGGCCGAAAGCATGACTTAGAAAAGGAGCGTCAAACAGGAATGAGCCTGACGCTGTTAGAATAGCCAGCAGGAGTCCGGAAGCTGTAAGCAGCCGGTAATTCACAGGTAACACCTTACGTACCTGATCCATTCCAAATGCGATTGTAATGAGGATCAGCGCAGCAGAAGTCATCAAAGCCCCGATAAAGCCTCCCCCGGATGATTATGTCCGGCAAAGAACAGATACAGGGAGAATATCAGAATAATGAGGACAATCCCCTTGGACATTGTCTGCAGAATCACGTCATTGCTGCGCAGCGGTAATTTTTCATTCTTGGCGGGTTGGAGCGGCGTCAACTCCTCTTCCATTCTCAAATGAATCAGACCATAAATGGCCAGTGAGGCGATGCCAAGCACCATGATTTCAAACAAGGTATCGAACCCGCGGAAATCTACCAGGATGACGTTAACAACATTCTTGCCGCCAGCCAGGTTATAGCTTTCTTTCAGGAAAAACTCGGAGATAGGTTCAAAAGGACTGGTACCCATAGCCGCCAGAGCGATCAACGTCATTGTAATGCCGGCTCCAAGCGCTATGATCAGATTGGGCAGCTTAAAGCGCAGCGGCTCTCTCTGCTTCTTCAGCTTAGGTAAATACCGGAAACAAAGAAGGAACAGAATGACCGATACGGTCTCTATAATCATTTGGGTGAGTGCAAGATCCGGTGCCCGGAAAAGAACGAAGAGCAGCGTCACCATGTACCCTACACCACCGGTGAAAAGAATCGCGTTAACACGTGACTTGGCAAATGGAACAGCAAAGGCAGCCAACAGCATTGCTGCTACAACAGCCGTTTCATAAAAAGACAATGAGGCATACTGATCCATGCCAAAGCTTATGCCTGACTGCAGCAGCAGAACTGTGAGTAACGAAATGATGAAAAAGCTGAAAATATAGAGCAGGTAATGGCGATTGGAACCAGTCATATAGGCATCAGTCAAACGTCTTGAACCATTCTCCAGCAGTCTTAGCGAGAAGTCATACATACGGTTCAGCGTATTGCGTCCGCTTGCTTCGCGGTCCAGTACCCGCAGCCGGGTATAGATTCTAAATAACAGTGTACCTGCGGCTATAACGCCGAGGGTCATGAAGATTTCCGGTGTCCAGCCATGCCAGAAATGAATAGAAACTTCAAAAGCTTCTTCCGGTGCGAGTATCCCCGTATGGATGGAAGACATTGCCGGTTCAATCAGCGTAGCAGAGACCAGGTCAGGGAAGAATGCAAACACTACAGCAAGTGAAATTAGAATCACCGGTGACAGCAAGAGACCCAGTGGAGCTTCATGCGGAATTTTATCCAGTTTGTCTTCCCTCAGCTTGCCGCGGAAGGTCTTGAAGACAAAAATCATGCTATATACAAAGGTAAACACACTGGCAATCCAGGCAATTACCGGAAAGAGCTGCGTCCAGTATCCTGAGCTCAGGATGTCAAACTCCCGGATATTAAGCATAGAGGTGAAGAACATTTCTTTACTAAGGAATCCGCTGAATGGCGGCAATCCAGCCATGGAGAACGCCCCGATCAATGCGACAGAGAAGGTGACTGGCATGAGAGACATAAGCCCTCCAAGCTTGCGCAGATCACGGGTACCCGTCTCGTGGTCAATGATGCCCACAACCATAAACAGACTGCCTTTAAATACAGCATGATTAATGAGATGAAAGAGCGCTGCAGTAGTAGCCATCGTATAAAAAACCGCATCCCCCGTGCCGGTAAAGAAGGCTGCCGCCGACCCGAGTCCCAGCAAAGACATGATCAATCCGAGTTGACTGATCGTGGAGTACGCGAGTAAGGCTTTGAGATCCGTTTGCCGGATGGCTTTGAACGAACCATAGATCAGAGTTACCAGTCCTGTGACAGAAACGAGCCAGAACCACTCGGATGCTCCGGCATATAGAGGGGTGAGCCGCGCCACCAGATAGATCCCCGCCTTAACCATGGTAGCCGAGTGAAGGTATGCACTTACCGGAGTCGGCGCTTCCATAGCATCAGGCAGCCAGATATGGAACGGAAACTGGGCGGATTTCGTAAAGGCACCCAGGAGAATAAGCAGCATGGACGGGATAAACATGGCACTTTCTGTCAAGGTCCCTGCCTGTGCAACAATCTCGCGGATACTATAAGTGCCGGTCATTATATACAGAAGATTAAATCCGGCAAGCATCGCCAGACCGCCGAACACCGTGATCAGCATGGACTTCAATGCTCCATAGGAGGATCTTTCCCGGCGGTGCCAGAAGGCAATGAGCAGGAACGAAGAAATGCTCGTCAGTTCCCAGAATCCGTACAGCACCATCAGATTATCTGACAGGACAACGCCCAGCATTGCTCCCATAAACATGAGCAGGTACATATAAAACTGGCGGATTCCTTCCATCAGCTTATCGAGATAATAAATGGAATAGAGCACAACCAGGGCACCCATTCCGGTAATCAGCAGGACAAAGAGCAAGCTGAGTCCGTCCAGCACCAGAGAAATATTTACCCCAAAGGACGGCATCCAGTTGATATTGTTAACAATAGGCTCGCCAGCCCGGATGGCTGGAATTCTCGTCAGGAAATAAATGAAGAGAGCTGCGGGAAGGGGCAGAGCGATCCAGCCCAGGTGGAACCGTTTATTTCGCTTCATCAGCAGCATTAGCGCAGCCAGCAAAAACGGAAGCAGGATAATCATATGCAGCAAGGCTTAATCCCCCTTTCTAGTTTTGGTATAATCCGCTTAACGGGGCTTAACCCATTCGTTCTGTACAATCCTCAAATATTGCGCTTCACCGTTTCTGACGATTTTGAACAGGCCGGTATTGAAATCCGTATCGAGCTCACGGAAGAAGACCCCCTTCATGGCTTCATCTCCCTCCGGTTCATCCATAAGGATATGGCGGTCGCCCTCTTTGACCAGATAAGCAGAGAAGCCTTGCTCATGGGACTTTTCGAGCAGCTCCGGATAGCGCTGCACCGCAACGATATGAAGATCAATCGGGCCCATCCGCTCCAGCAGCTCATTGATGAAGCTTCCCCGTGTAATCTCCTGCCACAGCGTTTGGCTTGACTGTCCGAGTACAATTTGCGTTATTTTATTATCCTTTGCAGTCTCCACAATCACATCAGCCGTTTTCCTGCCATTACATTTGCGGATCACAAATTGTCCGCCGGCCTCCTGGGTCTGTTTCTCCCAGCCAGACAGGTACTGCTGCTTCTCCCGGTTATATTCATTGTCTCCGGATGCATCTACTGTAAGCACAATCAGCGGAGCCTTGAGCAATTTGGCCAATTGTCCTCCACGCTGTATTAACCTCTGCCCGTGGGGGCCATAATGCACACACACCATAATGCTCTCATTGTTCATTTCCATTCCAATACCTCCGCAGCAGTAAATTTATTCCAGATAAAAACACAAAAAGAGCCCGCTGTTGGCAGGCTCCTCCGGTTAACTCCGTATACAATTATTGCAATTATATAGTCACCGAAGGAGAATGTAAAGGCAATTTGCGGTGAATAATCCGGGAAGCATCAGGAGAGCCTGTGTGAAAAGGATGCATTCCCCATGTTAATACGTAAAATAATATGCAGCATTTTCCTGTTCGCCGGCATGTTGATACTCGGCTGGAAAATGGAAAACTTATTAATTTCTCATACGGCAGTATCACAAATAAGCAGCTTCTCCACTGAAGAATTTAGTTTCCGTACCGGAAGCTTTACTGATCCGCTCCCCATCAGCGTACCCTATCTCCCCCGGGAATATGTGAGAATTAGACGTATGGTTAAATAAAGTGGTCTGCTAGAGCAGGGCTATTCGATTATTACTCCTTCGCGGGCTGGCTACGGCAGATGGTACCTTCATTCAGTATCCTTCCCGTACCTGAGGTCTTGCAACAGTTCAGCCAAGAGGATATTGAACAATACCATATCCCTGAATCGAGATTATGCCTTCTTGACTCATGGGAACATTTCATATGGCTTGGCAATGGAGCCCGGAGCGTTGACACGGAATTGAATAAGTTACGAACCTGCCACAAAGCAAGGAATCGCGAATGCAAACGTACTGCCCTGTTCGCTGGTATCCTTAAGCCATACTTTGCCGTTCATTAGCTCAGCCAGCTGCTTACAGATGGAGAGCCCCAGTCCGGCTCCGCTATAGCTTCCGGTGAGCGTCTTTCATGAATTTGCGAGAAGGAGCGGAACAGGTTGGCTTTCTGTTCTACAGGCATTCCAATGCCGGTATCCTTAACTTCAATGGAGAAGGTGATCCGGTCTTCCGCAACGGCCTCAGTTTGCACAATTAGGCATACCTCACCCTGCTCAGTAAATTTAAGCGCATTGCCTACCAGATTGGCAATGCAAACGTATTCGCCGGGATTAGCTTGCTCGCAGTATCCATGACCTTCGCAGCCTACTGAATAGCTCACTCTTATATAATCATTTTCATCAGGGTCAGTAACTGCTCCATATTAACGGGCTTGCTTAAATATTCAGTCGCCCCCGCCTCCAGAATTCTGGTTCTGTCTTCCTGCATCGCCTTTGCAGTCAATGCAATGACCGGCGTCTCCTGTCTCAACGGCATTTGTCTAATCCATTTGATCGTATCATAGCCATTCATCACAGGCATGATGATATCCATCAGAATCATATCAACAGCTGCTCCGGTCTGCAGGTACTCCACGGCCTCTTGGCCGTTAGTGGCCTTGGTTACGTTCAATCCATTTTTCTCCAGAATTTTCGTTAGCGCAAATAAATTCCTTTCATCATCATCTACGATCAGAACTTCTTTATCGGCCAACAGGGAGTAGTCGTTATAATATCCGGTCCCGGCTGCGGCAACCAGTTCATCCGGGGTTTCCGCCAGCTTTTCCGGCAGTGGATGCTGTTCTTCATAGACAGCAGCATGCCTGGCAGGCGGCAGATAGACGTTAAAGGTGCTGCCTGCCCCCTTTTCGCTAACCAGACTGATCTTGCCTCCAAGTAATGAAACCAGTTGTTTGGTAATTGACAGCCCCAGTCCGGTGCCTCCATATTCACGCTCCGTATGCCCATCCGCCTGCTGAAAAGCATCAAAGATCAAGGCTTGTTTATTCTCAGAGATACCTATCCCTGTATCTGTAACACTAAACCGGATATAATAGCTGTCTTGTGCATCTTCCAATGGCTCAAGCTCATCTATGGAAGCTATACCAATTCTGAACGTAACCGAACCTTGCATTGTAAACTTAAACGCATTGGATAACAAGTTGCTCAGAATTTGCCGTAATCGCTGAGCATCGGTATAGATGATTTCCGGCACCCCTTCCTCCAGGTGTACATGGAAAGGAAGCTCTTTTTTCCGCGATAGCTGCCCGAAGCTTTGAAGTACCATTTCAGGAATTTCAGTGATATTAACCGCTTCAATCTCGATATTCATCTTCCCGGCTTCCACTTTGGACAGGTCAAGAATATCATTAATCAGAGCCAGCAAATCCTGTCCTGCAGAATGAATGGCATGCGAGAATTCAACCTCCTCGTCTCCAAGGCGCTCTGACTGGTTCTCCATTAGAAATTCAGACAGCAGCAAGATCCCGTTCAGCGGAGTTCTAAGCTCATGTGACATATTTGCCAAAAACTCAGATTTATATTGTGTGCTTTGCTGCAGAATCTTAGCATACTGGGTGAGCTCTTCCTGGGCTTGCTCCGCTTCCAGCGTTTTTTGCTCAGCCAGGACCTGCTTCTCTTCCAGCTTCTTGTTGGTGGCGTGCAGAATTTCTGTCTGGATATGAAGTTCTTCAGACTGTGTCTGAAGCTCTTCTGTATATACTTGGAGCTCCTCGTTCAAGCTTTGTGATTCTTTCAGCAATCCGTCGATCTTCATACTGCTCAGAGCACCATTGAGAGCTGCACCGAAATGCCCGGAGGTCGACTCCAGAAAGAGAATATGCAGACTGGATAAAGGCTTGAAAGATGCTATCTCCACAACGGCAAGCACTTCTCCCAGGAAGATGACAGGGATTAGAACCAGTGACTGCGGCGAAGCAGCACCAAGTCCTGAGCGGATATGGATGTAGGACTCCGGCAAGTGATCTACATGAATCAGCCTGCCCTCTTTCGCACATTGCCCTATCAGTCCTTCTCCGAAATTGACTTGCTCGTGATCGCTATCCACAGCAGTACCCGCAAATACCGATACTCTTGTTAAAAAATCCTGGCCGTTATCCTGCGTGCGGACATACAGGGTTCCATAGGGATAATCCATAATTTTGGCAAGCTTACTTAGATAAACATCTCCCAGTAATGCAGTCTGCGTAATGCCCTGATATTCTGACAGCATCTCCTTCTCCTGCTGCTGCAGCCACAGCCGTTCTTGCTGATTATCCAGCAACAGATTAACGGCTTGTCCCAGGTCACTGATTTCATCATTGCTGGTAATTGAAATCCGTGTGCTCAAATTCTCAACTTTCACCAGATCAGTAAGCGTGCCTGTGATTTGGGAAGCCGTACGCGAGATGGAACGGGCGATGAACACAGATGCAGAAACTGCTGCTGCTGCGATCAGGAACCAGACGATATACAGCAATTCCAACAGCACTGTATTCCGGTCTGCCTGGTTTGTTATTAACCGATTGGTATTCTCATTCCTGTTGTCACGGAACGCACTGATCTGATTACGGATATGATCCATTTGATCGATGCTGGAATCTGTCTTGAAGAATTGTCCGACTTGACCGTCCTCTCCCGCTTTCTTCAATTGAATGACATGCTGGGCAGATAGCTCAATCCACTGCTCTATATTGTTCTTGATGCTCTGAAGCCGGCTTTGCTGTACAGAATCCATAGCATTTAATATAGATAATTCATCAAAATTAGTTTCCCACTCAGCCAGCCCCTGGCGGAAGGGCTCCAAATATTTATCATCACCTGTAATGACATATCCACGCTGGTCTGTTTCCATATCCAGTATATTTTTCTCGATTTGATTAGTCAGGCTGGTAATTTGCCGATCCTGATGTGTAATGAAGTTAGTTTCTTGCTGCAGGGAATTTATTCTCCAGTGGATGACGATTACAAATGCCAGCAGGCAGGCAATAATCAGAATCGTTAAAGACAGAATTTTCTGTTTAATCGTAAAACGAAACTTCTTCACGAATGTCCTCCATCCTCAATTGACCCAAGTATAAGTCGGTTAGCCTGTTAAGTTTACACTTTTGTCAGAAGTTAATATAGTTCTTTTCTCTCATGGTTTTGCATCACTTATCAATTCCATTCCCCGGAATGGCATGATACATTATACGAATAGGAAGAACAATATGAAATTCACTTGTAATGGAGAATAGAATGAGAACTTTCACGAATGATACCGCCCGTAAAATTTTAGCCAATGAAATTAGCGTAGAAACATTATTACAACAGTATCCGGAGTATCAGGCAGAGGTACTGCAAGAACTAAGTATACTGAAAAGCACCCGGAATTCTAATCTAATTCCTGCCATTCTTGATAAATATACGGCAAGTGCAAAGATGGCCAATCATAAAATTTCCAAAAGCGGCTTTAATGAAAAAACAGTTAATGCCTTTCTGCCCAATGTGATTAAGGCCCGATTTGCCATCCATCTGCTGGAGCAGCTAAATATAAAGGCTTCTTCAAAAACGCCTGCCGGAAATGTAAAGTTCAACCTCTGGGACGGCATGATCTTACAAAAGCTTTTATTCAAAAAGGGGCTTGAACGAAAGCCGGTTTCTCTGGGCCTATTCAGGCTGTGTTGGCGGATTCTCCTGAATAAAAAGATATTAATGCCCCTCGTCAATAAAAAAGGCATTTATTGTTTCTACTCAAAACCTTTAATTAGCGAACTCTCAAGCTTGATAGGCGATAAAAAATGTCTTGAAATAGCTGCAGGCGACGGTACGTTAACCAAGTTTTTAAACGAAAAAAACATCAACTGCACAGCAACAGACGACTATAGCTGGAAGCACTATATCGACTACCCCGGCTTCGTGGAACAGGCAGATGCCAAAGCTGCCCTTCATCAATACAGTCCTGAAGTAGTACTCTGCTCTTGGCCGGTACCTAAAAACCCGTATGAAAAACATGTATTTAAAACCGGCTCGGTTGACTTATATATCGTTCTTGGCACAAAAGACCCTGCGGTGACTGGAGATTTTGACGCTTATTACAGCGCTGATAAGTTCACAATGGAGCTCAGCGAGCGATTGTCCTCCCTCCTGTTACCTCCTTCGCCTGATAATGCTGTTTATATTTTCAGGAGAAAATCTGTTTCCTCCTAATCCCATTCCAGGGAACAATGCCGCTATCCGCACCCTCACTTGCCTGTTTCCCCGGACTTGATATCAACAGCACCTTTAGCAGCTGCCTTGATGTCTGGTCCCTCCTTTCACCTCCACAACTTAGGTCCGGAATGTCCAGAATGTCCGGCAAATCCGATATTCTTCTGTTACTCATCATATTTATGAGCGATTGCCATATAAATTAATCAAACAGTTACACGGGTGTTCCAAAAGGGAGTATTGCCCGCCTCACCCGTTCAGGAAAAAAATGAAGTGTTGGAAATCCTGGACACCGAACAAAATGATGTTCTTTTTACGGGGGAACGTGTCGTCATTAACGATGTGGTCAAAAAGAATTACGGAGATGTGCTGGAAGAGCATCTGAACAGATACAGGTTAGCCCAAAAATACGTCAAGGATAAACGGGTGCTGGACGCCGCCTGCGGAGCGGGGTATGGCTCCAAAATGCTGCAGGCGTCCAGGGCCAGCCATGTACTTGGCGTAGATATCGATGAAGCCAGCTTGTCAAATGCGCGCAAAACTTATGGTCATGATCAGATTGATTATGCCTACGGCAATGTAAACAAGCTTGAACTGGAGGACAAAAGCTTTGATGTTGTTGTTTCCTTTGAGACCATTGAGCATATAGATGACGGCAGTGTATGGATTAAAGAATCCTCCAGGCTTTTAAAAGATGACGGGATCTTTATTGTCTCCACACCTAACCGCAGCATTGCGAACCCTTCCGCTTATTTTGTGGAGCAGCCAAGAAATCATTACCACAAATATGAATATACGATTGTCGAGCTTGCGGGAGAACTCCTGAAGGAATATGATATCCTGGAGCTATACGGGCAAACCTTCACTACGGACTATGTTGCCTTCCACACCCAGATTATCAGAAAGTCTAGAAATTTGGGCGCAGCAAGCACGCCTTATACCAATCCTGTCATTAGCGGCTACGAGCTAGTGGCTCTGGGAGAAGTAAAAGATATGAATCCTTTGTACGTGGTCGCCGTGTGCCGAAAAAAACGCGTTGCCCCCATGGACAAATAACATGGCAGGAACAACAACAGGACCGGCCCCAGCGGCCGGTCCTGTTGTTGTTCTGTATCTTGTTTCACAACCAATCACGCTTGCCCGAAACGGATTCGTGAACGGGGCAGCCTTGATGTCTGGTCCTTACAGTCCAGACATGTTCCCTCCCGGACTGACCTTCTGCAGCCTAACCAGGATCGCCGCTGCCTGCTCACGCACCAGAACCTGCTTCGGCTCGAAGCGGCCGCCGCTGCCGGTCATTACTCCGTATTCATTGACGGCTTGAATTGCCTGGCGGCTGGCCGGAGTCAGGCCTGTAACATCAGCTAAGCCTATACGATCAGGACTACCGTACGTGGTCAGCTGTGCAGCTTGGACAACCATGACCGCCGCTTCTTCCCGCGTAATGCCGCGGTCCGGCTCAAACTTGCCTGATGCGGGGCTAACGATGCCGAGTTCAACGGCCTTAGTGACGGTACCGCTGTACCATTTGCCTGCTGGTACATCCGTAAATCCGGTGACCGTCTTCCCGTCAGGGAATTCATGCAGCAGCCGCAGCAGCAGGGTCAGAAATTCGGCCCGGGTCAGCTTTTGCTTCGGTGCAAGCACATTGCCGCCGGCACTCACGCCCTGAATATACCCGCTGCTCAGCGCCATAGCGATATCCCCCCTTGCCCAGGCGGCAACTTTACCGGCATCAATAAATCTGGCCAGCTCAGGGGAAGCAATATGCAGTGCAAACGTACGCTTGGCTAACGCGGGAGCGCCATCTTTACGGTATTTGGTAATCTGCACAGGATAAACGCCTGGCTTCATTCCGGCAAAGGATACCTTTCCGGCGCTGTCGGCGACTACGCTGGTCCCCTGAAGAGTTACCGTCACCCCAAAGGCCGGAAGGCCGCCTAGCTGGCTGTTCGATCTGGTGATCCGCAGCGAAAACGGTGTATTGGCAGTAGCATAACTTCCGCTCTGCTGGCCATACTGGTCCTTCCATTCCACCGTTATCCGGTCTAATAGCTCCGTGTCATCGGCATAGTACACCAGCAATTGATCGCCGTCTCCAACGGTAAGCCTGGATGAAATGTTCTCAGGAAACAGCCAGGCGCTTCCCCCGCTGTAAACGGCAATTTTCCATTCTCCGCGTCCGTTGTACCGTCCGTTCTGAATTCCTTCAATAGCTGTGAAGGCCGGCTTGGCGGCATCTGCATTCAGCTTATAAGCAAGACCCTTCGACTGTAAAAAAGCGGCGGCCGTCTTCACCGCATCACCGCCCGTTATCCGTCCGCCGGCAAGCGTACCGCCGGGGCCTTCAATCTGGATCACTGCCCGCTCAGGTCCGGTATGATGCAGTCCGCTGTACAGAAGTCCTGCCTGTTCCGCCAAAAGCTTGTATGAGGTCAGGGCAAGATAGCTGTTCACCGTGGCTGAAAGGTCACTTGAGCCGCCCGCCATTTGCGCAAAGCCGCCGCCCGGGAGCTGCGCAGACAGCAAATGGTCCAGCAGCGATGGCCCGCCTGCTTGCGCAAAGTCTGCCGCATCCATTCCCAGAGAGGATAGAGCAATAATCACTTTCGCCGTGGTCTCAGTCTTGCCGTCCACCCCGCCGTCCGGCTGCTGCTTGTCCCTCAGCCACTGCACAGCCTTCTCTACAGGCTCCTCTGTTAGTTCCGTTCCCGCTACCGAAGCCAGCGCCGTGAGCACCCGGGCTGTTGATACCGGATCTCCATTACTCCGGCCGGCCATGGACCAGCTGCCGTCCGCCAGCTGCATGCCGAGCAGCTGATAGAGGATCATATCGGGATAACGGTTCGTCCGCTCATAAGTATTGAAGGTGGAGTTATTCGTAGTAATATAAGCAGCAGCTACAACGGCTGCCCCTTCTGAATCAAGACCGGCATGGTTCATGAGCAGCGGATACAAATCAATGCCGGCGGTGTTGTTGATATTCCCGCCCGCAGCACTATAAGCCAGCGCAGTCTGAATCAGATCGGACGCCTTGGCGAACTTGCCCCGCTGCTCCAGAATCCGGTCTGCGGTCCTCTCCAAATATCCCTTGGGCAGACTGCGCCCGTTCTTGAAGAAACCTACGGCTGCTTCGTCCGGAAACGGCTGTTCAACCAGCAGAACACGCTCTGCCTTGTCAAGCAGCTGCTGCATTTCCGCTGTGAAATGCACCGTCGTCTTGGGTCCTGCAGACGGTTCCGCCATTATTACCCTTCCATCCATCAATAGCAGCAATATACATAATGCAATAAGTGCAGTCTTCCTGATCAACCATTTCATTGGTGCTGCTCTCATATCTATTCCCCTCCAGTGCGTTTTGCTAGTCCTATAAGGTTAGACGCAGATGAATGGGAATTTGTTCCTCATCTGGAGCAGCCTAAATCAATCCCAGCACTCTTGCCACAAGCACCGCAGCTTCCGCCCGCGTGGCCTGTGACTTGGGAGCAAAATCACCTGAGCTCCGGCCTTCGATGAAGCCCGCTTCAGAGATGAGATTCACCGCCTCTACGGCAAACGCGGAGATTAGCGGTGTGTCGCTGAAGTTGACGGCTTCATGATGCTTCGGCAGTTCTTCTCCCGCCGCTTTCAAAACGCGGACGGTGATGACCGCCATTTCTTCCCGGGTAATGCTGCGGCCCGCACCGAAGGTACCGTCCCCGTATCCCGTAACAATTCCCAAAGCCTCCGCTGATGCAACCGCATCCGTATACCACTGGCCTGATCTCACATCCTGGAAGGAGGAGCTTTGACCTGCCTGCACTAATTCAAAGGCTTCCATCATCATCTTCAGGAACTCGGCGCGGGATACCGCGCGCCCAGGAGCATAACTATTATTCCCGGTCCCCTGCACAATTTCGCGGGCCGACAAGGCAGTAACGCCATCCTTCGCCCATGAATAAGCATCCATGTCTTTATAAGAGGATGGAACCGAGAGCACCGCATACTTGCTGAAGTGCCTGGCGCCGAAGATAAGTCTTCCGGCTGTTCTGTCATATGTGGAATTCCTGATTACCTCCAGACCTCCGTCATTACTCAGGGAAGCAGCGACCAATCCATATACGGATTCATCCGCTTGCGGCGAATAGGGGATCATTACCTTCACCACGCTGCCGTTGGCGAAGACGTTCACGCTCTGTCCGTTAACGGAGAGTCCCAATTCATAGACAGGCTTGTTCTTGAGCAGGCCGGACAGTGATGCCTGCCATCCGGACCGGTCCGCCTGTCCGACCGACACGGCCAGCTTATTTGTTTCCATCAGGTTACCGGCCGCATCCAGAGGAATTAACAATGACGCTAATCCGGACTCAACCGACAGAAACCTGATTCCTTCCTTCTGTGACTTGAGCCAGGCACTGGCCGGAAGCTCCAGCGTAATGGAGGACAGCTCTCCGCTTGGCTGCACTTGAATATGCAGGGTGTCCTCCTTATTCTGGATCGCCTGCTTGAGGGCTTCCTCCAGGCTTGCTTCACTCAGTGTGATTAGCGCTGCTTCCTGATGTATGGCAGGAACAACCTGGATACGGCTTCCATGTACGCTTATTAATGTCTGGACCGGGGCCGGAATGGCGGTCCCTCCTGTATTCCCGCCGTCAACCGGTGAAGCCGGTGGCGGCGGTGACGGCGTTGGCGGTGTTTGCTCCTCCTCCTTCAGGGTCTTCACCGTGTAGTCGGCACTTGACGCCTTGTTACCCGAATCATCGAAGGCGGTCACCCGGAACGTATAGGACGTATCCGGCAATAACCGGGTGAAGCCATACTCATAGGTATCCCCTGTTACCGTACCATGTACTTCTCCGTTCAGCAGGACCTCATATCCGGCCAACCGCACATTATCAGACGGGGCATTCCAGCCCAGCTTCAGGGAGTTCGCAGTAATGGAGGAAGCCGTTAATCCGGTCGGTGCTGCCGGAAGTACCGGCGGCGTTGGCCAATCTTCATCCATTACAGCCACATTGGCGACTGCCGGCACATCCGTGCCGTAGACCGCGCCGGTTACCGTGAAGCTTCCCACGGAGCTATATTGAACCGGGTCGATATCCTGCCATAGTACAGACAGAGATCTGACCGTCTTATCGCTATACACTGCCTCTACTACTGACGGCAGCTCCGGAGCTGTTCCTACTGCTGTTGTTACTTCCACCTTATTCAGACTGACAATGACCGGTTGGACCACCAATTGCTCCATAGCTGTAAGCAAGCCGGTGGCTGCCGCGTCGATAGCGGATTGGGCCGCATCCGCAGCCAGGTCCAGCGCGGCAGCTTTTGCCGTATCCAGAGTTACAAGACTCTCTTCCGTATAGAGGTCACGCTGCACACCTTCGGCCTGCTCTCTCAGATACTCCAGCAGTGTCCGGTCAGCTGTCTTCTGATAGAATTCCAGCTCCGCCACGTTGGCGTTCCCGCTTGGGGAATAATAACGCAGATAGCGGTAAGCTGTATCTTCACTTATGGCAGCCGTATGCCATTCAGCGGTGGTGATACCGCTTATGGTGTATAGATCCGTGTAGTGCTCTCCATCTGCAGAGCCCTGAAGAATCGCTCCATTGACCCTTCCGAGATGGGCCTGGGTGCTTCTCGGATAGAATTTGAAGCTGGACAACGCCTTGTCGTTGCCCGCTCCCAGATCGGCAACAACCCAGCCCGGATTAACCTTGGTATCGGTATACGTAGCCTTGTCGCCGTCGAAGGCCTTCCAGCCGTTAGCAGCTTCGGATAATTTCCCGTCCCACGAGATATGGGACGCCTTCACCATCGGTTCGGTAACGGCTATTCTCTCCGCTGGCAGCTCCGTGACCGTAACCAGCAGCCGCTCCGCCTGGAACAGCTCATTAAGCAAGGCCAGCATATCTGCGCCTTGATCTCCGGCAGCTTCCACAATCCGGTCCGCCTCGTGCTTATACTGGTAGTAGCTTAGCCGGGTGTATCCTTCAGGCCCCTTCACCTTCGACTCAAGGACTGCGGCAGGAATACTATATTCGCCGTATATTTCTACTTCAGCTACATTGCCGCTCCATGAAGCAGGGTTCACTATTCTTAAATACCGGTAAGGATTGCTGTCCTTCAATTGTTCTTCATTAATATAGGTCCAGGATTGGTCAGCCGCCCCAGACACAGCCGGGATGAGATTACTCCAATTCAGCTCATCATTGGAGCCTTGAATGATCAGGCCGTTCATCCGGCTGGCATAACCTGTTCTCGGCAGCAGAATGACGCCGCTGAGCCTGATTGACGCATCTGGCCCGAAGTCCAGCGTATAATAAGCCCCGTTGCCGCTGGCCAAGTCTCCATAGGTTGCAGTGTTGCCGTCAAACAGCAGATAGCCGACCTTGTCTGCGGGCAGACCATTACTGCCGTATTGGGCACTTGAAGCCGTCACACGGACCAGCTTCGTGACATCCACATATTTGGACTTGTTTACATAGTAGAGCACTGAATGATCTGTAGTGAACAGGGCAGGCGCGGCCGGCAATCCGCCTGCGGTTGTATAGTTAATAGAGAATTTGATCTTGCCCGCCGGCATAGCGCTGTCCATGATTACAGAAGCTGTCCAATTGATCCGGTCTGTGGTGTGAACGGAGGCTTGCCGGCCCTGTAGGGTAACCTCTACACCCTCAATAGGTTCAGCAGATTGGAAGGACAGGTCCACCCTGCTGCCGGTTTCTACCCTGTTCTGAGTACTCTGCGGGGAGCTGAGCGTTACAGACTTCAGCTTGTTATGGGTCTCATGCCGCAGGCCATAGATGCGAAGCTCGGACAATTCGAACATCGTGCTTGACGGCTCGATCATCTGAAGCTTCAGGAAACGGAACTGGCCTTCCTGCTGCGCTTCACCGACCTCCAGAGTCTGCATTGCATCCGATACCGTAGTTACTCCCGGAGTGAGCCGGGTCCAGGACTCCTTGTCATTCGAGCCATATACTGCAGCCCCGCCAATCCGCTCAGGGAATCCGGTTCTGACCTGAAGCGCGAAGGCCGTGGCGGATACCTTGAAGTTCACCCCGAAATCCAGAATATAGCTGAGACTGTCGGCCAGATAATAACCGGCAAAGCTGTCCGGCGCGTTATCGATCAGATTACCAATCTCTGTACCGAAAGTGGAAGAAGCTACCGTATCAAAATAACGCATGCTTCCGTCTTTCATCAGGGGTGTCAATTCCTTCAGACCTTGGGCGGCGAGATTCAGCCCGGCCAGCTTCCGGTACATCTCTTCATCGGATGCGCTTCGCAGCGCATTCGTCACATCGTCAATCATGGCCATATATTCCGCCAGTGTCGTGGAGATGTAGCTGGTTTCCGGATTGTACCTGCCGGCAGCAGCCGTTGCCGCCTCCTGCCGGTTCCTGCCTACTGTAACGGTTACAGCTTTGGCTGTTACGGCAGCTCCATCGTCCGCGCTTAAGATCAGGGAATATACCCCCGGCTGCTCCGGCATCCAGGAGAACTCACCCGTGCTCTCATTGAATACAGCCCCTTCAGGTTTAGGACCCAGCTGATAGGTCACAGTATCGCCTGCCGCTGCATCTTTGGCAGACAGATCAACCTGGAGTGCAGCTTCAGAGCCCGTATAGGCATATGCATTCACATCTGCCGGTCCGGAAGTGAAGACCGGCGGGGTCAATCCGGCTGCCGGCGCCAGCAGCAGATGATCGATGTCGACCAGTGTTCCGGGACCCGTAACCTTGAAATAGATCAAATCGCCCAATCCATGATATTGATCCATGGTCAGCGTTATATATTTCCACTGGCCCTTCGTATCCGGCAGTACGAGCTCTGATTCCGTCCATCCATTAACTTCCAGCCTCGCTGTTCCATTGGTCCGGATGCGGAGAGCAACTGTCTTCAGGCTTGTGCTTGAAGCGACCACAGAAACCCGGCTGCCTGCTTCGGTAGCCTTAACCTGCACGTAGGAAATGTCTCCTTCTTGCCGGGTCACCGCATTGGAATCCAAGCTGGTAGCCCGCTGCTCGATTTCTGTCCAATCTGCGCTGGGCGAGACTTCGGGCAAGGTGGATGCCCCTTCGGAAGCCGCTTCCTTCGGGATGAACAGCCAGTAGTCCGCCCCGCCATCGGGTGATTCCCAGTAATACGGCGTCCGCTTATTGAACATTTCGGCATAGTATGGAGCTTCCTTCTCTATATCCAGCCCCATGCTGTATTTATAGTAATAATACTGGCCGTATACATTGCCGCCGATCCGCCCCCGGTATGCACCGGACAGCACTTTATAAATCACCGGATTTCCTTCCGCGTCGTAGCGGGCCACAACGGGAGTCCAGGGTGTGTCATAACCCAGCATATATTGGGCGAAGTAATCCGCCGCCTTCAGAATCCGGTTGCCCAAGAAGGCGTAAGCGGTTACAGCATTATCCGCAGTGGACAGCGTTCCATCCGCCGGATCAACCTTCGTGCCCTGGGCATCCAGTAACCGTCCCAGAATCTCCACATTGGTAAGATCTCCAGCGCCGTGAGCCTGGTCCCGGCCCATCTCCACATGCTGAACTCTCGGCGTCTCCAGCTGTTCACCGGTTACGGCGTCTTCCGTCACCAGCCGGAACAGCTGCCGGATCGCACCGTTCTGGCCCTGATCCACGGCAGTCTTATTAACCGTAAACCATTCAACGCCTTCCTTATACCGGTCCATATTGTCTGTGAAGATATAACCGGACATCGCCCCGAGCAGCGGATACAAATGCTGGTTCATGAAATAGTTATTGCCGTGCAGAAAGGTCTCCGTCATCGGCACAATCAGATTGGACGTGAATTTGGCGGTATCCGCTTCCGTCCAGCTAAGCGCCCCGTTCCGGGCAACGGTGTACCGGAGAATCTCCGCCGCGGTCACCATCCGGTTCAGCGGAATGCCCATATGGATATGAGAGTTAGTAAAATACGTATACTGGGCCGGGTCCATCTGCTCCCAGATGCGGATAATAGCCATCGCATTGGCCCGGTAAACTTCATCTCCGGTAATGTAATACATGAGAGCTTGCGTATACGCACTTAACCCGTCTGTAACGAATGCTCCCTTGCTGTTCACGGCGACGCTTTTTGGCTTGGACGGATCTGCCGCGCTGGCCAGGTTTGATGTAACGGTTCTGGAAGCATACGACGACTTCGTCATGGCCGCGTAATACGAAGCCCAGGGCTCCTGCCCCGCGATCACCTGCTCGCGCATATTTTCCAGAACAGACTTGGTCACTCCCACCCCGGGATGGGTAAACCCGCCTCTGACCGTCTCATGAATAATAACCAGATCCGTGGGTTCAGGAATACTGGCCTCCGCCTTAGCCATAGGCAGGGCAATATCTCCAATCAGGGTTACAGCTAACAGGATGCTTGAGATCATAATGACAAGCGCTTTCGATAACAGGGATTTCCGGATGCTCATATCCAACCTCCTTGTAAATGAATAACTTTGTGTCCTACAATCCATTTCCTCGCGGAAACACGGCTCATCATAGCAAATTCTCAACTTGCTATCTATTGTAAATTCTTTTGTTTTCTTATGTTTTCATTCAAACTTTAACGAAAGCTCTAATCCCCCCGCAGGAAAGATCCTGATTATAAAAAGCATTAAGAAATGCACTCTTTCTAATATAATTGGAATTTATTCCCGGACGGGATTCGGCTATAGTACGGGATGGAAGCGATTCCATAATAAGAAGGAGAGCTGATAATATGAAAAAGTTTGTGATGATCCTGTTTATCCTCACCCTTGCAGCAGGTTTAACCGGACTCGTACCGGACCAGCAAGCGGAGGCGGCTCCGGCAGGCGGCTTTGCACATCCGGGCCTGCTCCATTCGCAGGCGGATTTCGACCGCATGAGACAGATGGTGAATGCCGGAACCCAGCCTGTTCTGGATGGGTGGAACCAGCTCGTGAACAGCCCGCTGTCGCAAGCCGGCTGGACTCCACAGGCAACCGCCACGATTATCCGCGGCGGCACGGGAGATAATGTGGCTCTGCTCTATAGGGATACAGCCCGCGCTTACCAGAATGCCCTGCGCTGGAAGATCAGCGGAAGCACGGCCAATGGAGACACCGCGCGCGATATTCTGAACGCCTGGTCGTCCACCCTTACGGCCGTCTCAGGCAATGCGGACCGTTATCTGGCTTCCGGCCTGTATGGCTATGAACTGGCCAATGCAGCCGAACTCATGCGGGATTATCCCGGCTTTAATCTAACGCAGATGCAGGATATGCTGATCAATGTCTTCTATAAACCGCTGAATGAACGGTTCCTGATCGGCAATGAATACGGCCAGAACCACAATGACGCCTACATCCAGAATTACTGGGCCAACTGGGATCTGGCTAATATGGCTTCGGCTGTGGCTATCGGGATCTTTTGCGACCGTGCGGATATCTACAATATTGGAGTTGAATATTACAAGCATGGGGCCGGCAATGGCTCGATTTACAACGCGATTCCTTACCTTCATCCGAACGGGCTGGCCCAGTGGCAGGAATCCGGGCGTGACCAGGCGCATACCCAGCTCGGCGTCGGTCTGATGGCTGTGATTAACGAAATGGCCTGGCATCAGGGCGACGACCTGTACGGCTGGGCGAACAACCGCTTCCTGCGGGCCGCCGAATATGTGGCCAAATACAATAACGGGGCAGATGTGCCGTTTGCCGCCTACGAGTGGGGTACCGGCACGAACGGTGCAGTCCAGTCCCAGACCGTTGTCTCCAATGCCAGCCGCAATGAGGTCCGCCCCATCTGGGAAATGATCTACAACCATTATGCTAACCGGAAGGGAATGGCGGTCCCCAATATTGCCGCCCGTGCCGCACTGGCAAGACCGGAAGGAGGCGCCAATACGCAGTACCCCTCCACCTTTGACCAGCTTGGATTCGGCACTTTGCTCTATACCCGCCCGGCTGGCTCCGGGGAATCGGCCTCTCTTCCAGGAGGCAATATTTCGGATGGTACTTACCGCTTCTCCGTCCGTTTGGACGGCAAGGCTATGGAAGCCGCCGGTACGGCGAACAACTCCCCGGTACGGAAATCATCCTATACCGGGGCAGTCAGCCAGCAATGGACCGTAACCCATCTTGGCGGCGGCCAGTACAGCATTAAGAATGCACAGAGCGGGCTATTCCTCGAGGTCGCAAGCGGCTCTCTGGACCCTGGAGCCAAATTCCAAGTATACTCCGGCAACGGCGGAGACCATCAGAAGTTCGCTTTCATCCCTACGGGCAGCGGATACTACCGGATTACCCCTGTGCATTCGAATAAGCCGGCCGATGTGGTTAACGCCTCGACTAGTGAAGCTGCCCTGATTGATCAATGGAGGTACACGCTCGGCAGCCACCAGCAATGGAGACTCGAACCGGTCTCCGTGAATATCCGCCTGCAGTCTTATAACTATCCGGACCGCTTCCTCCGGCACAGCAGCTACCGCGCCCGGATAGATACCGGCGTCTCCCCTGCCCAGGATTCACAATTCAAGATGGTTACCGGCCTGGCCGGTGTTGGCGGTGTATCGTTCGAGTCCGTCAACTACCCGGGACGGTTCCTGCGGGTTCGGACGAATGGCGAAGTATGGCTGGACCAGAATGACAGCACAGCAGCCTTTAACAACGAGGCGACCTTCCGCCGTGTAGCCGGTTTAGCCGACCCGCAGAAATCCTCTTATCAGATGTGGACAGACCAGACCAAATATTTGCGTCACAGCAATTATCTGTTATTTGCTCAGGCCGAGTCCGGTTCTGCATTTATCGCAGATGCTACCTTTACCGAGGTCACTCCTTAAGCCTGTTTGAGAAGGATATCCGTTAGCACTTGGATGGACGCTCTTTTATTGAATTAAGCCACAGATTGACCAAAAACGCATAGCAGCGCTTCCCCTGTTATTGGGGGAGCGCTGCTCTACGTTTTGGTCTATGACTGCTCGCTTCAGCAGATTGCGGGCAATCGAAAGCCCCGGTTGTTCTTTGGTCCTGAAACACTTTCCCCGCTTAAACAGCGGAGAGGACGGACTGATTGTGTAAAAGCGGCAGCGGTCGCCTTGGTCTCCGGATTTTCACCGTTAAGGGGAATGAAAAAAATCTGGAGAGCACAGCGATTGGAACAACGGTCCGTTCACGGAGCGTCCATCCAAGTGCTGACGTTGATCCTTCTCAAAAAATAAGATCTGTCCCAACCCTCACAACACCTTTATTCCATGAGCATGCTTCCCGATGATGACATACGGCTCCTCCAATTGAAAGGCGCTGCCGTTCACCGTTACATTCTCGAAAGTAACGTCCCGGACAACCCGTGTATCATCATACCCCTCAATATGCGAAGGATTCATGCAGGTACCGTTAAAGTGAATGTTCCTGAACGTGATCTGCTCGATCCGCTTGCCCGGAGCCGGGTTATATTTCTCGTTCTGCAATACCCGCAGATTGAACAATTCACCAAGCTCAAACGATTCAATCCGGATATCCTCGTACGCTACATTGCGGACGGTATTGTTATCGCCTGCGTTTATCGCCAGACAGCCCCAGTAATCGGGCTGGGGCTCATGATGCTCCAGAATATCAAGCTCCGTGAACCGGATATTCTCAATCACATCGCCTTCCCCGTCATAATCGCCATGTGTGCCGATATTGACAGGGTGGGCGACATCCGCCCACAGGATGGAGCCGCTGACCGAGACATCCCGTGTATCGCCCCGGAATTCACCGCGCGAAGCATACACCGCAATACAGTCATCAGATGTGCGGAGGAACCCTCCTTCAATCGTGACCTGTTTGCAGGCCATCATATCAATGCCGTCACACCAGCCGCGCGTACTGAATGATTTCAGGTTGCGGATCAGGATATGCTCCGACTGGCCGAGAAGTACGGTGTAGTGCGGAGGATCAATTACGGTTATTCCTTCGATGTGGATATGACTTGAATACTTGATTTCGAAGCCCCGGTAAAAGGTGTTCTTCTCGTAATCCGACATGTACAGGGTGCCCCTGCCTTTAACCGTGACGTCATGAACCCCGTCACACACAAAACCTCCATAAACGACAGCACCTCCCGGAATATACACCGTGCTGCAGGATGGGAGGTGCAGCAGCGGTTCATCCAGCCGGTGAACACCCGGTCTGAAGACAACGATTCGCTGGGCGCAAGCATCCGTAGTATGCTCCAGCTGTTGCTGAAGCTCCTCTGTGTTATGCAGTCCCGGCTCCAGCATCAGCAGCTCACCGCCTTCCATGTCCGGCAGCTGCTCTTCCCGCGGATTCGCAAAAATATGAAGATTATGAAACCGTTCGCCATTGACTTCAACCGACAGCAGCTTGGGCCCGTCAATGGTGAACGACAGGCTGCGGCCGCTTATTTCCCCCACTAAACCGGCTGATAGCGGCCGGATCACAGCCTCGCGGACCGTCTCAGGATGATACTCGACTTCAATGTCAACCGTTCCGGAGCAATCGAACATGACCATTGATGCGTTCCGTACATTGTGCATATCCACTTTGACGTTGTAGCTGAAGAGCGGCCTCCACTCCTCACCCGGCGTCCGGACGCGGACAGAGAAATCCGGGTTGTGCACGGCACCCTCCGGTGCCGGATAGACATGAATCCAATTGTCAGATAGCAATATTCCCACTCCTGTCAGTAAATGATGAAACCGGCCATGCTCAGACATGTCTCCATGTCTGCACAGCCGGTTTACGATTTCGTGCATGTAATAGTGTTACTTGCTGCGCTCTTCGTAAATCTTCTGGGCTTCATCCAGCTCCGCTTGTCCGCCTGACTTCAGCCACTGGGCCTTGAAATCATCAAATGCCTTATCCGTGTCTGCTTCCCCGGTGATAGCTTTAATATAGAATTGGGTCTGAAGTGTAGTCAGAATCGTCTCATATTGCGCCTTTGTAGTCATGACGGTCGATTGCATCAGGTCTGTCAACACAGTGAGTCCGTCAATTTTGGTGTACTTGTCACGGAAGGCAATTTTGTCAGCAGAGAAATGATATTTGGTCATCGCTTCTACCTTGCCGCCAAGCGGATTATAGAAGCCTACACCTAATGCGGCCAAGGTCTCCGCAGGATTCTCAATAGCAACGGCCAAATCGCCCTCCAGATTATACGTTACCCCTTCCTTGCCGAAAGTGGTGGTCAGATAGCCTTCTGCATCCGTTGCGGCATATTCCAGAATCTCCAGAATCCTCTGTCTTTTCTTATCATCCTTCTCAAGCTGAACGCCGAAGAAGATCGGAGGCTGCAAGGCGCCATTGGAGAACGCATACTTCTTGCCGTCAGGCCCTGTAAGCGGAGTCCCCGGCACCAGCTCAATTCCTTTATCCGCCGCTACCTGCCCGAAATATCCATCCTTGTACAGATGATGCCACATCCCGGTATCGAACATGCCGGTTCTCAGGCTGATAAATTTAGTCTGAATTTCACCATTGCCATCCGTAACGAATTCGGGATCAATAATTCCCGCTTCGAACCATTTGTTGAGCAATGCCAGACCTTGTCTGGCACCTTCGGTGATCGCACCGTATTCCACTTTACCGTCCGAACCCAGCTTGAACTGGAACGGGTTCACACCGTAAGCGGCAAAGATGGGATTAAACATCTGCATTTGCGCATCTTTACCGCGTCCGGACATCCCGAAGGTATCCTTCTTGCCGTTGCCGTCCGGATCGCCATTCGTGAACTTGGTCAATACATCCTCCAGCTCCGTCAGATCTTTGGGAGCCTCGCTATAACCAATCGCTTTCAGCCATTGTCCGTTATACCCCGGCATGAAGCCTGTGCTGCCGTTGGACCATACCTTTGGAACTCCCCAGTTCTTGCCGTTATAGCTCCCGGCATCCCATGCCTTGGGATCAACACTCTCCACGTCTGCCACATATTTGGGCATATAAGTCTTAATATCCTCCACCGGAATGCTGGCGATTACGCCCTGATCCGCCCATTGCACCATGTCCCCGACACTTCCATCGACAGCCAGAACATCCGGTATGTTGCCGGAGGCAAGCATGACCCCAAGCTGTTCTTTCCAGGTTGCCGTTTCAAATTTCACATTTTTAATCTTGACGTTGAATTTCTGCTCAATGAATTTCTGCACATAATTATTGTCAGCTTCCGGTGCGTTCCAGTTGTTCGCCCAAGTGATTTCAATTGGCGCTTCCGTTCCCGGATCTGCTGGAGTATTGGATGAAGAAGTACTATTATTTCCGTTATTGCTGCACCCGCTGGCAAGCAACGAGGTGGACAGCAGCAATGCTGCCATACCGGTCAACCATGGTTTTGTTTTCATTTTTCTAATATCCTCCCTTTTGTTCTCTGATGCTTGTTATTTAAACAATCCAGCCTCTACAGCAGATTGAGTAAATCCTGTTAACCTTTGAGCGAGCCTACCATTGTACCCTTGACGAAATATTTCTGCAGGAACGGATAGACAATGATAATCGGCAGAGCCGTGAACATCAGGGTCGCCGCCTTAATCGGCTCCTGATATCCCAAAGCCGTGTTTGTTGTATTGGAGGCGTACATGGACAGGTCCTCGCCTGTGATCACAACTCTCCGCAAAAAGGTGGTTAGAACCTGCTTGTCAGGGTCCTGGATATAGAGCACCGCGTCAAACCAGGCGTTCCAGTGTCCAACTGCCGACCATAGAGACAGCGTAGCCAGAACCGGCAGGGACAGCGGTAATACAATCTGGAAAAGAATCCGCAAGTCGTTCGCTCCGTCAATTTTGGCCGAATCCTCAAGCTCATCCGGAATCGCCTGGAAGAAATTGCGCAGAATGAGCATGGAGAAGGTGCTGACCAGCCCCGGTAAAATGTATACCGCCCGGGTATCGAGCAGCCCGAGATTTTTGATCAGAAAGTAGGTTGGAATCAGCCCGCCGCCGAAGAACATCGTAAATACGATCAGCAGCGTAAACACATTGCGGTGGGGCAGATATCTTCTCGACAGAGGATAGGCGCCCATGGACATGAAGAGAACCGAGCATACCGTACCTACTACGGTTCTGAAGACGGTATTGCCGAAGCCGATCCAGATATCATGTTTCCCGAGAACCCGCTCCCATGCATACAACGATACCTGCTTCGGATAGAGATGGATGCCCAGTCTTAACGACTCTGCAGGACTGCTGAACGAGATCGACAGCATATGAACGAATGGATATAACATGATTATGCAGAGAATAACCATGAACGAAATCAGAAAGATTTGAAACAACGTACTTCCTTTGCCTTGTCTCACTGCCTGGTGCTCCTTTCAAAATTAGAATAATCCGTCCTGCCCCAGCTTCTTCGAGATATAATTGGTGAACAGCACCAGCATAAAAGCGATCACATTCTTAAATAGCCCTACCGCAGTCGTCAGGCTGAATTGAAAATTCTGCAGACCTACCCGGTAGACATACGTGTCCAGAATATCAGCTACTTCGTAGGTTGCGGGTGAGTACAGGTTCAATATCTGGTCGAAGCCTGCATCGAGAATTCCGCCCATCCGCAGGATAAGCATCAGCACAATAACGGGCAGGATGGACGGCAGCGTGATTTTGAGGGTCTGCTTCCACCTGCTTGCCCCATCCATGACAGCCGCTTCATATAAATCGGGGGAAACTCCCGTCAGTGCGGCCAGATAGATGATCGTTCCCCAGCCTACTTCCTTCCAGATCGCCGAGGTCACCAGTGTAAATCTGAAATAATGGGGATCACCAAGAAAATAGATCGGGTCCAGACCGACCAATGTAATTAGATAGTTCACCACTCCCGTGGACGGGGAGAGCAAGGTGATCAGAATCCCGCCCAGAATGACCCAGGAGAAGAAATGGGGCAGATAGGTAAGCGATTGGGCGATCTTCTTAAACTTGGACGACCGGATTTCATTAATCATCAGCGCAAGAATGATCGGCGCGGGGAAACCGAATACAATATGATAGATACTGATGACAACCGTATTCTCCAGAATTTTGAAGAAGTCAGGCGATTGCAGGAACAGAAATTTGAAATGCTTCAGTCCGACCCAGGGGCTCCCCCAGATCCCATCCATAATCCGGAAATCCTTGAATGCCAGCTGAATTCCATACAAAGGCGAGTATGCGAATACGGCGTACCAGATCAGTACGGGTGTAAGTAATAGAAAGAGATACCTGCATTTTTTATATTCTTTCCATACTGCTGCAATCTTTGAGGTTTTCCTCCCGGCCTGGGTTTTCCCGTCCGAAGTGACTAGCGAGGTCATTACAGTTGCTCCTTTCCAAAATAGACAAGCTCGGTATATTCATCATGTGCCGCTCACAAATGTAAGTTTAGATTTATGGAAGCGCTTTTTCTAGTTCAACTTCATTCAATTCCTTATACTTTCTTTCGTTTTACCGCCTGCAGAAGTTCAATTATTTAAGCGGTTATCCACTTTAGGCCGAAATATGAACACATCAGCGACTCTTTCTTATGAATAGTAGCCGCTACTCAAAATGCTGAAGCGCTACCTCCCCTTATGAAATTAAGTGGTAAAACGTATCTTATTTTTGCTATTTTAGTATCGTTGAGATTATTAATTGGATAAACGTATCTTAATTTCGTATATTTCTCCTACTCTTGTCTATTTCCCTAATATTAAGTGCTCTTTTTCCACTTGCTGTTTGACATTGCCTCCTTCGCCCTTTAGCAAGTGTAGAATATCCATCTATTTTTCAGCTGCCGCGGTATCTCGACTCCCGTAGGTGTCTTCCCACGCCGTATAAGACGCTTCTTCACCGTTATCCTCACCTTTTCAAACTGCATCATTTCCTATACAAACAAAAAACCTTCATTGGCGTGAAGGTTCGGGATAATTAATATTTAAGGCTGGCGTTGCTAGGACATTCAATTCTCCAAAGTGATCCAATCCGCATGGTCCTTATGCGATTTCCGGTATTGGACAGGGGTAACGCCGTACCGGGCTTTGAATTTGCTGTGAAAATATTGCGGATTACGGTAGCCGACCTGCTCGGCAATTACCGCGATAGACAGCCGCGAATCGGCAATCAGCAGCTCGGCGGCCTTCTCCAGCCTCAGCTTCGTTACATATTCGGTGAACGGGGTTTTGGTGACTTCACTGAATAGGGTGGAGATATAAGCCGGTGCCAGCGAGACTTCCCTCGACAGAATCTGCAGCGATAAATCCTCATGCAGGTGACTGGATATGAAAGCTTGTAACGTACGGATGACCTCCGCATGGGCATGATTGCCTTCAGCATTCATCAGTTCTGTAATTTCTGTACACAGCTTCCGGATGCTTGTCATCGTTTCGTACAGGGTATCCTTCTTCAGCTCCTCAAACAGATTGGAATACGGAAGCAGATGCTGCAGCTTCAGCTCAATCACACATTGGTACAGCTGGGCAATCAGCTGGAGCACGGCCAGCTCTGCGGCATCAATCTGCACCTCCTCTTTATGCAGCGCAGAGACAAAGGTATCGAGGAAATCATTCACTCCCTTAAGGTCCCCTGCCTTCAGTGCATTGCTGTAATGCTCAAAATTGAAGAACATAGGCTCCGCATTCAGGGACTGCGTCTTGTGAAATGAAATAACCGTGTGCCTGCCGTAGATAAAATGATACCGGCTGGCCTGCTGCGCCGTCTGGTAGGAATCCGGGATGTCCTCAGCAGAGTGCACCTTCCGTCCGATGGCCGCCTGAAAGGTGAAGCCCTCGCCGGATATCCGCTGCAGCCCCTGCAGATCATTGATAAGGAAGGACGGGTCAAATCCATGCTCCTGCTCCAGGTAGTAAAGAATGACCGCCTCTCTTGCATTGAGCAAGATGAATTCTCCCGGAAGCGTGCTGTAGAGCTCATACCTGGCTTTCAACCCCTCCGGCTCCCCTGCGGTAAGCTGAAGGTATGCTGCGCAATAAGCGGTATCGGGCAGTACTCTTTCCTGAGGCTCCTCGCTCTGGCTGACCCCCAGCAGCAGGTTTATAAGCTCACTTTTCCTCGCCTGGGATTCCAGATCCACGATCTTGTCTTTCATTAAGGAAAAGGTATCCCCGATAATCATATACTCATTCCCGCGGGAGAGATGAGAATGGGCCGGCTGGAAGCTGCCGATCTTGGCCATCAGCTGTTTGATGGGAATATAGAGCTGTTTGGAGAACAGGAAAGAGATCAGAAGTCCGAACAGAATAATAATGGCAGAAGCGGTATACAGCCCTGTTTTTAGATGCTCGGTGAAGAGTTCTACGGTGTTGGTTGGCCGGTACATCGCATAGGTCCATTGATGAGCCGAATGAACGGATGGAAGCTGTGATAAGACTCCCGGCACTCCGCCCTCCTTAATCCTTCTTTCCTGGGCAGACCCAGAACCAAGCGCTTCCTGCAAAAGCTCATCGATTCTGCTATTCTCACCACCGGCTGAGAACAGCACATGATCCGCTCCATCCAACACCAGCAGCTTATCTTCCGGAGAACTAAGCATCGGAGCCACAACGGTCTGCAGATAGTTCACGCCTACATCGATGATGAAATACCCCGCAGCCTTCACACTCGGCAGTTGATAAGGAAGCTTAATCACATAGCTGATAACCTGCTCACCGTTTGCGTTGGTCCGGACTGTCCATTTTTTCAAAGGCATATGGGCCAGTTTCCAGTAGAATCCCGATTCCAGCGAATTGGCCGTTTTCATATAAAACTTGTCTGCATCCACCACATAATCATTCCCTGGGAAATATACCGCCACATTAGTGACCCCCGTATTCTCCACCTTGAAGAACTCCAGATCATTATTGAAGGAAGCCGCCCGGCTCAGATTCCCCTTCCAGCCCCCGTACAGCAGTTGGCTCAGGTTGGCGTTGCTTTGGATAAAATTGATGGACAAGGCCTTGTTCTGCAGGTTATCCTCATATTTTTTGAGCAGTGTCTGTTCAATAAACGTCTGAACGGCATTCAGCCGGGTAACACTGTCCTTGGCGATTTCCTGGTCCATCATACGGTTGGCCTGGGTATACCAGTAGCCGCCCATCGTGCTGATTAGAACAACAGAAAGAATGGTATAGGATAAAACCAGGTGATTGAATATGGTTTTTTTATAACCGTATTTGTTCATGCTGCTCCCCCTTTTCTGTGTATATCCACTTACTTTTTGGCATCCGCTAAATAAAACGCTTTCATAAATAATCTTCAATAACCTCCAAGGAAGCAAGCTTCCTGCACTCTCTTCATGATACCAGCTTTTTAAATTTCTTTACTATTATAAAATCTTTCGATTTATTCATTTTATTTGCGAAAACGGTCTATTCTGCGAATAAGCTATCAGGTGAAACATATAACTTCTTATATTTCAAGAATAAAATCGCCCGGAGGGCGAATCAAGTGGCACATCAAAAGTAAATTAACTATCCGGTGAGATCAGAAGGATTTACCCCTTTGTTTTTCCCGTACAGCCCATGTTCAAATGAATCAAAGGAATTCATACCCCATTTGGCTCCACTACCCTATCATTGGCACATTGTATTCGGTTTTTCGCATACATTTGGCTCATCTGCCTATCATTGGCACATTGTATTCGGTTTTTCGCATACATTTGGCTCATCTGCCCTATCATTGGCACATTGTATTCGGTTTTTCGCATACATTTGGCTCCACTACCCTATCATTGGAACATTGTATTCGGTTTTTCGCATACATTTGGCTCATCTGCCCTATCATTGGCACATTGTATTCGGTTTTTCGCATACATTTGGCTCATCTGCCTATCATTGGGATGGCGTAAAATAAGTTGTGTACCAGTATTTGGAGCCTAGTCAGGCAACAAAAAAGTAGGGTATCCTCAGGATTGCGAAACCACCAAGGAGGAACCCTACCAATGACTATTTTACCCGAAAGCTCACTGAATAATCTATTTGAAAAACTTGTTAACGATTTTGTGAAAGACCACTTGGAGTCCATCATGCGTGCAGAAATGCAGGCGTTCATGGCGAGCGAGGAAGCAGGTACACGCAATAGCCGTAACGGATACTACACCCGAAACCTGCACACGAAATACGGCAATCTAGAGGACCTGGAGGTCCCCCGCGACCGCCAAGGATTGTTTCAAACTCAGATGTTTGAGCCGTACCAGCGGCGGGACGGGTGGCTGGAGGAAGCGGTCATCCAGATGTATAAAAGCGGCATGGGGACGCGGGATGTGGCCCGGTTTATTGAAAGTATGTTTGGAAGCCATTACTCTCCAACGACCGTTAGCAACATTACGGCTACCGTCCTGGACGATATCCACCAGTGGCAGAAACGGCCGCTGAGCAAGCGCTACTCTGTGATCTACCTGGATGGGCTGTACGTGAAGCTCAAACGGGGTACGGTCCGCGGTGAGGTCGTTTATTTTGCGATGGGGATTGACGAAGAGGGACAACGTCAAATCCTAGGGTTCTACGTCGGCGGTCAAGAGAGTTCGAACGGCTGGCGTGAGGTGCTGAAAGACCTGTACGACCGTGGAGCGCAGGAAGTGTTGCTCGGTGTGTTTGACGGGCTTCCCGGGCTGGATGTGGCGTTTAAAGAGACGTACCCGCAGGCGGATGTGCAGCACTGTGTGGTGCACAAGGTGCGAGCTACGTTCCCCAAAATCCGGATCGAGCACAAAACCGATGTCCTTGAAGACCTGAAGACCGTGTATACCGCACCGGATGAGGTCGTGGCCCGGGCTAACTTTGATACGGTCAAAGCCAAGTGGAACAAGCTGTATTCGAAAGAAATGAAGTCCTGGGAGGAGCAGTTGTGCACACTCCTGACGTTCTACAAGTACCCGGAGCCCATTCGCAAAGCGATCTATACGTCGAATCCGATTGAGCGAATGAACAAGGAAATCCGCAAACGCCTTAAACCGATGAACAGTTTGACGAATATGGATGCAGCAGAGAAAATCGTGTATCTCGAAATGCTTGACTACAATGAACGTCATGGGCAGCGGGTCGTTCCTGGCTTTGGGATGGAACCCGTCAAAAAGAAGCTAAACGAGTTATTTGAAGCACGCTACCCTTCCTTGCCCACACCCGAAGAAGAATAGCGGATGAATCCAGTTTCTGGGGGTCGGGGTTCCCCCGACCCCCAGAAACACCTGCACCCCCAACCCGTAACCCGGGGAGGTACTTCTACTCTCTTACACAAACTTCTTGACGCTACCATCATTGGCACATTGTATTCGGTTTTTCGCATACATTTGGCTCATCTGCCCTATCATTGGCACATTGTATTCGGTTTTTCGCATACATTTGGCTCATCTGCCCTATCATTGGCACATTGTATTCGGTTTTTCGCATACATTTGGCTCCACTACCCTATCATTGGCACATTGTATTCGGTTTTTCGCATACATTTGGCTCATCTGCCTATCGTTGGCACATTGTATTCGGTTTTTCGCATACATTTGGCTCCACTACCCTATCATTGGCACATTGTATTCGGTTTTTCGCATACATTTGGCATGAAAGTTATCCACAACAGACGAATATCATAATTTCCTATATAACAAAAAAAGCGGTGTCTGACTGCACTTCCCTGTCAGACACCGCTTTACCATTTGATCATGCTATACCTCAAACCTCAAACCTCAAACTGAACACTCGACCCTTCCGGTCCCGCATAATCGATGACCGTCCGGTTAATGGCCAGATCAATATGCAGTGTGCAGCGCAGATCTCCCTTGGTCCACTGCAGCCGGACCTCATGACTTGCCGATTCCAGCACGCGGAATTCACCGTTAAACGCGCCGTATTCGTTGCGGAATCGGATCAGCGCAAGGAGACGCTGGACTACGCCCCTGCCAAGCGCCTGCTCAATCTCGTCTATACTGAAGTTATGACGGTTAATCTCCCGCCCTTCTCCTGTGCGGCGAACCGCTTCGTCATCGTTCTCTCCGGCCAGAAGTCCGGCGTAATACACCTGCGGGATGCCGGGAGCGAAGAACTGGATGGCACGGGCTGCCAGATAAGCGTCATCATCGCTGTTCAGTACGGAGTAGTAGGAGCAGCGGATCTGGTGTACATCGAATCCGTCCTCGGCCTTATGACCCTCAGAGACAATCAGGCTCAGATTGGCGCCGCGTTCAAGGCAAGCATCGACCAGCTTACGTGCTTCCTTCGTGTCGATCAATCCGTCGAGATCTGGCTTGACGGGGATACCGTCATGACAGTCCAGCATCGTGAACTGCTTCGCAGGGCGCGTAGTCAGGTATTCTTTCAGCGCTTCCGCATTTTTGTTGACAAGGGTATCAAGGATGCGGTAAGGCAGAATGAAATCATAGATCCAGAACCCGCGCTCCGCCAGTTTATATTGAATGCTGTAGTGGGAATGAACCTCCGGCAGCAACTCGATATCCAGCGAATCGGCCAGCTCCCTGATCCAGTCCAGGAACCCGTAGATCTCAGGCTCAACGAAGAAGCAGCTTGTACCCAGCTTCTTGATGATGTAACCTACAGCATCCAGCCGCACAATCTTTACGCCGTTGTTACGGAAATTCCCGAAGATATCCGTCAGCAGTTGCTTTACCTGATCCGAATGTATATCGAGGTCAATTTGTTCCGAGGGATCGGTTTTGCCGAAGGTCGTCCATACCTTCTCCTCTTCACCCGTCTCTCCGATCGTGAACGTGGAATAGGGCAAGGGGCGGCGGAGAAACATTTTGCCGATATCGGCCTGCACAGGCTGTCCGTCAGCCCAGACCTTGTCGAGTGTCAGGAACAAATCAGCGTACGGTGAGCGTCTTCCCTGTCTCAGGAAATCCTGGAAATACTCAGACTGCCGGGAAATATGATTAACCATCACATCCAGCAGCACATCATGTTTCTCCCCAATCACCTTAATATCTTCCCAGGAGCCAAAGGCAGGCTCGATCTCAAAATAAGTAAGCGGAGCAAAGCCCCGGTCTCCCGAGGAGGGAAACGGGGGAAGGATATGAATACCGCCCTTGAAAATATCTGAAAAATGCTCATCCAGCACATGGTTTAGGGTCTGCAGGTTCCCGCCCAGCGAGTCGGGATACGTAATCAGCTGCACTTGATTGTGAATTGCCATAACTCTCGCCCTCCTAGATTTGGTACTTCGTCTTGAATGCCTCAAGTTCCGGCAGCTCTACGACTGCCCCTGTATATTGCAGCTTGTACGCGCTGACTGCCAGCCCGAACTCCAGCGCTTTGCGGACCGGATAGCCCTTGATGAGTGCCGTGTACAAGCCGGACCAGAAGGCATCCCCTGCCCCCGTCGTATCTGTCACCTGCGTAGCCAGCGTACCCATCTTCACCGTTTCCTGCCCGTTTGAGGCGATCACGCCGTCTTTGCCCAAAGTCAGAATGACCAGCTTCACACCCAGGTCCAGGAATTTCTGCAGCTGATTCTCCGGGGTGTCTTTCCCGAACAGCCGCTCGGCATCGTCTTCCGACGGCTTGGCGATATCAACTTGCGGAAGGATCGTTTTGATATACTTAACCCCGTCCTCCCCTTTCTCCCATAGTGCCGGATGGTAATTAGGATCGAAGCAGACCAGAACCCCGTTCCGGCGCGCATCCCGGATCACTTGCTCTACCGCTGATCTCACCGGCTGTCTGGACAGGGGCCAGCAGGAAAAATGGATAATCTTCGTCCGCAGCAGGGCTGAGCGCAGCTCCTCGGTGTAGGTGAGGCGGTAATCAGCTCCCCGGTAGAAGATCGGGACCGGCGTGGACTTGCTCTTGGTCACGACCACCAGGCTGGTTGCTTCGTGTACATGCTGTACGCAGCTTGTATCCATCCCCGCTCTCTGCAAATGCTCTACCAGAAACAGCCCAAGCCCATCCGTCCCCACCGCAGACGCCACTAACGGGCGGATGCCCAGCCGCTTGGTATTCATGGCGATATTGGCCGGCGAGCCTCCGAAATATCTGTGGTACCTGCTGTACTCATAGGAGTCACTGTATCCCTCCGATATCATGTCTATCAGCAATTCCCCGACCGTTAGAAGATCCAGGTCCTTCTCATTAAACTTCAGGCTATGCTCAAAATCAAACATGGGTATTCCCCCATTCATCTATAAATATGGCTTTAGTTCAACAACCCCTGGTTGTGTTTCTTATAGGACATGGGAGAGACTCCCGTTACATTCTTAAACATCTTGGAGAAGTAGAGTGAATCCGTGATCCCAACGGAAGCCGAAATTTCCTGAATGTTAAGGTCGGTCTTCTGCAGCAGCATTTTGGCATTCTGGATGCGGATTTTGCTGATATATTCCGGGATCGACATCCCGGTGATCCGCTTAAAGTAACGGGAGAGGTAGGAACGGCTATAGTTGACGTGCTTGCACAGCATATCCACATCAATATGCATGTAGTAGTTCTGCTCGATGAACAGAACGGCCTGCTGTACCACGCTTTCAGAGCCGGTCCGCAGGCCGGCCTCGCCGTAATGCTTCGCCCCCTGCTCAACCAGGTGGAAAATATGCAGCAGATAGCTAATGCACAACAGCTGTCCGTTCCCCGCTTCCGGAAGCTCCTGGATCAGCAGCAGCATTTTGTTAATAATGGTATGTGTTGCAATTCCTTCCATACAGCAGTGATTAATATCGAGCCCCATCAGATTCAGATAATAGGGAATATGCTGGCCGCCAAAGGAGACCCACATAATCTCCCACGGGTCCTCGGGGTCAGCATAGTAGAAATGCTTTTCTCTGGGAATCAGGATAAACATGTCTCCCTGGTTCTGCATTTTGTTGACATGATCGCCTTGGGTTAAATAGCCCTTGCCGCTGAGGACAAACACCATTTTATAAGTCTCCAGGACGCGCGGGCCTACGACATGGTCTTTGCCGCATTTCCGGTGGCCGGCCCAGGTTATATAGGCAGACTGCTCCATTTGCGTTTTGGCCGGTGTGTAAAAATGCTGTACAATATGCTCTTCCATTTCTGCTTCACCTCAATGAAGTTGCCGTAATTTAGGTCTCTCACTGTACCGCACCGCTTTTTCTTTGTCAACCGGCCCAACTGGAAACAGCACTGCCGTCCTTTCATATTTAAAAGAGCCCCGTAAAGGGGCTCAGCCCGGCAGCATTCCGGTTACTCGGCACCGGTAACCCACTGCTCCGTGAAGGAGATAAATTTCATCGTGCGGCGGTTGCCGAAGGAATATGCTGCATGCAGACTTCCATCCTCCGCCTGCATGATGCATGGATATTCGTAGCGGCGGTTGCGGATTAAATTTTTGTGGCCGCTGAAGCCCTCACCTGTCTCCACATGACGGCGGTACGGCCACGTTCTGCCCTCATCCTCTGAAATGGCTACAGTAACAGGACAGCGTTCAAACGGCCAGACGGTAATATCCGGCTTGTCATTGAAGCGCAGATCATTGTAAATGATGGCGAGCTTGCCGCTCGCAAGCTTGATGGCGGAGATGCTGGAGTTGTTGTTCGGCAGCTCGGTGCGTACCGGTTCCGTCCAGGTCTCCCCGTTGTCATCCGATTTGGCAAAGTAAATATAGTCTGCCGCGCGGCTGCGGAAGAGCCCGATCAGCTTCCCTGGCGCCATCTCGATCACGTTGCAGTGCACACGGCCGCGGCTGCCGGGAACCTCGACGCTGCGCCAGGTCGCGCCTTCATCGTCGGAGATGTTCATGACCGTAATATCGCTGCCGTTGCGGGTATCATCATTGAAGCAGATCCAGTTCTCGAAGATCCATCTTCCGCTGGAGAGAATCTGAATTTTCTGGCGGCAGAATGAGCCTTCACGCGGGAACATAACCTCCGCCTCCCCCCAGGTATACCCGTTGTCCCTGGAAACCTTGCGGTAAATCTTGGAGGTGTACTGCAGATTGAACTCCGGCGGCTCATCGGCGGTACGGGCCCGCTGGGCCGTGTACATCACCCACAGCTCACCGTTTGGATGAAGAAACAGGGACGGATTCTGCTCGCTGAAGCCGTTATCGTCAGAAATTCTCACAGCGGGTGTCCAGGCATCCGCCCCGGCGTTCAGACGGGACATCACGATGCTGACATCCGGGTTGCCTTCATCCGAGCCGGCAAACCAGACGCAGAGCAGATCGCCGCCGGGCAGCTCCTGCAGGTCACAGGCATGGCTTGTTTCGAAATCACAGGGCAATAGGGATTCCGCCAAGCCGAGGCGGCGGTTGAAATACAGCTTTCCGTCTTCAGTAAGGTCATTTAATTCAATCATTGGATTATTTAACATAATGCACTCCTTTAGATAAAATATAATAATTCATAGGTTTCACTCGATAATATATCCTTCTCTATTAGTGGCTTATTTCACGGAGCCAAGCAGAATCCCTTTCTTGAAGTACTTCTGCACAAACGGATAGATCAGCACAATCGGCACCATCGCTACGAAGATGGCCGCTGCCTTCAGGTTGCCGGGGTTCAGCATAATGCCGTCCTGGATAATCGTGCGGAAGGCCGTATTGGAATCGCCCGAGCTGATGACAAGTCTTTTCAGCATAACCTGAATCGTCTGCAGGTTCGGATTTTGCAGGTAAATAAGCGGCATCAGATACTGGTTCCAGATAAATACGGCATAGAAGACGCCGATTGTGGCCAGAATCGGTTTGGAAATGGGAAGAAAGACACGGCTCATAACCTGAAAATCGTTGGCGCCGTCTATTTTGGCTGCTTCCTCAAGCTCTGTTGGCAGACCATCCAGGAAGGTCTTGGTAATAATCAGAAATTGTACATTGATCGCATTGGGAATAATCATTACCAGCCAATTGTCCACAAAACCAAGCTTATTCAAGACAATGTAGGCCGGAATAATTCCCGCTTCAAATACCCAGGTGAACACGAACAGGCTCATGATCAGAAAGCGGCCCTTAATTTGCTTGCGGGACAACACATAGGCCGTCATATACGTCAGCATAAGCGCAACAACTGTACCAATCGCCGTATAGATGCCCGAATTCAGCAGCCCGCGGAAAATGCCAAGACTGGAATTCGTCAAAATATATTGATAAGCTTCAAAGTTAGGGTTCTTCGGAAAGAACACGACGTCTCCTGAGGCGATGCTTCTTCCGTCACTGATAGAGAGAAAGAATATATACAGGAAAGGATACGTGCAGACAAGAGCGATCAATAGCAGAAAAATATTATTGCAGATGTCGAACAGACTGATCTTTGTTCTCATCATCCTTCTCCTTTCTCAGAATAGCCGTGTATCGGAATATTTAGTGGACAGCTTGTTGGTTCCGACAACCAGAACGTAAGCAACAAGCGATTTCAGCAGATTGACTGCCGTGCCGTAGCTGTATTCCGGGAATCCTGTGCTGGCAAAGGCCAGGCGGTATACATAAGTCTGAATAACATCAGCCGTCTCATAGACGCTTTGATTGTACATAAGCAAAATCCGGTCCAGATCGACCGTGAAAATGTTGCCGACGCTGATAATCAGCATAATGGCAAGCGTTGGCTTCAAGGAAGGTAGCGTGATGTGAAACATTTGCTGAAAGCGGCTGGCACCATCCAGTGAAGCGGATTCATAGACGGATGGATCAATAGCTGCCATTGCTGCAATATACACGATTGCCGAATAGCCGAAGGTCTGCCATACCTGGAGCAGTACATAATTGCTGCGGAACCATCCCGGTTCAGCCATAAAGTAGATGGTGTCCAGGCCAAAACGGGCCAGAATATCGTTAACCAGGCCGGTCGAAGGCGAGAGCAGCGTGTACAGAATGCTGACCATAACGGCCGAAGAGATGAAATAAGGCAAGAAGCTCAGGGATTGCACGCTTCCTTTAATCCAGCGGACCCGCACCTCGTTCAGCAGCAAGGCGAACAGAATCGGAATGGGAAACGTGAATAGCAGGGAATAGAAAGCGAGAATGAGCGTATTTTTGACTAGGGTCCATATATACGGGTCTTCAAAGATTCGCTGAAAATGCTCCAGACCGACAAACGGACTGCCCAGCACCCCTCGAAAAGCGCTGAAATCCTGAAAAGCGATAATCATCCCGCCCAGCGGAGCCAGTTTGAACAATACCAGGCTGATCAAACCGGGCAAAAGCATGAGCAGCAGGAGCTTGTTCGTATTCATATAGGCGAGAAAACGGCGCATCCCCGTTTTTCGGGGAAGAGGCGTCATTCTGTCACTTGTTATCACTTTCTCCACCACCCATTTGATCTGAATTTGTACCCTGTATTTAGGTGCCGCGCCTTCCGGGGGGGGAAGGCGCGGCCGGTGCTGTTGTTTACTTGTACATGGCGTCGTACGCTTCTTGCTGTAGGGCTACAATCTTCTTATACCCTGCTGTTTCCATTTCACCGAGGAAGGCATCCCATTCGCTCATTGGGCGTTTGCCGTTGACGAATTCCGTCACCCCTGCGGTAACCGCCTCATTGACCTTGGCGGAAAGATCAGCCAATTGTTTAGCCTGATCAGCCGAGTATGTCACCTGTACACCGGTTTTCAGACTTTCGTCTGTGAACAGCTCCAGTGCAGCATTGCGTACAAGCTCGGTATTCCAGGAGTAGAATGCGTCGTTGTCAATCGGCTTGACGAAGGTGAGACGGTCGTTAAGGAAAGACCAGCGCGGTTCTCCTGCGGGCGTTGCTTCCTGCTCCGTGAAGTCCACCGTATACTGCTTATTTCCGCCCTCATCTTTATAGCTTTCCCCTTCAACGCCCCATGAAACCAGCGTCTGGCCTTCATCGGAATAGAGATAGTCCAGGAATTTGATAATCGTCTCTGCTTTGTCTTTACTGTCTGCGTTAATAACCATCGCTCTTAGGGTGTTGTATTGGGTTTCCGTTGTCTGCACGGAAGGATTTCCGTTCAGGTCCTTCAGATAAGGCAGGATGGCAATCTTGTAGTCCGGATCGTTGTCCGGTCCTCCATTATCCATGAACCAGGATGGACGGGTCAGGTAGTCATAGCTGATGGAGCCTTGTCCTGTCAGCATTTTGGATTCCCAGCTTTCCTCCGTGCCGGAGCCTGCCACCCATTCAGGGTCGATCAAGCCTTCGCTGTAAAGGGTTTTATACCACTCCACCATTTTCTTGTATCCGTCGGAATACAGGTCAGTGCCTGTTTTGCCGTTGCCGTACACCCCTCTGGATATGCCGTCATCGTAATTCGCGGCTGCATTGAACGCGCTCTGGAAGCGGATATAGCCTTCACGGCCGACCATCGGATAGTAATTCTTATCCTCCTTGCCGTAATACGCTTTCAATTTGCGCATCGCATCGGTCAGCTGGTCAATCGTCTGCGGAGCCTCGGTAATGCCGGCCTTCTCGAAATGATCGGCGCGGTAGAAGATGAAGTCTGCAAAACGCGGAGCTTCGGCAACCAGTCCGAATATTTGTCCGTCCTTATCGGTAATCAACGTTTTGTAACTGGGGTTCTTCTCGATATAGCTCTTGATATTAGGCCCGAACTCTTCAATATAAGGAGCCAGGTCGACAAACGCGCCTTGGGCACCGTATACGGTAGCCTGTGAAACGGAAACAATACCTGAATCAGGGAAGGTACGGCTAATAATTTTCTGGTCCACGGAAGCGTAATACTCATCATCGTTAGAGCCGCCGGGAACAAATTCAACGGTCGTGCCTGTTGCCGTTTCCACATGCGGATACCACTTGTCTTCCTTCAGCCAGTTGATAAATTTATCATGCATCAAATAAGAAAAGCTGCTGCTTCCTTCCGCCCCGCTGTTGCCGTTGTTAGCGGTATTCGTTTTTGTATTTTGTGAGCAGCCGGCCAGCACAGACCCTGAAGCAAGCAGAGCAGCAAAGACTAAATAAAACGCTTTCTTTTTTCTCATTATTAGTTCCCCCTCGAAGTGTAATTTGAAATACTAAGAGTGTCTTCAGAAGTAGTATCTCATGACCCAAGTATAAAATTAATGCAAAAATAGCTATACCTCATGGAAAATTGCGCACAAAACCTTTTTTGTGCTACTGATTTTTAGTAGGAGTTGCAATTTGCAATACAATAGGCCGAAAAATTACAATAACCCTCTCGCTGTATAATCGGCCACCATACGGCGCACCTCCTCCAAGGCCTGGGGGGTGAGCGGAGCTACCGGCCGCCGGGCCGGACCTGCCGGCAAGCCGATTTCATCCAGCACAGCTTTCAGCACGGAAGGCAGGGTACCCAGCGCAAAGGCTGCCCGCAAACCGCGGAGGACACGCTGCGCCTGCTCTGCCTGCTCATATTCACCGCGGCGCCAATGCTCATAAATGGCCACCACTGTCGCCGGGAAAATATTGGCCGTTGCTGCAATAGCCCCGGTGCCGCCCGCCATCAGCGTGGACAAAATCAGCGAATCCGTTCCGGCAAGCACGGAGAAGGATTCAGGTGTGCGGTCGATCAGCTGCAAAATGTTATCGAAGCTGCCGCTGCTGTCCTTGATGCCAACCACATTCGGCAATTCCGCAAGCCTGGCCACAGTCTGCACACTGAGGGTATTGCCTGTACGGACCGGAATCGTATACAACACAAGGGGCAGCGATGTATCCCCTGCTACGGCTTCAAAATGGTATTGCAGCTCAGCCTGCGTATAGGTAAGAAAATAAGGGGTAATCACGGAAAGTGCGTCCGCTCCCGCCTGCTCCAGTCTTTGCGCCAGACGGCTGGTCTCGCCTGTTCCGGAACAGCCTGCACCTGCATATACGGGCACACGGCCGCGGGCCTCATCAATGACGATTTGCGCTACCTCCAGCTTTTCTTCAAAAGAAAGATTAAAGAATTCGCCGTTGGTCCCCAGGCAAAACAGCCCGTGCACTCCGGCATCAATGTAACGGTTCACCATCTTCCGCAGTGCCTTCTCGTCAATCTCCTCCCGCTGATCCAGCGGAGTGACCATCGCAGGTATAATTCCCTTCACTTCCAGCATGGTTCCCAGTCCCTTCCTGTTATTCATTCAGATTCATTCAGATCTATTTCAAGCGCAAACCTTCCCGGTATGTTGACGCTTAAACCGTCTGCTTCGGGGCCAGTTCAACAGCCGAACGGATCGCCTCCAGCATGCTTTTCTCATCCGCAATGCCTTTTCCCGCAATATCAAACGCTGTGCCGTGATCAACAGAGGTACGGATAATCCCGCCCTTCAAACCAACGGTAATATTAACGCCGTCCTCTATGCCCAGCACCTTAATGGGCGCATGTCCCTGATCGTGGTAGCAGGCGACAACAATATCAAAGTCTCCCCGCATGGCCCTGTAAAAAAGGGTGTCCGCCGGAGCAGGACCATATACATCCATTCCTTCCATCCGTGCTTTCTCTACGGCCGGAAGCAGCTTCTCTTCTTCCTCTCCGTTTCCGAACAAGCCGTTCTCCCCTGCATGGGGATTGATGCCGCACAGGGCAATCCGCGGGTTATTATTCCCTGCTGCCCGCAGCACCTGATCCGCGAGCTTCAGCACCTTATACGTCCGTTCCGGCGTAATCAACTCCACAGCCTTGATCAGCCCGACATGGGTCGTCAGGTGAATAACCTTGAGGCGGCCGGTGGACAGCATCATCGAGAAATCCTCCGTCTCTGTCAGCTTGGCCAGAATTTCGGTATGTCCGGGATAGAGATGCCCTCCCTTATGCAGCGCCTCCTTATTCAGCGGGGCGGTACAAATGGCCTGGACTTCACCGGACTTCGCCAGCTCAACAGCCTTGGCAATATAATGGAAGGCGGCATTTCCCGCCGCTGCGGACAATTGCCCGAAAGGAACGGCATCCGGCAGAAGCTTCAGGCTGATGCAATCAATAATCCCATGCTGGAAAAGCGCCTCAGCGGCTCCTTCTATCGGGCGAATCTTCATTGCATCCCGGCTGGAGACGGCAGCCGCCCTCTCCAGTGTTTCGGTGTCACCGACAACGAGCGGGCGGCACACCTCATAAATATCTGGATGCGATAACGCCTTCACAATAATCTCAGGACCAATACCGGCCGCGTCCCCCATAGTAATGGCAATAATCGGCTTCATCATGTCACACCTCTCTCTGCAGAGCCTTCACGGAGCGTACCAGTACCTGATCGCTTCCGAAAGCCCCCGCTTTCGTAATAATATATCTGCCCGATTCACCCGGCGTCCGCCCAAGCGGGACTCCGTTCTCCACCTCATTAATGAGCTTGATCTCCACGTCGCTTAAATGGTGGCAGACCTGCTTCGCGGTATCGCCTCCGGTCAGTACCATATGGCGGATACCGCACTCGGCGATAATCTCAGCAGCCACCCGGCCAAGCGCCGCGCTGATGCGCTCGCCCACTTCCGTAGCACTCAGGCCACCGGTGCGCCCAAGCTCATTGACACGGTCGACCTCTTCCGGATCGCCCGGCGTATAGAGCGCCACATGCCTTCCCTCCCGGGAGATGATACCGGTTGCAAGCTCACGGACCCGGTTCAATTCCACAGCGCATGTTCCCGGGAAGAGCAGCTTATCCGATTCAACCACGAGAGCAGAGACACCGTCTTCTTTGACCAGCTCGGTCAGCTGTCGGCGCGACCACGGATTGACGCTGCCCACCACAATAAGCACACATTTCGGATCTGAATACAAGGTATTTTCCCAGTGTGTTGCCTGTCTTTTGTCCGGCCTCTCCAGTATAGCACCAGCTCCCGCTTGCTTCGGGGCTTCCCTGATGCTGCAGAGAATCTGCGTTGTCAAGGCGCCGGCCAAACCCGCTGAACCGGCCCATACCACTTTCGGACATCCCGGTCCTCCGGGGAACAAGGAAGCGATCAAGGCCAGATCCTCTTCCTGCTCCGCATCGAACACAAGGTAAGGAATGCCTGACTGGAGGCAGCCGGCAATCCGCTTATCCAGCGCAGCCCGCCCGCCTCTCAGCAGTTCCAGCGGAATAAGGGCGGCCGGATAACGGCTTTGCCGCTCAAGAATGGCAGAGAAAGCAGATTCCGTGGCCGGATGCTTGGGATCATGGGCCATCTCCGTCTCGTGCAGCGGCATCCCGTTCACATACACAACTCCTTCTGTCAGCGTGCGTCCCACCTTCGGGAAAGCCGGGGCAATAACAATGAAATCAGGCTGCAGCGTCTCATAAACCGCGTCCAGCTCACTGCCGATATTTCCGCGCAGCGTAGAATCAAACTTCTTATAGATGACAGGAGAGGTAGCTTCTCCGCCGCGCCCCAGAAACAGACATACATCCTTGACTCTCTGATAAGCCTCCTGCGGAGGAAGAGAGCGGCTGTCGGTATCAAACACAACCGCCTCCTGTTTCCCGCCGCCCGTCTTAAGCTCCAGGAGTACAGAAGTGGACAGGCCCTGACGGGCCATTTGCACCCCTGTATCATTCGCCCCGGTCAAGTCATCCGCGATGACGGCGATGTTCATTTCCTAACCCCCTCCATACAACAGCAATTACACATATACAGCAGAACGCTGCTCCAGGGAGCAGCCGCCCTGTCAATCCTCTTTTAATTTGCGCCACAGCGTTGAGCGGTTGATGCCAAGCCGCTTGGCGGCCAGCGACTGGTTCATATTCTCCTGCTCCAGAACCGTCTGGATGATATCCCGTTCAATGTCCTCCAGCGGCTGATACAGGTTCAGTTCTTCCCTGCCGGGCACCGGGGTAAGTCCGCTGCGTGCCTTCCGGCTTCCTTCCTCCAGCAGCACCAGCGCCTCTGGTTCAATGAACGGTCCCGCTGATGCCGCTACAAAGAGATCCATCACCGTGCGCAATTCGGTAAAATTACCCTGCCACGGATGCGCGAGAAGCGCCTCCATGACCTCGCTCCGGATACCGGCAATCTGCTTGCCCTGGCGTTCATTCGTCCAGATCAGGCAGGCGCGGATGCTGCGTTCCAGCCACGGCGTATCCTGCAGGGCCGGAAGCGGGATTCTCCGGTCCTGTAAGCTGCGCAGCAGCTTGCCGGCCAGCCGGTCCTCAGCAGCGAGCACCTCCGGATCCCTGTCGAACAGAAATACCGTCTTCATCTTACGCTTGATAATGAACTCAGCCAGCTCTCTCTGCTGCTTGGCAGAGAGCAATTCCGCTCCTTCTATGGCAGTAACGCGCCCGCCGCCGTACAGCATCAGCTCCATCATGGCCTTCAGCACCTCTTCCGATGATCTGCGGATATTGAGGTACAGAATGCCGTCCCTTGATTCGGAGAGGGCGGCGTTGATAACGTACCGCTTGCGCCCGCTGCCTTTTTCGCCATATACAGCTGCTGGATAAGCCTGAAAGTCCGTCTCCAGCCCGCCGTCTTCCCGGTGGGAGAAAAAAGGGGCTGCCGTCAGAAGGTAACTGGCCGCAAGACCGCTGCGTTCCGGTTCTTCCTCCGATGAATGCAGCATATACAGCAGGCGTTCATCCGCGGCAGGCAGCATTTGCGCCTGCAGGTACAAGCCCTGCTCCGGTTCATAAACGGATGTCACCGTGTCAAAGTCTGCCCCCCGGCCGGCGTCCCTGAGCATTTCCCGCAGACCGGGATACATGGTATTCAGCGTATCTGCTGTTTCAGGAAGCCGCAGAAGCTGCTTGAACGAAGGATTGGCAAACTCCAGCTTGCCGCCTTGATCCACCGCCGCATACCCGTCCTCCAGCTTACCGAGCATGGCTTCATACATTTCATTCTTGACCTTCAGCTTCCGGGCTGATTTATAGAGCTGTCCGGCCCGCGAGAACGCTTCCATTAATGACTCCCTGCCGGAGGTAATTAATACGCCCTGCAGACCGCTTTCGGCCGCGATCTTGACCGTAATGCTGTCGCCAATGATAACCTGGATGCCTCTCGCTTTGGCGTCTGCCAGGGCAGCACTGACTTCCTGCTCCTGATGGATAACCGTGTATGAAATATCAACCTCCATCAAGCTGGACACGGACATAAAGCCTTCGATGATATTGGGAAATCCGATCATTTCACATTTGGCATTGTATCCCTGTACCAGCGTCAGGATCCGTAATATGTCGAATCCGGAAACGGGAATTTCCACAACGGGCAGATAGGAATGCTTTTGCAGCAGCTTTGCCGTCCCGCCTCTGCTGATAATGATATCGTAGCCTTCCGAGTGAATGCGGCCGATCAGCGGCAGCACCCTCGACAGATCTCCATGCTCCACTACAATCTCAAACTCCTGCAGCTCATTCTGTAAGCTTAACGTTAATTCAGATAACCCCGGGTAAGGAGCAATGACAATTGCTTTAATTTTCATGCAGCTATTCATCCTTGTTTTTTTAATGCCATTATAACCCAGCCGCCATTCATTAAGCAGCATCAAACCATTTCTTAGTGAAACAGCTTGCCGTATACCGCACCGATGTCATCCAGCGTCATCACCTTCGGGTTGTTAGCCATCAGCCGGGTAACCTGCGAGGCCGCGAGTGAAAGCCCGGGAATATCGCCGCGCGCAGCTCCGAAGAGTGTCAAATCCTGAGGAATGCTCATCTCCTGCGTCCACAGCCGGATTTGCCCGATCACCTGCTCTGCATCCCGCTGTTTTCCCTCTCCGGTCTGAAGCCCCATCGCTCCGGCTACAAGAGCCAGCCGTTCCACAATCGCATCGAAATTAAATTCCATTACATGCGGCAAAAGCATGGAATTGGCTACTCCGTGAGGCACATGAAATTTCCCGCCAATCGGATAAGCCAAGGCATGTACAGCTGCCGTTCCGGCGCAGGTCAATGCCATTCCGCCGTACATGGAACCGATCAGCATATCCTCCCGCGCTTTTCTGTCGTCTCCGTGGTGATAGGCCTGCAGGATACTGGCAGAAATGCTGCGGATGGATTCAAGTGCGAACATATCGCTGAACCGGTTGGCCTTGTTGGAAATAAATGATTCAAGCGCATGAGTATAGGCATCCATTCCTGTCGCGGCTGTAATATCACGAGGTAAACCAAGCGTCAACAGCGGGTCCAGAATGACTAATGCCGGGAGCAGATACCGGCTGACAACACCGATCTTCAGCTCCTCCTCCGGTAAAGTCACAATAGCGTTGGGTGTCACTTCCGAGCCTGTGCCCGAGGTGGTGGGAATCAGGACCGTCGGAATGCCCGGATTCGGGATCAGATCCGTCCCCAGCATGTCACGGACAGAGAGGCTGTTGGTTTTCATGACAGACAGAAGTTTGACAACATCCAGCACACTGCCTCCGCCGATACCTATAATCGCATCGCAGGGAACTTCGGCCATTGCGCCGGAGAGCGCTTCCAATTGGGCGATGGTCGGTTCTGGCTGAACATCGGTATTCCAGTGCACGGCGATTCCGCCGCTCTTCAGGCGGTTTGTAACTTCATCCAGCGTGCCGCTGCTTTGAAGAAAGGGCTGGGATACAAGCAGTACCGATTTCAGAGATCCCAGTCTTTGCAGATGCTCCACAATCTGCTCCAAGGAGCCGCAGCCCGCTATAATGCTGCGGGCCGTTTGAAAGAAATACTGTTCCATCATATCTTCTCCTCTGGAAATCTTGATACATCGTATTCGAATTCAGTATAGCATATCGTTGCAATATTTCAACATTTAATTGTTTATACGAGAGCAAAATTAATTAACGTTGCTTTTTGCAACATTTTAAAGCGAAAACGACGAATACAAAGCTTACTGTGTGATCCATTAAACAAGAAAACCCGCGGAGTACTCCGCGGGGATCACACAAGCAATTTTTTTTAGAAGAGGATTTAGTGAAGGTTAAAAAAGGTTTTTGGTCACTTTTTGAGTTAAATGTTCTATTTTCGGCATCAACACTTCATCATCAATTGCTGTCAGCTTTTCGGGCTTAAACAACTGAATCCTCTTTAATTGAAAATAATCATATAAAACTTGTTGAACCGTGAATTGATTGGTCATCAGATATTTAACATCGAACATCCCTCTTAGAATTTCATCCTGCTTTATTAATAGCCTGCCGTTAAGTTGATTGAAAACCCCTTTTTGTTTACCTTCCTCAAAGAAAGCCAGTATCTTCTCTTCTCGCTCCCTCATAGCTTCATTAAAGCGATCAAATAAATCAGGGTAACTGGTTTCGAGGTCCTGAAGGATAATATCCGAGAAATAAACGACTAGAGATATGGTTTGTTCAAATATTTGCAAAAAGCGAGTGCCGAAACTTTGAACCGAATCCAAAGGATTGTGGGTCAGTTCCTTCATGTATTCAATAAAACCATCTACGATGAACTCGACAATTTCTTCCTTGGTTGAGAAATACTTATATAAAGTTACTCGGCTTATCTCCATTACTCTAGAAATTTCGTCCATCCGAACGGACTGAAGGCCATTTTTTCGTAAATAAGGAAGCAGCTTATTCATAAGCTTAACTCGTGTTTCGTTTTTTTTATCTGATATCTGGCTATTCACATAAAGCCCCCCTTACCTTTATTATAACCGGAATTCCGCTTTCGCCACAAACATTATTTTCAAATTATACAAAAATGATTAAAAGTGTTTACTTTGTAAATTTCTTTATGCTAAGATGTAACTCGAAGCTAAAACATATAAAAAGCGAGGTAACTAATATGAAAACGCAAAAGCTCGGTCACAGCGATATTGCCGTTTCTTCTATTGGATTGGGTATGATGGGCATGTCCCCCGGCATGTATGGCACCATTGATGATGAGGAGTCCATTAAAACCATTCATCGGGCGCTTGATCTCGGGGTAACCTTGCTTGATACTGCGGATACATATGGCAACGGCCATAATGAGGAGCTATTAGGAAAAGCGTTGAAGGGACGAAGAGAACAGGCAATTGTCGCTACCAAGTTCTCGTATGGTCCAAATTGGGAATTCATCGGAGGACACCCGGACTATGTAAAGAAAGCTATTGACGAAAGCCTTCGACGTCTTGGTCTCGATTATATCGACCTGTATTATCAACATGCGGTAGATCCTAATGTTCCAATTGAGGAGACAGTTGGTGCTATGGCTGAATTAGTTAAAGCAGGTAAAGTACGTTATCTTGGTCTTTCTAATGGCCTAAATGGATCAGTTATTAGTGCATCTACACTTCGTAAAGCGCATGAAGTACACCCTATTTCCGCAGTCCAATCGGAATACTCCATTTGGAGCCGGGAAATTGAAGAAGAAGCTCTACCTACCGTAAAAGAATTAGGAATCACCCTTGTAGCTTACAGTCCTCTAAGCAGAGGCTTTATTACGGGGGAACGTCATATGAATGAGAACTTCCAAGCTGATGATATGCGCAATCTTTTTACACGTTACAAAGGTGAGAACTTCCAAAAGAATATTAAAATCGTTGATAAACTAGCGGAAATCGCCAAAGAAAAGAACTGTACGGTACCTCAACTAGCAATTGCATGGACAGTAGAAAGAGGCACATTGCCGATTCCTGGTACGAAACGCCGTAAATATTTGGAGGATAATATCAAGGCACTTGATATTCATCTTACGTCTGATGATTTTGCCCGTATTGATGCTTTTAGTCCAAATGCGTTTGGTGGTCGTTATTAATGTAAGCTCAAACAGCCCTCATCTTGGTGTCAAGGTGTGGGCTGTTTGAGCTTACCGCGTTTACCTCAAGGAGACTACGAGACTTCTCTCAGTTATCTGCACCTTCTATTCCATCCATCCTGACCTAGGACTTTGCCTGCAAGCCCTTCGGATTCTTCCTCATGGAAGACACCCTGCCTATCCGGGCAACCTTTTAATTTCTTTCAAGTGTCGCCAGGGAAACCATTACCCAGGGAGAAAACTTATTGGACAATGCGCCCTTAGGATTGTGTATCCGGAAAAGAAAGGCTTCCCCTGCCTGATTCTTCCATACCATATAATCTACTACTCCTTTATCACCAGTAGCCTGCAAATACAATTCTGCAAACCCGAGCGGATGTTCAACCAATTCCCCGCTATAATCTTTAGCACTGCCTGTAGCGGAAAGCTCAGTTTCACCTTGTTGCTTCAGCGCAGTGAGATCGTATTCAGAAGCCAAACTTTCAATTTCCGCATAGTAGGCCGGGTCCTCGGTAAGTGATAAACGGTTAGTCTGTGCATTCAATTTGAAATCCCCAGTGATATAAAGGGAGTATCCATCACCTTGCTCCAGTGTAGCCGTTTGCCCGCTAACCCCACCCTCCTGTTCACCGAATTCCCGGGTCTCTGGCCGTTCAGAGGTCTGAGGATCAGTAGGGTCAGGAGCTGCGGACGCTGGTGCCTCCGTGGCGGAGGGAGTGGCCGAAGGTACTGGAGTGGCTGTAGCTTCAACAACAGGCATAGTCGCTGCACTTGTTGCTGATGGCTCTGTCTCATTTGTAACTTCATTGTTGCTGCACGCGCCTAAAATTGAGGCGGATAGAATAATAGTGGCAGCTGCCGTAATTAATTGTTTGTTCATTGTATACCTCCTCTATCTGGATAATAGTTATTACCCAAAACCTGCAATCCCTCCCCCCAGAGCCCCCAATCCGAATGTATTCCAGGGATTCCAATTTGCATTTGATCCAAGAAGTTGTTTGTCATTATTAATAATGCTATATACTGTTATGAATACATTTTTAGGATATTGCGCGGAACGAAAGGGGTGGCATTCATGTATAGAGTAGCGATATGCGATGATGAGGAGAAGCAGCGGGAGCTTGTTAAGAGAACTCTGATAGGCTTATCCATCAAGACAAATATAGAATTCGAGATGGAGTTATTCCACTCGGGAGAGCAGCTGGCCGCTCATTATGAGCGTGGCGAAGTGCCCTTCCATATTCTAATTCTTGACGTGGAGATGGGCGGAATGAATGGGATTCAGACGGCACGGAGAATCCGCGAGCTGAAGCACTTTGATGAACAGATTATTTTCCTTACCAGCTACCCTCAATATATGGTGGAGAGCTTCGATGTCATCACATTCCAGTATTTAATCAAACCGGTAGCGCCTCTCCTCCTGGAAGAGAAGATCACCAAGCTATGCCAATATTTTCAGGCCCAAGATAAGAAATTCATGGTCATTAAATCCGGTTATGATGAAGTTGTATTAAGATATGATGATATTATTGCGATTGAGGTTGCCAAAAGCCTAACGATAAAAAGCAAGCTGCATGTGATCACCAAAGCCCAAATCTATGAGAGCAAGGGCATTATTGCAGATTATGCCGCAGCTCTAAAAGACAGTAACTTCCTGCACATCCACCGTTCGATTATTATCAACCTGCTGCATGTGAAGAAGTTCGCCAGCGGCTCCGTTCTCATGTCGAATGGGATGGAGCTTCCTATAGGCCGGTCCAAGATCAAAGAGGTTAAAGATTACTACACCAAATTTATGATCATGAAGGGTAATTCGTATGATTCTATATAACCTGCCGATCGTCCTCTGTGTGCTGCTGGTGATGTGCTTTCAAACCAACTTTTTCTTCAATTCCGTCTTTGACAAGTCTGCCAGGAAGACTAACCGTATCGTTTACTTCATCATTTACGGATTGCTTTGTTTCATGTATCTAGTCATACCGATGAATTCCTATATAGCCTCTTGTGTCGCATTGCTGATGATCTTTGGTTTGGCGCAATCCTATGATGTGGAGATTAAGACCAAGATCATTTTTTCTATCCTGTATGCGGTTTTGATGACGATGGTCAGTTTTATCTCGCTTTATATTTTCTCAAGTCTAGATTCCATAGATTTCACTACCCTGGATTCGGGTAACGGGCAGGACCGGCTGACCTTTACGAAGGCATTAATCCTTAGCTGTGTGATTATGTTTGCTGTTATTCAGGTGATCAGATTCATTTCCAAACGCAGAAGCTTCTCTTTGCCTTACCGTTACTATATTTTCTTCTTGATCGTCCCCCTGATCAGTATTTATCAGATCAATGTACTTACTGTCACCAGTGAGAAAAACATCTATTATTTCATGGCGATTATCGGATTCCTGTTCCTGAATGTGATGGTCGTCTATATTTTCGATACGATTATTGATAAATTTCAATTCATGCATGAGAATACACAATTGCAGCACCAGATGAATTATCAGGATGCGAACTATGAGAAAACAGTGCACAGCTTCAAATCCATTAAGCGGATTATTCACGACACCCACCAGCAGTTTCTCTACATTGAAGAGTGTATTAAACGAAATGATTCAGCGGCGGCACTGGAGCATATCAGGGTTACCTTAAATAAAGTCGAGGATTCCTATCAGCGGGTGAACACCGGACATCTCGTTATAGATGCTCTGGTCACGAATACCCTTAATATTGGACAGGCCAACGGAATTAGAATAGATACCAGGCTTCAGCTCTATTCGCTGGAAGTAAATATTGACCGTTATGACCTGTGTGTAGTTCTGGGCAATATGCTGGATAATGCGATAGAAGCCTCTAAGAAGGTTAAGGTGGCAGAGGACCGGTACATGCTCATCCAGATTCATTCGAATGAATCTGCGCTGTTCATCCACATCCTTAATCATATGGACAAAGTGACCGCCCCCCTGCACAGCCAGAAGCCGGACCCGGAGTATCATGGCATCGGCTTAACCAATATAGCCAGAATATGCGATAAGTACGGCGGCAACATGACCATCGAGTCCGGACACAAAGTCTTTAACAATATGGCCGTCCTCCCCTTTCACACGGACAATCCTTAGACAAAACCATTGTTTAGGGATTGTTTTTTTCGTTTCAGGGTACTTCAGACCTTCTCCCTCCTTCTTGCTTGTATGATGAATCCAGGATTACATTTCGAGCAGCAACAGGAGGAGGAAATAAGGATGAAGAAGTTGATTGCAGCAGTATTGGCTTCGGTGTTAGTGATCCCCATGGCCCAGGCCTCGGCACAGGAGAAGGGGACAACCGTGGAAGAAAAGGCCCGCGCGCTGGCTTCAGAGATCATCTCCAATTATGGGGTAAGCGGACTACAGTATGCCATCAGGGATAAAGGCTCTATCACCCTGTCCGGGGGTGCCGGTGTGTACGATAAAGCCACTCAGGCACCGGTAACGAAAGATACGATGTTTGGGATTGGCTCGGTCAGTAAAATGCATGTCTCTGCCGCGGCGATGATCCTGGCGGATTCCAAGGCCATTGATATCGACAAACCCCTCACTACGTATTTACCGCAGTTTAAGATGGCCGATGCCAGATATAAGGACATCACACCGCGGATGTTAATGAATCATTCGTCAGGTCTTTACGGCAGCCACTATGGCAACAGCATGCTGCTGGATGACAACGACACACAGAATCATGATGAATTACTGTCAAGACTGGAGTCCGAACATCTGAAATCCGATCCCGGAGAATATTCCGTCTATTGCAACGATGGGTTCCAGCTGCTCGAGCTCATGATTGAGCAGGTGAGCGGTTTAAGCTATTCCGAATTCCTGGACCGGTACCTGAGCAGTCCACTGCAGTTAAGCTCCACCAAAACGCCGCTCGATACGTTTGACAGACAGCAGCTGGCCAAAACCTATTTCCCGGGGCTGGAGCAGGCTCTGCCCGTTGAGAACGCCAACGTTATTGGTGCCGGTGGAGTCTATTCCACGGCAGAAGAACTGACCGAGTTTGCTGAAGTGCTGATCGGAAACCGTACGGATATTTTATCCGAAGCCTCCGTCAAGGCTATGCAGAAGCCTGAATATAAGAATGGAATCTGGGTACCGGATGAACGAAACACCTTCAGCTATGGTCTGGGCTGGGATGCTGTGAGTCTGGCCCCGTTCAGCGATTACGGAATCACTGCTCTAACCAAAGGCGGGGATACCATTATGTATCATGCTGCGCTGACTGCAATACCCGAATCGGATATTTCGATTGCTGTACTCTCCTCCGGCGGGAGTTCGATCTTCAATACGATTTTCGCCTCGAATATCCTGCTGGAGTACTTGAAGGATACCGGGAAGATTGACAAGCTCCTGCCGGACTCAACCTTCGAACCCCCGGTAAAAGCGGCCATGCCCGCTGAGTTGAAATCCTATTCGGGATTATACGGCACAGTAGGCGCTACAACAGCCATAACGGTTAAGGACGGGGAGCTTGACCTGCCTGCCCTGGAAGGCGGACTGATCCCCGCACAGAAATATATCTATACAGGCAACGGGCAATTCAAGAGCAGCGATGGCCGTTCCGCCGTAAGCTTCGATCTGCAGAAGAACGGCATAACCTACCTAAAGCTTAATGCCGAGTTGGATTTCCCCGGAGCCGGCCAGATGGTGATGGTAACCTACGAATATCAGAAGCTGGAGTCCAATCCTCTAACCCCAGTGACGAAGCAGGCCTGGGAAAAGAGAAACGGGAAAAATTACTATGCTTTGGATGAGAAGATCAATTCATTATTTTATCTGTCCCCTGCGATCCTAATGAAGAATATCGCTGTGGATGAGGGGTATGCCTCAGGCACCCGGATTGTGGATGAGCACCAAGCCGTCAATGCGGCTGAAATACCGGTCATGAACGGAAGAGATGCGTTTGACTTGAATTTCTATACGAAGAACGAAGCGGAGTATTTAACCATCGATGGCAATGCTTATATCAGCGAAGATGCGGTTCAGCCTATATATGGAGGCCGGTCATCAATCAGTACGGTACCCGCTAATGGTCAAGGGATATGGTTCAAGATCGGTGAGAAGTCAGCCGGCAAAACGATGACTGTAACTGCTCCGGCAAGCGGCGGCTTCGCTGTCTATGATGCCGACGGGATGATCGTAAACTTCTCTGTGGTGACCAAAGATTCTTCGGGAGTCTTGCCGCAAGGCGGTATGGTTGTGTTTGGCGGTCAGGCCGGAGATGTATTTAAGATTAATATCAAATAACAGAACAGCCGCAGGGCACCGGTATGATGACGGTACTCTGCGGCTGTTATTTGTTCATGATTAATTATTAATGAAGACAACCCCGTATTCGGGAAAAGCCTCCGTCCATTTGGCAATCGTCTTCGGCAGTTCAGTTGTATTCGGCACGTTGGTGTAGAACCGGACAATGGCAATATCGAATTCCTCTAGGCTGTTCTCCTCATCCGTGTCGAGTACCGCTGCCCAATAGTGGCCCTGTTTGTCATACATAATAATCGCTTCTGTCAGTGTAAACAGTCCGCGCACGCCGCCTGAGATTACGCTTGCACCCAGACCATCCAGATCCTTCGGCTTATCCAGCAGCTGCATGCTGTACAGGAACAGATCGTAATCATCGCCTACCACTGTGCGGAAGGCCTTGTCTTCTGCCGCTGTCTTGAATACACCTGTATCCTTCAGCGTGTAGACGCCCTCTTTGTACGGACCTCGGGCATATTCGCCGGTGTAGGTTACATTCGCTCCCGCAGAGTATACTGGCGAAGGGCTGGTTACATACAACTGGCCGTTCAACAGGTAGAAAAAGACAACTGAACCGTCCTCTTCCTTGTATACAGCCATCCGTTTGCGGACCACGGCTGACTCCTCATACAGCTGGCCGGAATGGCCGCCATCAAATGCATCGATGGAAAAGGTCAGCTTATCGCTTTTGACGTTGCTGAATTCTACATACCCCCCATAGAAAGGCGATTTGCTCGCCATATACCATTCGCCGTTCCACTCGGCAGCTGCCGGAACCTTAACACTCTTGGCGGCTGTTGCCGTCAACGCCTCTACCGGCAGCTGGCGGGTACCGTCCGGATTGCTCCATACCCCGGCAAAGCCGGTGCCGGCAATCCACCAGCCCTCGAAGCGGCCCGTTTCTTTGCCTTTGGCATCGTATTCATACATATTGACTATTTTGCCGCTGACATTACCTGTGAGCTTGATCGTCTTTTTGTATTTGTCGTAATAATAACTGCCGGTCAGCTTCCCGCTGCTCTCAATCTTGACCGACATATGAATCGGCAGATTTCCATTGATTGCACCGGTCAGCGGCACCAGTCCGTTCGTAGCCGGACTCTGTGTTGCCGCCGCTGCGACCTGAACCGGAGCAGCCTTGTCTTGTACCGGAGCGGCAGCCGCCGGGATACTGAAGAGTGCGGGCAGCAGCAGCGCGGCAGCCAGCAGTGTACCTATTTTACGTATCATAATGGACCTCCCTCTCATGCCATCTACAACAGATATATTACACTGTATGCCATGAATTACCCTATTGTTGTCAGATAGACCCTCAGATTATCAAGACTCTGGAGAAAATTAACGGCAAGCGGGTACTCTATGATGTGCAATCTAAATGGTTTGGGTAATGACAACTAAAGAAAAGGAGTTGATTAGGGATGCCAGAATCTCATCATGACAAACCGAAGCAGGAGGTCTCTATAGAAACCTTCGCCTTCAAGGCCGACAAGCTGCTGCCGAATAACCCGGAGCTTCCGGCAGTTCTGTATAAAGGTGCATTTAAGAAGAATCCGGAAAGCGCAGAACAGATCTTCAATGACAACGGCTGGCGGAACAGCTGGGTGAACGGGGTATTCAGCTATCACCATTACCACAGCAATGCGCATGAGGTGCTCGGTGTGATGTCCGGCAGCGCCAGCCTGCAGCTGGGCGGCGATGCCGGCTGCAGGGTTGAAGTGTCGGCCGGAGACGTACTGGTGCTGCCTGCCGGTACAGCGCATAAGCGGCTCACTTCCTCGCAGGACTTCCGCATCGCCGGCGCTTATCCCGGCGGAGCAGATTACAACACCCGCCGGGCCACGCCGGACGACTTCGCAGCGGCGCTCCCTGAAATCGGCCAAGTGCCGCTGCCGGATAGTGATCCTGTTTATGGTGAGGCAGGTCCGCTGTTGAAGGTGTGGAACGTCCGGGAATAATCAATAACACCATTAATGGTGCATGGAAGACATAAATGCAATTCCAAAAAGTGTCCAGTCATTTAGCACATGCACTATGAAAGATGTCCAAATATTTTTAGTCTTAATGTATGGATACAGCAGAACAACCCGTGCAATCCCAATACCGAGAATGGCTTGGGCCATGTTCCAATTATAGGTTTGTAAATGGTATGCGCCAAAAATAATGGAGGCTACTATCCAGGCTAAGATGATCGCAGACTTTCTGCTCAGTTTAAATTTTTGTACTCCCAACGACAGAATCACCAGGAAGGGAAGTATTGTTATTAATTCTTCCCCAAACAGCATCGGGATCATTTTCAGGAACGCTGGAACAGCATCCAAGAAATTACCATTAAATCCTTCACTTGCAGGATTTGCACTAACATTAAATAATTTTGAAATAATGAAACCCGCAACTAATGTTACAATAAGATTCGCAATGTACGTACCCAGAATTAAAATAATATCTTTGGCTACCAATTTTCTGAATAGAGAAGTCCAATGGCTACGTGCAACGAAGATCACTGCTGCTAACGGGAAAATCACATTCATAAAGGGCTGTACATAAGTCCCCCCAAATCCTACCAGAAATAGAGCGAAACCCACAGCAACCGCAATCAGAATAATAAGGCTGCTTTTCAAATTTAAAGTAGGGGATTGCAATTCACTGTAGAATGGAAAATCATCGTTTTTACGCTCGAATCTAAAGAAATTACTTTTACTCATAACTACTCAAATCCTTCCGCTTAACTTTATTGTTTCTTGTACTACCACACTATACTTCAATTGTTTTCAGAAAACTTTACATTATTTTCAGAATGTAATTACAATATTCACACATGTATAATAGACTGCAATCAATAAAAATACATACGAAAGTGGTGTAACAAACAATATGAATATACAATTGTTAAGAAAAATAAAGATGATTAATTTCATCATCTTCATGTCCTTCTGGACTCTCTTCTTTTTTGCTCTTGCAGATAAGCCTCCACCTGCAGGCTTCTATGGGCTTATTGCCATATTATTAGTGTATGCTGTTTTGATTTATATCTATTTGGACGATTTTATTGAAAGCATCATTAAAAAGCGCAGAGGCGTTTTTCTGCTCAACCTGTTATATTTCACTCTCGGAGGATTCGCTTTCAGTCTGATCCTCTCCATTATTGTCATTAACCTTGTTTCTAATGTACCGAATGAAGGATATCTAATCTCAGCCTACACAACAACCGCAGTGGGTTTCCTGAACGGGTTATGTTTCTATGGGTTCAACAAGCTGCTGTTGAAGAAGTACATTTGAACACAAAGAAAGAGCACATCCCTTAGAATGTGCTCTTCTTTGAGTCAAGATTATTTACCCGCTTCGCCGGATTTCTCCGCCAGTTCGGCCACGATCTGATCTATCGGATTGGTGAACAAGGCATACAGAATGGCAGCATTCTCCTGTTTGCTCAGGGCTTCTCTGGACTTGAAGTCAACAGCCCCCTTGGCATCCGCCTGGATGTCCGGTCCGTATAAACCAAGAGCCACGGCCATCTTCACAGCCGGAATAGCCCATTTATCCGTATTACCGGCCAGCTTCACATCCTGGAACAGCTTATCCGGGTATTGTGCACTGAGCAGTCTCCATACCATGACCGCCGCCTCCTGGCGGGAGATGATCCGGTCAGGCTGGAATTCTCCGCCTGCTGTTCCCTCTACCATTCCGAGTTCTACAGCCATTTGTATATAGCCGGCATCCGGATGTCCCTGCAGATCAGGGAACGCCAGCTTTGTGGTCTTGCTCTCTTTGACACCGCTGCTCTCCAGCATCAGCCGTACATACTCAGCCCGCGTAATTCCCGCCGCAGGCTCGAAGCGGAGCGCCGCATCATTCGGCAGATAACCCAGCGACTGCAGCATCATAACCGGGACCGCATAAGGATGACTTGCGGTGACATCGGCATAACCTACGCCGTCCGGCCCTTTCTGCTCATAGCCGTAAGGATTAAGGTATGGCTCTTTCAGATAAGCTCCTTGTCCGCCCGGCGTCAATTCAAAACCGGTAAATTTCTTGGTAAGCTCATCGATGAACAGATTATCGTCTACCTGGCGCAGCTGGCGGGTACCCAGCAAGGCATCGCTAATGGTAAGCGCACCCTCATGCACAGCAACTGTAGAGACCAGGCTCTTGAGTCGAAGATCCGCATAGTATCCGGTGAACGCATCCAGAGCTTCAGCGCTCAGCGGCTGGAAGGCGTCCAGCTTCGCCGGTGCGGCGTATTGCGGGAAGAACGCCTGGATGAACGCCGGATAGAACATTTCCCGCAGTGCGCTCTGCTGATTATAGGCAATGAACACCCCCGTGTTCTGCTCAGGGATCAGGAACATATAAGTGCTGAAGCCGATTAAATCGCCTGCTTTGGTGATAATCTTGGAGCTGCTGCCGGCACCGGGAAGCTGAATCGGCGCTTCGAAGCCGTAGGTGGTATTCGGCAGCAACGGGTGGATGGAGGAACGGTATTCCTCCATGGCATCTACGGTACTTGCAGCCAGAATGCGGCTATTCCCGGAAATGCCCCCATTCAGAAAAGCAGTCATGAACTTGCCGATATCATCTGCAGTAGACAGCATACCTCCATGCGGCATAACAGTAGGAGTTACTGTATACAGATCAAGCGCCTTGCCAGTGGCATCATAGGCGGTAGCCAGCTCTTCTTTCAGCTTGCCTTCCAGCAGGTAGCCGCTTGAATCCATATTCAGCGGGGAGAACACATACTTCTCCATATAATCCTCATAAGGCATGCCGCTGGCCTTCTCTACCACCAGACCCAGCAGCAGTGAAGCGAAGTTGTCATACATATAGGAAGTCCCCGGCTCACGGACAACCGGTGGCATATTCCGCAGCACATAATCCTCAATCGATACCTTGGTTTCGAAGTCATCGTTGATATCTTCCGGCTGCGGGTCCTGAATCCGGAAGCCGGTGGTGTGGGTCAGCAGATCCTCCACCGTTACCGGAACGCCGAAGGGATTGTCGAAGACAATCGGTCCGGTATAGACTTGAAAATCCGCTTTCAAATCGATTTTGCCTTGCTCTACCAGCTGCATGGCGGCAGCGGCAGTGAAGGTTTTGGATACCGAGGCCATGCGGAAGACCGTTTCATCCGGGTCTACCGCTGTTTTGGCAGCCTTGTCCGCATAACCGAAGCCTTCTTCTATTACCGTCTTGCCATCCTTGACCACAATAACAACCGCACCGGCAAGCTGCGCTTTCACCTCATCTGCACTGAAGAATTGCTTGAGGAATGCTGCCGCATTCTCCGTTGTTAACGGTTTGGCCTGTCCGGTTACAGACGCCGGAGGTGCAGATGCCGCAGGAGCGGCAGATGCTTGTACCGCCGGGGCAGCAAGCGTCAGGACCAGGGCAGCAGCAAGCACTGTCCTCGTCCAAAAGGCAGAACGGTTACGCAATAATGACAACTTCATTCACTTCACTCCATTCCATGTAATAGTAGATATAGTTGTTTCTACGGCATTTCATGGAAATGGGTTCAGATAAATATCAATCTGGACGCAAAATATCAATATGTGCAAACTGTGAGAGATCCTCTACCAAATACCTCTTCCAAATTGTCCGTGACCGGAATGGCCGCCGCATGCCCTTCCACCAGCTCTGCTGCAACTTTGCCCTTATGCAGGACAAAATCAACAATCGATAGACTTAACCGATTAAGCTGATACTACAATATTTTACATATTATATCAACAGCAAGAAATAAAAGGTTTATTATGACACATCACATCCAGGATTGACGACTGACCCAGCTAATGTTAATCTTTAGGAAATCAACAGACAGGAGATTGGTGCTTTGAAAAAAACGACTATGAAGGACATCGCCATCCGTGCTAACGTATCCGTTGCCACCGTAAGCTATGTGCTGAATCGTGTGGATAATCAGACCATTCCTGAGAAGACGCGCCGCCAGATTATGGAACTGGCTAAAGAGCTCCGCTATATTCCAAACTTAGCAGCCCGCTCACTGGCAAACCAAAAAACCGGTCTGATAGGTGTATTGGTCCACAAATCCAAGTCATTGCCCTACTGGAAGCTGCATGCCCAGCTCGCCTTCATTCATGCTTTGGAGCAGCGGCTTACAGCGGCCGGTTATCATACGCTCCTCTATTCTCTGGATACCGACACCCCTTCGCTGGATATTATCGTTGAACGCAAGCTGGAAGCCGTGTTTCTCATTGATGCACAAGACCATTCCTTCTACTCGATCTCCAGACACTTTGTCGAGGGCATCCCCCTGATTCTGATCGACAGCATGATAGAGGATAAGCTGTTCAAGCAGGTGGTGTTTAATTACCGCTCAGCGCTTGAAAAAGCTCTTCCGGGCGATCTGTCGCAGGTCTGCTTGATTATGGAGGGCTTCAATAATTCGCTCCTCACCCGCTATATCCGCAGCAGTGTTCCTCTGGCTGATGATGCTGTCTTTGAGATCCGTGAACTTCAGGATTTGCTTCCGGCAATGGAGCATCACCGCTTCAAGCAGGCAATTGTGATCAATGAATTCATTGGCAGCTACGTGGAGAAGTCTGGAAAGTTCGAGCATCTTACGGTAATCTGCACATGTAATTCCCCGGAAATGCTGGGTGTGCATGTGAAGAAGATTCTTTTTCAAGGAGACAAAGCGGAGATTGCCTATGAACTCATGCAAGAGCTGTTGCACCATACAGACTATTCCGAGCAAGTGAATAACTGTTATTATGTCGACTAATTTTTTTTGAGGGTTAACTTAAGCGTTTAAGCTGAAAGGAGAGTAACTATGCCAGAACCCGTTATAGCCAGCCAGGCGGCCCCTGCGGTACACTCCTATCCAAAACTGTGGGCCAACAAAAAATTCATGCTGCTGCTCTGCTCCTTTTCCATTTCCCTGTTCGGCAACACCTTTCACAGTATCGCTCTCAGTCTCTGGGTGCTTCAGACCACCGGCAGTGCCAAACTGGTGGCTGTACTGACGATCATTAATCTGTTGCTTAGCTCGCTGCTCGGATCAATAGGAGGAACGTTTGCGGATCGAACCAACCGCAGAACCATCATGCTGGTCACGGATCTGATTAGCTGCATACTGGTAGTATCACTCGCCCTGGTCATCTCTCTTCCTTCCGCTTCCTTCATTATCGTGGCCCTGCTTACTGCGTTGACCACTGCATCTGCCCTTTTCCAGTCCCCCGCCTACCAGGCCTCTATTATCACCGTGGTCGGCAAAGAGCATATCCAGCAAGCCGTAGGCATGCTTAACCTGTCAGAGAATATTTGCCGGACAGTCGGCTTTTCCATGGGCGGAATCTTTGTAGCGGGCTTTGGTGCGGCGGATGCCATTTTATCCGATGGAGTCACGTTTGTAGTCTCCTTCCTGCTGGTTCTTGCGGTGCGTTCCCTTCCCGTGCCGACACGCGTGAATGCTGAGCCCGGGCAGAAGAGGAATTTTATTCAGGACCTTGGGGAAGGCATACGGTATATCTGGAAATTCCCTTTTGCCAAAGCCGTCATCATTATGCTTCCGACGCTCACTCTATTCTTCATGCCCTCGCTGATGCTGACCCAGGTTATGGCCGTCAACGTCTGGAAGGCAAGCCCGTTCCAGTTCGGACTCATGGAAGCTTGTATCCCGCTCGGCTATATGATCGGCTCAGGCCTGATTATGATCCTGGGCTCCAGAATCAGACGAAGAGGATTATTTATTATGAGCGGTCTGTTCTGTCTGGGCCCGATGTACATCCTGTTATCCTTCATCACTTCTGCAGCCACAGCCATTCCTGTCGTTCTGCTGATTGGATTCATGTTCTCGTTCTGCACACTGCTGATCAATATCATCCTCAGGCTGGAAATATCGGAAGAGATTCAGGGCCGGGTCTTCGGAGTACTTGGGTCGATTATGAGTGTCGCTCCGTCGATCGGTCTAACACTTGTCTCCTACCTCTCGGATTATTTCAGTCCGGGTCCGGTCATGGGTTCCATTGGTCTGCTGCTGTTCCTGTTCGCCTTATATGCTTCCACCAGGCTCAAGATCATTCGAGGTTATAAATAAAGCAGCAAAACTGCGTAGCCGAAGCCCTCCTCAATTACCGTCTTGCCATTCTTGACTACTTAATTCCGCAGCACTTCTTCCATTTTCTTCAGCTTTCTGTAAATAACCGACCGGTCCACACTTAATTTTTTGGCCGCTTCTGTACCGTTTCCATAACAATCCTTCAGCACTTTTACAATATAACGGCCCTCTGCTACTGCAGTGAAATCTTTCAGCGCAGACAGGTGATGTTTGTTCTTGGCTATGAAGTGGTCAATTGCAAACCAGTCCGCCACCTGATCCTCTTCCTCCTGGCTAATTTCCAAATATTCCGTAACCACAAGCCGTTCGATATAATTCCTCAGCTCTCTTGCATTCCCGTGCCAGGGCTGACTCAGCATCTTCTCAAACTCTTCCGCACTTAAGACATATTTCTTCCCGTACATTTGATTGAAGCTGGCGATATAACTGGAGATTAGTCCTACAAGGTCCAACTTGCGGTTACGGAGCGGAGGAATATGAATCGGGATCACATTAATCCTATAATACAGATCTTCCCGGAATAGCCCTTTCTTCACCATACTCCACAGATCCCGATTCGTAGCTGAGATCACACGGCAATGGACCGGTATATTCACGATGCCGCCGACGCGTCTTACTTCATTATTCTCCAGAACCCGCAATAGCTTGGCTTGCATCTCAAGCGGCAAATCCGCTATTTCATCCAGAAAAAGAACCCCGTCATTCGCAATTTCAATCATGCCCGCCTTCACTTCCGTCTGTCCTTCCATGACTCCTTTTTCGTATCCAAACAATTCATATTCGAATAGAGCCGGAGCTATAGCTGCGCAATTAATCGCAATGAAGGGCCCCTTCCACTTTTCACTTCTCAGATGAATATATTTGGCTATAACCTCTTTACCGGTCCCGGATTCACCATAGATTAACACCTTGCTGTCGTAGGACGCGATCTGGTTGCAGACTTTAATGATCTGTTTCATGGCCAGGCTTTCGGCTACAATCCCTTTGCCTTCCCCCGCCGCTGATTCACCGAGCTGCTTGCTGATCTGCTGGGTTACAGGTACATTTGCTTCATAATAGGCGTGCTCCTGCTTGAATTCATTAGAAGTGGTGACTACCAGCTGCACCTCCCCATCCTTATCCAGAATAGGAATCGCTGTTGAGAAGATATGGAATCCTCTTGAGGTGATGACATTCTTCGAAACCTTTTGTTTACTTTGAATGGCCTCCATCGTAATCGAATGAGGATAATAGCCGGCCTTCACCAAGTCCTGGACATTCGCCTTCAGCAGCTCCTCCAATTGAACTCCGATGGTTAAAGCGGTAAATTCATTGGAGATTAATATATTTCCGTGTGGATCGGTCACAAATAAAGTGGACGGCAGCTCTTCCATAATTTCGTCTATCGTACGTTTACCTGATTTTTTATTTCTTTTAGTCAAATTTATCAGTCCTATACTATTATATTAACGCTTACATCCTTATTTAGAAAAAAAGCCAAACGATATCATTACGTAAATGATACCACTTGGCTTATGATATGACACTTTATTATGCGCCTACAACTGATAATGGTCCCAGCTGTAAATGCCCCAGCTTCCCGAGGGTTTCCTGCGCCTCTTCGAACATAGTAGTAATCATCTCTTCAACCGTAGTAATCTTATTCACCATCCCGCAAATCTGTCCAGCCATTACGGAGCCCGTATCTGTATCTCCTTCAAATACGGCACGGCGCAATGATCCCAGGCTTAATTTCTCCAGCTCTTCGCGTGAAGCCTTCTCATTCTCAAGTCTCAGGAATTCAGCAATCATACTATTCTTAATGCTTCTTACCGGACCGCCCAGGCTGCGGCCAGTCACCGTTGTGCTCGTATCATCAGCAGCAATGACGGCTTGTTTGAAGTTCTCGTGAGTAGGACATTCCACGGTAGCCAGGAACCGGGTTCCAACCTGAACGCCCTGTGCTCCAAGTGCAAATGCCGCTGCGATGCCACGGCCATCCGCAATCCCACCGGCTCCGATTACCGGAATCGACACTGCACTGGCGACTTGAGGCAGAAGGGCCATCGTCGTGGTTTCACCCACATGTCCGCCTGCTTCGGTTCCCTCTGCAACAATTGCATCCACACCTAAGGCTTCCATTTTCTTGGCGATTTTGACCGAAGGAACTACCGGAATGACGATAATGCCATGCTCTTTGAGTGTCTTCATGTATGGAGCAGGTGTGCCTGCACCTGTGGTCACAATCTTCACGCCTTCTTCGATAATGACCTCAATAAGCTCAGGGATATTGTTCATCATCAGCATCAGATTTACTGCGAAAGGTTTATCGGTGCTTGCCTTCACCTTACGAATCTCGTCACGAAGACGGTCCGCAGTAAATCCGCCTGAACCGATAATGCCCAGCCCTCCCGCATTAGACACAGCACCTACCAGAGGAGAAACTGCGATTTGAGCCATCCCTCCCTGAAAAATCGGATATTTAATCCCTAATAATTGTGTAATCGACATTGTGTTAACCTCCATTTATATTGTTCGTTAATGTAACTCAGTTATTCATTAATGTAACTCAGTTTCTTAAGCGGCTTGGGTAACTTCAGGCTGTGGCGGCTGTTGTTTATCCATTGCTTTGTACACAAAGGTTAGAGCAAACCCAACCAAAGAGATCACCAGCGCGATGTAAAAAGCATTCGTGAACATTCCGTCATTGGCCGCTGCCACCTTACCGGCAATTCTCGGTCCGAAGAAGGCCGCTCCTGAATAACCGATAAAGGTAACACCATAGTTGACACCGTAATATTTCATCCCAAATTTCTCGCCGACAATCGAAGGGAAGATGCCCATGGTTCCGCCGAAGCACAAGCCAATACCTGCGATGGCTACCGCAAATCCGGCGATGGATGTCGACAATGCTATAGTCAGCATCATGGCCGCAATGACCAGGTAGATCATGAGCAGACATTTTACCCGGCCGATTTTGTCGGATACAGCGCCCCAGAATACACGGCCGATGCAGTTACTGAGTGAGTACAGGCTTACATATAGTGCTGCGGCTGCGGCGGAGAGGCCAAACATCTTCTGTCCAATGACAGATGCGTTGGCGGTTACCATCATTCCTGACAAGGCACCGATTAGGAACAGGCAGGCGATGACATAGAATAGCGGCTTCTTGATCATTTCGTGCCATTGTACATTAACGCCACCCTTGGCAGCTCCGGCAGCCGGAGGCGCCCAGCCCTCAGGAGCATAACCGGCCGGAGCAGGTTTAACGAGCAGACCCAGGCTCAGAATAATTACCAGGAAGACGGCACCGAGCATGATCAATGCCGGCTGCACACCCTGACCGCTGATTAACGCGTTGGCTATAGGTGCGATAACGATAGTTCCGCCGCCGTAGCCCGCTGTAACAATTCCTGCAGCCAAGCCTCTTTTATCCGGAAAGAGCTTGACACTGTTGCCAATGGTAGAGGAATATACAATCCCCTGGCCGATCCCGGTAATAACACCGTAAGTGATATACAGCATCCAGGGTGCGGTTGCGAGTCCCGACAGAATGAAGCCAATCCCGAACATGGCTCCGCCGATAAAGATAGCCTTCCTCGCTCCCCCTTTATCGACCAGTTTCCCTCCCAGGATCATTGGAATTGGAGAGATTGCTGCATTGATCGTAAAAGCCATCATAATATCAGGCATCGAGACGTCAAACACTTTGGTTAATGGAAGGGCGAAAATACTGAATGCGTATATTGCACCTACACAGATATTAATGATGGCCGATGCGATCAGTATCCTCCAGCGGTTTAACTGAATATTCATGAGATCATCCCTTTTTATAGTGTATTGAAGCACTGATAGATTAATATACTTCCAATAAGACCCGGTTTTTCTCTGCAATGATAGATTTCAGCTTCCCCCAGTGTTCGTGGAACATGGCTTGATCCATTTGCTTGAGCGCAGGTGAGATCACCGGTACAAAGTCCATCTGATCCAGAATATGCGTCTGCAGGTCAACACCCGGTGCGATTTCAGTTAAGGTTACTTTTCCATCCAGCAGCTCAAATACCGCACGCTCCGTAACATATACAACCAGTTGCTCTACTTTGGCCGCATAAGAACCGCTGAACGTGATCTGCTGCACCTTCTTAATGAACTTTTTCACTTTTCCCTCTTGAAGGATGTGCAATTTCCCGTCTTCAACCTTGATCTCCAGACCGCCGGCGGTAAATGTACCTGCGAATACCAGCTTTTTGGCTGCCTGAGAGATATTAATGAATCCGCCGCATCCGGCTACCCGGGTACCAAATTTGCTGACATTTACGTTCCCGGACTCATCCATTTGAGCGAGGCCAAGGACAGATAAATCGATACCGCCTCCATCATAGAAATCGAACTGCGCGTCATGATCTACAATGGCCTCAGAGTTATAGGCATGGCCGAAGTCCTTCAGACCTGCGGGAACACCCCCGATAGAACCGGCCTCCGTGGTTAGAATCAGCTGGTCACTTACTCCCTCCTCTTCTGCTATGTTGGCAACATTAACCGGAATTCCAACCCCAAGATTCAGGATCGCATTCGGCTGAAGCTCAATTGCTGTGCGGCGGGAGATGATTTTGCGCTCATCCAGCGGCAGCGATTCAATAGATTCGGTAGGCACCTTAACATGACCGGAGAATGCCGGATTATATTGGGTGTTCTCTGTCTGGTAATGATTCTCCGGCTTGGACACGACAATATAATCTACTAGAATCCCTGGAACTTTAACATCCTTAGGGTTAAGGGTGCCGCGCTTGGCAACCGTCTCTACCTGGGCGATCACGATGCCTCCCGAATTGCGGACTGCCTGGGCGATAGGCAGAACCTCCATATGCAGGCCTTCCTTTTCCAGCGTCAGATTGCCATTCTCATCAGCCACGGTTCCGCGGATCAAGCCGACATGAATAGGAAAGGATTTATAGAATAACCACTCCTCGCCCTCTAGCTCGATAACCTTTACAATGTCTTCCTTCGTGGACGGGGACATTTTGCCGCCTTCGACCCGGGGATCAACGAACGTCTCCATGCCTACTTTGGTAATCACACCCGGACGCTTGGCGGCAATTTCCCGGTAGAGCTGAGTAATTACACCCTGGGGCAAATTGTACGCTTCACATTTGTCTTCTTCGATCAGCTTCGCCATCCCGGGGGAAGCAATGGCAATTCCGCCAATCCAGCGTTTAATCAATCCTTCATGGCCTAAATGGCTCATCCCTTTGTCGCGGCGGTTGCCGACTGCACTGGCGTGCATGACCGTCAGATTTCTCGGCAGCCCCGTTTGCATGAAGCGGTCCTCAATGGCTATCCCCATCTCTTCTGCCCAGCAGGACAATCCAAATCCGCTGGCTGCCACTGTATCTCCGTCTTTGATGAGTTCCGCTGCTTTGGCGGCTGAAATTACTTTGGTCATTTCATCTGCTCCCTTGTATGTGAATAATTTCACTTCGCTGATTAAAAAAATAAAACGCTTGATTGATACGTCTTAAAAGTATTGTGAAATATTTCGCAATGTCATCGTATTACAGAAAAAAGGACCGGTCAACCGGCCCAAAATGGCTTTAATTCAAGGTTTTTTTCTGTTGTTTTTTTGCGACTGGCACTGTTGAACGCATCCCCTTCAAGCACGTTTTGTCTGCAATGCCTGATTAGCAGGCCTGAACAAACAGCTGAAATACACGGCTGAATATCCCCCACCCGGTCTAGAGGTATGAGTCGCAAAATAACCACACTATTTCATCCCCCATAGTCTCGCCGTTAGTGACAACAACGCGGAGGCGGCCTTTCCTAACCGGCGGATAATACAAATGGATGCAGAATCGAAATTAATATTCCGTATCTGTCCAGAAAAAATAAAATATTTTTCGCATATTGCGTAAATTGCATTTTTGCAACAGCGGATTGTTGCGGAAGTATTCAAAAAATAATTCAAATCCTTTTTATGTGGACGTAACCTTCCTTTTCACTGGTGCACCAGACTGTAGTCAAAGAAAGGGCATTACCATGCGCATGTCCTAAAAATGAACGCCCGCTGATAATGCCCCCTAATATAAAAATCTGAAAACTTAATTTTTGTTGAATGATTTTGTTCATCCTAATGCATGGATCAAATCTACTTTGTATATTTTAATACATGACTTAATCCTCTAAAAAAACGACCATTTACCATCATCAAAATCCCATCCAGCATCTTCATATTCACAATTCCGCCTGTCATTCTCGCAATACCTCTGAAGGGCATATGATAAATAGACATCATGATGATATTAGCTGTGCTTCTCTTTTCGATCTTTATTAAAAACCAATGAACAAAAACTATTAAATGGTAAACAAACCTCGCACTTCTTCCCTTTGCATACTGGCACTGGGCAATCGTATCGTTGTACCCCAGAGGCTGTGACCGGTCCCATTTAGAGACAGGTATTTTATATCCAAGCAGATATTCAAATTCAGCTGAGCTGACATTGTTGGCTTTTCCCGAATAATAGGCGGGAAGCATGTCCTTATCATAAGGAGTGTGTGCACCTGTCCCTTCTACAAACAGGGTGTCTGCCAATCGGATGTCTGCACTTGAAGCACCGATACTGATCTCATAGTCCGCTGCTTCGATTTCCCATTTATTTGTCTTCACGTTGAAATAGCGGAATGTTTTATCATCAAAAGGCAGCGTTACTTTCCGGGTCTCTCCCGCAGCCAGACACACTTTGGCAAATCCTTTTAATTCTTTAACCGCTCTAAATATTTCCTGCGATTTACAGCCTACATATAGCTGAACAATCTCCATTCCGGGAACATCTCCGGTATTCGTTAATTCAAATGTTACCCCTTTACTGGAAACCTCAAGGTTGGAGTACTCATATTGGGTATAGCTTAGTCCGTAACCGAACGGGAAAAGCACGTTCTTATTTGCTGTATCATAATAGCGGTAGCCCATATAAATGCTCTCTCTGTATTCTACGGTGGCTTCCTTACCCGGGAAGTGGTGATAGGAAGGCGTATCTTCATAACACAGGGGATAGGTTTCTGCCAGTTTCCCTGAAGGATTCACTTCTCCCGTTAAAACCCTCCCAATAGCCCCCGCTCCTGCTTGCCCCGATAGATAACCGTGGATTAATCCTTTAATCTTATGAATCCACGGCATCTCTACCACAGAGCCGCAAGCGAGCACTGCTACAATGTTGGGGTTAACTTTATATAATGCGTGTAATAGGTTAATCTGATTCCGGGGGATCTCCATGCTTCGTCTATCTAATCCTTCAGTTTCAGAAGCTTCGTCCAGACCCATATATAGAAGAACAACATCAGCTTTTTGGGCAAGAGCACAAGCCTTATTCAGTTTTTTCATATTATTCTTGCCTTGACGTTCAAAACCGGGCTCATATCCAATACTGATCAAATTTGATTGTTCTAGATCATCTAACAGATTACCGGTAATTGTTGGATTTACAATAGAAGATCCAGCCCCCTGGTATCTTGGATTTTCCGCAAAATTACCGATTACGGCTAACTTCATACCTTTTCTAAGGGGTAATATATTCCCTTCATTTTTAAGAAGCACCACAGACTCTTCAGCAGCTCTCTTTGCCAGCTTATGATGCTTTTCCACATCAAATTTCCCAGGTCTGCTGGAAGCTATTCTTGTTGTAAAAATAAGCTCAAGTAGTCTGTTCACACATTCATCTAATCCTTCTTCCACGATTTCTCCGCTCTGGATGGCCCGGATGATTTCAGCATTCGTCTCGCCTGCGGTTGTCGGCATCTCGAGTTCATTGCCAGCTAACAATCCTGCTAAGCGGTCATTACTGCCGCCCCAATCAGTGACAACAACCCCTTGATAACCCCATTCATCACGCAAAATATCCCTCATTAAATGGATGTTCTCATTCGTGTAACTTCCATTAAGAAGGTTATAGGAAGACATAAGCGTCTTCGGCTTGCCTTCCTGAACAGCGATTTCAAATGCAGTCAGATAGATTTCCCTAAGCGCTCTTTCATCTACACATGCATCTATTGACATCCGTCTCTCTTCTTGATTATTTACTGCGAAGTGCTTTACACATGCTGATATTCCCTGTGATTGAATGCCCCGGATGTAACCAGCAGCCATTTTACCGGCAAGATGCGGATCTTCACTGAAATACTCGAAGTTCCTTCCGCAGAGAGGGTTTCTCTTCATATTAATACCAGGCCCGAGAAGAACATTGACTTGCTGCGAAGCAGCTTCCTCTCCAAGATACTCTCCAATCCTCTCACCAAGCTCCACATTCCAGCTGTTAGCTACAGTCGCAGCGGTTGGGTAACAAGTTGCTTGAATGCTGGCATTTAGTCCAAGATGGTCTGCTGCTGCTGCCTGCCTTCTAACACCATGGGGCCCATCCGCCAGATACAGGCTGTGGATTCCCAGACGGTCGATGTTTTGAGTCGTCCAGAAATCCTTACCTGACATTAACAATGCTTTCTCTTCTACACTCATTTGGTTAATTAAAGTTTCATACTTCATCTGAATTCTTCTTGGACTAAGCTTAAGGCTGCTGCAATGACTTGATGCATATCGAAATATTTATACATACCCAGTCGTCCCCCGAGCACAATATTGGGCAGATCCTCCGCTAGCTCACGGTACTTTCTATATTTCTCATTATTACCGTCATCATTTAAAGGGTAATACGGCTCGTCACCCTTTCTCCATGTTTGCGGGTACTCTCGAGTAACGATGGTCTTTGGCTGTTCGCCAAATTCAAAATGTTTATGCTCAATAATCCGCGTATATGGGGTTTCTGCATCCGTATAATTGACCACTGCATTTCCTTGATAGTTTTGCCGGTCCAAAGTAACGGATTCAAATCTTAAACTCCGGTATTCTAATTCACCGTACCTGTAATCAAACAATTGATCGATCATTCCTGTATAAACAATCTTGGGGTATTCTTCTAAGTAAGCCGCTTTATTTGCAAATAAGTCTTGATTCAACTCTAGGTCAATCAATTCACTAGACAGCATTTTTTCAATGATTTGCGTATAGCCGCCGATAGGAATTCCCTGATACCGGTCATTGAAATAATTATTATCATAGGTGAAACGGACAGGGATCCGTTTGATAATGAAGGCAGGCAGCTCTGCTGCTTTACGCCCCCATTGTTTTTCGGTATAACCCTTTACCAGTTTCTCATAGATATCGAGTCCAACTAATGAAATAGCTTGTTCTTCCAGGTTATTCGGATCCCCAATTCCAGCGGCTGATCTTTGTTCAGCGATCCTTGACTGTGCTTCGTCAGGCGTAATCGTCCCCCATAATTGATTAAATGTATTCATATTAAAAGGCAAGCTATATATTTCACCTTTATAGTTGGCAATGGGACTGTTGGTATAGCGGTTAAATTCGGCAAACTCATTAATGTAGTCCCAAATCCCTTTGTTATTCGTATGGAAAATATGCGCCCCGTATTGATGTACCTGGATACCTTCAATATTTTTGGTGTATACATTACCGCCCAGATGATCCCGCTTATCGATTACCTTTATCCGTCTTCCCCGCTTGGCTGCTTCATAGGCAAAGATACTGCCGAATAGTCCGGAGCCCACAACCAGATAGTCGTATTTCATATAGGTTCACCCTGCCTTTTATCAAAATTTGCGACGTAAAAAAATAAACCTGCAGATGAAGGGTCACATCCACAGGTTTGCAGCTTTCAATTGAATCCCACAATCTTCTGTGAGACTTTATAGGCAGATACCGTTATACTGCGGCCCAAATACCCCGGAATATTCATCATTCTTCCCATGACTCCGTATCTGATCGTATTGTATAACTCAATATCTTTTTCATTCATATACTTCCACAGCTCTTTTTTCTTCTGCAGATTTTCTTTCTTACGTGAACGGATTAACAGGATTGTAGAAATAATTGTGATAATCTCAAGGTAATTGAGCATATATTGGCGAAGCTTAGGACTTTTAATCTGTTCAATGTTCATTCCATCGATCATGAGCTTATTCACTTTAAGCTGCTGGTCTATTCTTTCAATCATCACTTTCTCATTAACCGACTGATCTTCTCGTCCAATGAAATACCGGTAGAAATCGACGTTCACATAATAAATCCGCTTCACTTTTTCAAGTGGTTTAAACACAAACAGATTGTCCACGTAGAAGGTATGCTCGGGAAGTGTGAAGCGGCATTCTTTTAACAAATTCGTGCGATAGATAATGGAATGCATTAAAATATACTGGCCTTTACGGAAGGATTTAATTTCATCCCAGGTGAACACCCGTCCCTCAGGAAGGTTCCGGTCATACTTCATTACCTTCCGGTGCCGTTTACCTGTTTTCTCATATACGAAATTGCTGACAACCATATCGACGGCCTTGCCCTCAGCGACCAGCGCCTTTAGCTTCATCCGGATTTGTTGATATGCCTCCCGGTCCACCCAGTCATCACTGTCCACCACTTTAACAAACAAGCCGGCAGCAACCTTAATCCCCGTATTCACCGCACCGCCATGGCCTTTGTTTTCTTGATGTACCACTTTGACCATCGATGGATACATGCTCTCGTAGCTGTCTGCAATCATTCTAGTGCCGTCGTTGGAGCCATCATTAACAATAATGATTTCAATTTCTTCGTCATTAACTAGCAGGCTGCTAATACAGCGGTCCATATAATCCTGTGAGTTATAGCAGGGTACAATGAATGACAATAATTTCATTATTACTAACCTCTTTTTATTCTTTTTTAGGCCACCTTTTGCTGTTTATCTTCTTTGAAAATGATCTTCAGGATCGGGAAATACACCCAGAACGAGATGGCAGCATTAATAATCATCGTAATCAAATCTGCAGCCGTTTCACCGGTTCCTCCAAACCTATCAATAAAGAACTGGTAGATCGGGTCCTTGTACCACCCCTGAAGGGCACCCGCGCAAATGGTTATCAGAATATAGGCGATAAGATACCAGACAGCCGCTTTGTAAATATTGCTTTTGGATCGAAAGGTAATATTCCGTTGAGCAAAGAAGTTAATCACCTGGGCGATCCCCAGCGTCAGTTGAACAGCAAGGAAGTAGGATAGTCCACCGCCTCCACCAGAGGCGATTGACCCTGAAGGATAGTTGAAAATATAGTAGGGAGATCCATCAGTATTATGTCCAACCGGTAAAATCTGAAAATCATGAGCTTCCAAAGCAGATCCGCTAAAAACTGCCTTCAAAACCGGCATAAGGATCATCTGAAACACCGTAATGCCATTGCTTAATAACAAAAACATAATAAATTGCGCGATTTGGGGATGTTTAAGACTGTAGTTACTCCAGAACGCTTTAATACCGCTCACTAATACCACTTCCTTCTATTTTCACACTAAAGCGCAACTGGACTGGTTCTGTCTGATTGGAAGTAATCGTCAATGTCCCTTCTCCAGCTATCCCTGTTGTTTTAACATAGGTGCCGCACATGCCCCCTTCGGCAGTGACACAATCCGGACCTACGATTTCTATTGCACCTACTGCTTTTAAGAAGACCGGCAGATGTGAGTACGTGGCATTGTTGTTATTCGCATCTACAACCCGAATACGGACGGACGCGACATCATAGGTATCCGCTTCGGTTAACTCCGTTCCGCTAACTATAGTTTCCAGATGAATGCTCGCGTTAGAGGCCTTGACTACCTCAGCGACCACCTGTCCATTCTTGACCGCTTCAAAGCGGTATACAGGTGCGGACACGCCCCAATTTTCAATGTATTTGAAGAACAGTTTGTAAAAGGTTACGGGTGAAACCAAATGACGAAGCATTACCCACAACGCTTTGAAAATATACTTTGGAGGTAATGCAGTACCAAACCGTTGAACAGCCAGCAGACATTCTTTAATGGCTTCGGCTTTTTGGTGTGAATACTTTTCTCCTTCTTCAATCACATTGCCCACGGTGTCGTAGAATTCGATTGGCGGATGCGGTAAATAGCGGTATTTTTTGTTGACCGGCTTAAATTCCCGGATCATCCGTTCATTCTTGTATAGACGAACCGAATCGGCATTAGTGAAAATATAATTTTCACCGACAGCACCTCCCGGGTAATCGCCGATATGCATATCTGAACCGACTTCCAGAACCGGGGTTTCCTCTGAGAAGCTGGCATAGACTTTCGTAGCCAGTTTATGATTGCGGTACATGTCCATGATGCCGTGATAGCATATCCGGTCACCTGATCCGAAATCACCATGAGTTTGATAATCGAACATACACCACCCGAAGGCTCCTGCAATATCTTCTCTTTTATATACCTCATTTAGCACATTGGCATGGCGCATAGCGTGGGACAGCCGGTGGGTCGGCGTATCCGTCGCCTTGGTCGGAAACATGTGACCATTGAACTCGGCAATGAGATAGGCTTTATTCTTATTAGGCGATATCAGCCACCTTGGCAGTAATCCGCCATTCTTCCCTGTATGAGAAAAATCATTGAAGGCATAAACATCTTCTAATAAACTGCTTCTCCATAGAAAGCGGACTCCGCTTGTCTGTCTGCTATGATCCAGACGGCGGGCAATTTCATTGGTCTTGGAGTACAAGACATCATCATCTTGCGATTCGTTCACACGGACTCCCCAGAGAATAATCGAGGGATGGTTACGATACTGCAGGATCATTTCTTCAACATTATCACAGACGATCCGCTTCCACTCTTCATCGTTCTTGATATGCTGCCAGCCCGGTGTTTCTGTGAACACAAGCAATCCCAGGCGGTCACACGCATTCAGAAAATGCTTGGACTGGGGATAATGGGAGGTGCGGACCGCATTCACATGAAGCTCTTCTTTCAATATTCTTACATCTTCCACCTGCATGGATGCCGGCATAGCATAGCCTACATGAGGATAGCTCTGATGGCGGTTTAATCCGCGAATCTTATATTTTTTTCCGTTTAAATAGAACCCGTCACTTCGAAAATCTGCCTGCCGGAAACCAAAAGATACATGGTAATCATCGATAATTTCCCCATTCCTATTTCTTAACGAGGCTATTAGTGTGTATAAATATGGTGTTTCCGGGCTCCACTCGTGGGGGCTTGTAACATCGATGCTGCATGTACTGACTACTGCCCCTGATACCTTGAGGCTCTGTTGGCCGACTGTCTTTTGCTGTTGATCAAGTATGCTCAATTCCAGTGTGCGGGCTATATCCGGCTGACTGATGGTCACATCAATAACTGCCTGATTCATATCCGGTGTCCGTACAAACACATCTTCAATGTAACTTTGATCCGCAAGCAGTAGCCACGCTTCACGATAGAGTCCGCCATAGGTCATGTAATCAATAACATGGCCGAATGGCGGTACATTGGCATCTTCCCGTGTATTTAGACGAACGACAATTCTGTTCTCTTGCCCGTATACCAGCTTATCTGTTACTTCTACCCGAAATGCAGTATAGCCACCGTTATGAGTCATTAACTGCTCGCCATTGACAAACACCTCTGCCACATGAGCAGCACCATCGAACTGCAGGAACAGACGCCGACCCTTTAAGGACTCAGGAACCTCAAGATTACGTCTATAACCGCATATCATCTGACAGGAGCTTTCCTCCATATAGTGCACAGGTACTTCTTTACAAGTGTGGGGCAGCCTTACGGCTGTCCCCTCTCCTGTAAAGTTAAAGAATTCATCAGTTATATTCTCTATAAAACCCCATCCGTCACAGATACTAATCTTTTTCATTTCCGATTCTCCATCTTGTTCATTTTGAAGTATTTACGATGTAGATTAAGCCTTCTGACCTTGATTGTTTCATGAAGCAGGAAACCAGGGAGGCAACCGTTCCGATCGCAAAGGCAATCCCGAAAATAATAACAGCCTGCGGGTTTCCTCCGATGAAATTAACCCCGTTGATAACATCAGACAGCGTTGGAAATCCTAAATACAGATGCATAGAGAGCGCTACGCCAAAACAGATCGATGGTAGAAGCGGCGCGAAACTATAGCTTTTAACCAAAACCAGCAGTTCTCCCAAGACACCTGCTATGATTAGACCAAAGGTTACAAAGGAAAAGGTCCGATCGCCATAATCAAAAATGATAAATGCAATATTTGCTGCAAGCATCAGGCAGGCAGCCAGAAAGCCAATCCAGAAACCTGACGTCCGATCTTTAAATAAGACCATTCTATTTTCCCACCTTTACCTTTACATTTCTTCTGAGACTGGATCTGATGAACAGCAATACACTGATCAGCAGTAATGCACCAAGTGTATAATTAATCACTTTCAGCAAGGTTTGCCACCATGGTGTAAACCCTTCAACTTCAGTGTCATCCGTTAATCCATTAAGCAGATTCGATTTGGCCAGTGAATAATAGAAATGTTTATTGGCCCGTCTCAACTCCTGCAGAACATAACCGTCCTTCTTACTTGCTAGGTACTTATGAACTTCGCTCGCACGGTTAGTGTCTGCATTGAACGTGTCTGTTCCCGCCACGAGCGATTCAATCGTTGGAATATTCGGATTGCCTTTGACAGAGTCCGTAATGGTTACGCCTTTGAAGCCCCATTCATTTCTGAGGACTTGTTTCAACGTTGCCGAATCTGCATAGGCCAGCCGGGCACCAATCCGGGAGAATGACATCATCGTGCCAAGCGAACCTCCTTGGGTAAAGGCGCCTTCAAAAGCTTTCAGCGGACCTTGGCGATACGCCTGTTCCGTCATAAATGTAGACAGCTCTTGTCTGTTCGTTTCCTGATCGTTGGCTACGAAATGTTTAATGGCAGCTGTTAACCCCTTGGCTTGCATCGCTTCAGTTTGATTAGCTCCCAAAAGATAAGCAAGAATACTATCCTCAGAGTAGTATTCAAAGTTACGTCCGCTAAACGGTGTCCGGTGTAAATTCCCGCCTGGTGACCATAGCTGTGAAGTGCCGCTGAATAGGCAATCCTCTGCAATAAATTTGCCTCGTTCTGCTAATAATTCTTTATTCCAGGTTGCAGCTGCCACGACTTGAACAACATGGAAGGTTGCCGGCTGATTGCCGCCATACAAATAATTAGATTGTGAGCCCGATGGGCCATCCGTATTTTTGTTGACCGGTTTATTAATCGACTTAACTGCTGGTTGGCCAAAATTCTCGCCAATTGTGGCACTTAACTCGCTTAGCGTTAACTGATCAAGGAATTTATTCCATGTTGTATCATCTTCAAATGGAACATCCTTCATATCCAGCAGCTTGAGCGTAACCTCTGCACCTTGAGTAATGCTGTCGTATGCAGGTGCATCAGCTGGTTTTACATATTTTTCGTTGTACATTACATCTTTCAGTTGATCTGTTGCCGTAATATTATTATAGGGCTCAGGATAAGTGTTCCAATCGTTGCGCGTTAAATACGTTACCGTATCCCCGGCAAAATGGTTAATATCAACCTCTGTGAATTGGTTGGACACGATTTCGTCCGTATACGCTGACTTGGCATAGGTTACATTGTCCAATGATTCCAGAGGAACAGCGACTGCCTTGTCCGGCTCTCCAGCTACAGCAGTACCGTCTGCGGCAATTAGCTTTCCTTGTACATTGGCGCTTTCCTTATTAGCCAGTATGTTATTCAGAGCATCATGACTGTCATTTCCAATGGCGAAATAATAGTCGCCCGGATCAAAAACATAAGTACCTTTCTTGCTTGGATCAGCACCATTGTCAGCATTAGCGTCATAAGTAGCAAATAAATATTCATCTACAGTGACTGTTACTTCTTCCGATTCGCCTGCGGCTAACTCACTTGTTTTTCCGAAGCCGATCAGCTGGATCGCTGATTTCTCAGCCTGACCTTCTTCGTAGGGGAGCTGAGCATATACCTGCACTACGGACTTCGACTTTCCGGTATAAGCTGATTCTTGCGGATATCCTTCATTGGTAACTTTCACGGTCGCCGTCACCGTTTTTGCTTGTCTATCCCATTTCAGAGATGTTAACTCTTGGGAGAACTCGGCATAAGAGCTGCCATATCCAAAGGTATACACCATTTCATCTGCATAGCTCCAGCTGTCTTTATTAACAAATGCCCCCGCTTTGCTGTCTGCATTATGGAGTCCTAGAACAGCATCCTGATACCTTGTTTCGTAGTATTTATATCCTTGGTAGATACCTTCCGCTTCAACAATATAATGACCATCGTCATTACCGTATTGGAAGTCTCCGGCGTTTCTGACCGCCGGGGCAGACAGTGAATCTGCGGCGAAGGTATCAACCAGCCGGCCTGATGGATCTGCTGCACCTGTCAGTACATTGGCGATTCCGGTGAAGCCTATTAATCCGGGATTGCCAATCCAGAGTGCGGCATCTACTCCATACTCCTCTTCTTCAATCCAGCCAAGTTCCATGGCAAACGCACTATTGATCAGCACAATCGTTTTGGCGAATTTGCCGCTGTCCTTAATCATCTTCAATAAATCTTTTTCGGTGTCATGAAGCGCCAAGTGAGAGATTCCATCCCTGTCCGATGTCGCCAAGTCTTTGCCCTCTCCGCCATCACGCGACAACATGACTATAGCCGCATCGTTGAAATCATTCTGGTATGTGGCCTGCAGCTCACTGGTGTAGAAGCTTGAATCAACCTCACCAATGAACCAGTCAGGAGCTGCTTTTACTCTGGCCACCTCACTCTTTGCATAAGCATCGAATAACGGGTCATTAATCTTAAAACCCGCTGCCTCAAGTGCGCCATGCAAACTGACTTTACGTGCCTCATCCATACCCGGTCCGCCAGCATTCCCGCTGTACACAGGATCGGCTGTCGAACGGCCAAATAAGGTAACACTGCGTTCTTCTGTGCTTAATGGCAGAGCCGCCTGCTCATTTTTTAATAAAACTGTACCCTCTTCCATAGTCTGTATGTCATGTTTATCAGAATCCACTAACATTGCCTGCAAACCTGCATCCGATAGCTCGTAATCGCTCTTATAATGCATCGAGCTGGCATCCGCTTCAAGTACAGGTGCTGTGACATTAAGAAAGACATTAACTTGACCGCTCCAGCTGATTAGCAGTTGGGTCATGAGAATACTAAAGGTTAATAGGACTGCAGTAACTGCAGTAAACCCGCGCCATACATTCGATTTGCTTTTCAATGTGTTACCTCCCCCGCACAAGCGCTAGTTATCTTAATTCGCTGTTTCACCACTGGTTAATACGGTATAGTCGAAGCTCGCTTTGGCACCATCTACAATAATTGAAGCTTCAGGGAAAGCCACGGTTTCCAGATACTCTTCAGCAGTCAACGCAGGTCCTTCACCGCCAACAGCTGTACCCATTTCATCAGTCCAAGCTTTAGTATTTACATAACCAATCGGATTTGCGCCTGCTGAGTAGGAACTGTTCGCGATGACTGCTGTAGGTTTGGATAATTCCAGCGTGATTAGTCCTCCTTCATCGGTTGAAGTTAAGGTCCCATAGTATTTAGTGATGTTCGCCCCTCTGGGTACTACATCGTATTTACCATCATCAGCGAATTCCAAGGCTCCGGAGTAGAACGTTTCAGTGCTCGTTAAGCAGTACGTATTATCTGCAAAGGTCTCAATATTTTGCACACCGAAAGTTGCCTGCTTGAAGGTATGCTCCGGGTAAGCACTCATAAATTCAACATTAGTTCCAGAAGCATAATACCCTGTCAGTTCACTGGATCCGGAAGACTTCTCACCATTTCCGCATGCTGTGATTCCTATCAACAATGCCATCGCACAAATTGCAGTAAAAGCCTTTTTCACCGTTTTGTTTTTCACGAAAATTACCCCTTTAAATAAATTTTGTATACGCTTTCTAAAGCGCATGATTATTGTATAAGATCACGTTTGTCTTGTGTGGCTTTTAGCATAGGCTCATATAATTCAAGCAAATTCAGTAAGGTGGATTTTAGTTTATGCGGTATTTTTTTAGTCTGCGAGATACCAGAGTTATCTTATTGACAAAAGAGAAAACGCTTCCTATAGTAAAAAAGACCCTAGATCAACAACTGGAGAGATGAAAGATGATAATCACAATCGCCATTGTGGAAGATGATATTAATCAAGCCCGTTTGTTAGAAAGTCATCTGACAAGCTTTGGCATTGAAAAAGGAGTTTCTTTCAACATCATGCATTTCCAGCATGCTGTTGCACTGCTGGAAAATTACACTGCCAATTTTGATATTATATTTATGGATATTCAGTTACCTTATATGAACGGAATGGATGCTGCCCGAAGCCTCAGAGCCCTTGATAAGGAGGTTATCCTAATTTTCATTACTAATCTCACCCAATATGCGATTCATGGCTATGAAGTGGAAGCGCTTGATTATATCGTAAAGCCCGTTGAATATTATGATTTCGCATTGAAAATGTCCCGTGCCATCCGCAGAATTGATGAGAAGCCTGGACATGATATGTTAATAGCAACAGACAAGGGCATACGAAAAATATCGCCCAAAAGCATCCGGTATATTGAGACAGAAGGACACCACGTCATTTACCACACCGCAGAAGGTGACTTACGGCAGTATGCCACAATCTCATCGATTGAGGAGAAACTGCAGGAATATGATTTTTACAGATGTAACAATTGTTATTTAGTTAATCTGGCCTATGTACAAAGAATTCAGGGTTATACTGTTGTGCTGGATGGTGTAGATTTGCGGATCAGTCAGCCGAGGAAAAAAGCGTTTGTGGAAAAACTAATGTTATATGTAAGCAAGAAAAACTCATGAGTGAACTCATCAATAATTTATTAGGTGTCTACTCTAAACAGTTTATTATTCGTTCAGCCACTCTGATTGAGTTTGTATTTTGTGTGTTTCTACTAACACTGCCTTTTCAAAAGAAAAACGACTTTGGTATTAGATTAAGTATCATCACTCCATTCACCTTGCCGCTTATTTTTTTGATGTCGGTAATTAATTCGCTCTATCCCCAACTGTTTTCCAGTATGACGAATATTTTCATGTATTTATTTGTTTTGACCGCTCTATACCTTCTTTACCGGGAAACCTTTACTGAGCTGTTGCTGTGTCTTTGCGGCGCAGTAGCGATCCAGGTGATTGTTGGGCGTTTATACGAAATTTTGATTATCATATTAGACAAAAACCCCTATGAAACTCTTTCGTTTTTTCAAGAAATGGTTCCATTGCGGGATTGGGCATTATACTATTTGATTCATTTTATTTTTTGTTCCTTACTTGCTCTTCTTTTCCGCCGAAAGAGGGTGTATGACCATGACAGGGCTAACAAGCGGTTAATCATTTCTTTTTCGTTAATCTTTATTCTTGTTACAATGATACTTACCTCGGTCAGCCGTACCTTTGAGGGCGAGAACAATGTCCTGGATTTTATTATCCGGACTTTTGCAATTCTGTATGCTTTGCTTACTCTATTACTGCGTACAAGAATACTGGAGACTAGCAAGCTTAAGCAGGATTTATTAATCATGGATGAATTGCTGTATGCGGAGAAAAAGCAGTTTGACAACATGCGCAGTGAAATTGACATTATTAACATGAAAACTCATGACCTGCGTCAGCAGCTGGCAAATATCAGCTACAAGCTGACTAATAAAGAAATTGAATCTTTGAAGGCCGCTATTGAGGTTTACGATACAACCCACAAAACTGGGAGCGATATTCTGGATGTGATTCTCTACAAGAAGCAGCTTTATTGTGAAAAAAATGGGATTAAGATGAGTTGTATGGCAGATGGCCGCTGCTTAACTTTTATCTCCTCTACTCATTTATATTCTCTGCTAAGCAATGCCATAGAAAATGCTTTGGAAGCCGTGCAAGCCGTCAATAATGACAAGAAACGGACAATTTCTATATCAATAGGTAAAGTAAACGGTTTGACCGGAATTCACGTCACCAACTATTTCAATGATGATCTTACAATTAGTGACCATTTGCCGCAAACCAGCAAGAAAGATAAGGACCGCCACGGGTTTGGGATCAAAAGCATGCGCCATATTGCTGAACAATATAACGGAACACTATCATTTCAGACAGAGGATGATATTTTTTATCTTCATATTTATTTTCCGAATTCCTGAACCAATCTTTCTTGAGAGCCTTGTCTGTCATGCTGGACGCGGCGTAACTATGTTTTCTGTTTTCGCAAGCTCCATCTTCACGACTAATGCGATGCTCAAACAGATCAGCTTCACGCAAGCCTTTGGTATTCTGATCGATGTCTTCTTCATCCGGATAACGCTCGTTCCGACCTTCCAAAACATTAAAAAACAGGGTGTGCTGATAAAATTATCTGCACGCCCTGTTTTTATATAGTCCTCAACCCGAAATTCTTAATTTTCATCAACCTTATCCATAATCAATGCTAACTTAAGCTATCAAATGGTCATCCATCTATTTGCTATAACCTTTTTATACCAGAAAAAGCTGTCTTTGGGCGTTCTTTTCAATGTGTTGAAATCCACATGAATCAGGCCGAAACGCCTGCTGTAGCCATCAGCCCACTCAAAATTATCAAGTAAAGACCAAGCGAAATAACCCTTCACAGAAACCCCCGCCTCAATCGCCCGGTTTAACTGAGTTAAATGTTTGCTTAGATATGCAATACGCTTGGTGTCCTGAACCTTTCCCTGGACAGGATTGCCATCATAACATGCTCCGTTCTCGGTGATATAGATTGGAATCGGCCCATAGCGATCTGTAATGTGGACGAGTACCTTGTACAGTCCTTCAGGGTAAATCGGCCAGTTAAAGTCGGTTCTTTCATAGCCTTCATCAATATCCTCAAGATCAAATAATCCATTATCCTTCTGATATCGTCCTAATGAGCCCGTATAATAGTTGATTCCAAGAAAATCGATGGGTTGATTAATATCTTCCATATCCCCATGCTGAATTTCAACCTTCGCTCCCGCGGCCTCAAAAGCTGCGGCCATGAACTCAGGATACTCTCCCTTGAAAAGCGGGTCCATAAACCATTCTACCATCCAGCCTATTCTACGGCGGCATGCATCGACATCCTCCTGCTTAGGACTAAATGGTGTGCGCCAGCTTACATTCGGTGCATAGCCGATTTGCCCGGGAACTCCCAGCTTCCGGAACAGCTTGACGGTCCTGCCGTGGGCGATCATCAGATGATGGGCAACATCAAGCGCACTTTGCAGATTCTTCTCTCCGGGAGCCAAATCTCCTATGTAGTGGGCTTTGAAAGAGACACACCATGGCTCATTGAAGGTAGTCCAGTATTTAATTTTCCCTTGGAATGACTGGAACATTATCTCGGAGTACTGGGTAAAGGCCTCGATAGTCTCACGATTCTTCCAGCCTCCTATATCCTGTAGTGTCTGCGGAAGATCCCAGTGATATAAGGTACAGAAAGGTTCAATTCCATTCTCAAGTAGCTTGTCCACCAGACGGTGATAGTAGGCAAGTCCTTCCTTGTTAAGCTCTCCCGTACCATTGGGGAAAACTCTGGACCAGGATATTGAGAACCGATAGGTACGAAGCCCGAGCTCCTTCATATAAGCAATATCCTCTTCATAACGGTGATAGCTGTCACAAGCGATATCCCCGTTGTCACCATTACGGATATTCCCGGGAGCATGCGCGTAAGTATCCCAAATTGACTGGCCACGTCCCCCCTCATTCCACGCTCCTTCTATCTGATAAGCTGCCGTGGCTGCTCCCCAATAAAAATCTTCTGGAAACTGTATTATAGACAATCCGATCACTCACTTTCCTTATAAATAAAGTAATCAAAATCAGCATGCTGCCTGTTGCCTCCCAAATCCTGCACACACATTCCTACGAATGTACCGGTAAAACGCAATGGCTCCGAAGCTTCGTCCGAAAGATGCAGAATATTGATCTCCCCGCCAATAGAACACCAACTCCCAGCTTCAATTGCATAGTAGAACTGCAGACTATCCCGATTGACAACAGCCTTTAATCGGACCGGACTGGAATTCGGCAACTGCAGATCAGCCACTAGCAGCTCATCGTATACTCCATGTTTCGATTGGATAATCCCAATCACTCTGCCTTGCTGCTCAAGATGAGTAATCCTTAAGTACACATAATCTTCTGTGTTATAATAAAGGATCAGGCCGCCCATTTGCTGAAAGCTCTCAGGATCAAATTCGATTACCGTCTCCGCTACCATACAAAATGACTGCTGCCGGCGGGCAACCAAACTCTGCCTGTGGCAGGAGCTTAATGATTCCATTCCCTTTAGCCGCAGAAAGCCTTGCCGCTCACTAAGCGAGATCCAACCCTGGTCCGGAGGTATCCGCAGGGTGTTCCACTGGTTACCCAGCATGGGTGCGTCAAAATCATCCCGCTCCAGCTCCGGTTCAAACGGATGAAGCGGCAAGACTGGTGCCTGTACCGTAGCAGAAGGAGAATTTCCTCCCCCTTCCAGACGAAGCCAGCCTTTGTCGTCCCAGTAACATTTCTGTAGAGCTGTTTCCCTGCCCAACGTACAATGATGGCCGTCCGCCGGCCTTGCACATAAGTGGGCCATATACCATTCACCATTTTGAGTTTCAACCAGGGAAGCATGCCCTGCTTTTTGCAGTTCCAGCCCTGCATTACCGCTGCTAGTCAGCATCGGATTGAGCGGATCAACCTCGTACGGTCCGAGAAGCGAAGTGGATCGCGCAACAGTAACGGCATGCTGATAACGGGTTCCGCCTTCCGCCATAACCAGATAGTAATAGCTGTCCCGCTTATATACATGCGGACCTTCCGTAAATCCTATATCTGTTCCAACAAAGATTGTAGTAGCCGAACCAACCAGTCTTTCTTCGGCCTGCGAATATTCCTGAATGACAATGCCGCCGAACTTGTTCTTCCCCTTGCGGAAATCCCACAACATATTGAGCAACCATTTCCGGCCGTCGTCATCATGAAATAAAGACGGGTCGAATCCACTACTGTTCAAATATACCGGTTCCGACCATGGACCTTCTATATCTGCTGCTGTCACCAGATAGTTATGGGTGTCCTTAAAGGCACCTTTATGAGATTTAACATCTGTATAAATTAAATAGAAAAGACCGTTATCATACGTCAGGCAAGGTGCCCAGACACCATCGGAATCCCCGTTCCCCTGCATGTTCAGTTGTGATATCCGGTCCAATGGCCGATTCAGTAATCTCCAATGAGTCAGATCCTTGGAATGATGAATCTGAACTCCCGGGAACCACTCAAAAGTAGAGGTGGCAATATAATAATTGTCTCCTACGCGTACAATAGACGGATCAGGATTGAATCCCCGCAGTATGGGATTAGTAATGGTGTTCATCTAAATACCTCCTCATCAGGTCTAGTTAGTAGCTCAGCTGCCAGTCACCGGTGTAATTGTCACAGGACCAATAAGGCCGCTAGGCTCTTGCTGGGAGAAGGAAGACAAGAAGTCCCGCTGGTCTTTAACAAGCGTATTTGTAACCTCAATCACTAGGCTGTTGGTCCCTTGGCGAATCTGACCAGCTATCTCCAACCGATACGGTGGGCAAAGGTTCATACCTACATGCTCACCATTAATCCATACTTCTGCCGTTTCATAGACTTCTCCTAGTGCAAGCAATGCGCTGTTACAAGAATTGTTCCACTCAAATTCCGTCTCGTAACGGAACGTGCCAGAAAAGCTGGGCAGGTCTCCACGACCGCTCATATTCTTCAATACTGTTAATGTCTCCCACTCCTTGAACTGCGGGTAATGATCTGCATCGGCAATGGAGACTGTCCACTCTTCTTTTAATTCAAAGGTTGAGCCTGTTGCCCTCTGCAGCGGAGCGGCAGGGTAATCTTTTAGGGAAGGGCCATGCAGCAGGACAATCGATTCATACGGATGCAAAACAAGCTCTACAGTTCTTGCACCTGACAGCCCAACTACCTCTAACCTTCTTATCTGATTAAGAAAAGCATTATAAGCATAAACATCTCCTCGAACCGGTAGAACAATCTTCGTGGATATCACCTGATTCGGGCTTTCGTTAAAAAACATAAAAACATCTAAATCATCATGAGTATAATGATAATTCCGGAGATAGGGCTCGTATTGCTGAGCTCTGACCTCATAATAACCGTCTGCAATAAGCCCTTGCGCAAGCTTGCCTAATTCGCAAGTCTTAACATTCGGATGAGCCGATAGTGATGACAGTTCACCGGATACATCTATACCCTCACTCGAGCGTTCCGGGAATCCGTCAACAAAACAGACGGGTAAGCCTTGTTCGGCAAACTGGAGCAGACGCTCTAACATCGCTGCCGGGAGTGCTTCCGCATAAGGTATAATAAGGCAGCTATAATCCTCGCGGTTCACCACTAATTTATGGTCCTTCACACTAGCTGCCTCCAGAAGAACATCAACAGGAATCACTTCACAATCGATTTGATGCTGCATCAAAGCCTTAACCGGCTTATGAAAGTACATCGCGTTCCCTGACCATTCAGCTTCAGCATGATAGACGACGGCCGCAGACGCTACATGTGTCCCCCCTGAAATCAGGTGGCTAATCCGGTTAATGTAACGGTTAAGATAGCCATAATAGCGGTACTGTGGATTCTGTCCGCCTGCATACATATGCGGCGGGCAATCCGGTTCCGGAAAAGCTTTTTGGGTAAACGCATGCGGAACAAAATGGTTTACGCCGCGGACGAGCATGTGATCTGTCAGCCATTTCATCAGCTTTAAGCCTTCTGTCCAGCCATATGCCCCATATACTTCACACATTGTCCGGCCTTGTTTCTTAGGATCAATATGCCCGAGCGACACACCAAGCTTAGCGAGGCCATAGTGGAAGAATTCACTATCCGTCTCTCCCCCCATTGGCTGGCGGAAAGACAATTGATCAAAGCCGGGAACAATTTGCCACAGCACCACATCAAGGCCAGACATATCTTGTCCCCAGAGTGAACGGAAGAAATGTCCGGTGCCCGGTCCAAGTCTTGCATGCACATTGTTGTCTTCAAGAACATGCCCAATGTATTCTACCCCGCGGCCTCTACACCAATCTCCGATTTGATTGCAGAAATTCTCTGCATAAAGCTTGCTGACAATGTTCATATACGTGTAGCGGACAATATGTGATTGTCCCCCCGTATCATGCCAGAGAAGATGCAGTTGCCTGCGGTAATCCTCACCGAGCGCCTGCTCAAGCAAGGCTGGCATTTCACTGCTCCAGGGAAGCGACACCCCTTGTTTTCCTGGTTTCGAATTAAAGTCGAAGGTAGTCTTATCGTTATAAAATCCGGGTTCGTCTGAAAAGAATCCGGCAAAGGTTTTGCCAAAATCTGCTTTATAGCGTTCATAGACAGGCTCATAGACCGTATCCAGCAGAATGCGGACTGAATCCCGGACAAGCGGGTTCAAATAATCTTCCTGCTGCTTGCTGCCGCCATCCTTATTTTCTGAAATAATAAAGATCCGCCAATAACCCTCAGGGATGTCCCAGTAAAGGGTTCCATCATGCTCGAATTCAGTAATGTCTACGCAGTCCCCAACTAATGCTCCATTAGATGGGTCACGGCGGACCGCAACTACTGAGATCAGCTTATTTGTGCCACTGGCGTTGCTGCGCAGGGAGAATGTCGGCCGGAGTCCGGTCATCAGCAAGGTATCGAGCAGCAGCGAAGCACCCTTTGCAGGACCAAGGGTATCAATATAGTGTTCACCCAAAAATTTACGCTGAAGCTCTTCCGGAGCTTCCTTCACCTTGCCTGCCGCATGTCCAGTCGGAAAATGATCGTCATCCAGCAACCATACCTTCATGCCTCGCATTCGGGACTCATCCATGATAATATCCATGTCCTGCCACCACTTTGGTCCGAGAAAATCAGGATGAGGCCGCGCCTCAACACAGATTGCCCCGATCCCCGATTCATGGACACGGGCAATCTCTTCCCGGATTACCAGTTCCTCTTCACCATGCTGCCAGAGAAAAGGAAGAATGTAATTATCCTCATGGCCTTGCAGCACTTCCGTTAAACGCTTGCTCATGTTTACCTCCTGCATAATCTAGTTTTGTCTTATGTGCTCCTTGCAGCAAAGTCCGGATTAGAATTTCCGCCCGGCCTGTAAATGGCCGAGCGGAAATTTATCGCATTTGAGTTTACTGCTGTACTTTGGCGTACCATTCTCTGGCGCGCTTTGTAACCTCTTCGCCGCCAGATTTGTTCCAGTTCTCTATAAACTCGTCAAATTTGCTTATCGGATACTGTCCAATTATAATTTTGGCTGCATATTCAGTGTAAAGCGTGCGATTATTAATGTCCGGGAAGCCATCGTATACACTGACTGGCATACCATCACCGGCAATGACTTTGGCATATCTCTGAGCTTCCTGCATATTCCGGGTGACCTGATCAATGGCCCACTTAGAATCTTCTGATACCGTGCTATTGAAGAGGTCTATTGTAAGATCCAGTGTCGATATGCTTGTAGCCGGATTCAGAATCTGATTCTGCTGTGTGCTCTTGTCATCTGGAAGCTTAATGGCTTTGCCGTCTTTCATTGTATAGTGCATTCCTTCTACACCAAGGAACAGGTCTTTCCAGTTTTTCTTGTCGTACATATTGTTAAGCAGTTTTAGCGTGGCCATAAGCTTTTCCTCATCCTTGTTATTCTTAACGACCCACAGAGGAGAGGCAAACTTCTTCATCGTATAAAAGCCTTTATAGCCTTCCACCTCAGGTACAGGAAGTACAGAGAACTCTGCCTGCACACCAGTGTTCTTATACAGGTTCTCGAACACCAAATTCCCCTGCTCAACCCAGTGGAAATAAACCCCTACCTTATCCGATTGGATTTTACCTTCCCACTTGTCTTTACTATTTAGAAGCGACTCCTTATCAATCAAGCCTTCCTTATATAGCTTGGCTATGAATTCTAATGCGGCTCTCATGTTTGGTGTAACCGCAGAATATGTCAGCTCACCATTGTAAATATCCCAGTCCGGATAACCCTCGAACATTGCCACGCCATACATAGCAAACAATTGATCCATCCAGCGCACCTGCTCCCGGCCACCGGTTGGAATTTCATCCCTTTGGCCGTTGCCGTTAGGGTCATTATCCCGGAAAGCCTCCAGCACCTTTACATATTCATCCTGAGTCTTTGGCATCTCCAGCCCCAAATTATCGAGCCAATCCTGTCGGATCAGAGCAGCGTATCTGCCGTACTCAACCACATTGGGAATATAATAGATCCCCCCTTGGCCAGTAGGGTCATTTGCCTTTACTACTTTCCAAATATCCTCCGGAATAGCCTCCCACACGTTCGGAGCATATCTAGGCAGCAATTCAGTCAGATTGGCAATCGCTCCGTTCTTAGCGAGACTGTCCTCGAGTCCTTGTTGAGGTACGAACAAATCAGGCATTTCATTAGCAGCGATCTTAAGGTTCAGCTGATTGAGGTAATTGGTCCCTCCATTCCATTCTACATACGGATTAAGAACGCCTACACCCAGCTTTTCCTTATAAAGTTCGTACAGTTTACTGCCTTTGGTAACCGGTTGATAGCCGATGTTGGTACCCCATACTTCAATATCAACAATGTCATCTCCGTTGGAATCCTGGTTCTGGTTAGGAACGTTGGAACCAGCAGAATTGTTAGCATTTCCACTACAAGCGGTTATAGAAGTAAAGGCAAAAACACTTGCTATTAGTAATAAACCAACCCTTTTGAGACTCATATTTCTCCCCCTCAAAAGCTCTTTGTTTCGGATTGCATCCTGATTAGTTTGTGTAAAAGAATCATCCTTTAACAGAACCGATCATGGCTCCCTTAACAAAATACTTCTGCAGGAAAGGATATACTGCAATAATCGGAGCAATTGCAAAGATAACAGTCGCTGCTCTTAAGGTTCGCGTATTATAGTTAAGGTCCATTGTCGATGCGGCACCCGACATGATGACACTATCGTCGGTAATAAATTGGCGGATTTTGATTTGCAGAGGAAACCAGTTTGTATCCTGCAGGAATAATAACGGATGCTGGAACTGATTCCATAGTACCACCCCATAAAACAAAGCAAGGGTAGCCAGTACAGCCTTTGATAGCGGAAGTACGAATTGGAACAACATCCGGAAATATCCACAGCCTTCCAGAAAGGCCGCTTCCTCCAATTCCTTGGAAAATTGCTTAAAAAAGGTTCTCATGATAATCAGATTAAATGGATTCAGAATATGCGGTATAATCAGAACCAGTGGATTATCATAAAGACCGATACCACGCACCGTCAAAAAATAGGGTATTATGGGGGCCTTGAAAATCATTGCGATTACAACAGCCATCATGATGACAGAGCCCCAGCGAAATTCCGGCTTCGACAATGGGTAAGCGAACAGAGCCGTCATTAGAAGTGCCAGCACGGTCCCAATTAAAGTAGTACTTAGCGTCAAAAAGAACGATCTCCATAAATCAGGACGGTCAATAATGTACTTCCATGAGTCAAAAGTAAATTCCTTCGGCCACAATGTGACCAGATTCATGTCTACAGCACTTTTAGAGCTTAAAGAAGTAGCGATTACGGACACAAGCGGTACGAGCGCTATGATAGAGAACAGAATGAGCAGACCTGTAATGATTCCTACGAATGTTTTTTCTCCCTTTGATGCAAGCATATCTACCAGAGCCCCCCATCTGAAATCTTGTTAGACAACTTATTGAAGGTGTAAACCATAATAAATCCAATTACCGATTGAAACAATCCAACTGCAGTTGCGAAACTATACTGTCCCTGCTGAACACCCGTCCGGAACACATAAGTATCCAAAATATCGCCCACATTGTATGTCATCGGAGTCAGTAAATTAAATACCTGATCGAAGCCGAGATCCAAGAAGTTTCCGATATCGAGCAAGAACAGCACAAGCACAGTAGGAAGCAAAATCGGGAATGTAATATGTCGGATCTGTCTGAATCTGGACGCACCATCGATCATTGCTGATTCATAGAGTTGAGGGTCAATTGCACTGATAGCGGCCATGTAGACCACCGTTCCCCAACCCGCATCCTTCCATATGGAGGCCAGCACGTAAATAGGTCTGAAGTATGCACTTTCCTGCATGGCTAGAACAGGCTCAGCACCGAACCATCCAAGAATAATGTTGAACATTCCGCTTAACGAAAAGAAATCGAACAGAATACCGCCCACGATTACCCAAGACAAGAAGTGCGGAATATACAGTGCAGTCTGGACTCCCTTCTTCAATGCGGACTTTCGAATCTCGTTGATCATCATTGCCAATAAAACAGGCACTGGGAAAACGATTACAAGCTTGAAAAATCCCAGCATCAGTGTGTTGCTAAAAACATTGGCGAAATCAGGATGGTGAAGCAGAGTTTTAAAATGTTTGAGACCTACCCAAGGACTATCGATAAATCCCTGGAAAACAGAATAATCTTTGAATGCGATTACAGCACCGGCCAGCGGAATGAATTTGAACACGATGAGAAATATAATCCCTGGAACTGCCATCACATAGAGCGGCCAATATACCTTCATTTGATGAGATGCAATAGATTTCAAAGTTTCCCCCCCAATATTTCGTTGTTGAATTCGTTTACAATATAACTATATATTTTGTAGTTCCATCGCTCAATCGGGCGTTTTTAAGTTCCTACCCGGTCATTTTTAGGATCATAGGACAAAAATACAATCCTATGCCTACTGGTTTTTCTATGCTAGACCGCTTTGTATACTTCTCCTTCGGTAATCCCTTTCTCATTAAATGTATCGACTCTAACATATACCGGTTGACCTTCAATTAGCGCTTTAATCGTTACTTGATTACAGTCGAACAACATATGGCTGTGATATAACTTGTCCGGTGCAAATCCCCAGAGCACATTGTTTCCCACAGTCTCATCCCTATTCCACTTTACTGAAAGGTCCAGCTTGCCCAGCAAATGCGTTTTGATTCCGCTTGCCTGCTTCGGCAATACTCCTTTACCAATTCCGAATACTCTGAGTCCGGAAATACAGGCTGGCTGGTTGAACGGCAGTTCCATGACTGTACATTTGATGAATCTGGCTGTTGTCCCTTCCTCCTGCACGATGAGATCATGTGGCAAATCCGTATTTACTGTCGTTTTATCCTTAATTACAAAATATTCACAACCATCCACAGAGCCTTCCAGGAGCCATCTGGTGACATGTTGACGCTCATCTATTAGTCGGTCTCCCTGCAACAATGTTCCAGAAGGAAGGTCTGCATGCATTTGATCATCTGCAAAATTAATTTGTACGGCATACACGCTACATTCATATCCTAGGTCGACTTCAAGCCATTCTCCCGGAGTATTAGAGTGTGCCTTCCACCACGTCTGCACATTTTCGTTCGTCGCCTTAGAAGCTTCTTTTCCTTTCTCCGATGAAGAAGCTCTAGCAGGTTTCCCATAAGAGAGTAACATCCATTGCGGATTGCTCCATGGATTCATCAGAGACTGCACGATGGAGTACGGCCAGTCTCCGTACCGCTGATTGCAGAATAATTCGCCGTCCTGATCAAAACCGGCCGGCCACAGCCCTAACCGTCTTTCGAATATATGGCTCATACTGATTCTCATAGATGAAGCGTGCCAAAGATTCCCGTGATTATCGTTCATTGTTGATCCGTGTCCGGCTCCCGGTATAAACCCGCCCGGCTTGTAAGAGAATGGATTATTGTTCGCCAGTGTGAACGGGCCTAGTGGGTTATCGGATATGTAGACTCCGTCTGAATAAATATTATGCTCCGTTCCCGGGCTGGCATATTGAAGATAGTATTTACCGTTATGTCTCTCCATCCAAGCTCCCTCAATGTACGGATCGTTTCCGACAGAGCCTTTGAATTTTTTTATAATTTCTTCCGAAGCCCCTGGATTGATGCTGGTGAACTTTTGAACGATAGCATCAATCTGTTCTGGTGATCGGAGATTATGATCTTCACCTTTTCTTTCATATCCAATCCTATCGCTGTTGCCATATATAAGTGCTATTGGTTGTTCTATAGGTATCATAGTCTCAGGGTTTAGTTCTACACCATAAATAGGCGTCTGGTTAGAACAGCCCCAGTAAAAATATACTCTACCGTCAACATCCAAGAATAAATTGGGGTCCCAGAAGGGGAACATTCCTTGGATTTCTTCAAAACTGCTGTTGATTGGATCTTTGGTCCTGTAGAAGGAGCAGCTTCTTGATTTATTCGATGCGGAATAGTAGAGGTACTCCCCGATTACCCGCACATCGGGAGCGTAGTCATAAACCGGCACCCCCTTAAGCGGATGGAGAGTCCAGTCAGTCAGATTGCTGCTTGTAAGAAATCCCGCTGTCATCGACGGAAACAGATAGTATTGTCCATGAAATATCACCAGTGTCGGGTCTGCTGCTTCCCTGAAGGCAACCAAAGTTCCTGCTGTATCAACAAACTGATATTTGTATTCAATATTCAACGGATTACAAATATAAGTCATTTATCTTCACTTCCCTATACTCTGGTATTGGTACCTAAATTCACAAGGTTCATTATAAATCCGCCCGACTAAAACCAAGCCGAGCGGATTCATACGTTAATCCGTTTATTTTTTTACTTTTGCATACCATTCTCTGGCACGCTTAGTAACCTCTTCTCCGCCGGATTTGTTCCATTTCTCTACAAACTCATCAAATTTGCTAATTGGATATTGGCCAAGAATAATTTTGGAAGCATACTCTACATACAGCGTACGGTTGTTTATATCTGGATAGTCGTCATATACACTGGCTGGCATGCCGTCTCCAGCAATGACTTTGGCATATTTTTGGGCCTCTAACATATTTTTGTTAACCTGATCAATTGCCCACATTCTATCTTCTGAAGCTGTACTCTTGTTGAGATCCATCATGAAATCAAGTGTGGATATTTTTGCGTATGGGTCAAGAATCAAATTCTCCTGTGTGCTCTTATCATCCGGGAGTTTGGTTGCTTGACCATCTTTCATCGTATAGTGCATTCCTTCTACACCCAAATACAAATCTTTCCATACCTTTTCATCATACATATTGTTTAGAAGCTTCAGGGTAGCCATCAGCTTTTTCTCATCCTTGTTGTTTTTAACGACCCAGGCTGGAGGAGTGAATCTTTTCCAAGTGTAGAAACCTTCATACCCCTCTACTTTAGGTACAGGCAATACAGTGAATTCAGCCTTTACACCTGTATTCTTATACAAATTTTCCAAAGGTAAATAGCCAGATTCCACCCAGTGGAAGTAATTTCCCACCTTATTGGAATGGATCTTACCGTCCCACTTGTCCTTACTGTTCAGTAGCGACTCTTTGTCTATTAATCCTTCCTGGTAAAGCTTCGAAATGAATTCCAAAGCCGCCTTCATATTTGGACTCACCGCAGAGTAAGTTAGCTCACCGTCATAAATGTCCCAGTCCGGATAACCTTCGAACATTGCTACACCATACATCGCGAACAATTGGTCCATCCATCTTACCTGCTCCCGGCCTCCTGTCGGGATTTCGTCCTTCTGTCCATTACCGTTTGGATCTTTGTCCCGGAATGCCTCCAGCACCTTTACATAATCCTCTTGAGTAGTAGGCATTTGCAGATCCAGCTTGTCGAGCCAATCCTGACGAATCATGCTGGCATATCTTCCGTAGTCTACCACCCCAGGGATATAATATATTTTCCCTTGACCGTTAGGATCGTTCGCCTTAACTATATCCCACATATCTTGCGGTATGGCATTCCACACATTCGGTGCATATTTCGGCAGCAACTCTGTCAAATCGGCAATCGCTCCGTTTTTGGCCAAGCTATCTTCCAAACCTTGCTGTGGAAGGAATAGGTCTGGCATTTCATTAGCAGCAATCTTCATATTCAGCTGATTAAGATAGTTTGTTCCACCATTCCATTCTACATATGGATGAATGACACCTACGCCTAGCTTTTCTTTGTAGAATTCGTACAACTTGCTTCCTTTAGTGATCGGTTTATAACCGATATTGGTACCCCAGACTTCAACGTCGACAATTTCATCTCCTGAAGCGGTCTGATTTTGGCCTTGATTAGGATTAGCAGTTGCGGTTCCCTCGGAATTATTTTTGTTACCACCGCAACCGGTTACAGCAGTAATCGCGAGAGCGCTTGCCGCCAACAATAAACCAATCTTTTTAACTTTCATGTTTTTCCCCCTTAATAACTTTATTGAATCCGCTTACAGTTAAACTATATAACCAGCCAAAGCTACGCTCAATTGGGCATTTTTAAGTTTAAACAAGTCATTTTTAATATCCTGCTTTCTGGCTGAGATATAGATGAGTGCAACCTGAATTCTTTATTCAATCTGGAGTAGACATAAAAAAACGCGCGGTACCGCCGAAACACAGAACTGGATTTCTCAGTTCTTGTTCAATCGCGTACCGCACTAGTTACTTGCGCATTTCAATGTTTGGTTTGAACTTAGAGCTAAAGGAAGTGATGACTTATCTATTCAGTGTGTTTTTCCTGAAATCTCTGGGTTTGCTGCCTGTTAGCTTTTCGAACATCCTTGAAAAATGCTGTGTATCCGAGTATCCAACCATCTGGCAGATTTCATACACTTTCAAATCTGTATTCTCCAACAACTCTTTTGCTTTATCTATCCGCAGCTGTGTCAAAAAATTCAAATAGTTGTCTCCTGTCTTTCGTTTGAACAACTGACTTAAATAATAGGGGCTGATGAAAAAACGAGCAGCCAAATCTGCCAGGCTGATCTGTTCATTGTAATGTTTGGATACATAAACTTTTATTTCCGAAATGATATCTTTTTTCTGGGATAGATTATGCTCCAACTTAAAATGGATAATTCCCTGGATGACTTGGATCATCCATTCCTCCAAATATTCAAGTGTCTTAAACCGTGAAATGCCTTCCAACGATAATATATGTCGGCCGACCCGTTCATTCTGCTGGAGCTGTTGAAAGGATAATTTTCGGATACTTGACAGAAGTATGTTCAAGCACCACAACTGGAGATCTGCGGGATTCATCCACGGCTCGTCGACCATTCCCCGGAAAATCTCATGGATAATTGCTACACACTCCGCTTCATTCATGTTATCCAGAGCTTCTTCCAGTCTGGATATTGTCTCTTCAGAAACCGCATGGCTATGACCCGTTATTTTAATAATTTCAGTATAGGAGATTACAGCGTCTCCTCCCTTAATGACTTTGTAGCTTAGGGCATTTCGCGCTTCTTCAAAAGACCGGCAGATTCCTGTTGCCCCCTTATTCGTTGTGCTAATACCAACGCTGATAGACAACTGTAGTTCACGTAACACTACCTGTTTCAGGCTTTGAACCGCATGAACCAGTCTACCGTAAGGAATATTACTGTTATGGGCGATGACGATAGCGATTTGCGACCCGAAGTAGCGAAACCGGTACACTTTTTGAAAGTGTGTTAAAGCCAGATCTATCTGATGAAAGAGCGGTTGAAAACCAAGTTCTTTGAGCGCATCGATGCTACCGCCGATTTCAAGCATGAGCGAATTGAACCAGAGACCTGTTGTAGGAATTTGGGCGCTCCTCAACAGATCTTCCATCAGTTCTGTATTGTCAGTTCCAAGATCGATAATGTCTCGCAAAGTCTCTTCTTGAATGCGGCTATTAATTTCTTGTTTGAGTTCGTTCACACTCTGCAGTCTGATCCTGTCTGCACGGATCGTCTCCATGACCTGATTTACACTGTCACGTAATTCTTCCTCCTCAACTGGCTTGTTAATGTAGAACTGCACTCCCAACTTCATCCCTCTTCTGGCATACTCAAAGTCCGCATACCCGCTTAGTAGGATGAATTTGGTCGGAACATTCTCTTCTTCAAGCATCTTGATCATTTCGAGACCATCAGCCTTGGGCATCCGAATATCCGTTATTACAATATCAGGTCGCAGCCTTTGTATTGTTTCGAAACCCTCTAGCCCGTTAAATGCTGTACCGATAATCTTACAGTCCGGAAGATATCGGCCTATGATCTTTATAAGACCCTCTACAATGCCTCTCTCATCATCTACTATAACAATTCTCATATCCTATCCCTCCCGTTTCTCGGAATCAATATTTCAATTGTGGTTCCGTCCTTCACTCCGGCAACAATCGTCAGATAATACCGGTCACCATAATGTAGTTTTATGCGTTCCGCGATATTTTGCAGTCCCAGCCCTTTTTCCGCGGGTTCATTCATATCTTCCAGTTTGTATTTGTGCGATTCCGCCCCGTCCAATAGAGCTTGAAGCTCGGATTGCTTATCAAGGCTCATTCCAGCCCCATTATCCGTAATCCGGAATAACATCTCTCCCCGTTCCGTCCAATGCCCCTCAATCACAATATTCATTCTTTGACTATAGTTTTCAAATCCATGATTGATACTATTTTCAACTATTGGCTGAAATACCAGGGGGATGATACTACATTCAAGCATCTCATCGGGTATTTTAAATTCAATCTTGAATGAATTATCGAACCGAATGTTCTGAAGCTGTAAATAATTCGCGGTATATTCCAGCTCATGTTTAACTGTATGGCGTTTTCCTTCCTTGGCTAATGCCAGACGGAACATGCGCGCCAGAATTTTAATCATGTCCGCAGTCTCGTCATCATCCTTTACCAGTGCCTTCATCCGAATTGATTCCAAGGTATTGTAGAGCATATGGGGATTAATTTGGTTCTGGAGGGCAATAAATTTAGCTTGCCGTTGTTTGATCTCCCCGATGTAAACATCTTCAATTAAAGTACGGATGGTCGTAATCATTTTGTTGTAGCTGTGCACTAAACTTCCAATTTCATCGTGAGCCTGCTCTTTCTCAATAGGGAGATATTGCCCTAATTCCGCCTGCTTCATACTTCTCCGGAGCGCCTTAATAGGCCTTGTAATCGTATAGCTTAAACCAAGTGAAAAGAGGGTTATGATCAGACAGCTCATTAGAATTACGATAACCGTCATGACTTTAATTTGATTAATTTTCTGTAGCAACCTTGAGCGAGGAATTTCAGTTTTGATCGATAACTCACCTTGTAAAGTGCTTCCTAATAACGTAATGTAATCTTTGCTTTCGTTATCCTTGATATAATCGCTTCCTGATTCGAGCACTTGTTTCCAGGACAAACGCCCGCTGGCAGCATCGGAATGGTATACAATTTGTTGTTGGAGATTACTTATAACTACGCTTATACCATACTTGTCACGTGCAAGGATGAATTCATGATCGAGCTGCAGCAATGTAAACGGATCCATGTCAATCAGCAGCATCCCTGCATATGCTCCTTCTGAGCTAAACAGCACCCTTCCTACTGTCACAACTGCCCCATCCCCTTTATCCTCGTAGTAGGAACGATCATGTAATCCAGTAATAAAGAAGGTTTCATTGGAATCACGAAGCTTTTTGTACCACTCCTGAGATAACAATAAGTTCTCGTTCACTTTATTCGTTGAAGTACTATACTGATAGACGCCATCATCTCTAGCAATCAGCATAATGGTTCCCATCTCTGATTTGAGCAAGGCAACCCGCATCAGCAACCGCTGTACAGCAAGCCTTTGATTAACGACCTCACTCAAGGGCAAACTGCTTGATTCACCGAGCTTGTAAATCAACTCATTATCTACCAATACTGACTTTGTGACCTCATCATACTCTTTAATAAATTCATTCAACGTAGTTCTTATTTGTGACGTATACAGCGAAGCAAATTCTTGGGAAGAATCTTCTAAACCCTTTGCTGCTTGCCGAAATATGAACGCGCTTACAAACAAGAGAGGAATTACACATACCAACACATATCCAAGCATTAATTTATTTTGAAATTTTATATTTCTTATTCGCAAAAAAAATTTTCGATAAAAACGACTCCAATTCATACCCAATCCTTCCTTCATTCAAAAGTTTCTCTAATCATACAAGAAAATATACTATAAGGATTTTGTAAATCAAGAGGCGTTTTTAATTTTTTTCGAGGTCATTTAAATGATTGTTCTTCATACAATGAATAGCTCTTGCCTAAAACCGAGCCTGTTGCGGGTATCATTATATATATTTCTTCTCGACAGAAAAGCCATCCTTAATGAAAGGACGGCTTTTATCTGTAAAATATTTAGTCTAAGTCAGACCCGTTAGAAGCAATTACCTTCTTGTACCAGGCAAAGCTTTTCTTCTTTATTCTTCTAAGGGTTCCTTTACCATCATTGTCTTTATCTACATAAATGTAACCATACCTCTTTTTCATTTCTCCGGTAGATGCACTGATCAAGTCAATCGGTCCCCAGCTGGTGTATCCGATTAAATCGACACCATCCTGAATAGCCTTCGAGACCTCCAAGAGATGCTCCCGCAAATAATTGATCCGATAATCATCATTAATCGTATCGTCAGCTTCTAGATTGTCTGCTGCACCCAGACCATTCTCTACAATAAATAACGGCTTCTGATAACGGTCATATAATAGATTAAGAGCAATTCTTAGACCCAGCGGATCAATCTGCCACCCCCATTGCGATGAAGGCAAATATGGATTTTTGACACCACCGAACAAATTACCCGCTGTAGTCTCTTTCCCCTCCGGATCTGCACTCACAGCACGGCTCATATAGTAACTGAAGCCAATAAAATCAACAGGGTAGCTTTTCAGAATAAGATCATCCCCGGGTTCTTTTTCAAGTACCACTTCATTCTCCTTGAAAAATTGCGCTGCATAGGATGGATAACCTCCTCTGGCCTGTACATCGCCAAACATCAGGATTTCCCTTTCACCTTGCAGGGCGGCAAAGACATCCTCCGGTGCACTCGTCAACGGATATGCGGGAATATAAGCCAACATACAGCCGATTTGGGCATCAGGTATAATTTCATGACAAGCCTTTACGGCGAGTGCACTTGCTATGAACTGATGGTGTGCCGCCTGATATTGAACCTGTTTCTTATTCTCTCCTTCCCGGAGGATAATTCCACCACCTGTGAACGGATAATGGGCCAGAATATTAATTTCATTAAAAGTCATCCAATACTTGACTTTCCCTTTTAATCTCTCAAATAGAACCTTGGCATACCGTTCATAGCATTCAATGGTCTTACGGCTTCTCCAACCTCCATACTTCTTGGCCAATCCTAAAGGCATTTCATAATGAGAGATCGTAATGACAGGTTCTATATTGTATTTGAGCAACTCATCTATCAAGCCTTCATAGAAGCGGATGCCCTCTTCATTAGGAATCTCTTCATCTCCCTCTGGAAAAATACGTGTCCATGCAACTGAAGTCCGAAAACAGCGAAAGCCCATTTCTGCGAACATTGCGATGTCTTCTTTATACCGGTGGTAAAAATCGATAGCTTCATGAGAAGGATATTCACCTTCAGGAATCTCCATGATCGGCCCTGTAATGCCACGTGGCATTACATCTGCTGTGGACAAACCTTTTCCATCCTCTAAAAAAGCGCCCTCTACCTGGTTGGCCGCTACTGCGCCGCCCCATAAGAAATTTTCTGGAAAACTGTTTGTGTTGGATTTCAAAGTGAGTCTCCTTTCTAGCCAGTTCTGCTTAGACCACAAGAGTCAGCAACTTATCTTGGGCTGTAACCGATGAGCTTGTTGTTTCAATTACATCCAAGTATTCAGCAGTATTTGAGATAATGATTGGAGTGATCGGATTGTAACCAGCTTCCCTGATCTTTTCAAGCTCAAATTCAATCAGTAGATCCCCTTTTCGCACCTGATCCCCTGCTTTAACCCGAGGGGTGAAATATTTCCCTTTTAATTGAACGGTGTTGATTCCAATATGAATCAATATTTCTGCTCCATTCTCGGACCGTAGAATTACAGCATGGCCTGATTTGAGAATGGTACCAACGGTTCCATTCACTGGAGATACGGCTTGGCCAACACTCGGAACAATAGCTATTCCTTTTCCCATAGCACCTTCTGCAAAAGCAGGATCGGGAACTTCAGTCAAGGATTTCACTTCCCCTGTTAACGGGCTGAGAAGCACCTCTTTCTTCAAGACAGATGAATGATTAGAAGAATTGGCACTTGCCTCCGGTTGAATAGGCTTCACTTCTACAGCAGGAGTTGCTTCAGTCACTGCAACAGTTTTTTTATCTTGGTACCCGAAAAGAAGCGTTAGAATCAAACCAATTCCCATAGCGGCGACAATCCCGATTAAATAGTAACCCACCGGTTCAAATGCACCGATCGAGAAAATATTCTGGAAGACAAATGCTGTAGCATACGTATTGAAACCGCCATTAATTGCCCCGCCGACAGCTCCGGCAATAATAACATAGGGGATTGTGCGCTTGTAACGCAGCAATATACCATAAACAGTGGGCTCAGAGACCCCGGCTAACAACAGACTTAATGTAGAGGAACCAGCCAGTGATTTCAAAGTCTTTTCTTTGGATTTAAGGAAGACAGCCAGTGCCACCCCTGCCATTGCAAAGTTAGATGCTGCCCACATCGCAAGGATTGGATCGGTTCCATTCGTAAGATTTGCCAGCACGATCGGAATAATTCCCCAATGGAGCCCAAACACAACTAGGAAGAAGATTAACCCGCCAATTACAGCACCTGTTAACAGCCCGCTAACTCCCATGAGGTAATTGATAGCATCTGCGATCGCGTTTCCGAGATATACTCCAAACGGACCGAAGACTATCGCAGCAAGCGGCACAAGAATGACTAAAGACAACAACGGAACCATGAACGTCTGGAGCTCTTTATGAATGATTTTCTTTAAGTATTTCTCCACATAAGAGAAAATCCAAATGGATACGAATACCGGAAAGACCGTTGATGAATAATCCATTAAGACTACAGGAATGCCAAGAAAAGAAGAGGTGTCTCCATTCGCCAATAATCCCGTAAAGTTCGGTTCCATTAAAGCTGCACCAATAACTCCACCTACATATGGATTTGCCCCGAATTTGAACGATGCAGAAATGCCCAAGAATATAGGCAAGAAATAGAAAACGGCATTTGCTGCTGCTGCCAGAATGAGGTAGGTTCCACTATCCGCAGATAGCCATTCAAAGTTTGTGAATAAGGTTAAAAAAGCTTTAAGTATCCCCGCTCCAGCCATTGCAGGCAATAGGGGAGAAAGACTTCCAGAAATTACTGCGAAAATTCTGGACATGATCTTCTCCTTGGGTTGATCTGCATCTGCGGAAGCAGAATTTCCTGCCCCTAATTTGCTGATTCTCATAATTTCTTGATACACGTGAGCAACGTCATTTCCAATTACCACTTGGAATTGACCGCCACTTTCTACGACACTCAAAACCCCAGCTAAGCTTTTCAGCTTCTCCTTATCCGGTAGCTGATTGTCTTTGAGATTAAATCTTAACCGTGTTGCACAATGGACAAGATTGTTAACATTCTCTTCTCCGCCGATATTTTGCACGATATCTTTGGCTAATCTTTCGTATTTCATTTGTGCTCGCTCCTTTTGATCTCATTCTGGCTGGTTTTATGAAATAAAAAAGCCTGAATAGGTGATAAAGCACACTGAAAAACAGTACACTTATCACGTATCCAGGCTTTGCCCAACTAATGGTAACAACCCTGTTCTTTATTGTAATAGGTTAATCTCTGCTGGTCACTCGCCTAATATGAAGCATAAAATAGACCATTTCACCTTCGGTTGTTTCAACTTGAAACTCTTCCCGTAAATAGAATCTTACCTTCTCACTACAGGAAAAAGCTTCAGGATATTTGGTAACGACTTGTTGGTAAAGTTCATCATCCTCAGAAGGAATCGATTCATGACGCATGGTGCGATAAGAAAAATATTTCAAGTGGGTCACAAAGCGGCTGTAATTTAACGAATTCTCATCCAGCTCTATCCCATAGTGAAGTGTTACTATATTAAGAATTCCTTGAACCATCTGGGTAACTAACAAGGTCTGTTCCATTTCCTGACCATCTTGCTGCCCATTCACGAAATGCATTGCGATAAATCCAGCTTCATCTACAGGCAGTTTAATTCCAGTTTCCTTTTCAATTAAATGTAATGCATGCGTTGCAGCATGAAATTCTTTCGGATAAAATTTCTGTATCTCCCATAGCAGTGCATTTTTAAGGCTCAACCCCTGTATGGTGCGCGTAATTGCGTAGCTAATATGATCTGTCAGAGCCAGGTAGATATTATTACTAAAGGTCGTGCTTAAATCCTTTGCTGCATAACGAATAATTTGATCTGTCAATTCCAGATGCTTTGGAGGAATCTCACTCAGTAATGTAGATAGCCGTTCAGATAACTCTTTGGTCTCCATCACGAAAGTCTTCTCTATTTTTAATGGATCTATATCTTCACCTGGAGTTTTCTGATAGGCTAGTCCCTTTCCAATAACAATGATCTCAGATCGATTTGGTCCTTCAACCAATGCAACATTATTATTAAATACTTTTTTTATCCTCATGAGTTCGCCCACTTTATATTTTTTTACGGACAAAAAAAGCCTAAACGAATCCATAACTAAAATTAAACTAGCATGAATTGGTTTAGGCTTTGCCTGCAATGCAGTTACAACCCTAATATAAATTGTATTTTTATTATATAAGAGGTGGAGAACGTTTTCAAGTGAAAGATAATGTAAAAATATGTTTTTTTATTTTGAAAATATTAAAAAATAACTTGTTGACTTTTTAAAAGTTCATATATATGATTTCGTATGTAGATACGATGTGGATTGTAACCGCTTAATCGGGCAAAACCTAAATCGAATCAGACATGGATTTTTCCTATGTCGGTTCGAGTTAGGTTTTTTTCATTTTAAGCGACTTGATCCGACTCGTGTACAAATAACACAACTTTATAACTGGAGGTAGGTAGGATGCAATTGAGAAAAGGTACTGGTCTGATGTTATCGTTTGTTTTGGCGGTTGGCACCATACTGACCGGTGGACTGTCTGTGAAAGCCGAAGCGGCTTCACCTATGCAAATTACGGCAAATACTTATATTGGCGATACGGGTAGGATGGTTGAATCATTTGATTTGCAGGTGAGCAGCGCAGGCTCATATGCCGATTTGAGAGCATCTGACTTTGTAATTACCGGCAACTTCGATGGTTATCCTGTTAACGAGAATAACGAGACTGTGCAAAACGATTATGCGGATGACGGGGTTGAACTGAGTTGGGCGGATAATATTTTATCACTTAAAGTAAAGCCATTTAAATATTCCGGGGGTCCGGTGTCAGCGTTTGCCGTGACGAATGGACGTTACCCCGAGTTGTCGTTTAATAAGGAATCCGTGACGGTAGTGAAGACACGGACATTCGATGATTTTGTCGCTGGGGAGTTTACAGGAACTAATGGAGAGAAGTTGAACTACAGACTTAAACTGACCGAATCTACAGCCCCACAACCCCTGATCGTTTGGCTGCACGGCGGCGGAGAGGTCGGAACAGACAACCTCAAGCAACTCACCGAGAACAAAGGCGCCGTTGCCTGGACAGATTCTGGTTACGATACATCCGTTCTGGCCGTACAATTCCCAGAAAACTATGGGTGGAAAATCTATAACAATCCCGAAGAACTTTCGTTGATGCGTGATTACTTTGAGGTACAGGCGGAGTTAATCAAGGAGCTTATCGTTTCTGGCAAGGTAGACCCGAACCGCATTTATGTCGTAGGGGTGTCCAGCGGCGGCGGCGGTGCGCTTCGTTTCCTGACGCAGTATCCGGAGCTGTTCGCCGGCTCCATTATCGTTGCGGCGAAAGACGCCGTAGCTGATTACACCGGATCCGTAGATAAGTTTAAATCGGAACTGAAGGACCTGACGGATGTACCGGTATGGCTCGTACATGCACAAAATGACCCGATCACAGATAGCCGGACGAGTACGCTGACTTACGAGGCATTGACCGGTTTAGGCAACAACCAGGCCAAGCTAACTATTTATGATGATGCGTTTCTAGCCTCTCAACAGCTTTACGGAGATTTCAGACACTGTTCGTGGATACCCGTATTTAATGATAAGAATATGTTGGCATGGTTATTTGAGCAGAAAAAGCCAGCTGCGACATCGGTCTCTTTACTGCAGGATGCTCAAGTGACACGCGCGGAGTTGGCTGCGCTATTGGCTGACCAGCTAAAGCTAAGCGAGGTAATCGGTACAGATATTTACACGGATACCGTAAATTCGCCTGAGGATCTGGCTATTCGCCAAAATAAGACGGCCGGTATTATGAAAGGAACCGGTGCAGGCCTGTTTAACCCGGATTTGGCCGTAACGCGGGCGCAGCTTGCGATGATCGCTGATAATGTTATGCGGACTACGGGCCAAAAACAAGCTTCTTCTGTAGCAAACCCGGTAGCCTTCAAAGACGTGCCAAACGGGCATTGGGCTTCCGAAGCTATTGGGCGCTCCGTTGCGGCGGGGATTCTGAACGGTGATTCCGCCACCCAATTCGCACCGAATCGGCCCGTGACCGGGGCGGAAGCAACCAAATTTGTGGAACTGCTGACTGGTAGGATGTAACAAACCAAATACAGTCTGGATGAGCAGCGCTATTACAGAAATGATAAAGCGGCCTCCTCGGCCGCTTTTTCTGCATAATACTGCGCTCGCATCCTTGGCAGAATAGTAACCGGCATGATTTTATTTAGGATATCCCCGATAATATCTTCTCGAAATCCACATTCGTCAACTGTTTGGAGATTTCCCATAATCGTATGGCAGTATTTACATCTTTTGCAGTAGCCGGTATTTTGGCAGGTGCTGGGAATCCCCTTGTTTCTTTAACTCCATCCGGTCCATAATACTGTCCGCTGACGGCCTCCGGGGAGGTTGCTGCAAAAAGCGTTGGCAAAGCCCCTTGTTCAGCCGACTGTAACATTATTGGTCCAAACAGACGAAGCGCAAGCGGCATCTTGCTTTTTTCTCTTGTTCCATTGTCAACCAAATCTGATCGAGATAAGCCCGGATGAACGGCAATGCTCATAACTCCCCACCGTTCAGCCATACTACGACGATGAAGCTCAAGTGAAAAAATCAAGTTAGCCAGTTTTGATTGACCATATACTGGCATGGGCTTATAAAGGAGTTCTGACTGCAGATCATCAAAATTAATTACAGCACTATTGGCGGCAAGGGCACAGACATTGACAACCCGAGGGTTGTGTCCTTTTCGTAAAAGCGGCATAAGATGAGCTGTCAACGCAAAATGTCCAAGGTAATTTGTGCCAAACTGCAATTCAAAGCCATCCTTTGTAACTTGTCGTTCCTGATTCATAATCACTCCGGCATTATTAATAAGGACATCCAGCCTTGGATACTTATCGCGTATCCGTTTTACGGAAGCTTCTATGGAGGCAAGATCGCCAAGATCAAGCTGTTCAAAATGTATATTTGCCGAAACAACATTTGACTGAATTTCTTTGATTGCCGCCTCCCCCTTACTTCTGTTTCGTCCTGCCAGAATAACTTCCGCACCTGCACGGACCAGAATTAAAGCGGTTATATAACCTAGCCCCCCTGTACCTGTGACAAGAATCAAGCGGCCTTTCTGGGAGGGAATATCGGAAATCGTCCAACGCTCTTTATTCTTCATGCATTCATAACCTCTTCCCCTTCTTTTGCTTATTTGAATATCTTCTCTCATTCATCCTGTCTTATTCGTTATTAAGTTTGTTTGTATACTCTATCATACGGTTAACAATCGTTATCATTTGTTTAACATCGTCTTCTCCGAGATGAGTTATGATTTTATCAAGCCTATCGTTAAACTCGTTATCCTTGTTCTTTAGAATCTCACGTCCTTTGGGGGTGAGAGTAACTACAAGGTTTCTACGATTATTCTTGTCTAAGTCTCTGTTTATATATCCTTTCTTCTCAAGTGTCCCCAGCATTTGGGAAACTGCCGCTTTGGAGATTGACAGGTATCCCCGAACGTCGGGCAAACCGATGTTGTTTTCGGAATCGGTGGAATTGTCGGCGATTCCTTTCATTAAAACAAGTTCTGTCATGTTAATGTCACTCTTGTTCCCTCCCGTTTCCATTCCGAGTCCCGCTCCATGTAGCCTCTTTAATTGAAATATCGAATGCACGAATTGAGTTTTTAAGTTTTGATCCATTTTTTATTCCTTTCTTTTAACTGTCAGTTCAAGTCACTTTAAGTTAATAAGTTAACTGTTTAGTTGTTTACAGTATAGTACTTAACTCTTCTGTTTTCAATATAGGATTTTCAATTCTGCCTGCTTCCCTTCACAATATGACAACCTCTTCAATATTAATATAATCCACTATTTCTCGAAACTATTGACAGTATCCATGAAAAGATATACTTTAAATAGAGTATTCTAAATAAAGTATATGGATGGTGTGAGCGATGAAATCATTTTTCAAAAACAAGGCAATTCTGAGTGGTGTTTTTATGATGATTTTTTACCAAATCATTATGATCGGAGTCTTCACTTCCGGTTATAGTGCGGTTCCGAAGAACATCGGCAATCTCTCGGTGGCAATTGTAAATGAAGATAAGCAGTACGGGATGGAATTTGCGAAGCAGCTTGAGCAGGAGCTGCCGTTTCAGGTGCAGACGGATACCGATCTAAAGACGGCTCAGCAAAAGCTTGAAGACCGGGACATTCATCTGATCATGCACATCCCTCAGGATTTTACACAGAAGCTCTCTGCTCCGGACCAGCAAGTTCAACTGGATTATTATATCAACCAATCCAATCCAGCTACCACCAACAGCACAGTACAAAATGTAGTAACGCAGATCACAGAAAAAATCAGTACCCAGCTGCAAACAAGCGGCATTGAAGGTGTACTGCAAAATATGAAGATGTCGGAGGTGCAGGCCAAGGAGATGGCCGCAGGCATTGTTAACAAAGTCCAGGCCAATGTAATAGATTCCAATCCTCAGCCAGCCGGGATGCATAATCAAATGGCTCCAATGTTTCTGACGATGTCCTCTTATGTCGGGGCTATGATATACTCCATGATGGCAATCGGTGCATTGAACCAATTAAAGGGTAAGCTTGGAAAATGGAAAGCCTTCCTTTCGCTGCAAGGTACCAATGCTATAATTTCTCTTATCGTCCCCTTGATCGGGCTTAGCATTTATTTCGCCATACACGGATATGGAGCTGGTACGTTTGTTCATTTGTGGCTGTTGCACGCTCTCGAATTATTCGCAGCCATTCAGTTCACCAGCATTTTCTGCCTCCTCTTTGGACAGGCAGGCATGATGCTAAATCTACCGTTCTTGCTGGTTCAGACCATCGCCAATGGATCGGTGGTGCCACAGGTTATGATGCCAGGATTTTATAAAGCCATTAGCCATATTTCCGTAATGTTTTATACCGTTCAGTTGGACTACAATTTGCTATTCGGCGGAGGGCGTTCTGCTGTACTGCTGTTAGGTCTTAGCCTTATCATGGTTTCAGCGCTTGCTTTGAATACTGTAATCCACCATTTCAAGCCGTACACTAAATTAAGCCCCGGTGATGCACCTCAGCCGCTCTTCATGTAAAATAGAAAGAGCCGAATGCCCTTTACGGCAGACGGCTCTTTTCATATATATTCTAGGAGGAGTCTTATGTCGCTTCAAATATTTATCCTTGGTATCCTGAGCGAGGGGGAGCATCATCCTTACGATCTGAAAAAGCAAGTTCTAAAGCCTCTCGATAATTCATTTCCGATCAACGATGGAACCCTTTATTATAATTTTGAGGTTCTTTTAAAAAAAGGACTTATTCAAAAAATCAAGGTTGAGCAGACCGACAACCGTCCCGAGAAAACGACCTATGGAATTACAGAAAAGGGCCGTGAAATACTGGTGGAAGAAATCTATTCCGCATTTCAAAACTTAACAAATTTCACTTCCCTGTACTCCTCCCTCTTTTTTCTGGATAAGGTTGACAGCAGGAAGCTTGCTTATTTGATCGAAGATGCCATTGAACGGCTGAATAGAAGAAAGCTTTTGATTGAAAATGGCGATTCTGAATTATCAAACATTCCCGATTCTAAAAAATTCTCCGTCCGGCTGATTTCAGAACATGCCCATCAATCAGTCCAAAATGATATTGCCTTGCTGCACAAGCTGCTCCTAGAAGTGAAAGGATGAGCATACAGCAGAAAGCAACTCCAAACTTAGTTCAGTGAGACAAAAAATGCGCGTTACGCCCTTAAACACAAAACTAAATACTTTAGTTCTTGTCCAATTGCGTACCGCGCAAAATTGATGTCAATTCTGCTGAACCCGCAGGCATTTATTTTCAAATCAAACACTTAGTTTGTTTTTCCTGAAATCTCTGGGTTTGCAGCCCACGAGCTTTTCGAACATCCTTGAAAAATGCTCTATATCTGAATATCCAACCATCTGGAAGATTTTTGTATATATTCAAACACCACAACTGGAGATCTGTGGGATTCATTCATGGCATGTCAACTATCCCTTGGAATATCTCGTAGATTGTCTCTTCAGAATCAGCATGGCTCTGATTATTGCAGGCGGTTATCCGTTACCAATCGTTCTTCCAGCCATTTTCAGAATTAATTTCACTTCTTCTTCCGGTGACTCTAAACAATCTGTGAGAATCCATTCTTTAAGAAGTCTTACTGTTCCATACTGGACATACGAGGCAATTGCCTTCTTTTCCTTCAAATCCAATTTTTCCGGTAAATGTTTAATGACCATTTGATCAAACTGCGGCAGTGAGATAGTGATGCGGGAGATTAGATCATAATTCTCCATATCTATTACAAGTTTTATAAATTCAAGATTGTCTTTTATGTATTGTAGTATTCCAGTCAGACATTCATCGATATTTATACCTGCTGCAAGATCTTTGATAACAGTAAATGAAGTATTTTGTATGTATGTCTCAGCGATTTCATTTAACACATCATATTGACTTCCATAGTGATTATAAAATGTAGTGCGATTAATTCCTGCAACCTGGCATAGTTCCCGTATGGATATTTTATTAATATTACGCGTCTTTAACATTTTTAATAAAGCTTCGCCAACCAAGCGTTTCGTTAGCATCACCCTCTGGTTGACATTATTTTTTTCTGACATAAGGCCTCCATTGTATTCGACATTTCCGAAGAATCTGTCGGTTGTAAAATAGACAGATGTTGATATTATTGTAAAGTACTCATGAAATAAGTCAATGAAACGGAGATGTACAAATTGAAAAAAAACAGAAAAAAGGTACTAAAAGTAATCATTGCGTGTATTAGTCTCATAATAATTCTTGTTGCCGGGTATGAAATCAAAGAAAAAATCCGCATTAATAAAATTGTCAAATCACACAAAACGGAGCAAAGCAATATTGTAAAAAGTAAGGGCCGGAATAATTCACAGCATATAACAACTGCAGTTCAACAGATTATGATAGGAACAATGAGTAATAATTATGATAATGCTTTACAAACATTACTTAATATTAAAAATGCAGGTTATGATTCTATCGAATTAAATGATTTTATGATTCACAAGTCTTCCATTCTTGTAAAACTAATGACAAAGTTCTCAGGAATGCCTATTGGCAATGGCGGCAAGCTTGATTGGCCTAAGCTGATTAAGGAAAGCGGACTGAAGGTCGTAAGCCTACATAGTAATCTGGGGAGCATTGAGAAGGATGCAAAAGCGATAGCCGTTGAAGCGAAAAAATTCGGTACAGATACAGTAGTTATTACCGGTATGTACAAATTTGATTATAGTAGTTTAGATGACGTGGAAGAACTTGTTCAAAGTCTGAACCAGGCAGGAAAAGCCCTTTCTGAAGAAGGGATACATCTTTTATATCATAATCATAATGTTGAACTGCAAAAGGTAACCCCCGATAAAACAGCTTACGACATTATTATTGAAAAAACAGATCCTGCATATGTTAATTTCGAGTTTGATAGTTACTGGATGGCCGATGGCGGGGCTAATGTTCCGGCTTTGATGGAAAAACTGGGCAGCCGAATGAAATTATGGCATATCAATGACCGCGGACATACCAAATCAGGTCCCTATATGACACCCATTCTGAAAGAAAATGCTACTGAATTAGGATATGGAAATATGGATCTGGATACTCTCTCAGCAATTGCTATAAAAAACGGAGTAGAAGGTGTTATATTAGAAACTCATAAAAATTGGGTGGATAACGACCCAATCAAGAGTATCCAGGTTAGTGCAGGATACATGCAAGAAAAGTTTGGTGGCCAAGAGAACGAAGTACAGAAAGATAATGCTACCTAACCATTTTAAATTGTAATAGAGCCATTGTGGGATCACCTATCTGAAAGAACTGCGGAAACACAGTGTTGATCACCGCTGCCAGCATCATAGGCACGATGAGCAGCCCGCCACCACGTTGTTGTTCACTTTCTTAATCACCTTCATACATACTCACCCCCCTGCAAAATAAAAATGACCGAAAACGATTACAGGTTGAGTAATCGAAATCGGTCATGCCTGGTTCGCCCAGTAACAGTCCGTGTAAGGAATATAACCTTATTGTAGTCGGCCGCGCCAGAATGTCAATCATCCATTTTCATGAAATTGCTTTCTCCACGAACCCCTCTGTCTTCAGACTCGTTTGTTCTTGCTATTCAAAGCTCGCTGCTCCTAGATAAAGGCTCTTACCCTTACGAGGACATCAAAATAGTGTTATTTATTAATTTATTATTGCTATTTAAGATAGATTTATATTGTTATAATGCTATTGCAAAGTGTATACAAATTGAGGAGAGATTAGAGATGGTTACGTTATTGCTGATTATTATTTACCTGGCATTCATAGGTCTCGGATTGCCTGACGCCTTGCTTGGAAGTGCATGGTCTATTATGAAACTTGATATTGGTGCCACAACAGAAATGGCAGGTTATATATCGTTAACGGTTTCATTCTGTACGGTTGTATCCAGTTTATTTGCAAGCAGATTGTTGCATAGGCTTGGCACTGGAAAGGTAACATTGTTCAGCATTCTATTAACAACGATTTCCTTATTCGGATTTTACTTCTCAAACGAGTTCTTATTCTTTATACTTCTGGCGATTCCTTTGGGATTAGGTGCTGGTTCTGTAGATGCAGCATTAAGTAACTATGTAGCGCTACATTTTAAGGCCAGGCATATGAGCTGGTTGCATTGTTTCTGGGGGATTGGAGCAATGACGGGACCTATTGTAATGTCATTTTCACTGGATAATGGAAATAACTGGCGCATGGGATACCTTACTATAGGGATAGTACTTACTATCATAGTACTAATATTATTGGGATCGCTGTCTTTATGGAAGGTTTTTGAGAACGGTAAGATAGAAGAAGGAGACGAGAAGACACTCATCAGTAACAGAGAAGCCTTACGAATCAGGGGTGTGCGAATGTCCATGGTCTCCATGCTTTGTTACAATGGTTCGGAAACAGCCGCTGGTCTATGGATGGCATCCTTTTTTATTGAAAGCAAAGGAATTACTCCTGGCACAGCAGCAGCCTTTTCTTCTCTATTTTATATTGGAATCATTATAGGGCGTATTTTTTCCGGATTTCTTTCGACTAAATTATCCAGTAAAAGGCTGATACGATACGGTGGGTTAGTTGGCTGTGTCGGACTTCTAATTCTTATTTTACCGGTTCCACATTGGGTTGCTGCAGGAGCATTGCTCATTGTGGGACTAGGTGGAGCGCCAATCTATCCGAGTATTGTTCATGCCACACCGGAACGGTTTGGGGAAAAAGCTTCTTCGAGTGTAATTGGACTTGAAATGGCAAGTGCTTATACAGGTTCTACATTGATACCTTTATTAATGGGGTTTATTGCAAGCCAATTTGGTATGTTTATGGTACCCATTATCTTGCTTCTACTTTTTAGCATCATGTTTGTATCTTCAGAAATGGTTAATAGGGTTTACAAACATAAGCTTATATAAAGTATTGCACTAAAGTAGCAATCTCTTTTCCATTTCACTGTAAATGGGAACGCTGAGCTTCTCCTAGATCAAATCCTTCATTTTATCAGCAATAAGATCTGACGCTCTTCTAGGACTCAAACGATAGAGTTTATCCATTATTTTGGAATCCTTGCCCGCCAAAACTCGAATCTGGTCATTTTCAATTCCTTTCACAATAATTTTGGCAGCTTCTTTAGGCGTTAACAATCGGGAAAATTGTTCCTTACTTATCTCCTTATTATCTGCAACATCCAATCCGGAATTTATCATAATTGTTTGTGCTTACTCCTCCAGGAAAAACAAGGGTTACTTTCACATTTGTATCTTTAAGTTCAGCCCGAAGACCCTCTGTCAAAAGTTTCACAGCAGCCTTGGATGCGCCATAAATGGTTTGACCGGGGACCGGAAGAAATCCTCCCATACTGGATACATTGGCAATATGCACAACTGGTCTTTTCAACAGATAAGGAAGAAATGATTTTACCATATAAAGTGTCCCATAAAAATTGATATCCATAACTAACTTGATTTTATCGTATTCCAATTCATTGACTTTCAAAAACGGATGAATAATACCTGCATTATTTATGATTCCATCCACTTTTCCATGCTGATCAATCACTTGCTCCGGGAGCGCCCCGATAAACGGAAAAATAGTATATGAATCCTCAAATCATCCGTTTTTTAATCCTCTTTACGAGAACCAAAAACAAAAATTATTTGCGCAATTGAATTTCTATGCGAGTAAGCCATATGAATTTCCATTAATTAAGAAGTCGGCATTCTTGAAAAATTCATCCTTATTAGTATTTTTAACAATCAAACATTTGAAGGTACCTCATTAATCGGCCCCTCTGTTTCCTATCCTATATCAGAGGATAGAGTGAAAGGAATAATCCATGATTCACGCGGATTTTTTTATCGTTATAAAATCCTACAATATTACAAGTCGATCCCTATTGTTCTGCACGAAAAACTGTTAAGCATAACGGGCGTCTCCTTACTCTTCGTGATCACTACCATGCTGGTAGATTCGTCCACCCGCTGGACTCCGCTTGTATTCATTCCTGCACTTTGCAATTCATTTACCAGAAACGTCCCGAGACTGTCTCTCCCCACCGCCGAAGCAACCTGCGACCGGATGCCCAGCTTCTTGACATTAATGGCAATATTGGAAGGCGACCCGCCAAAATATCTGGTATATCCGCCACCTTCTAAAGCCCCGCCGTAATCGTTGGAGATCATATCAACTAGCAGTTCGCCCACCGTTATCAGATCGTTCGCTCTATCTTCCAATGGTATGGCCTGACCGAGATTAAACACCTGTTCTCCCCCTAAAACTCCATTATCCTTTCGTCATAATTCCATTCTATTGTTTCTGCCTAAGCAATACTTCAAAAAAAACGTGCTCTTTTTTCAATTCACAGGCACAACACGGAACGTAACAACACACATCTGGTCACTCTTAAAAAGCCCAAACCTATAAGGTCTGGGCCTGATATTCAAATCAAGTAACATTTATATCTGTATATAGAAATTCACGCAGAGCCGTTTGCCGTATTAAAATAACCGGACGGGCTCTCCATCATGGCTCTTGTTCAATGCTAAGCTCTATTCCTCCAGCCTACGGAAGGCTGCCCCCGGATGTGTATCCGCCAGGCGCGTGGCTCCCTTTCCGAACAGCCGCTCACGGAGCGTCGTTTCCTCATACCGCTCCCGGAATATCCCCCGCTGCTGCAGCACAGGCACAACCTGCTCGACGAAGTCGCGGTGTCCTCCGGGCAGGACGTAACGTTCTAAGTTGAAGCCGTCCACTCCCGTCTCCTCCACCCAATACTGCATTTGGTCCGCGATCTCTTCTGCTGTGCCCGCCACAGTAATTCCCCGGAATTCCTTGGCCGAGAAGTTGTCGATGACGTCCTGCACCGTAGGAATGAAGCCGCTGTGCTTAGTGTATCTTTCCGTATGGGTACGGCCTTGCTCTGTCTGCAAATTGGTGAACGGCGCATCAGGGTCAAGGGCTGTAAGGTCGATGCCCGTCGAGGTCTCATAGGTGAGCAGTGCCGCTTCCTCGCTGGCATAACTCCGGTAGGATTCCAGCTTCCGCTGCGCCTCCTCCTTCGTCCGTCCGACGACGGCGGACAAGCCGGTGAAGATCTTGATCTGCTCCGGGCCTCTCCCATAGGCTGCTGCCCGCCGGCGGATATCCTGCACTTGTGCGCGCAGTGCCTCGGCGGTAGGGGCTTTGAGGAAGACGCCTTCCGCATGTTTGGCTGCGAAATCCCGTCCACGGTCCGAGCTGCCCGCCTGGAAGAGAACCGGTGTCCGCTGAACCGACGGTTCGCTTGAGTGGGCTGCGGTCATCTGGAAGTAACGCCCTTCATGCTTGACGATATGCACCTTGGAAGAATCGGCATAGCGGCGGCTGAGCTTGTCACCGGTAACCGCATCATCTTCCCAGCTGCCCTCCAGCAGCTTGTAGCTGACTTCCATGAATTCCTCCGCCTGCTCATAGCGCTCGTCGTGCGGCAGAATACCGCTTCGGCCGAAGGCCTCCGCCCCGCTGATCCCTCCCGTGGCAACCACGTTCCAGCCGATCCGGCCATTGGTGAGATGATCCAGTGTCGAGAACCGGCGGGCATTCGGGAAAGGCAGCTCATACACGGGAGATGCCGTAGTCACGAAGGCCAGATGTTTAGTCGCCGCAGCCAGCGCGGGGATCAGGAGCATCGGGTCGTTGGCTGGCGCATACACCGCCTCCCGGTAGGTGAGCTCCCTCTTATGATTGGGATAGCCGTATGAATCGGCAAAGAACATGAAGTCGAACAACCCCCGCTCCAGAAGCTGGGCCAGCTCAATCCAGAAATTCAGCTCCTTATACCGGTAGGACTGATTATCCGGATGTGCCCACAAGCCCTGAGTCATCTGATTCAGCGTGTTGATGTCGAAGATGCCTAGATGGATTTTTTTCACCTGAGAACTCATTCCTTCCTGCTCTATGATCCGTTTGTTAATAGAATATGAATATCTATAAGTACAGAGGATATCCGATGCCAAGGCGAATGTACAATAGAAAGAAGTGAATCCGGCAATTAGAAATAGTAAAGTCCGCCCCTTTTCGCAGAAAAGCCCCGGGCGAATGCAAGGATTGCACCCGCCCGGGGCAAAGCTGTTTCAGGCATACATCCGTTTGATCTCCTCTACCAGCCCTTGGCTGATCCGGCTCATGGAAGCCTGATTACGGCGGGTCAGAATTCCAAGGGAAGGCCCCTCCATCAGATCGGCTACATCCTTCACCACTGTACCCGGGATCGGCGGCATTACCGCCACTTCCGGCGCAAGCGCAATGCCCAGCTTCGATTGGACGAAGTATTTGATCACGGTAATGCCCGCTACTTCTATACTGCTCTGGCGCAGCTTGCCTATATGCTTGGTAATCATCTCTTCAATCCGGATGCGGAAGGCGCAGGAGCCGGGGGTGAACAGGAATTTCTCATCCTTCAGGTCTTTAAGATGAAGGTCCTCCCGCCCGGCCAGCGGATGATCATCCGGCACGATCAGCTTGAAGGTCTCCTTGAGCAGCGGGTAGAACTCCAGCTCCAGGTTCGGCTCTGGCTGGTTGCACAAGACCAGGTCAAGCCTGTCCTCCAGCAGCATGCCGGCTAGCTCCCTCGTTGTACCGATCGTCACCTTGGTCTGCACCTTCGTCTTCTGCCGGGTGAAGGATGCCAGGATGTCCGGCAGGCGTTTGCTGGCCGACGGCTCAGAAGCGCCGACACGGATAAGGCCGGTCTCCCCCTGAATGAAATCAGCCAGCGCTACGTTCAGATCATCGTATTCCTGCAGCAGCGACCCTGCTCTCTCATGGAACAGGCGGCCCGCCGTTGTCAGTGTAATGGTCTTGCCCCGCTCAAACAGCTTGACACCAAGCTCTTCCTCCAGTTTTTTGATCTGAATCGTAATGGTGGGCTGTGAGTACTGCAGCGCCTCCGCCGCCCGTTGAAAATTGCCAAGCTTCACGATGGTTTGAAAGGTTTTGATAAGTCGAATTTCCAAGCGCGTCACACCTCCCAATCACAACGATTTACTATTTATAAACCGAAGCTTTATATATTTCAATTATACAACTCGTTTCTTTTCCCCTATTATAGCAGACAAGCCGTTAAATAATCCAAGCGGATTACAATGAATTAAAAAATATCATAAAAAGTGAGGCCTCTATTATGAATAACCCAAGCAGCTCAGTTCCGGAAAGCAACAACAGCCTGTACACCCGCCACACCCCGAGTTTCTCCGCCAAGCTGTTCGCATACTCTCCCGAAGGCTTCAAGGCATTCGGTGAATTCAACAAGCAGGCTCTTGCAGCCGGAGTGCTGAGTGTGAAGACTAAGGAGCTGATTGCAGTTGCCGTATCGCATGTCACCGGATGCCCTTACTGCATCGAAGCCCATATCGGCAAGTCCAAATCCGAGCAAACCACTTTCGAAGAAATCTTCGAATCGGTGACTGTCGCCGCTGCCGTCAAAGCCCACTCCGCCTTCTTCAACGCTTCGAACGCGCTGAAGGCGTTCCAGGGCAGCACGGATGCCGATCTCTTCCCGCTCTCCAATATTGAACTGGCTGACAAGCTTGAGGACGTGAACGGGGACCTTTACAACGGGTTCCATGAATTCCTGCAGATTTCACTGCGCGGCGGAAGTATCCCGGAGAAAGAGAAGCTGCTGATTGCGGTCGGAGCCGCGCTCGTCGAAGGCAGCGCGTATTCCATCGAAATCTTCACCCGCCGCGCCAAGGAGGCAGGCATTACCATAGAAGAGCTGGCCGAGACAACTCTTGTGGCCACCGTGCTCAAAGCCGGCTCCGCAATGGCCCACCGCGTAAACGCCCTGCAGGCCTATGAGAGAGAATAAGCAGTGTCCGTACCCGGACAGAGAGGGGGTCGTTCCTATGACAGAGCAAACGAATAACCGCGAAGAATGGCCGGAGGGTCTGGCGGAGCAGCTCGTTGCCTGGCGGCGGCATCTCCACCGCCATCCCGAGCTCTCCTTCCAGGAGGAGAACACCGCCCGCTTCGTTACTGACACTCTCGCAAGCTTCGGCGGCCTTGAGCTCAGCCACCCGACGCCGACCAGCGTCGTCGCACGGCTGACCGGCGCCAAGCCGGGCAAGATTCTTGCTCTGCGTGCAGATATGGACGCCCTGCCGATTCTGGAGGAGAATGAGTTCGAGTTCGCTTCGGGCAAACCGGGCGTCATGCACGCGTGTGGCCATGATGGCCATACAGCCATGCTGCTGGCTGCGGCCCGGCTGCTTACAGAGCGGCGGGACAAGCTGCACGGCGAGATCCGCTTCATCTTCCAGCATGCCGAGGAGCTGCCGCCGGGCGGTGCCATTGAGCTGGTTGAGGCGGGGGTGATGGACGGTGTAGATTGGGTATTTGGCGAACACCTGGCCTCCCAGCTGCCGGTCGGACAGATTGGCATAGCCTACGGCGATATGGCCGCTTCACCAGACAATTTCACCATAGTCATCAAAGGCTACGGCGGCCATGCCGGCTTCCCCCACCGGGCTGTCGACACCATCGCGGTCGGCGCCCAGATCGTGACGAACGTGCAGCATATTGTCTCCCGCTACACGAATCCCCTGGACCGGTTAGTTGTCTCTGTGACTCAGTTCACTGCCGGGGCATCTCACAATGTCATACCGGACACAGCCATTCTCAAAGGCACGGTCCGCAGCTTTGGAGAGCAGGTCCGCCGGGATGCGCGTGAACAATTACTGCGCATTGTGCAGGGCATTACGGCGGCGCATGGCGCTGAGTTCGAATTCGATTACGTCCTCGGCTATGAGCCTGTCGTTAATGATGAAGCGCTCACCCGGATCCTTGAAGAAGCTGCGGGTGAGCTGGTCGGGAAGAATGCCGTCATCCATACACCTCCAGGCATGAGCGGTGAGGATTTCTCCGCCTATCAGCAGAAGGTGCCCGGCACGTTCGTCAACATTGGCGCCGGCAATCCGGATAAAGGCATTGTATACCCCCATCACCATCCGAAATTCACTTTCGATGAATCCGCACTGGAAACCGGTGTCCGGTTGTTCGTACGGGCGGCGGACAAGCTGCTGGACTGGGATTCCTAGCCGTAATCCCCTCAGACTTTAGTTTTATTGATTGCATCCATTAAAAGGATTCAATATACATCTTTAATAAAATCATATATATTTAATTTTAATATATTAAATCCGATTATACTAATTGGATTAATAAAGTTTAGACACCAGACTAAGGGGAGAAACCAGATGAATAAGCTATACCGCCATTCCATTCTAGTACTGCTGCTTGTCTCGCTGCTCGCCGTATACGGCTGCTCTTCGGGCAACGGCAATAACAATGCAGCCTCAGGCGCGGATGCCAGCGCTCCCGGAACGGCTGAGCCGGCCCCGGAGAACCTGGCTTCAGAGCTGCGCTTCCCGCTCGCCCAGCAGGTGCCGACGCTGGATCCGCACTTGTCGCTTAATACCAATGTTTATGTAACGCTGAATATTTTTGAAGGGCTGTTTGCCTTCGATGCCAACTTCAACCCGGTTCCGATGCTGGCCGAATCCTACGATCTGAGCGAGGACGGCAAGACGTATACCTTCCATCTGCGTCAGGGTGTCAAGTTCCACAACGGCAAAGAGCTGAAGGCGGAGGATGTCACCGCTTCCCTCAACCGCTGGAAGTCACTGACCGGCCGTGCGCAAGCCTCGCTGGGAGAATCAGAGTTTACGATAAAAGATGATTACACCGTCGAGCTTGCGCTGAGCGAGCCCCGCAACGACATTATCTCTCAATTAAGCCATGTGCTTAACAATGCCGCGATCTTGCCTAAGGAAATCGTAGAGGCAGCCGGACCGGACGGCGTGAAGGAATACATCGGTACCGGCCCGTTCAAGCTCGTTGAATGGAAGCAGGACCAGTACGTACATGTTGCGAAGTTCGATGACTATCAATCCATCGACACCCCCGCTTCCGGTCTCTCCGGCAAGAAAGAAGCCTATCTCCAGGATATCTATTTCGATATCGTCACAGACAGCGCGACACGCTTCTCTTCGTTCCTCGCGGGCACTTACGATTACGTTGATGTTACTCTAGACAATCTGCCGCAGGTTGAAGGCCTTGCAGGTGTGACGGTGAACAAGAACCTCGGATCGGATATCAACCTGGTGTTCAATAAGAAGTCTCCGCTGTTCTCGAACATCAAATACCGCGAAGCGGTAGCCGCCGTGCTGGACGCCGATGAGATTCTGCTTGGAACAGTGAATTCTCCGGACTTGTACCGCCTTAACCCGAGCTACATGTATCCGGAGAATACGACCTGGTACAGCGAAGCCGGCAAGGAGAACTATAATCAGAAGAATCCGGATAAGGCGAAGCAGCTGCTTCAAGAAGCCGGCTACAGCGGCCAGGAAGTAACCCTGCTTACGACCAAAGAGCTCGGCGGCTCCTTCTATAACGCAACAATCGTCCTCCAGAAGGAACTGGAAGCCATCGGTGTGAAGACCAAGCTGGATATCAACGACTTCGCAACCCTGCTGAAAAAACGCGCTGACCCGAACGCCTGGGACATCTATGTTGGACTGTTCACCATGCCGTCCACCCCTTCCCAGCTGCTCTACCTGAATCCGACCTACGGCTTCGCTGAAGATGCTAAGCTCGCTGAGCTGACCAAGCAGCTGACCGCAGCCTCCACACCGGAGGAGATCAAGACAGCCAACGATGCGCTGCAGCAGTACGAGTGGGAATATCTCGCCGCCGTCAAGATCGGTGACACCTACTCCCAGAGCGCAACACGTGACAAGCTGACAGGATTGACCACGCTGGCAGGTTATCCAAACCTGGCCAATACGAAATTGTCCAAATAAAGCAAACCGGAGCCGCATGAATCCCCCAGGGATTGCATGCGGCCCTTGTCCTTCATCACCCGCCTGGAAGGAGGCTCCATTCTTGGCATTTTACATTACAAGACGGCTGCTGGCCATGATTCCTGTACTCTTCGTCCTGTCCGTGATCGTCTTCCTCATCATCTATCTGATTCCCGGTGATCCCGCTGCCGTCATGCTTGGCGATGGCGCCAGTCCGGAAACGATTGAGGCGCTGCGGGAGCAAATGGGTCTGAACCTGCCTCTTCTCCCGCAATATCTGCGGTGGATCGGACATACGCTGCAAGGCGAGCTTGGCGACTCCTTCTTCATGAGGCAGCCGGTCCGCACAGCACTGGCCGAGCATCTGGGCCCGACCTTCTCGCTTGCCGTGCTGGCAGAGCTTATCGCCATTGTCATCGCGGTTCCCTTCGGTGTTCGTGCAGCCTCCAGAAGAGGAGAGCTTGCGGACAAGGCGTTGACAGGATTTTCGCTGTTTGGCATCACGGTTCCCGGGTTCGTACTCAGCATGTTCACGGTGCTGCTTTTTTCCGTACAGCTTAAATGGCTTCCCGTGTCCGGCTACAAGCCGCTCTCTGACGGCCTGATAACACACCTGAAGTATCTGATCCTGCCGGCCCTCTCGCTCGGCATTGTCCAAGCCGCCTTGCTGGCAAGAGTTACCCGCTCCTCAATGCTTGAAGTGCTGAACGAAGGCTTCGTCAAGACGGCGCTTGCCAAAGGCGTCAGCGAGCAGGGCATCGTATACCGTCACGTCCTGCGCAACGCGCTGCTGCCGATATTGACGGTGATTGGCGGATCATTTGGCGCTCTGCTTGCCGGTGCAGCCGTCATTGAATCCATTTTTAATATCCCCGGTATGGGACAATTGCTTGTCAACTCGGTACAGCGAAGGGATTACGCGGTTATCCAAGGGGTTATCCTCTTCGTCGCCTTCGCTTATGTCATGGTCAATCTCGTCGTGGATCTGCTCTGCACGATCGTCGATCCGAGGGTCAGACTCAAATAACGGAGGGAAAGGAGAACTATTGCTAATGCCCCTATTGGAGATAAAGGCGGATGAATTGGCTGCCCGCAGGCTCCGCCTGAAGCGGGAGAACCGCAAACTGTTCGTGCGGAGATTCTTGGTCAACAAAGCCGCGGTTACCGGCAGTGTGCTCATTGCACTGGTCGCTGCCGTTTCGCTGTTCGCGCCCTGGATCGCAAGCCGCGATCCCTACGCCATCGACGTCGTCAACCGTCTTAAGGCTCCAAGCGCCGTATATCCGTTCGGTACGGACAATTTTGGCCGCGACCTGCTGACGCGGGTCGTATACGGAACGCGGATGTCGGCCGAAGTCGGCTTCGCGGTCGCGCTCGGTTCATCGGCAATTGGTCTCGTCATTGGCCTGTACGCCGGATATTTCAAATGGCTGGATCAAATTCTGATGCGCGTGATGGATGGTCTATTCGCTTTTCCGGCCGTGCTGCTGGCGATAGCAATGATGGCCGCGCTAGGGCCGAGCGTCGGCAATCTGATCCTCTGCCTGATCATTGTCTTCGTCCCTTCCATTGCCCGGATCGTCCGTTCCTCAGTGCTGACTGCCAAGGAGACGACCTATATTGAAGCCATGCATACCTTGGGCGCGTCACACAACCGGATTATCTGGAAACATATTCTGCCCGGCTCCCTGTCCACGCTTATTGTTCAAGGCTCCTTCATCTTTGCCGAGGCAATTATCGTGGAGGCGGCGCTCAGCTTCCTTGGTGCAGGCATTCCCGCTCCGACGCCAAGTCTCGGAAACCTGCTGTCGGACGGCAAGCTGTATATTTACAACTCGTCATGGATGACCCTCTTTCCCGGCCTTGCCCTTGTCCTCGTCGTGCTCGCGATGAACCTGTTCGGCGACGGGCTGCGGGATCTGCTCGATCCCCATGCCCGCCGTTCGTTGACCAAACGCTTGGTCCAACCGCTGAAACAGCGTCCCGTTCCGTTTCAAGCGGTTTCCGCTGCGGCGGATGAGCCGCTTCTGCAGATTAGGGAGCTTAAGACTCAGCTCCATACGGAACGCGGCCGGGTACCCGCAGTGGACGGGGTATCGTTCGAGGTGGGTAAAGGAGAGGTCGTAGGAATCGTTGGGGAATCCGGGTGCGGCAAAAGCGCCACTGCCCAGTCCGTACTGCGGCTATTCGACGAGAAAAGGCTCGCAGAATACGAAGGGGAGATTCGCTACAACGGCATTGATCTGCTTAAGCTCACCCCTAAACAGATGCGCAGTGTCCGCGGCAATGAAATTTCTATGATCTTTCAGGACCCGCTCAGCTCTCTGAACCCGGTTCACACCATCGGAGAGCAGATCGTCGAGACGCTGCGGCTGCACCGGCCCATTGGCAAAAAAGAAGCCTGGACGAAGGCCGTAGAGCTGCTGCGGCTAACCGGTATTCCTGCTCCCGAACGGAGAGCACGCGAATATCCCCATCAGCTCTCAGGCGGCATGCGCCAACGCGTTATGATTGCCATCGCTCTTGCCTGCGAGCCGCAGCTGCTCATTGCCGATGAGCCGACGACTGCACTGGACGTAACCATTCAAGCGCAGATTCTGGAGCTGATCTTAGACCTTAACCGCAGGATGGGCATGAGCGTCATGCTCATCACACATGACCTAGGCGTCGTGGCCGAAGCATGCAGCCGGGTCGTCGTCATGTACCTTGGCCAGGTGGTCGAGAGCGGCGACGTCCGTACCCTGTTCGAGAAGCCTCTTCATCCTTACACGATCGGGCTGATGCAATCGGTTCCCCGTCTGGACGGAGACCGCTCACAAGAGCTGGCTGCCGTTCCGGGAAGTGTCCCCTCCCTTGATCAGATTCCGCAAGGCTGCCGGTTCGCGCCGCGCTGCTCCTATGCGGACGACAAGTGCCGGACCGTTATGCCTGAGCTTGCCGCGCTGCCGGGCGGCGATACCCTGGTCAGATGCTGGCATACCGGTAAGCTGAGTGGAATGGAGGTCTGACAGATGATAACGACAACGATAAAACACAGGGAATTAGCGGTCGAGCCTCTTATGCGGGTCAACGGCCTGAAGAAATATTATTCCGCCGCCAATCAGGCAGGCTTCCGCCAGTCCGTCGTCAAGGCTGTCGACGGTGTCTCCTTTGACCTCCGGGAAGGAGAGACGTACGGACTGGTCGGGGAATCCGGCTGCGGCAAGAGCACGCTGGGCAAGTCGCTGCTCCGATTGACAGAGCCTACAGACGGAGAAGCGTTCTATCAGGGGGTCGACCTGTTCAAGCAGCCGCGCAAAGCGTTTCAGACCTACCGCCGTGAGCTGCAGATGGTGTTCCAGGACCCCTTCTCCTCTCTGAATCCCCGCCAGATTATCGGCCAGGCGCTGGAGGAGGCACTGGCCATTCACCGCATCGGTACGCCAAAGGAACGGACCCTGCATGCGATGGAGATGCTCCACACGGTTGGCTTGCAGATGGAGCACTATTACCGGCTGCCCCACGAGCTGTCCGGCGGACAACGGCAGCGGATTGGACTTGCCCGCGCGCTTATCCTTAATCCGCGGATCGTCATCTGTGACGAGCCCGTATCCGCACTTGATGTCATTATCCAATCTCAGATCATTAACCTGATGCGCCGGCTGCAGGCCGAGCTGAAGCTCACTTATCTGTTCATCGCCCACGACATTGCTGTCGTCCGGCACATCTCCGACCGCATCGGGATTATGTATCTTGGCAAGCTGGTTGAGGAGGCGGATACGGACAGCCTGTTCGCGAACCCGCTCCATCCTTACACACAAGTCCTGCTCTCGGCTGTTCCCGTACCGGACCCGGCAGCACGGCGCCAGCGCATCATTCTGGAGGGCGACCTTCCTTCACCGCTGGACCCGCCCTCCGGCTGCGCCTTCCATACCCGCTGTCCGTACGCCATGGACCGGTGCCGCACCGAGACACCGGTCCAGAGGGAAGCGGCCGAGGGCCATTTGGCCGCATGCCATTTAATTTAGAGCCATCCTCCAACCCCATCACCAAGAAAGGCAGGAATTAACATGAAAAAGATCCATCTCGGCGTATTCGAGGTCAACAGTGTCAACCATCTTACCCAGGGGATCTGGGCACATCCTGACCAACAGCGCGTCCATTACAGCAAGATCGAGTACTGGAAGAACATCGCCCAGCTGCTTGAGAGAGGAAAGTTCGACTTCATGTTCTTCGCCGATACGTACGGCTACCCGAAGCAGCGGACGGAGATGGCCTTCCGGGAGGCAACCGGCTTGCCCGGAAATGACCCGATGATGCTTATTCCCGCGCTCGCCATGGTTACCAAGAATCTGGCATTCACGATGACGACCTCGACCAGCTACGAAGCCCCCTACTCGAATGCGCGGCGCTTCTCCTCGCTTGACCATGTTACAAACGGCCGGATTGGCTGGAATGTCGTGACCACAAGCAACAAGTCTGCTGCTGACCTGTTCGGACGCGAGGATCTGTTCCTGCCCCATGACGAGCGTTATGATATGGCGGACGAATATATGAGTCTCAGCTACAAGCTGTTCGAGGGCAGCTGGGAGGATGATGCCGTGCTGATCGACCGTGAGAACCGCGTATTCACTGACCCGGCCAAAGTGCACAAAATCGTTCATGAAGGCAAATACTTCAAGCTTACCGGCTATCACGGGACCGAGCCTTCCCCGCAGCGGACACCGGTTATCTTTCAGGCGGGCAGCTCGAACCGGGGCCGCGCCTTCGCTGCCAAGCATGCCGAGGGCATCTTCCTGAAAGCACCGACCGTTGAAGTGCTGCGGGATCAGATCAGCGACATCCGCCGCAGAGCTGCCGAATATGGCCGCGACCCTTCGGCCGTTAAAGTATTCACGGGTCTGTCGGTCGTCGTCGGGCGGACCAGGGAGGAAGCCGAGCGCAAGCATGCGGAGTACCTCTCCTATCAGAGTACAGAAGCTACGCTGTCCAGCTATGCCAATGTCACAGGCATCGACCTGACCCGGCTCGATCCCGATTCCTATTTCGAGAATATCCACACCGAGATGGGTCAGACCCATACCGACCGGTTCACCAAGCACAGCAAGACGAAAAAGACTGTCCGTGAGGTAACAGAAGATTTCCTGGAGAAAGGCTTCCGCGGCTTGACGGTGATTGGCACGCCCGAAGAAGTAGCCGACAAAATGCAATACTGGATCGAAGAGACAGACCTCGACGGCTTCAATCTGGAGCCTTACATTCTGCCTGCTTCCTATGAGGACTTCATCGAGCTGGTCGTCCCGGTATTGCAGCGCCGGGGTATTTTTAAAGAGGAATATGAGGAAGGCACCTTCAGGGAGCGTCTATTCGGAAAAGGTGCCTCCCGCCTGCCCGATCACCATCCGGGTGCTGAGTTCCGTGATCCGTCGCGGCTAACGCAGGAATAAGCTATAAGATTATTGAGGTAGAAGATTACCCGGATCTGTAAGTGCTGAGGCGATTATGCCCTGCGTCCCGGTGTAGGAGCGAGCTTACACATGCATAAATCGAGCCGGAGAGGCCTATGCCCCTCCGGCTCGATTATTCTATCTCTATGAACAGAAACCTTGTTCCCTCTGATTGTCTTACAAGGAAGACCTGAGTTCTGACCGCTCATGGTCAAACTGTAGGCTGTGGCTGCGGCACCATCTGATTGCGTTCCATCAGCGCCCACACTTGTTCTGCCAGCTCTGCTGCGGAATACGGGGTAGCCCGGGTAACCAGCTGTTCAATCATACCGGTCATCGCCACCGCCAGAAATTGCACCAGTATTCCCTTATTCATCTTCTGGTTAATCCCGCTCATATCCATCTGTTTGTCGAACCCCCGCAGCAGTACGGCCTGCAGACGGTTTCTGAACGCAGGAACCCCTTTGTTGGCCAGTGCCGCGGCATAGAAGGATGCATGCTGATCCAGGTACTGGAACGTGTAGAGCAGAGCTGCCTCCGTCGGGAAAAGCGCCTGCTCGCCGCACGGCAGACAGCTGTCAATCAACTGGACAAAATGGGTTCTGATACACTGATCCAGCAAATCGTATTTGTCGGTATAATGCAAATAAACGGTGCCCCGGCTTACATCGGCCCGCTCAGCAATTTCGTTTATCGTGATTTGTTCAAAGTTCTTCTCTGCAATCAGCAGGATAAAGGCCTCGATAATAGCTTCCCGCGATTTACGTATCCGTCTGTCCATAAGCAGCTCCTTCTTGGCCCCGTTCTCTTGATTGAACATTTCTCCCGATTCTGTACAGTACTGAACGGATTCAGGAATTTCAGCAATTGATGCAGCCACACAGCATTGGTACGATCATTATATTGAACGTCTATTCGTAAATCAACAGATGTTCAAACATAGAGATCGGAGGCTTCTGTCATGAATGCTATTGTTATCCAAAATTACGGAAATCCCGGAGTGTTCACCCAAATGGCTCTCACTTCCCCCGCCATTACCGATACCCAGGTGCTTATCGAGGTGTATGCCACAACTGCAAGCTCCGCAGACCAGCTGGTCCGCTCAGGCGCATTCAAGCAGGTGATGCAGGTCCGGTTCCCGCATGTGCTGGGCGTTGAAGTAGCCGGAATAGTGAGGGAAACAGGAAGGAATGTGTCACAGCTTAAGGTTGGTGACCGCGTCATGGGACTCTCCAGATTGGGCGGCGGTTACGCAGACCTCGTAGCTCTGGAAGAGAACTCAGCCGTTGTCCTTCCGCCCGGGCTTCCCTTCCAGGAAGCTGCCGCCCTGCCGGCCTCTGCTCTGTCGGCCTGGCAATCCTTATTCCAGTATGGCAAGCTGGAATCCGGCCAGCGGATTCTGATTCATGCAGGCGCAGGCGGCGTGGGACATCTGGCCGTTCAAATGGCCAAACAACATGGCGCCTACGTCATTGCCACAGCCCGAGCGTATAATCACGAATTCGTGCTGAACCTTGGGGCAGACGAAGTCATTGACTACACGACGACTGATTTTGCAGAAGCAGCCGATACAGTAGATGTCGTGCTGGATATGGTGAGAGACGCAGCTATAGATTCAGATACAGGAATAGGAGCAACCGAACAGAAGAACATCCGGATTCTGCGGGACAACGGCAGGCTAATTTCTCTCGTAGATCCGTCGATTGCTGCTCACCCTAAAATCCGCGGCATCGAAGCCAAGTTTGCCTATATCGAGCCTAGCCGAAGTGATCTGGCCTCCATTATCCGGCAGGTCCGCGAGAATAAGCTTAAAGTCCATGTGGATGAAATTTTCCCGTTTACTGTACAAGGAATATCCGAAGCACATGATCATTATGAAACCGGGAGGTTCCGGGGGAAGTTAGTGATTGTCAACAACGAATCTTTACAAAAAGATACGCCATAAACAAAACAACATGTTAGCCAAAGCACTTAAAAACAAACAAGGGTCCCAGCTCAAAATGAGCTGATACCCTTGTTATACTAATGCCGGGGACGGAGGGCAAACGGAGCTGCTATTGGAATACTTAATTTAACTATATATTTCTCTGTTTAAATTAACAATATCTTCATGTGAATATCTTCCTGCAGCTGTTGACAGGTTCTCTATCACTTTGTCCCTTAGGAATGGAGCCTTTTGTTTATTTGCTTTTTTTAATGCAGAGGATAATTCCTCTTTGGTTAGTTCTGTGCAGTATGCCGGAGTTCCTGGCTGCTGTCTCCAAGATTCATTTAGAGAACCACTATCTACCGGATCAAAGCCAAGTTCATTTACTATACTCATAACTTTTTGCTTTTGCTGCAGATCATTACCGGCAACCGCTGTGGCAATACGTCCACTACCGCCCTCTGGAGTTCCGCCATGTTCTAAAGTATAGGCTAATAAATTGTTGAAGGCTTTAATAATGGGTCTGCCTAATTGATTTGAAACCCAGACACTTTCAACCATCCCGATCTCAATTTCTTCAATTATACCGCTTATTTGAGGATAATAATTTGAAGTGTCAACCACAACAACTCCCTCTCCAGCTTTATCTACAACTTTACGAATGCCAGGCAGTGCGTGGAAAGGGATCGATATGATTAGAACATCAATATTTGTAATTACCTCTTCGACACTCACCGATGTTCCTGTAAGTTTTTTACCTTCCAAATGTTCAAGCCCGCGAGCATCTGCAATCTTCACATCATGCCCATTCTCAACTAATTTCCTAGAGATGTTTGACCCGATTGGCCCTGCACCTATAATTCCAAACTTCATTTGATTCCTCCCAAGTATCCGTTCATGATTCTATTTAGCCTGCTAAGTAAATTCGCGAGTAGAACTTACAACAAGCTCCTCTCCATCTGCTTAAAAAGCTATCTTAAAAGCAGGCGCCACATCACTTGATGGCCTTTTACTTATTGGCATATCCTTGCTTATTTAAATATTCCAGCATTTCTGGCAGAATACTTCTTTCGAGATGATCCTGTATATGCTCACTCCATCCTTTTACTTTTTTCACGGTGAACGGAGCTTTAACGGGACGGCCCTCATAATACTTCAGCATCGTTTCATCATAAGCGGCTAATTGCTTTTTATCGAGTGGCTGATATTGGTTTTCAAGCAATACCATGGATTGGGGTAACCGCGGCTTCAGTGCAGGCTTATCTCCAGCCGGAACACCGATACATAGTCCCACCAATGGAATCACATACTTAGGTAGGTTCAATAGTTCCGTTAACTCTTTGATATTAGCTTTAACCCCGCCTATAAATACGCCGCCAAGTCCCATGGATTCTGCTGCGGTTAAGGCATTTTGAGCCATCAGACCGGCGTCCAGTGAACCGATCAGAAGAAATTCAATATACTCAATATCAACATCCGGGGCAATTTGATGATTCCGGTTGAAGTCAGAGCAGAAAATCCAAAACTCAGCCGCTTCTTCAATATAAGGCTGATTGACACAGAGCTGCATCACCTTTTTACGCAGATCCGGATCGGTGATTCTAATGATGGAAACAGCCTGCAGAAGGCTGAAAGATGAAGTCTGATTCGCCGCCTTAAAGATTGCATCCCGTTGTTCGTCTGTCAGGGGTTGACGGGTATAAGAACGAACGGAGGTATGATTGTGTAGCAGTTCAAGCGTAGTATTCATTCAATGGGTCTCCTTTAGGGATGAGGTTGCAATAATCATTAGCTTGCTAATTATATAACAATGCTTGTATCTAGTTATTAGCCTTGAAACCATCATAAGCTCAAGTGATCCATTTGCAAAGAAGGCAATATAAATGAACCTAGTACATCTATTTGTACCTTTAGAGTAGGAGCGATATCATGAGGGTATGCAATGGAGGATAAAAGCTGCCCTTCTGTCTCATAGTCTTACGCAAGCGCCGGCTCCACATTCTTAACTAAGGGGTAAAGGGCGCCAGGGCGCCCTATGTAACCAAATAGACTTTGTATAATATATTCTTATTCCGAAAGCTCTTAGAGAGTTTCTATCTTGACCTTTTTAAACTCTGCTGTACCCTGGCTAACGAATACGGCAAGCTTTCCTTGCTGAATGTCGTACATTCTGACACTCATCGCCACGTCCCCGCCGATATAAATTTCGCAAATCGTGCCGTCAATAAATACCTTCAGCTCATATTCCTGTTCCGGCAGCAGCTTCAGCGGACGTTCCAGCTCCACATCATAAGGGAAGGTTTTACCTCCCTCTTCAGATTGCATAATTGGCCCACGGAAGGTAATTCGGCTGCGCTGGGGCTCCAGCGTGATATAGTAGGCAAAATCAAGACTTTCTCCGGCCCGAAGCATGAACCCCAGACCCTGGGTCGCCCCCGAGAAACGAACGGCTGTAGAAATCTTGCACTGATCGGGAAGCTCCTCCTGTGTGATACAACCTGCAAAAGCATAAGGAGATTCACAAAGCAGCACATCGTCCGTGATCGACCAGTCTCCGGCGACTCCATGGAAGTCCACAGGCACCTGCTTGGCAAAAGCAGAATCAACGCTTTCGGGGACGTTCACGCCTAGCGTTCCGTCTTGGCGTTGTATAATTTCATGCACAATCATATTGCCGCCCCAATCCCAGGTGTCATAGTCTTTGCCTGGAGCTTTGGGCGGGTTCCAGCCGAACAGATCGTCATCCTTCGTCGGATTCCAGCCGAACAGATAACGTTTCTGTCCATCCGATACTGACTTGGCCGCATAATAAGCCCGTCCATCAAAGGCTTCTTCCTGCGGTGTAATCCACGGTCCGTTCAAGGTACGGCTCATCCGGTAAAAGGTGCCGAAACGCCCTGTATATGAAGAGTAGATCAGGTACCACCAGTCTCCCATCCGGAACAAGTCCGGGCACTCATGCGCGCCTACATGCAGGTTCGGTGCATAGAGCGGCTCCCGGTATTCCCAATGCTTGAGATCCTTGGACGACAGCAGACCGGTGCAGCCTTTCCGGCTTGTCGGTCCTTTCGCCAGGGCAGCGATCAGCATCCAGTATTGGCCTTCTTCTTCATTCCAGAATACAAAGGGATCACGCCAGTCCGCCAGCTCATAAATTTCGCCATCCGGACCAAAAGTGTCTTCAGGAATCGGCTCCCATGTTTGCATATCCTTACTGACGGCATGACAGGCAAACTGTTTTCCATCAGGAAAAATACAATAGAACATATGATAGACATCATCCACCTTGAGGATGTGGCCAGTCCCGCCTTCAATTTTGCAAGCTCCATCTTCCCTGTAATTCACGAAATCTTTCGTGCCAAGCAAATGCCAGCCATGATCGAGACCTTCCCGGTAGTTGTCTCTCCACCCGTGCAAATAAAATAGCTTAAACTCTCCGTCTTCATAATAAGGGATGACATCCCCTACCCAAGCGTTGTCCGGACGATAAAAAAATTCTTTCATTAGTAATTCCTCCATCCTTCTTGAGTATGATGATACTCGGTATAACCGTAGAGAAAGCCGGAGTCATGGCGAAGGCGGACATCACCTTGCCTCCCCGGCTTTCCCTTAGCCATTATTTATTGACTTTATCCAGCAACAGCGAGATGATTTGCGCGCTTTCCGCACGATTTACCGTTTCATGTGGCATGAATAACTGGTTGCCGCGCCCGGTAACTAATCCGAGTTCCTGTGAGGCAGCCACTGCATCTGCAGCCCATGCACTAATCGTACCGGCATCATTGAAACTACTCCTTTGACCGAAGACAGGATTCTGTCCTGTATGGAACAGATACGCCTTGTAGATCATGGATGCCATTTCTTCACGGCTTATCGTTTCCTCAGGTGCAAAGGTATCTGTGCTTCTTCCCGTTACAATCCCCGCTTCGTATGCTGCGGCAATAGAAGATGCATACCAATGCTCAGGTTCTACATCCTTGAATGCGGTTAAGCTCGTCCCTGTTATTCCAAGTGCCCGGGTGATCAGGGAAGCGAACTCCGCTCTGCTGACCTTTTGCTTTGGTGCGAAATCCGTCTCACTCACACCCAGGACAATTTGCTTTGCTGCCATCCTTTTGATTACGTCATAGGCCCAATAAGAGGCATTCACATCTTCAAAGGATTTATCATAAGTAAGGACGGCATACTTGCTGAAATGACTCACCTTTGCCGTCCATTTACCGTCTGCATAGGTTCCACCCATATATTCCAGACTGCCGTCATCTGGGATGTAATAAATGCCCGTTATATCTTGGCGGGAATCCTCCTGTGAGCCCAATCTGATTGTGATGGGTTTGGAGAACTTCTCAAGCGTCAGCTTCGTTCCGTCGGGCTTTACAATAGACAATTTGAATTCGTAGATCTCTCCAGCCACTGAAATGGCTGCCTGATTTCTTTGTCCAATTTGCCCAACCCGCTCTTTGCTCTGCTCTGAAGTTAAAGGTTCCATTTCAAAAGAGATCTTCGCCTGCCCAAGCTCACTGCCCGTAACCATTGCCTGTAAATCCTTCAATACTTCTGCGGGAACTTCAATCTCCACATCTGCATGCTTGATCTTCAGCGCATTCTTACCGTCATTGGCTGCCAGAGTCGCAGGGAATAGTACCTGTCGCTCGCCTTTTCCCAACTCGAATAACAGGCTATTCTGACTCTCCGGCTTGCTTGCCGGAACCACCGGTTTACCCGGAGGACTGCTTGGAACGGCTGTGTCAGTCGGGTTGGCTGGTTCACTTGGACCGGTTGGGTCAGGTGGACCGGCAGGGTCAGTTGGGTTATTCGGATTCACCGCATTCTGCACCTTAACCGGTACATTGAAATCATCGACATTAATATGTCCGAACCCGCCTGTAGATTGGTCGACTACCTTAATGTAGAGCTCCTCGCCGATATACTGCGAAGCATCCCAGATCTTACGCTGATACTCCTCATAATTCGTGGCAGTCTCTTTAAACAGCTCTTTGCCGTCCGATGCCCGGACTAGCGTAACATACAGCTTATCGATATCACGCCCGCCGCTAACCAGGAAATTGAGCTTGCCGTTCCCGCCAAGCACGAAATTCTGTGATTTCAGCGTTCCCGTTAAGCTGTCACCTCCGGCTTCTTCGTTGAAGCCCCATAAATGATAGCCGCCCGGAATTTTATGCGACGGATTGAAGTAGATCGTGTCCCAGAAGAACTTGGCATCGGTCACATGAACATCCTGGAAGGCGTCTCCTTCAGTAATCCAGCCTGTTAGGTCTCCTGTAGCAAAATCATGGTTTGGCAGCTCCGTAATATCGGTATACACCGAATTGTCCCAGTTGTCAGGCACATCGACCGGAGCAGCCGGTTCACCCGTCAATGCATTCATATTCCATACTTCCATGGACTTGACTGTAATATCGTTGTCAGCCCAAACCTGTAAGCCCAAAGAATCGTATCGGCCTACATAGACTCTGGTTGTCAGCTTTTTCTTATCATTGGCAAAGGCTTCAACAACCGAACGGTCAAGGAAAATATGCAGCTTCAGGTTCTCTCCGTCCAGATCCACGGTCCCGCCTTGAATCCCGTCTACGCGTACATCGGGATCAATGCTGCTCTTGGTCCGGTCCACATTGAGGGTCCCGTTCGTCTTGTCATAGTAAATCAGTGTTTCCTCCTGGCCGTTATCGGAGCGACGCACTTTGAGACCGAATTTCTGTGCTTCACCCGGATCAATTTCCATCACAATCTCCAGCATGTCACCTTTGACATTATGGATTAATTGATTGGCGGCAGCCAAATTTTCGTCCGTGAAATCAACTACCTTATCTCCCCGGAGACTCTGCAATTCTTCAATGGGCTCAATGCGAAGTTCATCGTGTTCATCCAGGCTCAGGGAAACGGGCAGTGCCAGATTATGAGCCCATCCAGCCTGATATTCAGCCTGCGGCGTTCTTACATTTTGCACCATGGAGTATACGACCGTTCTTCCGTCAGGTGTAACCATCCCGCTCTCGGCGGTTAAATATCCATCTCCCACATCCATTTTGGTGGGTGCGTCCTGATCAGGTATAAACTTGAAGTTATCTCTATCCCAGGTTCCAATCCAGTAAAAGACTTCAACATCTCTTAGCACATCATCAGCTGGAGGAACCTGCTCCGGCTTCTCATGGGGATTAACCATGAAAATGTATTTTTGTTGTCCTGTACTATCCTCACCCAGCGGCAATAATACCGGCAGTTCCCATACCGTACCGAGCTCCGGATAAAGATTTCTGTCACTAACGTATAAAGGCCCCTTATACTCCCAGTTGTACATATCGTCAGACACATACACCAGAGCTGTACCGCTGCTGAAATCTTGAAGGCCGGATGTCACCAGCTGATACCACTTATCTGTCTCTTGGTCATACCATACAAAAGGGTCGCGGAACTCATTATGGATGCCGTTTCCGTTCTGCTCTGTCACCGGCTCAGGATATTTCACCCATTGCTCCAAATTAGGGTCTGACAGATCTGCCGGCGTCGCCAGGCCTGTTCTTTGATTGGGTGACAAAGCGTCATTGCCGGCAGTATAGAAAAGCACAGGATTGCCGTCACGGTCATAAGCTGCGCTGCCAGACCATGCACCATCCGGGTCAAGAGTACCCGCTTCCGGCGCAAGTGCCGGCCTCACATTTTTCCAATGCACCATATCGTCACTCACCCAATGTCCCCAGTGGATTTGATGCCAGAACGGACCTTGCGGGTTATGCTGATAAAATAAATGATACTGGCCGTTATAATAAATTGGTGCATGCGCTTCATTCATCCAGTTTTGCGGAGGCATCGCATGGTACTGTGGACGGTGCTGATCACCGTCAAATACACTAGGATCCTCGTCAATGTCACCATTCGGAATTTCTGGAACCATCCCGCCGTGAAGCGCCTTCACATTCTCATATTCAGCAAGGATCTCCTGCCCCGTAAGCGCTTTGTTCTGCAGTTTCACTTCATCGATAAGTCCGCTGAACATATTGTAGGAGAACAACCCTGCAAACTCTGCAGATCTATTGTTCTTTCCGATAATCAGCTTTTCCGTAGAAGGTGTAACCGGAACATTAACAGGAGTTGCCTGAGAAGCTACTTCCTGACCATTTAGATATAATTTAATAATTCCGTCCTTTTTGTCGAACGTAGCTGCAACGTAATTCCATTTGTATTTTTCGAGCGGATGGTCCTTGACCCATACCTGAATCCACTGTCCGCCGATCCCAACCTGCATCGACCATGTACCGTGGCGGTACATCCCCAAAGCGAATCCTTCCGTCTTATCCTGATCGGACTGGTTCACTATAGCAGACAGCTTGTTTCCGTCTCCCCACTCGTAGCTGCGCGGGGCAACCCAGGCTTCAAGCGTTAACGCGTCACTTACAGGAACGGTATCCTTTGCGTCGATCTCAATATCATTTGAGTATCCATCGAATAGCAAGGCCCCGCCTTTTACTCCGCGCGGAGTCCATCTTGGATCTTTGGAGTCCATGTATCTGGCGTCATTAAATACATAGTTTACATCATGCTCAAGATTGCTTACTTCCTCAAGCGCCTTTTTTCCTGCGCCTTCATCAAGGCTCATGTAGAAAATGGTTCCCGTATTATTCGCTCGAAAAGCGTCAACGGAAATACGGGCTTGATTGGATTGATCGATAACCTTGATATAAAGCCTCTTATTGTAGTGCTTCTGCATTTTCCAGGATATCTGCTCATTCGCACTGACGTTCCCGGTCTTCTCAAGCAGCGTGTTAGTGCCGGCATCATATAATGCAACGTAGGCATCCTCCGGATGGACGATGTCTACTACCGTAAAGTTAATAGTCCCGGTTCCCTGAAGTGTGAAGGTACTAGAGGTAATCGAGCCCTGTCCTTCCAAGGAGGATTTGGCATAATAGTTACCTTCTTTACCAGCCTGGGCATCATTGCTCACTTGAAAAGCGTTGCCCTGGGCGGTCCAGCTCTCTAAATTTCCGGTTTCAAAGCCGGGATTCTGGATTTCAGTCGGCATAATGTTATCTGCCATGACTCCTTCTTCCGGTACGAGTTCATTGAAGGTGTGGAAGGCGTCCGCAAAGATTACTCCCCAATCCGCGTACCCATTATCGACGATCTCCACATATAGCTTCTTCCCGATATACTTGGAGAGATCAGCCTTATAATGCTCCATATTTGCGAGCCGCAGGCCCTGTGCCGGGTCCGGGAACCCGGACTCGTTAAATTCGGTGTTTCCGTACCTGGCGATCATGTCTCCTGTATCCGCATCGATGACGTTCACGTACACTTGATCCGTATGCTTGCCTCCGCCCAGTCTGAAGGTAATCCAGCCTGTTCCGCCCAGCTCGAACGTACTGGAACGAAGCTTACCTGTCGCAGTCTCGTTATACTTCAACCCGTTTAAATGATAAGTGCCTTCCTGGTTATACGGGATTTGTTCAACCCAAAAGGTGGTTTCATCCGACACGCTGTTCGGACCAAACGCTTCTCCTTCTTCAACCGTCCAGCCTGTCAAGTTCCCGGTTTCAAAGCTGGGATTCTCAATTTGATAGCGTTTGAAATCCGGCTTGATATCCGTGGCGGCAATTCCTTCAGCCGGCTCAGCTTCATGGTACATGAAGAAGGCGTCCGCAAAGATCACGCCCCAATCCGTGGTTGCATTATCGACGATCTCCACATAGAGCTTTTTGCCCAAATATTCGGAAAGATCCGCCTTATATTGCTCCATATTGGCAAGCCGTAAGCCCTGTGCGGGATTTGGGAAACCCACGTCAGCGAAGGCGCTATTGCCATACCGGGCAATCACTTGTCCCGATTCAGCCTCCACGACATTTATATAGGCCTTATTAGGATTTTTGGCGCCGCCAAGCTTGAAGCTGATCCAGCCGCTGCCGCTCAGCTCGAAGGTACTGGAACGAAGCACACCGGTCGCAGCCTCGTCATGCTTCCAGCCGTTTAAATGAAAGGCCCCTTCCTGGTTGTACGGAATTTGTTCCGCCCACCAGGTGGCTTCGTCCGATACACTGTCCTGATCGAACGCTTGTCCTCTGACAACCGTCCAGCCTGACATATCCCCGGTTTCAAAACCTGGATTATCGACTTCATAGGGACTGGTTAATTCAATATCCGGCTTAATATCCGTGGCAACAATGCCTTCCGCAGGCTCGGATTCATGGTACATGAAGAACGCATCCGCAAATACCACTCCCCAGTCCGCAGTTGCATTATCGACGATCTCCACATACAGCTTCTTGCCTAGATATTCGGAAAGATCTGCCTTATATTGTTCCATATTGGCAAGCCGCAGGCCCTGTGAGGGATTCGGGAAACCAACGTCCGCAAAAGCGCTATTGCCGTACCGGGCAATCACTTGACCTGTCTGGGCTTCCACGATATTTACATAGGCTGTGTTTGGATTTTTCGCGCCACCTAGCTTGAAGCTGACCCAGCCGCTGCCGCCCAGCTCGAAAGTGCTGGAACGAAGCACGCCGGTCGCAGCCTCATCATTCTTCCAGCCGTTTAGATGATAAGCACCTTCCTGATTGTACGGGATTTGTTCCGCCCACCAAGTGGTTTCGTCCGATACACTGTCCGGACCGAACGCTTCACCATTGACAACTGTCCAGCCCATCATATCCCCGGTTTCAAATCCCGGATTCTGGATTTGGTAGACTGTATCCGTAACTGACAACCCCTCGTCAGCCTTAGGAATAGGATAGACCGCATCCGTAACCGATAATCCTGTGTCAGCCTTAGGGGTGAACGCCTCCCGGGTACCCACTCCAGCTTCGGCTGCAGCCGAGATTCCGGGAGCTACAAGCTGAAGAACCATCACCCCTGCAACCATTCTGGAGATCCATGCTTTGTTTCTTTTGGCTTCTCTCATCAACGAGCCTCCTTCATCATTTCTTATTCATGAAATCATTCATACGTAATTTTGAAATGACTCTCCGTATACAAGGATGCATAGTCATGAAGTAAGAGAGGCGTGAATGAAGCGCTTCCATCAAGAGGAGTGCTAAGTGGCTTAAGTGTTAGTTACATTACCCATCGGGTATAGTAAGGAGCGCCTAGGCGCTCACGTTACCATATAGATTGCATATCCCATATTTCCATAGACTTCACCAATGGCTTACCGTCTCCCCAGAGCTCAAGCCCTAATGCATCCTTGCGGCTTGGATATACCCGGGTCGTCAGGCTTTTCAACCCGTTGGCATAGGCTTCGACCATGGAGCGGTCCACATAGATATGCAGCTTCAGATTCTCTCCTAACAATTCCAGCTTGCCCCCTTGAATCCCCCTACACTTTTCACCCGGATGCAGTGTTGTTTTCGTGCGGTCGACCAGGAGCTTAGCTTCATTGAAATCGTAATACAGCAGGGTTTCTTCTTCTCCATCCGGTGTACACCGGACCTTGATTCCGAGTTGTCCGGCATTGCCCGGTTCCAATTCCAGTTGAATCTCAAGCATGTCGCCTTGTACATCCCCCAGCAGGACATTAGCTTCAGCCAATGACTTGTCCCAGATCGATAACCGTTTCTCGCCCCGCAGCGATTGCAGCTCCTGAATCGGCTCGATGCCCAATCGCCCGTCATCTCTTAAATACACGCTTAATGGCAAACCTCCGTTATGCGCCCAACCCGATTTGTATTCCATTTCGGATGTACGGTCGCCCTGAGCAATTGTAAAGACAATATTCCGGCCGGTCTTCGGATCCACCATACCGCTCGGACCGGTGAAATGAAAATCACCGACATCTATCAATTGCGGTTCTTCCTGATCCGGGATAAAGGAAAGCTTATCCTGATCAAGCTGCCCGATCCAATAGAAGACCTCAACATCGGCACCTTTTCCCACAGGACTAACCAGCAGTAGATGCTTGTTGTCCCCCTGCTTGTCAGTGCCTAAGGGAAGTAGTACAGGAAGCTCCCAGATGGGCCCGAGATAAGGAAACTTCTGAATATCCGCTTCAAAGAATGGGCCCTTGTATGTCCAATTCAGCATATCCTCTGAGGCAAATGCCAGCGCTGCCCCGCCTTCACCTTCAATTCCCGACCCGACCAGGGCATACCAGCCCTCTTCATCCTTCCATACGAACGGATCACGGAAGTCCCCGAATGCGCCCATTCCCTGCTTCTGAACGATAAGCGGCTCCGGATGTTTAATCCACGTTATCAGCTCCGGGTCTCCATCCTGCGGGTAAGTGCTACGGGCAAGCGCCACACTCTGATTCGGCGAAGCACTGTCATTACCTGCTGTAAAGAACAAGGCAGGAAGTCCGTCCGCGTCATAGGCCGCGCTTCCCGACCAGATTCCGTCCGGTGCAAGCTGATCCTTCTCTGGTGACAGGGCCACGGGAAGATCACGCCAATGTACCAGATCTTCACTTACCCAATGTCCCCAATGGATATGGTGAAAGTACGGTCCTTGCGGGTTGTGCTGATAGAACAAATGATACTGCCCTTCAAAATATATTGGCGCATGAGGCTCGTTCATCCAATGTGCCGGCGGGCTGACATGATACTGCGGTCTGTGCCGGTCCGTCAGCAGAGGTGTACGATCCAGCTTGATGTCTTCATAGTTCAACTGCGGCCGGACGCCTCCATGTGCGGAATCCAACACTTCCTGATAAGAAGCGGCAGCCTCCTCATTGCTCAAGGCCCGGTTATAAATCTTCAACTCATCCATGATCCCGCCGAACATATGAAGGTTGAACACTTCGATAAGCTTACTGCTGTGATTGTTCTTGCCAATAAGCAGATCCGTGTCCGCTGCGGCTATACGGGAACCGCGGGGCACAGCAGACGAAGCGATTACTCTACCGTTGAGAAACAGCTTCATTTCCCCATCGTCGCCATTGAATACAGCATTTAGATAAGACCACTCATTCTTCGGCAATTCACAGCCGTCCGGAGACCAGATCTCTGCCCACTCTCCTCCCTCAAGTCCGATTTGGAAGGACCAGGAGCCGTGACGGAACATGCCAAGCAGGAAGCCCTGTTTAGTATCCATATTGTGCTGGTTCACGATAGCTGCGAGCTTGCTTTCATATCCCCATTCATACGTCCGCGGGGCAACCCAAACCCCAATGCTGAGAGCTGATAGAAATTCCGGCTCTCCGTTATGCTCTTCCCCGTGGACAGGATGGGCGATATATGTTGAGTAACCATCGAAGAAGAGGCCATTTCCCAACACTCCCTGTCTCCACGGCGGAGTACAAGGGTCGGTAAACTCCGCATTGTTAAATACGTAGTGTACATCATGCAGAGTTCCGGTTACGCTCTCCAGAGCACTTGCTCCGGTTCCCTCATCAAAGGCCCAATACCTCATTAGTCCCCGGTTGCCAGCTTGGCTGCTCATGCCTCATTCCTCCCTGAAGTCTGCCGTGTTCTAACACTCGGAATTTGAATGGACTTCAGCGTATGGATTTGAAGCGAATTCAGGACAACCTGTCCTGCTCCTGTGCTTACCTGAATATTCTCAATTGGAGCGTCCGGGAAAATCTGATCGGTCAGCACCACCAGGCCATTATCCGCATAAACTTCAACTGCATTACGATCCAGCCAGATGTGCAGATTAAGCTTCCCATTCGTAGCGGCCAAGCTGGCACCGTGACGGCTTGCGAATGCCGGGTGGAAATCAGTCTGACCGCTTTTGGAACGGTCGGTGAACAGCCATTCCTTAGCAGGATCATATCCGATTATAATTCCGCTCTGTCCGCCAGATTGCAGATGGATAGATACCTCATTCCCGGATTGGATATTAATCTCTACTTCAATCTCTATCAGTTCACTCTTCATCTGCTGTATAAAAGGAGTCTCCGACGTAACCGTGACATTGTTCCAGCTCATTGATTCATTACGCAGCTGTTCTATTTCCCGGACAGGCATTTGGCACAGCACGATACTTCCATCCTTACTGGTCAAGGACAAGGTGCGGGGCAAAGTCATTGCCCCTCTCCAGGAGCCGGTAGGTGTCTCGTTAGCATATTTCCAGTTACTCATCCATCCGATGATTACGCGGCGTCCATCCTGCTCCGGAATATCGGACCAGGTAACTCCCGCATAATTATCTCTTCCATAGTCCAACCACAGTATATGATCTGCAGGATTGTCATTGATGAACGTCTTTCCATCGAACTCTCCAATAAAATATTGCGTACGCGATCCTTCTGGACAATTGGGATTATCTCCGATGCTGATGATCAGCACCCATTTCGAACGCCCGGTATCATCCACCGGTAATTGAAACAAGTCAGGGCATTCCCAGACACCGTCATGTGACCCTTCTTCTCTGCCGAATTCACCAGTCAGCGACCATTCACGTAAATTCTCGGATGCGTAGAACAGGGCATGATCTCCAGCGACAATCACCATAATCCACCGCTTACTTTGCGGATGCCAGAACACCTTAGGGTCCCGGAAGTCCACTATCCCCTCCTCGGAAAGCACTGGATTACCCGCGTATTTCTCCCAGGTTACTCCTTTATCACTGCTGTAAGCCAGGCTCTGCCGCTGGCGCGGCTGCCCCGTCTCCGGATGGGTATCTGCATGGGTAAAGATGGCAACGAGTCCGTGCGAATCTTCGAATAAACCGCTGCTATTATTCCAATCCACTACACAGCAGCCAGAAAATATGGCCCCATGCTCATCCGGGAATAGAGCCACAGGTGCGTGTACCCAGTGAACCAGGTCTTCACTAATAGCATGCCCCCAGTGCATGGGTCCCCATTTACTACTGTAAGGATGATATTGATAGAATAGATGATAGCTTCCCTCAAAGTAGACTAATCCGTTTGGATCATTCGCCCAATTGGAAGGAGGTGAGAAATGAAAGCCCGGTCTGAAGCGATCGGCATTACTCTCTTTACTGGACTCTATCATCTGGTTAATTTCTTCTGTCGTAGGCATAGACCCAAGAGCCCCTTTCCGTGTTGTAACTAACGCTCCGCCGGCATTAGCAAAAGTCAGCATGCTGGTGATTTGTTGGCTGGTCAGATCCTGCAGAGAACTTCCGCTCTCCAGAAGTCTGTATAACAAACAGCCTAGAAAAGCATCGCCTGCTCCAGTCGTATCGATAGCCTTTACCTTAAAGCCCGGCACATAACCATCCAGACTAGCCAACCGGTAATAGCAGCCCTTTTCCGCTAAAGTGACGACGAGGAGTCCGATGTCATATTGCTGCTGGAGCTCTTGTGCGCCTTTTTCAAGATCGCTGTTGCCTGTTACAAAAGCAAGCTCTTCTTCCGAGATTTTCAGGATATCGGCATAATTCATACCCCAAAGAATATTCTGTCTGGCTTCCTCCTTACTCTCCCATAATGCAAACCGGATATTCGGATCGAATGAGAGCAGCACCCCAGCTTCCTTGGCCTTGCGGACTGCCGTTCGGGTTGCCGTACGGGCAGGTTCATGGGTCATGGACAACGAACCAAAATGTAGCGCCTGACAGGCTTTGATCCTTTCTAATGGGATATCCTCCGAGCGCAGAAAGGTGTCTGCTCCCGGTTTCCGGAAGAAACTGAAGGATCTGTCACCTTGGTCATCCAGATGTACAAAAGCCAGCGTTGTACTTGCTTCATTCGTAACTGAAACGCCGGCTACATCAACACCATTGTCAAGCAGCGTGCTATACAGTAATGAACCGAATTGATCTTCCCCAACTTTGCTGATCAGTGCAGACTTGGCGCCCAGGCGGGACAATGCAGCAGCTACGTTAGCCGGAGCGCCTCCTGGGTTGCATTCAAACTGTTCTTTTCCCCCAGTTGAACGGCCTGCTGGCGTAAAATCTATCAATACTTCGCCTATAGCGATAACATCAAGCACAGTTTCTCCCCACCTAACTTCTATATATTTATTTTTTTAGATTTGCATTATAACGATCTAATCCCTTTTGATAGATCTCCATAAGTTCATTCAGGCCCATCTTGTCCAGCGTCTTAAGATAGTTGTCCCAAGCCTCATCCGCACCGCCGTCCACAATGAATCTTCCTCTTTGGGTATTTACATACTTAATCAGTTCAGGCTCAATTTTATTGATTTTATCCAATTCCTCTGGCTCAAAGAAGATACTCGGATAGTTTTCCTTTTCCATATAAGGATTGTAGTATTGCTCCAAATCCTTAGCACGCTGCTGAGCACGAGGCTCCATATCTACAATTTTTCCGAATTCATCAAATGTAATGACACCAGGTGCGCCCGATCCAGGAGCAACTTGTTGACGGAATTCACCTGCAGAGGTTCCTTCAGGAAGTGGCAAGTTCACCAATTTCCCGGTTTCATCCTTCTTGTAGACGACATCCAGTGGGCCCCAGTGAATTTGAGCAGTCATGTAGGGCTCAAATTGCTGATCTACCCAACGCATAGTGATTTCCGGATTGCTGTTCGCTTTAGTGATTACAAAAGATCCGCGTCCCGGGCCTCCGCCATTGGAACGACCAATACTTTGATCACCATTCGGTCCTTTCAACGGGGACAGTAAAACATAATCCTTGGCCCGCTCGGTTCCGACAACTTCTTCAACTTCCCACCAGACATAAGATCCCAGCGTTTCATCCGTTGTTTTACCTTTGGCCAGATACTGTGCATCATCCTGAGTGAAGGACTCAGGATCGATCAGTCCCTGTTTATACCATTTTTCATGGAAATAATTCAGTGCTTCCTTGTATTCAGGCTGTGTAGCTGTGAAAATTACCTTGCCGTCACGGACAATCCGATGCTCCAGGTTATCAGGAAGTCCGAAAGCGGCGAACAATCCGGCAATATCCGAGCACCATTGCATGTGTCTGAAGCTTAGCGGAATTTCATCCTGCTTTCCATTACCATTCGGATCCTGTGTTTTGAAGGCCAGCAGAGCTTCTGTATATTCATCCAATGTCTGTGGTACCTTCAGTCCCAGCTTATCAAGCCAGGCTTTATTGATGACGTGGAAGAATGGATTGGTCCCCAGGTTATTCTCTTCAAAGGATGGCAGCCCATAGATATGTCCATCTGGTGCTGTAATCGAGGATTTGATATCAGGGCGTCGTTCCAGAAGCGCTTTCAAATTAGGCGCATACTGATCAATTAAATCCTCAAGCGGAATAAGCGTTCCATCTTTACCATAATTAATTAACTCGTAATCAGTGAATCCGGCTGTATAAAAGGCATCGGGTAAATCGCCGCTCGCGAGCAGCAGATTTTTCTTTTCTGTATAATCTGTGTCAGGAATGTTTTCCCAGTTAATTTTAACGTTAGTTTCCTTTTCCAGACGTTTAAAAATTTCCATTTCTGAGAACTCCGGTGCCAATGAAGCTTTTGGAGACACCATCCTTAAAGACACTGTTTTGTTAACAATCGGAAGACCCGTTTGATTGAAATTCGTCTCCTGATTCTGATTATTACCTGCTTGATTGTTTGCCCCGTTACCATTTCCTGAGCATCCGCTTATTGCGAACGCACCAGCCAACATTACAATTCCCGCACCTTTGAATACAGATTTCATTAGTACATAACCTCCCCTTATTTTGTTTACAAGCGTTAATCATATAATGTTTTCGTTAAGCTTCATCCGATTTCGGACATCCCCCCTTTCAAGACCCTGCCCTGTATTATCCCTTAATTGAGCCGATCATCACGCCTTTAACAAAGTACTTCTGCAGGAACGGATACAAAATCAGCAACGGCAGACTGGATACCATGATGACACCATATTTAATCAGTTCTGTAACGCGCATCTTGGCTGCATAAGATTCCACATCGATCATCATGCCCGAACTGACCTGATTCTGAACAAGGATGTTGCGAAGCACTAATTGTAATGGATATTTGTTCCCATCATTCAGGTAAATCAATGCGTCGAAGAATCCGTTCCAGAATCCGACCACATGGTACAGTACCATTACTGCTAGAATGGATTTGGATAAAGGCAGTACGATACTCCAGAAAAATCTGGTGTTGGAGCATCCGTCAATGGAAGCCGCTTCCCACATCTCATCTGGTATGGAGGACTGAAAGAAGGTTCTTACGATGATGACGTTGAATACTCCGCCAGCCCCGGGAATGACCAGTGCCCACATCGAATTCAGCATGTGAAGATCCTTGATCAGCAAGTAGGTTGGGATTAGCCCCCCGCTAAAGAACATCGTGACCAGCAAAAACCACATAATTATAGACTTTCCAGCCAGATCCTTACGAGCTAACGGATAAGCAGCGAATACCGTCACAGCTACTCCAATTAACGTTCCTACTGTTGCATAAAGTATTGAATTCCCATATCCGATCCATATGGAGGAATCACTGAAGATTCGCTCATAACCATCCAGAGTAAAGCCTTTCGGGAACAGCCAGACCTCACCCGAGTAGATATAATTGGGGTCACTGAATGATGCTACCAGAACAAAATACAACGGGTATAATATAAGCAACATAATGATGGTCAACAAAATGTAGTTGATAATGTCAAACCATACATCCCCACTGCTCTTTCTCTTTGTTAATTGGTTCAAACTAAACTCCCCCTTACCACAAACTGGTTTCTGTCATTTTTTTGGCAATCCTGTTAACTGTGAAGATCAAAATAATATTAATAAGGGAATTGAACAGGCCGACCGCTGTAGAAAAGCTATATTGAGCCTTCTGAATCCCCATTTCATACACATAGGTAGGAATGATATTGGAAGTGGCATAATTTAAATCACTCTGCATCAGGAACGCTTTCTCAAAACCGATGCTCATTATATTGCCTAGTGCCAGGATCAGCAGGATAACAATTGTCGGTAAAATGCTTGGGATATCCACATACCAAACGCGCTTCCATTTGCTCGCTCCATCCACAATGGCCGCCTCATGAAGTTCAGGATTAACACCGGCCAGGGCAGCAAGGTAAATAATGGTGGCGAAGCCTGTCTCCTGCCATATCCCAGATAAAATATACAGAGGACGGAACCAGCCTGCATCGGCCATAAACAGAATGGGATCTCCACCGAGCCAGGTGATGAAGTGATTTACAATCCCACTATTTGGAGACAGAAAAACATTTAGCATACCGACCAGCACAACGGTAGAAATAAAGTGCGGAGCATAAATCACGGTCTGTACAAATTTCTTGTATGTCTTACCCAGCATCTGATTCAACATAATGGCGATGATGATTGGAGCCGGGAAACCAAACAACAACGAAAGGAAACTAAGTGAGAGCGTATTCGTGATGATAGTCCAGAAGTTATAGGAATTGAAAAAATCTTTAAAGTGCTGAAAGCCTACCCATTCACTACCCCAGATCCCTTGACTTGGTGAGAAGTCCTTAAAAGCAATTTGCACCCCGTACATCGGATAATACTTAAAAACGAGGTAAAGAATAATGATCGGCAATAAAAACAGATACAGTTCGTAGTCTCGTTTGAACCTGCTCCATGTTTTGCGTTTTGGTTTGATGATGGAATGATCCACCCCGCTGGTTGTAGAATTCACGATTATTCTCCCTTTCAAAAAAAGTAATCATATTTGAAACGTTTCCAATTTATCTTGAAAAACATCGTTTGGAAGACCTGTAGCCCGGATTAACCGGATGTGTGATGTTATTCGTTGTCTAATCTTAAATAAAATTTACATTGTCGTTTTGAAACGTTTCCAATTTATCTTGAAAAACATCAGTTTGTAGATAATTACACAGGATGCGCTGAAGTTTTCCGATCCTCATGGATCATGTTGTTTCTCCTTGCTTGAATATAACTGGTATGCGATACACTTGGCTTTCTAAAGGTAAGCCTTCAATCTTGTTATAGAGAAGTCTGATTGTCATCCGTGCCATCTCTTCTACCGGCTGCCGGATCGTTGATAAGATCGGATGAAAATAGGGATTATCCTGAATCCCGTCATAACCGATAACCTTCACATCTTCTGGAATACGAATCCCCTGCCTGCGTGCGCTGTCTATATAGTGGGCAGCCAACATATCAGTAATGGCAAAAATGCCATCAACATCGCCATGCTTGTTGATGAACTCGTTAATATAGGCATTCTTATCCACGATGGGATCCGGCTTTTCGTAGATTACATAATCGATTCCTAAAGCCTCAGCCTCATGAATGAATCCTTGCCTCCGGTTCATGGTTTCGCTGAATACGGAAGTGACACTTCCCATAAAAGCCGGTTTCCGGGCTCCCGCTTTCACAAGCTCCCTTAACGCCAATCGGCCACCTTCATAATTATCCGATGTTACACAGGTGATCTTCTTGTTGAAGTGCCGGTCAATGCTCACAATAGGAATGTCATTGCTGACATTATTCTCGATATCGTTATAAGTTATGCCAACAATACCAGCCACTTTGTTCTGCCGGAGCATATCCAGATAATACAGCTCCTTCTCAGGTTTGCCACCGCTGTTGCACAGCATAAGCTTGAAGCCTTCCCGGTCCAGTTCATCCTCAATGTAATAAGCCAATTCTGAGAAGAATGGGTTCCAGATGCTCGGGAGCAGCAACGCTACCATCTTGGATTTTTGCATCTTGAAATTCCGGGCCACTTCATTAGGAAAATAATTCAGTTCTTGTATGGCTTCCTCTACTTTTTTACGTGTCTTGGGTTTTACAGCGCCGGAGTTATTAATGACTCTGGACACGGTACCTACAGCAACGCCGGCTAAGTTAGCTACATCTTTAATACTTGTCATTTAACACCCCCAAACTCTCTATGAAAATTATAATAGCACCAAATTGGAAACGTTTCAATATTTATTTTGAAACGTTTCCAATTTGGTGAACTTCATACAGAACAGAACACATCTCCAATAACCGAAGATGTGTTCTGTTTAATATATCTGCTTATGGAACACCCTTACACGTTAAAAACTCTAGTAGTTTATCGTTGCATAGAAATTAACCCATGAGCTGCTTTTTTAATTCTAATTCACAAGTACCGGCACGTTCACATCATCCACATTAATATGGCCGAAACCTCCAGTAGCATTGTCGACAATTTTAATATAGCAATCAGTCCCTACAAAAGAAGCAGCCTCCCAAGTAATGCGGCTATAAGCCTCATCGCTATTGCCTGTCGCTTTTAGCAGCTCAGTGCCATCCGACGCCCGGACCAAAGCAATGTATAAATTATTGATATCGTTCCCTCCGCCGATCAGAAAATCAATCGTTCCATTACCGCCAAGGGTAAATGACGCAGATTTCAGCACTCCTACCTGAGAATCACCCCCATCCTTAAACCCCCAGAGATGATACGCACCACTTTGATTAAAGGGCCCTCCCCATCCCCAGCTCGTATCCGCTGCAACATCCGCATCACTGAACGCATTACCACTTACAATAATCCATCCGCTCAGATTTCCGCCCTCAAAGTCGTGGTTAGTCAAACTGCCAGTCTCCTGTGCAGCTTGGGTGGTTGCTGTGACACTGTTGCTTGCTGCCGAGATATTTCCCGCAGCATCCTTTGCTTTGACAGTATAGACATAGGGTGTATTGGTTGTCAGTCCGCTATCTGTATAGGTTGCTGTTGTACTAGTAGCTACCTGTACTCCATTCCGGTAAACCAAGTATCCAGTTACTCCTATATTATCTGTTGAAATCGTCCACCCCAGGGATACAGAATCCTTAGTTGTGCCGGTTGCTGCCAGATTCATCGGAGCTGCCGGAGCTTCGGTGTCAGCAGCTCCACTGCTGACCGGAACGTTCACATCGTCCACATTGATATGGCCGAAACCTCCAGTAGCACTGTCGACAATCTTGATATAGCATTCCTTTCCAATATAAGCAGCTGCATTCCAAGTAATACGACTGTAAGCCTCATTGCTGTTGCCTGTCGCTTTTATCAGTTCAGTGCCGTCCGATGCCTGAACCAAAGCGACATATAAATGATTGATATCATTCCCTCCGCCGATCAGAAAATCGATAGATCCGCTGCCACCGAGGGTAAATGTAGCAGACTTCAGTACACCTACCTGAGAATCTCCCCCATCCTTGAACCCCCAAAGATGGTACTTGCCACTTTGATTAAACGGTCCTCCCCATCCCCAGCTCGTATCCTCCGCAACATCCGCATCGCTGAACGCATTACCACTTACAATTGTCCAGCCGTTAAGGTTACCGCTCTCAAAGTCATGGTTTGTCAAACTGCCAGTTACCACCGCAGCCTGGGTGGTTGCTGTCACGCTGTTGCTTGCTGCGGAGAGATTTCCCGCCTCATCCTTTGCTTTGACCGTATAGAGATAAGCCGTAGCTGCTTCCAGCCCGCTATCTGTAAAAGCGGCTGTCGTACTCGTCCCTGCCTGAACTCCATTCCGATAAATTACGTAGCCGGTTACCCCTACGTTATCTGTGGATGCCGTCCAGCTAAGGGATATGGAATTCGATGTGGTCCCGGTCGCTGCAAGGTTCTTAGGTGCTGTCGGTGCTTCTGCATCAACAGTTCCACCTTGAACCGGGACATTAAAATCATCAATATTAATATGGCCCCACTCATCCGTTCGTTCATCGACTATTTTGATATACATGGATGTACCTATATATTGGGTAGCATCCCAGTATCTCTTGGTGTACCCTTCCGTAACGCCCTTGGTGCTCGGCCAGTTCCAATAGCTTCCCGGTCCGCTTGACCTGAAGAGCTCTTTCCCGTCTGAAGCACGTACAAAGGACACATATAATTTATCAATATCAGACCCTCCGCCGATCAGGAAGCTAACCTGGCCGTTGCCTCCGAGTGTAAAATCCTTAGACTTTAATACTCCGGTGGCAGCATTCCCACCGCTTAATTGCCCGGATAGGTGGTAATTACCCTCATGATTATACGGTTGGTTGTTTCCGAATACCGCTGCATTTGTAACCCCCGCATTAGTAAAGGCTGTACCGCTTTCTATGATCCAACCCTCTAAGTTACCGTTTTCAAAGCCGCTGTTTGAAACTTTCCCAGCTGGCGCCGCAATAACAGTAACTAAGCGTGAAGCTGTTTTGGCGCCGTCTCTTGTTTGGGCCGTAATGGTTGCAGTCCCGACGGATTTACCAGTAACCACTCCGTTAACTACCGGCGCGACTGAGGTGTTGCTGGAAGTCCATATTACATCTTTGTTCGTAGCGCTTGCCGGTGCAATTGTAGCATTAAGCGTTTTTTTGCCGCCTACGGCTACCTCCAGATTTGCAGGACTCAAGCTCACACCACTGACTGCCACTGGGTTATATGCAGAATTCATTGCCCAAACCTTAAGTGACTTAACAACGATTGAGCTGGTGTTTGCATCTCCCCACAATTGAAGACCTTTGGCATCCGCTCTGGTAGAATAAGTACGCGTAGTAATAGATTTAAGTCCATTCAAGTAAGATTCAACCATGGATTTATCCAAATATACGTGTAGTTTGACATTCTCACTGCCGATATCTATAGTACCTTTTTGGATACCCTTATTTTGACCGGCAATCGTCTTTGTTCGGTCGACACCATATTCTTTAGTACTGTTTTTGTAATAAATTAATGTCTCTTCTTCGTTGTTAGGAGATTTTCGAACTTTGATTCCTACACTATCAGCAGAACCGCGGCTCAATTCCATTTCAATCTCCACCGTATCGCTTTGAATGGAAGAAAGGGCAGCATTGGCTGAAGCAAAACTCGTATCTGTTGTAATATTTACAAGTTGCTGGCCTCTTAAGGACTGCAGCTCGGAGATGGGATTAATCCCCAATTTGCCATCCGGGCGAAGCGAAAGTTCTACCGGCAGACCGGCATTATGTGCCCAACCTGCATCGGACTCTTCCTGAGAGTTCCTTTCCCCTTGAGCAATGGTGAACATAATATTACGTCCTGACTGCGGATCTTTAAAGCCGCTTGGACCTGTAAAATGAAAATCTCCAAAATCCATTAATTGAGGCTTGGGATCATCAGGTGTGAACTTCGCCGTAGAAGCATTCCAAGTACCAATCCAATAATACACCTCCACATTCGCTCCGCTTCCGACCGGGCTAATAGCCAATAAATGCTTGCCGTTTCCCAGAGACATCATAACCGGCATTTCCCATACGCCGCCTAACTCCGGATATGTTGACGGATTGGTTTGATAGATTGGGCCGCGATAGGTCCAATTCATCAGATTAGAGTCTGTTGTGGAATAGACTGCTGCAGATCCACCCTGCCCATCATAACCCGTTCCTACCAGCATAAACCAGGTTGAACCCTCTTTGAACACATACGGGTCTCTGAATTCTCCGAATTTCCCGTATTGCTGGGCAACAGCCAGCTTCGGCTCTTTTACCCATTTCTTCAAATCGTTATCGCCATCCGTCTGAACCGTACTACGGGCAACTCCTACGTTCTGGTTGCTGTTAAGGTACGCTCTTGAATCATTGCCGGCAGTGAAGAAAAGAGTAGGATTCCCTGCATCATCAATAACTGCGCTTCCACTCCAGTCACCATCGGGATCTACCTGGAACAATTCAGGTGACAAGGCAGGCTGCAAGTTTCTCCAGTGTACCATGTCTTCGCTGACCCAGTGGCCCCACTGTATATTATGCCAATAGGGTCCATGCTGGTTATTCTGATAGAATAAATGGTATTGTCCATTATAATATAGCGGTGCGTGGGGTTCATTCATCCAATGCCCTGGTGCAATAGCATGATAAATAGGGCGATAGCGGTCTCCATCGTAGACATTTCTGTCAAAACTAAGGTTTGGTGTCGGCAGGTTTCCTCCAAGGGCTGACATGTAGCTCTGATAGGAGTTTTCCGCTTCAGCATTTGTAAAGGCTCCGTTGTATATTTTCACTTCATCAATGAGTCCGTTAAACATATGCAAAGGAAATACAGCAAGTTGAGTGCTTTGGTTGTTTTTTCCGATGAATAGCTGATTCCCTGACGATGTGATTGTGGAATTTGCAGGAATACTGCTCTTACCCACTTGACGACCGTTAAGGAACAACTTCATAGTACCCGCAGCTCCGTCAACAGTAGCTACGAGATGAGACCATTCATATCTGGGTAGAGGTTCATAAGACCAAACCTCATACCATTGCCCACCCGAGCCAATTTGAAAAGACCAGGTTCCATGCCGGAACATTCCAAGGACAAAACCTTGTTTACCTGGTTTATCGTGCTGATTAACGATTGCTGAGAGAGTACCATTGTCACCCCATTCATAGGCTCTGGGAGCAACCCAGGCTTCAATCGTCATACTCTGAGAAGGAGTGGTGATCGGTGAGTGTGTCACCCAATTCGAGTACCCGTCAAATAGCAGGGCTTTGTCAGATATCCCGTCATTACGCCATAACGGGTCATTGGAAGGTTTGTAAACCGCATTATTGAAAATATAATTAATAGAATCATTTGAATTGCTGATGTTTTCTTTTGTCGTTTTCCCGCTTCCTTCATTAAAGCTCCATTCTGCAATTTTAGAAGTTGCAGCTTCGGCTTTTGGTATAGTGATCCCATATGGCATCATTAACAAAGCGGCAAGCACAATAACCAATATCCTAATTGATTTTACTTTTTTCCCCACATAATTACCTCCTTATTTTTTCATTTCATTCTTCTTCCTACTTGGTAATATACTTTGAATCCCCTCCCTTAAGGCACTGTAAATCTATAAATACAATGCGGCAGGCATCACCACCTCTCAGCTTGGATTCAAGCAAATAAATATAATGATACCGCTTACAAAATATTAAAAATAAAGAAATCGTTTGCGTAATCGTTTACTTAACTTATAAAAAAAGTCAGAGCGATTGTCTGACTATTAAATTCGCTTTTAAGCGATGTTCTTTCTTTACTAAAGTGTCATCTTCAATTCTCTGCAGTATGACCTCAGCTGTTTTCACACCAAGTTGAAATGACGGTTGTTGAATAACGGTTAACGGAGGATGAGTGACTTTGGTCCATTGAACATCATCGAATCCAACAACGGCCAACTCGTCCGGTATACGAATTGAATGTTCTTGCAAATACGCCATTGCTCCCATTGCCATCACATTATCCGTTATAAAAATTGCTGTTGGATTCTTCTCTAACAAATCCCCCACCTTGCTATACCCATTCTCAAAACTCACATCGTCAAAACAAATCAATGAATCATCCAGTTCCAGACCTGCGTTTATTAGTGTTTCAGAATAACCTTCATACCGTTCAATCGTTGTCGTTACTGAAAGTGGACCGGATAAAAAGGCAATTCTTTGGTGCCCTTTGTCTAGAATCTTTTGTATTGCGTTCATACTTGCAATCTTGTTGTCAATAAGTACGGAATCTCTTTCACAATGATCAGGGACCCTATCAATATAAACTACAGGATAATCACCAAACAATTTTTCGTAATCGCATTCTCTACTGGCTGGAGCTAGAATCAGTCCGTCAATCATTTGTGAATCAAACATACCGATCTCTTTGTCTTCCACTTCAATATTGTCACTGGAATCACTCAAGATAAGATGATAGCCCCTTTGTTTCAATACGCTTTGAACTCCGGCTGCTACGGACATGAAATAAAAATTTGAAGTTTCAGAAGCAAGGAGTGGAGCAAGAAATGCGATAATATACGACCTGCGGCTGCGTAATGATCGAGCTACCGAATTGATTCGGAAGTTCAACTCATTCATTGCAAAATGCACCTTTTGTTTCGTCTCATTGGACACAAAGCGTGTCCCGTTAATGACGTGTGAAACCGTAGCCGTTGATACATTAGCCCTGAGAGCTACATCTTTAATGCTGACATTCTTTTTCTCAGTCATCTGAATTACACCTATCTTATTTCGCATTAAGCATCCCGATACTTCAATCGTAATTCCTTAGCGTCATTGAAGTAAACGATTACTTACTATATAATATATTTTCACTACAAGGTTTTGTCAAATATTATGACCCTCGAGTGATTTTTCGATAAGTCTTGAAAAAGTCCCCTTACAGTAGCAGATATATTTCAACTGTCTACTGTAAGAGAAATAAATCAAACTGTATTTTCTTGCCCCTTGCTGCCGCAGTTTCTATTCTAGGATTGTTGTAAGCTTGTAAAATTCAGCCCTTAAAGTGTCTAGCTCTCAAACGCAGGTTTCATTTCCCAGACCTCCAGCGATTTTACCGTTAGGGTACCGGCGCCCCAGATCTGTATACCAAGAGCATCCTTACGGCTCGGATAAACGCGAGTCGTCAAGCTTTTCAATTCGTTGGCGTAAGCCTCTACCATAGAACGGTCCAAATAAATTTGCAGCTTCAGATTCTCGCCGTCCAGCTCCAGAGTTCCGCCTTGAACACCTCTATCCCAATCAGCCAATGGGTCAAGCGATGATTTGTTTCTGTCCACGATCAAAGCCGCTTCCTTCCTGTCATAATAGAGTAACGTTTCTTCTTCACCACCGGGGGAGCGGCGAAGTTTTATTCCCAACTGTGTGCACGCTCCCGCCTCTAATTCTACCCGTATCTCCAGCATATCGCCTTTGATATCTTTTAATAGATTATTGGCTTCGTCTAATGGTTTATCTTCAATTAATATGAGTTGTCTTCTGCGAAGCAGTTCCAGTTCTTCGATAGGCATTATTCCAAGCCGCCCGTCCTCGCGAAGGAAGATGCTAAGGGGGATTCCTGCATTGTGGGCATATCCGGAATAATAATTAATCTCTGAAGTTCTGACTCCCTGGGCAATGGTAAATATGAGCTTACGTCCCGTCTTTGGATCAACCATACCGCTAGGACCCGTGAAATGGAAATCACCCAGATCGATCAACTGCGGTTCTTCATGATCTGGAGTAAATCGCATGGCAACTTTATTGAAAGTACCTATCCAGTAAAAAACTTCAACGTCTGCTTCAGGTCCCAGAGGGCTAATAAGCAAAATATGTTTTTCTATTCCAGTTTTGTCCTGACCAAGCGGAAGAAATACAGGCAATTCCCACATACTACCGAGAAATGGGTATTTCTTAGGATCGCTTATATAAAAGGGGCCTTTGTACTTCCATTGAATCATGTCCTTTGACGTATAAGCGAGTAGCGATCCACCCTGGCCGTCGGTGCCTGAACCGATCAGCAAATACCAAGTGTCTCCGTCTTTCCAGACGAAAGGATCTCGGAAGTCGCCATAATAGCCCTGTCCTTTCTCTTGAACGATGACAGGAACGGGGTGTTTCTCCCAACGGACCAGATCGTTATCACCGTCTTTTATAAAAGTACTTCGCGCCAGCCCTACCCGTTGGTTCGGAGTGGCGCTGTCGTCACCGGCAGTATAGAACAGCGCCGGAACACCGTTCTCGTCATAAGCGGAACTCCCAGACCAAACGCCATCTGGGTCCAGGCCATTCTCCTCCGGAGCAAGTGCCCATGGAAGATCCCGCCAATGCGCCAAGTCATTGCTAACCCAATGTCCCCAATGGATAGTATGCAAATATGGCCCATGCGGATCATGCTGATAGAACAAATGATATTGCCCATTAAAATAGATAGGTGCGTGCGGCTCATTCATCCAATGCTGCGGTGGACTGAGATGGTATTGCGGACGGTGCCTGTCGTTGGCAAGCAAGCAGCGGTCCAGTTTAATATCATCGTACGGAATCGCTGGAATCGCACCTCCGTAAGGAGTCACATATTCCTGGTAAGACTGTCTCACTTCCTCTGCCGCAAGAGCTCTATTGTACATTTTCAATTCGTCAATCATGCCACTGTACATGTTGAGCACATATGGTGTATCGCCTAATAGGAAGCCCTTGTTATTCTTGGCAATCATTAAATCCCTGTTGCATGGTGTAATTATGGTGTTAGCAACAATTGATTTGGTCGCTACCTCTTCACCATTCAGATATAGCTTCATCACGGCATTCCTGCTGTCAAAGGTTGCAACAATATGAGACCATTGATTCAGGGGAAGTTCATGTCCATCCGCCCAAATCTCAACCCATTCATTATTTAATCCTACTTGCATAGACCATTGTCCATAACGTAAGATTCCCAAGATAAACCCTTCATTCTTCTCGCGGTCATGTTGATTAACGATGGGCGAAAGCCTTGATTCTATGCCTCTTTCATAAGTACGGGGCGCCACCCATGCCTCTATGGTAAGAGCGTCCTGCAGGATAACCATTTTCTCCGCCGGACGAGCGATCCAATTGGAATAACCGTCAAACATCAGCGCATTTCCGCTGATTCCTTTTCTCCTCTGAGGGTCATGCGAATCGTTATAGCGCGCTTCGTTTAACACATACTCAATCTTATCACTGATTCCGGTAACGTGATCTAACGCTTCCTTTCCACTTGCTTCGTCAAAAGACCAATGGCTGATTAATCCTTGTTTGTTTTCCATCCGCAAAATTCCCTTCACTGTATATTCGTAGAGGACACCTTAGAGGATATTCATCCCTTTCGCCTCTGCCAAGGTTGTCTTCCGGAACAAAGGTGCAGTAATCAAAAGTCCAACTCCAAAAAATGCACCGGCTAACAGGTACATCACCATAACTGACAACTGATCCTTAAGCCATCCTGACATGCTCATCGTTATCAGCATCGAACCCATAAAGAGAGGAGACAGTAGGCCATTTACTCGACCGATATAAGCTTGCTCTGTATTTTTCAATATCAAAGTTTGAACCGCTACCTGAAAGCCAGGTGTAACCATACCTATGAAAAATTGAGCTAAGAGTGTAAGCCACATAAACGTCGATAGACCTGAAATCACCATACACAGCGCATTGACCGCCAAACCGACAGCAAGTAGAGAGCGGGCCTGCATGAATTTGCTCAACACTACCGTTAAGGCTCCTCCGAGAATCATTCCCATACCGTTCAAAGAGAGCATCCACTGTAAATATTCCTTCGGCAATCCGAGTCTATCCGTAATGAGAAAGATGCCCAAAGGCTGGATAAACCCGATGCCAAGTCCGGTAAAACAAAAGCACGTTCCTAATATAAGTAATATTTGTCTATCCTTAATATAATGCAAGCCTTGAGCCATTTCAGTCCTGATGCTATTCGAATGTTTCATATTGTCGATATTAACGTCTGCTGGCAGCAAAGATAAGACCGTAGCCGATAGAAGGAAACAAACTGAAACCAGACCGATAGAAACCGATATGCCGAATTGATAATAACATAGCGTTCCCAGTACCGGTCCGAGTAACGTAAAGACAGCAATCACAGACTGGAACATGGACATTCCAGATTGAAGTTGATCCTCCGGCACATGCTTCTTAAACAATTTCATACTCGATGGCTGAGAGAATTGTGACAAAATTGATGAGACCAGCGTTGCTAAAAAAATGACCTTCCATGTACCAAGCAGCAAGGCCAGCAGAACAAACGCAACCGAAATCGCACTGCCTATATCGCACCAGACCATCGTTTTTTTGGGTTTCCATCGGTCTGCCCATACGCCTCCTATAAAGGAAAAAATAAATATAGGCGCAAATTCAGCAACAGATATTAAGGATACGGCTAATGCGCTTCCATTCGTCTTCTCCATAACAAACATCAAAACCGCAAAGTTTCTGACCCAAATCCCAAGCTGCAAAAAAGTTATTGATAACAAAATCCCAATCATAAATCGATTTCGCAGCAGCTTGCCCATCCCTGTCTTCATAAGTTCACCCTACCGAGACTACGATTGGCCACATACTCGGAAAACTGTCCTACCGTCGAGGATTTCATTTTTTCCCAATCTGCGCTTTCTATTTCAAGTCCGAACTCGGTCTCGACTCTGACTAAAAGACGCATGAAATCAAGCGAATCGAGTCCTAACTCGGCCAAGGCACCCATGCCTACCGTATGCTCTGAATATCCAGCGCCTTGATCCTGTATTTCATTAAGAATTTCAAAAATCCGGTTAGCAACGGGCTGACTACCTGCTTCAAGGTACATTGTATTGTCTTTGTCAGCTACCTGTATGGGATTCGGGAGCGCAGCGAAGTCCGTTTTACCATTGAATGTTAGAGGGATCCGCTCGATCCTTATCAGAAATGCAGGGACCATATATTCGGGTAATGTACTGGATAGATGCGAATGAATTGCCCCTTCATCAATCGTCCCGTCAGAAACGTAGTACACACACAGTGAGGGTTTTTCCCGGATATGAACGAGGTTCGCCACCGCATCGTACACACCACTCACTTGTGTTAGTTGGTACTCAATTTCACCTAATTCGACCCGATGCCCTCTCAACTTTACCTGCCTATCGATTCGGCCCAGATAAACAAGCTGGCCGTCTATATCAACATTCACAAGATCACCCGTTCGATAAAGCCTTTTCCCTGGGTACGCCGGATGCCTGATAAATTTTTGTGCTGTCAGTTCAGCCTGATGCAAATAACCTCGGGCCAAGCCTGCACCGGACACCAAGAGTTCTCCTTCGTAGCCTGTAGGACAAGGTTCCATAGTATCAGTGACGATATGTACCTCGACGTTAGGGATGGGAAGACCTATTTTCACTTCATTATCCGAACCGCTAAATTTGTATACCGTTGTACATACGCTATTTTCCGTAGGCCCGTATTCATTGAATAGATCGGCTTGAGGCACAACTTGATAATGCTTCTTCACAAGCGACCTGGAAAAACCTTCTCCTGCAACTGTCACCTTCTTCAAGCTTTGTACAGCATCCGGGCATTCCTCCAACAGTACCTTGTATAAGCTGGGTACCACAAGCAAGTGAGTAATCTGGCGACTTGTCAATACGTTCCGGACATAATGCAGATCGTTCCTCATGCTCTGCCGGAGAAGAACCAAGACTGCTCCGGATGCCAGCCCCGTGAATAGGTCTTCCACAGAGCTGTCGAAAGATAGCGATGCAAACTGAAGAACGTAATCTGATTCGTTGAGCTTGTAATATTCTTTTCTCCAGGCTATCGTATTGGAAATAGCCCTATGCTCGATCATCACGCCCTTCGGCTTCCCCGTAGACCCAGACGTATAAATAACGTATGCTAAATTTTCAGGTTTGCATAAAAACCTTGACTGCATTTCTTCTGAGGACCAATCGATTGAATCCGTCATAAGAATTCCCAGCGTTCCGCGTAACTGGTTCAATACTATACTGGAAGACAAATTCGCCATTACAATACTTGCACCACTATCCCGAATCATGAAGATTGCCCTTTCCTCCGGGATTGCCTTGTCAACGGGCAAATAAGCACCTCCAGATTTCAGTATGCCAAGGATACAAACAATCGCCTCTATGGAGCGCTCCATATAAATGGCAACGATGTCTTCCGGCCCGATGCCTTTGTCCCGAAGGAGAACGGCAACTTTATTGGCTCTATTGTTTAATTCCCCATAGGTAAGCTCTTGTTCCTCATCAATTAAAGCGACTGACTCTGGCGTTCTGAGCGCCTGCTCTTCAAAAAACTCGTGTAAACATTTCTCCAAGGTTTTCTCTCCCTATATCCGTATAGTCTTAAGAGAACGAAAATCGCTCCAATCCGTTCATTGTCCGTTCGACCGTTTCAAGGTCATTACCGTATACTAAAAAGAAAATGCGGTAAACGGTTTTGTTTGCATCAGCGGTTTTGGAAAAATTGTAAATCAGAAAGGAATCGCGGCTTGCAATTCGGGTCATGGCTGCGCAAATCTCATCGAACCCGTAAGTTACCGTGCTTTCCCCGCGGATGAAACGACTTATAATATAGCGATGCTGTTGCCGAAGCCTCCAAACCAGAGGCAACAAGTACGTCACTTGGGTGAACCTTGCATTGATCTCGATTACAGGAATGAGTTCGTCTTTATCGTCTATGATGGAGTCAACACCGGCAATGCCCGAATAACCCATTTCCATCAGATGGTTTCCCAGCTTCAGCATGCTGTCAGTATAGCTCTCCAGCACAGCGTTTTCGTAGATTGGTGCATAATCGCTCCCCAAATAAATACCGTACTCATCTATTTTCTGCTCAGTTATGCCCAGTAATGTGACATGTCCAGCTTCAATCAAAAGCTGGCAGTTCATTGATCTTTTTATCGGATGCCACCCTTCCAGCAAAAGCTCAAAATCTTTCCTGCGCCTTCCAATAAATTGGAGCATATGGGTGAATGAGGTTTCATCTTTGATGATCCGCATTCCTTTGCCAGACGATCCGAACGGGACCTTCAATACCGTTTTCTCAAATCCTTGCTTTCGCAGCATGCGGTATTTCTGAATTAATTCCTCCTCGCTTGTACAAAAATCCCCTTTAGTCAAGTTAAAACCAATTTCTGCAGCTAAACGCCTCGTCTGGAATTTGTCGTTAATATGCTTGACCAGCAAAGGATCGGAACCATATATGCTAATATCATTACGGTATGCTTCCGCGCAGATAGCCTCATTTACAATATAGGGAACAAGTAACGACTCTCTCCCATATCGCATGTCAGACCAAGGTAGTGAACTGGTGCCGCTGATTTGGCGAATCACGGGAATCTCAATGCCGTGCCCTTCCAGATATGAGATGAAACGTTCATCCGGATTATGGCGAAACAAGAGGGTGTCGTCGCGCCTCGACAAGAAAATCATCTGTTGCTCCTGTTGAATGACCAACTCCATCTGACTATGATCCTGCATAGATGGAAACACGCGGCTGTCGTTCCATTCCTGCTCCTGATTAATGTTATAGAGCCAGTGCACATCCTTCTGCTCTTCGTGAAAACGAAATATGCTGAATGGCGACTTCATTCTGCAAGCGCTCTCTTTTCTTCCACCTTAGCAACTATTTTTCTGACCGTGTCAAAGTGCTTCAATAATAGTTCCTCATCTTCGAATGCAATATTAAATATCGCTTCCAATTCAACAACTAAGCCGACAGCGCTCATAGAGTCGAGGCCTATTGATGCAAGATCCGCATCTGGATCAACGACTTCAGTAATTTTCAACAAACTGCCCACAATTGCTGTAATGTTTTCTTCTAATTTCACGTCCACAATATATCGCTCCCTTATATATCCTTCGGTAAATATTGATGGCGAAGCAGATCTGAGACATCCCCCCGCTCTCGGATGACAGAAAGTTTTCCATTAGCCACTAATGCCTCTAGGGGTGTAGGATGGCCTAAAAATTGCAAGGGACTATAAGACAATCCGTACGCGCCTGACTTCAACAGCATAATATAATCCCCTGCGTTAGCTTCTGGCAATTCGATATCCTTAGCCAAGCAATCCTCCGGTGTACATAGAGGTCCGACAAGGTTTACTCTTTCCAGGTTTCCTTGTGCAGGGGTACCATTACTTCTCACGAGCCGGACCGGAAAGTTGTTTCTCATAGTCCTTCCTCTGAAGGTTGAGCTGACATGATGGTGCATTCCGCCGTCGAGGATGAGGAACTTTTCGCCCTTAGATTCCTTTACGTACAACACACGCGCTACATAAGCTCCTGACTCTGCAAGCAGAAACCGTCCGGTTTCAATCATAAAACGTGTTTTGGGAGAATGTTGGAGGTACTCCGCTACCAATTTATTTGTTTCTCTGCAGACATGCTCAATGTCCAATTCTTTCTCATGTGAGAAGTAGGGAACTCCGAATCCTCCTCCCAGATCAATGAACTCGAAGTCCAAACCGTGCTCTATCTGTAATTCCTTAGCAAGGTTTATTGTATAATTAAATGCTTTGATGATCTGATTGCTGTCTAAAATTTGGGTTCCTGAGTATATATGAATACCCTTGAAGCTAATGTTAGGCATGCATTTAAGCTTCTTGACCATTGCAGTAAGCGAAGATTCATCAATCCCAAACTGTCTGGGTAGGCCTCCCATTCGAATCGCCGTATTCACAATACTCATATTGGGATTGATCCGAATTCCAATGCCGGCGGTAAACTTCCTCTCCGCTGCCAGCGCTGCGATCCGATCAACCTCGTCAAACGATTCTGCATTGATGCAATAAATTCCGTATTCCAAGGCATTTTCGAGCTCTTCTGTCGTCTTTCCCGGACCGGAGAAAATGATCCGCTCCGGCGGAAATCCAGCCAAACGCGCCAAATGCAGTTCTCCCATAGAGGCAACCTCAACGCAGCTCCCCCACCTGCGAAGCCGCGCAGCCAAACTTATGTTGTTGTTTGCTTTCAGTGAAAGTCCAATATCTACGGATGGATGTAAAGACATCCTCAATTGATGGTAACGATCGTGTAGGACTTCTTCGTCGTATAAATAAAGAGGAGTACCAAGCTCCTGCGCCCATTTTGCAATTTTGCAATCCTCAACCCTCATATAATGAACCTGCCGTTTCCCCAAATTGTGAATCCAGTCCGATTCCCACCACTTCAAGCGCTTCTTGCAGCACTTGGACATCTAAAGCTTCTGCCCTAAGCAGCATCTCAATCATACGATCCAGATGATGTTTCAAGCCTGAAAAATTATATTTCGACATCCAGAAGTAGGCCTCGTTCAGGTAATCGACTACCAAAGCCGCTTGTTCAAGCAAACGATCGTTCGTCTCAATAAGAGTTAGGTTCTGCAAATAACGAAGCCGAATCAAGAAACCGCTTTTATTCTCAACAAATTTTTTCATACCGAGAAGGATATGCTTGTCCATCAATAAGGATGGATGCTCGTAAAGAATCGTCCGGGCAAGTTCGGCAAACCCTTTATAAATAGAAATCCCAGTCCATTCCAGACACTGGAGTTCTCCTCCGGCCAGTGTTCTTTCCTTGATTTTCCTCTCTGCACCAACTAGACTGTTTTCTATCGATTCATAGATTTTGTATAAGCGCACAGGCTGTGCAGATGGTGATTTTAAACGAATAAGAGTATAAGGCATTTCAAATCTTCCCAGCCATCTATAAGCTTTGCGATCATCCCGAACCTGCTTAAGGGCAAACTCAAAGCTGGTTTCCAGCTGTTCAAAAGGAATCTCGAGTATCGACCAATTATCATTAAGCAGAATCAGTACGTGCCATACGCGGCGCAAGCTGTCATAACCGCATATCAAAAACTCATGGATCACATGTTCTCTCAGATAATACGGCGTTTGCTTCAGATAAAAATGATCGCAGGCGATCAACACATAGTTGTTTCTGTCGATAGCATCCTTTGTAAACGAACAAAACTCGCCTTTACCGGGCATCACCGTAACTGTATCCAGCATACGACCGTAAAACCAATTCATATCGTAATATTCCAGTCGGTAGTATTGGACCCAGAATTGATCAATCGGAGCGCCGAGACTAAAACCCATTTCAAGTTCAATAAACCTTTCCATAAACCATGGCTTGAAATGCTCTTTCGTCATTAAAGGGGCAAGCCGATAGACATGCCAGCAATCATTAGTTATACCTGTAGATAAATGTAGCGGCAGTATTTTTCTCATCTTCTTAACTTCCTTTAAAAGAGTTAATAGCCTGCTGAAAGAGCGAATAGATGCAAATTCGAACAATCAGGCAGTTCGATGTACTGAATTTTCTTAAGTTTGGTCAATTTGAAATGGTAATCATAAATGAATACCTTATGATTAAGTGGCTGGATAACACCATTTTCGTTTTTAGCGCAACGGCCTGAATAAATAGAGGACTCGCCGAACATCGGTTTTGTCGCTTCCCAGTCGGTAACTTTAACGGAAATCTGTTCAGAATCCATATCCTCGTAATGAACGATTAAGCTTTCAAAAGGACATCCCCACTCTCCGCACCCCAGAATTGACAAAAAACCCACGATTGGCTTTTCAAAATGAACAGGAATCATTTGTCCGCGACAGGAGATGTTGTCGGGCTTAAACCCGTCTGCTTCCGGAAATAAAAATTCCACTACTCCCGCTTGGATACATCTATCACCCGGTATGTCTTCGCTCAAAAAAAAATCTCCGGTACCCGTAAAATCTGCCTGATGGCCGCCGATTATGGAGCCGAATGCTGTATTATTGAACCACGGTGCCAGTTCGAACGTTTCACAATTATTGAGAGTTGGTCTCTGCTGAGGCTTTTGCCGTGTAACGTCTGGAGCGTACTGAAGCACTCCTGTAATCAGATTGTATAATCGCTCTTCCAGATCGGCAGTCTCTTGCACTTTCAGGCTGATGCGTTTCAACAGACCAGATTCTTCCGCACCAGTGAAAAAAGCTTTATAGAACACACCAGTTATTATTTTCCATTTTTCAGCCAAAACTTTGAAATCACTTGCAATTTCTTTAAGCGCGTTTCTACCATGCCATTCTTGTTCAGACAAGTAGCCAAGATATACGCTGAATTTCTTCCGATTGTTGCTTATCGTATAAAGATGATTAGAGATAGGCGGACCATAGGGTGGCAGCAACGGACGATAACCGTTAAATTCTGCTTTCAAATCCAAACTGCGAATATCCTCGGCTAATTTTTTCATAGCTGAAAAAGGATGGTTTTCTCCACTTCCCCTCTCAAAGTGGTTGAGCGATTTGTTGAGCAAATCACGAACATCCGGAACAGCTTCTTTTCCGCTAATCATAAAGGTCGTAACCGGAATACGCTCCCCGACCCATTCTTTAACTGATATCTTCTCCCTCTCACATCCATACCAACTGTCTGTGCAAATAAAGCTTTGAGTCAAGGAATCCCAGCCTGTTGCAATGATAGCGTGTTCATAGGGAGTTTCATGGCGAGTGTAATTCGTATCCCAAGGTATACAGCTAGATTTCAACTCTATAACCGACGGTTTTCCAGCACGAAGCTCCTCCTGAAGCAAAGTTACTGCATCGTTTATGGGGCACGAATGAACGTGAGCACGCACACCATGGTATTGCTCAAGCATGGAAAAGCTGAAATTATTCTCGGTTTGAAGGCACTCTCCGATAGATTGGCCAGGATGACGCTCGTACCGGAAAGACCAAGAATTTGCCAGAGCGCATTCGTAGCCCCTTCCGTAGTATCTGCCAATAGAAGCATAAGAGTTTTCCAGACAATCCAGATTATCGTTTCGTTGGAACGGCACGGAAAGAATCAATAGCATCTGACCTTTCTACTAATAAATTGGTTCAAGCAAACGATTACGTAAACGTTTATATGTCTCGACGTTTTTTATTATAAATAGATCATTTAATAAAGTCTATTAAAAATTTTCAAAAATTAGGAAATTGAATTTCTATACGCCGATACCTCCTTGATTTTCCCAAGTGCGAAGTATACCATTATTTTGTGCGAAGAAGTTACTCAGCTTCCTTTTCTTATGTAAGCAACTGCTGAATTGGAGTTTATTATGGTTTTGCGTCTTGTACCAGCCTTCGAGGAATTACTGCTGCGTATTCGTGAGCTTCAAGCTCTCATTAAAGCCATATGTGGTAAATACTACTGCACTGATTACGAGAAGTATATCTATCTGGACAAGTTGGGACAACGAGTTAACCGGGCTTTATCACACAAAACTTAACTAGATCTCTTAAAAAAATGGTTTACGTCACATTCGCTATCACGATCTGCGTCATAGTTGTGCAAGCCTCTTACTCGCTAATGGAGTCAGTATGAAAGTAATTCAGGAATGGCTGGGATACAGCAACTATTCTACAACAGCCAACATTTATTCTCACTTGGAATACAGTTCCAAAGTATCTTCAGCATCAACAATGAGTGGTGTTTTGGTCTTTTAACTAAAAAAGATCGCACTGCCCTCCATATTTCATGAGAGTCATGCGATCTCCTCCTCGTTCTCTCCTCCGGAAAAAGGAGAGAACTCGTTAAAAAGTTCTCTCCCAAGCTGTTTCAAAAACCAAGATTTTTCGAAAAAACCCTTATAAACCCTCCACTTGGAGCATGATCATTGAAGGTGTCCTCTTTATAGGCGGCAACAGCACCTCCCCACAAGAATCCTTCTGGAAATTGAAGACTCATATATCAAACCTCTCTGTTATGAATGTTCTAGCGGCGAACGAAAAGCACTGGTGTTCCTTTGTCAATATGCCCCTCTTCCTTTAAGACTTTTATTTCGCTAAAGTCACCAGAATTCGTAACTACAATCGGAGTGATAACTGAATACCCAGCCTCTTCAATGGCGTTAATATCAAATTCTAACAATAAGTCACCTGAAGCCACTTTCGCCTGTTCTTGCACAGCGGCTTTAAAATGCAGCCCCTTCAACTTGACCGTATTCAAACCTACATGAATTAGCAACTCAGCTCCGGACTCTGTTGTAATCAAAACGGCGTGCAGTGTAGGAAACAATCGGCTGATAACACCTGTTACGGGTGAGTACAGTTTCCCCTCAGTTGGTTGAATAGCAATTCCCTTACCCATTGCTTCCGATGCAAAAGCCTCATCAGGTACTTTAGATAAAGATAAGATGTTCCCATTGAGTGGGCTAAGCATCGGTTCTGCTGTTTTCACTTCAGAAAGGACTTCTTGGTTATCCTGAAGCTTTTCGCTTTTCTCATATCCGAAAACCAATACTAGCGCTGCTGCCAATATAATTGTAATAAGGAACGAGATGACGATTGGAATGATTGGAGAAAATGCAGATAAAGCGAAAATGTTGGTCAGCACGAAACCATGCATACGAGCGCCAAAGAATCCATTGATCGCACCCCCTACAGCGCCAGCGATAATGATATATGGTACGGTTCGCTTGTACCGGAGCATTATCCCGTACACAATTGGTTCCGTTACACCAGCTAAAATGCCCGAAAGTGCAGCGGGTCCTGCAGTTTGTTTCAGATCGCGGTTTTTCGTTTTCAAATAAACTCCAATGGCAAGACCGATTTGTGCCATATTCGCTGCAGCTGACATCGCCAACATGTTATCGTAACCGTTTGCAGCAATGTTTGCAAGAACAATTGGGAATAGCCCCCAATGTAAACCCAAGACAACCATAAATGTAAAGCCTGCACCAATGACTGCACCACTTAGCAGTCCACTTGTATTCATCAAGAAGGTGATAACAGAAGCAATACCATCACCTACGTATACACCAAACGGCCCAAAAACAAGTGCAGTGACTGGTACTAAGATACCGATAGACAACATTGGGACTAAAAACAAACTGAGATTTTTGTGAATAACCTTCTTCAGCCAACGTTCAAGATAAGCGAAAACAAAAATCGAGATAAAGACCGGAAAAACCTGTGAAGAATATGTCACTAGAATGACAGGAATTCCGAAGAAGTCGCTCCGGTCACCAGCTTGGCTTAGTGCCGTAAAATTCGGTTCCATTAAAGCTGCACCGATGGCCGCAGCCACATAAGGATTGGCTTTCAGTTTAATCGCAAGGGTTACAGCTACAAGTATAGGCAAGAAGTAAAAGACAGCGTTTCCTGCAGCGCTTAAAATTGCATAGGCGCCATCTTGTTCCGTTAACCATCCTAGCTTGGTCAAAATGATAATAAGCGCTTTTAGCATACCGGATCCAACGATCACCGGCAGCAGCGGAGTAAAGGTTCCTGAAATCAAATTAAATAAACCATCCAAGGATCTCGTTTTCGTTTTCGTATTCTCAGTAGATTCTTGACCGCTCCGTCCGATTGACGTATTTTCCATAATCTCCTTATAGACCTCTTCGACATGGCTGCCAACCACGACCTGGAACTCACCTCCGCTTTCGACAACGCTCATAATTCCTTGCAACTTTTTAATTTCTTCTTTATTTGTGTTTTTTTCATCTTTCAAGCGAAAACGAAGACGAGTTGCACAGTGGGTAAGGTCAATTACATTATTTTCACCACCAACTTTTTCAACAATGTGACTGGCTAACGTTTTTTTGTCCATTTTAACCTCTCCTTAAACGATCTTATAAAGCGCGCCCGGGAGGGCGCGGCGTAAATTTCTCAATGAGAATACAATGATACTTTTAACACTTGTGGCTCGCTGCCTAAAGATACGCGATATTCATCACCATTAAGTCTTCTTCCAGGTACCCAGTTTCCGTCTTCATACCAGCCCTCATCGATAGAGATAAATTCTGCACTCTTTCCCGGCTCCATGGATGTAAATTCCACGGAAAATCCATGCCCCGCAATGATGTAATCATGATCAGAAACCGCGATAATTAAACCGCCAGCTGGTGCAGATTCACTGTTCAAACGGTTCTTAAACCGCAGTTGAAAACGGTATCCACCAAGGCGAACCGCTGACGGATAGGCTGTATCCTGCAGGATACCCCGCATTTGCCGGGTACCGTAATACTGTGTAATCACAGGCGTCATATGATGCAGTAATTCATAACTCTTAGACAATAACGGCCCCACTCCAGTGCTCTCCATGACCATAAAATGATTTGGGGGTAAAAATCCCGCGCTCCATGGATCAACTCCGTTATCCATTGTTTCAATACCAAAAGGTGTATATCCCAACGCCTGATGCTCCCCAATAGCATAAAAGACGTTTGCTGCTGTTACACTATCCCGGCGTGTCTCAGGTATAAATAATGGATTGTCAGGGCGGTCATAGATTTCACAGACTTGTGCAAACTCGTTAAGATATATGTCCGGAGCGATAATATCGATATGCGGGCCACCGGCCTTCCAAATATCGATTACATTCTGGTTTGGCCCTCCGGTAGGGTATTGCCCCGGATCCTGCTCTTCGTATTGCTTCAGCCATACATTGACGAACATTGGAAGATGATATTCTGCCTTTCCTGCCGCAGCAACCTGATCAATAAAACGGGACATATGCCAAGCAGTGAAGATTTCCTCAGCAGCAGATCCAAAAAGCTGTGTCCACCCAAGCAGATCAGTCCCCTCGCTGTCCCAATGCTTTTTAAGGAAAGCATTTAAATGCTCGGCGTGATCCTTAAGATACTGAATCAGCTCAGCAGGCACGTTTTCTTCAAACAATTTGTCTGCCTGAGGCGAACAATCACGTGCTGTACCGAGAAATCCAACTTCATTTTCTACTTGGATCATGATTACCGTTTGTTCCGTACTGTCAATTTGACGTATGAACCGCATTAATTCGGCAAAAGCTTTACTGTCGGCTTGGAGTGCCTCTTCGGAATGACAAGATACAATCGGCAATTTTTTTCCATTCGCCGACTGAACCCTTGGAAAGCGGAGTGTGTCGCGCTTGACCCAAGCTGGCACATACGTCGAATGAGAGTTCTTCCACATTCCGAACCAAATGAAAACAAGCTTCAGATTATGTTTCCTGGCGCCTTCAATTAAACCTTGAACCAGTGTGAAATCAAATGTTCCTTCTAACGGCTCGATGAGCTCCCAACTAACCGGTATCACAGCAGTGTTACAATTAAAATAAACTAGGCGCTCCCAGACATTTTTGTTCATATATTCGAGACTGGACGAGCTTGAATTGTGAACTTCTCCAGCCAGGGATATAAAGGGTCTTTCGTTAACGATCAGTCTGTAAGCGTCGCCACACTTATCCAGACGAGGCATTCCATTGTTGTTTATATGCGTCATACAATCCTCCTGTTTTTATTAAATAAAAATTATTTGCTAAATACATTTCATATACTCATTCTATTCACTCTTTAATTAATTGTAAATAATACATCTTTGCTTTATAATATATAAAAAAATTGCGAAAGAGGCCACTTATGAAAAGAAATGTTTTTATTCCACCACCTACGTTCAAACATCATTTGATGTATCCGGTAGTCATTGGGCATTATTACGAATTCCCCACCCATCGCGAGAACCGGGAAAGTGGTTTTTTGGCTCAATATAACCTTCATCTCGTGCTTAGGGGGAAGGGATTTGTTATTCATGAAGGAGAGCGACTTGAATTAACTGGAGGGTGTGGGTTTTTGTATCCTCCGCGAGCGGAGCAACAATACGGAACTGATGAAGACGATCCTTGGGAAATTTGTTTTGTGCATTTCAATGCTGTGGATCCGCTACTATCCATGTGGAAACTCGATAGCACAACAATCTTTAGATTCGCAGGCATTCAACAAGTACAACGGATATTCTCATCAATGTTTGAATTAATGGACACGTTCAGAACAGGTAATGAACCACACCTGTCGGCACTGGTCTACGAGCTGTTGTTATTTCTGTTAAAAAATTCGGAGTCGCTAAAACAGAACAATACCCTTGATCAAAAAGAAGTTATTCACGGAATAGCAGATAAAATTCACGACAAACCTGGTTTCCATTGGACTTCGGAACATATGGCGGAACTGTCTGGATACAGTCTGTATTATTTCATACGGCTTTTTCAGAAAATTATGGGGATGAAACCAAATGAGTATATTAAAATGAGCAGGATATCAGCCGCAAAGAACCTTTTGGTTGCCACTGACTTACCTATCTATGAAATAGCGGAGAATGTTGGATTTTCAAGCACTAGTTATTTTATTAAGGTCTTTAGAGAAGCTATCGAAACCTCCCCGCAAGTTTACCGGAATATATACAAGCAATCTTAAATGAGAAATGTCTCTTTAAAAATCGCCTTTTATGATTCTTATTTCGCTGCTTCGCATGCCGGTTATGATCTGTTAAAATTCATGCAGGAAAGCAGGCAAACGCTTAGAGTTATTTCTAAGTGTTTGCCTGCTTTTTATATGAAGACAGACGAAAGTGAGCGAAATGATGACAGCTCCTACAAAGAAAAAGCGCCGAATAGGCGCTTGAGGAATGTTTTTATAAAGAATGAAATGGTTGGCGTTGTTCTTCATCCTGGTGCTTTTTTTTTCGTAAAATTATGTCACGGCATCGTTGGTGCTTCGCTTCGCTGCCGTCACTTACAAAAACCAGATAGAATACAATTAATAACGAAGCAGAAAATGGTCTTTCTCCATATATTATTTTCTGATTTTGCTGATGAAAAACGGATATTCAGGAAAGGCTTCGTATAAATCGTTTTGCATAATTTGATATTTAGTATGACTTATATATTCTTCCAACATTTCAAAGGGCGTATATTTTAAACCTGCCATAAACATCAAATGTCCTCCAGGCTTAATTAAACAAAAGCATGAATCCAAGCATTTCTCGAAGTCCCCGGTTTCATTAATTGCGGACCCAATTAGGGTTACAATATCGAAGGCCTCCCTTAAGCCAATATCCAAGGTAGTCGTCCCAACCTCCAGTTCCAATCCCAATATTACATACCTGAATTTCATCAAAAACATCAAATTTCTTTTTTACATAATCCCTTGATGCCAATAGGGTGTGAATGCATGTTGGAGAGGAGTTCTATTCTCTGGAATTTGGACCATTTAGTTCCAAATAATACCGATGTAATTTATCATCATCCATTTTCATTGATAAATGCTCCCATCCTTTAATTATATTTGGTTTCTTCATTTCCGTCCGCATTCAGAGCAGCCGTTCATTGACCTCATCGATCTTCTTTTCATTGTATTTGAATTCTATATCGTTTATTGGATATTCTGTCGTATAGCTTTAATCCGCTTTCAATAAGCTCTAGTCTGTCATGTTATAAATGCTTCCTTTCATTAAAAGATGCATTACCGTTGACAGAAGTTATGTATTGTCCATCAATCTGATTCTTAACTCCGTAACAAAGAATTTTTAATCGAAACAACGTGCGCACTACTATCTATGCACACGTTGTGTGAAATGACCTTTGATAATGGATTTCTAATTATTGCTTGGTTTGATCGAATGTACTGACTTTGGGATTGAGCCTTTAAATACTCTAAACTCCCGCTTATTTTTGTACCGTTGTGTGTGATCCTAACGCTCTTATCCCAAGTGCTAATGCCCCACACAAGCCGGCATTATCGCCGAGCATAGGGGCGACAATATAATGTTCGATATCCGATACAATAGGCTTGGCACTCACGTATCCATTGAGAATGCTGCCCACCTGCGCTCGGATCATCGGGAATAACTGGACTTGCTTCATCACGCCCCCGCCGAGAATGACTTTCTTAGGGGATAACGTCAGGATGACATTCGATATGGCCTGCGCAATGTAGAACGCCTCCATCTCCCATGCCGGGTGGTCTTCCGGCAGTGTATCGCCCTTAGCCTTCCACCTTGCTTCCAGCGCCGGGCCTGCCGCCATTCCTTCCAGACAATCGCCATGATAGGGACAATTGCCACCAAAATCATCGTTCGGATGCCGCCTTGTGAGGATATGTCCACCCTCTGGATGAACAAGTCCATGTACCAGGTTACCTTCGGTATAAACGCCGACTCCTACGCCAGTCCCGATCGTATAGTAGACACAACTGTTCAATCCTTGTGCTGCACCCCATGTGGCTTCGCCCAACGCGGCAGCATTGACGTCCGTATCCCAACCGACCGGAACATCGAAGACCGATTTTAGCGTACCCACGAAATTATATCCGGACCAGCCAGGTTTTGGCGTTGTCGTCACATAACCGTAAGTCGGACTGGAGTGTTCGAGGTCGATCGGACCAAACGATCCGATCCCTATGCTATCGACTCTCTTATCCCGGAAGTAGGCGATGACATTCTCCATCGTCTCTTCGGGTCGCCGCGTTGGAAAATGAACCCGATCCTCAATCTCCCCTAATTCATTCCCGACACCACATACAAACTTTGTTCCGCCTGCTTCAATTGCCCCGATACGCATGTGCTTCCTCCTTGATCTCATCTCTCCATATGCTTCCCAGCTCATTGATTTGAAGCGACACCAGCTTTGCGTTTCCGCCTACCGTGTAAAGCTCAAGTCCGTTGCTTGCGGAAGCGGGGAAAATCATGTCCGAGATGACCGCTGTACCCTCACCACCGAACACTTCAATCGACGACCAATCCATGAAGATTGACATGCGTACACGGTTATCAACAGGCAGCAGCGGTGCCTGGTGCTTAGCTGCGAAGTCCGGATGGAAATTCGTAGTGCCTGATTTCGTGCGATCGACAAACAACTCCATGTTTAGGGTATCGTACCCGACCACCGTTTCTTCATCTGCAGACTTTCTAACCTTCATTCCGAACTCCGTTGCGGTTCCAATTTCGAATTCCGCGATCAATTCCGCTTTATCAATAGTGATGTCAGCCAGCGGATTCGTATCCGGAACCAAGGTTACATTCTCCAGAGCCATAAGCGGTGAACCTATCCTTCTCAATTCTTCTACCGGTTCTTGCACCAGACGAAGGCCTTCCCGATAGGTTCTCAACTTCAACTCTCGTGGAATGGATGCATTTCCCCGCCACTTGTCAGTCGGAAGCGTCCCGGCATACCGCCAGTTGTTCATCCAACCGATCCAGAGTTTACGTCCGTCTCCTTCCGGTATATCGCTCCAGGTGACGGCTGCATAGAAATCAGACCCGAAATCAATCCATTTCACATCATGAATCGAAAGAATAGGCTCGTCCGGTGTAAATGTCTTACCATCGAAGCTACCGACGAAGTACATCATACCGGAGCCCCCTGCCGGTGGTTCAGGCTCATTCGGGTTCACTCCATTACAATCGCCCACACTTAGAATGAGCACCCACTTCTTCTGATTGGGATCACCATCGACATGAAGCGAGAATAGATCCGGACATTCATAAACGCCACGATGTGTTCCGATGACGTCAGCGCCAAATGCACTAGCAAATGTCCATTCCTTCAAATTTGGAGAAGTGTAGAATTCCACACGGTCTTGAACAGCCAGAGTCATAATCCAATTGGATGTATCCTCATGCCAGAATACCTTCGGATCGCGGAAATCAAGCGTCGTCTCCGGAAACAAGACCGGGTTCCCTTCATATTTCGTCCAAGTCCGTCCCTTGTCTCTGCTGTAGGCGATGCTTTGAACCTGCGGCTTACCTGGTTGCACCTTGTTGTCGTTATTCGTATAGATCGCCACAAGCCCTGACCCGTCCTCATCAAAAAAACCACTTGTGTTCTGTGTATCGACTATCGCGCTTCCAGAGAAAATTGCACCGTCCTCACCTGGCGGCAAGGATGGTTCAAGCTCCTCCCAATGGACCAGATCGGAGCTTACCGCATGCCCCCAATGCATTCTCCCGAAATCGGGTTGGCTTGCGAACGGAGTGTGCTGATAAAAGAGGTGGTACTCATTCTCGTAATACACCAGTCCGTTCGGATCATTCATCCAGTTTTTTTGTGGCGAATAATGATACTGCGGACGGAACTTCTCTGTATAATTCATGTTTCTCCCACTCCTCCAGAATAATAATAATAATAATAGTAGTCGGAGCATGGCCTGCTACAGCATGAACTCACGCTCCGACGGTATGCATTATAATGTAAGTTTCTCCATAAGTCCTGTACGATTCCGGGCTTCCGGTCTTTTATTTTGTGTGATTCCAGAAGTTTGTTGCAAGGTCTCCTTCCTTTAATACTCATTTGTAAAAAATAAATGTGATTTTGGATACTTATTGCACGAAAGTAAGTGCTTCCATTAAGTACTGCCAACGGCTTAATAAATTTAACTTACAACATCACGATTACTTCGTCAAGAATTTTTATGACTATAAAAGTAAACATATGCACACCAACAAAAACACAATTTCATTTTAATAACGATTATTCATTGATTTTTCAGCTTTCAACAACGAAATGATAGTTTTCTCTTACGAAAAATCCATAACAAAGTGAATGAACACCGTCCATTCCTCTTGTTCATTTGTTTACTTTTGCACAAAATAAAAACCTTATTAATCTTTCTTTTTACTTTTAATCCAATTGTTCATTTGTAACAATTAAGTTGACAATTACATTAATTTGTACTACGATTATTTTGGTCGAGAACGCATTACTTCTGCTAAAGGAGCCATTATCTTTGAACAAAGAAAAAGTAACCATTCAAGATATAGCCGATTCGCTTGGACTTTCTAGGAATACGGTATCCAAAGCATTAAATAATAATCCCTCTATACCGGATGAGACACGCAGCAAAGTGGTTAGGAAAGCTATCGATATGAATTACAAGCAGTTCGCCTTGTTCGAACAAGAAGTCACACCTGCAAAAAGAACCGGTAATATTGCCCTGCTTACAGCAAATATGCCGAACAATTCACATTTTGGCACATCACTGCTAAGCGGCCTCGAACAAAAAATCAGCTCCGAAGGCTTTAATTTGTCGATACATATCGTTCGAGAGAATGAACTCGATTCGTCGGCTCTTCCTGTCAATTTCGACAAAAGTAAAGTAGATGGCATTGTCTGTATCGAATTGTTCGACAAGAGCTACTCGGAGTTTATTACGTCATTCGGGATCCCGACCTTATTCATTGACGCTTCAGCAGAACTGACGTTTTCTGAGATGAAGGCAGATCTACTGCTGATGGAGAACATTCACAGTACTTTCAGTCTAACGAAGAAGCTCATTGATGAAGGAATTACGGAGATCGGGTTTATCGGCGATTCCCGCCATTGCATGAGCTTCAACGAGCGTTGGGACGGGTTCACCAAAGCCATGTATGCCGCCCGGATTGATCTTGATGAATCCTTCTGCATTCTCGAAGACGACCGGCATATCGATGACTATAAGTGGCTTAAGCAGCGACTAGCAAGCATGACTAATCTTCCACCCGCGTTCGTATGCGCCAATGACTTCATCGCTATTAATGTCATTCGTATCTTAAAGGACCTAAATATTCAAATTCCTGGTGAGGTTAGGGTCTGCGGATTCGATAATTCCCCGGAGTCACGAATCGTCGAACCCCACTTGACCACCGTTCATATCCACCGATCCGAAATGGGCTTCCTTGCCGCCGAGATGCTCCTTTCCAAAATCGAAAATCCCGGCAGACCTCCACTGGTTACGCATGTTAAGACGATGCCGGTTTTCCGTCAATCGACGGGTCATGTGGAGTAGGCAGTTGAGGAGTATTGAACGTGTCGGAAGCTTAAACCAAGGAACCCTTTCAGCAAACGCTATGCTGAAAGGGTTCCTTGGTTTTTGCTGTAAATAACCATTTTTAATAAGGAAAGCAGGTCATTTCAAGACATATTCTTTGCTAATTACGGCGAGGAACCTGTTGTTCCACGATCTTTGGTTTGTAAAACAAACAAGGGTTCCAGCTCTAATGAGCTGAAACCCTTGTTGTTGTAGTGCCGAGGACGGGGGTCGAACCCGTACGGTACTCACGTACCGCAGGATTTTAAGTCCCAGAAGTCATTTGGACTTTATCCCCCTGCAGTGGAATATAAGGGAACCTACAATCCGCAAAAAACCTTGTAGAATCAAGGAATTTTACGGTTTTTCGTGTTTTCCTTAGAGCCACAAGGGCTTCCGGCAACAAGCAACAGAAAGAGCAAATTTAGCCTTTGGAGAGAACTGCGAGAGAACTCGGAGAGAAAAATGAGAGAACCAGCCCGCTCCCTACCATTGACAATATGTTCGGAGCAAACCTCCGGGGAGGTTTTCGTAATGAGACAAACAACCGTTATCACCATTGCCAATCAAAAAGGTGGCACAGGCAAGACTACCACCGCCTACAATCTGGCGTGCGCCTTGTCCCATGAAGATAAGAAAGTGCTGCTGGTTGATTTCGACCCACAAGGCAATCTGAGCATGTGCTTTGGAATCGAGAATCCAGATCAGCTTAAGTTTTCAATGTTCAATATTATGAACGCCCTCATGAGCGACGAACCACTGCCGGCTCCTGAAGAATACATTCATAATCATGGCAATATAGACCTTATCCCAAGCAACATTGAACTATCCGTTGCTGAGATTAATTTAAGAGATGAAATGGGTGGTGAAAAGACTCTCACCACATTGCTGGAATCCATGAAGCAAAGATATGACTATATCATTATAGACACAAATCCCTCTCTCGGTCTACTAACGATAAATGCCCTTGCTGCCAGTGACAGTGTGTTAATTCCGGTAAACCCTCAACTGTGGTCAGCAACAGGCCTAACTCAGCTTCTGAAAATTATCATTAAGGTGAAGAAACGAATTAATCCGCGGATTAACATTGCGGGAATTTTAATGACTATGTGTGATACCAGAACCAATTTATATAAAGAAGCCTTTCGGTTAGTAAAAGCTTATTACCAGAAAACCGTCCGCATCTTTGATGTTCAGATCCCTCTTTCCGTAAAAGTCGGAGAGGCGAATTTCTACAGTCAAAGTATTATTGAATTCAATCCTAAGTCGAAGGTAGCCACAGCTTATTGCAGTTTAGCAAAGGAGCTGATGCAAGTTGAGCAATAAGCGACCTACGCCTAAACTTTCAAGCATTGATGAGCTTTTACTTTTGTCTCAAGGACCCAACCTTACAACATCATCCCCTGAAAATTCAGGAGTCACTTCTCTTCTACTCTCCAGCCTTATTCCCTTTCATAAACATCCATTTAAGCTCTATGAGGGCAAAAAACTGGATGACCTAATCGAAAGCGTCTTGGAGAACGGTGTCCTAATTCCGGTTATAGTCCGTCCATTGGAACAAGATTCCTTTGAAATCCTCTCTGGGCATAATCGCGTCAATGCCGCTAAAGCCGCAGGGTTACTTCATATCCCTTCCATTGTTAAAGAACATTTGACGGAAGCGGAAGCAGTAATTATCGTGGTGGACACCAATTTCCACCAACGTTCCATTCAGGACATGTTGCCCAGTGAACTTGCTCGTGCCCTTCAGATGCAGCTTGAAGCTTGTAAAGAGGCTAAGCAGAAGCAGAGTAAAATGAGCGAAATTGAAAAAGCTCAATTCACCAGTAATGACAAAGAAAATGGTGAAGGTGTCCCAGTGGGGCACCCAGGAAAAAGTGTGGATGAAGTTTCCGAAAAAAACGATATGAGCCCAACCAATATTAAACGATATCTGCGCTTGAACCACCTTCTACCAGAACTCATGGAAAGAGTAGATCAAGGTGAAATCAAGCTTCGCCCGGCCGTCGATCTCTCTTATCTGAAGCGGGAAGAACAACAAACCGTGGAATCGTTAATACATGGACAGGGTTACAAAGTAGATATGAAAAAATCCGAGCTGCTTCGAGCGAAATCAGAAAACCGTAATTTAACTGAGCAAGCCGCATCAGCGATCCTTTCCGGTGAGTCTAGCCGGAAGCCAAAAAATAAGGTTCCTGCTCCATTCAAGCTAAAGCATAAAGTATATGCCAAATATTTCTCTCCTGAGAGTAAAGCCACAGAAGTTGAGGAAATCATCGATAAAGCTTTAACCCTATATTTTTCGCTCCAGTCAGAGCCTGAACAACATCCCTTAATTGAAGAGGAGGAAATTTAGTGATATTCAAAGATCTGGCTCATGAACAGTTTTATGAAGGCAATGTAATTCGTGCTGAGCGTCAACACGATCCTTACCGATCCGCTCTGTTTTATCTGTTAGGCCTTACAGAAGATACTCGCCGTCACATTAATGATCTTTATGATTTCAGAGAAGACAGCATTAGGCTAGAGGGCTTAAACAACGGCTGGCAGACAGGAACAACGGTCCGTCTTTCCCGTCTCGCATTTAACCTCTATTCGGGTTATACGGGAGAACATGAAGAAGAGACCCACTCTTTCAGTCCTTATTATCTGTTCGATAATGGACTCATGCCATATTTCTTTGAAGGGATCAAGCTTCGCTACCCAGCCTATGCCGTGGATATCAAACGAGATTGGCTTCCTTTTGTACCAGACAAAGATATCTATGATGAGCTGGAACAATAAAAGTAACACGATCCACAGGAAGGGAGGATAACCATCGTGGCTAGTGTTGATATTCTCCATGCAATCTATAAATCTGCTGTATCACAAATTTCACACTCACCGAAAAATTGGATGGATTATTTGGAATTCGCTGCCGGAATCTATAAATACTCCTTTGATAATAGTCTGCTGATCTATGCTCAGAACCCAACTGCCACCATGCTGGCTCCTCTCCCCCTTTGGAATCAGTTAGGTCGTTATGTGAATAAGGGTGAAAAGAGCATTGCCGTTTGTGATTTTCACCTGGGGAGTCCTGTGCTGAATCACCTGTTTGATATCACTCAAACTACAGGGAAATCGGCTCCTGCACTCTGGAACCTGGAACAAATTGACCAAGTTGAATTAGCGGGACGCTTGACTTCCTATGACACCCTGGACCTTTCCAATGCCATCTCCGATCTGACCAAAGCATCTATTGGTTCTGCTTGGGATGAGCTGCTGCAAGACTTCGAGCACGATGTCGAGAATCACTTTCTCGGTACACTCCCCCTGCATGGCTTAGAACAACATATGGCTGATCTAATTATGGACAGCGTTCGCTATCTTATCCACCGCCGCTGCGGGCTGTCAGAACCTAATGGTATTGAATTCGCTACCATTATGCATTTGGATACTCTTCCTCTTGTCGCTCGTTTGGGCTATCAGGTGAATACCATCGCCTGCAGCTTGCTTAACGATATTGCCCGCTATATTAAAATCATGGAAAACGAAAGGAGTACCTTTTATGAACAAGAAGGAACATCCGAGCCTAACCTATCACGAGATCGACGGTCTGCTGTATCCGGACCTGCAAATCTCGGGCAATCCGGAAGCGGAACAGCAACCGCTGGGCAAGTACGGGCGGATGGCGCTGAACCATCTGCGCAACCATCACCCACAGCGCTTCCTAATTCTTCAAATGCAAGGCGATCTGATGGAGAAAATACACCAAGTCGAACAGGAAGCGCTGGAACGGTTGGAGCAGTTGAGCGAGCAACTGCTTCGGCTCCAGCCGATGCCGGAGACCGAGGATACCCTACTGCGGACGCGCCATCTGAATCAGATCAAATCGACAGCAGAAGAACTGGTGCTGAACGAAATCGTGCTGAGACCGAGATAACCGCACCTTCACCTCCCGCTATCCATAAGCAACCCCCTTCCCCGGAGCCGCCTGCAAGCGGTTCTTTTTTTATGCCTGAAATTGACGACGGTGCAGAAAAACATACTGCCGAGGAAATGCTCGAGTACTTGTTGCGTAGTGATCAGGGAAAATCAGTGATTAAACCACGGATTTACCAATTCGTGACTGAGCAGCATCCCGTTAAACCCGCCGCTCTTGTCCCACTGCTCAAAGTAGTCTATGGAATTGGAGGCGCATGGGGCAGCTTTGCCAATGACCTGAAGGGATATATGACGAATAGCAAAGGAATGGAATTGGAATGGAAGGAAGCCGATGGAACCCATCGAGAAGGGCTTACCTGGAATAGGGTAGCAGCTATGATACTACAGCTAATTCAGGAAGGGCGATATGATGCACAATTCGCCCCCTTCCCGCTGGAAGAACCGGAGTGGACTTTATTCGACTTTGCCGAACAACAATCCCATGAAGAAAAACAGGAATTAGACATCCACTCTATGGAGTCTGTTGAAATCTTACCTAAACTGCCTGAAGAAGATACAGCTACTTTTCCAACACCTCCTAGCGTGGCTAAGAAAGACGCTTTTGAGGAAGGTACGTTCAACTCAGAGCCGTCTTCTATCGCCGATCCTATCCATGCCGTCAACTATCGCTTTAATCCTGAAGCCTCTCCCTATGTGTCCGGCCCCAAAAGCAAGTATAAGCGAAATGTAGAAGCAATCCGCCTGCTTAAACATCTAGAAGCCGCCCAGCGTCAGGCTACAGCGGAAGAACAACAGATCCTGGCCGGTTATGTGGGTTGGGGCGGATTAGCGAATGCTTTCCACCCTACGGCATCTGGTTGGGAGGGTGAATATACCGAGTTGAAACAATTACTTGATAATGAAGAGTACGACGCAGCACGTAATTCTACAATTACTGCCTTTTACACCGAACAATCGGTTATTCAACCGATTTATACTACCTTACAGCGGTTTGGGCTAACAGATGGAATTGGACGCAAGCTGTTAGAGCCGTCCATGGGTACAGGCAATTTCTTCTCTGTACTGCCGCCGGAATGGAATCAAGCCGAGCTTCACGGGGTGGAATTGGATCAACTGACCGGCAGAATTTCTCGACAGTTGTACCCTCAAGCCACAGTTCACCTTCAGGGCTTTGAAACAGTAGATTGGAGAAATACTCATTTTGATGCGGTGTTTTCTAATATTCCGTTCAACAATATTCGCATCTTTGACCAGCACTATCAAAGCAATCATTTAATACACGATTACTTTTTCATTAAAGCTCTAGACCTGTTGAAACCCGGTGGTATTCTCGCCTTCATCGTCAGCAAGGGAACGATGGACAAACAGGATTCTTCGGTTCGAGAAATTCTGGCCCAAAAAGCGGACCTTATAGGTGCTGCTCGCCTGCCTAATACGACCTTTCAAGTTCTGGCTGGAGCTACCGTGACCACGGATATTGTCTTTTTGCAAAAACGGGAGCAGCCGCTTTCACTGAATAAAGAAGACATGCCAGAATGGGTGTTCATCGGGACAACGTCAGACGGAATTCCTATAAATCGCTATTACCTCAGTAACCCCGACCATTTGTTGGGTCGGATGATTTGGGATCGTGGAATGCACGGGGTCGAGCAAACCGCTTGCGTGCCGGATGAAAACCAACAATTATACGACGTACTGGAGCAGGCGCTGGAAAGATTGCAGGCTGTCATCCCTTCTCTTCCACCTTCAGAGAGTGAGTCAAAACCATCGGTGCTGATAGACACGGATGAACCGAAGCGCTTAGAAGCACCAGCGGGCACCAAAAACTTCACCTATATCATCGAACAAGGACAGATCTATTATTGCGAATTGGGTGAGTTGTTACCCCAAAACATTAAAGGAAAAAAGGCAGAACGCATTAAAGGATTATGCGAAATCCGAACTGCGCTGCTGGAAGTAATTTCACTTCAGTCCCGTGAATATGGTTATGAAGAAACTGAACTGATAGCAGCTCAGCATACATTAAACAGTGCATATGACCGCTTTGTCCATTCCTGCGGTTATATTAATGATCGAGCCAATACAGCCGCTTTTGCCGACGACGATCAACTGCCGCTACTCCGTTCCATCGAAGACCTGAATACAGAGAAAACATGGAGTAAAGCAGCTATTTTTTTTCGCCCTACCATCCGTCCCAACAATCTCCCCGATCACGCAGAGTCTGCGATCGAAGCATTGCAAATCTGTCTGAATCAGCGGCTGCGCATTGACTTGCCCTACATGGCTCATTTGTGCCGTACAACGACAGCCGAAATCCGTGAGGAATTGGGCGAGCGTATCTTTTTAAATCCACAGAACTATACAGGTGATGAAGAAGAAGGTTGGGAGCTGGATGAGGATTACCTATCCAGTAACGTTAAGGACAAATTAGCCTACGCCATCCTAAAAGCGAAAGAGTTCCCAGATCTGTTTCAGCGCAACGTATCTGCACTAACCGCTGTTCAGCCCGCCCCTCTGCTTCCCGGCGAAATTGATTTTCGCATTGGCAGTCCATGGATTCCGGTACGGTATTACCGGGAATTTATGTATGAAACCTTCGGCACCGCTAAGGTGCTGCAGACCACGCAAACTGTCGACCTAGATTATCTAGAATTCACTAACCTATGGCGTGTATCAGGCAAATCACTGGAGCGTGATTCCATAAAAGTGAACCAAACCTATGGAACACGTCGTGCCAGCGCTTATGAGATTTACGAATCCAGCCTGAACCTGCAAAGTATCACCATCCGCGATCCTTTTAGCTTTGTGGACTCTAGTGGCAACGAACAAATCAAGTATGTCGTGAATGCTAAGGAAACGATGATTGCCCGTGCTAAGCAGCAGCAGATGAAGGAAGCCTTTGCTTCCTGGTTATTCCGCGATAAGGACCGCACTGACAATCTGCTAGCGATTTATAACGATAAGTTCAACAATATTCGTCCTCGCCATTACAACGGTGATCATCTCATATTCGCAGGGATGAATGAGGAAATGCATCTCCGAAAGCATCAAAAAGATGTGGTGGCCCGAATTCTCTACTCCGGTACGGCGCTTATGGCCCATGAAGTCGGCGCAGGCAAAACTGCAGCAATGATTACTGCCGGCATGCTGTTAAAGCGCATCGGAGCAATTCAAAAACCAATGTACTGTGTACCTAATCACCTCACGGAGCAATGGGCAAATGAGTTTTTGCGTTTCTTCCCTGCGGCAAACATTCTCGTGACTACGAAAAAGGATTTTGCCATGCCTAATCGTCAACGCTTTGTCTCACGCATTGCCATGGGAAACTACGATGCAGTTATTATCGGACATAGCCAGTTTGAGAAGATCCCTATTTCCAGTGAACGCCAGGAGCAGCTCCTGCAAGATGAAATTCGCAATGTGACTCAAGCCATTGACCAGGTGAAAAAGGAAAAGGGAGACAACTGGAGCATCAAGCAGATGGTAGTGTTTGAGAACAATTTAAAATCCCGTTTGGAGCGTCTAGCGAATGAAGGCAAAAAAGATGATCTGCTCACCTTTGAACAATTAGGTGTAGATATGCTATTTGTGGATGAGGCTCATGCCTACAAAAACTGTTTTACATTCACGAAAATGAGAAATGTCGCCGGAATCGGCAAAACCAGTAGCCAGCGGGCCACCGATATGCTGCTCAAATGCCAGTATCTGCAGGAAATGAACAGTGGACGTGGCGTAGTCTTTGCAACAGGTACACCGATCAGCAACAGCATGTCGGAAATGTACGTGATGCAGCGTTTTCTTCAGCCTCATTTGCTGCAAAAACTGGGACTTAACTTTTTTGACAATTGGGCGGCGACCTTTGGTGAAGTGGTTTCCTCACTGGAAATCACACCAGAAGGCAGCGGCTACCGTATGAAATCCCGATTTGCCAAATTTCACAACCTGCCGGAACTAATGAATCTATTTCGCCTAGTGGCAGATATTCAAACCGCTGATATGCTGCAATTGCCTACGCCAAAACTCGAAGGTGATAAAGCCACCGTTATTATCAGTGAGTGTTCTCCGTTTCAGCAACAGCTAATGGACGAGTTTGTGGTGCGTGCAGAGCAGATCCGCAACAATGATGTGGACGCTTCCGAGGATAACATGCTCAAGCTGACACATGAAGCCAAACTGATGTCCATTGATCCCAGGCTAGTTCATGAAGACGCTCCCGTTGATCCCGACTCTAAATTAAATCGCTGCATCCATAACCTCTACGAAATTTGGCAGCAAACAGAGGCTGAAAAACTAACCCAGGTCGTCTTCTGCGATAGCGGCACACCCAAGCCGGGAATCTTTAACGTGTACAATGAGGTAAAAAGTCAATTGATCCTTCGCGGCATACCGGAGGACGAAATCGCCTTTATCCATGATGCCAAGGCGGGTGCTCAGCGAGAGGAATTGTTCGAACGAGTGCGCCGCGGCGAAGTCCGAGTTCTGCTCGGTTCCACCTCCAAACTTGGGACCGGAACCAATATTCAGGATCGTCTCATTGCCGCGCATCATACCGATTGTCCCTGGCGACCCTCTGACATTATTCAGCGTGACGGCCGCATCCTGCGACAGGGCAATCGCAATCCAGTAGTGCAGATTTTCCGTTATGTTACAAAGGGAACCTTCGACTCGTACTTGTGGCAAATTCAGGAGCAGAAGTTACGCTATATCTCCCAAGTAATGACCGGCAAAAGCATCTCCCGCTCCTTTGAAGATACGGATGAAACGGTCCTGTCTGCTGCGGAAGTCAAGGCCGTGGCTACCGGTAATCCTATGCTTGCCGAAAAGATGCAGGTGGATAATGATGTCGCCCGTCTCAAGCTTCTGAAGGCCAATTGGCAAAATGAACAGGTGATGTTGGAGCAGCGTATCCATAAGCAGTATCCTCTAATGCTCGAGGTATGTAAGGAGAAAATGGAGAAGCTTCAGGCCGATATTCAATTAGCTGAGCAAAATCGCCAACTGGATTTCTTGATTCAACTAGATGGAATCAACTATGAAGAAAGAACGCAAGCCGGGGAAGTACTTTTTCTGTTAGCCAAACTAACCGAGAGGGATCAACCATCTAAAGTTATTGGCCAGTATCGTGGTTTTCCGCTCTCCTTGTTCCGTTCAATTTATGATAATGTCCATATACGAGCCCAAGGAACAGAAACACACTCCGCAGAACTTGGAGGTTCAGCACTGGGAAATATCTCTCGCCTCGAAAACCTGATCGAGAAGTTGCCTTCATTGCTTCAAGCTACAATACAGAATCAGGAAGAGACGCTGGAGCAGCTTGCTGCATCAGAAAAAGAATTAGGTAGGCCATTTGAGGATGAGCAGAAGCTGCAACAACTGGTCACGCGGCAGTCCGAGATCAATTCGGCGCTGGAGTTTAAAGAACTCCAAGGACAGGAGATCGTTATGGAGGAACAAGCGGTGGTAATAGAGCAGGGACAGGAGAAAGACTTGGAGCCTGAAATATAGATCATCTGATAAAAGGCCCCACTTATCAGGCAATTCAAACAAAGATTACTTTATGGAAGATCCTCTTTAAATAAGAGACGATAATAAAGTTTTGAGCCTGCTTATTTTTCGCTTATGGCCTGTATACTTCGGAATTTTATAATCAGTCTGAATCACCTGTTATGTAACTTAAATGATTAAAGGAATGAAGCAAAAACGGCTGAAACGCCGGTTGTACAACTGCAGCATGCAATCAGTAGAATCAAAGAGAAGAATATTGTTGATCATTCGATACGACAAAAACGAGGATGGAGTATTCCGTTACAGGAGTCGCTGAAGTTACAACAACTCCCCACAGGAAAATCTGAGATCAATATTCTCTTTTATAGTACGGATTTCTATCTATAATTGCTGCTTGAATTTTATCCTTAAGAAATCTTTTCAAATCGCCATCATTATCAAGCATGGTTATAAATTCATAGAGATCTCCTAAAACTATAACAACTTTATCTAATGACTGCTTACACATGGTCAGAGCACCTTCCGTGAACCCACTTACTGAAAAAAATATACCTCGTGCTTGCCCTCGTGTAAATACTCTCACTAAATGTTTAGCAACTTCATCGGGGCCAACAGCCTGGTTCCACCATTTCATTTCAACAAGATAATAGTCACCGTCTAGTTCGATCACACCATCTATTTGCTCTATTATCCCTTCGTTACTATCCCCAGTTAAGGTAAAGGCCTCTTTAATCAGAATACCAAATGAACTAAACAACCTATTTAAAACATCCTCAAATAATTTCCCGCGTTTATGTGGATCTTTCATAACAAACAGTGTACTTATTTCATTCTTAAATAATTCTTTAGCTTGAGCGAGTTTTTGAGCTTCAGCAGCTTTTTTAAGATATTCTTTTCTTATCTCCAGCTCAGCCTCTTCTTTTGCATTTTTCATTCTGGTGAATGAATCTTTTACATTAATTAATTGCCTAACTTCATAAACTAGTCCTTTTGCTTTTAATCTATCTGTATCCCAACAACTTTCATAACTCTCAAACTCTACTACTCTTTTTACCACCTCTCTCCTCTCTCTTAACGTATTTTCACCTGACTCATTGAGTCGTGCGAGTATTGTACGAACCATATCATATTTATTTATTGAAGCTCTATTTGTAAGAATAGTATTTTCAATATCCAATAATAATGAGTTCTTTACTCCAGCTCCTTTAAAAAATAAAAGCACATCATTCTTTGAACGATTTAATAAAGGGATTGTATCAACTAATAAATTAAATAATTCGGGAGGGTAATGAAACGTTAATTTATCCATCAATTTATCATCCTTATTTAATTATTCTTATTTACATGCCTATAATAATTCTTGATTATTGTTAATGAAAATTTTAGTGTTTTATTTTTTATAAAAATGTGGAGGTGTCAATCATCTTTGTATCAACATCTAATATAAAATCATATCTGGATTCCATATTATTACCCCATTGCAATGATATATCACTCGTAGCCAATTCATATCCCGCTGGATCAATCCAAGATATATTGTTCTCTAATATAATCGGGAGAACTCTCCATTTTCTATTATTCGCATTGCTAAAATCTCGAGTAAGGTTCGCATTAATTGGTTTTATAGAAAAATCCAGGATATTAATATCTTTTCTAGAATATATGTCTACCCACTCTTTAATCTTTAAAGGGTTTAATATCTCTTCCTCGGAAAGATCACTACTTGAATAATACTCTTCTGCTTTTGCTTCTGCTGTTTTACGAGTAAATTCTATACCGTGGGCAAGTAACAATGCAGCTACAGGATCTAGAGTTCCCCAAGTAATTAGCTCCTTTAGCCAAAACACAACCCATGGAAGGCCCGTATTGGGCCAATCTTCAATTTTGGTTTCTACCAAGACCCCGTTATTAAGATCATCTAAAATCAACGCCATAATTGTACCTAGTCCCCAACTGAATTTATACTCAAAGTTTCCTTTAACGAATTTGATCCATTCGGACACTTCATTTTTTACTGGCTTTTTCGATACTTTAATTGGGTGCAACCACCATGTTAACACTTCGTCCCATTTACCAGCATTCTTGCCCCTTTTCACGCTTTCCTTTACTTTGAATTTCCCTAAATCTCCTACTACTTTTACAGCTTCAACAATATAATTTATTTTTTCATCTGAAGTCCAGCTGGCATAATTAAATCCTATAGCCAAATGAGCTTTTACCAAATGATACTCACTGATAATTTTTTTACCAAAACGCGGCGCTACGCTTGTCCGATAAAGACGTCTTCTTATTTCAGGATCTGGATATACATTTTCACGTATTGATATGCCTCGCTTTAAAAAGACTTTTTCCCATGTTTCTTTATTCTGCATCACTTGCCAAGCATAAGTTTTTTTCCATACATCGCGAAGATATTCTTCTAGTTCTATTAGATTCAGACTTTGGTTGGTTACTTCTTCCTGTTCGACAATTACAGAGAGTAAATAACCATCCAATGAATCCAATGCCTCTTCAGCATAATGAGGTTCTAAATCCTCTTCATTTACACTATTACAAGGAATTGTTTTTTCAAGCCAATTCAACAATTCCTTTAAAGAATTTGATCCGGTAATTTTTCGCCATTCATCAGCAATATGCTGAATTAATGCACCTAAAGGGCTAAGTGTGCTCCTAACTTCCATAAGCTGTTCTTTTCTCATTGTATCGATAAGTAAATCATAGTTCTGACGAGCATTTAGACTACTGTATACTCTAGTTCCTGTTTCCAAAAACACTAGTGTTCTACCCTCTGTTCCAGATCCTGGTCTTCCTGCCCTACCTGCTAGATTTTTAAACTCTGATAATGGAATAACATCACCACCACGAGTTAAAGTTGGAACTATTACTGTCTCAAAAGGTAAATTCACTCCTTCTGATAACGTTGATGTAGCTAGAGCAATATGAACAATATGCTTCTGTAGAAGCTCTACCATTAGCCGAGCCATTACTCCTGGCATGTTTCCATGGTGAACAGCAATACCTTTTAATAATAACTGATATTCATTTGACTCAATACCAAAATAATCCTCGCAAGCCAGTAAGCATTTTTCAAACAATTTAATATGCTCTGTTTCAGAGGGGGGGATGAAGAATGGGGGTAGTTCTATTCCTTTTAATACTTTATTTAAGACAATCAAAAAATCTTCAGCATAACCACCGATATGTTGTGTAATTGATATTAATACTGAATGTTGATTTCCTTGTTCGTCTGGCTGTGCTAACTGCATTGCAGCCCAAAATAAATGTGGCCTTTGCCGCTTACTAACACCATTTTTCTCATTTGTAAAGCTTTTGGGTATCACTTTATATGGTATAGGAAAAGGATCAAAAGGTCTTTGAATAAATGGTACATTTTCCGAACCATTAGTATCATTAAACAGTAAATCACTTCCATCGAGGATATCAAAGCGCATTTCATACTCACCTGTCTGAATCCACTCAAGTCGTCCTATGAGCTGACGAGTGCTACGATAGCTAGAAATTACTGGTTCTGCATTTTCATTTCTAGATATCCATTTAGCAAGAAATTCATTTTCTTCGGCAACCGCAGATAAGGCTATAGTTCTTTTACCCTCAGTGTAACGTAATAATCGATTTGTTAACGTTTCAAGTCTCAGGTTCCTATTGTCGCCACTTCTTAGGTCCTCATGATTAATGCTATTGTATTGAACTGAATGAACTTCATCAATAACAATTAGTGAAACACGATTTAAAAAAAGTGGACCCAAAAATCTAATTAGTGCCTCTGCTTTTTCGTAAGTGCATATTAAAACAGTTGGATCATTTGAAGTAATCCAAGCATCTGTGGGACCCCAATCTATACCGCCATATAGTCCTGTTACTCTAACCGAAGAACTTCCTAAGTCTCCTAAAACTTTGCCAAGCTTTGATTCAACTTCCGTTGCAAGCGCTCTTGAAGGAACCAAATACATTGTAATAGGAGCAACGTTTAACAAATTTAAAGAACCTTCCTTTATTTTAAGAAACATACTTTGAATTATGGCCAGCTCAGCAATTGTTGTTTTTCCAGAACCGGTAGGTGTACAGAGTGTAAAGGATTCATCTTTTATTAGTCTTTCAATACCCTTAATTTGTGAATACCAAGCTAAAGATTTCTGAATTCGATAGTTGTTTCTTAAATATCTTTCAAATGCTTTCTTACCGTCAGCAGATACACCATCCAAAAGATACTGTACATTTGATCGTAATGAATTAGTAACAAATTCCTTTACAACTTCAGAGACAATTTTAGAAAGCAACCACGAGTAACTATCATTACCATAAATCATAAGTTTTGATAAGTCATGCAGCTTTTTCTGTGCAATTGACAAACGTTTTGCATCACCCCAACGCATGTATGTACAGAATATCCCAAGAGCTCGTACCACTTCATCTACAATCCGATTATTTATAATGCTATCTATTGAATCAGGTTCCACATCATTTTGCTTGTTTTTGAGGCTTCTCTCTTTTGTCCAATAACTTATATTCAAACTTAAAAGATGAGGAAAATCCCCTTTCAGTAGCATGGTCAACATTTGAGAATCATTCGAATCTAATATTTCATTATTTAATAAACCCAAAGAAAGTGCTGGATACCCAGCTAACTGGTATACAGCAGCTGCCAGTAAACGTAGCGGAAGTTGATTGTCATTTAAATCTGGAAGTGACAACCACTCCAAAAGTTCACCAGCGCGTCTTAATGCATTACGCCAGTTTGCTAGTCCATGCTCTTTCTCAAAGAGTCCAATATCAATTAATGTAACCGCTTCTTCTAATCTTTCAGAAAACTCGTCAGTCCTCCAACCAAGAAGTCCAGGCTGTTTCATTTTAATACGAGTATAATGACTGTATAATTTTGCTATTGAAGGGGACAACGTATCGCCCGCTAATTCTAAATAAATGTTTTCAAACTCTTCTGATGTAAAATCATTTTCATTCACTTGCTATTCTTCCTTTCCATAAACGAAGCTAACAAGTTTGTTAACGTCATTAATATGAATCTCAGCAACTTCTAACATTCTTTCCCCTTTATAACTTGGATGTGGTTCAAAACGTGGCATCCAGCAAACTCTTTCCGTTGGCCTTTTTGGAAATTGACCACAAATGTAACTTACACAATCATATCTATCTACATTTTTATATTCCCTATATAGTCCTCTAAGAGCTTGGATCCATACTCCCGCATCAGGATTAGATTCATAATCTTGCAAGATTTCGATTAATCGCCTTATCTCCAATGGTGCCAAATTTTTAGTACTGATTTTAACATGGGCGTCATTAATCATACCCATATCATATGCAGCTGAGCATTTTGCCTCTAGGAAAAGGATCTTTTTAATTATTCCTTTCTCCATAACAAAAGCAACACAGTCATCTCCAGTACGGCCAAATATAGCACCTTTCATATTTCCGGTTTGGCGCATCATTTCAAGCTGGTCAAAAGCGGTGTCGTGCCATCTAAAGGAGAAAACTGGTACTTTCCAATGCGCTTCGTCAAAAAGCGTCAGATTCTCAGCAATCAATCCAGAAAAAAATTCTCCAAAATACCCTTTGAGCGTTGTCAAATCAAAAAAATGAGGATATCCCTCAGCTGGATCAATTTCATCTTTCCATTCATCGAGTGGGTCTAGATTATCCTCTAAGAAACTTCGAAGCCTATATCTTGCATCATCGTGAGATTTTTGAACAAGAGTTTTTAAATCTTCGAGTACAGTTGGCCTAACTTCAGGATTCTCTCTTAGTAAATTGTGTTTATACCTTCCATTTTCACTAGAAGATACATCATTTTCCAACCATAAAGGTAAAGATGACAAATTTAATTTTGGAAGCATTTGTGTCCCACCGTTCAGATATATTAAAATTCCACACAATTTAAATTTGAAAAGTCAACATCATTCTATAAAAAGTTCAACAATACTACTGGAATACACAATGTAATTATATCCTAATTTTACATTGAATTCGTACAATTTGTTATCTAGATGTTCAAGAGCAACAAATTTACCCATTAATATAAGAAAGCAAGAAATTAGGATAATAGTAAACAAAAAAAGACAGAGGATATAAGCCTCCATCTATTCATTAATTTGTTTAAATTGCAATACTAATTAAGTGAATTTATTTCTAATATATTCGTCTGTGAATTCATACCATTTCGGTAAAAGTGCGCTGTCTATAGAATATTCAGTTACATTATTATCTTTACAATCAACTTTCCAAAGCTTTTGTTTTTTTCCTGATTGATTCCAAAGCTCGTCCACATTCTTAATGTTGGGATCAAATACAAAATAAAAATCACTTTTCCTATAATTCCTCTCCCCTTTTGTGAATTTTTCCCTGCAGGTTAAAAGAATGTATGGAACATAAGTAAACGTAAGTCCCTTATAATTCCAGACTTCTTTTTGCGTCGCAAAATCGATTAAATCTCTAAATTCTTTAGCATTCAAATTCTCGGCCATTCCTTTACATTTCTCAAATATTAGAAATGAATGTTCAGCAACCTTACCTTTAATTATTTTCCCATTTTCAAGATCAAGTTCACTGGCATTTAAATGAGCGAAGGGTCTATGATTCTTTTCTATTGTTGGACATTTCGATTCCCTATAATGAGAAAAATGAGTTTTTGTATTTTCTGATTTATCAGCTCGAATATAAATTTTCTCACCACAAACACGGCATAAACCTTCTTTTCTATTTTCGCAATTCTTTAACCAATCATCAATTCCATAAAGCTCATTAGTGACTATATCTATGGCTTCATACATTAACATCCACTCCCTTCGAATTATTATTATGCACTGTAAATTAGCAGTTTTTATCTAATGTTAATTATCTACTATTTAGATATTTTGTTCTCAAATAAAACACATGATTTCAAGGCTTTAAATGACGTTTATGTGAAATCTCTTTTTTATAGTTAAATACTATTTTCTAAGAAAAGGAGTTTTGATCATTAGAGAACTCAAATCTCTTAATCAATTACAAATCTCCCAAGCAAACAAAATCACGCTTATTGGATTTGCCAAATCCCACGGCTACATTCTTGAAAATGGCGGCCGCCGCGCTCTTCATGCAAAACACAGTGGTGGTCTTTATTTTTTCAAAGACAGCAACAAATACTATCACTTCTCCACCGATACTCATGGCGGTCCAATCGACTTTGTAATGCAATTCTGGAATATGAATTTCAAAGAAGCTGTAGCTTTTCTACTGGAGAGTGAAACCCCACGCTTCACTCCTCTCCCCCATTCTCCTCAAACAGCCGGCCAGCTCATCCTTCCAGACAAGGCATCCAACTATAGGCGAGTCGCTTGGTATCTCGTAAACGTTCGAGGAATTGACTCCGAAATAATGTCCCACCTCATGCACGAAAAAAAGCTTTATCAGCAATCCAAAACCGGAAACTGTGTTTTCATCGGATACGATCCTGATGGAATTCCTAAGTACTGTTCGATGAGAGGTTGCAACCCTAATCGCCCTTTTAAGCAGGATCGAATACATTCAGACAAAAGCTACCCATTTCTCATTCCTGGTAGTAACAACTGTAAGCGAGTCTATGTATTTGAAAGCCCCATCGACGCCATGAGCCATGCCACACTCACCAAGCTGAACGGGCTGGACTGGCGAACAGATCATCGAATCTCCCTTGGTTGCTTATCAGATAATGCCTTAGAGCGCTTCCTAACCAAATACAGTATGCATGAAATCATCTTCTGTTTAGACAACGACTATAACGCCACTTATCAAGATGGCAGCCCAGCTCCCAATTGGGGACAAGAGGCTGCCTTTAAATTTTCGGAAAAATATAAAACCTTAAGTTATCAAGTAAGCATTGAGAAACCTCAAAAAAAGGATGTAAACGAAGATTTAGCATTTTATATAACACTAGAGAAAGAAAATGAGAAGAAGAATACAAAGGATATGGAGCATGAATATGAAAGATAAAGCTGTAGGAAATGTCAATAATAATGACATTAAAAATTCAGAGGGGTTAGAGAACATAAAAAAAAACCTCGGCGATACTTTCGCACGAGGAATCTTACCGATACTTTCGGATTAATAATAATTTATCATACCAGTAGGAATTTATCAATTATAATATATTTTTTGTATTTCTATCAGTGAGAAACATAATGACAATTGGTTCTTAAATCTAATAAGTCCATAAAAGTGTTCTGTTCAAATGCTGAACTTAATCCTAATTTAAATGTAATATGATTTGTATAGTTAACATCTAGATGGTGCAAAGGGTGCAATCTACCGTTTTGATGTTCTTGATCATAATCATATCTTAAGTAACCAGGTTCGCTAAGCATTAACTCCTTCATTACTAACCAAACATTATCAATATATTTATCATTAGTCCCTTCTAATTCCTTTAAAATTTCCTCTAATACTTCGTAATGTCCTAGTAAACAATTAAAAGACATTTCTCCATCCGTACTAAACCACCCTGAGGCTGATGCACTTTTCAAGACCGAAAGTAACACGGTATCAATTTCAATTCTATTTTTTGATGAGATAAGCCTAATTGATTCCAAGCTAGGCAAATCTTCTTGTTGAATAATGAATGGAAAATTAAATGAATAATGTTTTAATAATTGTCCCTCTTCTAAGAGTGTAATAAATACTCTACTCATTTTATCGACTTTTATAATGAATTCACCAAATCCTTTATTTATTGGTTTATCTTCAATAAGTAAATAAGATGATATTTCAAACAGAACTTTTAGAACATCATCTTTATCTCTCAATGGTTTTGATAACAATTCTCTTAGGTTTTCTGTTATATAATACTGATAGAATTTGCTCATATCAAAGTAGTCCTTTATTAGACTCAATGATCTTTCTGATGCGCTCTTCATCATTGCTATCATGAAGTACTACTCCAACTATTTGTTTTAAGCTATCCCTTTTCTCTTGAGGAATTTTGAGATCATCAAAAATTTCCGTGATAATCTCATTTTGAGATTTATATTTTCTGTCTTGCAAAATAATCGGTTCTTCGCTAGTCATAATTTCATTAGCTTTAGGTTTGAACACTTTCAAGGTGTTGGTTTTTAAAATAGCATCCAATCCAGTCTCGATATTAATAATTTCCGGAGAGTTGTGTTCGTTAACTACTAAGTAAGATGTTATAAAAGATCTTGTTAAAGTCATATACAAGGTATTTCTAAATGTAGTACTTTTCGTCATTGACATATTTGCGATGCAAATTAAGAACGGAAACTCTAGACCTTTAATATTATATCTATTACTCACAAACACATGATCTTTTACTATTTCTTTTTGTTGATACGCTATATTTGTCGCCCATCCAAACTCATTACTTATCCTAACTGCTAAAGAATCAATATAAGTATAATTTACATCTTCTTGATTTAAAAACACTATTGCTATATCATCTGGCTTCACTGTATTATGATTAGTTTTGATCTCTTTAATGATGTTCATAACATCAGATCTAAAATCCATATTAGCTATTTTCACAATTTTTGTCGCAGCAACTTCATATACTTCCGCATCTTCAAATCTTCTAACTGGCTCTCTAGTTAGATTATATTCTTCATTATTCCCTACTGTTTTTGATTCGAATTTGTATCCACAAGCTTCCCATTCTTCATCATTTAACCATCTTATAGCAGGTCTTTCAAACAATCCCATGCCGACGGCATGTGCGAACATTAAAGTCTTAGGGTCTGTACGATAACATCTATTGAGCAAATAATCTGGATGAACTTCTTTTAAATCATTATCTGTTATATTTTGAAAAATATCTCCAGCAATAAATACAGCATTTTCGACTACTAACTCACATAATTCAAAAAACTCATCAGGGAAATCTTGACTTTCATCGATTAGAATATAGTTGAAACAAGGAGGAATACTCCCTAATGCTTTTAAATCTTTAACTGCTTGTCTGCATACATTTTTAAAGCTACTTCCATTCCTTGAAAATCTGTAAAATGGAATACTGTAGGTATTACAAATATAAGAATATAAGCCCGTAGTTTTGTTAGCTTCCGAACCCCAACTAGGAAATACCCATAGTCTCTTATTCCATTCAATCTGTTCCTCTACTTTCATAAAATCAAAAAACTTAGGAATTCTATTTTTCAAACTAGAATTCAAAGTTTTACTATGACAAGTAAATGCAATTTTATTTTCTTCACCATTTGTGTATAACTCTTTCAATTTGTGCAGTAACAGCTCAGTTTTTCCCGTTCCAGCTAATCCCTGAATTGTAATTCTGTTTTTATTGACTTTTTCAAAAATAAATCTTGTTTGATCACCATCAAACAAGACAATCTTCTGTCTAACTTTATCTAACAAATTTTCAGGGGTTTCAAGGCCAACCTGCTCTATTGAGTTGATACTATTGATAATTAAAGAAATAATTAAATCTGATTTTCTTTGACCTTCAGTTTCTTCAAATTTAACACCTCTTAAAAACTCGCCTATATTATCTAGATCAATTTCACTTAAATTTTTAACTTCAGTATAATTTCTTCGCCATTTTCTTGTTGCCCCAAGAATACTATTATATTCAAATCTTAAAGATCTATAGGTTAATTCCTCAATAAAATCCTCTATGTAATCATCTAATTCATCGCTGGTTGGATCTCCAAAATTCAAGAAAACAATTTTATGCCCAGGAATTAATAATACAACCGCTCTATCATAGGCATAGTCAAATTTACTAACGCCTAATGGCCGGTCTACAACATACGTCTGTATACAGTTATCGTTAGCATATCCCTTAATGGCGTTAAACCATTTTTTATCCTCCCAATTATTTGATAACTGTTTAAAAAAATAGCTGTTTTCCATTTTCTCCTCCTATTAAACCCTAAAATCAAACATTGATTCCACATCACTGGATGCTTGAGTTTCTTATCAAAGATTAAGCTTATACACTTTGCTTAAATAACTTTTGATCATTTTATTATCCCTAACTACATTCTATTATAATCAAAAAAATTCAATTACATAACACAAATTATCTAGCATGGTTTGAGAAATCTCTGAAAAAATAATAGGAGAGAAAATGAACATGACCCTCAATTATTTTCCTCATTGGATAAGAGAACTACCGTCCCACCACCAAAGGGCACCGCCCGATGGTGGTGGTGTAAAGGCAGGAATAGCAAAATGTCATTTTGCTAGAAAACAGCGTGGAAGCAGAGCTTCCACCGACATTTCTAGTGATTTTCACCCGGTAAACGAATGTCGCATAAGAGTATCCCAAAGGGAAGGAGATGCCATGGCACAAGCTGAGAAAACCGTACAGATCACCGTCAAGCTCCCAAAGAAACAATATGAAGCGTTGAAAAAATACGCGGCTACTAAGCATCTCAGTATGGCAGATATCGTACGGGCCTTTATTCAAAAGGGGATGTCTGTTGATGCCTATACCGAAGAGATTGATTTCATCACCACCATTATCCGTCAGGAGATCACTATTGCCATCAATGGTTTGAGCAACCGGTTAGCCGGATTGGCTAGCAAAGACCTCATCATGTCAGCCGCTTCTTATTATTCCACCATTGCTATCATTGCGGATTTAATCGATGTGAATCGTTACACTACTTTCCGGGAGATTGAGAAGAAGGCTCGGCAGCTTGCGGTGGAATACATGAAGATGAAGCTCACTGATGTGGAGAAGCTATTCCTCTCCGGTGATGGTTTCGAGCAGGATGCTGAGCGACTGCGCGGAGGCGATATCGATGTCGGCTCTGATCTATAAGCAACGCTTCTTCCATCCCAATAAGCCCAAAACTGCAGTCAGCAATTACTGTCATATTGGTTATATCGCCACCCGCCCAGGTGCAGTTCGGCATGATGCGAAAAACCATGGTCTATTCGGAAAACTAAAGCCCGGCGAGATGCAGATATTTGATTCCTGGCAAGAAGTCGCACGAACTGTCCGAGATATTTCGCAGCAAGGCAAAAACATGTTTCGTGGCATTATTTCTTTCCGCAGAGAAACTGCAATGGAACTAGGACTATCAAACTTCACAGCATGGCAGCAGTATATCGAGCAGCACATTGCCACACTTGCAGCCCAAAACCAGATTAAAACAGAGAACCTTTGTTGGGCTGCCGCCTTTCATAACGAAATAGATCATCCTCATCTTCATGTAGTATTTTGGGATAAGAAACAAGAAATCATGAAGAACTTCACTTCCCCCGAAATCCCCAATCGTATTCGCAAACAGCTGATTAAAGACACGTTCGCTTATAAAATCAAACAATTTATTGCCAAGCGGGATCAGGCCAAATCTGGAGTATCCGAAATTACCGATCAATTGGTAGCAGAATTTGAGAACTATCTGAAGCAGTTGAATCCAAAAGCATTTCGAGCATTCCAGCAGCGGTTCGAAATTGACGATGAAGACTCTCTTCTCCTCTTTCCTAAACATCATTTGGTGGAGCCCTCTTCTGTCAAGAAGTTGGCTGAACAGCTTTTTCAATTGCGTCAACAAATGCCGAAATCCGGACGACTTGCGTACAAGCTGTTGCCTCCTGAATCGAAAACACTGCTGGATAAGTTTGTACAGAACATCTTGCAAGAGAATCGCTATCTGGCTCAGATGGTAGATGATTACGTTGAGGCAAAAATGAACCTGGCCATGCTTTATGATTCTAATCCAAATCATTTGAACAGGCAGCGTGCGAAGTATCAAGCTGAAGCAGAGAAACGTATCGCCAACCGCATCCTCTCCACAGTTCGTACCATCATCCATCTTGAGAAGGATGTCAATTATAATATCAAACAAGCTAATTGGCAGTATGCCATGACAGAGCAATTAGTGCTTGAGCTGCTTAACCTGATGGAAGGTTTGACGATGAATGCCCAAATGGATTACGACGACAAAAGCAAGCTAATGGGCGGTGACTTATCGAAGCAGGCTAAGAAAGAATGGCTTCTTCGGAATAAGGATAAAGGATTCGATAGGTAGTGTGAGTCTCCAACCACATCGAAGGGAATGATCAAATGTTTTTTACCAATGGAAAGCTGCAATCGTTTGAGAAACTGATGCGTCAAACTCCACGAAAACATCGACCATCTTCAGAAGACAAACCGAATCAACAATCTCAAGTAATTCCTTCTCAGGAGAGTCCATCTCAGCTCAAGGAACAATCGGCCAATGGAGATCAATAATCGAATGAAAGAGGTGCTGGAAGCAGAACTCTTAAGTTTGGGTTTTAATATCCAGCGTGAATCGTCCTCCGTTCTCTCCGTTCTTCAAAAGAATGACCCTATCGGATTTATTCATGATAATGGTGAAATTCATTATCCAGCTAATGTCGAAGCTGCACTCGCTCACCTGATTCCAAGCATTGTCGGAAAGGTCTGGGAGATAGAGACTACCTACCATAATGCTACCCAGCTTGGAATCTCCAGTTTGGGTAGTTACCGCAGTATGCTGGAATATAACCATCATGTATTAGCCGGTCGCTACGATGGGGACGGTGAGTTTCGCTTTGTTACGTGGGAGATGAATAACGAGCGGACTGGATTTGCCATGGGCCATTATTTTTATCGCAATGAATATGAGAAGGCTAAGGACGATTTTCTAATGCGAAGTGGATTACTCGACAAGGGTAGATTGTTTGAAACCGATCAGCTTAGTTCGCTTTACGCTGCCCTTCTCTATCGTAGTATTAATGATTCCACACTTGGGTATAACGAAAAGCAATCCGTTGACCATCTTCTACAGAAAATCGAGTCATTGACTCCCCCTTCTCCCAGTCTCCTCTATCCCCAAATACAAGCTGAACTGGATCTCGAACAGTAGCCTTCTTGAAAGGTGTGCCTCAAATGAAAAGTAAAAGCGAATTTTATAAAAGCTTTTTTGCTGCCCTATCCCAGCAAGGGATTGAGGTTCGGCGTTCCACATCCGCGGACTATTTAGCAGATCTATATCAGAAGGATCAGATCATTGCCTTCTATACACGGATGGACAGCATTGAACGCAATCCTTTTGTTACTGTCTCAGATCGTCTTATGAGCAGCATTTCAGACCTGGCACGAAAAACAGCCCTGCAGCTGGGGGTTTGTACGGAAAAGCCATACACCGATAAGGATGAGAAAATCACAAACGGTGTCTACAAGCTTAGTGAATACGGGGACGTCATTCTGGCTTGCAAACATCATCCTCTATTCGAATATGTATTTTCGACCTACCGTCTTGCTCCAGAGAATGGAATACCGGTGCAACGCCAATATTTCTATGACAGAAATGAGGCGATGGAGAACTTTGCCGTCCGCAGCGGTCTGGTAGATGGTAAGAAACTATTCAGCGAAAATGAGCTTATCCTCATTCATGATGAGATGGTCAAGTTCCTCATCAGTCCCAACGACAAGACGATGGAGCAATTCGAACAGGTCCAGATCCTGATTGACCGATTGGAGGAACTACTGCCCGAGCTTAAAGATCGGGAAATCCACCTGAACTACGAACATGAATTTAGTCATGACTTTGACGGTAACTCGGAGACGCTCGAAATTACCGAAGATGCTCGGTAACAACTCATCTTTGTTATAGAAGGAAGTGAGTCCATGCCTCAGCCCGAAAGCTCGATATGGGGTAATATTTTAACCTGCGCGGAAATTGGTCTGCATGTGTACGGCATGATGGCCGAACACAATAGCGGTATTGTTGTGGATGCTGATTATGCCAAAGAAGTACTCAGTGAAGAAGCGTTGCAAGCTGGAGAGTCACAAGGTGATCATATCTATTTCGACGACGCCAAAAGTATCATTCCTGCTTATGAACTGCTCAAGAAGGATGCCATTACGGATCCGGAATTCAAAGAATGGTGCGGCTCGCCAGAAAAGTTGGCCCAGGATGGAGAGTTTTTTGCTCCAGAGTATTTTGGAGGAATGACCCCACCAGCAACTACACCATGGGGAGACATTACGGAGAGCCAAGAGTTCTACAATGGGATCTCCATGGTGAATCATGACGGAGAGTGGGCACTCGCGGTACATCAAACGATCGCAAAGCACTGTCTGTCGGAGATGGCACATGAAGTAGCAGCTGGTCAAGAAAACTATCTCTTTTATCCACTCGATGCTTGCTCCATTCCGGTTTATGAATTGTCCGCTTCTCACCCTACTATGCTGGAACAAATTATCAACGAGGATAGCCTGGTGCATACCTTATGCGAGGACCATCCCGTCTATGTAACAATGCATAATCTTCATGTTGAAGAATGGGGCCGTATTTATGATCAGCCGGCACCCAGATCGCTCTTTCTACAAATACAGCTGGATCAGGAAGCCCGCTTCCCTGCTCCAGAACAGTATGATAACTTCCCACAATCCCATCAAGATTCAATTTCCTTACGAGAACGACCTGATATCTTTTTTGAACCCACAGAGGAGCCTGAGTGGTGAAAACGAAACAAAAGCTGCTGCTTTGCACTCTTTTAATAACCATCGGTTCCATCTTTAATCTTTTCTTCTCTACGGCCCTGCATGGTGCCTTATCCGGTTCAACTTCAACTCTCACTGTCCCCTCCCTAAATACAAGCCTAGGTAGTCTTATTTCTAGCAGAGTTCACTTTCTGCTCTATCTTTGTCTTCAAGGATTTACTCTACTCCTGTCCGCCCTCTTTATCGCCTCCAATAACCGGCCTTATCAAAGCAAACTGAAGCAAATTGCACCCGGGATTGAAACACCTGTAGTGGTGGGACAAAATCAGCATGGTTCCGCACGATGGCTCCTAGAAGAGGAATGGGCTCATGCCTTCGACTGCGAATTGCTCGATTTGCAGCATCCCTATATTCGCCAATTGATTCAATCCGGTTACGACGACCTGCATTTCCGACGAACCGATCTGAAGGAGGACTTTCACCGTGAGGATGCTTCATCCGAAGTCTATTCCGAAAGTGAACACCGCGGTTAACCATCCTCGCCGAGCTGCAGCACCACCTCTGATCCAATCGGGTGGTATTGTCCTAGGATTACAACAAGCACGAAACCATGAGCGTCTTTTCTTTATAGGGGACGATGTTCATTCTCTCTGTATCGGCGCGACGCGCAGCGGGAAATCTCGAACAGTGGTCCTTCAATCCATCGGACTCTTGGCATTAGCCGGAGAGTCATTGGTTATCTCTGATCCGAAAGCAGAGCTATTTCATTATAGTAGCGTCCTGCTGGAGAAGCTGGGTTACGAAGTAATTGCTCTCGATTTCCGCCATCCTGAAAAGAGCCACCATTACAATCTGCTTCAGCCTATCATTGACGCGACGCTGGCTGGAGACCAAGAGCAAGCAGAAATGCTCGCTTGGGACATGACGAACGTGCTGGTAGGCAAAGCTCAGGGTGAAAAAATCTGGACCAACGGAGAAATGTCGGTCATCGCCGCCTCGATCCTCAGTGTCGTGTGGGATAACGTCAAGCGCCCGGAGTTTCAAAATATGACCAATGTCTACTGGTTTCTAGCGGAGATGAACAAACAAATCGGCAACAAAACACCGATGCAGGAGTACATTAAGCGGTTGCCTCAGAACCATCCTGCTCGGTCTCTGCTCAGCATCTCCGACATTGCTCCCTCCCGCACCAAAGGTAGTTTCTATACCTCAGCGTTGACCACATTGCGCCTCTTCACCTCCAAATCCATTTATGCCATAACACATAAAAGCGACTTTTCTTTAGCCGACATCGGCAATAAGAAACAGGCGCTTTTTATTATCCTCCCCGATGAGAAGACAACCTTTTATCCTGTGGCTTCGCTTATGGTATCCCAGTTGTACGAACTGTTAACTACCGAAGCAGACAAACGTGGAGGACGCTTAAAACAACGGGTCAATTTTATCCTTGATGAGTTTGGTAACTTTACGCCCATTGCCGATTTCACAAATAAGTTGACGGTCGGCGGCGGGCGTGGAATGCGCTTTAACCTATTTCTACAGAGTTTCGAACAATTGAAAGAAAAATACGACGACCATGTAGCCAATACGATCAAATCCAATTGTCAGACTTGGATATATCTACAGGCTGACGATTTAGAGACGCTGCGGGAAGTCAGTGAAAAGCTTGGGACATATACAACGTCCAGTTACCAGCTATCTGCATCGCATGGCAAATATTCGACGCCCAGCACTTCACACAGCTTAAATCTGCTTGAGCGTAAGTTATTAACGGTAGACGAGGTGCACCGTGTCTCACGCCCTTATCAGATTGTACTTTCTCGTTCTCATCCCGCAATGATGTATTCTCCCGATTTATCCTCCTGGGCATTTAACGCAATGATGGGCCTTGGAGACAAGGAGCACAATCGCCAAGTAAGGGAAGAACGAGAAATGCGGCGAATCGTACGAACGAATACGAATGAGGAGGTGAAACTTTGGAACATTTGGATCTACTATCAGAAAGACATTACCCGGCAGATAGCCGAACAACGGCAACAAGCAGCCGCTCAAAGCGGATTCTTCCCTCCGGGTTCAGACGACGATTAAGATCCGGCCGCTATTCTTCGATTATACGAACTGCAGCAGCAGTACTATTTACGCTTTATTACAATTGGTTTGAATCCGCATCTGCTTATGCTTCCGGCGACATTAAGGGTAGCAAGCTGGTGACCGGGACTGAGAAATTAATCGGTGATGTTACAACTTGGCTGATGATTCTAGCTCCGGTTGTTTCCGGTTTGCTCATTGTTTATTTTAGTATCCGGCGCTCTGCGGCTGATGAGATGGACACTAAAAAGTGGAACAACCGTATCATTGTTGCCGTTGTATCTTGCATTGGTGCAGTACTCGGCGCAGCCACCCTTAATATCATTATTGGCTACTACAAGTAAAAAGAGCTTGCTGACCATAGCAGGCTCTTTTCTATGCTCACATTGAATTCTGGAGGTTATGAATAATGAAAAAATGGATGCAGGTTGTACCGAAGAAATTCGCTCACATGAGGAGCAATGCAAAGACAGTAATTAGCAACCGTAGCGGGGAAGGGTTCGTGGATACGGCTGTAAAGATCCTGATGGCCGTTGTGATCGGAGCACTCGTTTTAGGCGGTCTGTATCTGCTGTTTGAAGGAACCATCCTGCCCACACTTACTCAGCGAATCAAGGAGATGTTCAACTACAAAGGTTAAGCAGCCTTCAGTGGAAGCGGCGGTCACGCCGCTTCTCTTAGAAAGGAGGAACAGATGGAAAAGATCTTACTGCTGCTCGTCGTTGCTCTGCTTAACGGGGCGCTAATCTATATGGACACCTTATTAAAAGATATCCTTCCCATCTCCTTATATGCAGAGAAATACATGACCCTCACAACCGGCACGAATCTATTGGAAAGCTTGTACGATATTTTGTTTGGCTTTGGAGTTGCAGTGATGATTCTCAAATTTCTGAAAAAGGGCTTTGAGATTTATGTACTGTGGACCGATGGGGATCCGGATGAAGAACCGCTGTTTCTACTAACCAATTTTTTCAGGGCAATGGCTGTTGCCATTTGTTTTCCCACCATCTATACCTGGATCGGTCAAATGGTTGAAGAGCTAACCAATCAGTTACTGGTCGTTATCGGACAATCGACCGACTACAACTGGCAGGCATGGGTTAACAGCATCAGCTCACTCGGACTTGTGACAGCACTATTTGGATTGGTCTTCGTGGTTTGTTTCTTCATCCTGTATTTCCAGTTTCTAATGCGCGGACTCGAAATGTTTATCCTTCGTGTTGGTATTCCGCTAGCCTGCGCTGGATTACTGGATAATGACCGTGGTGTGTTCCGTGCCTATACCCAGAAATTTGTGCAATCCATGTTGACGGTAGTCATTCAAATCGCCTTAGCCAAACTAGGTGTGGGACTGATGCTGCAATCCCATGTCTTCTGGGGACTAGCCTGTATGATGCTCGCGATCAAGACACCACGCTTCCTCTCCGATTTCTTAATTACATCAGGTGGCGGTGGCGGGGTTGTAAACAATATCTATCACTCCGTCAAACTCGTAGGGATGGCCCGCAAAATGACGAAGGCCGGGTGACTGAATGGATACCCTGGAGGAGTTGGCACAAGCTCTTATCGCCTTAATCCGACTTGGCTGCGCCTGTCGCTTGGTGTATTGCATGGTACGTCTGGCTGGAGCTGACGAGGAAGCGGCGAAATACAAGAAGCGCAGCCGAAACGTGGTACTGTTTTACATTCTTGCCGAAAGCATCTGGCAGGTGAAGGATATCATTCTGTTCTATTACCAGTAGGAGGCATGAGATGACTCAAGAATCGCAAACGCTGTATATTCCGATGGGTGTGAAGCCGGAAGCCGAATGGTTTCCCGGTTTTGGCAAACAGCAATTAGGTCAGGCCTTTATCGGTTCATTGCTCACTGTACTTCTGGCGCTATTACTGTGGCTGATCAATGGCAGTGTGCCGATGGCCTTAGTTACTTTCTTAACCGGTGTTTCCGCCTCAGTGATGATGACCACGAAAGACCGAAATAATTTGTCTGTTCTCGATCAAGTACGCTTTATGGTTCGCTTTGCCAAAAGCCAAAAGGTATACCCCTACAGAACTCTACCTGAATGGCCGTGGCAGGAGGAGCAACTTTGAGTCTGTCCCTAAATATCATCCTTCTGAAAGGTTTACTTCTTACCTTGCTCCTGACTTATGCCAGCATTCAGGATGTGAAAACTCGCCAGATCCCTGATTCTCTTTCCGTAGTTATTACCACTCTAGGATTCATACACTTCTCTCCTCTTTTCTCCTTATCCGGGATGCTCCTTACTGGCATACCGTACCTTGTTGCGGCTGTAATCTCCAAAGGCAAGCTCGGAGGCGGTGATATCAAACTTATGGCAGCCTGTGGCTTTGTGCTAGGTCCTGTAGGTGGCACGATTCAAAGCATCATTGGATTAACACTTGTTCTATTCACTGCTGCAGGTATCGGCATCAAATCCGGTTATCAATCTGCTAATCAAACTTCTCTGCCGCTGGCTCCCTTTTTATCTGTCGGCGGTCTTTTTGCGTTTATCATGCTCCAACTCTAAACCCTTCCTCAGGAGGTCTTGTCTTTTATGCACAGATTTAAAAATCGTTCTGTATTAGGAGCAGCTTGTATTCTACTCTCCCTCATCATTTGTTTTGGTATTGCACCACTCTTAAACCGTGCAGCCAGCGATACCACTCCAATCATCCGTATTACCAAGGATGTTGCCAAAGGCTCGATAATTCAGTCTGAACAGGTAGAAACCGTTGAGGTAGGAAAGCTCCATTTGCCTGAAGCTGTTCTCAAAGCGACGGAGACCGTCGTTGGACAATATGCGGCGGTGGATCTCAAAAGCGGCGACTATTTGCTCCCTGCCAAGTTATCTGCTGATCCACTAGATGCTTACCTCAATCGACTGGATGGGCACAAACAAGCCTTGTCCGTCACAATTAAGAGCCTTGCAGCAGGCCTATCCGGGAAACTTCAACCTGGAGATATCGTAACCCTTATCGCTTCAGATTACGGAGAAATGCGTACGACTACCATGCCTCCAGAGTTGCAATATGTTGAAGTATTGGCTGTCACTGCAAGCAGCGGACTGGACGCCCAAACAGGTACTAACGTCACCGCTGAAGACGATGAGGAAAATGAACTCCCTTCGACCCTAACCTTACTTGTCCAACCGCAGCAGGCTCAACTTTTAGCCGATCTTGAGAATAAAGCTAAGCTGCATACGTCCCTCGTGTACCGCGGCGCTCCTGCTACCGCCAAAGCTTTTACCGACAAACAAGATGCTTACTTTACAGCCCAGCAAAAGAAAGGAGAGGCAAATGAGTAATAAACCGTTGATCGCTGTTTGGGGCAATCCCGGTAGCGGCAAGACCGTAACGACGATCAAGCTGGCGAAAGCCTTTGCCGCTAAAAAGAAAAATGTTCTGATTCTTTGCTGCGATGCCCTTTGCCCCTCCGCTTCCACAATCCTGCCGCAAGCCGCCAAGCAACAACGCTCCCTAGGCGAACTGCTCAGTCTGCCTGCGCTAACTCAAGAAGAATTACTACGGTTTGCTCTACCACTGGATGGTTCTCCTCATGTTGCTCTGATTGGTTACAAAAAAGGGGACACCGCTTTTATGTATGCTTCTTACGACAGAGAACGAGCAGTTGATCTTCTAACGTTGGCAAGACATCTAGCAGATGTGATATTGGTTGACTGCTCCAGCTATCTGTCCGCTGATCCCCTTTCCACGGTAGCACTGGAACTGGCCGATACCGTCTATCGGTTACACAGTTGTGAGCTGAAAAGCCTGATGTTCTACGCTTCCTATTTGCCATTGTTGACGGATATGCGGTTTCGCCGTTCTTTGAATGTCTCTGTGTTATCCAATGTTAAAGCAGGGCAAGACGAACGGGAATACAGTCAAGTTTTCGGGGGGATTGAACTAATCCTTCCCTATGTGACTGAGCTAGAGCAACAAACGTCAGATGCCCGGCTGCTCGATGACCTATCTGGCAAAGAAGCAAAGACCTATCTCAGTGGTGTGGAACATTTGATTCAACTGGCTTTACCGGAAGAACACCCGCATGTAGCGAAGTCAAAAGATAAATCCTCTACAACTCCAATCCGTAATCCGACAACTTTAAATCTCCTCAATTGGCTGAAATCATTCCTACCAAAACGCCGAGGTGATGGTCAATGAATCAAGCTTCTTCACTATTTTTCTCTGCTACTCAGTCCAAGCCCTTTACGGATGTGTTAAAGGAAGTTCAGACTTATCTTTCCGGGAAATATGCCACACTAATGAGCCGCCATCCTGAGGAACAAAAACAGCAGATCATTTCCTATATGAGTCAATATCTAACCGACCAACGGCTACATGTGCCAGGACTGACATTTGAGGAACTAATCAATCGACTGTATGCCGAGATGGTGGAGTATTCCTTTTTAACCCGTTACCTTTTTTCAAGAGATGTCGAAGAAATCAATATCAACAGCTACAATGACGTGAAAATCAGCTATACAGATGGACGCATACTCCCAGCTGAAGAACAGTTTTCTTCACCAGAGCATGCGGTGGATGTCATAAGGCGGCTACTGCATCAGTCTGGTATGATCCTGGATTATTCTCAGCCCATTGTCCGGGGTCATCTGGCCAACAATATTCGCATTACCGTGTTCGGTGCTCCCATTACAGATAAAGATAAAGGGATTGCTGCTTCCATACGGATCATTAACCCTCAGAAGTTAGCCCGAGAGGATTTTATTCAGAATGAAACAGCGACCGCGGAAATGCTGGACTTCCTTAGCATCTGTCTAAGGTATGGGTTATCCATGTGCGTCACTGGAGCCACCGGCAGCGGGAAAACAACCTTGATGAGCTGGCTGCTATCCACGATCCCCTTTGACAAACGTATCTTCACGATTGAGAATGATTGCCGTGAGTTTGATCTGGTCATTACCGACGAAAACGGCTGCGTTCTGAACAATGTGGTGCATACTGTGACACGCTCCAGCGAAGACCCCCGCCAGCATATCGATCAGGAAAAACTTCTGGAATTCGCCCTGACTGCAAACCCCGATATTATTTGCGTCGGAGAAATGAAATCTGCTGAAGCTTTTGCTTCCCAAGAAGCAGCTCGAACTGGTCATACCGTGATTACCACTACCCATGCAAATTCTTGTTTTGCTACCTACTACCGGATGGTGACGCTCTGTACCCAGAAATACGATATGAATGACCAGACCCTGTACAACCTGGTAACAGAAGCTTTTCCACTCATTTTGTTTGTGAAGAAACTCGAGGACAATACCCGCAGGATGATGGAAATCACAGAATGCTGCATACTCCCAGATGGTCAGCGTGTCATTCATACGCTATTCCGGTTTGCCGTCCATGCTACTTACGAAGAAGCCGGCCGTATTTGCATCGACGGCGCTTATGAGAAGGTTCGTGACATTTCCATCGGCCTACAGAAACGGTTGCTCGAAAACGGTTTGCCCTTGTCCTCATTGCAACGTTTGTTATCTGGAGGTGAAGCCTCATGACGTTTATGCTGCTGTTAGCCTCTATCGGTTTAACTGCAGGCTGCATGTTGATCCTTCAACTCACTCCTTACACATTAGCCCAAGAACTCTCCGAACTACTCTCCCATTTGTCTATTCGAAATCAATCACTAGCAAAACGGATCCGTGCTGTTCAGCACCCAAAGAAACTTAAAGGCTGGCGAGCTACAGTACATGAAGCCCAAGCTATTCTAGAACAGACGGGTCATGGTCAACGGTTTGGTTTGCTTATCACCGGTTCCTTATCTTTAGCAATTATAGGAGCTATGCTGGCAATCCTCCTGAACAACTTGTGGTTGTTACCCGTAATGGCTGGGGGATTTGCCCTACTCCCTTTTTGGAGTGTCTTATTCAGCTCTACCTTCTACAAGAAGCAGCTTGGTAGTGAACTAGAAACGGCTCTCTCAGTCATTACCACCTCCTACCTGCGCAACGAGAATATTCTGGCAGCGATTGAAGAAAATCTCCCTTACTTGAATCCTCCCGTAGCAGACGTATTTCAAGCGTTCCTAGCTGAAACGAAACTGATTCATGCCAACCTCAGACTGGCGATTCTACAGCTTAAAGGACGGATTAATAATACCGTCTTTCAAGAGTGGTGTGATGCCCTGATTGCCTGTCAGGACGATCGAACGTTGAAATCCACACTCATGCCCATTGTCGCCAAATTATCCGATATGCGTGTTGTCTCGGCGGAGCTTGACTATTTACTCTATGAGCCGTTAAAAGAATTTCTAACCATGGCTATCCTACTTGTCGGCAATATTCCCTTACTTTATTTTCTGAATCGCGACTGGTTCCATACATTGACTACCAGCACTCCTGGGCATATCGTGCTTTCAATCTGCGCTTTTGCGCTGTTTGTCTCACTGGCAGCAGTGATCCGGCTTACACGTCCTCTGGAATACAAACGGTAAGAAAGGAGAATTCAAATGCACGATTCTATTCGGTTACTAGGCAATTTGATTGAGGCATCCCCGCAAGAGCAGATCATCTTACAATCCCTGATTGAGGAATACGGGTTCCATAACTTTTGGGACCGGTTCGAGGAAGAGAAACTGTCTGGCGATTTGAAAAGCAAGCTGCAGGCAGTAAGGAAGCTCCTACATGCCTTGGAGCCAGTCCCATCTCCTGAAAGGAGCGAATCCGATGGGCCAAGACACCCTTGATAAGAGAATGGTCAAAGATTATATCCAATCCCTTCATCAGTTAACGGGAATTCCACTCGATAAATTAGAGGACTATGGAAATACCAATAGCCTAATGAATGCTCTGGAGCATCCCCATTCTTTGGAACTCACTTCAACGCAACTACAGAAAGTTGAGCAGCTTAATGAATTTCTTATCTCCCATCGTGTTCTGCAATGGGAAGTGGAGAATATACAGCGAAAAATCACCTCTCCAGAGCTAGCAGGAAGCTACTTCTCCGCATTTTTACATGGGCTACGGGATCGCGAACGCTTCATAGTCGCCTTCTTAGATAATGGTAACCATGTGATTGAAACACGGATTATTTCTGAAGGTGGTCTCACTGAAGCCCCTGTGTATCCCCGCAATATTTTAAAGGCTGCGCTGAATTGTGACTGCACTTCCATCATAATGGCGCATAACCATCCGGGCGGAAGCCTGAAGCCATCCTGGGAAGATATCGAGATGACCAAACGAATAGTTGCGATCTTCGAACCGCTTCACATTGGTATTATGGATCACATCATTATTGGTAATGCAGGCTTTACTTCATTGACACAGATGGGGAAATTGCCGAAATCAGCTGAAGAGGCGATTAGTTATGAGGCCATCACCCTCAAAAGTCTGGAGGAAGTCGAACCGTATATTCACGCTCCTTACCCGGAGCCTGCATGGGATGGTGTAGTGCGTGAGGAAGAATGGGAGCGCTAATGGAGGTGACTGTCTATGATGTCCGGATTACTAATGTTCATTGGTTTGTTTTTCGCTGCTGGATCTTATCTCGTTATCACAGACCTAATTAAACTTCCTACACTTGCTGCCTCAAAGGCAGTCATTCAGGTCGCACGAACTGGGAAGAAAAGCAGTTCTACATTCGACACTCTCATCTTTCGTATGTCTTCCTGGCTAGCTCCTAAACTTCCACTGAACGATTACTATAAACGCAAAACTGCTGCGACCCTTCAGTCAGCTGGCATTCCACTAACCCCGCAAGCCTATGTAGCTCATTCCATTGTAAAAGCAGGTCTGATTTTGGGTGGAGGATTAGTCAGTCTGCCAATTTTACCGCTGATTTCACCACTCTTTATCTTTTTGGCGATCGCTGTGTACTTCAAAAACATAAGTGCGGCAAGTGAATCTGTTCGCAAAAAAAGAGAAGAAATTGAAGCCGAACTCCCCCGGTTTGTAGCTACTATCGCGCAGGAACTTAAAGCCACCAGAGACGTGCTGCGAATGCTTGAGTTCTACGCCAAAAATGCCGGTAGCAGCTTGCAGAGCGAATTATTTATTACTATAGCGGACATAAAGAGCGGCAATCAGGAGACGGCCATGCTGAGGCTCGAGACACGTATTGGCAGCACGATGTTATCGGATATTGTACGGGGGTTACTAGCCGTATTGCGTGGTGATCAGGGAGTTGTCTATTTTGAAATGCTCGCACATGACTTCAAATTGGTAGAGATTCAGCGACTCAAGCTTATTGCAATGAAGCGTCCAGGCAAAGTACGCAAGTATTCATTCTATATGCTCGGCTGCTTTATGCTGATGTACATTGTCATTTTGGGCATGGAGATCATGAGGGCGATGGGCAAGTTATTCTGATGCATACCATCCAGAAGGAAGGGAGGAAGCTAGGTGTCCATCCTCCGAAGTAAGCGCGGAGAAGGTTACATCGATGTGGTGGTGCTAGTATTGGCTGCCATGTTATGCGTAGCTCTGGTGATCAAGGTATTTCCAGTGTTTGTTGTAAAACATCAACTGGACACTTTCGCCGCGGAACTAGTACGAGAAGCTGAGATATCTGGAAGAGTTGGCAGTGAGACTACAGAGCGTGCTAGTGAATTACAAACTCAAACTGGCCTATATCCTTCAATTTCGTGGAGTAGAACCGGAGAAATTCACATTAATGAAGAAGTAACGGTAACTTTGAAAACCACTGTTAATATCGGACTATTTGGGGATTTTGGCTCCTTCCCCATTGAGCTCACCGCTAGAGCTCAAGGAAAGTCTGAGGTGTATTGGAAATGAAGTGGCTGACTAACAAATCCGGAAATGGCTTTCCGTTAGTTGTTGCCATTGTATTGGCAATACTAATGTTTTCTAGTTTAATTTTTGAATATATGAGACTAACGATTATCGCCAGTGGTGTACGTGATGCCGTGCAAAGCTCCATTATTGCCGTGGTTGCTGAAAACTACAGTTATGTATACAGTAGCCTGCGGCAAAGTTACTCCGGCGGTTATTTACGGTCCGGAAACAAATGGCAGGAGCAGGTATCCACAGGACATATTTATCCTCGGCTACAAGAGAATTTGGGACTGGCCCAACAAGGGACAAGATATGCCAAACTGATTGGAGATCAGGTGGAATATAGTTTATCCGGTTTAGTAGTAACTCTTATAAATGCACCGTTCGCTCCTTCTTCTCCGAACACCATAGAGCAATTCACAGCCGAAGCAGTAATACAGCTAGAGGTGCCACTTTCCTTTGGCTGGGGTCATCTACCTTCTATGAAGGCAGAATTACATGTTAAAGCAGTATATATGCCTCGGTTCAGCTCATAAACTCATTAAAAAATATTATATTAGCTGATTTCATTGGATTTTACAGAATTATACAGTAAAATAGAAGAACGGAATCCTCTTGTAAGAACACAAATATGTTATAAGGAGTCGAGAACGATGAAGCGAAAGATATGGGCTTTTGCCGGAGGAATTGTGATTATTGGGCTTATAGTTACTTGGGCGGCATGGCCTCATCAAGACAGCAGTCAAATAACTGATCCGGCAAATACGATAACCGCATCAATTCCTTCTAAAATCAATGTTTCTGAAATAGAGCCAAGCCCTACTAACTCCCCCCAGAATCTAAGCCCAAGCCACTCCCCCATCTCTGTTGCCAAAATCACCCCTCAGCCTACTATATCTGAAACTCCCATACTTCAACCGGAAAAGGAAAGGAAGAACGTTGAAGTACCTATCACCCAACCTGCAAAAACACCTAAACCTACCCAGCCACCTAAGCCAAAGGTTAAGGTTTCTACAAAACCACAGTCTCCTGCTTCTACTCCAGCTTATGAGGAAAAGACAACTCAGCCTAATAAACAAAAAGATGAACCAAAGGCTGGAGCTAAAAATAATGATGGGAAGGTTTATGTTCCTGGCTTCGGATGGGTTGAAGACCAAGGGGGAGGAACTCAAGTTGTTGAAACCGGAAATGATGGTGATTTGAATAAGCAAGTTGGAGACATGGATTAATATCACAAACATGAGAAAAGACGCGGCGTGTTGCTGCGTCTTTTTTCTTTTGGGAGGCATTGGTTATGAGTCGATTTTTAAAATATATGTTTATACTATTACTTGCGATGACCATTTTCATGCCGTTTATTACAAATGCTGATGGTACTGGTGATGGGAATATTGACATTGGTGGTGGTGGTTTAGGTAGTGGTAGTGGGGAAAACTTTTGGAATACAAACGATGAAGGAGTCAGGGTGACTGTAATAAGATCAGCTGATCAGATGCCGGTATCTACCTCTATTGATTTTACAAATCGCACTCCTCCAAGCTCACTTATTCATTTCGGAAAAGTCAGTAAACTACAGTACAGCAAAGGGACAACTTTAAAACCGTCAACTTCCCCTTACACATATGTACAGCCCGGAGAACGTCTACCTTTCATTATTAAGTCGAGTAAAGCTGAACCGAGTTTAGAGCTCATCAAAAGATATTTTTGTTCAGAGTACATGGCAATTCGGATTGCGAACGCAACAAATATTGACTACGAGACTTTAATAAACGGTAACTACAAACTCCTTATTGAACCAATTGCTTATATCACCTTTCAAGGTGTAAAGATGGCGATGACTGCCCATGAGGCCGCTTTGTACGATCAAATTCTAAATGGCGGCTTACGTTCAAAAATGGTCAGTCTCACTCATCAAAATCTACCATTATCCATATTTTTAGAGACCTCCGACCTTGGCTTCCCCGCTTGGAATGGTTCTACCAGCAGTCGTGTCAGTAACGATCAAATTATTACTTTCCTTGGTTTGGGCATCGTCCGCTTTAATAACGCCCCTACTATCCCTTCCCCCAGTCAGACGAGCTACCAATACCGGACAGATACTGATGTGATTACCTCCGTACATCTTTCCACTGCTGCTGAAATCACACCGGATAATCCTGCACGAGTTACATTTGCGATTTTGGGCAGTACTTACACGGTAACGAACATCGTCATTCCGGAAGGCGATAGTCAGTTGGTTTGGATAAAATGGCACACACCTAGCAGTCCACAATCAGTCTCTATTCAGGTGAGTTCAACAAACGGCACACTAAGTGTCTCTTCTATAACAGCTACTATTGTCGATCTAAACCAGAATCCCCCGCTCAATCCTACTGCCACAGATCGTAACGATTCATTTCATCTCCCTCCAGTTCCTAACTATCCATCAAAAACTACTGCCTCCTGGGGAATCTGGTCGGCTAATTGGCATGAATACTGGGTCTGGATTTCTAACTGGCAATGGCACAGTACCGGAAAGGATACCGGCTATTGGATAGACTATGGATCTTGGAAAGATAGAGGCTGGTGGGAATATATCTGGACTAGCTATTTTGCTTCCCTCTCTGCTAATCAATCAGTCATCCCCGATACTAAATCACCATCTCTTTCCTCAAATAGGATGAAATCAGGATATGGCATCGAAATAACCACCCATAGCACTACCTCTTCTAATGCTCCTAGTAGTCACATCACCGGAGCCCAGCACGCTGTCACCTATTTCCCGGAGTTTTCTTATCGAACCTATTGGCGACTTCATGACTTCAAATCAGGTGGAGTGAACACCATTTTTTGGTTAAAGACCAATGAATACTCAACTTACCTAAGTCGAGTTCACTTTACACCGGTTTGGTTCCCTGATGGACCCTATATTCCAATTACACGCATTCTGGATGCCTGGACACCTGAAGGCATGTTGACTCTTCAACTGCAAGAATCGATTACGATCTCCGGGAACCTATTCTCTGATTGGCATATTGCACCGAAAAAAACAAAATAGAAAGTTGGTGCTGCATTTATGCTGCTGCCCATCATTGTGCTGCTCCTCTGCCTTCTTGGCGGAGGAGCTATTTTATTTCACCTCATGAAAAGTAAATCAAAATCAAAAATCACCACTGATCTTGCCATGCAAACAGCACAAGAATTCGTCCAAGTACAAGACATTCATGGGAACTTCCTTCATACACAAGACGGTTGGCTGATGAGCTATGTACGGATCTTCCCGATTAGCCTGGATTTATTGAGTTCCTCTGAAAAGCAGATGCTTATCAGCAAGCTAACAGCCGAATTATCCTCTTTCAACTATCCATTTAAGTTTCTTGCGGTAAGCCGCCCTGTAGATATTTCCCCTCTAATTTCAGAACTCAGTGCCTTACTCTCTACTGCAGACCCTAAGCAGAAAGAACTGCTCCGGCAAGAAATGCTGGAGATGAACACGCTCACTCTCTCAGGTGAAGTAGTTGAGCGACAATTTTATTTAATCCTCTGGCAGCGACAAAATGACGGAACTGAACGGGACCTCTTGGACAAAGCTAAACGGCTTGCTCAGCATTTTGAAGATGGCCAAGTGCAAACCCAACTTTTAAAACAGCAAGACATCGTTCAGTTATGCAACCTAGTTAACAATCCCTCCTACACCCACCTCGAAACGGCAGAACCTGAAAATGTGATTCCTTTTCTTGCGAAGTTGGAGGTGTAGAATTTGGACCCCTTCACTGCGAAGTTACTTTCCAAAATAGCCCTGAAAATCGCCTCCGACGAACAAGCTCGCAAACAGATGCTGATACTGATTTTAGCTCCGGCAGCCACCTTGTTAGTTCTCATCGCTATGGTTCTACAACTGCTTACCTCCCCCTTGGAGTCACTCAAAATATGGCTCTCGGCTGATGAAACTCCCATTGTAAATGAAATGCGTACCGATTATGGTTTCACCCAAATTCTACAAAATACCGACGAAGGATACGTGCAAAGTCAGGGACAGCAATATGATGGAGTAACGTTTAAGGATGGAAGTCGTGAAGTTGTCTACTACAACCAAATGGACTCCCGTTGGGCAGATAAACCCTATGGTCCCAGGGACACCATTGGCGTATCCGGTTGTGGTCCAACCTCCTTATCAATTGTCGTTTCTACCCTCACGAGTAAAAGGATCGATCCAGTCACTATGGCTAATTGGGCATATAACAATGGTTATTTGGCAGAAGGAACCGGTAGCTACCATAGCTTAATTCCTGATGGTGCTCAGCATTTTGGTTTAAATGTTCAAGGTGCTGCTCAAAAAGACCAGCAAACCATGATTAATGCCTTATCTAGTGGAAAACTGGTTGTTGCCATTATGGGTAAAGGTCACTTCACTTCTTCAGGGCATTTCATGGTCCTTCGAGGTGTCACCTCTGAAGGCAAGATTCTTGTCGCCGATCCAGCCAGTCGAAAGCGAAGTGAGCAAGAATGGGATTTCTCCATTATTTTGAACGAAGCTCGAAAGAATGCAGCAGCAGGTGGCCCCTTCTGGATCATAAGTTGAAAGGAGAACTGATATTTTGAAACCCACATCTCCATCTTTATCTGTGAATCCTTCGCTTCTAAACGCAATCACTCCTATGGGCTTGGAGTTTTCTCGTAACGGCCTTGTGATTGGTGAACAAACAGCTAAAATGTATGGAGTCATTCAGTATCCTCCCAAAGCCGATGTCGGTTGGCTCTCCACTCTAACCAATATGCCGTCTACCATGGTATCCATCGGTTTTCAACCTATAGATAATAGCGCCTTAATCTCAGCAATATCCAAATCCATTACACAAAATCGAAGCATGGCCGACAGTGCTAAAGATCCTCTCACCCGTCAACGAGCAGACAAGGCGGCTACCGATGGTGAGAACATTATGATGCAGATCGACCAAAATGGTGAAACGGTTGGTCTTATGAATGTAATGGTCATGCCATTTGCGGAAGATGATAAACAGTTCACTCGCGCATGTCGACGTATTGAAAATACTTTCAGTATGATGCGCTGCAAAATTCGAAACCTGGCCCATCTTCAAAAAGAGGGCTTTCGTCACCTATCCCCCATGTACCCGGCACAAGATCAAATTGGGGATATCCTAAATAAAATCATGCCAATGAGTACATTCGTTGGAGGCTTTCCCTTTGCAAGTTCTGGCTTCAACGACGGAACTGGTTATTATTTCGCCAAGGACGCTAGCGGCGGATTGGTTATCGTCGATACATGGAAACGCGGCGGCGACCGAACCAATTCAAACATCGTCATTATGGGCGTAGCCGGCGTAGGTAAATCTACAGCTGTAAAACATGTAGCACTTAGTGAATACATGAAGGGTACCAAAATTATTTTTATTGATCCAGAATCGGAATATAAAGAGCTTTGCCAAAGGCTAAATGGCGACTGGATTAACGCCGGCGGTGGATCTAATGGTAGAATCAATCCACTGCAAATTCGCCCCGCTCCACGCGATGAAGAGGATGAGCAATTTCCGCTTTATAAAGATGAAGGTCACGGTATGTCCGACATGGCGCTTCATCTTAAGAATCTGGAAATCTTCTTTAACCTCTACATCCCTGACCTGACCATGATGCAAAAAGCTGTCCTTAAGCAATGTTTGATTGAGTTGTATAATCAGTTTCTAATTACGTGGACCACAGATATTACGAAACTAGCCAGCACCGACTTCCCTACTTTTTCTGACCTCTACGCTCTGATTCATGGCAAGGAAAAGAAGCTTGGAGATGAAGTGTATAAAGAGTTGTCCCTACTATTGCATGATATTGCACATGGTGGGGACTCTTTTTTATGGAATGGTCACAGTACCATCCAAACCCATAGCCGCTGCATTTGCTTGGACACCCATACCCTACAGAATACATCTGAGAATATTAAGCGAACCCAATACTTTAACCTCTTATCCTGGTGCTGGGAGCAAATGTCTCAGGACCGGACTGAGCGCGTGCTGCTGATCTGTGATGAGTGTTATTTGATGATTGACCCTAACGTCCCGCAGAGCCTAGTATTCTTACGAAATGTAGAGAAACGCGCTCGAAAATATGAAGCCGGCCTTGCGATTATCTCTCATAGTATCGTGGACTTTCTAGCCCCTGAAGTCAAGATGTACGGGCAAGCGCTACTGGATATACCTTGTATCAAAATACTGATGGGGACAGACGGGAAGAATCTTCAAGAAACACGAGAGCTTTATAACTTAACAGATGCAGAGGAAGAACTTCTGGCCAGCAAGAAGCGTGAACATGCTTTGTTGATGATTGGTTCCAAGAGGTTGCATGTCCACTTTGATATCCCGGAATATAAATTTGCTTATATGGGAACAGCAGGAGGACGATGACTATGGACAAAAAGAAACAGCTTATTGAGCTTTTCTTCTATATGGGTCTAGTGGTCATTGGGATTATATTGTTATTCATGAAGGAAGGGTAAACTCATGATTCTGTATCTGACTAGTAGTAATAAAGTTAATCTGCTTGATTTTATTGAGGAAGAATTGGAACTGCCAGTAAAGAAGCTAATCGGGTCGTTTTCTCTCAATTCCTTTGTAGTCAAAGATATGCGGTTCTATAGTCATGTTCGCTATTTAGCAATTGACCGTGAAGCAATAAATGAGACTGACGAAGAAATGATGCAAGCACTTTTATCTTTTCAGATGATGTATGAAATGCGAATCATTGTGATTTCAGAAGGACTGCCAAAGAGCAGTCCTTTCTTAAAAGAGCTGATACAGGCAGATATTCAAAATGTGGTTACAGCCGAAACAATAGACATGATTCAAGATGAGCTTCGAGAGTGTTTTTCAGAAGTGGGAATGCATCGGGTTAATTCTGCGGGTGAGCCAAGCTCATTAGAGGTCATGCATCAAGCATCAGCATTGGGGGAAGTAACTCATTTCCATTTTAACTGTACTAATATTGTAATTGCCATAGCTGGATGTGACCGACGAGTAGGTGTCACCACCACGGCATTTAATCTAGTCTGCTGGATTAATGCTCATGGTGGGACTGCTTGTTACGTTGAGGAGAACAGTAATAACCATCTGGCTCATATCATTCAATTATTTAAGCCTGAAAAGTCTGGAAATGCGTATATCATGGAAGGTTCCGATTTCTACTTTACAAAAGAGTTAGATAGAGATTATAACTTCATAGTAGTTGACTGCGGAGTATTAAGAGAGAAGATAATTCAAGACGGCTTTATTAACTCTGACATTCGACTTCTTTGCAGTTCAGCGATGCCTTATGAAATAGTAGAATTCTACCGAACTATGGAACGCTGTAAAGATCTTTCAGTTAAAGCACTCGGAATATTTGTTTCTGAAAATATTAAACAGTATCTCTCCCAAACAATTAGTCAGGATATTATTTATTGCAACAGTACTCACGATCTATTTGATTCAAATGCAAATAGTGAAGTGTTTAAGAGATTACTCCCACGAAATATAGAGTTAAATAAAATAAGGTCATAATATTTCCTAGGAATTTTCAATTGAGTGCCAATGATACAACCATATCTATTGTGTTCTCTATTTATTGGAAGTTAAGAATAATAGCACAACCTTATTCACTTATTAAGTTATTACACTCTCTTGCTTTATAATAAATCAAAATCTCAAATACAGCCTAACTACCTATTTTACTCACAAAATAAACTTCAAATTTTCAGATTCTCTGTTTTAAATTATAAAATTAGACATAAAAACCATATTTTCCGCCGACAATAACTACTTCGGATTATTTAATTCACTGGGATACTTGTTCTTAACAAGAGTATAGTTCATAAAAAAGGGGCTGTCTCATAAGTAGATTTTCAAAAAAAGAAACGGCCCATATTTATTCAAGAGGCAGTACAAAGACAGCAAGGCCGCGATTCTCCTGTTATTGGAGAATCGCGGCCTTGCGTTTTTGGTCCACCGTGGCTTGCTTCAGCATATTATGGGCAAGCGAAAGCCAACCGACCTCAAGCGTCACTTTTTCCATGCCGCGAAGCAGAAAGCGCCGGAAGCCCCGGTTGTTCTTCAGTTGTCCAAATACGCTTTCCGGTTCCGTCATTCGGCGTACGGCTAGGGCATAACCTTCTTCGCTTCGCAGGATGTCCCGAGCCTGCTTTTGGTACCGCAGCCTCTCCAGACTGACAACCACTTCCCGATTTCCTGCTGCCTTGGTGCAGCGTTCCTTCAGCGGACAGTCTTCGCAGCTTTGTCTTCGGTAATGACGTTTGTGAATTTCATATCCGCTTTGTAGCGTCTCCTTGCTCTCTTTGCGGAAATGCAACGTTTCCCCAGCTGGGCACGTCCATGTATCCTTGGTTTCACTGTACGTCCAGTTCTCCACCTTTCCGATATTCTCTTTCCAAGCTTTACTCTTTTCTTTGTGGTAGCTGCCGTATTTCACGACCGCTTGAATCTCTTCCTTTTCCAGATAGGCGTAGTTTTCTTCACTGCCGTAACCTGCATCCGCAATTACCGCCCTAGGAAGTTTACCCAAGATCTTCTTTGCCTTTTCCATATGCGGCTGTAAACAACGGGTGTCCGTAGGTCTCGGGTGTAGACTGTATGCTAAAATAAACTGGTTTTCCGTTCCGATTTGTACATTGTAACCCGGTTTGAGTTGACCATTTCGCATGTGGTCTTCCTTCATCCGCATGAAAGTCGCATCCGGGTCGGTCTTACTAAAACTGTTCCGGTCGCCAAGTAGCCTCTGGTACTGTTCGTACTTCAGTAATCTGGGCAGCAAATCCTTCCGAAGCTTCCGAACGGCTTTTTTCAGAAGCTTGTCTTTAGGTTTGTCCAGGAGCTTAGACTCCAGCACCTGGGTCAGGGTTTCCAGCTTCTCACTGTTCATCTCACAAGATTCACCGAGTTCGGCGAGGTCCTTTCCCTGGAACTCCTGTTCTTCTTGGTGCTCCGCCGCTTCAATGTCAGCAAACAGAGTGTGTACCTTCTCCTGTAATTTCGCTTTGTGTTTGCTGACTGCCTTGCCCCAAACAAAGGTGTAGCGATTGGCATTCGCCTCGATCTTAGTGCCGTCCACAAAATAATGCTCCAGAGACACGTATTTTTCGTCAGCCAGAAACTGAAGCACGGCGGTAAATACCGTTTCGAGGACATTCCTCATTCGCTGGGAACGGAAGCGGTTAAGAGTGCGAAAGTCGGGTCGCTGCCGTCCGGCCAGCCACATGAAAGGAATATTCTCTCGCACGGCTTTGGCGATTTGACGAGACGAATAGATACGCTGAGTGTAGGCGTAAATGATGACTTTGGTGAGCATTTTAGGATGATAGCTGTCGCGGCCGCCGCCGGGATAAGCAGCGTCAAAGATGGAGTCGTCCAGCCGATTCACGGCTGTATTAACGACACGAGCGAGGTGGTTCGAAGGAATATCTTCTTCGAGATCCATTGGCAAGCAAAGTTGGTCCATGGTATATTGAATGTACAAAGAAACCTCTCCTTTGAAATGGTTGTGTGGTAACTCCATTTTACCAAAAGAGCGGTTTCTTTTTTGCGTTTTTTTGAAGAATGTATTCGTATCCCGCTTAAACAGCGGAGAGGACGGAACGATTGTGGAAAAGCGATAGCGTTCGCCTTGGTCTCCGGATTTTCACCGCAAAGGGGAATGAAAAAAATCTGGAGAGCACAGCGATTGGAACAACGGTCCGTTCGCGGAGCGTCCTCACCGAGCGCAAATGTCTATCCAACTCCAAAACAAGGGGCGTCCAGCCATTTCATGGCTTATGGGACACCCCCTTTAGTCTTTGCAGAAAGTATTAATTATATCAGATATTTCATTTGCAGTTATATTATCTTTATCTTTTTTAGAATAAATGGTCAAGAGATAAACATCTTGGTCATTCTTTACTACATAATAAACGATCCTGTATCCTGCACTTTTGCCAACTCTCATATCTGAATTCGCAGCTCTAACTTTATAAGAACTTTCATCTTCTGGTAATTTTAAATTTTGTATTTCATCACCAATAAAATTACCTTTTTTCAACTCCTGAATAATCTCATTAACATCTTCATCTATTTTCTTTGCTTTGCGTTTTTTCTTATAAAATTCTAAATCTTCTTCAAAAACAGGGGTAATAATAATATTAAACGACATATGCTCACTCTTTCTCTTTTTGTTCCTTTATATAATCATCCCATGTTTTTCTAGGTTGTTTGCCTTGACGAATTTGTTTCATATCTTCAAGAGACTTCTTTAAAGATTCGGCAGGAGTAGTAGGACGTTCTATAATTGCTTCCATTTTTTCTTCCTCCTTGTTGTCTTTACCCATTTAGACATTCACCTCCTACTTAAATCATAAATGATCTAGTATAAAGTTAATGTCAAAACGTACAATACAACTATTAAATATTTCTGTCGAATATAATAGGAATAAATCTAATAGATTGTGAGTATAATCCTAATGGTAGGAACTATGCATTTGTTTAGTTAAAGATGTCGATTTATGTTGGTATATTTATACTAACATAAAAAGAGCACTATTACCATATATAAGGATCTTATACACAACTAATATTAGGTAAAAGTGAATTTTATATGTTAATAGTTTAAATAACCTAAGCCGCAACTAAATTAGTTGTGGCTCAAGTTTACTAGGTCGTGTCTGAAAACTCTTCATTGAGTCAATTTGAAAATGGCAGCTACGTATACAAAAGCCAGGAATGACTTGGCCAACTTGTCGTAACGAGTAGCCACACGGCGAAAGTGTTTGATTTTATTGAAAAAGCACTCCACTAAGTGGCGTTCTTTGTAGCGGTACCAATCGACTTTCCATGGGTTTTGACTATTCGTTTTAGGCGGGATGGTGTAGGATGCCTGCTTAGCTGTAATCCAATTCCGAATCGCTTCTGAGCCATAAGCTTTGTCGCCAAGAATATGACTTCCTGTAATATCAAGCTTCTGAAGTAAAGCGATCGCTGGAACGGAATCGTAGACTTGACCACCCGTCAGAAGAAAAGCGAGGGGGTTTCCTAATCCATCGACGACGGTGTGAAGTTTGGTTGTCTTTCCGCCACGACTGACGCCGATGTGCTGATTCACTTCGTGTCCTGGGGCGTTTATTTAGCACCAGCACTATGTTGATGGGCTTTGACCGATGTAGAATCAATGCTCAAGTTTTCAAAGTCAGGTTCGACCTGAAGAGTTTGGAAGATCGCGACAAGCAGTCCGGTATCTCGCCACTTGCAGAAGCGACTGTAGACCGTTTTCCATGAACCATAGCGTTCCTCCGGTAGATCGCGCCAGGCAGCACCACTTCGAGCGATCCATAGAAAAGCGTTAAACATGGTTCTTTCACTTAATTTTGACGGACGTCCTGTTTTGTAGGGTGGAAACATGCCCTTAATTTGTTCCCACTGTTCATCGCTTATTTCGTACCGTCTTTGAATCATGCTTGACGCCCCATTCGTTTTCTCAAATCTTACCATGTTATTTAGTTTTCAGACACATCCTAGAAAACATTGAAAGACCGAATCTCCCTATCGCGTGATGTTTTTTGAAATGTTCATTTAAACTATTATTTATTGTTTGGTTTCAAATATATGTTCGAAAGTGGCTGTATTGTTCTCTATACCTTTTGATACCCACTTAAACAATAATCCAGAAGAAAGTAACAAAGAAACCGCACAGACTAAAGCAGTAATCGTTATGAGTCCCGCAGGTGTTGAAACAAATCTACTTGTTTTTCTAACAAAGAAAGCCGACACTCTTCCTCCCCTTGCTAAGTACTGATTAACAGCAAACATATGAATTAACAAATTCAGCAATAGCAAATTCGGAAATTGAATGAATACGAACCCTAATGCATAATAAGAAAATTCTAGGATTCCTTGCATACCCACTACACTTATAAACTCTGATATTGAACTAATCTGTGGCAATCCCGATAACTGACCACTCATAAGTTTCAAAGTAAAAAAATCTACTATTACTATTAAAAATGAGATTACTGTCCAATACTTGTTCAAATTATCGTATTGATTATCTAAGTAAAGCTTAATTGCAACTGTCACTGTACTTGCTAATCCCATAACAATAAAGCTTATAGTGTAATTCATTAAAACCACATGATATTTATAAAAGAAAAAAGCAGCTATCAAAGCAACAAAAAAGTAAATACCTAATGGAGTTTCATCGTCATTAGATTTGGAACTTGATTTACTTGTATTTGGGCTGTGATTAGAGGGGTAATGATTATGCGTGGTATTCATATTTTGAGTAATAATTTGTAATACTTGATTAATTCTCGTTCCATTATGGATATGAGGATCACTATTTTTGGGGGTGAATAATAATCCCAAAAATACACCAACAAAAGCAAAGACTATATCTTGGATAATTCCTGAAAAATGATTGACTATATAATCTGAAAGTGCAGACATGTTTTCCCTCCCTTTGCTATAAAAACAAATCCCCCACAAAAGTATGTGAGGGACTTATTTTCAACTAGCCTTGGATTCCTTCCGTATGGTTATAACGGATTGTGAAGAGAGGATCCAATTGGTAGGCAAACGTTACAGCTTTGCGATTAACATTAGGCATTTCATAGACAAGTTCCGTGATTTCAAGACCTTGCAAGTCACGCCCTTGCGTAGCTGTTGTATCAACCTCTACAAAGCGAGGGAGAACAACAGAAACTTCCACACGACTTCCATTAGGCATTCCAAGCCCATCAAAAGGCACACGAATCTGCAACTCATACGTGTTAGGAAGACCCTGAGTGGTGAATGGATAAATTTTATATTCATAAGTCAATTCGTATAGATTTACAGAGCCAGAAACGGGAACAAGTGTAGATTTTTTAAGGATTGAAAGAAGAAGAAGCTTGGCTGCATCTTCAAGAGTTCCGGCAGGGTTTCCATTAGCAGCTTCTTCTTGAATATCCTCGGTTCCTTGCAGCAGAGTACTCGCTTTAAAGGGAGTAACTTCAAGGTTTTGAAGACGAAGCAACTCCAAGATAGCTGGTGGTGCTGTCACACCACTCGGAACATAATATTCATCTGAAATCGGTTCATCAGTTTTAATGGTTGTCTTTACAAGAACCGTATCAAAAGCATTGCCATTGTAACGAGAAGTGCCATTAACAAAAATCATAACGTCTTGCAATTGAATGTTTGCCATGAGTGAAATCTCTCCTTTTGATTGAAAGAATTTCCACTTATCATAAGCAAGTCCGAATTATTGTTGAACCAATAAGTTCTTTATTATAGTATCCACAAATAACCATAATCACTCAAAAAAACATTGATTGATTATTACGTATACGCTATTATAAAGATACTAATTTGTTCATTTTCCACCTTAAGATGCGCTAACATCTTTTAGGTGCTTGGACTGAACCCCATGATAAGTGGTTGGTTCAAAACTCTTTTCTATTGAAGACTTCGTTGAGTCTTCTTTTTTTATTTCTCTTTTCTTACCCCTTTAAAAGGTTCAGGACTACTTGTTTTTTGGTCGAGTATGCGTCCAGTTGTTGTATCGCGTTTAGCCCAATTTCCATTAGGAGTTTGGAACTGACTGCGCTGCCGAACTTGTCCTACTCTCCCAGCACCAGGTTTGCCGTTTGTCGCCATATGTATCACCACCGCTCTCCGCTAAAGGCTGGGATATCTTGCCTAAATAAATACTAGCATATCCCCTTTTTCCATGTCAATACTATTTGATATGAATAGATAATAATGTTATCAACCCTTAACATTTACGGGTTTATAACCGATAAAAAGGGTGAATGAATAGTATTACACCACTATACATCTTTATTACTTAAATTTTTATTGATATAATATAAATATATTGACATTTCACTTTACTTTCGATTGTTTCATGGTTTGTGTCATTGACAAAACTTCGAGGTGAATAGATACTATAGATGAAACTATATTTTCTTTTACAGATTATAGTTTCTATAGATATATTAAAAACTCTCTTAAAAATAACTCAAAGGAAGCGATTAAAATGGGGAATAATTATGATGAACGAAGAATTAATTTATGGAGAAATAGGAAGAAGAATTCGTGAGGCAAGAGAAGAAAATAAGCTAACTCAAGAAGACCTAGGTAAATTAGTTAATTTAACAAGAACCTCTATTACAAACATTGAAAGAGGTAAGCAAAAGATTCCCATTGATAGTTTGTATTACTTTGCAAAAATTTTAAACGTCAATGTTTTTTCTTTGTTACCAAATGAAGGATTTCTCCTTAGTAATGTAGAACTACCTGGTAACGAAGAAGAATTACAACAATTTACTCCTGATGTTTTGAACTTCGCAAAAAAAGTATATGCTAATTCAAAGAAAGGTGAGGGAGAATCATGAGTGTTCGTACCGCTGAGAAACGTGCTGAAAAACTGTTGAGCGAGTATAGAGTCACTGCCCCTCCAATTAATGTAGAGTCTATTGCAGAAAAGCTAAGTATTGATATTCAGTATGAGCCTTTTGATGGTCAATTATCTGGAGTTTTAATTAGAGACAAAGATACTGAAACCTACGTAATTGGAGTAAATAAGAAGCATCCTATAAACAGACAAAGATTCACTATCGCTCATGAAATTGGTCACTTTTTATTGCACGGAGGACATAATACTCACATCGATACAGCTATAACAGTAAATTTCAGAAATTCACAATCATCTAATGGAACACGCAATGAAGAGATTGAGGCAAATGCATTTGCAGCCTCTTTATTAATGCCTGAAGAAATTTTAGAAGAATATATTGAAGAACACTTTGATGGTTATATTGATTATAATGATGACAAGCAAGTCCAAACTATTGCGGAAGATTTTGGTGTTAGCACACAGGCTTTAATGATTAGATTAGGAAAACTCAATTGGTTTGAATAATAATTAAAGAGAGAAGAACTATCAAAATTTAAAAATTGATGGTTCTTTTTTAATTTTTATAGACATTTTTTAGTGAATCTATGAATTGTCAGTGTATTGATACCAATATTTAAGATATCCTGTAATTTTTTTCTTTTTCCAGTGAATAAATCAAAAAAATTTTCTCCCATTGATTCTTTACTCTTACAGCTTCGTATCAATTCATCATATTCAATTATACTTTCATATCAATCCTAAATTCGATTAGTTGATTATTTACCATGAATACTCAAGTTTTCGCCTATCGCCTTGACAATGGAACACTTACAAAAAAGCTTCAGTTTATGGGGGACTATGGAGTAGAAATAGACAACAGAGGACGCCTCCATCAATAGTGGAAGAGCTACAAAAGTGAAGATGATTGGGATTTAGCAGAAGGGGTTTTCACCTGGAATACTAGTACCTTGACCGCATCAAATTTCAGGATACAAATGTTTCAATTTCCCTCTGGCCATTGGAGTGGTGAAGTGCCACTCCACGGATTTTTGTGCCTGATTCCGGTCGATTTCCCATGCCGTGATTTCGCGTTGCAATTGTTCAATAGAGCCAATGCGCCGATCCAGACATTGGATCGTCATCGAGCTCAGTTCAATTTCGGCCATGTTTAACCAGCTCCCATGCTTGGGAGTGTAGTGGATTTCTAGGCGTTTCGCTAAAGTTAAGGCCTGTTCTGGCGGAAAGGCTTCATACAACGAAGAGATCGTGTGCGTGTTCAAGTTGTCCATCACGAGCCGAACACGTTTCGCGTCTGGATAGTGAGCGTCCAGTAATTCCTGGATTTGAAGTGCCCAATCGACTTTGGTTCGTCTTTCGCTGGCCTGTACGTGACGCCATCCGGCTAACGGCTCCGTAAACAAAAACACACTACAGCTCCCCTTTCGCACGTATTCATAATCTTCGCGCTGCACTTGCCCAGGTTTAATCGGCTCGGATGGACGAGAATCGTCCAGAAGCTGAATCGGCTGTTCGTCCATACAGATCAGCGGAATTTCAGGATCGTAAGGCAAGGCATAGGTCTCCAAAACATCCTCCATTCGAGCAACAAATTCGGCGCTCGATTTCGGAGGAATGCACCATTGTTTCTTTAAGTGAGGCTTAAGTTTCGTTTTTTTAAAGTAGCTCGAATGGTCTCTCGTCCCACCGATTCCATGATATTTAGTTCGATGACTCGGTGCGTCAACAGACGAACGGTCCAGCGAGCATAGCCTTCAGGTGGCTCAGAACAGGCCAATGCTATGATTCTGGCCTCAAGTTCTCCTGTAATGATCGCAGGACTCCCTGGCTCCTGCCGCTTTTGATAACTCAGGGTAGCCTCCAAGCCGCGGGTACAATAACTTTTCACGGTATGGTGGATCGTAACGTCACTGACACCTACTCGCTGAGCAATCTCCATCTGCTTGGGAATGGCTCCTTGACTTTCATCGACCAACATGAGGATGAGACAGCGATTTCGTATTCCCCGAGAAGTCTCCTTCGTATGAAGTAGCTGCTGGATCCGTTCGCGTTCTTCGTCGTTCAGTTCAACTACATATTTTTTGTTCATTGGTAAGCCCCCCCATTTTGACTCTATATGGAGAGCTTAAAGGTAAAATTATCCTTGGTCAAGGTACTAGGATGTGTCTGAAAACTAAAAAACATGGTAAGATTTGAGAAAACGAATGGGGCGTCAAGCATGATTCAAAGACGGTACGAAATAAGCGATGAACAGTGGGAACAAATTAAGGGCATGTTTCCACCCTACAAAACAGGACGTCCGTCAAAATTAAGTGAAAGAACCATGTTTAACGCTTTTCTATGGATCGCTCGAAGTGGTGCTGCCTGGCGCGATCTACCGGAGGAACGCTATGGTTCATGGAAAACGGTCTACAGTCGCTTCTGCAAGTGGCGAGATACCGGACTGCTTGTCGCGATCTTCCAAACTCTTCAGGTCGAACCTGACTTTGAAAACTTGAGCATTGATTCTACATCGGTCAAAGCCCATCAACATAGTGCCGGTGCTAAAAAAACGCCCCAGGACACGAAGTGAATCAGCACATCGGCGTCAGTCGTGGTGGTAAGACAACCAAACTTCATACCGTCGTCGATGGATTAGGAACCCCCCTCGCTTTTCTTCTGACGGGTGGTCAAGTCTACGATTCCGTTCCAGCGATCGATTTACTTCAGAAGCTTGATATTACAGGAAGTCATATTCTTGGCGACAAAGCTTATGGCTCAGAAGTGATTCGGAATTGGATTACCGCTAAGCAGGCATCCTACACCATCCCGCCTAAAATGAATAGTCAAAACCCATGGAAAGTCGATTGGTATCGCTACAAAGAACGCCACTTAGTGGAGTGCTTTTTCAATAAAATCAAACACTTTCGCCGTGTGGCTACTCGTTACGACAAGTTGGCCAAGTCATTCCTGACTTTTGTATACGTAGCTGCCATTTTCAAATTGACTCAATGAAGAGTTTTCAGACACGACCTAAGTATTTCAGGTAAGCCAAATCCAAGATACTTTAAAAAGGATGATTATAGGCACTACCTTTATTTCCAAAAATATTATGTTTCAAGAATGTCTGAGTTGATTTTAGCGCAATCAAAAGAAGTATTAATAAAGATGTTTGAGCGTTTAATGTGTTTTTGTGACCATCTTTATTTTGATGAACTTCAAGATTTCATGGGTAAAGATTTTGAACTTTTAAAGCATTTTATTAGTGAACCTAATTTAGACGTTTTCGCTGTTGGTGATTTTCATCAGCATTCGGTTAGCAAGTCAGATTTTACAGCAAGTAAACCATATTTAAAAAATGGTAAGATATATTTGTCTAAAAATGAATACAAACTCTTGTTCAAAGGAAAGGCAACTATCGATGAAACAACATTGCTTAAAAGCAGACGTGTACCAGCAATAATATGCACATTTATTAATAGTAAACTTGGTATTTACATTGAATCAGCGAGTCCAGTTCAAGGACATTACGAGTTATTAGAGGATGAACAAAAAATAATTCATACATTAGAGGATTCTGATACTGTAAAGTTATTTTATAACAACAGTACCATGTACACTTGTTCACCAACAATAAATTTGGGGTATTCCAAAGGTGATACATACAAAAAAAGCTGCATTATTCTTACAAAAACCTTTGACTCCTTATTTGATGCAAACTTCTCATGTACCCACTTATCACCATCTCAAATAAATCCTCTATATGTAGCTATGACCAGAGCTACACATGAACTGTTTTTCATTAAAGAGAAAGACTTCAAAAAAATAAAAAGTAAGTACACTGGTTGTTGAAACCAGTGTACTTACTGAAGCCTTTCAATAAATTGATTAAAGATCATAAGTGACATCGTATTACGATGTCAAAAAAATAAACCACTCACGATCGATTCCGATTCGAATTGGTTTATTTTTACGTTATATATTTAAATTGTAGTTTCCGATTGATCACACGTAAAACAACACATTCAATATTTAGCGGAACATCCGCTAGTCCCAATTTTTTTGATATATTCCCTGGCTATTCTATAGCTTCTTTTCCTGCGGATACTTTCTTTCTACCCGTCAAGAAGGATCTTTGCATCACATCCGTAATTCGTACAGGTACCGAACACCTTGTCCTCTTCTACGAAGGCGACTTTTTCCCCAGCATGAGCTAATGTCATGATTTTATATCTGTTTCATTAACCAATTCTGTTTGCCTATCATTTTCATGCTCCCCGCAAAAAACCTTCAGGAAAGTATAACATGTTACTTTATCCCCTCCCTTTCTAGGACTACTAATTTCGCTCAAGTTCATTCCAAGTTATTGATATTGATACATTTCCACGCACAATGCTGCAGGATTGCTTCCGATTTTCAGCTTATATGCGGCTTCGTCACCATTAAGAACGCGTCCACGAATCCATTCATTTTGTACGAACTTTCCTTGCTCGATTCTTATATAGCTCACCTTACTCGAATCTCCGCGTTTCGGTAAAAACTCCACAGAAAATCCGATCCCGGCCAAAATAAATTCATGGTCGGATACTTCAATAACCAGTCCACCTGATACAGGATGCCCTTCCTTTAGACGATTGTAGGTTACTTTAATATCATATTTAGAGAAGGATAAAAGACTTCCCATATCATTATATTGAAGAAATCCAGTCATTTTCCCAGTTCCCCGATACTTTTGAAGAACTCCCGTCATATTTCCTAACAGCTCATAACTGCGTGCAAGATAAGGCCCCGTTCCATTTCGTTTAAAAGCGGCTAAATCAATATTAAGATCCATCATGATAGCCATATCAATTTCCTCTTCCGAAGGCGGTGCAAGCATATCTTCTATACCGAAAGGAGCAAAGCAAAGGGCATTATGCTTTCCGATCGCATAAAAAACATTCGTTGCTGAAGAGATATCCCGTCTTGCTTCCGGTATAAAAAGGGGGTTTTCGTTATTTGCTGTATATTCCGCACAAATTTCTGCGAAGTTGTTCACATATATATCTGGCGCATATAGACAAATGGTCGGTGCGATAGCCCTCCACAACGTCATTACCTTTGCAATGGGTCCTCCGCTTGGATATGTCCCAGGCCTCCAAGGGAATTGTTCCAACCATGAATTTACAAATAGCGGTAATGGGAATACCTCGGAGCCTGCACTTGCTATTTGTTCGATCGCGTGGGCGTAATGATACGCCATAAAGTATTCCGCAGCATCTTCTGCAAACGCTTCCTCCCATGTTCCGCTTACTCCGTAAATGGCTTCAAGCTCTGTGGGAATCCGGCCATTAAATTCAGCATTCGCATGCTCAGAGTAATCCCGGTCGCTTCCAAGCAAGCCCATTTCATTCTCCACCTGTACCATGATTACTGTATGCTGATCTCCGTCTATCTTTTTTAGGTGACTCATAAGTTGCTTGAACGCATTAGCATCAGCTTCAACCGCTTCTTTGCACAATGGTGAGATAGTGGTTGAAGATTCATTATTTTGATTCACAGCACGGAAGTATGTCTTAAAATCTTTTTTCACCCAGCCAGGAGCATAACTGGAAAGTCCATTTTTCCATAAACCAAACCATAATAACACTAATCGCAAATTTTCTTCCCGTGCTTGTTCAATGATTCCATCCACCAACTGAAAATCAAATTCTCCCTTTTTAGGCTCAATCAATTCCCATGAAACCGGCAAGATTACCGTGTTAAGATTGAGTTCCCGCAGATATGGCCATACTTTTTCCTTCATGTAGTTTAGATCAGAGGAACTGGAATTATGAATTTCACCTGCCAAAGCAGTGTAGGGTTTACCGTCTACATAAAGGGTAAAGACCCCGTCTTCTTTGATTAATTTGGGCAGTGTCATTGTATTTTCTCTCCTTTTAAGAATAATTTAAAAAAATATTTTTAACGACTCTGAAAATACTAGGTCTATCTGACTGGAATATTAATTGTTATGGGGGTGCATCCTTCTGCGGATACTGTTACTGTAATGACTCCTGCTTCTTTTTTAGAACGGACAACCGCGAGTACTTTCCTTTTTATCAGAGCTTACAGCTTTCGGGTCTCTCTCCTTCGTAATCATTACATCATGCGGTCAAGTTACCGGTTGTGATATTCCAGGACGCATGTTGGTGAAGCTTTTATGAGGTCCCACATTCCAGTCATTTTGAAAGTCAATCTAATCATCTTCATCATCCTTTCTTTACTACAAATAAACTACAATGCTAAAACATTCATATTCGAATAGAAAACTAGAATATATTTATTCTACACATTATGAAGACTCTGACGGTATACATATGACGACTGAATAGATATCCTTTTCCGACTTGATCACATCCAGCATCAGCGGTGTGGGTTCCAGACTATGAAGGATGGCTGAAAATTGCGGATGGTCTGTATGCGAGCGAATGTGTTATAGATGCTATTGGACCAGAGCCGCAAATTTATAAAGACTATCGTGCATCCATGAGGTACCAGCGTGATGCCTTTGATATGGACATGGGACCGATTGAAAACTGTGTAGTTGAAGGCAATACAGTTGCATTAGACTACAGAATGTACATGACTCCTAAAATAGATATGGACAAAATGAAAAAGGGGCATACAATCGTCCTTAAAGTTACAGGATTCAACAAATTCGACAATATTGAAAATTATGACATACCCATGGTAATGCATTTGAAATTAATTGCAACTGCTTTAGAGTAATCAATGAAAAAAGTTAGAGATCGTTGATACCCAAATTCATATTGGACCTGGTGGAATTAATGAAACACTCGCAGCCATGGATGCGATGGGAATACAAACCGTTGTAATTGATGAATATTGGTTAAAGGATTATTTGCTTAACAGGAACCAGCTTTGTGTTAGATGGAGTGGAACCGGTAGTTATGGCTACCGGTTCCACATCCTTGGATAATCTTAGCGGCATATTGGAATAGAAGGATGTATCTTTCCACATCATCAAAGATGCCTTGCATCCACGTAAAGCGCTAGAGGCCATCTATGAGGGTGTACAGGTCGGGCAAATGTTTTAAGACGCATCCTGCAGCTATGGAGCTATAGTAAAATCCACAATCCTATTGGGTTATGGATTTGTTGGATATATTAATAGGCCGTCCAGCCGCCGTCCGCTGCAATCACGGCACCATTAACAAAACGGGAATCCTCAGAAGCAAGGAAAAGGGCGACGGTTGCAATCTCAATCGGTTCCACTGGCTCGTAACGCTGAGTTCCGGCACCTTCCCTGAACGTCTGCATACCTTCCTTGTCGATGTTTCCCAAAGAGTTGGCTATTGGGGTCCGGACACCTCCGGGTGCAATGGCATTACAGCGGATCCCGGACTTGGCGTACATATAACCCACATTCTTGGTCAGGCCTACCAGGCCATGCTTGGCAGAAGTATAGGCTACGCCTCCCTTGCCCCCAGAAACACCTGCGGTTGAAGCGATATTGACGATCACACCTGTACCTTTCTCAAGCATGAGCGGAATCGCAGCGCGTGTAGTTCGCATCGGGCCGGTCAAGTTAACCGCCAGTACCCGATCCCACAAGTCATCCTGTAAGGAATCAATTAGTCTGAAGCCATCCATAATACCGGCATTGTTCACGAGAATGTCTACGCTTCCGAATGTATCCACGGCCTTGGCGACCATCGCTTGGACATCTTCTTCCTTCGTCACATTGGCAACTACACCTAGGGCTGTTCCTCCCGCCAGATTGATGCCTTCCACCACCTCAGTGATAGAATTCCCATTAAGATCCGCAACCACAACCTTGGCTCCTTCTTTTGCATAGAGCTCTGCTATAGCTCTCCCTACCCCTGATGCCGCACCTGTAACAATCGCTACTTTATCTTGTAATTTCATTATAAATTTCCCCTTTCATACTGGATTAATAGTATTAGTTCGGGCAATCTTTCCAAGATGATAAGCGCTAGGCTTAGGAGTACGCTCCTGTGTCTGACGGTCTACTTCAATTAACCCGAATCGCTTGGAGAATCCAAGCTGCCATTCGAAATTATCGAGTAGTGACCAATGCAAGTACCCCTTAACTGGAATCCCGTCAGCTATACATGCAGCTACCCCCTTTAAAGCTCGATCAATAAAAGCGACACGACGTGTATCGTCATCCGTAGCAACGCCATTTTCCGTTACGATAATAGGCTTGTTCAGATGTTTCGAAGCACATCGAATTACATTTTCTAGAGCTTCGGGGTAGAATTCGTAACCCATCTGGGTACGCTCTCTATCAGCCGGAACAGGGATAAGACCATCCGGGCCGTAGATCTCGCGCGAATAGTTCTGTAAACCCAAGAAATCATCGTCCTCCATGTAAGGAAGGAACTGAAGAAATTCCTCATGTAATTCATGAGCAGCCTGTTCTTCACCACCAGGGATTGACTGAAAATCAAAGAGCGACATGCTTAATCCGATTTTAGTCTTTGGACTAACCTGCCGGATTGCAGCCCTTGCCTCCACATGCGACTGGAAGATGATGTGCAAGCCTTTTTTGGAGCGTGGTGACAGGAAGGTATGAACCTCCTGAGGCGGTATGCCAAATGCTTTGGACAATTCAGCATAGTAGCCCTGCATTTGTTCTTGAAAATCGGTGTTCATGCCAACTTGTGCTGCTGCAGATCCACCCTGCTGAAACTGCTTCATGACTTTCGCAATTCCAATAGGAGTGTTTGCCTCATTAATTGTACATACATAAGGAATTTGATCCCCTAATTGGCTCATGACATGAGCACAATAACGTGCAAATCTTGCTGGCGTGCCTTCAGATTCCCAGCCTCCGGCGCGAATAAGCCATTGCGGGGAGGTGAAATGATGCAGCGTTACGATCGGTGTTATATTCAAGTTGCTGCAAGTTCTCAATACATCCCGGTAATGATCCATGGCTGCTTCGTCGAAGCGTCCTTCCTCCGGTTCAATCCGGGCCCACTCGATGGAGAAGCGATACGAGTTGAGGCCAAGTGCGGCTAAACGCTCAATATCCTCTCTGTAGAGTCGGTAATGATCTACTGCGACTCCTGATTTCTCCTTATACCTCGTACCTTTCAGGTTTTCCATTACCCAACTATCGCAATTTGTGTTATTACCTTCTACTTGGTGGGCAGCTGTTGAAGCCCCCCACAAAAATTTGTCAGGGAATTGATATTGCATGTTAATATTCCTCCTTATTTACAAGCTTGAATGTTAGCTGTCTTTGTCGCACAGCCTTCTGCCTCAACCGTCACTTCAATGCTTCCGGCCTCTGCAGGACGAATGACAGCCAATACTCTCCCGTCGTAAGTATAGTGAGTAGAATTGACATAGCTTTCTTCATTTTTGGGGTTTGCGCTCCCCAGACCTTGAAGGATCCCCGCGCCACTTACGGTGACGGATACCCTCCGGTCGGCAAGAGGCTTCAGTATTCCTTTATCATCCACGAGAGATATTGTAACAAAAGCCAGTTCGTTGTCATCCGCCTTAATTTGCGTACGGTCAATCTCAAGCTGGACATTCACTTCGCTTTCAGCAGAAACCAGGGTCATACGGCCGATTTCCTTTCCATCCGTATAGGCGATCGCCAACACCTCACCATGTTGATATACGGTATCAAACTCTGCTTTAAAGTCATGCGCTTCACCGGCAGCTGCTTTACCCACTGATTTTCCATTGATCAACAGTTCAACTTCCGGTGCATCAGAGTATACCTCTACCTTAACAGGCTTACCCTCGAAGCCCTCCCAGCTCCAACTGGAAATGGCGTCACTCCAGCTCCAAGGCATCATTGTAGGCTGCTCACCATAATGTGCAGGACGCTGAACGGCAATATATGGTTCTTTGCGCAATCCGAAAACAATTTCACGATAATAAGAAACGGGAAGACGATGACCTGTTATGTCAATATCGCCACAATGCGCGGTCAGCCAAGGATAAGCTCCAGAGGCCCCATGCCCCCGGCTGCCCTCACCATATTCAACCCTGCCAAGACCTGACTCCCCTAGGTAATCCCAACCCGTCCAAGTGAAATCACCAATGACATGTCCATTTTCTTTTACTAGCTTCCAGTTATTAGCGATATCTTTAGGGAAGGTTTCACTGCCGCAGATTACCCGGTTCGGAAAGAATTCTTTATCAGGTACATAGCAATTGTCAGCATAGTTATATCCTGCGATATCCACCGCCGCAAACGATTCAGCTGTTGCATTCTTTACAAATTCCAAGCCTTGAACATATTTAATCATGTCGCCAGCATTGGCCATAGCTGTGTTGACATCCCCTGATGGTTTGTTGCTCATGATATCCTTCAATTTATCCATAACGGAAACAAAGCCATTAATAGAGTTAGTTACATATCTTGTGCTATCCATACTACGAATCTTCTCTGCAAGCTTTCTGCCCCATGCAGCACCATTGGCACTCCCGGTATCTTTAATCTCATTTCCAATGGAATACATGATGACACTCGGATGGTTAAAATCCTTTTTCACCATAGACTCGATATCCCGTTCCCACCATACAGGGAAATTCAAGGCATAATCGAAATCTGATTTCGTGTTAGTCCATGTATCGAAGCTTTCATCCATGACCAGCATTCCCAGACGGTCACATGCATCCAGCATGGCCTTACTCAAAGGCTGATGCGAGCTTCGAATGGCATTAAATCCGGCTTCTTTCAAAATTTCAATACGGCGTTCTTCGGCACGATCAATCGTGGCTGCTCCAATGACACCATTGTCATGATGGATACAAGCTCCACGGAGCTTTACAACCTCTCCATTGATGGATAGACCCTGATCAGCATTTAAAGAGAGGGAGCGGATTCCAAAAGAACTAATCTCCTCATCCAGAACTTTCTCCCCATCCATCAATCTGCTCTTACAGGTGTAAAGATACGGCGACTCGACACTCCACAGCTTTGGCAACCTAACAGTTAGCCGCTGGCGCATAGTTGTAACTTCTCCCACAAAAACACTTAATGGAGAATGATCAAGAGCTACCATGTTGCCTTCAGCATCCAGGATTTCTGTGGATACTCGGGTCGTCTGAGGATTCACGCCTTCATTCTCCACAAACGTTGCCACGTTCAAAGTTGCATACTCGCTGGAAATCTCAGGCGTTGTAATTTGAAGGCCATCCACTTGGAAATGTACCAGATTCGCAACCATCATTTTTGTATTACGATAGATTCCTGTTCCTGTATACCATCGTGAATCATCACTGCTCTTGGTAACGACTTTAATCTCATTGTCTTCACCATATTTCAAGAATCGATCTGCTCTGATATAGAAGTTGGAATACCCATAAGGATGCTGCCCTGCAAAATCCCCATTGATGTAGACCATCGCATTCATATATACGCCCTCGAATTCAAAGGTGACTCTCTTGTCCTTATACGTCTCAGGTATATAAAATTTCTTCACATAATCATAAGTTCCATCAGGAAAATATCCTTTTTTGCCCCCGCTTACGGCAGTCGCACTTCTCAACTTAGAGATCATAGTATCATGAGGCAACGTAACCTGCTCCGGAAGTTGATCTGGAGCCATATTAAAGAAGCCACTGTTAGGCCCAACGGTCCAGCCCTCATTGAAAGAAATTTTAATCATCCTTTTCCCACACCTCTCATAATTTCAAACCGCATAAGTAGTTACTACTGTTATTTTAGAAAACGCTCGCAGAAAAGTATTGCATTTATGTACCTTTAAATATATATTCGTGTCAATATTGAAAGGGGTTACAAAGAAATCAAAATCTGAACATAAATAGAGTAGGCCCATGTCAACGACATGGGCCTCTCACAGATCCGTACGTGCGGGTCATCGCATACGGCTCTTCCGACAGTTATCCCCTTTGGGGATGAAGGTTATTGTAAATCTCCATCAAACTACAAAGTTTTATTTCCTCAAACCACGTATTTGGCATGGCATACTGCGCGTAGGTCGAATGGGAGCTGCGCCAGGCCGTCATCCGCAGACCCGGTAATTCCTTGTCCCAGCCCCTACGTCTCATTTCCCGATGCAGCTTTCGTATCTTCTTCCAGCTTCGCAGTTGGACCGCTCGAAGTCGCCTCCGTATCCACGCATCCCATCCTTGAAATCGCTTCTTTACATCCCCAATTCCGAAATAGTTCCCCCATCCTCGCAAGTACGGATTCAACTTCTTCTTCACTAGTACAGCGTAGCTGAATCATTCCTGCAGTTCAATAGCTCCAAAAATGTGTAAGAGATCGTAAGAAGAAAACTCTTACAAAGGAGTTGGAACGTGTGGTGACCGGTCCTAAAAAACAGAAATAGCAGTGAGCGAAGAGCAACGTTATCTATTGGAACAACTGATCCGGCGGCGCAGTACGCCTCAATATTTGGTCAAGCGTGCCCGAATCGTACTGGAATCGGTTGAAGGGATCAGTAACAGTGAAATCAGCCGACGACTTCCTCTGGATCGCCCACAAGTCACGCTATGGCGGGAACGCTGGGTGTGCCAGTATCCGCGGTTATGTCTCATCCAGCAGGAACATCCCGAAGAGCTAGAGGCCGCAGTGATTCAGGTTCTTCGCGACGAGCCCCGACCCGGCACACCGCCAACCTTCACCGAGCAACAAGTCGTGCAAATCGTTGCGATTGCCTGTGAAGATCCGAAGGCTTGCGGACGCCCCGTGAGTCACTGGACTCCGCGTGAAGTCCGGGATGAAGCGATGAAACGAGGCGTGGTGGAGACGATTTCCGTCCGGCAGGTCGGTCGTTTTTTAAAATGAGGCGGATCTTCGTCCGCACCGCTGCCAGGGGTGGCTGAATGCCAAACCGGAAGACCCCGTGGTGTTCGCCCAAAAGACCCGAGACATTTGCCGACTCTACCGGTCGACACCGCTGCTCCACTCGTTTGGCGTACACGTGGTCTCTCTTGATGAAATGACAGGCATTCAGGCGTTAGAGCGACTTCATCCCACCTTGCCGATGAAACCCGGCTTGATCGAACGTCGGGAGTTTGAGTATCTTCGTCATGGCACCCTTAGCCTCATTGCAGGTTTTGACGTGGCGACTGGCCAGATTGTGGCGTCGTCGATGGGGCCGACCCGGAACGAAACGGATTTTGCAATGCAGGTGAGGCAACTGGTGGAAACCGATCCGGAAGGGGAATGGATTTTCGTCGCTGACGGGCTGAACACCCACCACTCGGAAAGCTTGGTCCGTTTGGTGGCAGGCTACTGTCATCTGGTCGAACCTCTCGGTCAGAAGGGCTCGTTTGGCATTCTGATGACCGAAGCAAGCCGAACTGCATTTTTGGCCGACTCCAGCCACCGCATTCGGTTTGTCTATACGCCTAAACACTGTTCATGGCTGAATCAAATTGAGATCTGGTTTAGCATTCTGGTCCGTAGACTTTTAAAGCGTAGCAGCTTCAAAAATACACTGGATTTACAGAAGCAAATCTTTCTTTTTGTGGCGTATTTCAACGAAACAATGGCAAAACCCTTCAAGTGGACCTACGCGGGTAAGCCCCTCTGTGCCTAAATGAAGGTTTATTTCAGCCGTGATGTACTAGTTGCTCAATATCCACCGTTTGGTTTCTTCGCGTGATTTCTTTTATCCGTTCCTTAAACTTCTCCACGGCTTTCGGGGTCGGTCCTACATACTTGCCGGGCTTGAACTCGTGGCCCAAGAAAACAAACCTTTCTCGTTTACTATTCACGATTCGAGTCTTTTCCGGATGTACTTTCAACCCCTGTTCCTTTTCTAGCAGTTTAACGACACTTCTAAGCACGCGTTCCGCCCCTTTTTGGGTTTTGCAACAAATGACAAAGTCGTCCGCATACCGTACGAGGCGATGCCCTCTTTCGGTCATGACTTGGTCTAGTGGATGCAGATAGATATTCGCCAGTAACGGGCTTATGACTCCTCCTTGGGGAGTGCCTTGCTCATTGATATGAAAGTTTCCTCTGTCCATAATCCCGGCTTTTAGAAATCCCTCGATAAGCGTTAGCACACTTCCATCCGTCACTTCTTCCTTTACCATCCCGAGAAGTTTCTCATGAGGGATCGTGTCAAAGTAGGCTTTCAAATCCGCGTCAATGACATATCGGTATCCCGCTTGTAAGTACTCACGAATCTTTTGAATTGCCAGATGCGCACTTCGTCCCGGACGAAATCCATAGCTGCATTCCATGAATTGCGATTCGTAGATAGGCTCCAGAATACGTTTCACGGCTGCCTGTACCACGCGGTCTTCCACCGTGGGAATGCCTAACGGCCTTTCCGTCCCGTCTGCTTTTGGGATATACATGCGTCTTACCGGCTTCGGTCCATAGCTTTTCCTCTTCAGCTTCTGCTGGAGCACTTCTAGATGGTGCTCCAACTCCCTGCCGTACGCTCGAATCGTTACGCCATCCACACCCGCTGCTCCGCGGTTTCGCTTGACTTCCCGGAAGGCTTCCTCCAAATTTAACCTCGCCCAAATCTTGTCGATGAGGCTATACCACTTCCGTCCTGACGGATTCTTTACACCTCCACGTGGATGTGCGTGTTGCTCGTTTCCCTCCATATTCGTTTTCCTTCCCTTGGGCTTCCCCGTTTGGTAGCCTTTCGGCAATCTTCGGTTTTCCCCTTAGTACTCGCCCCAGACGGCCTACCCGAATGTTCGACCCCGGCTCTACGCGCTTCTTGGCTCCCCGGCTTCTGTCTGGCATATAGAGTTTTTTTTCCCACATCTCATCTTTTGCGGACAGACGGGCTTCGCGTCAAGTCTTCGCCTTTTGGGTCGAAGCTTGCACCAACGACTTTTTTTTCTAGGTTCCTCGCGTTGCTTCACTCGCCATTACGGCTTTTCCGACGAGTTTACTCACTACTATCCCCTGCTCTGACTTCTTACCGCCCGTAGCCCTATTCTTGTCTGTCACAGACTTGAGTAGAGGTTACCGCCTTGTGGGGACGATAAGATCTCCTTGGGTCACGTCATCGCCCTTTCCCCCAAATCCAGTCCTCTTAACCTGCAGAGCTACGGAATGGTATTGGACGTTCCTTTCCTTTGCAAGGTTGTCCTGCTCTGTCGGCCAACTTGGTTCTGCCGTCTGTTCCGGGGTTTGCCTTCTAATCCTCCGCACCCTTCCTCACGGACAGAGCACTATTAGTCAGCTATGTACTTCCGCCATCTCACGGTATACTCGGGACTTTCACCCGTTAGCACGATGCGCTGCCAAGCGCACAAAAGGCTGTCAAGGGGTTCTCGACAGCCTAAGGAACGCTAATATACAACTCAAATTCTAAACGTTCAGGAAGCTTGCTGTTCTTCCTTCGTTAAGAGGTTTAACTGAGTAATTAACCCGTCCAATTTCTGAAATGATATCACGATGTTATCAACCATTTTTTGTTGTTCTTCCATACTCGCCAGAATCTGTTCGACGGAAGCGCTGGACTGCTGCGTTACACTTGAAATAGAGGTGATCTCCTCGACAATATTTCCAGCGGATTGGCGGAGTAGAAGGGTCTTGTCTTCCACCTGTGAGGATTGCTGCACTACATTCTTAGTATTAAGCCTGATCTGCTCCAACAACTCGCGAGAGGTTAGGGCCAAATTTTTACTTTGGTCCATGGCAGTCCTGCTCTGGTGTATTTGCTCGGTTAATAATTGGCATGATGAGCTGATACTTCTAACAACCTCCCCAATGTCTGCAGCTGCTGCTCTGGAATTCTCGGCCAGCTTCTTCACTTCGTTAGATACAACGGCAAAACCGCGTCCATGTTCTCCCGCTCTTGCAGCTTCTATCGCTGAGTTAAGAGCCAGAAGATTGGTCTGAGTCGCAATATCGGTAACTCTTGCAAGCATACTCTCAATTTGCTTATTTTGATAATTAAGCTTATCCATGAACTCTGCCAGTTCTCTAATATTGTTATCCACCTGAAGAATTTGCCCGCTAAGTCTGTCCATATGTTCATGACCCTGGTCTGTAAATATCTCCATATCTACGGATAACTTATTCATCTCAACTGCATTATCAGCTACTATGGATATATTTTGCTCTGCCTCAGTTACGGATTCACTAATGTCTACCACACTCGAAATTTGCGATTCCATTCCCTTTGCAACCTCACCAAAACCGGCTGTCACCTCTTGTGTAAGCTTGCCGGTTGTTTCCACATTATTTCTGAGATTCGTACTAAATTCCGCCAGAAGTACTGCAGATTTACTGATCTCCTCGAACAAACGCTTGACCTGGGTGCTGCTTGCGATCGCTTGCTCCATCCGTTCTTCAGCCTGAAAGAAAAGCTGCTGGTTCAGCCGGGCAACGGTCACGGCCGCTGTTAAGGTAAAGAGTGGAATAATTATTGAAGAGGAAGCTTCTAACAACAGTTGATTTCCCCCGTTAAGAACACCCCTATTCACAGCATCTACCATAACAAAAGTGAACACAATACAACTATAAATCAACGAGAGTCTATAATTGGGATAGATCAACATGAATACAACGCCAACCATAGCAATCTGAAAAAACAATCCTGAACTGACATTGCCAACAGATACAGCCAGCATAAAAATCATAAGTACGTAAGGAATGACCTTAATAAATTTCTGGCGCTTATTGGCAATATAAATCGAGAGACTAAGGACTATAAAGCCAACCGCATTAATTAAGCTTGTTACTGAAAATTGAAGGATTACCACTGTAACGCTTATCGCTGTCAGAAACCAGAAAATTCTATTAACGAGTTTGTTGCGCTGTAAAAACACTTCTTCAAGTCTTGTCATCTAGATCACACTCATATCTGATTTATATAATTTCACCTGGCCTGTAATACCAGACAGACTGGAAATTTTGCTTGCATCCATTCTGGAATTAATGCCATGGAGGTAATAGGTTTCACGTTCCAGATTGGTCGCCACTTCAATGACAAGTTTGTTGTCTCCTTCTTTTACCAGAGCAGAAATATCATACTGGTATGGCGGTACAATCTGGATACCTGCACTGTGACCATTTACGAATACCTCAACACCCTCGGCTGCGTTCGTAACCTCCAGAACAAGCGATTCATTCCCGTTTGACATAAACATATTCTCATATCTCACTAACCCGGAGAACTCAGGCATTTCTTCTGCAAGATGATCCGGCAACTGTACCTCTACCTCATCTTTGAAATTCGGATAATCAATATTTCTGCAGATACTACGCTTCCAATTTTCTGGAAGTGCCAATTCCATCCCGGTTACTTTAACGGGTTCAACGACAAGTTCCTCACTTGCATCATCAAATATAATAATCAAGCTCTTGCGGGGGTGAAGTTCCACATGGATCTCTATTCCATTAAGAGTAGATACCGCTTCAACTGCCTCTATACGATTGTCCCAGGCATTATAGGCATTATGAATGGCTTGCATATATTCCCGTAGAACCGCTTCTTCTTCTCCATGCTGCCAAAAGAATGGAAGGATATAGTTACTTCCTCTGCCCTATAATAATTCCTCTACTTTTCGATTCATGGTAAACCCCTCCCTACCAACCTCTGTATATCTTATTTTAGTAACCGTTTGCAATTTAGTATTGCATATTTGTACCTTGAATTATAAGATTGTGTTATCTTTCTAAAAGGAGCATCAATCATGATCGATATCAACGTCTTCTGTGAATATCTCTATGCTTCTTCTTATATTCCTATTTATTTGTATGATGGTACGGAATTAACCACCAGCTATCCGGATCAGAATCCGGATACACTGCCCCCATCCGCCTACCTGTCAGAGCTGTGGGAAACAGACAAGCCAGCAACCTATACTTTGACTCAGTTTTATTCCTATTACGGGTGCATCAAGATTAATGATAGTAACTCCTGTATAGTCATCGGTCCTGTTAACGACTTCCCTTATTCCCCCGATTCCCTGTTAGCCATGAGTAAGGAGTTTTCCATTACAAAGTCCGAATTTGAAAATTTTGCTGAGTTTTTCCGGAACATCCCTACACAAAATCTGGATAATTTCATTAAGACGCTGATGTTTATCCATTACGCACTGAACCATACCCAACTTACTAGACAAGAGGTTGAGCATGCGGCAGATCACCAGACAGATAAGTCCATAGATCAGAAATATACAGAGCGATCTTATGAGGCGAAAGAAGAAGGACTCTTATATAACAGCTATGCTATTGAAAAAGAATTGGTCCGTTTCATTGAAACAGGAAATGTCGAAGGATTGAAGAAATCTGCCAGCCGGGCCAGAAACTCAAAGCTTGGCACCATTGCTCATAACAATCTCAGACAATGGAAGAATACGTTCATAGTAGCCGTCACTTTATACTCCCGTGCGGCCATGAAGGGCGGTCTCACACCCAGTCTTGCATATCAGCTGTCCAATATTTATATGCAGCAGGCAGAACGATTAATGGATGTGGAAGATGTGAAATCCCTTTTAGCCCAAGTTCAGATGGATTATACAAACCGTGTTGCTAATTCCATCGTTCCCATCACGGCAGATAAAGTCCTTCATCAGGTCGTACAATTTGTCCGCGAGAATACCAACAGGCATATTACCGTTGCTGAAATTGCTGAGCATGTAGGCTTCAGCCGCCCATCCCTTTCACGGAAAGTGAAAAAGGAACTGGGCTTTGAGCTAAGTGCTTTTATAAAGAATTGTAAGTTAGAAGAAGCTAAAGACTTATTGTCATTTACAGATAAAAGTCTCAGTGAAATCAGTAATTATCTTAGCTTTTCAAGCCAAAGCCACTTTCAGAAATCGTTTAAGGATCAATATGGCATCACGCCTCAAGCTTACCGGAAGTCTGTGCATTAGAAACCGACTATTTAACCAGCTCTGAGAATATGAAAGCCATTCAGATACTATATAAATCAACCTGGTACAATATTTATTTTCCTTTGTTATTTATACTAGTGACGTAACATTGTCATAATATGAAGGGAGATGCTTAAATGGGAAAGAAAAATATTTATCTTGATCCGGCAAAATCAATCTCTGAACGTGTTGAGGATCTGCTGTCACTCATGAGCTTAGAACAAAAGATTGCGCAGCTGCAATGTACATTTATAGGCATGAGAGGTACAGAAAAGGCTCTTGATGAAGCATTTCCTCATTCCATCGGACATGCCACGGCTATGATCGGGAAGGGAACTTTAGAAGCTAATATTGAGTTTTCCAAAGAAACCCAGGATAAGGTTCTCTCAAAGAATGATTTACGAATACCTTTATTATTGCATTGTGAATCCGTTACAGGCGCCAATCTGGCGGATGCCACTATCTTCCCCTCAGCTATAGGATTAGGGGCTACGTGGAATCCTGATACAGTTCATAGCATGGCGGATACCATTCGCAAGCAATTGCTTTCCGTCGGTATACGTCATGCACTTTCTCCGGTTATGGATGTTGCAAGAGATCCGCGTTGGGGAAGAGTAGGTGAAACTTATGGTGAAGACCCAACATTATGTGCTTCTTTAAGTGTGGCCTATACTAAGGGATTACAAAGTGATGATTTAAAGAATGGAGCGGTAGCCACTGGCAAGCATTTCTTGGGTTATGGTTTTGGTGAAGGTGGTCTGAATATGGCGGCAAACCCGATACCTTCCAGAGAACTTCGTGAAGTATATGCAAAGCCCTTTCAAGCTGCTATTACTGAGGCTAATCTTGGTTCTGTAATGAATTCATATGGCTCTATTGATGGTGAACTGATTATTACCTCAAAGGCAATTTTAAATGATCTTTTACGTAATGAGATGGGATTTGAGGGAACAACAGTAGCCGACTATATGTCCATAAATAAAGCAGTAGATTTACAGATTCAGAGCAATGCCACAACTGCTGGTATCGATGCTATAAAAGCCGGGCTGGATGTCGAACTTCCCACACCATACGGATATACAACGGAAATGATAGAGGCCGTTAAAAGCGGTTTGCTTGATGAGGCATATATTGACAAAGCTGTTCGGAGGGTGTTATCAACGAAATTTGAGCTTGGTTTGTTCGAAAATCCTAACCCCCGGGAGGATCTGGTGGAGGAAGCTTATGACCGCAAACTCACAGTTCCGTTGAGCCTGAAGGCAGCGCAGGAATCGATTGTCCTCTTGAAAAATGATGGCCTCCTCCCTCTGCGAAAAGACGTGAAGAGAATAGCCGTCCTTGGTCCTCATGCGGATTCAATTCGTTTGCTCTTCGGATGTTATACCTATCCCGCCATGCTGGATATGTTCCTCAGCGGAAGTATGTCGGATATGGCTGGATTAGAAGCTAACCGTAAGGAAACCGAAAACGAATCCAGCCACAAGTTGGAAGATTATTATGAAGGAAGTACAGTGCGCAAGGATACCCCTGCTGCAGTAGGTGCGATCAACCAGTTATTTGCCCATAAGACGCCTACTATTTTGGCCTCCATTAAGGCTAAGTGTCCGAATGCTGAGATAACGTATGTCAAAGGTTGTGACATATCTGGAACAGATCGCCGCGGCTTCGACGAAGCTGTTCATGCAGCGAGAAATGCGGATATCGCAATTGTTACAGTCGGAGGAAAATACGGGTGGGGCAACAATTGCACGACAGGAGAAGGAATCGATACCGATCATATTGGGTTAACGGGCGTACAGGAAGAGTTGGCCAAGGCTGTATTTGAATCAGGAACCCCTGCAATATTGGTCCATATGGACGCCAAACCGCTCTCCAGTGAATATATCAGCAGCAATTATCCGGCTATACTGGAATTCTGGTTCCCGGGAGAAACCGGCGGACAAGCGCTGGCTGATGTATTATTCGGAGATTACAATCCGGCAGGGCGATTAGCAATGACCGCGGCCAGAAACGCCGGCCAAATCCCTATATATTCTTCCCAAAGACATGGTAGTGGTTATGCCAAATCTCAGGGAATGGTCTTAAATAAATATGTTGAGGGAAAGAAAACTCCGCTGCATTATTTCGGGGAAGGACTAAGCTATACAACCTTCTCATATTCAAACCTGAAATGTGACCCTGCAGTTAGAGCAGAAGGAACACTTCATATTTCTGTTGACGTTACGAATACGGGTAACCTTGATGGAGAAGAAGTGGTTCAGGTCTATGTCTCGGATGTACTTTCTAGCATGCTCAGACCGAATAAAGAATTGGCTGGTTTTAGAAGAGTACTGATCCATGCAGGAGAAAAGACGACCGTTCATTTTGAAATGAAAGCCAGCCAGTTCGCCTTCCTAAATAGTGAAATGCAATGGGTAGTCGAAGCAGGACAAATGCTATTAAGTGTTGGCTCTTCATCTGAAGATATTCGCCTAAATGCTGCTTTTGAAATCGAGAATACGGCTTCTATCCTTGGTAAGAGCAGAGGATTCTACGCAAAAACCTGGTCTGAATAAAATTATTATACTGAAAACAGTTTCTTGCCTACAAGAAATTGTTTTCAGTTTTCAAGCGATAACGTTTTGGTGTAATTTTCTGATAGCGTTTAAAGACTTTAATAAAATGACTTTGATCATAAAAATTGAGATGATTTGCTATTTCAGAAATTGATAAATCAGAATGTAACAGCCATTTCTTGGATTCATGCACTTTTTCTATAAGGATGTGTTCTGAAATGGATACACCCACCTCTAGTTTAAATAATCTTGAAAGATAGCTTGGGTTTAGATTTACCATATTAGCTAGTTCATGCATCTCAATCTTCTGGTATAGATACTTATGAATATATTCTTGTGCTTTGTACACTGGCTGTGAGTATTGGGTTTGTTTGATTGTTCGCACACGCTTTGCGTACTCTATACTAACTTCCTTCAGCACCCCAAATAGATCATTAAAGTCAACTGTGGATTCAATGCGCTGAATAAAAATTTCACTTAGAGTGTAGGCCGTTTCTGAATCCAGTCCCCCGTCTATGGCCGCCCGGCATGCTAATGTTACTGCAGTAATCGCCAAATTCTTATCATTTCGAACTTTATTGTTTTTGGCTATGACCGGCAATTCAACTTGTTGTTGTTGATTGGCATCATGTAACCGTTCAATTTCTTCCAAACGTCCGCCTTTTATCAAATTCAAAAACACTTTTTCCTGGTAATATTCGTGATGGTGCTTTCCCATTAGCCGCTCTTTTAACATCGAAGATTCTATACCCGTTTCATTTACAGCAGCTTTTTTGTCAGAATAATTATGAATGGCGATTTGATTTACATCTAGCCTAACCTTATAAAGCAAGTAGTGAAATAATTGAGCGATATAAATCATTTTGGAACTATCATGTAAAGGCAGTGAAAGTAAGTATCCCTGGACGGCCTCCTTTTCACCAATAGAACCCTGACATTGATCTATTAACTGATTTATTATGTTACTAGTTATTTTCGTTGTGACAGATGGTCCCAGAGCGAAGCTGATAGATGATTTCCCTATACTGCTTGTCTTAAGGCAGATATAATGTTCGACACCATTTAAAGTCACAATGAAAGGAATGCCGCATAATTCATTTTGAGCAAAGAGTTGTTCAAATATAAGGTTACAATCGGAATACAGCGGGTGCTGTGGGACAACGGAGTTAAATGGATTATGAAGATTACCACCCATTATTTTTGTTAATACCATTCCTGTATTGAAAATTAGTAGTTGTGCAATATAGTTCAGTTCGTTTTCATCCCAGTTTTGAAGCATCTTAACTACCCCTCACCTTAGTGATAACATACAAATCTGATTAACAAATCCTGTTTAACCAAAGAACCAAGAAAAAGTCCCAGCAGGAGACATGCGCTGCTATAGCACATTCTCCCTGCTAGGACGTTGTAATGCCAACCCTATTCGTTCTTTGCGTATTCAGAGAAGTGGACAGATTCTTCCTCGTTGCTACACACAATTTGGCCTCCGGCGTAGAGAGAAGAGTCGCTATTTGCTATAGATTGCAGTAACAATTGAGTTAGAAGTGACTTCAAATTAAGCACATCGCCTTCATCGGTTTTGTAATACACATCATCCTTGCATAATTTCGCCTTGCTGATCAAATCCGACAACTTCACACCATCTTTTAAGTACATAATATATCCCTTCTTTCTATTATTATCTTATTTCGGCTCCTCGTTACGTCTCATAAAGGAGGCCGCAGCTCCCCTCATGTTCTTGATCATTTCTTGCATGAGATCCACTTGTACTTCATCCGGATATTCCGCAGGACTCCATTCTTCTTTCCATTCAAACAGGCATATCCTCATTGAATTTGATCGGCAGCCACACATTAGTTGCAAGAGCAGTATTCGTTTTACCCGTGGCTGCAACCTCCATGGTTGTACCATCCACCGATCCCCTAAGGCCATATATAACTCCTTGCCTGGAACTTTGAACACACTGCTGAACTGACAATTAAAGCTATCATTATTGCTGTCGTCTATACACGGGTTGCCAAGTACATTCCACGGTCCATGAATCAAGTCTGCTGTGGCAACCTTACTCGGGTTAGGGAAATAATCGGTAGTACCTGAGGTAATCAAATAGAACTTCCCATCTTTGCGGAACATACAAGAAGCCTCTCTTGAGAATGGGGCACCCTGATGTGGAAAATGAGCCGTGTAATGGCCAGCAACATCTGTGTAATCACTGGTATAATTTTCTATTCCTTGACATCTTCGTCTTGCTTATTTCTTCGCTCTTCGAGTTCCTTAGTAATTTGAGCTTGCTTATCCTCAGTAAGATCAAACCAATACACGGATAATGTAAACAGCATAGCAACGGCCGGCACAACACTCATTAGTATCTTAAGGCCAAGCAATGTTCCGCTGGTTTGTTCAACTCCGCTTTGATATCCGATCACAGCCAGCATTCCGGCAGTTATAGCACCCGATATAGCGGTTGCAAAGGTTTGTAAAAAACCCTGAAATGAAGCCATAAATCCGTTTACGTTCTTTTTGGTCTTCCATTCTGTATAATCCATTGCAGCAGGCATCATTGTACCCTGGGCCGGACTTGAGATTCCTGCAAAGAAAGCGATTACAGCGGCTAAAACCATATACATAATCACTCCGATAGATGAAGGGGGAAGTGCGATAGCAGCAGCCGTTCCAATGACACCTACAACGCCGGAAATAACCAGATTATTTCTGATTCCTACACGTTTCGTGAATTTTGAACTCAGCGTTACACCAAGCATTGTCGGAAGCAGACTGACCAGTCCGACAATAGCTAATAAGCTTTCATTATGAAAATAATATTTAAAATAATAAATACTTGCTCCCGATCGAATACCGTTAGTTAAATTCACGCCAAAAACAAACAGATATACAATAACAGCCGTTTTGTTAGTAAAGACAGACACAAACATTTCTTTTAATGAGGGACCTTTTTCTTTTTTGACCGGCTTGACAACATATCTTTCTTTAATCGAAATCTGCTGATACATGGCTATTAATACGCTTACAACAGCGAAGCCTCCCATAATCAGCGAAAAACCCCTGGCATCATTTCCGCCCCCTAAAGCTTTATAAAGAGGCTGGACCGCTATTTGCGACAGCAATGCTGCAATAATAACGACAAAATATCCGATTTGCCCCATGGATAATCTGTCATCAATACTTTTTGTCATAGCAGGTTTAAGTGCAGTTGTAGGCGCTGAAGTAACTGACAGGAATATACTATAAAGTACATAAGTAATGGTGGCATATACTACTTTTCCATCAAAACTTATATCCGGAACGGTATAGGTTAACCAACCCATAATACCTGTTCCAATACCAATCGCTATTACCCATGGCTTGTACTTCCCCCAAGGCGTTGTCACTTTATCAATAAAAATTCCGAATACCGGTGTCAAGACTGCATCAAGAATACGGGTACCCAAAAACATTCCTGCTACATAAGCCGGACTAATTTTCATGATGTCCGTATAGAAAAACAGTAAGAATAATTGAACTACTTGCAGGTGAAATGTTGCAGTACCGTCAAGGACGGTAGCCGAGAATTTTTCACCAAACTTTAGTTTTCGATCCAGGTCTCCTCCGACAGCATTTACATTAGTAACTTTCTCAGTTGACAGCATATGAACTTCCACTCCTTTATTCGCTATATGCTGATTTTAGCAAACGCTTTCTTAATCGGTATTGCATCTATGTAACATTGAATACACAATAGTGTCCTTCGCGAAAAAATAACTGATTTACTGCTTGTCTGCGCGCAAATACAAAGAAAAAAGCAGCCGCCTATATAGGCATGCTGCTTCATTATGATCGTCACAACCAAATCAGATATTAATAAGCTGTCCAGCCTCCATCAGCTGCAATCATAGCTGCATTAACAAAACTGGAATCCTCTGAAGCAAGGAAAAGGGCAACAGTCGCGATTTAAATAGGCTCAACCGGCTCGGACCGCTGAGTTCCGGCACATTCCCTGAACGTTTGCATACCGTTCATATCGATATTCCCCAAAGAATGGGCTATTGGGGTACGCACGCCGCCGGGCGCAATGGCATTACAGCGGATTCCGGACTTGGCGTACATATAACCGACATTCTTGGTCAGGCCTACCATGCCATGCTTGGCAGACGTATAGGCAGCGCCTCCTTTACACCTACGGCTGTGCCTCCGGCCAGATTGATCCAATACACTACCTCAGTGATGGCATCCCCATTCAGGTCCGCAACCACAACCTTGGCGCCTTCTTTTGCATAGCTCCGCTATACCCGAACAGTATCCAGAGGATTTCTCTCATCATCCCTTAATCCGGTACAGGAGTGCTCACACATACGTCCTCATTGTTTAATTGCTATTCAAGGTTTCTAGAAGTTCCTCCAGTTTTTCCCTTGGAAATCCACCATGAGCTTCCACGATCCTTAGTTTTAGGCTGTGTAACAGTGACTCCAAATCCATTCCGAATGGAGCGTCAGAATCTGAACCTCCAAACCCCATACCTTCTATGATCTTTGAAACAAGTTGTTTTCCCGCTAGTTCTGCACCTATATCGCCGAGTGTCGAATCTAACGTATATTTTTTATTTATTTTAACGGTTGAATGTACGTAAACCGTCTCACTTAGTTCAATATCCATGGACGACTTGCCCATAAGAATCTCAAATTCGCCGCTTTCCACAACCCAATCTTTTAATTCAACATGATAATAAGCAAATGCTCTTTTTCCTAATTTAAAAGTGACTACCTTCTCTTCGCCTGGTTCCAGAGCAACCTTTTCGAAGCCTTTCAATTCCTTAACAGGTCTAATGACACTGCTAACTACATCTTTCACATAAAGCTGAACCACTTCTTTACCTGATCGATTGCCTGTATTTTTCACTTTTGCGGTTACTGTTACTTCTTCTGTATCGTTAATCTCCTTTTTATTTAGACGGATATCTGAATACTCAAAGGTAGTATAGGAAAGTCCATGTCCAAATGGAAAAAGCGGTTCCATTTCCACTTTATCGTAATATCTATATCCGACAAATAAGCCTTCTCTATACTCCACTTTATCTCTTTCACCCGGAAAATTAATATAAGATGGAGAATGGCTTAGTTTTTCAGGGAATGTTTCAGCAAGTTTCCCGGATGGGTTTCTGTCACCAAACAAAAGATCTGCAACTGCACCGGCCATACCTTGCCCGCCCAGATAGGCTTCTATGATGCCCTTTACCTTATTTACCCATGGCATTTCTACTGCTGATCCGTTTAACAGAATGATAATGGTATTTCGCTGCGCTTCGGCTACAGCTTCAATTAATGCATCTTGATTTCCAGGAAGCCTTAAGTGCTTTCTGTCGACTCCTTCTGCATCGTACTTTTCAGGCAATCCGACAAACACAATTGCCACTTCCGCTTCACTTGCAGCCTTTGTTGCTTCAGCTATGATTTCATCGTTGATTTCATCACTATTCAGGGAGTAACCTTCCGCATAGACTACTTGAGCATCTGTACAAGTGCTTTTAATTTCATCATACGGAATATCCAATTTTGTTGGGTTAACCCGGGAACTTCCTGCTCCTTGATATCTTGGTTTTTTAGCGAAAGCGCCAATTACGGCAATTTCCCCCTTCTTTCCAAGTGGAAGAATTTGATCTTCATTTTTCAGGAGCACCATACTCTCCGCTGCGACTTCTCTGGCTAGTTCATGGTGAGCATTTCTATCATAGGTTGCAGTTTCTTTCTTGCTATCTAACGCTTTAAAAGTGATTTCCAAGATCCTTTCCACTGCAGTATCCAGTGTTTCAACAGACAGTGAACCGCTGCTAACAGAATCAATAATCTTCTTAGTCCCTACTCCGTTGCTTGTAGGCATCTCAAAATCCATTCCTGCTGACAATGCTGCATCCCTTTCACTTACAGCACCCCAGTCAGAAACAACGAAGCCTTTAAAACCCCATTCATCTCTAAGTACCTCCGTTAATAAATTCCTGTTCTCTGAACAAAATTGGCCATTAATTTTGTTGTAGGCAGCCATTACCGTCCAAGGCTGTGCTTCAATAATAGCCCCTTCAAAGCTTGCCAGATATATTTCTCTCAAAGTCCGCTCGTCAATAATAGCGTCAATATTAAATCTTTTAGTTTCCTGGTTATTTGCGGCAAAGTGTTTCAGAGAAGTCCCTACCCCCTGACTTTGAACTCCCTGAATATGCTTAGTTGTAAGTTCAGAAGAAAGATAAGGATCTTCTGAAAAGTACTCAAAGTTTCTTCCACAAAGTGGTGATCTCTTTATATTGGTACCTGGTCCAAGAAGAATCGATACTCCTTCAGCTTGACACTCTTCACCAAGTGCTGTCCCAACTTTTTCAATAAGTTCTCTATTCCAGGAGCTGGCAAGTCCTGCTGCAGTTGGAAAGCAGGTTGCAGGTGCACTGTTATTGAGTCCCATGTGATCTTCGGCACCCGTCTGCTTTCTCAGACCATGCGGTCCATCCGTCAACATGATAGATGAGATTCCATGTTCAGGCAAGGCTATGGTATTCCAGGCACTTATTCCTGAGCATAAGCTTGCTTTCTCTTCCAATGTCATTTTGGATATCACTTCTTTTATGTCTCTGTTCATATGAAATAACTTCTCCCTTTACCTTGTAGTTTATTTCCCAGTTTCAAAAATTAGTTATCCTTTAACAGTAAAGTCTTTGAGTAAACGTTCAATTAAATAGATTATAATTTTTATCACCATTTAAAATATGGTAGGATTAACAGAAAAAAAGTCATATTTACAGGCAATCATTAAATACTAAAAAAAGCGCTGGTATTGGTCTTATACTCCTGCTCTCCCTCTATTACTCCATTCCGTGGATCACTAGAGATATTAACCGGAATACCGTGGGGAAGTCTCTCAACACTTCTATAAAAGAAACACTTTCACCCAAATTAATGGTCCATTTTGATTTTTGTAGACCGTATAGTTCGGGTTTTCAATCTTAGAATAAACGATGGTATGTTAGCATCTCCATTTCCTATTACTGAATTCCAAACTTCTTAATGTTACCTAACGTCGTCAGACTTTCCTTTGGATATCTTGTTTGTGTTGTACGGTCAACAGAAATTAAACCAAATGTCTGAGCATACCCCAACTGCCATTCAAAATTATCGAGTAATGACCAATGGGTATATCCAACTACAGGGATTCCTTCTTCCACACACTGGAGAACACCCGATAAGGCTCTTTCGATAAACTCTACTCTTTCTTTGTCATCGGTAGTTGATAGCCCATTTTCTGTGACGATGATTGGTTTATGCCAATACTTTGACACATAGCGCAGAACTCCCGATAATGCTTCCGGGTAATATTCATATCCCATTTTAGTTAATCTGGCATCCCCCTCCAACTTTACCGGCCCGTTAGGTCCATAGACTTTTCGAGTATAGTTTTGAACACCAAGGAAATCATCATCTTGGATATAGGGGAGATAATGAAGAAAATCGTCATCCTGTAACGCTCTTACATACTCCTCGCCACCCGGCAAAGTTTGATAATCATACAAAGAAAGCGTGACACCCACTTGAATGGCAGGATTGACCGATTTAATCACCTCTCTTGCTTTTTCGTGGCATTTCATAATAATCAAATCGCCATTTTCAGTACGGGGCGCCAAAAAGGTATGCACATTCTGTGCATCTGTTCCAAAGGCTTCTGCTGCTGCTTTGTAATACTCTTCCATTCTCTTTTTCATATCCATATTGAGCCCAACCTGAACTTCTCCACTTTCTTGCTTAGACTCACCAGCCATATTGCTCATCATATCTTCCATGACTCTTTTAATCTGGATTCCCATATTAGCTTCATTAATTGTGCAAATATACGGAATCAAATCCCCTAATTCTGAAACTACAAATTTACAATATCGTCCAAAATGTTCAATAGTCGTTTCGCTTTCCCATCCACCCTCTGTAATCAGCCATTTAGGTGATGAAAAATGATGCAGTGTTACAATAGGGGTAATTTCCTGCTCATGACAAAAATTCAAAACCTCCCGATAATGCTCAATCTCCTGTTGATTATAGTTACCTAGCGACGGTTCAATTCTAGCCCATTCAATTGTAAATCGATAAGCATCTAGACCTGCATCTATTAAAAGTTTTAAATCCTCTTTGAATTTAGAATAATGCTCCATTGCATCCATAGATGACTCTTTAAATGTGGATCCGGGTATATTCTCCAATACCCAAAAGTCGCTATTTGTATTATTACCTTCTACTTGATGGGCAGATGTGGCAGCACCCATCAAAAAATCACTGTTAAACTTCCTCAAAACGTTCCCTCTTTTCTATATTTAATAAATGGCTTTTAGTTCAGAAGACAAGTACGGATCTTCAGAAAAGTATTCAAAGTTTCTTCTGCATTTCGGTGATCTTTTAATATTCGTACCGGTTCCAGGAAAAATTTGTATTTCTTCTGCCTGACACCCCTCGTCAAGTGCATTACCAACTAGTTTGAATAGCCCCCTGTTCCATGAGCTAGCAAGTCCTGCTGCGGTCGGAAACAGGTTGCCGACACACTTTGGATCAGCCCCATATGGTCTTGAGCACCCTTTTGTTTTCTTAAGCCATGCGGCCCGTCATGCGCCTATGCCAGAACATAAGCTTACTTTCTCTTCCAAGGTCATGCGTAATTACTAAATCGCCTCGTAAACTTCGCCTTCGGTTATCCCGATCTCATTAAAAGCATCCACCCGGACATATAGCGGCTGACCTTTGATCAATGCCTTAATTACCATCTGATTTCTTCCGAATATCATGTGACTATGATACAGCTTATCCGGAGTAAATCCCCAGAGCACGTTGTAACCGACCGTTTCAACACTCTTCCAGGAAACCGAAAGATCAATGTCACCTAAAAGTTCGAGTTGGATTCCGCTTGTTTTATCAGGGAGTGCTCCAACACCAATCCCGAACACGCGAAAACCCGAAATACATGCCTGTTGGTTAAAAGGAAGCTCCTTTACAATGCACCGGAGATACCTTGCCTTTATTCCGCCTTCATTCACTATGAGATCATGTGACAAATCAGTATTTGTATCCGACTTATCCTCAATTACAAAATAGTCTTTTCCGTCTACAGATCCTTCGAGAATCCATCTGGTATAGTGCTGACTTTCGTCGATGAATCGTCCCTCTGTCATAGCGGCTCCCTCTGGAAGCGAAAGATTTAACTGATCGTCGGCAAAATTGATTTGTACGGCATGTACGTCGCATGAATACTTCAAATCTACTTCAAGCCATTCTCCGGAAGCACTAGAAGCTGCTTGCCACCATGTTTGAGCATCCTCATCCATCGCTTTCGAAGCTTCTTTTCCTTCCATAAAGGATGATGCCTTAGCGGGTTTATTGTAAGACAACAGCATCCATTCCGGATTCTCCCATGGATTCATCTGTGCCTGTTCGATCCTGAAGGGCCAGTCTCCAAATCGCTGATTACAGAATAATTCCCCGTCCTTATCGAAACCTGCAGGCCATAACCCCAATCTTCTTTCAAAAATATAATTGACGCTGATTCTCATGGTTGAAGAATGCCAAAGATTCCCGTATTTATCTTCCATTGTCGATCCGTGCCCAGCACCTGGAATGAACCCCCCCGGCTTGTAGGAGAAAGGATTATTATTCGCCAGCGTAAACGGTCCTAATGGTTTATTGGATACGTAGACCCCATCCGAATAAACGTTATACTCCGCCCCAGGGCAAGAATATTGAAGATAGTATTTTCCGTTATGCTTATCCATCCATGCGCCTTCAATGTATGGATCATTCCCTACCGCCTGTCTAATCATATTCAGATGCTCATCTGTACTACCTGGATTTCCATTTGCATAGCCTTGCACTATCTCCTCAATTTGCTCAAGTGTTCTTGCGATATGATTTTCGCCTTTTCTCTCATAACCAATAACCGTATTATTGCTATAGATTAGTTCTAGCGGCTCCCCTTTGGGTTTCATATCCCTTGGATCGAGCTCGACCCCATAGATAGGCGTTTGACTGGAACATCCCCAGTAAAAATAAACCCTTCCATCATCATCTACAAATAGATTTGGATCCCAGAATGGAAATGTCCCTTCTATTTCCTCAAACTCACCGCGAATCGGATCTTTTGTTCTGTAAAAAGAGCAATTCTTCGATTGATTTGATGCAGAAAAATACATATATTCCCCTATAACCCTCACATCCGGAGCATAATCATGAATTGGCAAACCCCGCAAAGGGTAGAATTTCCAGTCATGCAGGTTATCGCTTGCAAGAAATCCCGCTGTCATTGAGGGAAACAGAAAGTATTTCCCATGAAATAGAATCATAGAAGGATCTGCGGCTTCCCTATAAGTAATCATCTTTCCTCTTTGTTCGATAAACTGATATTTGTATTCCATGTTAATCGGATTGCAAACGTACATGTTTTATACACACTCCCTAGAATTATCAATTTTTTGTTTTAAAGTACTACTATGCTTTTGCTCATATGAATCCTCCAAATGTAAATCTTTCAATTTTACTCTTTGACTGCTCCGGCCGTAGCCCCTTTAACGAACCATTTCTGGAAGATCGGGAACAACATGAGCATCGGTAAGACACCAACAACGGCAATAGCCATACGTATGGTAACTGATGGCAAATCTGCTGTCGTTACCGCTGTGCCTACATTGTTCTGCTGTAGAAATTTAATATTCTCGTTAATATTATTTAATATCGTTTGCACACTTTGAATTTTGCTGTTCGTTGAGAGAAAGTACATCCCGTTCATCCAATCGTTCCAATATGTTAAAGCAACTGTCATACCGACAGTGAAGAACATCGGCATGGACAAGGGAATCGCGATCTTGTAGAATATTTTAAATTCAGTGGCACCATCGATTCTCCCGGATTCCACAAGTGCTGCAGGCAGAGTGTACTCAAAGTAATTTTTAAACATGACTACAAAATACGCATTCATTAATAGATTAGGAAGCATCAAGCCCAATACAGTATCCTTAATATGGAATATTTGTGTATATACAATATAAGTGGCTGTCAAACCTCCATTAAACAACATCGTGAAGATCAACAGGAACATTAGCACCTTGCGTCCCGGTAGATCCGGCTTACTAAGCGTATACGCAAGCATTGAGGTTATAAAGACACCGGATACGGTACCGACTACGGTAACGAATATTGACACCAGATAGGCTTTCCCGATTACTTCCCATTGCCCGGCGATATATTTGTAAGCTTCCAGCGAGAATTTCTCTGGAAAGAAGCTATAACCGTTTCTAAGTGCAGTTGTTTCATCGGTGATCGAGGACATTAACAACAGAATAAAAGGTGCTACTGCCATAATGGACAGGATAATCATTACGACATGTCCAGTTATAGACCATTTTTTTTCTTTAATATCTATCATATTGATCACTCCATCTCAGAATAGGGAATCTTCCTTGCTATATTTGCGAAGAACAATATTTGAGGCCACAACCAGAATGAAACCGACTACTGACTGGTATACGCCTGTTGCTGTTGACATCGTGATATCACCGAGCTTCATAAGCGCCCGGAATGAATAAGTATCAATTGTTGTTGTGCTGTCATACAGTGCACCCGAATTCATCGGAACCTGATAAAATAATCCGAAATCGGAATAGAATATTCTTCCGATGGCCAAGACAGTCATCAAGATAATAACTGGCTTGAGAAGTGGTAAGGTAATATTCATAATTTGTTGAAGTTTCGTTGCTCCGTCCATCTTGGCAGCCTCATAATAATCCGAGCTGATGGTGAGAATTCTCGCTGTATAAAACAGTAAGTTGTATCCTATTGCCTTCCATATATTTACGAACAGGAGAATATAGGGCCAGTATTTAGGCTCGGAATACCAAGACACCAGATCAATTCCTAATGGTTTCAAGATGGAGTTATTGATGAACCCGGTTTCACTGCTGAGAAATGCAAAGCCTAAATAACTGACGACGACCATTGAAATAAAATAAGGAATCAATATGGCAGATTGATAAGCCTTGGCAAACTTTTTATTAATGATCTCATTAAAGAGAATCGACACCACAATGGCAACGACTGTGCCTACCACAATAAATAAAAGATTATACAGAACCGTATTCCTTGTCATCATCCAAGCATCGTCGGTTGTGAAGAGGAACTTAAAGTTGTCAAACCATACGAACTTACCCTCGAAAATGCTACCGGAAAAATCAAGATCCCGAAACGCGATTTGCATTCCGTACAAAGGCAAATAATTGTTGATGAACAGGTAAATTAACGCCGGCAAAGCCATCAGATACAAAGGAATATAGGACTTCCAATTTATCTTTTTTTTACGTGCGTTGGGCAAATTCACATCTGTTGTTACTTTCACTCATTCCGCCTCCCAATTTGTGCATTCTGTGAAGTATTTGATCTCCTACTGGACTTCCCTATCCTATCTTACACAGGGAATGAAACCTGACGTTATACATATGACGACGCAAAAGATATCCTTTTCCGACTTGATGATTTCTTCATGTCTGGAAATAAAAAAAGAGCTGTCCGCCTGTAAAAACACTACAGAAAGATAGCTCCAGTTCTTATTACACCAGATTCTATGACAATAGAAAAAGTTTACTTACCGTTTGCTGCGAGCCAAGCATCTAATTGTTGCTGTTTTTCGTCAATAACTTTTTGCAGGCCTGCAGAATAAAGACTCTCGTTAAATTTCTTTATCAACTTATCCGGATCTACAGAACCATTGCCGATCACCTTCGAATATTGTTCGGAAACCGCATCCAATGCCGCGATTTCCGTTTTCACCGGCGTTGGATCGAATAGAAAACCATAAGCTGGAGACTTCACCGTATTGTCATTCCATTCTTTCAGTTTTATCTTATAATCTTCAGGGCTAAATCCACTCGATTCTACAAATGCTGCACTAAGCGGTTTTTTATCATAATCGCCGAACATCAACCAGTTGTTCTGATTGTAATTCGCATTTTTGGTTTCGTCCACGGTCCCATCTGCGTTAAGCTCGTAATGTTCACCTTCTATGCCAAATTGTAACAACGTGGATAGCTCTGCGCTGGAATTCAGCAAGTTAAGAAGTTGTATCGCTTTATCTGGTCGTTTACTGGACGATGCTACTGCCCAAAGGAACAGCTGTGAGTCAGTGGTAGTAAGAACAGGCGGATGCAAAGCTACAGTTTTTTGCTCGATTGGTTTTAAACTGCCTCCATTAAATCCCACAGAACTAGCCGACGTTGCAAAAACCTTTCCATTGTACAACAAAGTGCTGCCATCGTCTTGTGAGGTGCTTACGTCCTTGGAAATGTACCCTTTCAGGTACCATTCCCGAACTTTTTTCACCACATTAATCCATTGCTCCGACTCGTACTCATTTATGACTTTCATACCACTGTCATCCATAAGCCCTCCATATTGATTGCCGAATCCATCGAAATAAACTAAGCTACTCGCAATATTGGATGAGCTTACTTCTGGCGCAATCATGGTCATGTCGGGTTCGCCTTCATTAATTTTCGCAAAAATCGGGTCCATGTCAGCGACCGATTTGATCGAGGTAATATCGATGTTGTACTTATCCATGATGCTTTTATTCATATTGAAGCCAAATGTATTTTTTTGTTCCACTTTTTGAGGAATAGCAAATTGTTTCCCACCAAATTGGCCGGCACCAAGTAGGTTGCCAAGTGTTTCTTTCAGCGCTGGCCCCCACTTCTCAAGCTCTTCGTCAATCGGACGAATCATTTTATTGTTAGCAAAAGGAGCAAGATATCTGTTTCCCGGCATGAGCATCAAAAGATCTACTTTCTCTCCGCTTGAAGCTTTGAGGGCATAAGTATTCGCCATGTTGTATAAGCTAACGCCTTCGAGATCGACTTTCGCATTAATTTCTTTTAAGGTAACCTCATTTAACTTTTCTTCAATTTTCGGGAGGTCTGGTTGCTCTTGCCCCAGAACCGCATAGTTAACTTTGATCGTATAAGGCTCTTCATTAAAATCAATTTTTCCGGATAATTCACTATCACTTTCGTTTGAAGCGCTTACATTATTTGGAGCCGGATTTGTCCCATTGTTGCTGTTACCGCTACTCTTGTTGTTACTGCACCCAACTAAAGATACCGCCAGTAAGGCAGCCAATAACGCTGGTGTGATTTTCTTTTTCATTTAAGTTCCCCCTTATAGTGAATAATCTCTTGCCTGTCTTCTCTTTATTATAGAAAACAGGTGGCAGTTAACGTTATACATGATCCGACTTAATAGATTCCGAATTCCGACCAATTACTGTGTGACGTTGCTAATTTTGAACTTCTGGGGAGACATTCCAGTCTCTTTGGTAAAGATGCGATTGAAACTCGAATAATTATAATAACCGACCAGCATGGCAATTTCACCAATACTTTTGTCCGTATGAATGAGAAGTTCTTTGGCTACTTCCATTTTTTTATTAATCATGTATTTACTGATGGATAAGCCAACTTCTTTTTTGAATATTCTTGTTAAGTAATCTGCATTCAGATGAACATTGTTAGCAATATGCTCCATCGAAAGCTCCTCCGATAAATGAAGATGAATATAATCCTTCGTTCTATCGACTGGATTAACGCAGTTTGTGTTCATCTTATCAAAGTTCTGCATACGATCCATGGCGTAAGTCACCCAATGAAGAAGGGCTGCCAACGACTCTGAAGCTTCCCCTAGTATTTGGTTTGATAGCTCATCACCAAACAGTTCATTCACAAAAATATGGCGGCCTCTGGCAAATTCAAAAATCAAAAAGTAAAATTCCATCGTAAATTTTTTAAGAAAATCACGTGTGATCCTCTGACCATGAGATAATAATTGTTCCCTTATTTCATTCAAAATCTGGACATATCTGCCTTGTAGCATCCAATCTCTCCATCGATTGATAAGTGTATCGGTAAGTATAAAGCCTTTTTGGTTACGTTCTTGATATAGAAAAAATATATCCGACTCATGAATCACATTGTTAAAATCCATCTCTTGCAGTGACTCAATAATAGCCGGCATTTCGTAAATATTGTTTTTTCCTCCTATATAACAACAGATGATTTCCTTAATATGCCATTTTACCATATCAGTCAATTGGCGGCAAGATGCGTCAATCTTTTTAAATAGATACTGTTCCTCTATACCCGCTTCCATATTCAGCATAACCAGAATTGATGTATCAGAAAAAGGAATGACCTCTTTTTCAGTTTCCGGAATAACGAGAAATTCCTCCGTTATGTTTCTCAATGCATACTGCAGTAACTTCTGATCTTCTTTCGTAACTTGTTCAGTCCATTTCTTGGTAACAATTAAGATGGGAAGATAGGAATTCTCGAGATCAATACCAAGTCGTTTCTGCCGCAAGTAATTCGTCAAGCTATCTTTATTGGGTGCAATATCACCAAGAAAAAAATCTTTCCAAAACTGTTTAATTACTGATTTCTTGTTTTGAATCCAAGAGTTGCTATTCTCTTTTAAAATTCTCTCCATTCGGATTTTCTCCATTGTATTTTCAAGAACGACCTCCACTTTAGGGAAGTCCAACGGCTTCAGAATATAATCAACACTGCCCAATTGCAGGGCATTTTGCAAAAACTGAAAATCAGCATGGCATGTCATAAAAACGCATTTTACATGCGGGTGGTGCTCGTTAACCCATTTCAACAGTTCCAACCCTGAACCCATTGGCATTTCAATATCGCTAAGTAAAATGTCAATTGGACATTCACTGAATCTATGAATCGCTTCTTGTAAACTGGCAGCTACATAAATATTCTGGACCCCTACCTTGTCCCAATGAATTCCGTTTCTCACAGCTTCAATCGCACTTAATTCGTCATCTACGATTAACACATTCATGTTCGGTACCCTCCTGCTGCCGTTTTGACATCCATTCCTCTAAGAGTATAATTGTAATAGCCCATTCGGGTTAAATTTCACATTATGGAGCTTGGTTATGAAACGACTTCGACACAAAGGATTTTACAACTCAATATTCTTTAAGTTATTAGCTATTTTCGCTATTTTACTTCCAGTGATTGCAATGTTTATCTACACCAACTATCAATCCCGTTCTACGCTGGTTAAGCAGGTCGAGAACACCCACCAGAATATGCTACAGTCCTATTGGATTCAAATAGACAACGAGCTTAATAATGCGGTAACCTTTGCTGTCAATACTGCCTGGTTCCAAAGTGATCTTCTACTCACGTTAAGCAACGACGAATCCGAATCTGAATTAGCCAAGCAAAGGATTTCCTTGAATCTTTCTAAGCAAATTCTTTATGGCACTAATATAGTCGACACTCTTTTTGTCTATACCGACAATGCTTATTTATCAGCTAGCACCAGCCAGACAAGCCAGAAATCGGAAGAGCGGAGCGCCGTTAAATCCTACGTTATGCAAGTTGCAGAATCTGTGCAGAAAAGTGACTTATCATTAAAAACGGACTGGAAATTCATAAAGATCTATAATCATTCTAGTATGATTCACTTTAGCAAAGGTGACAATGGCGTGCTAACCGGAGTTTACGTTAATCTAGACAGATCTTTAAACTATTATTCAAAAAATAATCCGAATTTCACCTTATACCTTATACCGAATAAGGACTTACAACGTGCAATTTCTGATATCCCTAAGAACAACCTAATTATTACAGCCCCTTCTTCTTCGGCACCAATCTCGTTCGTGGAAGTTATACCTAAAGACACCATTTTGAAAGCACTTCCTTTTATGCAAAAGTATACGCTAGCGATTTCGATAATTGTAGCAGCGCTGCTTCCGGTCCTGTTCTTCCTAGTAAGATTGACTGTGGTTCAACCGCTCCAAAAGCTGAACAAAGCGATGAGACATATTCAACGCGGAGACCTGCAGTACCGGATCTCACCTTACCGGGTATCAAATGAGATTGCTATTGTAAATCAAACCTTTAATCAGATGATGGATGAAGTCCAGCACTTAAAAATAAGCGTATACGAAGAGGAAATCAAGGTTCAGAAGTCCCTCCTTCGAAGTCTCCAAATGCAAATACAGCCGCATTTTATTATTAATTCACTGAATATGGTTTACAATTTGCTTGAGAACAAAGATCCACAGACGGCCAAACAGCTTATTGTTCATTCCGTTGATTTCTATCGGTACATGATCAAAGTAGATAACGACTTTGTCCCGCTTCATGAAGAAATTAAACACGTGGATACATATCTTCAGATTCAATCCATTCGTTACATGGATAAATTCACCTATTCAGTTGACATCAACAAAATGATAGCAGATATGCTTGTTCCCCCTATGCTTATTCAAAACTTTGTAGAAAATTCAATCAAGTATGCTGTGCAATTTAGTAAGTGCATTCATATAGCGGTGAATGTGGACTCATTCGAAATCGACTTCTATCCGTTTGCCAAAATCATCATTTCCGATACAGGAAACGGCTACCCGATAAACCAACTGGAGCTATTAAATCAGGGTAAAATTATTGCCGGCAGAGACGGCGAGCATATTGGTATCCGAAACACCGTGCAACGTCTTTCCTTATTATACGAAGGAAAGGCCAATTGGAGATTTTATAACGATAACGGTGCCGTAAGTGAGTTGATGCTCCCCGCTCTTTTCCCAGAGCTTGCAGAGCCCAGGGAGGGAGACGAAGAATAAGCCATTCCGAGGAATGACTTATTCTTTGCGGTAAAGCAATTAGAGCATTCTATTTCTTGGGATACGGTAAGGCGCCATTTAATAGAAAGTTTTGCTTCAGGCAAACCTTCAACGCTGATAGATAATACAATTTCCCCGACGGAACGGTAGTAGTTCTCCATAACGCTCATATCCATCCTTATTCCCACCTGAACATCACCATACTCTGGGTTGTTCTTGCTGTTCTTTTGACTCATGAAGTATTCCATAATTCTCTTGATTTGGACTCCCATATTGGCTTCATTGATTGTACAAATATAAGGGATCAAATCACCCAGTTCGGAAACCACATAATGAATGTATTCCCGGAAGAAATCAATTGTCGATATACTTTCCCAGCCACCCTCGGAGATGAGCCATTTTGGTGACGAAAAGTGATGCAGCGTTACAATCGGTGTTACACTATTTTCATGACAGCAATTTAAGACATCCCGGTAATGTTCAATTTCCTTCTGATCAAATTGCCCTTTGATTGTTCAATTCTTGCCCATTCAATTGTAAAACGATATGCATTCAGTCCTGCACCTGCCAACAATTTGATGTCCTTGCGATATCAGTTAAAGTGATCTGCAGTTTGAAGAGAGGGCTCCTTATACGTCGATCCCGTCATATCACCCAAAAATCATTATGGATATTATCCCCTTCTACTTGGTGAGCAGAAGTAGCAGCACCTAACATAAAATCACTGTTGAAACTCTTCATTTTATATTCCCCCTTTTACTAATTGATGTGTCAAGCCGTTTCACAATACGAGCCGGCATTCTGAATGCTCTGGTGCAGGTTGGCGACTCCGTTTGCAAGCATTAAACGGAGTACGCCGCCTTCAACCGGAAAAGTATGACGAAGTCCTCCCAACAAGCACAAAAAAGCACTCGTTCTTTCTGCATGAAAATTGACCCGGATCGTCTTCATGCAACTGAAGACGAATACGCGGTCCCCCCCGAGAAGGAGGAATCCTTAAGTTACCGGATTCCTGCTTGTTTTACAGCTGACCCACGTGCGATATGGTATTCATAAAAACGAAAACATTATGGATCTAGTGCAGCATATATTCTATTTTACAAAAGATATTGATTGTAACGGTATACATTAGCCGACGCGTTGATATCCATTATTTTGCTTCTACTTTTTAGCATCATGTTTGTATCTTCAGAAATGGTTAATAGAGTTTACAAACATAAGCTTGTATAACGTATAGCACTAATACAAGATCTCCATAATCTAGCCTATTAGAATTTATCTTTGGCTTCCTGCTTGGTCTTAAATCTGGGTTTATAGTAGATTAATTCACGCTTGAGAATGCTGGTGAAAGGATTCCATGCAGGCTTTGTAGTATCAATTTCCTTTTCGGCTCATACTGGCTTTCATTTTGGACCCACGGTCAGAATGGTGTAGCAGACCCTTACCCGGTTTCTTGGCTGCCTACGCTTGTTTGAGTGCATCCAGCACCAAGACCGTGGTCATCCGAACATTGAGACTTCAGCCTGCAATTTGCTTCTTGTACAGATCCAGGACGCTGGCTAAGTAAATTTTCCTTCGCGGCTAGGGATATACGATTACTGTTAAAAATGGAGTTGAGCATTCTATCAGGTGTCTCGGCCAACCTGGATACTTCGACACGCCCCAAAGCTATGATGTCATCTTCAAAGGCTTCAATAGACTGCTTCATACTGGTATCACTATGGGCGTCAATGCAATCGGCGATATCGCCATTATCAGCCTGATCCATAAAACAGGCCCGACAGATACCGCAACAAGAGATCTGGTGCACGATCTTCACGATCCGTCTTCCAGCCTCGCTTCCGGGAATAATGTCATGCTCGGCGTGACCGGTTTCACCGCTATCAATATTGAAATGTCATCCAAGCTTTCCGATGCATTCCCTGTTTATATCGGAATCATTGTAATTCTGTCGCTGCTCATCCTACTGCTTGTCTTCCACTCGGTCATCGTTCCCATCAAAGCAACCGTTGGCTTTATTCTCAGTGGCTACCTTCGGTCTGACTATAGCTGTCTATCCCTGGGGATGGCTGCACTCCCTGCTTGGTTTCGATACAGGAAGACCGCTGGTCAGCTCCACGTGAGGCTTACGTCCATGGACGCCATGGCAATGATTTCGTCGTTTACGGCTACGATCTCGCCAGCCGCGTCGTACTTGCCTCAGGCGTAATCATGTTTCCCTCTTCGCACCTGATGCGATGATCAAGCAAATCGGCTTCGCACTGGTCTTCGGTATCCTGATCGATGCCTTTATCATCCGTATGACGCTCGTTCCGGCCGAAATGACGATCTTCAGCGACAAAGCTATTCTAACAAAGTCTTCGAAAAGGTAACGGGAGTCACGCCTAAGTTTTATAGGGAAAAATATCATTTTCTGAACCAGTAATGTGCAGCGTTGACAAGAAATAATTTCAAATTTAGACCAAAACATACACCTGTATGTTTTGGCTTAAAAGGAAGTCTCTCATGACGGATTTTTCAAGTGTAAAAGGTAAAGTAGCCATTGTAACGGGAGCTGCGGACGGTCTTGGCAAGGCTATTGCACTGTGCTACGCCGAGAACGGCGTGAAGGTTGTCGTATCGGATATTCATGCTGAAAAAGGGTTAAAGGTTGTTGAAGAACTGGATGCGAACGACGGAGAAGTATCCTTTTTTCAAACGGATGTAAGCAAAGAGGATGAGGTAAAGGAACTGGTCGACTTTGCCGTTAAAACTTATGGCCGGTTGGACGGACTGGTAAATAACGCCGGTATCGCTGCCGACAACAGACCTGCACATGAATATTCAACAGCGGAATTTGAAAAAGTGATGGCCGTGGACTTAAAGTGCGTCTTCCTGGGGATGAAGTTTGCCGTGGAATCGATTCTGAAGTCCAGATCGGTGGGTGGTTTCATCATTAACATCGCTTCCTTGGCCGGAATATTGGGCAACAGTTCCATGTCCCTGTATGCTTCCGCTATGAAAACGTCAGCATCAATATCATTTATAGCCAGCTAAGCGTAACTCGCGGCTCATTCTATCATCACTTCAGCAACAAGAATGATTTATTGTTATATTGGTTTTCTTCTCAAATCAAACAGAATATTGTGATGGATGAAAGTTTGGATCTCCCAGGCAAACTCTAAAAAAACATGCGCTGGATTATGCGAAGATCATCGCCAAAGTCGGCCTTGATTTGATGTATCATATTCTAATGGCGGAGTTCGAGCTTGAGGGAAGCACTTTTATACTTATTTCGAGGCAATGGGCTCTTCTATTGAATTAACAATCAATCGACCAAAAGGAATGAGATTCATTCCCGGAAATCTGCCAAAGAGTTAATGGATACATTCATTGCTGCTATGATTGGCGTCATTGTGCCATGGAAGTTTGACAACGGTAAGTTTGCTATCTCAGAGAAAATCAATTCCATATTCGAAACGATACACCGATAATTTTTCTAAACTCAAGATTCTGAAATCCGGAAGCGTTCTCGCCAGAGCGAAGCTTCCGGACTGCAGAATCTTTTCTATTGCTGGACTTTAATGTGATAAGAGTCGCTGCCTACTTCCAATATGACACGCCCATCTTTATAGTATACACTTTCAAAGTCCGCCAACAAACGTTTCGTGTCCTCTTCACTTCCTTCCAGCATGACGGTTGCTGTTGTGTTGACAGGTACAACAATCCGATAGTCCACCCCTTCATCGGTCTTTTCCCAACTGGATTCGATTTGGCCATAGGGAGATTCATATGTCGCAGAAGCATACGTTAATGTACCACCGATCCAAGGCTTAATAACAAAATGCTCATCTCCCGGCTGCTCTGTGACAGGTCGAATACCGGCCACATCGGCAAAAGGAAATTGCATACCGCCCCATAGGAGTAGTGATTCAGCGAATAAGCCAGCTCTCCCTCCGGCGATACTCCATTCCAGCTTTCCCAAATGGTTGTTGCGCCTTTGGTCACGGCATACAACCAGGACGGACATGACTCCTGTTCCAGGAGTCGGTAAGCGACATCCAGATATCCGTATTCAGCCAGGACGTGGAGAAAAAACGGTGTGGACAGGAAACCTGTATTCAAATGGTAATCCTGTTCGATAACAAGTTCCGCCAGCCGATTGGTTACGGCTTCTTTCCGCTCCTCATTGGCTAGGTCGAAAGCCAATGCGCGAACATGTGAGCTCCTTCCCTCCCCAAGGTTATGTTGTCCTTAGGTTCTTCGGTACTATTAGCCTCTCGGACTCCCTACCTGCAGACGGTTCACTTCGCCTTTTGGACTTATAGAGTGTCTCTTTACGGGTTTCTAAAAAAAATCCCGTGCAGGGGAGGGTCTCCCCAGTATAGTATTAGCGGGTTACCACAAATAAGTTCAAACGACTTACCAATCGATTACATGCTTTCAGGATTGAGCTCAATTTCATAGATAAGCGTTATATTTAAACAACTCGATTAGAAATACATACGGCATCATTATCAATGAACAGATTTAAAAAAAGGAATCTCTAGGAATCTCTAGGAATTTCTAGGAATTTCTTAAAAATCGTAAAATATTCCCCTTACACATACATCCGATACATAGTATAAATCGGTAAGTCCTTCATAGTGTTTGTACATCCATTCTACCAAGTTAGTGCTGGAAAGAAATCTGGCTTACATTAAAAAAGTAGTATCTTTTTTGAAATGATGGAGCCGCTGCTTCTCTGCCTGCTTCCCTACACAATATATCAACCTTTACTATCCTCTATTCATATTTATACAATTCTATTTTTAAAGCTGAAGGTTTATTTCCTACCGAGATTCTGCTACCCTCATCTCCATTAAGCCTTCTGTTCATGATCCATTCATCATTATTGAATGTCCCCTCTTCAATACTAATATAATCAACTTTTGAGTTCTCTCCTCGTTTTGGAAGCCACTCTGCAGTAAATCTTATCCCTGCCAAGATAAATTGATCTTCTGAAACTTCAATGACAAGCCCACCAGAAATCGGGTAGTTTTCTTCCTCTCGTTGATAAGTAATTTTTAGATCATATTTCTCCAAGGATAAAATAGTGCCCCGGTCATGATTCTGCAAAAAGCCTGTCATTTTACCGGAGCCTCTATATTTACAAATTGTACCTGACATATTCCCTAATAACTTATAGCTCTCTGCAAGAAAAGGACCCGTACCATTCAGAGTAAAGCCTGACTTGTCTATATTTAATGCCAGAAGCAGAGCAGGATCAATCGAATGTGCCCATTTTGTCGGCTCCTTGAGAAACTCTTCGATTCCAAAGGGCGCAAAACAAATTGCGTTATGCTTGCCGACTGCATAAAAAACATTGGTTGCAGAAACAAGATCTCTTCGTGCTTCAGGTATAAACAGAGGATTTTTATCTGTTGTATATTCCTCACAAACCTCAGCGAAGTTGGGCAAGTAAATGTCAGGAGCGTATAAAGCTATTGATGGTGCAGCAAGTCTCCAAATTTTCATTACTTTGGCGATAGGTCCTCCACTTGGATACGCACCCGGCCGTTTTGGAAACTGTTCTAACCAGGCATTTACAAACAATGGCAAATCATACTCTGCAGCTCCAGATTTCGCGATCTTTTCTACTGCACAGGCATAATGATATGCCATAAAATATTCATCAGCATCTTCACCAAATAATTCACTCCATGTTCCAACCCTACCAGATGCCTCACAAATCTCTTGTGGAGCAACTTTTCCAAAAAGTGCTTCTGCCAAGGCAGAGAAGTCTCTCGCGCTGTTTAGAAAACCAATTTCATTTTCGACTTGCATCATAATTACTGTATTCTGTTCACCATCAATATCTTTTAAATGTTTCATTAAGCTGCTGAAAGCTTCTGCATCCGCTGTAACAGCGGCTTCACACAACGGGGAGATTGTATTTGAAGGAATACTTCCTCTGTAACAGGCCCGAAAATACGTTTTATAATCTCGTTTAATCCATCCTGGAGTGTACATGGAAGTGCCATTCTTCCAAAGTCCAAACCAAAGTAATACTAGACGAACTTTCTCTTCCCTCGCTTGTTTAACAATTCCGTCCACGATTGAAAAATCAAAATCACCCTTGGTCGGTTCAATTTGTTCCCAGTATACTGGGACAATTACCGTATTTAGATATAATCCCTTTAAATAGGGCCATACCTGTTCTGACATATAAGTTAAGCTGGACGAACTGGAATTATGAATCTCTCCTGCAAATGCGATATAAGGTTTCCCGTCCACAAATAGTGTCGAAAGCCCTTCTTCATTAATTTCAAGATAAGGTATTGGCTTCATATTTAAAGTTCCCTCACAATTTTTACATATAGAACACATTTAAGAAACTGCCAAAATCATTTTAGTCACCAAATCGAGTAAAGAATAGTAATAACCTACCCGCAGGCGGCGATGAAAATAAGAAACGAAGAAATCGAGTAATTGAATGCAGCAATGAAACAATCATCGGATAAACAACTCTACGAAAGGTACCTGGCAGTCCGTCTTCGTCTGGAAGGACACACATTTGAAGAGATCAATGATCTACTAAGTCGCGCGAGTCAAACCATCGGTCTCTATTGGAAAGCCTACCAAACGCAAGGTCTGTCCGGCCTGAAGTTGGATCATTCCCCTGGACAACCGACAAAGCTCACGCAGGAACAGCGTAACAGTTAGCGGCGATGCTGGAACAGCAACAACCGGTAGATATGGGGTTTTGAAGCTCGGTATACCTGGACTCTCCCGCTTGTGGCGGAGTAGATCGAACAGGAATTTGGTATCTAAATGAGCGTACGTTGGATCAGCGCGATGCTAAAATGGATGAATTCCAGTTTTACCAAAGCAACCTATACGCTTGCCTATGCGGACGAGGACACTCAAGCGTATTTCAAAAAGCATACCTTTGCATTGCTCAAGAAACAGGTTGAAGTCGAAAAAATCGATCATTTGCTCTTTGAGGACGAATTAATTCGTTCCTATCAAGCACTGCAATATAATTGGTTCCCTCGTGGCAGACAACGTAAAGTGTCAAGTATAGCAAACATGAAGCAGCCAATTTATGAAGCAAATCAATAAGCATCCGCTGGGGACCGTACATTGTCTGCTCGTCAGGTTATGATCTCAATTGCGGTCTATATAGTTAAATTCTCAACCATTAAACAACTCCAATTTAGCATACATGTCTTCCAAAATAAACCGCGCATCGATATCTCGATATACTCTGATTAATCTCTTCGTTTGATAATGGATATAAGTCATGTCTGGAGATATGCGGGGGGCAGGTTTCAATTCATAATCATAGGGTTGATCATTCATTAGCAACCCTACCGCAGGCGAATCTCCTAAAGTCCATACTTCCCCCCTTGGCCAATCCGGATTGTTTTCCCATTTCTCATATGTCTCCAATAATTGGCGAACTAAATATCGACCAATTGCGCCGTGTGGTTCTACTCTTTGTTTTAATTCAGTGATGCTGACCCGCATCTTGCTGTACACATTTCTAGGAACCTGCCAAAGCGGAATTGTAGAGTTGAATATGATATTTGCTGCGTGAATATCGTTACCCAGATTGTATTCCACCCCCCCGTTTGGCCAGGCTCCACCACCTATCCATACAGCTGTCAAACGATCGGCAATCGCCGGATTCATGAGGTAGGCCGTAGCCAAATCAGTGATAGCCCCTAGAAAAATCACGAACAAAGGTCTTTGATCATCGGACATGGCTTCACGAACAATAAATTCTGCACCGTCGGATAAAGAAGGCGTCCTCTCGTCTTGCATGGCGCGCTCGGCTCCACAAAGAACAGGATACTCGCCAGACAAGCCCATGAGGTCCAAAAGAAGTTCAATTTCCTTCACACTGTCTATCATTGAGGATGTGCTCCTCTCTTCGCCGAAATGGGCACCAATCAAGCCTTTCACGATAAATTGAGACGTTAGCAGTACATGAACGATTGCATACTGGTCGTCCGCTTCATTCTTGGCATCACTGTTGACAATCAAACGAATTTTTTTGAGATCTGACACTTTAAATGCATGCTTCACTAAATCGCTCCTTTCTTGAAATCCTTCAGCCATCCTACATCACTCATGGACATCAATCTCCTCAACATTCTATGGATGCAAAACAATTCGCCCCTGATAAATGTTATTGTTAAGCAAGCTGTGAGGGTGGCTGTCAGGCAAATCTATTCTCTGCTTGGTACCGCTGTGACGTACATGACTGACCGGAGTGGTAAACTAGGATGGACTGGCCAACGCTATCGTGGCCAATTGTGAGGATGATAGTTTGCCCCTATGTAAATTACATAGACTTCCTCCTATCAATTTTTTAATCACTCCACTTTAATGTCACATAGAGGCCAAATTAAGCTATCCGCTCGTTATTTTGATGAATCCGTTTACAATTTAACTATACAATTGATGAATTCCACACTCAATCGGGCATTTTTAAGTTCCTACACGGTTATTTTAATGATTCTTACTGATTCTTCACCACCAAACTGGTAACGTCAAGAAGTTTGTGTAAGAGAACAGCTACTCGGGTGTTTGTTTGTAGGTGTGGTTGTTACCCCACCCCCAGGAACAAGGGAATTAGGCGGGTTCTTCATGCCCTTCCTGCACCGGGTATCGCGAATCAAACATCTCTTTCTTTCTTTTTAACCTCCAGATCGCAAAGCCGCGAATCACCCGTTTGCTAAATCGTTAATTGTAATCCATCACGTCGAGGTAGACGATTTTTTCTCTGCCGCATCCATATTTGTTCGGCCACTTTGACTCCTTCTGCCGCAAGCTTTTCTTTTTCTTCCATAAGGATGGATTTTGCTTCCCTAAATTCAGAAACGGTTGCAATCATTGGGAACATAATTTTCAGATTACCATAGACGCCCGCACGCAATAATGCACGTAATTGTGTACGGAAAACAGCTTGTTCTTCCAAACATAAACGAATTTCCCTAAAGCCTAGAAAAGGGTTCATTTCTTTAGGCAGCTTTAAATAAGTCTCCTCCAATGTCCAAAGTACGGACAACCACCGGTTTCCCTGAGCTGGAATGGTAAGACTCTCCTCCGTTCGCGCTTTTCCAATATAACTGATAGGATCCCGTCTTGGAGTCAAACATGATTTTAGGGTCTTCAACCGCCAACCCTTCCGTATTTATCTAAACACACCGCTGGTTCTTAAAGGAAAGCAGATCGTCCGAATCCCACAAATAGATGGAAGTGCCACAGTTGTTCCCCAATGCAACCAAGCCATATGTCCCATCGAGCTTACGGAATAGGCTGGGCGAACCCATCTGCGCATGGGGATCAGCCTCCACCGAATCCATCCATTTAATACTTTAAATCCAGTCTTAGCGTGGATTCGCTGATAAATAGAGATTCGCTTAAATCATAAACATAAATCGGTTGTTTGGTTTGCACCAATTTTTTCAGAATATAAGCCATTCGTTCAGATTGAGTTTGCGGAATGGCTTTTTGTTCGTTGGTTATAAAGGTATTAGGCCTGTTGATTAACCAAAAAAAGGTAGAAAAAAGGCCGCTCATTCGGTAAAGTGTTTGTACCCCTACAAACGTCGGAAACGAGGCGACCTCATGAAAAAGTCTACTTCATTATCGAATATTCTGCAATTGGTGATTCCCGAAGAAAAAGTACGTTCTCTCCTCGAAGAATTGAATTATATCGATGTTGCACGTAAGTTTACGGTTTATGATTTATTTCTTTTTTTGAGCGAAGCCGCCTTCCAACAGTGGAGGGGTATCGGGACGGAGAACAGCGAATGGCCCTTTGTGGGCAACGTTCTGTAGATCACTCGACGCTCTCGAAAAAAGCCGAAGATATTCCATTTAAATTATTCATGCGTTTGCTGGATCTCATGATTGGGCTGTGTAATCGTAAGACTTGGCCTTCGATCGCGTCCGCCACTTCACACGGAACTGTTACCGGTTTAATCGTAGACATTACGCACGCACCTCCGTATCGTTGACGCCGGGGATAACGATGTTTAACGTGTTAAGCGTGAACTTAATTCCTTGCGCATAAGCTGAGTCCTGTGCAGCGTGACTACGCGCTCCTCTTCCGTTGGCGCAATAATCGTATGCCTCCGCGATTCTCACGTAAGCCTGCTCTTCCTCCGTTAGCTCGCGTTCATATCCGTCAAGCAGAGCGCGCATTAACGTGTTGAACGGGATAGATCGCAAGTGCGTGAGCGTATCGTTGTAACCACGCGTTGGGTTAATAACCTCGTATATTAACGTTTCGTTATCACGCCCCGCTCTCCGTAGAAACTCGATTGCGTCCGCCACCTCGCGTGGAATTGTTACCGGTTTGACTAACGTTGACATTGCACGTTCACTCCTTCGATTTTTATACCAAGCGTATTCAATACGTACATCATTCCGTTAGCGTACGCGATACTCTCCGTACGAAAGCGTTGATGCTCCGGCTCAGGGTAATAGCGGCTTACATAGGTTTAACGTATCATTTCGTGCGCTTCCTCTTCGTGTGGCGGACCGTCGGCGGCCTCGTACGTTTGCGCGAATATCTCCGGCTTACACGGATAGCGCTCGCCGGCAATACCGGTAATAATCCAATCGCCCGCGCTGATTTCGTGGAATCCTTCGAGCGTTCGGATTGCGGGAACCTTGCGGAATCCCGGCGGTATCGGCGTCCTTTTATCGTGATAGCCGACGAATCGGCCGGCGCGGGACCCTCCTTCAATTGCGTAACATGCGTAGCCGTCTTCGAGTCCCGGCGTGTATTGGACCGCGTCGACAATAACGGCTTTCTTGCGGAATTTCATAACGTAGCCCCCTTCGTTTAATATGACGTACGCCAAATTCATAACGTACACTCTACGCGCTAATTTTATCGTAAGCTTCGTAATCCGCGCGTACACGGAGGATTACTGAGCGGATGGCCTGGCGCGACATATCGAGTGAGCGCGCGACCTCCGACTGCGTATAGTCCGCCATTAACATGTGGATAACCCGCTGCGGCTTTGGCTTTAATCGCGCGATAAACTCGTCAGCGGCCAGGTGCGTATAGTCGTCCGTACTGCTGCGCTTATCTTCATCCGCCAGTCCGTCCGTCTTCGCTATACGTATACAGCGGAGGGCTTGGCGCGCTTGCTTAACAGTGATGCCGAGTTCCAGCGCTACGACTTTGGCGCTTGCATCCGCCAGGCCAGCGCGGTTAATCCGTTTAATCAGCGGATACAGCCAGTTCGGTATGCGGATGCCGGTAGATGGCCGCCGGGATAGTGCGTTTCGGATTTCTCCGTATATATGCGGAAAGGCGAACGAGCCGAACGGGACGGATGCGTCGTTATAGCGATCGTATGCGTTAATGAGTCCGATAGCGCCATCGTTCATCGCGTCGGTGCGCGGCGTATGTGTGGCGGCGAGTTGACCGCGAAAATAGCGCACGATTATCTTTTCTATGAGCGGCGTGTTAGCGGTAATGAAGTCTGCGCGGGATAGCGGACCGAGTAGCGGATTATCCGGGAATTTAGCGTTCATGTGCGTGATACCTCCGTTGGTTTAGATAATGAAAGTTTAGCGCGAGAAAGGGGCAGAAATAGGCGGACGCGGCGATAGTCGTAGAAATTAGCGGTTTACATTTGCGCGCACTTGGGTTATTTCTTTTAATTCTTTTAAAGATTTAATATCTTTTAAGTTCTTTTAATAATAGGGATCACGCGGATTAAGCACTGTATTACACATAGACTGGATTAACCCGTTCACCGCTATCCAGCTGCTGTTCATCAACCTGGCGAACGATTCCCTGCCCGCTATTGCCCTGGGCATGGAGAAGGCTGAGCCGGATGTAATGAGCCGCAAGCCACGGGACATTGGCGAAGGCATCTTCGCCGGAGGCATGATGCAGGCTGTCATTACCCGCGGTCTGCTGATCGGGATTGCCGTCATTGTCTCCCAGTACATCGGGCTGCAGCATTCCGATGAAATGGGCATTGCCATGGCCTTCACCACGCTGATTCTGGCGCATACGCTCCAGACCTTCGCAGCCCGCTCCAACAGCCAGACCTCTGTGGAAGCCGGCTTCTTCAGCAACAAATATGTGATCGGCGCTGTCATGGTCTGCTTTGCCTTCTACGGCATTGCCGTCCTGCCCGGCGTCAGAGACATTTTCTCCATCCCCGCTTCCTTCGGGATGGACCACTGGCTCACAGCCACTGGCCTTGCCGTTGGCTCGGTCATCGTGATGGAGCTGGCGAAGCTTGTCCGCCGCGCATTGCCGTCTAAGCAGGCCGCTTAGGCTTAGCTTAGAGGATTGGAAATAACAAAAAGCCTGCACGCCCGGTATGGGGTGCAGGCTTCTTTTATGAAACCAGCCTAATGTATGAAACATATTACTTCTTCAAATGATAAGGAACAGTAGTGACAATAACATCGCTGCGGAACAGTAACCGGGCACGTATTAGCAGACTCGATTGATTATGAAGGATGTTATGCCAGCCTTTCTTCGGAATGAACTGTGGAATGATGACTGTTACCCTATGGTTCAGCTCTGCGGCCTTCCAATTGATCGTATCAATGAATTTGGTCAACGGTTGTACGATGCTTCTATAAGGAGTATACAGTGTCACTAATCTTATTTCCGGCTGCCACTTTCTCCATTTCTCCTCGAATATTGCTTCCTCTTCTCTTTCGAAAGGCACATACACGGCGATAATCTGCTGCGGATTCAGCGATTTGGCATATTCCAGGGAGTTCATCACCACATGAGTAATTCCGGCAACCGGCACGATGATTACATTGCCTTCAATCTTAATCGTTTCCTCACAGGTGGTTATTCTGAGCTGGTCGGCAACGGCCTCGTAATGCTTATGAATCCGGTGGAACACCAGAAGGAGAATCGGCAAAAATACAAATACCGGCCAGACCTGTGTGAACTTGGTCAAGAAGAACATCATCGTAACGATGAGGCTGATTAGAGCACCAACGGTGTTGATGATGAATTTTTGCAGCCAGCCCGCCTGTTTTTCCCGGAGCCACTTAACCATCATTCCTGTCTGTGACAGCGTAAAGGGAATGAACATACCTACAGCATATAATGGGATCAATTGCTCTGTCTTCCCTTCAAATACATAAATCAGGAGCATAGACAGAACACCCAGGATAATAATACCGTTAGAGTAACCCAGCCGGTCTCCACGCATGGTGAACATCTGCGGAATGAACTTATCCTTGGCCAGATTCACAGCCAGCAAGGGGAATGCGGAATACCCGGTGTTGGCAGCCAGAATCAGTATTAATGCAGTGGTTCCCTGTATGAAGAAATACATCGCATTCTGGCCGAACGTTTGCTCGGCTATTTGCGACACGACCGTCACATCAGCACGGGGAGCTATACCATAGTAATAGGCTAGCACAACAATTCCTGAGAACATAACAGCAAGTAAGGCTCCCATGGCCACTAAGGTTTTGGCGGCGTTAGAAGCCTCCGGACTTTTGAAATTCGGAATGGCATTGGATATCGCCTCTACACCCGTTAACGCAGAGCTCCCGGAGGAAAATGCGCGCAGCAGCAGGAATAGACTGATCCCCGCTACCGGCGTGCCCAATGAGGTATGCAGCTCTGCCGGAACGTTACCGGTTAAAATGTTATACAAGCCTGTACCAATCAGAATGAATAAAGCCAGCACGAATAAATAAACCGGATAAGCAAGTACGGAAGCGGATTCCGTTACCCCTCTTAAGTTTAGAATCGTAATCAGGATCACGAAGACAATAGCGATAACTACTTTATGCTCATGCAGGCTTGGAAAAGCTGAGGTAATCGCGTCCGCACCGGCCGATATACTTACTGCCACCGTCAAAATATAGTCCACCAACAACGAACCGCCGGCAATCAGTCCGGGGTATTTCCCCAAGTTTTCCTTGGATACCACATAGGCTCCACCACCATGCGAATAAGCAAAAATTATCTGCCGGTAGGACAAAATGAGTGCGGTCAGCAATACTAATACGCCAATCGCAATCGGGATGGAGTACCAGAAGGCAGCGGCCCCAATTGTAACGAGAACAATTAAGAATTGTTCCGGCCCGTACGCAACGGAAGACAAGGCATCTGAAGACAATATAGCCAGCGCTTTCTTTTTATTTAGCTTTTGTTCTCCTAATTCGGTAGACTTTAAGGGCCTGCCGATCAGAAATCGTTTTAAAAATGAGATCACGTTCCGTTTCAAGATTCACATTTAATCGTTCAAAGATAGAATTTATAATAATATGCAAAAAAACACCTCTTTCTCTAAGCAAAATGAATAGAGCTAGTTGATGTCATTACTTGGCTATTTAGTTGGATTACTATTTTTTTGTTCCATTAATTCAGTAATTTCAAAAACCATGCTACCATCCCTTCCATTGGGTATAAGCATTAATCCCTTATCAATGATTCCATAGTATTTCTATTTTAACCGCATATGACTCACGTTATTCTAATACGGATAGTTTGCGCTGCATAATCCTCTATTAAGTTGAAAGCGATAAGCCATTAAACGATCTAAGGCAAAGTGTCCTAAACATCATAGAACAGGAATAACGAGTTATTGACGATACTGGGAGGGGGTACAATTGACAGCAAAAATTTACTTATTCTCTTATCAACCTGCTAAACCAGGCTGGACAGATCATTGTGTAAATTCACATCTGGATAGTCTATATGACATTAAACATGTCCATGATCGTATTTATCTGATCAAAACTGATGATGATATCGATTTATTGGTAACCGCTAAAACGGTTTCTTTTTTTAAAAAAGTTAAGTCGAGCAAACACATGAGAAGAAAAAAGGTTGAGTAGAAAGATCAAGGAAATCCAGGTTCCTGGTAAAAGAGTGGAAAAAAAGCCGAACGAAAATCAGGAGTTAATTCCTGATTTTCGGCGGCTTAGTGGTAAACTTTAAGTGGTGAGTGGCAGACTTTAAACAGGCGAGATGGAGATAAATGTCGCAATTATGATCAGCCAATTCGCTCAGTGATGAACCTTTGCGGCAAGCTGGCTCGTATTCTGGTTGCCAAAGCTCGCAGCGGTGAAGCTTACGACCGATCATCTCATAATTTTATTTACTCTTCATGCTCAGACAGATCGCCAACGAGCAACCGGATTGGCCCAAGCAACCCGCTTGGCTCGAGCTGCCCCATACGCGACAAGGAATCAGGCGTCTCAAGCACAAGCGTATTGGTCACTTCAATGGCAAGCGAATTGATGCCCTCCCGTGCCAAGTCACTGATGTCGAACCGATAAGGAGCGGCAATGCGGACACCTGCGGATTCCCCATTCAGGAATACCTCAGCCGTTTCGTAAGCTTCGCCAAGATCGATCGCCACGCGATTTCCGGACGCAGATGACCAATCGAATTCAGTCTCATAGCGAATCGTCCCTGAGAAGGAAGGTAGCAACTCCTCTCGGCTTAGATCCGATAACATCTCCAATTCACGCCATGGCGTAAATTCCGGATACTGCTCGGATTTGGCCGTAGAAACCGACCATGGTCCCTCGAGGCGCGAATGTTCGCATACTGCCCTCCGCGGCTCGGTGTTAATCTTGGCTACACCATTTCCTGCGACCACGACAATGCTTTCCGTTGGGTGTAATGTTAGCCGCAGAATGGATCCGTTGCCATCCGGCACGTATTCCAATTCTTGGAGCCTATTGGCATAGGCATCATACGCTAGCACACCCTCCGATACCGGCAGACGAACCTCCGTATCGATGGCCTTGCGTGGGTGCTCGTTGAAGAACATGAAGACGTCCATATCCGAATGTCTCACATGGTAGTAACGCAAGAACGGCTCGCTTTCCCTGACCTGCACTTCGTAATAACCGGATTGATTCATCCTATCCGCGAGTTTTTTGAGAGGAATGACCTCGATCCGCTCGTTCTCGGCAAGCCTGGCTAGCTCATTCGGATGATGCCCCCCCTCGCTAGACCTTCGCGGAAGTTCATCGATGAAGAAAATGGAGAGTCCCTGCTCCGCCAGCTCATGCATGCGAACCAATACAACTGTTGGAAGTGCGTCGCTGTAGGGAACTATAAGACAATCGAAGGTCTCGCCGTGCATGCAGAGCTTGCCGTCTTGAACCGTGACGTCTTGAACGATCGTATCGCATGGCAGCACGTCGCAGTCGATCTGATTTCGAATCAATTCTTTAACGGGCTTGTGAAAATACATGTAGTCCCCAGACCATTCCGCCTCGGCATGATAGAGCACGGCTGCAGATGCAACGTGCGTTCCGCCCGACAGGAGATGGCTCAACCGATTCGTATAAGCATTCAGATATTTGTAATATCGGTATTGCGGGTTCTTGCCTCTGGCATAGAGATGCGGTGGGCAATCCCAGTCCGGATATTCTCGCGGTGAGAAGGCATGAGGAACGAAGTAGTTCACGCCGCGGACAAGCATGTGATCAGTTAGCCACTTCATTAACTTAAGACCTTCTGTCCAACCATAAGCACCGAAAACCTCGGCCATCGTACGCCCTCTCTTCTTCGGATCCAAGTGGGCTAACGACACGGCCATCTTAGCCATGCCATAGTTGAAGAACTCCGAATCGAGTTCTCCTACTATTCCTTTTGTTGGAATTTCGTCGAATCCAGGACGAAGCTGCCAGAGAACGACATCCAGTCCGGACATGTCCTGTCCGCCAAGTGCTCGAAAGAAATGTCCCGCGCCGCTGCCGAGCCGGGCGTGAACACTGTTATCTTCAAGTACATGGCCGATATACTCGCCCCCGCGCTCCCGGCACCAATTGCCGATCTGATCTGTGAAATTTTCCGCGTACAGCTTGCTCACAAGATTCATGTAACAGTAACGAGTTCGAGATCCATTCTCGCCTTCATCATGCCAGAGCAAGGGAAGCAGCCTTTTATAGTCAGAACCTAGCTCCTTCTCCATCAGGCTGTGCATCTCTATGCTCCATGGAAGCGTGGCTCCCTTCTTGCCCGTTTTAGAATTAAAGTCCCATGTATCCCTATCGCTGTAGAAGCCAGGCTCGTCCGAGAAGAAGCCGGCCAACGTTCCACCGAAATCATTACGGTAACGTGCATAGAATGCCTCATGCACGGTATCGATCAGCACGCGAACGGACTCGGCCACGAGATAATTCACATAGTCGCTTTTCTTCGGATCCCCACCATGCTCTCCCTCGATAATCGTGAAGATGCGCCAATAGCCGTCGGGCACGCTCCAGAACAATTTGCCATTCTCTACGCTAGCCGTCAGGTCGATACTCTCCTCCGTTAATCCCCCAGTTACCGGATCACGCTTGACCGCGATTACCGCAACCATACTGCCTCCCCTGCTGAACGCTTCCGGGCGATAAGGCACAGGTGATACCAAGAAAGCGGAATGCGCACGCGGACCTATGGCATCAACATGACTTTCCCATAAAAAAAGACGACGGAGTTCAGGTGGCGCATCCTTCAATCGGCCTGCCGCATGTCCGGTCGGGAAGTGGTCGTCATCCAAAATCCACACCTTCATACCACGCATCCTAGCCTCATCCATAATGACGTCTATATCCATCCACCATTTGGGTCCCAGGTAATCCGGATGCGGCCTCGCTTCCACGCAAACCGCCCGAATGCCAGACTCGTGGATGCGGGCCATTTCTTCGCGCAGCACATCATCCCCTTCCCCATGCAGCCAAAAGAATGGTAAAATATAATTTTCTTCTTTGCCTGATAGCACTTCCAAAAGTTTCGACGTCATGGATGTATTCACTCCCTAGTCCTATTAGTTACTAAATTACGTGCGGTATTCACCAACGGATTCTCTCCATTCCAGTGTGGACGGCAATCGTCATGAAGCGGTTGTGCCCCCGTCGATGACTAGCTCTGTACCCGTTACGAACGATGCTTCATCTGACGCTAGGTACAATATACCGTTTGCGATATCGTTCGCCGTACCGAAGCGCGGCAGCGGCGTCCTCTCCTCGAACTTCTTCTTCAGCTGTTCATGGAGAAGGATGCCTTCCGTCATTGGTGTAATGATCAGCAAGGGTAGACGGAATTTACCCTAATATTGTCCTTTGCATTATCTACGGCCGCCGCTCTGGAGATAGCGCGGATTCCGCCTTTGGATGCGGCATAACCGTTGAACCCTCCTCCGACGAGTCCAGCAAGGGAGGCGATGTTCACGATTGAACCGCCGCCAGCCTGCTTCATGAACGGTATGGCGTGCTTCATTCCCAAGTAGCTTCCCGTCAGATTAATATCCAGCACGCGTTTCCATTCATCCGTCGTATCCGATTTGCTGCTACTGCCTGCGCTATTCACAAGCACGTTAACCTTCCCATAGGCGTAAATTGTCTTCGACATGATGGATATCCAATCTTCCTCTACGGCAACGTTATGCGTAAATGTGATCACTTCGCCATGCGAGGCCCCGATTTCTTCGGCTGCGACGTGCAAGTTCTCCGAGTGAATGTCCGTTAATACGACTTTAGCACCTTCTCGAGCCAACAGAATTGCGCTAGCCCTTCCGATGCCGCTTCCGGCACCAGTTATGATTGCGACTTTTCCGTTCGCGCGTCCCATTCTTCTAGGACTCCTCCTTCAACCGAATCAGCAGCCGCTCAATAATCTGATCCGCTCTCTCCGCACGGTTCGGATCGAAGTAGAACATCTTTCGCATCGGCATGCCCAGTACCATTTCCGCATGATCGCCTTGAAGCGCGTTTTCGATTTGCTCCTTCATGTTCTCCTCGGACAAGATCGCGAACAAGGTTCGTTTTCCGTGAATCGATGTTACCCAGTCTTTCACAAGACTATCGCCGGTTAAAGTTATTTCCAGTTTATCCGTGGATACCACGGTTACGGCTTGTCTCAGGCAAATATCTCTCGATGATTTGCCCAGACAAACTTCGAACTTGCCCGTCTCCATCACCCATTTCTTCCGGGTTGGGTCATAGTAGGAAAAATCCCTTTTCTCCAGCCGGATACGAATAGTTGTCGTTTCGCCTGGACGCAGGTTGACTTTCTCGAAGCCTTTTAGCTCTTTCTCAGGCCTGATTAATTTGGCCTTCGCATTCATCACGTACAACTGCACGATTTCTGCGCCTTCCATTGTGCCGATATTTGTAATGTCGGCTTCAACTATCAGGCCGTCCATATCCTTTACCGTATCCCCGCTAAGACGCAGATTTGCATAGTCGAACGACGTATAAGATAATCCATGCCCGAACGGGAACAGCACCGGCATATTCTTCTTGTCATAATAGCGGTAACCAACGAAGATGCCTTCCCGGTATTCGACCTTCCCTTCTTCTCCTGGAAAATTAAGGTATGATGGATTGTCTTCCACTTGACAAGCGAACGTCTCCTGCAGTTTCCCGGCCGGATTCGCTTTCCCGAACAAGATATCGGCAATGGCAGAGCCGCTTGCCTGACCGGATAGCCAGCCTTCCAGAACTGCCTTCGCATCATCGATCCAAGACATCGATGTTGCCGATCCGTTGCTTAAAACGACAATGATTTTGTCGTTAACATTCGCAACCTCTCGCAGTAGCGTGACTTGATCGTCAGGCAAATCGATATGCGCTCTATCGTAACCTTCCGATTCCATCTTATCCGGCAGTCCGAGGAACAGCACGACAGCCTCGGAGCCCTTTGCGGCTCGAACAGCTCCTTCCAGCAGTGTCTGGCTCATAAGCTCGTCTTCCAACGAATAGCCCTGAGCATATACCACTCCAACCGTTTCTCCAGCATGAGATAAGATGTGATCGAACGGAATATCGATTTGGGTCGCGTTGACCTTCGAGCTTCCGCCCCCTTGAAAGCGGGGTTGAACCGCCATTTGCCCGATGACCGCAACGGATGACGTCCCGTTCGCGTCCAGCGGAAGCAAATTGTCCTCATTCTTTAAGAGAACGATGCTGCTTACCGCGGCTTTCTTAGCCAACAAGTGGTGTGCCTCATAATCGACTGCAGAACCGGTATCCCGCCGACCCAACGCTTGGAACAGGATACGAAGAATTCTACGTACGGCGTCGTCCAAGACTTGCTCATCGAGTTGTCCCGATTTGACCGCTTCGACGATCCTCTTATCGTTCGCTGGAGAAGGGCCCGGCATCTCCAGATCGAGTCCGGCAGAAAGAGCATTGACCCGATCGCTCGTCGCCCCCCAATCGGACAATACGATTCCTTCATAACCCCATTCGTCTTTCAAGATCTCTCGTAATAAGTAGGGATTCTCTGTCGCGAATTGACCGTTCACTTTGTTATAAGCGGCCATGATCGACCATGGCTTCGCTTCCTTGACGATCTTCTCGAATGCGGGTAAGTAGATTTCACGAAGCGCCCGCTCATCGACTTCCGCGCTGATGCTCATCCTTTCGTGTTCCTGGTTGTTGCATGCATAATGCTTCACGCTGGCTCCGACGCCTTGATTCTGGAGTCCCTTAACGTATGCGGTTCCGAGCTCCCCAGCCAAATACGGGTCCTCTGAAAAATATTCGAAGTTTCTCCCGCCAAGAGGCGAACGCTTCATGTTGACGCCTGGGCCGAGCAGGATCTGAATATCTAGCACTTTCGCTTCCTTAGCCAGCGCTTCTCCGACTTCGAACATCAACTTTCTGTCCCACGACGATGCCAATGCGGAAGCGGTCGGATAACAAGTGCTAGGTCGATTGTCTGTCACGTCATGCATCCCGAAATCGTCTTCCCTGTTCGGGTTTCTCACACCATGTGGTCCGTCGCTCACGATCATGGACGGTATGCCCAGTCCGTCGAGCGATTCCGTCTTCCATCTGTTCATGCCCGAGCATAGGGACGCCTTCTCCTCTACCGTCATTTCGGCAATTAATGCGTTCAAATCGCGGATCATGATTGCAAAGCTCCCCTCTGTGCAATGCTCCCAAGATGGTAGGCACTTGGCTTGGGTATGCGCTTCTGCGTCGACCGGTCCACTGCCACGAGCCCGAACGTCTTGGAGTAGCCGAGCTGCCATTCGAAATTGTCCAGCAGCGACCAATGCATATAACCCTTGACCGGGATCCCGTCGGACACGCAAGCATGAACGCCCTTCAAAGCTTGATCAATGAAAGCCACGCGTCTCTCGTCATTGTCTGTTCCCACGCCGTTCTCCGTAACGAATATCGGCATATCCAGATTTTTGGATACGTAACGGATAACGGACTCTAACCCTTGCGGATAATATTCGTAACCCATCTGCGTTTTCTCCGCATCCTCCGGAACCGGCAGTTGACCGTCAGGACCGTATATTTCTCTGGTATAATTTTGAAGTCCGAAGAAATCATCATCCTTCAAATAAGGCAAGAATTGTTGGAATTCCTCCTGAAGGGCATGCTCCGCATGCTCTTCGCCGCCGGAGACGCTTTGGAAATCAAAGAGCGACAGCGTAATTCCGATCAGGATTTCCGGCCGAATTTGCTTCATTGTCCGTCTTGCCTCTTCATGCGCTTGGAATATAATCTGCAACCCCCTCTCCGTTCGAGGTGCTAGAAACGGGTGGACATCTTGCGGTGATATACCGAACGCATTCCCTAAAACCATGTAATATTCTTTCATTCGGTTTGCAAAATCGATATTAATGCCGACTTGCGCGGTAGAAGATGCCGATTGGAATTGCTTTATTATTTTGGCGATGCCAATTGCGCCGTTCGCCTCATTGATTGTGCATGCGTAAGGAATCATTTCGCCCAGTTCCCTAATGACGTAACCGCAGTAACGGGCGAAGCGTTCAGGCGTCTTCTCTGATTCCCAGCCCCCTTCGCGAATGAGCCATGCCGGAGAGCTAAAGTGATGGAGCGTCACGATCGGCGTAATCCTGAATGCCTTGCAGGTTCTTAGAACATCGCGGTAATGCTCGATCGCTTCTTCGTCGAATTTGCCCTCTTCAGGCTCGATTCTTGCCCATTCGATGGAGAAGCGGTATGCATTCAGTCCGAATCCGGCCAGCATAGCGATATCTTCGCGGTACAGCCGATAATGGTCTACGGCATCCCCCGATGGCTCTTTGAACGAGGTTACCTCCAAATGTTCCATGAGCCAAAAATCGGAATTCGTATTATTGCCTTCTACCTGATGTGCGGCGGTTGATGCCCCGAACAGGAACCCGGCAGGAAATTGAAGTGTCATTTTGTACATCCCTCCATGCAGAATTAATATAGTTTTACTTCTCTGATACTACTTTAATTGTAGGGGAAGCAGAACAAGTCAACTAACGTAAAAGCGACTTTCTCAATGGCGATATCTCGACATCTTTAACGATACGTTTACTCAAAACGAAAATAAAGGCCGCTCCCACTGTTTAGAGGGAGCAGCCTTACAATCTTAGTGTTGTTCTTTCGCAGCCACCCAAGCATCCAACTGCTTTTGCTTCTCTGCGATTACTTTATCGATCCCAGCCGTTTTCAATTTATCTATGAACTCTTGCAGCTTCTTAGCAGGATCAACCGTGCCGGTCTCCAGAACCTTCCGGTATTGTTGCATGACGTTATTGATAGCCGTGATTTCGTTCTTGACCGGCTCTGTGTTGAATGCGAAGCCAAGCGCTTTCGATCTAATGGCGCTATCATTATATGCCTTAGTTAAGTTCCAAGTTTCAGGATCTTCCGACTTCATGAGGTAAGTCAGGAAAGCATTGCCCATTAACCAGGATTCGTTGCGATAGCCAACTGTAGTCGCATCGATGCCGGCCGGATAATCGATGGTCGTATCCGTTACCTTCACATAATGTTGGCCCTCGATTCCCCACATCATAAGGTTAGTGATATCTTTGTCCGTATACATGAGGTCCAAGAACATCATGGCACGTTCCGGATTATTGGAGTTTTGGCTGATCGCCCACAACCCGGCCATTACTTTCGAAGTCGTCGCATAATGATCCGGCTGCAACTCAACGAATATCAATTCTTGCCCGATCTGACGCTCTTGTGAACCCTGCATGCCCGGATGATAATTCACGAAGTAGGAAAATGAGCTGCCGGATTTCACAAGATTCGATTCCGGAACCTGAGCCGTTGCCGCGTCCTTATTCACATAGCCTGCCTTGAACCAGTCATGCAACTTATTGACCAGACTTTCGTATTCATCGGATTCGAAGTAATTCTCCACTTTCAGCCCGTTATCGAATCCAGGCAATACGCCAATATGGTTACCCAGCGAATCATACGTTAGATAAGTGGAGGTAACGCCGCCTAATCCGATTCCAAGTGCAACTATTCCAGATTCATTGTCCTTAATGGTCTTAAACACGTTGTCCAAGTCATCCAGTGTCTTAATGGAAGCCACATCGATGTTATGCTTCTCGACCAGGTCCTTCCTCATCATTATTCCGCTTTTCCCCGCATAATCGTGAATCGTAGGCACGCCATAAATCTTGCCGTCGACTTCGGCGCTCTGTAAATATTCAGCCCCAACCGCTTGCACGATTCCCGAACCGTATTTGGACAACAGGTCATCCATAGGAATGATCTGTCCGTTTGCAGCTTGAGTCGGATAGCCTGAACCGAAAGTAAACGCTAAATCCAGCTTTTCGCCGCCGGACATCATGAGATTCATTTGTTGCTGCCATGCGCCGATGCTGATGGGGAGAATTTTCACCGTCGCATTGATTTTGGCTTGCGTAATTTTGTTGATCTCGGCTTGAACTGCTTCCATGTCTTTCGGGACTGTACCGAAGATCGGCATTGCTAACGTGATTTCATACGGGTCTTTCGTGGCGTCATCCCCGCCTTCATTAGCTTGTCCGGCGTTCTCCCCATTGGAAGTCGAAGAAGAATCAGGTGCAATGTTTCCCTCACCCTTGTTGTTTGACGCACAAGCGGCAAGCATGCTGACCAACATGAATACTGCAAGCAATAAACTAGCTAATTTTACTTTCCTTCTCATGATACTTCCCCCTGATTGAGATAATGGTTTGTTGCCTCTTCATATTAGCTCCCTGCGAATATTCAGGCTAACTCGATCTCGACTTCTCTGATAGCGCTTTCTCGACATCCTATTTACCTCGATAATGATTTCTGTAGTCGTTCGGGCCCAGATCGGTATATTTCTTGAATAATTTCGAAAAATGGGAAAAACTGGAATACCCTATAGCTGTTGCAATGTCACTGATCGGGTTGTCCGTTTGGAGCAATAACTCTTTGGCAATGCGAATCCTTTTCAGGATGATATACTCGAATATGGATTGTCCCGTATGTTTTTTGAAAATTCTAGTCAGATGATCGGGATGCAGGAACACTTGTTCAGCAACCATTTCCCGTGATAGGTCTTGATCAATGTTAAGGGCAATATACTGTTTGACGGTCTGGATGAGCGTATCGGTCTCCTGAATCGTTTCCGACTGATTCATCGCCTTGCCGACGGCATGCTCGACCCAGGCCATTGTATCTGTTACGGAACGACCTGCCGTCTCCGCCATGAGCTTCGACAAGTCGTCTCCGAACAATTGGTTCGCCTGGATCCCTTTACTATTGAGATGGGAATAGAGCATCTGCATAAAGGACTGGTTAATTTGATGTAGCGCCCTGGCATCCATTCCATGGTCCCGAACGCGTTCTGCAAGATACGACTCCAATTCGTGAATAACGGCTTCCTTCTTCCCAGCTTTCAACAATGAAGACAAAACGCTAGAGTCAGGTAATGTGATCAGCCGATCCGAATGCTTGGTATCCAGGTAAGTGTGGACTTGGTTTTCGAAAGCTACGTTATTTCGGTCCTGTACCCTTAAGTCAGCCACGATTTCGGCCATCTCATGCGCTTGTACGGGCCTGCCGATATAACAAGAAAGATCGCAATAGAAATAACGATGGCAGGCATTGATATATTGCAAGCAGGCCTCTTGAAACCGATCAGGGCTCCACTCGGTCGCGGGCTCGGCCGAAACGATGACAAGAAGCATTCCCGGCTCTAGATGAAAACAAATGCCATTACCATGGCTGTTCAGAATGATCTCTTCCGCCGTGTTCTTTAAGGCGTATTCCAAAATCTTCTCATCGCTTCGCTTCAACGGTTTGTTCCATCTATGGACGCTAATTAAGATCGGAAGAAAGATCGATTCTTCCGTAAACGGGATATGGTGACGCTCGATCAATTCGCGGACCGCAGCCGGTTGGATCGTTGTCGAATGGTTAACAAGATTGAACCAGAAATGCTCGATGATCAGAGAATGATGCTTTACCCAAAATTGATGGAACTGGTGAGACTTGTTGATCTCGGTGCTGCGGTCAATCGCGCTTTGCGCTTTGCGAATCGCACCTTCCAGATCGGCGGCACGCACAGGCTTCAACAAATAATCGAGACTCCCGAGCTGCAGGGCAGCCCTTGCATATTTGAAATCGGCATGACTCGTCAGAAAGATCGTTTCCGTAATCGGATGATGCTCCCGAACCCATTCTAACAGCTCCAATCCGTTGCCTTTCGGCATTTCGATATCGCAGAGCATGATATCGATGTATTCCCGCTCAAACACCTCTTTCGCCTGCCTGATGTTGTTAGCCGTGAACAATCCCGTGATTCCTAATTTGTTCAGGTCTAGATCCGATTTGACGCCTTCAATGGCATGCGCTTCGTCGTCAACTAGAAGAATTTGATAGGTCATGTCATTTCCTCCATTCTCGGATCGGTAGGAAGAATCATATCCACTTTGGCACCGCCGGTCTCCTCGTCGTTATCGAAGTGAATGGATACAGATTCGTCATATAACAGGCATACACGGCGCTGCACATTCCATATGCCGGTATGCTCTCCCTTGTCATTTTGGATGCTCTTTCCCTCTTGTAGTTCGCTCAGCACCTGTCTGCCGAATCCGCAGCCAGTATCCTTAATGCTTATCATCATCCTCGAACCTACTTCTTTGTCGAAGAAATCGATCTGCACGGTAATGTGTAGCGGATCATCCAACGTGACGGCGTGCTTGATCGAATTCTCTACAATCGACTGGATAATGAGAGGGGGCACAGGTATATCCATCAAATATTCGGGTACAGAGATACTCCAGGTCAATTGACCCGGAAATCGCATGTTCTGGATTTTCAGATAGTTCCGGGTATGCTCTAGCTCGTCCCTGAGCTTCACGAATGAAGTCGTGCTGCGGAACAAGAACCGGAAATAATGCATCAAGGATTCGATCATCTCCAGTATCGCCCCATAGTTCTTGACCTTCGCCAGGTTGTATACAATATTCAAGGCATTAAGGAAAAAGTGGGGGTTTACTTGCTGCTGTAAGCGCTGCAACTCTTCCCGCTGTTTATTCAATTGTTCTTCGAAGACATCCACGCGTAGCTTCTGAATCTCTGTCATCATGGCATTGAACGACTGGCCCAGAATCGTAAATTCGGAAGACGTCTTGCCCATATCGACCTGAATGCTCCAATCTCCTTCGCGGACTCGCTTCATAGCAACCAGAATTCGGTTTAAAGGGACCAAGAATGACTTTCTTAATAAATAGAGGCCAAGCGGGATGAAAATCAACGCTCCGAACATGATCAGCCAGATGATCCGTTGAAGGTACGGTAGGTTGCTCAATATGTTTTGATCCGGAATTAAGGTGACCAAACTGAAATCCCCCATAGCGGAACGTCCGTCTACCACCAGGAATTTCTGATCTGTACCGGATAAATAATAACTATCCATATCCTCACGCAAATCGATCCCATTGTCGAGAATAGCGGTTGTATTTGTGATCGCTTCTCCCTGATCGTTAGCGAGCAAGATTTCCGTTTCCTTCCCCGTCTTCAGCGACTGTGGCGGTGAGACCAACTTATCCGATCGAATCCATGCACTTAGATATGCGTCCCCTGCTTGAACGATATCAATGAGATAGTTATCCTGTCCAATTTCGTAGTTCTGCCACCGTTTCGTTATTTTATCCTTTGAATACTCGCCGCTATGAATCAGTTCCGCGATAAAATCCTTCACATGTTCCATTTCTTCGAACGAAAAATCCCTATTACTGGGGACGTCCAAAAAGTCTTGCCTATCCTCCTCATATACGACGAACGCATTCAGGATTGGATACAACGCAATATCATCTTTAAGCTTGTTAAACAGATAGTACTTTTCAGCGTAATAATCTTCATCCGTCACATTCTGTCCGACAGACAACAACTCGCTGCTGAATGCGATCGTATTCATGTAAGCATCCACGGCGTTCAAAGCATCGTCAATTTGATTCATATTGTGGCTCAGCGTCTCATAGTAGGATAAGGCAACTTGTTCCCGCACGACTTGAATGGCATAGAAGTTGTTGTAGAGCAGCATGCCGACCAGCGGTAGCGTCATTATCAATACGCTAAGCGCTAACTTCATCGGCAGGGAATTGTTCGATCCCAGCCATTTCCGATTGATCATGTTAACCGGCTCCTTACATCTCAGTTTACACCATCATACAAGTAAAGAATGCCCGAACGCCATAACCAGAATGACTCCCCAGTTATGGCGTTTCGGACATTTGCCGAATGACTGATGCTAATCCTTAGTCGATAGCTTTGTACACATTGCCTTCGGTTATCCCTGTCACATTGAAGACATCTACTCTTACATAGATCGGTTGGCATTTGATTAATGCTTTAATCGTTAGCTGATTGCTGCCGAATACCATATAACTGTGAACGATCGGGCATAATCATAAATGGGGACATCCTTCAGGGGATGGAATTCCCACCGTAAGATTATCGCTTACATGGAAGCCCGACATTCATGGAGGAAAAGAGATAATATCTCCCATGAAACCTAATCATCGAGGGAACTGCGGCTTCTCGGTATGCAACCATCGTCCCCCTGGCGTTGGTTAACTGATACTTGTATGCTATATGGATTGGATTGCATACATACTTCATTTCTCCATACCTCTTTTTCGATCGATCAGCCCTTCACGGCCCCGATCATGATTCCCTTGATAAAGTACTTCTGGAAAAAAGGATACGCGATCAGGATAGGAAGGACGCCGATAACTGCAATGGCCATTTTCACCGAGTCGGACGGAAGCTGTTGCATGGCGTCTCCTGCATCGCTGCTAGTCATGCTGGTCGTGATAAACTGAATATCCTGCATAATGCGGTTCAACAGATTTTGGATACTGAAGTAATTCGGATTCGTGATATATACCATGCCGTTCTGCCAATCGTTCCAATACATGATGGATTGGAACAATCCGATCGTTGCAAGCACGGGCGTCGACAGCGGGAGAACGACGGACCATAAGGTTCGGTACTCCCCTGCACCGTCGAGTTGAGCGGCTTCGAGCAGTGCAGTCGGTATGGTGGTCTGAAAGAACGTACGCATCAACATGACGTAGAATCCGTTCATCAAGAGCCCTGGGACAATCAGCGCCCATATCGTGTTCTTTATGTCGAACAGCTGCGTATATACCAGATACGTGGGCACTAAGCCGCCGTTAAACAGCATTGTGAAGAAAACGATGAACATAATGGGATTGCGATGCGGCGTTTCGCTGCGTGCGAGCGGATAGGCAAGCAGCGCGATCATCGCAAGGCCAATGATCGTTCCGAACACCGTGATAAATACAGTCACGCCGTATGCCTGCGCGATATCCCTTCTACTGTCGTATAAATATTTGTAGGCATCGGTGCTGAATTCTTGCGGCCAGAAGGCATATCCTTTTGCGATGATGGCATCCTGATCCGTCAAGGATGCGGAGATCAGCAATACGAATGGGATGAGGCAAGCTGCGGCGAACAGGAACATCGCGATATGACTAAACCATGTTAAGCTTCTGCTTTCTGTTTTCATATAGGCATCCTCCGATTAGAATAGTGCATTGTCTTTGTTATAGCGTCGTACGATGTAATTCGCCATGATGACGAGCACGAATCCGACGATTGATTGATATACGCCGGCTGCGGTCGACATGCCGATATCGCCTGAGCCCATTAAACCTCTGAAGACGTAAGTGTCTATGGTCGCGGTCGTGTCGAACAGCGGTCCGGAGTTCATGGGAATCTGGTAGAACAGGCCGAAATCGGAATAGAAAATACGTCCCACGTTAAGCAGCGTCAGCATGATGATTACAGGGGTCATCATAGGTAATGTAATGTGCTGAATCTGCTGCCAACGGTTCGCGCCGTCAAGCCTTGCCGCCTCATAGTACTCATCGTCAATTCCGAGCAGAGCTGCGAAGAATACGATACTGGAGTATCCGACTGATTTCCAGAAATGCACCACCGTCAGAATCGCAGGCCAATACTTCGTTTCGTTGTACCATAAGATACCTTCTTCAATACCGAACCATGGCAAGACCGTTTTATTCATGAACCCCGTTTCCGGACTCAGAAGGGCATATACCAGGTAGCTGACGATAACCATCGAGATGAGATGCGGCAACGTGATGATGCTTTGGTACGCCTTCAGCAGCACCTTGTTCTTTATTTCGTTCAACAGAATCGCGGATGCCAGCGATAATACCGTTCCGAGCACAATGAACACTAGATTATATAGAATCGTATTCCGGGTAATAATGTACGCATCCGATGTTTTAAACAGATACTCGAAATTGTCTAATCCGATCCAATCGCTTTGTAGAATACCTTTGGCAAAATTCACGTCTTTAAAGGCAATGACGATGCCCATCATTGGAAGATAGTTATTGATTAACAAGTATAAAAGACCAGGAACCATCATGATGAGTAACGGGGAATACTTCCTATAATTGTTCTTTTTTCTTACTTTCGCTTTAGCCTGCGGTGCTGAATCCAACGCAACTTGTCCCATATGCTGTAACCTTCCTTCTCAGTGAATTCGTAGTCTCTGAACGGGAGACACTAATGTTCTCTTTAATCATATTGCTTTGCACGCGTGGCTACTAACTGTATGTCGACATCTTCTTTAGTGCATTGTCGACATATTCATCCTAGTTGTTTTCCGGAAACTTAACCAAGAATCCAGCTCGAGAGAATTTCTGCTAACGAAGTATTGGATATTTGAGTTCAGTTGAGGAAACTGTCGAAGTAGAAACACGCAAAATGTTTGAAATCAACAGCTGGGCCCTCATGCATATGAGGAATACTGTTTTGTCTCCCATGAATACCAAAGCTCCGGATATATTATTATTTCTTCCATCTGGGTTTGGCTCCATTCTCTGAGGCGTTGGTTATTACAACGCATCGAAATATGCTATTGTAGGTGTATTCGAGGACCTTCCCAAGAGCTGGTGTCTGTCAACATCTATGTGACCGTGATCGAACCAAGCGGGTTCCGCGGAATTGGTCGGGCCACTCAGCAGCTAGTGCGAGGAATATCAACCTCTTGTTCTGGCTATGTAGATGGCGTAAATCTTGAAAGGAACCGGGAGATTCTAAAAAGACAGCGAAAGCGATTATTGACGTTGTAGAATCTAGCAACTCTCCACAGCGTCTATTACTTGGCTCTAAACGCATATCATATTGCCGTCTTAATATTTACAGAGTTACTAAAACAAATTGAGGATTCAAAATCAGTCTCCCTAGGAGCTGGCTTCTAAGCAGCCAAAAATGTATATTTATCCTTAATTTGGTTCCATGTGAAAAATATGAGAGTTCTAAATAAACAAAGAATCCCCCACTTGAAGTGAGGCCACTGAAAAACTAGCGTTTCTTAGAAAAAGTACAAACACACATCAAAAAGACGACGCCTATTCGGTTCCTCCGAATAAACGTCGTCATTTTCCCACCTATTTCTTCAACTTTGGTTACTCCATGAGTTTCAATATTCGTTTTAAATTGACAGTGAATATCGCCATGGCTCCCTGAATTTCCATGCCAACCAAACCCGAGGAGGACGCAACGTCGTACCCGTGTCTGTGTTTGAGTTCACTATTCTTGGCTTCAATTTTATATCGTTCTTTGGCCTTGGTCTTAAATATTTCACTTTCCTGAAACTCAGCTTACTTTACATGCACGGTGCTCTTTATGCTCACCGAGTACGTTTTGCTTTGGGCGCCTTCTTTGTAACAGCCTTCCTTCAGTGGACATCGCTTGCATTTTTCAATATCAAAATGGTAAGTGTTCGTTTGGTTTTTGCCCCGGCCTTTTTTCCCTTGCCGTGCTCTACGTATCGCTATATGCCCGGCCTTACAGACATACAGACCCGCATCTTTGTTATACTCAAACTCATCTTCCTTCTTGCGGTTCCTTGGGTAATCATTGGATTTAATTTGGTCACAAGCTCAATTTCATGTTCGGTGCTGTACCCAATGTTATCTCTTTCGGAATAGGCTGTATCTCCAATTACCGTTTCCACGCTCATGCCTGCGGCCTTGCTTTTTTCAATCAGGGTCTGTAACTCTTTCCCGTCCGACTTTTCCCCTGTCGTAATCGTCGCTGCCGTAATGATTCGTTCTTCGCTCATCGCGATATGTGTTTTATACCCGAAAAAGGAGGAGTCCGCACTTTTGTGGCCCACTTTGGCGTCGGGATCGGTAGAGGTTTGCAGATGTTCTGCGTCGTCAATAATCGTTTCTTTCAACAGGTTTAACGCCTCACTGACTTTGGGCAGTCCCGTGAACCGTTCGTCTTGCTCAATCACCGCAATGAGCTGCTGGCAATACTCCATTTCATCCTCCAGCACATTCGTAACGGGTTTCGTCGGAAAGATTCTTTTCCTGGACTCATCCAAGGCGTAAAGCGTTTTTCTTACCTTCTTCGAGCGTTCTCGCAGTACTTCTTGCGGACTCTTTTGGGTATATCGAGCTTTCGTGTGGGTCGCGTTCACAATGATGGATTTGCTGCGGATAATACCTTTTCGAATCGCAATCTCCACCGTTTTACTTATGAGTAAATCGAGCAACTTCATATCTTTCAGGCGTAACTTGCGAAATTTGCTTAGTAGGCTAGGATCAATAACCTCATCCTCTGGAGCCATATGTAGAAAAAACTTGAACGACAAATCAGTTTTGGAGCGTTCCACTAGATCGGCGTCGGACAGGTAATGTATGGATTTGAGCAGTAGATATTTAAACATTCGGACCGGGTCTACCGCAGTTCGACCATTATCTTGACAATACCTTTCGTTCAGTTCCTCATAAACAAAGCTAAAGTCCACCAAACTCGTCCATGCGTCGCAGCAAGTTATCTTTTGGAATGAGTATATTGTACAGCTCGATATATGGGCTCAAGATAAAGCTTTGCTGCTCAGGAAGCATGAAGACCACCCGCCTTTGAATGTGATCCTTTCAGTATATCGAAAAAAAGAGACACCCTTTGTGTAGAATGTCTCTTAAAGATCTTAATGGACTTTTTCAGTGGCCTCGTGTGAAGCTGGAAGCAATTTTAATTGAATAGACATCAGGCAATCAAACCCTCTCCAAATGAGATAATAAGAGTTCCATTTTAATACACACAACAATATAAAAAGTCTTTTCTCACTTATTAACCACTCTTCCATTTACATTTTCCAAATTTTTCGAAATTGAAACGTAGATAATGATATTATAATTTAGTTTGCGACGTATCCTTCTCATAATAAATAAGCTATATAGACCGCAATTAAGATCATAACCTAACAAGCAGACGATCGACGGTACCCAGCGGATGCTTATTGATTCGCTTCATAAATTGGCTCACATGAAACTTAATCTTATAGAATTTTTCAAAAAAGACATTGTTCACTACATCGGCTTTGAGCCACAGCCATAGCCCTTCAACCGGATTGAGGTTTGGGCTGTAAGGTGGTAGAAAGACCAACTCCAGACGCGGATGATCCGCCAAAAAAGGCTGTAACTCCGTAGCATGATGAATCCGGCTGTTGTCCAGAATCAAGGCGATTTCCCCACCTGGATACGCAGAGAGAAGATCCTGAAGAAATCGAATAAAGGCTGCGGTATCGGCCTTTTCTTCTTCTCGGTGATGCACCTGCCCGGTTTCATAATTAATCGCACCGAACAACTTGGCTCCTTCGTGTTTGCCGTACGTGGGCACTTTGCGTTGTCTGCCACGTGGGAACCAATTGTATTGCAGCGCTTGATAGGACCGGATCATCGATTCGTCTTCAAAAAGCAAATGATCGATTTTCTCGGCTTCAACCTGTTTCTTGAGCGCTGCAAAAGTGTGCTTTTTGAAATACGCCTGGGCATCCTCGTCAGCGTTGGCAAGCGTATACGTTGCTTTGGTAAAACTGAAGTTCATCCGTTTGAGCATCGCGCTGATACCACGCACGCTCATTGTGATGCCAAACTCTCGTTTGATCCACTCCGCCACCAGCGGGAGGGTCCAAGTATACCGAGCTTCAAAACCCACATCGGCCGGTTGTTGCTGCTCCAGCATCGCTGCTAACTGTTTTCGCTGTTCCTCCGTGAGTTTTGTCGGTTGTCCAGGGGAATGATCCATCTTCAGGCCAGGCAGACCTTGCGTTTGGTAGGCTTTCCAATAGAGGCCGATGGTTTGACGCGCGCGACTGAGCAGATCGCCGATCTCTTCAAACGTATGTCCTTCCAGACGAAGACGGACGGCCAGGTACCTTTCGTAGAGTCGTTTGTCCGAGGTTTGTTTCATCGCTGCATTCAACCGCTCGATTTCTTCGTTTCTCATGTTCATCGCCGCCTTCGGGTAAGTTATTACTATTCTTTACCCGATTTGGCGATTGGAGTGACTTTGGAAGTTTCTTAAATGCGTTCAATATAGCTGCTTATGGTCAGGAAAGCTTTGGAGACTAATAAAATATTCTTCCGTTCTGCTAAGTCAACTTTATCAAAAAATTGAAGGCTTTCGAATTGAATATAAAACAAAACAAAAATAAACAAGGGCTCCAACTCAAAAGTTGGAACCCTTAGTGTATTTAATTATAAATTAGCCTTTCTTTTTTAGGCATAATTTAACAGCAAGCCATTCCACCATCAACTGCAAGGACAGCCCCATTTATTTGCTTAGCATCATCACTACAGAGGAACAGACAAGCCTTTGCAATGTCCTCTGGTTGTCCATAACTATTCACAGGGAAGCTTGCCACAATTTTGGATAATACTTGTCCAGCTGGATGATATGCTCCCCCCGAATTCTTATGGATGTTAGTGTTGGTTCCCCCAGGATTAATGATATTGCAGCGAATGCCTTCTTTTCCATACCCGACTGCTATGCTTTTGGTCAATCCAGTGAGTCCAGCCTTTGCCGCTGTATAACTAGGACCATGGTTCCCTCTTTCGGAAGCGTAGGAGCCAATATTAACAATACTGCCCCCACCTGATTTAATCATAACAGGCACAGCTTTTCGGCAAATACGAAACGGTGCTTTCAGATCGATATCCATAACTCTGTCCCACCGTTCGTCATCCGTAGCATCTAGGGGATAGCTAAGATCATTGATGCCTGCAATATTACATACACAATCGAGTCTACCAAATTGTTGTTCGGCCTCACCAACCATTCGGTCTATATCTTCCAATTCTGTAACATCCCCAACTAGAGCAATTACATTCTCTGTGTTATCCCACTGTTTAATTGCTTCTTCGGAATAATCCACAGCCACAACCTTAGCCCCTTCTTCTACGAATAACTTAGTCGTGGCATACCCCATCCCGCTGCCGGCTCCTGTAATTAATACTACTTTTCCATTTAATTTACCCTGTACTGTTGACATCAGCTTCTCATCTCCCTGATTATTTTCGGTTTAGGCCTATACAGCATAACTTGCTAAATTAATTATCTAGCTTTACAATTACTCCATCAACCGTCAATAATCAAACATCTGTTGGAATAATGTTCAAGGAGGAAAGATGAACCGAAAAAATAATAAACGTTTTAAAGATACTGAACTATTAATTCAACAATCATTAATTGAATTACTTGAAGGCCGTGAACTCCGCCAAATTTCAGTTAAAGAACTCTGTGAAAAAGCAGGGATTAATCGCTCTACTTTCTATGCTCACTATTTAGATATTTTTGATCTTATGGAAAAAATTGATGTCAATATGAGTCAAAATCTCTTAGAGCAATTCGCAGGAATGGTGGAGCCACACAATTTCCTTTCAATTAGCAATTTAGAAGTTTTTTTTGAATTTATATATAGTAATCAAAAATTCTACCGCGATTTTGTGCACAATCAGCATACATACCCGATTCAAAAGGGGTTTGAGGCTTTGTGGCATGATGTAATGATTCCTCATTATGAATCCTTAGGAATAACCTCTGATGAAGAGATGATGTACCATTTTGTCTACTTTCAGGCAGGATTAACCACAGTCTTGAAACGCTGGCTCGATCAAGGGTGTGAGGAAAGCCCGAAGAAGCTTGCAGAGATTCTAAAACAAAATTTCCTCAAATAAGAAGCGCTGGATATCCAGCGCTTCTTATTTGAGTTATCACTATTTTTTTATAGAGCAGCGGTCCCCCCATCAATGACCAGCTCTGCTCCCGTAACAAATGAAGCCTCATCTGAAGCCAAGTATACTACTCCATTAGCAATATCTTCAGGAGTCCCAAACCGAGGTAACGGTGTATTTTGTTCAAACTGTTGCTTGATCTTGTCGTGATGAAGGATTGCCTCAGTCATAGGCGTAATGGGTACCGCTTATAACCGGAGGGAGCTGCCCGCCAGGGGAATGTACGATTAACGGAATGTTGAACATATCGGTATACCCGTATTCATGTCCGATTAATAAACTTAGCTGTTCCTTTTCTTCTATACTGAGCGTATACATCGGAACTCCCTGATGATCTCCGTAGAATACGATCAGGCTATCCTCCCAAAGCCCGCTGGACTTTAAGTCCTCTAAGAATAAGCCGATAGCATAATCCGCATAATTTTGTGCTCTGATATAGTTTCCGAGAAGCGTATCCTCATAGTTTGGGGGCAACTGTATCTTATATTTTTCCTCTGGAATATGAAAAGGATGATGAGCGCTCATAGAGATGACCATCGCATAGAATGGCTGCTCCTCAGTATCAAGCCTGGAAAGCTCTTGTGTTGTCTTGCTGAACAATACCTCGTCAGATGCTCCAAAGGCAATATGATCCTCGTCACCATAAAAAGACTGGTCGTAAAATTGCTCGAAGCCGATCGCCTTGTACAAAGCAGCTCGATTCCAGAAGTCTACACTGTTAGTATGAAAAGTTGAGGTGAAATAGCCGTTGTCCCTCAATAGGCGCGGCAGACTCGGTACCTTTTTGTTCATATATTCAGAAGAAGTGGCCGGCTTGTTCTCAGGCACATAGAAGGAAGTGTTCACAACAAACTCGGCGTCAGAGGTCGTACCTTGACCAGCGTTTGTGTAAAAGTTGTTAAAGTACGTGTTCTCCTTAACCAGTTTGTTTAGATTTGGCGTTATCTCCTGTCCATCAATGGTCAACCCGATTAGAAAATTCTGAAATGATTCCATTTGGACAACGATAAGATTGTTCCCCTTGTTCATTCCCCAATACTTCGGACTTTCCGGGATTTCTATTCCTTTCAGCTCATTCACAGCTTTCTGTGTTATTTCTTCAGAGTCAATTAACTCTTCCTTTTCAGTTGTGTCTGCAATAACCGTGTACAGCTCATAGCCGAGTATTCCCATGCTTTCAGCTTTTTTGTGCTCATTCATGCTGGCATGGTGAGGCCAGATATTAAAGGTGCAGAGTCCGAGAGAGATTACAGTCAAAGTAACAAGGATTTTACGGTTCATGCGGATTGAAGTGTTCGCCACCCACCTCTTAATGTATTTTGGACGAATGACAAGCAACAAAAAGAACACATTGTCCACAAAAGAGGATATCCCAATCCCAGGAGCATAAAGGTCATTTGAGTCAAATACATTTGGGTCGGTCACCAACTCTTGCTCTAGTCCATTTACGTGGTGAGATACTTGGCGATTGGGCCCTTTTATGAATTATATCTTTATAAATTCCCCTTCCCAAAGTGTAATCCAGTGCTAAAGATGGGTACATCTCTAGATGTCTTCTAAATCCTCTACCTTGTTAGCATATTGAATTAGAATCCTACAGTACCGTTTTTCTTCATCTACTCTATATCTGTCTTCTGTTCCAACCGTTCCATAACGCTCTATACTCGAAGAACCACAGTGTGGACAATATAAATGTTCGGCAATATCATCACGATATTTCTCTGGGCAATTAGCACTTTCCATAATATCTTCAAGAGTTGTCTCTTCACCCAAATTCACCACCATCATACGGTTGACAAGTTACACAATTTTTTAGAAGTGTTTGTAACTTTACACGATATTTTTCTGCAGTCTTATTTAGAACTGGCAAAAGATTAGAATAATCCATCCCTAATCCCCCTGGCCATATCATTACACATTCCGCACACATTCCGCCCTCTTAATCTCTTCTTTTAAGTTCAGAGGATTTAGTTAATACCAATATAATAGATTAAATTACTTGTATGAAAAAAGATAGATATCATCTACTTATTAGGAATCTCAACCCATCTTTTCAAAAGATACGATAAAGAGCGTTATCAGTCTAACCGGGCTTTATTCAACGCTCGAGCTACCCAGTATGAGTAAATCAAGAAGGAGCAATAATGGGATTGAAGTTATACTTGGGGTTACATGAAGAGCATGATTACTCGAAGCTATAGAGAACACCATAAATTGTTATGGTGAGATTCAAGCCTGTGTTCAAATGCCCGAGTTTTTTAACATAGTTACACCTTTAAAAGAGTTTCTGCAAGATTGGATGCGTCGAGATAGCTAAATGATATAAATTGTTAAAATACATGAAAACCAATACCAGGAGTGAACAAAAAAACAAGACCATAATAGTCTTGTTTAGCAGCAGTTTTTACCCTTGATGATCTTATCTAGTATATTCATACGATAGAATTTTATTCAATATTTTTATCTCTATAAATAAAACTATGATGAAAGCTTTAATGAAGTTTTAGAAACAACAAGTTAGTTGATTTCTTTGGTGAATTGTTCAAGCACTACAAAAATCACTTTCCTCTCCAATAAATTCAATAATTTCTTAATCCGCCCTAATTAGAATAGAATTTTCTTTCTTTGCCATCCACATAAGCATCAGATATAATCCGGAAACTGTCCTTCAATCTGATATCATTTGAGGAACTGCCGATCCAAACCTCGACATCACCAGCCTCGATTTTCCACTTCATGGTCTTATCTAAAAACGCGATCTGGCTAGGCTCAACTTGAAAAGTAATAGTATGCTGCTCGCCAGACTTCAATACAATACGTCTAAAGCCCGCCAGTTCCATTACGGGTCTCGTCATACTTGCAAAGCGGTCTTTTAAATATAACTGAACGATCTCAGTTCCCTTTAGTTTTCCTGTATTTTTAATATCAAAGCTTATAGTGACCGTACTATCAGGTGTAACTTCTTTATTCATGATTTGCAGGCTGGAATATTCAAAACTTGTGTAAGATAGTCCATGTCCAAAATAATATCTAGGGGTATGAGGCATATCCACATAATTGGAGAAGGCAATGCTTTCCCCTTGATGATAACTGGACCCGTTGGGATGATTGTAATATACAGGAATTTGACCGGCTACGTGGGCAACAGAAACGGGAAGTTTACCGCTTGGATTATATGCCCCAAGTAACACATCAGTAATGACCTCCGCACCTTTTTCAGCAGGATTCCAGGCTTCAATAATTGCATTTGCATAAGAGTCTGCAGCATCACTTGAAATTGGGCGCCCATTGAAATGTACCGCTACCACCAATTTTTGCAATTCGGATATTTTTAGCAAAAAGCTTTCTTGACAGAACGGTAAATTGATATCTGTGCTATCAATGCCTTCTCCCATAGATGCAATTGAACTTGTACCATGCTTTCCTCCCAGTGTAACAATGACGAGATCAGCATCTTTAGCCATTGCCAAAGCCTTCTCATGACCGGAAATATCATTCCCGGCAATCGGATAACCATAAGAATATTCAATTTCAGCTGCTGGCATGCTGTCTTTTAAATGCTCAAGCAGACTCTTGGTACCTGGCTTCTGTTGTTGCAACAATGCATCAAATGCTGGATCATTATCTACTTGAATAGGGGTACCAGGGATTGTCTCCATAGCCTGCTTCTGATCATCAGCCTTAGTTTCAAGACCTGCCATCGTAGAAATACTGGCCAATAGTCCTTCTGTCATACTGAAATGTGTGTATCCCCCAAAGAAAATTCGTGCGTTGTTTGCATGGCAGCCTATTACTGCAATTTTCTTTACATCCTTTTTAATAGGAAGTACTCCATCATTTTTCAACAGGACTAAAGACTCTCGGGCTGACTGGAGAGTAATTTGTTCATCTTTAGAATCATTAAATGCTTCATACAGTTGTTCACCTGTTAATGCAAACGGCTGCTCGAAAAGTCCCATGCGAAACTTAGCTTCCAACACCCGTTTTACAGCTCGATCCAAAAGAGTAATGTCAGCTTTTCCAGTGTTAAACCAGTCTGCCAATTCATCATTAAAACATTTAATGAAATGAAGCTCTACATCCATTCCTGCGCTTAGAGCTTGAAGCCCTGCTTCCGTGTCACTTTCATAGAGCTTTTGAACATGGTGAACATTCATAATAGCGCAGTAATCAGAGACAGCCATACCTTCAAATCCCATTTCCTCGCGCAAAAGCTTGGTCAGAATTTCTTCCGAGGCTGATATCGGCTCTCCATTAATGGAAGCATAGCAAGGCATTATTCCTTTCAGATCACCTTCAGTAATGGCTGCTTGAAAGGGTTTACCATAAACCTCCTGAAGCAGCCTAGGCGGTATATCGCAATGTGCCCCATGAATTCCACCATCCGAACCATGGAACCCAAGAAAATGTTTGGCAACTCCTTCAGATCGAAGTTTGCCGGTAGTTTCTTCCTGGATTCCTTTTAAGAAAGAAACTCCCATGGCTGAAGCCAATGTAGGATCTTCTCCATACGTTTCCCCTTGACGCCCGAATCTTGAATCTCTGGAAATATCCAGAACCGGAGCGAATACATGAGTAATCCCGACTGCCCGCTCTTGTCTGGCGACAATTCTACCGATCTCCTGTTCCAGTTGCGGATTCCATGAAGCACCACGCCCTATGCCTGAGGGAAAGCTGGTCGCACCTTGAATATAAGCCCCGCAAAGTCCTTCCATGTGAAAAATGGCAGGAATGTGATGTTTGCTCAGTGCCATCACTTTTTCTTGTACTTCCCTCTGAAGTCTCACGGCATCTTCAAGCGTTTCCAACGCTCTCATCTGAAGGCTGCTGACATGTCCGACACCATGGGCATAGTTTTTATCCAGTACATCATATTCCGAAAGTTTTTCCGGCATATAGCAGACGAGCTGCCCAAGTTTCTCATAAACATCCATTTCTTGCAGCAGAGCCTCTGCCCGGGTTTCAGGAGATAATGTGGCGTTTAAATAATCTCTCTTATTATTCATTAATACATTCTCCTTTTATTTACTATCTGCTGACTCTTTTATAGCACTCTTTCTTTTCTCAATAAACATCGCCAGCTTTATATAGAAGTCCTCTAGAATAAACCGGCTGTTTACATCGCGATAAACTCTAATAGGTCTGTTATTCCGTTCATGTACGTATCTCATATCTTGAGTAAACTCTGGAGCCGGCACCCAGTCGTAGTGATATTCGTGATCACATAATAATAGGCCAAATGCAGGTGAATCACCTAGGCACCAGCATTCACCTGTCCTTATAGTCGTGTTAAGAGCAGCCTCTGTATGTCCAAATTCAACCAGCTGTTCGAACAGGTAATTTCCAAGCTCACCATAAGGCTTGACCCGATATTCAAGCTCTGCCATTGAGACCATTACACGCTGATATACATTTTTGGGAACCTGCCAAAGAGGCACCTGGGACTTGAACACAACATTGGCCGCATGAATATCATTCCAGAGATTATATTCATCTTCCCCTGCCGGGTATGCACCTCCCCCAATCCAGATCACAGTCAGGCGGTCTGCAATGCGCGGTTCCATTAACAATGCAGAAGCCATATCTGTAAGCGGTCCTAAAAATGTAACAAACAACGGCCGTGGATCATCTGACATAGCTTCTTTGATGATGAGTTCTGCCCCGGCAGAAGGAACTGGTGTTTGTTCATCTGAAAGAGCTTGCGGAGCTCCCTTGAATACCATATCTTTACTCTCGAATTCCATAAGATCTAAAATCTTCTTAATTTCTTCATAACTGTCATCCATACTGGTGCTGGATCGCCAATTTCCAAAATGAGCAGCAATAATTCCTCTGTTATCAAACTTTGGGCTAAGAAGCGCATGAACGATTGCGTACTGGTCATCTGCTTCATTCTTTGCATCTGTGTCAGTGATGACACGAATCATTTTTTGATTCGGTACTTTAAACTTATAACTGTCATAAATCATAATATTTCTCCTTACAAGTACTCAGGGTATATGGAACATTTTAATTGTAGGCTGAACAGGCACCTCAGCAAAGGAGTGTTTCCGACATTTTTATAGGCATTTTCGGACAACATTAGCTCCTGTTTATCATGTATATCTTAAATTATTCATAGTCTTCTATTTTCCATTCATCCTTCCAATCCAGATATGCCTTATCGCCTTCAAACCGGACAGGAAGCCATACATAATTGGAAATAGAGGTGTTTATAGTTAAATCATTATGTTCGTCTTCTTCACTTTCAGGCTCGATATCATTGTCAAAAGCTGCTTTATACTGGTTTGCAATCTTGGAATAACGCTTTCCAGTGTGATAATCTTCACCGGCGATTTCCGGAAGACTTGGAATCCAACGGTCTGCTAACGCAATGTACAAATTTTTTTTAAACGGATGTTTAAATACAGATGTAATCTGTGAATTATATGATGTACGAGAAAGATCACCCGTATGCGGATCGCCCATTACTTCCCACGGGCCATGAAAAGATTTAGCATAAGCTACTTCTGAAGGGTTAGGATGATACCCGGTTGTGCCTGAGGTATATAAATAATGAAGTCCTTTTCGGTAAAAATAGGCAGGATCTTCCCGTACGTAAGGTGGTTGTACGTTCGGAAAATGCGTTGAATAGAAACCTGTTACATCCGTAAAATCAGCTGTCAGGTCGGCACAAACAAGCTCACTATGTACCCTTTCGAAATAATAGTATGCTTTACCGTCCGGAGCGATTACTAAGTCGAAATCACCAGCGCTCATATTAAGCGGACGCAGACCACTTCTTACGATAGTATAGGACCCTAAAATATGATCTGCCGTCAAAATCGTAGAGGCTTGTATTCCATCTTTTTTCATAATCTTTAGCCAGCATACGAACTTTTTTTGTTTTCTCGTTGTAGATAATGTGTGGTCTGTCCATAAATTGTTTAGGATGTAAAGGGGAGGATTCATCTTCAGTGTCAGGAAGAATAATGATTCCTTTATCCTCCCAGTTGTACAAATCTTTTGAAGCGTAACACTTAACCCCCCAATGCCAATTATCGTTCTGGCCATCAGTATTTTCTTTATTTTCTCCGTACCAATAAAATGTATCGTCCACTGTAATTATGGAACCACCATGCGCTTGAATACGTTCTCCATTTGTATCGAGCCAAATTTGTCCAGGTTTGATTGAGTTATATTTCACATCATACAGTCCTTTCATAATTATAAATATATTTTTCTAATGCCCATTCCCGGCTTAATCATAACTTGCAAATTTAGATCGATGCTATCAACAAAACGACCCGTAATTGTTCCATTTCTGATTACTTATCATTACACTGTTAGGAAAATATAATACATTAGGAGCATCCTATTATCCGCCCTACCATAATAGAATTGTATAGATCGTTTGAAGAATAAAATTTATTTATTTGTCAACGTAAAGCTATAATTTCCAGAGCCAAGCAGAAGTAACTGTTCTGAACCGGATTGCTCCACTTTGAGCAGACCAGAGGTTTGACTCAAGGATTTCTCTCCCTCCAGGATACTATCCATACTACTTGCTGGTAGTATTACTTCAGCCGATGTATTCGCAGGAATGACTACATCCAGCTTCACCGTACCGTCATCCTGTTTGTTCCAAGCCGTGCTGATCGTCCCGTATACAGAATCAAATGATGCTTCCGCCCATGAGAACTGGTCACCCATATGCGGCTGAATCCGAATTTTCTTGTATCCCGGTTCAATCAGGTCAATACCGCTAACGACGCGGTAGAACCAGTCACCAACCGCACCATAAGCATAATGGTTATAAGAGTTCATATCGTCACTCCAGAACGTACCATCCTGTTTGATTCCGTCCCAGTGTTCCCAGATCGTAGTCGCTCCTTGAATAACAGAATATAGCCAGGATGGATATTCCTTTTGCAGCACTAACTGATAAGCGAGGTCCGTATACCCGAACCGGGAAAGAACAAGACAGAGGTAAGGTGTACCCACAAAGCCGGTCGTTAAGTGTACTCCATTCTCTTCAATATGCTCGGCTAACATTTTGGCCGTGCGGAGACGATCATGCTCTTCCATTAAATCGAACATAAGAGCCAATACATATGCTGTTTGTGTCGGTGAAGCTACCCGGCCATTTGGCGTGACAAATTCCTGGCGGAAAGCATCCACGATATTTTTATGCAAGAAGGTATACTTATCAGCGTCTGCCTCTTTACCTATTACTGCCGCGGTTTTAGCCAGCAATTCGGTTGAATACGCATAAAATGCAGTAGCAATTAAGTCCTTTGGCGTAGCGCCGATGTAGCTGTTTTCTTTGGCGTCGAGACCGAGCCAGTCACCGAAGTGAAATCCTGTATTCCATAAGTATTCATTTTCACCCTGTGCCCGGATATATTCGACCCAAGCTCTCATGCTTGGATACTGCGTTTCCAGAACCCGGGTATCTGCATAACATTGATACAATGTCCAAGGACAAATAACAGCCGCATCTCCCCAAGCTGAAGATCCGTATCCTGCTACAGGAACATCTGGGATAACGTGCGGAACTCTTCCGTCTTCTTCTTGATCTGCAGCCAAATCCTTTAACCATTTCTCAAAAAAAGGAACTACGTTCATATTAAAAGCTGCTGTACGGATGAAGACTTGGGCATCTCCTGTCCAGCCTAATCTTTCATCACGCTGCGGACAGTCTGTAGGTACATCAAGGAAGTTTCCCTTCTGCCCCCATAAAATGTTGTGCTGGAGCTGATTGACCAATTCATCAGAACAACGGAAGCTCCCTGTTTTCTCCAAATCGGAATGAATAACGCAGCCTAGAAATTGCTCTAGCAATTGATCTTGTACCCCCGTCACTTTCACATACCGGAAACCCTGAAAGGAAAAGTTCGGATGAAACGTCTCCTTTCCGTTGCCTTTACAAATATACGTCACAGTCTGCTTTGCTGAACGCAAATTTCCGGTGTAGAAATTACCGTCACGGTCTAGTACCTCGGCATGCTGTAAAGTAATGGAGGTGCCTACCTCCGCACAAACAGTGAATTCCACAAAGCCGACCATATTTTGACCCATATCAAGCACGGTATCTCCGTTAGGAGTTGTAATGACAGCTACAGGCTTGAGCGTTTCAATTATTCTTGCCGGCTCGTTCTCTTGGGCAACCAATGCAGATACCGGAGCTTTAATAACCACTGCACTTTCCCAATGCTGGTCATCAAAATCAGGAGAGGACCAGCCCTCCACCTCCAGACGGGCATCATAGGTTTCCCCATGATATATTTCAGACATCAAGATTGGTCCGGAAGAAACTTTCCACCCATCATTTGAAATGAAAACTTGTTCAGAACCGTCAGCCAAAGTAACATGCATCTGGATCATTAAAGCACGGGTATTCCCGTAGTGCGAATTTTCTCCTTCCCATGCAAGGTATCCTTTATACCAGCCGTTACCTAAGATGCACCCAATCGCATTGGAGCCTGAATTCATTAAGGAGGTCACGTCATAGGTTTGGTATTGCAGCCTATTCTTATAACTTGTATAGCCAGGATTAAACAATGTATCATCTGCAGGTATTCCATTGATATATAGCCGATACATCCCTAGCGAAGTTGCATATACTTTCGCTGAGACAATATCTTGGGACAATGAAACCTCTGATCGTATATAATCACACGCTTCGTTTTCTAAATCATCATTCTGTGCCGGTGCCGTAATCCAATATGCCTGCCATTCATCAGCAAACATAAATGCTGTCTCCCAATGCCCCGGCTCACTCCACTCGGATTGGTCACCCTTAGAGTCCCAGATACGGACTCTAAAATAATATCTGGTATGAGATTTCAAAACAGGACCTGCGTATTCAATATGAACGTTTTTATCTGAATCTGTCTTTTTAGAGTCCCAGATAATTTCCGATTCAAAATCGGAACGATAAGCAACTTGAATCTGATAGGCAGATTGAACAAAACCTCTGGCTTCAGTGTTAATCTGCCAGCTAATCCGCGGCTTGGCATCATCGGTTCCGACGGGATTTTTCCGATAATTAATTCGAAGATTAGTGATCGTACAATTGGCCACATATATCACTCCTGATTCATTATAAAGTACATCTACATGTAATATTGTAAGAGGAAATAAGAGTCTGCTTATAGGTTAATATCGACTATTTTATAGGTGTCTATAGACATCCTATCATCAATTACGTAGAATGAGATCAACACTGCAGCCTCTTGGAAGGAAGGTTATTTATGAGTATCAAGCGAAGTACTTATATGATGACTGGCGAAAGTTTTTTTGAACCAGAAGTACCGATCTTTGTGAATCGTGCTTTTGAAACATTTGAGTTATCCGAACACTCTCATGAATTTATAGAGATAACTTACGTAAGTGAAGGAACAGGCGTTCATTACATAGCCAATGAGGCTGTTCCTGTTGAGCATGGAACGCTCTTCTTCATACCTGTTGGTCAAAGTCATGTATTCAGGCCTACAACACCAAAAAAAGACCGGCCGCTTATCGTCTACAATTGCTTGTTTCCATCGTCATTTTTAACAGAACTTCTGGCAGACTTTTCACCATATGCAGATATTTCCAATTCATTTACGGACAAGCACCTGTCCTGGTTCTCCATGAGGGATACCAGAGGGGAGTATCATGCTATGTTCCATGAGATGTACCGTGAATTCTCGGCTAAACCACCGGGGTATATGCTGATCCTCTCTTCACTCGTTTTGCGGATTATAACAGGCCTATACAGACATCAGTTGCAGCTCGGTATATCTGCTGGAGATAAGCCTCAATGGTTAACCGTTGATGAAGCAGTCATTTATATTAACAATTATTATGCAACCGGGCTTACGCTCGGGAACTTGCCGCCAAAGCAAACCTCAGTGAACGGCATTTTAGCCGCTTGTTTCAGCGTCAGACTGGCATGAGTTTTAAGGAGTATGTCCAGAATGTGCGGATGGATGCCGCTTGCCGTCTGCTAACAGGAAGTCGCAATAGTGTCAGAGAAATTGCTGAAGCTGTCGGTTATCTTGATTTAAAGTTCTTCCATCGGTTGTTTAAGAAAAAGATCGGATTGCCACCCAGACAGTACCGCGCTACTGTTCATAAAAACTCCAAAGAGTAACGAACTATATGCAATCAAACAGCGGGGCCGAAGCAGCATTTGATATCTGGTAGCGACCCTCTTTAATCTGAGTATGCAATTATAAATAATAGCCATTCCTTATACTGCCTAATACAATTCCCGTCATAAAGAATCTTTGAAGGAAAGGATACACTAGAAAAATAGGTAAAACTCCTAAGAATATTTGAGCAGATTTGTAAGTGTGGTCACTAATCTTCTGCAGCCCTGCTATCGTTTCCAGACTGGCTTAGTTGAAGTTTTGCTGAATGACTACAGTCTGCAGATAACTTTACAACGGATAGTGATGTGGTGAGTTCATAAAAATCAGTCCATCAAACCAGGAATTCCAATGAAAGACCCATGAAAAAAGTGTAATTGTAGCTAAAACCGGTGCAGATAACGGAACGTATACTTTCCACAGGGTGGTTCACCGACCTGCTCCGTCGATCAAGACTGCTTCTTTCAGTTCTTTAGGCAAGCCTCTGAAAGAGTTCAACAATAAAATTATATTATTAACCGGAACGGCTGACGGCAGGATCAGTGCCCAGACGGAATCGAGGACCCATACTTTACTGTCATATACAGCGGAAAAACCCCGCCGTTAAAGATCAGTCAGGCTGGATGTCCTTCTTCTGTCTGTCAATTCGATAACCTTCTAACGATTTGACTTTAATTACATTCATTCGACAACACGTTTTTTATAAAACTCAAGTTATAAGAAAACTAATCTAAAATTATTAAGAAGAATATCTTATTTTTTTGAAGATAATGTACCTTGAATATGCATATTATTTGTGTTAGTTTGTATTGCGAAGCTGATTTTCTGAAGATGCATTTAAGTTGGTTTAGGATTACTACGGAGGAATTATACGTATTTTTTCATCGCAAATCCCTCTCTCTGTCAAAGTTGGAGAAGCCACTTATCAGCCTTAATCCAAAGTAACAGCAGCTTAGAAAACCTTGGCAAGGGAGTTGGTGAACATGCCTAAGCCACGAATCACTCCTAAACTGGGGGGCATTGATGAACTACTGAAACTTTCGGAGCATCCATCTCATAATGCAACCCCTCTTTCATCAAAGGGAAGATCCAGTTTATTCCTATAAATAAAATCAGATTTTTTTAAAAACCATCCCTTCCACTTGTATGAGGGCGAACACCTCACTGACATGGTGGACAGTATTGCAGCCAAAGGCATCTTTGTACCAGTCATTATTCGTACAATTGAAAATGAAACAGGTTACGAATACAAAATGCTGTCAGGGAATAATCGCATGAATACTGCCCATCTTGTCGAGCTTGAGCAGCTTCCTTCTATTATTAAGGAAGATTTGTCAGATGAAGAGACTTTAATCTAAACATCGACTAACGTTTAGACGACTTTATATATGCCAATATCACGACTTTTTGATATCGCTTTCATTTATGTCGTCCATAACAAAGCTTTATCTTTGAGAAAAAGTCATGCAAACATAATCTTGTATCTATAGAATCGTATACACATATATCTTTACCAGTTGGATTATCTCCTAAGACCCAACTTTCTCCATGGGCAAATGGTATTCGCATCGGAGCTTGGCCGTAAAAATCGTTGAGTTTAATCATTTGCAAAAACAAATACTCACCGAGAGCACCATAAGATTTAACTTTATCAACCAGCTCAGAAAGTGTTTTTCCATTGTGCAGTATACTGACTTTGGCACCTACCAAATCTTAACAAGAGAGTTAAATGCGATTCTCAATGTAATCAAGTCCCCTTTAATATTCATTTCATCACCACCATTTGGTGTTTTAACTGTTCAAACTTTTTTGAACCTCACTCAAAGTGTGATGCTACAATGCCTCGCACCTCCAAACACGGAGACAGTAAATGATGAACAATGGCGAACTGATCGTCAGCTTCAGCTTTAATATCGCTATGTACAATCACCCGTTTTTCGGTAGAGAGAAGTACATAACAACTTTAATTTCTCTATTCACTCGCCTATATCAAGAGAAGTATAATTATCATTCTAAATACACTCCTATTTAGAGGTATTATCCAGAGAGCTTCATTCTTTTCTCCTTAAGAATGCAGGTGGATGTCCTTCAATCTTTTTAAATACTTGAGTAAAATAATTGTAATCAGAGAAACCAACCTTTTCACTGATTTCATAAATTAAATCATTTGTATTAATTATTAACTCTTTCGCTTTAGAGATTCTTAATCTGGTCACGTATTCTTTGAAGGTAATACCTAATTCACGTTTAAATAGGTGGCTAAAGTAATTAGGTGTTTTACCTATATATTCCGAAAGCATCTCAACAGTTAGCTCGTGGGTGAAGTTTCTATGAATAAATTCTTCTGCTCGAACCATTATCGGACTGAGCTTTTTTGATAATCTCTCTTCAATATTCTCCAGTACGTTAAGTACAATATTCTCCACATCATTAAAACTTAAATATTCTGAACGTTCTTCAAGAGAAATAATTTCACCTTGGACAAAATCAAATATATCACCAGGGAGATTTGCAAGTGTAATCATAATTAACTGAAGCAGGCTTCTTGAGTAAGCAGACACACTTTTCCTGCTATATTTACTTCCTGACTTCAAGTGTTCAAATTCATTATGAACCATCAAACCTACTGCTTTAAGATCTCCCCTGGCTAGATAGGACTTAAATTCTACATTTTCCAATAATCCTGATATTGCTCCCTCTTGCAATTCCTCCATTTTACTAAAAAGATGAATAGAACCATTTCCTTTATAAAACCTTACAGCTAATGCTTGATGAGCTTGGTTAAGTAATACTACAAATTCAGAAACATTAATAGGATTACTAATTCCAGCCGAGAAAGTATTTAGCCCATTAGATTTTAATTCCCTATTCCACATTCGTAACTGATTTATTATTTCACTGATATACTGCTGGCAGTAAAGCTGAGAAATGGTTTCAGTCTTTAGCAGGAAAAAGAGTTTGTCCTCTCTTATTTTCAAACATACCCCTCGAGAGGATAGCTCACTGTTCTCAAATATATCAATCATTTTATCTGCAGTTGTTTTTATAAAGTCGCCATTACCATTACCATCAATAATTACTGAAATGCCAATGAGTGTGCCAGTTGCGTCAAAGGAAAAATATTGCTGTAACCCCTCCAAAATAATCAACCGATCAGATATTCCCCCTGATAAAAGCTCAGTGGCAAAATTATTCTTATAAGATTGAAGGTATTTATTAAATTCCTGATTTGTCATTCGTTCTCGAATTATATCCTCTTTGACCTTCTGAATTAAGGCAATTAAGCTACGTGCCTTTATAGGCTTCATTTCATAATCTACTGCGTCCAGTTGAATTGCAGCCTTAAGATATTCAAATTCATTAAATCCGCTCAGAATTATAACTCTGGTAATTGGACTTATTTGTTTTATTCTTCTTAAAAGCTCTAATCCATCCATACCAGGCATTCTGACATCTGTTATAACGATCTCCGGCAAATGCTCGTTAAATCGTTCTAATGCTTCAAGCCCATTTGCAGCTGTAATAACATTTTGAATTCCTAAAGCAGACCAATCAATACCTTCCTGCATTCCTGTTCTAATCTGCTCGTCGTCATCTACGATTAGTAATATCATCTGAACCCCTCCTTCTTTATTTAATAAGGGGAATATGCACCTCAACTTGAGTGCCAATATTATATTGGCTTGCGAACTTGAGACCAAATTCTGAACCATAACTTATTTTGATACGGTCGTCAATATTTTTTAATGCAAAAACATTTCTAGTCTCTGTAGTATCATTCATCATCCGGTTAATTCTATCTTCATCTGTGCCTTTCCCATTATCTGTTACTACAAAGAGAATTCCTTGTTCTGCTTTTATAATTTCAACTTTGATAAATCCTCCTTGGACTACTTCCTCTAACCCATGTACAATTGCATTTTCCACAAGAGGTTGCAATATTAATTTCGGAGTTTTATATTCTAAGAGTTCTTGGTCAACTTCAATTTGATATGAAATTCTTTTTCCGTATTTTCGCTTTTGAATGAGCATATAACTTTCAATAAAGCTAATTTCTTGACGAATCGTGATCAATGAATCCCCTTTATTCAATACATGTCTAAATATTTCTGCGAGAGCTTCTATTTGTTCACTTACATCATAATTTTTATGTTTTACAGCAAGCCAGTGAATTGAATCTAACGTATTATATAAAAAATGTGGATTGATTTTGGATTCTAAGGCTGAAAGTTCCGCTTCTCTTTGCTTAATCTTGGAGAGATAAACATCATCAATCATTTCCTTTAATTGGTGAGCCATTCTTACGAATCCATTGCTGATCTCGCCTATTTCATCTTGAGAATCAATCGTTAGTGTAATGTTAAAATTCCCATTCTTCAGCTTTGCCATTTCTCTTCGTAACTGCAGAAGCGGCTTTAACAAATATTTGTGTTGAATAAAGGAAAAGAGTAGTCCAAAGAAAATACACAGCATAATGACAACAAGTAAAATAAGGTAAATCGCCTGTTGCAACATCGAGAATGATTCTACAGGGATGGTTTGCATTAGAGTCCAATTTGCTTCTTCAATTGTATAAAAAAACACAATTTTTTTAACACCATCGATTTCAGCGTTAAAAAAACCCTCTTTGTTCTTCAAGATTTTCCGGACATATTCTAATTTCCCCAAGTTAGTTCCATGCATACTTCTTTCTGATGAAGATATTACGTTTCCATTAGAATCAAGGAGGGAAATTTGAGAACCCGAATAAGATCCGATATTATTATAAATACGAAAAAGATTATCCTCATTTAAATTAAATCTTACTATTCCAAGCATTCTTCCCACCTTATTAATATCCATTATACCTCGATAATACTCAATCTCTCCTCGTTCAGTGACCCAGAAACCTTTTCCTTGGAGGCTAGAAGCACGATCCAAAACATTCAAATCTATATGCGGAACTTGAATTCTTTTCTGTAGGTATACTTCTTTATCTGTATATATACTAATGGAATTATAGTTATTTTGAGATCCTATAATATCATTCAACCAATTATTTATATTCCAATAGATTTTGTCATGTTCCAATATTTTCTGGTAATCATTTCTTGCGAATTCTTGGATTTGGTCATTTGTTAATATTCGAACTGATAGATCATTAGTATCAGTTATTATAGACTGAAAATTTTGTCGAGTTTGTTTCAAGGTTTCGAGAATGGTATCATTAGTTTTTCTTTGAGCCAAATCTGCAAAATGATTATTTAAGTACAATCCCATTATGATTAATGGAAGAATAATCAACATTGTGATACACGAGTACAATTTCATCTTTAAAGAAAAATCTTTAAATTTTATAATATTAATCAGACTCCGTAATGTGAAAAGACCAAGGTATGTTTAGCTATATAAGCATAACATTCCAATTACCTTGATACCAGTTTACCTTCAATACAAAACTCCCTTTAAAAAGAATGAGTTATTGGAAAAATCATCAACAACCCATTCAGATAAAATGTACCTTTCAACTTAGTTTCAAATACTGTTGTTAACCCTCCTGCAACTTCTGTAGATAGTAAGAAACATTTCCCAGATTCAAATGGTTGTTGTTTACCGTTAGGTTCCGCATAAAAAATAAAAACGTAAGAAGGGTTAGCTTCTACACCGAGTATGATCTCCGTGCTCTCCACATTGGCTTCTAGCTCTTCCACAAGGAACCTATCCGGCGTCGAAGAGTTACCTTACGACCATCATTTACATTATAGGTCAGCGCAATCTCATAGTGAAACTGGTCATTCATATATACAGTTAAGCCGGCTTCCAGGGTATTCCTTTTGTAAAAGCAATCGGTAAGCAAGATCATTGTATCCGAACTTTGAGAGAACAAGGCAAAGATACGGAGTTCAAACAAATGAATCGAGAATGAAATCATCAATTCCTACTGGATTTTCCCGGTAATTAACTTTATGGTGTTGTTAACTGTGCATATTTTCATCCACGATGAGCATCCACGAGGAGATTTGTTCATCCACTTAGGTTTATCTTAGTTAAAGTCAAACTCCATAATGAAGCTTGAGCTTTGCAAACATATCCTCAAGTGTAAATCTCGGATCGATATAATGATACCAACGTACCATTCGTTCATTTTGATAATGCAAGAATCGCATATCATCAGTGATGCGAGGCGCCGGTTTCATTTCATAACCAAACATATGTGAATCCATAAGTACACTGACTGCTGTAGAGTCCCCCATGGACCAACTCTCTCCGTTGGTCCAATCCGTTCGTTTGTTCATCATCAAATTGAAATCAACCAGTTGTTGGTACAAATAATTCCCAATATCTCCATGTGGTTTTACTTTTACAGCCAGCTCAGAGATACTAACCCTTGGATTCACATATACATCTTGCGGAATAATCCACAATGGAATCTCTGATTCTAATACCTCATTAGCTGCATGAATATCATTTGATAGATTATATTCCATATTCCCTTCAGGCCATACTCCACAACCAACCCAAACGGCAGTTAATCTACCTGCAATTGCGGGTTCTTTTAAGTAAGCTGCAGCTAAATCCGTTATTGGGCCCAAAAAGATAACATAAAGCGGTGTTGGATCATCAGTAAGAGCTTCACGGATGATAAACTCTGAACCTTCCGACAAGACTGGGGACTTCTCGTTCGGCATGGCCTTTTCGGCCCCCTTAAAGGCACAGATCTCATTTGTTAAGTTCATCAAATCTAAAAGTCTTTTGATCTCCTCATAACTTTCTAGCATTGAATGTTTTGTTCGGTGTTCACCGAAATGAGCCCCAATTATCCCTCTAACATTAAAAAGAGGAGTTAAAAGCGCATGAACGATTGCGTATTGATCATCCGCTTCATTCTTGGTATCGGAATTAATAATTAATCGAATTTTCTTATCTTCTGGAACATTAAACGTATGTTGAAGTATCATTAAAAATTGTACCTCCTCAGGCTTTATAACTAGAACTTATTAATAATTCAAGAGAATTTGTACAGTTACAGTTATTCTTTTACCCCACCTAATGTAATCCCTTTTACAAAGTATCTTTGGAAAAAAGGGTACATGATAAGTATTGGTAAAATTCCGATCGCTGCAATAGCCATTCTTATAGTGGTCGAAGGTAATTCAGAGACTTTAGCACCTAGCGCGGATGCTTTTGAAGCATTTTGCATCAACACTTGAATATTTTCGTTTATATTATTTAGGAAAATCTGAATCGTATATAGATGATTACCTCCGCGCCCTGACAGGTAGTACATACCATTTTGCCAGTCATTCCAATAGGACAGTGCAGTCATCAAACCAATTGTAGCTACTATTGGCAAACTTAACGGTATGATTATACTTGCAAATATACGGAATTCACTTGCTCCATCAATCGTCGCTGCTTCTTTTAACGCACCAGGAATGCTAAACGATATATAATTCCTAACTAAGATAACATTAAATGCGTTCATCAATAAGCTAGGTACAATCAATGCCCAAATGGTATCCTTGATATCTAGGTATTGAACATAAGTGTAATAAGTAGAAACAAGACCACCATTAAATAACATAGTAAATATCAGCATGAAGCTTATAAATTTCATCCCTGGTACATTTTTTTGGGAGATCCCATAAGCGAATAATGTTGTTATTATTACACTTACTGTTGTTCCAATTGCTGTTACCAACAGTGTCATTAAATAAGCTTTTCCAATCGTATCCCACTGTACACCGATATATCTGTATGCTTCTAAGCTAAACTTCCCAGGAAAAAATGAGTACCCTTTCGATGTTGCCCACGCCTCATCTGTTACAGAGGAGATGATCATCAGCACAAATGGCAACAAAGCACATAAAGCTATGAGTCCGCAAAAAATGTGGGAGATTAGCTGTACTATTCTTGTTTCTTTTGATTTCATTTTTCTCCCTCCTAAAATAGAGCATTTTCGCGGTTATATTTTTTAATCAACTGGTTCGCTGCTATGATAAGAACAAACCCTACGATAGATTGATAGAAACTAGCAGCACTTGACATCCCGTAATCACTATTTTTCAGCAATGCCTGATACACGTACACATCTAAAGTTCTTGTGACCGAATAAAGTGCTCCGCTGTTTTGAGGCATCTGATAGAACAAACCGAAATCAGAACGGAAAATTTGTCCTACGCTCAGAATTAACAGGGTAATGACTGTTGGTTTTAAGAGTGGCAAGGTGATTCCTTTAATTTGCTGCCATTTGCTTGCTCCATCTATCGTTGCAGCTTCATAGTAGTCTTGGCTGATCCCTACAATACTTGCAAGGTAAATAATCATACTATAGCCGATTCCCTTCCAGGTATTCACAAGGATTAGAATTAGCGGCCAATAGGTCTTATCCATGTACCAATTTATTGAATCTTTTCCCAATGGCTTAAGTATTGAATTATTGATCAACCCCGTGTCCGATGAGAGAAAGGCATATCCCAAATAACTGACTACGACCCAACTCATCAAGAATGGTAGCAATGCTACGCTTTGATAAAACTTCGAGGCGAATTTGCTCCGAATTTCATTTATTAATATTGCTAAAGCTACAGAAAGGATAGTACCAACAATAAAAAATGCTACATTATATAGAAGAGTATTTCGAGTAATAGTCCATGCATCTCTGGTTGCAAAAAGGAATTTAAAGTTATCTAAACCATTCCAATCACTTCCCAGAATCCCTTTTGAAAAATTCAACTTTTTAAAGGCAATAATGACACCAAACATCGGAATATAATTATTGATCAGCATATACAAAAGGCCTGGTAAAACCATAATGTAGACAGGGATATATTGCTTCCAGCGCTTTTTTTTCTTTTTATCTAACTGTTTCTCTCCGGTATTCTTCATGAGAATCCCCTTCCTTAAGGGATAGGGCTACTCTTATGGAATAGCCCTGTTCCTATATCCTATATTTTAGATATTTACTACTTCTTGTTTTGGAGCCACTCATCAAATTGGGTTTGATTTTCTTTAATAATTTTATCAATTCCTGCTGCCTTCAACGCAGATAAGAATTCAGGCAATTGCTTATCAGGATCCACTAATCCGCTATTGATTGCTGGTGTATACTGGTCAATTACAGTATTTACTGCTGCCATTTCTGTTGAAACCTTATCCTGAACAAAGGTATAACCAATAGCCGGTGAATATCTTGATTCAGGAATGCTCTCATCAGCTTTTTTCACGATTTCATTTTTGTTAATTGGAACTGTACCAGTCACAGGCCATTCCAATCGATTTCCGTAAATTCCATAAGGCTGATAATATGGAAGCTTCGAAGTATCTTTATTTAAATATTCAATTCTTGTTCCTTGGTCAGTCTTTTCAACGACCTTATAACTTTTTCCTTCAATCCCGAACTGAAGCAACCAAGCCGCTTCTTTATTCTTGTATATGTAATTCAATACTTCCATTGCTTTATCAGGTTTTTTTGAGGTTTTTGTTATATTCCAGGTAATTACTTGACCACCATTGCCCCCAACGTAAGGATCGTACATTGGAATTGCAGTTATATTCACGCCATTTGAAGCGCCATATTCCTCTGCGTTTAAAACATCATTCCAATAAAACATGCCAAAATACTTTTTAGTTGCGAGTAGTGAATCAACCGATTGTTTTGTGATAGCTGCGTCAGGAGAGATATAACCTTTTTGTGCCCAATCATACATGGTTTTTGCATAATTTGCATAGGCATCGGTGGCAAATAGATTCGTAATTGTCGTGTTATCGAATCCTTTGTCAAGCATCAACACTCCAGAAGCAAGAGAGCCACCAATTTTATCGTATTCATTAAAAGAATTGTTCGCCGGGTCTTGTGTTGTATTCCACGGAATCGTAAGGTAGAACTCTTTCCCTTCTCCCGCCTTAACTGTTGCAAAAATCTTGCTCAGATCTTCGTAGGTATATTTTTTATTAGGATCAATAGTAATTCCGTATTTATTCAGAATGTCTGTTTGTGCGTAGAAACCGTAACCATGGCCATTAATAAAAGCCGGTGGAACTCCATATATTTTTGAATTATAGCTCGAACCAAGCAATGCCGCTCCTGTCTGTTCCTTAATATCGGTTCCAAATTTATCAAGAAGATCATCTAAAGGAACAATCATTCCGGTATCAACAGATGGCCCCAAACCGGTAAAAGCAGTCAACATGATGTCTAGTTGTTCTCCTACTGACACAGAAAGAGATGCTTTTTTAGAGGATTCCATCAGGCCTACAGGCTCAAATTTAACACGAGCGCCAACATCTTTTTCTAACATGGCATTGAGAGTATCTTCTACTTCTTGAAAACCGGATCCTAAATTCCCCGGTGTAGGGTACTGCCAGATAATTGTTGGAATATCTGCCGCAGTCTTAGTATCGGCGATATTATTCTTAGATGATTCGGAATTGTTAGAGCAAGCTGTTAAGGCGGACAACGCAAGTACCAATGTTAGCGTTATCAATTTTTTCATATCGCTTTCCCCTTTTCGTTTGTTTGCTAAGTAATGAGCATTTTAACTCTAAGAATAAATACCTACTTTAAAATAAAATTTGAATGCGCGCGCTTTCATTACAAATTATACAAGCGTAGAACTGCTTATGATATCTAGAAAAACTACAAAAAGTACAGTTTTTCTTCGAATACCTAATCGACTGTAATAAGATTTAACAGGAACACACTAATATAGCATGTCCCTATTATCTGTTTTCAGAGTGTTCGAATCGATCTTACATCATTTTCTTATACTCGCTGCAGACGCACTGCGATATATGACCTGCCGGGTAGCTTTATTTGAAATACCCCTTCAAAAATTCCATCTACTTCTTCAATCGTCATGTTCCAAGTATCAAGAATATCCACTTTGTAGAATGAACCCGGTTTCATAATAAAATCGTAGTAACAAGGTTGTCTGGAGCTAAAGTAATACATATAAAATTCATCATTAACACCTGCAATAAACTCAAATTCATTCATCAACGGGTCGAGGACACCAGATGGTGCTTGTTCAATAACTTCACGTAAGAACTTAATTCTCTGAGGGCTGGAACCATGTAATACTCCCCCCTTTGACCACCATAAAATATCCTTAGGATCAAAGTAAGTTTCTCCATGACCGGCATACCCTCCACGCATAGCACCTTCCCAGAATCTCCGAACCATATCCTCACCAGTGATATTGCCCCAAAAAGGACTGATGTTGCCCTCGTAAGCACACTCATCAATTACGATCGGCTTCCCCCACTGTTTTCTCCATGCTGCGGAACAATCAGTTTCCGATTTTTGAAGACTGCAATGCGTAATCCAAGGCCGAGAATAATCAAAGACGTTCACAAAATTATGAATTGAGATTAGGTGTCCGTATGGATCATTATCGGTTACAATTTGTCCGAAACGCTCCCAATCCTCGTCTGGCTTGTCCCATAGCAATTCATGTTCATTAGCTAGCGACCACCAAACATTACGGAACGCTGATAATCTTGCTGTGATATATTTCAGATAACGGGCATCAACGGAAGGATCCATTGTGGAGAAGCCCCATCGATCATAAGGATGAAACAAAATTATATCCGCTTCAATTCCTAGCCGGTCCAAATCACGGATCCGGCGTTCGAGATGTTGGAAAAATTCTGGATTGAATCGGGAAAAGTCCCAGCCCTCTTCCAAAGATCCGGCAAATGGATAACGGAGCGGTTCATTTTCATTAAAAATAAAGGATTTTGGAAATACGCACATACGTATTTTATTAAACGCGGTCTTTGCAAGTGTTGATAGTGTTTGTTCTTCCAATTCCTCGGTTTGATGAGTCCAAACATAGCAAGTAGTACCGATGGGAATATAGCGTGTACCGTCTTCATAAGCGAAATGAAAGGTATCGGCAACACGGACAGGTCCTCGATTTCCCTCTTTGGTAGGCATACATGTAAATCTTCCTGTAATGTCGCTCAACGTTCGGCTATTGCTAGTTGTTCGGTATTCCCACTCGCCCTCAACATTCGGCATGAAACGAATTCGAAAGATCCCATTTCCTTCATAGAAACCACGAACGTTTACAGTCTTGTCTGCGCATGTGAATTGAGCGCCAAGCTCCAAGTCGATGTAGGGATTTCCATGGCTCGGGCCATGAAGTTCAATCTCAAAGATATCCCACTTTTCAGTCGTTCCAGATACTTGAACACTTGCACTACCACTCGCTGTAGTCAAATCTTCGTAATCGGGAGAAGGAGCGCCCTCTGTCTTCCATTCCCTCGAAATATCCACGTTTTCTAAATCTCGTAGTATGAATGAGACCCACTCGTCGGGATTCGGATGGACCAGTTTGCTTGATGCGTATTCAGCCAAAGAACTCGCTTGGACGATTACAAAGAGAGGTTCCTTTTCAATATCTGGGGTGTGCTTTAAAATAACTGACCGTCCAATTTCACTTGACCATATGTTTCCAATTTTCGTGTCCTTAGTTACCTTCATATTTATTCACACCTGTCTGACTGACGATCTCCAATCTTAGCTGTGGTAGGAATTCGTCAGTCCCTTATGGAATTTCACTACTTCACTCGAACGTTATAAACTGTAATAGGTCATCCTTGAGGAATATATTTAAACCAATCAAAATAGGCAGGTTCGGTACAAGGTTTTCCATTTCCCGTTGCGTAGAGACCGAAGTAAACACCTGTGAACCCCCCTGCCACTTCGGTGGATAAGAATGCACATTCTCCAGAACCAAATGCTACTCGTTCCCCGTTTGATTTGACATAGTAAAAAGAATACATAGTCTCATCAGCTTCCAGTCCTAGAACGACATCTGATCCCTCCAATGCTGATTCGAGTTCAATTTTCCAAAGCGATCCAATCCTACGCCTTAGAATCACCTTGCGTCCCAGACTAGAATCGTAAGTTATTGCTATTTCATAATGGAATTTCTCGTTCATGTATACAGTCAGCCCGGCTTCTTCGTCCTCCCGAGTGGGATCAAATCTAAGTAGTGGTTTTTGTATGGTCCAATGATGGAGGTCATTCTTCTCTCTCCTCTTTCTCAAATTTTTCTTTTCAGCCGGTAGGCCCTCCACGCTTTGATGGGAAGAAGATGGTTGCTTTCAATTTCTTTGACAGTCAACGTTTCTTTCTCAATGCAATTCCATGCGTCGTAGACGGTAACCTCATATTCAGGACGACTGCCGTCATATGAGCCGAACCAGAACCCTTTACCTGGCAGATCATAACGGCAGAAGAACAAATACTCATCGATTCCCTTCTTCAAAGCAAAGTAATGATGACCGTCCGAGTTCGCCCAATCTCGCTCCATTTCTTGATAAGGGCAAGACTCCAGAATCTCCTTCATAAACTTAAGCTTTGGTGCACTTTCCCCGATCAACGTTCCACCGTAGGACCAGAATAAGTCGTAGCATTCCCATTAATCTTGAAAACCTCACCATGCGAAGCGTACCCGCCGGCCATGGCGGACAGCCAGTGGCGGAACAAGGTTGTTGCCCCATCGCTGTTTCCCCACTCGTCCTTAATATTGCCTTCATACTGATATTCGTCGTTCACGATCGGTTTTTTATATTGATTCTTCAGTTCCGCAATGAGCGTATAGGTGTCGGGATGTTGGATTGATACATGGCTCAGCCAGTCCCGGTCAGGATAAATGTATCGCATTGGTAGATTATGAACGGAAATCGGGTGCCCATGAGGATCGTTAGCCTTAATAGTGGCACCAATAAGATCCCAATCTTTCCGATCTGTTCTAGCGCAGAACATTCCTTCAGGAGTGCTCGAGATATCGAATTCATTTGCAAGTGACCACCATACGTTGCGATAAGCTGCCAGTCTGGAGATCATATAGTTGACATATAAGAGATCATCAGCCTGCTGCATAAGGGAATCGATGCCCCAATTATCGTACGGATGAAACAAGATGACATCTGCTTCAATGCCTAGCTTCATTAGATCCTTCACTCGTTCCTCATAGTTCCGGAAGTACTCGGGGATCAGAGTCTGAAAATCAAATTCGTTCGGTTGTCCGACGAATGGGAATACTGGTGGATCGTAGTCAACATTGACGTCATTCACCATCCCCCGGTAATACTTTGGAAAGACGAGCATTCTGATTTTATTGAAACCGTTTTCGGAAAACGAATCGAGAGTTTGCTTTCTAATTTCTTCAGGGCGGTAGGTCCATGCATAAGCAGTGGTTCCCATAACGAAAAATGGCGTTCCATCCGCATAGTTAAAATGTGTCCCAGCTACTCGAACGGGTCCATGGCTACCCAATGTAGGCACAGTAGAAACAAAGTCCCCTGTTAGGCCGTTGAAAGCATCCATATTAGACGTGACCTGAAAATGGTGGTCACCGATTTGTTCCGGCATGAAACGGATTCTCCATACCGATTCACCGTCATAGAAACCATAGACGCGTTTATATTCATCGCCTATTTTGAAGGTCGCTTGAACCCAAACATCTCGAAAAGGATTACCTACAATCTCCGAAGCATTCAGCTCGAGTTCAAAAATCCCCCATTGCTCTACCTTTTGTGAATATTTCATGCCCTATCCTCCTTGTAATTGTTACCGCTTCTTTGTGAACAACTCCAACTTGGCGTACATATCCTCTAGAGTATATCTAGCGTCCACATGATGATATACTCGGATCATCCGTTCCTTCTGATGATGAATGAAGTGCATGTCAGCGGTAATACGCGGTGCCGGTTTCATTTCATATCCGAATTCGTGATCATCCAGAATTAGACAAATTTCTGGCGAGTCTCCCAAGCTCCACGATTCTCCCCATGGCCACCCATCCGCATTCTCATCGTTAAACTGAATCAATTGCTCGAACAAATATTTCCCGATTTCTCCGTGTGGTTTTACCCTGCACTCCAGCTCAGCTAAGCTTACCCGCATCATGCCATACACATTTCATGGCACCTGCCAGAGGGGAATACGGGAGTTCATGACCACATTAGCCGCATGGATATCGTTCATAAGATTAAATTCTACCTCTCCGTGTGGATAGGTTCCTCCACCGATCTAAATTGCAGTCAATCGGTCCTCAATCTTCGGTTCCATAAGATATGATGCAGCCAAATCGGTTAACGGTCCTAGGAAGACGACGAATAGTCGATGCGGGTCGTCTGAAAGCGCTTCTCGGATAATAGCTTCAGCGCCTTCAGATACAACTGGTGTATTTTCGTCTGGACGACCAATACGCAATCGTTCATGCACTTCTTACCCCGATCTCTTCTCCTCCTTTTTATATATTGATACTGAATATACAAGAATCGCCCGTCGAATTGTACTTAAAAAAACTACAAATCCCTTAGTTAATCTCTGATTTTTAATCGCCTTTCCTACAATATCTGCATTTCTAAATATGGATATAAAAAGTGATTTCATTATTGTCGTGTAAATAATATCAATTGAAACAATTTCATTTCATTCCCCGATCTGCAAGATCTTTAGCAATCATCTTTTGTGTTTATCTTCCGTAAGATCAAACCAAAATATTGACAACCCTAATGAACCAAGTACCGCAGGAACAATGAATAGGATTATCTTCAATCCAAACAGGGTAGTATTACTTTGTTCAATTTCTGGAACATAACCTATTACTATCGAAGAGTAAGTAAGTTTGAATCATCTGATAATGAAAAGTGTTTGGTGCGTTCCCTAACACTAAAGCCATTTTCTCTCGCAGCTTTAATTTTGGTTCTTCAAAATCATCAGCAGTTTCAGTAATCATTTCATTTGAAGTAACCATGATCCTTCACCATCCCCTCTTATGAATGACAAGCGAATTCAGTTTTCTTCATTTCACAACTACACGGACTCGGCAGATATTTATGACTTGTGTGTATAAATCATCTTTTTTCCCCTTGCGGTTTGAAGAAACTCGAACCATTGGAAAGTAAGTGCCTGGGTTTGAGAAAGAATTAGAAATCTCAGTCGTCCAAGTCAAATCATTATCGTTTATTGGATAGAAAGTAGAGACTCTAATGGGAATGTGCCCTCTCCATAGAAATCCCATTTTGCAGACACATTTCCCCCTGTATCTTGTGGCAAATCAATAAAGGCCTCGAATAGGACAGTCTCTCCCACTTGTTGAATCCCACCACGCACATTAGCTTCGTGTGGTACAATGACGTGATTATCTACAACTTAATATTTAGTGCTGGATGGCGGAATTGTTCCTTCTTCTACCCAAAGGCTTAAATCCCGTAATTCTTGATGCAGAACACTCACGTAGCTGACATCATGAATATTATCCATTCCCTTTTTTGCATCATGATGGAGTGAGTGTTCAACATACCATAACCGAAAGCGATCATGAAGTTGATCTCCCATTGATTCATGAACCTTGTTACGATACCAATCTGCTTGCCACGAAAATGCGCTCTCATCCATTAAGGATTCAACAACGATCATTTTCCATTCAAAATTACCACTTTGAATATGATTAATAATGAGCTACTTATTCGCTTTCAGAAAACCATCAAGATTCCTCTGCAGCACTTTGAACACTCAGGATTTGTACAGCACTATGGATCCAATGTTTTTCTACCAAACCCCGCAATTCATGTCTTGCCTAACGAAAAAAAACACCCCACCGGGTGTACTTTACTATTTCACATGACTTCTTTTATTACTGACTAATTAGATTACAAGGCGTAGACGAACACCTCGTTCTCGGGCCTGCAAATTTTTTTGATTGTACTCGAAAGCAAGCACAAAACATTTTAATCGAACTGCAACAACCAGTAACTTGAACAAACGAATTTATGCGCTGGCTTAATAAATTTCTTAACTGTGACATCGGCCAGTTCTGTGACATCTTGTTTTTTCTTGATTATTCTACTAATAGCATAACAGATGTGGAAGCAATATATATTCCGTATCAAGGCAGCAGTCCTATCCAGTCAAATGAAGAATTTGAACTTACATTTATGGAGCATGTCAATAATTTATGAGAAAAAGAAATGTTATCTTATGTGGAAGACGGCATGCCTGAAATGTTGGAATCGCTTTTGGATAATATCCAAACTCGAGTACACGCTTTTCCAATAGTCACTTCGGATGCAGTCCGCTCATTTAAAAACATTTTCATTTTCTCATCAGGAGTTGTCTCCAGATTTGCTATGAAAGGAGGATTAAACTTAGCAGAACAACTTGATATGAATTGTTCTTACATCTGTAGGCATTTTAAGCAAGAGATAGGAAAGACGATTATCCAGTACGTAAATGAAGTAAAAATTCTAGAGTCCAAAAGGCTGCTTGCAACAACAAATACAGATAGTAACTCAATTAAGCTATTCCTCTCAAAATTATTTTCAAACGGTATTTAAGAAAATAACTGGAATAACACCAGGCGAGTATAGGAATCTTCAAAACTGATTTTAAAAATAGTAATTCATTTCTAAATACGCCAAAAGACGTGTCTGCTCGCCTCTCTCACTGTGAGAAAAGGAACTCAATCCACGCCTGGCCTAATTCTTCTGTACATTACAATAATTTTAAGGAACAAGGATTTCTCCTAGTTCACTCCTCTAAAGTACGGCATGATTTACGTTCTACCACTTCTGTATTGACAAGAAGCTGAACATACTGATTTTCTTGAGTATTAATTTTATTAAGTAACATGTCCAGGGCTGTTATCGCCATCAAATCTTTTTTCACATGAATGGTCGTTAACTCCGGACTGATGACCTTGGCTTCTAAAATATTATCAAACCCCATTACAGCAATCTGATTAGGAACTTTAATATCAAATTCTTGAAAAGTTTTAATAGCACTTATAGCCATATAGTCATTTTCACAAAAGATAACAGTTGGTAGTTGTTTAGTTTCTTGGATAGCATTTCTGAACCGTTCTTGCGTTACAACAGACATAGGACTCATCATAAAGATGTTTTCCGGTTCAATTTCTATATTTTTCTTTCTCAAAGCTGCTAAAAAGCCTTCCTTCCGCTTATTAAAATTAAGTATGCGAACATTAGACTCAACATACCCGATGCTTTGATACCCTAACGACAGCAGATACTCTCCAGCTTGATATCCACCAAGGTAGTTATTAATTGCTACAAAACTAGCATCAATATGTTCAAAAAAGGTATCTAAAAACACAATATTTTGGTGAACAGAAAGAATAGATTCTATATTTTGAGCAGACAAATTAGTACCGAGCATTAAAATCCCTGCGGAAGGTTGCTCATCTTCGAGTGCTAATATCCCATCTTTTATATTCTGAATAGGAATCGAAGAAATAATTAAGGTATGACCTTGCTCACTCGTGTAAGCAGTCAAATGATGGATAAGTTCATTAAAAAAAGGTAAGGAATCATAATGTTCTGTAATAATATCAACGTTTTTACAAACAACAAACCTTAAAATCGAACTATTTTTCAAGGGTATTTTATTGGTTTTACCTGTTCGCGGGGTATAACCATTCGCTCGAGAAATTTCCAGAATATGCCGGCGCGTCTTTTCACTAACTCCAGCTTTATTATTCATAGCAAGTGAAACGGCTGCTTTAGAGACTCCTGCAAGTCTGGCAATATCGTCTATTTTCATGAATATCACTCCTGATTCAAACTGTTTAAATTATAGCACTATTATAAACAAAAGTTTATTAAGTAAACTTAACTCCACATACATTTTAGAGAAAGAAAGCAAGATTTTTGTTTGCTTTCTTTGTGCGGAATACCAATGAGCAATAACATTAAATTCAATCGTTATTTTATATAAATTAACAGCTTATTATCTCACAATTTTAGTTAATTTCAACTTAAATTAAGATTGACTCTTATTTTACCTGATGATAACATGGGGTTGTGATGGAAAACCATTCTCCTCACAAAAATTTATTTTAGTTTATTTAAGTTAAGTTTATCAATGAATTTTACTTTCTAGAGGAGATGTAAAAAGTGAAGAAACTAAAGCTAGGTTATGCCCCTACTCGCCGCTTCACATTCAGCGCTGAAGACGCCTTAAAGTACAAGGTGGAAATCCGTAAGCAAATCGAAAGCTTTGGTATGGATATCGATATTGTGGATTTAGAAGGCCTCAACGAAGAGGGACTTCTATACGATGACCATATCAACGCAGATCAAATTACTAAACGATTTAAAGAAGAAGAGGTAGATGCTGTATTTTTCCCTCATTGTAATTTTGGAACAGAAGATACTGTGGCCCGTGTCGGTAAGGCCTTGGGAAAACCCGTCTTATTATGGGGTCCGCGAGATGAGGCTCCATTAGCTGACGGTATGCGTTTACGTGACACTCAATGCGGTATTTTTGCTACAGGAAAGGTATTACGCCGTTTTAATGTTCCTTTCACATATGTTACTAATAGTTGGGTAACAGATCCGGTATTTGAACGTGGTTTTACCAATTTCATTGCTGCTGCTAATGTAGTGCGTCAATTCAAAAGTCTTCGTATTCTACAAATCGGCCCTCGCCCTTCTTCATTTTGGACAATGATGTGCAATGAAGGGGAACTATTGGAACGATTCGGTATTGAGATTCATCCGATTACACTGATTGATATTCAGTTGCGCAGTAAGAAAATCGCTGCAGGTAGTAGCTCAGAGTTGCAAGAAGCCATTGATTATATTAAGGAAAAATTGGATTACAGCGAAGTAACTGAAGACGATATTCGGCGTATCGCAGCGCTGAAGGTTGCCATGAAATCGTTCGCTCGTGAAACAGGTAGCAGTGCAATTGCAATTCAATGTTGGTCCTCGTTACAAGATGCTATGGGAATCATGCCTTGTTTAGCTAATGCAATTTTAACCGACGAACAAATTCCAGTTACCTGCGAGACAGATATCCATGGTGCTATCACTTCGGTCATGGTGCAAGCAGCTTCGATGAATACAGCACCTACTTTCTTTGCTGATATTACTGTCCGACACCCAGAGAACGAAAATGGGGAACTGTTATTCCACTGCGGAAACTTCCCAGTATCACTTTCTGTGGAGAACAAACCTAAGCTTAGAAAGCACTTCTTATTTGATGACCATGCTCCAGGTACCCATGAAGGAGAAATTCGTGGTGGTGGAATGACTATTGCACGTTTTGATGGAGATCATGGTGATTACTCAATTTTCCTGGGTAAAGCCAAAGGAATTCCAGGTCCTTATACGCGCGGTTCTTATGTATGGGTAGAAGTTAATGATTGGCCTCTATGGGAAGAAAAGCTGGTCAAAGGACCTTACGTACACCATTCTGTCGGTATCCATGCAAATGTCATTCCTGCTATTTATGAAGCATGCAACTACATTCCTGGTCTCAAGGCTGATCCTGTTGATCCAACGGAACAAGAAATTCAGCGCTGGCTTCGCGGTTCAGATCTTGCTCAAAAGAAACCTGCTGGAACACTTATCTGACAAAATAGACCACGGGTATTTCTAAGGAGGAGAAAAATGGACATTCAAGAGTTGAAAATTAAAGCTGCACAAATCCGTATGGACCTTCTCACAATTATTCATCGAGCCAAAACAGGTCACACCGGAGGATCGCTTAGCAACACAGATATTTTGACTGCCTTATACTTTGAAATAATGAATCTTGATCCTACTAACCCTAGACTCGAAAATCGTGACCGTTTTATCGCCAGTAAAGGACATTCTGTAGAATCACTATGGTGTATCCTTGCTGACCGCGGCTTTTTCCCTAAGGAAGAGCTTCTTACGTACAGCCAATTTGGTACCCGGCTTATTGGTCATCCTAACAACAAAGTCCCTGGAATCGAAATGAATACCGGTGCATTAGGCCATGGCTTGCCAATCTCGGTCGGTATGGCACTTGCCGCTAAAAGAGACGGACGACCCTACCGTGTATTCTGTTTGATGGGCGATGGCGAACAGGCCGAAGGCTCGAACTGGGAAGCTGCTATGGCTGGTGCTCATTATAAACTGGATAACCTGATTGGCATCATTGACCGCAATCGTCTGCAAATCAGCGGTTCTACTGAAGAAGTCATGGGACTTGAGCCACTGGAGGAAAAGTGGAGCGCTTTTGGCTGGCATGTTGTATCCATTGATGGCAATGACATGGAGCAACTAATTCACACCTTCCGAGCGGTTCCAGAAGTAACAGGTAAACCGACTCTTATCATGGCTAACACAGTTAAAGGAAAAGGTGTTTCTTTTGCTGAGAATGTTCCAGCATGGCATCATCATGTACCAAGTGATGAGCAGCTTCAATTAGCACTATCTGAACTGCAGGCACAAATTAATGAATTACAACGGAATGGAGAGGTGCATCAATAATGAACACAATTCCGAATCGTCAAGTAATTTGTGAGACGCTCCTGGAACTAGCTAAAGAAGATCGCGATATTATGGTTCTGGCAAGTGACTCCCGTGGTTCAGCTGCTATGGGACCTTTTGCTAACACCTATCCCGAACAGTTCGTTGAAGTTGGAATTGCAGAGCAGAATATTGTTGGTATGGCAGCTGGGTTAGCCCACAGCGGCAAAAAGACTTTTGTTACTTCTCCAGCCTGCTTCTTGAGCATGCGTAGTATTGAACAGATTAAAGTGGATGTTGCTTATTCTCGTACTAACGTTAAGCTCATTGGTATTAGTGGCGGAGTTAGCTATGGGGCACTTGGCATGTCTCATCACTCTGTTCAGGATATCGCGGTTGCCCGTGCAATTCCAGGACTAGCCATTGTGCTTCCCGCTGACCGGCATGAAACCAGAAAGTTGACAGAGGCCTTAGTGAAATATGACGGTGGTGTCTATGTCCGAATCGGTCGAAACGCCGTTGAAGATGTTTATGATAGTGATAACTATCCGTTTGAAATTGGAAAAGCTGTAACAATGAAGGATGGAAAAGATATTACTATTATCGCAGCAGGTGAAACTGTTCGTATTGCCATGGATGCAGCTAATGCCTTGGCTGTAGATGGTGTTTCCTGTCGGGTCCTCAATATGCATACCATCAAGCCACTTGATGAAGAAGCAATTCTCGCAGCAGCGAAAGAAACTAAAGCAATCATTACTGTTGAAGAGCACAGTATCCATGGTGGACTTGGTGCAGCTGTAGCTGAGGTCGTGGTGCAAAATCATCCGGTACTTATGAGAGTGCTCGGTATCCCAGATGAACCAGCAATAGCCGGCAAAACGGCAGAAGTGTTCAATCACTACGGTATTACAGGAGAGAACATCAAGCAAATTGCAATGGAATTGATCCGTACGAGATAAGGTGAAGCGAATGGGAACAAAGAAAAATTATATACTAACTGTCGATCAAAGCACATCGGGTACAAAAGTTTTATTAGTCGATCATCAAGGGGCTATAATAGAGCGCTCTTCCATGGAACATAGACAGTACTATCCTCGACCTGGATGGGTAGAACATGATCCGTTAGAGATTTATGAGAATGTATTAACCTGTATAGCCAAAGTTCTGGAGCAGTCCAATGTATCTGCTGAAGATCTTGCGGCCTTGACCATTACGAATCAGCGTGAAACAGCTGTAATGTGGGACAAAAAGACCGGAAAACCAGTTTATAACGCCATTGTGTGGCAATGCCAAAGAACCGCAGAGGTGTGCCAGAACCTGAAAGATTGTGGTTTTGAGGAAAATGTACGCTCTAAGACAGGGCTGTTATTGGACCCATATTTTTCAGCTTCCAAATTCAAATGGATTATTGACCATACAGATGAAGCTCCCCGTTTGCTAAACGAGAGTAGCCTACTTGCGGGGACGATTGATAGCTGGCTGGTATGGAAACTGACTGGTGGATTAACTCATGTGTCAGATTACACAAATGCCAGCAGAACATCCCTGTTTAACATTCATTCTTTACAATGGGACGAAGAAATGGCAGATCTGTTTGGGGTTCCAACCTCAATTCTCCCTGAAGTAAAAGCTTCGGATGCAGTCGTAGGATATACAGCAGTTGATAAGCTCTTTTCGACACCCGTTCCAATTGCCGGTATCATTGGTGACTCACAAGGAGCATTGTTTGGCCATCTTTGCTTTGAACCGGGGACAGTGAAAGCCACGTATGGTACTGGCACTTCGGTGTTGATGAATGTCGGTGAAAAACCTGTTAATGGCGGACCAGGCCTAGTCACAGCAATCGCATGGGGTGCTGGTGGAAAAATAACCTATGCACTTGAGGCAGTCATTCGTTCTTCTGGTGATAGCATAAAGTGGACCAGAGACAATCTAGAGCTATTTTCTACCTTCGACGAAATGCAGGTTTTAATTGATGAGCTCCCGTCTAACGAAGGTGTATATTTGATTCCTGCATTTGTTGGCCTAGGAGTTCCCTACTGGGATCCTTCTGCTCAAGCAGCTATTACCGGTATGAATCGTGGAACTCGCAAAGCCCACATCGTACGTGCAGCCATTGAAAGCATCGCTTATCAAGTACGTGATGCAGTTGAATTTATGCAAGAACGAACAACTTTTCCTCTAAAAGAATTGCGTACTGATGGAGGAGCATCATCTAATCCTTGGTTAATGCAATTCCAAGCAGACATTCTAAACAGATCTGTAACGCGTTCCAACTGCCCTGAATTATCTGCTCTAGGATCCGTGTACCTGGGCGGATTAGCAACCGGTTTTTGGATGAAACTAGATCATATTGCGCTCAATGAAGATCTCTATGAGACCTTCCAGCCGAAAATGGCTGAAGATACTCGAGAAAGCTATTATACCGGTTGGAAAAATGCCGTTCGCACCATCATTAGTTCCTCCGCACCTGCATAATTAAATCAAAACAATTTAATGGTTAGCAAGTTAATAAAAAGCAGAGCAGTTTATGATATGATCCCCCTATAGTAGACAGATAAAAGCAAGCCGATTAATCTGTCTACTATGGAGGGGATTTTTCTATGGGAGAAATGAGAAGAACGTACGATGAGAAATTTAAGAAAAAGGCAGTGGACCCCCCTACCGCGTTTACGATGCTTAATGACGAACTAGTTCAAGCTTTTTACGAAGAGGAAGAATTCAAAACGTACCACGGCTTTCGCCTACTGGCGATGGACGACAGTGTAATGGAACTACCCAATACATCGGAAACCCGGAGTGTATATGGATTCACGACAACATACAAGATAGGGTTTCGGATCGCCAGAGCCCTTTCCTCCCACCTATACGATGTAGAGAACAAGTTGGTTGTAAGTACCTGTCTGAGCCGCTATGACGATAATGAACGCGATCTAGCGAAGCGCAATATTGAACATTTTCTACAACTGAAAACCTCATCCATTCGGAATTTGATCCTGTTTGATCGTGGCTATCCGTCTGCAGACTTTTTGTTGTACTTGCAAGAGAAGGGAATCGCTTATTTGATGCGAGCTAAAGGTTCATTCTACAAAGAGATCATGAATACCACTCAGCCGGATGAAAACGTGACGATTGAAATTACGAAATCCAGAGCCTACGAACTCAAGAGGCAAGGAACAATAATTTTGCCAGGAACAATGATTCACATTCGAGTCTTAAAAGTAGAACTTTCCACCGGCGAGACGGAAATTCTGCTGACGAATGTCAGCGCAGATGAACTGAATTACGAAGCGTGCAAACCGCTTTATTTCAAAAGATGGGGGATTGAAACACGTTTCGATGATTTGAAACAGAAGTTTGAGATTGAGAACTTTTCAGGACAAAAAACCCAACTTATTGAGCAGGACTTTTACGCTACAGTACTACTAAGTAACATGGCTTCCGTATTGGAAAATGAGGCTGAGGAACAAATGAATGTAAGCCAACGAACGAAGGAACTGAAGTACACTGAATACCGAATTAACCGAAATATCTTGGTCGGCAAACTGCGTAACCGGCTCATTGAAATGGCATTAGAAGAGGATGATGGAAAGAGGGAGTCTCTGCAGGATCACTTTCTGGAAGAGCTTCAGCGCTATATCGTTCCAGTCGTCAAAGGCCGCTCTTTCATGCGAGATAAGCAGACAAGAGCTAATAAATTCACAAAAACCAAAAGGCGGGGGCTATAAATGCTTAACCTGACAACATTGGGGTTCCCCCGCCCCCCAGAAACACCTGCACCCCCAACCCGTAACCCGGGGGTACTTCTACTCTCTTACACAAACTTCTTGACGCTACCGTAGTCTGCAAAATGACCTTGTCCCCGTCCTTCTTTTAATCGTCTTTGCTCTATTTTCCACTGTGGTTGTCCCTTTCTAATCATCCAATTTTCCATTATGAAAACAAAAGTTCAAGATCAGCAAAATCAATTTATATCGACATGTATAACGCTGAAGGTATAGTAGATGCAGTGGTTTTTACGGCTGGGCAAGCTTACTTTGGCCCCATCCAGGAGTTATCGCCTGAGAATAACGAAATTGCTATTTTAGGTAAGATGAAAGGGCAAATTAACCTGGTATTACTTGGGTTAGGCCATGTTCAGGATCGCGGGAGCTTTACACTAATAACAGGTATTTTTATGGATCACCCTATTATAGGAGGTATTTCTTTAACAATGGCTGGAGGGCAATTAAAGCGTTTGTACAGTCTGCGGCTATCGAGTTGCCTAGAGGAATCCGGATTAATAATGTTAGTCCAAATGAAGAGTCTATGGATGTTTATGGACCGTTTTGTGCCGGTTTTGAACCCATCCCCGCCAGAAGAGCTGCATTAGCATTCCGAAAAAGTGTGGAAGGAGCTCAGACCGGATAAACTTATTCTGTCTACTAAAAGGCCTCTTCATGATGGGTAGCAAGACCCGCTTCGTAGGCGATGTTACCCAACGACAGTTAATGTTAGCTTTGAATTGCAATCTTAAGTCTTAGTCCTTTTGGAATCAGTTATAACATTCAAAGGTAGTAAAAAGCATCATAACTGAATGAGTTCATCACCCATATCAGTAGTGGCGTTTTATTTAAGTCAAAATACATTCAATCTTTCTTTAATTCGATACCGTATTACTCTCTTTCTTAGCCGGTTAACTATGAAAGCATCCATTATCCCCCCGCCGATCTTATAAAATAATCCTATCCTTGGAGAGCCGTACTTTCGCTTTTGGTGCGTAACGGACACTTCAATCACCGAATAGCCACTCATTCGGGCAAGTGTGGGTAAGAATCGATGCATCCCTTTAAAAAAGTACATGCTCTCAGCCACCTCTCGCTTAAACAACTTCAGCGGACAGGTTGCGTCATGGAATTTATCCCCGGATATCCAGGTTCGAATGCGATTTCCGGTTTGATAAGCTGTTTTGTTGACCCATGATTCCTTGCTATCTTTCCACCTTCCGTTCACAAAATCAATTTTATCAATGAAAGGCATTAAACTGAAGATGTCCCTCGGATCTGCCTGCAGACCGGCGTCCATCAAAGCAATAAGTTCACCTTCAGAATGCTGAATTCCCGCCCATATTGCAGCAGTCATTCCATACCTTTGTTCCAAATGAATTACCTTTACTAACGAGTTACCCTGTGCAATTTCATTCAGCAACCGAGCACTTTGATCGCGACTACCGTCATCTACAAAAACTATTTCATAATCGTTGAGCTTATCCTTCATAGCTCCAATAATATTAAAGTATAAGTCTATTATATTGTCTTCTTCGTTAAAAATTGGCACAACCACAGAAAGATGAGTCATTAGATGTTACCTCCTAGTTTCAATAATTATTATTTTTATTAATCAGATCACCACTTAAATCGTTGAATGGATGTCATTAAGTCATTCGATAATTCCGATTGTCTTGCCATAGAGTCATTAGTATTATTCATGACCGTACTAATATTTGATAAACTAGAGCTAATCTCATTTGTATAATTCAATGTTTTAGATGAGATGTCAGTAACAGTAACCAAAACCTGATTGATTTCTATAATGGCTCCAGTTACCGCATTAGTAGCTGTACTAACTTCCTCTGACAGGGTATTGATGAGCATTGCATCCTCTTGGTATTGTCTCCCCGTCTGAACTAACAATTCGTAGTCTTCCCTAATATTTTTATCAATATAATTAAGGATATCTTGAGAGCTACTGGCCAAATTATTAAATACAGACTTGATTTGAACTACTAGATAATCTACATCGAGGATAGCCTCCGTCGATTTCCCTGCCAGCTTCCTTACCTCCTCTGCCACAACCTCAAATCCCTTTCCATGTACACCCGCTCTTGCAGCCTCTATAGAAGCATTTAACGCAAGTAAGTTAGTCTGTGACGAAATCTCTTTTATACTCTCAGAAATAACTATAATTTCATCTACAATTTTTCCTGCCTCAAGGGCTCTCATTAAATTATCCTGTTTTTCGATATACGTTAAGTTGGCATACTCAAGTGATTTTGTTGCTTTGTGCTCCATTTGAGCAGCTCTAGCTTTCATATCATTTGAATTTTCAAGAGATAATTCAACTTTGTTTTTCAGAAATTCACTAGTGCTATTGATTTCTTTTACAGAAACATTCGCTTTCTTTGTCGCATCAAACATTTGAGAAGCATCAACTGATAGAGTAGAGGATTTTTTGTGTATACTGTTAATGCTTCCTACAGAATTATCAGTGGCCTCTACAAGACCATCGCTGGCACAATTTAGATTTGTAGAAATATTAGAAATATTTTCAATTAGTTTCTTTATCTTTTCGGTACTTTTGTCTAGTGATTTGCCTAACCTGCTAATATCATCGTTTCCCTTAAAATTCAGCTCACTCGTTAAATCCCCTTCACCCAGTCTCTCTGAGTAGATAAGGACTTTTTTAAGTCGTTTAAAAATTAATTTTTGATACAGAAAAATAAGGATAAGTACCGAAATTAAAATGCTTAAACCAGATGAAACACGAAATCCAATATTGTCCATGTACTCCGTGTTTACTCCTACTGTTTCTATTACTTGTTTTCCTTTCTCCATAAAGAAATTTACAACTTGACCGATATTTGTACTAAGAATCTGTACAATTATTAATGGAAATATCAGTTTAAATCTTAAGGAATACACCGTATGCTTCTTTAAAACATTAATTAATTTATCCATCGTTTTCTCCCTTTGGAACTCTCCTGTTGTCTTCACAATATATTTCTGGGAAGCAACATCATTATGAATATTAAATATTGTACAGTTGTTAGTCTCCTGTTAAAGAATTATTAAGCTCAGTTGTAAGATTGGGGAGATTAACAAAAGTTAAATATAAATATGTTACGATCAAAAATATGCTTGATAAGGGGGTATAACTTTGACCAATATTCTAGTTGTTGAAGACGATTTGGAATTTAACCGTCTGGTTTGTACACATTTGAATGATAATGGTTTTATGGCAACAGGTTGCAAGAATCCTCAATTGGCTTACGATCTGATGTACACAATGTCTTTTGATCTAATCATTTCTGATATTATGATGCCTGGAATTGACGGTTTTGAATTTGCAAAGACTATAAGAGGAACTGACCAAGATATACCTATTCTCTTTATGACCTCACGTGACGACATGTCCTCTAAACAAAAGGGATTTCGACTGGGTATAGATGACTACATGGTTAAACCCATTGAGTTAGATGAAATGATTCTTCGAATTAATGCTTTGATGCGCCGCTCATCTATTGCCAATGAAAAAAAGATCGTAGTTGGCAGCCTTACTTTGAACCTGGAGGAACGTGCTGCTTATTTAAATAGTCATGAGGTATCCCTCACATATCGGGAATTTAGCATTCTTTTTAAATTATTATCCTACCCAAAGAAAACTTTTACACGTGCACAGCTTATGTCTGAATTTTGGGGGATCGATACAGAGACAGGCCCTCGTGTAGTCGATGTGCATATTACAAAACTCCGGGAGAAATTATCTGAATGTAACGACTTTGAGATTGTTACAGTACGGGGCCTCGGCTATAAAGCGGTGATTAAATGAGAGAAGCCAAAGAAAAAAATAATACAGCATCCTTTATTTCGTTTAAAAATTATGTTCAACTGTTTCTTATAATGCTAGCTGTAACGAGCAGTTACAGCTATGTTTTCTTGCAATATACTAAAAGTGGAAGAGATGATTCCTTTATCTTACCCTTAGCACTGTTTGGAAACCTTATGGTTACAAACCTTGTGGTTCTCATAGTGCTTACTTTTTCAAAAAAAATGAGTTATGGCCGTCCGATCCAAAAAATTGCAGAAGCCGCCCGACGCATAACAGAGGGTGACTTTACTGCTCGAGTTGAACACAGCGGGAAAAATAGTCCTATGGAGCCTCTTATCAATGACTTTAATAAAATGGCTCAGGAGCTAGCTGGTATAGAAACAATGAAAAGTGATTTTGTCGCCAATGTCTCCCATGAAATTAAAACACCGCTAAATACAATTCAAAGCTACGCAACAGCACTTAAAAATAGAAAACTCACATCAGAGACTCAAGAAGAATATGTAGATGTTATTATCTCTGCCTCACAAAGATTATCCTTATTGGTTACAAACATTTTGAAGTTAAACAAATTAGAAAATCAGGAAATCTTACCACTCCCTGAGACATATGACTTATGTGAACAGTTACGTTACTGTGCCTTAGCTTTTGAAGAATTGTGGGAAAAGAAAGAGATTGAATTCATCTTTGAAAGCGATTCGGAAGAAGTTATCATTTCTAGCGACCCCTCTTTACTTGAAATCGTCTGGAACAATTTATTCTCTAATGCGCTTAAATTTACGGATCATGGTGGGACAATAAAAGTGACATTAAAGCAGCTTGAAAAGAATGTCTCAATCTCTGTTGAGGACACCGGATGTGGAATGGATGAGGAAACTACCCGGCACATATTTGACAAGTTTTATCAAGGGGATACTTCACATTCTGGTGAGGGTAACGGTTTGGGGCTTGCCATGGTTAAGCGAGTGCTTGATAAAATGAATGGTAAGATATCCGTAGTTACTAAACGCAGAGCTGGCACTACTTTTACCGTGATTCTTCCGTTAGTCAGAACACATTAACGAACAGATCGGCTTATCGCCGGTCTTTTTTTATATTAATAAATCTTTAACAAAAGCCAACCAAACTTAAAACAAATTCCGGATATTATGGTTTTGCTTCAATTAAAAAGTATTAGGAGGAACCCACCATGCCTGCAAAAACGACAAACATTATTGCCCACTTTTTGTTACCTGGATTGGCTATTGCATATTTGACAGGAGATCGCCAGGAAAGCAAAGGTTACTTAATAAGAACTTTATGGTTGAATTTATTATTGATTTTCCTCAACGCCATGAAACTTCTTCCAATCCCCTCAGACAATATGGTCTTTGTCCTAAGCACATTTGCATTATCTATGTTCTGGGGATATAGCTTACTCGGTGCTATCGCCGGTTTACCCAACCCTGCTAGGATTGCAGATGGTGAACATTTAATCCGAGGGATAAATAATATTCATAGATTACATGAACAGCGTGCTATCAGAATCAATCAAAGAAGTAATACTAATCATGACTCATTTTATGAGCCTAATTTTGAACAGCAGGATGAGACTGATTATTTTGAAGGCAGTCTAACCAAGGTTATTATCTACATGATTAAATTGTTCATCTCACTATTTCTTGTCGGGATGGCATTTGCTTGCACCATTTTAGCTATTGTATCCGTGCTTGTGGTTATTCGCGGCACAGTAACTGCAGTAACTCTTAATACATGGTCAATTCCATTTGTTTCGGCTTTATTTGGAGGAATATTAACTGCTACTGCCATTGCAATCCTCTTTGTTACTCTAGCAGTCACAATAATAAGCTTCGTCCGCAATTTACTGTATAATGCAAAAAAATCGTTTAGAAGAACTATTAAGGTTAGTTTTCTCATAGGAACTTTTTGTATGATCGTAGGTTGTGCAGGTTTGATGGTTGCTCTCTTACTTAATGACTTCTCATTTAACGATCTATTCTCGATATTTTGGATAAAATGATGCTTATGAATTACATTAAAGAATTTCTATCTAAAGCTAAGCAAAATGAAAAATACTTATTCCTCTGGGATATTACTTACATTGGCATCATTGGTATGAATAGCTTTATCATTCTCTTTCATCATAATTGGAATAAAGATATGGATTTGGGATATACAGATCCTTTGACCAAAGTAATTGGTGCAGCCACCCTAAGTTATCTGCTCACATTTATTTTTCAAGTCATGATACTAAGGAAAAAAAACATCTATGCTGCCCGCAGAACGATGCTGTATACAACCCGAAAAGTATTTCGTCTTATTTATATGACCGTTTGTCTGGTGATTATTATGATTAAGCAAATTAACATGGGTATATTTGACTCAGTGCCTGTGCCGCAATCAGCTGTATTCCAGAGCGCAACGATGTTCATGGGAACACTAATTATTGGAACTAGCTGCTTATGGTCAGGAAAGCTTTGGAGACTAATAAAATATTCTTCCGTTCTGCTAAGTCAACTTTATCAAAAAATTGAAGGCTTTCGAATTGAATATAAAACAAAACAAAAATAAACAAGGGCTCCAACTCAAAAGTTGGAACCCTTAGTGTATTTAATTATAAATTAGCCTTTCTTTTTTAGGCATAATTTAACAGCAAGCCATTCCACCATCAACTGCAAGGACAGCCCCATTTATTTGCTTAGCATCATCACTACAGAGGAACAGACAAGCCTTTGCAATGTCCTCTGGTTGTCCATAACTATTCACAGGGAAGCTTGCCACAATTTTGGATAATGCTTGTCCAGCAGGATGATATGCTCCTCCCGAATTCTTATGGATATTGGTGTTGGTTCCCCAGGATTAATGATATTGCAGCGAATGCCTTCTTTTCCATACCCGACTGCTATACTTTTGGTCAATCCAGTGAGTCCGGCCTTTGCCGCTGTATAGCTAGGGCCATGGTTCCCTCTTTCGGAAGCGTAGGAGCCAATATTAACAATACTGCCCCCACCTGATTTAATCATAACAGGCACAGCTTTTCGGCAAATACGAAACGGTGCTTTTAGATCAATATCCATGACTCTGTCCCAACGTTCGTCATCCGTAGCATCCAGAGGATAGCTAAGATCATTGATGCCTGCAATATTACATACACAATCGAGTCTACCAAATTGTTGTTCGGCCTCACCAACCATTCGGTCTATATCTTCCAATTCTGTAACATCCCCAACTAGAGCAATTACATTCTCTGTGTTATCCCACTGTTTAATTGCTTCTTCGGAATAATCCACAGCCACAACCTTAGCCCCTTCTTCTACGAATAACTTAGTCGTGGCATACCCCATCCCGCTGCCGGCTCCTGTAATTAATACTACTTTTCCATTTAATTTACCCTGTACTGTTGACATCAGCTTCTCATCTCCCTGATTATTTTCGGTTTAGGCCTATACAGCATAACTTGCTAAATTAATTATCTAGCTTTACAATTACTCCATCAACCGTCAATAATCAAACATCTGTTGGAATAATGTTCAAGGAGGAAAGATGAACCGAAAAAATAATAAACGTTTTAAAGATACTGAACTATTAATTCAACAATCATTAATTGAATTACTTGAAGGCCGTGAACTCCGCCAAATTTCAGTTAAAGAACTCTGTGAAAAAGCAGGGATTAATCGCTCTACTTTCTATGCTCACTATTTAGATATTTTTGATCTTATGGAAAAAATTGATGTCAATATGAGTCAAAATCTCTTAGAGCAATTCGCAGGAATGGTGGAGCCACACAATTTCCTTTCAATTAGCAATTTAGAAGTTTTTTTTGAATTTATATATAGTAATCAAAAATTCTACCGCGATTTTGTGCACAATCAGCATACATACCCGATTCAAAAGGGGTTTGAGGCTTTGTGGCATGATGTAATGATTCCTCATTATGAATCCTTAGGAATAACCTCTGATGAAGAGATGATGTACCATTTTGTCTACTTTCAGGCAGGATTAACCACAGTCTTGAAACGCTGGCTCGATCAAGGGTGTGAGGAAAGCCCGAAGAAGCTTGCAGAGATTCTAAAACAAAATTTCCTCAAATAAGAAGCGCTGGATATCCAGCGCTTCTTATTTGAGTTATCACTATTTTTTTATAGAGCAGCGGTCCCCCCATCAATGACCAGCTCTGCTCCCGTAACAAATGAAGCCTCATCTGAAGCCAAATATACAACTCCATTAGCAATATCTTCTGGAGTTCCAAACCTAGCCAACGGTGTTTTTTGTTCAAACTCTTGTTTCATCTTGTCATGCTGGAGAATTGCCTCAGTCATAGGCGTAATAATTAGTCCCGGATATATAGAATTAACCCGAATATTATCTTTAGCATAATCAACCGCCGCGGCTCTGGAAACAGCACGGATACCTCCTTTAGCAGCAGCATATCCATTGAACCCGCCCCCTGTGATTCCAGCCAGTGAACAAATGTTGATAATTGAACCGCCGCCGTTTCCCTGCATAACAGGAATGAGATATTTCATTCCCATATAACTTCCACGCAAGTTAATCCTGGTCACCCGGTCCCACTCTTCCATTGAGTCACCTCTACTATTTATACCGGCGCTATTCACAAGTACATTAACAGTACCGAATTTGTCTACCGAATCCTCAATAACAGATAACCATTCACTTTCAGAGGCAACATTATGGCACTTATAAAACACTTCTCCATTAAATGATTGAATTTCTTCAGCAACGGCCTCCAGCTTCTCTAACTGAATGTCTGTCAGTACAACCTTAGCACCTTCTTTAGCCATTAATATGGCACATGCTCTCCCAATCCCGCTCCCAGCTCCTGTAACTAATGCAACCTTGCCTTCCATACGATTCATACTCATTTCTCTCCTTTGTAATTTAATGTGAATTCATGGTATCAATATTTTGTTCATAAATTAATTAGATCACGTTAAAGAAATATTAATTTTAAACAAAAGGGACCTTCTGCACTTATTTTTGCAGTAGGTCCCTTTTAGTACTATCTATGCGCTGCTAAATTCGTTTTATCATATGAATGCATTAGGTTAAATTGCTTAGCTAAATAAGCAGGAGAATATGGCATATCAGCTCTTAACCAAGCAATAATAATCCCGATTAGAGCAGCTGAAATATACCAGATCGCAAAACCCTTTTGAATTGTTGATTTATCAGTAAATGGACTACTTTCAAATCGTGCGCTAATTGTTTCTGTTAAAAACTCTTTTAATTTCTCCATAAACAGAGGTGTTCGCTTAGATGCAAGAATAACCTTATAAAATTTAGAATTAGCACCTATATGAGTAAACAACCCTAACACAAATGGCCAATCTCCATTCTCGTCTTCTTGCGGATGCTTCAATACATCTCGTATATCTTCAATCATTTCATCCGCAAACTTCTCAATCATATCTGGAATACTTTGATAATGTAAATAAAATGTAACGCGATTTATTGTTGCCCGTTCAGCAAGGACGTTTACTGTTATTTTATTTATCTCTCTTTCTTCTAATAGTTCAACAAACGCCTCTTTGATCAAATGACGAGTTCTTATAACTCTGGGATCAGTACGCAGATTTACAGGTTCCAATAAAATCATCCTTTCTAATAAAGTATTACCTCTACAAATGTATAGAATCTGTCTTATATTCTGCCGATTTTAAACAACAAAATTATCATCTGTAGTTTAATTTACAAAACTCAAAAATCGGTCGCTTGTAAATATTTGGTTCATAACTATAATCTAATTTATATACAGTTGATTATGCAACAAGTTGTTAATTAGATGAGATCTTAGAGAGGATGACTGAACGTGAATGATGCCCCAGACACAGTTATTAAGAAAGTCCCAATAATTTTCATTGCAATAATAGGTGCTTTCTTAGCTACTTTAAATCAAACTATAATGAGTGTCGCTGTCCCCGAATTAATCCACGATTTCAACATAACTGCAGCCACCGCTCAGTGGTTAACAACAGGTTATATGCTGGTAAACGGCGTATTGATTCCAATTACAGCATTTCTAATGAATCGCTTTTCCACTCGCCAGCTCTTTCAGGGGTCAATGATGATTTTTCTGGTGGGCACATTAATCTCGGCTCTCGCAGTTAATTTTCCGGCATTATTGATCGGGCGTTTGATTCAAGCTGCCGGTGCTGGAATACTTATGCCGTTTCTAACTAACGTTGTACTCATCCTTTTCCCTCCCGAGAAAAGAGGCTCCGCAATGGGCATTGTTGGATTAGCCGTAGTCTTTGCTCCAGCTATCGGTCCTGCATTTGCGGGGTACATGATTGAGAATTACTCTTGGCAGTCTATGTTTTATTGGATGTTGCCATTTACCGTTGTAGTTATTGTTTGTGCATTTATTTACCTTAAAAACGTATCAGAGCCTAAGGAAACTAAGCTGGATTCATTTAGTTTTATCTTATCAAGTGCTGGTTTTGGATTAGTCCTTTATGGATTCAGTCGTGCAGGAAGTATTGGCTGGTCCAGCATTGAGGTCATCATAACACTAATCTTAGGTTTTGTAGCCCTTACATTGTTTACTACTCGACAATTACATTCTAAAGATGCCTTTCTAGATCTGCGTGTTTTTAAATTCAATATGTTCACCCTCACAACGTTGATTAATGTAGCCGTTACAATGGTTATGTATGCCGATATGATGTTATTGCCATTATATCTTCAAAACGCTCGGGGTTTACCGCTTTAGAATCCGGACTTCTTTTGCTTCCAGGTGCCTTAATTATGGGTTTACTCATGCCTGTATCTGGACGTTTATTCGATAAATTTGGAGCTAAGTGGCTCTGTATTATCGGAATGTTTATTATTATCCTTACAACCTTCGGATTTGTTAACTTAAAAGAATCTACGAGTTTTATCTACTTAATTCTATTTTCAACCGGTCGCCGGGTTGGTATAGCACTGCTTATGATGCCTGTTCAAACCGCTGGTCTCAATCAGCTTCCAAAACAGTTATACGCACATGGTACAGCTATCTCTAACACCGTCCGGCAAGTAGCTGGGGCAGTTGGCACCTCACTTCTCGTTACCGTCATGTCCAGTCGTTCAAAAAGTCACCTTAACGAATGGATGGCGTCCAGAACAGCGGTGGATGTTGATGGACAAAAACACATTCAACTAATGGCAACCATTGAAGGAATTAATGATGCATATGTTGTTATTGTAGCTATAGGCATATTAGGTCTTATACTTTCATTTTTTCTCAAAAAAGCTGCACAGCCTAAAGAAGAATCAGAAAATCGCAACCATCCTGCTGCAGTAAACTAAATTCCAATATACTCATATAAAGAATGCCACTGATTTAGTCCCTCGGCTGAATTGTGGCATTTCGAATTTTTAGTATGGTTTAAGCCTACCTAAATTTACTGAAATTGAATATGAGCACACACGTAAAAAGACGGCTTCTGTGTAGAAGCCGCAGTAATAGTAGTTGGAAAAAGGTCATCGGGGAAAACTAATTAACTGGAACAAAGACTGAAGTAACTTATCAAAAAATTCTTAACTAGCTCTGCAACGTCCTCTGCAGTGCTGAGCTGCAGTGCCTTGTCGGCCAACTCCTTCATCTCAGCAGCTGACAGTCTTGCAATTTGGTTGCGAGCAGGCAAAATTGAAGTCGCGCTCATGCTAAATTCGTCGAGTCCCAGACCTAGCAACAGTGGAATTGCTGTAGCGTCTCCGGCCATTTCGCCGCACATGCCTACCCATTTGCCTTGGGCATGAGCTGCATCGATGACGATTTTCACTAAACGCAATATTGCCGGGTTGTACGGTTGGTACAGGTACGATACCTGCTCATTCATGCGGTCTGCTGCCATCGTGTATTGGATCAGGTCGTTTGTGCCGATGCTGAAGAAATCTACATCTTTTGCGAACTGATCGGCTAGTATCGCTGTTGACGGAATCTCCACCATGATGCCGAGTTGGATATTACCACTAATTTCGTAGCCTTCCTCACGGAGTTTTGATCTCTCCTCAAACAGCAAGTCGCGTGCAACACGGAATTCTCTAAGTGTAGCGATCATCGGGAACATGATACGCAAATCTCCATGAACACTAGCTCTCAATAGAGCCCGCAACTGTGTACGGAAGATGTCCTGACGTTCCAGACAGAGCCGAATCGCCCGAAATCCGAGAAACGGATTCATTTCCTTTGGCAATTTCAAATAAGGTAGTTCCTTATCGCCGCCGATATCGAGCGTGCGCACAACGACTGGCTTTCCATTCATGTTTTCCAGTACTGTGCGATACGCATTGTACTGTATTTCTTCAGATGGTAGTTTATCACGGCCCATATACAAGAACTCTGTCCGGTACAGTCCGACTCCTTCGCCCCCGTTCTCTAGTACACCGACTACATCATTTGGTGTACCGATATTAGCGGCCAGTTCCACATGCTTGCCATCCTTCGAAATAGTCGGCTCCTCGCGAAGTTTTTTCCACTCCGCGATTTGCTCGTTATACGTTTCCTGTCTCTTCAAAAATTCAGTCACTTCAGCTTCACCAGGATTGATCAGGACTTCGCCACTTAAGCCATCTACAATCACTAAATCTCCCGATTTAACGGACGAAAGAACCGTTTTTGTGCCGACAACTGCCGGTATTTCCAGCGACCGAGCCATAATCGCCGAGTGTGAGGTGCGTCCGCCGATGTTAGTTGTAAAGCCCTTCACGTACTTGCGATTCAATTGAGCCGTATCTGAAGGCGTCAGATCCTCCGCAATGACAATGACTTCCTCATTGATTTCAGCCGGACTCACATAGTCGATGCCCAACAAGTGATTTAACACTCGCTTCGTGACATCGCGCATGTCGGCTGCGCGTTCCTGCAGATAGGCGCTCTTCATGCTCTCAAACATCGTAATGAACTGTGTGGCCACTTCTTGTAAGGCATAATCCGCATTAATGGCCTCTTCGCGAATTTTATCCTTTACGGGGTTAATCAGCTCTGGATCTTCTAAAATAAGCAGATGAGATTCGAAAATCTCTGCCTTTTTTTCACCGAGCTCAGTCAATGTTCTTTGTTTGATATGCTGGAGCTCACTCTTCGATTTTTTGAGAGCGACCTTCAGCTTAGCAATTTCAGCGTTTGCATCACTTACGGATGTTTTTGTGATCGTGTAGTCTGGATGCTCCAGGATAAATGCGCGGGCCACGGCGATGCCGGCGGAAGCCGCGATTCCTGTGAGTCTATTCATGGACTTCGCCCAGCCCTTCTTTAACCATCACTTCTTGAAGGGCGCTGAGTGCTGCCGATGCATTCCCACCTTCAGTATGCAATGTTACTTTGTCTCCGGGTTCAAGCCCAAGCGACAATACGCCGAGAATAGACTTCAGTGTTACCTTTTTATCCTTAACTTCAGCAAATACTTCTGTCTCTTTAAACTTCACAGCAGTATTAACCAAGGCAGTCGCTGGGCGCGCATGAATTCCATCTTCATCGATAATAGTAAATGTTTGTTGCATATGATTTCTCCACCTTTTACTATCTATTTTTCTACTATCTGCAGAAAAATTAGTTATTCTCCAGATCCTCGCCATTTGTAGCAATTACTTTCTTATACCAATAAAACGACTTTTTCGGAGTTCTCTGCAGTGTGCCTGTTCCATCGTTGTTCCGATCAACGTAAATAAATCCATACCGTTTTTTCATTTCACCGGAAGAGCAGCTCACTAAGTCAATACAGCCCCACGCCGTATAACCAATCAGCTCAACGCCATCCTTTATGGCTTCTTTCATAGCTTCAATGTGCTTTTGCAGATATTGAATACGGTGATCATCATTAATAACACCATCTACAACCGTATCAGATGCCCCTAGTCCATTCTCTGCAATAAATAGCGGCTTTTGATAGCGATCATAAAGTTGATTCAAATAGATTCTCAAACCAATCGGGTCAATTTGCCATCCCCATTCACTTGCCTCTAGAAACGGATTGCCTTCACCTTCCGAGAAGTTTCCTGTCAGCTTACGATCTTTAGTTTCTGTACTTATTACATTGGTCAAATAGAAACTAAATGCCATGTAATCACATGGGTATTTTTTGATCGTTTCTAAATCGCCATCTTCCATTTGAATGTGTACGTTGTTTTCTGCGAAATATCTTTGCATATACGAAGGATACTCTCCTCGCATCTGTACATCGGAAAAGAACAACAGTCTCCGGTTATTCTCCATATTTTTGAGAACATCAGCAGGGTTACATGTTTTAGCGTAAGAAGGTACCCCGCCGAGCATCATACCGATCTTTGCATCAGGAATGATTTCGTGACATGCTTTAACAGCCAAGCTGCTTGCTACAAATTGATGGTGTGCTGCTTGATAAACCTTTTGTAGAAACTCCGGATCATCGCGCTTGACTGGCATCCCTACGCCCAAATACGGGAGCATTTTCAGCACATTAATTTCGTTGAAGGTCATCCAGTATTTCACTTTATCTTTGTAGCGATTGAATACAGTCTTGGAATAGTTTTCGAAAAATTGAATTAACTTACGGTTAATCCAGCCTCCATAACTGTGCAACAAATTTAAAGGCATTTCATAGTGAGACAAGGTAATTACCGGCTGAATACCATAACTTAGCAGTTCATCAAACAAATCATCGTAAAATTGCAATCCTTTTTCGTTAGGTGTTTCGTCATCCCCATTAGGAAAAATTCTCGACCATGCGATACTCGTACGAAGTGCCTTAAAGCCCATTTCTGCAAAGAGCTTTACATCCTCTTTATACCGGTGATAGAAATCGATAGCTTCATGGCTTGGGTAGTATACGCCATCTTTGATTTCAGTTTGAATATTAAATAACCGTTCCCGGAAATCTCCACATACAAGTGTATCCGCAGTGCTTGGACCTTTTCCGTCTACGTTATACGCACCTTCGGTTTGATTTGCAGCAATAGCTCCGCCCCATAGAAAATCTTTCGGAAAACCTTGAATCATTACAACTTCCTCCTCAATTCGTATTATATTGGTAAAGCACCTGGTTCCTGAGCCACCAGTTCCTCTTGTTGTTCTTCTTTAAGTGCATCTTTATCAATTCTTCTGAAAAACGGATAGTAACAAGCGATCCATACCAAGACTAAGCAACCTTGAAACACAGCGAGCTTCCAACCCCCTTGTAGAAGTCCTCTTACTACAATTGGTGTTCCACTTGGAACCGAGGCACCCGACATTCTCGGGAGAACCCCCATTACTGTAAGCACATATCCAATTAACAATGAAATTACTGGAGTAAACACTTGAGGAATTAACATTTTAAAGTTCATTACAATTGGTGTACCGAAAATAAGTGGTTCTGTAATTTGAAAGGCACTCGGTAACACTGCCATTCTTCCCAGCGTCTTGTACCTTTTGCTTTTTGCAAATAGCATACAAATCGCAAGACCAAGGCCCCCACCGGCAAAAGTACAAAGCTGATAAAAAGCAACCCCTGTAATATTCGGTAACGGTTGGCCTGCATTTAAAGCAGCCAAATTGGCAAGGTCAGCAGCATGCCAAGTTACACCTACAATAGGAATTACTACCATTCCGCCATGCACACCAAGCATCCATAGTGATTGGGCAATGATTGTAGCGATGATGACAGCCCAAATATTTGTTCCCAATCCTTGCAGAGGAACTTGAAGAATCGAATAAATAGCTTGATGCAATGAGCCATAAGACGTATGTGTGAATATTACACCGATAATAGCAAAGAAAAGTGTGATCAGAAGCCCTGGAATGATTCCGGCAAAACTGTTGGCAACAACCGGAGGAACCGATTCAGGCAATTTAATGGTCCAGCCTCTTTTTTTGATAAACACAAACATTACTGAAGCCAAATACCCCACAATCAAAGCGCAAAACAATCCCTGACCACCTAACCATTGTGTGGGTAAAGCATACGCTGTACCACGTTCTGTAGCAGTTGCAGTAAATGGTGTAATGATCAGAAATGATGTGAATCCGATTATCCCCGCGGCCAAACTATCTTGTTCTTTTTGTTTAGCATAAGAATAAGCCATACCAAAAACAGTGTATAAAGCTACCAGGTTTGTTGTACATAATACGATTAAATTTAGAACATCCTTGATATTTGTTGATACAAGAAAATCCTGATAAGCTGTGATTTGTAAACTCATCAGAATTGAAGCTATTGATCCAATCATGATGACCGGGAAAGATGCCATCATACCGCCCATTAATGATTTCACAAAAATACTGTTTGAAATTTTCCCGATAACTGGATTAATTGTTTCTATAAATTTATCTAACTTGCTCATGCCTTATCCCCCCAACATAGTTCGCTTTATTTGTTAGCTAACAAATCTTTGGCAAACTTCAGTACTTTTTCCCCGTTCATCATTCCGTAATCAACCGTATTAATTACAGCCACCTTGATTCCGCGAGGTTCATATTCGTTCTTCAATTTACCGAGAGAATAACCGATTTGCGGACCAAGTAATAAAACTTCCGTATCATTAGCGTATTTAGAGAAATCAGTCTCAGAAACAGCCCGGATGGTAAGAGGCTCACCCGCTTTTTCAGCTGCTGCTTTAATTTTCTGTACCAGAATACTAGTCGACATTCCTGCTGCGCAAACCAAGGTAACCTTCATTTTGTAATCCCCTTTATGTTTTTTGAGTTAATAAACTACACTAAAGCTCGCCATAAAGATCAACGAATTCTCCAGCTAAATCCAGTATGGTTAGCGCATTCATTAAATGGTCTTGCGCATGAATCAGCAATACATTAATCTCAAGTTTGTTTCCAGCAGCCTCCTCCTGAATGAACATGGTTTGGATCTTGTGGGCTTTCTGAGAAGATGATTTGGCTTCAGCCAACAACTCCTTAGCCTTATCGAAATCCTTTTTTTTGGCCCATTGAATCGCTTCCATTGATTTGCTGCGCGCTTCACCAGAATTAGCGATCAGCATCATGACTTTTTCCAATTCATCCATTTCACTCTACTCCTTTAATTATCTAAATCAGATCTTCTTGCTGCGTCTTCGTTATCATTATATTAATGAGATTAACTTTTTTAAACTTATTGTTTTTCCATTTGCAAACGAAATCATTGCATCAATGAAAAAACCACCATTCTTTCTGGCGGTTTCATCGGAATTCATATATTGCTATGGATGAATTTGTAAAACTCATCATAACTTCCATAATTAATAATCTGCTGCACATAAGAAGAATCATCAGTGAATTTAACGAGTACATTGTACATAGCTGAAAGATCGCTAGTGCTTCCATCTTCTGCTATACAAAGCATAATCACACACTGAACAGGCTTCCCTTCCCAAAGCACTGGTTTCCGGAGAGTACACACCGCCCATACCGTTTGTTCTGTTTGCGGAATTAAAGGATGCGGTATCGCTATTAAATTGCCGTAAGCCGTTGAAGTGAACTTCTCTCTTTGTAGCACAAAATCGTATAGATTGCCTTTAGCTATTCCCTTTTCAATTAACTGATTACAGAGAAATCGAATTACATCTTCACGTGAGTCAAACTCCCTTGATAAAAACACCAAATCCTTGCGTAAAAATTCCAAATCCGACTTTGGAGCACCGCAAATTGCATTCTCAATCTTTTTTAATTCCTCAATCCCCAACAGCGGATTAACTATTACTACCGGCACAGGTATATCTAACTCGATAGGTACTGTACTTATAACAAAATCTATATTTGAAAAATCTGCTTTGTCTAACTTGTAATAGCCCATTGTCTCTGTGACTTCTATGCGCCCTGCAAATTGAGCACGCAGCCTATAATAAAGCAGCTGTGCGCTTCCCATTCCTGACCCGCACACCACTATGCATCTTCTTATAGGCTCTATTTGTTTTCTGCGTTCCATTGCTGCACCGATATGCAGAGCTAAATATCCGATTTCATTATCGCTAACTTCAAATCCGGTTTTTTCTTTCAATACCGTTCTCGCAATAACTCCTGCCTGAAACGGAAGTGGCAATCGTGTCTTTATAGATTCGAGCATTGGATTTCTTAGACTCATTCCATAACGAATACGATTCAATGCCGGCTTAAGATGTAGATACAACCCTTTGACCAGTTCTTCATCTTCGCCAATACCCAACATTAATTTGCTATCTACCGTTTTAATAATATCTAATGTATATTGGTAAACCTCCTGGTTTAAGTGTAACAATGAGTCGTTATCTTTAGCGGCTGATAGCATTTTGGTACCCATAAGATGGAGCATTATATAGTCTGTTTCTGATTGCGGAAAAGTCACTTTCATAATGTCACTTAATTCTTTGGTAATGCCTTGCGCTATTTGATATTCTGCACTCTGTTCATTGATTTCAATATCTCCTGGCATTGAATCAATGTGATGGTTTAGTAAAACTCTGTTGTAGGATATAGCTATATGAATAACAAGATCGTTTATTCCCACATCGGAAAGCTCTATGTTATGGCTACTCGTATGCTTTATCACTATGTTCCTAATAGTTGTAAGTTCGCTATCAGGAATGGGTACAATCCTTTTGTCCATGTATATTGAATTTTTCGAATCATGCGCAAATAAATATTCGGATATGGCAAATCGCAAATTCATTTCGCTTCCAATTACCTTCAATCCATAATAAGGTTTGGCATCAATAATAATATTGTAAGGTTCAAGCAATTTCTTCAATTCTTTAAGGTCATTCTGTAAAGTTGATTTGCTCACAAACATGTACTCCGCAAGCTCATCCGACTTTATATAATGATCCATGGTGAGAAGAAAACGAATCAGTTCCCTTACCCGTTCCTCTGAGTTCTCGTACTTTAAATGCTCCGTATGGATATGGTGATTTCTTGACAACCATGCTCGAAAATTGGATTCGTTTTCAATCTTTAATATGTAACCCACACTGTGAGCCGAATTAACAATGGCTCCGTTTGTTTTTAAAATATGGTTAATAGCATCCATATCATTTTTCACTGTTCTAGCAGTGACTGCTAGTTTGTCGGCCAGCTGCTTACCTGTGACGGATTTATCGGAAGCAAGCAGTTGTTTGATAATTTCCATTTGCCGTACCGTTAAATCCATAAAGAAGGCCTGCCTCCTCATAACATGATTAGTTTAGTTAATCATATTATACCTTACAGCCAACTTTTTTAACGATGGAAATGTAAAACAAAAAAGATGGCATATAACCTATGAACTTTTTAGAATCATAACTTCAGTAGCATTAATGTCTTTGTTACAACATAATTCAAGACATGCATCAGCAATTCTCTCAGACTGAACCGACTGGTTTTCAGTACAATGTATCACATTACAACGTATTCCATGTCGGATGTAACGATAGGCAAAATTTTTAGATAATCCGACTAGACCAGCTTTCCCAGGATTAAAGTTCAAATTTATATCACTAAGATGGTTTGTATAGAAACCAATATTAATTATTACGCCGCCACCCCCCCTGATCATTGTTGGAATTACTCGGTGGCAAATCTGAAAGGGCTCTTCTAAATCGAAACCAAATAAATCCTCATAATTATCTTCTGACCCATAATATTTTTGATTTGCTTTAATGAGATTGCATACTATATCCAACCCACCAAATGTTCCGTCCACTTAACCATTAAAGAGTCTATATCATTTGGATTGGTAATATCTATCGATAATAAATTCAGTTTGTTTTTAATGTATAAAGGATCTGCCGTTTCTTTACGACTATTATTTACTGCAATTACACTCGCACCCTCCTCCAAGAAACGGTTTATTAATACATCAACAATACTCTCTCCAATTACTAATATAATTTTCCCATCTAATTTTCCCCTTATATTATTCATTCCCTCAAATCCTTTTGTAGTTTTAAAGTTTTTTATAATATTCCATTAGAACGAGAACACCCAATAATATAATAATTAGATTACTTAACACGTTATCACTCCTGGAGTGTTTAGCTTATCACCTAACGGTGCATGCCGTTTGTGAGCACCTTTAATCAACCTCTCCTAACTCATGCATCTAATCCTCACTTATCTACATCAGATCCTTTCCATTTATCTTCACTAACAGAATTGTCGCCAGTCAATTTGGCATCATTACTCTTTTTTGAAGGTGAATAGAACCCCCATTGCAATCACAACAACAACTGCAATAACGAAAAACATCATTTAGTTACTCCCCCTCCTATGATGTAAAAAAGTGTTATGCATCACTTTTTTTGAGTTTGTTATTATGCTGAAAAAGATCATAGCTGCGAAAACTGTACCCAAGAAAATAATTATCATTCTAAAAGTCCTCCTTACAGACACTGACTAACCTGAAAAGATTGTATCCGTAGATTGTTGGATATTTGTGAAACACTCATTTAATATTTATTAACATCCTTGATGACTTGAAATAATCGTACACTACAAGCGATACATCCTTCGTAAATTCATTTTTAGAACAAAAAGAGGCTTTCACCGTCATAGGACAGCAAAAGCCTCAGTAGGTTGGAAAGAAAGCTCTATTGGGTGGTTATAAGAGGTTATCACAAGAGCTGAGATATTCAGGTTAATATTTTTTAAACAAATTACTAATAACTTCTGAACAATTCATCGATATGATGAGTCATATAATTCCATTTATCATTTCAATTAAAAAAATGGAGGTTACCCATATGAGAATTATTATATTCATAGCAAAGCGGTTATTTGGAACTATCGCATTGTCCATATTGATAATGGCTACTATAGCATTATATTTATGTTCCTATATCTGGATTAATTCTTTTTTGCAAACACTACAACAAACTCTCAATTAAGTTTATAAAGTCTATAATACATCTCTCACGTCTTCATAACATGATGATTATATAACCGGTTTTCAGATTAATCTAAGCTTTCTAAATACATTAAAAATCCCATCATTACTTATATCATCCGTTACAATATCTGCTACTTCTTTCACCAGATCATCTGCGTTTCCCATTGCTATACCTATTCCAGATTTCTGAAGTAACGTATAAAAAGAATTTTACGTCCACTTAGTTCTTCCTGATTAAAACTGTTCCGCTAGGAAGTAGCGGAGTAGATACTGTTTTTTCTGCCGGCAAAAAGGAAGCAATCTGTTCCTTGAACCAGCGCTTTATATCGTTGTCCTGTTCTCTCACAGCTCGTTGAGCGATTGCTTCAAGTAGTGTCCCGATTAGTTCTTTTCGCCCTTCAGCAATATTTATTGTGTTGTAGAAGTGTTACAAAGAGCTGCAAGACAATGTCCTCGTTATAAAAATGCTCCACTCGAGCCAGCAGCAGCGACAGCAAACTATTAAGCCTTTCCTCACTTATCAAGGATAGGTCAAATCGTTCGGCCAATGTTTTTGGAATGAGGGATAGTACTAAAAACAAGACAGAGGCACCGATAAATGATCTGGGGGTCCTGAGAATCGAATACTGGGGCAAATATCTCATCCAAATCCGAATTTTCCTCAGTTAAAATTAGCTGGGTTAGCTCACTGCTCTCCATCATTCCAAATAAAGCCTTCAAGAGGTCGTCGATAAGAACTCTTCGATCTGATACAGTTAATCCATTCGTCCGCTTAAGGACGTGTACCACTTACTACAGGGTGAAATCCTGCGAATTCATGAGCTAGAGTGAGGATACTAATCATTTCGAGGGAGTTTAATGAATCAGCGTGAGTCTACTACTTTATTTATTTTCTGAGTCTACAACTTTATGTGCCATTACTTTATTATTCAATCCAATACACTATTTTATTGGGGCGTTCACCGGTTACACGCTAACTTTAAGTTGTACACTTCGTAACAAAATATCTACTTCCTCAACTTATTATTAAAATTTCATAAACACGGATTGACAGAATTATGCTATCTGTATATTCTGTACTTATAAGTTAAGTACAGTTTATTTTCAAATGGTTGGAGGATAAGCATGGAGATTATCTTAAGCAGTGCGAGTAGTAGGCCAATTTATGAACAAATTACATCTCAAATTAAAGAAATGATTATGAAAGGAGAATTGAAACCGGAGGATATTCTTCCTTCCATGCGTAAACTGGCAAAGGATCTGCATGTGAGCGTTATAACGACCCAAAAGGCCTACGAAAATTTGCAACGTGATGGCTTCATTGAGACGATTCCTGCAAAAGGAACCTTTGTCTCCAGTCAGAACAAAGATTTTATTGTTGAGGAGAATCGGCGGAGAATTGAAGAAATGCTTGAAGAAGCAAGTGTTCTTGCTAGAGAAAATGGTATTTCCTTAGACGAAATTATTAAAGTTATAAGGGTAATGTATAAGGAGGATAAAGAATAATGAATGCCATTGAGGTAAAGAACATCTCAAAAACGTATAAGGATTTTAAACTGGGTGAACTGACGCTGGAAATTCCCCAAGGAAGTGTATTTGGCCTGATTGGCGAAAATGGTGCCGGCAAATCCACCTTTATAAAATCGATCTTAGGAATCACGAATTCAGATTATGATGAATTAAAATATTTCGGAAGAGATTTTCAATCGAATGAAAAGAGCATCAAAGAAGAAATCGCAGTTATTTTTGATCAGACACACTATGATTTGGAGTTTACACCGACGATTATAGGAAAGATCATGAGAAAAATGTATAAACGCTGGGACATGCTCAAGTTTAGTGAATATCTTCAACAATTCAATTTACCCGAGCATAAAAAACTCAAAGCTTTCTCACGAGGAATGAACATGAAATTAGAGTTTGCCATTGCGTTCAGTCACCATACAAAGTTCATCATCCTCGATGAAGCAACAAGCGGACTGGATCCGATATTCAGAGATGAAATTCTGGATATATTGCGAAAGTACAGCGAAGCGGAAGAGCATACCATTCTGATGTCAAGTCATATTACCAGTGATCTGGATAAGATAGCGGATTATATCGGTTTTATTCATCAAGGAAAGCTATTATTTGTTAAAAGCTATGAGGATATTAGGGAAAATTACGGAATTGTAAAATGTGGAAAGAATATGATGGATGCATTGCACGAAGGGGATATTGTATCTTATAGAAAAGAATCCTATGTATACAATATTCTAGTGAATAACAAGCACTCCATACGGGAAAGATTCCAGGATTTGGTGGTTGAAAATGCTTCTTTAGAAGATGTGATGTTATTTATGGTGAAAGGAGACAAAGTACAATGAAGGGGATTATTCTAAAAGATATCTACGAAATGATTCACATCAAAAAAAACAGAAACAATTTGCTTTTCCACTATTTCCTGATACTGTTAAGCTTGATTTTTTTCAAGAATGGATTCGGATTTGTGGTCAGCTCCCTTATACTTATTCTCATGTCAGTTTCGCTTATATTACAAGCCACAGTTGAACTTGATGAAAAGTATAACTTCGATAAAATACAATTGACTTTTCCAGTCACAAAAAAAGAAATTGTTTTATCAAAGTATTTTTTGGGTTTGGCTTTCTGTGCCGTAAACATGATTTTTCTTTTCTTAATCATGTTAGTCTATGCTTTACTTTATCAAACTTTCCCGCTAATACTTGGAATTCAATTCGTACTGTTAAGTATCATTATATCTCTGGCTTTGCTGGCTCTATATCATTATTCTTGTATTACTTTTGGCACCAAAGGTGGATTATTGTTATTTGCGTCTATCATGCTGTCTTTAGTTGGTGGATATGTATTAACGAAAATGAACGTAGATTGGCAAGTGGTTTTCGCCAGCGTAATGAGTCTTAATCCAACAATCGTATTATCGACGGGTATGATTTTATCAATTGTATTGCTTCTAATAAGTTATGCAGCTTCAGTTAAAAGCTATATTCGGAAACACTCGTAAAGAATCAAATAAACTCCAATTATTTGGCACCAGCCTCAGTTAAAGATAAATTCATAAAAAGTGTTTAACTCTCCGTCTTTAACGCGGTTCAATTACCAGTTCAGTCCTCCTCATTTCAATACGTGTGGACTTAAGAGTTGACTTTTTGTACTCTCTGTTTGCTCAACCGGATAATCGTATATAATTGTATTACGTTATCCTTGGAGCTGGTCGCTTATCGGCTATCTCAAAAAATGTGGAAGAGCTTGGTGATGGGCGATATAAACCGAATTGTACGAGGAGTGCGTTTATGAAAACGAAGAAAATTTTATATATTGAAGATAATCAGGACATTGCCCGATGGGTTAAGGATGAGTTGGAACAGCGAGGCTATGAGGTTCGCTGGTTGCAGTCTGGCGAAGACGTAGAACGAAAAATTCATGGGTGTGATGTGGTAATCCTTGACATCATGCTACCGGGGCTCGACGGCTTCACAATTGGCCAGCGTTTGAAAAAAATAATACCCTCCAGTGCCCATTTTATTGCTGTCTGCTCGGGCGGCAGTCGATGACAAACTGCTGGGGCTTCAGTTTGCTGATGATTATGTCACCAAACCATTTCACCTCGATGAACTAGCAGCGCGAGTAGAGGTTCTGCTTCGCCGCAATGGATTGGAAATCTCAGATCAAATAAAGCTCGGACAACATGTCATTGTAGACCTGTCTCGACATACAGTGACAGATGAGCGCACCGGAGAAGAAATTATACTGACAGGAAAAGAGTATCAAATTCTAATGTATTTCCTGCGCAATCCAAACCAGCTTCTTACAAAAGAACAGATTTTTGAAGCCGTTTGGGGCCAAACATATATCGATGGAGATAAAACACTTTCGGTTCATATTCGCCACCTCCGCGTAAAACTGGAACAGGATCCTAATGCGCCCGAGATTGTCCAGACAGTACGGGGTATCGGCTACAGGGTAAAACAATGAAACAGAGAATATTCTTCAGGCAATACATGCTGGTTCATTTTTTAATCCTCGTTCTGCTTCCGCTCATGATCCTTGTCATGGTTTTCGGGGTATACCCATCCCCTGATCCAAAGAATATTGATACATTAAATCATTATCGAGATATAGTAATCCTTATCGTACTCATCATTGTCTTATTTATTTTCATTTCAGGGGTATTCTTCCAGCGTCTTCGTCAACGGCTCATCCGCCTACAAAAGGCCATGTCTCTCTCCACAGAAGGTGTTAATCTCCCACATCCAGTTCCTACCCGAACCGCAGGGATGGATGAAATAGCTCAGTTGGAGGCTTCATTCAATCAAATGGTTAGGCAGCTTGAAGAGAGCCGTTTGCGCGAAAAGGAAGAAGGGGTACTCAGACAACAATTGATTGCGGATTTATCACATGACCTGCGGACACCCTTAACTGCCCTGCGTGGACACGCCTCAAAACTGCGCAAAGAAGCCCTTGGCCGGGAAGGTTTAGATTCACTGGAAGCAATTGACCATACTATCACACATGTTGGTAAATTAATGGACGATCTTTTAGCGTACACACTGCTTACATCAGGTAAATATCCGTACCACCCTGCCCGCACGAATATGGTCCGATTTGTAAGGTCATCTATTGCGTCCTGGTATCCAGCATTCGAGGATGCCGGTTTCCATATTCACGTAGACATGCCTAAAGAAGCAACCTTTTCGTGGGAGATAGACCCGCAATGGATGACCCGTGTGTTGGACAATTTATTTCAAAATGTCCTTCGTCATGCTGGAGATGGACGATATATCGCTATTGCCGTGGATGCCACACTGGATAGGTTAATGATTAAAGACCATGGCCCCGGGATGGATCAATCCTCCGCAAACCGCGGTGCCGGTATCGGACTGGGAATTTCAATGTATATGCTAAGCGAAATGAAGCTGCAGGCACGCTTTGTATCAGATACGGACGGAACAAGCGTGTGGATAGAAAAATTAGACCAAACTTAGACAAAGCCATCCCAGATTTTAGACTGAACCAGATATGATGAGAAGCATAACAAAACAAGAAAGGGTGTTATGCTTGCTCACTATCAATCAATTAACAAAAAGCCGTGGTTCTCTCAACATCCTGAATAGCATCAGTTTTCAAGCCAAATCTGGTCGAGTGACCGGGTTTTTGGGACCAAACGGTGCGGGAAAAAGCTCTACCCTTCGCATCCTGCTTGGACTTGATCGAGCTACATCAGGAACTGCGTTAATCAACGGAGTGCCTTATGCTAAGCTTCCCGATCCTCTCGCAACTGTTGGGGCTGTATTCGAAGGTTCAGGCGCTCATCGGTCGCGAACAGGACGGGCTCACCTGAACTGGGTGGCTCAATCTGCAGGACTCTCTCGCTTCAGGGTGGACGAGGTATTAGAAATTGTAGACCTTACAAGCGCCGCTTCAAAACGGGTGGGGTCCTATTCTCTCGGTATGGGGCGCCGACTTGCGCTTGCAGCCGCACTGCTTGGAGATCCGGAGATTCTAATTCTGGACGAACCTACCAATGGCCTTGATCCAGAAGGGATCCGTTGGCTCAGGAAATTTCTTCGTGAACGTGCGGCGTCAGGCCGAACTGTGCTGCTTTCGAGCCATCTTATGGGAGAGACTGCCGAGACAGTAGATGACGTTATCATTATCAATAAAGGGCAGATTGTCGCCGACGGCACCCTTACCGAGGTCGTTGGCTCTCACAGAACATTGGAAGATTCGTTTTTCAATCTCACTACCGGAAATGGAAGGGACATGTGATGAAGACATTTTCCGCAGAACTTTCCAAACTCATCTCCCTGCCTACCATCTGGGTCGCTTTGGTAGTCGGCATACTTGTCTCACCCGTAGTTGCCGCGATTAATTCCTTTTCAGCGCTCTCCTCAATTTCGCGAGGAATTGAGACTGCGGTCGAGGCTGACATTGGCTATCAGGAGTTGGCGTTTGGCGTCATAGGTGCGATTATTCTTGGCGTGGTCGCGATCAGCAGCGAGTATTTCACTGAGAGTGAAGAATCCGCCGGAGGACGCCAAATCACTACCAGCTTAACTGCAGTACCAAGTCGCCTTCGTTTTCTGTTGTCGAAAGCGACCGTCGTTGCAAGTGCTAGCGCCCTTCTCGCCATAGTTACTACCGCTGCCACCATGACTGTGATTCAAATAATTCTTGGCGAGCATGCACCTGCACTGGGAATTCTTGCTATTCCGCGACTGATCGGCGTTGTATGCTATTGGATACTCACCGCACTATTGGCATTTGGAGTCACCGTCCTAACACGAAACGGTGTCATCCCGCTCGCGATTTTGATTATGAATACCTCCGTTGTTACCGTGACCTACCTACTGACAAAAATCACACCTTTAGCGAACTATCTGCCGGATATGGCCGGAATTCGCATGTTTGTTAAAATCAAAGATACAGGTGTTGGGATCGACCCTCTTTGGGCTGGTATGATTATGACTGCTTGGGTAGCAGCATTTCTCACTGCTGCGGTCATTGCGTTTTGCCGGAGGGACGTATGAGTGCGCCGAGTATCCGGCCACGTAGCCGGGAATTCACCCGAGTATTATCTGCTGAACTATCGAAACTATGGTCATTGCCGTTCACATGGCTTACCCTTGTTGGTACATTCATTGTCAATATCATTTTGTCTATCACCTTCACCAGAGCAGGACTGCTGGACTTGACGGGCACACAAAGCATACTTGATATCGGGTTGACCTCTGTTAGCTACGCCCAGAGCGGGTTTATGATTTTCGGTATACTGGCTGCTTGTTCTGAATACACCGGTGGGCAGATCCGCACGACCCTGACAGCAATGCCTCGTCGAGGTATCCAGCTTGTCGCGGTGCTTTTCGCTTTAACAATCGTGCTTATTCCCACCGCGATAATTGTTTCATCTGCTGGGCTTCTGCTGACCGCAAGCCTTATTGGTAGTACCGCCGCACCTGTCGCTCTGGGTAATCTTGTGACGGTCATGATCGGAGTGTCCACCTACCTCACCCTGACTGCACTGATCAGTGCAGCAGTCGGAATCATTCTGCGCCGTTCGCTGCCTTCTGTTGCTGCCGTACTCGGTTATTACTTCATCGCTGGCCCGCTCCTGCGAGATCAGACTGTTTTGGCGAAGTATCTTCCCGACACCGCAGGACTTGTTATGTGGTTTCCCCAGCCCGATGACATGAGTGTGCTCACGCCTATACAAGGCGCTATCTTTTTATCCGCTTGGCTCTTTGCTGCAATTATAATCGCTGCGACTGTATACCGTAAACGAGATATGTGATTTAGGACTATTCCGTTGTTGAAGAATAAGAATAATCCCGAAGCTGTCGAAAAATCTTGTAAGGGATTAGCAGGTAACTGGACATCATCTGCAGAGTGTAATTCACTACCTGGAGTTCCGCAATGATTTGGTCACTAACGACGTAGTATCTTGTGGTGTTCACGCTTCCGTTGCTTCACCAACAAGCCGTCACCGTTGTAGTTGTAGCGGACCGTAATATTCCCCAGACAATGAGTCCCAAAGTTCCAATGGCCGACCGGCCATACCAATTGCCTTTGCGGCTCATACTGGCTTTCATGTGGTACTTTTTTAAACGTTTACGGTAATCTTTGGAGGCATATTGTGAGCCACAATCTGAATGGTGGATAAGGCCTTTCTTCGGTCGTTTCGCCTTATGAGCGTCGTCCAGGGCGCCTAATACGAGGTCGGTGGTCATCCGATCGCCGAGCCGACAGCCTACGATTTCCCGGGTGCATAGGTCAAGAACGCTGGCCAGGTACATTCGTCCCTCCCGGCAGGGAATATAGGTGATGTCTGTAACCCAAGTCTGATTTGGTTTTTCTGTCTTAAATTGCTGGTTTAGCAGTTCGGTGCAATGGGCAAATCGTGATTGGAGTCGGTCGTTTTCACACGAAACTTCTTGGCGACACAGGAGCACAGGCCCAGTTCTCTCATGTATTTTCCAACCGTGCGTTCGCTGACCTTATGTCCTTCACGCTGTAGGAGAATCGTGATTTTGGGCTGCCGTAGCGGTATGGGAATCGTAAAAATGATAAGTAATCCGCTGGCATAGCAACGTTTTCCGAGTTGCCTGCGGGCCCGGCTTGGCCGTTCTCCACTTGTAATAGCCGCTCCGTGACACTTAAAGAACGCCGCACATCTTCTACACACAGAAAAGGGAGCGATGATCCTCGATGAACTGGAATCTCAGTTCTTTGGGTTGCTGAAGATGTGAACTGCTTTTTTTAAGATTCCCATCTCTTCCGCCATTTTAGCGAGGGCTTGATCCTTTTCCTCCAGTTGCCTTTTGAGCTCACTCATTTGTTCTGGGCTGGACACTGGCTCGTTCTGGAACTGCCGGTACTTCCCCAACCATTGATGTATGGTTTTCGCAGGGATATCCAGCTTCTGAGCTAATTCCGCCACCGTCTTAGTCTGCTCTTGGATATACTTTACGGTTTGTCGTTTAAACTCGTCGTTGTAGCTTCTTCGTGTTCCACTCATTATTTGAGAGCATCGAATCACCTTCACATGACATTTTATAGGTTCCTGGATAGTCAATGTGTATCCAATAAAATATCGTTTCCTACCGGCATGGAGCCATCGCTAATGATTACGATCAGGAAGTAAAACCAGTGTGCCCTTCCTTCACCTCCCATTGTATTGCCTCTTCACTCAGATATAATGCAACTTGGACGACGCACAACCAATCAAAAATACCGATATTCTTCCGCTTCGGGTGTTGTTCTCCTACAGCATAACGGGTCTTTCCAATCGTCATGTAATAAGGACGAAGCAAAGTAGCTTTAGTTAGCCATGAATTTTGATGCCTTCACAGGAACCTTTTTGCTTACCACTACATCCGTTGTTTCAACCATTACAGATATCAACAGGAGCGAAAAAAAGATGACTCCTGTGCAATACAGGAATCACCCCAGTCGGTTGCTTTATGATAGTGTCGTGAGCTTACTAATTATCTTGTTGCAACCCGTTAACCCTTTACAAACATTCCGAAATACAGGCTACTAGCTCGTTCAATTATGTGCAGCTCTTCATGTCTCGTCCATGGCTGCAGTTATCTACAGCCTTTTTCAAGCATTTATATCATCAAAGCCATCTTAAAATAATTTAATGGACCAGCTTAAAGGTTGCATCCGCCTTCTCGAGCGTTGTAGAAATAGGCTGAATGGATAGAACATTATTGGAATGTCTGATATACCTGTCAGGATAATTGTAGGATTGGAATGATGACCATGTGCTGTCTGCCAACCCCGCTACTACCCTGAACGTTGCATCCTGTGCAAAACTACCTGTTCCATCATTTTGACTCAATGCTATATTGTAGGTGGAGTGTCTTAAATAATAGCCAGGTTTATTGACAGATTCAAAAGAAATACTTGATGGGTCGGCAAGTCCGGGAACAATCTTCCATTGCGAATCAGCAACCGGAGATACATTTGCATCGACCCGACCCACATAGTTTTGATGCCTCATGTATCTGGTCTGGAAGTTGAACGACTGAACCCGGTTATAGGCCTCTCCTACGGGTACAAAGTTGATATTGCCGGTATAATTGCCGACAGCAAAATTTCCTGCACTTGCACTGGTTATAACATTGCCGTTGACTTTCAGATTCTCAAAGATTACATTTTGAGTTATGCGGGTGGCACTATTGCCGTAAATCTGGTTAGTACCCGTAAGGGTTCCGTTATATGAGAAGTTCCTGATCGTCACACCATTGATTCCTCGCCCCGGAGCCTTACTGTATCCTGCATTTTTGTAAGTAATGATATCGATAAACTTTTGCACGAGCACATCTTCCCAACGAATATCCGTAAATAACACATTGGTCAGCATATTCTCATCACTGGCAGTCACAGAGATGAACCCTACTGCATATAAGGGATTGTGTGTCAGGATATCAATATTTGAAAAGGTAAGCTTATCAATACGATCCGGGTTATCATAGTTTCCATGTGTGCCTATATTAATCGGATGAGCCAGGCCATTCATAAGAACAGAGTTGGTAACGCTGATATTGCTGGTGCTGCCAAAAACATTAAAATCGGGACGTGATGAATAAACAGCAATGGCATCATCACCGGTACGTATATATACATCATTAATGCTAACATCGTTTGATGACATCATATCAATACCATCTGACCACTTTTTATAAGCGAGTAGTTTTACATTATTAATGTTAACATTGCTTGAATTCTGTAGGTCAATACCGTAACCGCCACTATTTAAATTAGCAAAGCCATTAACGATAACACCATCGATGGTAACTCCGCTTGATCGGTCAACAGAAATACCTTCTCCGCCAGGCTGGAGTAAAATACCACGGCCTCTTATTGAGATATTGGTAGTATCATCCGCATTGATTCCACCTCTGACCACAGCTCCACCAGCAAGGTACAGTGTCTTGCCGCTTGGAACTGTAATGTCCCCGCTATAATTACCAGGACCATAATAAATGACATTCGGGTCTGATGCATTAGGAATATTCGTTTCTAGTGAATTGGCAAAAATCATCAAATCGTTGTCTACATTATCATTAACATCCAAAACAAGCTTCATAGGACCGGGAACGGTAAATGTCGCCGTATTCCCACTGATACTAGGCGTAATACCCTTAGCTGAAGGACGGATTTTTACCGACGATATGGTTCCGGCGTTATAAGTTACCGACATTTCTACCGGGCCGTTACTATCGAAAGTTACAAAGGAGGCAAACGAAGCTCTGCTTGGTCCCCCGATTCTAGTTTGATATTCATCCAAATCTATCCATGCTCCTCCAGGAACACGTACCTTTACACTAAAGGTTGTATCCTGTGGAACCCCTGAAGGCGCTGCATAGGTATTTAAAGTAGTTGCAGCATGAGTTTCTGATGGATAAGATACCGACAATGTAACTAACAACATCACACATGCAATAAGAATGGATAAAAACTTTAAATTCTTTCTGCTTCTCATAGTTAACATTTTTCACTTCATCTCCTATAATTACCTTTTTCAATAAATTTTTGTTATCGTTCTACTCAAGTCCTTACTTTCGACATTTTCCAAATTCCAGCAGAAGACACTATCCGTATAGAACCAATGTATCACCCCCTTAAATTAAGCGCTTTCAATAAGTTCAGAATACAAGCGAATCTATTAGATACTCGCTTGAGAAAGCTATGATAAGCGATTTCCTGTTCCAGAAAAGAACAGGATTAATCGCTCATTGCTAATGGGATCATGGTGTCATGATACAATGAGTTCAAATATCCGAAAAAGTAATGCTAACGACAACACACTTTTCTCAAAACATTCGTTAATAACTAGGCTTGAATTTTAGGCAGAATGTTCGGTCTAATTTACAAAATGTGCCTTTATCTAACGTCATTCTTGACTACAACGTTTAAGGTTACTTTCTTTAAATGCGGATTCAGTTCTTCTTCCGGCGTCATGCTGAACACGATGTCGCCATCTGCCTTAAAGTGCACCCGCTTGATATGGGCATGTCTTCCAGGATCACCTAATCCGCCATTTCCCGATCCCTCTTTCTCACCAGGAGTTCTTGCGTGATATACAATCACCGGATTACCAAGTTCGTCTACGGTAAAAGAGTTGTGGCCAGGCCCTAACTGAATTGCCAAATCGTCTGTCGCCAGCACGGGATACCCGTTTTTAATCCAATTCTGTGGATCCAGAAGATTCGAACCCTCGCTTGCAGTCATAATTCCTATGCAGTAAGACCAATTAACTGAGGAAGCCGAAAATGCCAAGTAGACTGTCCCGTCGTGCTTAATAACCGCCGGTCCCTCGTCAATCATCGTATTTCCGTCTGTCGTCTTTTCCCAAGCATATTCCGGTGAGGACAGGATTACAGATTTACTGGTGAGCTCCCATGGTCGATTTGGATCAATTTTTGCAATTAACAGACAGGAGTGGTTAACATACTGAGCCCATGCAACATAATGTTCTCCGCCGCTTTCAAAATAGGTCATATCCAGCGAGAAGTTGCTAAAAGCTATCATATCCTCTTCCATTGGCTCACAATATTTCGCTTCCATATCCCAGTTCTCTGGTTTAAAAGGATCCCCATCGCCTCCGCAGGAAATAACTGACGGTCGAATCGCCCATATATCAGATTGACTCCGGCTTGAGGTAAGGAACACGTACCATTTATCTTGTATTTGATGAATCTCCGGCGCCCAGACAAAGCGGTGATTGGTATTGGAGTTCTTCTCATCCCAAATCACAATCTCATGCACTTCCTCCCTGGCGCTGCCATCCAGGTTAACGGTTCCGCCAAGTCCCTCAAGCGATTTCGAGCGTCGCAAAACAATCCGGTCATAACCCTCAGAGTCCTCGTCACCGTTAATGGGGTAACTTGCAGTAAAGTAATAATAGCCGTCCTTTCCCTTCGTAACATAAGGATCTGCGCGATACTTGATAAAAGGGGCGGCATAAACTTCTTGCTTGACTGTTCCGTTAAAGGTGTAGACCCCAGGAGTAAGAAATTCGATATGGGTTGTGTCCCATTCAACCCCCATATGCTTCGAAGACCCGTCACTGTACCAACACTTCACTTTATCCGGGAGCGCTGCGGTCTCTCCAAATCGGACGGTCGCGGTCTGAGGTTCTACTGCTGTATGGACAATTCTGGAGTATTTCCGAACAACTCGCTCATACTCCACTTTCGATAATTTCAGTTCCGAAACAGGCCCCGATACAACCGGGAAGGGGCTATGCACGACTGGCCGGTCGCTATTCTCAATTTCCGTAACTGACAATATTTCTATGAGGTTGGTTAGCGTCTCATAAAATCGGCCATTTCCTCCTGTCCAGCGGATACGGTAAGCCTGAATTTCATCATCGAATATAGCCCAGGGGTCCTTAACATCAATGCCTGTGGTGTTCAACAGCAGCAGGCGTTCATTTCGGTAGGCGATTAAATCGTCGGTATCCCAAAGATAAATCTGGCTTCCGGCGTTGTTATTTCCCGCAATCAATCCAAACGTTCCATCCGGTTTGCGAAACAGATGGGGCGACCTCATTAATCCCGAACCAATTGGATTAGCGGCATAGCTACTAACCGGGTACAGGATGGGTTTTCCACTATTGAGTAAGGTGTAGTCACTTTCACAAGTCCGCCGAACAGCGGCATACATTGCGGATTCACGCTCGCCAGAAACATGATTATCATCTTCGCCCGCACCCTTGACATAAGTAAGCAGGCTGCTGTAATCGGCAAGGTCCTCTGTGCGACTGGTCATATCCTCGCTTTCACTCACAACTCGGATACAGAGAGTTACCGCTCTGAACTCCGGCTTCAATTCCCGTTCCGGCGTCATATACAGAATTGGAGAACCGTCAAAGGCCCAATGCACAGTGCGCATCCCAGTGCAGCGTTCTTCTCCGTTTAGCCTGGCATGGAACACCAAGACATCATTTCCGTTCTCATCTTTAATAAATGCGTTATGCCCCGGGCCGAGTTGACCGGACACATGGTTGGACGCAAGCACCGGATAACCCGTTACCTTCCAGCTTCCCGGCCGCAGCAAATCAGCAGTCGCTTTGGCGGATAGAAGACCTACCGCATAGGTGTTGTCGGTGTTGCTGCCAGAGAATGTTACGTACACATCGTCATGGTGCCTGATCATATAAGGACCTTCATTTACTTCTCCCTGTCGGTCCCAGCCAAACTGCGGTTTGGCGAGGCAAACAGGGACGCTGGCAATAGAGGCCGGATTCTCGGGATTCATTGCCGCAATCATCAAATTGGCCGAATCCATTCCCTCCGCCAGGTCTCGCTGTGACCACATATAGTAATGAGTACCATTCACCTCGAAATAGGTCATATCCAAGGTGATACCAGTGCCGTTATATAACGGGACATTGGATTCCTTCTGCATAACGCGCTGTGATTGTCCCCAATCCGAGGCACTTAGCGGATCACTGCCGACAAGCTGCATTACTCGGCACTGGACGTTTTTCCACCAATTTTCGGGCGAACTTTCTGTTGAGGCGGCAAACAGTATGGACAGCTTGTTGCCTATAAGATGAAGTTCCGGCGCCCAGAAGAGTCCTGACATATCGCCGGATGGATTTCGATTCAGAATAAGGTGATCCGGTGCGTCGGCTATCCCCTCCAGCCTATCGGAAACACGAATGTATAAATGCTCCTGCAGGTCGTCATCTGTAGCAATAAAGTAATACTTGTTCTTATACAAGACCACATGCGGATCTGCACGCTGGGTGATCATGGGCCAGGCATATTCCCGTATGTCGGCCTTTCCTGTAATCATATAGGTTCCCGGCTGATGAAAAGGAATCGAATCAAATGCTGCTTGATCCCATTCCACCTTCTTCTCGGCAGTGGACGAATCGTTATACAGTGCGGTGAGTTTGGGCAAATGTTTAAAATCAGGCTTTGCTCCTACTCTTACCGAGAGGTCAGGGACCGGATTGACTCCGGTATTCTCCAACGGACCCAGCTTCCGGGTCAGATAATCTTTCTCCAAATCAGTAAGTTCAAAAACACACGACGCATCACCGTTATCCATAGTTACGCTTATCTCGTCACGAGGGACCGGAGAGTCATAAAGGGCGTAGAATGAAACAAAATTCGTGGTGCTGCTGACTTTCACCTCCCCGTAATCTCCCTCCCAGGAAATATAATAAGTGTCTGCCTTCCGGGTAACTTGAGGCCTAGAAATCGTCTCGTCCTCCGTGATCGTCAAGAAGCCTTTGCTTTCGTACGACACCAAATCCGTCGTCGTCCAGAACAGCAACTTACCCGGTGAAGCAGCAACGCTTACCTCTACCTGGTTATAACCACTGCTTTCTGTGCTCTGTGCTACAACGCCGATCGTTCCATCCGACATGCGGAAAATCCAGGGATTTACCAGTCCTCCTGTTGCCCCAGCCTTAGAATCAGATATATTTTCATAATGCGCCGGGGCAAATAGTACTCCGTATCCAAAGTTCAACAGAATCAGCCTATCGCTTCCATAAAGAGCCAAATGCATACTCTGGCCAAGTTTCCACTCTTGCGAGGTGTCAGTGTATGCGATAACCTTTTTGCCTAACATCTTATTCATCCCTCCAATAACGGAATGTCATCTGAAGAGTTATCATCTGACATGTGTTCTTCCATTGGTTCCCCTAGAGCTAAGCTTCTATTAGCGCTTGACAGGTCATCGGTGATCAATAGCATATAGCCCTTTTGAGCTGCGAATTGATCATCCAACAAGCACCATTCGTTCCGATCATTTCAAATATTTCCAGTGCAAATCATCCCTGCTTATAGAAAAAACACCTGTTCCTCGCCTGAGTCCTCAACCGTGAAATAAACAAATAAATACGCTTCGAACGGCTGATTGTAGATTAGCTTACTTTGCATCTGTATCGCCTTGTATTGATAATTCGATTTCGAAATCGTCATCGCGATTACATACGAGTAGGCCATTTATGACATCAAGTCGTGCCGCCTGGATGGACGAACGGCGAGTCTCCCGGCTTTCCTTCTGACCTTCTTTGTCCGGCGTCCTGCCTGGATGGGTAAAATAGAAGATATAGGCCTTCTCTCCCTGAACTACAACATCGGCATGCATTCCGATCATGCCGTCATCCTCGCGTGTTCCCGGCTGGTCCAGGATAAGCCCATTGCGCTCCCAGGTAATCAGGTCGTCCGAACGGAACACTCCCTGACCTCTCCACTCGTCGATAATCATCCAGTAATACCCTTTTAGTTGGAACACATTCGGTCCCTCATGCTGCCGATGTGTAAGAACGGGACCGACAATTTCCCAATGGTAAAGATCCTTACTGTCGGCGGCATACGTATGCGAGCCATGTTCCTCATCCTTGTACCACATGCGGAAGCCGCCCCCTGGAAGTTCATGGATACAGGCATCGATGACGCTGTCTGAACTCAGTTCAAGCTTGGATTGGAATGTCCAGTCGAGCAGGTTCTTACTAGTATAATGAACCAAGTCGCGCCGATGACCCGCCCACATGATTGGCACGCCTTGGATGTAACTGACGTACATGTGGTAAACCCCGTCATGCCAATAAATTTCCGGCGCCCAGAACGTATTCCGTCCCCACTCCAGATCGAGCCCCGTTAGCGTTCCCCGGTACAGCCAGCTTTTTCCGCCATCCCGTGACGACGCCACGCCGAGATCCGTTCCATGTACCCAAGCAACCCCCTCTGCCTCTATTGTCGCCCTGCGGTTGGTATAGATCATCCACCATTCCTGTACTTCACGGTTCCACACGATGACCGGATCCGCCGCGCCGTCATGAATCGGATCGCGAAACAAGGGTGCTTTCATATCTCTTCCTCTTTTCATTATTTTTATTAAAGAAAAAAAGGTGATGCGCTAAAGGTTCCCCTCTGCATCACCCTCCTTGTTTGCCGTTATTGGATTCCCTTTTCGGCGGCAACTTTGGTCGTTTCCTCGATAGCAGCCTGCAAGCCTTTGGCATCCAGAGCTTTAATTTCTTTTTTCCACATCTCAACAGGATCGTCCTTGCCCATGACCACTTTAAACAGGCTGTTCAGAGCATCAGTGCGCAAAGTGGCGACTTTGTCTTTGGCAGGTGTAGACATGGTCATGATTTCAAAATTGATAGGCACAGGTTTCGCCGTTGTTTTAAGTTCATTATACTTGTCAATGGACATTTGGTCGTATGCCGCAAGATTCGGATCCGAGCTTACAACTTTTTGGCCTGAATAGAGAAATCCGCCGTACCAAGATGCAAGAGAACCTAAGGCATCTGTAAAAGGATATTTATCAGCCAGCGTTTGGCCTTCCGGTAGCAGCGAAACAGCTTTTCCGTTCTCCACTTTATAATCCGTACCTTCAATACCGTTTTTTAGTTTTGCTGTATATTCATCGCCAATCATGTAATCAACGAGCCGTAACGCCCGATCAAACTTGGCATCATTCATTTGATTGCTGAAATAAAGTTCCGACCAGAACGGTGTCTCCGCGAACGTATACCGTTGACCGTCCGATGCCGGATACCAGTCCAAAAATCCGTAGGCATCCTTAAATTCAACATCGGGATTTGCCTTAATAAACGGTTCAATATTGGTGGCGGTAAGCTGACCGAAGAGCATGAAGGATTGCCCGTTCACAAACTTCATGGTGCCGTCGCTATCCTTTTGAATCGCGATATCCTTGTCCAACAGTCCTTCCTGATACAGAGTACGCAATTGTTTCACTCCTTCGTACATCCGTGGGGATGCAAAAGCAGGAATCCATTTTCCGTCCTCTTTGACCCAGGATTTTTCGTTTGATTCTTCCGGGAAGCTGCCGAGGAAGGCGGTGAGCAGATACGGCTTGTTCGCCAAAGAAATTCCGGTTACTCCAGGATGTTGTGCTTGAACAGCCTTGATCATGGCGACCAAATCATCAAATGATTTTGGCGACGAGGTATACCCTGCTTGTTCGGCCCAATCCTTGCGGTAAGAAATTGGTCTGTCCATCGACCAATCACTTGAACTAGGATAGGTCATCCGCGGAATCATATAATATTTACCGTCAATCTTAAAGGATTGAATGGACGGTTCCTTCATAAGTGCTTGAATGTTGGGATACGGGCTCAAATCTTCGGGCAACGGTTTAATGATCCCTTGCTTGGCCCAGGTAGTGTAAAGAGCCAGGTTACCTGCAAGATCATTTGGAAAGAGATCAGGAAGTTGGGAAGAAGCCGCCCAGACTTTCAATTTTTCGAGCCAATCATTCCAGGTAATTTGCACCGGCTCGATGGTTACATTAAACTTTTGTTGAAGATCGTTGAAGACAGTGTCACTCGTATTTCCAGCAGCATTAAATGTGTCCTGAATTCCCCACAGAGCCACTTTTAGTTTTTCATTTTCAGTTACAGTATCCGTTGATGTCGATGGCGACGATGCTGTCGATTTCAAATTTTCGTTCGAAGCCCCTTCGTTCGCCCCACCACATGCCGACAAGACAGTCGTCAACAACAGTGCTGCTGCAACCGTACCCATCATTCGATTCTTTCTCATAACAATATTGAGCCTCCCTTTAACTATATTTATCTATAACAACAATCCATGATTGTTATTATCAACCTTTGACGGAACCCAGCATAATACCCTGATTAAAGAATCGCTGTATGAACGGATAGATGATCAAAATCGGAAGGGCGGAAATCATAATGATGGCGGCCTTCACAGACTCCCCGTAAAATCTGGACGTGCCTTGTGCCATTTGTGTAGCCGTCGCACTGTTCAGCAGAGCGCTTAGATTAGTGATCGCATTTCGTAGCACCAGTTGCAGCGGGTAATATTTAGGATCATTGATAAAGAGCATTGCGAGCCACCATTCATTCCAACGATCGACCGCATAGAACAGTGTGATTGTTGCAATAATCGGAAGCGATACTGGAACCACGACACGAATCAATACTGTAATATCGTTTGCCCCATCCAGTTTGGCCGACTCCTCCAAAGCCGGAGGAACGGTACCAAAGAAGTTTTTCATCAAAATCAGATTGAAAGCGTTAACGGCAACCGGCAGAATCATGACAAACAAATTGTTCTGCAAGTGAAGATTTTGCAAAGTAAGAAAATAAGGAATCAATCCGCCGGAGAAAAACATCGTAAAAATGATGCCGTTCAAAATCGCATTACGGCCAGGCATGGTTTTTTTTGAAATAGCATAAGCTCCTGCTGTTGTTACGATCATGCTGACAACCGTGCCCACGACTGTCACAAAAATGGATACGAGCATCCCTCTTGTCACTAACCCCTCGGCAAATAGATATTGGTATGCCGAAAAGTCAATGGAACGCGGCCAAAGAAAAATATGACCGCTGCCCCTGTCATTTAAGGTTGAGAACGAAACAATCAAAGTTTGATAGAAGGGGAATATCGCAAGTATCGCAAGTATGCCGAGCGCAAGCGCTAGAAGTACATTTGTTAGGTTTATTCTCTGTCTCATTTATAGGCCTCCCCCATCCGACATCTTATTCACAATGGCATTTGTACTGAATAAAAAGACAAAACTGATGACTGATTTCAGCAATCCTACCGTGGTGGAATAGCCAAATCCCGTCGCATCGATAAATGCGGTCTTGTATACATATGTGTCCAGAATTTCCGAATAATCAGCCACGATCGGATTGTACAAGTTGAAGATTTGATCAAACCCGCCGTTCAACAGATTGCCCACTGCCAACACCAGAAGAATGAGAGCTGCTGCTTTTACCGCTGGCCACGTGACAGCTTTTACTTTCTGGAACCGGTTAGCTCCATCCACCGTAACCGCTTCGTATAATTCCATATTGACCCCGGCGATAGCAGCCAGGTAGATGATCGCAGACCATCCGGCTTCTTTCCAAATATTCGATATAAATATAAGGGCCGTAAACAAGCCGCTATTTGACAATATTGTGTTTTTCTCAAAACCCAACAACGACAATAGTTGATTAATTACTCCTTGATCACCCAATAATCCGATTAAGATGCCACTCAGAACGATCCAACTGATAAAATGAGGAAACGTAAGGGCAGTCTGATAAAACTTTTTCAATCGTTTGAAGGGTAATTCACTCAACAGAATAGCGACAATAATCGGAACAGGGAACTCAATGAGTAACCGGCCTAATCCGATCAGGATGGTGTTTCGAAAGGCTTGATGAAAATTTTGATCAGACAATACAATGCGGAAATTTTCAAAATGGTTCCATGGACTTCCCAAAATACCCTTCGAATAGTCAAATTCCTTAAAGGCAAGGAGAATTCCATACATGGGGATGTAAGAAAAGACAATAAAATAAATAATCATTGGCGCCACAAGCAAGTACAAGTACTTGTGTTTTTTCATTTCCGTCCAAAGATGCCTTTGCTGATTCAGGCCCCCGTTCGTGGAAGTCAATTGGTATGCAGATGAATCCCTCAAAAACCCTCACCTCTTTTTTGTTATGATTTAATTGTAAGCGCTTTTTATCCCGTTCTACATTAATTATCATTAGCATTATTTGCACAGGAATTATTGTTTTTTCGTAAACACATTTTGCTCCGACTAACAATTGTGCATATTTCTAAGTATGGTACATAATCATATCTGGAATTAATCCGCACAAAAAAGCCTTCAAGAATTAACTCCATATCTTACGATATGGTTGCCTCTTCTTGAAGGTCTGCTTTTTTAATAACGTTACACTTTATGAATCTCTCCGGTAAGCGCTTGGGGACATACCTTTGATACGTTTGAAAAGACGGCTAAAATAAAAATAGTCACTGTAACCGGACTTCTCTGCGATCTCGCTGATCGTCAAATCAGAATTCATTAAGAGTTCGCAAGCGTATCCAATCCTTAGATTCGTTAAGTATTCCGTAAATGTACGGCCTGTTTCTCTTTTAAATAACTGGCTTACATAATTTCCGTTAACGCTAAACATATTCGCAAGCAGCGGGATCGTAAGCTCTTCACGATAATGTTCATCAATATAGGAGCGGATAGCCATCAGCGTACGATTGCCTGCAAGCTTCTGTCCACCTTTGCCTGCCTGCCTATTCTTCACTTCAAGTAGTCCGTGCAGGTACTCAAGCATGTCCATAACGGAATGAAACGAGCTGGTTAGCTGGTCGAAAGAGTACATAAAATCTTCAAACGGCTCCTCATTCTCCTTATAAATTAACATAGTGATCATATTATATGTGTGCAGCGCATCCGGAATTTGCAGCTTGCCCCCGCTAAATTTTGCGGCCAGTTGCTCAAGATTGAAGCTCACAGCGGCGATATCATTCTCTGCAACGGCCTTCTCCAGGCCCTTCAAAGCATTCTCCTTAACAACTGCCGGCCTGAACTCAGAGATGGTGTTGGTCACAAAATATTGATATGCATGAATCTCAGCTTCTCGGATGGCTTTCTGAAGGGCAGCAAGGTCATAGAAGCGGTCGCTCCAACCAAAGCCCTTAAGGGCATCTGTATAAGGCTGATCCGTCAGTAAATTTTCGGGGATTATGTGGCCGGCGATCAACCAGGCATACTTCTCCAGCCCTATGCGGAAGGCAACTCCCCTATTCCGGGGGCCGAGTTTGCGGGTAAGCTTCCCAAGGAATACTACTATTCTCATTCCCTCCGCTGCTTGCGGATCTACACCTGCCAGACGGATTGCTTCCAGCTGATTTCTCTTATTCTCAGGCGGCTCTGCTTCAAGGAATGCCAGGAAATCCAGCTCTTGTTGTTGATGGCGTTCCAATAGTACATTCTTGGCCTTCTTAAGAAAAGGGACAATCTCCGCTTCATCAAAGGGCTTCAGGCAGTACCCGAACGCACCATAATGGATCGCCTTTTGGGCAAGGGCAAATTCAGCATAGCCGCTTATAATAATCATTAGGGCAGGACAGGAAGCCTCGTTCAACTGCTTGATTAGCTCAAGACCACTGATTCCCGGCATTCGGATATCTGTAAAAATAAGATCCGGCTTGACTTCATCCAGCACATTCAATGCTTCAGCTCCGCTTAGCGCATACCCGGCCACCTGGAAACCGTAGGCAACCCAATCTATGCTGGCAATCAAGCTTTTAATTACCAGCTCTTCATCATCCACAATAAAAACGTTATACACTGAAGTCCTCCTTGTACGGCAACCGGATGACGACTTCCGTTCCCGTTCCCCATTCGCTCTTTATGATAATACCGTAGTTTTCCCCATAACGCATTTTAATCCGATTGTTGACATTCACTAAGCCAATAGCCCGGGCCTGCTTAGCCTCTTGCCGAGCTGTTAAGCCTGTCTGAAGCTCCATGAGCTTATCCCTCCCGATTCCGACACCATTATCACGGATAGCAAGGATTAACTGGCCTTCCGATGCCATTCCCGTGATTATCAAGTGACCTTTGCCCATTTTGGGCTCAATTCCATGGAAGATGGCATTTTCAACAAGAGGCTGAAGAATCATTTTGGGAACCTGGCAGGTTAGGATCGAATCCTCGATCTGATAAGTAACTGTCAACCGGTTAACGAATCGGATCTGCTGGATGTAAATATGGCTTTGGACCAGCGTAATTTCTTCCTGCAGGGGGATGATGTCTGCAGCTTTGATGCTGTACCGGAAAACATAAGCCAGGGACTTGACCATATGAAAAATTTGCTCAGAGCCTTGCTCTACAGCCATTCCCTTGATGGATTCCAGTGTATTATACAGAAAGTGAGGGTTGATCTGGCTCTGGAGAAAAGATAATTCGGCCTGCTTCTTGACCAACTCGGCTGTGTAGAGCTTAGTATTGCTCTCCAACAGTGAATTTGTCAGCTCGTCAATTTCATCAAGCATCCGGTTAAACTGGTTTGCCATGATACTGATTTCAGCATATCCCTGCAGATGGATTCTCTTAGATAAATTATGGAGCAGGCCCAGTTTGAAATTGCTCATAAAGTTCATCAGCTTTTTCAATGGCCGTAATATATTGTTGACGACCAAATAGAACGGAAGGATCAGTAACAATATGGAAAGAATCAGGATTAAGAAAGACCGTCCCAAAATTTCTTCGATGCCGCTTAATAATTCCTTCTTGGGCAGTATAAATATCAACTTGCCTTCAAGGTCTTGAATCATTCCCTCCTGCATGAAAGAGTCCTCTTCTTCATCCTTCATCACGGCCTGGGAATAAGGGGAACCGGGCTTTACCGTTTCAACGTTGGAAGAGAACAACTGCCCTGTTCGGTCCAGGGCGTAAAGCCGTGCTCCTTCAATTTCGGCCAGCTTATGAGGAGATCCCAGTAGGGCATTGGCTTCAACCACTATCATCAGGGTTCCAATCCGGTCCTTTCGCTCAAAATTGGTTATTGAATAAATCGGACAGCCGATAATAAAGGTGCTGCGGTTTAACCCGCCAATCACAATGTTCTGAACACCGGAATAATAGTACAGCCGCTTTTCGGGAACTTCGCTTATAAAGGGAGCCAAATTATTGATATCGCCGTTCAGATTGATTTGTGTCCCATCCGTTCCGAATAGGGCAATATCCAAAATGCCTTCCTTCATACTCATCATATCGGACATGTAATCGGTCAATTCGGAATAACGTTCGTACTTCACTAACGGATCGGTTTCATTAAGGTAAGCCTGTACGATGGTACGGTTGTAGGCAGTCTTCTCCAGTATTCTTTTCAGTTGATTGCTGTTAGAGGAGATGGTCTGGTTGATCTGGCTAATCATTTGTGCTAAAAAATTGCTATTCTTCTTACCTACCACTTCCGCTGCTTTGGTATAGTTCATGATTAAATTCAGAAACACAACGATCACAACCACAGCTACCAGCATCGATAGCTGAATTCCAATCCGCAGTCTTTTTAATTTCTTCACAGTGTCACAACCTTATCCTGAGACTAATTCCATTATAATCACCCTCTCCTTGTTTTAATATATTCATTATAATTATTAGCTATTTGATGAAGATTGTGCATTGAGCATTTTTTTAATACGACATATTCTTTAGGATTCCCTAAGAGAGTGTGTTATTTACCGTAATCATAATAAAAGAAGCCCGTCAGCCAGAATGGATGACAAGCTTATTATTATTCATAATCGTTATTCTCAGAAGTGCTATTCTGTTTATTTCACAAGTACGTTGGTAGCTTTCCAAAAGCGCTCTTTATATTCATCGCGATACTTCTCGGGTTCAAAATTTTCCGTTAACTGTTCAATAAGACTTTTAGCCATATCCAGTTCCCTGCGGTCTGCTTCTCCTTATCAGGCAAGTTTGAAATTAAGGATCTGTGACAAAACTCCTCCGCATAGAACATCTTTACTAGAGAAAGCACTCCGTCCGTCTATCCCCCTACTGCGGCCAAGCTGCTTTTCTGGCAAATCGTTATCTGGGCGATGCCGATTTTTGTGTGTTGACTCGAGCGCACTCACAAGCAGCTTATACGCATGCTGACCGGTCTCTTCAGGAGACAGGTAATAGGATTTTGATAATAGATAGGATCAATCTCAGACAATTTCAACTGAGCTCTCCGAAGCCCCTCGACTCTCTCGGACACCTGTCGGGAACTCATTTTGAATTTCATGGCTTCACCCTATGTGGTGCTTGAGTAGCTAAGTACATTTAAACAATAGGCAGTTTTTTGCGGAAATCTCTAGGTTTACAGCCTGTGAATTTTTCAAACATTCGCGCAAAATGCTGTGCATCGAAATAACCGACCTTCTGGCAAATTTCGTATACTTTCAAATCTGTATTTTCCAGCAGTTCCTTTGCTTTATCGATTCGCAGCTGGGTCAAGTAATTCAAGTAGTTGTCGCCCGTTTTCCGTTTAAACAATTGGCTCAAATAATAGGGACTGATAAAGAAACGGGCGGCCAAGTCAGCAAGACTGACCTGTTCATTGTAATGCTGAGACACGTAGAGCTTAATTTCCGAGATAATATCCTTTCTATGGGATAAATGATGCTCCACCTTGAAACCGATGATTCCCCGAATGACTTGGATCATCCACTCCTCCAAATACTCAAGCGTCCTAAACCGCGAGAAGCCATCTAAAGACAGAATATGTCTGCCTACCAGCTCGTTCTGCTGCAGCTGCTGGAATGACAGCTTCCGGATACTTGACAGAAGAATGTTTAAACACCACAGCTGGAGATCTGCCGGGGACATTCCTGGCTCAGCTGTCATTCCCCGGAAAATCTCGTGGATTATAGTCACACACTCTTCCTCATCCATGTTATCAAGTGCAGCTTCCAGCTTGGATATAACTTCTTCAGGCACCGGATAACTGCGGTCTGTTATTTTTATAATCTCATTAAAGGAGATTACAGGATCTCCTCCCTTAATAACCTTGTAGCTTAATGCATTTCGCGCTTCTTCAAAGGACTTACATATCCCGGTTGCTTGCTTATACACACTACCCATTCCTATGCTGATCTGCAGATTCAGATCCCGGTAGGCCGCCTTTTTCAGCTCCTGAATCACATGAAGCAACCGGTTGTGCATAATATTGCTGTTGTGTGCAATCACAATGGCGATTTGCGGGCCGAAGTACCGGAAGCGGTATACTTGATGGTAACTTTTCAAAGTCCGGTCTATCAGATGCAGCAATGGCTGAAAACCAATCTCCTTCAGCGCATCAGTGCTCCCCTCAATTTCAATCAGTATAGAATTGAACCATATACCTGCTGTTGGAATTAGTGCACCGTGAAGCAGTTCGTCTACCAAACGGGTCTGATCATTTCCGATATCAAGAATATCCCGTAAGGTTTCTTCCTGAATTCGGCTATTCATTGCATGCTTTAATTCGTTTAATCCCTGTAGCTCGATCTTCTCTGCACGAATACGATCCGAGACCTGATTCACACTGTCGCGCAGCTCTTTTTCCTCAACTGGCTTGTTAATGTAGAACTGTACTCCAAGCTTCATCCCTCTTCGGGCATACTCAAAATCTGCATACCCACTTAACAGAATATATTTCGTCTGAACGTTTGTTTCTTCCAGCATTTTGATCATATCGAGACCATCTGCTTTGGGCATACGGATATCCGTTATTGCAATATCGGGACGAAGCTTTTGTATCATTTCGAATCCGTCCAGCCCGTTATAAGCTTCGCCGACCACCTTACATTCTGGAAGATAGCGGCCTATGATCTTTTTGAGCCCTTCCACAATACCTTTCTCATCATCTATAATTACTACTTTCATACCAATCTCCTCCTGCTGTCTTTTCTTTGCTACTGTCTTTTCAAATCCTCGGTATCAGAATTTCAATCATTGTCCCCTCCGCAACACTGGGTAAGATGGTTAAATAGTAGTGGTCACCGTAATGAAGCTTAATACGTTCCGCAATATTTAACAGTCCCAAGCCTTTTCCAGTTTGTTCAACGTTGAACTCCAGCTTATATTTATGCACATCCGCTCCGTTCAAAAGCGAGTTCAGCTCTGATTGCTTGTCCATACTCATGCCAGCTCCGTTATCCATAATCCGGAACAACATTTCTCCCTGTTCCGTCCAGCTGCCCTCGATCCTAATGTCCAGCATACGGCTATAGTCTTCAAAACCGTGATTTATGCTGTTTTCAACGATCGGCTGAAAGACCAAGGGGATGATGCTGCACTCCAGCATTTCATCAGGTATTTCAAGCTCAAGCTGGAACATCTGATCGAAACGGATATTCTGAAGCTGCAAATAGTTTGCGGTGTATTCCAGCTCATGCTTAACGGAATGCTGCTTGCCTTCCTTGGCTAAGACCAGCCGGAACATGCGTGCCAGAATTTTAATCATCTCAGCAGTCTCATCATCATCCTTCATCAAGGCTTTCATACGTATAGACTCTAAGGTATTATAGAGCATATGAGGATTGATCTGATTCTGGAGAGCCATGAACTTTGCCTGCCGCTGTTTGATTTCCCCGATATACACATCCTCGATTAACGTACGGATTGTTGTGATCATTTTATTATAGCTGTGTACCAGACTTCCAATTTCATCATTTGCCTGCTCCTTGTCTATAGCCAGATATTGGCCAACTTCCGCTTGTTTCATACTTCTTCGAAGCGCTTTTATAGGCTTTGTAATGGTATAACTTAAGCCAAACGAGAACAGCGTGATAACCAGACAGCTCATCAGAATGACAACGACCGTCATCACTTTAATTTGATTAATCTTTTGTAAAAGCCTTGAGCGGGGGATGTCAGTTTTAATTAAAAGCTCACCTTGGGAGGTCCTTCCCAATAACACAATATGATCCTTGATTTCGTTACTCTTGATGTAGCTGGCGCTTGAGTCCAGAACCTCCTTCCAGGATAACTTTCCGCTGGCAGCATCAGAATGATAGACTATTTGTTGATTAAGATTAGTAATAACCACACTTATACCGTACTTGTCCCGAGCCAGAATGAACTCATGATCAAGCTGTAGCAGGGTAAAGGGATCCAAATCGATTAGCAGCATGCCTGCATAAGCTCCACTCGAGTTGAACAGCACTCTTCCCGCTGTCACCACAGCTCCATCCCCTTTATCCTCATAGTAGGAACGGTCATGCAATCCGGTAATGAAGAAGGTTTCATTCGAATCCCGCAGCCCTTTATACCATTCCTGGGCCAGTAGCATGTTCTCATTCACTTTGTTCGTTGAACTGCTGAACTGATACACACTGTCCTCTCTGCTGACCAGCATCACCGTGCTCATCTCGGATTTGAGCAATGCGACCCGCATCAGTAAACGCTGAACAGCAAGTCTTTGATTAACCAATTCATCAAAAGGCAGGTTCTTCGTATCGCCGAGGCTGTAAATGATATCGTTATCTACAAGTACTGACTTTGTTACTTCCTCGTATTCTTTTAGAAACTCATTCAAAGTGCTCCTTATTTGCGAGGTATACAGAGAAGCAAATTCCTGAGAAGAATCCTCTAGCCCCTTTGCGGATTGCTGAAATATGAATGCGCTTACAGATAATAGCGGGATAACGCAGACCAACACATATCCGAGCATTAATTTGTTTTGCAGCTTCATATTTCTTATTCGTGAAATAAACTTCTTTGCAACCCGTTCCACTCTATATCCAATCCTTCCATAGTTTAAGTCACTTCAACATTATCATACATGAAAACACACTATAAGGAGTTAATGACTTTTGGAATTCAACAATAAAGGAGTCGATCTGTATCAAAATATATTAACCACATTCACTTTCCATACACAAGAAAGTGAACGTGGTTAAGTATTTGTCTATTTTAAATAATTCAACGTGCCGGAGCGATGCAGGTCAGACTTCTATCCACCCGTTAGATATCACTTTTTTATACCAGTAAAAGCTGTCTTTAGGGGTACGTATTAACGAAAGGAAATCCACATGAATCAGACCGAAACGCCTGTTATAACCATCCGCCCATTCAAAATTATCCATTAAGGACCAGGCCATATATCCTTTAACTGGGACGCCCGCCTCGATAGCCCGGCTTAACTGGGTCAGATGCTTGCTCAGGTATGCAATCCGCTTGGCATCCTCAACTTTCCCCTGGATCGGATCGCCATCATAACAGGCTCCATTCTCTGTGATATAGATGGGTATGGCTCCATAGCGGTCTTTAATATGGACCAGTACTTTAAATAAACCTGTGGGATAAATCGGCCAGTTAAAGTCCGTCCGGTCATATCCCTCATCAATATCCTCAAGCTCAAATAATCCGTTATCTTTCTTGTAACGCCCCAAAGAGCCTGTATAATAGTTGATTCCAAGAAAGTCGATTGGTTGCTTAATCTCTTCCATATCCCCTTGACGGATATTCACCTTCGCTCCCACAGCCTCAAAAGCCTCAGTCATAAATTCTGGATATTCGCCTTTAAAAAGTGGGTCCATAAACCATTCGACCATCCAGCCTATTCTCCGGCGGCATGCATCCATATCCTCTTGCTTAGAGCTAAAAGGTTCTCGCCAGCTTACATTCGGAGCATAGCCGATTTGCCCGGGAATCTCCAGCTTGCGGAACAGCTTTACTGTTCTGCCGTGAGCGACCATGAGATGATGGGCAACATCAAGCGCACTTTGCAGATTTTTTTCTCCGGGAGCCAGGTCTCCAATGTAGTGGGCTTTGAAGGAGATACACCAAGGCTCATTGAAGGTAGTCCAGTATTTAATTTTGTGCTGAAACTGCCTAAACATCTCTTCGGCATACCGGGTAAAAGCAATAATAGTCTCCCGGTTCTTCCAGCCCCCTGTATCCTGCAGCGCTTGAGGAAGATCCCAATGATAGAGGGTGCAAAAAGGTACAATTCCGTTCTCGAGCAACTTGTCCACCAGACGGTGATAGTATTCCAGCCCCTCCTTGTTCAGTTCCCCCGTTCCATCAGGAATAACTCTGGACCAGGAGATAGAGAACCGGTAAGTACGCAGCCCGAGTTCTTTCATATAAGCAATATCTTCCTCATACCGATGGTAGCTGTCACAAGCGACATCCCCGTTGTCACCGTTACGGATATTTCCGGGGGTATGCGCATAGGTATCCCAGATGGATGGGCCGCGGCCCCCCTCATTCCAAGCTCCTTCTACCTGATAAGCTGCTGTTGCGGCCCCCCAATAGAAATCTTCAGGAAACTGTATTAATGACAATCTGCTCACTCGCTTTCCTTATAGATAAAATAATCAAAATCTGCCTGGTACCGGGTGCCGCTTAAGTCCTGTACACACATGCCTACTAATGTACCAGTAAAGCGCAGAGGCTCCGCAGCTTCATCCGAAAGATGCAAAATATTGATCTCCCCGCCAATGGCACACCAACAGCCCGCTTCAATTGCATAATAGAACTGTAGGCAGTCACGATTGACAATGGCCTTTAAGTAGACCGGACGGGAATCCGGCAGCTGCAAATCAGCTTCGAGCAGCTCATCGTATACCCCATGCTTGGATTGGATAATCCCAATTACTCTGCCTTGCTGCTCAAGATGGGTAATCCTTAAATACACATAATCCTCTGTGTTGTAATACAGAATCAGGCCGGCCATTTGCTGAAAGCTCACAGGTTCAAATTCGATGACCGTCTCGGCTTCCATGCACAAGGACTGCTGACGACGAGCAACCAGGCTTTGTCTGTGACAGGAGCTTAAGGACTCCATTCCCTTTAATCGCAGAAAGCCTTGCCGCTCAACGAGTGAGAGCCAGCCCGAATTGGGCGGAATCCGCAGGGTGTTCCACTGGTTAGCCAATTCAGGTGTGTCGAAGTCATCTATCTCCGGTTCCTGCTCAAACAGATGAAGTGGCAAGACTGGGGCCTGTACCGTAGTATAAGGAGAATTGTCTCCCCCCTCCAAACGGAGCCACTCTTCCTCATCCCAGTAACATTTTTGCAGTGCTGTCTCCCTGCCCAACATACAATGATGACCGTCCACCGGTCTTGCGCAAAGATGAGCCATATACCATTCACCATTTTGAGTTTCAACTAAGGATGCGTGCCCTGCCTTTTGCAGTGCCAGACCGGGTTTGCCACTGCTGGTCAGCACCGGATTCAGCGGATCGACTTCGTAAGGGCCATGAAGACAAGCGGATCGCGCGACAGTAACCGCATGCTGATACCGGGTTCCGCCTTCTGCAGTAATCAGGTAGTAGTAGCCACCCCGCTTATACACATGTGGGCCTTCTGTAAATCCTAATTCTGTTCCTTTAAAGATGGTTATAACCGGACCCACTAGTCTTTGCTCCGCCTGCGAATATTCCTGAATGACAATGCCTCCGAACTTGTTCTTTCCCTTGCGGAAATCCCATAGCATGTTGAGCAGCCATTTCCGGCCGTCATCATCATGAAATAACGAAGGGTCAAAGCCACTGCTGTTCAGATATACCGGTTCCGACCACGGACCTTCTATGTTTGCTGCTGTTACCAGGTAGTTGTGCGTGTCCTTAAAGGCGCCTTTGTGGGATTTAACATCTGTATATATCAGATAGAAGAGACCGTTATCAAAAGTCAGGCAAGGTGCCCAGACACCGTCGGAATCTCCATTCCCGGACATTGATAATTGTGAAATCCGATCCAATGGCCGTTTCAGCAATCTCCAGTGAATGAGATCCCTGGAATGGTGGATTTGAACTCCCGGAAACCACTCGAAAGTAGAAGTGGCTATATAGTAATCGTCTCCTACACGTAAAATAGACGGATCAGGGTTGAATCCCCGCAGTACGGGATTGATAATGCTGTTCATTGGCTTCCTCCAATCATAGGGTTCGCTTAAACCGCTTGTTTCACAACGCCTTCGGTAATCCCCGATTCATTGAACGCATCCACTCGGACATATACCGGCTGGCCTTGGATCAAGGCCTTGATGGTAACCTGATGACTGCCGAGTACCATGTAACTATGATACAGTTTATCTGGCGCAAATCCCCACAACACATTGTATCCAACCGCATAATCCCGATCCCAGGATACGGAAAGATCAAGCTTACTCAAAAGTTCGGTACGGACACCGCTCACCTCACCAGGAAGTTCGCCCGCGCTGATTCCGAAAATACGGAGACCGGAAATACAAGCCTGCTGGTTATAAGGAAGCTTTCGCACCGTACAGCGTATATATCTGGCTTTCACTTCGCCTTCCAGTATAATGAAGTCATGCGGCAAATCGGAATCCGCTTCCGATTTGTCGGTAAGCATGAAATACGTTTCACCGTCCAAAGAGCCTTCCAGCACCCATCTTGTGCATTGACGGGTTTCATCGATAAATCTACCTTTATGCATCACCGAACCTGCAGGAAGCGGAAACTCCAACTGATCGTCAGCAAAATTGATTTGGATGGCGGCGATGCCACAGGGCTGCTGCAGATCGACTTCCAGCCATTGTCCGGGAGTGGAAGATGCCGCCTTCCACCATGTCTGTACATTCTCATTGGTTGCCAGTGAAGCCTCATATCCTGCTGCGCAGGAGGAGGCGTTGGCGGGCTTCCCGTAGGAGAGCAGCATCCACTCCGGGGCTTTCCAAGGGTCCATCGCCGTTTGTTCGATGCTATAAGGCCAATCTCCGTAACGTTGGTTGCAGAACAGTTCTCCGTCCGCATCGAAGCCTGCCGGCCACAGTCCCACCCGCCGTTCAAAAATATGATTCACACTAATTCTCATCGTTGAAGCATGCCATAGATTTCCGTACTTGTCTTTCATGGTCGATCCGTGTCCTGCCCCGGGAATAAATCCTCCCGGCTTGTACGAGAACGGGTTATTTGCCGCTAACGTAAATGGCCCCAAGGGTTGGTCCGAAATGTAGACGCCGTCGGAATAAATATTGTTCTCCGTGGCCGGGGAGGCATACTGCAGATAATACTTGCCATCATGCTTATCCATCCAAGCTCCTTCAATATAAGGAGCGTTGCCGAACTTAATTCTAAGAGCATTCATTTGTTCTTCCTTCAGGTCGGGAATCATACTTCCATAGCTTACAACCAATTCTTCAATTTGTTCGGGTGTCTTAGCCATGTGATTCTCGCCAACTCTTTCATAGCCATGGACAACGGGTTGGCCAAAAATAAGCTCCTGCGGCTCACTCTTCAGCTTCATGTTCTCAGGATTAAGCTCCACTCCATAAATCGGCGTCAGATTAGAGCATCCCCAATAGAAGTAAATCCTTCCGTCATCATCCATGAACAGGTTAGGATCCCAGAAAGGAAATGTTCCTTTAATTTCTTCAAAACCTTCGTGAATCGGATCTTTCGTTCTGTAAAAAGAACAAACTCTTGACTTGTTGGACGCGGAGAAATAAAGATATTCACCGATCACCCGTACATCCGGAGCATAGTCATAAATCGGCACATGCTCTAACGAATGAAAGGACCAGCCGGTCAAATTGTCGCTTACCAGAAAGCCCGCCGTCATAGAAGGAAACAGATAGTATTTTCCGTGAAAGAGCACCAGGGAAGGGTCCGCCCCTTCCCTGTGGGCTATTATTTTGCCGCTTTCATCGGTGAGCTGATATTTGTATTCCATGTTAAGCGGATTGCATACGTACATGTTTATAAATCTCACTTCCCTTCGTTACGCTGAATTGCCGCCTCCCCTATTTCATAGTGGCTGCACTTTTTTTTGCAATCGCTCTGATCTTTACAGGACCAAGCAGTCCGCTTGGATCTTGTTGGGAAAAGGAGGACAGGAAGTCACGCTGGTCTTTGGCCAAGGTATTGGTAACCTCAATAACCAACTTGTTGGTTCCCTTACGGATGAGTCCCACGATCTCCATGTGGTAGGGTGGACAGAGGTTTAGACCCGCATGCTCACCGTTCATCCATACTTCCGCAGTCTCATATACCTCCCCTAATTCAAGCAAAACTTCGTTACTTGACCCATCCCACTCGAATTCCGTTTCATAGCGGAGGGTTCCTGAGAATTCTGGCAAATCATCAGGTCCACCCATATTCTTCAAAGCAGCTATGGTCCCCCACTCCTTGAACAACGGATAATGATCCGCATCCGACAGGGAGAGAATCCATTCTCCGTTCAATTCCAGACTTGTCTCCGCCGCAATCCTCATTGGCTCGGCAAGCAGACCGTTCAAGGCAGGACCGTGGAGCAGGACGATTGATTCGTAGGGATGAAGCACAATCTCAACTGTTGCTGTACCGCTCTGTCCCACGATATCCATGCAGCTCAGCTTATTAAGAAAAGCATTATAGGCATAGACATCGCCTTGGACCGGCAGAGCAACCGTTGTAGAGAGGATCTGATTCGGGCTCTCGTTAAAAAACATAAAAACTTCCAGATCATCATGGACATAGTGATAATTCCGCAAATAAGGCTCGTATTGCTGAACTCTGACATCGTAATAGCCTTCTGCAATTTGGTCATGTGCCAGCTCATCCAAATCAACCGTCTTCACCTTCGGATGCGCCAGAAGCATCATGAGTTCAGCAGATACATCGCCCCCCTCACTTGAGCGTTCAGGCAGTCCGCCGACAAAACGGATAGGTAGGCCTTGCTCAGCCAACCGGACCAACCGTTGTATCACCGCTGCCGGGAGTGCTTCCGCATAAGGTACGATCAGGCAGCTGTAATTCTCACGATGGACATGCAGCTTCTGATCCTGGACATGCGATGCCTCCAGAAGAACATCTACAGGAATAACCTCGCAATCAATTTGATGCTGCATCAAGACTTTGACCGGCTGATGAAAGTACATAGAGTTGCCTGACCATTCAGCTTCGGCATGATAGACTACGGCTGCGGTAGCCACATGAGTTCCACCGGAGATTAAATGACTGATCCGGTTAATATACTGATTCAAATAACCATAGTAACGGTACTGGGGGTTTTTCCCGCCAGCATACATATGCGGTGGACAATCCGGCTCCGGAAATGCTTTTTGGGTAAACGCATGCGGGACAAAATGATTGACGCCGCGCACAAGCATATGGTCAGTCAACCATTTCATCAGCTTCAGCCCTTCTGTCCAGCCATACGCTCCATAGACTTCACACATCGTCCGGCCTTGTTTCTTCGGATCGATGTGCCCGAGCGACACCCCTAGCTTGGCGAGGCCATAGTGGTAGAATTCACTGTCCGTCTCTCCCCCAGTTGGCTGGCGGAAAGATAATTGATCGAAACCGGGAACAATTTGCCATAGCACTACATCAAGGCCGGACATGTCTTGTCCCCAGAGGGAGCGGAAGAAATGTCCGGTACCTGGACCAAGCCTCGCATGCACATTGTTGTCTTCAAGCACATGACCGATATATTCGACCCCACGGGCTCTGCACCACTCTCCGATTTGATTGCAGAAATTGTCCGCATACAACCTGCTGATGATATTCATATACGTGTAGCGGACAATGTCCGATTGTTCCCCGGCATCATGCCAGAGAAGATGCAGCTGCGCAAGGTAGCCCTCACCTAGCGCCTGCTCCAACAAGTCTGGCATTTCACTGCTCCAGGGAAGCGGCACTCCTTGTTTACCGGGCCTTGAATTGAAATCGAAGGTCGTCTTGTCATTATAAAATCCGGGTTCATCTGAGAAGAAGCCGGCAAAGGTCTTGCCAAAATCCGCTTTATAACGTTCAAATACAGGCTCATACACCGTATCGAGCAGGATGCGAACCGAATTCCGCACCAGCGGATTCAAATAATCCTCCTGCTGTATACTGCCGCCTTCCCTATTCTCTGAAACAATAAACACCCGCCAGTATCCTTCAGGAATATCCCAGTACAGGGTACCTTCCCGCACCAATTCAGTAAGGTCTACAGTTTCGCTGAGCAATCTTCCGTTGGCTGGGTCACGGCGGACAGCCACCACAGAAATCAGCTTGTTGATCCCTCCGGCGTAAGGCCGCAAGGAGAAGGTCGGTCGCAGTCCTGTCATTAGCAGAGTATCAATCAGCAGAGAGCTGCCCTTCGCGGGACCCAGAGTATCAATAAAGCGTTCTCCCAGGAACTTGCGCTGAAGCTCCTCTGAAGCCTCCTTCACCTTGCCTGCCGCATGTCCGGTAGGAAAATGATCGTCATCCAGCAGCCATACCTTCATGTTCCGCTTACGTGCCTCATCCATAATAATATCCATATCCTCCCACCACTTCGGACCAAGAAAGTCGGGATGGGGGCGTGCCTCCACACACAACGCTCCGATTCCGGATTCATGAACCCGGGTGATCTCCTCCCGAATGACAGCTTCTTCCTCGCCGTGCTGCCAGAGAAAAGGAAGAATATAATTGTGCTGCTTACCCTGCAGCACTTCCGTTAAACGACTGCTCATGTCTACCTCCTGCATAATCTAGTTCTGTCTTCCTTTCTTTTGCCTGTATCCTAGATACGTCCTGATACACTTATTTTAATAAATCAGCCCTTGACGGAACCCAGCATTGCTCCTTTGACGAAATACTTTTGCAGGAAAGGATATACAATAATAATTGGAATAATTGCAAAGATAACTGTTGCTGCCCTTAAAGTCCGCTCATTGTAATTAAGTCCCATCGTGGATGTAGCCCCCGCCATAATAACACTGTCATCGGTGATGAATTGGCGGATCTTGATTTGCAGCGGAAACCAATTAGTATCCTGCAGGAAAAGCAGCGGATGCTGGAACTGATTCCATAGTACTACACCATAGAATAAAGCAAGGGTTGCCAGCACAGCCTTGGACAGCGGAAGCACAAATTGGAACAGCATTCGGAAATATCCGCTTCCCTCCAGAAAGGCCGCTTCCTCAAGTTCCTTAGGGAATTGCTTGAAGAAGGTTCGCATGATGATTAGATTGAACGGATTTAAAATATGCGGTACGATCAGAACCAACGGGTTGTCATACAGACCAATACCGCGTACGGTCAAAAAGTACGGTATGAGGGGCGCCTTGAAAATCATCGCGACTACAACAGCCATCATAATGACCGAACCCCACCGGAATTCCGGTTTTGATAATGGATAAGCAAACAAAGCGGTCATCAAGAGGGCCAATACGGTACCAATCAGAGTCGTGCTAAGTGTCAAAAAGAATGATTTCCATAAATCAGGTCGATCAACAATATATTTCCAAGAATCTAAAGTGAATTGCTTCGGCCATAGGGTGACCAGGTTCATATCTACGGCACTTCTGGAGCTCAAGGAAGTGGAGATTACAGACACAAGCGGTATTAGCGCCATGACAGAGAGCAGAATGAGCAAGCCAGTAATGACTCCTACAAACACTTTCTCTTTTCTTGCTTCAAGCATAGTTACCAGAGCCCCCCATCTGAAATCTTATTGGACAACTTGTTAAATGTGTAGACCATAATAAATCCAATGACAGATTGGAATAAGCCTACTGCAGTTGCAAAACTATATTGCCCCTGCTGAATACCCGTCCGGAACACATACGTATCCAGGATATCCCCCACGTTATAGGTCATAGGAGTTAACAAATTATATACCTGGTCAAATCCAAGATCTAAGAAATTCCCGATATCGAGCAGGAAAAGCACAAGCACGGTAGGAAGCAGAATCGGGAATGTAATATGCCTGATTTGTCTGAGTCTGGAGGCGCCGTCAATCATTGCTGATTCATAGAGCTGAGGATCAATGGCACTGATTGCGGCCATGTAGACTACCGTTCCCCATCCCGCATCCTTCCATATGGAAGCCAGGACATAAATAGGTCTGAAGTATGCGCTTTCCTGCATCGCCAGAACAGGCTCAGCCCCAAACCATCCAAGGACAATGTTGAACATCCCGCTTAATGAAAAGAAATCGAACAGAATACCTCCCACGATTACCCACGACAAAAAGTGTGGAATGTAGAGTGCAGTCTGAACTCCTTTCTTCAGTGCTGATTTCCGGATTTCATTGATCATTAGTGCCAGCAGCACGGGAACCGGAAACACAATCGTAAGCTTAAATAGTCCCAGCAATAGAGTGTTGCTGAATACATTGAGAAAATCAGGATGCTGCAGCAGCGTTTCAAAATGCTTAAACCCTACCCAGGGACTATCAATAAATCCCCTGAAAACGGAATAGTCTTTGAAGGCGATTACAGCACCGGCCAGCGGAATGAATTTAAACACGATGAGAAATATCATGCCCGGAATTGCCATCACATAAAGCGGCCAATATACCTTCATCTGATGAGATGCAATAGATTTCAATGTTTCCCCTCCCAAATTCTCGTTGTTGAATTCGTTTACAGTGTAACTATATAATTAACAGATTCATGGCTCAATAAGGCGTTTTTAAGTTCCTACCAGGTCATTTAAAGGAACATTTTCTACTTACTTCATCTGAAATGCGCCTGATCTTCATCAACACTATATGCATCCACATCCCTTTACTGTGGTAGCAGTCTAAATCTAAAAGTATTACAAAAAAAGGCAGCCCGACTGTAACGTGTCGAGCAGCCTTGTAGCGATAACCCGTTTATTTCTTCACTTTTGTGTACCATTCTCTGGCTCGCTTAGTTACCTCTTCGCCACCAGACTTATTCCATTTCTCTACAAATTCGTCAAACTTGCTAAGCGGGTATTGCCCAATAATGATTTTTGAAGCGTATTCCACGTAAAGTGTACGATTGTTTATGTCCGGGTAGCCTTCGTATACACTGGCCGGCATGCCATCACCGGCAATAACCTTCGCATACTTCTGGGCCTCCTGCATATTCCGGTTAACCTGATCCATCTCCCACATTGTATCTTCTGAAGCTGTCGACTTGTTCAGATCGGTCATGAAATCAAGCGTGGATATTTTGGCATAGGGATCGAGAATCCGGTTCTCCTGCGTAGATTTATCGTCCGGAAGTTTGACGGCTTTACCGTCTTTCATCGTATAATGCATGCCTTCTACGCCAAGATACAAATCCTTCCATACTTTCTTGTCATACATATTGTTCAGTAGCTTCAGGGTAGCCATCAGCTTTTTCTCATCCTTGTTATTTTTCACTACCCAGGCAGGAGGCGTGAAGCGTTTCCATGTATAAAAGCCCTCATAACCATCAACTTTTGGAACTGGCAGTACAGTGAAATTAGCTTTCACGCCGGTATTTTTAAACAAGTTTTCAAGCGGCAGATAGCCAGACTCCACCCAGTGGAAGTAATTCCCGGCTTTATCTGACTGAATCTTGCCGTCCCATTTGTCTTTGCTGTTCAGCAAAGATTCTTTGTCGATCAGGCCTTCCTGATACAACTTGGACAAGAACTCCAACGAGGCTTTCATATTCGGAGTCACCGCAGAGTACGTCAGTTCACCGTTATAAATATCCCAGTCTGGATAGCCCTCGAACATCGCTACACCATACATTGCAAATATGTGGTCCATCCAGCGTGCCTGTTCCCGTCCGCCCGTTGGGATCTCATCCTTCTGTCCGTTCCCGTTGGGATCCTTATCCCGGAAGGCTTCTAGCACTTTTACATACTCCTCCTGGGTTGTAGGCATCTGTAGGCCCAGCTTATCGAGCCAATCCTGGCGGATCATACCAGCGTATCTTCCATAGTCCACTACACCCGGAATATAATATATTTTCCCCTGTCCGGTAGGATCGTTCGCTTTAACTACATCCCACATATCCTGCGGGATCGCATTCCACAAATTTGGCGCATATTTAGGCAGCAACTCAGTCAAATCTGCAATCGCCCCGTTTTTGGCCAGGCTGTCCTCAAGACCCTGCTGGGGGAGAAAAAGATCCGGCATTTCATTAGCAGCAATCTTCAGATTCAGTTGATTGAGATAATTCGTACCCCCGTTCCATTCCACATAGGGATGAAGAACTCCAACACCGAGTTTTTCCTTGTAGAATTCGTATAGCTTACTGCCCTTGATGATTGGCTTATACCCGATATTCGTTCCCCAGACTTCAATGTCAACAATCTCATCTCCGCCAGTGTTCTGGTCCTGATTCTGGTTGGCGGCAGTGGAATTTCCGGTGTTGTTATTGTTCCCACCACAGGCGGTAACAGTTGTAATAGCCAGGGCGCCAGCCGCCAGCATTAACCCAATTTTTTTAAATCTCATGATGCTCCCCCTCAAATATAATTATTGAATCCGCTTACAATTTAATGATACAATCATTCATTCTACTACTCAAATGGGCATTTTTAAGATTAAACATGTCATTTTCAATAAAATAAAAGCCGCTCTGAAGAGAATGACTAATATATTCACATGATTATCCAGGCAATCACTGTAGCTATTTACCTTGGAGTCTTGTACCTGCTCCAACTTGAAAACTACGCAATTGCCCATGACGTCACTCAAGATTAGATGATATATTCTTAACATAAAAACCGTCCTTAGTTAAAGGGCGGCTTTTATGTCAGTAATATTTCAGTCTAAGTCAGACCCGTTAGAAGCAATTACCTTCTTGTACCAGGCAAAGCTTTTCTTCTTTATTCTTCTAAGGGTTCCTTTACCATCATTGTCTTTATCTACATAAATGTAACCATACCTCTTTTTCATTTCTCCGGTAGATGCACTGATCAAGTCAATCGGCCCCCAGCTGGTGTATCCGATTAAATCGACACCATCCTGAATAGCCTTCGAGACCTCCAAGAGATGCTCCCGCAAATAATTGATCCGATAATCATCATTAATCGTATCGTCAGCTTCTAGATTGTCTGCTGCACCCAGACCATTCTCTACAATAAATAACGGCTTCTGATAACGGTCATATAATAGATTAAGAGCAATTCTTAGACCCAGCGGATCAATCTGCCACCCCCATTGCGATGAAGGCAAATATGGATTTTTGACACCACCGAACAAATTACCAGCTGTAGTCTCTTTCCCCTCCGGATCTGCACTCACAGCACGGCTCATATAGTAACTGAAGCCAATAAAATCAACCGGGTAGCTTTTCAGAATAAGATCATCCCCGGGTTCTTTTTCAAGTACCACTTCATTTTCCTTGAAAAATTGCGCTGCATAGGATGGGTAGCCTCCTCTGGCCTGTACATCGCCGAACATCAAGATTTCCCTTTCACCTTGCAGAGCGGCAAAGACATCCTCCGGCGCACTCGTCAACGGATATGCGGGAATATAAGCCAACATACAGCCGATTTGGGCATCAGGTATAATTTCATGACAAGCCTTTACGGCAAGTGCACTTGCTATGAACTGATGGTGTGCCGCCTGATATTGAACCTGTTTCTTATTCTCTCCTTCCCGGAGGATAATTCCACCGCCTGTAAACGGATAATGGGCCAGAATATTAATTTCATTAAAAGTCATCCAATACTTGACTTTCCCCTTAAATCTTTCAAATAGAACCTTGGCATACCGTTCATAGCATTCAATGGACTTACGGCTTCTCCAACCTCCATACTTCTTGGCCAATCCTAAAGGCATTTCATAATGAGAGATCGTAATGACAGGTTCTATATTGTATTTGAGCAACTCATCTATCAAGCCTTCATAGAAGCGGATGCCCTCTTCGTTTGGAATCTGTTCATCTCCCTCTGGAAAAATACGTGTCCAAGCAACCGAAGTCCGGAAACAGCGAAAGCCCATTTCTGCGAACATTGCGATGTCTTCTTTATACCGGTGATAAAAATCGATTGCTTCATGAGAAGGATATTCAGCTTCAGGAATCTCCATGATCGGCCCTGTAATACCACGCGGCAATACATCTGCGGTGGACAAACCTTTTCCATCCTCTAAAAAAGCGCCCTCTACCTGGTTGGCCGCTACAGCGCCGCCCCATAAGAAATTTTCCGGAAAACTGTTTGTGTTGGTTTTCAAAGTGAGTCTCCTTTCTGGCCAGTTCTGCTTAGACAACAAGAGTCAGCAACTTATCTTGGGCTGTAACCGATGAGCTTGTTGTTTCAATTACATCCAGGTAATCAGCAGTATTTGAGATAATGATTGGAGTGATCGGATTGTAACCAGCTTCCCTAATCTTTTCAAGCTCAAATTCAATCAGGAGATCCCCTTTTCGCACCTGATCCCCTGCTTTAACCCGAGGGGTGAAATATTGCCCTTTTAATTGAACGGTATTAATTCCAATGTGAATCAATATTTCCGCACCACTCTCAGACAATAGAATTACAGCATGGCCTGACTTGAGAATGGTTCCAATGGTTCCATTCACTGGGGATACGGCTTGGCCAACACTTGGAACAATAGCTATTCCTTTTCCCATAGCACCTTCTGCAAAAGCAGGATCAGGAACTTCAGTCAAGGATTTCACTTCCCCTGTTAGAGGGCTGAATAGCACCTCTTTCTTCAAGAGAGATGAATGATTAGAAGGATTGGCACTTGCCTCCGGTTGAACAGCCTTTACTTCTACAGCAGGAGCAGAATCACTTGTCGCAGTCACTGCAACAGTTTTTTTATCTTGGTATCCGAAAAGAAGTGTTAGAAGCAAACCAATTCCCATAGCAGCGACAATCCCGATTAAATAGTAACCCACCGGTTCAAATGCACCGATCGAGAAAATATTCTGAAAGACAAATGCTGTAGCATACGTATTGAAACCGCCATTAATTGCCCCACCGACAGCTCCGGCAAGAATAACATAGGGGATCGTGCGCTTGTAACGCAGCAATATACCATAAACAGTGGGCTCAGAGACCCCGGCTAACAACAGACTTAATGTAGAGGAACCAGCCAGTGATTTCAAAGTCTTTTCTTTAGATTTAAGGAAGACCGCCAGTGCCACCCCTGCCATTGCAAAGTTAGATGCTGCCCACATTGCAAGGATTGGATCGGTTCCATTCGTAAGATTTGCCAGCACGATCGGAATAATTCCCCAATGGAGCCCAAACACAACAAGGAAAAAGATTAACCCGCCAATCACAGCACCTGTTAACAGCCCGCTAACTCCCATGAGGTAATTGATAGCATCTGCGATCGCGTTTCCGAGATATACTCCAAACGGACCGAAGACTATCGCAGCAAGCGGCACAAGAATGACTAAAGACAACAATGGAACCATGAACGTCTGGAGCTCTTTATGAATAATTTTCTTTAAGTATTTCTCCACATAAGAGAAAATCCAAATGGATACGAATACCGGAAAGACCGTTGATGAATAATCCATTAGAACTACAGGAATGCCAAGAAAAGAAGAGGTATCTCCATTCGCCAATAATCCCGTAAAGTTCGGTTCCATTAAAGCTGCACCAATAACTCCGCCTACATATGGATTTGCCCCAAATTTGAACGATGCAGAAATGCCCAAGAATATAGGCAAGAAATAGAAAACGGCATTTGCTGCTGCTGCCAGAATGAGGTAGGTTCCACTATCCGCAGATAGCCAGTCAAAGTTTGTGAATAAGGTTAAAAAGGCTTTAAGTATCCCCGCTCCAGCCATTGCAGGCAATAGGGGAGAAAGACTTCCAGAAATTACTGCGAAAATCCTGGACATGATCTTCTCCTTGGGTTGATCTGCATCTGCGGAAGCAGAATTTCCTGCCCCTAATTTGCTGGTTTTCATAATTTCCTGATACACGTGAGCAACGTCATTTCCAATTACCACTTGGAATTGACCGCCACTTTCTACTACACTCAAAACCCCAGCTAAGCTTTTCAGTTTCTCCTTATCCGGTAGATGATTGTCTTTGAGATTAAATCTTAACCTTGTTGCACAATGGACAAGATTGTTAACATTCTCTTCTCCGCCGATATTTTGCACGATATCTTTGGCTAATCTTTCGTATTTCATTTGTACTCGCTCCTTTTGATCTCATTCTGGCTGGTTTATATGATATAAAAAAGCCTGAATAGGTGATAAAGCACACTGAAAAACAGTACACTTATCACGTATCCAGGCTTTGCCCAACTAGTGGTAACAACCCTGTTCTTTATTGTAATAGGTTAATCTCTGCTGGTCACACGCCTAATATGAAGCATAAAATAGACCATTTCACCTTCGGTTGTCTCAACTTGAAACTCTTCCCGTAAATAGAATCTTACCTTCTCACTACAGGCAAAGGCTTCAGGATATTTGGTAACAACTTGTTGGTAAAGCTCATCATCCTCAGAAGGAATCGATTCATGACGCATGGTGCGATAAGAGAAATATTTCAAGTGGGTCACAAAGCGACTATAATTTAAGGAATTCTCATCCAGCTCGATCCCATAGTGAAGTGTTACTATATTAAGAATGCCTTGAACCATCTCGGTAACCAGCAAGGTCTGTTCCATTTCTTGACCGTCTTGCTGCCCATTCACGAAATGCATGGCGATAAATCCAGCTTCATCTACAGCAGCTTAATTCCAGTTTCGTTTTCAATTAAATGTAATGCATGTGTTGCGGTTTGATATTCTTTCGGATAAAACTTCTGTATCTCCCACAGCAGCGCATTTTTAAGGCTCAATCCCTCCTTGGAGCGTGTAATGGCATAGCTAATATGATCCGTTAGAGCCAAGTAGATGTTATTACTAAAGGTTGTGCTTAGATCTTTTGCTGCATAACGAATAATTTGATCTGTCAATTCAAGATGCTTTGGGGGAATCTCACTCAGTAATGTAGAGAGCCGTTCAGATAACTCTTTGGTCTCCATCACGAATGTCTTCTCTATTTTTAACGGATCTATATCTTCACCTGGAGTTTTCTGATAGGCCAGTCCCTTTCCAATAACAATGATCTCAGATCGATTTGGTCCTTCAACCAATGCAACATTATTATTAAATACTTTTTTTATCCTCATGAGTTCGCCCACTTTATATTTTTTTACGGACAAAAAAAACCTAAACGAATCCATAACTAAAATTAAACTAGCATGAATTGGTTTAGGCTTTGCCTGCAATGCAGTAACAACCCTAATATAAATTGTATGTTCATTATATAAGAGGTGGAGAACGTTTTCAAGGGAAAGATAATGTAAAAATATTACTTTTTTTATTTTGTAAACATTAAAAATAACTTGTTGACTTTTGCAAAGTTCGTATATATGATTTCGTATGTAGATACGATGTGGATTGTAACCGCTTAATCGGGCAAAACCTAAATCGAATCAGACATGGATTTTTCCTATGTCGGTTCGAGTTAGGTTTTTTTCATTTCAAGCGACTTGATCCGACTCGTGTACAAATAACATAACTTTATAACTGGAGGTACGAAGGATGAACTTGAAAAAGGGTAGTGGCCTGATTCTGTCGGTAGTAATGGCAGCTTGCACCATGCTGACCGGTGGACTGCCTGCGAAAGCTGAAGCAGCTTCACCAGCGCAGATTACAGCAAACACGTATATCGGCGATACTGGACGAATGGTTAAATCATTTGAACTGCAGGTGAGAAGCACTAGCTTATATGCCGATTTGAAGGCATCCGACTTTGTCATTACCGGCAACTTCGACGGTTATCCTGTTAACGAGAAAAACGAGACTGTGCAACACGATTATGCGGATGACGGGGTTGAACTAAGTTGGTCGGATAACATTTTATCGCTTAAAGTAAAGCCATTTAAATATTCGGGGGGGCCAGTGTCAAAGTTTGCCGTGACGAACGAACGTTACCCCGAATTGTCGTTTAATGAGGCCACCGTGACGGATGTGAAAACACAGTCGATTGATGATTTTGTTCCGGGGGAGTATACAGGCACTAACGGGGAGAAGTTGAACTATCGCCTTAAACTTACCGAATCCACAACCCCGAACCCTCTGGTCGTATGGCTGCACGGCGGCGGAGAGGTCGGAACAGATAACCTCAAGCAACTCACCGAGAACAAAGGCGCTGTTGCCTGGCTAGACTCAGGGTACGATGCATCTGTTTTAGCGGTACAATTCCCAAAAAACTACGGGTGGAAGATCTATAACAATCCCGAGGAACTTACGCTAATGCGTGATTATTTTGAAGTACAGGCAGAGTTAATCAATAAGCTTGTCGATTCCGGCAAAGCAGATCCAAATCGGATTTATGTTGTTGGGGTGTCCAGCGGCGGTGGCGGTGCGCTTCGTTTCATGATGCAGTATCCAGATTTGTTCGCGGGTTCCATTATCGTTGCGGCGAAAGACGCCGTAGCCGATTACACAGGATCCGTAGATAAGTTTAAAATGGAACTCAAGGATCTGACGGATGTGCCAGTATGGCTCGTGCATGCACAAAATGACCCGATTACGAATAGCCGGACAAGCACACTGACGTATGCGGCATTGACTGAAATGGGCAACAAGCAGGCCAATCTAACTATCTATGATGATGCGTTTATGGCCTCTCAACAGCTGTTCGGAGATTTCAGACACTGTTCCTGGATACCAGTATTTAACGATAAGAATATGCTGGCTTGGTTATTTGAACAGAAAAAAACTGCTACCGCACCATTCTCTCTACAACAGGATGCTCAAGTGACACGTGCCGAGTTAGCTGCGTTATTGACTGACCGCCTGAAGCTAAGAGAAGTGATCGGTACGGATATTTATAAGGATACCGTAGATTCACTCAGGGATCTGGAAATCCGCCAAATTACGACGGCTGGGATTATGAAAGGAACCGGCGCAGGCCTGTTTAATCCAGATTTGGGTGTGACGCGGGCGCAGCTTGCGACGATCGCTGATAATATTATGCGGAATACGGGCCAAACACAAGCCTCATCTGCAACAAGCCTGGCAGCATTCAGTGACGTGCCGATCGGGCACTGGGCTTCCGGAGCTATTGGACGCTCCGTTGCGGCGGGGATCCTGAAGGGTGATTCCGCAACCCATTTCGTGCCCAATCGACTTGTGACCGGAGCGGAAGCAACCAAATTTGTAGAACTGCTGGCTAGTAGGATGTAGCAAACCGAATACAGTCTGGATGAGCAGTGCTATTACAGAAATGATAAAAGCGGCCTCCTCGGCCGCTTTTTCTGCATAATACTGCGCTCGCATCCTTGGCAGAGTAGTAACCGGCATGATTTTATTTAGGATATCCCCGATAATATCCTCTCGAAATCCAAATTCGTCAACTGTTTGGAGATTTCCCATAATCGTATGGCCGTATTTACATCTTTTGCAGTAGCCGGTATTTTGGCAGGTGCAGGGAATCCCCTTGTTTCTTTAACTCCATCCGGTCCATAATACTGTCCGCTGACGGCCTCCGGGGAGGTTGCTGCAAAAATCGTTGGCAAAGCCCCTTGTTCAGCCGACTGTATCATTATTGGTCCAATCAGACGAAGCGCAAGCGGCATCTTGCTTTTTTCTCTTGTTCCATTGTCAACCAAATCTGATCGAGATAAGCCCGGATGAACGGCAATGCTCATAACTCCCCACTCTTCAGCCATGCTACGGCGATGAAGCTCAAGTGAAAAAATCAAGTTAGCCAGTTTTGATTGACCATATACTGGCATGGGCTTATAAAGGTGTTCTGCCTGCAGATCATCAAAATTAATCACAGCACTATTGGCGGCCAGGGCACAGACATTGACAACTCGTGGGTTGTGTCCTTTTCGTAAAAGCGGCATAAGATGAGCTGTCAACGCAAAATGTCCAAGGTAATTTGTGCCAAACTGCAATTCAAAGCCATCCTTTGTAACTTGTCGTTGCTGGCTCATAATCACTCCGGCGTTGTTAATAAGGACATCCAGCCTTGGATACTTATCGCATATTCGTTTTACGGAAGCTTCTATGGAGGCAAGATCTCCAAGATCAAGCTGTTCAAAATGTATGTTTGCCGAAACAACATTTGACTGAATTTCTTTGACTGCCGCCTCCCCCTTACTTCTGTTTCGTCCTGCCAGAATAACTTCCGCACCTGCACGGACCAGAATTAAAGCGGTTATATAACCTAACCCCCCTGTACCTGTGACAAGAATCAAGCGGCCTTTCTGGGAGGGAATATCGGAAATCGTCCAACGCTCTTTATTCTTCATGTATTCATAACCTCTTCCCCTTCTTTTGCTTATTTGAATATCTTCTCTCATTCATCCTGTCTTATTCGTTATTAAGTTTGTTTGTATACTCTATCATACGGTTAACAATCGTTATCATTTGTTTAACATCATCTTCTCCGAGATGAGTTATGATTTTATCAAGCCTATCGTTAAACTCGTTATCCTTGTTCTTTAGAATCTCACGTCCTTTGGGGGTGAGTGTAACTACAAGGTTTCTACGATTATTCTTGTCTAAGTCTCTGTTTATATATCCTTTCTTCTCAAGTGTCCCCAACATTTGGGAAACTGCCGCTTTGGAGATTGACAGGTATCCCCGAACGTCGGGCAAACCGATGTTGTTTTCGGAATCGGTGGAATTGTCGGCGATTCCTTTCATTAGAACAAGTTCTGTCATGTTAATGTCACTCTTGTTCCCTCCCGTCTCCTTTCCGAGTCCCGCTCCATGTAGCCTCTTTAATTGAAATATCGAATGCACGAATTGAGTTTTTAAGTTTTGATCCATTTTTTATTCCTTTCTTTTAACTGTCAGTTCAAGTCACCTTAAGTTAATAAATTAACTGTTTAGTTATTTACAGTATAGTACTTAACTCTTCCGTTTTCAATATAGGATTTTCAATTCTGCCTGCTTCCCTTCACAATATGACAACCTCTTCAATATTAATATAATCCACTATTTCTCGAAACTATTGACAGCATCCATGAAAAGATATACTTTAAATAGAGTATTCTAAATAAAGTATATGGATGGTGTGAGCGATGAAATCATTTTTCAAAAACAAGGCAATTCTGAGTGGTGTTTTTATGATGATTTTTTACCAAATCATTATGATCGGAGTCTTCACTTCCGGTTATAGTGCGGTTCCGAAGAACATCGGCAATCTCTCGGTGGCAATTGTAAATGAAGATAAGCAGTACGGGATGGAATTTGCGAAGCAGCTTGAGCAGGAGCTGCCGTTTCAGGTGCAGACGGATACCGATCTAAAGACGGCTCAGCAAAAGCTTGAAGACCGGGACATTCATCTGATCATGCACATCCCTCAGGATTTTACACAGAAGCTCTCTGCTCCGGACCAGCAAGTTCAACTGGATTATTATATCAACCAATCCAATCCAGCTACCACCAACAGCACAGTACAAAATGTAGTAACGCAGATCACAGAAAAAATCAGTACCCAGCTGCAAACAAGCGGCATTGAAGGTGTACTGCAAAATATGAAGATGTCGGAGGTGCAGGCCAAGGAGATGGCCGCAGGCATTGTTAACAAAGTCCAGGCCAATGTAATAGATTCCAATCCTCAGCCAGCCGGGATGCATAATCAAATGGCTCCAATGTTTCTGACGATGTCCTCTTATGTCGGGGCTATGATATACTCCATGATGGCAATCGGTGCATTGAACCAATTAAAGGGTAAGCTTGGAAAATGGAAAGCCTTCCTTTCGCTGCAAGGTACCAATGCTATAATTTCTCTGATCGTCCCCTTGATCGGGCTTAGCATTTATTTCGCCATACACGGATATGGAGCTGGTACGTTTGTTCATTTGTGGCTGTTGCACGCTCTCGAATTATTCGCAGCCATTCAGTTCACCAGCATTTTCTGCCTCCTCTTTGGACAGGCAGGCATGATGCTAAATCTACCGTTCTTGCTGATTCAGACCATCGCCAATGGATCGGTGGTGCCACAGGTTATGATGCCAGGATTTTATAAAGCCATTAGCCATATTTCCGTAATGTTTTATACCGTTCAGTTGGACTACAATTTGCTATTCGGCGGAGGGCGTTCTGCTGTACTGCTGTTAGGTCTTAGCCTTATCATGGTTTCAGCGCTTGCTTTGAATACTGTAATCCACCATTTCAAGCCGTACACTAAATTAAGCCCCGGTGATGCACCTCAGCCGCTCTTCATGTAAAATAGAAAGAGCCGAATGCCCTTTACGGCAGACGGCTCTTTTCATATATATTCTAGGAGGAGTCTTATGTCGCTTCAAATATTTATCCTTGGTATCCTGAGCGAGGGGGAGCATCATCCTTACGATCTGAAGAAGCAAGTTCTAAAGCCTCTCGATAATTCATTTCCGATCAACGATGGAACCCTTTATTATAATTTTGAGGTTCTTTTAAAAAAAGGACTTATTCAAAAAATCAAGGTTGAGCAGACCGACAACCGTCCCGAGAAAACGACCTATGGAATTACAGAAAAGGGCCGTGAAACACTGGTGGAAGAAATCTATTCCGCATTTCAAAACTTAACAAATTTCACTTCCCTGTACTCCTCCCTCTTTTTTCTGGATAAGGTTGACAGCAGGAAGCTTGCTTATTTGATCGAAGATGCCATTGAACGGCTGAATAGAAGAAAGCTTTTGATTGAAAATGGCGATTCTGAATTATCAAACATTCCCGATTCTAAAAAATTCTCCGTCCGGCTGATTTCAGAACATGCCCATCAATCAGTCCAAAATGATATTGCCTTGCTGCACAAGCTGCTCCTAGAAGTGAAAGGATGAGCATACAGCAGAAAGCAACTCCAAACTTAGTTCAGTGAGACAAAAAATGCGCGTTACGCCCTTAAACACAAAACTAAATACTTTAGTTCTTGTCCAATTGCGTACCGCGCAAAATTGATGTCAGTTCTGCTGAACCCGCAGGCATTTATTTTCAAATCAAACACTTAGTTTGTTTTTCCTGAAATCTCTGGGTTTGCAGCCCACGAGCTTTTCGAACATCCTTGAAAAATGCTCTATATCTGAATATCCAACCATCTGGAAGATTTTTGTATATATTCAAACACCACAAATGGAGATCTGTGGGATTCATTCATGGCATGTCAACCATCCCTTGGAATATCTCGTAGATTGTCTCTTCAGAATCAGCATGGCTCTGATTATTGCAGGCGGTTATCCGTTACCAATCGTTCTTCCAGCCATTTTCAGAATTAATTTCACTTCTTCTTCCGGTGACTCTAAACAATCTGTGAGAATCCATTCTTTAAGAAGTCTTACTGTTCCATACTGGACATACGAGGCAATTGCCTTCTTTTCCTTCAAATCCAATTTTTCCGGTAAGTGTTTAATGACCATATGATCAAACTGCGGCAGTGAGATAGTAATGCGGGAGATGAGATCATAATTCTCAAGGTTAATTACGAGTTTTATAAATTCAATATTTTCTTTTATGTATTGCAGAATCCGAGTCAGACATTCATCTATATTTTTGCCTGCTGCAAGATCATTTATAACGGTAAATGAAGTATTTTGAATGTACGTCTCAGCAATTTCATTTAATACATCATATTGACTTCCATAGTGATTATAAAATGTAGTGCGATTAATCCCTGCAACTTGGCATAGTTCCCGTATGGATATTTTATTAATATTACGCGTCTTTAACATTTTTAATAAAGCTTCGCCAACCAAGCGTTTCGTTAGCATCACCCTCTGGTTGACATTATTTTTTTCTGACATAAGGCCTCCATTGTATTCGACATTTCCGAAGAATCTGTCGGTTGTAAAATAGACAGATGTTGATATTATTGTAAAGTACTCATGAAATAAGTCAATGAAACGGAGATGTACAAATTGAAAAAAAACAGAAAAAAGGTACTAAAAGTAAGCATTGCGTGTATTAGTCTCATAATAATTCTTGTTGCCGGGTATGAAATCAAAGAAAATATCCGCATTAATAAAATTGTCAAATCACACAAAACGGAGCAAAGCAAAATTGTAAAAAGTAAGGACCGGAATAATTCACAGCATATAACAACTGCAGTTCAACAGATTATGATAGGAACAATGAGTAATAATTATGATAATGCTTTACAAACATTACTTAATATCAAAAATGCAGGTTATGATTCTATCGAATTAAATGATTTTATGATTCACAAGTCTTCCATTCTTGTAAAACTAATGACAAAGTTCTCAGGAATGCCTATTGGCAATGGCGGCAAGCTTGATTGGCCTAAGCTGATTAAGGAAAGCGGACTGAAGGTCGTAAGCCTACATAGTAATCTGGGGAGCATTGAGAAGGATCCAAAAGCGATAGCCGTTGAAGCGAAAAAATTCGGTACAGATACAGTAATTATTACTGGTATGTACAAATTTGATTATAGTAGTTTAGATGACGTGGAAGAACTTGTTCAAAGTCTGAACCAGGCAGGAAAAGCCCTTTCTGAAGAAGGGATACGTCTTTTATATCATAATCATAATGTTGAACTGCAAAAGGTCACCCCTGATAAAACAGCTTACGACATTATTATTGAAAAAACAGATCCTGCATATGTTAATTTCGAGTTTGATAGTTACTGGATGGCCGATGGCGGGGCTAATGTTCCGGCTTTGATGGAAAAACTGGGCAGCCGAATGAAACTATGGCATATCAATGACCGCGGACATACCAAATCAGGTCCCTATATGACACCCATACTGAAAGAAAATGCTACTGAATTAGGATATGGAAATATGGATCTGGATACTCTCTCAGCAATTGCTATAAAAAACGGAGTAGAAGGTGTTATATTAGAAACTCATAAAAATTGGGTGGATAACGACCCAATCAAGAGTATCCAGGTTAGCGCAGGATACATGCAGGAAAAGTTTGGTGGCCAAGAGAAAGAAGTACAGAAAGATAATGCTACCGAACCATTTTAAATTGTGGAGCTGATTCTGCCACCATATTCTAAGCTACCGTTATGCAGTTGCTTCTCCTCCAAGCACCTTCTCTGTTTTTTTGCCCGGAAAGTAAACATATATAAGAGTGTCCCAAGCCATTCTTGGCATTTGGGACACTCTATTACATATTACCTGCCATAGCTCACCTACTACCCCGGCTTGCCCCAGTTCAATTGTGTACCCGAGATAAGCAGAATCATGCCCCTCTGTCTTCAGACTCGTTTGTTCTTGCTATTCAAAGTCAGCTACTCCTAGATAAAGGCTCTTACCCTTACGAGGACATCGAAATAGTGTTATTTATTAATTGATTATTGCTATTTAAGATAGATTTATATTGTTATAATGCTATTGCAAAGTGCATACAAATTAAGGAGAGATTAGAGATGGTTACATTATTGCTGATTATTATTTACCTGGCATTCATAGGTCTCGGTTTGCCTGACGCCTTGCTTGGAAGTGCATGGTCTATTATGAAACTTGATATTGATGCCACAACAGAAATGGCAGGTTATATATCGTTAACGGTCTCATTCTGTACGGTTGTATCCAGTTTATTTGCAAGCAGATTGTTGCATAGATTTGGCACTGGAAAGGTAACCTTGTTCAGCATTCTATTAACAACGTTCTCCTTATTCGGATTTTACTTTTCAAACGAGTTCTTATTCTTTATACTACTGGCAATTCCTTTGGGATTAGGTGCTGGTTCTGTAGATGCAGCATTAAGTAACTATGTAGCGCTACATTTTAAGGCCAGGCATATGAGCTGGTTGCATTGTTTCTGGGGGATTGGAGCAATGACGGGACCTATTGTAATGTCATTTTCGCTGGATCATGGAAATAACTGGCGTATGGGATACCTTACTATAGGGATAGTACTTACTATCATAGCTCTAATTTTATTGGGATCGCTGTCTTTATGGAAGGTTTTTGAGAACGGTAAGATAGAAGAAGGAGACGAGAAGACACTCATCAGTAACAGAGAAGCCTTACGAATCAGGGGTGTGAAAATGTCCATGGTCTCCATGCTTTGTTACAATGGTTCGGAAACAGCCGCTGGTCTATGGATGGCATCCTTCTTTATTGAAAGCAAAGGAATTACTCCTGGCACCGCAGCAGCCTTTTCTTCCCTATTTTATATTGGAATCATTATAGGGCGTATTTTTTCCGGATTTCTTTCGACTAAATTATCCAGCAAAAGGCTGATACGATACGGTGGATTAGTTGGCTGTGTCGGACTTCTAATTCTTATTTTACCGGTTCCACATTGGGTTGCTGCAGGAGCATTGCTCATTGTTGGACTAGGTGGAGCACCCATCTATCCGAGTATTGTTCATGCCACACCAGAACGGTTTGGGGAAAAAGCTTCTTCGAGTGTAATTGGACTTGAAATGGCAAGTGCTTATACAGGTTCTACATTGATACCTTTATTAATGGGGTTTATTGCAAGCCAATTTGGTATGTTTATGGTACCCATTATCTTGCTTCTACTTTTTAGCATCATGTTTGTATCTTCAGAAATGGTTAATAGAGTTTACAAACATAAGCTTATATAAAGTATTGCACTAATACAAGATTTCTATAATCCGGCCTAAGTCGTAGATGCTCTTCTGTCAAGAAAATGGTTGCTACTAATTCCCCCATTCGTTCATAGTAGCAATCTCTTTTCCATTTCACTGTAAATGGGAACACTGATCTTCTCCTAGATCAAATCCTTCATTTTATCAGCAATAAGATTTGACGCTCTTCTAGGACTCAAACGATAGAGTTTATCCATTATTTTGGAATCCTTGCCCGCCAACACTCGAATCCGGTCATTTTCAATCCCCTTCACAATAATTTCGGCAGCTTCTTTAGGCGTTAACAATTGGGACATTTGTTCCTTACTTATCTCCTTATTATCTGCAACATCCAATCCGGAATTCATCATAATGTTTGTGCTTACTCCGCCAGGAAAAACAACGGTTACTTTCACATTTGTATCTTTAAGTTCAGCTTGGAGGCCCTCTGTCAAAAGTTTCACAGCAGCCTTAGATGCGCCATAAATGGTTTGACCGGGAACCGGAAGAAATCCTCCCATACTGGATACATTGGCAATATGCGCAACTGGTCTATTCAGCAGATAAGGAAGAAATGTCTTTACCATATAAAGTGTCCCGTAAAAATTAATATCCATGACTAACTTGATTTTATCGTATTCCAGTTCATTGACTTTTAAAAATGGATGAATAATACCTGCATTATTTATGATTCCATCCACTTTTCCATGATGATCAATAACTTGCTCCGGAAGTGCTTCGACTGCATCCCGCTCCGTTAGATTTACGATGTGTGTAGAAAGCCTCCGGCTTTTATTGTCTGCTTGATTCACAGTTATCTCTAATGCTTCCTTACTTATATCTACAGCAGCAACACTCGCACCCTTTGAAAGCAGATTAAGAACCAATTCTCTACCGATTCCGCCTCCCGCTCCTGTAACAACAATAACTTTGTCCAATACCTTCATTTGTCTTAACACCCTCTCTTAAATAATCGCCTTTTATCAAAGAATCAGACTTTTATAGGAATTACTGATAATCCGTATGTATTGCAATACTACGGTCGCAGCTCTAAGCGCTATCATATCACTGAAAATTAAATCATTATGGTATTTTCGTACTTTTTTTTGTACAATTACCACATGAAGCATTGAGCTTATTGTACTTGAATGAGGAAAGGGGAAAGTGCATGGACTCTTACATTGATAAAAACAAGAAAATATGCGATCTCATTTCCAGTACTTTTGGTTTAAGCGTTTTATATATTGACCCAAACGGGAAAATAATATATGAATCCTCAAATCAACCGTTTTTCAATCCTCTTTATGAGAACCAAAAACAAAAATTATTTGCGCAATTGAATTTCTACGCGAGTAAACCGTATGAATTCCCATTAATTAAGAAGTCGGCATTTTCAGAAAAATTTATACTGATTACTATTTTTAACAATCAAACATTTGAAGGTACCGCATTAATTGGCCCCTCTGTTTCCTACCCTATATCTGAGGATAGAGTGAAAGGAATAATCCATGATTCACGCGGATTTTTTTATCGTGATAAAATCCTACAATATTACAAGTTGATCCCTATTGTTCTACACGAAAAACTGTTAAGTATAAGTACAATAGTATTCTACATGTTTAACCATGTCTTGTTTCCACCGGAATCCGTATGGAAGAAAAATGCTGAAATAACAGAACCTAATGTAAAAATAGAGAAAATGGAGTTAGAGCTCACTAGGAATTTACATTCAAGTCTTTTTCGCGAACGATTATTTGAAAAGAAAATAATAGAAATTATAAAAGAGGGAAAAGTAGAGGACCTAAAAGATCTTCCAATTTCAGAAGAAGAAGAAGCCAGTGTTTTATCGAAAACCAGTTATATTCGTTCTAATAAGAATCATATAATAATCCTCATCACTTTGGTGTCCAGAGCTGCTATTGAAGGTGGATTTCATGAGGAAATTGCCCATAGACTACTTAATCGTTACATTCAACAGGTGGAAGAGCTGGAGTCATTAGATGAGATTAGAGAATTGGCCAAAGAAGTACTTTATACTTATGCCAAAAAAGTTCGGCAAGTAAAAATAGAACGCTATTCTAAAACAATAATTTCATGTAAAAATTATATTTACCAACATATTTACGAAAACATAAGTCACAATGATATAGCCCGGACAGTTGGACTTAGCCCAAAATATCTTTCTGCATTATTTAAAAAAGAAGTCGGTCTCACCGTAAGTGAATATATTCAACAAATGAAAATCGATGAAGCAAAGAAATTACTCACCTATAGCAAAACATCTATTTCCGAGATTTGTACCTTGTTGTCCTTTAATGATCAAAGTTATTTTACTAAGGTATTTAAAAAAGTGACTGGAGTCACCCCCAAGTTTTATAGGGAAAGATTTCACTTTTTGAATGAGTAATTGCCAAAACCACCTATAACAGGTGCACTTGAAAAGCCTTATGGATCTTCGATAGGTGCGAGTTGCTCAAATAAAATACGAATTTCTCCATCCCAAGTTAAAATAAATTGTTGTTGGTTAGATTTCAATAATTCGTGTCATGTTTACTTATCTAATGCATTCTATTTTGAATAATTAGCAAGTTGGACAGCATGAGTGTAATGAAAAACAGCACGCACCGTTGTATCCCAGTACGCGCTTATGATCAGTTATTTACTACTTATCATCCTCGATACAATTAGGTCAAGCCTGATGTAAAGATTCCACTGAACTGACGCCAACCGCGAACATGCCTGCCCGACCGGTATGGACGTTCGATGAACTGGAGCGGCTGGTGACCAAGAAAAATACACATTATACTTTCCAAACGATATTTTGCCCGGCATCGATTAAGGAACTGCGGGCAGAGAAAATTATGTTTTTGGAAATGCTTGACTACTATGAACGTCATCAGACCGGGTAGTTCCTGGCATTGATATGAATACAGTCAAAAAGAAGCTAAATGAGCTATTTGAAGCACGCTCCCCTTCCTTGCCCACACCAAAAGAGGAGTGGCTGATGAATCCTGTTTCTGGGGGGTCGGGGTTCCCCCTTCCCCCTGAAACAACTACACCCCAACCCGTAACCCAGGAGGTACTTCTACTCTTTTACACAAACTTCTTGAAGCTACATGTATAAGTATGTTGTACGTTTATTAGTAGTGCCTAATTTTCTTCCTAGGATAGGCTGCTAATTATCTGACGTACGCCTTCAACGGTTGATGTTAAAGGACGACCCAACAGCTTTTCAAAATCGCCACTTGTGAAGTCCATATAGCCTTCACGATTACCCTGCTGAATACCAACTAGTACTGGGATAGCATATTCGGGTACACCTACACCTTTCATAATTTCAATGTATGTTTCATCATCCACATGCTGCACAATAACTTTTTCACCTATTGCAACTCCTACTGAAGCTGCAAGCTCATCCTGTGGGGGTCCGCTGAGTTCATAGACCGTGTTCTCATGTCCGCTACCAGTAAGTACAGCGGCAATGGCTATTGCATAATCTTCCCGAGTGGCCCAGCCTCCTCTGCCGGTACCAGAAGAGGTTATCCACGGTGCTCCAGCCATTGTAGCTTTAATACTTGATATTTCATTTTCAAGATACCAATTGTTGCGAAGGAACGAATATGGAATACCGCTAGCCTTGATTATCTGCTCCGTCACTCTATGTGCCGGAATTAGTGATAGCTGGCTCTCCTGAGCATTGGTCACACTAGTGTATGCAATAAAGGCGACTTTAGCTCGTACAGCCGCTTCCACCGCGTTAGTGTGCTGGCTAATTTGAATGTCATCAGGTCCACCTGAAGAGATGATCAACAGTCGGTCAACCCCAGTAAAAGCATCATCCAATGTTTCTGGCTTAGCAAAGTCTCCATAACGCACATCGACGCCCTGAGCACGGAGTTGCTCCGCTTTCTCCGGGTTTCGTACACTAACAGCAAGTTCACTAGCTGGAATGGATTTTAGCAGTTGGTTCATGATTTTGGAACCCAACTGTCCTGTTGCTCCTGTCACTAATATTGTCATTGTTATTTCCTCCTAAGTCGTTGTAACTTTTTTTGTTATAACATTATCGGTTACAACATATCTATAAAATAAAAGCCCTTTTTAAGAGCTATTATTGTCTATCCAAAATAATTGGGTTAATTGACCTAGAGTCGTCTGTGTTAATCGATTCTCCATTGCCTCCTGTGCTTCTTTCAGTTCGTCTTGTAATACCTTCTCAATATTTCGGCCTACTAAACAATTTAGACTCCGAGTGTTATGAATATCAAACAAATGATCTTCGTCAGCAACATGAACGGCCCGGTAAATATCTAAAAGTGTAATATGCTCAGGATCCTTTAGCAAATAAGCACCACCCACTCCTGCACGAACGCCTAATAATCCAGCCCTTTTTAACATTCCTATAATTTTGCGTATGACTACAGGATTGGTATTTACACTATTTGCAATAGAATCTCCTGTACATTCCAGAGGACACAGTGCAATCATCGATAGAGTGTGAACCGCCATCGAAAAACGCGAACTAATTCTTTTCATATTCATCACCACCACCGTTGTAACCATTTTATTTACAACGGTGGTTTATGTCAATAATAATTTTATATATGAGTTCGTTATTGGCGGTGAATGCGCACCAAGTTGTAATATATATCCATAATAAGTAAAAGATCAAAATATACTATTGATTAATTATACCTGCATTTACGAGACGAACAGCCTCTTTCTTAAAAAATCTTTACAATGTCGATTAAAAGTTTTGCCTTGCTTTGCTGGCATAACAAAAATCCTCTCGGGTTTAAATAGATCTTTTGTATCACCTTAAAAATGACATTGTATAAAATTGAAAATGACATATTGAGTAGTTTTTTTAAAAGTATAATATTTATATAGTAAGAAAGTAATGCAATTATTACATAGAGAAAATGCAATTTATTTTCGACAAATTTCATGCAATTTCATGCAATTCAAAGAATTCATATAACTTTATATTCACTTCATTTTCACAAATAAAGGAGTATACTTTTAACCCCCACCCTTCAGCAAAGAAGGGTTTTTTTAGTAAGTATGTTAGAAAAACTTCCAAATTTTATTAGTACTTTTCCATTTTATGAATGTTAATTGTATTTTTTTAAAAAAGTAGCCTTTTTCAACTGAAATCGACATTTAAAAATGAAAGGAGGGGATAAGTGTGAGATCTTACACCAAACAAGATTTATTTTCCACAGTTGAAAAAGGATTTAGTAGCTACGTTAAATCTTGTCTCATTCACAGAAGCATAACTTTTTTTAAACACTTCGATATGGAAAGTACACGATTTAGATCTTTAAATGAAATTAAAGAAAACGCTTTATTTAACAAAACGGATTATACAACTCATTTTAATATTCTTGAAGATGAATCATTGTATGAAGCGCTATCTTCCTTAAAACCATTAGAGAAGAGACTCATTTATTTAAAATTCTATAAGGAGTACACAGATCGACAAGTAGCAACAATACTAGGAGTTAGTAGACAAGCGGTAACAAAAGCAAAAAAGAAACTGTTAGAGAAATTAAAGATAAAGTTAGAGAAATAATCTCTATTCGCCTTTCATTTATTCTATATCTAAAATTGATAGGAGATGAGAAGATGCGAGAAGTATTCGAACTTATCAAATTATCACAAGAAGGAAATACTCAGGCTGAAACTGAACTTATACAACGTTACGAAGGGTTAATATATAAATTATCTTGGCATAATGGAAAATTTAATGAAGATTGTAAACAACAATTAACTATAGAGTTTATTATGGCCGTTAGACGCTTTGATCTAACACGTTATATGGGATTTTGAGAAGAATAAAAGTGGCAACTTGGTTGCCCTTTTTATAATTCGACCCTATTTAAAACTGTTACTATTTATAGCGCTCTTTGATAACTCCATAAAACAAATTTCAAGTACATTACTCTTGTATCCATTAGAATGGAAAGCGACTTAGCGGGACCGCCATGACACCTTATACAGAAATCTTAGGAATAGCGACCTATTTCCGGCTTAAATCAATCTGTGGTGGATTGACTCGCAATAACCTACAAGAGGGATAATGATACTCCTGCCCGGCCAACGTAACTGTATTGGGGGCAGCCTGCTCAGTTGAGGGGAGTCTCTGAGAAAATCAGAGCTGTGTTGTCAGCAACCACTGACAACTTGAAATGTTTCTAAAAGATAATTTGTAGTAGTATTTTAGTATTTTATTCGTGTAAATAAAGTGTATCCTTCTTTACTTGTACTTTAAAATCCCAGACAAAAATGGGGGTTGACTATGGACACTGAAGCCCACTTGATAATCAATCAGCAAGAGATTTATGCCCTCTTATTCCAAAGCTACCCAGACGTTGTTAATATAGCTGAAATGTGTGAAATGCTTGGTGGGATAAGTAGCAAAACTGCCTATAAACTTTTACAAGAAAATCAAATAAGTCACTTTAAAATTGGGCGAACTTATAAAATTCCTAAAGTAAATATTTTGTTGTATCTAAATATATTTACATTTGAAAGACCTCACTGTGACGCTTTAGTGCATTGAATCATCTCTACCGTACGTGTTATAATTAACACGTCAATGGTAGGATCAATGCGGGCTGCTATGAAGGAGGAATATTCATGGTAGCAGGCCACCTACAAGAAAAAAAAGGGCTTTTTTATATGGTCTTGAATTGCAAGGATGAAGAAGGCAAGAGAAAACCAAAGTGGATTCCAACTGGTCTTACGGTTAAAGGAAACAAAAAAAGAGCAGAAGCATTGCTATTAGAGACAAGGAGGGAATTTACTCTTCTTTTAGAGGTTCCTGAGGAAGAACCGATAGTTGAAGAAATTATCGAAGAAATGCCAGCTGAAGAGCCAGTCGATCAAGGACCACTATTTTCTGTCTTCATGCTTCAGTGGCTAGCAATGATGAAACATCAGGTTGAATTTATCACCTATGCTTCGTACCACAATGTCATTACTAATCATATCGTTCCTTACTTCGAAGACAAGGGGTTATTTCTAAAAGAATTATTACCAAGTCACATACAAGATTACTATCAGTATGAGTTAGAGGAAAATGAAGTGACAACCAATACGGTTCTCCATTATCACGCTAATATTCGCAAAGCGTTAAAGCATGCTCTCAAAAATGATTTAATTAACACTAATCCCGCAGATAAAATCGAACGACCTAAGAAGAATGATTTTGTAGGCAGTTTTTACAACAAGCAGGAGACTAATATTCTGTTTGAAAAAGTTAAGGGCGAACTGATAGAGCTAGCAGTCATTCTTGCCGCTTTTTATGGATTGCGGCGAAGTGAAGTAGTTGGGTTGAAATGGACAGCTATAAATTTTGAAAACAAAACGATTAGTATTAGGCATACTGTAACTCCGGTTTATTTTGAAGGTCAGGAACACATCATTGAAAAGGACCGGGCTAAAAACAAACCAAGCCGCCGCACCTTACCTCTTGTGCCAGCCTTTGAGGAATTACTGTTGCGTATTCGTGAGATTCAAGCTCTCAATAAAGCCATATGTGGTAAATCCTACTGCACTGATTACGAGGAGTATATCTATCTGGATAAGTTGGGACAACGAATTAAACCGGGCTATATCACACAGAACTTCACTAGAACTCTTAAAAAAAATGGTCTTCGTCATATTCGCTATCACGACCTGCGTCATAGTTGTGCAAGCCTCCTACTCGCAAATGGAGTCAGTATGAAAGAAATTCAGGAATGGCTGGGACACAGCAACTATTCTACAACGGCCAACATTTATTCTCATCTTGAGTACAGTTCCAAAGTATCTTCGGCATCAACAATGAGTGGTGTTTTGGTCTTTTAATAAAAAAAGATCGCACCACCCTCAATAATTCATGAGAGTCATGCGATCTTCTCCTCGTTCTCTCCTTCGGAAAAAGGAGAGAACTGCAGGAGAGAACTCGATAAAAAGTTCTCTCCCAAACTGTTTCAAAAACCAAGGTTTTTCGGAAAAAACCCTTATAAATCAAGGATGCCGAGGACGGGGGTCGAACCCGTACGGTACTCACGTACCGCAGGATTTTAAGTCCTGTGCGTCTGCCTGTTCCGCCACCCCGGCATGTTGTGTGCGTGGTTAACGCGACAAGAAATATAATATCACGTATTATGGGGATACGCAATAAATAATTGCCATTAAATTTTCCTGTATACAGACAAACAGCCCGATCAGCCGAAACTGATGCGGGCCCTTTGCAGTTACTAACCCGTCTAGTGGCGTTCGCGCTCGCCGCTTCTGCTGCGCATACCGACTAGCCCCAGAAGTCCGAGCAGGCCGAGCCAGCCCCAGTTAGAGCCGTTATCGTTATCGCCTGTGGTGCTTTGTGCCCGGTAGATGCCGGTTGGTGTAGTGTTGTTCAGCGGAGAGACGGAGCTGTTGTCTCCGGTACGGATTTTATCCTTCATGATCGTCTCATTCTTATGCATGGTGCCTGTCGTCTGGTTCATCATGGTATTGCCCCGGCCGTTCATCATTTGTGTGCTCCGGCCATCCATGTCACCCATGTTACCCATTGTGCCCATCCGGGTATCCGATGTTGTGCTGTTGGTAACGGGTGCCGTTCCGCCCATTCCTGTCGTGCCAGCCGCAGCAGATGTGTAACCGGCTCCGAGCAGACTCATGGAAAGTACTGTGCCGCATGCAAGGCTTGTAATCAGCTTGTTCAAGATGGTATGCCTCCTCTGTGGTTGTGGTTTATCGCTGATAATTTCCCCACACGGCACATCATCTATGCAACGCAGATTATTCCTTTATGATGTTCACGGTCTTGCTGAGCGCATCATAGGTCACTTTGGCTCCAAGCGCTTCGGCAATGGCGCGTACCGGAGCGTACGTGGTGACGTTATCCAGCACGCCGGTCGTGAGCTTCTGTCCGTTCAATGTGATATTTACTTTAACCTCGGTATTCACCTCTGGGTCACCTCCGTTAATCCGGCTTAATGCGTCCTTCACCTGCTGAACGGTGGGGTGCTTACCGGCCCGGAGCTCAGCAGTGGTTAGTCCGAAGGTCATCTGCAGATGAGAGTAGTCCTTGAAGGAACTCCAGTCCCCGCCCCACTCGAAACCGAGCTTCTTCGCCTCCTGTGCAACCTCCTGCCAGTCCGCTACCTTATCCCCGTCTCCGTCACGTTTCATATCCCAGGATACGCTTTTGCCATCCGGCAGCAGCAGTGCGTAATCAATTGCCAGGCCGTAATTGTGATAGCTGTTCCCGCCCTTGGCATTGGTTACAATAGCGCCTTTCTTCGTTCTTCCCTGCGCGTATAGCGCATTCTGCTCGGCAATGGTGCGCATTCCCTGGGTAATGAGGATCGGAATCCCTCTGGCATAACTCCGCCGGATGAGCTCTGTAGCACCCGCCAGCAGCACCGGATGCAGATTGCCCAGCCACCCTGCCGATTTACTCTTCACTTGATCCAAAGTCAGCATATACTCACCCCCTGGTATAGTAAATGCCCCCTTGTACAATGTTGCATGTACACTTTCCCCCCTGCATCCGCCCAAGTTTGCCAGGCTCCCTGAAGCATACGAAATAAGCCCCCAGGCAATCCTGAGGGCTTTAATGAGGCTTGATCCAGCTTAGCGTAAACAGGAGCCAACAAGGATGAATTGCTGCCCCACAGGCCACACTAACATGGAGTACCTTTAATCCTTAATCCCGCATGGAAAGGTGGACAACCATGGATATTCACAGTGACAGCTATAAGGTAGCCGCACTTAGCGATCAGGAGGATGTTGTTGAGGTGATCCGCGGGGCCGAGTCGGCCATCGCCCGGATGACCGGGAATCCCGGAGTCACGCTGATTGCTTATGAAAAGACGGAAGCCGCCCGGAGAAATTAACCGCTCCGTCCGCTCCGGCCAGCTTCGCCTGCACCCTCAGACGATATAGGCGTCCACAATATCATCCACGTTCAGCCACTTCCATTCCTCCGCCCACTGCAGCTTGATTTCGCGCGAGTGGGTGTGAATGGAGGTTACAAATCCGCTAAGCAGCTTGTGCTCAAGAGGGTCAAACAACACTACCGTTACCCGTACATGACTCCGCAGCGACAAAGCCAGCGTATGCTCAATCTCCTCCAGCTTGTGCTCATCCGGAACCGGCCTGACGCTCTGCCACGTCTCCCGTACACCTCTACTGATTACGCGCATCTGCTCCGGCAGTACTGTCCGGTTGCTGTCCCACAGGTTATTGCCCTCCAGCTTTTTGCCCATTGCCGCTCCCCCAATCTATGGTCTGTATACAATACCGCAATACGTTGTCCGCTCATCAACCGAACGTATGTTTGTATTATATCCGTGATCCGGCTTTTTAAGCAAGCAGAAATATATGTAAGCACCAAGACCTGGAAGGAACCATACCGGACTCCGCCGGCACAACAAAATAACCCCACAGCAGTGGGGCTAGCTTGAATTCATTCTGGTAATTACTCAGGCACTAAACGGGGATGAATACTTTTTAATTGGCCGTGTTTCCTGCCGTGCTCTCTGTCGTTGCAGCTCCCGTATCCGTCTTCGCAGCCGCGTCCGCTTCTGACGGGTCCACAATTAGACCTTCTGTGCTCTCTTCCGGGTCAATCAGTCCGGCGGCCGCTCTGGCTTCATTCAGCTTGGAGATGCCGTACAGCATCGCTACATCCGCCTGCTGGTTCATTGCATTGAATTCCTCGGCAGTTACATCGGGAGAAACCGCGCTTTTGGAGGCCTGCTCTTTAATGGAATAGGCACTTTTAAAAGCAATAATTGAATCTCTGAGCAGCGTCTGGATGGTGTCCGGCAGGCTCTTGGAAATCTTCACATCACTCACCTGATCGGCAATATCGGAGGCTGTATCCTGGAACTCGTCTACGGCCTTCTGCAGCTCCTTCTCGGTTGCCTCTCCGGTTGAATAAGAAGTTAAGGTGGTGTTGAAATTTTCCAGCGAGGATTTACCCATTTCATCGAATTTTGACATTTCATTGTAAAAGCTCTGAACTGTATCCTGCACTACTTCCTGCGAAGCAGGTTCTGCGCTGTCATTGCTGCAGGCACTTAGGACTACAACCATCATAAGTAATCCTGCAAATAAAAATCGTCTCATATTTATATCCCTCCACTTAACAGAATAATATCGAATTTTGTTAAGTGCAAATGAAATTAATGTAAAATCGGCCGGGATGAAACATTTTCCTGAGATAAAGCGTATTCACAGAAAGAAACACAAGAAGAACCCGGTAGTGACTGGGAATTCTTGTTATACTATAATCAAATTATCCGTTATACGAGAGGAAGATATCTTATGCCTTATTGCACAGCCTGTGGTGCGGAATATAAGCAAGGCGCCAAATTCTGCGGAGAATGCGGAGCAGGTACAGAGGATAATAACGCTCCGGCAGCAACACGCCGTCCGGCGGCAGGCCGGGTCTCCGGAACAAGCACAGAAACCGAGCTGTGGCAGGGTAAGCCTGCGGGCATATCCGACCGGCTCAAGGGGCTTATTGGACTCAATACCACCAGATACACAATTACAACCCAGCGGATTATGGTGAAGAGCGGACTGATCGGCAAGGATGTCGAAGAAATCGAGCTGCTGCGGGTCAATGATTTTTCCGTCACGCAGTCGATTCCCGACCGTATATTAGGCATTGGAACGCTTACGATCCTCTCGGATGACGCCTCGTCGCCGCAGCTTCCTTTCCGCAAAATCCGCAAGGTTCAGACCGTAAAAGACGTGCTGCGACAAGCCGTCCGCAACGAAAAAGTCGCCAACAACATCAGCTACCGCGAACAAATCTGACCTAAGGCCTTACTGTTAAGGAAGATACAAAGCCCCTGCCGGAATTACGCTTTTGACCTGGCTGGGGCTCTCCCACATCAGCACGGCCCGCGCATCCCCCTGGTTCTCGTAATACTCCACCTTCAGCTCATGCAGCTTACCCGCAATCAGCTTCACACTGCCTTGCCGTTCCTGCCCGCTCTGCTTCATCCAGCTGTCAATAATCAGCTTGCCGTCGATCCACACCCGGATGCCATCATCCGAAGAAGTATAGATGGTGTAAGTCTCACTGTACACCGCACTTAGCCTGCCGCTCCATCTTACCGAGAACAAATCTGCACCAATAGCCGGATCAGGGGCTGCCTGTCTCCAGATGAAGTTGATGTGGGCATCCGTCCGGGTGAGGGCGGGCGTACCGCTGAGCGTAATGTTATTATAGTACTGGCCATACAAGCCCGGCTTAGGAATACCGCCCGGTGATGGATCCATTGCTGCCGCCTTTGCTGCATATTCGTCTCTCGTGAACACGAAATTATCCTTCATAAAAGCTTTGATCACCGCATCACTGTTCTTCTCATACAGCAGCTTGCCCCAGGTCATCTGGTAGCTCCATTTGTTCTGGGAACCAGCCAGCAGGGCTGCCGGAGGAAGCTCCCCATTCTCGCCAATGGCGATCAGCTTGCCGCGCCCCAGATCCCAGAGGCTGTCATGATGGCTCCCCTTGAAGTCCGCGTCATAGATATCCAGTGCCAGCACATCTACTCTTCCGCTGCCCGGGTAATATTTCGCAGGTTCGTCACACCACTGATTCTTCGCATTCGGACTCCACACCCACAGCAGATTCTGCAGCTTGTGATATACGGTATACCGCTCGAACATAATCTCCCAGAGGGTGCTGAAGGAAGACTTCTGCCCCCACCAGAACCAGCCGCCGTTCATCTCATGGTAAGGTCTCCAGAGCACAGGTACACCAGCATCCTTCAGCTTTTTGAGATACACGGCTACTTTGTCCAGCTCTGCAATCATTGCTGTGTATTGGACGGTTCCCGGAGTAATATATTTGTTGAAATCTGCTTCGCTGAGGCTCATCGAGACATTCGCCCAGGCCGGAGCGGTTCCCGGCAGATTGGCATGATAACTCATCGTCACGATTCCCCCGGCCTGATGCCAGCGGACCGCACTGTCTGTGACGGCCTGCCGCTGGCTGCTGATTTGCTGCTCCGTCTGGTTGCTGATGGCACCCATTTCATAGCCGTGAAGTCCCGCATAGCTCCCGCCGGTATTCTTCAGCTTCACGCTGAATTCATCCGGGCTCTCCAGATAATCATGCTGTCCGCTGATCACGCCTTGCCCCTGCAGCCAGTATAAGGTGTTCAGCAATTTACGCGCCGGCAGGGCCAGCTCCGCATCCGCAGGACTCATCAGCACACTGCGGAAGGCGGCCTGCCATTGTACATCCCCTACCAGCCGTGACGCGGAATCCAGCAGATCTCTGAGTACACGCTGTTCCACTTTATCCACCATCCTTTTCCATCTGTTTGTACATTTTATGGCGAATTATGTAACATCAGAACGGCGGATAGACAAGAATTACGTCTGTTCCAATCCCGCAGTCATACGCTATACTATTGTGAGCGCAGGCTTCATGCGCCCACAATACTTAAGCGTATGCTTCCGAAGCGAGTTTTGCCGGAGCTTATCATTGGAAGCTATGCTAACAAAACTTTTAAGGAGCAGATATGAAAGCCAAAAAATTCATCACCAGTCTCATTATTGTTGTTCTGCTCAGCCTGGCTGCTTACTACTTCGGGGAGAATGGTCAGCTTCCGTCCCAGACGCCGTCTTCTGACAATTCGGAGGTTGTCCGGCTGGAATTCCCATCGGGCCGCTATCCGGAGACCGCCAGACATATTCAGGAAGCGATTGAGAACGGGGAGTCCCCCATCTGCACGATTGACCGGAATGAAGCCGAAGAGAACCGTAAGGAATCCCTGAAGGGCGTACCCACCAAAAAAGGTTATGACCGCGACGAATGGCCGATGGCGATGTGTGCGGAAGGTGGAGCCGGCGCTGATATTGAATACATAACTCCCAGCGATAACCGCGGAGCTGGAAGCTGGGTCGGCAATCAGCTGGAGGACTTCGCAGACGGTACCCGCGTAGAGTTCATGTTCAAATAGGCAGAATGCCTGAATGCTCCGGCTACCGCTACCGCAAATGATTGCTGATAAGAAACAGATCGCATATTAGCCGCTCTCCTCTCCGTCATATAAGGACATTTGCATGCCTGTTATGCGAACGACAGTTCTTTATGCAATTTCACCCAAATAAAGCGTAAAATAGGGTGGGATATTATTCCATAGACGGAGAGCAGGGAGTGTTCTATATCTGTTATCGGGGGAAAAGGCTGTACGGCCCTATGTCCGAGGCTGAAGCCTTACAGGAATGGTTTGCACTTGCAGGTACAGTCAAGGAGTTGTATATCATTGAAACGGATGAGCATACAGGCAGAATCAAACGCCAGATCGGTCCGGCGGCACGCAAAAAAAAGAAATAGCCCCATCCGGCCTCAGGCCAGACAGGGCAGCACTTGTTCAATGCGGTTCTAGAACAAACAGGCTTTAGTGATAATAACCAGCAGAATGAACAGAACCAGAATCGCACCAGTCGAAGTCCAAGGGCTTACAACCGGAACAATCGGAGGACCCTGATTAACTCCACCGACGTTATTTCCACAACCGCAACCATACTCTGCTCCCATAATTTAATTCCTCCTCTTGAATATTGAATACAGCACAGAATATGTGGAAATCTAACCGGTGGCATGGGCCAATTGGCAAAGAAATGCCATTCACCTAACGGCCAAGCCCTATTCGGTCGATATAAAAGGTGGATGCGCTGCTTCAAAAAATCTTGGAGGAGGAACACAAATGGATATTGCTGCACTATCGGTTGTCATGAACCAGTCGTCTTTATTGCAGGCTGCGGGATTACAGGTCATGAGTATTGCCAAAGATCAGGCACAGACGGATGCCCAGAATATGGTCCAGATGCTGAGTCAGGGCGCACACCCCACCTTGGGAAAAACACTTGATATTCGCGCCTGATTGCTTTATGCTTACATACATAGGAACACCCGTTCCATATCCATTCAGCTGCTGAATGTTGAGTGTGCTGATTGCTTAGCCCTTCTGGGCTTTTCTTTTGACCATTAATACGAACATACGATCTTATATTGAGGTGATTGATTATGCAATCCTATTATCAGATGACTGCGTTGGAGAAATGGACAGAGGATTTATATCAGCGCATCGGTGTCCGCCAGCCGTCCGACATATCCATTGAATACATAGCCGAGCGGCTGAATATCTGGATTCATTATTTGGATGTCCGTAGCAAGAGCATTGAGGCCAGCGCTGGAATGTACAGTATGTTTATCGACAACAGGCTTCCTCCCGAACTGCAGCGGCTGGAGTTCCTCCATGAGCTGTGTCATCTGCTCCGCCATGCCGGCAAGCATACTCTGATGCCTGAACAGTTCACGCAGGCGCAGGAGGATGAATCGGAACGGTTTATTCTCTATGCCGCCATGCCCTATTCCATGATTTCTGCACGGACACTGCCTGAACTGCGTGAGGATGCCGTGCCTGAGCTTGCCAGTACCTTCCAGGTTCCTGTGGAGCTGGCTCTGCAGCGAATTGACCAGATCCAGCGGCGGATTTTCCAGGGGCAATTGATGGCCGTAATGGAAAGAAACGAAGACAGAAAATTAATCCATAGACATATTCGCTAAGCGCTGCGGGGATAATACCGGCATAGACATTAGAACAACAGATGTACCTCTATGCATGGTTACATTTCAACCGTAAAGGGGAGCGACATGGAAGCCATAAAAGTCATTCAATTATTGCTGACCCATCCGGATTACAGCGTAGATGCAGTTCATCCCGAAATTCCGGATTTTGTCGGCATTGAGACCATTGAAGTGGACCACGAAACGCAGACCTTCTCCATCTTACTGCAGGAACCCAAGGAGTACGATTAAACCTCCGTGAAGAATAATCAGCATATAGAGAGCTAGCTCAGTCCATAACCTTTCACCCTATAAAAAAGTGACCCCGCCAATATCCGGCAGGGTCTAAGGTTTCTATCAGGGGGTATGTATACACTATACTCACTGTTGCTTAAACCAACCTTAAATCAGGCTGAGCAGGTTCTGATTATGGGCAAAGGGTCAGGGGACTGCAATTTTCAGTTTTCTCTTGTGCTACCATATTGTACAATAATGGGAGTAACTGCAATTTATTATCCCCGCGGACGGAGTGATTCTATCACTATCAGGACAATCAAGAAATGGATCGTAGCCGCTCTAGTCTTTCTAAGCCTATTGAGTATTCTTTACTATTTACTATCCAAGGTCGTATTCGAATACATAACGTTCTCAGATCCCTATAATAATATCTTTCAAATGATCGCAATGGGCATCATGCTTATTGTAGCGCTGGTCTGCACTTCTCTGCTGATTAATGACAAGAATAACGACTAGCCGCTGCTGACAAACTGGATAATCCCAATACCCGCCATTGCCAGGAAGATTCCGAGTATTACCGCAATCACGATCCAGACTACCTTTTTGGTGGACTGCGGGGGCGGGTTATAGTTCTCCATCATTGCAATCCGTTTCTCCAGCGCAGCAACCCGCTTCTCCAGTTCACGGTTGTTATCCTCTGCTTCACTCATTGCCACTCTTTCTCCACTCTCCTCTGGTTATATATTTTTAATCGTTTCATCATGTTTCTGTAACTTATATCCAGCTCCCATCCCTTACTATGGACAAGGGAGGTGTTTGTAGTGGAAATTCTAAGAAGTGTTTGGTTATTGCTGCAACTTGCAGCTGGCCTTTGGGGGTTCACATTTAATCCGATGCCCACACCAGCCGCTGATACAGGTGCTTCTGTGTCTACTGAGAACATTCAGACTTATCAATATAATTTGGATGAGATGCACGGTTGGAAGGTCACTTCGGCCGGTTCCGGGATGTTCAGAGCTGATAATGCGATCTACCAGACGGCCGATAGCGGCAAGACCTGGGATAAGCTCAGTGATTCGGAGAATGGAACCTTACCGTCCGGACCGGTTGGAGCATTTACATTCAGTAGTGCGGATAACGGCTGGCTAACCATCAACACTCCGCAGCCAGGGACCCAGCGGCTGTACACAACCGGAGATGGCGGAGCGCACTGGACCCAAGAGAAGCTTGAAGTGCCTGATCAATACGCCTCTTCCATGTTCGATCCTGCACCGCCTGTTTTTTTCAGCTCAACATCCTATGGAATCATGATTCCGGATCACACGGAGATACAGAATGCACAGGGCGGAAACACTTCGTTTTTCCTGTTTTTCGTGACCCAAGATTACGGGCGGCACTGGAATGCTATAACTGACCCTACCGCCGGTACATGGAACAGTTTGTCCTGGGACGCTGCTGAAATTCAGGATAAGGAGCATTATTCTTGGGAAATCCGCATTGGCCATGCCCTGTGGACTTCACCGGACGGCAAGGATTGGGCTACATCCATGGAAACAGCACATCAAAAATCTTCGTTCCATAAATGACAACCGCAAGACCCAGAAAGATCCCGAAGACTCCGCCCACCCGAAGAACCGTTTGCTGGCCTGGCGTAGCTGTAGACTCCATAGTTTCCCGGAAAGGCCTCCGGGTTCGAATCTTGACCCCTTTTCGGGAGAAGGCCAGCTGCACAGCCGAGTAGATAATTCCTATTCCCACCAGCCGCGAGAACCAATCCATAATGCTCCAGTCTGCGATATTCATAGCCTCACGCTCCTTTTACAAGTTATTACCCAGTAAATGGAATGTGAAGTCACTTCTCCCTGAAGTCATTCTTAGAACTTCGGAACTCTACTTCGCTCTTCTGCGCGCTAATAACCAATCGAACAATAATCCAAACCCCAGCCAGAAGAAGAAGTGAATACCGTACAGTATAGACTGGAACAGAAGTTCATTGTTCATGGTGTAATGCAGATCTGTCAGCTGAGGGTTAAGCCATAACAGTAAAGGACCGGTCAAAAAAAGCAGCAGGTTTTTATCATCTTGTCCTGACAGATTAATCATACATACCGCTACAGACAGAATCGGTAACCACAAACCCAATCTCTTCATTAATTTCATCTAAGCCCCTCCATTTACTAAATACTACCATATAATGATAGACGGGGACCATGATATACATCTTGAATCCATAGAGAAACCTCGCCAGAATATTATATCTATTAATAATTCTCCCCGGCATAATACCGCTCCAGCTTATGCTCCAGATGTATGAGCTGTATTTTCTTCGCTTCTATATCATCCAGGAGCTGTTTCTTCTGATTCTGAATAAGCGTAATCCGCTCCGGTAAGGTAGCCGTACCGGCTTTGACCATATCATGATACTTCTTGATCTCCTCCACACTCATTCCCGTTTCACGCAGACATCTAAGGAAGATCAGCCAGGTAATTTCCTGCTCGGTATACAGTCGGTTGTTCTGCTCATTGCGGGCTACTGCATCCAGAAGTCCTTTTCGTTCATAGAAGCGGATCGCCCCTATGCCCACCCCAACTTTTTTGGCGACTTGTCCTATCGTAAACATTCCGGTTCACTCCCAAATATTTTTGTTGACCTACACTTAGTGTAGCATAATAAGCTTTGAATTGTTGCTAGACCATATCCCACAGAAAGAAGGATTACGATGAACAGAACCGCTTTTGTAAGAGGCGCCAATAAAGGAATTGGATTTGAAATTGCGAGACAACTCGGTGAAGCCGGCTGGAAGGTGTTGCTTGGTGCACGCAGTGTTGAACGGGGGGGAAGCCGCAGCTTCCGAACTGCGAAATGAGGGTTTAAACGCAGAGTTTGTGCAAATTGATATGACTAATCAAGAGAGTATTGAACAAGCAGCCGGCAGCATTCAGGCCAATTACGCTGATCTGAAGCTTTTAATTAATAATGCCGGCATGCCGGGAGCCTTCTCGAGCTCATTCAGTGCAACCCAGGAGGCCGATTTGCGCAATGCCTTTGAAGTGAATTTCTTCGGAACGTTCCGCCTGAATCAACAGCTATTCCCTTTAATCCAAAAGAATGAAGGAACCATTGTGAACGTATCGACCGATATGGCTTCACTTCACTTCATGCAGAGCTCTGCATACGCGCTTAATGCTTTTGACTATAACGCCTCCAAAACCTCCAACAATGCAATGACCGTGGCCATGGCGATTGAATGCAAGGACAGCAATGCTCAAGTATTCGCCGTCACTCCCGGCTTCACCAAGACGGATTTGAACGGCAATGCCGAGGGCGGCAAATCCAAAGCAGACGGGGCAGCTATTATTGTCGGCTACGCAACGGATGGTAAGCGGCATAACGGGGAGTTTCTCGATGTAAATGGGGTTTATGCCTGGTAATGCAGGTTAGACTTGCCACGAAAGAAAAGTGCCCGCCAACGGATTACGGTTGACGGGCCTCAATATAACAGACTATCGTGTCACTTCCATGAAAAACTGCTGTAAATCCAATTCGGATTTTATATTTTCAATCACATTTTTCAAACCAGGAACCCAGAGCAAAGTGTCTTGCCGAATATAGTTTAAAACTAAGGCGCAACTCCGTTCAAATTTTTCAATATGGGGGCTGTGTTCATTTTTCAAAACTTTTCTGACCTCATCTGCTAATTCCATATAATCAGAGTCAATGTGATCTTGCTTATTTATTTCAGCGGGTTTTAATTTAGACCAGGCGTAAGCTCCTCCAGCCACTACTTCTTCAGATCCCTCCACATATTCCAGAGACGAATCCTCGTTAATGAATTCATTAATCCGCGCCTCTAGACCTTTGAAGGTTTGGACAAAATCAATTACGTCTTCCAAAAAGACACCTCCCAAATAGATAAGAAGATGTGATTTTCCGCTGCTGTAAAATTCCTTCAGTTAGCAATCACAATCTTGTGTGAGTCCAGTGTATCGCATTTAGAAACAAAAATACATTGTGAAAATTTGAACCTTCTCCAGAAAACTCACATTAGATCCTTAACAACTAAATGGAACTAATTAATGTATGACGATGAAATAGAATAGAGCTGCTAATACAAACCGATAGAGGGCAAACCATTCCAAGCGAAGACGTTTAATCAGTTTGATAAAGGTCACTACAGCAATCATTGCCACTATAAAGGATGCCGCAAAGCCAATTAACATTAGAAGCACATCGTCAGAATTCAACAAATCACGGCTATCATACAAATCCAACAAGCTTGCACCAAACATGACAGGGACAGAAATAAGAAATGTAAAATCTGCGGCGGCTTTTTGGCTAGTACCGAGCAAAAGGCCGCCTGAAATCGTCGAACCCGATCTCGAGAATCCCGGCCATAACGCCAGGCATTGGAACAAACCGATTCCGAAGGCTTGTTTATAGCTAATTCCATCCATCGTATCAGCGGTTTCTGTCCGCCTATTCCGTGCAGCGATGATCATCAACAAGCCCCCGACTACTAGACCGATCACGACAGGAGTCGGGCCGAATAAACGGCTTTTTATAGTATCCTTGAAGAGGAGATACATGATTAATGCAGGCAACATAGCTAATATCATATGAATGATGTTTAATCCTTTACTTTTGGAGAAATCCATTCTAACCATATTAGACCCAATCTCCAAATACCTTTTCCAGTAAAGAATTAAAACCGCCATTACTGCACCCAGCTGTATAACAATCTTAAAAGTGATTGCAGCTTCTCCCTCAAAGCTAAGCAAATCACCTGCTAAAATAAGATGTCCGGTAGATGATACCGGTAGAAATTCAGTTAAACCTTCGATTATGCCGAGAATGATTGCTTTCATAATGTCAGTCACCAGTGGATAGTCCCCTTTCGGTAATGGAAGCTTTTTATTTCCAGTATACGGGGGACATAATTATTTCCAAATCGATTGACCTTACAATCTTCCATTCAGCATGACATAATTGTCACATTGATCATTTATAATCAGCAAATCCGGATTTTGGCCCATCCCACCGATCAGTAATAAAATATACCGATTGAAACGCATCTACTGGCTTTTCTCGCTTCATAGGTTCACCTCATAGCAAGTTCTTTAGGGCAGCTGCCACACAGTTAATCCATTTCCACTGCTAAACATAGCCGCCTCTGGCCCTTCGTTATCTTCTCCTCTTAACGAAATCTCCAACACCATATTATTATATCTGTCCTAATGTAGGATGATACTAATGAATACCACTGAACTCATTTCTTTGCCTGAAATATCTCTTAGATGACTTACGGAATGCTTATTGGACATGGCTAATTCTCCCCACTAAAAATTTTGGCTGTTGAGCTGTAGCGTTATTTGTGTCCCACAAATTCGCAGGTCTATCCGAATCCGGCATGACAAGTCGTACAGAACAAACGGATCGCCGGTACATGCAGATAGGATTTCCTCTTGAAGACCGACAGATGGCTCATTGTGATTGACAAGCAGAATCTGGCTTACGTGTAACTCTGGTATGTTGAGAAGTTCGTTGATATACTGGGTTAGCATTTTACAATAATACAGGAGTGGCAGGAATGAAGTAGACCGATGAATTCCCGGATTGGCTTTCGTCTAAATAAACGAAGGCATCAATGACAACAAACCATTTTGAAGATGAGGTGTTAAAAATGGCATTAATGTCCACATTCACGAGCTTCAATCTGCCTGTAAACAACGTAGAACAATCGAAGGCGTTCTTCACCGGACTCGGATTCGAGCTCAACCCGCAATTCCCCGATAATGAGAATTCGGTAGCCATCGTGATCGGCGACAACCTGCAGATCATGCTGCTCACCAAAGAACTATTAAAGTCGCTCACGCAGAAGGAAACCGTTGATACGGAAAAGTATGCGCAAATGACGATCGCACTCACCTTCGAGAGCCGAGAAAAGGTGGATGAAATCGTGAATACTGCGGTCTCCTTGGGCGGGAAATCGTACGAAGAGCCTGAGGACTATGGATTCATGTATCATTGGGCCTTCGAGGACTTGGACGGCCATATGTGGGCAATCAACTACATGAACACGGATGCCGCTCAAGGTTAAGGATAACGGAGAGCGCACTGATACTTGGATTAACAAGGGAAGACGACGGGTGCCTTCCCCGGCGTCTTTTTTGCGACAGGGTTATTTTATGTATGCTCTTAATTCAAATCGTTGACCGCACGAACCGCGCACCATAGATTGATTTTCCTATACTTTTTTTCTTAAGGAAGGCCATGCTGAGGATATAAAGTGGCTTACTTTAAAGTGGATTACCCATAAAGGCGGCGATTCTGAAATCACGCAGGATAACCAAAATAAATATGATGTAAAAATCGAGTTTAAAGCTTGAACCTGTGGAATATAAGTCTCCGTTAGCAATTCCGTCAGCATCTCAAAATTAAGACCTTTCCCCACTCAAGCCTATTCGCTCCGTCGACTCTATAAACAGCAAAAAACCCTTACAGGGTAAGGGTTTTAGTGAAGTGGGCCCTACAGGACTCGAACCTGTGACCAATCGGTTATGAGCCGACCGCTCTAACCAACTGATATAGAGGAAAGGGATAAATACCCTAAATCCAGTTCGGGAATCGTTGATTTTCTTGGGTTTCGGGACTATAAGGTAAATTGGATTATAAAGAGTTCGTGACCAAATATGTGACCAATAAACCCTGGAGAAATCCAGGGTTTATTCACTGTCAGGCAACACTAACCAACTGAGCTTGGGGAAAGGTTAATTTATATTAAACTATGTTCCTAAATGATGATTTACATTGTGTATTCAAGACATATATTTATATCCGTTACAGTTGTTTTATATTCAAATAACATTTTTTAGTTTTTGAAGAGTTTCTGTATCAAATATATTATCTATTGATTTAGTTGGCAAATAATCTGCTAATTCTGTTATATAATTAATCCTATCACTATATTTATTTTTGATGAAACTGACATATGACTCGACTATTTTTTTTATATTCTTGTATCTCATAAACGAAGCGTCACATAATATATAATTTTCAATATATTTTATATACTGATCGTGGTGCTTCTCAACTGTTAAAATTACATTATAATCTCTAACTCTTCTACTATTCTCCTCATAATTTATGATAAATTCGGGTAAATGAATTCGGGCTTTTTCAATACCGTGTTTTTCAATATAATCAACAAGCATTTCATTTAAATGATTAAATTTGCTGATATAGATCAAAGAAATATTTTCTACACTATAGAAGTTTATAGGAAATAATTTTTCATGACGGATCTCTTTATAATCATGATCTATTATTCCATAACTATTTGGTTCAGATTCAACTTTAGCTTTAATAGTAGTACAATCACCACCATTATCTATAAATTTATTAGATAACTCATCTAATTGTTGATAAAAAATTTTGTTTGTTTTACCCTCAACATAAATAATTGGTTGAGTAACAAGTTTTAATTTCCCTCTATTATATTTCTCTTTATCATAGTTCATATCATTACACTTCTTTCGAAATATTTCCCTTAATTGCCAAAAAATCTTCGTAGATATATGGAGCGTGAGTTGCAATAAACAACGTCTTACCTTTAGTTAAAACGTGTAAATCAGTAATTATTTTATTTTGGTAATTTAAAGATAATGATAATTCTGGCTCGTCTATTAAATAAATATCCACATCATTTAAAAGTATCTCTAAAAAAAGAAATGTTATTTTTCTTTCTCCTGATGATAATTTATCAAAAGTAATATCTTTGTTATTTTTCCAAAAAGCTAGTTCGGTAATATTTATAAGATCTATTTTAATATCAGCATATTTACTTATAATCTGATTAAATTTAGAAATCTTATCCATTAAATTATTTCGTTTTTGAAAAAAATTACTGAACTCATTATTTAAATTGCTAATACATTCTTCGCTCCAAAAATAAGCTTTCATATCACTATTTATTGCATTAATTTCCAATTCAATTTTTTTGAATATATTGATAATTTCAATATTATCTGTAGTTATATAACGTGCAGATTTTAAAGATAGATTATCCATTATTTTTTTACTGTTTTCTTCTAAACGTAAAGTCAAATCGGGATCATTTAAATTCATATCTAAGATTTGATATTTATCTTTGAGGTATGGCACTATTATTAAAACTTCTTCAATATTATTTAATATAATTTTTGAATCGTTCTCTAAATAAAAATCCTTTGAATGATGCATATTATTTCTAAAACTATTAACCAATAAAAGAAGATCATTTATCCACATATCAAATCCATCAGGATAAAATACATCCCTATTTGACTTTTGGATGAGCCTATTTAGATACTCTAAAATTCGATTAGCTCTACTCTTCCTATTAACAGACCGATAATGATTTTCTAATGGAATTCCGTTTAGTAAAAACAACAATTTTTCAAAAGCCCCTATATTCTCATCTAAATACCGTTCGAAATTTTCTTTTCCTATTTTTTTAAACCTTTCGTTAGCTACAAATAAGGAATTGTAATTCACACCATTTATTTTTAATTTATCCAAATTCATACTATCAATAATTTTGGAGAAATTTTCTTTTTTTTTCTCTTTAGCTAACTCATATAAGGAATTAATTGTTTGAAGAATTCTAGTTTTACCCTGTCCATTGTTTCCAAAAAAAACGGTGTTTTTATTTAAGTCAAACTCTATTTTTTTATTATTATCCTTAAATTGTAAATATAAATTATTTTTTTGCATATAAGCCTCCTTAAACTTGGGTAAAATAAATATAGAGTTATTACAAAAGCCCTCAAAATTAATCTCATTATTATGTAAATCTATTCAACAGAAGGTTTATTCAACCCTATTCCAAATTTGTGAGGCCCCCTCTTCTCCTTGATTATCAAACGACTGAAGCGATAAAGTATCATCGTCAGTATTATAGGTCAAGGTCATTTCATACCACTGACCAGCGTCTCCTAAGTCATATAAATCATACTCATTTTCTTTTACTTTCTTCACATCACGCCATTTAACATTTCCTTGGGCAAAGATTCCTTTATCATCCGCTTTGGTCACTTTTGCTCGGTAATCACCACTATCCAGTTTCTCCAGAGTAACTTCCATCCCCTTGAACTGAGAATCACCATTTCTTACCCATGAACCGGCCATACTACTTTTGGAGTTTGAACAAGCAGTTAAAGTTAAAACTAATACAAATACCATAAATATAGAAAATTTATTTTTCATTTCACCCTCCAGAAGAAACAATTATTATAAAGCATATTTTACTATAATTGTTATCGGCAAAGAAGAGAAATATCTGCACTCTAGTAATGTGTCCAGTACTCTGTGTTCCACACTACAGGCGTATTCTGTGGCTTACTTGTACCTGTTTCAGCCTGTTCTTTATATTTTACGTCTCTTTCCCAAGCTTCAATAACAACGGCGGTTTCCACTGGCTGCTTCTCATCCCATTCAATATAATGACGTTCGACCAGTTGTAGCATACCCGCCTTGATCGCTCCAGTTCTTCGGCCACTCAGCCGTACTAATTCAGTCATTGTGGGCATCCTGCGAAAGTGTCCCTTAAATTGATACATAATCCGGAGCAACTTGCGTGGTGTATCCTCAAGCAAATCTACACCCCCAATACAAGAACATTTGTTTGTATTATAACTGTGAAATCAATTTTTTAGCAATAATTATATAGCTTGAAAAGCAAAAAAAGCCCGTCGACCAGTTAAGGTTGACGGGCTTTTGCCGATGCTTTCGGACACATTCAGATTATCATGAATGGTACATTTTGTAAATGAAATTTTTAGCGTTTCGGATCTACTCTTTGTCGGAATTACTTGCATCTGTGATCGCCTCTGCCAGCATATACACGGCGCAGGCTCCCACTGCCGCAATGATTCCTGTAATCTTGACCGCTGTATCATCCGATGCGCCAACGGCCCCGAGAATTGACGTAGCCAGGGCAACGACCAGCGCCCAAAACTTCCGGCTTGCAAGCTTTGCCTTCCATTCCACTTTGTTTTTCATGATTACTTATCCCCCTTTCTGAATATTCCGGCCCGGTCAAGGATCGTGACCATCCGGTAAAAGTCATAGCTGCCGTTCGCTGTGGTATCCAAATAGCCTGCGGCCTTTGCGGCCTCACAGGCGGCCAGTGCCCACTTAGGGATTTCCGGCAGCTTGGCCGCCTTCTCCAGCTCGGCGATCCGATTGGATAGGCCCAGCGTTACCTCCGCTTGAGCTTTAATCAGTAACTGCATGGCTTCAAACTCTTGCTTCTCTTGTGCGGTCATTTCTTCTATCGCCTCCGTATATTTGTTTACTACAGCGAATGCTTTTGCGATCAAAGACGCTGCAGGTTTCAAGCCGTCACGTAGTTGCGTAGTCGTCAAACCAAAAACCATTTCCAAGTGTGGCATATCCTTAAATGTCCGCCAGTCTCCACCCCACGCAAAGCCGAGCTTCTTTGCTTCTTCCACAACCTCGGACCAGTCCGGCAGGCTGTCCTTGTCATCGTCCCGCAGCGTGTCCCAGGAGACCGTGCGCCCATCCGGCAGGAGTAGCGCAAAATCATTCGCCCAACCGAAATTATGATTACTGTAGCCGCCACGCGCATTGGTCACAATGTCCTCTTTAGGTTGTGGCGTTACCTTGGATAGGCCCACGGCGGCAAGCTGCTTCGCGGTCCGCCCCTTGGCGTAAAGGTTGTCTTGCTCGGCATACGTGCGTAATCCCTGGGTGATGATGATCTGTACGCCGCGGTTATAGCAGCCTGTAATCAGCGCAATCATTCCAGCCGCAATAACCGGCTGCAGCCCGGTCAGCTTGGATTCTGATTTAAGCTTTACTTGTTCTAATGTTAATGACACCTGTATCCCTCCTATGCTGATTGATTATTATCCGGATGATCCGGCTTAGCCGGGTTGTTTTTGGACTTGTCTTCGCTTAGCTGCAGCAGAAAATCTTTAATTCCCTGCGGCAAAGGTATCCCCAGCACCCCGAGATTTTCAACGACAGACAAACCTTCGCGTCCGACGTAAAAGTAAATGGCAGCCGTCCGGAAGATCGGCGCGCCCGGCTGTATCCAATCATCCATAAGCGAAGACAACCCAACAACAAACAGCACTACCGCTTTGCGGATGCCTCCCCAAAACATCACATCACTGCTCACGGTCTTTGTCTTAATTGCTCCAAGAACGCCCGTGCCATAATCGAACACCATTAAGACGATAAGCACCAGCAGCCCCTTATCCCAACCTCCCAGCATCCCTGTAATCGTCGCCAGTAGCCCCGCCATAGCTGTAACTCCCCCCGTTGCTACTTCGCGGCTCCCGGAGCCTACAGCAGCCGTATATATAATTGTTGATAATTGCTTGATATGATTGAGCATCCCCCCGCTCCCTTCCGATGTAAAAAAGCCCCCGAAGCAGCTCCGAGGGCAAAATAAAAACGCCTCTATGGGCGCCAACTACTCTTTTTGTGGTGTGTCCAAGATCATGTCTATCTCATCGGATGTGATATATTTAGGGCTATACGTCTGCAGCTTAGTCTCTGTGACTTTGCCCATCACCCACATATTTAGTAAAAATGGATACATTGTATTCACCTCCCTCCATAAAAAGATCCTAAAGGCCGAAGTCTAACAGGGCCAGAATTGCTGCCTCGTTCGCCTCTGTTCGCTGTTCCAGAGTCGCGATTTGCTCAGTGAGTGGCTGCTGATAGACTGGATTGCTCGGTTCCCCCGGTACCTCGTTAGGATCAGGATAGCTAAACTCCAGCTTTCCATTGCCTGGGTTAACGCGGTATCCACTGCATTCTGCAAAGTCTTGATTATATTGACCGTATTCTAGTTTTATCATTCCTACGGTTTCGGGGATACGCTCTGAGATGGCAACATAAGAGGTAAAGTCTTGTTCCTGTGTAGTTTCCACAACATCACCTGACCGCTCTCCAGTGTCTACCAGGATGTTTCCGGTTGATTTTTCATAGTAGATTTTACGACCTATTTGCATTGTTAGGTTGTCTCCTTTCTTATCCCCAGGCTTCCCAGGGGATAGGCCCACTTGCGGGTTGTCTATATGCATACATTGTAAAACCATTAGATTGAATGCTACTGCCAGAACTTGCATCAACGGTAACGTTGTCTTGATATCCGTTACTTATAAAGTTCAATACAAGAAACCATATACCGTTAAAATATCCGTGAGTAACATTGTAAACACCGCTGACGAATCGGCATATAATTACTTTTGGAGTAAATGATAGTCCGTTGACGGTTAATATATTGCTACTTGTATATCCAGCTCCTGAAGCATATTGCTGGGGGAGCAGAGAGCCAACAAGCTGTCCGCCAAAGGCCGTTATACCGCTGCGTACATTAGAAGGAATCAATCCCGCCTCATGTATCCGCAACCAACTGACGCCTGAATAGTAACGGTTTGAAGTCATGCCCAAATAGATATAGGGCAATCCGTTACCGCTGTACGGACCATAACTGGAATTTATAGCTGTTAATTGATCGCTATAATCTGGATTAGTTATAGGCATTGTTCCCGCCGTACCCGCGACTGTATTCCCTACCAGCAATGCTGCAGCAGGGACAGCAACGGCCGCAACTGTTATCGCTGTATCATATATCCCCGCCGCTTTGACAATCGCAGACGGTCCCGGCGTTACCGTACCGCCCGTCTGAACAGTTAGAGATCCAGTTACATCCCCTGCATCTGTAGCTGCCGTTTTCCCCGCGCGAATATCTCCTGCTACCGCAGTACCGGAGCCACCCGCGCTATCTGCCAAAAAATCCGTTCCAACCTTGCGAAACATATAGGGTTTGCCTGCAAGCAGCTTCCCGGCGGCGTATGCGATACCTTTTTGATCTTTCAATGGAATAGCTCCGAGACCGTTCACATTAAGCGTCGGGCCTGCTGTATTTACCAGATTGGGTACAATTGTAATACCAAATCCTTCGGGCAAACTCGCTGGTGCAGGAGTCAAATTAACAGTATAAGCTGCACCAGTACCTGCCGTTATTGAATAAGCAGGCTGCCGCACGTAGTCCACAGTAGGGGACTTCCCATTCAGCTGCCCCTGAATCCCCGAGGTCACCCCATCCAAATACCCGAACTCCGCATTAGACACAACGCCTGTTCCGATCTTGGTCGCATCAATCGCCGCAGCGGCATTAACATCCGCATTCACAATTACCCCAGGTGCAATCGCCGTTACGCCATCCCCTGTACTGGTTACATCACCTGTATGATTAGGGTGTGTGTATACCGTGGCGTTCGTGCCATTGATGGTGATTACTCCGTTAGTGGCCGAATTGGCTACCACATTTGCCCCAGCTGCAACGCCGTCCAGCTTGGACTTATCTCCAGCCGACATAAGGCCAGCAGCTCCGGAGGTTGCGGTTGCTGTCGATGCCTTGGCATTCCAGGTAGACTTTTCCGTATCGCTGACAAAACGGTTTGAAGCATCTTGCGTAATGATCCCCGGTGGATGTGTGGCGGGGTGGACGTAAGCATTTGCCCCGGCCGCAACGCCATCCAGTTTGGATTTATCTCCAGCCGACATAAGGCCAGCAGCTCCGGAGGTTGCGGCTGCTGTCGATGCCTTGGCATTCCATGCGGTCCGCTCCGCAGCCGTGATATGTTTGACTGCATCGGCGGCATGATCCTGGAGAGATTTCACCGATGTGTCTAATAAGTCGGCATTATCGTTAAGGTCGTCAATATCCACCAAATCCGTGCCTTCGGGTTTCTTTAGTCCTAAATTACTTGTTGTCTTCATGCTGTTCCTCCTATCCGTATGTTCTTAACTCATTCCATGTTTTCAGCTTCGCCGCTGCCCACAACAATGATTTCACCGATTCCCAGAACGTGTAAGTATAGGCGAACTCATAGTCAAGGTGCGCTGGCTTTATTTCCTCCAGGATCTGAATCAGTCCGGCCATATTCGGCGGGATGCCCAAAACACCGATAAACCGCACGATAAATTTATATTCGTCCGGAACCTCTTCTACCGACACTTCACCGCCAGAAAATGCGGAAGCTGTTCGCTGGATCATTTGCGGCGTTGTTGTTCCGATGCCGCGCAGCTTCGCCTTGATGATTTCACGGCGGGCAAGGAGTGATTTCGAAGGATCTATAGATAAGCCGAGTTCAGCTTCCCAGCGGGATAAGCTCCATGTAGCAGTGTCTACCCAATTTTGCTGCCTTGTCTCTTCTGCTCGTTGATTCGATACCCCTATTTGCTCAGACAAAATATCTAATAGCTGCCGGAGCTTATCCTGCTTATTGTAAACATCCGGCAATTGCTTACTAATATCCGGTATCCATCCTGGTTCCGGATCGGCGGAATCCGCACTACCTGTATACAGCAACGTGCTATACAGTGAGTCCCCGTAGGCCATCTATCACACCCCCCTGAGCAGGTTCCAGGTCAGAGGACCTTTACTCATGTATTCAGTATGCGTGTGCGCGGCAGGCGGGAAGGTGGGCGGCTTACCGGAAACGCCAGTCCATGGTACAGCATCCGCATTCGCGGCATAATCCACCTTGCCGTCATTATTCGTGTCGTAGATGCTTTTCAGCATATCCCCCGACGTCTGCGCGGCTACCAGGAGCACATTGCCCGAGGCGGCAGTGCCGATATAGAGCTTGCTGGTGTCCGTACAATACCCCAGCTCCCCGACAGCAAGGGTGCCTATAGCAGATTCCAGGCCGCGCCGGATCTGTATTAATACTTCTCTTGCCATAGCTCCAGCCCCCTAAAATGTACCGCCATCAATGGCCGCTACCGTGAGTCGATTACCATTTGCTGCATCATAGACAAGACTGTCACCGTCGATATTGGCTTCGATCCCTGTCGCATTCACCAGGATACCCTTGCCCGGCTTTGCTGCTACGCTTGTAGCCCCTACCACAATCCCGTTTCCGGCTCCCACGGTAAGCGTTACGGTATCCGCTTGCCCGCCGCCCGTAAGTCCATTGCCAGCGGTAACAGTCTGTAGCGCCCCGCCCGTCCGTACCCAGGCGGTTCCGTTCCAGCTGTAAATTTTCTGCTCATCATCCACATAGGCCGTCCAGCCGACGGCGGGAACATAATACACCCAAGCACCGGAAGTATACTCCGCAATCTGACTGGTTTTCCCGGCCCAGGCTCCGGAAGCGCCTGCAGGAATAATGTAGCGGTCCGCCTCTGCTGGACTTACGGGTGGAGCCGTGATGTTCTGATCCTTCACGGATGCCTGCGGCTCAATATTATGCTTGGCAAGCTCGATCTCATTTTTGATCTTTTGGGCGGACCACAAATCCGTGATTGCTATCCCCGTATCATTAATGAGGCGGTGTTTTGTCACATCATCAATATGTGTCTTGATTTCAGCCGCTGTCTTCGTATTGGTGCCGTCCGACACCTTATTCGGATGACCTGCGGTGATGTCCGCCTTAAGCACCTTGCCATAGGTAGCACCATCAGCCACATTATCAATCGTGCCGGTTAGATCGGCCAGCGATAGCACGTTTACACGTATCCAAGCTGATCCGCTGTCAAAATACATATAGCCCACATTGGAGCCGCTCGTAATGTAATACAGCCGTCCGGCAGAAGCCGCAACTGGCCGGGATGCTTCTGTGCCGGAGAGCGCCCGGCCAACCATTGAATTCGATGTGCCGTCCCCGATGTAGATTTCCTTCGTGTCTGTGCAAAAGCCCATTTCCCCGGCTAACAGCGCTCCAAATGTAGCAAGCTGCGCCTTTGTGCCGCGCTTAATCTGTATGGTCTGCGACATGTTACACCCCTCTCGTAAATGATCCGCCGTCTATCCGTCCGTTTGTCTTATACCGCTCCAGCTCGGTTTGCGTGGCCGTGACGGATGCCTGTACAGCGTTAATATCATCGGCCTCCACGGTGTCGCCCGGCGTCTCATACGTCACATAGACTTCCGCCACGCTGGCAAATATCTTGATGGACCGGCGCCACGGTGTGGCGCTCGGCACGGATAATGTCCAATTTGTGATTTCGTCCCCAGTAAAGCGTGACCCGGTGAATACCCGAATGGATGGATTATTGATATTGTCATGCTGCAGCTCGCCGGTATAACTGCCTGCGGATAGTGCAACCCGCTCTTCGATCACATACGGATTTCTGGTCCCGCTCTTGTTCAATTTATCGTAAAACCTATCAATGCTGTCCGGATAAGCCACCTGCTACACCTCCAGTTCCACGGTCCCGATTAGTGGCACTTCTTCAGCGCCCAACGGAACATTGCCCGTGCCGCCGTTTAAGGTAAGCGCGGAGTAATCAATGACTCCCTCTGTCCCGAGCAGCAGCGCCCCAACTACCGCATGGCTGACATAGGTCACACCAAAGGCGGCATTTCCCCGCCAATCCTCGACCTTCTGTTCGAAGGAATTCAGCACAGATTGCAAAGTGTATCCAGCTGCCAATACCACCATTGCCGATATATGGATCGTCTTGGCAACCGCTGCGGCCACCGTTACAACTGCACCAATGGGAGCTTGCCCCTCCCCCTGTCCTGGGGCGGGATCGATGTAAGTTTGAACCTCCTGCACCAGCGCCACCGAAGCAGGTAGTTTATCCGCATCTGCAATGACCACCTTTACGGTCTTCGGACCGGCCCACAACGGAAATACTTTCGAAGCTCCCACGCCAGGAACCTCCCGGCTCCATCTCAGGTAATCGGCTTTGTTGCCGCTTGTCCCGGGATTCTGCCGACGCTGCAGCACCCGTTCCCTGAAAGCCGCATCCGTTTCCCTGTCCCGTCCATCCTGGGTCTGTTCGGCATTCGTGATACTCAGAATGTCCGGATTGGGATTTACAACAATATGGATTGACCCTGCAGGTACATTCCCTGCCTCTCCCATTGCGACGGCCTTAATTTCAACGGTGCCGCTCCCCTCGGCGGAAAGGGTAACCTCTTTGGTTGTTGCAAAGCGGACGCCGGACTCCGTAGCCAACAGAAACCCGGGAAGCAGTTCATAACCCGGTGTGCCGGTTACGGTGATACTACCGGTAGCAAATTCCTCACTATACACCGAGAGTCCGTCGTTCCCTCCAAGTTTATAGAGGATTGCACCGGTTGCCGCGTTAAGGGATGAGGTATTGTATACATCCTCAAGCCTCTCATCCATCAAGCCCAAATGCCAAGCAAACAGGCGCAGGATCATGCCCATAGGCGATTTTTCCGAGGTGTCCAATTCGTCACCAAAGACTTTTTTGGCCTTATCCGTGACAGCAGCTAAAAACTCCGCAAACCGCTGCCGCTTGAAGCCTTGATCATCCACCAATCTCCACCCCTTCCGCTGTAATGATTTCACCATCTGTACCCGTGGCGGTAAAGGATATGACAAGCCGCCGAAGCTTCCGGTCCACCTCAAAAGTAATCGAATCCACCGTCTGCACTCTCGGTTCCTGGAGCAGACCGGACATGATTTCGTCCTGCAGCTCGTCGCGGGACACGCCTTTACCTAAAAATTTTCTATGATCAATGCCCAGCTCCGGGTTTAGAAACCATTCACCCTTTTGGACGCCCAGGATTAACCGGCAGGATTGGGCGATTTCCTCCGGACCGGATACCATTTGTAGTTGTCCGGACGCAAGCACGATATCTCCGGTATCATCAAGCTTTAGAGTGAGCATGGCAGCACCCCCACAATGACGGCATCCATACGGCTGTGCCGCCTCACGGAGTCCGGAACAGCTACTCGCCCGGACAATGCATTTTTGATCTCTGCATCTGCACAAACGACATACACGGTGTCGCCCCGCTCTAGTGCCGGGCGCATGACCGTTTCAAACGGCTGGGGGCCATTGCCGATATCCAGTTCAAATTTCACCTTCTGCCCGGTGACAGGTACAGACATAATCTGTGCCGGTTCAGCTCCGAACAATTTAAGCAAAGGCTGCACTGAGGCTGTCAGCGTCACCCGATCAAAGGAAATCACCTTGCAGGGCAGGGCCACGTTGATGCCGTCCGCCTGCCTTTCCCCATGCTTCCCCAATATATGGGCCAGCGCTCCAGCCGGGTCTGTTTTACTCACATGATCGCCTCCACCTCTGTAATGAAATCGCCGGTATTTGAAAAGGTATGGCTTCCGCCGCGAACGTGCAGCTTACCGGACCACTCCCGGCAGGTCAGATTAATCACGGAAGCCGTGGTAATCCGGCGCTGCAGCTGCGCTTGAATCTTGTAGCCCTTGTAGCCGTTATCCTCGAAGTACTCCGGGCTGCCGATCAGTCCAGTCGCCGGGGACAACGCAAAGACCGCATCCGCGCCGCTGCGCAGGTTGCGGACATAGAGCTTGCTTTGATTGATATAGCAGGAGGTGCCGCAGTCCTTGCAGACCTCCGCAATGATGTCGGTGACCTTTCCCTTCGCCGTATACCCGTCCTGGTATCGGTAATCCTGGTTAAGCATGAGCTGCGCCACCGGCAGGCCGATATAAGCGGCCATCTGTTTAATGATCGCACTGGCAAGCGTCCCTTTGGCAAAGGCAATTTCGGTTACCTCGCGTTTCGTCAGATCCTCGCTATCCAGGACGTTGATCGTCGTCACCTTGTCCACGCCCTCCCAGCGCGTGCGTACCGCCGATATGCGTCCATGTAGAATGAGGCCGAGATCCCCGGTATAGCCCGCGTTAACCATAATCACACCGTTGCGCTTGATGTTATTAATCGTGGTCTGTGCCAGATTCCAGAGCCGCAGCTCGGATTCATTGGGTAGTGCATCGTTGTCAAATGGCACAGTGCCTTCCATGGTGTACTTACTCAAAGCAAAGGACATGTTGCCGGTCATGATCTCCGCGACCCGGCCAAAATTTGTTTTAGCCATCCGTCTCACCGTCCCACACATACAAAAAGACGCTCACTCCGAGCGTCTCCCAGGTTACGGCTGTGCTTTTTTCGGATTGGTCATACGGGACAAGAGGCAACTTCGGAAATCGATTGTCCTGAACATCATAAAAGAGCGTCTGTCCGTAAACCAGCTTTTCCCCGTACACCAGGACTTCCCCATCCCGGCTTAAATCCACCGTGAAGAAATCGTAACTGGAGTTGTAATGAACCTCAAAGGTGAATACTTCTTCCGCCAGGGAGAGTTCAAACCGATACGGGATAAGATCCTTTTCAATTTCAATGTATTCCATTATGCCTCCCACTTGCTGCCGGACTTGAACTTGACCTTTTCAACCTTGTCCTTGTCCTTATCCTTGGCGGCAGCGCCATCTTTAGGCTTGCCTGTGCTGGATTTATCCTTGGTCTGCTTGGTGCCACTGTTTACAATCGGCGCGGCCTGTGCCTTTATGGGAGGCGGCAGCGTATCGACATAAGAAGATGCGGCAATGCGGATCTCTCGCAGCTCCATCGTAAAAGTCATGCCGTTCGCCGTTTTGTAGCTCGTTGGCGTTGATAATCCGGTGATAATGCCGGTAAACGCATTGCGTCCGACATACTTCACAATCTGGCCTTTGTCCTTGGCCGTGATGAGATAAGCCCGGGTTTTCGCAGCATCCGGGCCGGAAATCACACCGGACAGGGATATGGTACGGGCCTGCGGCTGTACATGGTCTACCAGGGTAATGCCCTTCTCCACCGGCTGCTCCGTAGCGACAACCGGGAAGTCTGGAGACTCCTCTTCTACCGTGATGTATTTCCCATCAATTAGCGCCACTCAGTTCCCCTCCCATAATTCGGGATGCGGATTCCAGTATTTCCTGCATTTCTTCACGGATCGCAGCGCGTAAACTAGCGATCGTCTGATTATCCGCTTGCCCCTGTATATTGATATGGATCACCGGATTCACCTCTGCTCTGCTCGTGTTGTTAGTGGTGCGCGCTGGAGCATTCTCAGGCGTGTACTTGGAGTACTCTTCGTTTTCCTTTGCGGTTAAGACGCGTTCCCCTTTGTGTAGTTCTCCGATATATCCATCCCATGGAACATAGGAAAGCCCCTTGGCATGACTCCCATCCGGTTTTGCACCTAAAACCGCATCAGTATCTACAGAAACATTCGCAGTAGCCTTAAATCCAAATGTTCTTTTTACGGAACTCATAAAATCTTTCCCCATTGATTCAACTTTAGAAATGAGAGTTGAAGTCATAGAGCTGACACCATTAATTAATCCCTGGATAATGTTTTCGCCAATGTCGAAGAGGTTGATCCCATCAAAGAACCCCGTCACCTTGCCCCACATTTCAGTAACCGCCGTTAAAAGACTCACGCCCTTACCCTTGATCCCACTGACAATCTGGTCCCATATGCCGGTGATCTTGTTCCACACCTTAGTCATGAGGGAATTGGTGGTCTCAAATACCTTGTTCCAGGCCCCCTTAACCACTCCCCTAACGTTTGTTACCGCGCCGGATATGGTGTCGGTGATCTTGTTCCAAATATCCCGAACTTTGTCCCGCACCGCTGTAAGCATGGACACTGTGGTTGCTCTGATCTTATCCCAATTTTTATACACTAGGAGAGCAATCATAGTAAACGGTCCACCCAAGACGGCCAGAATCGTGATCCCCCATTTTTTAAGGAATGAAGTGACTGCATTGAAGGCCATCATAAAGTATTTCGGAATCGTCACTCTGAAAAAATTCAAAGTGGCCATCGTCGCCGTCTTGATCCCCGCCCACATCTTATCCATGAAGGCCCGGAACTTATCGGAACGCTTGTAGGCGACCACCAGGGCCACACCCAGCCCAACCAGCGCCAAGACGACAAGCATAATCGGGTTCATGGCAAGGACCGCATTAAACGCTGTCTGCACGGCCGTGAATGCCTTCGTGATCCCGCCCCAGGTTTGCGTAGCTAATCCCGCAATCTTGGTTGCCGTGGACACCGTGAACATAATCGTTTTGTAGGTCAACAATGCTGCTGCAATGCCGGAGACAATCGGAATGAATGGCTCCCACTCCACAATCGCTTTACCGACCTCGTAAATCTGCCCGGCGATGTTTTGAATGTCCGGCCAAAGAGCCGCAGCCTGAGCACCAAAGTCCTGCAAATAGGGTATTAATACCTGCACCCAGCCGCTCACCTTTTCAATTGCCATGCCCAGGACAGTGCCAATCATTGCGCCAAAGGCAGCAATTTCCGATTGATGGCTGGATATCCAGGAGCCGAACATACTCAGATACGGCAGCAGTTTTTGCCCGATGGGGATCAATATCCCTGTTTCGATATGCCGTTTAAAGTACTGCAGCGAATCCCCGATGCTCGTAAAGCCGTTAAATAGATTGGCAGCAGAACCCTTGCTTTGATCAAATCCGGTGTTCACATCATCCAGCGCAGAGAATGCTTTCACGCCAAGCTCCTCGAACATTGTCCCAAACAGTCCGATACCGACAGTATTTTGTTGCACCGGGTCCTCGATGTCTGAAATCATGGATACGATATCTTTAAATGCAGCCTTTGCCGCTGGCCCACCGCTGGAAAAGGTCTTCATCATTTTGTTAGCGTCCAAGCCCAAAGCCTGGAAAGATGCTTCTGCGGTGCCTCCAGCTTCAATTGATAGGATACTGAACTCATTCATCGCGTCACCGAGCAGGTCCGTATTTCTCGCTCCGGCTGCCAAGCCATTTGTAAGGTATCCCATGGTATCTTCCATTGTGAAGCCCATGCTCGCAAACGCCTGAGAATACTCATTGATGGAGTCAAGCATGTCGCCTTGTGTGTTTGTGCCGTTCTCCTGGCCTTGGGTCAGCAGGTTAAAAGCTTCGGTACTGGTCACTCCAAAGTTTTTCATGGCGACCGATACCCCGGCAATGGACTCCGTAACATCGCCGTCAAACGCGTCAGCGTATAACATGGACTCTCGGGAAGCCGACTCCAAAGCATTGCCTGTAAGCCCCGTAGCTTTAGCTACAGCAGATATAGAGCCGCCCAGGTCCGCCCAATTCTCGCCAAAATTATCATTGTATAGGTCCATGGCGATTCCTCGCGTGGCTTCCATTTGGTCTGTGGTCTGCCCGGTCGTAAGTTGTACCTTGGACATAGCACTCTCAAAATTGGACGCTGCGCTGAGTGCCGCCGTACCAATTCCGACCATAGCTGTGCCTGCCAAAGCCCCCATGCCGATTACACCCTTGGTTAGTGCCTTGACCTTGCTGTCTGCCTCATCTATTCCTGCACTATTGAACTTAAACCCCACCGCGTACATAAGTGATCCTATAATGCCGCCTGCCATTCACTCACTCCTTTCCAGCAACAAAAATAGACGCCCCAGAGGGACGCCTATGACTTGCTCTTATTCAAATCCTTTTGCTGCTTGATATGGATATCCAAAGCCGCGTTTGCCTCTGCAAGATCCTCATCATCCATGATCAGCAAATCAGAATACGTAATTCCCATATCTGACAGCAGCAAACGCCACTGGCTCCAATTTTCAATCGCGCGGCGTTTGGCTTCGCTCTTACTGATCCTCGGCATCGTCTTCTAGCTCGTCGGCATCGTCTTGCCCAGTGATAAAGGCATACGATTTCCCGATGATCTCAGTCAATTCAGCAAATGATTCGAAATCATCAAGCTTCAGCTTCGGTTCTACCACAACATGTGCAAGCATTTCTTCGGCTAACCGTTCATCGGAAGGAATGCCGTGTTTGTTCTTAATGCGGTCCGTAATTTTGGTGACCGCCCGGACACCCGGGAACTGCAAAGTATACTTACTACCGGATTTTGTTGTTACTTCTTTAAGTTTAAAATTTGCCATGATGAATAAGGCCCCTCTCGAATTTTAGATTAGTTCATGCTCAAATCAAGACATTGGAACTCATACGTTTTGTCGCCTGCTTCAGCCCCGTATTCCCGGTCCGCAGGTTTCTTGAGATATGCCTGTGTGGAAATGTTCGTTTCCTTCGGTGTTCCAGCATAAACAACGGAAACGGGAACCAATTTCCCGCTATTCGCCAAACCGTCCAGGTATGGCACCTGTGGACTGGTGCGCTGCAGAGTGACTGTGATTGTGCCCAAAGGATTGTTCACCTTGCTGCGGGTTACATCCCCTTGAGCACCTACAGTCACCGTAAACTGTTCTTCGTCCTTGACGACAGATACCAAATCCTCGCCGTACCCCGTCAAAAAGACGCCACCCACAATGGTGGTGACGTCCATCGGATCATATGTTTTTGGTTCAGCCACTCTTAACGCCTCCTATACAAATTTAATCGTGCCGCGAATCGCGGCCTTCTGAATCGATCCAGCAATGACAAAATCGAATTGTCCATCTGGATAATTGCGGGCGGCGACCTGCGCCGGGTCCACCTGGGATCTTGGCGGGAATGTCGTATTATACAACGGCACGTTGTCCTCATTCGCAGCAATCATCCCCTGCAAGTAAGCCCGCTGCAGCACCGTACGCACCGCGCTCTCGATCTGTGCAATCCCCCGGTTGTCATACGGAATTTTGGTAAGGGATGCCTGCGCCTGATTAAACAAGTCCTGAACCGCGTACTGAATCGAATACACGATGTAGTCCTGACTATGAATGAAGTCAATAAACTCCCCGCTGACAGACCGTCCGTCACTGGTGACATTTGTCCCCGCTGTGGTGACGTAGGTATTAGCACCCAGCGCGCGAATAGCATTCAGCTCCGTGGCGTCAATGTCTAACGGCGTAATGCCAACCAGCGTCCAGCCCTTCCAATCCACCGATCCCACCGGCAGACTACCAACAGCGCCCACCCATGCCGCATCAGGGTAGTTCGTGATGGTCGTGTGATACATCGGTGCCGTGCGGTCATAATTTTTCGCCTTGATCGTCGCTAAGTCGGCTTTGCTGCTGGTTCGGAACAAAAAGTAACGGGTCTTGTCCGCTTCTACCGCATCGGCGATTAAAATCAAGTCTTCGACCGTGGTTGTGGTCGTAACCAGGAAATGCCAATCCTTAAGAAACAGTGTCGGCAGCAGATCCGCCAGCGTCACGGGGCTTGCTCCAGTCTTGCGGGAAATAATCGCAATCTCTGCTGGCGGATTTTTCTGAGCGAATAATGCGGCAGCTGCCTTGTATTCCTCCGTGCTGGCGGTATAGTCTACCTTCACTGCATCAATATCTGCATAATTCTTAAAATCCTTACCTGCCGCGCTGGCCCCGAGAATCAAGGGCTTACCGAAACCGCCCAGGATAGGCGTCGGTTTAAGCACGGCAATGGTTACTGTAACGTCGCTAATGCTCAACATAATCACTCCTTTGTATTGGTGCTGTCTCGATCCAGCCGGACAGGTTGGTAATCACAAGATCTGTAGCCCGAAATTCAACGTCAAAACCCTGCCGCCGCTCCCACTCTTCACCGATGTTAATATCCCGGTTCTGGATTTCCCCGATCTCGATCACAATAACGTCCAGCGTGTCTTTCAGCAGTTCCCGGCCCGTCACCTTGAACCAGTCACGGGCGCGCATAGCATTGACCATAGCAACGTCTGAATCATCGGCATAACAGTTAAAAGAGACGGTGAATGTCACAGCCTCCCGCCTCTGCTGCTGCCCGGCCTGCTGGGTTATGATCGGTTGGCCCCCGGAGGACTCGAAGCCGCCTACAAAACTGTAAGTCATGAAATCGCCGGGAGGAATGTCCCCGCCGCCGTTCATCTCTATTACCAGCCTGCCGGAAACCAACTCCAGCCCCTCTACAATAGCAACACGGATATCCTCAAACGGGAGCATTGGCGACCACCTTCCGCAGCAGATATTGATTGATGTCGGAATACTCACGGTCTGGCGACTCCTCGACGGTATACTGCACGCCCAGGTACTCGATACGTTCCCCGGTGCTGTGCGTAGCCGTCGTATAGAGCATGCGGTCTGTCTTGGTGTAATTCCCACCCTCCGTGGCCTGTAGGATGGCACTGACCGGCTGTATGCTTCCGCTCCGTTGCACACGCTCCGGTGGGGAGGGCACCCATTTCCCTGTGACCCATGCACCGCCGCTGTCTCGTACCTGGGTATACGGCCGGAAATACTTCCGGACCACGGCAGCAAATCTAAAGCTCCGCATCCTTAATCCCCCTTCGGCACAATGTCATAGGTCAGGGAGTCGTGCAGTTCCTCTTCGCGCTGCAGCAGCTTCCGGGGGCCGGTCTTATGGGCTGCATACCGGGCAGACAATGGCGGCTGCTTGATCCGTTCAAAGTTCTTCTTCATCCGGTCAAGCCCCGTCTCGCCGATCTCGGCAAATAGCTCATCCACCGACTTACGCCCGTGAGCGATTTCTGTCACCCCGGCGCGGACCAGCTTCCCAATGGCGGCTTGCCCCTTCTTCTTGCCCGTGCCGATGAAAGACCGGGCTGGAATGTTCATTTTGATACTGCCGTATTCGTGGACGCCTGCAATCATAGCCAGCTCAGCGTCCCCTTGCATACCAATGCGGACCTTCTGTCCCGCAAGTGGCCGCAGCATTTCGGCCAGCTGCTGCAAGTTATCCTCGCCGCTGACCTGGACACCGACCCGCCGCGCCCGTGCTCTTGAACTTGCCATAGGTTCACCTCACAATTCTGGCCGGATATGCGGGGCTATCAAAGACTTGACCGCCAGAGGCATGTCCGCCTCTGCTGCCGCATACGCAACCGATATATCCCCGACCCGCTCCGAAGCAACTCCTGGCTCCCGCTGCAGATGTTTTGCCATCAGCACGCAAGCATATTCCAGCGTTTCCGGAAGGGTGGACGGGTTTTCCTCCGTGGCATCTTCCGGCAGGACGTAACCGGCGGTGTAGGTCACCGACAGCCCGCGCTCCCCGCCCGGCCAGCCGCAGCGCCGGAAGAACACACCGTTATCCAGTGTCTCCACATCCGTGAACGGGTGCTCCGGCTTCTGATACACGGATATAGAATGAACCGGATAGTTAGGCAGATACAAATACTGCCCGCTCATCCCGTTCACCCGCCCGGTGTACTCCTGGAGCTTGAAGGTCCGGCGGCATTTCTCTTCAATCGCTGCGGAAGCCACGATAAGCAGCGCCGTCAACTCTACATCTTGCAGGTCACCCGTCGGATCAACGCCCAGCAGCCTAGCTTTTGCCAGCGTCGTCAGCATCCGGCGTCACCTCGTCCGCTTTTCCCTTTTCTGACGTCTGCACATCCGGCTCTTTCTCCTTCTTTTCGCCGGATTTCGGGGCATCCTGTGCCTGCGGTTCAGCCGCCAGATAGCCCGCTTCCTGCAGCTCCATGACACGCTCCAGGTCCTTTCCGGGGTACGAAGCGCCCACAATGTAGCGCTTTTGGGTCTCCTTATCCCGGAATACCTTCAGAACCTCATACATTTCTGCTGTTTTAGCCATAATTGGCCTCCTTCTGCCGGATCATCCGGCCATGGGTTTAAAAAAGGGGCGAATTGCCCCTATGCTTCGTCCGAAATATCCAATTGGCCGAAAACAGCCGCGCCCGGGTCCCAAATCTTGATATCGTCCCGCATAATAGCCCGGAACTCCGTAGTATCCCGTCTCCAAGCGTCGCCGCCTTCTTTAGTGCTGGCCAACTCGAAAAATTTACGGGAAAACAGCTTGATCAGTTGTTTGAGATTACCAATAATGATAGGCGCTTTCCCGGTTACGGTATCGCTTGGCAAATACCGATTGGCAACCACGACAATCCGGCGACCCTTGTACACCATGCCGGTAGGTGAAGTGATATCCGGCTGCAAGAGTGGCCGTCCCTGGGTATCAACCAATTGATCCAACCAGTTAAACCCGTCTTGATTGGTCATGATTATGGACGTTTGGCTAATTGCCGGGTCCAAATCTACATTGAGAACGCGCTTGACGTCACCAAAATTAGCTAAATCCACCTTCGGGAGCGTTTTTGCAAGCGTCGTGATTAGAACATTCCGTGTGACTACCGCCTTGCGGCCCAGCCAATCTGTGATATATTCAATCAAATTCTGATCGCTATCAGCCAGAAGTTCATTCGTGAGTGGAAGGATACCCCCACGTTTCCGAACCTTATAGTCGATATCCTGGAAGGTTGGGTTGTCGGTTTCTGGAATTGGCGCATACTCATCAATAATCGGGAAAGGAACCATGTCCTGAATCTTCTCCATCACTCGAGAACCAGACAAAGAATTTACCGAAATGACGTCAACATACTGTGAAAGATCATCCAAGGAACGCATAAATGTATAAATCTTTGTTTGGATATCCTTCGGAACCAACAAATGCGAATCCCCAGCAGGAATGGCAGGGTTTGTCTCTCCTTCATTCATCACAGCCCGGCGTTCATATTCCTTAACCACACTCCGCATATCCGCCGTTACCCCTTGACGACGAAGGCCCCGTAAGAAGATACCTTGATACTCCTTCTCGAGTTCGGCATCCTCGCGCTTCTCCATGCCTGTAGCGCGGCCACCCAATTCCTCACCACCGCCCAGAATATCGCGTTCCTCATTCTCCAGCTCCTGCAGCATCTTCGCCTTCGCTTGCAAGGAACGGACTTCGTTCATTAAATCCTCTGCTTCTTTCGTCTTATCCTGCGCCAGGAAAGAGCGCACTTCCGTTTTACGCTGCTCTAGCTTCGCCAGCAGCTCACGCAATTCTTTATTCATAGGTTGTAACCCTCCGTATAATGGTTTTTGGCCAAACAAAAAGAGCCGATCAAATCAGCTCCAGTTCAATCAACATTTTCTGTTTTAACACCTGATCGGAAGCCCGCTGTTCGTTGGCTTTGAAATCCTCCAAGGATCGAACAGAAACTTCATTTTCAGGATAAGCAGCGAACGGTGTCGGTGAAATTTCTGGCAATGTAGCATTTAAAACAGTGCGTCGATAGAGTGTTTTTCCATCACGCTCAATTTTAGACCACCGGTCTCCGTTGGTCCGAACGTTAAAACCGAAGGAAATACCGTCCACATCACCACGGCGAATACTTTCATAAGCATCATTTCCCCAAGTGCTATTTGGAAGGTCCAGTTCAAAGCGCAACTCTGTTTGACCGTCAAATAATCGCAAAGTGTTTGATCGGGTATTCCCTAGGATCTGATCAGTACTATGGCACCAAAGGGATACGGTGTTACTCTCACGCATAAACTCCGTGAAAGCACCCGGGGCAATCACTTCTACAAAGTCGTCACCATACCAATCTCGCATAACGTGAGACTCGGAGTCATACTTGATTGAACCGCTCAAGGTTCGCTTACTCGCTTCCGTCTCCGTCGCTTCCGTCTCCCGGATCTCTAATGTCGCCGGCATTGCCCTCTTCTCCTTCGTCGGAGTCGGGTTCGTTTTCTTCTGGCTCAGTTTCTTCACCCCCCTTCATGTATTGCTGGCCTGCCATGGTCAGCGGTATGACATTTCCATTGAACACCAGCTGATCCCCGCCCGGCATTGGCGGCTTGTCTTCCGCTGCCCGTGCTTCATTGGGCGTAAGAAATCCACCCGAAATCCCTTTGGCATGGGCTTCATACCGGGTTTTCAGGTCAGCGCGCAAAATAGAATCCACATTGAACTTGCAATAATACCCGTCGTCCAGCTCCGAATCGATGAACAATTTGTAAGAGAGCTCCTGTTCATAAGTGGTAAGAATCGATTGCTGGGTATCACTGTAGAAAGCAAGCTGCTGCTGCTCCACGTTGCTGTACGTGGCCTTCGCTAAATCGTTCAGCTGGTGCATTTTGACGCCGAAGGCATTGGCAATCTGTCTGAACGTCAGTTCCGTGTTTTGCAAGAACTGAGCGTCGGCCATGCTGATGGCTATCGGCGTGAATTGATAGCCGTAAGGCATCATGGCGACCCGGTGACTGTTCTTCAGTCCGGATGTCATGCTTTCAAAATTATCCTTGAATACCTTTTTGGCTCCATCGTCCAGCGTACCGGTGTATTGCACCAAACCTTTGACCTGAAGCCCTTGCTTATAAAAATTGTTAATGAACTTGCCCGCAGAAGCCGCATTCTCGGCAGAAGTCCGCAAGTAATCCATGGTATGCACGCCGATTAAGCCGTCCAGAGTAATGCTCCCTTTAAAATGCAACACCTCTTCCGGCAGCAGCTTGCGCTTTTGCCCGTTGCCTATGTCCACCTCGTACCATAATCGTGTCTGGCTGGAAGCAATGCGAAGTGTGGGGTCCGGTAAGATCCCGGCATCATCCACAATGACCCGGACTTTGCTGGCATCCATCGGCCATAGCCCAATGACTCTACCTGTGCGTTTATCAAATTCAATAGAGGCATAGGCGTTCCCCATGGCCCGGTTCGCCTCGATGGCCTTCCAAAAGTCCGCAGCGGACATGTATGGATTCGGCCGCAGCTTGAGTAGCCGGTACAAGTAATGTTTGGCTGACTTGGTGATGCCTGAATCGTCCTCCTGGTACACCTTTAGCGGCAGCTTGGAAATAGCATCGGATAAAACCTTAATGCAGGCATATACTGTGTCAACCTTCAGGGCATTCCATCCTTTAATGTTGACTTCGCCCGGACCCACATCCAAACCCAACCACTCCAGCAGCTTGCGGTCATTTAAACCCACTTCCTGGCTACGTGTTTCCACTTTATCTCGACCAAACCCAAACATTCGCGTTAACAAATTCTGTCTCACACAAGCACCCCCTCCCCTCGGAACATCAGCCCCATAATTTTTTCAAGAAATCATCTTCGGCAAACTCATCCACGTTAGGATTGATCTCTTCAAACATCATGGCCGTAGCCATGGCGTTAATCATGGCGACAATTAAATCAATGCGTTCTTTCGACTTATTTTTCATGGGCTTCACGTTCTCGTTACCATCCACAGCAACGACGATATTCCCCCAGCACCAGCGGGCAACCGGATTGATTTCATGACTCATCAGTCCGCGCTTCATCAGCTGCTCAATCATCTTCATGGCCGGGCTCATGTTCTTCATGTCCTGGGCGATTTCTACAACCTCCATGCCTTCCCGCATTAAGTGCTGAGTTAGCATTCGGCTATTCCATGGGTCCGTTCCGAGCGTGTGGATGTCATACTGCTTGTTGGATGCCAGTAACCGGGCTTCCACAAAGTCATAATCCACCACATCCCCGGGCGTAGTGAGCATAAATTTCTGATCAACCCAGCGATCATATGGAACCTTATCCCGCTTGACCCGCTCCCGCATGTTATCTTCCGGAATCCAGGCATCAAAAATCACCCGCCAGTCTGGAATTCCTTCCTGCGGTGGAAACAGGTAGCAAGCAGCCGTAATATCCGTGGTGCTGGATAAGTCAACGCCCGGATAGCAGCGTTTGCCCACCAGCTCCGATAATCCCCACTTGCCCGCCGTCTTGTCCCACAAGGTCAGGGGCTGCCAGCCGGTCCGCTTCAGGCTGATCCATTGATTGAGTCGCAGCCAACGAAAAAGGCGCTCCGCCGACTCCTTGTTCCGAGCGGTTAGCGCCTCCTGCCTTACAGCATCTATGTCTATGGTATGCCCAAGGCTTGGATTCACCTGGTACCATAGATTTTCATCGTAAATATCAATCTCCTGGCCGTTTTCGTCTTCTCCATCCTCCGGTATGCCATATATTTTGACATACCATGATGGGTCAATCTTCACCCCGTCACGGATCTGCTTGGCATATTCATGCTGCTCCCAGCCGATAGAGCCCCGATCTGGATCGTCACCGGCCGTGGTAATCACCCACCACAGCGGTTCTTTACGGGCAGCTCCTGAACCAAAGGTCATAACATCCCACAAATCACGGTTCGGCTGAGCGTGAAGCTCATCGAAGATAACAACCGTCGGGTTAATGCCGTGCTTGGTGTATGCTTCCGCCGACAACACTTTCATGACGGTGCCAGTAATCAGATTTTTAATTTCCTTGGAGCTGTCTAGCACCTTTAGGATGCCTTCAAATTCCGGCTCCTGTTCAATCATAGCGGCAGCTGCTTTATAAACGAGCTTCGCCTGTTCCTTATCTGCCGCGCAGCAGTAAATCTGTCCGCCCGGCGGATCGCAAACCAAATGATATAAACCCACGGCAGCAATCAGACTGGTTTTCCCGTTTTTCTTCGGGACTTCCAAATAAGCATATTTGTATTGCCGGTATCCCCGCTCCGTTACGGTCCCATACACATTCCACAGAATTTCATGCTGCCAGTCCAGCAGGATAAACGGCTGTCCATAGAAATCATCAACCGCATGCAGCATCTGAATGAACTCAATGGGTTCAAGCGCCCGCTGTTTATCATGTGCCATGGCTGCCGCCAGCTCTCCGGCTCATAAATTGAGCCATCGCGGACTTCTTGTCCTCTTTTTTGGGAATCGTTACGTTCTTCACCTTAGCCAGCGGATTAAGGAATAGCCGGTCCTGCAATTTCAGCAGCATATCGACCTTTTTATTGATGGCCGTTTCCACCTTCAGAATCCCTTCCAGGCTGGCTAATTGCGAAAGATATTGAAGCGCCTTTAAATTGACGTCCAGCGCCGCTTCCGCTTCTCCGATATATTCATCCAGGATGTGTTCGTCAATGACGATGTTCTCCAGCTTTTGATATTGGTCCAGAAGGTTCTCATATTCGCTGTAGGTCTTACAGTAAAGAGCAAATGTCCCCACATCCGTACTGCTTAATAATGAAACTCCCTGATTAGCGGACTCTTGGTACTCTTTAATCAATTCGCCCCAAAGCTTATTCGCAACTTTGTCTTGAGAAATGTACTTTGGCTTTTTTAATTTTTTCAAATCATTTTTTCCAAGCTTCAATTCGGACTCCGTCCGCTGTTTAATTTCCTCCTTGGTCAAACGATTAGGGTTGCCCTCTGCAATGTGCAGAGCAACCGGCTTGGCGTTTCTCCCTGCCATGAGGGCGCACCTCCAATTTCTAAAAAGTTTCAAAAAACGAAAAAAATTAATACGAGAGTCCGATGCGGTCTCTTAGGGGGGGTAAAAAAAGTTTTTTTGGGGGCCCCCCGGGTCTAAAATATTTTTCAGAAGAAAATATTTTAAAAATAATTTAAAAAAAATATTTTAAAAATTAAAAAACAATTTTATTTCCAAATCCGCCGTCTTCTTTGGCCGTCTTCTGGCTGTGATGGGAAGCACAAAGCGGCTGCCAGTTACTACGACGCCAGAACAGCTTATCGTCACCCTTGTGCGGAATGATATGATCCACTACAGTAGCAGCCCCTGCCACACCTGAAGCCTTACAGACCACGCACAGCGGGTGCAGCTTCAGGTACTCCAGTCGTTCCTTCTTCCACTTGTGTCCATAGCCTCGACTCGCTGACGTTCCTCTGTGCTGCTCTCGCTGCTGTCTATGCTTGTCACAATAACCGCCGTTGCTGACCAGCTCACGGCATCCGGCCTTATTACACGGGCGTTTAGGTCTGCTCGGCATCGCCTGCACTTATCCCTACAGATACGTAGTCAGAGAGTGGGCGGCTCATCATTGACTCTACGCCAGCTATCACCTTCTCAAATTCCTTGGTGAACCTTTCGGAGAAGTCCTCTATATTAGAGACCATATTCACGTTAATGGTCAGGTCTCCAACGCCGTAACTCTTCGTGCCTTCCTGCTCGTCTACTTCTGTTATTGTCCACTCTATTACTGGAGGATGGCGTATACCGTCCTTATCACCAATCCTTGGCACGGGCTGTTTTATCGTCTTGGTGATGTTGTACTCCTTATCCAGAGAGTCCAGCGCCTCCATAGTCTTGTGAACTGCTCCTATTGTTTTAACTGTCTTTTGGTACATTGTCTTCACCCTTTCCTGTTCGATTGCCACATCATCAACACGAAAGAAGCGTTGAACAGCAGCCAATAAATCCACCACGGCATGTATTCAACCTCCCCAAATGGTCAATGTATAAATATTCATCGGCTTTTTTAAGCGTGCAACGCCAAATAACCCTTATTAGAAAAGGGCTCTTTCTGCTGCTATTCAATTCATAACAACCACCGAATGAGGCTAAAACTGCATACTTTGAATAAAAAGGCAGTTCCTCATATCTTATTATTCTGCATAACTCGATTGGCGGCTGCGATCCCTTGATACATAAGGGTTTATGAACACCTCTCCAGCATCAGTTATACACTCGCTAAATATGAATAACTTATAGGCCAAAACGATTCATAGCCGTGTTCATCATATCTTGATCCATACCAATGTAACCCATGGTGATACTCTCATTCGAATGGTTCAGCAGACGTTTCACAAGTGTAATGTCCTTCGTCTTTTGATACATATGATAGCCGAACGTCTTCCGTAAGGTGTGAGTACCGATGTCCACAAGGTCAAATTCATCCGCCGCTTTCCGCATGATCTTGTACGCCATATCGCGCTTGATGGGTCTATTCTTTCCACCTTGCCGAGAAGGGAACAAGTAATCATCCATGTCCATGTCAGCCGTATACTTTTTAAGTTCACGCTTAAGGGTTGGGTTGATCTGAATAATCTTCCTCTTTCCGGTCTTCATTTCGTTCATAACGATCTGATCCCCGATAACATCCCGTTTGCGGAACTTCAAAATATCCTGAATCCGCAACCCCGTGTTAATGCCCAAGACAAACATCATGCAATTTCGTTCACCCTGTTTGCCAAATTCCTTCCGAAAGAATCCCTTAATATTATCAATCGTCTCTTGATCGCGAATCGGCTGAACAAAGTTCATTTGCTCTCACCGTCCACCTTAATACAGCCTGACGGTTTGGAACAGAACTGAGCAGCTGCTTCCCACTTCCCCCAGATACAACCCTTGCAATTAACCGGCTGCTTCGGTTCTGGCGGTTCTCTAAGCCTCCTTATCTCTTTCATTGCTTTTCCCCCAATATAAAAAGCCGCCCTATAATAGGGCGACTTCGAATGTTCACATTGTACATAATCCCGTATTTGCATGGTGACGGACGGCAATGCCGTAACATATCCCCTATGCGCCTATCGCGCCCGGGTGGAGCGCGTTGAGAGCATTATGAACTCTCATTCCCCGCATCCATACCGCCGCGAACACCTACTTGCTACTTGTGCTACAGCTCCACTCCCTTTGCGTCTTGCGCTTGTCAAAGGTGCTTCATCACTGATTCAGCATGGCCGAGTCCTGCTGGGGTAAGGGGTAGCAGGGACACCCGGGAATAACTTCTTCCCTATGTCCCTACTGTAAATCCAAAATACAGACGCTTTGCTGACGTTAAACTGACCTAAAACAGACGCTTTACAGACAGATTACAGACACGTTTTAGATAATGCCGAGCATTTTAAGGGTACCGGCTACTGATTCTGTCCCTTCCTGGATCTTCCTATCAAATGATCGCTCCGAGAAAATGGACCATTTTATTAATGCTGCTTTACGTGGGTTTCGGTCAATGAACCGGTATTCCATGATCTCTTTAATTTCTAAGTCCAAAATGGCATGAATCGCCAACTCAATATTTTCAATTATGGGGTCCCACTTTTTAAGTGTAGATTTCTCTTTAGGGGAAAGCGAACCTCTTAACTTTAATCCATTGACGGTAATTGCCATTTTGGGATATTTGCGAAGCAAAACTTTTGTAATTTCGATATCAAATTCGGTCGCACTTGGAAACAATTCCCCTTGTTCCAATACCATTGCCATTCCCCTCGCCCCTTTATGCTATAATGGGTTTGAGGTATAATTTACCGTTTATTGACCCCCGGGACCGGCCAAGGATTAAGGGGTCTTTTTTTGTGCATTTACCTTGCGATTGTCATAATTATTTCCATTATCATCACAGTACGTGCAGCGCACAGGTGTAGCATACTCTTTTCCTTGAAACGTCTGAAGCAGGATGTACTCTTTTGCACCTCCACATTGCTTGCAGACACGAACATATTTCCTCTTGGCTTTCAGCATTCCAATGTTCACTCCTTCGCTACACTCTCGTACTGCGCATTACGTGGTTAGAATCTCCCCGACCCAGCCACATTTACAAAAATAGTTCCAGCATGTCGTTTCAAGAAATCCTTCAATCTTCAGCACCTTGCCAGTTTTAACAGATCTGATTCTTCCGACTGCTATTTGCTCATAAACCTTCAGGTTTTCATTTCCACATTGTGGACATTTCTCTTCTTCCATGAAACACATCTCCTCTAATCAATCTTGATCCCTATATGATCCTCCAGGCTGATCGGCTGTTTCCCCTTCATAAACATGGTGTGTCCAATTTGTTTCTCCAGATCAACATACCTGCGGTATAAGTCTGGGTTGCAGATGGCTCCATGTCGGAGGTCATTGACTGAACCCATGATGCAGAACACACAGCTCAGACGCTCATTTCCGTCAGCGTATGCCCAGAACGGTTCCTGCCCAGCATCTCCAATTACTTGAAATACCTGCTCAGTAGTTAAATCAAAAATCGGCATCCAGTTGTATACGTCTCGGCTCCGGCAACTCTCGGAAACGTTATATTGGAACGGCTGTTTCTTAGCTCTGGCTGAGGACTCCTCTGCCCGGATGCCCATGCAATTCACCGCTATGGAAGCACCACGTTGTTTAAGGTCATTTCGGATAAACTTAAATATCGGCCCGCGTTTCAGGTCACTGGTGCACTGTCTGCATGATGAAGAAGGCCATTTCCCCCGATCCTCAACCATGCCAAGCAGCGTCTTCACCTCACCGTTATGCTTAATCGCTCTGACTACATTTACAGGATGCCGGGTATTAGAAGTAATATGGTTTTGAACGCCCGTCCACTCAACTTCACCCAGGTCTGCATGAACCACAACCAATTGATCATTTGGAATGAAGCCCTGGAGCAAGGCATACATTGCTTGCGAATCCTTACCACCTGAATGAGAACAGTAGAAAATTGCTCCAGATTCTACTAAACCAGCAATCTCTTCTGGTAGATTCATAACCATGACCTCCCTTGATACGCCTTATAAGTCTAATCTTCATCAGGCATGTTTCTGATCTTTTCTATTCTCAAATATGTTCGCCGTCTTTGGATAGCAGACCCAGGCAAAACCTATTTGCCCGCCGCCCCAATCTTCCCGGATGTAGGAATAGCCTTTTGACAGGTATTCATCCGGGCGAATCCGTATATCTCCAAACGCCGTTTTTATCGTCTGGTACTTTGCCAACTCGGAATAGGGCCACACATACAATTGAAATCGTTCAGCCTTTCTCCCCTTGCGGACCACCTTGCCCAATGCCATATTGATCATATTCAGCGCCTGCGGATGAATGCTCATAGCAGCCTCCCTCCGGCAGCTTGACCCAAATGACCGCGCCTTGCGGGTGAATGTAAGGAATCGGTTCCGGGAAGATAACCGGATTTCCCATTACCCATGCATACGGGGTTTTATAATTGATATCTGCGTAGGGAACAAGGTGCTTGTCCTGGTTGGCATCCCAGACGAACATTGTAAGGGGAATGCATCCTAGTAGCTCAACCGTACCGAACACCTTGCCCGTGCCACTCTTAATAATTCCAATGCTCCCGCGCTTCGACGTCCGACTGCCTCTTATTTCCCATGTCTTTCCTCCAGATAGAATCAAGTCCGCCCATTTCGCTTTAATAATCAACCCGTCCACTTGGATTCCCTCCTTTGGTCATGACGCCGCATGTACCCTCTCATAATTAACAAATTTATTGAATTGCTTCAGGAATACTAGTTCCACCGTACCCACCGGGCCATTACGCTGCTTAGAAATGATAATTTCGATTATGTTCTTTTTCTCTGTATCCTGGTTGTAGTAATCATCCCGGTAAAGGAACGCCACAACATCCGCATCCTGTTCTATGGCTCCCGATTCCCGAAGATCGCTCATCATCGGTCGTTTGTCCTGGCGCTGCTCAACGCCCCGGCTGAGCTGGGACAAAGCAATGACAGGAACGTCAAGTTCCCGAGCAATCTGCTTCAGGGTACGGGATATTTCGGAAACCTCTTGTTGACGGTTCTCCCCCGACTTACCCCGGCCTTGAATCAATTGCAGATAATCAATCACTATCATACCCAGGCCATGACTCTTCTTTAGGCGACGGCAGCGCGCGCGTATCTCCTGAACAGTGATTACAGCCGGATCAGCGATGAAGATGTTTGCCCCACCTAGAATGGAAACAGCCCCAGCCATTTTGTCCCAGTCATGCCCTTTCATTTCCCCGGTCCGCATGGCATTGGAATCCAGATTACCCTCAGCGCTTATCATGCGCTGCACAAGTTGAGGCGCGGACATTTCCAAGCTGAAGATAGCAACCGTCTTCTTCGTTCGGACTGCGACATTCTGCGCGATGTTCAGGGCGAATGCTGTTTTCCCAACAGAAGGACGGGCTGCAACAACAATGAAATCGCCGTTTTGGAAGCCTGCAAGCATAGCGTCTAAATCGGTGTACCCGGAATAAAGTCCCGTTGTAATGCCATTTTTGACGTTTGTACAACGTTCCTCCGTCGTATCAATGACCTGCATCATCACCTTATTGATGGGCTGGAAATCATCGTCGGATGAAGCCTGATCCGATAAGGCCGACGCTTCGTTGAGCATGGTACTAACCACGAGTCCGGCGTCGTCGCTTTCATACGCCTGCCGCATCTGGCGTTCGGCGGCATAGATCGCCTTGCGCAGCGTGTGCTTGTCCTCCAGAATACCGATGTAATACCCAATCTCTGCCGCCGATGGCACCGAATGAGCCAGTTTGAGTAAATAGCTTGTCCCGCCAATCTTGTCCAATTGCTTTCGGCTCTGCAACTCATTCGCCATCGCCGGAAATTCAATAGGATCACCGCCCCGATGTAAAGTGACGATGGACCGGAATATCTCCTGATGCACAGGGTTTAAGAATGATTCAGGCTGAAGAGCGGACGCCAACTCTACCGCATCCCCCGTTTTGTCCATGAGGACCGCCCCCAGAACCGCAGCTTCCGCAGCCGGGCTATTCGGTAATTCTCGAATCTCTTCCAAGCTTTGCATATAGTGCCTCCTTCCAGCCCGCAGGCGGCAGCGCCACTTCTGCGCGATTATTTTGTCTCTCAGCCAGTACATGCGCGGCCTCTATTTTGCTTCGCATATCCTCAGTCATATCACCGTGCCCAGCACGTATCTGGGCGATTTTGGGTGCCCATGAATTTGTTAAAATATGATGCCGGACGTTTTCGATGGCTTTATCAAACGGGAAGTCTTTCAGCGCTTCGTAAAGCCGGGTAACTTCCTGGTCGCTGGTGTCTATCTGGTGCGTATACTCCCGTTTGAGTTCTATCAGGAGTTGTATCACTTGCGCTCTTTTCAAGGTCTTCGGCCTCCTTCATGCGACGTTGCAGGTCTTCCATTTCCTGCTGCTGCTTCGTTTTGCGCGGCGGCTCTGATGGAGCTGCCTTAGCTCCCGGCTGACTACCAGGCTTGCCGTCCGTCTTGCTGACAGTTTGGGTATTCTTCCAGGCTTTCTTGATGCCGCCTGTGTAGTAAGCGAAGCTATTAGCCTGTTCAAAGTCTTCGCCCTCACGCGCCTGTTTTTCCCTGTACATGGTTTCCATAGTTCGGATGGTAAAAGGGATAGGAATCCCTCCGGTGACCATCTTACCCATGGCTTCACGTTCTTTCGGGGAAACATGTATATCTGATCGGCCGTGTAAAACGCAGTAAGCTTTCATCAGGACGAACATGTCATTTTCTGGCGGGGTTTGGTTTGGTTCTTCTTCCCACCACTCTTTTTCTAAGTTAGTAATAGTAGTAGTAATAGTAATATCTTTTGCATCGGACATTTTTGTCTGATCACTACCTAAACCCGGCCTTTGATCGGACATATATGTCTGATCACTATCGTACTGAACGGACAGAAATGTCTGATCACCATCCGTGTGAACGGACAAATATGTCTGATCTCTGTCGTCCTGATCGGACATTCCTGTCTGATCACTTTCGTTCTGATCGGACACAATTGTCTGATCACTTTTTAATGTAGGAACACGTTTATCTGATCGCTTCAGAAGGTCTTTCTTGGATTTCCTAACCCTTATGATCAAACCCCGGGGCGCTCTGGTGATATGGAGGTAACCGTGCTCCTGCAGGTCACTTATCCATCTGCTGATGCTCTTGTCGGTAACCCCAAAGTTTCCGCCGATCTCAGATAGCTTCATCGGCTTCCCACCGAGGACAAGCCCCCAGACAGTTCCGTCCTCTTCGACTTCCTTAGTCGTGGAGCTGATGCACCAAGCAAATAGCCATATCGCGCTGCCTATGTTGTTGTAATGCTGCGGCGAAAACAGCCCGGAGAAGATCGGAAAAGGAAAGCTATCTGCTGGCATAAGCTCACCTCTGCTGTATCATCATCGTTTGCCCTTCTTTACAGGCGGGCGTTTCACAATCTCCGTTACATCCGTGCGGAGAAAGAATGCTAATTCTCCGTCTTCCTTTCGGAGCTTTGCCCATGGGCGGGCGATGCCCCATGTATCCAGTACCTCACCATACAGGCCGCAGCTTGTCCGCACCGTGTCACCTTTGAATACAAGCATATTGCGCCCCTTTACCTATCAAGGCGAAGCAGCAAGGCTTCACGCAGGATTTCAGTGCTCTTGTTGTCTAAGCGGTCAGCCTGTGAAAGATCTATTTTGTTGATGCCGTTAAAAAGGTGTAGCGCAACTTCCAACATGAATTTTTCGCATGGACTCCAACCCTTCGATGCTTTCAACAAAGCTTCTACATGCAAAGACAGTTCTTCAAAATCAAAATAATCCGGATTGGATAAGAATTGCTTAAGCTTGTTATGATTCGTGAAAATATGAAGCAGCCCCCGCCAGTAACGATCCTGAAATAAATGTTCAGGTATCATAATGCCATTCCCCTTTCATAAGATTATTGCGTCAGCTGCATCGTGCAACGCCAAACCGGAGGAAGGTTACTTCTAAGGTTCGACGCTGCACGATGCAGCTGCGGCGGATATCCGCGACCCCTTGCGGGGTTTCGGCCTGTATCCCTCAGGCCTCATCAGGCGGGAATGTTTTTTGATATGCATCATTCAAAGCCTTGATCTGTTCGAACTTTTCAGATTCAGAATCATAATTTTTAATTAAAATATTGCGGAGAAAAGAAGCCAAAAGCTTGCCGCAGTAACAAGACGCATACCATAAATCTTCACGACTCTCCTTTTCCCTCGTAAAAATTTCAAAGTAAGAGTTATAATAACGTTCATAATCCGACATATCCCTTGTCCCCCTTGCGCTCGGCACGATCTACGGTAAAAATGGACACAACGAGGCTCTTTAGATGGGTTCTCAACGGAGTCCGCCCTGCCAGGCGGGCTTTTTCATTTTCTGCTACGCGAATGACCATCATTAGATAATCTTCAATGGATTGAAATTCTCCATGTTTTACAGCCTCTGGATTTTTCTGAATTACCTTCAAGTTGTGCTTCGCAATCTGCCCGGCCTCAATGGCTTCGGCAATCAACGCTGTTCTTTCCATCCCTCTACCTCATTTCATGTAATTTTTAAGCTTTAATTCGGCGCGATGCTCTGACCAAAGCGCTATGTACGAAAATTCATACTTGCGGCACAGGGCGGCGGCATTATGAGTTAGTGCCGTTATTGCCTCAAGCTGTTCCATGATGCCGTTTTTGATAACATCCCTGTCCCCGGCCTTTAATTGGTCTAGGCTCTTCGTGATCGGTAGGGTAAGTAGTGCCTGCAAAGCTTCCTGAATCTCTTCAATAGTTTTGATATGTGTAGAACTTGGATGAAGATCAGCGTTATTGAGCCAGGGGACCGAAGCGCCCCCGGTTACCTCAGCTGCCGCAGCCAATAATAATTGAGCATCATCATAATAAGTCGCTGCTGCCTGCATCACCTGTTTGGATGCTTTGCGGCTACCATTAACAATTTTGCCGATCTGTGACCCGTCTACATGTGCGGCTTGACCAGCTTTAGCCAACGTCACACCCTTGCGCTGCATAACTTCCTTTAGCGCTCCAGGAAAATGTCCAATTGCCATATCAATTCCTCCTGTATTTGTCCAAATATAGGGAATGCTTTTGGACAGAGGCGTGATGTATGATTAATGCAAGCAATTCCCCTTGCCCACCATTCCCGGCCGCCGCATTGTACGGCGGCTTTTTCTTACTCATATCTCTCGGTCTTAAGCCATTGGTAAAGATCAGATTTAAGGACGGTAACGGCCTCGCCCTTTCGGCGGTTGCGATTTAAGTGTGGGAATGTCGGATGATTGGTAAGCTCATTTACCTTCGGAGGGCTGAGCCTAAGGAGTTTCTGAATATGTGCTGGTCGAAGCACTTCAGGATATTCCCCATTCAGCCGAAGTTCTGCGAGTTGCCGTTCTAGCTTTTCATTCTGTTCTGCCAAATCAGCAGCCAAGCGAAGAGCCTCTGCGAATGTTAAAGGTGTTTTTAATGCCTTTGCCATGATCAGACCACCTCATTAGCTAATGATTGTTCAATTCTTAGAGGAAGTAATTTTGTTTCGAATTTCAACACATCAGGATTAAAAAAAATATCTCCTAACGGACGCTTTAGAGCATCGGATATTTTTTTCATAGTTTCAGCACTAGGGTTATATGCTCCAGTCTCTATTTGTGACAAAGATGTACGCTCCATTCCTATAGAATCGGCTAGTTCTTGTTGTGTTATCTTCGATTCCTTACGGATTAGCGCGATATTGTTGCCTAATACCTTACTCATGTGCATCACCTCGCCCTCTGTTTTGTATTTCTAAACAAATAATAATCCTAAGTGTTTTGTTTGTCAACACATGTTTTGAAATTAAGAACATCTTTTGGTTATGTGTTGTGTTTTGTATTACAAAACGTTTAATATCTGATTAGGTGATGATAAATGAAAAACACTCTTCTGCTTGGGAAGAAAATTAAAGAGCTTCGCTTAAAAAACGATTTATCTTTAAGAGATCTCGAAAAGAAATCAAAGGTCAGTTATTCTTTCATCAGTTCAATAGAAAATAATAGATATCAAGCCTCAAGAGACAAAATTATCAACATCGCTAACGCACTTGAAGGTTCTAATATCAATGAACTGTTACTGTTGGCCGGTTTCGCACCAGAGGACAATACTTCAAGTGAGGATAATGAAGAAAAATCACTTACTTACGAAGAATTTATTAACAATCCCGAACATGGAATATTTTTCCGTGACTATCTATCTGCACCCGAAGAACGCCGGGAAGAAATGCGAGAAATTTTTAGAATACTGCAGGAAAAGGAAAAAGGCCGAAAGCCTGGTGATATCCAAGGCGAGAGCTGATTGGATACTACTAGCCAGAAATGGCTTTTCTTTTTAGTCTTAATAAGAACATACGATCCCATTTAGAGGTGAACAACATGATTATGAATTACAAGACCCCCCCACTCGAACAAAAGATAAACGAATTGTACAAAATGCATAGGATTACCAAACCTGCGCATTTATCTGTTGAATCATTGGCAGCAAAATTCAATGTGTGGGTCCATTACCATAATAAAAAAAGCAAAGGAATTGAGGTTTCCCCTGGCGTGTACACCATATTCCTAGATAACCGTCTTGCAGAAGATCAACAGCGTCTTGAATTCCTTCATGAGCTATGTCATATGCTCCGCCATGCTGGAAATCAGACAATAATGCCCGAGCTATTTACTAAAGCGCAGGAAAGTGAAGCGGACCGTTTTGTTTTTTACGCCGCAATCCCTTTCTTTATGCTAGAAAGGTTAAGTTTGTCATCCGTGAGAAGTGAAGCGATAGGGTACATATCCCGGGAATTCAATGTCCCGTTAAATTTTGCAAAAAAACGCTATGAACAAATTGAAGATCGTATTAAGCAAGGAGAATTTTTATCCGCTATTGAATCAGCTGCTGCGACTCATGAAATCATTCGTGACTCCCCAGAAAGCTACACCGCTAATCGCACCAACCTACTTATTCGTGCTTATTACAATTGGGATGGCGATTGCTCCCGGCCGGATACGCTGATCATCGAACAGCCCCATGGCTTTGACTGGGACAACCAGTTAGAAATTGAGGTTGATGGCAATTATGAAAGCTGCGATATGCCCTCATACATGTCTCATGATTCAGCAACTATACTTTCTGGAGATCTCTCTATCCTGCCAGATCGCAAAGGCTTTATTGCCATTAACCTATCGCGTGTAGCATGGCGACATGGCAAACTGTCAACACGGTTGTATTTAACGATGGAGGCAATAGACGACGCTTTGAATTTTTAAAATTTTGAAGGGAGTGATGAATATAGGAACTATCTGAAATTTTCGTTAATTCTAGGAGGTAATTTATGAAAGGGAAAGTATTCAAACGAGGGAAGACCTGGACTTATGTTGTTGATCTACCACCGGATCAGGGGACGGGAAAGAGAATTCAAAAAAAGAAAGGAGGCTTTGCAACACAAAAAGAAGCAGATCGTGCATTGATAGCTCTTCTTGCCAGTGTTGACAAAGGGGACTATGTTTCTGAAATCAATCTTACCATTGCTGATTTTTTTGATATATGGTTAAAAGATTATGCCCTTCAGAAGTATAAATCCACGGTTTACGATGTCGAAGAATCCATTATTAGAAGCCGCATTGTGCCCGTTATTGGTCGGCAAAAATTGCAGCAAATCAAGCCTTTGACCATAAACAGATTTTACAATGGATTATTAGAGAAATATTCTTCGGATTACGTTCGTCACGTCCATGCTATATTGCGTAAAGCTTTTGGTCAGGCCGTGAAATGGGAAATGCTTGTCTCTAACCCTATTGATAAAGTGGAAGCACCAAAACTGCGTAGGAAAGAAATGAAAACTTGGACTATGGAACAATGCTTGCATTTTCTTGAAACCGCCGAAGGACATGTTCATTATATTGTTTTTTCTCTAGCCATTCACACGGGAATGCGCAAAGGTGAAGTACTGGGTTTAAGATGGAGTGACATAGATTTTGAAGCGAAGAGTTTGATGATCCAGCAAACAGTCAATTGGACTCCATCCAAAGGCATTATCATCCAAGATACCAAGACATCAAGCTCAGCCCGCAGAATTCCTATTGGTAATATGCTTATCACTGACCTAAAGCATCGTCTACAAATTATTGAAGATAATAAGCAAAACATTGGGATAGAGAACTATAAAGATCATGATCTAGTGTGCTGCTATGCTAATGGTGAACCAATTAAGCCTCGACGTGTTACAGAAACGTTCGCATTCTTAACCGGAAAGTCAGAGCTACCCAAAATCCGGTTCCATGACCTTAGACATTCACATGCATCCATGCTATTGAATAATGGGATAAATGCAAAAATCGGCGCTGAACGTCTAGGTCACAGTAGCGTACAAATTTATCTTGATAGATATTCTCATTTACTCCCCGATATGCAGCGAGATGCTGCTGACTTGATTGATTCAAAAATGAAAATGAGCCAAAAACCTATTGAATGAATAGCCACCGTGACCAAAATGTGACCAATTCTTATTTTCACAATTTCATAGCTCGTCCTCTTCCAATCATTTGCACTCCCCAACACAGCAAAAAACCCTTACAAAGTAAGGGTTTTAGTGAAGTGGGCCCTACAGGACTCGAACCTGTGACCAATCGGTTATGAGCCGACCGCTCTAACCAACTGAGCTAAGGGCCCGGACTAGGATATCCGTATTATACAAGTGCTGTCTGATGAAATAAAATTGGTTGCGGGGGCAGGATTTGAACCTGCGGCCTTCGGGTTATGAGCCCGACGAGCTACCGGGCTGCTCCACCCCGCGTCAGTAATCATATTCAAACAGCGACAATAGATAATATACAATATAAGCATAGATAAAGTCAAGGATGAATTTGGTTAATTTGTTTATGGCAGAAAACGCACACCGTAGCGGCCCTTGCGCGAACGGTAAATTTCCACAAAACGCGGATCATGATAGCCGTAGATCCAGCCGTCCTGTTCGAGTCTTTTAGCCAGACAACCCGCTTGAAATCTTGTCCTGAACAATTTCGCGAAGTATATCCAATTCATGATGCCCTTCTCCTTTTTCGTATTAATGTTTGCTGCTGCTCTGATCATTATCATGCCCAGTTTTTCATTAATAACAGGAAAAAAGCCCTGCGGAACGGCTGGCAATTTCTGCACCGCTTGTCTGAAATTATTTTCCATTCAAGAATTCAGAGGATAGTTGTATAATGTACAATTAAAAACAGCAAAAAGGGATGCTTGCCTCTTATAACTGTAGTCTGTACAACTAAATCTGCCCGAATCGGGGAAAACCGTCTGCAACTCGAAGTTTAATTGCACGAAATACAACTAAACGATTATTTAGTTATAAATCAGACGATTTAGTTGTACAAAGTGCACTTAAGCATACCGGATCGGATATACCATAATGGGGTCACTACAAACCATTGGCAAATGATTTTCCAAAGTGGTTCTCACTAGTTTAAATTTGACGCTATACTACTTGCCCTTCGCACTTCGCTCCAGCCAGCCGTTGTCCAGATTGAACAAGACCGCGGGATCTTTGCGCATCGCGTTAAGCATATGGTTGCCCTGCTGCTCCCAGGCCTTGAGGGCATTCGCTACCGTCCGTTTGCCTTGAATGACTTCGCTGAACAGCATTTGTCCGGCCAGATTAATCTGATAAATATTAGGCATCTTGTACGCTAGACTCTCCACATTAGCGTCCGTCACCGGCACAGGCTTCACATTGTAAAAGGGTTCAAGGCTTACTCCAGCTTTCTGTGAACGGTTGAAATCCATCCGGGAGGTAAGCTGATAAGGATTGGCCGCCTTGATTCTGGCTACTTCGTTGCTGTTCACAAATTTGATCAGCTCCCAGGCATCCTCTTCATTCTGCGCGGTACTGCTGATGGCCAGCATCTGATCCAGTCCCGCGCCGACGGCCACGCCCGGCTTCTCGGCAAACGTAGGTACGGCGGCGATTCCCCAATCCACATGTCTGAAATTAATGTTCTTAATCAGGAGCGCATTGCGGTCCGCGGAAGCCAACTCGTTGATATAACCATATTCCCCGATGACCATTGCCGCTTTGCCCGTCAGAAACCAGTCTCCCAGAAACGGGTTAAATCCGGTCTCTGCAGGTTCGGCAACAGCTGCGGCTGCGGCTTCAATATCATCCGGGCCGGGGATAATCTTCTTCTGAATCAGATTGCTGAAGGTAGTCCAGCCTTTACTCCACAGCGCATTGTTCACTGTCATTGCCCCGCCTTGGTTATCGTACATAGCAGCTTGCAGAGGAGAAAGATACGCCTGCATATCCCCGAACGGATCGCCGACATAACGGCTCCTTGAGAAGCCATATATCCGCTCATCCATCTGCTTGGAGGTCTTCGTCACCATACCTGCAAGCTTGAAGAATTCATCCCAGGTCATCCCGTCCGTTGGATAATTCACTCCGGCAGCATCGAATATCCCTTTGTTATAGAAAACTACACTGGCGTTGAAAGTAGGTGCCAGCGCAAATAGATGGCCCCTTCCGAGCTCACGGACACCATTCAGCATCGTTGGTGCCATATTGCTGATATCATAGCCGTCACGGTCAATCAGCGGCTGCAGAGGCTCAAGCATGTTCTGGGCTGCCAGACTCCTGATCAGGCTGCTGTCTCCTATGACCACATCTACCGGATCACTGCCAACCATGATGTCACGCATATGCCCCAATGCTTCCGGTCCTTCCACCATGTACGTGTTGGTGAAGCGGAACTGCTCCTGATCCACCGCCGGAACAAACTCCAGCTTCACGTCCGGATGCGTGAACTCATAGAGGTCAGTCAGATTCTGGCGCAGATAGGTATCATCGCTGTTACTCCACAGACTGCCGATCCGCAGGACCCGCTGTCCTCCCGATGGCTGCGTCACCACGGATGCCGTCAGGGGTTTGGCCGAAGTGGCAGAGCTGACAGGGGCTGCCGCCGCTTCAGCCGAAATAACAGGCAACAGTACCGCCGCACAGAGTGCCAGCTGAAGACCGCGCCTGAGCAGAAGAGGAATCGTTGATTTAGCCATATTTATAGCCTCCTAATGAAATATCATAAGCCTGGACAAGTGGCTGAGCATGCCTTTATTTAGCATTATATAGCCTATTCGAATATCGGAAGTGACATCCCGTTTAAACTAAAAAGACAGTTTGTTCACCTTGGCACAGACTGCTTTTGTCTAACGCAAAAAAAGAAGCCCTGCTGTACCTGTGAAGGCACGGGGCTTCTTGCTGTATTTCTGGCCTGCTTCCGGGCGGCGGCTGTTGTCGCATGAATTTCCCGATTCATCCGCCTTTTATTGTAGGGATCCGTCAGCTTTACACAAAATCCTGCACAGAATACAACATTTTCCTCATCCTATCGGCCAAAATCGAAGATTGTTGTAGAAAATGCAGCATTTCCTCTTCACCAAGCGGCTTAGCAGGAATATTCTTGTATTTCATACAACAATCCTCCTAAACACCTGGCTATGCATGAGACAAAGTTGTAAAACGTACAACATTAATGTCCACACCGCTCACTAAGAAGTTTCATAAGAAGTTTCAAATGAGCCGGTAACAAATCAAGTGTGAGGTATTGATGTATCTGCAATCCAGCTTATACGCCGAACGCTGCCGGGTCTTTACGCCACGATTGCAGCAGCGCTACATCCGAGTCAGCGATCGTGCCTTGAGCCAGCGCCACATCAATGAGTGTGCTGTAATTGGACAGGCTCTGCAGCGGGATTTCCGCAGCGGCGAAGGCATCTACGGCGCGGTCCAGCTCATAGCTGAAGATAGCCAGTACGGCCAGCGGTACGCCGCCCGCTTCCTGCACAGCCTGCGCGGCCTTGATCGAGCTGCCGCCGGTGGAGATCAGGTCCTCGATCACGATCACCTTCTGGCCGGGAGCGATCAGGCCTTCGATCTGGTTCTGCTTGCCGTGGCCTTTGGCCTTGTCGCGGATATAAGCCATCGGCAGACCGAGCTTATCGGCCACCCAGGCCGCGTGCGGAATTCCGGCGGTTGCAGTCCCGGCAATCACCTCAGCGTCCGTATAGCTGCTTCTGATCAGCTCTGCGAAGGCCTCAGCAATATAGTTACGGACAACCGGGAAGGACAAGGTCAGGCGGTTATCGCAATAGATCGGCGATTTGATGCCGGAGGTCCAGGTGAACGGCTCCTGCGGGCGCAGGGCTACCGCTCCAATCTCCAGCAGGTAACGTGCAACTTGTTCACTTTTATTCTCTAATGGGCTCATACTTCGCTCATCTCCTCAATAATGGTAAGTGCTGCGGCGCGCGGATCTGCCGCCGCTGTAATCGGCCGGCCCACTACCAGGTAGTGGCTGCCCTGCCGTATAGCTTGTCCGGGTGTCATAACCCGGGACTGATCGTCAAGGGAGGCACCGGCAGGCCGGATACCCGGGGTCACCGTGCGGAAATCCGGTCCGCAGGCTGCTGCGATCACCGCTGATTCCTGCGGCGATGCTACCACACCATGCAGGCCGGCTTCCGCCGCAAGCTTGGCGTACCGTACAACCGTGTCCGTCACCGTTCCGGCGATGCCGATTTCGCTGTTCATAACCTCCTGGCTGGTGCTGGTCAGCTGGGTCACCGCGATAATGAGCGGAATATGCAGCGACGGATGCAGGCTGACGGCCTTCGCTGCGCCTTCCAGAGCAGCAGCCATCATGGCAGCTCCTCCGGCGGCATGCACGTTGAACATATCAACGCCCAGCATGGTCAGGCTCTCCGCCCCGCCCCGGACGGTGTTCGGGATATCATGCATTTTGACGTCCAGGAAGACCGAATAGCCGCGTTCCTTCAGCTCCCGGATGAAGTCCGGCCCGGCAGCATAGAACAGCTGCATGCCGACCTTCATATAGCAAGGGATACCTTCCAGCTGGTCGAGTAATAGCCTCGCCTGTGCCGCATCCGGATAGTCCAGGGCAACCATCAGCCGTCCGGCCATTTCATTACGCTTTTCTACTTGCCCGATGTTCTCATGTTCGTGGTGCTGCTGTGCTGCGGTCCCGTCCATTTGCCAGCCTTCTTTCTGTAATCAAGTGGTAATGAGCTCTTCAAGGTCCCGGGCATAGGTGAACGGTCTGCGCTAACGCAAACCGTCCTTGTAGCAGCCTGTAGCGGCTGCCCTCACCCTATTTATTATTGTCCGACAAAAGCAGGCATCGACTGTGACGAGAAGTTGATCGTCTGCAGCATTCTCAGCAGCGCGGTTACAGTATCCAGCGAAGTCATACATACAACGCCGTTCTCAACCGCTTCCCGGCGGATACGGAACCCGTCACGCTCAGGCGTCTTGCCTTTGGTCAGTGTATTGAAGACGAAGTTCGCCTGACCGCCGCGGATCAGATCCAGAATGGTCGGCTCACCTTCATCCAGCTTGTTGACGTTCATCACGTTCAGCCCGGCCTGCTCAAGCGCAAGCGCGGTACCGCCGGTAGCGATGATTTTGTAGCCCATGGCATGGAAGCCTTTCATCAGCTCAACCGCTTCAGCTTTGTCTTTATCTGCTACGGTAACGATGATTGCTCCGGTGGCCGGAATCTTCATTCCCGCACCGATCAGCCCTTTGTAGAGCGCTTTGGCATACAGCTTGTCGCGGCCCATAACTTCGCCGGTCGATTTCATTTCCGGTCCAAGCGTCGGTTCTACTCTGCGCAGCTTGGCAAAGGAGAACACTGGCACTTTTACCGAAACGTAGTCACTTTCCGGCCACAGCCCTTCTGTGTACCCGTCTTCCTTCAGCTTGCCGCCGAGGATGATCTTGGTTGCCAGATTAGCCATTGGAATGCCTGTCACCTTGCTCAGGAAAGGAACCGTACGCGAGGAGCGCGGGTTAACCTCGATCACATACACTTCGTTCTGATAGATGACAAACTGGATGTTAACCAGTCCGATCGTCTTCAGCTCCTTAGCGATCTTAATCGTGATCTCAGAGATTTTCTGCTTCAGGCCTTCATCCAGATATTGCGGCGGATAGACGGCGATGGAGTCACCGGAGTGAACCCCAGCACGTTCTACATGCTCCATAATTCCCGGAATCACTACGGTCTCGCCATCGCAGATCGCGTCGACTTCAACCTCTTTGCCCAGCATGTAACGGTCGATCAGCACCGGATGCTCCGGATTAACCTTCACCGCTTCGACCATATAGCTCAGCAGCTCTGTATCGTTGTAGACAATCTCCATCGCACGGCCGCCGAGGACATAAGATGGACGAACCAGCACCGGATAACCCAGCGCTTGTGCTGTTTCAACGGCTTCGTCAATGTTGATAACCGTCTTGCCTTTTGGCTGTGCGATATCCAGACGGGCCAGCAGTGCTTCAAATTTCTTGCGGTTCTCTGCTTCATCGATGCTCTCCAGGCTCGTGCCCAGAATGTTCACACCTGCTGCTGCGAGCGGTGCAGCCAGATTGATTGCTGTCTGTCCGCCGAACTGTACGATAACCCCGATCGGATTCTCCTGGGCGATAACGTTCATGACATCCTCGAAGAACAGCGGTTCAAAGTACAGGCGGTCTGATGTATTGAAATCCGTTGACACCGTCTCAGGATTATTATTGATAATTACGGCTTCATAGCCGGCTTTCTGGATGGCCCATACTGCATGCACGGTAGAGTAGTCGAACTCAATACCCTGGCCGATCCGGATTGGACCGGAGCCGAGCACGATAACCTTCTGTTTATCGGAATGTATCACTTCATTCTCGGTCTCATAGGTCGAGTAGTAGTATGGCGTTGAAGCTTCGAATTCGGCGGCGCAGGTATCGACCATTTTGAATACCGGAACCAGACCCTGCTGCAGACGCAGCACGCGTACTTCGGATTCCTTGGTGAATGCCCCGCCCGGACGCCCTTCGGCACGGATCTCGGCAATCGCCCGGTCGGTGAAGCCCTTGCGTTTAGCCTGATAGAGAATTTCTGCGGACAAGGTTTCTTCCGCGCGGATCTCGTCCTCGAAGTTCACGAGGCCTTCGATCTTGGACAGGAACCACCAGTCAATATTCGTCGTATCCTGAATATCCTGCAGCCCGTAGCCGCGGCGGAACGCTTCTGCAATCAGGAACAGGCGCTCATCATCCGCTTTGGCGAGTCTATTACGCAGTACACTGTCTTCAAGCAGCTCTGCGCCAGGCAGACGGAAACGGTGCACACCGATCTCCAACGACCGGATCGCCTTGTGAATCGACTCTTCGAAGGTACGCCCGATGGCCATCACTTCTCCGGTTGCCTTCATCTGGGTACCCAGCTTACGGTTCGCAGAGATGAACTTGTCGAAGGGCCAGCGCGGGATTTTGCTGACGATATAATCCAGTGTCGGCTCGAAGCAGGCATATGTCTGTCCGGTAACCGGATTGACGATTTCATCGAGCGTGTAGCCGAGGGCGATTTTGGCGGCCATCTTGGCAATCGGATACCCGGTCGCCTTCGACGCCAGCGCCGATGAGCGGCTTACGCGCGGATTCACTTCAATGACATAGTATTGATAGCTCTGCGGGTCCAGTGCGAACTGCACGTTACAGCCGCCTTCGATATTCAGCGCGCGGATAATCTTCAGGGAAGCGCTGCGCAGCATCTGGTACTCACGGTCAGACAACGTCTGGCTTGGCGCTACTACGATACTGTCGCCTGTATGTACGCCAACCGGATCAAAGTTCTCCATGTTGCAGACTACGATACAGTTGTCATTCTTATCACGCATGACTTCATATTCGACTTCCTTCATGCCGGCGATGCTCTTCTCCACCAGACATTGGCCGATCGGACTGTAACGGATACCTGCTTTGACGGTTTCACGCAGCTCTTCCTCATTGTCGCAGATCCCGCCGCCTGTTCCGCCCAGCGTGTAGGCCGGACGGACGATCAGCGGATAGCCGATGCCGGCGGCGAAGCCCATCGCTTCTTCCACACTTGTGATGATGGCACTCTCAGGAACAGGCTGATCCAGCTCACGCATCAGCTCGCGGAACAAATCGCGGTCTTCTGCTTTCTCGATGGATTCCAGCTGTGTACCCAGAAGCTTCACATTCTCGGATTTCAGTACGCCTGCACGGGCCAGCTCCACTGCCATGTTGAGGCCGGTCTGTCCGCCCAGTGTCGGCAGCAGGCCGTCCGGACGCTCCTGGCGGATAATCGCCGTCACGAATTCGAGCGTAATCGGTTCAATATATACTTTGTCAGCCATATTGGTATCGGTCATGATCGTAGCCGGGTTGCTGTTAATCAGCACAACCTCTACGCCTTCTTCTTTGAGCGCCTGGCAGGCTTGTGTGCCCGCATAGTCAAACTCGGCGGCTTGGCCGATGACAATCGGACCGGAGCCGATAACCAGAATTTTTTTGAGTTTATCGTTCTTAGGCATGTTATAGTGCTCCTTTCACGGCTTCAAGCTGTGCTGCAGGTTTCGGTGCCGTGATTCTGGCATTGGCCGCAAGCTGCGCCTGGCGCGAGCCTGCCGGCAGTTTCGCCTTGTGGTCTGCGATCATCTGCAGGAAACGGTCGAACAAGTAGCTGCTGTCATGCGGTCCCGGCGCCGCTTCCGGATGGTATTGCACCGAAAAAGCGGGGTAACGGGTATGCTTCAGTCCTTCGACGGTCTTATCATTGTTGTTAATATGCGTTACTTCCAGATCCGTGTTCACTACGGATTCTTCATTAACCGTGTAACCATGGTTCTGCGATGTGATGAAGCAGCGTCCGCTCTCCAGCTCTTTGACCGGATGGTTACCGCCGCGATGGCCGAATTTGAGCTTCTCGGTATCGGCGCCGCATGCCAGCGCGAACAGCTGATGACCCAGACAGATGCCGAAGATCGGATATTCGCCGAGCAGCTCGGATATGGTTTTAACCGCATAAGGCACATCCTTAGGGTCCCCAGGGCCGTTCGACAGCTGGATTCCGTCCGGATTCAGGCGGCGGATCTCATCTGCAGTCACATCGTGAGGCACGACAACCACATCACAGCCGCGGCTGTTCAGCTCGCGCAGAATGCCTGTCTTCGCGCCGTAATCTACCAGCACGATACGTTCCTTATTCCCCGGGCTGCTATATGTCTTGGTTGTGGAGGTACGGGCTACCTGATTGCGCAATTCTTCAATTGTAGTATCGCCCATCATTTCCATCAGTTCTTCCACACGTTTATTCGAAGTGGTGAGGATCGCCTTCATCGTGCCGTGATGGCGGATAATGCGGGTCAGCATCCGGGTATCAATCTCGCTGATTCCGGGAATGCCGTATTCCTTCAGCAGATCGTCTACACTGTATTCAGCACGCCAGTTGCTGGGCACAGTCTCGTGACGACGCACCACAAAGCCGTGCACAAAAGGGCGCACAGATTCGAAATCATCACGGGTAATGCCGTAATTTCCGATCAGCGGATACGTCATTGTGACGATCTGGCCGCAGTACGAAGGGTCCGACAGCACCTCCTGATATCCCGTAATTCCTGTGTTAAATACAACCTCGCCCGTCTTTTCGCCTTCCGCGCCAAATGCGGTGCCTGTAAACAGCGTTCCGTCCTGAAGCAGCAATCTCGCCTGCATTCCCTTCCACTCCTTCTTGTTTCTGTAGTCTGATGCTTATGTCACGGCCGGCAGCCTGGCTGCCATAACCGTCAGTTATACTTCACTCCATACGGCTCTGCCGTCTACCCAAGTCTTCACCGGCCAGCCCTTAAGCTTCCATCCGCCAAAAGGAGTATTCCGCCCTTTGCTGGCAAACGTTGCCGGGTCCACTTCCTTCTCTTCATTCAAATCAATCAGTGTCAGATCGGCAGGCGCCCCTACTGCAAGGCTGCCAGTGTTCAATCTGAACACCCGGGCCGGATCAGCGGTCATCCGCTGGACCAGCAGGGACAGATCCCATTTGCCAGTGGCCACAAAAGCGGTATACAGCAGCGGGAAGGCTGTCTCAAAACCGACAATGCCAAACGGTGCAAGCTGCATGCCTTTTGCTTTCTCTTCCGCACTGTGCGGTGCGTGATCGGTAACGATGATATCTAGTGTGCCGTCCAGCAGTCCTTCGATGCAGGCCTCCACATCGCGGCGCGAGCGCAGCGGCGGGTTCATTTTCCAGTTCGCGTCCATTCCCGGAATGTCTTCCTCCGAGAGCAGCAGATGATGCGGGCACACCTCAGCAGTCACCTTGATGCCGATCTGCTTAGCCTGACGGATCAGCCGTACCGATTGCTCGGTGCTGACGTGGCACACATGGTAGTGAACGCCAGTAGCCTCAGACAGCAGTATGTCGCGGCCTACATGGATGGCTTCCGACTCATTCGGAATTCCCTTAAGCCCATGCTTGTCGGCAAACGTACCTTCCGCTACCGCGCAGCCCTCAACCAGCGAGTTGTCCTCGCAGTGCGCGATGACCGGCATATCCATTCCTGCCGCCAGCTTCATGGCATCCTTCATCATTTGTGCGCTCTGTACGCCTACACCGTCGTCGGTGAAGCCGATCGCTCCAGCCGCTTTCAGTGCCGCAAAATCAGTCAGCTCAAGTCCGAGCTCATTCTTCGTAATGGCCGCATAAGGCAGCACCTTCACGAGTCCGGCTTCACGCGCCTTGTCTTTTACCAATTGAACGATCTCTGCACTGTCTGTTACCGGGCGTGTATTCGGCATGCAGGCGATGGTCGTGAATCCGCCCTTGGCCGCCGAACGTGCGCCGGTCTCAATCGTTTCCTTATGCTCAAACCCCGGTTCACGTAAATGCACATGCATATCGATCAGTCCCGGAATCAGCAGCTTGCCTTCCGCTTCAATAATCTCCCCGGCTTCTTCAACCACTTCCGCGGCATCCAGAATCTTAGAGATTACCCCGTCCAACACTACAATATGCTTACGCTCCAGCACGCCTTCTTGGCCCAGTACACTGGCGTTTTTAATGATCACGGTTATGATTCTCCTTTGTGCCTCAGGCCGCAGCCGTAAGCTCTTAAGTTATTATATAATAAAAATTCATCTTTGTGTATATTTATTAATGAAGTTATGTGAGGTTTTTTTGCGGAATCTTGCTATTGAAGTGCTCTCTCCATCACTGCCATCCGTACCGGGACTCCATTCGCCATCTGCGGGAAAATCCGTGACTGGCTGCTCTCCACCACTGCATCATCGATCTCGACATTGCGGTTGACCGGCGCCGGGTGCATGATGATCGTCCCCTTGTCCAGCTTCGCAGCGCGTTCTTCCGTAAGTCCGAAGTGCTCCCGGTACTCTGCTGCCGATAAAATAATACCGGAGGAATGCCGTTCCAGCTGCACTCTCAGCATCATAACCACATCCGCTTTCAGCGCTTCTTCCATTGAAACGTATGGGGCGTAGGCGGCAAGCTCAGGAGCCTGCATATTCGCCGGTGCGCAAAACTGAACGCTTGCACCCATCTTCGTCAGTGCCCACAGGTTGGAGCGTGCCACCCGGCTATGCATAATATCTCCGATAATCGACACTTTCAGGCCCTTCAGTTCTCCAAAATGCTTGCGCATCGTGTACAGATCCAGCAGCGCCTGTGTAGGGTGCTCATTGTTGCCGTCTCCGGCATTAATCAGCGGGATGCTTACCTTCTCGGCCAACTGCTGCAGCACGCCTGCAGGCTTCAAACGCACAACTCCGGCATCGATCCCCATCGATTCTAAGGTGCGTACGGTATCGTAGATCGACTCGCCTTTTTCTACACTGGAAGCTGCCGCCGTGAAGTTCAGGACCTGAACGCCCAGCCGTTTCTCGGCCATTTCGAAGGAGAAGCGGGTCCGTGTGCTATTCTCAAAAAACATGTTGGCAACAAAATGCGCTCTCAGTACCGGCGTGAGCTTCTCGCTCTGATTGTCCCAGTAAGCCGTTCTGTTCAAAAGCTGGCTGATTTCCGAAGCGTCCAGCTCCTTAATCCCCAGCAGACTGCGTTCCTTCACTTTGGTTGCCGTCATCATTGTTATCGTTCCTCCCGGTTTGAAATAATGTACACTTCGTCCTTGCCGTCGTATTCGGTCAGTGACACTTCAATCTGCTCATGCCTGGAGGTAGGTACGTTCTTGCCGATATAGTCGGGGCGGATGGGCAGTTCCCGGTGTCCGCGGTCAGCCAGTACCGCCAGCTGGATCATCCGCGGCCGTCCGCAATCCATCAGCGCATCCATCGCCGCCCGGATCGTTCTGCCGGTGTACAGCACATCGTCGAACAGAATCACTTTCTTATCCTGGATGCCGTTGCTGCCCGGGGGCAGGGTCAGATTGCTGTTGACCACAGCCTTGTCCATCGACTCCCTGTTGTCACCGCCGCCTTCGCGGTCATCGCGGTAATGCGTGATATCCAGCTCACCGTAAGGTATATCCACGCCTTCAATCTCCTTGATGCGCTCCGCAATCCGCTGGGCCAGATAAATCCCTCTTGTACGGATGCCGACCAGCAGACAATTCTCAATACCCTTGTTCTTCTCCAAAATCTCATGTGCAATGCGTGACAGTGCCCGGCGAATCGCCGTTTCGTCCATAATGACATTTTTTTCAGTAACCATCATCGTGCCATCCTCCTGCTTGATCGCCTGTTCAAGTTCCCGGATAAACAAAAAACTCCTTGCCCGAAACAGGCAAGGAGTGAAATCCGCAGATTCAAAAAGATGGCGTGTCCGCGCGCATAAAAAGGCTCTCCGTACTCATACGGATTCCTGCTTCCATGTTCGCGAACCTCGATTCACGTTACCTTGCCAGCCTCACGGGACTGAATTAAAGGCGCATATTCAACTATAGGGAATTATGACAGATGAAAGGGGTGGTGTCAAATTTTCTTCACAGGCAAAGGGCGGCTGCGTTTTGGTGAAGGGCGCGGCTGCGGTGATTTTGGACTTCCGGCCGCTGTTGTCTCCAGATTTATTTGATTAACCGCTAAGCGGATTAAATCCGGAGACAAAGGCGGACGCTAACGCTCCTACAGTTCCAAAAACCCCTCCGCCGCTTCCACCTAAACGGGGTAAACCATTACCGATTGCCACCACCCGGGGAGGGGTGGGGCAGGCAAGGTGCACTATAGCACTGCGCTGATAGTGCATATTTGGAACTAAAGCTATCCTGAAAAGCATGGCCTTTTCATTAAACATGTCTTTCTAAGCTAACATTTTCTTACATACAACAATGCTGAAAAGAGAATGAACCTTTTATTCAGATTCCTTCCGCAATAATGTCAAAAGATCATCAAAGATTCCGGGTGTCGTGAATACGGCCTCTTCACCATAGAGTTCATTAGGAATGTGTTCGGGCACCACATGTACATTGCAACTTAATGCTCCCGCCTCCCGTGCAATCAAGCCTGCGGCGGCTACGTCCCACGGTGAAAGACTTTCCGTATGCGCATCTAATTTTCCGGACGCCACATAACAAATGTCTACTGTCGGTGCGGCAAAACGCCTAATATCACGACAGTTTCTTCTGAGTCGGTTCACTCTTTCGATTGCTGGTTCGACTTTTGCTGGATCATGCGGAAAACCTGTGCCTATGACAGCATCTTGCAGCGAAGTACATGTACGAATTCGTAAACGCTCACCATTGCAAAAGGAGCCTTCCCCTTTAATCCCAACATAAGTACAGTGCAAATCCGGCGCATATACTGCTCCTGCCAGCACTACACCATCAAGGGCAAAAGCCAATGAAACGCCGTAATGCGGCAGGTTGCGGGCAAAATTAACTGTTCCATCTAAGGGATCAATTACCCAAACCGGACCGTCAAACTTGAAATTATCCCAGTTATGTACTCCATTTTCCTCCGAAAGAATTCGATGACCTTGAAATTTACCCATTATGGCTTCTTGAATGATTCTTTCCGATAACAAATCAGCGGATGTCACAAGTTCACCATAATCCTTGTAATTCACTTCAATTTTTTCCCGGCTGCGCAATTCGGAAATCCTGTCACCCGCTTTTGTTACAGCCTGCTCTGCAAACAACGCTAATTCTCGGGGGTCGAATTTCATTTCGTTCATTTTCCTCCTTATCGTGCGTTTCTTTTAAGTAATTTCTTAAAAACAGTAATGATTATGGTATCTGCTTAATAAGGAATCATCAACATTTTGAGAGACAACTTTGATGATCTCGCTTGCTTCAATTTAATCATACCTTCAAAAAATAATCATTGCGTAATTTATAAAATTATCCAGCTTATAAAAAGGCTTATTTTCGTTCCCGCCCCGCCTCTGCTATGATTAAAAATGGAGGCGAACAAATCATGGACCTGGAGTTTATTACAGTAGATAAATGGGATGAACAGCTCTGGAAGCAGATGGAGCCGGTGTACCGGGAGGCTTTTCCCAGCGGAGCCAAACCGGAAGGGATTCTGCGCGGTATGCTGGAGCGGCGAATTGCTTATCTACATGCGGGACTGGATCAGCAAGGGCAAGTTGCCGCTATGGCCGTTACTGGGGTCGTGGAAAAGACTGAAGATAAGGTACTGATCATAGATTACTTGGCTGTCGATAAGAAGCTGCGCGGGGCGGGTACGGGAACCCGGTTCCTCGGACAGATCAGGGACTGGGCAGTGCGAGATCACGGCATCCGAGGGATTATTATCGAAGCTGAATCCGGAACCTCGGATACACACAAGGAGCGCATTCGTTTCTGGGAGCGGAACGGATTCGTCCTGACCTCCTATGTCCACCAGTATATCTGGGTGCCGGAGCCGTATCAGGCGATGCTGCTGCCGCTGGATGGTAGCGGACATGTACCGGATGACGGCGAAGCATTGTTCCATCATATTAATGCCTTTCACAGCAAGGCCTACCGGAAGGGTTAGGCTATTGTTCATTAGGTCAGCCGGGAGTTCCCGGCTGGCTTATCTTTATATTCGAGGCTGCTAACGCCACCTCATTCTCAACACCGTCCCGTGCATGCTGTCCCCCCTGTTACCGGCCTGCCTGTCCAAGTAATGTTGCACATTTTACAGGATTTTTGCTCCGCAAATACATCATTGGACTAAATGTTGTATTTTTTACAGCATTTAGGATGAATATTTACTTTTCTGAAACGGATTGTTGTAAAAAGTGCAGGATTTGCGCTTTCAGGGCCTGTTTCGTCTGAGTAAAGTTGCAGTTTGTACAACATTTGACCAGACCGGAGCGGATAGTGAGGCTCGGGAGCGATCGGCTGCCATAACAAAAAGCCGCTGCAGATTTCTCTGCAGCGGCCCATCAACCAAACTTAAAATTCGAATTCAACGTCGCTCAGGCGTCTTTGAATTTCGGAAATTACACGCTTCTCATCTTCCTCGCCTTTGGCAACGAAAGTCACGGAGAAACGGACGAACGCGCCGGCATCATCCCAAGGCACGGTGGAGATCAGCTTCTCGCGGATCAGGAACTGTGAGAAGTCCTCGCCGGATTCGAAGCGGCGTCCGCCTTTAACCCCTTTTGGAGCAGCTACATACAGGAAGAATGAACCCTTCGGTTTCTCTGCCTTGAAGCCCAGGCTGTTCAGTGCATCCACCAGCATGTTGTGGCGGCGGGAGTACTTGGCGGCAATCGCTTCGGTAATCTCAGGATGAGACAGACCGTATGCGGCAGCTTTTTGAATCGCGATGAATTGACCGGAGTCATTGTTGTCCTTCACATCACTGAACGCCTTAACGATCAGCGGGTTGCCGGCAACGAAACCGATTCTCCAGCCAGTCATATTGTAGGACTTGGACAGGGAGTGCAGCTCAACGCCGACATCCTTGGCACCAGGTACGGACAGGAAGCTCAGCGGCTTCACGCCATCATACGTCAGCGCTGCATAAGGAGCGTCATGGATAACGACTACATCATATTTCTTCGCCCAGGCTACTACTTCGCTGAAAAATTCAGGAGTTGCGCTTGCGCCTGTAGGATTGTTCGGATAGTTCAGGTAGAGCAGCTTCGCCTTGTGGGCTACGTCTTCGGGAATAGAGTTCAGGTCAGGCAGGAAGTTGTTCTCCTTCTTAAGCTCAACGGAGTAGACTTGTCCACCCAGATATTTGGTGTGAGTGCCCAGCACCGGATAACCCGGAACGGTCATGATCGTGATGTCACCCGGATTAATGAAGACCGATGGCAGCATAGCCAGTGCAGGCTTCGAACCGATGGAATGTACGATTTCATTTACAGGGTCGATGCCGTCTACCTGGAATACTTCCTTCAGATAAACTGCAGCCGCCGCTTTGAATTCAGGAATCCCGTTGTCGGAATATCCGCGGTTTTCTTCTTTGGCAGCTTCAAGGGCAAGTCTGGCCACAATGCCTTCATCCGCCATTTCGTCCGGCTCGCCGACGCCCATGTCGATCAATTCAATGTTAGGAAAATCCTGCTTCGCCGATGCTTTGGCGCGTTTGATTTTCTCGAATTTGTAGATGGAAGTGTCCTTGCCATATCCGGCGCCGCCGATGCGGTCCGCAAAATTAGTCTGAATGAATGTTTCCTGATAGTGTTCAATACTCATAATCTTCGTCTCATCTCCTGGCTTTTGTTGTGAATCCATGATCTAAATATGAAGCAAAGCTGCCTTAGAAGCCATGGACTTATAATCTATTCATTTGTACTTATCTGCTGCGCAGTGTGTACAGCACTTCTTCCATATCTGCCGGAAGCGGCGTGCTGAACTCCTTATACTCTCCTGTGATAGGATGCACAAATCCCAGTACAGCGGCATGCAGAGCCTGTCCAGTCATCGTCGTGCCTTTGCTGCGTCCATAGATTGGATCGCCGACCAGCGGATGACCGATGAACTTCATATGCACACGGATCTGATGCGTCCGTCCGGTCTCCAGCTGCAGCTCAAGCAGTGTGCAGTCGCCGAAGCGCTCCAGCACCGTAAAATGCGTCACAGAACGTTTGCTGTTCTTCTCAGTGACCATATACAGCTTGCGGTCATGCGGATCACGGCCGATTGGCGCATCTACTGTGCCCTTATCATGAGACAGATTGCCATGCACCACTGCGATGTAGCGGCGGGTTACACTGTGCTCCTTCAGCTGGGCGGCCAGTGAAGCATGACTGGCGTCATTCTTGGCAGCCATAATCAGACCGGAGGTATCCTTGTCGATGCGGTGCACAATGCCCGGACGAATCTCGCCGTTAATGCCTGACAGGTCCTTACAATGATACATCAGCGCATTGACCAGGGTCCCTGAGGGATGTCCTACTGCAGGATGCACCACCATACCACGCGGCTTATTCACCACGATAACATCGCTGTCTTCATATACAACCTCAAGCGGGATATTCTCCGCAATTAAATCCGTAACTTCGGCTTCCGGAACCGTAACAGCCACCTTGTCGCCTTCATACAGCTTGTAGTTAGCTTTGACCGGAGCGCCGTTCACCGTCACATGGCCACCGCTGATCCACAGCTGAACCTGCGAGCGGGAAACCTCTTCTTCCCAAGACTCCGTAATGTACTTATCAATCCGTTCCCGGGCATTCTCCGCGGCAACCATCCATTCGGTGACGTCTCTTTCTTCTTCGAGGGCGCCAGAAACCGCCTGCTCATTGACGTCTTTATTCAAAATCATTCATTCCCTTCTTTGACTTCCTGTGATTCCTTAACTTCGGTGACTTCCTGCTCGCCTTTCACATCCAGCAGCGTATCGAGAATAATCAGGGCTACCCCGACCACGATGCAGGAATCGGCTACGTTGAAGATCGGGAAGGTATAGCTGCCGAAATTGAACATCAGGAAATCCACAACTTCACCGTTCAGAATCCGGTCGAGGAAGTTTCCGACGGCTCCTCCAAGCACCAGCGACAATGCCGTAGGCAGCAATTTGCGGGTCTTCCGGGCCTTGTTCAGATACCAGACGATACCGGCAACAACTATAACCGTAATTACAATGAAGAACCACTGTTGTCCTTCAAGAATTCCGAAAGCGGCTCCACGATTGCGGTGGGACGTGATAATGAAGAAATCCTTTATAACCGGAATCTGCTCTGCGATCTCCAGCCGGGTAGCAATCAGATATTTGGTACCCTGGTCAATCAAAAATACAATTAGCGCAATCAGAAAGTACACCACAGAAGTTGTCACTCCGTTCTTATTTTTCCCGCGGTCCGCGGTACGAATACTGTATAAAGACTTGTATATTGTAGCACAGGCCTCAAGATACCGTCCATTGCAAGGCACTCTAAACCCGCCAAAGTCCGGGCACTATTTTCCATCGCTAAAAAAGGGCCCCTGCGGCCAAGCTATACAAGCGGAAACGGCTTTGCCCTTCTTTATAAAGACGGTACCGTTTCAGCGAGGATTAAGCCACCGAAAGGAGCTCACAGCAATGAGCCATCTGACATCAACCCAGCTCTCCGGGCTGCGCGCATTACTGCTACAGCAGCAGGAGGACATCAAGCACAGGCTGCAAAATAATGAGCATTACGGACTGCAGGAGGCCATACGCGATAGTACCGGAGAGCTGTCCGAGATCGACAACCATCCCGGCGATGCCGCCACCGAGCTGTATAACCGTTCCATGGATATTTCCCTGCTGGAGCGGGACGAGCATGAGCTGGACGATATCGAAGCGGCGCTGCGGGCGATGGATGAAGGCACCTATGGCATTTGCATAGCCAGCGGCGAACCGATTCCTTATGAACGTCTGGCCGCGATTCCATCCACCCGTTACACCAAAGAGCATGCTCCCCGCCAGAGCGCTCCGTTTACCCGCCCGGTGGAGGAGGAGCTGCTGTCTCCGCCTTTTGGACGGACCAGCCTGGATGAGCGGGAGGACCAGAACGGCTTCGACGGGGAGGATGCCTGGCAGATTGTAGAGAGCTGGGGCAATTCCGATTCCCCTGCCATGGCCGAAGGCAATAACATCAGCTCCTATAATGATATGGAGATCGAAGCGGACGAAACCGAAGGCTTCGTGGAGCCATGGGAGAATTTCGTCGCTACCGACATTACGGGAAATCATCTAACCATCATCAAAGGCAACAGTTACCGCCATTACATGGACGACGGGGAAGGTGACTACCTGCTGGACCCGCTCAAAAAAGAAAGGGAGTAGCCGTGTGCTGCTCTTTTTTAATTTGGACCCGGTTCAGAAGGTCTTCAGCTCCAGCTGATGCTGCACGATCCGCACAATGTCCGCAATATAGTCCCCGATAATCGGCAGATTCAATGCCCCGAGCACCTGAAGCACATAAATAATCGTCGCCGCAAAAAAAGTAAACCCGAGCGCAATCCCCAGCCCCCGGGCTACTCCGGATAAAATATTCAGCCAGATCAGCCGGAACGGCGAATGCAGCAGCTCCGTATATTCCGAAATCCGCGATTTCTCCATCTGCTGGGCCAGCTGGGTGGTCATCCGGTACAGCGCGTTCAGCTTTTCCTCCTGCGGCAGATCCGCCGGATCACCGGCTGCTGCGAGCGCGGCTGCAGGCTTTTGAGAAGAAAATGGTGTCTGTATACGCTCCCCGGAATGCAGGAATTGCCGCTTCTCCTCCGGTACTTTACCGGTATCCCTGCTGCTGTCTACTCCCGAGGTCTGAATTGAAATTCTGCCCGGCCCTTCCGGCCTCTCCGGCTTCCCGGCCTCCGTATCTACATCTTTCCATCCGCCCATGCCTCCGGCACCTCCCTCGAATCTCTATGACCCGCAAAGCAAACGAGCCCGGTTAAAGAGACTTATCTCTTTAAGCACGGGGCTCGTCATTTTGCATTCTAACCCATAGAAGCTTTTCCTTTGCGGCTAGTATATGCCATATAGGGACAAGTGATGCAGGGTGTGTGTTACTTAAGCGCCGATATGAATTCCGATGCTCTTGCCGCCGGCATCCACAGTTTCATAGGTATAATCTCCGTCAAAATCAACCGTAGTCACCAGTACATTCTCGCGCAGCACATGCTCGAATGCGGTAACCGCTGCCTTCAACTCGTCATCCACATGCAGCGTAAGAGCAATCCGTTTGTCGATCGGCAGATCCAGGCGTTTACGGTAATCCTGCACCGCACGTACGACTTCGCGTACCCAGCCTTCCTGCACCAGCTCCGGTGTGATTTCGGTATTCAGCGCCACCGTCAATCCATAGCCGGAAGCCGAGGCAAAGCCTGGTTTGGCCTGCTTCTCAACCAGCAGCTCCTCGGATGTGATCTGCAGCTCTTCCCCGTCCGGCGATACAATGGCGAGTCCGCCGTCCTGTACGGTTTTGCGGGTAGCGTCACTGTCCATGGCCTTAAGGTAGCCCTGCAGGAAGCCGACGTTCTTGCCGTATTTCTTGCCTGCGACCTTCAGGTTCAACTTCAGGGTGAAGTCCACAAATCCGCTGTCGCTGTGCTCGATTACAATATGCTTCACGTTGATTTCGTCTTTGATCAGCTCTTCATAATCCGCCACATTGAAGTCATCATCAATCGATGCGATCAGCTCAGACAATGGCTGGCGGGTCTTGATGCCGCTCTCGTTGCGTACGTTACGGGCCAGTTCCACGATCCCTCTGGCGCTCTCCATATCTTTTTCCAGTGCAAGATCGATCAGATTCTCATCCGCTACCGGGTAATCCGCGAGATGCACGCTTTCGCCGCCGCCCAGGTTCGTAAAGATATCCTCGGACAGCATTGGTGTGAACGGTGCCATCAGCGTAGCTGTGGTCAGCAGGACATGCGTAAGTGTGCGGTATGCGTCCAGCTTCTCTTCGCCCAGCCCGCTGCCCCAGAACCGGTCACGGGAACGGCGGATGTACCAGTTGCTCAGCTCATCTACGAAATTCTCAATTGCTTTGGACGTATTCACGAAATCGTTAACGGCAAGACCTTTATCCACCAGCAGGATCAGACTGTTCAATCGGGACAGAATCCAGCGGTCGAGCTTATGCTCTGACAGCTTGAACGGGTGATCCGCAGGATCGTAGCCGTCGATACCGGCATACAGCGTCAGGAACGCATGCGTGTTAACCAGCGTATCCACAACCTTGGACTTCGTCTCTCCCACCAGACCGCGCGAGAACCGTTTGTTGTTCCATGGCGCACTGTCAGACAGAATGGCCCAGCGGAACGCGTCGGTGCCGTATTCGTTCATGATCTCCCAAGGGTCGATGACATTGCCCTTGGACTTGGACATCTTCTGGCCGTTCTCATCGAAAATATGACCATGGGCGATTACCGCCTTGTAAGGCGCTTTGCCCGTGAACAGCGTCGATACGGCAAGCAGGCTGTAGAACCAGCCGCGTGTCTGGTCGATCCCTTCGCAGATCATATCCGCCGGATACTGGTCTGCGAATCTGTCCTCATTCTCAAACGGATAGTGACTCTGGGCGAACGGCATCGAGCCGCTGTCGAACCATACGTCGATGACTTCCGGTGTGCGCACCATTACGCCGCCTTCACTGAACGGACTCCGCAGCTTGATGTTGTCCACATACGGCTTATGCAGCTCGATATCCTCTGCTACTTCGCCGATCGCCATCGATCTCAGTTCAGCAATACTATGCGGAGCGAACTCCTTGCCGGTGTCCTGGCAGACCCAGACATTCAGCGGCGTGCCCCAGTAACGGTTACGGCTGATATTCCAGTCCACCAGCTCCTCCAGGAACTTGCCGAAGCGGCCTTCACGCACATGGTCCGGATACCAGTTCACACTGTTATTGTTGGCGATCAGCTGATCCTTGATCGCTGTTGTCTGGATGAACCAGCTGTCTGTTGCATAATAGAGCAGCGGAGTATCGCAGCGCCAGCAGAACGGATAGCTGTGCTCGTACTTCTCTTTACTGTAGAGCAGTCCCCGTTCGGACAATACCTTCACGATATCGAGGTCGACGTCTTTGACGAACCGTCCGGCAAAATCGCTCACTACACTGGTGTATTTACCGGAGGTATCCACCACATTCACGAAGCTGATGCCATTCTCGCGGCAGCTCTTGTAGTCATCTTCACCATGTGCCGGAGCCATATGCACGATCCCGGTACCGCTGGAATCCGTAACAAACGATGCGCCTACGATCACATTATGCTTCTCTGCCTTGATATAATCGAACGGCGGAGTGTAGCTCTGGCCGATAAAGTCCGCACCGGTATGGGTGGACAGGATCGTATACTCGCCTTTGAGCACCTCATCCACTAGATTCTTGGCCAGTACATATACGCCGTCTTCCTGTTGGGCACGCACATATTCCATATTCGGGTTCATTGCCAATGCCATATGCGCCGGAAGGGTCCAAGGTGTGGTCGTCCAGGCCAGCACATAATCGCCGCTGCCGTCCAGCTTGAACTTAGCTGTAGCACTCAGGTCCTTGACTGTCTTGTAGCCCTGCGCCACTTCATGGGAGCTCAGCGTCGTCTGACAGCTCGGGCAGTACGGGCTGACGCGGTGTCCGCGGTACATTAAGCCTTTGTCATGCACGGTAGCGAGGATATTCCACACGCTCTCGATGTAGGTGTTATCCAGCGTAACGTAAGGGTTATCCAGATCCGTCCAGTAGCCGATTGCTTCGGTGAACTCACGCCACTGCTTCTCATAGCCGAATACACTTTCCTTACATTCCTTGATGAATTTCTCTACACCGTATTCTTCGATGTCCTGCTTGCCGGAGATGCCAAGCTTCTTCTGCACGCCGAGTTCAACCGGCAGGCCGTGGGTATCCCAGCCCGCTTTGCGGATTACGCGGAAGCCCTTCATCGTCTGGTAGCGGCCGACGAAGTCCTTGATGACCCGGCCCAGCACATGCCCGATATGCGGCACGCCGTTCGCCGTCGGAGGTCCTTCATAGAACACATAGTTCGGGCGTCCCTCGCGGTTCTCCATGGATCTGCGGAACGTATTCTCGTCGCTCCATTTTTTCAGGATACGGACATCTCTGGCCCGTGCTTTTTCTTTTACATCTACTTTATGCATGATGGTCAATCCTTCCGTGGTTTAGTCTTTAAACCTTTTCGATCCCTCCCAAACCCTCCCTTCGCCAAGGGAGGGCCCCAAGGGCTCCGCCCTCTGGACACCCGGAAAGTTTGTCGATCTCCAGGGGAAAGGTGTTTGGTAAGTTAATTTTGTTGTAATGCCCGCTTACGCCGCAAGCGGCACGCTCTACCTCAGGCACCCGGCCCGCGAACCCGTTAGGGCAGCGCTGGGCCGGGGCCTCGCTCTTGATCTTCGCCCTAGGTCTTCCGCAGTTAAGGCCCCGCAGGCGTACCCGTCAGGGCAGCCTAAGAAGGGCCGCGCCATTCGCCGCAGTAATCCTTCCCCTTCCGCCATCGTCACTCACCACTCGGAGCACTTGTTGCAGGTGTCCAGAGGGCGGCCAGCCCTTGGGGTCCCCCTTGGAAAGGGGGATTTAGGGGGATGGACCCACACAAAAAAAGCGTCATCCAGCCCCCAAAGGGGCGAGACAGCGCTCGCGATACCACCCTAATTTGCACCTCATGCACATCCTTAGGGGAGTGTATTCAGTACAATCTCAGTTCCGCATGCAGAAATGCCACACGGGTCCGGGATAACGTCCGGCAGACGGCATAGCTTACACACGTATGCATATACGCTTCAGCTTAGCTTCTAGGGGAGGATCTTCCGGCAAGGCGTGAACGATCGGCTCGCAGCAATCACCGACTCTCTGGAGAACGTTACCTTATCGTACTTGTCCCGTCATCGAATTTCGATTCAATGGATTACAGATATGTTCTAGTTATAGTCTGTTTAGAACCAATTGTCAAGATCCATAGGCCCGGAACCGGGAAGGCAGGGTTATATTAACAGCTCCCAGCTTACCGGAGTGCCGAGGGTAAGATCCTTTTTCATTTGTTTTCCTAACAGCAGGTCGTAGTATTTCGGATCTAGACCATATCCTGGACGAATTACTTTAATATTATCCCCCGTCAGCACTTCACCAGCCTTTATATCCTTAGATACATATATCGACCGCCTGAATTGAAGTGATTTCTCCTCGTCCTTCGTGGGACCGATGGAAACCCTGCCGAGTGCCCTCCAGGCCGTATCCGTCTCTCTCACGAGGGAAGCAAATTCCCCGGGCTCCAGAGAAAAAGCCGCATCAACCCCGCCATCCTCACGGTTAAGGGTGAAATGCTTTTCAATGACAGTGCTGCCCAGCGCTACACTTGCAACGGCGGCCCCCACGCCCAGGGTATGATCTGATAAGTCTACCTGGCAATGAAACACTTCGCTCAAATACGGAATGGTGTTCAGATTTGAGTTTTCGGGCGAAGCCGGATAACTGCTTGTGCATTTTAATAGAATATACTCACTGCAGTCTGCACCCGGTTATTGTGTTTACCGCATGTTCAATTTCGCCGAGAGAAGCCATTCCTGTAGAAATAATCATCGGCTTTCCCTTGGAGGCGACTTTGAGGTTTCATCAAACGGTGTACTGAGGGGAATCATCCCTAGTTCCCTGCAGGCATCAAATATTCTTCCGTGCCATTCCCAGGGGGTATACGCCTCCTTATAGAGCTCAAATAGAGACTTTCCCTACCAAAGCCCGTTGGATTCAGAATCATGAAATCTCTCTCCTGGATATTCAGCGTCATCGTTTCGGGTGTATACGTTTGAATTTTAAATGCGTGTGCGCCAGCCTTGGCCACCGCCTTAACCAGCTCAAGTGCCCGGTCAAGTGGCTGATTATGATTGCCGGACATTTCCGCGATGATAAAAGGAGGATCCCCGCTTCCTATACGCCGGTTACCGATCGTGATTTCCTTCATTTGCTCCAGCAGCCTCCTCTTTCAACACTTCACTGTGCTTCTCCCATTGCTCCTGAAAGATCGCCATTAATACCACATCGGTATATTGTTGATTTCTATGCCCCATTCACAGGTTTGGTTGGTGAGGTTGATCTGTGAGAATTGAACGAGACCTATAGGCTGTTCTTGATAAAAGCATAATTTCACAAGCTTGCTTGCATCCTTCTCCGCAGAATTCAGCCATCTGTAATGCTCATCTAAGGGAATGGGCTCAGCATGATTCATAAAAGGACTGATATGGCCGGCGTTGCGCCACTCCAGGACAAGGCTCTTATGTTCTTGACCCAGGTTCTCCAGCTTATAGTCATTAATGTCTGCCATAGTCCCCTCCCATGATCCTGTCTATAACCTCATTGAACCGGCCCTCTCCCATAAGCTGAAGTGCCTTCTCACACATATCTTTCACCAGTGAGGTGTTCCAGACCATCCTTAGGAATGTGTCTGTAGGACATCATGTTTTTCAGGTATTTGCCACAAACCAAGAGGATCTTCAGGGAGACATTACTGTAACTGGCCCTGTTATCATTACTGCAAAGGTTTTCGCGCCGCAATAAAACACAAAAAAACTCCTTTGTAGAAGTCTTGTTTATTAAACAAACAAGATCAATAACTTCTACTAAGGAGTTTTTTATTCAAATGAATGGCCCGGATTCCCGCTCACAAGGCGTTCTCAGTAACCTCGCGGCTCTCAAGCGCATTCCAGTCATCCTGCGACAGCAGCTCCAGCTGGGCCTCCAGCAGGGTCCGGAAACGGGTGCGGTAGATTGAAGCCTGCTTGCGCAGCTCTTCTGTCTCGATCGCTACCTTGCGGGATTTGGACAACGCTTCGTTGATGATCCGGTCCGCATTTTTTTCCGCTTCCTTAAGGATCAGCTGTGACTCTTTTTTGGAGTTGTTCTTCACATCATCTGCAGCCTCCTGAGCCACGATAATGGTCTTGGACAGGCTTTCTTCAATATTGACAAAATGATCAAGGCGTTCCTGAATGGATAAAAGCTGGTTGTGCAGCTCTTTGTTCTCACGAATAACGCTTTCGTAATCCTTAATGACCTGATCCAGAAATTCGTTGACCTCATCTTCGTCATAACCGCGGATTCTCCGAGAGAATTCCTTGTTATGTATATCGAGCGGTGTTAATGGCATGCTGTGCACCTCCTAGAAATTTCGGACATCCATTGTCCCTGAACGATAGTCTGTCCGGAAGACAAAGATGAAAGACTGCTTGCTTGGATATCCCCAAAAGTGAAGGGGGGTGTTTCCCTTGAGAATATCAATTTCGACAAGCACGCCTGTAATCCTGCAAAGAACTCAGACAAATTTGCCTACCAGAATCCGGTAACGGCCTTTCTTCGTCAAGCTGCCGATCTCCAGCACCTTGAACCGTCCGAAGCCCTGGATAGAAACTACATCACCGTCTTTCAGACTGCAGGACGGATCCTCCTCCACCTTCCAGTTCACCCGCACACGTCCGGCTTTGATGGGAGCCAGAATTTTGCTCCGGCTAAGCCGGGTCACATCCGCTGCAATTCCGTCAAGTCTCAGGGAAGCCACGGTGAAATCCATCGTCTCCAGCTTAACCTGGCTGCTGCGTAAGCCGGATAGCGGCAGTATCTCTGTACTAACGTTGATCCGGTGTACACCGGTCAGATTCATGGACAGATAATCGACGATATCCTCAGCTACCACAACGTGACAGCCGTCCTCCAGCACATGAATATCACCGATCTTGCCTCTTTTGATGCCCAGTCCCAGGATGGCCCCCATATAATCACCATGCTCCAGCGCAAGAAATTTCTGCTCCCCCGAGGTAATGGCCAGCACCTTCAGCTCCATGTCCTCACCCGTGAGATCACGGTAATCCGGCGCAACCATAGCCCGCTTCCGCTCGGCATCGTCAGAACCGCCCTCCCAGCGTACAATGACATCGGGGTGGCGGTTCACCAGGCTCTGCAGTATATATCCCTGACGGGGATCGAGAAATTCGGTCAGCTTGGTCTCATGGTACTCTCCTGCATTCGTAACCCATTCCCAGGCCTTGTCCACAAATTGCCGTTCATCCGGGTGGAAGTGGCCGTAAATTTCATTCTTCATGTGATTAGCCGAACACCAGGGCCACAATGGAATGAAGTCCGCCTACCGCAAACCGGAGCACGACAATCGCAATAATCGGGGAGATATCGATGGTTCCGAACAGAGGCGGGATGATTTTCCGGAATGGCGTAAGATACGGCTCCACAAGCTTGCCAAGCAGCTCACCGATAAAGTTCTCACGCAGATTAGGCAGCCAGGACATGAGAATGTATACGATAATCATGTAATAGTAAATTGTAAATAGGATGTCTATAATTGAAGATATTTGATCCAAAACCTGCTCACCTCATTCTGTTGTAATCTTGATCGTCACCAAGAATTTCTGTTATGGAGCCTTGAATTTCCACTGTATCCGGAGTGCACATAAATATATTGCCCCCAATCTTGGATATTCCTCCACCCAGGGCATAAACCGTTCCGCTTAAAAAATCAATAATCCTCATTGCCTGATCGTTACGCACCCGCTGCAAATTAATAACTACCGTGCGGTGCGCACGCAGATGGTCGGCAATCTCCTGGGCCTCGTCATACGAACGCGGCTCGTAGAGCACAACCTTCACATTTTTTTGCGAATGGATACTGACGACGTTGGCCCGCTGATTTTTGCGTGTTTCTACAGGGGCGGGTTCGTATTCATCCTCATCACGGGAAATTTGCTCCCGCTCCACTATTTCCTCTTCCTCCTGCAAACCCAAGAAACTCATAAACCGGTTCATCACGCCCATCAATCTCCCTCCTAATGACCTACTAGTACCGTACCCAGGCGCACCCGGGTGGCTCCTTCCTGTATCGCCACTTCAAAATCATTCGACATTCCCATCGACAGCTCTTGTATAGGCTCAGGTGTCAAAGCAAGCTGATTAAGCGAATCGCGCAGCGCACGCAGCCCCCGGAATACGGGACGGGTAAGCTCCGGATCTTCCTCATGCGGGGCCATGGTCATCAGTCCGATTACCTTCACACGGCTTAGCGGGGCGATGTCCTTCAGGAAACCCTCCACCGCTCCGGGCGGCAGACCGAACTTCGTATCTTCTCCGGAAATATTCACTTGCAGGAACACCTTAACATCCAGTCCGGCGGCGTCCGCCTTCTTGTGCAGCTCCCGTGCCAGCGATAGCCGGTCGAGCGAGTGTATATATTCAAATTTACCTATAACGTCTTTTACCTTATTGGTCTGCAAATGCCCGATAAAGTGCCAGATTCCCTTGTGTCCAAGCGCATTCCATTTAGGCTCTGCATCCTGCCAGCGGCTCTCCGCAATCTCCGTGAGCCCTGCTTCCAGCACAGCGGCTACCGTATCCAGAGGTACATATTTCGTCACCGCGATAACCTTGACGTCACTTACATCACGGCCGCTGACCGCGCAGGCCTGTGCGACACGTTCCAGGGTGATGGCGATTCTTTCCTGTAATGAGGCCAAAATTCAACTCTCCTTTATTCCGATCCAGCTCGTCATTCTCCCTGTAACCCCATTTTCCTTGCGGTACGAAAAGAACAGATCACTGTTACAGCTTGTACACCAAGTTGTACATTCGATATGAGTCGGCAATATTCCTGCTTTTATCATAATGCGTTGATTCATTTCTTTCAAGTTAAGCATACTTTTGCTGCTGTCCTTATCCGAGCTTCTATATAAGTCCGGCGCCCCTTCCACCATCATCAGCGGGTTCAGCCCGGCCTCCAGCCGGCGGACGTGGTCCATTACATAATCATCTACCTCGTAGCAGCATTCGCCAATCGAAGGGCCTATGGCAGCCTGGATATCCTCCGGACGGCTTCCATACTCCTGTTCCATTCTGTCCACCATCGCTGCTGCGATCTCTGCCACAGTCCCCTTCCAGCCTGCATGCGCCAGCCCCACAACACTGTGCACGGGGTCATAGAAGTAGAGCGGCACACAATCCGCATAAAAGGAAGTCAGCAGCACACCCGGCACATTAGTCAGGAGCCCGTCGGTAGCCTGAAAAGCTGTAGACCGGTCCAGGCTGCCTTTTCCGCGGTCCTGTTCTGTAATTACCGCTATATCTTTACCATGGGTTTGTTCTCCGCAGGTCCAGGACTGGAGCCCGAAACCAAGACTTTCGGCCAGCAGCTTTCTGTTGCTGAGCACAACAGCCGGATCATCACCGACATGAAACGCACAGTTGAAGCTGTCATACGGCTTCGTACCGCTGCCGCCCTCTCTGCCTGTGAATCCTGCTGTGATTGCATTATACTTCTCTCGCCACGGCTCCAGATGAAGCAGCATAGGCGTTCCGTCACTCCGCATAAACGGTTCCATATCTTCACCTCCGCTTAAGTGTAACATAAACTCAGCCCCACAAACTCTACCCCATAAACTCTACCCCATAAACTCTACCCCACAAAGTGATGTTATGCTCCGATGCCTATCCAAGTACTTTGCGGGGACCCCGAAAACCTGCCACACAAAATAATCCCCACAAAGTGACGTTATGCTGCACACTCCTGAGCCCACCCTATGCCTTTACCCATATACGCAGAAAAAAGACGCACCCGATTAATAAGTGCGCCGCTCGCTGCGTTCCGGCCGCTCCAGATACATCATCTCCCGCTCTTCCTGGCCCTGAGGCATCCGGGATTCCTCAATCTTCACCAGGACGACATCAGCACCGATCTTGACGATATTCCGCCACGGGATAATCAGATCCGCACCGCCTCCGAACAGTCCCATGAACCTTGTATATCCCGGTACGATGATGGCATCAATAACCCCCCGGCGCAGATCCAGCTCCAGATCACTAATCTGTCCAAGCCGCTTGCCGTCCACAATATTAATAACATCCTTGGTTTGAAAATGAGAGATTTTCATCTTTTTGCCCGACCCTACGGAATCTTCATTCATCCTGCCACCCCTGTACATTCAGACCTATAGCTCCAGTATATGTCCTTAAGGCTTGGCAACATGTCTTAATTCATTTCCGGCCTTCGCCGTTACATACAAAAGGATACCCCGGGCAGCCGCTCACGCGCCTTCCGGAATATCCCCCGCTTATCTATAGCCTGCTGTTTAAGACTTCACATGCTTTTGCATTTGCTGAATAGCCGACTTCTCAAGCCGCGATACCTGCGCCTGTGAGATCCCAATCTCATCCGCTACCTCCATCTGGGTTTTACCTTCAAAGAACCGCATGGACAAAATACGTTTCTCGCGCTGTCCCAGCCGCTGCATGGCTTCACGAAGAGCAATCTCTTCAATCCAGGATACATCTTTGTTCTTATCGTCGCTGATCTGATCCATAACATAGATCGGATCACCGCCGTCATGATAGATCGGCTCGAACAGGGATACCGGGTCCTGAATAGCATCAAGGGCAAAGACGACATCCTCTTTAGGTACACCGAGCGCTTCTGAAATCTCGAGGATCGTCGGTTCCCGCGAATTCTGATTGGTCAGGCTGTCACGGACCTGAAGGGCCTTATAGGCAATATCCCGCAGCGAGCGCGATACCCGGATCGGGTTGTTGTCACGCAAGTAACGGCGGATCTCTCCGATGATCATCGGCACCGCATAGGTAGAGAACTTGACATTCTGCGATAAGTCAAAATTATCGATGGCTTTCATGAGTCCGATGCAGCCTACCTGAAACAGATCATCCACGAACTCCCCACGATTATTGAACCTTTGAATTACGCTAAGAACAAGTCTAAGGTTACCATTTACCAATTTCTCTCTGGCGGATCGCTCGCCCTGCTGCTGCAGCGAAGTGAACAATGCCCGCATTTCCACGTTCGTAAGAACGGGTAGCTTAGCGGTGTCCACACCGCAAATCTCGACTTTATTTCGGGTCATGATGATTTACCTCCCAAGGAGAAACATTACTGTACATTATCTCCCCGGTCCGGCATTTTATTCCTCGGTTCCTTCAGCTTACACCATCTTGTTGAACTCCTTGCGCAGCCGCTTGATAATTCTTTTCTCAAGCCGCGAGATGTAGGATTGGGAAATGCCAAGCAAATCAGCAACATCCTTTTGGGTTTTTTCCTCACCGCCGCGCAGTCCGAACCGCAGCTCCATAATTAATCTTTCCCGTTCACTGAGCTTCTCCAGCGCCTTCTGCAGCAGCTTGCGGTCCACCTGTTCTTCGATATTCCGGTAAATCGTGTCATTCTCCGTTCCCAGCACATCCGATAGCAGCAGCTCGTTGCCGTCCCAGTCAATATTCAGCGGTTCATCAAAAGAAACCTCGCTTCTAGTTTTGCTGTTGCGCCGCAGATACATCAGAATTTCGTTCTCAATACAGCGTGAGGCATAGGTGGCCAGTTTTATTTTTTTCTCCGGATCGAAGGTGTTGACTGCTTTAATCAGTCCAATCGCCCCGATGGAAACAAGATCCTCGATATTGATCCCTGTGTTCTCGAATTTCCGTGCGATATACACCACCAGCCGCAGGTTGCGTTCAATCAGCATGGCCCGGACCGCCGCATCACCGCTTGAGAGCCGCTGCAGCAGGAATTCTTCCTCTTCCCGTGTAAGCGGAGGAGGAAGCGCTTCACTGCCCCCGATATAATAAATTTCCTGGCTCTTCAGTCCCAGCAGAAACAGCATGCGGTAATACTGCAGTTGCAGCACAAGTTTGAATTTGACCATTTATTGTTCCTCCTATATGTTCCTTAACTCATAGCCTTGTCTGCCGGCGCCTCTACAGCGCTCTCATTGTGGGTCAGGTCAGGATGTATGACCGCCCGGTACGCTCCGTCTCCCGACAGTGTCCCGCCATCCAGCCCGATGAGAACCCTCTTGCTGTAAAAGGTTTCGCCGCCAAGCTTTATCATCACTGAATCCGGCTTCAACGCGAGCATGAAGGATGCCCCGCGGTTAACGCCTCTGTACGGCACCAGCCGTATTCTGTCCTGCCAGGCAAACGACTGCCCGTCCGCTTCCAGCACAAGTGTATCTGCCCCTGTCTGTGTCAGCCTCCCTTTCCATGAGGCCGGCAGATGGCCTTCCCATAGTGAGGATTCCATAACCATGACCGGAATTCGCGTAAGCGGATCATTGAGCCGGTTTCCGGTGTCCAGCAGCCCTGGACAGGTAACAGATACTCCGTCAATCTCCACAGTCACTTCACCGATATATGTCTCCAGCTGCTCCCTGCGCCTGCGCGAGGATTGAATCAGCTTGAAGAGAAGAAGCACCAGCGGAAGCATCGCAAGCACGAACCAGAATCCAATTTTCAACCGGTAAGCTTGGCCGCCTGAAGAAGTAAAGATAATGCCGTTCCAGATGTCGCCTGAGCTTTGCAGCAAATAATGAATCCCTACTATACCTCCTGCCGCCGCAAAATTAATGATATAAAATGCCCCTAATGCACGAAGATAGCTTTGCAGACTTCTAAATCCGAACGCGATCCACAGCATCACTACCGACAACCCGAACTTGATGAGGAAGGTGTACATGAAGGACAGCTCCGGTACAAACATCATCACGACATAGAGCGCGCCAACCAGCGCAGAGAGAGACAGGCGCCACCAGGACACCTTCAGCTTGACCAGCCAGCTGGTCAGCCACAATAGAATTCCGTCGATCAGCAGATTGGCGGCGAAGATCAAGTCAATATAAACAACCAGTGTTTTCACCTGCCTGGTAACGGATATCTAGCCGGAGGCCAGGGTGAAGGCTCTCTTTTTAGACGATAAGATTAGTATAGGAACTCTCGCATTCAAAGTCTGTCTAAACTTGGGGGGCGTACTTACGTTTTTTTTGTCGAGTTATAGGTCAGCAGAGATATTAAGAGGATAAAAGAAAAAGCCAGCCTGTTGAGGCTGACTTCAAGTTCGAATATTCATTCAAGTGATAGATTTCAATTCTTCTTCAGTCAGTCCGGTTGCCTTTATTACAGCAGGAAGATCCAGCCCCATAGCCAGGAGATTTCTGGCTATTTCCAGTTTTGCCTCGAGCTCACCTTCTGCTCTGCCTACTGCTATGCCTTTAGCAAACCCTTCTCTTTGTGCACCGTCTCTCTGCGAGGCTTCGTCAAGCAGAAACTTCTGGCGGTCCTCATATTTACGCCGGGCTTCCGAATCCTGACTCAGAAACTCCAGGGTTTCCATCGCCTTCCTCAAAGCAGGCTCGTTCATCAACAGCACCTCCCAATCCGAGTGGTTTATTCCCTTCAAGAACAGCAGCCAGTTCACCAGACCGCCTTGGCCGGGAACAGCTCGCTGATTCAGCTTGGGTAATTCCAGAAAATGAATTTCAATATCATCCGTGAGCGGCGTTCCGGTTGCATCCTCCCGTAAGTGAAACACACTATGCGGATGTTCGTTAGGCAGCACCTTATAATTCATAATGTTGATTGTTACGCATTTCTTGAGGTCTGTATATTTGCCGCTTACCTGAAGCTGGCCCGCATAACGTTTGCTCCAGTAATATAAGGTCCTTTTCTCAATATCGTATTTGTTGAACAGCTGCATTTCAATATTGATCAGCTTGCCGTCTGCAGACTTCGCCCAAATGTCAAATATCGATTGCTTATCCAGCGGATCATCCTTATCCGTATACGGATTGAGCAGCACTACTTCCTCCAGCGGCGGATCTCCCGCATCCATGAATATCCGGTTCAAAAAAGCCAGCAGCACATCCTTGTTACTCTCGCTTGCAAATATCCGTTTAAATACGAAATCTACCCGGGGGTCCAGCAGTTCCATTCCATCGTCTCCCGTTATCGTTATTATAACAGCCTGAAAAACAAAAAAACACCGTATTCGTCCCGGCTAAATGCGGGTCGAATACGGTGCTTCCGTAAAAAGCTATGCAGTTCATTGCTCTTAGTTCTTAATCATTGTTGCCGCGTGTCCGGTTGCGCAGGAAGGTTGGAATATCCAGCTGATCAGAGGTTGTCTGATTGCCGAACGGACGCAGATTCGCATTCTTATCCTTGTCCGCTGCCGGCTCACTGCTGGATGCAGGACGGCGAGCAGGCGCTACAGGGGAAGGCTTATGTTCAAAGCCGGTAGCAATTACCGTAACCTTGATTTCGTCCTTCATGCTCTCTTCGATAATCGCACCGAAGATCATATTCACTTCAGGATCGGAAGCAGAGGTAACAATCTCAGCCGCTTCATTAACCTCATACAAGGAGAGGTTGGAGCCGCCTGTAATGTTCATAATTACGCCGCGTGCACCTTCGATGGAGGTTTCGAGGAGCGGGCTCATAATGGCTTTGCGGGCCGCTTCCGAGGCACGGTTCTCGCCGGTCGCAATACCGATACCCATAAGTGCTGAACCGCGCTCCGTCATAATTGTCTTCACATCGGCAAAGTCAAGGTTGATCAGGCCGGGAACGGCAATGAGGTCAGAGATCCCTTGCACAGCCTGGCGGAGTACATTATCCGCTTCGCGGAAAGCCTCCAGCATTGGTGTTTTCTTATCCACAATTTCCAGCAGGCGGTCATTTGGAATCACGATCAGCGTATCCACTTTTTCTTTCAACGCTTCGATTCCCAGTTCTGCCTGATTGGAACGTTTTCTGCCTTCAAAAGTAAACGGACGGGTCACGACGCCAACCGTCAATGCTCCGCACTCTCTGGCAATCTCAGCAATTACAGGCGCTGCGCCCGTTCCGGTACCCCCGCCCATACCTGCGGTTACGAATACCATATCTGCACCTTTAAGCGTATTTGAAATCAGATCGCGGGATTCTTCAGCCGCTTTCTTCCCCACCTCAGGATTGGCTCCAGCGCCAAGTCCGCGGGTCAGTTTATCCCCGATTTGCAGTTTATGCTCCGATTTGGCCATATGCAGCGCTTGGGCATCTGTATTAACCGTGATGAATTCAACACCCTGAACGCCATTTTCAATCATCCGGTTTACAGCATTGCTTCCGCCGCCGCCTACTCCGATGACCTTTATTTGGGCTAAGCTCTCCATTTCAAAATCAAATTCCAACATATTGTTTCCATCTCCCCCTTGAGTAGTGCTTGGATGGCCAGTCCAAGTATATCTGGACTTACAGTTATATGAACTCGCTGAACATATTCTTTAGACGTTCTACCAGTCCCGGCTTCTTGGAAGAATCCTGGCTAGGTGCAGCACTTTGCTTGCTGCGGTTAACCGTCTTCTTATTGGCGCTTCCACCGCTGCTTCGTCCGCGGAATCTGCGCACAACGGTATGGAGTATACCCACACCGCCGGTGAACCCGGGGTCACGTACTCCAATATAATCAGGTACGGCAATACGTACGGAGGCTGCCAGCTCAGTCTGGGCTACCTTCAGCACGCCCGGCATCGAAACGGTGCCACCCGTTAGTATATAACCTCCCGGAAGCTCATTGTAACCAAGCCGTTTCACTTCCTGGCGGATCAGATGGAAGATTTCTTGAACTCTGGGCTCAATAATCGCCGCCAGATCTTCCTGGTTGAATTCCTTCTCAACATTGCTGCCGATCCGCAGAACCTTGAACACGACATCCGAGGCAGCGTCATCAATCCAGGCACAGCCATATTTCAGCTTGACCTTCTCGGCCTGATCCGTAAGTGTTCGCAGACCGTATGCAATATCATTGGTTATAAATTCTCCGCCGATCGGAATCGTAGAGGTTGCGCACAAGGAACCTTCTTCATATACGGCTATCGTCGCCTGGCCGGCACCGATATCCACCAGTACTGCTCCCATTGATTTCTCATCCTTGGAAAGCGCTAATCCGCCTGCCCCGAGAGACATAAGCACAAGATCTTTAACCTTCAGACCTGATTTCTCCACGCAGCGCAGCAGATTATGTATTGGTGTCTTAGCCCCGGTAATGATCGTCGCTTCAACCTCGAGGCGAACTCCGATCATTCCGCGCGGATCTTGAATTCCTTCAAGCCCGTCGACGATATATTGCTTGGCGACAACATCAATGACTTCGCGCTCAGGAGGCAGTGCTATGACCTCAGCAGCCTTGATTACGCGGTCGATATCATCTTCGCCGATCTCACGGTCTTCATTCTGCACGGCAACTACGCCGTGACTGGATTGCAGGCCGATATGATTACCGGATATACCGACATACACCTCGGATATTTGAATACCGACCATTTGCTCCGCATGTTCTACGGCACTCTTGATCGATTGCACAGTCTGATCGATGTCTACAATCGCACCCTTGCGTATTCCTTCCGAATCAGCAGATCCAACGCCAATAATATTAAAGGTTCCATTGGTAACTTCCCCAATAATTGCCCGAACTTTGGATGTACCGATGTCCAAACTAACAATGATGTCATTGTTGCTCAAGCCCTATGGCACCTCCTGTTATAATCATAATGAATTGTGAAGCCAAATAAATAGAAAATACGCTTTGATCCCGGTCCCGGGAAACTTCTCTGTACATATTCAACATCCCTAATCCTTTCCCTCTTTTTTCTACAAATTTTTTGAATGGAATAATATAACAGCCTTTTGGCATGCAAACAACTGCTTTCAATTTTTTCTAAAGCATATAAGTTCTACCTTTTAAGAAATGACAGCTATATCCATGAATGCATTTCAAAAAATCCGCAGAAAAAAGAGGGATATTGCTTATTGCCCGTAAAACCGATTGTAGCATTTTTTCCGCTCTATTAGTAGGGACTATTTACTCTTGTGTGTCTGAATCCTCCCCGGAATCCTCCGCTTCCGTATGAAATGGGACATAAGAATCGGCCTCAAGCATCTTGATCAATCCCGGCTGCTCGTTTTCAATCACTTGATTCAGGTATTCCACCTTATCCTTAAGCAGTGAAATTGCCGTAATGACCTCAAACCGTGAACGTGTATACAGCTTAATACGGTCCGGAAAAGACAAAGTCGGGGAGGGGACGATCTCGGATATATCACTGGTCAGTTCATTCGGAATATCAGCCAGCGCCTGGCACAGCTTCGTCTTGTAAGGATCATCAGCTTTCCAGTTGGTTAATATCGGCTTCTCAACGGCAATCCCAGTATCCTTGACAGATACTGCAGCTCCGCTGGACAGAATCGCCTCAAGCGATCCAGCCTCATCCAGCTCGTATGCCACTGCGGGGAATTCCTTAATGCTGATGTTAATCACACCGGGGAATTTCTTGTCCACAGCCGCTTCCTGAACCGTCTTCAGTCCTGTCAGTGCACTTTCCACGGAATCTCCGGAGACCGCGAAGAACTGTCCGCCGATTGTAAGACCGCTTGCGGCAAGCAATTCCTCCCGGGATGTATATTTATCCCCCTGGAAATTGATTGCCGTAATCTTACTGACGGACGAACGGAAAAATATCACGGCCAGCAGCGCAATAAACAGCAGCAGCAGGATAATGGTGATTTTACGGCTCATTCTCTTACTGGGCTTGTCCTCTTTAAGAAGAGGCATTCGGGTTTTAGGCATTCTCATATCTCCGTAATAAGGCCCTGTCTCCTTCCCGCGCACTCGGGCCGAAGGAGACAGGGAGCTTTAATTGGCCAAATCCAGCGGGTCCGGTACAGGTACCTTGCGGCTAATGCGTGCACCCAGCTTCTGAAACAGTATCTCGATGCCGTCATATCCGCGGTCAATATGATGCGCCTGCTCAACAACGGTAGTTCCTTGAGCGGCAAGTCCGGCGATAACCAGGGCAGCTCCGGCACGCAGGTCGGTGGCTTCTACCGTAGCTCCGTATAATCTCTGCACTCCGCGTATAAACGCCCGGTTCAGGTCAATGGAAATGTCGGCTCCCATCCGGGCCATCTCTTCCACATGCTTAAAGCGTCCTTCAAATACAGTTTCTTTAATCACACTGAATCCGTCAGCCAGGGACAAAAGGACCATCACCTGGGATTGCAGATCTGTAGGGAACGAAGGATAAGGGGAGGTTACAATTCTTTCTACTGCACGCGGACGCCCCATACAGCTGATATTAATTATATCATTGCAAACTGTAATTTGAACACCGGCACGCCTCAGAACATGGATCAGGGATGTCAAATGTCCTGCGTTGGTGTGGGTCAGTGTCACATTCCCCCTTGTAGCTGCAGCTGCGATCATTACGGTCCCGGCAACTATCCGGTCGGGAATGACCTCATAATTGCAAGGATACAGCTTGGAGACGCCCTGAATGGTGATCGTATCTGTTCCCGCACCGATGATTTGCGCACCCATCGCATTCAGGAAATTCTGCAGATCCTGGATTTCCGGCTCTCTGGCCGCTCCGGACACCGTTGTGGTCCCCTCCGCCATAGCGGCAGCCATCATGATATTCTCCGTGGCTCCGACGCTTGGATAATCCAGATGAATATCACAGCCTGTCAGTTTGGCAGCCCGGCAGCAGATCATCCCGCTGGTCTCCTCAATCTCCGCCCCGAGCAGCTTCAGACCCTGCAGGTGAAGATCAATTTTGCGTTCCCCGATGGCACAGCCGCCCGGCTGATAAATCGTTACTTCACCAAACCTGGACAGAAGCGGTCCCATTAGAAAAATGGAGGATCTCATCTGCCGCATTAAATCCTCCGGAACATGGGAGGTTGCGACGCAGGTTGTATCGACCGTAACCGTTTCATCTTCATGCACGGCCCTGCAGCCCAGCCTTTCCAGAATATCCAGCATAGTTTCGATGTCCAGCAGCTTCGGCACATTATGCAGTGAGTGAACTCCTTCGGCCAGCAGGCTTGCCGCCAGAATCGGCAGGGCCGCATTTTTCGCTCCATGGATACGTATGGTGCCTGACAGGGGATTTCCACCCTCAATCACCAATTTGTCCAATGTATCACCTCCGAGATTACCGCTCACCCACCGTTGGGCACTTCCTGTACACAGATCAACAGAAATAGGCCGGGAAGCTACCCCGCTCCACATTTCATGAACTGGAAGTGCTCTGGGTGATTGTCACGATTATAGGATCATCCTATGTTCGTGACCTCTCGTGTGTGACAATGTAAGCCCGGGATTCTAGCGTTTCCGGCCTGCGGCCAGTCTGCGGAGCTCGGCGACAACCAGCGAGGCGGAGTCTCTTTTACCCAGCCGCCTTGAGGCATCGGACATACTGCGGCGTGCAGCGTCCGCTCCGATAATTTTATGCACCGCTGCGAATAGTGCCTCGCCGCTTAAATCCTTCTCCAGCAGCACAACGGCTGCCCCTTCACGTTCAAGCTGTCTGGCATTCGCTTCCTGGTGATTATTCGTCACATTGGGAGAAGGGATAAGCACAGAGGGAATGCCAAGCGCAGTAATCTCTGCAAGAAACGATGCCCCCGCCCGGTTCACGATGAGTGAAGTACAGGCCAGTACCTCGGGCATATTATGAATATACGGAAGAATATGCAGGGAGTTCGGCAAGCTTCCGAGCTTCTCGCGCACAGCTTTACGGGTTTCCTCGAAATAAGCCTCTCCGGTAACATACACATATTGAACACCATTACCCTTACCCACAAACGGAGCCATTTCAATCATCGCCCGGTTAATTGCCCTGGCGCCTCCGCTTCCTCCGACTACCAGCACAACCGTACTGCCTTCAGGAATCCCAAGTGAAGCGAATCCCCGCTGCGGGTTGGCAGTCATTACCGTAGTTGCCCGGGGGTTACCTGTGTAGATTACGTTCTTAGCCCCTGGAAAAGCCGGCTCCGTGCCTTCAAAGCTTACGGCGACCGTATCGGCATACCGGCTGAGGAAGCGGTTGGTCAGGCCCGGGATCGCGTTCTGTTCATGGATAAGCGTCGGGATGCCGAGCCGTGATGCAGCGTACACTACCGGCCCGCAGACATATCCGCCCGTGCCGATAACGACATCCGGCTTGAACTCCCGCAGCATGGCTTTGGAGGCCTTCACCCCCTTCAGGAAACGCATTACCGTCTTCACATTGTCCATCGAGAGCTTACGGCGGAAGCCGGTAATATCAATCGCTTTAAAGGGCAGATTCTCTTGGGGAACAAGCTTGCTCTCCAGACCGCGTTTGCCCCCGATATACAGGAAGACGGATTTCTCTTCTTCGGATTCCAGCTGTCTGGCCACGGCTACGGCCGGATAGATATGTCCGCCCGTACCGCCGCCGCTTAATACAATACGCATGTCTTTCACCTCGCATAACGGGATAAATTAAGTAGAATGCCAAGTGCTGTAAGCATCAGGGTCAGCGATGAGCCTCCATAGCTGATCAGCGGAAGCGTAATGCCGGTAACCGGCATGAGGCCGATAACCACACCGATGTTGATGATCACCTGAATAGCGACCATACAGACGATGCCCACGGCCAGATAGCTGCCGAAACGGTCCGGCAGACTCATCGCTACCTTCATTCCGCGCCAGATCAGAATCAGGAAGAGCAGCAGCACTGCCAGTCCCCCGATAAACCCCAGCTCCTCAGCCAATATGGAAAAAATAAAATCGGTCTGCGGCTCCGGCACATAGCTGTACTTCTGCCGGCTCATGCCGAGACCCAAGCCCCCCAGTCCGCCGGGGCCAATCGCGTACAGCGACTGTATGATCTGATATCCGGCCCCGAGCGGATCAGACCAGGGGTCCAGGAAGGCCGTAATCCGCTGCAGACGGTAGGGTGCGGCGGCAATAAGCCCCACGAACCCGGCAACACCCAGCGCGCCCAGGGAGAGCAGATGCTTCATCCGGGCCCCTGCCGTGAAGACCATCATCAACGCAGCCCCGAACATGACAGTGCCTGTACCGAGATCCGGCTGGAGCATGATCAGCGCAAAAGCGGAACCGATCAGCGCAAGCGGCGGAAGCAGGCCGCGGGTGAAGCTGGAAATATCGTAATCCTCTGTTCCGAGCCATTTGGCGAGAAAGAGGATCATCCCCATCTTCATGAACTCCGAGGGCTGAATGCCGAAAGAACTGATTCCCAGCCAGCTGCGCGCACCTCCGCGCACGACCCCGATGCCGGGAACCAGCACCAGCACCAGCAGTATGAAGCAGAAAATCAGGGCCGGCCTGGCGAACTTCTTCAGCACCACATAATCCGTATTCGCAGTGATGAACATGGCGATAAGACCCAGGCCTGCGAACAGCAGCTGTCTTTTGACAAAATAAAACGAGTCGCCATAATTGCGGAAGCCCAAAACGGACCCGGCGCTGTATACCATTACCATACCGATGGCCAGCAAAGCCAATATCGGAAGCAGCAGCCAGATATCGGGCGCATGACGGGATTTGTTCATCAGGAGCACACCTCTTGCATCCGTAGTAGGGGCTTATCCACCCCCCTACTTAAAGGTTATGCACCGCCTCTTTAAAAATACGCCCGCGCTCCTCATAGGATGTAAACATATCCCAGCTGGCACAGGCAGGAGAGAGGAGAACTACATCTCCTGCTTCCGCAAGAGCGGAAGCCTCCCGCACGGCCTCTTGCAGCACGGCGGCGGCGCTCTCCCCATTATCGACGGAGATGATTGTCTTTACTCCTGCCAGCTGCGCAACCGCGGCCAGCTTGTCCTTCGTCTCCCCAAGAGCCACCAGTGCCTTGACGTTCCCTCCGAGGACAGGCAGCAGCTCCATATAATCAGAACCGCGGTCCAGACCTCCGGCAACGAGGATGACCGGCTTCTTGAAGGACCCCAGCGCCATGGCTGTAGCTTTGGAATTGGTAGCCTTGGAATTGTTATAGTAGGCGGCCCCCGCCTTGTCTGTCACATATTCCAGCCGGTGCTCCACACCGCGGAAGGAAGCCAGCACTCCGCCAAGCACTGCCGGGTCCGCGCCTGCGGCAATAGCGATGCCGCAGGCGGCCAGCGCATTCTCTACATTGAAGCGGCCCGGAAGGCCGATCGAATCCACATCGGCTATTTCGGTCTCGCTCTCCGTATAATCCCGGTAAATGATTACCCGCTTCAGATCATCTTCTGTCTCCGGCACAAAGGATGGACGGACAAAAATGCCCTGAACCAGTTCTTCAGTCATGGAGAAGGGCAGGATGGCTGCTTTGATATATGGAACCAGCTCGCGGCAGACCGGATCATCCCAGTTCAGTACAGCGGTGTCGCCCGGCCCCTGATTCGCGAACAGCTTGGATTTGGAGGCCACATAATCCTCCATCCCCCCATGATAATCCAGATGGGTCTCGGCAACATTCAACAGGGCAGCGACCTTGGGCCGGAAGGCTTCCGTCCCTTTGAGCTGGAAGCTGCTGAGCTCGACAACCATCCAGTTGTCCACGTCAGCCTCCTGAGCGGCCTGACAGAGCGGCGTACCGATGTTCCCGGCAACTATGGGCCTCATCCCCGCTGCCTCCAGCATACGGCCAACCCAGGTCGTTGTAGTCGTCTTCCCGTTGGAGCCCGTAATACCGATCATAGGTGCGGCGCAGAGATGGTAAGCCACCTCTACCTCCGTTACGACTTCGATGCCAAGCTCAAGAGCCTGCTGCACCGGAGCCACGGAATAGGGAATCCCCGGATTCTTTACAACAAGCGCAACACCCTCATGAATCAGCCCTTCCGGATGCCCGCCGCATATAACAGAAATTCCCAAAGATTCCAGTTCGGAAGCTTCGGGACTTTGATCTCTTTCCTTTTTATCATTGACCGTCACAACCGCGCCGCGCTCATGCAGCACCTTGGCCACCTGGACGCCGCTTTTGGCGAGCCCCAGGACGACCACTTCTTCACCACGGTACAAATCCGGATGCTTCATATGTTACAACCCCTTGATGAGATATAGTCCAACAGCCGCTAGCACCAGGCTCACCGCCCAGAAGGAGACAACCACACGCCACTCCGACCAGCCGCCCAGCTCAAAGTGATGATGGATCGGGCTCATTCGGAATACCCGTTTGCCGCGTGTTTTGAACGAAGCGACCTGAATAATTACGGACAGCATTTCGACTACGAAGACACCGCCGATCACCACGAAGAGCAGCTCGGTCTTCGTTACAATGGCAATCGCGCCAATGGCGCCGCCAATCCCGAAGGAGCCGAAATCACCCATGAACACTTTGGCCGGATGGGCATTGAATACCAGAAAGCCAAGTACTGCACCAATCATCGCAGCAGCGCAGACACCGGCAGCAATGGAGGTTGCCTGCATGGCAACTACAGCAAAAGCAGCGAGCGCGATCGCACTGACACCGGACAGCAGTCCGTCCACACCATCCGTGAAGTTAACCGCATTGGTTACCGCCATCATCATCAGGACAATAAACGGATAGTAGAACCAGCCGCCCCAGTCAAAGCTCACCGATGTTCCCGGAATGCTGATGTTTGTATGATGTCCGCCGGAAATGAGCAGGGCGCATAGAACGATACCGACCAGCAGCTGGCCGGCAAGCTTCTGGCGTGCCGTCAGCCCGAGGGAACGTTTGAAGGCAATCTTAATATAGTCATCCAGGAAACCGATCAGACCGTAACCCAGCGTAGCTACCAGAAGTACGTAGAAATCCGAATTAATCACCGAAAATTTCAGAAAAGATAACGTGAATGCCACCATGATGATAATTCCGCCCATCGTAGGCGTTCCCGCCTTCTTCAGATGGGTCTGAGGCCCGTCGTCGCGAACCTGTTGTCCGAACTTCATCCGGCGCAGCAGCGGGATAATCAGCGGAGCGGCAATGACCGCAAGGATAAAGGACACAGCAATAGTCAGCAGAAGTAATTGATAATCCATGGGTACACCCCCTCCATTAGTTTAAGTCAGCTTCAGAATATTCTTTCAGGCGGTGAAGCACTTCCTCCAGACGCATCCCCCGGGACGCTTTGAAGAGTACTACATCCCTGGAACCACATTTGGTGTTCAAGGCAGTGATCAATGCTTCTTTGTCTTCAAAAGCAAATACATGTCCGGCCCCGAATCTCTCCGCCGCAGCCGCAGCAATATGAGCAGCGAGCGGTCCGTAAGTGTATACCGCATCCGTCAGTGCAGGATCGAGATAGGTACCGATCTGCTGGTGGAACAGAACTTCATCAGGCCCAAGTTCCAGCATGTCCCCCAGCACCGCGATTCTGCTCCCGCTGCACTTCATGGACTGCAGCACATCTATCGCTGCTCTCATGGACGTAGGGCTGGCATTGTAAGCATCGTTCAGCAGCGTCAGCCCGTTCGCCGCCTGCATCACTTCAATCCGCATGCCGGTCAGCTTAAGTCCGGCTATTCCGGTCTCTATATTCTCGTCAGTCACACGGAAATGGCGCGCAACCGCTAGTGCAGCGAGTGCGTTAATGACATTGTGACGCCCCGGCAGAGGCAGCGTGAAGGCACGCTCGGCATGAAGATGCGAAGTGAAGGTCATTCCAGCGCCATGAGTCATGAGACCTGTAGGATAGTCATCATTGTCTCCGGACTGCCCGAAACGGAAGCTGAGCATCCCTTCCGGCGGATTAAACCCTGGCTCTGCCATAACTTCTGCGAGCAGCGGTTCATCCCCGTTATAAATGAGCAGGCCGCCCGGCTTAAGTCCGTCCACAATCTCCAGCTTGGCCCGGGCAATTTCCTTGCGGGACCCGAGCTGCAGCAGATGGGATTCGCCCACGTTGGTAATCACAGCCACATCAGGGGCAGCTATCCTGGACAGCAGGGAAATCTCACCGCGCGAGCTCATGCCCATCTCCAGCACAGCAATCTCAACATCGCTGTCCATGGAGAGAATCGTAAGCGGCAGACCGATGTGATTATTGAAATTGCCCTGTGTTTTGTGTACCTTGTACTGCACTTCAAGAAGAGCGGTAATCATATCTTTGGTCGTTGTCTTGCCGTTGCTGCCTGTCACGGCGACTACACGCGGCGCGAGCTCGCCCAGATAAGCCGAGGACAGTCTCTGCAAAGCGGCCAGTGTATCCTCCACCAGAATGGCAGGACCGTCTTCAGGCGCAGGCCCCTTATCCCGCTGCCAGAGCGTAGCGGCCGCTCCTGCTGCCAGAGAAGCAGCAGCGTAATGATGGCCGTCAAAGTTATCTCCGGCCAGAGGAACGAACAGGCAGGCAGGCGTAATTTTGCGGGAATCGGTTACGACTCCCGCAAGTTCAATATCCTTATCTTCAGCAGAGGACAGCTCTCCCCCGCACATTTCCGCAATAGTATACAGCGTTCTTGTAATCAATAGCTTCGGCCCCTTATCACTTCTTTGGCTACGATGCGGTCATCAAAATCATGAACGACTCCGCCGATTAGCTGATAGGTCTCATGACCTTTCCCCGCAATCAATACTACATCGCCGGGGCTTGCCATTTCAATAGCTTTTCTGATCGCTTCCCGCCGGTCGGGAATCATCTCGTACCGTTCCTGTGACACGCCGTCCTCAAGAAGTCCCGCTTCAATATCGCGCAGAATCAGCAGCGGATCCTCTGTCCGGGGATTGTCGGAAGTAACCATGACACGATCACTGTATTTGGCAGCTATTTTGCCCATCAGCGGCCGTTTGGTCGTATCCCGGTCTCCGCCGCAGCCAAAGACGGTAATTACCTTGCCGGCAGCGAATTCACAGACAGCCTTCAGCACATTCTCCAGACCATCCGGCGTATGCGCGTAGTCTACGATGACTGCGAAATCCTGTCCGGCATCCACAGACTCGACACGTCCGTCCACACCGGCTACTGACTCCAGACTGGCTTTGATATCTTCCAGCGGCACATCCTCCAGCAGAGCAGCAGTAATGGCCGCAAGTGCATTATAGACATTGAACTTGCCGACCATCCGGAGCGAAATATCTGTCTTCCCCTTAAACGTATCCACATGGAAAAAAGTTCCTTTGGACGTGATCGAAATTTGAGAGGCCCGGACATTGGCAGGGGTGTCGATACCATATGTAATCACTTCCGCAGCGGTCTGGTCAGCAAAATAGCTGCTTGCTGCATCATCCGCGTTGAGAACTGCATATTTACGTTCTTCCTTCCACGGTGAAATCACATTGCCAAGCCGCGAGAAGAACAGCGCCTTAGCCGCGCGGTACTCCTCCATCGTATGGTGATAATCCAGATGATCCTGAGTCAGGTTAGTGAATATCGCTGTGCGGTAGTCCGTTCCCTTCACCCGTCCCTGCTGAAGTGCATGGGAGGATACCTCCATCACACAGCACTGCACACCTTTGGATGCCATTTCGTTCAAAGTGCGCTGAAGCTCAAGCGATTCCTGCGTAGTACCGGACATTGGATAACTTTGTCCGTCGTAACGCATCTGAATCGTCCCGATCAGCCCCGTTTTCACGCCATTGTCCTGCATAATTTTCTCAATGAGATACGTAGTGGTGGTTTTGCCGTTGGTTCCGGTAATCCCAATCATCTTCATCCGGCTGCTGGGTGAGCCGAAGAACGCATTCGACAGCACGGACATCGCAAACCGGCAGTCATCTACCACGATCTGCGGCAGATCGATTTCCAGCTTCCGCTCACAGACTAGTGCAGCCGCACCGCTTGCGGCTGCCTGCGGTGCATAATCATGTCCATCCACTGTATGACCGGGCAGGCAAATGAACAAATCGCCCGGCTTAACCTTGCGGGAATCCACCTGCAAATCCGTAATCTCGGTCTCACCTTCCCCGTATAGACGCGAAGCGGCAAGACAGGATGACAATTCATTAATTTTCATAGTAATCCCTCACTCTACATTTGTCAGACTATCCTATTATTCACTGGAAGTTCCCATATAAATCCGGATGGTTGAACCCTGCTCCACTCTTGCCCCCGCTTTGGGCGCCTGATTAATCACTGTATTGCCTGATCCGGAGCGGGCCAGCATGAAATTCATGTTCAAATCCTCATAAATATCCTGAACGGTAGCTCCTGTCAGATCGGGAACTGTCACAATCGGAGTCTCCCCATATTTATAGGTCTTCGGCAGCTGATCCTTACGCTGCGGAACCTTCAGATAATGAAGCGAATCCTCAAGAATATTCTGGACGATCGGAGCTGCTACCACACCCCCAAACTGAATTCCCTTGGGATTATCAACTGCGGTGTACACTACGATCTGCGGATCATCCGCTGGTGCAAATCCGATAAAAGAGACGATATGCTCCGTAGGAGAATACCGGCCGTTAATAACCTTCTGTGCCGTCCCTGTCTTGCCGCCCACACGGTAGCCGTCAATAAACGCCGGCCGGCCTGTGCCTTTGGCAACTACGCTCTCAAGGGCGGCCCGCACCTTCTTCGAAGTCTCCTCCGAGATCACCTGCCGCACTTCCTCCGGCTCAACCTCGGATACGACATTACCGGTATCCGGATTAATCCAGGCTTTGGCAACATGCGGAGTATACAGCCTGCCGCCGTTAATCGCTGCAGACACCGCAGCAATCTGCTGGATCGGTGTTACGGATACCCCTTGGCCAAAGGCCGTGGTAGCAAGCTCGACCGGCCCTACCTGCGCCGGCTTGAACAGAATCCCGTTCGCTTCACCGTTGAGGTCGATCCCTGTCTTCGTGCCAAACCCGAAATCACGGATATACTTAAACAGGGTATCCTTGCCGAGACGCTGGCCCAGGGCAACAAACCCAGGGTTGCAGGAATTCTCCACCACTTCAAGGAACGTCTGGCTTCCGTGGCCGCCTTTTTTCCAGCAGCGCAGCTTGGCACCGCCCACTTCAATATATCCCGGATCGAAAAAATGCTCATGCTGCAGATCAACCTTCCCCTCCTGCAGCGCAGCAGCCAGGGTAATGATCTTGAAGGTGGAGCCCGGTTCATACGTCATCCAGATCGGAAGATTCCGGTTATATACTTCGGCATCGTATTCCTTATAGGAGCCCGGCTCATAACCCGGCCGGCTCGCCATGGCCAGAATCTCACCATTGCGGGGGTCCATCGCAATCGACCAGGCACCTTGCGCCTGATACTTCACCATGGCCTGATCGAGCTCGCGTTCCATGATCGACTGAATCTGCTTATCAATTGTCAGCTGCAGGCTCAGCCCGTCCTGAGGCTCGGTATACTTCTCCGAGGAGCCTGGCATCAGCCGTCCTCCGGCATCGGACAGATACGATATATTGCCTGCGCTGCCTTGAAGCAGCTTATCGTAGATGCTCTCTATCCCGGTGATCCCCTGATTGTCAATTCCCGTGAAGCCGAGAATATGTGCGGCTAAATCGCCATAGGGATAATACCGTTTGTTATCCTCAGCCACAACGATGCCCGGCAGCTGCAAATCACGGATGCTCGCGGCAAGCTCCATCGTAATTTTGCGGCCGCCGGGCTGCAGTTTCACCGAGGCTTTCTTTTGGGTCAGCAGAGTGACCAGCTTCTCCTCGGTCATACCGAGCAGCGGAGCCAGCTGCTTCGCGGTCTGTTGCTTTTCCTTCACCTGCACAGGAATGGCATAGATCGTTGGCGAGCTGATATTATATGCCAGGGCAACGCCCTCCCTGTCCAGAATCTCGCCGCGTTTGGCGGTGAAGGGAATATTCCGCCGCCAGGATTCCTCAGCCTTGGCGCTCAGCTTCTCCCCTTGTGATAACTGTACATAGGCAAGACGCACGGCCAGCGAACCGAACAACACGGCCAGTCCCAGCAGCGTCCACAGCATTCTCCGCCGAGTTACGACTTTCGAAACCTTCATTCCGTTCTCCCCGCTTTCGCTCGTATAGACATGATCTCTTATCTTCATGACTATTCGGGACAAACAGGGGTTAGAACAAGCCTATATAGGCGCTACTCCGCAGGATCCTCTGCATCGGGGTCAACGTTGACGGCTACAGGGATATTCTCCCCGTATTCATTCAGGGGACTGAGCTTCAGAGAAATATGCGTTTTGTTGTTATTCTTGGTCTGCGTCTGCTCTGTGACATAACCTTCGCCCTCAACCGTTATCCCTACTTTGAGCAGATTGAGAATTTCCAGGGCATCACGCAAAGATTCTCCCTTCAAATCGGGAATGGTCATTGCTTCATCCTGCTGGGTAAGCAGATAAATCCGCTGTCCGGCGGCAAGCTTTGTGCTCTTATCCGGATATTGGCTGATTACCTTTGCCCCTGTGCCGACAATCTCGAAGTCAAAGCCTTGATTAAGGAGCAGCTGTCTGGATTCCTTAACGGTTTTGTTCACGAGATCAGGCGTACTGCGCAGCTCTGAGGAGTCAGCCGCCAGCTTGACTGACGTTTTACTTCCCACTGCTTTATCCGAATCAACCGTTTTGGGTACGCCCATATATTGCAGGGACTGCGAGACTATCTCTTTGAAAATAGGTCCGGCTGCGGCTCCTCCGCCGGCAGCATCCGCAGGCTCATCAATTACGACGAATACCGCGATCTTCGGATTATTGGCCGGAGCGTAGCCGAGGAAGGAAGCAAGCACCTTATCCCGGTCATACCCGCCCTTGCCGTCAGGCTTAATCGCCGTTCCGGTCTTGCCGGCCACCCGGTATCCTTCGATATAGGCATGCCGTCCGGTTCCGATTACCTGGTCTGCCACGACCTGCTCGAGATAGCTGCCGGTTTCACGGGCGCTGTCCTCGGAAATGACCTGCCGCACAACCTCCGGCTGAGTCACCGTCGTCTTGCCTGTATTAGGATCGGTAACTTCCTTCACTACATGCGGCACCATCAGCTTGCCGCCGTTCGCAATCGCCGCCATCGCCGTGAGCTGCTGAATCGGTGTAACCAGCAGCTTGCCATGGCCATAGGCCAAGGTAGCATTCTCTATCGGCCTGTTCGGATTCGGGTTGACAATACCGGTGGTTTCACCCGGGAGGTCAATGCCCGTCTTTTCCGTAAAGCCGAAATCCTTGATATATTTCAGCAGCTTTTCCTGGCCCAGCAGTTCATAACCAATCTTGACAAAGGCTACGTTACTGGAACGTTTGACCCCTTGAAGCAAGGTGATATCTCCGTAACCGGCTCTGTTCATATCATAGATCGGTTTGCTGTACCCTTTGATCCGGATAGAGCCCGAATGGACTGTCTCTTCCGGATTAAACAGCTTCTCCTGAACGGCACCGGCCAGCGGTACAATTTTGAACGTGGAGCCCGGCTCAAATCTCGACATGATCGCGTGGTTATAGAAGCCAGCCGCATCCTGATTAAGGTCATAATATTCATTCGGATTGAAGGTCGGCATATTGGCCAGTCCAAGAATCTCCATCGTATTCGGATCGGCAGCAATGACGCTTATCGACTTCGGTTTGTACTCGGCATAAGCCTTCTTCATCGCCTCTTCGATATAGTGCTGAATGGTGCTGTCGATGGTCAGCTTGAAATTACTTCCGTTCACTACAGGCTGGTAGCTATCCTGTGAATCGGGCAGCTTGATTCCCTTGCCGTCACTTTGATAATTCAGCTTGCCATCCGTACCGGCGAGCTGTTTGTCGAAGTACTTTTCCAGACCCATGACCGCATTGCCGTCCCTGTCGGTGTAGCCCAGAATATGCGCAGCCAGTGAGTCCTTCGGATAATAACGCTTCTGCTCTCTAACAAGCCCTACACCCGTTTCCAGGGTATCATGCTCTTTCTTAAGCTTATCCACAAAAGCCGTAACCTTATCGGCCAGATCCTGATTAATCTTCCAGCCTTCGTTGCGGATCTCCCGGTTCTTGTAGTAATTGCCCTTATCGTCTTTGGCCTCTACCAGCTTCTTCAGCTCATCTTCAGGCTTGCCAAGCAGTTCATGCAGTCCCTGGATGACCTCCTGGCCGATCCCCTTCTCGGCAATGACCTCGGGGTCAACCACAACAGTATAGGCAGGAACGTCACTGGCCAGAACACTGCCGTTACGGTCTTCAATCACACCGCGGACCGCCTTGATGGTTGAAGTATGTGCCCACTGCGTAGCTGCTTCCTTCTGCCACTTCTCACTCTGCATTACCTGAATCCAGAAAACTCTGCCGACTAAAACAAGAAAAAAGAGGGTAATACACCCTCCTATAAACAGCGTGCGAAGTTTTATTCTTTTTACCATAGCAAACCTCACAGATTCTATTATTGCGATTGAAGTCAATCGCTGATTAATTGCCGGCTTTGTCAGTGACCTGTTTACTAAGCGGTACATAGATTGTTGAATCTACAGGAGGAGTCTTATATCCCATCTCTTCCGCCCGCTTGACCACCGTCTGTTCAAGCGTCTGCTTCTCCATCTGATAGGTAGCAATTTGCTTCTTGCTCTTCGCGATCTCGCTGTCCAGCTTCTGTGCCTGCAAGTTCAAATCATAAATATGGACGTAACGCCAGATCAGGGCGGCAGATACCAGGATAAAGGCTCCCAGCGTCATCATATACAAAAGCTTCTCCTGCAGCGGAAGCACTCTCCGCCTGGTGACGACTTTTGTCTTCTCACGGTAAAGCGGGTTTACCTCTTCTTTTCTCTTGGGTTGAACTGCTAAATTGCCGCGGGTATAGGCCATCTCTGACTCTCCTTTATCGTCATTTACAATTTCTCTGCAATGCGCAGTTTGGCTGAACGGGCACGTGAATTAAGCTCCAGTTCCTCTTCTCCGGGTACGATGGGCTTGCGGTTAATCAGTTTCAGGGTTCCTTTGGCGCCGCATACACAGTAGGGCAGGTCAGGCGGACAGGTACATCTGCTTAAATAGCTGCTGAAAATCTGTTTGCAGATCCGGTCCTCCAGCGAATGGAAGGTAATTACGGATACTCTTCCCTCAGGTGCAAGGCAGCGTACAGCAGCATGCAGTCCATCCTCAAAAGCACCCAGCTCATCATTGACAGCAATCCGCAGGCCCTGGAAGCTCCGTTTGGCAGGATGTCCTCCTGTCCTCCGCGCAGCTGCTGGAATGCCCTCTTTAATCAGCTCAGCCAATTCTCCGGTGCCCTCCACCGGACGCTCTTCCCGGCGCTCCACAATTTTGCGGGCAATCCGCCGTGAGAACTTCTCTTCTCCATACTGGAAAAGCACACGGGCAATTTCCTGTTCACTCCAGGTATTGACGATATCGGCCGCAGTCAGCTGTGCCGACTGGTCCATCCGCATATCCAGCGGAGCATCGTGATTGTAGCTGAACCCCCGCTCCCCTTCGTCAAACTGTGGAGAAGATACCCCCAGATCGAACAGAATCCCGTCCACTTGGGGAACTCCGTCCTTTTGCGGAACAAAGGGCAGTTCCTTCAGTACTTGCTCGAGGTCACGGAAGTTGGTCTTAACCGTAACCACTTTGTCTCCGTACTCGGCCAATCTCTCTTTGGCATTGTTCAGCGCCCAGTCATCCTGGTCCAGACAGATCAGCCGTCCTTCGCCGCTAAGCTTGGATGCAATAAGCGAACTGTGCCCGGCTCCTCCGAGCGTACAGTCAACGTATATACCATCCTTCTTGATGTGCAGCCCTTCTGTCGCTTCTTCCTTAAGCACCGTGATGTGGTGAAACAAGCTGCATCCCTCCAAGGCAGTAATTCGAATTGTATGTTTTATAGATCAAAATTGAAATCAACCAATTTCTCGGCAATCTCGTTGAACGATTCCTCTGACTGTTCGAAGTACTGCTCCCATAGCTCCTTGTTCCAGATCTCCACCCGGTTCGAAACGCCCAGAATAACACAGTCCTTGTCCAGCTTGGCATATTGCCGCAGATTCCCCGGCAGATTCACCCTGCCTTGCTTGTCCCATACACATTCAGTCGCTCCCGAGAAAAAAAAGCGGCTGAAGGCACGGGCGTCCGATTTCATCAGTGATAGGCTTTTAAGCTTTTGCTCCATGATTCCCCATTCTTCCATGGGATAAACAAACAGGCAGGAGTCGAGGCCGCGGGTCGCCACGAAGGAGGTTCCGAGCAATTCACGGAACTTAGCCGGGATAATGATCCGGCCTTTGTCGTCAATGCTATGCTGGTATTCCCCCATAAACATGATCTTTCCCCACCCCTAAGTACCGATTCCCCACTTTGCCCCACTTTTCACCACTTAAGCATAATAGATTCGCCATTAAAAATCAAAAACCTTTTTCCGAAGCAAGGTAATTTTTTCTTGTTTGTCAAGTGGCTCTGCAATATTCCGCAAAAAATAAAAACCCGGGCCAGTTGATTGGCTCCGGGCTCTTGCAGATCCATTCTTTAGTCGTTCAGATTCCAGCTGTCCAGGTAGTCCACCTGTGCCTGCGTCAGGCTGTCAATGGCGATTCCCAGACTCTCCAGCTTATAACGCGCAACCTGCTCATCAAGCTCATACGGAACATTCTCCACCTTGACGCCGATATCTTTATAATTATCATTCACATATTTGAGGGATAAGGCCTGCAGCGCAAAGGTGGTATCCATAATTTCTGCCGGATGGCCATCGGCTGCGCCCAGGTTCACCAGACGTCCTTCAGCCAGCAGGTACAGCTTGCGTCCATCCTTCAGCAGATACTCTTCAATATTCTTCCGCACCGTCCGCTGGGAGGTGGAGCGTTCAGCCAGCTCCGGCTTGTTCACTTCAACATCGAAGTGTCCGGCATTGCAGAGGATCGCACCATCCTTCATGACATCATAATGCTCGCCGCGGATAACATACCGGTTGCCGGTAACGGTTACGAAGAAGTCGCCGCGCTTCGCTGCTTCCAGCATTGGCATCACATGGAATCCGTCCATGTGGGCTTCTACGGCCTTAATCGCATCCACTTCAGTAACAATCACGTTCGCTCCGAGACCCTTGGCCCGCATCGCTACACCTTTACCGCACCAGCCGTAGCCCACTACAACCACTGTCTTGCCGGCCACAATCAGGTTGGTTGTGCGAACAATGCCGTCCCATGCCGATTGGCCTGTGCCATAGCGGTTATCGAACAAATATTTACAATAGGCGTCATTTACAGCCACCATCGGGAACTTCAGCATGCCTTGCTTCTGCAGCGCCTTCAGCCGGATAATTCCTGTAGTTGTTTCTTCAGCGCCGCCGCGGACATTCTCCATCAGGTCAGGACGCTCGGAATGCAGCAGTGTGGCGAAATCTCCGCCGTCATCGATAATCAGATCCGGCTTGCTCTCCAGCGCCTTGATGTTCAGCGCCTTGAATTCTTCGGGTGACGGATTATATTTGGCGAACACGGTGATGCCGTCCTCAACTAATGCGGCACACACATCATCCTGTGTGGACAGCGGGTTCGAGCCGGTAATCGTAACTTCGGCACCGCCAGCCTGTACCACCTTAGCCAGGTAAGCGGTCTTGGCTTCCAGGTGAAGCGTGATCGATACCTTAAGGCCCTTGAACGGCTGCTCCGCTTCGAACTGCTCACGGATACGGTTCAGTACCGGCATATGCTGGCGAACCCAGTCGATTTTGAGATGCCCCTCGGGCGCGAGCGACATATCGGTTACGATACTATTTTCCTTGGACAAAGAACTCATGTTATAACCTCCTATAATATATTCCTACATACAAATAATGCGGTGTGTTCCGCTGTAATCGGCGGGTACGGCCATTAGTTCCTCCAGCCAGCCCGGACCGTAACGGTTCAGATAATACATCATATTATATACTCTCTCCTGCAGTTTACCCAGAGGCATAACGGACAGCTCAATCCGTTCCCACTGCCGCAGCGCCGCCTCATTCTGCTTCTCCATCGCATCCAGTGCTTTGCCCTGCAGGAAGGAGATCTGATCCATAATCTTGTCCTTGTTACTGTTCCCCAGCTTCAGCAGACCTGCCTGAATTCCGCCAAGCTGCTCAATCAGCGGCTCGTACATCGCGGAGAATGCGGCCTTAGTCTGTTCAAACCGTTCTTCAATCTTCAGCTCATCCTGCGCCGTTAACCACTCTTTGCGTTTATCATCCAGACCAAGACGTACATCCGTGAAGGACAGTCCGTATTTATCCATATGCTTGTGAAGCGTTCCCTCTATGACTGTAAAAGACATGCGCGGAATAATCAGCGGCATTTGTCCGCCCATCACCTTAAAGGCCTGATGCGGAATCGCCCAGTAAGCCATTTCTCCTTGTCCCAGCACCGTAGCCAGCACTGGCAGTACATAGTCCTGCATCAAAGGACGCGTCAGCACGTTGTTGCTGAACCGCTCAGGATGGCTCTCCAGCAGCTCCAGCAGCTCTGTACGGGAAAAAGATACCACGGATTTCCGGTCTGCGAATCTGTCCCCCTCCTTATGCAGCAGAAGCCGTGCGCCCTCATGTATATAAAAGAGGTTGGCATTCCCGGGTGTCACATCCGCCTGCAGCACGTATCCGCCCGCAGCAATACGATCAGCCGCTGCGGTGTAGGCAGCCTCGAGCTCGTCATTGCGCTCGATCATTGCAGCAAACATTGGCATTTCAAGTCTGCGCAGCGCGGAATCGGCAGAATCCAGCAGAATCAGCCCGTATTGCCCAAACAGAGAACCCATCAGCTTGGCAAAAGCGGCAGTCATATTGTCCGCACCCAGCGAAGCTGCTGTGACAAACTCCATAACCTGCGGCTTGAATTCGCTATCCTGCAGCAGTCCGTCCAGCTGCCCTATTGCCTGAAGCCAGCTCTCTGCTTCCACCTTGATTTCACTGACAGAAGAACGCGGACCTTCGCCTTTATCCAGCTTAATCCGCGTAATTTCGCCCGTCCGGTTCAGTACATAGGTATGATTGACTTCATCCCAGTCATGATCTTCACCGGCAATCCAGAACAGCGGAACAACGGGGCGCCCAAGCTGGGCTGCCGCTTCCCGCGCAGCCTGAATTGCAGTAATAGCCTTATATACTACAAAGAGCGGACCTGTGAATAAACCGCTCTGCTGGCCGCCTGTGACCACCAGCGTATCCGGCTGCTCCAATAAGTCAAGGGAGCGCATTACCGCTTCATGGGCATTATGCTCTCTGTTATAGCTGCGTAAGTATGAAACAACCGCGGTACGGTCTGCACGGAGCCCTGCCGTTCCATCAAGCCATTCTGCGCGCTTAACCCGGCTCTCCCGGTTGCGGAAATCACCGCCGTACAAATGTCCTACAGTTTCATATTGATGTATATAGTCACTGGCGAGCGCAGATCCGCCAGGAAGTGGTTCCGGTACAACATTCATATGCAATTGCCTCCTGTTCTACTATAACCTGCTGTATGTAATCATAAATCGGTAAACCCTTTATGATTGTATCCAAAGTTGGGTGCGGCGTCAAAGAAAGAAGCGCCGCCATGCAGCTGCACTTGCATGAATTGAAAGAATAGGCGAGAGCTGAACGCTCCCGCCTACGGTTATAATGCTGTTAATTTTAAGCGAATTGTTTAGCGACGAAATGTCCCTTGGACACTTCGACCAATTCATAATCGCTATCATTGGTTTTTTCATTTGCACTATAAATTGGGCTGCCCAGCTCATCATGCAGATGAATGCGTTTTTTGTTCGCTTCCACTTCCGGATCCGGAACCGGAATCGCTGAGAGCAGCGACTTGGTGTACGGATGGATCGGGTTAGCGTACAATTCTTCGCTTTCCGCGAGTTCAACCATTTTGCCCAGGTACATAACCGCTACACGGTCACTGATATGCTTAACCATGGACAGGTCATGCGCGATGAAGAGATAAGTAAGTCCGAGGCGGTCCTGAAGTTCTTTGAGCAGGTTGACTACCTGTGCCTGAATTGACACGTCCAGTGCGGAGATCGGCTCATCGCAGACGATGAACTTAGGATTAACCGCAAGGGAACGGGCAATACCGATACGCTGGCGTTGGCCGCCTGAGAATTCATGCGGATAACGGGTTGCATGATCATGGTTAAGACCAACCATGTCCAGCAGCTCTTCAATCCGTTTCTTGCGTTCAAGACGGCTTCCCGCAAGATTGTGAATGTCCAGTGCTTCACCAATGATATCCGAAACCGTGAACCGCGGGTTAAGCGATGCATACGGATCCTGGAAGATCATTTGCATATCACGGCGCATAGCCTTCATCTTGCTGCCGGACAATTTGTAGATATCTGTACCATTGTATTTCACGCTTCCTGCAGTCGGCTCGTACAAGCGGAGAACCGTACGGCCTGCAGTAGTCTTACCGCAACCGGACTCCCCTACCATACCCAGGGTTTCGCCTTCGCGAATCGAGAAATTAATATTATCAACAGCCTTAAGAACTCTTCCCTTGCCTACATTGAAATACTTCTTAAGACCTTCTACTTCAATCAGATTCTTACTCAAACGAACTGCACCTCCTTGGCCATCGAATGCAGATTCCAGCAGCGCGCCATATGCGTTTCGCTGAACTCTGTGGCGCCGGGATCGATCTGTTCGCAGACATGCATTGCTTCGCTGCAACGCGCTGTGAACGGGCAACCGACCGGCGGCTTAATTAGATCCGGGGGAGTACCGATGATCGGAATCAGCGGCTCACCCTTCTTTTGGTCAAGACGCGGCATCGACCGCAAAAGACCTTTGGTGTAAGGATGCTGGGGATTCTTGAAAATCTCCCAGCGTGTCCCTGTTTCGACCACTTCACCAGCATACATTACGATGACCCGGTCACACATGCCGGCAACCACGCCGAGATCATGTGTAATCAGGATGATGGAGGTCCCTAGTCTTTGCTGCATCTCTTTCATAACTTCCATGATTTGCGCCTGAATGGTTACGTCAAGCGCCGTTGTCGGCTCATCCGCAATCAGGAGAGCCGGGCGGCAGGCCAGAGCAATGGCAATCATTACGCGTTGGCGCATCCCGCCGGAGAATTCGTGGGGATATTGGTTAAAGCGAGCCTCCGCATTTTTAATGCCTACTAATTGCAGCATTTCAATACCTTGCTGTTTCGCTTCGGCCGCTGACATATTCTGATGTTTGATCAAAACTTCGGTTATCTGTTTGCCCACTTTGATAGTTGGGTTCAAAGAAGTCATCGGGTCTTGAAATATCATGCCAATATCTTTGCCGCGAATCGATTCCATTTGTTTCATGCTAAGGTCCAGCAGATTCTTTCCTTGAAAAACAATCTCGCCTTGCTTCACTTTGGAGAGCGGGGCAGGCAGCAGCCGCATAATTGACTGTGCAGTGACACTTTTGCCGCTGCCGGATTCACCGACAATGGCTACGGTCTCGCCTTTGCCTACTTCAAAGTTCATACCGCGTACAGCCTGAACTTCTCCGCCTTTTACAAAAAAGGAAACTTGCAAATCCTTGACTTGCAGAATGGGTTCCATCATTGTTCACCTCCTTATTTCTTCAGCTTAGGATCCAGTGCATCACGGAGACCGTCACCAAAAATATTAAAGGAAAGCATGGTCAAGCTGATCAGGATAGCCGGGAACAGGAAACGCCACGGATAATAAAGCCAGCCAGTCAGTGAATCATTGATCATCGATCCGAGGGAAGCTACAGGAGCCTGTACACCAAGTCCGAGGAAACTCAGGAACGCTTCAGCAAAGATGGCATTTGGTACAGACAGTGTAATGGTTACGATAATCGGACCTACCGCATTCGGCAAAAGGTGTTTGAACAACAGTCTTTTGGACCCTGCACCCATCGAACGCGAAGCCAGAACAAACTCACGGTTCTTCAGCTGCATAATCTCGCCGCGGACAATCCAGGACATGGTAATCCAGCCCGTTATCGTCAGCGCAAGGATGATCGTTCCAAGGCTTGGTTCAAGCACAACCAGGAGCAGGATAACAACCAGCAGGTAAGGAATGGAGTAAAGAATTTCAGATACCTTGTTCATGATATTGTCTACACGTCCACCGAAGTAACCCATGATTCCGCCGTAGATAACCCCGATCAAAAGGTCAATGGCAGCGGCAGCCAGGCCGACAATCAGTGAGATACGTGCACCGTACCAGGTACGGACAAAGATATCGCGTCCCAGATCATCTGTACCAAACCAGTGCTCGGATGAAGGAGGCTTGTTGGTACTGAGCAAATCATTTGAGTAGTAATTGTACTTTGAGAACAACGGAGCGATAAGCGCCGCAAGGATAATCAGTCCAAGAATACCCAGTGCTGTCATTGCCATTTTGTTCTGGCGCAGACGTTCCCAGGAATCCCGCCAGGCAGACAAACTTTCGCGCTGAATGACTTCAGCTTGCCGCTCATCAATTCCGATTTTACGGAAATCTTCCGGTTTCAGGTTCGCATCCTGCGATACCAATTTTTTGTCAGAAGCCAATCTTTAGCCCTCCTTTCCACCACTTAGTTTGATACGCGGATCTACAAACACATAAGCAATATCCGTGATAAAGCGTGCTAGCATGAGCAATACGCCGTAGAAGATCGTAATCCCCATAATAACGGTATAGTCACGCACACCAATCGCTTCGACGAATTGCTTACCGATACCGCCGACACCGAAGATCTGCTCGATAACTACAGAACCTGTTACGATGTTAGCCGTCATAGGTCCCATATAAGTTACAACCGGCAGAATTCCGTTCCGCAGTACGTGACGGCTTAGGATTGCTGCCCAGCTTAGGCCTTTGGCCTTAGCCGTCTTGATGTAATCTGCATGCAGCACTTCCAGCATACTTGAGCGCGTTAGCCTCGCTATAAAGGCTATCGGCTGTGCCGAGAGTGCGGTTACAGGTAAGACATAATACAGCGGACCCTTAAATCCGGAAACCGGGAACATGTGGAACTTGTAGGCAAACACATACTGAAGCAGCGAGGCGACTACAAAGCTCGGAACCGCAATTCCCAGCACCGCCAGCACCATAGCCGCACTGTCAATAAACTTGCGGTGATAGAGTGCCGCCATCATGCCGAGAAAGACTCCGACAATAACCGACACAATAATTGCGATAACCCCCAGCTTTAGAGACGCCGAGAACGTTTGTCCGATCAAGTGAGTTACATCCTGATTCAGACGCTTCATGGATACACCCAGATCACCCTGGACAATTTCACCCAAATACTTGAAATACTGATGATAGAGCGGCTTGTCCAGTCCATATTGCTCGTATAAACGCGCTTTTATTTCCGGCGGAACTTTCTTTTCAGAAGTAAACGGGTCCCCCGGAATGGCTTTCATCAGAAAAAAGGTCGCTGAAATTAGCACAAACAGCGAGACAAGCATATAGAAGAACTTATTGGCAACATAACGAACCATCCCCATCAACACCTCCTTCGACATTTTTTTGAGACACATAATTAGATTTTATGAAAAAAATGGCCATTTGTCTAATTTCTTATTTTGTAAGTTCGTGAAATCTTTAACAAAAAGCCTGAAATGCAAAAAAAAGGGATATATATGGAATTCCACATATATATCCCGAAGTATATTGCTACCTTCAGACAACCACTATTCAGTTAAGCTAACCGAAGGTTCTACAATTCTTAGTGCTCAAGCAGGTAAGCACGAGTGAAGTCAATTGCACCGCTGAAGTCAAGAGTTACACCTTTGAGGTACTCTTTAGTCAGGGAGTTGTTTGTGTAGTAGTAGAACGGAATCAGGATCATATCATCTTCAATGATCATTTTTTCAGCTTTAGCAAACATTTCTTGACGTGCTGCCAAGTCGGAGCTTGCTTTAGCGTCAGCGATCAGCTTGTCATATTCAGGGTTAGCGTAACCAGTATCGTTGTTACCGCCGCCTGTTACCCACATATCCAGGAAGGTCATTGGATCATTGTAATCCGCAGTCCAGCCAGCACGTGCGATCTGGTAGTTCAGGTTTTGACGGTTGTCGATGAATACTGCCCATTCCTGGTTAACAGTGTTTACAGTGATACCCAGAGCTTGTTTCCACATGTCAGCTACAGCCAAAGCGATTTTCTTGTGGCCTTCACTTGTGTTGTAAGACAATTCAACCGGTGGCAGTTCAGTCAGACCTTCTTCTGCCAGACCTTCAGCCAGCAATTTCTTAGCTGCTTCAGTATCTTCTGTGAAGTAGTCGTCTTTAATTGCAGTACGGAACTCGCCGTCAGCGCCAGCGATACCTGGAGGTACATAGCCGTATGCCGGAATTTGTCCGCCCAGTGTTACGTTGTCGATCAGCGATTGGCGGTTAACAGTCATTGCCAGGGCTTTACGGATTTTAACGTTGTCGAAAGGTTTTTCAGTGATGTTGAATTCATAGTAGTAGGTACTTGCGATACCTTTTCTCTGGAATTCGTTAGGAAGCTCTTTTTGTACGATAGGAATCTGTTCTTGCGGGATTTCGCCGTGTGGTGCACCAGCGCGGTCAAGTTCACCGTTCTTGTAGCTCAGCAGTTCAGTTGCACCGCTGTTAACCAGGGAGAAGTCGATTTTAGCAAGCTTGATGTTAGCAGCATCCCAATATTTATCGTTCTTGCTTACTTGCAGGGATTGGCCGGTAGTCCACTCAGTCAATGTGAACGCACCGTTAGTGATCATAGTATCTTTGTTTGTTGCCCATTTAGTATTACCCTCAACGGATTTGTGTACAGGGTAATAAGTATAGAAGGACAGAAGGCCAAGGAAGTATGGAGTTGGTGCTTTCAGCGTAACTTCAAGAGTTTTCGCATCAACAGCTTTTACGCCCACTTCGTTGAAATCTGTAACTTTCTTTCCATAATATTCTTCAGCGTTCTTCAGGTAGTACAATTGGTAAGCATAAGGTGCAGTTGGATCTGTGTTAGGATCCAGCACGATTTTCCAGGCGCGAACGAAGTCAGCAGCTTCTACAGGGTCGCCGTTGCTCCATTGTGCATCACGCAGTTTGAATGTATATACCAGACCGTCAGGGGAAATCTCCCAAGATTCGGCAATTCCCGGCTCAGCTTGGCCAGTTTCATCATTCATGCGGGTCAAACCTTCATACATAGTTTTCAGGACGGTATTAGCTTGGCTGTCCTGAGCTTGAGCAGGGTCAAAAGTAGGTGGTTCTGCAGTCAGGTTGACTCTAAGTGTCTGGTCAGCAGCCAGTTTCTCGTCACCAGTTGTTCCTGTGTTCGTGCTACCTTCATTACCAGCTGCATTTGTTGCTGCAGCATTGGTGCCGCTGTTAGCATTGTTATTGTTTCCGCCGCAGCCAGCAAGCACTGTGCCGATAACCAAAACTAATGCGAACATGAGCAATAGACTTTTACTCTTCTTCATCTAGCAGTTCCCCCTAAATAGAATGTGGTATATGGTTTATGATTATACAACCAGTGGTCAAAAAAATCTAGAGCAATATTTTCTGAAAACGACTTTTTTTTAATTCTTTAAAATTTTGTGACGTTGACGCTTCACCGGAGCAGTGGAACATTACATCGCTTGTGATATGTATCGTATGAGGCCTACAATCATAAATAATACGTAACTGGCACCCATAAAAAAGAAAGAAAGTCGCCAAACTGCCCGTAGTAACCGTTTTCCGTCGACCGATCCCTTGAGCCGGTTTTGCGCGCCTCCAATCAGTCCAGCGGATATTAATACAATAAGTAGTATAAGAAAGAACCCGAAATTCGAATGAAAGATCGTATTGAATAATCCTGAAACTGACAGCAATAAAAATAATGTAGTCACGTCCATCGCCAGCAAAAAAGTTTTTCTCTTCTCTTGCTTAAGACCAATGCCCGCGAAATAAACGATTAAAAAAGGAACAATCGGAATAACGCTTAACACGCCGAACGAATTCCGCAAAAATTCCAAACAGCCTCACCTCTCCCTCACAGTCATGCCCTCTACCAGTCCGCAGATCCAGCGGTGCAGCGGGACTTGAGCCCCCTGCTGCTGCCCCATATTCACAATGCTTCCGTTAATCCAGCGGATTTCCGTTTCCCTTGAAGCAAGCACATCGGCCAGCATAGATGAAATATTGCCCGATGTAGCCCGGCATACTTCAAGAATGGCCTCCCAGACATGCTTCTCATAGTTAATCCCGCAGGCATCATAGGTCTGTACGGCCTCTGTGTACAGTTCCTTCATGATCTGTACACGCTCAGGTGAAGCCAACAGCCCGCCGTTTGGGACCCGCCATATTGCGGTTAGAGGATTAATTACAGCATTGATCAAGAGCTTCCGGTAAATGATGGTATCCACTTCTTTCGACAGAGAGGCGTTGAATCCTGCTGCTGCAAGGGCCTCAGTAAAACTTATTACGCTGTCATGGTCCCAATCCTGTGCGTTTGATTCATTTTGACGTAGAGATTGACTGCTTTTCCCTATACAGATTTCCCCTTTACCTGCATGAATAACCTCTGTTAATGTTTTCCTCTTGGCAGCCTCAGTGGTTACCGCCACCCAGAGGGAGGATTCCGGCAGCAGCTCCTGCAGCAGTTCTAAATGTCCGCAGCCGTTCTGGAAACATATCAATGTAAGCTTCCGGTCATGAAGCGGCCGCAGAATCTCCGGAAGCTCATGATGCAGCACCGTTTGTTTGACGGTTAGCAATGTCACCTCTCCCGGATCAGCCAGCTGCCGCTGCGTATACTTACTCACCGGTTCGGCCGAGAAGCGGTCACCCTTAACGGATATCGCCTCCCCGCAGTCCTCATAGCTGACCGTTAGACCGCTGCTTGCTAATTCTCTGCACTGCTGCTCACTCCGGCACCACAGTCTGACCTCACTCCCCGCACTAATGAGCTTGCCGGCAAGCAGGAGCCCGAGCGCCCCCGCCCCTATAATATCAATTTTCATGCAAACACATCCTCCTGCCGCCCGGTAATTTTCCTAATTATATCCTGCACCTCAGCTCAAAGCAAAACACAAAAAATCCTGCAATGCCGGTGCCGTGAGGCACTGGGATGCAGGATTTGCGGGATTCATGTTCTATTCGATCCGTTCCAGGTTTCCATTCGCGTCCATTTTGAAGCGGGTTTTTTCCTCTTCTTCTTCATTTAGAAATGCGAGTCTGCGGGCCCGGTCCATAATCTGGATCAGCGCTTTGTAGTCATCATTGACTACACGGTAATCGCTCTGGGCTAGATTGACCTCCTTGGATAAGCGTTCATTCTCTGCTCTCAGCTCCGTCAGTTCATCTTCCTTCTCTCGCAAATCCCGCTCCAGCATCTTCAGCTGCCGCCCAGCCTCCTGGAACGTGCCTTTCCATTGTCTCAGAAACCGGATTACCGCATCAATCGATAAGCTGTTCTCGCTTAACCCTTCGCTTCGTCCGTAGTCCTCTTCAATGTCTCCAAGAATCAGTCCCGCTACCTGCGCACCTCTGGAAGCCGGCTGTTTCTTCAAATAACTTCGTTTCTGACGCTGGCCTTTAGCAATCCCGATAGCATCCTCGTAACTTTTGCGTACGCAACTGTTCCAGCGGAAACCGCAGGCAGCCGAGGTTCTGCCGATTTTTTCACCCACCTCTTCAAAAGCAGCAAGCTGTGTGCTGCCCTCACGGATATGACGCAGCGTTATTTCTGCCAATATCAGATCATCTTCCGCACTCCAAGCATCCTGTCTAACGGCTGTCATAAAGCCTAACCCTCCTAACAACATCATGAAATAACCATCTTCAGAACCGGCAGCTCTTGCCGGGTAGTGAATAAGGATAAAAGCTGCTTACTCCATTTCTATGCCTCTATTAGAGTTCATAGAATCTATTTGATACTAAATTGTATTGCCATTTTGGCTGAACATCATACTTACAATGCTATAAATTCTTAAATTCCAAGAGAAAAGCTTGTGTCAATTATAAAAATCATAAATATTATGATTTCCTGCCTTTTTTTTCAATGAATTCGTTTACAGTGTTTTGCAGAGCCGTTATAATGATAAATAAGCAGCAGTATCCGGATTCATACTGGAAGGGGGACTCTCTCTTGGACCGCATGTTTCGCGTATTGGGATTTTTCACACTCGTTATCGGACTTATGGCTTTCGCCGGTGATCTTACGGAAATGGCCCTGCTATTCTTTTTACAAACCGCTTTTTTTGTGATCCTCGGCTACATGAAATTCACGGAAAAGACCTACATTCTGCTCTTCTGGGGTTATATGATCCTGACCTTTACAGGCTTCAGTTATTGGACAGTCTTTCAGATGGGTCTGCCGCTGTAACGCATATACAGTACTGAAACGGATAGTGTTCCTTTATCTCAAGGAGCAACTCCGTTTTTTTTGTATGGGAATTTATATGTTTTCGCTGTAATTTTGTTTGTCCGAATGTAGTTCCCGGATGCCGAAACAGGGTATGATATTTTAACAGGCAGAAACATATTATTAGTACATACCTATTACTCAACTCTGTTCAAGGTGGTGATGTGGTGTTATTCCGCAGTTCCTTACGCCGGTTATTTGCAGCTCTACTCCTTCTCACCTGCACACTTCTGCCGCTGGCTTCACCGGTATATCTGTCCGCCGGCCCAGGTTCCGGCCTCAGTGCTTCAGCACCTGCCGTTCCGGATAATGAAGAAACCCGCAGGCTGCTCGAACAGACTCTGTCCTCAGCGGAGATTGAACGGGAGATTGTCCGGATTACGGCAGAACAACAAGCACTTGAAAGTGAAGTCGCCACGCTGACCCGGCAGTCTGCCGCCAAACAAACGGCCATTGCAGATCAGCAGGAACGCGCAGGCGCAGTTGTGCGGGCTTATTATATGGGGGAACGCGACGGATTGCTTGCAGCTTTACTGTCCGCCAAAAGCATCAGCAGAGTACTCGCTCTTTATGATTATTATGAGATTATTATGGGGCAGGACCGGGACACGCTGTCACAGTATGAAACACAATACAAGGATTTGAAAAAAACAATTGCGGCCGCACAGCGCAGCTCTGATGAGCTCGCCGGGCTCAAAACAGCGCTCCAGGAGCAGCAGAAGCGTGTGCTTGCTTTGAATGAAGAAATTGAGGGCGGTATTCAGGCCAGTACAGATCCTGAGCGCATGGGGGTACTGCTGGAGGAATTCAGTAAATATTGGGAGAATATCGGAATACATGAGGTTAAGACTTATTTCAAGGCGTTATCCTCGGCGATGAAGCATCTGCCGCAGTTCGTCCAGAACCGGGACGGTGTGCTGGTCCGTAAGGGGATGACTTATAATCTTGCGCTGAAGGAAGAGGATTTGAACGAATTCCTGGTCACGCAGAATACGCTGTTCAAGGATTTCGCTTTTCATTTCAAGGATAACGAGATTACAGCCACGGGGAAAAGCGGCGGACTGTCACTGACATTGACCGGTCATTACACCATTCAGGAGGAACCGGTCAACGGTTTAATGTTCCATGTGGACCATGTGGTCTTCAATGGACTGGAGCTGCCGGATACTACCCGTCAGGCGCTGGAGGAAGAGTTCGATCTGGGCTTCTATCCGTCAAAAATCGTCTCATTCCTGCATGCCACAGAAGTATCCAGCTCGGACGGCGTGCTCCATGTCAAGCTGTCCCTCTCATTCTGAGGCTGCGGCCGCTGCTTGATATCCTGCAGCATCCAGCTTGCCGGTCATGAGCAGCATTGCCGCTTCAGCCTTGCGGCTCCACTCGCCCTCAGAGTCTGACTCGGGGGCATTATCATCGGTGAGGAATAATCCGGAGTCGAACGGAAGCCGGGAGATTTCAGGCAATCCAGAGCGGTACAGCTCATCCAGTGCAGGCAGATGGTCTGTATTCTCCAGCCATTCCAGCTGAGCCGAGCTCGAGGTCACATAAGCAAGCCACTTGACCGCTGCCTCCGGGCTGCCGGATTGTGCCGGGAGCGCAAAAAAGCGGCTATGGATTGCCTCGTAGATGTTGTGGCCCGTCTGTTCCAGCGGCGCTTGGACCGCCAGCGTGGAGTTTCCATATTTTCTCCATTCGGAGAGCGGCACTACGGCCACCGCAAGCTTGCCATCCTGCAGCATATTCCAGATATCCTGATTAAACCGGCTGGTCAGATAAAAATATCCGCGGGCAGCTTCCGTCCAAGCCGCTTGCGCTTCACTCATAGACAGCAGTCCGCCTCCCATGCTCTGAAGTACAGCTGCATAACCATAAGGGTTCCGCGTATCCATTGCCAGCAAATAATGTTCCTTCGTCTCCTCCTCGTTCAGCCGGCTCAGCAGTCCGCTCCATTCTTCCAGACTTGACGGTGCCCCGGACAGCCCCCATTCCGCAAGCCGCTGCGGAGAATATACCATTACATAGGGATCGATATCGAGCGGAACGCCCCAGTCGTATCCGTTCCACTGCATTTGCGGGATCAGCATGGTAAGAGGGGTGCTCCCGGGAACACTCTGGTATATATCCACAGGCAGCAAATATCCCCGGGAAGCCAGATCAAAAATACTGTGGCCGTCCAGCATTACAATATCCGGACTATCCCCAACCGTCAGTTCCTCCCGTACCTGAGAGGCTCCATCTTCTTCAGTGTCCACATTGGTCAGTTGAACGCTGACCCCGCTCGACAGGCTGTAATTGTTGCTGATCCGCTGCAGTACGCCAAATTCCAAACTGCTGAGCGATACGCGGATGGTCAAGCTCTGCTCGTCCCCAAGCTCACCTGAAGGAGGGCGCTCCGATTGGTCCAGCGGCTGTCTGGGCGGATAGCTTCCCTCGTCTGTATCCAGCTCCATGCTGGGCGACAGGCTTGTCAGCGACAGCAGCAGAACAGCAAACAGCAGCCAATAGTTTTTGCGTCTCAGCACGTGCTTTTCTCTCCTCCCGTGATCCTCGTCTTCCTCATTTTAGCAGACATATACGTGCTTGTCTGCGTTTGTGAAAACGTTCTCTTTCTATTATATAGGTGTGAACGGCATGAGGGGGTGAGTCTGATGAACCGGTCGCCGGTTAGGCGGTATTCGCACCTGCGGTGAATATTTGGACTTCCGGCCGCTGTTGTCTCCAGATTTCTTCGATTGAACCGCTGTGCGCGGTTGAAATCCGGAGACAAAGGCGGACGCTCCCGCTCCTCCAGTTCCAAAATCCCCCTCCGGTGCTATCGCCTTTCCGCTCCAGCTATCTCAGAGATCCCCCTCCTGCCGTTCCGGGGGCGGGCAGACAAAAGCCGGGAGTGGTCATCTCCCGGCCGTGATTGTGCCAATCAACCGGCGGGCTGCCGATTGAAGAGCGGGTGCTGCCAGTTAAGCTTGCGGGCTGAAGCCCATTATGCCAGGCTGCGAAGAGCCTAAGGGCTACAGCAAATCTGCGGCCAGCTGAGCCAGATGCGAACGCTCACCCTTTTCAAGGGTAATATGGCCGCTGATGCCCTGCTGCTTAAATTTCTCAACGATATAGCTGAGCCCGTTGCTCGCGGCATCCAGATAAGGATGGTCGATTTGCTCCGGATCTCCCATCAGAATCACCTTACTGCCTTCACCGGCGCGGGAGACAATCGTCTTCACTTCATGCCGGGACAGGTTCTGCGCCTCATCGATGATGATGAACTGCGACGGAATGGAACGTCCGCGGATATAAGTGAGCGCCTCTACCTGGATGCTGCCCAGGCCCATCAATATTTTATCAATATCTCCGGCTTTTTTGGTATCGAACAGGAATTCGAGGTTATCATAGATCGGCTGCATCCATGGACGGAGCTTCTCGTCCTTCTCACCAGGTAAATACCCGATATCCTTACCCATCGGGACCACCGGACGGGCGATCAGCAGCTTCTTGTATTTATGTTCGTCCTCCACCTTGAACAGTCCGGCGGCAAGCGCCAGCAGCGTCTTCCCTGTACCCGCTTTACCGGTAATGGTCACCAGCGGAATATCATCATTCAGCAGCAGCTCAAGCGCCATCCGCTGCTGGGCATTCCGGGCGCTGATGCCCCACACCGCATCATTGCCGAGGTACAGCGGTTCGAGCCGGCTGGCATCGCTGTTCACCTTGAGCAGGGCCGATTTGCCGCTGCCAATCTCATCCTTCAGAATGACAAATTCATGAGGGTAGAGCGGGTAGGACAACGACAGCTGTTTGATGGACAAGAAACGGTGACTATAATATTCATCGATCAGCGAAGGATGCACCATCAGCGACTGGCAGCCGGAGTACAGCTCATTCAAATCTCCGGTGCGGTCGGATAAATAATCCTCCGGTGTTATGCCAAGCACATCCGCTTTGATGCGGACGAGTACATCTTTACTTACGAGTACCACAGGACTGGGATCAGCCTTTTCATTCTCCTCATGGAGATAATTGAGGGCAACAGCCAATATGCGGTTATCGTTCGAGACCTCACCGAACATTTCCTGTACCTTTACGAAGCTGCGGTGGTTAAGCTCTACCTTCAGCGTGCCTCCATGTTCCAGTACCACACCGCTGTGCAGGTGGCCCAGTTCCCGGAGTCCGTCTAACAAGCGTGACACGGTGCGGGCGTTGCGGCCGATTTCATCGGCATTACGCTTCTTGGAGTCGATTTCTTCCAGGACTACAGCAGGAATGACAACTTCATTCGCCTTGAAAGCAAAAATCGAATTGGGGTCGTGCAGTAGCACGTTAGTGTCTAGTACGAATATCTTTTTCATGTTATCCCCTCCACAGCGCCTGGTTTGATTGATCATACATAACTCTTTTCAGCAAGGGCAAGATAAGGTAAACCACTGAATTATGGCTGAAAGGAGTAAGCACATATGAGAAAATCAATGTGTCTGTTGCTGGTACTGCTGCTGCTGACAAGCTGCGGTATCGCTAATAAAGAGACATCACCCTCTCCTCAGGATAAACAATCATCAAAGGCCTTGAGCAGCCAGGGGAATCGCGGAGTACGGACATTGTCCGAAGATGGTACAGCCCTTGAACCTACACCAGAGAACGGACAACCTTCTGACGTTAAGGGCGAAAGCGATGTTGCACTTAAGGATCATTTTGAACAGTTAGCCAAAAGAGTTCCCGGTGTAAACGGAGCCCACTGTGTCGTAATGAACAACATTGCCGTTGTCGGCATTGATGTCGACGGATCGCTTACCCGCTCACGGGTCGGAAGCGTGAAATACACGGTAGCGGAAGCTATCCGCAAAGACCCGAGGGGTGTAAGAACGCTCGTTACTGCCGACATGGACCTCACCAGCAGGTTAGCCGAGATGGGAAAGCATATTACCAAAGGAAACCCGATATCCGGCTTTGCCTCAGAAATGGCCGACATTATCGGCCGGATCATCCCGCAGCTGCCGGAGGATACCAAACCGCAAGGCAACGGACAATAAGCTTGCACATTCCTGTACAAAGCACAGGATCTGGAGACAAAAAAAGCCTAGTGATGGCACACTAGGCTTTTTGCATGGCGGCAAATACTTGTCCGTCCAGCTTCTCAGCCGCACGTGCATCGTATACCTTCGCATATTTCGGAGCAGATTCCAGATGAGCACCATAGAACAGCGCATTGCGGACTGCTTCAATCTCAACATCAAAACAGCACATCTTAAAAGGAACATCCGGCAGCGGGTCCTGCTTCACAGAAGCACGGCCGTTGATGGCATGAACCGTTCCCTCACCAAACACAGTAATAGTTACCAGCGGGTTGACCTTCATGTTGTTCACAAGTCTCGAACGGTGATCTACCGATAAGCGCACAATAGAAGGGCTCACTGCATAGATCCAGGAAATCGCAGTAGATGTAGGACCACCTGATTCAGCATCCACAGTGTTTAGAAGAACAAAGGTTTCCGACTGCAGCATAGCTAGCAGTGTTTCGCCCAGCTGAGCAACGGCTTCGGACATAAGTACAGGCCCCCTATGCGGCGTGAGTGCATTCAATTTATTATATTATAGCACAGGATGAAACTTGCATTCAATTTGTAGATTCTTTTCCTTATGGACTGTCTGCGGCCGCAGAAGCAGCGGCACCGGAGAGGCCGGATATCTGGTCCTGAAGGCTTTGCTTGGCTGCGTCCAGTTCCTTATCGTCAATATATACATAGGGACTGCGCCAGGTTCCTGTCACCGGCACAAATTCTACATTCTCCTTAGATATATTCCAGTAAGTCGCTATCATGCTCTTGATCTGCGCATTCTCAATATCGCTTGCCAGATTATCGTCCACGGCATCCAGCACCTTGCCGATTTTGAGCACCCCTCCGAGTGACTGCATCTGCGCGATCAGCGAATTAAGCACTTCATTCTGGCGTTTATTGCGGTCAAAATCATCGGAAGGCTTCGTTGCCGGACTGCAATTGGATTTACGGTAACGTACATAATCAAGCGCCTTATCCCCGTTTAGCTGGGCTTGGCCTTTCTTGAGATTAATATCGGTTCCGTCCACACTGTCCGTGTAGCACATATTCTCGCTGATATTGACATCCACACCGCCGAATTCATCCACGATATCCCGGAAGCCCTGGAAATCAAGCACAGTGACATAATCGACCTGAATATCGAGATATTTGCTCATCATGGTCTTCATTTCATCCCCGGCCAGAATCCCAGAGGTCTTCTCCTTGCTCTTGAAGCGGGAGTAGAACGCATTGATTTTCGTTTTCTTATAGCCGCTAAGCTCTACGTAAGTATCGCGCGGCAGTGAGACTACGGTCGCCGATTGGGTCTCCGGGTTCAACGCCGCAACCATAATCACATCCGTCAGATTGGACGGGTGCTTCGGACGGTTGTCAGTGCCTAGCAGCAGCATCGTCAGCGGCTTCTCTGAAGCGGATTGCCCGGCCTGAACCGGCTGGTCCACTCCGAACCCTCCCTGATCAAACTTCCAGTACAAGTACCCTGCGTAGCCCAGCGCCGCAATTACGGCAACCAGGAGGATGATCAGCAGCAGTCTCATCAGCCGGGCGAAAAACCCGCGTTTCTTAGGCTTCTTCTTATTAGATTTGGTTGAGTTGGTTGATTTCTTTGATTTGGTCGAGGCAGCGGGTCTGGACTGCTGTCTGTTGGTTCCTTGCTGGCCGTTCGATCTGGGTGGCAGACTGCCCTTGCTTGTATTCATAATTGAATTAGGTCCTTTTCATTCAGGTAGAATTAGATAACTTTATAATAACTTAGACGATCCTGAGCACTAAAAGTTGCGCCTAGTGCCGTTTCGCCGCAGCTGCAGCTTTCCGCTTCTGCCGGGCCTCTACCAGGTAGCGGACCCGCACGAGCAGCATTAACCCTACCGCCACCAGCAGGCACTGGATGATCGGAAGCTTGTCATGCTGGAAGATGAGCAGCATCCCCGAGCCTATAGCCATCATAATATAAAGTACGATCTCTTTGCCGATGGGCAGCTTCTGGTTGACGCGAAATACACGGTTATACACATAAGTCAGTAGAATAAAGATGACAATGTAAGCGACAATTGGATGCTCAGCGAACCAGCTCTGCACAGCTCGTCACTCCTCCCGGATATAAGTATCGTTTACATTATATCATCCTCAGCGTTTTTATACTGCTTTTAATCCCTGCAATTTGAACGGTCTTCTGTCCGGGAAAATAAACAAGAAAAGCCGCCGGATTCTTCATCCGGCGGCTTGAATGGGTGACAGCTTACGCTTGGCTGGCTTGCGCCGCTTTACGCTGCTTCTCTACACGTTCGCGCTCACCCTTGTTCAGGATCTTTTTGCGCAGACGAACGGATTTAGGTGTAATTTCGCAATATTCATCATCATTCAGGTATTCAAGCGCGCCTTCCAGAGAGAACATACGCGGGGTCTTCATTTTAACAGTCTCATCCTTCGTTGCAGAACGAACGTTGGTCAGCTGTTTTTCCTTGCAGATATTTACAATGATGTCATTATCGCGGGTGTGCTCACCTACGATCATGCCTTCATAAATTTCAGTTCCTGGTTCCAGGAAGAGAATACCGCGGTCTTCTACGCCCATCATGCCATATAGAGTCGTATTGCCGGTTTCACTGGATACGAGTACGCCTTGGTGACGTCCGCCAACCTGTCCGCCAATCAGTGGAGCATAGCTGTCAAACGCATGGTTCATAACGCCATAACCGCGGGTCAGGGTCAGGAAGTAGGTGTTGTAACCAATCAGGCCACGTGCAGGAATCAGGAACTCCAGACGAACCTGGCCAGTACCATGATTGATCATGTTGACCATTTCTGCTTTGCGTGTTCCCAGACTTTCCATAACAGCGCCCATGCTTTCTTCCGGAACATCAATCATCAGGCGTTCAAGCGGCTCCATCTTGGCTCCGTCGATTTCCTTGACGATAACTTCAGGCTTGGAAACCTGCATTTCGTAACCTTCACGGCGCATATTCTCGATCAGGATACCCAGGTGAAGCTCACCACGGCCGGATACGACAAATGCATCAGGGGAATCCGTTTCATCTACACGCAAGCTGACATCCGTTTCCAGCTCTTTGAACAGACGTTCGCGCAGCTTACGGGAAGTTACCCACTTGCCTTCTTTACCGGCAAACGGACTGTTGTTCACGAGGAACGTCATTTGCATTGTAGGCTCGTCGATCTTAAGAACAGGCAGCGCTTCTGGATGCTGCGGATCGGCAATGGTCTCACCAATGTTGATATCTTTGATACCGGCAATTGCTACGATGTCGCCTGCACCCGCTTCTTCTGTCTCAACACGCTTCAGGCCCTGGAAACCGAACAGCTTCTCGATACGCGCTGTTTTGCTCTTGCCGTCACGCATGATAACAGTTACGGACTGGCCCTGCTTGATTACACCGCGGTTAACACGGCCAATGGCGATACGGCCAAGGTATTCATTGTAATCCATCAGAGTTACCAGGAACTGCAGGGGCTCTTCAACTTTTTCAGTTGGAGCCGGGATATGTTCAACAATGGTTTCGTAAAGGGCAAGCATCGTTTCATCCTGCTTCTCAGGGTCCATGCTCGATGTGCCGTTAAGCGCAGAAGCATAAACAACCGGGAATTCAAGCTGATCGTCACTGGCTTCAAGCTCAATGAACAGATCCAGAACTTCATCAATAACTTCCTTCGGACGTGCAGCCGGACGGTCAATTTTGTTCACGACAACGATAGGTGTAAGGTGCTGCTCCAGTGCTTTGCGCAGAACGAATTTAGTCTGCGGCATGCAGCCTTCATAAGCATCCACAACCAGCAGTACGCCGTCAACCATCTTCATGATACGTTCTACTTCACCGCCGAAATCGGCGTGTCCAGGGGTATCTACGATGTTGATCAGGAACTCTTTATAGGTAATTGCTGTATTTTTGGCTAGGATAGTGATTCCGCGTTCCCGCTCCAGGTCGTTAGAGTCCATGGCCCGTTCCTGCAAGTGCTCGTGCGCGCTGAAAATCCCTGATTGCTGGAGAAGCTGATCGACGAGTGTTGTTTTACCATGGTCAACGTGGGCAATGATCGCAATATTGCGAATATCTTTTCTTGAATGCATGATTTGTATCCAAATCCTCTCATTTATCAAATTAAAAATGTTTAAATTTATAGCATGTCACGGCAGTCTCACAAAAGAAGCGCCAGGCAGAAACCCGACGCTCCAACATATCCTTAATAGTATCGTGAAAGCACCATGAAAAGCAAGTCTTTTTCTGAAAAAAACGTTACCAACTTCGTTTAATTTTTCTAATTTTGCCTTACGTCAAATTCAGCGGTGTCCATTCCCTCAATCTGTGCCGTTTGCCTGGCTGTCTTACCAGCCGCCGTTCCACTTCTTGCGCCCGCCCGGTCTGCCCCGGCCCAGCATCAGCCAGAGGCCTGCGGCAACCAGAACGGCACCCAGCAGATACAAGGCTCCGGTCCCGAGCAGGGTGAAGATGAACAACACAATGCTTAGCAGCCCAAGGATAACAGCGGTTGTTGTTAGTCCTCTGGTTCTGGCTGAAGAATACAGCGAATATTCATAAAGTCCGACCGCAATGCCCAGCAGCAGGATAGGCCACAAATGCCTCATCAGGTCCCAGCCCCATGTATTGCATAGTCCAAATAGCAGACCGTATACCGTTAATATGCCCGCAGGTATCAATACAGATGCAGAAGCACGGCGGGTGAAGAAGAGCACATGCAGGAACAGGCCCGGAACCAGAATTACGAGCGGCCACAAGGCATGTCCAAGAAATCCGAACACCCCCAGCTTCCCGAACAGAATCACAATGCCGGCGGCGGCGATGAACACACCCAGTTTCATGTCGTTTTTGGAAGACATCTTTCACCCATCCCTTCAAAATTCGCGTCTTTTCTCTGGCCCTCGTCATTTTATATTTTATCTGAAAAATAATTAAAACACCATCATTCTTCGTGTATTCGGGGGAATTGCACAAAAAAGCTGCACCAAAGCTTTCCAGCTTTTGGCACAGCCTCTAGTATTGCCGCTTCTTATCCTGCAGATACCATCCTCCGCTTAAGCATACCTGTTACTACGACAAGAATCCCCAGCACCATCGGCAGCATGGAGTGGAATGTAGGCAGCATGAAGGAAATGACCGCACCAAATTTAGCATCCTGCAGCAGCATATTACCGGCCGTATACGCCAGAATATAGGCTCCGATGAAGACCAGCACCGGGAAACGGTGCAGCCAGCCCACGATGATGCCGCTTCCCCAGACCACAATCGGAATGCTGATGGCAATCCCGATTACGATGAGTGCCAGATCTCCTTTGGCCAAGCCTGCAATCGCCAGCACATTGTCCAGACTCATGATGAAATCGGCGAGCAGAATGGTGCGTACCGACTTCCATACACTGGAGCTCCCCTCAATCTTAAGTTCCCCCTCCTCCTCCAGCAGCAGCTTAAAGGAGATCCAGAGCAGCAGTATCGCGCCTCCGGCTTCAATATAAGGAATTTTGAGCAGCAGCACTGCGGCAAAAGTCAGGATGCAGCGCAGACCCACTGCCCCTGCAGCTCCCCACCATACCGCTTGCCTGCGGTGCTTCTCCGGGAGATTCTTGCTGGCCATCGCAATGACCATCGCGTTGTCTCCGCTCAGCACCAGATTGATCATCAGTATTTCACCCAGCAGCAATAAAGAATCCATTCTTTTCAACCTCCCTGAACTCCATGTAAATACATGTATGCCTCAGGGTGACAAGCTATGCATCCTGTCCTGCTTTTTTAGAAACTACGCATGAGCGGGGCTGTTCCAGCGTATACAAAATTATAGCCTGCCTGCCGTATGTCAAAAAAGCCCGTATATCTTCCAAACAAATTCGAGGAGTGACCCCTATTGAATCCATCCGTTACGGATTTCATACTATCCCTGCTGAATATTGTCTTCCTCGATCTGATTCTGGCCGGTGATAATGCCATAGTGATCGGCCTGGCCGCGCGGAACCTGCAGGGAAGTTCGCAGAAGAAGGCAATTCTGCTGGGCACAGGGGGCGCCGTGGTACTGCGGATTATCGCGACGATCCTTGTCGTGTGGCTGCTCAAAGTGCCCTGGCTGCTGCTATTCGGCGGACTGCTGCTTATTATGATCGCCTACAGGCTGCTGACAGGGGGGAATACGGAGGACACGGACATACAGGCCGGAGGAACACTGTGGTCGGCCGTACGGACGATCATTGTCGCAGATGCGGCGATGGGGCTGGATAATGTTATCGCGATCGCCGGGGCAGCCAAACACAATATTACGCTTGTGGTGCTCGGGCTGCTGATCAGTGTGCCGATTGTGGTCTGGGGCAGCACGCTGTTCATCAAGCTGATCAACAGATATTCCTGGATTATCTATATCGGCTCAGCCGTGCTTGGGTTCACGGCCGCAAGTATGATTACCAGTGAGAAGCGGATTGCCCCCTTCTTCGAACAGCAGCCGCTGCTCCACTATCTGTTTATTGCTCTGGTGATTGCAGGCATCCTTGCCGCCGGCCTCTGGCAGCGCCACCGCGCACAGGGCAGAATTCCGCATAGCGGCAATTCTACCCGGTAATGCATATATCGCCATATATCAGAAAGAGGTGCCCCGGCCAACCAGTATTACCGGCTGCAGGGCACCTCTTCTTCAGCTATTCTAGAACCATTCTTCCTGTAAACCTGCCTGTACAGGGATCACATCGCTCGGCTTCTCATCACCGTATGGTGTAATCGATACCGTCTCTGTTCCGGCAACCGCCGCTTCCAGGAGTGTCTGGTACCCGGGCAGCGTGGCTTCAATCTTGTCCACAATCCGCATGTTCGGATTCGTCGTCGGCGACTTGGGCACGAACAGCGTACAGCAATCTTCATAAGGAAGGATGGACAAGTCATAGGTGCCGATACTCTGGGAGATTCCGACAATCTCACTCTTATCCATCATCACCAGCGGACGCAGCAGCGGCAGCTCAGTGGCACGGCCAATGACATTCATGCTTGGCAGCGTCTGGCTGGCGACCTGCCCCAGACTGTCACCGGTGATCAGGGCCAGCGCCCCTTCGCGTTCAGCGAGAGCGGTGGCAATCCGCAGCATGGCCCGGCGCATTAGTGTAATAATCAGATTATCCTGGCCAATTCCGGTAAAGGAGGTCTGGACCTCCGTGAACGGAACCAGGTGGAGCTTGATCACTCCGGCATAACGCGACAGTACCCGCGTCAGATCTACAACCTTCTGACGGGCAAGCTCGCTGGTATACGGGTAGCTGTAGAAATGGACACATTCCACTTCAAGTCCTCTGCGCATGGATGACCAGCCCGCAACCGGGCTGTCAATGCCGCCGGACAGCAGCAGCATTGCTTTGCCGTTCGTACCGAGCGGGAACCCGCCGACACCGGCAATATTCTCGCAGAAAATATAGGTATGCCCTTCACGAATCTCAATTCTCAGCTCCATCTGCGGAGATTTCACATCCACAAGCAGCCCGGGATATCCCTGCAGCAGAGGAGTGGCAATAAGCTTGCCCATCTCAATGGAGCCATATGGAAATCCCTTCCATACCCGGCGGGCACTAACCTTGAAGGTCGTTCCTGCTGCCGGGGCAATAATATTCAGGAATGTCCTGCTGGCTGCAAGAATCTCTTCAAATTCCGACCGGGACACCTTCACCGGGCTAATTGAAGCAATGCCGAATACATTCTTCAGTGCATCCGTTAACTCTCCCGCCGGCTCACCGTTCAGTTCGACATATATCCGCCCGAATTCTTTGCTGAGCACCACACCGGGATAGGGTTTAACCATCTCCTTCACATGACGGAGCACTGTTTTTTCGAACCGGCTGCGGTTTTTTCCTTTTAAGATAAATTCTCCAAAGCGCAGCAGAAGCATATCCGCATATTCAATGCTGCTTCCAATCCCCGCAGCGTTTGCTCCGTGGTCTGACTCTATAATTGTCATTTGTTATTTCACGCCTCCTTCAGCAATCTTCAAAGACTGGACAGCGGCAAGCAGCGCCTGCTCCAGCTGCTGCACCTCCTGCTTCGTATGGCTGTCACCCAGACTGATACGGATGCCGCCAAGCGCAGCAGCCCGGTCTCTCCCGATGGACAGCAGCACCCGGCTCGGTTCGGCCAGCCGTGACGAACAGGCGGAGCGGGTGGCAACAGCCATTCCCAGTTCCTCCAGCTTCCTGGCCATAACCTCCCCCTTCATTCCGGGGTAAGAGAAATGGACAATATGAGGCGCCCCATCTCCGCTGCTGTTCAGCACAAGCTCCGGAATTCCGGATATATAATCCTCCAGCTGTTTTTTTAGCGGCGTAATCCGGCGGGTGAATTCCTGCCGCCGTTCGCCGCTCATGCGCACCGCCTTAGCTGTGGCTACAATATTCGGCACATTCTCTGTTCCGGCGCGGTTGCCCATCTCCTGTGAACCTCCGGTAAGCAGAGGGAACAAGGTTACGCCTTCCCGTACATACAGGATTCCTGTTCCGCGCGGGCCGCGGATTTTGTGCGCTGACAAGCTGTACAGATCCGCCTGCCATTCCTTCAGCCGGGTCTCCAGCTTGCCATAGCCCTGCACCCCATCGACATGAAACAGTGTCCGGCGGTTCACCGCCTTGACCTGCCGTCCGATCTCACGCAGCGGCTGCACCGTGCCAATCTCATTATTCACATGCATTACACTGACCAGTACGGTATCCGGCCGGACCGCAGCTGCAACCCGCGAGGGTTCGACGACTCCGGAGCTGTCCGGTGCAATAAAGGTAATCTCCCAGCCAAGCTGCTGCAGCTGAAGACAGCTCTCATAGACTGAAGGATGCTCCAGCTCGGTAGTTATTATATGTCGGCCTCTGCCCTGATATTGCAGCGCCGCCCCTTTGATTGCCAGGTTATTGCTCTCAGTAGCTCCAGAGGTAAACACTATCTCCTGCGGCTGCACGCCAAGCGCTGCCGCACACACTTCCCGCGCACGCTTGATCAGCTTGTCCGCCTCCGCCCCCGCACGGTGCAGAGATGAGGGATTGGCAAAGTGCTGCCTCATGACTTGTTCCATAGTCTGCACTACCTCCTCATACGGCGGAGCAGCAGCGGCATAATCCCAATACAGCATATATCGGCGTTCTCCTTTGCTTATCGTTTCAGCGAGAAAGAATAAGTATAGCAAAATTCATACTTTATTTATATGTTGCAAAAAGGATCAAACGGGCTGCTGCCGCCGGAGCGGCTGGATGCAGATTCCGTTTGATCCTTTATATTATAACGCGTATTGCGCGCGGGCGCGTTCTATTTTGGCAATATAGGCCTGAGTTTCCTTCGGAAGCTCTGAGAGATTAGCCATCAGTTCGGCATCGTTGCTGACGCCAAGCTTATTAACGCGGCCTGGTCCGGCATTATAAGCGGCCAGTGCCATATTCTCCTCGCCATTGTAACGTTTGAGCTGGTAAGAAAGGTAGCGTACGCCTCCGTCAATGCTCTGGGCCGGGTCAAACGGATCGGAGACACCCAGACCGTTCGCCGTTCCATCCATTAATTGCATCAGCCCTTTGGCCCCTGCAGAAGAAACAACATTAGGATTAAACGAGGATTCCGTATCAATTACAGCCTTGATCAAATCAACAGGAACGCCATATTTCGCGCTGGCCGTCTGGATCAGCTCTTCGTAATCTGTCGGCACCGTGTGCGTTATTTCCCCGGAAATGCCGTCATACGTTTCAGCTGTTCCACCAAGCTGCTGCCAGAGCAGATTACTTAGTGAAGAAGCATCCGTGAGTGAGGTTAAAGTGCTTCCGCTGCTGCCGCCGGTTGCGGATTGCAGGGCCGCCTGCTGTAGTAAAGCCGCGAATTCCGCTGCCGAAGAACCTGTTACTCCGGATGAAACCTTGCCGCTTCCGCCCTTCATGCTTGAACTCCTCAGATCAACCCATTTCAGTTGCCCGGTTCCGCTTGCTGCAGCGGGGTCGATTGCCATGCTCCCATTCCCTCTTTCATCATAAATCTATATAAACAAAATAAAGCATTTCTATTTAAATTTGAAATACGGCTTTATTTTACAATTTATTTTCAGTAATTACTATATGCCAAACAGAAAAAACAGACCTCAGACCCGCATAGTTAGGTCTGAAAGCCTGTTTTGAAATCATATTTCTGCATGCAGCTTACCCTAACGGGCAAAAGGAATTAAGACAAAATAACTTAAGGTAGAGACAATTCCAAGTCCCATGGACCAGGCGCCAGCAGTTTTTTGTCCCCTGGCATAGGCATAATACCCGAGCACTGCAGCAATAGGCCCCATAATTATTGACCAGATAAATAGGGAAACCACACCAAATCCGAGGCCAATATAACCGATTGTCCGTTCATCGCTTTCCTTTACACTGCCGGTTGTACGTTCTGTTTCCCTGCCTGCGGTACTATGGACCTGCACGGGAAGCGGACTGATTTCAGCAGCATATTCCTCGTTATGACTTCTGTCCCGGCGGGGATAATCCACTCTGCGCGGACGCAAAATAATCTTCCTGCGTTCCGAACGGTCCACTTTGGGTTCATCATTCTGATTGTCCATAAGGGCCTCCTCTAGGCGTTCGGCTTGAACGTCAGACAACAGGTTGCGGATGAAGTTCCGGCATGGTCATGATGATTATTTGCCGTCAGCTCTTCAGCATATTCTTCCTTGAAATGGCTGCCTGCATGCTTGTCAATTTCAATTACAATTTCTTCGGCACGGCACAGGTTCTGTTCTCCCCAATAATGACAGTTGCTCACACTGCATCTCACAAGCGGTTTTGCGTTTGTCATAATGATCACCTCGGCTTCATTATGTCCTCTCCGCATTACTGCTATGCGGCTGAATGGTTTCCAGCTGATGAATGGAGCCGTTCATATGTACATCCAATTGTGCACGCAAAAAAGACCAGGCTGTCATGTTGCTCATGACAAACCCGGTCCTTTACCTGAAACCGGCAGCTCCGGTATTACACCTGATTCTGCATCCGTTTCTCCGTTAAATAATCGTTCTCATAATAAGCCAGATCATCACGCAGCTCTTCATAGACCTTGGTAATCTCCATAATAATATCGCGTGCCGGACGAACCGGCTTCTTGCGGAAACGGATCGCATCCTGACCTGTGTAGGCATAGCGTCCATCTTCGGAGTAGCTTTCGTTCTTAGGATAGAAGAAGTTGTTCACTCCAAAATGATATACATTATATAGCGCTTTTTGCGCGAAGGCTTCATCAAAAGTGGCGCGGCGCAGAGCAACCCCAAGCTTCTCATAAGACATCTCCGAGAACACCAGCAGATGGCGGAGATCGGACAAGAACCCTTGATAGAAATGCAGTGTTTCTTCATCCTCTTCGGCAACCAGTTGCGGAAGCGCATGCTCGTTCAGGAACAGTTCCATTTTTCCGATTACGGATTTAAGTTTTTCTCTCGTCGATTCACACAATTTCTGCACATTAGCTGCTGACATGGCGATTGCTCCCCCTTATTAGTCCTTGCTTTGTAGTCGTTACGACATAATCATTTCGAGTAGTTCTATCTTGATAGTATCACAAAACTTCACCGGTCTCCACCCACCGTAAGTGAGGAGAATCATCCCGGTCCGTCAGACCGGATACAAGCCTCTGAAGGCGCTTATTTTCTGATATTAACATAAAACCCTGTACGGCGGTATCCTTTTCTCCGATGCATAAAACCGGCCCTCTCTTCTAAACCTAACAGGTATTACAATGCCAGGAAGGAGCGGAAACCATGTCACGAAAAAATTTAACCGTCGCCGGTCTGGTCACTGCTGCGCTGACGGTGGTGCTGCTTACTTTTGCCCTGCGGCCGGAAGACAGCGCCATAAGCGGTACCCTAAGACAAGCCTCTGTGCCGAATCCCTCTCAGGAGAAAACCATCAAGAAAACGGCCCTGGTACAGGATGTGAGTGCTACTGACCGCCTGAACCGCGTGGATGTAAGCAAGCATCTTAGAACTATGCTCTCGGATACCCACGGCGCTTCGCCTGAGGATATCTCAGCATATGCCAGGAACTTACAGCAGGGACACGGTCATATCACCATGCTGATGCTGATTGATTTCCGCACGCAGAAGACAACTACCTATAAATCCTCTCTTCCGGAAGGAACGGACCAGGAGAACAAGCAGCTGCTCAAATACCTGAACACAGCCAAATCGGCCATCAAGGGGCATCAAGCCTATGAGTCCCCGTCTTTTGTAATCGGCAGCAAGAAATATTATTTCGTGGCACAGCGTGACCAGGAGGGCCAGTTCGGCGTCATCGCCCTGATCAATCAGAAGATCCTTGACCGGGTAGCCCAGCACCAGCTGAAGAATCTCCGTCTGATCCCTTATCCTAAGGAAGGCAAGTACCGCGTAGAATCCGTTCATGCCGATACGCTGCAGGACCTCACTGTCAAGACAGGCCATGACAACGAGAATGCCAGCCACTACTACGAGAACGAGATCGTCGTCCGGTTCCGGAGCGGGCATCCTACAGCAGGCCAGCTCCAGACCATTGCCGCAGATATTCAGTGCAAGGAGCCGCGTAAGCTGGGATATGCCTATATTTTCCGCTCAGAGAAGATGAACTATTCCCAGCTCAAAACCTACTTCGCTTATAAATGGCACCCGCAATATTCCGAGCCTCACTATATGTATTTAACCAATGATACAGTGAGCGAAAATACAGGAGCCAATGTTATAACGCCTAATGATCTGCTCTTCTCCACCTATCAGTGGAATCTGCCGGCCATTGAAACAGAGCTGGGCTGGAATCTGTCCAAAGGCAGCAAGGAAGTCGTTGTAGCCGTGGTGGATACCGGAGTTCAGGCGGACCATCCCGATCTGCAGGGCCAGCTGCTGGCCGGATATAATGCGATAACTAACGGCGGAGCGCCGGATGATGATGTCGGGCATGGCACGCATGTCTCAGGCATCATCGGAGCATTGACCAATAATGAGGAAGGTGTGGCCGGCATCAGCTGGTATAACAAGATCCTTCCGGTAAAAGCGCTCGACAACTCCGGGGCTGGCACCACTTATTCCGTTGCCGAAGGCATCATCTGGGCTGCCGACCATGGCGCCAAAGTGATTAATCTCAGCCTGGGCAATTATGCCGACTCCCAGTTCCTGCATGATGCCATCAAATATGCCTATGACCGCGACGTTGTCATTGTCTCCGCTTCCGGCAATGACAATACTGAACGGCCGGGCTACCCCGCGGCCTATGAGGAGGTAATTGCCGTGGCCGCAACCAATTCCACCGGAGAGAGAGCGTCTTTCTCCAATTACGGGGATTATATCGATGTGGCTGCACCCGGGGAGAGTATCGCCAGCACCTATCCTGATAATCAGTATGCGGCATTATCCGGCACCTCGATGGCCAGCCCTCATGTGGCAGCGCTCGCCGGGCTGGTACGCTCGCTGAACCCCGAACTGACCAATAAGGAAGTAACCGAACTGCTGACCTCAAATGCGGTGGATCTGGGTGATGCCGGACATGATAAATACTATGGCTGGGGTCAGGTAGATATCTACAAGACACTGCAGGCTGCCGGCGGAGGTCAGGTTCCCCTGCAGTTATTCCCCCAGCATGTCGGTAAACAGCTAAAATCCATGCAATGAGTTAGGCGCTTGTCCGCCTGGCCTGACGCGGGAAGGCTTATTGGCGGATTGAACGCAGATGCCGGTCCAGCAGATGCAGGAACTGTCTGAGCCCGCGCTCCATGTCTTCTTGCGTAAGCTGCGAATAACAGAGCCGGATATGGCGGGAAGGCGTGTCTCCGGCATAACAGACATCTCCGGGCAGGAAGGATATCCCTTCCTGATCAGCCAGCGCATGCAGCTTGTCAATCCCGGGGGATTCGGGCAGCTGCAGCCATAGGTTCAGGCCGCCCTCAGGCAGCGTCCAGCTGACTCCGGCCGGGGCATACTGCTTCAGAAGGATCGCCGCCGCTTCCTTGCGAAGGCGCAGGGCGGTCCGCAGCTTCGCCGCGTAAGCCTCATACCTGCGGTCGATGAACGGCAACACCGCCCGCTGGGTCAACAGCGGACTGCCCAGGTCACTCGACGACTTGGCGGCAATCAGCCTGGACAGGATATTGCCTTCAGCGGCAACGCAGGCGATCCGGCATCCGGGCGCGAGCACTTTGCTGAAGCTCTTCATGTAGACTACATGCCCGGCGCCATCCATCGATTTGATCGACGGCGGGGGCGGCTGATGGAAATACAAATCACTGAACGGATCATCCTCCACAATGAGACAGCGGTAACTGCGGGCAAGCTCCAGCAGCCGCTGTCTTCTTGTTATGCTCATCGTAGCGCCGCTGGGATTCTGAAAGGTAGGATTCGTATAGATGAGCTTCGGCGGTCTGCGGTCACACATTGCAGTAAGCCGGTCCACCCGCATCCCTTGCTCATCCATCGGAACGAAGATCATCTCTGCCCCCCGTCCGGCAAAAACATCAATGGCCCCCGTATAGCTGGGTGCCTCCAGATACACGGTGTCCCCGGGACCAACGAAGGTCCGGGCCACCAGATCGATTCCCTGCTGTGAACCGCTGGTAATCATTAAGTCATTGGACCCAATCGCTATGCCCCGGCTCTGCAGATGCCTGCGCATCACCTCCCTCAGCTCCTGATCCCCCTGGAAATTCCCGTAGGAGGCCATCAGCTCCGGCTCTTCTTGTACCAGAGCCGCCATAGTGGCGCCAATCGGTTCAAGCGGAAGGAGGCTGCTGTGTATCGCTGCCAGATGGAAGGGATATTTCACTTCCGAATAATTGAAGTTGCGCCACAGCTGTGCCCGCGGCAGGTAGTCGTCATAACTGTCCTGCCATCCGGCTGAAGTATCGGGCAAATTCCGCTGCCGCTCCGCTACATAACAGCCTTTGCCCTGGCTGCAGACAATATGGCCGCGGGTTTCCAGATCAGCATAAGCCTTGCTTACGGTTACCTGGCTTACCTTCAAGGAGGAGGCCAGGCCTCTTACGGAAGGCAGCTTACTCCCCGGCTGGAGCAGTCCGGAAGTGATCCGCTGGGCGAATGTCTCACTGATCTGCTGCGGCAGAGATTTAGTGCTGCTGCGTAGTAAATCAATACGCATCCCGTTTCCCCCTGACTGTTATATTTAGCGCTTTACTGTTATACTGCTATACCGTTATGATACAACAAAATTCAGATTAGCGGGGAGCATGAACCATGAAGATCAATTATGCTGAGATGACGAACCACCTGGGGTCCTCAGCTGTCCGTGACATTCTCAAAATTACGCAGGGCAAAGATATTATCTCGCTGGCAGGCGGCCTGCCTGCTGAGGAGCTGTTCCCTGTAGAGGCTGTCCGCGATGCCTATAGCCGTGTACTCTCCAGTGATGTTTCAGCGCTGCAATACGGCTTAACCGAAGGATACCTTCCGCTGCGTGAAGCGGTCGCTGCAAGATTGGGACAGCAGGGTATTCCGGTGTCTGCACAGGAAATGCTCCTCACCACCGGTTCCCAGCAGGCTATAGACCTGCTCTGCAGAATACTTATTGATCCGGGTGATGCCGTACTGGTGGAAGCCCCGACTTACCTGGCTGCCCTGCAGGTGCTGGGCTCCTACCGCGCAGACATCCGTGTTGTAGACAGCGATGAACAAGGGATGCTGCCTGAGCATCTGGAAGAACAGCTCCGTACGCACCGGCCTAAGCTCCTGTATGCCGTCCCTACGTTCAACAATCCCTCAGGTGCAACCTGGAGCAAAGAACGCCGTGAACAAGTTGTAGGGCTATGCAGGAAATACGGCGTGCTGATATTGGAAGACAATCCGTACGGCGAGATTGCCTTCGATGAGACACCGGGAGCATATCCGCCTGCGCTCGCCGCCATTGACAGAAGTCTGGACGGGGATTCCTGTGTGGTCTACACCGGTACGTTCTCCAAAATCGTTGCACCCGGACTGCGCACCGGCTGGATCACCGGGCCCCTGGAACTGATTCGGGTCGTTGCCAAAGCCAAGCAGGCTGCCGATCTGCATTCCAGCGCCATTGATCAGCGCGCTCTGCATGAGCTTCTGCAGAGTTTTGACCTTGAGGGTCATATCCGAGTGATCTCCCGTGAATATCAGTCACGGATGAAGCTGCTCTCGGCTGAGCTCTCCTCGCGGAACTGGGAAGGTGCCAGCTTCCTTGAGCCGCGCGGCGGCATGTTCCTGTGGCTGACCCTGCCCGGCCGCATCAATACCGCAGAGCTGCTGCCGCTTGCAGTAGAGCAGGGCGTTGCCTTCGTTCCCGGCGAGGTATTCTACTCCGCCCGGCCGCTGAAGAATGCGATGCGCCTCAACTTCACCCATACACGGCCGGAGCTGCTGCCGCTTGCGGTGCAGCGGCTGGAGACAGCCATGTCCCGGTATGAGGAGCGCTTGCTCCCTATGTAGCCAGTCACCGGATGTTACCTATAACTGTATACAAAAGGCGGCCCCCTGAGGAGGCCGCCGTCTTAATGTCTGTATGTGTATTGAGTTACCGCACAGTGCTTATTTCGTTGTCAGTTAGGAAAGTTTGCCGTAAGCCGGGTTCTGTGCTCGTTGTGGTTCAAACGGGAACTACCCTCCCACCATAAGCGACAATCATCTATCTAGGCCATACATTACTGCACAGCTCCAGCGACCAACCTAGACACGCCTCAGGCGAAGGCTGCTTCTCCCGGTTAGGGAAGACGCTGCGTCTCATTAGGTCTTGCTCCAGATGGGGTTTACCAGGAACGAAGTCACCAGCGTTCCTCGGGGTCTCTTACACCTCGGTTCCATCCTTGCCTGTGCTGCCCGAAAGCAGCCATCGGCGGTCCATTTCTGTGGCACTATCCTTCGGCTCGCGCCGACTGGACGTTATCCAGCATCCTGCCTTATGGAGCCCGGACTTTCCTCCCGCGGCGTTCTCACGCACACCGGCGATTGTCTGTCAAACTTTCCGGAACAACATTGTATATTATACAGACTTGGACCAGCGGACACAAGTGTAAATAATTGCAGCCCAGCAAGCTTAGAGGAAATTAAAAGGCTCGGTGTTCAGCTTGGAGGCATGCACCACAGTACTGCACTTATGCTCCGTCAGCTTACCGGCAAGAAATTCCGCTACTTTCTCCTTCATGATCTTCTCCGCGTTATGCCCGGGATCGATCAGTGCGATGCCTGCCAGGTGTGCATCCTGTGCCGTATGGTAATCGATATCACCCGTCACCAGCACATCCGCTCCTTTGAAGATGGCACTGCTGTAATATTTGGCACCAGATCCGCCCATCACAGCTGCCTTGCGGATAGGACGGTTCAGATCGCCGACGACCCGCACATGGCCGACATCCAGACCGCTCTTAACGGTCTCCACGAATTCTCCCAGTGTGGTCGGCTCCTTAAGCTTACCCACTCTTCCGAGGCCGAGGCTGCGGCCCTTGAGGTCCATGGAATAGAGATCATAAGCCACCTCTTCATACGGATGAGCCTTCAGCATCGCCTGCACAACTTTGTTCCGGATCGGATGCGGCACAATGGTCTCAATGCGGATCTCTTCAGCCCGCTCCAGCTTGCCTTGCTTGCCGATATAAGGGTCTGTCCCTTCCTGCGGAATGAAGGTGCCATAGCCCTCAATGTTGAAGCTGCAATGGCTGTAATTGCCGATCCAGCCCGCACCGGCATTCAGAATCGCATCCAGCACCTTCTGATGGTGATCCTTCGGCACAAATACAACGAGCTTGGACAATTGCTCCGTATGAATATCCTTGATCGGTGCACCGTTCTCAATCCCCAGCGCTTCCGCCATCCAGTCGTTCATTCCGCCTTCCGCCACATCCAGATTGGTATGGCTGATATAGACGGCAATGTCGTTTTTGATCAGCTTCTCATACAGCCGGCCCATGGGAGTATCTGTAAGAATGCCTTTGACCGGCCGGAAAATAATCGCGTGATGTGCGATGATCAGATTGCAGCCCTGGGCAATCGCTTCGTCCACGACACTGTCGTTAACATCCAGCGCGACCAGCACGCCTGTGATCTCTTTCTGCAGACTGCCCAGCTGAAGCCCGACATTATCCCATTCCTCCGCCAGATGCTTCGGTGCAAGCTGCTCCATATATCCTATTACAGTCTGTCCTTTGGCAAACATTCCAGCACCTCCGCTATCCGCTTGATCTGTGCACTGATCTTACTGCGCTTCTCTTCTGCCGCCTCCAGCTCCGAACGCGATAATGAGGTCAGGATACCTTCCAGCTTAGAGATTTCCCCCTGCCACTTCGCCATGAACACTTCATTCGGCGCTTGCAGCAGCCAAGGGCCCATCTGCAGCAGCAGACCCTGATCAAGGGCCACCTTGCCGCCGGCGAGCGTTTGTTCCCGGTACAGCTGTTCATTCGTCCGGCCAGCTTCAGTGCCTTCAGGGACCGCTGTCAGGATCTCATAAGTTTTGCCGTCTTCCTCCAAAATATGCTCCGAGATCAGCACCCAGCCGTTACCAAGCAGCCAGCGGCGCAGAATATCCTCGCCCACATTGGGCTGCAGCGCAAGTGTCTTCACCCCTGCCAGCTTCCCCAGTTGCCGGCCGCGTTCAAGAATAGCAGCGATTAGCGATCCGCCCATGCCGGCAATTGTGATGCAGTCTGCTTCCCCCGGCTCCAGCACTTCCAGTCCGTCTCCACGCCGTACAGCAATCTGCTTGCTGAGGCCTGCTTCGGCTACACCTCTGCCTGCTGCTTCATACGGTCCCAGGTTCACTTCCCCGGCAATTGCCGACGGCACACGCCCGCTCATCACTGCAGCAACAGGCAGCAAGGCGTGATCTGAACCAATATCAGCAAGCCTGCTTCCTTCCGGCACCTGCTCCAGCAATCGCTGAAGCCGGTCTGATAATTTTACGTTGTTTACGTTATTCATGAGGCCACCCACGTTATCCATTTTTTTCTGAAGACGAACAGCAGCGCTAAGCCAACAGCGATCTTCAGTATTAATACAAGCGAAGTCCATTCCGGGAATCCCGATCTGAGCCACAGCGCATCGATTTCCGGCATCAGCCAGAGTGAAACGCCGACGCCCAGGTACACACCCGAGACCCCGCTAACCCGGTGATACAAAAGCCAGCTGAGCCAGATCATCAGCACACAGAGCGGAAGCCAGAGCAGTTCCAGCATGAGAATGGAAGCATCCGGCCTCGCCTGGCCGAAGAATCCCGCGTACAGCAGGGCCCAAAAGGCAAAACCGCAAAAATGAAGGAGTCCGATACGCAAAAAGAAGCCAAGTACACACCATAGAAGACCGCAGGCTGCAATCAGCAAAGGTCTCCAAAAGTCCGGATCCAGATCATGCAGAGCAATTAACCATAGCCCGAACCCAAGGGTTAACACGCTGCCGATTCCTGCCAGCACCAGACTGATCATCTTGTTGCGGTCCTGATAAATAGCAGAATAGCCATAACATACAATTAATACACAGAGCGCCGTGGCAAGTTGCAAAGGCCAGGGAAAAACGCTAAAATAAAGACTAATCAAGAAAATCAAGGAAATTATTCCAAAACCAAACAGCCATATTTTGATGCTTCCCTGTTGGAGATTCCGCAGCGACACCGGATTGCTATCCTTAATTTCTGCTTGATCATCATACAGGTTGGTCAGGAAGTCACAATATTGCTCCGGCAGCAGCTTGCTTCTTCTCCAGTACTGAATTTCTCTTAAAATAGTGTCACGTTTCTCCAAATTCAACGGCTCATCCCTCTTTCCAGATCCTGCCTCTGACCTGTTACATAACCCCCACACAGTGGGGCTTTAGCTTCGATGATGACTCAGGTACTTTGCGGGGACCCCCAGAATATACACAAAGGACCTCCTGCCACCGTGCAGCAGAAGGTCCGGCCTTATACGTCTATTCGAGGAAATCCTTCAACCGCTTACTGCGGCTCGGGTGACGCAGCTTGCGCAGTGCTTTGGCTTCAATCTGGCGGATACGCTCGCGGGTAACACCGAACACCTTACCCACTTCTTCGAGGGTTCTCGTCCGTCCGTCATCCAGTCCGAAGCGCAGGCGAAGCACGTTCTCTTCACGCTCGGTGAGCGTGTCCAGCACATCCTCCAGCTGTTCCTTCAGCAGCTCATAAGCCGCTGCATCCGCAGGCGCAAGCGCCTCCTGATCCTCAATGAAATCTCCCAGATGCGAATCATCTTCCTCACCGATTGGTGTTTCCAGTGATACCGGCTCTTGGGCAATCTTCATGATTTCCCGAACCTTCTCAACGGTCAGTTCCATCTCAGCCGCTATCTCTTCCGGCGAAGGCTCACGTCCCAGCTCCTGCAGCAATTGGCGGGAGACCCGGATCAATTTGTTGATGGTTTCCACCATGTGCACAGGAATACGGATCGTACGTGCCTGGTCGGCAATCGCGCGGGTAATCGCCTGACGAATCCACCAGGTAGCATAGGTACTGAATTTGAAGCCTTTATTGTGGTCAAATTTCTCAACGGCCTTGATCAGACCCATGTTGCCTTCCTGAATCAAGTCCAGGAACAGCATGCCGCGTCCGACATAACGTTTGGCGATACTGACTACGAGCCGCAGGTTCGCTTCAGCAAGTCTCCGCTTCGCTTCCTCGTCACCATTCTTGATTCTCATTGCCAGTTCCACTTCATCGTCAGCCGATAACAGCGGAACACGCCCGATTTCCTTCAGATACATCCGGACGGGGTCGTTGATCTTGATGCCCGGAGGCAGCGACAGATCATCGTCGAAGCTGAAATCATCGCTGTCTTTGTCCTCATTCTCCTCACTTGGCCGGAGGCTGTTAACCTCTTCATCATTCTCATTCACAACTTCGATCCCCAGATCGCTCAGCTGCTCGTAGAATTCCTCCATCTGCTCGGGGTCTTGATCAAACGGCGATAATTTCTCCATAATATCTTTGTAGTTCAATGATGATCTTTTCTTACCATGGTCAATAAGCTGGTCCTTAACCTGATCCAGAGTAAATTCCGCTTCCAGTTCAGTATGCTGATCGTTCGCCATAATTCGACTCCCTCCTCCCTAGGTACATCCTGTCAATGTCTCATTGTCTCTCTAGGGCTAAAATTTCACTTGCTATTTGTGCTGCACGCAAAAAGTCACCGGATTTTTCCGCCTGAATCATCTCTTCACGCTTGGGTTCTATTTTGCGCTGCAGAGGATACTTCTGCACTTCACGAATACAATCGTCCAGAACCTGGGTATTCCAGTCCGGAGGGGTATCCATCATGGAGATCGCCGTAGCAGTCTTCTCCAGACGGTCATCCTGAAGCGATGATAGAAACCGGCTGATGCCGGGTGGTTTGCCTTGCGCATAATAGGCATATAGATAAGCGGCAATTGCCGCATGATCATCAATATTGAACTCTTCCCCGAGGCGTTCGCCCACATAGGCCGCCGCTTCCGGATCTTGAATCATCAGTGATAAAAGGCGCCGTTCCGCAACATGGTAAGCAGGCAGCAGTGTAGGTGTCTGCACTTGCCCTTTTTTATGCCTACCATTATTCCACCTTTTGTCGTTATTATCCCCTTCGGGAATGTTTTTTTGCATGGACGCCCGAAGTAAATTGCAATCCTGCTTCAAGCTGTCATAGGACAGCTCCAGCTCGGAGGCGATTTCCCTCAGATATACCTCACGCTCCGTCGAAGAATGGAGTCCGGCAATAATCTCCAGAGCCTCCTTGACATAGGCAATTTTGCCGTCTTCCTCTAGGAGTATATGGTTTTTTTTCAGATATATAAGCTTAAATTTTATGGATGATACGGCGGAGTCAATCACCTGTTCCCTGAATCTGTCCCCGCCATGCCGGTTGATGAATTCATCGGGGTCCAGGCCGCTCGGGAGCAGCGCAACCTTAACTCTCAGCCCGCTTTCTTCGAGCAGCGGAATGGCCTTAAGTGCGGCAGCTTGTCCCGCCTTATCTCCGTCATAGGAGAGAACAATCTCATCCCCCAGGCTTTTCATCAGCGCCACATGGCCCTCGGTGAGCGATGTACCCATGGTCGCCACCCCGTTATGCACACCTGCATCCCAAGCCGAAATGACATCACCGTATCCCTCGAATAGGACGATTTGCCGCGTTTTGCGGATGGATGCTTTGGCCTGGTGCAAATTGTACAGGATCCGGCTTTTGTTGAATAACCGGCTCTCCGGGGAATTCAGGTATTTCGGCTGCCCCTCACCGAATATTCTTCCGGCAAAGGCGATGGTCTTGCCCATGCGGTTAGCAATCGGAAAAATGACCCGGCCGCGGAAACGGTCCAGATAACCCTTGCCTTCCCCCCGGGCAGACAGCAGTCCGCCCTTCTCCATCTCGGCGAGATCAAAGCTCCGTTTCTCCAGAAACTGCAGCAGTGTATCCCAACGGTCCGGCGCATAGCCAATTTGAAACTGGTCAATCATTCTATCGCTGAAACCCCGGGTTCTTAAATAATCCATGGCGGCTGTGCCGTATTCCGTGTTCTTCAGCAGATAATGATAATACTTCGCCGATAAATCATACGCCTGAATCAGCCGGTCCCGCTCTGGATCGGGTGGAGCGAGCGCTCCCCCTCTGCCCTCGGGCACGGGTATATCACTTTCTTCCGCCATTATTCTGACTGCTTCGGGAAAGGATAATCCTTCGATCTCCATCCTGAACTTGATGGCATTTCCGCCCATACCGCAGCCAAAGCAATGAAAAACTCCCCGGTCAGGGGTGACGGTGAAGGAAGGGGATTTCTCCGAATGGAACGGGCAGAGGCCCCATAAATATTTCCCCTGCTTGGACAAATGGACAACCTTACCGACTGTATCGACAATATCATGCCGCGCCAGCACGCTTTCGATAACCTCTTCCGGAATATTACCGTGTCCGCTAGCCACATTAGCCACCTTCATCTCTTAACAAATAAATATAATTCGCTACAGCTGTACATTCTCCTGCAAAAAAGTTAAAAGTTTTGTCAGTTTATGTTGAAAATAAATTTTTTCCTCTGCGGTAATCGCTTTTGGACCCTTGGAATAGTGGCCTCGCCTGCGTTCTACCGCCCGGGCATGCCTGCCCTCCAGCATAAAATCCATTTTGGAATCCTCATACTCCTGCCCCCGGTTCGAGAGCACCCTGCAGCGTTTGCCCAGCGCCAGCGCCGCAAGTCCATAATCCTGCGTAATTACGACATCTCCCGCAGAAATATGATTGGCGATATACAAATCGGCACTGTCAGCTCCCCGGTCCACCTGGACAACCGTGACACCCTCCTCAGCTTTGAGCACATGATCGTAAGAAGAAACCATCAGCACCGGTATCCCAAAGCTGCGGGCCACAGCATTAATCTCCTGTTTGACCGGACAAGCATCCCCATCAACGACGATCTTTCTTTCCTGGGACCTTACCATGATTCTCACCAAATTCCCGTGTAATATATATACGCTCCGCTTGGCAGAAATCCTTCTTTGTAAAGCATAAATACGGAACGAATGTCAACTTACGCATTGGCACCGTTCCGTATATTTATACCCTAAACCCTCAATCTATACCATAAGTCATAAACATTAGCTGAATTTTCAATCCTTGATTACCACACCAGCTTGCCGAAATCGGCAAATAATCTGGAATCCGCGTTAATGCCGGACAAGAGTGCCAGACGGTTAGCGCGAACCGCCTCGTCTTCAGCCATGACCATAACGGAATCGAAGAATCCGGTAACGGCATCCTTCAGCCCCGACAGAATCTGCAGTGCTTCTGCGGCATGCAAGGCAGCCAGAGCTTCGCGGTAAGGAGCATGAATACTCTGCCAAGTCTGATACAGCTTCTGTTCGGCTTCTTCTTTGAGCAGAGAAGGGTCGATTACCGTTCCTTCGGCAGCTTTGGCCGCCAGATTGCTGACGCGGGTCAGGGAATCCACAGTGATTTTGAAATCAGCTACGTCTGATACTGCATTCATAAGCGCAAGACTTCTGCCTACTACGTCAACGATATCATCGAAACCGGCAGCAATAGCTGCATCCACAACATCATAGCGGACATTGTTGTCGGATAATAGGCGTTTGACGCGCAGACCAAAGAACTCGTAAAGGTTTATACGCAGCTCAGGGGTGAAATGTTTCTCTGAACGTAAACTTTCATGAACTTCCAGCGCTGCAGCGAAAATTTCCTGCAAACTGATACTGAGCTGATGCTCCAGTACAATTTGCACAATTCCTGCCGCCTGACGGCGTAGCGCATAAGGGTCCTGGGAACCGGTCGGGATGATCCCGATCGAGAAACAGCCTACAATCGTATCGATTTTATCGGCAAGGCTGACTACCAGACCTGCCTCCGTTGAAGGAACGGCATCCCCTGCGAAACGCGGCTGATAGTGCTCGAAGATCGCTTTGGATACATTGTCAGCTTCACCGGCCTTACGGGCATAATCCTCACCCATTGTACCCTGCAGCTCAGGGAACTCGCCCACCATTTGCGTAACCAGGTCGAATTTGCAGATATCCGCAGTCCGGCTGACTTCAGCTGCGGCACTTGCCGGCAGCGCAAGCTTCACAGCCAGACGGTCAGCGATGGCACGGATGCGGCGCACTTTATCCCCTACACTGCCCAGCTCTTCGTGATAGACGATATTCTCCAGCTTGGCCAGCGCATCGTTAATCTGCAGCTTCTGGTCCTCTTCATAAAAGAACTTGGCATCCTGCAGCCGGGCGCGCAGCACCTTCTCGTTACCCTTGGCAATTACGTCCAGCGATACGGCATTCCCGTTACGGACAGTTACGAAGAACGGAAGAAGATTGCCGTCTTCGCCGAACACCGGGAAGTAACGCTGATGCTCGCGCATAGAAGTAATCAGCACATCCTGCGGAATGTTCAGGAAAGCAGGGTCGAATGTACCGAACAAGACGGTCGGTGTTTCTACCAGGAACAGCACTTCTTCGAGCAGATCTTCCTTAATCGCAATCTTCCAGCTCTTCTCTTCGGCGAGCTTGTTGATTCCGCTAAGGATCAGCTCTTCGCGTTCCTTCACATCTACGAGCACATGCTGGCTGCGCAGAGCTTCGGCATACAGGGCAGGTTCAGCGATAACTGCTTCTTCTCCGAGGAAACGGTGGCCGCGGCTCACATTGCCGGCTTTGACTCCGGTAATCGTAAGGTCAATAATCTCCTGACCGAAGAGCGCGACCATCCAGCGGATTGGCCGGACAAATTTGAAATCATAAGCGCCCCAGCGCATATTTTTCGGGAAAGTCATGGCATTGACAATACCTGTAAGACCTTCAGAGAGCAGGGAAGCTGTCTCAATCCCGGTGCTGCTCTTGGTGGCATAGATGTATTCTACGCCCGCCAGTTCCTTGAAGGTAAACTGCTCCGGCGCAACGCCCTGGCTGCGGGCAAATCCAAGTGCCGCCTTGCTCCACTCGCCGCTTGCGTCCAGTGCGATTTTACGGGACGGGCCTTTGACTTCTTCACTCACATCTTCCTGCCGCTCAGCAGCATCCTTCACCAGTACAGCAAGACGGCGCGGTGTTGCAAATGCGGTAACGCCATTGTGGCTGATCCGCGAGGCTTCGAGCCATTTGGCTGTTCTATCCTTCAACTGTTCCATGGCGGCGCGGATGAAGCGGGCCGGAATTTCCTCGAGACCGATCTCGAACAAAATGTCTTTAGACAAGGTCAGCACCTTCTTTCTTCAGCAGCGGGAAGCCGAGCTTCTCGCGTTCCTCCAGATATGTTGCCGCTACGGTGCGGGCAAGATTACGCACTCTTGTGATGAATCCCGTACGTTCGGTTACACTGATCGCTCCGCGCGCATCCAGAAGGTTGAAGGTATGCGAGCATTTCAGCACATAGTCATAGGCGGGGAAAACCAAATGGTTCTCCATCGCTCTGCGCGCTTCCTCTTCGTAGGTGTTGAACAGGGTGAACAGCATTTTGACATCGGAAACTTCAAAAGTATACGTGGAATGCTCCACCTCCGGCTGATGGAACACATCACCGTAAGTCATTCCGTCTACCCATTCCAGGTCGAATACATTTTCCTTATCCTGAATGTAGGAGGCAAGACGCTCCATACCGTAAGTAATCTCCACCGCTACCGGGCTGGCTTCAATTCCCCCTACCTGCTGGAAGTAGGTAAATTGCGTGATTTCCATTCCGTCCAGCCACACTTCCCAGCCGAGGCCTGCACAGCCCAGTGACGGATTCTCCCAGTTGTCTTCGACAAACCGCACGTCATGCAGCAGGGGATCTACGCCCAGTGCCTTCAAGCTATCCAGATACAGCTCCTGAATATTGTCCGGGGACGGCTTGATGATGACCTGGAACTGGTGATGCTGGTACAGGCGGTTCGGGTTCTCCCCGTAACGGCCGTCTGACGGACGGCGTGAAGGCTCGACATAAGCGACCTTCCAGGGCTCCGGACCGAGTGACCGCAAAAAGGTCATGGGATTCATCGTGCCCGCCCCTTTTTCCGTATCATACGGCTGGACGAGAATACAGTTCTGGGCTGCCCAGAACTGCTGCAGTGTCAGAATCATCTGCTGAAAGTTCATACTACCGACTCCTTCGCTTTACAAGTGTGTACTGCCTCTTTACTTATGACTGGCTCTTGCTGCTGCGCGATGGAGGCGGTCACCGGCTTCTTTCTGTATCCCTGCGGCAGGTTATGGAGAGTATATCCTTCATAAGTCCGCCACAAGGCAAAAAAGCTCCCGCCCCCATGCCTGATTAACAGACATAGGGACGAGAGCCTGAATTCTTCTCCCGCGGTTCCACCCTACTTGATTACGCTACGCGAAATCCACTTTTCATTCTGCCGCTTCCGTACTCCCGGGCGCCATGTTCATGAACGTTGTCCTGCCAGGCTTCCACTATCCCCGGCTCGCTGAAGCGACAAATCGATTCATTACTTTCCCGATCGCTGCACTCTCTCCATGTCTGGAGCAATCACGGCATTCCTATAAATTGCTGTAAAAAGAAACTGAACTTATAGTAACGGATAATTCGCATTTCGTCAAATATTGTATTTATCAAGCTGATCGAGGAAACTCTGCGATTTCAGCCGGAGCCCCAGCTGCATATCCATAAATGCCCGCATAATGGCCTTGAGCTCTGCGCGTGTCTCTGGCTTCACATCCACATTGCCAAGTCTGGTCAGATCAAGTAGTGCGAATAGACGCAGCAGCTTCAGTGCACGCGGAGAAATCTCCATCGCGGGAGGATCATTATGCCGGCAGCTGCGGCAGATTACACCGCCAAGAAGCGGACTGATTCTAAGCTCCTCATCCGGCTTGTCCATATCGCAGACTACACAGGTATCAAGCTGCGGGCCATAGCCTGCCGCCTGCAGCACTTTCATTTCAAAAACATTTATGATGATGCCGGGCTCTTTGTCTTCTTCAAGTGCATTCAGGCAGGCGCTTAATTGACGGAACCAAAAGCTTCCCGTCTCTTCATCATGCAGTACCCGGTCAAGCAGCTCGCAGGCATAGGATGCATACGCCGCTTTGACAAGATCCTCACGCAGCGGATGATGGGACTTCGTGATCTCCCCGGCATTCAGTGTTCCGAGTCCTCCATTGTTACGGAAAAATACAAATTCTCCTGTTGTGAACAACTGGATCAGGGCAGCATGGCGGCTTTTCACCTTCTTGGCGCCCCGTACCAGAACACCTACTTTACCGGCGTTCTCGGTGCAAAGCGTAATAATTGCGTTCCCTTCGCCGTAGTCCATGCTGCGGATGACGATCCCTTCCACCCTGTATAGCATGCCTCTTCTCCCAACCACTCGGCAAGCAACCAGTCCTTATTGTGCTTCTTCATCAGTGACCATCTCTTCCTCCGCCGGCAGCGGTCCGCTGCTCTCCGGCGAATCCCCAGCTTCTCTGTACAGCAAATAAGCATCGACATCTCCAGTCATTGCAAAATACTTCCACGAAAAGTTCCGCATTCGTATTCATCCTTTCTTCGGAAACACGATGTCTCTTCAGAAGTAGGATGTACGAAGCTCAGGGATCTATCCTTGCAATTCCTGCCAAGTAGAAGCGGAGGGAAGGTTTATTGGTCTTTATGGAAGCCCAAATCCCGCAGTACGCGGTCCTGATTGCGCCAGTCTTTTTTCACTTTTACCCATAGTTCCAGGAAAATCTTCGAACCCAGCAGGTTCTCAATATCCGTCCGCGCACGCCGTCCGACTTCCTTCAGCAGGGCACCCTGCTTGCCGATAATGATCCCCTTCTGGGAATCGCGCTCCACAAAAATAACCGCTGAAATATGCACTACGCCATTCGGTTCAACGCTCATGTCCTCAATCGCCACCGCAATGGAATGCGGCACCTCTTCGCGGGTCAGATGCAGAATCTTCTCGCGGATCAGCTCCGCACAGACGAATTGCTCCGGGTGATCGGTAATCTGGTCGTCCGGATAATACTGCGGGCCTTCCGGCAGATACTTCTGCACCTGCTCCAGCAGCGTATTGACATTGCTGCCCATTTTGGCAGAAATCGGCACGATCTCGGCGAACTCATGCAGCTTGTTGTATTCGGTAATCATCGGAAGCAGCGCTTCGGGCTCGATTTTGTCAATCTTGTTCATCACGAGAATGACCGGCGTCTTGATGGAGTTCAGCTGTTCCGCAATATAACGGTCACCGCCGCCCATGCCCTCAGAAGCATCCACCAGGAACAACACAGCCTCCACTTCATGCAGGGTGCTCATCGCTGTCTGGTTCATGTAATCGCCCAGCTTCGACTGTCTTTTATGGATACCCGGTGTGTCCAGGAATACGATCTGCGAATTATTGGCTGTATATACCCCGTGAATTTTGTTTCTGGTGGTCTGCGGCTTGTCCGACATAATGGCGATCTTCTGGCCAATCACCTGGTTCATAAGTGTCGATTTGCCTACGTTCGGTCTGCCGATAATGGCGACAAACCCTGATTTGAATTTCATATAATCCTCCTATTTATCTTACAACTTGGTCAAAAACGTTCATAACATTTTAGATCAATCTGGAAACCTTGATACTAGGTCAAAAGCGTTTCAATCAAAAACGTTTCAAAACCCTACGATCCCCCTAAGTCCCCCTTCGCCAAGGGGGACCCCAAGGGCCCCGGCCCTCTGGACACCCGGAATTGGCGTGGGCACAGCGTCCGGCGCGTGGAAGGGGGATTGGAGCAGGAGCGCTTACGTTCCCTGCGGGAACACGCTTTACTGCGGCGCAATAAGTGACTGACACGCTATACTGCGGCGCGGAAAAGACTGGTTACTTGAACAACCCAAAGCTTGGTCAAAAACAATACTTCCAAATCTTTTCGATCCCCCTAAGTCCCCCTTCGCCAAGGGGGACCCCAAGGGCCCCGGCCCTCTGGACACCCGGAACTGGCGTGGTCGCAGCGTTCGGCACGAGGAAAGCGGGGTTGGAGCATGAGCGCTTACGTTCTCTGCGGGAACACGCTTTACTGCGGCGCAATAAGTGACTGACACGCTATACTGCGGCGCGGAAAAGACTGGTTACTTGAACACCTAAACCATACTTGAACCCTCTAAAACAAACTTAATTGTATTTTGTACACTTATTCTGTTTAGAACCAGAGACTCTACAGGTTTAAATGTATTTCGTACAACTATTTCCTCAATGAGAGGCTGTTATTGGACAAACTAGCAAATATAGTTGTACTTTTTGCAGTTATATCGAAGTTTAGCGGATTTAGCGGGATTTTAATTGTACAAAATACAATTAAACTATGATCACAGGCATAATTAAACCCAACTAAATACTTCACCTGTCTTGCTGCTACTCCGGAGCCTGACCCTGCTCCAGGTCCGCAGGACCGAACGCGCCGGGCAGCAGGTCGCGCACTGTAGTCTCCACGATGTCGCCCTTCAGGTTGCCGAGAATGACCGGCATATCAGGGCCGCACAGCTCAACCATTACCTGACGGCAGACGCCGCAAGGCGAGACAGGTCCGTCCGTATCCGCGACTACAGCGATAGCCCGGAAGGTACCAGGCTTATGCCCGTCCGCAATCGCACGAAACATAGCGGTCCGTTCCCCGCAGTTGGTCGGTCCGTAGGCAGCATTCTCAATATTACAGCCGTGGTGAACATTCCCGTCCTGGTCCAGCAGTGCAGCGCCGACCCCGAAACGGGAATAAGGTATATATGCATTGGCTCTTGCCTTGATCGCTTCCTGAAGAAGTAGAGCAGAATCCATAGTTGTCCTCCTAAAAGTTTTGTGAGCATATACTTCTCTGATTAGTCTTCTTACAAAACTCACTTCGTAAGCATGGACCTAGTTTTGTGAGCATATCCTACTTCGATTAGTCTTCGTACAAAACTCACTTCGTAAGCATAACCTTAGTTTTGTGAGCATCCACCACTTCGGTTATTCTTCGTCTAAAACCCGCTTTATAAGCATGCACCGCATCCATTATTCTTCGTACACTACCGGCCGCTTAAACGTGGCCTGGTATTGTGGTTCTAAGTAAAGATGACGGAGCGCACAAAGCGGATCCGCCTCTCCCTAAGCTGAAGTTGTAAACTGATTATGACATAAGACTTGTGATCCAGTCCATCACGGGATGATAAAAAACATAGATTCCCGTAATAACAGCAAACACCGCCGTAAGCAGTACAGCTCCTGCGGCGGTATCTTTGGCCTTCTTGGCCAAGGGATGAATCTCCGGCGACACCAGGTCAATCGTCGCTTCAATCGCCGTATTCAGCAGCTCGGCGGTCAGCACCAGCGTAATCGCCAGAAGCAGCAGCATCCAGCTTGACAGGGGGAGCCTGAATACTGCGGCGGCAGCCAGTACAATAACAGCGAGGCCGCTGTGCACCTTCATATTCAGCTCCGACCGGAAAGCCGCAGCAATGCCATGAGCCGCAAAGCGAAAAGAATGCCAGAATTTTTTGTGGCCGACCGCCGTGTTCTTGACCATTAGCGTGTCAACCCGACCTGAGCCAGAACATTCTCCTGCTTAGACATCATCTCGGCCTCAGATTCCGGATCCTGATGGTCATATCCCAGCAAATGCAGGAAACCGTGGACGAACAGGAAGCCCAGCTCGCGCTCCAGCGAATGTCCATATTCCAGCGCCTGCTCTTGCGCACGCGTTACGGAGATAATGATATCTCCGAGCACGTTAGGTACTTCCTCCAGCACCTCGCCCTCACCATTGGGCACAGCATATATAATTTCCGGCTCATCTTCTCCGGTCTCATTCATCGCGAAGGACAGCACGTCCGTTGGACGGTCGATTCCCCGGTACTCCAGATTCAGCTCATGGATGCGTTCGTTATTAACGAAGGTAAGATCCACTTCACCCTCATCGATTCCTTCAGCGCTGCCCGCTTTCTGCAGAATGATCTCCAGCATGGCGATCAGCTCGCCGTTAATCTCATGCTCTTCCTGTTCATTGCTCCAAACGACGCTCAGGCTCATTTTTGATGGCCCCTTCCTCTTTTTTGGGCTTGCGCACATCCTCGGGGTACTCAATCCGGGAATGGAAAATGCCCATTACAGTCTCTTTAAGTGTCCGTGCAATAATGTCCAGCTCTTTGATGGTCAGGTCGCATTCATCAAACTGATGGTCATCCAGCCGGCTTTTGATAATCTTCTCGATCATCGTTTCTACCTGCACGACAGTAGGCTTGCGGAGGGAGCGGACCGCGGCCTCCACACTGTCGGCGATACCAACCACTGCAGATTCCTTCGACTGTGCCTTCGGTCCCGGATAACGGAAGTCCTCCTCCGTGAAGTCGGGCTCCACACCCTTCTCCTCCGCAATCTTCAGTGCTTTATGATAAAAATAATGCAGGAATGTCGTGCCGTGATGCTGCTCCGCGATATCGCGGATCGGCTTCGGCAGCTTGTACTCCTTCTGCATCTCCACCCCGTCACGGGCGTGAGCCACAATGATGGATTTGCTCAGCTTGGGCTCAATCGAATCATGCGGGTTCTCCATATTGTTCTGGTTCTCAATGAAATAGAACGGCCGTTTCGTCTTGCCGATATCATGATAATACGAACCCACCCGGCACAGCAGGCCGTCTGCACCGATCGCTTCAGCAGCGGCCTCGGATAAGTTCCCGACCATAACACTGTGATGGTACGTTCCCGGTGTCTCCGTAAGCAGCTTGCGCAGCAGCGGATGATTCGGGTTAGACAATTCGACGAGCTTCAGCGCCGACAGGATGCCGAACGTGGCTTCGAAGAATGGCATCAGGCCGATTACCAGCACGGCAGTCAGCAGGCCGCTGGCAAACGCGAACCCGATGGAATACAGCGTCTGCGTCTCATTCCACACGCCACCGCCCAGCATGGTCAGTATAGCTACCGTCAGGCAGCCGAACAGGGAGACCATAATACCGCCCTTCAGGAGGGTAGAGCGCTGTCCTGCCCGGTGAGTGGAGAAAATGGCCACATAGCTCACAATAAGTGCAAAGAAGCCGAAAGTGAAATCAAATACGGTGTTCTGCTGCACATTCAGAATGATACTGGCAAGAACGCTGAACAGAATGGAACAGAAATAAGCCAAGGTCATATCCAGCAGCATTGAGATCAGCATCGCACCTATCGCTACCGGAGCCAGGAAGCCTATATACGTCCGGACATCCGTCTGCAGGAATGCCGCAAGCTTCATCATAATAATTGTAATTATAAACACCAGCACCAGCATGAGCAGCTGGGAGTTATTATACTTGAAACCGGATGTACCGCCGTTATAGCGGATGAATGTCATCAGGCCAAAAGACAGCAGCACGGAGAGCAGCAGCAGTCCGAATTGCGGCCAATAATTAACTTCTTTGCTCAAGAGGCCGTTCTCGTCCAGCAGGGCATACAGTTCCGGAGTAATCTCCTGGTTCTTGGCGACCAGCACATCCCCCTGCTCGATGAATACATCAGGTGTATTCTGGCGGGCCAGCACCTTCGCTTCCTTGGTCGCATCCTCATCGTAGAACTTGTTGCTTGTAATGACCAGCCGCACCAGCTCCTGCACAACCTCACGGGCGGTCCGCTGGCTCAGCGAACTGACACTGACCTGCTCTGCCACCTTAGCTCGCGCGGTCTGGGCGTCAGTAATCTGGTCATTCATCAGTTTGGTGACAATATCCCGGGCAACAGGCTTCATCTCAATGATATCCTGGGAGGTTAGCCGCGGAATTTTAATATACGTTTCTTCAGGAATCACATAGGCCTGGTCCTTGATGACCGACTGCATTTCAGCGAGCAGATGCTCCGAATACGTTCCGGCTTTACTGCTGGCAGCAACAAAATTAAGAATAAAATCGTTGGCCCGCCGCGGAATTTCCTCACGGTAGATCGTCGTCTTATCGCTTTGCGAAATCGTATCATCCTGATTCAGCCGGTCAATCCGGTCGAGCAGCAGGGTTACTAGATTTTCAGCCCGCATGGGTATAATTGCATACCGGTTAGTTACATTCTCGGCCGCCTCTTCCTGGGCTTTCAGCTTGGCATTGGTGTCCGGGATTTGCTTGGGCGCCGTGATTTCCTTGGCACTGCGTGTACCCTCTTTGATATCGTACTTTTTGGGCAGCAGATCAGAGGACAGGCTGAAGTAGAAAACAAGCCCCAATAACAGGAAAAGAGCATAGCGCGAGACCGCGCTATACTTCCACCCGTTAGTGCTATATACAAATCCGCTTAATTTCGATGGTTGCTTTGAAGCCATGAAGACAATCCCCTTTTTTATTGGAGGTTTTCGGCAGAGCGGTCATAGGCAACGATAATTTTCTGCACCAGGGAATGCCGGACTACGTCCTGTTCTGCAAAATAGACAAAGCCGAGCTCCTCAATACCGGATAATATCGCTTTGGCTTCTATCAGCCCTGACTTCTTGCCGCGCGGCAGATCAATCTGGGTAACATCGCCCGTAATGACCATCTTGGAGCCGAAGCCCAGCCGGGTGAGGAACATTTTCATTTGTTCTGGTGTCGTATTCTGGGCCTCGTCGAGGATAATAAAAGCGTCCTCCAGCGTACGCCCGCGCATATAGGCAAGCGGCGCAATCTCGATCAGCCCGCGCTCCAGCGCCTTGGCTACCTGATCAGGACCCATAACGTCGTATAGGGCGTCGTAGAGCGGCCGCAGATACGGATCTACCTTCTCCTGCAAATCACCGGGAAGGAAGCCCAGGTTCTCGCCTGCCTCCACTGCCGGACGCGTCAGCACGATGCGCTTGACGGAGCCTTCCTTAAGCGCCGTTACCGCAAGCACAACGGCAAGATAAGTCTTGCCTGTCCCCGCCGGCCCGATGCCAAAGACGATATCACGCTTTTTGATGGTTGTCACATAATGTTTCTGGCCAATCGTTTTGACGCGGATGGGTTTACCGCGGAAAGTTGTTGTAATTTCACCTTTGAACAGGTCAAGCAGCTGATCGGCACGGAAATCCTTCGCCAGTTCTACGGCGTACTGCACATCGCGTTCACTTAGTATGTAACCGCCCCGCACCAGGGACAGCAGCACGTTGAACAGCTGGCCCAGCATGTCCACTTCACGCTCAGCGCCGCGTATGGTAACTTCAGCTTCGCGCGAGTCGATGACCGCCGGAATTTCTTTCTCGATAATTTTCAGGAATCCGTCCTGCGGGCCGAACAGGGATTGAGCTTCTCCCGCATTTTGCAAAGATATACGAATGCTTGCAGTCTGTTCTGACAAGTAGCCTCATTCTCCTCAATTGTTTACTATCGGAAGTTCTTCCGCGATTCTCTCTTCCACCTCAAACAGCACTTTCATATAAACTTTACCATTCTCTTTCTTCTCATGCAAAATTTTTTGACTTTTGATGACGCTGTCAGCACCGTAACGCGCGAAAATATCACTTTTGGCCCGCGTCAGGCCTTCCTCCCGCGCGGCCTCCGGAGTCAGCATTTCAGCGGTATATTTAATCTCCAGCTCCTTCTCGGTCATCATGCCCAGCGGCAGCTTAAAGGACCGCCAGGACAGCATATCGGGCTCCGTAAGCGTGCGTGACTTCTCAAAGCCGGAATCCCCGTACCCCCACAGCTGCACCGCCCATTTGCCAAGAACGAGATACGTGCGGTCTTTGCGTTCTCCTGTATAGGAACTGCCCGTTCTTTTGAGGGGCACCTCAAGATTATATTCATGCCATACCAGGCCTTTAACATCGCCTTTGGCTACTACAAACTCTGTATTCTCCTCGTCCCCCAGCGCTCCGGAGATGAGGATGTCCCCTTTTTTGACGCGGGAGTTGCGGCTCACCACAGGTCTGCCCTGCTCTGCATAGATTTCAGTGACAACCGCATCCGTCCTGCTGATCAGATGGCGCTGGCTGAGTAGCGGCTTAGTCTCCGGGCGGTCGGCTTCGACAACCTGGATCGTAATGCTCGTCCCCGTCCGGTGAAACCCTGCCCACGTCAGCCCCGGAACAAGGGTGGTCAGCTCCCTGGAGAGCTTGTCCGACTCTTCCATCCGCCAAATCCACTGAAAAGGGTACACCCCCTCCTTGCGTGCGGCTTCGAGAATGTCCTCGGTAGGAATGCGGGTATTCCCTTCAACCTTAATGCTCCACACCATAGAGGACAGCAGCAGCAGCCCCACACCGAAGATCAGCAGTCCTGCGGCAAAAAACTTCCGCTTCCACAAGCGGGCCGCCCGGAAAGGAATTCCGTTACGGGCCGTAACATGCATGCGGCAGCCTGTCTTCTTAAGGAGCGGACGGAGTCTGAAAAAATCATCCAGCAGCAGGTTCAGCGAAGCGCCGTCCCCGGCAGGCCTCACATCCCAGATGACGATGCCTACTCCGGTTACAGCGTTGATAAAGGTCTCCACCTGCGGTCCCGTCACATGCAGTGTAACGAACCCCCGCAGCGATGACAGAGGCGGCTCTTTCATGGATTCTCCCCACTTTCCTTATACCTGATTTCACCGATAATACCTTCAACGGCAAGCTCCTGGCCCAGAATATTGCGGATGACCAGCCCTTCACCGGAAATCTCCAGATATCCCTTGGCCAACGCCAGCCTGAGCTGCTCCGATGAGAAATGCAGCACGCCGCGGTGGTTCTCAATATACAATTCCTTATTGCCGATCAGGGTGATCCGGGGCATCTCCTGCAGCACATCCTGCGGAAGATCCAGTACCCCGTTTGTCCATCCCCGCAGCCTGCGGCCAATACGGGTCATATATAGACGCTCCCCCTTCCTGCCTTCTGTACACCTTATGCGGGAGGGCGTTTGTTTATGAGAAGAACTCACATCATTTGTACCGGGAGGCTCCTGCGGCTCCATCAGTCAGGCAGTGGTATATGCAGCGGATTCTGCAGGATAAGTCCACGGGATAACACGGCAAAAAGCCCGGATCTGCTCCTCTTAAGGAGCAAATTCGAGCTTTCAGGCAAAGCAAAGAGGTAACCGCAGTGCAAAGCAGCCGCTCTTCTGCCGGGGGTTCAGCCTTCCTTGCGGACAGAGGCATGCGGCTGCCGGGAACGGGGCGGTCCCAGAATCTCCGCCCACATCAGGCCGCTGCGCAGCGCCTCACGGTCCTGCACCAGCGGATGTTGCCCTGTACCCGCCTGAGACGGACTGGCGCCCTCTCCGGCAGTCATTGTGCCTGTGGAAGGCACTGCAGCCGCCATGCCGTCAAAAGCCGCCTGCAGCCGCTCCAGCTCCCGCTGCATGCGTTCTGTCCGCGCCTGCACACCGTCCATATCGCCGGTCTGCTCCATGGACATCCCTTCGCCTGTCTCATAGTCAGGCGAAGGCAGCTCTGGCCGCTCCGGCCACGCCGGCGAAGCATCGTACTCCCTCTCTTCCGGCGCGGGATCAGGCCGGCCCGAATTCCCCAGGCGCCCCCCGGGCTCCGGAAATCCGCTGCCCGGACGTTCAGGGCGCCCGCTATCCGCTGTCCGGGCGGGAGCACGGGGGCGGCGCAGCGGACCGCCTTCGCCCCCGCCGCCAAAGGTAGGCATGCCGCCGCGCGGGGCGGACTTGCCTTTATTTTTGTTCCAGTTACTGATGACCGCGATCACCGCAATGACCACGATGTAGAGTATGCTGCTCATGGGAAATCACATCCCTTTATTTGTGGGGCGGACGGCTGCTGTCGTCCCCGTCGTTTAATTTACCGAGGGAGCCGCGCATCTGCGTGTCGGCCTCAATATTTTTGAGGTTCATGTAGTCCATTACACCAAGCTTGCCGGAGCGCAGCGCTTCGGCCATCGCAAGCGGTACCTGGGATTCGGCTTCAACCACCAGCGCCTTCATCTCCACCACCCGGGCCTTCATCTCCTGCTCGTGGGCGACAGCCATGGCTCTGCGTTCCTCCGCTTTGGCCTGGGCGATGCGCTTATCCGCCTCCGCCTGCTCGGTTTGGAGGTACGCGCCAATATTCTTCCCAACATCAATATCCGCAATATCTATAGACAGAATCTCAAAAGCGGTACCAGAGTCCAGACCCTTGGACAACACCGTCCGCGAGATGGAATCGGGATTCTCCAGCACATCCTTGTGCGAATCACTCGAACCTACTGTGGTTACGATCCCCTCACCGACACGGGCAATAATCGTTTCTTCACCGGCGCCGCCGACGAGACGGTCGATATTGGCCCGGACGGTTACCCGCGCTTTAACCTTGACCTCAATCCCGTTCTTGGCCACAGCCGCAACAATCGGAGTTTCAATGACCCGCGGGTTAACGCTCATCTGAACCGCCAGCAGCACATCGCGTCCGGCCAGATCGATGGCTGCAGCACGGGTGAATTCCAGCGGAATATCCGCTCTCTGTGCCGCTATCAGCGCATTCACTACCCGGTCTACATTCCCTCCGGCAAGGTAGTGGCTCTCCAGCTGGTTGATATTCAGGCCCAGCCCTGCCTTGGTAGCCTTAATCAGCGGATTGACAATCCGGCTTGGTGTTACCCGGCGCAGCCGCATCGCTACCAGCGTAATAATGCTGATTCGAACGCCCGATGCCCAGGCCGAAACCCACAGCATGACCGGGAAGAAGCTGAAGAAGACGCTTAGTACAATGATCACGACAACCGCGATCAACAAAAAAGTAATCATAGATGCTTCCATCATACGCTTTACAACCTCCGTTATTTTTTGGGATTAACCTTATTTCCATACAGTATTACACGCTGCTGCCTGCTCATAACAGAGGTACAGCTATTTCACGGATTCCTTCACAACCACCCGGCCGCCTTCGACCTTTACCACCGAAATAGCGGTTTGCGCGCCGATGAATCCGCCCTCTGTCACCACATCAATCCGCTCGCCGCCAATAGCGGCAGTTCCGGCCGGACGCAGCGGAGTTACGCTGATTCCGGAAGCTCCGATCAAACTCAGCTTCTCCGTCACAGGCACAAACCCCTGCTCTTTGGTGAGGCTATCCTGGAGAATGAACCGGTTCCAGATCCCCCGCTCCTTGAAGACCACAGCCACAATCACAATCACCACTGCCGCTGCCGAAAAAGCAATGCCCAGACTGAACATCGCATGCGTAAAGCTGTAAGCAGCTCTTACAACACCAGCCACAAGGCTGACAGAGCCCAGCAGCCCCAGAATACCAAAGCTTGGCACAAACAGCTCGAGCACCAGCATTACGAGTCCCAGAATGAACAGCAGCAACGTCTCCGCCCCGGCGAAGCCAGCCACATAGTTCCCGAAGAAATAGAGAGCAAATGCCAGCGTCCCGATAATTCCGGGCACCCCAAAGCCGGGTACCAGCAGTTCAATGAACACCCCGGCGATGCCGACGAAGAGCAGAATCGTCATAATAACCGGATTCGTCAGAAAATGCGACATTTTCTCCGCACCGGTATGCTCTACGCGAAAAATGTCATCTGTAGAATAACCCAGCCAAGTAATGGCCTCATTGGCTGTACCCGCAATACGGTCGGCATAACCTGCCTGGAGCGCTTCCTCACTGCTCAGAGCGATGATTTCCCCCTGCCCCTTGGCCACGCCAAGTTCTGGCTTGTTCACCACCAGGTTGATATCCATCATCCCTGCAGCCACTTCCGGATCACGCCCGTTCAGCGATGCGGCTCCTACCATCTTGGATTTCCAGTAGGATACCATTTTTGCGTCTTCCACGCTATTGCCATTCCTGTCTACCAGTGAAGCGGCACCGATCATACTGCCCGGCTTCATGATAATGGCGCCAGCATTAAGCGCTATGTAACTGCCGGCGGAAGCGGCGTCGCCTTTGATGTAGGCCGCGGTAGGAATTTTGCTGTCCCTGACCATATTTCCGATTTGTTCAGCTGAATCCACCCGGCCGCCCGGTGTGTCAATCTCCAGCACAATCAGAACCGCGCCGTAATTGGCAGCCTCCTGAAATCCGCGTTCCAGAAAGCTCTGCAATCCGCGCTCAATCTCCTGATCCACCGGAATGATAAACACAGGACCGCCCACAACTGTACCCGCAGCCGCAGCCGGCGCGCGAACCGCTTCATTATCTGCATGGACCCTGCCCGCTAACGGCAGAATCAGCAGAATCATCATCGCGGCTATACAGGACAAGACCCCTATGCGTAACTTTTTCAAGCTTGCTGCCTCCCCTCTGCACGATTTAAAACCACCTGCATCCTTATCATATAATAAAACGCAGCATATAATCCTTAGTACGCCAGTTTCTGCACAGGCGTTTCAACAGTGGATAAAGTGTATCTATTAAGATCATCTTCACTGATGGATTGCAAAACTGTTTTGAGGAGGGAATACGGGAAGCTAGAGGTTAATAGAAAGGTTTAGAGAGGTTTATGTTGATAGAGGTAATAAAGAAGCTGATATTTTCATTATGTAAACTGCCTCATTCGAAGCTATTACTACTTGGAGTCCGCAACACTCCACATAACGAAAAACACCCCTAATTAAAGGGGTGCTAGCGTTATATTATTGCAGAAATTGCTGAACCGCCTGGTTCACGAGTTTACCATCGGCGCGACCTTTGACCTTAGGCATCAGTGCGCTCATCACCTTACCCATTTCACTTTTCGAAGAAGCACCGGTTTCCTGGATGGTCTGCTGTACAATTACTTTAATTTCTTCTTCGGAAAGCTGTTCAGGAAGATATTGAATGATAATCTCGATTTCTGCCTTAGTACTCGCGGCAAGCTCTTCGCGACCCGCTGCTTCAAATTCTTGGAGGGCATCTTTGCGCTGTTTGATTTCACGACTAAGGATATCAAGCACTTCGTTGTCGTCTAATGTTCTCTTCAAATCTATTTCAAGATACTTTATTGTAGAACGAACCATTCGAATGGTGGAGAGTCTGAACTTGTCCTTACTCTTCATCGCTTGCTTCATATCTTCGTTTAATCGTTCGCTAAGATTCATGCGTGGGTAATCCTCCTAAAACTTTCTCTTACGAGCAGCCTCAGACTTCTTCTTGCGCTTTACGCTTGGCTTCTCATAATGCTTGCGTTTCTTCACCTCAGCCAAGACACCATCTTTAGCAATGGAACGTTTAAAGCGACGAAGTGCAGCATCAATTGTCTCGTTTTTGCGAACTTTCGTTTCAGACACCAGTTTTCCCTCCCTCCGACCAGACCGTCCAAGAGCATAACAACACGGTTCATCAAATTTCATTATAGGTCAAACCTAAATAAGGTGTCAACCTTCGTGTTATTATTTTTTAGCCGGTCTGTTTTATTGAATTCCTGATTATGCGTGGGAAGCAGAATTCCCGACGAGGGCGCCGAGTTTGGCTCCGCCCAGCAGATGATAATGCAGATGAGGCACCGCTTGTCCGCTGTCCGGTCCGCAGTTGTTAATCAGCCGGTATCCGGAATCAGCGATTCCCAGTTCTACCGCAATTTGCTGCGCCACAGCATGGATCTCGCCGATCAGCGGCAGATCCTCAGGCGTGACATCATTCATCGAAGCGATGAACTTCTTCGGGATGATCAGCACATGCACAGGGGCTGCAGGCTCAATATCGTAGAACGCCAGAATCCGCTCATTTTCGAATACTTTGCTCGCCGGGATCGAACCTTCGATAATTTTGCTGAACACAGTTTCCATACAACGCTTCCTCCCCAAAATTTGTGATGCAGAAGCTTGCGTCCGGCACTTTCCGCGGTAAAATCTGTAGCACCGGCAGTCCTTATATTGTAAAAACAGGCGTATTCACGGCCGTTTCCACTTCATAAAAATCCACCGCTCACAGGGGCTTGCCCTGTAATCATTAGCTCAGCTTTTGGCCGGCGGGGCGCATTAGCCTGAATCTGTTGGTTATTCCGGCCTGATCCGCTTCGCGACAAATATAGTTTATGGCTCTAATCATACAGGAAATTAAACGATAACGAAAGGTGGAGTCCAAGCATAAAGGCTGCCTCAGGGAGAAGAAAATGAAACAAGGACAAGGAGGACAAGGCTGTATTATAACAGGCAGCATCATCCTGGTGCGGTGGAGCGAGGATGTAAAGCATAGAAATTTTCATTCAAAAAAAGACAAAAAAAAGAAACACCCTTCACAGCTCATATGAGCTGCTTCGGCGGCGGACGTATGAGAAGGAACAAATTCCCTGTCATACGTCCGCCGAGGTGTTTCAAATGATGTCGGCTTAGCTGTATTATAACAGGGGGTTGAAGGTGTATCTGTGATCGTTGTCACATTCAACCCCGTCTTTCACATTTTTTCCAAAAGAATGGTTGAACCCCCGCCGCCCTGTTCTGCAGGAACTACAATCAGCTTGCGCGGCAGACGGGCACGAAGCTCGGGAACATGGCTGATGATGCCTACGGACAGCTGGTCATTGTGCAATCTTTCCAGTGAGGTTATCACGGTATCGAGCAGATCCGGGTCCAATGTACCGAAGCCCTCATCCAGGAAAAAGAATTGCAGCGGGTATTGTCCGCGCAGCTGAATCTGGGCTGACAGGGCTAATGCCAGGGCAAGGGAGGTCAGGAAAGTCTCTCCGCCGGAAAGCGTGGAGACCGGCCGCTTCATACCGCCGTTCCCGTCATCACGGATGACAAAACCTCCGCCGGAGTCCACTTCCAGTGCATAACGCTGCTTGCTCAGGAAACGCAGGCGCTGTGAGGCAGCCTGACATACCTGCATCAGCTGTTCTTCCGCTATATATTCCACAAAGGCGTTGCCGCGCAGCACCGTCTGCAGCTTGGACAAGCGCTCCTGCATAGCAGCATGTCCTGCCCGCTGGCCTTCAAGCTCCATCCAGCGGATATGCCGCTGCTGCAGATCCTCCAGATCACGCTCCGCACGTGCGCGGGCCTGAAGTGAACTCTCATCCTCTTCCCTGCACTTCTGCAGTGACTCCTGGCTCTCCTGCCACTCCTCACCGCTAAGCACAGCACCATCCAGCTTCTCCTCTATGCTCCGCAGCTGCAATGCACACTCGGCTTCCTCCTCGCGGTGAGCCCGCACCCGTTCAGCCGCCTGTGCCCGCTCAGAGGTCTCCAGCGACGCAGCTTCAACCTCAGCGGCTGAAGTAAATGCCGAAGACTGCAGCGCCTCCTTCCACTGGGAGTCGGCTGCCGTATAATGCTCATGGGCAGACTCTGCCGCCTGACGGGCAACCGCTGCTTCCCGGGTCTGCTGCTGGGCGTTGTCCGCCGCCTGGCGGTGCTCCTGCCGGCTGCGTTCAAGCGCAGTCTGAAGCTCCAGCAGCCTGCGCTCGCATTCCGCCAGCAGCGCCGCCGGCGGACGTCCGCCGGTCCATTCCCGGAGCAGCTGCTCTTTGTCACGCGCGAGAGCTTCTTTGCCTTCAAGCTGGGCGTCCCACTGCGCGAGCTCCTTGTCGAGTCCGGCCAGCTGCTCCTGCAGCGTCTGTACAGCTAGACTCTTCTCGTCCAGGAACTTGACGCTGATCTCCAGCCGGCTGCGGATCTCCTCGGCCCGCTCATCCTTGGCGAGCAGCTCCTGATAGGCTTTCTCCGCCTCCTCAGGCGCAAGCTCCGGAAAGAGCCCGTTCCATTCTTCCCTAAGCTTATTCGCTGAGGCAGCAAGTTCCTCCGCCTTGGCAGCCAGTCCCTGCACCCAGGTCTGCTCGGCTTCGGCACCGGCCGTTTCCTTGTGATACAGCTGCTCCAGCTCCTGCATGGAACGCTGCCAGTCTGCGGCTGCACGCCGCAATTCTCCGGACCGTGCCTTCAGCGAGGACAGCCGGGCATTCAAACCGGATAATGCTGCTTCATCCGGGATGTCTGCGGCTGCAAGAGATGCAGCGGACGCAGGGGCTCCGAGGGAGTCAAGGGCAGCAGAGGACTCAAGAGCTGCGAGAGAGCCGCCGGCAGCAGTGGACTCAAGAGCTGCGTGAGAGTCGCGGGCGGCTGAGGACTCGAGAGCTGCAAGAGAGCCGCTGGCAGCAGTGGACTCAAGAGCTGCGTGAGAGCCGCGGGCGGCTGAGGACTCGAGAGCTGCAAGAGAGTCGCAGGCAGCAGTGGACTCAAGAGCTGCGTGAGAGCCGCGGGCGGCTGAGGACTCGAGAGCTGCAAGAGAGTCGCAGGCGGCTGAGGACTCGAGAGCTGCGTGAGAGCCGCGGGCGGCTGAGGACTCGAGAGCTGCAAGAGAGCCGCCGGCAGCAGTGGCAGCAGACTGCTCCATCGCCTCTTCGGACGCTGCTCCGCCCAGCTGGGCAAGCCATGATCCGTCCTGCTCCAGCAGGCTGCGGAACAAATGGCGCGTCTCCAGCGCCTGCCGGGCCAGAACGCGGACATGGCGGAGCCGTTGGTCCAGCTCTTCATGTTCCCCCTGCTCCTGATTAAGCGCAGGGGAGGGATGGTGCTGGCTGCCGCACACCGGGCAGGGCACACCCTCCTGGAGTTCACGGGCGAGCGCCAGCGAGAGCCTGTGGACCTCCTGCTCCTTCAGCGCAGCTTCAAGCGCGCTGGTGTGCTGCTCCAGGCGGCCGGCCGCGGCTCCCGCTGCACCTTCGGCCGCAAGCAGCTCTTCCTGGTGCAGGGCAGCGGCGGCAAGCAGCTCCCCGCGCCCTGCACCAAGCGCCTGCCGCTGCGAAGAAGCAGCGGCCAGCCGCGCCTGCGCCGCAGCGAGCACCGCTGCGCGCTCGCGGTGCTCGCGGGCTGCCGACTCCCGCTGGAGCTCGGCAGAACGCAGCCCTTGCAGTCTCTGCATGGCTTCCTGCAGAGACTGCCGCTCCTGGGAGCGGACCGCGAGCGGCTGCAGGCTCTGCTGCAGCTCGTGCTGTTTCTTTTGGCCACGGGCCAAAAGCTCACGCTCCCGGGCCAGGCTCTCCCGCCCGGCGGCCAGGCCCCGGGCGGCTTCGTCCTGGCGCGCCAGCAGCGCCGCGCGCTCCCGGCGCAGCCCGCCGAGCTCGGCTTCCAGCTCGAGCGCGCGGCGGAACAGGCCCTCCTCCTGCCGGAGGGCCGGCTCCCCGGCGGTAAGCGCGGCCTGTGCCGCTGCTTCCGCCTCCGCCTTTACCGCCGCCTCCTGACCGGCGGCGGAGGCCAGAGCCTCCAGGCCCTCCGCGCGGGCATGGCGGCTCTTCCAGGCCTCTTCCGCGCTGCGCCAGGCCTTCAGCGCGGGCAGCCTTTTCTCGGCATCGTCAGCCTTGCCGAGCTTCTGCTCCAGGAGGAGAATCTGCTCCTCCTGGGCTTGTAGAGCCTGCCGCTGCTGCCCCCGGCGGGCTTGCTCCTCCTGCAGCTCGCGGATGCGGGCGAAGCGCTCTGCGCGCGCCGCGGCTTCCGTGAGCCGCTTGCGGCATTCCTCCGCATGCCGGACTGCCTCCTGCACCCGGACAGCTGCCGCTTCCACGTCTGCCTTGCCCGCGCTGCCCAGTCCCTGCTGCTCGGCCTCCAGCGCGCGCAGTGCCGCCTCGTTCTCTTTGACGCGGCGGCTAAGCTTAAGGGCCAGCCCGTCCCCGTATTGCTCCAGATGAAACAGCCGCTGAAGCATCTGCCTGCGGTCTACACCGCGCAGGGACAGGAACTCGGCGAATTTGCCCTGCGGCAGCACCACCGCCCGGGTGAAGTCATCCATCTTCAGCCCGATATGCTCTTCCACACAGCGGGTAACATCCGCAAGCTTATCGGCCATCACAACATCGCCGTCATCCTTGACCTCGATGAACCGGCTGATCGTATTACTGACCGATTGCTCACCGGTCCGTTTAAATTTGCGTTCCACCCGGTAACGGCGCGCTCCGGAAGAAGAGGTCAGCTCGAAGGTGAAGGCTACACTGAGCTGGTCCTCAGAATGGTTCATAATGCCTTGAGTCCCGTTCACTGCGCGCTCCACTTTCCCGTACATTGCCAGCGTGACCGCATCCAGAAGACTGGATTTGCCGCTGCCCGTCGGACCAAAGATCCCGAACAGCCCGGTCTCGGTAAGACTGGTAAAATCTATTTCCTGCTGCTCTCTATAGCTTTGCAGTCCGGATAGTTTCAGTAGTATCGGCTTCACTTAAGCATCTCCTCCCCATCCGCAGATTCCTGCCTTTCTTCTTCAGCCAGCTCCAGGAACAGCTCAATCAGGCTGTCATCCGGTTCCGCACCGCCCGTCTGGCGCTGGTAGAACTTGCGGAACAATTCCTGCACAGGCATGCGTGAACGTGCCATCTCTTCCAGCTCCTGCTCCATCTGCGGATAAACCGGACGGATATGTACAATGCCTTCCCGAGACTTGCGCAGCCGCTGGATATCGTTCATCGACATCGCTTCCGTCAGACGTAGCTCCAGATCGATGAAGGCCCCCGCATCCCTGCCTTCATCCAGCCAGCTGTAGACCTCCTGCAATCCGCCGGTTGACTTCCAATTAACCAGCGGACGGCCGCAGCTCAGATAGATTTCTTCGAAGACCGGCTCCCCGCCGGGCGCAACGTCTATCAGAGCTACAGATTTTGCCTGACCCGCCTCTGAGAAGCTGTAGGCGAGCGGCGATCCGCTGTAGCGGATCATGCCGTCGCCCTTGACCCGCTGGGCCCGGTGCAGATGCCCGAGTGCCGTATACTGTGCACCGCAGGAGAGCGCCGAAGGATCTACGGTATAGGCACCGCCAACCTGGATCGGGCGTTCAGAGTCGCTCTCCACCCCGCCCAGTACATAAATATGGCTCATCGCCAGATTGACGGTCTGCGGTGAGAACTCCCGGCCGAGCAGATTCATCAGCCTGCCGACTCGTGCGCTGTAAGCCAGCCGCAGCTCAGCCTCTCCGCCGTCACCGGCGAGCAGCTCGCCAAGCCGGGCTTCAGAGGGGTAAGGGAGCGCAGCGATTTTGGCAATCTCACCGGTCCTTGCAGCATGCACCGTCACCGGCTCTGAGGTCGGCATCCCCACCAGTGTAATCCCCTGTCTGCGGACAAGCGGAGACACGGAAGCTACACGCTCCGGCTGATCATGATTGCCCGAAATGACAACCAGCGGCCTGCCGCCTGCCGTCAGTCTGGCTGCAGCCTCGTAGAACAGCTGCTCCGCCGCAGCCGGAGGATTGACCGAATCATAGACATCTCCCGCCATCAGAATCAGATCCGCCCCGGAGGAATCTGCAATCCCCACCAGTTCATCCACGAACTGCTCCTGCTCCTTCTGACGGCTTCTGCCCTCCAGCGTCCGCCCCAGATGCCAGTCTCCCGTGTGCAATATGCGCATTTCCGCCCTCTTTTCCCCGCCTGTCTGCGGCAATCATAGATTTATATATAGATGTTTGGATTTCCTGCTGCTGTAGCCAGAGCAAAATTTTGATAATCTTCCATATGTGTTGACCATCCGCGTATTTTGTTGAAATCCTGCACGAAATACAACATTTTCCTCATAATATCGATCCTAATCCAGAATTGTTGTATAAAAGGCAGCATTTCTGCTTCTCAAAGCGGATTAGAAGGATAATTCTTGTATTTCGTACAACAATCTTTCGAATAGCTATGAATATAAGAATTCAAGTTGTATAACGTACAACATTTGCTCCTGTGCAGCGTAAACGTAAGGCTTTCATTTCTTTTCTGCCACTAACAAATCAGATATAAAGATCAAAAGATTCCGAGTGACAGAATAGCGGTGGCCGGTTACTTGTTTGTTTACAGTCTAAGCGCTGTCTATATAGTAACTCTTCGTCAGTCTATCAGCTCAAACTATATCGTGACTCCAGAGAATACTTCGCCCTCCGGCCGCTGCCCGTCTGCAGATTTCTTGAAATATTTCGCTGTTCACGGTGGAAATCCGCAGACAATGGCAGACGCTGACGCTCCTATATTCCAAAATGGTTCCGCGCCACATTCCCCTGTCTATATACTTTCATGTTCAACCTATATATGTTAAATCTCTAAGTCTATGAGAATCCTTAGCCTCTTGTCTAATAGCATCCTAAGTCTCTTAGACTGTTAGCATAGTTAGCACTCTTAACACTCTTAGCACTCTTAGCACTCTTAGCCTCTTAGCACTCTTAGCACTCTTAGCCTCTTAGCACTCTTAGCCTCTTAGCACTCTTAGCACTCTTAACACTCTTAGCACTCTTAGCCTCTTAGCACTCTTAGCACTCTTAGCACTCTTAGCCCCTTAATCCCCTATTCTCACAGCCTCACAGCATGTCCGCCATCGAAAAAGTACAACCAGACCTCGCTGACCGGCTCGCCCAGAATATCAAGCAGCGCCTTCCTGTACAGCTCCAGCTGGAAGCGGTATTTCTCAGTCAGCGATTCGAGCCCGCCCTCTTGCACCGGGACGAAATCTGTTTTGTAATCGAGCAGAATCAGGCGCCCTTCTTCCCGGAACAGACAGTCGATTACCCCTTGAATCAGAACGGTCTCATTAAAAGCTCCGCTGGCGCCGTCAGCCGGGAGTCCCGCTGCCGCTTCGTCCAGGTATGCCAGCCCCCGGTAAGCCTCGTCTGCAGGAACGCTATAACTGAAAGGCTGCTCCCTGGTTTTCCAGGAAGACTTAAAGAGTCTGCGGCCCAGTTCACTAGTGCAGAAATCTTCAACTTCGCCCAGTTCAACCGCGTCTGCCTGCTCCTTGCTGAGTATGGCAAGCCGTTCAAGTCGCGCAAGTGTAGCCTCGAGAACAGACCGGTCCACCGGTTCATCCAGCGGAATATGCTGCATAACGGTATGATACGCGGTTCCGCGCTCAGCAGGGGTAAGTCCCCGCTTTTCCATAAATTTCGGGCGCTGCAGATGCAGGCTGTCCCCATATCCGGCACCGCCGCTTCTTGTCTTCTTTCCCCCGGGAATATAGGTTTCTTCCAGCAAATCAAGGGAGGGCTGGTCTTGCATGGACAGCAGTGCCTTCAGCTCGGTCACCGATGTTTTGGCGGGAATGCCGGAAGCAGCCGCATACGGATAGATCCACTGTAGCCTGTCCGCAATCTGCCCTGCTGAGGCCGTTCCCAGCGAAGGCACAGTCCTGCCCTGACGGAGCGCCTCAAGCGCTATACGGCGTTCTTCGTTCTTGTCACTGTCACCGTCTGCTGCCAGAAAAGATCCGGAGCCAAGCTCCGCAGCGCCGAGCACCGATATGCTCCAGTTGGACTCATCGCCGTGAAGCACCGTAGATACCGTGCCTTCACTACCCGCAAGCTTGCGCAGAATAGCGGCTGCGGGATGGCGGATCAGCGCCGGTCCCACCCAGTCCAGATAGCTGCGGCCCCGGGCCAGCAGATGGTCTGCCAGGAGCAGCTCCTCCCGGCCCTGCATAGCAGTCCAGCCGGATACTGTGCGCGGCAAATCGCGGACCGTGCCTACCAGGATCATTTTGTCGCGCGGACGGGTCAGTCCGACATAGAGCACGCGCATCTCCTCAGCCAGCAGCTCCAGCCGTGAACGGCGGTTGATGGCCAGGTAAGGCAGCGTCGGGTAGCTGACCCGTGTCTCCCTCTCCACGAAGCGGGGACCGAAGCCGAGTTCCTTATGCATCAGGAACGGGGAATGCAGATCCTGGCGGTTGAATATTTTGGCCATGCCTGCCAGGAATACAACCGGGAACTCCAGACCCTTGGATTTGTGTATCGTCATAATCCGTACACCGCCAGCCTCCTCGCTGCTACCCCCGGCAACGCCCAGATCGCCGCCGTTCTCTCTCAGCCGTGAGATAAACACGAGGAAGCGGAACAAGCCTCTGGCTGAGGTCTCATTCTCGAACTGAACAGCCCGGTCATACAATGCCTTCAAATTGTTCTGGCGCTGAAATCCGCCGGGAAGTCCGCCAACCCATTCCAGATATCCGCTTTCCCGGTAAATACGCCAGATTAGTTCGCTTAAGCTTCCCTGCCGGGCGGCGTTTCTCCAGTTCTCCAGCATGTCCCGGAAGGTCTTCAGCTTCATCCGCAGCTGCGGATGAATAGCCGTCAGCGCCGCAGAGGCTTCTGTCTCGGCAGCCCTGTCTTCAAGCAGAGTCTCTTGCTCTGATGTTGTAAATAGATCATACGCGGCAGCAGTCTCTGCCGTTAAATCACCGCCTTCATCGCCGCCTTGCTCCACCCGCAGTGCAGCACCCGCTGAACCCATCGCCGGAGGATTGTCCCCCGGTATATTCGCAGCTTCGGATGCCGCAACCAGCGCGTCATAGAACGTTCCGGTGCTGCATAGGCGCACCTTGGCCAGCTCCTCCTCGCGCAGATTCACCACCGGCGAGCGCAATACACCGGCCAGCGGAATATCCTGACGGGGATTATCGACAATCTGCAGCAGCGAGAGGGCGATCTCCACCTCGGTAGCCTGGAAGTACCCCTTGTTCTGGTCGCCGTATGCCGGAATGCCTTCATTCCGCAGCTCTTCAATCATCAGCGGCGTCCACACACGGGCGGAACGCAGCAGGATGACGATATCACCGTATACTACCGGGCGCATGATCCGCAGCGCCTTATCATAGATCAGCAGCGGTTCCCCGCCGGTCATTCCTGTCATCTGCGAGATGCGCCGGGCAATGGCCCGTGCTTCCAGCTGTGCAGTCTCACTCTCTACTGCCTCATTCTCCTGCTGGGGCAGCTCATCGTCCTCCCCGGGTTCCTCCGGCTGACCGGATGCAGAGGTCCCCTTATCAATCAGCAGCAGCTCCGGCGCAAAATAAGTATCGGGCCCTTTCTCCGCCGCTCCCGGGAAGTTGGCTCCATAGACCAGCTCTGCGCGCTCGTCATAGCTTATCTCCGCGACATTGCTGTCCATGATCTGCCGGAAAACCATATTTACGGCATTCACAACCTCCAGCCGGCTGCGGAAATTGCGGGCCAGATCGATGACCGAACCGCCGCCATTATCGTTCTGCCCGGGACTGGCTTCAGTCCGGGGATCCGCTTCACCGGCAAGCAGGCCGCTGCCGTTACCGCCAGCAGACGGCCCAGCGCTGAACCTGCGGTATTTGTCCAGGAACAACCCCGGCTCAGCCAGGCGGAAGCGGTAGATACTCTGCTTCATATCCCCGACCATAAAGCGGTTGCCGGGGAACTCACGGGAGATCAGCCGGACGATCTCCTCCTGTACGCTGTTGGTATCCTGATATTCATCCAGCAGCACCTCATCGAACTGGCTGCGGTATTCCATCGCGGCATCAGAAGGCAGGGAATGCCCCGGAACCGAGTCCGGATGGCGCAGAATCTGCAGGCAGTAATGCTCCAGATCACTGAAATCCACCAGCCCCCGGCCCGCCTTCTCCATCCGGTAACGTTCACCGAACCCGATAACCGTCTCCGCCAGCTCGTGCATCAGCGGTGCCGCTTCATGGAGTTCACCCAGGAAAGACTCCGCCGGGCGCCCGAATAAGGATTTTTGCAGCTCCAGCAGGCTCTTCTTCACTTGATCCCGGATTGCCTTAACACTCTCCTGCAGGCCGGGATCGGTTGCATCCTTCTTGCAGGGCTTCAGCTTGCCGAAAGAGATTTCCATGAAAATATCATAGAGTTCAGCCCATGGCTGCGATTCTACCGCATCCCGTAATCCCTGCGCCATATCCAGATCGGCCGCCAGGTTATCCGCATAAGGAGCAGGTCCGCCGGGTTGAAGCGCGATCTCGCGGGCCTGCAGCAGCTGGCTGATGGCACCATCCAGCGTCAGCCTGGCTTCAGCGAGAATGCTCTGTACCCAAGGGGTATGGCTCAAGGACTCCGCATCCGGCAGTGAGAAATCAGCAGCCGTATCCCGCAGCCACTGTGCCGGCCAGGGATGACTGCGCGCGAAATCATGCAGCCGCTGAATCAGCGAATGCACGGCGTCATCACTGCGCTCACCGCTGAACCAGTCCACAAGCCGGACAAATACGCTATCTTCCCCGTCTTCAGTGACCTCACCGTATTTCTCCTCCATCAGCTCTTCCAGCAGCTCCTGGCGCATCATTTCCGCTTCATGCTCATTGAGTATACGGAAGCCCGGATCAATCGGAATCAGCTGATAATACCGGCGGATCACTTCAAGACAGAAGGAATGCAGCGTAGTAATAGAGGCTCTGCCCAGCAGAGCAAGCTGGCGGCGCAGATATTCGTTCTCACCGCTTGTGTCCTCTTCCAGCTTGCGCTCCAGCGCCTCCCGGATCCGCTGCCGCATCTCGGAGGCTGCAGCCTTGGTGAATGTCGCTACCAGCAGCCGGTCCACGCTGAAGCCTGCTTCCTCATTGCTGATTTTGCGGATAATGCGCTCTACGAGTACCGCAGTTTTACCGGAACCCGCTGCTGCCGCGACGAGAATATCGCTGCCGCTCTCGGCAATGGCGCGCCACTGGTCGTCACTCCACAGACTCCCTTCCGGCTTCGCTTCCGTTACAGGATGTATGCTCACAATTTTTCTCCTCCTTTGCGGGACAGCAGATCCCAGATTACGTCTTTGCCAGGCTTACTCAGATTATTGTAGCCATTGCCCTCCACAGCCTCGTCGAACTGGCAGACCGGGCGGAAGGAGCAGAAGGTACAGGCAGTCTCCTGCTGGATGCGGTAAGGCTGAATAGCCACATCACCTTCCGTAATACGCGTACCGATATCCGAAATCGTGCTCCGCACTGAAGACAGCAGCTGACCCCATTGCTCCGGGGTAGCTACAGACGCGCTGCTGTAGAAGCTGCCGTCGCTCTTCAGCGCTACCGGAACAATAGAGGAATAGCCTTTGTCGAGTGTGGTATCCATCAGTGAGACCACTTCACGGTCAGCCGTCAGCAGACCCTTCATTTTGAAGCGCTTCATCAGCTCCTGCTCCGCCTGCTCCCGGTTCATTCCGTTGGCTGAGGTTAGCAGCGGATCATGAACATGGAAATAGAGCGCGCCTGCCGGGAGTGCAGCCTGGCCAAGCCATTGCTCGGAATAGGTGAGCAGCACATCAAGATAGGTCAGCATTTGCAGCGACAATCCATAGTAGACCTCGTGCAGCTTGAGATCCTTCTGGCTTGATTTGTAGTCAATGACCCGCAGCAGAATACCCTGCTCGCCTTCAGCCATATCCACACGGTCAATCCGGCCGACCACCTCCATTACGCAGCCGTTCGGCAGTGTAATTCTCAGCGGAGGCAGATCCTTCCCGGGACCGAAATCCAGCTCCAGCCCGACCGGCTCGAAGCTCCCTCTGCGCGAATGCTCGCCGAGGATCACTGAAGCGCGGCCGACAATATTCTTCAGCTTGCGTGAGATATAGCTGTAACGTTTGCTGCTCATCAGAATTTCGCCCTGCAGCAGCGGGGACAGACGGTCTACCGTCTCACCCGCCTCACGGCGGCATTCTTCGGCCGTCATGCTGCCCCAGCTGCGGCCCTCCTTCTGCAGCCGCTGCGCCATTTGGCTTAGAGCCGCATGGAACAGCTGCCCGATATCCGGGGCCTGGAGCTTATAGAGCTGGCGTTCCTTCAGCCTTAGCCCGTAAGAAGCGAAATGAGAGAAGGAGCAGGCCACAAATTTCTCCATGCGCGACACGCTGCCGCGCAGTGTGGAGCCGCCGTACAGCCGCAGGCTGGTCTCCCGCTTCAGCCTGATCCCTTCGTTGCGGTAGAACAGCGAGCCCAGCAGCCGTTCAAGCTGAAGCTTCATTGAGACTTCTGCCTGCCCAGCAGCCGCTGCCTGTGTGTTCACCGGTTTGTCCGCATGTCCATCGGCCGCAAACCAGTTATAGACATCCCACCACAAGCGGGGAATCTCTACCCCCTGGCGCCACTGCCGGAGCTGAAGCATCAGCATGCGGAGGGTTTGCTCAGGATGGCCGATGAAATTCATGTGGACCGCTTCCGTTTGTGCAGACATGCTGTCTTCAGCTGCCTCCCCTCCCTGGGGGAATCCTGATAGATACTTCTCATCCAGCCCTTCAGGGAACATGCCCTGAAGCTGGCGGATAATCTCCGAGGGCAGCAGCGCTTTGCCTTCATCATCAGCCAATGCGTAACTAATCCACAGCTTCCTGCTGGCAGTTGTAAGCGCATTGTAGATCAGGAAGCGCTCATCCAGCAGCTTGCGGGATGAGCCGGGAGCCAGCTCCATACCGGCATTCTCCAGCAGCAGACGCTCTCCCTCGGACAAAATCCCGTCTTCCTTGAACTGTGCCGGAACCACACCTTCATTGAAGCCCAGCAGGAAGGCATACTTCACTCCCGACACCCGCGTACGGTCCATCGTTCCGACCAGCACCTGATCAAGGGCAGGCGGGACTAGCCCCATCTTGAGCTCAGCCAGCCCTGTTTCCAGCACGCCGGCGAACAGTTCAAATTCCATTCTTTCCTTGCCCATCATCTCGGCAATCTGATCGAGCAGATCCAGCACAGCCCCCCACAGCTGGTTATGCTCACGGGCAGCTTCCGGGCGTCCCTGCTCCAGAGACTCCGCCCCCATCCGTTCCAGCTTGCGCGCCGCCTCTGTGTCCTCAAGCAGCAGATATACTGCTCTGCACAGCTCCAGGCCGCTGCGGCTGGCTTTGACCCTCTGCTCAAAAGCCTGCAGCGGTCCTGTGATCGCGCTCCGGCAGGCTTCCATTCTGGCCAGCATGGCTTCATCTACAGCCTCACTGCCCTCCAGCGAGAGGCGGGGAATGCCTTTCCAGGAACGGCCGTCAGTCCACCGGTACCCGTGAATACCGCAGGCCAGCACGTAATTCTCCAGTTCATCCATATTGGCGCGCGTAATACTTCCGTCCAGCGGAAGCAGCAGCTCGGTCTTCACGCAGCGGAACACATCCTCATAGCGCCAGCGGCGGCGGACTACATCCAGAGCGGAACGGATGAATTCCACCAGCGGATGGTGCAGCTCATTCAGCTTCTGGTCCAGGAAGAACGGAACGCCGAAGTCCTGGAACAGCGGAGCAATCAGCGGCTCATAATCACTCATATTCCGCATGAATACAGCCATCTCACCATACTTGGCCCCTGAATCTCTGGCCAGGCTCAGCATCTCGCGCAGCACGCCTTCGACCTCGATCCGGCGGGAGGCCGCAGCCCGGATACTGACTGCCTCCTCCGCTTGCCCGGCTGCTCCGTTCCAGCGCAGCCGGCGCTGGAATCCACGCTCCAGATGGGCGAGAGCCGGACTGTCCTTGAACCTTGGAAGTGCTGGCGGCGCCAGAAGCTGATCCCAGACTGTAAGGCCCATCTCCTCGGCCATTCCGCGCAGCTTGATATACGTAACCGCAGCCGGGTGAAACAGCTCCAGCTCATGCGGTGCCTGGCCTGCGGGATAGATCCTGTCCAGCGTCAGGGCAATGGTCACCCCCGAAGCATATTGCATAAGCTCACGCAGTACGATGAATTCCTGATTGGTAAACCCGTGGAACCCGTCTACCCAAATCTCGGATCCCCGGATATAGCCGGAATCCTGAATATGCTCAGCCAGCTCAGCCAGCCTGTCCTCCTGATCCATGTAGAGCTGTGACATTTCCTGCTCCAGCTCACTGAAGACCAGGTGCAGATCTTCCAGCTTGCCGGCCAGAATCGGACTTCCTCCCAGGGCATCCCGCATTCTGCCGAGCTGTTCTTCGAGGTCACCTGCTCCAAGGCAGCAGCGCTTGAGCTCCGTGTGCAGGTCGCTGAGCCGTTCCACGAATCCTGGCCGGTCCGAGGAGGCGCCGAACAGCTTCAGTTCCTCCTTGCGCCGGTTGACGATCTTATAGATCAGCATCTTCTTGCCTTCCTCGCTGATCGGCAGACTCGCGCTGCCGCCGGTCTCCTGCTTCACCCGGTAGGCCAGCCGCGAGAAGCTGAGTGTCTGGGCGCGGATGCTGCCCTTCACGTTGCCCGCAGCCAACAGACCGCGCTCCGCACCGAATGATCCCTGTTCAGGGACAAGTATAATTATCGGCGCTCCAAGCGGCTCTGTCTTCAGCCGTGAGGATACCGTCTCCCATATTGTAGTTGTCTTGCCGCTGCCCGAGCGTCCGATCAAAAAGTTAACCGTCATATCAGCAGACTCCTTCCGTGGCGGAGAATTAGAATGCAGGCCGCCCTGCTGCTGCACACACAGAAGCGGATTGCCTGATGAATATCAGAATCTATGAATAATCTCGTCCCAATAGTATAGCATACCTCCACCGCGCGCTCCAGAACGTACGTTTGCCATTGTTTGCAAATACCTGCCGCTTTTTTAAAGGCCACAGCAACCAAGGTCAACAACAAAGAAGACTCTCCCGGAGCCATGGATCGGCTGGTCGGGAGAGCCTGGATGGAGTGTATTATTTAGCCGGATCGGATATATAACCGGGATAGCCGCAGAATTAAGTGTCATAAATCCATCTAGCATCAATCCGGAAGTAGAAACCGGTTCATTAGATGGAGAAAATCCAATTAAATCAGCAGAGTCACTCCTCTGCTGATTCCGGCTCAAGTGCAGGGCAGCACCCAGCGCGATTCCGCTACGTAGTTCATGATCCCCAGCCCGGGAAGTGGACTGAAATTCCGTTATATGAGCAGATCAGGCGGATTCGCCGGGCAAACGGACTCAGATTCCGCTAAGGGACCAGTCTGAGCTGCTAATGGAATCCAGCCGGCAACATAACGGACTCAGTCCGCTTAAGCCCCATTCTGAGGTTTTTTGGAGAAATAGGAGCTTCTCAGTCCGCTTCGCTCTGCTGACGGTTCCCCGCTACAGTGCACAGCAACTTCCCTGTGAGAAAAAAAGAGAGCCTCAGTAGCTGAGACTCTCAAGACAAGCCTTCCGGCTTGAACTAACATCATTATTTGCTGCGCACTTCAAAGATGGCAAACTTCAGATAATGCCCTTCGTCCACGCCGAGGATCTGCGGGTGATCCTTGCCTGCGGCCCGCCACTCGATCAGCCGGAGCACTTTGCCGGCATCCTTGGCCGCTTCCTGGATGGTCTCCAGGAACAGCTGCGGCTGCATATGGTACGAGCAGCTGGCCGTAACCAGATATCCGCCTTCATTGACCAGCTTCATGCCATGCAGATTGATATCCTTGTAGCCGCGGACAGCGCCTGCTACAGCACTTTTGGTCTTGGCAAAAGCGGGCGGATCAAGTATAACGACATCCCAGGTACGTCCGCCGCCTGCTGTCATCGGCTTCGCGGTATCCGCCTTGGCAGCCGGCTTAGCGCCGGGTTTGCTCTCTGCCGCCGGACCTGTCGCCCGCTCAGAGCGTTCTTCCAGCCCCTTAACCTGATTGCGCAGGAAGGCAAACGCATCATCCACTACAAATTCCACCCGGTCGGTGAATCCGTTGATCTCCACATTGGCTTTTGCACTCTCAATCGCATGCGCGGACACATCAAGGCAGGTTACCTTCTTGGCGCCGTATTTACAGGCATGCAGGGTGAAGCTGCCGGTGTGCGCGAAGCATTCCAGCACGGTTGCGCCGTCCCAGAACGGGAAGGTGACCGGCTTACCGCTTTTGTTGACCGGCAGCGTCTGGAGTGATCCGTCCTCTGCCGCTACCTCCTGCAGCGTGATTCCGCTGCGCCCGCCCCAGCCCTTCATGAGCGGAGCGATGGAGGCTCTGTTCTCGCGCTGATCGAAGAAGTAGCCTGTCTTCTGGCCTTCTTCAATATCGACGATAACCTTCAATCCATTCTCGCTTACCGTGATGTGGCGCGGGCATTCCCCGTAGAGCACGCCTGTGGTCTGCTCTAAGCCTTCGAGCTCGCGGACGCTGACGTCACTGCGCTCATAAATGCCGCGCGGCGCCATAACCTGTACCAGCGCTTCCACAATCTCGGAGCGGTGCTGATCCATCGCCAGCGTCAGCAGCTGTACGACGAGAACCTCCCCGAAGCGGTCGATGATCAGCCCCGGCAGGAAATCCGCTTCCCCATACACCAGGCGGTAAGCATCCGCACCCGGCAGGAAACGCTCCCTATGCTGCAGAGCGCTTGCGAACCGGCCGGCAAAAAATACCGTGTCCATCGCCGCAAGCTTACTCTGCGAAAGAATTCTTACCCGGATCTGCGAGGCCGGATTGTAATACCCTGTGGCCAGATAACGCCCCTGATGATTCAGCACATCCACAAGTCCCCCTGCCTGCGGCTCCCCGTCTACCGAGGCTACTTCGCTGGCGTAGACCCACGGATGTCCCTGTTCCAGTCTTTTCTTACGGTTTCGTTCCAGAATTACCGATGCCAATGACTTCAACTCCCTGTTCTTGTAGCTCGATTTGTATACATGTCCCATGCAATGCCTTCATATATTGGTGTACAACCCCCGTCCAAAAAGGAGCCTGTCCTTATGATCCGTGACCTGCTGTTCCCTGTCATTTATGGCCTTGTCATCTTTCTCGCCGGCATGAAGGTGATGGAAGCCTCATTGTCGCGGCTCGCCGGCCCGCTGCTAACCCGGAGTCTGCATAAGGCAACCTCTACGCCGGCCAAAGGCCTGATTGCCAGCAGCCTGCTGTCCGCGCTGCTGCAGAGCAGCACGGCCGTAACCGTGCTGACCATCGGTATGGTCAATGCCGGGCTGCTGACCTATGCCCGGACGCTGGGCATTATCCTCGGCAGCAACATCGGCACCTGCCTGACTACAGAGCTGATCAGCCTGCAGATCAGCACACTGGCAGCGCCGCTGCTGGCCGCCGCGCTATGCCTCTGGGCGGCCGCAGTGATGGCCGGCGAGCTATCCCCGCAGGCATGGCGGCTGGTTGAAGCCTGCCGCCGGATCTCGGGGCCGCTGCAGTTCATCTGCCTCGCGGTGGCCGGCTTCGCCCTGGTCCTGTGGGGCATCGCGGTCATGCAGTCGGTCGGCCCCGCCCTTGAAGGCAGCGAATTGTTCCGCTGGTTCCTCGGGCATGCCGCCACAAGCGCACTGTGGGGACTGGCAGCAGGTGCCGTGCTGACCGCGATGGTGCACAGCAGCGCGGCGGTGATCGGCATGGCGATGGGCCTCGCGACCAGCGGCGTCATGCCGCCGGAGCTGGGAATCGCCATCGTGCTGGGCGCGAATATCGGCACCTGCGTCACGGCCGTAATCGCCGCCATCGGCAGCACGCCGTCCGGCGTATTCGTTGCCTGGTCGCATGTGGCGCTCAATGTCGGCGGCGCCCTGCTCTTCCTGCCCTTCATCGGACCGCTGCAGTCACTCTCTGCCTGGATCGGCGGCGGACCTGCCGCACAGCTCGCCCATGCCCAGACCATCTTCAATGTTGTGTGCTCGCTAGGGGTACTGCCGCTGTGCTACCTGCCCGTATGGACCAGGCTGGAGCAGCGGCTTCAGCTCTAATCCATACCGTCCGGCCAGGATTACAACTGTCTTATTATACTTCAATCCGCCCCGCAGTTCTACGGAAGCTCCACTTCCAGCATCCCCTTCAGAAAATACTATAAAACCGCGAGCCGTCATAAAAAGTAATAATCGTCGCGGCTGCGGCTATCCCCACCATCAGACACAGCGCAGCATAGTCGCTGCGGGTAAACGGCCGGGCCCGGTACCAGGTCCGGGTGCGGCCAGTTCCGAAGCCGCGCAGCTCCATCGCGGTGCTGATCTTCTCGATCCGCTCGATACTGGTCAGAATCAGCGGCAGCAGAATGGATACGATGTTCTTCAGCCGCTTAGGCAGCTTCTCCTTGCGGGAGATATCAATGCCCCGCGCCTGTGCCGAGAATGAGATGTTCTCATAATCCTGCTGGATGTCGGGGATATAGCGCAAGGCCAGCGAAACGGAATAAGCGATCTTGTAATTGACCCCGACCCGGTTCAGCGAGGCGGCAAATTCACTTGGATCTGTCGTCAGCAGGAACAGCAGCGCCATCGGAATGACCACGGCATACTTCAGAGCGATATTGAATTGGTAGAAAAGCTGCTCCGCCGTCAGCGTATAACGTCCGGCGAGATGCAGCAGATCATGCCGGGTGCCGTAGATGCGTGTACCTTCCAGCGGTGAGAAGGCAAAGATCGCGATGTGATTCAGCAGGAAGAAGAGCAGAATGAAGTAGAGCACAAAGGCATAGTCCTGAAACCGGACCCGTGAAATGCGGAAGACGGCCAGGCTGAAGAGCAGCATCAGCAGCAGGCAGCGGGTATCGTAGGTAATCATGGCAGAGACCGACCACACGGCAAAAATAATCAGCTTCGTTGCCCCCGTCAGCCGGTGCACCGGAGAATCCTGCCTGGTATAGGCTAGCATCTTAGCTTTCATCCGCGCCGGTTCCCCCTGTCATATTCGATAAACCGCCGGACAAATTCCACCGGCTGGTTAAGTCCCGCCTTCACTGCCAGAGCAAACAGTGATGTCTCCTTCAGGTTGGCGCTGCCCACAATATCCCTATCCGTCAGAATCACCTCCGGCCGGGCATCCGCCAGCTTCCTGCCCTCCGCCAGCACAATTGTCCGCTCTGCATACTCCAGCATCAGGTGCATGTCATGCGTAATCATGATCACCGTAATCCCGGTGCTGCCGAGTCCGCGCAGAAACTCCATAATCTCGTTATAGTGCCGGTAATCCTGTCCGGCGGTGGGTTCATCCAGAAGGAGCACCTCCGGCTCCAGCACCAGGATGGAGGCAATGGTCACCCGTTTCTTCTGCCCGTAGCTGAGCGCTGAAACCGGCCATTCGCGGAACTCATACAGTCCGCAAATCCGGAGCACCTTATGTACCCGCCCGCGTATCTCTTCATCCGCGAAGCCCCGCAGCTTAAGTCCGAGGGCAACCTCGTCATAGATCAGCGTCATGGAGATCATATGATTCGGATTCTGCATCACGAAGCCGATATGCTCTGCCCGCTCCTTGATCGTATCCGCTGCCAGATCCCGCCCGTTCAGCAGAATACTTCCCGCTGACGGCCGGTAGAACCCGCAAATCAGCTTCGACACCGTTGATTTGCCCGCTCCGTTCCTCCCGGCAATGCAGAGCATCTCGCCGCGGCGGACGCTGAAGGACAGTCCCTGCAGCACCGGAGCCTGCTTGTCATAGCCAAAGGAAAGATCCCTCAGCTCGAGCAGCACAGGTGCCGCTTCCTCCTTCTGCGGTACTTCGCTTGCCTCATACCAGGCGCGGAGCCTGGCAGCTCCGGTCTCCAGCCTGATCCCGTCCAGATGCTGCGGGTTCATCTCCGGCGTAATTTCACAGCCGGCATATTTGAGCGCGGTAAGATAGAGCGGCTCCCGGAGGCCTGACTCTGCAAGCAGCGGTGAACTCAGCAGCTGCGCAGCCGGCAGGTCCGCCGCAATCACTCCTTCATTCATGACAATGATCCGGTCCACCGGCCGGTGCAGCACTTCCTCCAGCCGGTGCTCGATAATAATGACCGTATTGCCGGTCTCACGCTGCACCCGGTCGATCAGCTCAATGGCCCCTGTTCCCGTATAGGGATCAAGGCTGGCCAGCGGCTCATCGAACAGCAGGACGTCCACATTACTGACCAGGACCCCGGCCAGCATGGTCTTCTGCTTCTGTCCGCCGGACAGCTCCTGCGGAGAAGCTGTCAGCAGCTCCTGAATATCGACCGCTCTTGCCGCAGCTTCTACCCGCTCATGCATCTCCCGCACCGGAACCGCTGCATTCTCCAGACTGAAGGCAATATCTTCGCCTACGGTCAGGCCGACAAACTGCCCGTCCGGGTCCTGCAGCACAGTCCCCACCACCTCCGACAGGCCGGCAATCCCCAGCTCCTTCGTGTCTGTCCCTTTAACGGTAAGAGTACCGCTTATTTCGCCCGGATACGCAAAAGGAATCAGGCCATTGATGCAATGGGCCAAGGTGCTTTTGCCTGACCCGGAGGGCCCGACAATCAGAATCTTCTCGCCTTCATGAATCTTCAGGTTAATCTTATGCAGTGTAGGTTCCTGCTGGGCCCTGTATTTAAAGGTGAAATCGGTGAATTCTATAACCGTTTTGCTCATGGGTAACCTTCCTCATATGCTGATTTACGTATCCTAACTGACCCGCTCAAACAGAAAGGCCGGTGACGGGCACCGGCCTTTCTGTTTGAATTATATATTATTGCAGTCTTTTCAGGCTACCCTGTTTCGTTCTTGTCTTGGAGTAGGCAATAGCGAGCAGTGTTCCGATGACCGCCACCGTTACGATGTTGGACGCTCCGGCGATCAGCCCCTGGGTGAAGACCTTGTTAGCCGGTTCCGCGTAGATGAGAATGTCCAGCACCGGCGCTACCAGGAACCAGGCAATGGCGTTGGCAACAATCTGCGCGAAATTGAAGGCTATAATCTCCTTCCGGCCGAACTCACCTTCCCTGATCGCTATTCTGGCTGCCAGCAGCCCGATAATCAGCCCGACCAGTCCCGAGGAGATGACCCAGCTGAACCAAGGGGAGCCATAGAATATCGCATCCTTCAGTGTGTGCCCGATCAGTCCGATGAAGAGCCCTGCAACCGGTCCGTACAGCAGCGCAAACAGCGCCAGAAGTGCGTATGTAGTCTCAATGTTGGTATTCGGGATACCCGAAGGAATGGAACCGAACCTCCCCAGTATTACGAATAACGGCGAACCGATGCCGATTGCCACAATCGTTTGAATGGATAATGCCTTGTGCTTAGCCACCTGCTTCATCTCCCTTAATGGACTTTATACTATGCTTTTCCGAATTATACATCGGTTTACTCGGGATTACTATAGGGGAGAGCAAATTAATATCCGAAACTGTTACACAATAAAAGACCTGAACACCGCCCAGAGGCAAATGTTCAGGTCTGATGATCATGCTTAAGGATAGCAGGCAGTACTGTACTATTTCACAGTAACTGATACCGTCACGGTCTTCGTGCCCAGCTTGCCTTTAACCGAAGTGGTTCCTTTGCTTACCGCTGTAATCTGCCCGGAGGAATTCACTTTAGCCACAGAAGGTTTGGAACTGGTCCAGACTACGTTTCCTGTGACAATAGCGCTCTTGCCTGTATCATACAGTGCGGTTACAACTACGCTTTTGCCTGCACCCGGAGCAAGAATCAGCTTATTCTCACTGACCGTAATCTTCATTAGCTTCGGCACCACTGAGATTTTGACGGTGGCAGGAATTCCCTGATAGGAACCGCTCAAGGTTACTGTACCTTCCGTAATCGCTTTGACTGACGTTCCCTTCACAGAAGCAACTTCCGGATTTGACGATACCCAGTTCATTCCGCCCGAGAAGTTCGCAGTTTTGCCGTTCGAGAAATATCCGGTGACCTTAATCGTTTTGGAGCCTTTGATATTCATCTCAAGCACAGCCGGTTCTACGACAAGCTTCACAACCTTCTGCTCAATCGTTACCGGAACACTGATCGTCTTATTGGAATACGTACCTTTGAGTGTTGCCGAGCCTTTGACCAGACCTTTAATGGTCTTGGCAGCTGCCGATTGCTTGAGAACCGCGTTGCTTCCGCCCAGTTCCCAGACAATAGTGTCTGTCACATCGAGCTCATCACCGTTCTCCAGTACGGCCTGAACCGCCGGGAGCGGCGTTTCTTCACCGATGACCAGACCCAGTGCATCTTCCGGTCCAATCAGGACAAGCACTTTATTCTTAACTGTAACTTTGAGCTCAACCGTCTTGGAGCGGATCGCGGTCGCAGAACCTACAGTTACTGCACCTGCTTTGATCTTGCCTGTCAGGGTAGCCGTACCTGCCTTGCCGCCGGTAAGCTTCCCGTCCTTAATCGAGACAATCTCTTCATTCGCCGAGGTCCACTCGATTTCATCGCTGATATCCAGCTTGGTTCCGTCATATTTCGTTCCGCTTACCTTCGGCAAGCCGGCGGAGTCTGCTGTGTATATTTCCTGTTCTGTCTTCTCGAGGGTCAGCTCCGTCAGGGTTGGATAGACCGTTACCTTGAAGGTTTTGCTGATTCCGAGGTGATCTGCTTTGATGACAGAAGTTCCTACCGCTTTGCCTGTCACTGTAGCAAAAGCATTGCTGGCATCGGTAACATTGGCAACTACCGTAGCTGCCATCAGGTTGTCCGAGGTCCAGGTAGCTGACGCCGTTTCGTTCGTGGTCGAATTGACCGCATTACGCATCTTTGCCGTTACATTTAGACTTTCTCCCAGGAAAATGGACTGGTCGCCGGATGGTGTCAGCAGGAGCGCTTCATAAGGCGCCCGCACATAGACGTCAACGGACTGTTCCACACCCAGGTAGCTTGCTGTAATGACAGCCTTACCCACGCCATGAATAGTAATCATGCCGTCTTTTACTGTAGCTACGCTCTCGCTTGAGCTGCTCCAATCTGCCTCTTTCTCGATAGGGAGCTCATCACTCACCGCTGTAGCTTTGGTTACTGCTTTCAGCTGCACCGGGTTGTCTCCAACCAGCATTTCAAGCTCTTTGACTTCCGCACCGCTCACTTTGTCTTTAAGCATGATTGCCGAATAAGGAAGCTCCACAACCGCCTTGAAAGTCTCGGTTAATCCCTTGTACTTGGCAGTAACTGTCGCCGTTCCTTCGCCAACCAGCGTAATCTTACCCTCTGTAATTGTCAGTACGCCTGAATTCGAGCTGCTCCAGTCGGCGTCCTTCGTCACATTTTTCTCTTCAGTGGCTGATTCGCCGCCCTTGGCCGTTGCGGTAACCAGGAGTGAGGCTTCTTTGTCTCCTAGTTTATAGCTGCCCTCCGTGCTGCGTTTCAGTGTCAGATCTTTATACGGATACGTAACAGATACCTCAACAGTATCTACCGCATTATTACTATAAGTAGCTGTAATCATTGCCGTCCCGTAAGTAAGCGGCTTGATCTGACCGTTAATTACGCTGACAACTTCATTCTTGGAGGAGGTCCATGTGGCGGATGCCGTCACATCCCTCTTGGAGGAAGAGCCTTCTACATTGGCATATACCTTAAGCTGCTTCGGTGTCTGGCCAACGGTTAGCTCTATTTTGTCAGAGCTGTCGATTTCAATAGAGTTGATGTCTCCAGCAGCGGCAAAGACGTTTACCGGAAAAGCTGCAGCAACGAGCAATATCATAATGAGGAGCGTTTTTGTCATTTTCCTGTACACGGTCATCTGTTCTCTCCTTAGACGGTCTTATTATCGGTGGCCTTTTACCACACTCTTCCACTATATCGACAAATGGAGCCCAAGTCTTTACCCCATTTTCAGTTAATTTTCAGTTTCTGCTGAATTCAGGTCTTTATAACTATAAAAATTGTGCTCTATATCTATACATTTAGTCCGGCAGGCAACCGCCAAAGGAAGTAGATAAAATACCTAATTTGCACCATTGTCTGAAATTTACATTTCCGATATGGTATTTTATAACATCCTCACTCTATGTATCTCCCCATCCGCATTTACTTCAACGAGAGTCTCTGCCTACTTCCTATAACAGTGTATTGCGTATGATCATTCATTAGGGTTCGCGGATAACAATGCAGAGGAGGATTATCATGAAGCGGCTTGCTCAACTGGATTCCATACGCGGACTGGCTTCGCTGTCTGTTGTGCTTCATCATCTGTGGCAGTCAGCTCCGGTATTGCCGGCTGTATTCTATTATTCTCCGGCCCGGATCTTCATCGGCGGCCATCAGGCCGTCATCCTCTTCTTCATCCTTAGCGGCTTCGTACTCGCCCTACCGTTCCTGAGTGGCAAAACTGCCCCGTATTCCGCCTACATCATCAAACGGATCTGCCGGATCTATCTTCCCTATCTTGCGGCCCTGATCCTTGCTGTCATTGCCGCCAGCCTGCTGCATAACAAGTCAGAGAGTCAGGTGGGTTCATTCTTCTACTTTTTCTGGCAGAGCGGGTTCAGCCTGCGGCTGATCGCCGAGCATCTGACGCTGCTCACCAACTTCAATACCAACGCCTACAATACCGTCATCTGGTCTTTGCTCCATGAGATGAGGATCTCCCTGATTTTCCCGCTGCTGATGCTCCTTGTGCTCAGGCGCGGCCTGGTGTTCAATCTCCTCATCTGCCTCCTGCTGAACATGGCCAGCGCAGCCAATGATATCTTCGGCCTGGAGTCCAGCAGAGGATTTCACACCTCATATATGGACACCGTCTATTACACCCCGTTCTTCATCATCGGCGCCTTGCTGGCCAAACACAGGGCTGAACTGATGAGCCTCTGCCGGCGTGCCGGACAGCTGTACAAGGCGGCCGGCCTGGCCGCAGCCATCCTGCTCTATGCCTACTCCCGTCTCCTCTCCGACAAAATTCATCTGCCGTTCAACCGCGTTATCGACGACTATGGGATCACTCTGGCTGTGGCATTCTTCATCATCCTGGCACTTACTTCAGCGCAGCTGATCAAGCTGCTCTCGCTGAACTTCATCAGCTTCCTTGGTAAAATCTCATACAGTCTCTATCTCTACCATTTCATCGTATTCCTCACTCTGGCCTACACCATCCAGCCTTATATCCCCTACTGGCTGTTCGGCCTGCTTACACTGGCTCTTAGCATTCTGGCGGCTACAGCAAGCTATTATGGGGTGGAGAAGCCGGCTATGGCTCTCGGACGGCATCTCAGCAGCTATGTCACCAGGCCCCGGGCGGGACGTTCCGCGCTGCACAAGGCACCTGAAGCTGAGGCTGTGACGCAGCAGATCTGATTTCTTGATACCGGCAGGCGGTTTGGGTCAGTAGACTAGTCAGCTATCGATCAGGAAGCAAAAAAAGGGGAGCCCTTAGAGCCGTTACCGGCTCTTGGAGGCATCCCCTGAGTGTTGTTCATATTTGCGTACGCTTACGCGCGGCGCGGTTCTGCTGTGGCTCTGCTCACACTGACAAGCTCACCGCGGCATTCATTTACACCAGCTTCTGTCACCTTCACCTCGCAGAGCTCGCCCTGCAGCGAATCATCGCCGCTGAAGAGAATCTGCAGATAGTTGTCGCTGAAGCCGTGCTGAATGCTGCGTCCCGGTGATCCCTTGGCTGCACGCTCAGGAATGACGGACAGTGTTCTGCCGACGAATTTCCGGGCATAAGCCAGCTGCATCTCCTCAGAGAGGTCAATCAGCTGCTGGACACGCTCATTCTTGATCTCTTCATCCACTTGGTTCAGCATCCGTGCTGCAGGCGTACCGGTCCGCTTGGAATACGGGAACACATGCATCTCGGAATAGTTGACCGCCTTCATGAAGTCATAACCGGCGCGGAACATCTCCTCGGTCTCGCCCGGGAAGCCGACGATAACATCGGTTGTAATGCCAACATCCGGCATCGCCTGGCGGATCAGCTGCATTTTGGCATAATACTCTTCGGTCGTATATTTACGGCGCATGGCCTTCAGCACGTCGTTATGACCGGCCTGCAGCGGAATATGCAGATGGCGGCACATCTTGGAGCTGCGGTTCAGCACCTCAAGCAGCTTGTCATCAATCTGGCTGGCTTCAATCGAGCTGATGCGGACCCGCTCCAGGCCATCCACCTGATCCAGCTCCCACAAGAGATCGGCCAGACGGTAATTCTCCAGATCATCGCCGTAGCCCCCGGTATGAATCCCGGTCAGGACAAACTCTTTATATCCCGCCTCCACAAGCTGACGTGCCTGGGCGACAATCGATTTCGGATCACGGCTGCGCGACAGCCCGCGCGACCAGGGAATGATGCAGAAGGTGCAGAAGTTATTGCAGCCGTCCTGAATCTTCATGAATGCACGCGTCCGGTCAGCGAATCCGGGAACATCCAGCTCCTCGAACTCCCGGGTCTTCATAATGTTGCGGACCGCATTCACGGGCTGGCGTGATTCCTGGATATTCTTCACATGGGTCATGATCTGCTCGCGGTCCTGGTTGCCGATGACCAGATCGACGCCGGGGATGTCGAGAATCTCTCCGGGCGAGGTCTGCGCATAGCAGCCGGTTACAGCGACGATCGCTTCAGGATTGCGGCGCACCGCGCGGCGGATCATCTGCCGGCTTTTTTTGTCGCCCGTATTGGTCACCGTACAGGTGTTGATGAGGTAGACATCGGCGGAACCTTCGAAATCAACCTGCTCGTAACCTTCATTTTTGAATAGCTGCCAGATGGCTTCTGTGTCGTAGAAATTGACTTTACAACCTAAAGTATAAAATGCTACGGATGGCATTGTTTAAGCTCCCCCCATTTCTCCGGATTCATATAGAATGCAGGCGGCGGCGACCATACCTGCGGTTTCACAGCGCAGAATGCGTGCTCCCAGGCCTACGGAGACCGCACCGGCCTCTTCGGCAGAGCGGCATTCCTCCGGACTGAAGCCGCCTTCCGGTCCGACAACAATCATTACCTTCGCAGTAGAATCCTGCGGCAGCGAGGACAGCCAAGGCGCGGCTGCGCTGCGGAGCTGCAGCCCTTCTTCTTTTTCATAACAGAAATAGACCGCGTCATACTCACTGAAGCTCTTCAGCAGCAGCTTCCAGCTAAGCGGCGAATGCACTTCCGGAACGATATTCCGGTGAGCTTGTTCAGCGGCCTCCTTGCAGATTTTGCGCCAGCGCTCTACCCGCTTGCTCTCCTTGCGTTCATCATACTGCACAATCGTCCGCTCGGAGAGGAACGGGGTGAAGGCAACCGCACCGATCTCGGTACATTTCTGGATCACCGTCTCCAGCTTGTCCCCCTTCGGCAGGCTCTGGGCTACAGTAATCTTAATCCGCGGCTCGTGGGTCATAGCCAGGTTCTCCAGTATGCTCACGGTTACGAGGCCAATCTCTATTTCAGCGATCTCAGCCAATGCCTCGCGGGAAACGCCGTCGCTGACGATCAGCTTATCCCCTGCCTTGCCGCGCATCACCTTGGCAATATGCCGGGCATCTTCGCCGTCAATGCTTACCTTATCTTGGCCGAACTGCGCCGGTGTTACGAAATAACGCTGCATCTTTTATCATCATCCTGTCCGTTATTCAGCGTAAAAGCGGCGGCGTTCCCGTCAAATCAGGTCCCGGCCGCCGCTTCACTCACATGATTAAACCTCGAAAATACCACATTATATTGTACAACGTTTAGAGCTGCATGAACATCCCTCAATCTGAATTCTAGCCGCCGAATAATCCGTAAAAGAATTGCACGGCTCCGGCGCTCATTTGATTGGCCCAGTTATCCAGCGGTGTAATCGTGTAGGCACGCAGACCCGGGATAAACAGAATCAGCAAAAAGATGAAGACCGCCCACTGCTCATACTGCTGCAGTCTCCCGCGGATCGGACGAGGAGCCAGATCCTCCACGATCCGGTAACCATCCAGCGGAGGCAGGGGAATCAGGTTGAACAGGAACAGGAAGAAGTTAAGTTGAATGAAAATGCCGAAGAACCAGTAAATAGCCTGAAGCACGCGGTCATTGCTGATAGACTCCAGCACTCCGGTCGCAGCCAGAGCCGAATAAATCATTGCTCCGAGGAACCCCAGCAGCAGATTGCTGATCGGACCGACCGCAGATACGATAACGCCCATCAGACGGGGGCGGCTGAAATTGTCACGGTTGACCGGAACCGGCCGCGCCCAGCCGAATCCGGCGACCACAAGCAGAATAATTCCGAAGAAATCGAAATGCACCGCCGGGTTCAGGGTCATACGGCCGAGCAGGCGTGCTGTCGGGTCCCCGAACTTATTCGCAAAGTAAGCATGGCTAAACTCATGTACTGTAAAGGCGATCAGCAGGGTAATGAGCAGGAACGGAAGCTGTTCCAGCGGCATTCGTATAAAGCTTTGCAGAAATTCCATCTCTACCTCTTTCCGGCTGTGAACGCCACCCAATCTTCTTCACGGGTTACTTCTATAATCTCGAAACCGGAAGACTTCAGCGCTTCCGCTACAAGTCCTTCCTTATCCTTGTAAATACCGGAGGTGATGTAGATTCCTTCCGGCTGGAGTGCACGGTACACATCATCTGTGAACAGCACAATAATCTCGGCGAGAATATTCGCTACAACAACCCGCACCGGCAGGGTAACTCCCAGTCCCTCAGCAGCCGGAGCAGCGGCAGGAATAGCTGCTTCCTGTCCAGCCTGTTCAGCAGTATAGCCCGGTCTGGCCGAAGGCCACATATCTCCGGCTGTAGTATCTGCCGCCCGTTCTCCGCCGAGCAGGGAGAGCAGATCGCTCTCCTTAACCGTGATGGCAGCCTCAAGCCGGTTCAGCGCCACATTCTCACGGGCACTCTCCACCGCCACCGGGTCGAGATCCAGGGCGAGAACGGATTTCGCGCCCAGCAGCACAGCGCCTACGGCAAGGATGCCGGAGCCTGTGCCGACATCAATTACTTCATCGCCGCTGGCGATATGCTTCTCAAGCGCGCGCAGGCACAGCGCCGTCGTCGGGTGCGTCCCCGTTCCGAAGGCCATGCCGGGGTCGAGCTCGATAATCTTTTCGTCCGGGGAGGCCGGGGTATATTCTTCCCATGTAGGCTTAATGGTCAGCCGTTCCGAGACGCGCAGCGGCTTGAAGTACTGCTTCCAGGCATGGGCCCACTCATCCTCATCCACCGTCTTCCAGGAGATCAGTGCTTTGCCGGGATCGATCCCGAACCCTCTCAGCTCTTCCACCCTTGGCGTTACCTCCGCCACAATCTCGTCCATTGCCGCCGTTTCGGCATAATAGCCCTTAATTACCGCTTCCCCCTCGGGGATGTCATTCAGCGGCTCATCGTATAATTCACCATAACGGGTATCCCGTACTTTATTCAGCGTTCCGGATTCCTCAATGGAAACTCCGCCCGCACCGGCCTCATACAGCAGATTGGATATCATCTCCTGTGCTTCCTCCGTTGTATGTACCGTCAGTTCGTGCCATAGCATGTTAGTAAATCCTCCTGAAAGTTTGGTAGCATATGCTCCGTTGGTTCTGCTTCGCAAAACTTGCTTCGAAAGCATACGCTTAGTTATGAGAGCCCAGTCTCCCTGAAATCACTCCGCGTAACTGGATTCGAAAGCGCGGCTTAGTTGTGTGAAGCATATCTAGGATAGTATAGCATTTCTTACCCGTGCAGCGCCAAACTGCGGGTCAGATCCCTTAATCCGTCACACCGGTGCGGCAAAAGCAATCCAGTACATGATCGTCCACCATCCCCGAGGACTGCATGAATGCATAACAAATGGTTGAACCGACAAACTTCATTCCCTTGCGCTTCAACGCCTTGCTCATGCTGTCAGACTGCGGAGTGGTAGCGGGAACCTCCGCTCTGCTCTTCCATTGATTCACCACCGGCGTTCCGCCGATGAAGCTCCAGAGATATTCTCCGAAGCTGCCTTCCTCCCGGACAATCTGCAGATAGGCCTCCGCATTGCGGATGACCGCATTAATCTTCAGCCGGTTGCGGATAATCCCCTCATTCTGCATCAGCCCGGCTATCTTGTCCTCCCCGTACAGCACAATCTTCTGCGGATCGAAGCCATCGAAGGCTTCGCGGAAATTCTCCCGCTTCTTCAGTACCGTATACCAGCTCAGTCCGGCCTGCATGCCCTCCAGCATCAGCAGCTCGAACAGCTTCAGATCATCATATAGCGGCTTGCCCCATTCCTCATCATGATAGGCAATATAAACAGGGTCCTCATTCACCCATGCGCAGCGTGTTATCATCAAGTATGGTTCTCTCCTTATGCACTGAAATGGAAATTCAGGATAGTTGTATTATGTACAATTAAAAACAGCGAAAAGGGATGCTTGGCACTTATAAGTGTAGTCTGTACAACTAAATCTGCCCAATGGGCGATAATCCATCTACATAGAGCTGTTTAATTGTATGAAATACAACTAAACGGATAATCGGTGGAAAATCAGACGTTTTAGTTGTACAAAGTGCACTTAAGTATACCGCATATCCCGTAATGGGGTCACGGCCAACCCTTTATATTTATCTACTGCGAGATCCGTCCGCCAAATGACGCGCCCGCTAGCTTACGGCATAAAAAGAGCAGCCCCGGCCGGGCTGCTCTTCCTAATTGGACTCGTTTATTCCTATACTCGCTACAAAATGCTGCCTATTATTCCATGAGCTTATCCATAAGGCGGAGGATCATCACTACCGATTCGGCGCGGGAAGCCGGTTCCTCCGGCTTGAACTGTCCATTGCCTTTTCCCGTTACGATACCTGCTCCCGCAAAGGCATTGATAGGCCCTGCTGCCCAGCCCGCAGTGACGTCAGAGAATGGAACACTATCGCTGCTCACATAATTCGTCAGACGGGACAGCATCGTCACCATCTCCGCCCGGGTGATCTCCTGCTTGGGATGGAAGGAGCCATCGGCGTACCCGGTGATCACTCCGTTGTCTTGAAGTGCACTAATGGCTTCCGCGGCCCAATGCCCCCGCGTATCCGAGAAGCCGGTGCCGCCTGAAGGGCTCAGGCCAAAGGCCTTGAACAGCATCGCTGCAAACTCAGCGCGGCTTACTTTGGCGTCAGGGCGGAAGGAACCATCCGCGTAGCCGGTTATAATCCCCATCCGGGCCGCACGTTCAATGAATGCGGCACTCCACAGAGCTGCAGGAGTATCCGGGAATGTCACAGCAGGAGCGGATTGCCCTTTTGCCATGATCGCTTTTACCTTATCAAGATCTACTCTGTCGTTGAACACAGGCTTCGTCACGGTTGGCAATGTTGGCTCCGTAGTTTCAGCCGGTGTCGGCGTTGCTGTAGGTGTCGGCGTTACCGTTGCCGCCTGAGTTGGCGTTGATGTTGGCCTTGGAGTTGCTGCAGGTACGGTGCCACCATCATTGTTGCCTGTAGCCGCCGTTACGGAGGCCTGAATCTCCTTCTTCACTCCTCCGTATGAAACTGTGATCTTTGCCGTTCCTGTACCCACTGCTGTGACTACACCCGCTTCGCTCACAGCTGCAACCGAAGGATTGCCGGTGGCATATTTCGCTTCCAGGGTCTTGAAGGCGCTAGAAAGGTCGGAATACTTTGCCGTTACCGCTATGCTCTGCGTTTGACCTGCCGTCAGGAAGATAGATGCAGGAGTCACCTCCAAGTCTACCACTGCCGGTGCGGAAACCTCCGTAATCACAATCGGTATCGCAATGGACTTGCCTCCGAACGAAGCCGTGACCGTTGCTTCGCCTGCCGCAACGCCCGTGATAAGCCCCTTGTCCGATACAGAAGCAACAGCAGGGTCAGAAGATACCCAAATGACTTGATCCGTAACCACCAGATTCTCTGCATGATCATATACTGCCGTTATTACAGAAGCAGCGGTCTGGCCCACTTGCAGCCTATGAGTGCCTGGATCAGCTGTCAGTTTCAGCAGAACAGGAACCGTGCTTTCCGCCTGAACTGTTACAGCAATGCTGACTGCCGGCAAGTTTCCATATTGTGCCTCGATTGTAGTACCGCCTGCTGCTACCGCGTGAATCACACCTGTGGCATCTACCGTAGCCACATTGTCATTAGAGGAAGTCCACATCGCTTCATTAGTGACATCTGCTGTGGACTTATCGCTATACGTAGCGGTGAGAACTGTCGCGCGTTCCTCCCCGGCCTGCAATGTCAGCTCCGTAGGCGATACCGCCACGGAAGTCACCGTAAGCTCATCCTTCTTCTCAATAATATAATTATCTATTAATGCATCGCTTTCTGTAGTACGGGCCTGGATGGTGATTTTGTCATGGCTGACTTGAATGGCAGAATACACCGGAACGTCCTCGTCAAACATGAAATTAAGATACTCATACTGCTTACCATCGTAGAATTTCCAGCCGGAGGCGCCCCCGTCCAGATAGACCGTCCCGCGCTCGCCGTTTAGCAGCGGCTTTCCTCCATTCATCGGATAGGTGCGCGCATACACATGGTCATGGCCTTCCAGCACCAGATCTACTTTCAGTTCCTCCAGAACAGGTGCAAAATACGTTTGCGTGTATTCAATTACATTCCCGCGTCCATCTTCGGTATGATAAGCAGGCTTATGGAACATCACAATCTTCCATTTTTTATCACTTGCCTGAAGATCCGCACGCAGCCATTCGGCTTGCTTAGCCATGGTTACTTCGTCCGCCTCAGAGTTCAGCACAATGAAATGCACCTCACCCGAATCGAAGGAATAGGCGTACTCCTTCTGAACGTCCGGGCCATTCTCCGGCAGATCCAGCCCCTTGGCAAAAATCTCTTTACCTTCACCCTTCACATCATGATTCCCCATCGTGTAGCCTGAAGGAAGCGTGGAGGCATAGACTGAAGAAGCTTCCCAGAATTGGTTCCACTCATTCAGGATTCCTCCGTCGTCAACCATATCGCCGCCATGCATCACAAATTGGGTATCCGGATAACGGGTTAGAGCATCGCTGATCAGCTGCTGATAGATTTCAAGCCCATTATCTCCTTTGGTATGTGAATCAGTTACGAATACGAAAGAAACGGGAGTTTCCGGTGCTGCATCCAGCGTCTTGTATTCGTACCAGGCACTCCAATGGCCTTCATAGCCCACCCGGTAATGATAAGCCGTACCCGGCTCCAGGCCGGCAACCAATGATTTGTGGAACTTTATTTCGCCCAGCGGCCCGCCCTCCACTTCATGGATGACCTCCACTTCGGTAAGTGCAGTCTGCTCTACCGCCTTTGGCTGAGCACTGTCCGGCCCATTGTCCACCCAATCGCTGTTCTTCACATATTGAATCGAAGTTGCTTGAACTCTGGGGGCCGTCTGCCAGCCCACGCTCAGCATCGTACCCATATCTTCGGTAACAAAGGTCTGGACATATTTCGGATCGTCTCCGCCGAACTGGGTCACAACGTTCATGCTGAAGCTCTCACTGGTGCCGCCATCCTTGACCGCCTGCACTTTCCAGGTGCCGACTGCAAGATTGGCCAGCGAAGTATGAATTTCACCCTTGGCATCCGTCAGTCCCAATCCTTCGGTAAGGCTCTTCTGCTGTACATCGGCAGAGGCAATATAGCCTATCCCTGTTCCATCCGGAAGATATACCTTGACGAATCCGGAGGTGCTTCCTGCTGTAGCGAAGAATTGCCCGTTGTTCTCTGCTGTAAGCAGCACGGCGGACGAATGATCAGCGCTTGTATATATACTCGAATTGGCGGCTGTTACCGTCACATAGGTCTGAGGGCCGCTTACATCGGTAAAATCAATCTCCGCCCCTTCAACCGGAGCTCCCGCATGGGTAGTAACGGTGATGATATTCTTCGTTTGCAGGCCCGATCCCTTGACGGTTAAGGCATACGGGAAACCAATCTTATAATTAACGGGAGAAGCAAACGAGCTTACAGCGGTCCCGCTGCCATAACCAAAACTGCCTTCCGCCATGGTGAACTGCTTGTAGGTCTCGCCACGTTCCATTTTTGCGGACCGGCTCACGGCGAAATCGATGCTGGCCAAGGCATCCGCAGAATCTCCCTGCAGTCCTTCTGCGCTAAATTCAACATAACCGCCTGTATTGTCGATGGTGCTCTGGACGTTGCTTAGTCCGTCACGAGCGTGCACAGCCTCCGCCTGCAGCGTCTGCGGGTCGAACTTAATCTTAGTCAACACGTTTGTTGCTCCGCCGGTATTCTTCGCCGCCAGCTTCAACCGGTAAGGCTCGTTGCTGACCGCTTCCTCCGGCCCTTCCAAGGTGAGCATCGCCCCATGCTCAATTGTAAAAGCATACTCCGCTGAAGCCGGATTACCCGCCAGATCCTTCACTTCAGCAACCACTTGATGATAACCGCCATCCAGCGGCACCTCCGGGTGATATGTGATTGCATTAGTATCCAGATCGTAAGCGTAAGCGGCCGGTGCAACGGACTGGCCATCCACAGTTAATTGGATCGAGTCTGGGTCAATGCCCGACTCCGCATCATCCGCCGACAGGATGATGTCGGATACGGGAGCAGTCAAGATTTGATCCGGTGCAGGTGAAACCGGAGCCAGCACGGGAACATCCATATCCTCATCCGCCGGCTCATCATAAATAAGTCTGACGTCATCGATCCAAATGGAGCCTTTGTTCTTTTTGCTCATTTGCCGTTCTTTCATCTGGAAGTAGAACGCCACGGTACCGGGCAGCGTCAGATCACTCCCTATCTCGGCCTCGACATATTTCCAGCCGCTCCAGTCTATCCCTGTCTCTTCGCTCCTCATCTCATACGTTTTGGACTTTCCGGTGGCTGAAACATAGAACTTGGAGGTTAGGCCATGCCCTTCGTTATTGGCGTAAATCCACATGCCGATTTTGTGGGGCGTTCTGCCTGTCAAGGCTAACTGGGTTGCAGGCCCGACTGCAACCTGGGAGGGATTATCGGTTATGCCGATAAAATCATAATCAATCCGCAAGGATTTTGCCCCGTCACGGACGTATTTCGGATCACTTTCAAGCGCCATATTGCCGCTGTAGATGCGCGCACTGTCAAACGTCAAGTCTGCCAGGCTCACCTGTTCAAAATCCTCCAGCATAACGACACCGTTAGGCTCAGCCGGATCCCCATACACGGTCGATGATGAGAAGGAGGGTGGAATGAACGGGATCAACACCGACATTGCCAATATCCCGGTTAATACTCTCTTTACAAGCGGATGCTGCTTACTCACTGCCTGCCACGCTCCTCGTTGTCTGTTCTTGTTCACCTGGGACAAGTTATTCCAGCATAACGCGGCAACGTATTCGTGAGATCATCGCAATGTAAGCACAATAAATACTTCAGCCCAATTTTCCCGGTGTCTCCTAAGAAAAAAAGGCGTCCGCCCCTTTTCAGGTTTGGACTGCCTTTTAAGGCTGCAATTGCACCCGCGTCTCTTTGTCCGGCTCGTTGGTGGAATAGAAGAACATGTATATAGAAGCTTCTGTTCCTTTGAAGTCCTTATACACATCAATGCTGTGGTTTTTTCCTTCTCCGCGGAAGTTCACTGTCACTATTTTACCTAAGATCCGGTCTTTCCCTGTGCCGATATGAGTCTGATTCACGCCGCCAAAATGGGGATCATCGCTCTTCGTCTCCACATAGAGATCTGCGCCCTGCATATAGTAGGTCCACTGTACCGGATAACCACCGGTTTCCCGGATCAGCGTCTGCTTCTCGCTGGAGATATTGGTCAATTGGAGTGGCACCTTATCGTCCCCATGCCGGGTAACTTTATATTTCCCTACAAGTGTCATTGGCGTCGTCTTTATAATCTCAAGATCTGCCGGCCGTTCGAAACGCAGGGTTGTCAGCTCCCTGTCCCCGGTTGTCGAATGCCATGCTCCGCCTTCCAGCTTCCGGCCGTCCACCTCGAGTGTATAATTAACATACGGCAATTCAGCGAATTTAGCTTTGCTCCGGACGGACACACGAATTTGCGTAGGCGTGACTACCATTTGCTCAATCCTGTTATCCGTGTCTCCCGCTTCCAGCGGCAGATCCAGCGCCGTCTTGATTGTGGCGTCTGCCATCTTCTTCTTGCTCAGTTCCAGATCAAACGTCCAAGGGCCGTCTATATTGCGTTCCAGCTTGGTATAACTGAGCTTATACACTGTATCAGCCTTGGGGACGTCATCCGGCTTATAATACTGAAGCGAGGTGTATTCCCCGTTGTCTCCCGGCTTGCCAAAAGCACCTGATTGAGAATTCCTGACAAGCTCTCCGTCTCTATAGGCTATGATTTGCGGGAAAGCTAAGTCCTTCGCTTCCGAATTATTAAAGACTGCCGCCGTGGACAGCATCAGACGCTCATTCCCCTCCTTAAAGGGCTGAACACTGAAGGATTCCAGTCCATCCCGGTTCACAGGGAAGCTCTGCTGCTGCGGTGAATCGGTATCCAGGTTCAGATCGACCTCCTGCTGTGAATACGACTCGATTCTCTCTGCCGTCAGGCTCACCTTGACCGTCTCCTGATCCGGCGTCCAATTCGACTCGAAATACCCGTTATACCGTTGATTCTTCTCGTCCCATTGCTGATAATTGTATTCCATTTCATCGCCGTTCCCCTTTGCATCCTTAAGGGACATGCCTTGGATATTCCATATTCCGCTTTCCCTGTCTGCACCGACATCCAGACTGTACAGAATCACCGTCCGGTTCTCATCGGTGAGCGCCGTATGCAGCGTCAGGGTTACTCCATCCTTAGTGATCGTCTGTCCAAGCGGCTGACCCAGATTCTGCGCCAGCGCGGCCTGTACACCGCCTCTATCTCTGAGCAGGATGCCCCAGTCATATTGCACAGCAGCATATACCGGTACAGCCACCAGCAGGGCGCTGAGCGAAGCAGCGATGGTGAACTTGCGCCAGCTGCGGTGACGGCGCGGAGCGGGAGCCCCTGCATCGGTTCTGCTTACTGTACCAGCATGTCCGGCCTGCTCCATCCGTCCCCACATCTCCTCAAAATCAGGATACAGAATCTCGTTATCGTCATTTAAGCGACGCTTTAGCAGTGCTTCGGTTCTGTCCATACTGCTCTTCCTCCTTAGCTATAATCTGAACTCCCGTATCCTCCAGAATTTTCTTCATCAGGCGCAGCCCCTTGTGCTGCCTGGATTTGACCGTTCCCAGCGGAATAGCCAGCATACCGGAAATTTCATCCATACTGAAATCATGCATATACCGCAGTGTCAGTACAGCCCTGATCTTTACCGGAAGACGGGACATATATCCGGCCCATTCCAGCTTCGTTTCCTTTTGCTCCGCCAGCTTCTCTACCGGGGGCTCCGGACTCCCCTTGAACAAATGCAGATTAGCCATCAGCTTCTGCTGCAGGCTATTCCTGCGTTTCAAGTGATTCAGGCAGGTATTAACCGTGACCTTCATAATCCAGGCCTTCAAATGATCTATGTTCTGCCACTGGCTGCGGAAAAGGGTAATGAATACCTCCTGGCATAGATCCTCAGCATCGGCAGCATCGTGCACCATATAGTAGCAGGTCCGGTATACCTCTTTACTGTAGGTTTGGAACAATTCCCTATTGCCCACTTGAGCATGCCTCCTTTCTTGTTTGGACTACCCTATATAACAACCGGGGGCTTCAAAAGGTTCATTTTCTACTCACAATAAGCAAAAAAAGCATGTCTCCACGTAAATGCCCGGGATACATGCTGTAAAAGGAACTTCTATGCGGAACTGGAACAGTATTCGGAGAAAGCAACCGTCAGACGATGTTCATTACTTCACGCGCCTGATTGTCCAGTTCCTGTGCGGAAGATGCAATCAAAGTGAATTCATTCAGGGCTACCTGAATCTGCTGCTGGCTCACACCCACATTCTCCTGAACCAGGTTAAGTCCGTTAGATATTCTTCCCACTTCCTCTGTGATGGCCTGGACGCTGTCGCGAACCTCCGTGATCTGATCCTGAACCATTGCGGACAGCTTGCGTACTTCTTTGGCCACTACGTCGAATCCCCGGCCGAACTCACCGGCATGAGCAGCCTCAATAGCCGCATTAAGCGCAAGCAGGTGGGTCTGTGACGCAATATTTCGGATTGTCTGCACAACGCCGTGAATGGCCGCTGCCTGCGTCTGCAAATTCAGCAGTGTATCGGTATTTTCGCTCGAGACTTCGGCAATTTTATCAATACTCACCAGCAGATCCTGACTGCGCTCAATTCCTTTTTCCGCACGCTGATTCAGGCTGTCAGCCATTTCCTGCATCTGTTCCACTACACGGTTCATATTATTCTGTCTGCCCGTGATATTGGTCGCCACCTTCGACACGCCAATGACATGCGTATCCGTCTCATCAAACACCGGCATATACGTGGCTTCAAGCCAGACTGATTCCCCGTCCGCGTCCATCCGTTCGATTTTATCCTGAAAGCTCCGGCCCGCAAACAGGTTCTCCCAGAATAGCTCATAGCCGGGACTGTTCACGAAAGATGGGAAACACAGCTCCTTGTGCTGCATTCCATACATGTCCTCAACCCTGTATTTCATCGAACCGGCAAACACCTCATTTACATACGCTACCCGGCGGTCCAGATCAAATCGGATCAATGCGAGATTCTTTTCCAAAGCTTTGACAACCAGTTCGTCTGTAACTACTTGGGCTGATAGATTCTCCATTATGACTACTCCCTATAAATCTCAATTTTTATCCGGCTTTTTGTTGGTTTTGGTATTCTTCGCTTTACTCATATTAACGGATATCCGGGCAGTTTGGATTATATTAATGAATTAAAAAAATCAGCTTAAATGAAGCAGCTGCACAAGGAAGGCTTCCCGATGCCAGTCACGGTCCAGCTATACAGAAAGCCCCACCCCCGGCTGGCGGAGAATGGGACTATCTTTCTTGGAATGGGGTTATGCGTCTGGTGAGAAATCAACCGATGTGGCCTTCTTCATATATGTACAGATTCCGCACTATTTTCTGGGTCCGTAATCCCCGATCTTAATTCCCCATACACTATCCTTCTGGTACGCAGCCGCTTCCTGCAGATCCGGGAGCCTGGCATCCTGGGGATAATGGCGCTCCAGATACTGGACGAAAGCCCGGCGCAGACCAATCTCATTCTCCAGCTTATTGAACTCATTAGGGTGCTTCTCCATTTCGGCAAGTGAAGTCTCCCAGCCTTCCAGATCAGCAGCCTCCGATTGTCCGGTGCGGACCTTCGCGGTAAGCTCCCGAAGCTCCCGGTAAGCCTTTTTTACTTTGGAAGAATAGACTTGCTTCTGGTTCAGGAAGGTTAGCAGCGCAACCAGCAACGCCAGTCCAATCCATAAAATAACAGTATCCACTTCAGTACCCTCCCGGTTTGGCATGTCTCTTCATTATACACGGCTGCGCACAAAAACACCCCACTTCTGTGGGGCATCTTTGGCAACAGTATCAAACTCACATTATAAGGAAGGTTTCCGCTATTCCTTCTTCAGAATCTCCTCCAGCTGTCTTTTATCAGCCTCCCGGGAGCGATCCATTGCCTCTATATCATCGTGGTCCGCTTCAGCCGCTGAGAATTCAACATCCTCTGCCTTTGCCTCATAGAGCATCTTCAACTTTTCCGTCTTGGAGAAAATTTTCGAGTTTTCTCTGTCCACCTTTAATCAGCCTCCCAAGTAGTGTTATCTGACAATCAAATCATCCCGCCGGCTTCCTCAATGAGTGACAGCGCCTGATCGTAAATAGCCGATTCTACAATTACAGTCAGCAGAATATTTCTGCCTGTCGGTCCGCCATCCCCGCCGTGACTCATCCCGCTGCCGCTCGTATGCGATGCAGAGAGGATGCCCGTATGCTCACTGACAGCGGTCATGGAATCCATACTTGCCAAATTGCCGGTGACCGGATTCACTCCGGACTGCAGCCCGCTTCCGCCAAATCTGCTGAATCTGTCAATGGAAACCTCTTCTACCCGCAGCGCCTGAAGCTTGCGGGAGACCCCTTCCGCTTCCTCCGGAGCCCTAAAGTACGCCAGTATATATCTTTCCAAGACCGTATCCCCGCTCTCTTGAGATTCAAGCTCTTAGTTGTACATGTTTATGTTGTCTTGGCAACGCCATTTTTATGCTTTTTTTTCAATAGCCCAGTATATTAATCGGATTTCGACAATTTATTCAGTACTTTACCGTAATATGGTACTAAAGTAGTATATTCCAATCTGTAAATCGACTGTAAAATAAATGTAATTTTCACAATTTATTTTTGTCTCATACCCAATATGAAACATAGGAGGGGAAGAACGGATTTAACCGGTTGCAGAAATTAAAACTAAATACTACTGGGGAGGATATTAAATGTTCAAACGCTCCATTCGAAAATTAGGCATAGGTGCAGCAAGTACAAGCTTAGCCATCTCTCTACTCTTTCCTTCCGCCTCTTATGCCAGTACGGGCACTTTCTTACCTGCAGCACCGGACCTTCAAGGCCCCGTTTCTCTTAATTCTAAGCTGGACTTATCCTCGGAAACTTTAAAGCAGTTCATCCAGAATTACAAACCTTCAACTGTAAAGCCGCAGAATTATGCCGGTACAAGCACTTCTTCAGCACCTGTCACCTTCATTGTGCAATTACAGAACGACCCTATTAAAGTTGCAGCGAACCAGACTCAAAAAAGTGCCGCTCCTTCGCTGCAGCACAACATTCTGCGGGCTGAGCACAGCAACTTCAAGTCGGCTGCCGCTCTTATCGGCGCAGTGACAGGAAATGAATATACCGAGGTCTTCAATGGTTATGAAGTGACACTTCCTGGCAACCAGGTAGACAAGCTGCTTGCGCTACCGGGTGTAAAGGCTGTGTTCCCTAACCAGACTGTTCATGCTCTGGAAACAGAAACCGATCTTGAATCGCCTCCAAGTTCAGGAGGATCAGCGCAAGAGACAGTGGGCAACGGGGATATTTTTCATACAGATGCTTTATATAGCAAGGGCGCTACTGGCGATGGTATCAAGGTAGCTGTTGTTGATACAGGTATTGATTTCAATCATCCTTATCTTCAACGTAATGGTGAAAAAGTATATAAAGGCGGATATGACGTCGTTGATAAGGACGATGAACCTTGGGAAACTGCTCCCAAAGAGGGCATGCTCCCCAAAGACGGAAACCCTTATGAAACTGCACATGGTTCTCATGTTTCCGGTATAATCCACAGTGTTGCTCCGGATGCGGATATTTATGCATACCGTGTTCTTGGACCTTACGGCTCAGGAACAACAGCCGATGTTATCAAAGGTATCGAATTGGCGGTGGAAAAAGGAGTCGACGTCATTAACCTGTCGCTTGGTTCTGATGTGAACCAGCAGTATTCGCCGGATGCCATTGCCGTGGATAATGCTGCCAAGGCAGGCGTTACAGTCGTACTTGCAGCGGGCAACGCCGGGCCGAACGCGGAAACTGTAGGCACGCCTGGAGGTGCACATCGGACAATCTCTGTAGGTGCTACTACAACTCCAGCCTTCGCTAATATATTTAAAGTTGGTGCAGTGGATAATATCTACGGCCTTTGGGCAGCGGAATCTGAACCCCTTCCTGATACAGCCGTCGGCAAAGAAATTGTCTATGCCGGACTGGGTGGTACGGTAGAGGATTATACCAAGGCTGGTGTCCAAGGGAAAATAGCTCTCGTTGACCGCGGCGGCGGCATTACTTTTGTATTAAAATCCGCTAACGCAAAGGCAGCTGGCGCCATAGGCCTGCTGATCGCCAATAACGCTGAAGGCGAATTGAATATGGCTATTGATTCTCATGGCGCTCCAACCTACGGCATCACCAAAGCCGACGGAGCTTTAATTAAAAAAGAGCTTGAAGCGAAGCGTAATACCGTTGATTTCAAAATTACTTGGGATACCAACAACTGGCTGGCCGGCTTCAGTTCGCGTGGTCCTGCACTCCCTGAACTCAATATTAAACCGGATGTCCTGGCTCCTGGCGTAGGGGTGAATTCTTCGGTTCCGGACTGGGAAAGCTCAACCGGATACGCCAAGTTCAACGGCACCAGCATGGCAAGCCCGCATGTGGCCGGGGCTGCCGCCCTTCTCCTGGACTGGAAAGAGGATTTGACGCCGGATCAGGTTAAGGTTCTCTTAACTAACAGCGCAACTCCTCTTAAGGATCGTGCAGGCAAATATTACAGTATATACGAGCAAGGCGCGGGACTTATCGATTTGTCTAAGGTGGTTGATGCTGATTCCATTGCCAGAATCTCTGAGATTCTGGATACAGGCCGCCCGGACATAGACAAAGTCGAATATGATACAGGCTCCCTGTCCTTTGGACTTCAATCGGCAGGTACTGTGACGAAGACGGTCTATGTGGATACCCTTTCCGGCTCACCAAAGACCTTCAACGTCAAGGTTAATTGGCTCACCGGACATGCGGGTATTGATGTTCCTGGCTTGGACGGCCTCTCTGTCAGCGGCGAACAAAATTTCCCTGTCTCGTTAACTATCGGTGCCAATGCCGCTCCTGGAGTTTATGAGGCTCTGCTAACACTTACGGAAGAAGATGCCGAGGGCACACCTGAAATACTAACCCTTCCTTTGGGTGTAGTGGTAGGTGACAAATACAAGCCGGATACCGTTACTGCACTCTATATTGGCGAAGATATTATCTCGCCAAATGGTGACGGCTTTCTGGATGAGACAGACTTCTCCTTCTCCGTCAACGAACCTGTAGAAAGCTTGCATATCGAAGTCGCTAATGCTTACACAGGAACCGTCGTCGGTGACGTATACGCCACTGGGGAGAAATATTATCGCGGATTGTATGAAACACTGCATTGGGATGGGTCCGTTATCGACCAGAATACCAAGAGTTCGGTCAAGCTCCCTGATGGAATCTATTCGATCACACCGGTTATCGACGGCACAACCAGTCTGGACGAGCAGGCCATCTTTATCTTTGTGGATACAACTGCACCGCTTGTTACCGGTCTGACTGTAACCGAACATACACGGGATAACGCTGATGAGCCAAGAAGTGCAACAATTAGCGGATATATCGCTGAGGACCTGCTGCTTGAACTTGTTGCCGAGGGTGAAGATCCCAATAATATATTCGGAACTTCCGCAGTCTTCGAGAGCCCTGACGGCGAGGTACTGCAGGCTAACGGATATATTGATCCGACCGGATATTTTGAAATTGAGGCTCCAGTAGCCGAGGGACTGAACCAATACTATATCTACGTCTATGACGTAGCCGGCAACGGCACGGCAGACGAAGATTATGCACAGCTGCTACGTTATAGTACTGATGCGGGCAGCACTAAGGTAACACCTGCCATATCTACAACACAAGCCGTCGTCGGTCAACCGGTTACCGTAGATATTGGCTTTACGGTTACCGACAATGTATATGGTATTTATGGCGCTACCTTCAATCTTTGGTACAACGACACCTTGAAGCAACCAACTGTAGTGCCAAGCGTACAGTTAGCCACCTATCAAGAAGAGAACTTCCCGGGCGAGCAGTTGCCTGTATTCACTGACCTTATTCATCTTGAGAACGGACAGGACGTGCTGCAATATGGCGTTCACGTAAAGGATGGAGCATACCTTGGTAATGGCGACGGTTCACTTGGACAGTTTACTTTCACACCAACAGCCGCCGGAACTTATACCTTCAAGGTCTCGGATGCTCTGATCTGGAGTGACAGCTACTCGGCTACAGTACCGGCAGGCCTGTCGACTGTAAGCGTAGTAGTCACTGCCCCTGTCGACCCTGTAACACCTAGCAATCCCGGCTCATCAGGACCTGCTGCTACAACACCTCCGGCTTCAGGCACTACTGCGGCTTCCGGACAGCTTACTGTAACAGCTGATCCTGCAGGTGGTAAGCCTACAGCGAGCCTGGCTGTTTCCGACTCCATTCTGGATGCGGCATTGAAGAGTGCGGTGAATAACAATGTCGTACTGAGCATCACTGATGTAGACTTCTCCAAATACGGACAAGTAAGCATTGTGCTCACACCTGCCCAGGCGGACAAGCTGAAGAGTTCCGCAAGTGCACTCAGTCTGAACGGCAAGGGATTCTCCTTAACCATTCCGGCTGGCACACTTCCGGACTTCATTACCGCCAGTGGCCTAACCGTCACACTCGGTCTGCATGAGGAAGCGGATACCGCTCCGCTAAGCGGCAGTACTGGAAGTATTGATATCGGCTCCTCCTCACTGACCCTCAAGAACGGCTGGACCACAAGCAAGCCTGTATTTGTACAGCTTGCCCTGAACCCTGACGGCTTGAAGGATGTCCGCAAGACAGGGGCTTATAAAGAATCTGCTGAAAACTCATGGAGTTATCTGCAGCCAGGCACCATTCCTGCAGACGGCCTGCTGCAGTTCAGCATTACCGGTGACGGCACCTACACTGCTGCCGCCCGTAATACCAGCTTCTCCGATATCGGCACACACTGGGCCAAGGATGCCGTCGAAGTTCTTGCCGCTCACGGTATCGTAGCCGGTAAAGGAACTACCGCCAGCTTCAAGCCTGCTGACAGCCTGAATCAGGCCGAACTGTTGACCCTGTTCGACCGTTTGCTTGGCAAAGGTGACACCTGGACAACGCACATCAAGGAAAGCGGCTCCCGTGATGTCCTGACCCGCGAAGAAGCAGCGGTAATATTGGCTGAGGCACTTGGTGCCGATGTCACTTCCTCTGCGCTGACCTTTAAGGATACAGGTTCTATCTCGGCTAACGCCAAGAACGCAATCGCTTATGCAGTAAGCAAAGGTTACCTCCAAGGTGTAGGCAACAACACCTTTAACCCGAAGGGTACCCTGACCCGTGCCCAGGCTGCTGTCATCCTGGAGCGTGTGCTCGAGGATCTGCGTAAACAGTAAGACAAGTAATCTGTGTCGTAACTAATATGCCCTACTAAAGCGGCGGCAGCATCCTGATTTGTGGATGCTGCCGCCGTCTTTGTGCTGATTTCAAATCGTTAAGGAAAACAAACCCGAGTTTGCCTGCCTCTTTGCCAGGTGACTTAGACAATAAATTCAGCCAACAGGCAGTAATTTTTAATTATAGACAAATTATATCGCCCCTATAGGATAGGATCCAATTAGAATAATATCAGATATGAATTGGCAAAAAGGGGAATCGAAAGGGCCTCCTACAGCCCATCTGGGCCCTCAGCTAATCAGACGGACTGAAAATCCGCTATTTTCCCTAATCTGGAAGGTTATCTGGTTAAGCGGACTCAGATTCCGCTAATGGGCCTGTCGCAGCCCTTTTCATGCCCAAAATTTTCGCCAGCCTCTGCCCGGCAAAGAACATATACCGCGGATAATTTAGATGTTTTGGAGCAGCCGGGATACTTAATTGGATAAAACGGCTTAAATCACACCATTGAAAATACTGCTTACCAGAAAGCTAAGCTAACGGAACAATAGTTAATTCATGAGGAGGAAATAACTCTGCAAATCATAACTGAACGGCTAATCATTACTGCATTTGACCAACAAAATTACAAGAAGGTATCTGAAACATACCCTATCGGGAAGCATACCGCCGGATATTTAGCTCATCTTGAGGAAGACCCTGAACTGCTGGGCTGGGGAGTGTGGTTTGTAACATTAGCTGACAATAACCAAATTATCGGAGACATTGGATATAAAGGGAGACCGGATATAAAAGGAATTGTAGAAATCGGATATGGAATAATTCAGGACATGCATAATAAGGGGATAGCTACAGAGTCGGTGAAAGCAATTATGGAATGGGCATTCTCCTCAGGACAAGTGAAAAAAATTGTGGCAGAATGCCTTATAGATAACCTTCCTTCCATTAAAGTTCTGGAGAAATTGGAAATGACCAGAGTTAGTATAAAGGATGGAATGATTCATTGGGAAATAACAAATAACCGGCATCGTTGAATTAAGGAGAAAAAAACGCCCGCCTCCAATTTCCATGGAGGCGGGCGCTGCTATGCGGCTCCGTAGGGCCGCAGGAATAATACACTTATGAAGATCAGTCCCCGCGGAACGCACGTTTCACGCGGTCAAAGAAAGATTGCTCCTGCTCATGAGTGTTCTCTCCATTATGGGAGGCGAACTGGCGGAGCAGGTCCTTCTGCTCATCACTAAGCTTGCTAGGCGTGACCACAATGACGCGGACATGCTGATCGCCGACTCCGCTGCCGCGCAGATGCGGAACACCTTTGCCTTTGAGGCGGAAGAAGGTTCCGGTCTGTGTGCCTGCAGGAATCTTGAGCTTCACTTTTTCGGTAAGGGTAGGGATTTCGATCTCGTCACCAAGCGCCGCCTGAGCGAACGTCAATGGAACCTCGCACATAATATCATCGTTCTCGCGCTCGAAGAAATCGTGATTTTTGACGCGGAAGACAATGTACAGATCTCCGGCCGGGCCGCCGCGTGTGCCGCCTTCGCCTTCACCGGTCATGCGCAGCTGTGCGCCGTCATCGACACCGGCAGGAATGCGCACATGAATCTTGCGCTGTTTCTTAACCTTGCCCTGGCCTGCACATGTTGTACATTTTTCTTTGATGATCTTGCCGGTGCCGCTGCAATGGGAGCAGGGACGGCGGTTACGCATCTGTCCAAGCGGTGTATTCTGCACAAATTCCTGCTGGCCGCTGCCGTGACATACGGAACAGGTCTCCGGCTTCGTTCCAGGTTTGGCACCGGAGCCAAAGCAGGTATCACAGGTCTCCGTACGCGGAATGGTAATATCGGTTTCTTTACCGAATACCGCTTCCTTGAATTCAATGGTCATCGTATACTGCAAATCGCCGCCGCGCTGCGGTGCATTCGGATCACGCCGTCCGCCGCCGCCGAAGAACATGTCGAAGATATCGCCAAGACCGCCGAAATCTCCGCCGCCGCCGCCAAAGCCGCCGCCCATGCCCTGGTTAGGATCAATATGTCCATATTGGTCATAACGAGCCCGCTGCTGCCCGTCACTGAGGACGTCGTAAGCTTCCTTAACCTCTTTGAACTTGGCTTCTGCATCGCCCGCTTTATTCACATCCGGATGATACTGGCGCGCCAGCTTACGGTACGCTTTCTTCACATCTTCGTCTGAAGCATCTCTACCGAGGCCCAGAACCTCATAATAATCGCGTTTATCTGCCACTGCTTTCACCTCCGTACATCGTTATTCTTCTGCCCTTAACATGGCAAGTAGAAACGGCTACGCCGTCCCGCGGGGACGGCACCGTTTCTTCGAGAAATGTAAGAAGAAATTTATGACGGGAAACCCATAAACCCTTACATTTTAAAGGGAAAGCCAAAACACGGGATGCCCCGGTTTTGACCTTCCCCTCTCACCAAATAGAAACTTATCGTTTAAGGTTATCCTTGATTCTTCTCATCGTCAACCACTTCGTAATCGGCGTCTACCACGTTGTCTTTCTTGGCATTGCCTTCAGAAGCTCCCTGGCCGCCTTCAGCGCCTTGCTCAGCTTGTGCAGCCTGTTCATACAGCTTCACGGACAACTGCTGTACGATCTCATTCAGCGCCTCTGTAGCGGCAGTGATTTCTTCCAGATTGTCGGTTTCCAGTGCAGCCTTCACTTTGTCTTTGGCTTCATTGGCTTTCTCGATTTCGGAAGCGTCGACTTTGTCAGCAAGGTCCTTGATGACTTTGTCCGTGGAGTATACGAGCTGGTCAGCGTTGTTCTTCGCTTCTACCAGTTCTTTACGCTTACGGTCTTCCTCAGCATGCAGCTCGGCATCCTTCATCATCTGTTCTACTTCAGCATCGCTCAAGCCGCTGGAAGAAGTGATAGTGATCTTCTGGCTCTTGTTGGTGCCTTTATCCGTAGCAGATACGTTAACGATACCGTTGGCATCGATGTCGAAGGTTACTTCGATCTGCGGTACGCCGCGCGGTGCCGGTGGAATCTCGTTCAGCATGAAGCGTCCCAGTGTCTTGTTGCCGTTCGCCATCTGGCGCTCACCCTGCAGTACGTGGATTTCCACGCTCGGCTGGCTGTCAGCGAAGGTCGAGAACACCTGCGATTTGCTTGTAGGGATCGTAGTGTTGCGCTCGATCATCTTCGTGAATACGCCGCCTGCAGTTTCAATACCCAGGGACAGCGGAGTTACGTCAAGCAAGACCACGTCTTTAACATCACCAGTCAGCACGCCCGCTTGAACAGCAGCACCAAGGGCTACTACTTCATCCGGGTTAACGCCTTTGTGAGGCTCTTTGCCTGTAAGCTTCTTGATCGCATCCTGTACGGCAGGAATACGTGTGGAACCGCCGACCAGCACGATTCTGTTCAGATCAGCTGGCGTCATGCCGGCATCGCTAAGCGCTTGACGGGTTGGTCCAAGCGTACGCTCTACCAGGCTTGCAGTCAGTTCGTCGAACTTGGCACGGGTCAGGTTGACCTCCAAGTGCTGTGGCACTCCGTCAACAACCGTGATGAACGGCAGCGATACAGTAGTTGTCAGTACGCCGGACAGCTCTTTTTTCGCTTTTTCCGCAGCGTCTTTCAGACGTTGTACAGCCGCTTTGTCTTTGCTCAGGTCAATGCCTTGCTCTTTCTTGAATTCAGCCACGAGATAATCCATAACCAGCTGGTCAAAATCATCCCCGCCCAGACGGTTGTCACCGCTGGTAGCTTTTACTTCGAAGAAGCCGTCGCCCAGTTCAAGGATCGATACGTCGAATGTACCGCCGCCAAGGTCATAGACAAGGATCGTCTGGTCTTCGGATTTCTCCAGACCGTAAGCAAGTGCTGCTGCCGTTGGCTCGTTGACAATACGCAGAACTTCAAGACCGGCAATTTTGCCCGCATCCTTCGTAGCCTGACGCTGGCTGTCATTAAAATATGCAGGAACCGTAATAACGGCCTGGGTTACTGTCTGGCCCAGATAGGCTTCAGCATCGGATTTCAGCTTCTGGAGAATCATCGCCGAAATTTCCTGTGCGGAGTAGTCTTTGCCGTCAATGCTTTCTTTGTGGTTCGTACCCATGTGACGCTTAATGGAAGCGATGGTACGGTCCGGGTTCGTAATTGCCTGGCGTTTAGCTGTCTCGCCGACGATACGCTCGCCGTCTTTCTTGAAGCCTACCACCGATGGGGTTGTACGCGCGCCTTCCGGATTCGGGATAACGACGGCTTCGCCGCCTTCCATAACGGCAACGCAAGAGTTGGTGGTTCCAAGGTCAATACCGATAACTTTACTCACTGTAATTTGCCTCCTCAGACATAAGGTGAAGCCCGGGGCTTCAACCATTCATATTGTTATTGTGGTGTAACATTGTCTTCATAGAATAATGCTCACTTATATAGACAGAACTACATGCTGACTTTGACCATGGCCGGACGAAGAACTTTATCTTTCAGGAGATAGCCCTTCTGGACTTCTTCTGTCACGATGCCTTCCTCGTGCTCCTCGCTCTCCACCTGCATGATCGCCTGATGATATTCAGGGTTAAAAGGCTGTCCTACCGTTTCCATAGCTGTAAGTCCTTCAGATCTCAGCACTCCATCCAGCTGCCGGAAAATCATATTGATGCCTTTGGTGAACGCTTCGGAATCCGCGCCTGCCGGAGATGTAGCCAATGCACGCTCAAAATTGTCGAGTACCGGAAGCAATTCAGTTACGAGCTTGGAAGTCGCATATTGCGCCAGCTCTTCCTTTTCCTTCTGTGTGCGGCGGCGGAAGTTATCGAAATCAGCCTGTACACGCAGTGCGCGCGCCTGATGTTCATTCGCAAGCTCCTGCAGCCGTCCGAAATCCTCTCCACTGCCTGAAGCCGCCTCGCCGGCCTCTTCAGCCGTAAATGTGCCAGTGCCTTCTGCAGCTTCCGCCTCATCAGCAGCCTGGTTTTCATTTATGGAGGGATCATTCTGTTCATTCATTTCCTGAACCTCTTCCTCTTTCAAGTTGTCTTCACCTCCTTATCATCATTCACCGTAATCAATTACGCTCTGTTCACTTATACCAGTGTGCCAGCATCGCTGTCAAATCCCGGGACAGAATCCCCAGAATGCCCATTACGCGCGCATACTCCATCCGGGTCGGACCCAGGATGCCGATGCTCCCCAGCGCCTTGCCATCCAGCGAATAGGTAGCGGTAATCAGACTGCAGTTCGCAAAAGCATCATGCTTATTCTCTGTACCAATGCGCACTTGCATCCCTGTTCCGCCGCTTGCCGGGGTCAGCATTTTGAGCAGGGTTGGCGTCTCTTCCAGCAGGTCCAGAATATTCTTCACCTTGTCGACGTCCTTGAACTCCGGCTGGGTCAGCATATTCGTTGCACCGCTGAGATAGATGCGCTGTTCATGGTCGCTTTCGAGCGCCGTGTCCAGCACCTGCATTAATTCTTCATAGTGGGAGATGTGACGCTGCATTTCCTCACCCAGCTCGGAATAGAGCTGGCTCTTCAGCTTATAGAGCGGTACATTCACCAGCTTGCTGTTCAGCAGATTGACGACCTTCTCCATCTCGGATACAGAAATATCCGGAGGAAGGTTGACGATCTTGTTCTCCACCTGTCCCGTGCTGGTAACGATAATCGCCACCGCAGTGTTGTCATCGAGCGGAAGCAGCTGAAAGTGGCGCAATGAAGTATGAAAAACCTCCGGTCCCAGCAGGATGGAAGTATAATTCGTCATATTGGAAAGAATCATTGCCGCATGTTGGATAACCTGCTCTGTCGCATTCAGCTTCTCGGCGAAAAAAGCGCGGATCGTGCCCAGTTCGGCCGTTTCGGCGGAATTCCACGGTACCAGATGGTCCACATAATAGCGGTAGCCCTTATGAGAAGGGATTCTCCCTGCCGAAGTATGAGGTTGCTCCAGGTATCCCAGGTCCTCAAGATCAGCCATTTCGTTGCGGATCGTTGCAGGACTGTAGCCTACATCGCCGCGTTTCGAGATACTGCGCGAGCCTACCGGCTCAGCGGAAAGAATATAATCATCTACGATTGCATTCAGTATCATTCTCTGGCGTTCAGTTAACATGTTATTCCCTCCTATCGGCTGTGGCTCCGATTCGTTAGCACTCTAGTCAGATGAGTGCTAACCACTAATACAAAAATACCAAACTGACCTTGGCATTGTCAAGTCAGTTTCACAAATCACAAAGCACTGGCAGATGCATTTTTTTCAAGATAAAACCATTATTTCGGATATGCCCCCGCAACCATTCATCCGCTTCATCGTCAGATAGAACAAGGGGTGATGAAATGCGCTTGATGAAACCATGGTTATTTGCCTTATCCGCCGTGATCCTATGTGTGCTGTTGCTTACGGCCTATACAGTGAAAACAACTCAGAACAAGTGTTACTTTGACGATGTGGATTATGCATCCGTCCTGCAATGGAATGGTGTCCTCTATGGCGGTGAAACGGATAGTGATCTCAGCGGACTGAGCAAAGGAAAGGCTATCGGCAAGATTACCTACAGCAAAACCGAGCATAGATGTCCCCGTAAGAAGATGCAGGATGGAGATGCCACGAATCTGAAGACAGGTACTCAGCTCTATGAAGTGAATGGATATAAACCTTCGGCGAGAATCTGGGCGGGTGACCAGCTCTATGAGGCGTACAGCAACCCTGCAGCCAGAACCCTTAACGATCTGCTGGATGCCGAGGGCAAAATACAAACCGTCCGTTTCATCAGCGGCAATGACGGTTCAGAGCTGATGGACTTTACTCCGGAGGCCAACGCCATATTTATCCGTGAATTCCCCAAGCTGGAGTACATCCCGCAAGAGGAGCTGTCCAAACAGACCAAGAGCTGGGTGGGCAATCTGTACTGGATGGAAATCGAAATGAAAGACGGGTCCACCAGAAGGATTGCCTATAATACAATGTTCCCTTCATTTCACTCTGCATATGCCACTCCGGAGCTGGCCGAGCTGATAGAGCAGCAGCGCAAGCTTATTTATGCCAGGTAACCGGTCAACAGCATGTGTGTGCAAAGCGGAATTGTTGTACGTTATACAACTTGAATGCTTAGAAGCAACAACAGCAGCACAGATCCAAATATTCACTATATAGAGTGAAGTGTAACATCCACATATCCGCGCAAAAAAACCACTCCCCCCCGGAGCTTCCGATCCGTAGGCAGTGGTTTCTTATTATATAGGCTGCCGCAGAACCTATGGCCCCCGGGTTAATCCAATCTCTTCAGCACAGCAATTTCATCGCAGGCATGCTGCTTCTTGCAGTGCACACAATCAGTCCAGACCTTCTCCGGGAAAATCTCCTTCTCCACCACATCGAAGCCGTTTCTGAGGAAGAAATCCACGGCATAGGTCAAAGCCATAATCTTCGGAATTTTCTGGCGTCTGGCTTCTTCCGTCAGCTTCTCCAGAATCATCGAGCCTACGCCTTTGCCCTTGCCTTCATCCCGCAGACCAATCGAACGTACCTCTACGAGGTCGCTTCCGAGTCTGAACAAGGATCCGCAGCCGACAAATCTGCCGCCGATTTCGGCAATCACGAACTGATCGATCTGGCGGGCCAGTGCTTGCCTGGAACGGGGCAGCATAATTCCGCGCTGAGCGTATTCCTCTATCATCAGATACAGCGGCTCTACATCCTCCACTGTAGCATTTCTGCATATCACTTGCTGATCTCCCGCAGGAGAAGACTGGCGGAACATATCCGTTTTGACAAGCACTTTGACTCACCCCTCGTTGTTAATATGAATAAATATACAACAGAGTGAATTACAATTCAAGGGGTATTTTAAAATTAAACTTCTGTCAAAGCACCGACAAATTCTCCAAATACATCGTTGCCGAACAGGATTCCCTGCTTGCTCAGACGATAGGTTTCCCCCGACTGCTCCAGCAGCCCTGCCTTAAGCATTTTATGCAGCGATCCCGCAAAAATATCCTCCAGCGACTTCCCGAATTGTGAGCGGAATGCCGTATCCGACACCCCTTCGCGCATCCGCAGGCCGACCATCATGAAATCCTCCATCGCCTCCTGCTCGGAGATAGGGAAGCTGTCCAGACGGGGCAGCCCGCTGCGCGTAGCTTCATTATACGGATTAACGCCCTTGATATTCATATGCCGCTGGCGGCCCACATATCCGTGCGCCCCGGCACCGAGGCCATAATAATCCTCGTTGCGCCAGTAGGTAATATTGTGGCGGCTCTCCAGCCCCGGCTTGGCAAAATTGCTGATCTCATATTGCGTATAACCCGCAGCTTCCATGGTGGACATAAGCAGCAGATACATCGCCAGCTCATCCTCTTCATTCGGCAGGGGAAGTTTGTTCTTATTAAATAGGGTGTGGAACAGCGTGTTCTCCTCAACCTTAAGACTATAGATAGAATAGTGGGGAAGATCCAGCGCCAGCGCCTTGTCGATGCTCTCTCTCAGCATATCCACCGTCTGGTTCGGCAGGCCGAACATCAGATCCAGCGAAAGATTATCCAGCCCGGCCGCGCGGGCATTCTCCAGACTGCGGTAGACATCATCCACATCATGAATACGGCCGATTCCGCTAAGCAGCTCGTTCTGAAACGCCTGAACGCCGAAGCTCACCCGGTTGACGCCGCCTTCCTTCATTACTCTGAGCTTATCTATATCGGTAGTGCCGGGATTAGCTTCCATAGAGAACTCGATATTCTCATCCCACTGCGGGAAGTGTCTGCGGACCGATTGCAGGAAATATGCCATCTCATCCGGTTTTAGCACTGTAGGCGTACCGCCGCCGACAAAAATAGTCTTGATTACACCGGGAGGCGTGTTCTTCACGGTCAACTCCATCTCACGGTCAAGGGCATACAGATACTCCATGACCGGCTGATCCTTCAGGACATAGGAATTGAAATCACAGTAGAAGCACTTATTGGTGCAAAACGGGATATGAATATATACGGCCTCAGGGGGACGGCCATTGTTTGCTGTGTTCATAGCTGTCTCCTTTGTTCTATTTAATGTAAAAGCTATTTGCAGCCTCTGCTGCTGAAAAGTAAGAAGAAACGGCTGCGCCGCCCTGCTTAGGACGGCACCCGTTTCTGCGAGAAATAAGCGATTGATTATTATCTTAATCCTGTTTCTCCGGGAAAAATAACATTTCCAGAAAAGGGAAGCCCTACGGCTTCCCTTGCAGGTCTATAATCCAGCTGTCAGCTCCAAGGAGCCTGCACGCTGCTACTCAATCTGAAGCACAGCCATGAACGCTTCCTGCGGCACCTCTACGCTGCCGACTTGCTTCATGCGCTTCTTACCTTCCTTCTGCTTCTCCAGCAGCTTCCGCTTACGCGAAATGTCACCGCCGTAGCATTTGGCCAGTACGTTCTTGCGCATCGCCTTAACGGTCTCGCGCGCAACCACCTTCGTGCCGACGGATGCCTGGATCGGCACCTCGAACATCTGGCGCGGGATAATGCCGCGCAGCTTCTCGCAGATGACCCGGCCGCGGTTATAAGCGCGGTCGCGGTGAACGATGAAGGACAACGCATCGACCTGCTCATTGTTGAGCAGGATATCCATCTTCACCAGATTCGACTGGCGGTATCCGGAGATCTCATAATCGTAGGAAGCATAACCCTTTGTTCCCGATTTCAGCTGATCGAAGAAGTCATATACAATCTCGGACAGCGGAATCTCATACGTAATGGTTACACGGTTCGTATCCAGATACTCCATGTTAACGAATTCGCCGCGTTTGTTCTGGCAAAGCTCCATAACTGTACCTACGAAGTCATTCGGTACAATAATTCCTGCCTTCACATATGGCTCTTCAATGAAGTCAATCGTCCCGATCTCCGGATAATGCGACGGATTGTCGATCTGAATGGTCTCACCGTTAGTCAGCTTGATGCGGTAAATAACGCTTGGTGCTGTAGTAATCAGCGGAAGATTGAACTCGCGCTCAATCCGCTCCTGAATGATCTCCATGTGCAGCAGTCCAAGGAAGCCGCAACGGAAGCCGAAGCCCAGGGCACTGGAGCTTTCCGGCTCGAAGCTAAGTGAAGCATCGTTCAGCTGCAGCTTCTCCAGCGCTTCACGCAGATCATTATAATCAGAGGTCTCAATCGGATACAGACCACAGTAGACCATCGGATTGATCTTGCGGTAGCCCGGCAGCGGTTCAGGCGTCGGATTCTTGGCATCCGTCACGGTGTCACCGACACGCGTGTCTCCTACATGCTTAATCCCGGCCACAATAAACCCTACATCGCCGATGTTCAGCTCAGGCACAATGGTCATACGCGGCATGAATGCCCCGACTTCGATAACTTCAAAGATTTTGTCGGTTGCCATCATCTTAATCTTGGAACCGGCACGGATACTTCCGTCCATAACGCGGACATAGACGATAACGCCTTTGTACGGGTCATAGTGGGAATCGAAGATCAGAGCCTTGAGCGGTTCTTCGGAGTTGCCTGTCGGCGCCGGAACCTGCTTAACGACCTGCTCCAGAATCTCCTTAATGCCGATGCCGGCTTTGGCGGAAGCCAGAACCGCTTCGCTCGTATCCAGCCCGATTACATCCTCAATCTCCTGCTTCACCCGGTCAGGATCGGCATTCGGAAGGTCAATCTTGTTGAGCACCGGAAGAATCTCCAGATTGTTATCGAGTGCCAGATACACGTTAGCCAGGGTCTGGGCTTCAATCCCCTGTGCTGCATCCACTACCAGCAGTGCGCCTTCGCAGGCGGCAAGACTTCGGGATACCTCATATGTGAAATCGACATGCCCCGGTGTATCAATCAGATTCAGATAATAATCCTGTCCATCGTCGGCACGATAAGTCAGGCGTACAGCCTGCAGCTTAATGGTGATACCGCGTTCGCGCTCCAGGTCCATTTGATCGAGTACCTGCTCCTGCATTTCACGCGAAGTGAGCGCACCTGTATACTCCAGAATACGGTCAGCCAGTGTCGATTTGCCATGGTCTATATGTGCAATAATCGAGAAATTGCGGATTTGTTGTTGTCGTTTCTGAACGTCAGTCATTCCTTACCCCCACAGACAGCCTAATGTTAATCCTCTTATTATAACAGTACGGGCTTCACCCATCAATCCCGCCAGCTGCGGGAAAATAAAGAAACACCCGGGGCAGCCAAAAATTACAGGAGAATCCGTGAAAAAGGAACGGCTGCGCGCTCCAATTTAAACGGCAACCGTTCCATAATGACATATTAACCTTCGAAGTCTGTCCGGCTGCACACGGACACTCCTTCACTCCTCCGATGAATCGAAGAGGGAGACTACCCAGCGGATGCTTTTCTGCGAAGCCTGCTGCAGCAGGCCGGCCGTCTTGTCCGCGAGCACATCTACGGTCGGCTTCTGTTCCCCGGGAATCAGAATCTGCTCAGGACTGAGGGTAGTGTAGTCCTTCACCTCCTGCTGCGGAAGGCTCACCGTCCCGGCTGCTGTATCCGTACCAGCTGCAGCCGGCTGCTGCACAGGCAGCACCTTATAGGCCCCGGTAGCCGGATCAATGACAACCGGCACATATACATAGGCTTGCCCGCCCTGAGCCCTACCCGCGGCCGGAAGAGACGCAGCTCCCGCTGTGCTGCTCTGCCCTGCAGGGAGCTGTCCACCGGCCGAAGAAGTATTCCCGGCCATAGTGTTCCAGCCCGGCAGCACGCCGGAGACTCCTGAACCGCTGCCGCCGCCGAATTGCAGACCCACCAGAAGCCCGACTCCCGCCCATATCCCGACCATGACCAGCTTTTTACCGAACCGCGTCATATTCCCCGCTCCTTTTTCAAGTGAATTAGCTCAGGAAGCACCGCCTGCGGATGTCTTCGCGCTCGTGCCCTCCAGTTTGACATCGCCCTCTTCAGGCGCCGCCGCCTTCTCTGCATCCCGGCTGGCCCAGTACACATCCGCGATGGCATCTGCCAGAATATCTGCTGTCCGCTTCAGCTCTTCGGCAGAATTATCGATTCCGCCTACCTCAATCAGCACGCTGTTCGGGGATAGTGTCTGGTTATACTCCCCATTATTCCCGTTTCCTGAGGATTTCCCCCATATGCCACGGGATACTCCCGGATAATTTTTCTCCAGCAGCTGATGAATCTGATTGGCGAAGGCCTCATTTTGTTTCCAATTCTCATTCGCATGCCCGAGGATGAAGTACACCTGTGCATAATTTTTACCATTGATTTCTGCTGTGGTTTTGCCATGCCGCTGCGAGTCGCGGTGGATATCGATCAGCTCACTCATTTCCTGATTGGCGGCCATCGCCGATTTCACAGTCATGCGTGAATATTTATAGGAGAAGTTCCAGTTATAATCCGGCACCTCCGTGGCGTAATCCTCTTGGGCATGGACAGTTCCTATCCCGCGGGCTTCCAGCCGCTTGGCAATATATGATCCTACCAGCATTACATTCTTGGAAGGAACCGCAGAGCTTGGATTATCGCTCGCTGCGCCAAGCAGAGGATTATAGGCCTCGCGGGGATGGGAATGATAGATTAGGATACGTTTGATCGAGGTATCCCCGGTACCGTTCTCCGCATCTCCGCTCCCCGAATAACCTTCGCTCTCACCAGGGTCTGTAACCGTACCGCTTGAATCCGGTGCAGGCGTAGCCTCCGGCTGCACAACTTCTCCGCCCGGGTTGTCCGTTTCGCCTCCGGCAGGCGGATCATTGGTCCCCGCCTCTGTGCCTGTGCCCAGGTCCGTTCCCGGATCAGCACCGGTTCCTGATTCGCCACCAGCCGCTAATTCATCGACACCGGGATGATAATCCGCAGGCGCCCCTGCCGTACCTGTCCCCCCGGAGCCTTCCCGGAGCAGGAAGGGATCATCTGCCGCAAGGCCGGGCATCTCACGCGATACCAGACTTTTGGGATCGCCCGGGTCGACGCTGGTGAGCAGCCGGAATACGAAGGAGGTAACCTTGTCGCCCGAGAATGCTGAAGGCTCCTCACCCTGCGGCAAATGCGGAACCTCCATGCCCAGCAGCTCCATGAAGAATCCGCTGGAGAGTGAAGCAGCCAAGCCCTTCATAGAGGGAATGGGTGAAGAGTTCAGCTTCTGTCCGGCCAATCCGCCGGCTCCAAGCAGCATGAAAAATACAAGTGAACCTCCGGCCAGCAGCAGCATCGTTCTCCCCAGCGACAGAACATCCAGCAGCCTTCCCCGCAGCCGGCCAATATTCCATAGCTGAAACCATTTTCTGTTCATGATTGTTATGTCCTCCTCTAAGCCCTCTGTAATCTCTCATACTCCAAATCTATGAGCGGAAGAGTAATGCTAGAACCTTAGAATGAGAGGACATAGAGAAGACCCGCAGGGCAGTGCTGCCTTGCGGCAGACTGTGCGGGCCTGTGAAGAACGGTGAAGATCAGTGCGTGTAGGCACCAACATTGCCAGGATCTACAGCTTCATGCAGTGCAGCGTTAAGTCCGCTGGCGACAATATTGGCGATCTCTTCAATAAATTCATCGATTTCCTTGGGAGTGACGATCAGGTCATGCCCCAGCGGTTCAAGCACTTCCTTAACCAGCGCCAGCCGCTCCTGCTCGGAGATATCATCCAGCAAACCCATAATCTCTTTGGTATGGGCACCGCCGCCTTCCATCTTCCCGAAATGATTGCTCATCATCTCCAGCACGTTGTTGACGATCGTTGAGGCGTAGCAGACAGTAGGGACGCCGATAGCGATGCAGGGGACACCCAGCACCTCCTTGGTCAGACCCCGCCGTTTGTTGCCGATGCCTGAACCCGGATGGATGCCGATATCGGCAATCTGGATCGTTGTATTGATTCTTTCCAGCGAACGGGAGGCCAGGGCATCAATGGCTATAATCACATCCGGCTTCGTACGGTCTACAATCCCCTGCACAACCTCACTGGACTCAATACCTGTCAGGCCGAGCACACCAGGGGCAATCGCACTCACATTCCGGTAGCCGGGCGAGACCTGATCAGGAACCAACTCATAGAACTGCCGGGTAATCAGCGAATTCTCCACGACCAGCGGCCCAAGAGAGTCCGGAGTTACATTCCAGTTGCCGAGCCCTACAATGAGTACGGAGGAGTTACGGTTAATGCCGATCCTGTCCAGAAAATGCTCAAATTCACGGGCAAACACAGTGGAAACCTTCTGCTGCAGGCCGGTATCCCCTCCGCGCAGTGCCGGAACCTCCAGCGTTACGTAGTTGCCGATGGCCCGTCCGATCGCCTGGGAACCGGCATTGTCTGCTACAGCAAGCCGGGTAACCTTGATGCCATCTGCTTCCTGCACCTCTTCATTGACGCCGGGAATGGGCGCATTGGACCGCGCTTGAGCCATTTCCTTTGCTTCCACTGCCAAATCCGTACGTACCGAATACAGCTGAAGATCCAGTTCCATTATTAGTTCAGCCTCCTTAAGCATATTGCCGATAGTGTGCGAGAGAAAGCCGCTGTTTATACAATCCCCGGTGCTATAATTCAAAAGCTTTTAGTGTTGCTTTTTGCTACCCTTCATGCTAAACTATTTTAAGTTGTGAATCATATGATGATTTCGAATGTCTTCCAGGAGGTGAATGCAATGCCAAATATCAAATCCGCGGTTAAACGCGTCAAGACGATCGAGAAACGCCGTGCACTGAACGCTTCCCAGAAGTCCGCGCTTCGTACAGCTGTGAAAACTGCTGATGTAGCACTGACAGGTACGGAAGTGGAAACTGCTCACGCTGCTTTCCAAGCTGCTTCCAAAAAGCTGGACAAGGCTGTAACTAAAGGCCTGGTTCATAAAAATGCGGCTGCCCGCAAAAAATCCCGCTTGGCTAAGAAATTGAACGCTCTGAAGGCTCAAGCTTAAGCCACGGGCGACAATCATAACGAGCACTTGAAGAACCTGACCGCTATGCTGCATACGGTTAGGTTTTTTTGTGCTATTTTTTCTTATACCGGAATAACCTAAGAGCCTGCCCACCCGCATGGATGCGGAGCGGACAGGCTCTTAGGCTACGCTAACCTGTACCTGATTACACGCCAAGGCGAAGCATAAACATCTCCAGCCCCAGCACTTTATCGATTGCACCTGTCTTCATCTGATAATCAAGATCGGCCAGTATGCTGAGAATCTGCCGCAGACGCTGGCTGCCGAACTTATGGGCCTGCTCTCCCGCAAGCTTGACCGCATACGGATGCAGCCCGAGCTGGGAGGCAATCTGCCCTTGCGAATAGCTCAGACCGGACAGATCCTTGACCTGCAGGATGATCCTGAACTGCCGCGCAATCAGTGCAGCGATCTTGATCGGCTCCTCCCGCTGCTTCAGCAGCTCATAGAGCGTATTCAGTGCCTTATCGAGGCGCAGATTCGCGATATCCTCCACCAGCGTAAATATGTTCTGCTCCGTGCCGCGGTGGACCAGACTCTCTACTGCCGCAGCATCCACCTTACCGCCAGTACCGGCGAACAGGCACAGCTTGTCCATCTCTGCCGACAGGCCCTGCAGCCCGGTTCCGGCACTTGCAATGAGCACCTCAGCTGTGCCCGGAGCAGCCGTACAGCCGCGGTCGCGGAAGCCCTTTTCCACCCAGCGCAGCAGCTCCTCCGCACCCAGCGGATTGAAGGCTAAGACGGTGCCGGAGGCCTTGGCTGTTTTGACGATTTTTTTGCGTTCATCCAGCTTATCGTTGTTCACCATAAATACAATCACGCTGAATTCAGCAGGATGCTGCATATAATCGCTTAGCAGCTCTACACGGTGTTCAATCTTGGCGTTCTCCTTGCCTGCCGTGAACAGGGCGGCATCCCGCACCAGCAGCAGCTTGCGCTCTACCATAAACGGAACCGTCTCTGCTTCTTCTATGACGGCCTGCACCGGCGTTTCGGAGAGATCGAAGGGAATCACCGCGAAGTCACGGTCCTCTTTGGCTATCAGGTGTTCCTCCAGCATGGCCGTGAATTCATTCATCCGGAATTTCTCGCTGCCATACAGTACATACAGCGGTGAAATTTTCCCCTGTTTGATGTCTTTGGCCGCCGTTTTGGCATCCATCCCGCCACTTCCTTTTCCATTTCATTGCCTGGTTGCGTACAACGTACAACACATACATTCATACATTTTAACAAAAAAACGCCTGCAAATATAGGCAAAAACGGAGCAACCTCGGCAGCCAGGGCCAAAGTTGCTCCGTTTCAGCGGCGCATCTATATAAACGACGGAGAGGGAAGCTCTAGAAACTTACCATCCGGCGGTCATACCGATGATACTCGCAAATCCTGTAATTCCTGTCCTCATACCCTAGCATATTCCGCAGGTGCTTAAAAAGTTCCAGTTCACGATTATTTATTGGACGTTGCCGCGTCCGGAGTAATCACCGGGCTGGACTGCGGGGAAGCGGAAGCTGATGGAGCAACGGAAGGAACCGGTGCTGATGTCTCTCCCGGAACCGTGTATGTCTTCGTTGCCTGCGTACCATCCTGCAGCTGTGTTACATAGGTGAACTGGCTGCTATCCTCCGACCACACGCCGGAGACCCAGGTCCCTTCCATGGGCAGAGAATTCAGCGCAACCCGTTCTCCCTCTGCACTGCCTGCAGGAGCGCTGTAGATTACAACCTGCTGTCCGGCCAGCTCAGCCGTATAACGGCCGTCCGGGGATGGCCATGAAGGCTGGGAAGCTACCAGAGCAGGCAACAGACCCATTGCTCCAGGCTCCGGTGCTGCGGAAGGCTGCAATGCACCCTCCTCGGGAGCTGCCATATCAGCCATTGCATCCTCCTGGGCCGTGCCCATGAATATCTGGCTCTGGGCAGCCGGATCAGCGGCAAGGTCATCATTCCCGCTGCTGCCCTTCCGGGAATTCTCTGCCGGCGGTGCTGTGGCATTGCGTTTGGCGGAAGGGGCTTGCGTTGCCGGAGGCTCCTTGGCCGGAGCCGGACCTGCGTCCGCTCCGTCAGCATTGTCTGCAACATCCGCACTATCCCCGGCAGCAGGCCCTGTACTGTTCAGAGGAGCACCTTCTTCAGCATTCGGCTCCGCCGTGGCTTGCTCTGAGAAGAAGATCTCAGCGCCGCCGTCAGTGCTGTTGTTCTGTCCTGTATCCGCCGGAGCTGCATTGTCTGCGGCTCCCGTCATCATCTTAGAGGAAGCTTCACTTCCTGCTGCATTATACGCCTGATCCATATCTGCCCCCGGCATACTCTCCGGCATGTTGAAGACGGCGAATAACAGAATTACCGCTGCCGCAGCAGCACCGATGCCTGTCCGTGTTGCTATTGAAGCGCCCTTGGGCTTCTTGCCGCGGGTGCTTTGGCGTGTAAAGGGAACAATCTTGGGATCTTCAGATCCCACCATAACAGGCTCCTCCCGGACGCCGCGGTCCAGCTGTTCAAGCTGCGGGAGGATAGAGTCGACCAGACTGAAGGGAGGCTTCACATCCGGCAGCTCCTCCAGTTGCCGGGAGAGCATCGTCAGCCGGTCAAAGACTTCCGCGCAGGAAGGACAATCGTCGATATGACGGAACATTTCAAGCATTTCTTCCTGACTGAGATCATGATCTAAATAGCGGTGCATCCATTCCATCACCTCCGCGCACTTCATCCTGACACACCACCTTTCTGATACTCCTGAAGTCTATTCTGCAGCTGTGCCCGGGCCCTGAACAGGTAGGATTTCACCGTGTTCAAAGGCAGATCCAGACAGTCTGCAATCTCGTTGTAAGAAAAATCCTGTAAATACCGGAGTACAATCACCGTCCGGTGATGTTCAGGAAGCTGATCGATCGCCTCGCGGATATCCTCCGCCAGGTAACCCGACATCACTTCGCGCTCTACGTTATGCTTATTATCCTGGAACACCATTTCGTGCTCATCGATAGAAACAGTAGGCTTCGTTCTCCGGAACTTGTCAATACAGATGTTTGTCACGATCCGCTGAACCCATGTTTTGAACTGGGCCTTCTCCTCATAGGAGCCGATCTTGGTATACACCCTGATTAATGCCTCTTGAGATGCATCCAGAGCATCCTGTTCATTATGCAGAATGTAGAAGGCCGTCTTATACACATGTCCTTCAATTTCTCGCAATAGGGTGATTAGAGCGTCGCGATCGCCCGCTTGAGCGGCTCTGATGAGTCCCTGCTCCACCACGAAGGTTCCCCCTCTCTATGCAATCTTACTGACGCGCAAGACTGCGAATTTGTTGCAAGCCTGTAATCAATATTTTTGGAATACCAAACTTGGATAATAACCCCATAAGGAAGACCAGGTTTCCGTTTTCTGCGGCTGCCGCAGACCGGTCCATAATCCTTACTAAGCATACAGGGGATGCTTCAATCATTCAAATACTCTTTTATAGAAGTTTGTTACAAAAATGACATGAAAAGCAGGCAGCCCCGCACGTTAACCCCCTGCGAATGAAGACTGCCCTATAATTTATAAAGTGTAGCTGCGCATAGCAGGAGGACGGCATAATTCTCCCTGGAATCATCATCAAGCACATATACTTCCCCCTGCGTAAAAAGTTGCGGGTGATTATAGTTCCGGTGCAGCTTATAAAAAGCCCCTATAGTCACCCTGCAGCCGTGTACAGCGGAGCGGATTTCTATATACTCCGCCTCTTCCATATTCAAAGTGGGATACAGCTTGCTGCGAATATCGTCGCCCGGCATAGCATCACCTTTCAGGAAAGCTCATCAATTTCGGCAGGCGCTTCAGCACCCCAATCCTAGTTGTAAGTATTGCCCTGATCGGCCCTTTTCCATCATTTACACATCCGGGAAATCAGGCAGACAAAAAAATGCCCTGCCCAATAGAGGCAAGACATTTCACATGGTATAAAGCTTCAGATCCGCGAACGGCTCTGCCAGCTTACAGACCTTGGATCTCTTTGAATTTCGCCACATACTGTGCAGCCAATTCTGTGACCTGGTCATAACGGCCTTCTTTGGCCGGTGCAGTCAGGTTGCCCCCGATGCCGACAGCGATACAGCCGTTCTTGATCCACTTCTCCATATTGTTCAGATCCACGCCGCCGGTAGGCATAATGTTCACATGCGGCATCGGGCCCTTAACTGCCTTGACATAGTCCGGTCCGAACGCACTGCCAGGGAACAGCTTCAGCACATCCACGCCCAGCTTCAGGGCTTCCTTCATTTCATTCAGCGTCATGCAGCCCGGCATATAAGGAATGCCGTAAAGATTACACATCTTGGCGGTATCTTCTTCAAAAGAAGGGCTGACCACAAATTCCGAACCGGCCAGAATAGCGATTCTTGCGGTAAGCGGGTCGAGCACTGTACCTGCACCGATCACAGCGCGGCTTCCATATTCGGCAACGAGGCGCTTGATCGCCACATCTGCATCCGGAGTCGTGAAGGTGACTTCAATGTTGTTCAGTCCGCCTTCAATACAGGCTGCCGACATTTTATAAGCATCATCGGCATTATCCGCGCGGATAACGGCTACAACGCCAACAGACGTGATGTTCTGCAATACTTTGATTTTCTTCATTTAGAAACTTCCTCTCTGGGTACATTCTGATAAGAATATTTAATTAGATAAACTAATTTATCTAATTTACTAACACCAGGCTTTATCCTTCTAAGAAAATAGTAATAATATTGTTGCCATCAGTCAATATATATTTATGTGAACAACGGAAATACACTTTAAATAAACGCATAAAAAGCTTATATATCAAGGAGTTACAGCTTAAGGGACGCAACTTCCTAATAAAATAAGACCGCTGAATGAGCAAAGCTATATTGTACAAAACCGTTTTATGTGATAATTTCAATTTATATTCGATCCCACAGCTTTATACGGGGTTCATGCTGAACCTTTGCTTATGCTTACCAAACATTTCGAGTACGCTTCCGTAGCGAGTTTTGCGAAGTGAATTCAGGAAGCCTTATGCTATCAAAACTTAAGCGTACGCTTCCGTAGCGAGTTTTGCGAAGTGAATTCAGGAAGTCGATGCTATCAAAACTTTTAGGAGGAACTATTAATGAGTAAACAGCTGGATGCAGTCACATTCGGGGAGCCTATGGCCATGTTCTACGCCAATGAAGCCGGCCCCTTGCATGAGGTTACTTCTTTCTCGAAAGCGCTGGCAGGTGCGGAGAGCAATGTGGCCACCGGATTGTCACGCCTGGAGCACCTGACCGGTTATGTGACCAAGCTTGGCGAAGACAACTTCGGCCAATTCATCGTCGGTGCGCTGAATAAAGAGAAAATTAATACGGACAGCATTACAACGACCAAGGAGTTCTCCACCGGCATGCTGATCAAATCCAAAGTGCTGACCGGAGATCCCAAGGTTGAATATTTCCGCAAAAATTCCGCCGCCTCCAAGCTGAGCCTGGCTGACTTCAATGAGGATTATTTCGCTTCTGCAGGTCATTTGCATGTCACCAGTATCTCTTCCGCGCTCTCGGCTTCCTGCCATGAGTTCTCGCTGCATGCCATGGAATTCATGAAGCAGCGCGGCAAAACCGTCTCGCTCGACCCGAATCTGCGCCCGACCCTCTGGCCGGACACAGAAACCATGGTCAATACAATCAATGACCTGGCGACCCGCTGCGACTGGTTCCTGCCGGGACACGGTGAAGGCAAAATCCTGACCGGCCTTGATACTCCGGAAGAGATTGCCGGTTTCTATCTGGAACGCGGCGTATCCCTTGTTGTCATCAAGCTCGGTCCTGAAGGTGCTTATTACAAAACGTCCGCCGGTGAAGAAGGTTATGTGGACGGCTTCAAGGTGGAGCAGGTTGTGGATACAGTCGGCGCCGGAGACGGCTTCGCCGTTGGCGTAATCAGCGCCATGCTGGAGAAGCTGAGCGTAGCCGAAGCTGTGAAGCGCGGCAATGCAATCGGCGCGCTCGCCGTAATGTCGCCTGGCGATATGGATGGGCTTCCAACCCGTGACGGGCTGGAGAAATTCATGAACGCTGGCGTGTAAACGGCTTCCCGCAGCTGCCGGGAACGTCTGATCCAAAAAAGTGCGATTCAGCAAACAGCATATGAAATCTTATATTTTGAAATAAGGAGCGTCATAATAAGCCACCCGGCTTATTATGACGCTCCTTTTCGTGCAGAACTTTATATAAACCGTTTTATTTCTTCAGCACCGGCGGCCGGACCGACTGGCCCTGCTGCAGCGAAGGCGGAAAACGGTAGGTAATCGGCACGGAGCCGTCCGCATCGTTGATTAGGGAGAGCATAATCTTCGCAGCCTGCATGCCCATCTCATAAGCCGGCTGGCGGATCGTAGTGATGTCCGGATTATAGATCCGGGCGAATTCCGCATCGTCAATCCCAATGACGGACAGCTGGCCGGGAATGGCAATGGCATTACGGTTCGCGTACTTAAGGATCTCCCCTAGTACAAGATCATTGGCGGCAATCAGCGCCGTCGGCGGCTGGGGAAGCCGTAGCAGCTCATCCAGCGCAATGGCGATTTCTTCCCGCGGCACACTGCGCATATAGGCATCCTGCAGCGGCAGGCCTGCTTCCTCCATCGCTTTTTTGTAGCCGCTCATCCGCTCTTTGCGCGGGGTAATAGCATTCAGGCCAAGCGGCAGTGACAATATGGCGACCGCCTCATGTCCGTGTTTGGTCAGCTCCTTGACCGCAGTCTTCACCGCCATCTCGTTATCGAGCAGCAGGCTCTGGGTCGAGATCCCGTCTACCAGCCGGTCCATGAAGACCAGCGGGTATTCCGCTTCAATCAGCCTGATGTATGGCGCAGGCAGATCGCCGGTCGGGAAAATAATCAGACCGTCCACCTGGCGGGCGACCAGGGTCTCCACATAAGTATTCTCCTTGTCCGCATTCTCGTCAGCGTTGCAGATAATGACCTGAATTCCGTGGCGCTGCAGCTCATTCTCAATCGCCCGGATACACTGGATGGACAACGAATAATCAATATTGGCCACAATAATACCCACCATATGCGTACGGTTCTGCTTCAGGCTGCGGGCCAGTCCATTCGGCTGGTAGTTCAGCTCATCGATAACCTCAGCGATACGCTGTCTGGTCGCCTCACTCATATATTTGAACCGTTTATTCAAAAATTGCGAAACCGTGCTTTTCGATACGCCCGCTTTCTGGGCCACATCTTCTATGGTCAGCTTTTTCATTTACCCCGCCCCACTCTTCTATATAGAACCAAACCCGGTTGTTACGTTACCGCTAAGATTACTAGTGATAAACGGAGAAAAACTTTACTTTCTGATATTACCAAAAAGTATAGCTTTTTTTTAGTAAATTATCTAGAGGGATGGAGCTAAGGGCGCGGAATTTGGAAATATGAGGTGTCGAGGGTTAGGGAAAGAGATTCCGAATTGGGCGGATAGTGCCGGGGCATTAGCGGCGGGCAGGCGATAGTAGAGGGTACTAAAAACACAGCCAGCACGATAGGCTCGGACTGAGATGCGCTTATTTTCTCAAAAAGCATCATTTCGCCTTGCTTGCGGACTCCAGTGCTCTTATTCACTGTAAATCACCTGAAAACTGCACGATTTGGAAACAATAAGCGCACTCCAGTCCGCAAGAGTGGTCAAATGTGCCAAATAGAGATAATAAGCGCTTTACAGTCCGTAAGGGGCAGGAGTTTGGCAGGAAACCGCAGAATGTGCGAAGCTGGGGATTTGGGAGCAAAAAGAAGAGGTCCCCCGTAATCTTACCGGGTTTCCTCCTGCATCTCCTCGCATGCGTCAGCTCCGGAGCCCCGGGAAGCATCAGCCGACATCTAAGGCAGCACCAAGCTCCAACTCGCGCAATCCGGAACACCTGCTACGATAGTGAAGCAATGTAACATGAATCTGTTCATCACTCAGCATCGTTGAGTTTTATCATTATTAAACCCTGATGCTCAATTTCCTTTTTGGCTGTGTAACTCACTGTCCTTTCAACATACTCAGCCATTCGGAATCGGAATACCACTTCCGGCCGAGGAGGAACACTACTTCCGCTTTACGTTTTGTCCCGTTCACTTCATAAGTAGCCGTCTGCTGCTGCCCCTGAATGTCCATGCCGATCTTGCTGACCACGTCCTGAATTCCGCCTGTTTCCATGTCGTATAGCCGGCCATGGACGTCGTAACCGTTATGACTATTGTCGCTATAATAGACGAGCAGCATATCATCATTCACTTTATCGATTGCAAGATAAGATCTGTATTCGAAGTGTTCATTCTTCAAAGTAAACAGATCAACTGGCGTAACGGTCTCACCGGCTGCGGCCGCAGTTACGTTAACGGCTGAGAGTTTTACCGGGGTTCTGATTCCGCCCTTGCCTAACGTATATGTGCTGCTGGTCATAACCACATGATCGCCGCCGGCAAAGATTACGCCCAACTCATAATAGGTCTGCGAACCTCCCGCATACAGCGGAAAGGAATAGATCCGCTTAGAGGTAGCCTCTGATAGCTCCGGCTGCCCTTTTGGAGACAGATACAAGGTGTACGGCTCAGTAGGATGTGTGTATTTAGGCTTACTGTAATTTACCATCGGGGGTGGAGGCGACCATACAATCCCGGCATTCGTTTCTACGGCACGCGCAAGTCCTTTATTTCTGTTTAAAGGAAGGGGCATGTAGTACTTCATCCCGCCTATCTCAAATTCAGCAGAGCCAATCGGCGGATTGTAAGATTGCGGCGATGAGGAAGAAGTAGCTGCAGGTGATGCCGAAGGCTGAATTGCCGCTGCACCAGAACTTTGGTTGAAGATCGCCGCCAGCTGCCCCATCGGATTGCTGTCCCCCCATTGTCCGAACGGCCATAGGAGCACTCCGAACAGCAAGACCGCTGCCAGTCCGCCAAGCCCTGCTATACGCCCGAACCGCAGACTGCGTTTTCCCGCAGAACGCTCCTCGGCAGCCTGTTCAATCTTGGCCATCAGCTGCGGTGTAAAGCCCGGCTCGGCCAGCGGGTTGCGTCCTGCTTTGCCATACCAATCCTGCGTTCCGCTCATTACTTGTACTTGTTCGTCCCCGTATTCCTTCTTCACAGGTCTTCCTCCTTTATCGCCGTTCTCACTTTATTTCTGGCCCGGCCGAGCCGGGATTTGACAGTCCCCTGCGCGATGCCGAGCAGAGCGGACATCTCGGCCACCGATAAGTCCTGCTGAATATCCAGCACCAGCACCTCTCTGTACTTATCCGGCAGCTCCATAATGATCTCCCAGATGCGGTTCGCATATTGATTGCCGATGGCTTCCTTCTCTGCGGACAAGGCTGCTTCTCCGGTATCCTCCCGGTCGCCAAGCGGAGCGAATCTGCGCCAGAAGCTGTTCCGCCTCCAGCTGAACGCGGTGTTGCGCGTGATGGTCAGCAGCCAGGTTTTCAAGGTGGCCTGGCCCCGGTACTTGCCGACACTCTTATATGCCTTAAGGAATACCTCCTGGCTGATATCACTTGCCTGCTCCCGGCTGCGGGTTAAGAAAAAAGCATAGTTCCACACATCCGAACCGTAAGTCTCCATCATTTCCCGCAGGGTTATGGACGGAGCGATGGTCACGCTATAAGGCATCTCTCTACTTTGCATGCTTCACTCTCCCCTCTTGCCCAATAAGACTCAGCAGATCCGATACGGTTCCCAGTAAACCCCATATTGATGTCAAAAATTATTTACGAATAAGAGATGCACACGATTGCCCTTAAATTTACGTTAAAAAAATTTATTTTTTACGTTGTTTTTTACGTTTTTTATCGTAGATTCCTATGGAATGGATGATTATAATAACAGTGCCGGAAGCGATATACTGCGGCAGCACGATAAAGCGGGGGATTCTTTTGAAGACTAAAAAAGTAACGATCACACATATCGCCCAGGCCATGGGCCTCTCACCTGTATCAATCAGCCGGGCACTCAGCAATCAACCCGGAATCAGCGACGAGCTGAAGGCAGCCATTGTACGGAAAGCAGCGGAAATGGGCTATATTAAGCCCAAAAAGCATACGCCTGCCCGAATTCTGGTGCTGCACCAGAAGCCCTATTCGCATGATAACAGCAATTTCAGCTACATGGTACAAGGGATTGAGCTCGCTTTGCAGAAGGCGGAGACCGATTACAGCATCGAGTTTCTGGATAAGGAGAATCAGAATAAGCTGATCCTGCCTTACCGCCTGAGCCGGGGGTTCAAGTTCGACGGGGTTATTCTGATCGGCAGGTTTAATCTGGAATATGCCTCTTTTATCCATGAGCAGATTCCGAATCTGATTTTCTATACCGGTTATTCACCGGCCTATGATTACGACAGTGTATGGTTCAGTTTCCTGGGCGCGGGCTATAAGCAGTGCAAATATCTGCTGGACCGGGGGCACCGCCGGATTGGTTTCATTGGAGATCCCAGTGCTTACCGCAACAAGGAAAAGAAAACCGGCATCACCTCTGCATTGGAAGAGCACGGGGTGCCTGTGGATGATGAGCTTTTTCTGGGGCGGGATGAGACTCTTCCCCTGAGACTGTCCAGACTTATTGCGGACGGCCTGCTGCCCAGCGCATTCATCTGTGATCATGATTTCACTGCGGTTGAACTGCTTCGCGAGCTGCAGGAGCAGAACATCAAAGTGCCCGGAGAGGTGTCGGTGCTCAGCAGCGGCAATACCGAGGTCTCGGCCTTCTCGCTGCCCGCTTTGACCACGATGGATCTGAATATCGAATATTCATGCCGTACGGTTGTTGCCACACTGCTGAAACGGATCGCTGAGCCCGGCAAGCCTGCCGAGAACATCGCCATTCTCAGCACACTGGTGGAGCGGGACTCCGTGCGGGAGCTGTGATTTTGTAAACCCCGGGCTCTTTATTTAACATGCGCACTATCTATAACAAGGGTATTGTAAAGGTGGGAAACCGATGAATTCATCTGTATTACTGCGGTTCTTCAAGTCACGCAAGCTAAGCTACATTATAGGCTTCGCCTTCATGTTCGCCGCCTCCTTCATTCAAACGCTGTTCCCCAAGGTGCTTGGCAGTGCGGTCGATCTGATGAAGAATAACGGCTTTGAGCCGGGGCAGGTGCTGACCCAGGTCTTCTGGATGGTGCTGATTGCCGCTATCGTCTTCCTCTGTACCTTCCTCTGGAGAAACATTATTATCGCGAACGGGCGGAACCTGGAATGCTACATCCGCGAGGAGCTGTACCGGCACTTCCTGAAGCTCTCTCCCGGATTCTTCAGCAGCCGCAAGACCGGCGACCTGATCGCTTATGCCATCAACGACATTTCAGCGGTGCGCATGACCTTCGGTCCGGCTACGGCGATGTCTTTTAACGGAATTGTTATCTGTATCTCCTCGGTCTATTTCATGTTCGCGTCAGTCTGCCCCAGCCTCACTCTACTCACATTGTCCCCGCTCCCCTTCATCATTCTCCTGATGCTCTTCAGCGGCCGCAAGGTTCAGACCCGGTTCAGAATCGTACAGAATCAGTTCGGCGCCGTCTCGGACAGGGTTCAGGAGAACATTTCGGGCATCCGCGTCATTAAGGCCTATGTGCAGGAACGCTCGGAAATGGAGAAATTCAGTGAGTTGAGCAGCCGTATGAAGCAAGCCAACCTGGATCTGATCAAAGTGTCCGCCGCCCTTCCTGCGATGATTGAATTCGGCTTCGCCGTCTGTTTCGTCATGAATCTGATGTTTGGCGGCCGGATGGTGCTGCGGGGGGAGATCAGTATTGGTGACTTTGTCGCTTTTAACGGCTACCTCAGTCTGATTGTAAGTCCTATTGTGTCGATCGGGCGGATCGTGACGATATTCCAGCGCGGGTTGGCTTCACTCGGAAGATTAAATGATATTCTGCGGGTTCAGCCTGAAATCACGGATCTCCCCAACGCTGTCCCTATTCAGCCGGAAGGATCTATGGAGCTGCGCCAGCTGACTTTCTATTACGAAGGTTCCGATGTTCCGGCACTGCATGAGATCTCGCTCGTTCTGCCAAAAGGACACACGCTGGGAATCATCGGCAGGACCGGCTCCGGCAAAAGCACCCTGGCCTCCCTCCTCTTCCGCTTCTTCAACGTGAAGCCTGGGCACATTCTGCTCGACGGGCGGGATATCAACGATTATGCCCTGGACCCGCTGCGGGAGGGGCTTGGGGTTGTGCCGCAGGATACCTTCGTATTCGCCGCCTCCGTGAAGGACAATATTGTCCTGTTCAAAGACGGCTATACGGACGAGGATGTGCAGCATGCCGCAGCGCTCAGCCAAATTGCCGGAAGTATCGAGGCGTTCCCGGACGGCTATGACACTCTGCTGGGTGAACGCGGTGTGAACCTGTCCGGCGGACAGAAGCAGCGGCTCGCAATCGCGCGGGCACTGATCCGGAAACCGGCCATCCTGATTCTGGACGATGCGCTGTCAGCGGTGGATGCGGTAACGGAAGGGCAAATTCTGAACAGCCTGCGGCAGACCCGCAAGGGGAAGAGCAATATCCTGATCTCGCACCGGGTATCGGGCATCATGGAAGCCGACGAGATCATCGTACTGGATAAAGGGCGCATTGCCGAACGGGGCACCCACGAGCAGCTGCTGAAGAAAGGAGGCATGTATTATGACATCTATACCGAACAGCTTGAAGAAGGAGAGGTCTGCTAGACGGGACAAATCCGAAGCTGGTGCAGTAAGGCTCCTGCTGCGGTTATCTTCCCCCTACAAGTTCCAGCTTCTGCTTGCCTGTCTGTGCGTGGTGATTGTAAATGGCGCTTTTCTGATCCAGCCGCTGATTCTGCAGCGCGTGATCGACCACTTCCTGATCGGAGGCGCTGCTCAGAGCGGACTGAATTCGATTGGGGGCTTAGCCCTGCTGTATGTGACCGTAGCCGCGGCTGGCGGGATCTTCTCGTATCTTCAGGCGCTGATTGCCGGCAAAGCGGGACAGAGCCTGATCCATGAGCTGCGGGTCAGAGTGTTCTCCATCATTGAACGGCTCCCCCTGCCTTATCTGGACCGGACCTCCTCCGGGCGGCTGATTACCCGGGCCACCAACGACACCGCTGAGATCAGCGAGCTATACACCGATGTGGTCATCTCGCTGGTCAAGGATGTCCTGCTGCTGCTGGGGATCATCTACACCATGCTGCTGCTCAGCCCGTCCTTAACGCTGGTCTCTTTTACTGTGATTCCGGTGATGGCCTTCCTGGTTCTCTTCATTAAGAACCGGATCAAAAAGAACTTCTTCCATATGAAGCACTTTATTGGACAGATCAACGGGTTCATTGCTGAGAGTATCTCCGGGATGCGTGTTATCCAAAGCTTCCGCGCAGAAAAGGAAAAAGAGGATCAATTCCTGAAGCTGAACGGGGAATATTTCAAAACCACCCTGATTCAGGTCCGGCTCAACAGTGTGCTGAAGCCCGCCTCGGATATGTTCCAGAGTCTGGCCGTAGCCATTCTGGTCTGGTACAGCATCAGCCGGATCTCCGGCGGCAACCTGCAGATCGGCGTGCTGTTTGCGTTCACGACGTACATCAAGCAGTTCTTTGGCCCCATCTCCGACCTGGCCGACAAGTACACCTCCATACAGTCTGCCCTCGTATCCACAGAGCGTATCTATGAGCTGATCCGTGAGGAGGACCGCCTGGAGCAGCCGGATCGCGGCTTATCGATGGACCGCCTGCACGGAACCATTGAGTTCCGCCATGTATGGTTCGCCTATAACGACGCCGACTGGGTGCTGAAGGATGTAAGCTTCGTGATTGCTAAAGGGCAGACCGCCGCCTTCATCGGTGAGACCGGTGCAGGCAAAACTACAATTATCAGTCTGTTCAACGGCTTTTACCGCGTGCAGAAAGGCGAGATTCTGATTGACGGTGTCAATGTGAACGATATCCGGCTGGATGATCTGCGGCGGAATATTTCCGTTGTCCTCCAGGATGTCTTCCTGTTCTCCGGCACGATCCGCGACAACATCACCCTTGGCGATGATATTGCCGAGGAGAACGTGCAGGAAGCGCTGCAGGCCTCCTGCGCGGAAGAGTTCGTGCTGGGCTCTCCCGGCGGGATGGAGGGCCCGGTCACTGAGCGGGGCGGCACTCTGTCTGCCGGCCAGCGGCAGCTGATCTCCTTCGCCCGGGCCATCGCCCATGATCCGGCGATCTTCGTGCTCGATGAAGCCACCGCTAACATCGACACACATACAGAGAAGCTGATCCAGAAGGCGATCGACAACGTCGCCAGCGGCAGAACGACGCTGATCATCGCCCACCGGCTGTCTACGATTGCCGGTGCGGATCTTATCATTGCGATGAAGGAAGGCCGGATCGCCGAATCCGGACATCCACGTGAGCTGCGGCAGCGGGGAGGATATTATGCCGAGCTGCTGGAGGAGAGCCGGAGTCATATTATGAGTTCGTGACGGCGCTGCTCACACGGGGAATAATATAGTGCTTGGCGGGGCTTATCTTAGCCCCATAGCCCATCGGGGAACCTCAGCCAGTCAGGCGGACTGAAAATCCGCTATTTGCCGAAATGGGGCAGATTTGCCGGCTAAGCGGACTCAGATTCCGTTAATTGGCCTGCGACAGCCTGTTTCAGGCTCAAATGAGCAAGATAGCTGATTCTCAGTCCGCTTAAGTCCCGGAAAAGGGTTTTTCAGGGAAATAAGGTCTTCTCAGTCCGTTTCATTCTGCTGACGGTGCGCTCACCTGCTAAAGCACCAAGCAAGCTGCAGCTTATCTTCGCCAGGCTCTGTCCTGCAAAAAAACAACAACCCCCAAGCGGCTTATCGCTTGGGGGGTTGGTCTGCACATTTGTCCGGGTACCGGTTGGCTGAGCGTCAGCGGCTGCAATGGGCAACTTCCCATTCTACAGGACCCAATTCTCGCCGGACACCGGCGCACAAAAAAGCTTAAAAAAAATACTAATAAATTATAAGAGAATAGAATGCAGGCGGGGCGTGGTTTTCTCCCTTTTTCATAGGCAAATCAGGGGGTTAGAAGGACCTGTGGGTCTATTGACTTTTCAATATATGGTAGTAAAATGATTAAACGTTACTAAATATAGTGTATATAATAGAAAAGCCAATAAATCTAGTGAAATTGCCCGTCATCATTTGTCAAGTAGAAATAGCTACATGTTATAGGAGGTTAGGGACCATGTTGATTGCTTACGATTCCAAGACCGGCAACGTTAGAAGGTTCATCAATAAGCTGAAGCTTCCTGCTGTTCAAATCGAAGAGCATATGACGATCGACGAGCCTTACGTGCTTGTTACATACACCACCGGATTTGGACAGATTCCAGAGAAGGTAGCTTCTTTCTTAGAGAAGAACCATTCCAGGCTCAAAGGCATCGCCGCGAGCGGCAACAAAAACTGGGGTGAGCTATACGCGCACAGCGCAGATTTAATTGCACAGCGTTACAACGTACCGGTGGTCGGCAAGTTTGAGTTGTCGGGAACATTTGGTGATGTACAGCGCATAAAACAGGAGGTGGACCGGGTTGCGGCATATTGAACTGAACAACATGTTGATGAAGAGAGACGAAAGCGGCTTTTTCCAATTGGATAAGGACCAGGAGGCGGTAGCCGAGTTCATGCGGGATGTGGAGCGGCGCAGCCTGACCTTCACAACAACCAAAGCAAAGATCGATTATATGATTGCCAATGATTACTACGAGGACCTGTATGACCGTTATTCCGCAGCTGAGATGGAGGACGTCTACCGGATTGCCCACGAATATAACTTCCAGTTCCCTTCCTATATGGCGGCTTCCAAGTTCTACACAGACTATGCCGTCAAAAGCAATGACCGTAAGCAATACCTTGAGCATTACCCGGACCGCGTAGCTGTGGTGGCCCTGCATCTGGGACGCGGCAACGTGGAGACAGCCCGCACGCTGGCCCGCTCGATGATGGAGCAGCGCCTGCAGCCGGCTACCCCGACCTTCCTCAATGCCGGCAAGAGCCGCCGTGGTGAGATGGTCTCCTGCTTCCTGCTGGAAATGGACGACTCGCTCAATTCGATCAACTATGTACTGAACACCTGCATGCAGCTGTCCAAGATCGGCGGCGGTGTTGCGGTCAATCTGTCCAAGCTGCGCTCGCGCGGCGAGACGATTAAGGGCGTCGAGGATGCTGCCAAGGGCATCATGCCTGTCCTGAAGCTCATGGAAGACGGCTTCTCCTACGCGGACCAAATGGGCCAGCGCAAGGGTTCGGGTGCGGCTTATTATAATATTTTTGGCTGGGACGTACTAGAATTCTTGGACAGCAAGAAGATCAACGCCGACGAACGGACACGCCTGAAGACGTTGTCTATCGGCCTGATCGTGCCTAACCGCTTCTACAAGCTCGCACAGGATAATCAGCCGCTGCATGTATTCGCTCCTTATACTGTGTATCAGGCGTATGGAACGCATCTGGATGATATGGATCTGGACGTGATGTACGATACCCTGCTTGCTGATTCGCGCGTGAAGAAGAAAGTTGCCATGAGCGCACGCGACATGCTGACCAAAATCGCCATGATCCAGCTCGAATCGGGCTATCCGTATATTATGAATAAGAGCAATGCCAATAACGCCCACGCCTTGCGTAATGTGGGTCAGATCAAGATGTCGAACCTGTGCACCGAGATTTTCCAATTGCAGGAGACTTCCGAGATTAACAACTATGGAGAGCAGGACGCGATCCGCCGTGATATCAGCTGCAACCTGGCTTCCCTCAACATTGTGAATGTGATGGAGCATGGCAAGATTCGTGAATCCGTTCATGAAGGCATGCTCGCCTTGACTGCAGTCAGCGATATGACTACGGTCTCCAATGCTCCGGGTGTGGCTAAAGCGAACAAAGAGATGCACTCCGTCGGCCTGGGTGTGATGAATCTGCACGGTTACTTTGCCAAGAACAAGATTGCTTATGAGAGTGAGCAGGCCCGCGACTTCGCCCGGACCTTCTTCATGACGATGAACTTCCATTCGATCGAAAAGAGTATGCAGATCGCTGCGGAGACTCGCGAGACCTTCCATGGCTTCGCAGAATCGGATTATGCATCCGGCGTGTATTTCGACCGTTACCTGACCACGGACTACCGTCCGGTTACTGCAAGAGCGCAGGAGCTGTTCGAGGGCATCTACATTCCTACAACCGAGGACTGGAAGCAGCTGCGTGATGACGTGATGAAGAACGGCCTGTACCATGCCTACCGTCTGGCGATTGCGCCGACTGCGAGCATCTCTTACATCCAGAATGCCACGTCCAGTGTAATGCCGATTGTAGAACAGATCGAGACACGCACGTATGCCAACTCGACCACCTACTATCCGATGCCTTACCTGCGTCCGGACAATGTATTCTTCTATAAATCTGCGTACCAGATGGACCAGTTCAAGGTGATTGACCTGATTGCGGAAATTCAGCCTCATATCGACCAGGGTATCTCAACGGTCCTGCATGTGAACAGTGATGTAACGACCCGTGAGCTGGCCCGTTCTTACCTGTATGCGGCGCACAAAGGGCTGAAATCCCTGTACTACACCCGGACCAATAAACTGTCTGTCGAGGAATGCCTGTCCTGCTCCATCTAAGAGCGGGCACAGGTACAGAAAGGGAGAATAGATCATTATGAGCGCAATCAAAGCCGTGAACTGGAACCGTCCCGACGACGACTACTCGCTGATGTTCTGGAATCAGAATATTATGCAGTTCTGGACCGACGACGAAATTCCATTATCCGATGACAAAATGTCCTGGCTCACGCTGAGCGAGATCGAAAAGGACTCTTATATGAAGGTGCTGGGCGGACTGACCCTGCTCGATACCATCCAGGGCGGCGTCGGCATGCCGCAAATTATGGAGCATGTGGACGGCTTGCAGCGCAAGGCGGTCCTCGGCTTCATGGGGATGATGGAGCAGATCCATGCCAAGTCTTACAGCAGTATTTTCACAACACTTGCTTCGACCGAGGAGATCGACGGCATCTTCCGCTGGGTGGAGGACAATACGTTCCTGCAGTTCAAGGCGGAGACCATCTCGGAATATTACAAGAAGATTGAGTCGCCCAAAGACCTCTATCTGGCAATGGCTGCCTCTGTTCTGCTGGAAAGCTACTTGTTCTACAGCGGCTTCTTCTACCCGCTCTATCTGGCCGGCCAAGGCAAAATGACCTGCAGCGGCGAGATCATCGACCTGATCCTGCGGGATGAGAGCATCCACGGCGTCTACGTCGGCGTGCTCGCCCAGGAGATCTTCGAGGAGCTGTCCGAAGACGATCAGCGTGATGTCTACCAGACGCTGGTCGGACTGCTGCGTCTGCTGCATGCCAACGAGGAGCAGTATACCGAGCAAATCTACGCCCAGATCGGGCTTGTAGATGAAGTGAAGGCCTTCCTGCGCTACAACGCCAACAAGGCGATGATGAACCTGGGGCTGGACCCGCTGTTCGCAGAGGAAGAGATCAACCCGATCGTCCAGAACGGCATCAGCACCCACACCAAGCAGCATGACTTTTTCTCCAAAAAAGGCAACGGCTACGTCCGCGCGATGAACGTTGAGCCTTTACGGGATGAGGATTTCAGCTTCTGAAATAGAAGCTGAATCTAAGAACCTAACTTAAAGCTCAGCCGTCACTACAGAGAATATTTGGACTTCCGGCCGCTGTTGTATACAGATTTCCTGATTATAACTGCTGTTCGCGGTGGAAATCCGTATACAAAGGCGGATGCTACCGCTCCTACAGTTCCAAAATTCCCTTCCGATCCTTCCCGCTTTTGGTTATATTCTTTTATTCAGCTTATATAGTTTTAATTAATAAGGCACCCGCCAGCTGAGAGACAAGCTGACGGGTGCTTTTTTTGAGACTTAATACTTGCGTGAAACGTACCAGTAGGAGTGAATTTGATTTTGTGGAAGGGAAGTGTGCCGGTGTGGCCTTGCATGTTCAGGAATCTGGAGATCAAAGTGCATCCTATCTGATGGTATTCTTACACGGTGGCGGAGTGAGCGGCTGGATGTGGGATAGACAAGTGAAGTATTTCGCCCATTATCATTGCATGGTTCCAGACTTGCCTGGACACGGGTTAAGTAATGATGACATTATATTTTCAATTCAAAGCAGTGCAGAACAATTAATCCAATTGATCGGAGAAAAAGCAGGCGGAAAGAAAGTCGTCCTGGTCGGATTCTCTTTAGGTGCACAGGTTGCTGTCCAGATGATAAGCCTGAGACCTGCGCTCATTGATTTTGCCATAATAAACAGTGCTCTGGTCAGACCCATGCCATACGCTAAAAAGTGGATTGGACCGGCAGTCAGACTAACCTTCCCTTTAATTAAACAGAGATGGTTCTCCAGGCTCCAGGCTAAGACACTATATCTGGGCGATGAATACTTTGAACGATATTATGCAGAAAGCTGCCGGATGCCGCCTGACGCCCTGATCGCAGTGCTGGAAGAGAATATGACGTTCACTATTCCAGCCGGTTTCAGTGAGGCCGCAGGCAAGATACTGTTTACAGTAGGTGAGAAAGAAAAAGCTGTGATGAAGCAATCCGCTAAGGATCTTGTTGCTGCCAGCTCCAATTGTAATGGCGTGATCATCCCTGGCATTGGACATGGGGTCTCTCTGGCGAGGCCTGACTTCTTTAATCAAATGGTCGACACATGGGTGCATAAAGGTGATGTACCCAAGGAATGCAAAAGGTTTGATGTATTTTTTTGTTCATCGTAAATAGTTTATTCCGTATCCTTCATATTAAGCTTATGTCTCATTATTATCGCTTCCTTACCCACCCTGAGCTGAATCTCGCCATGCTGGTCGGTCCGGTATACCTCTGTATTGGCGTCCTCCAGCCGGTCTAGTACATCGCCATTTGGATGCCCGTAGAGGTTGTTCACACCCGCAGAGATTACCGCCGCTGCCGGATGCCAGAAGGTCAGCCAGTCTGCGCTGGTGGCGGTTTTGCTGCCGTGGTGAGCGACTTTGAGGATGTCGATGGGCTTACCTGCCTGTATTCCGGCCTGCTGTGCGGATTGCAATATCGCTTCCTCCGCTGCCTGGTCCATATCGCCTGTGAAAAGAAAGCTGCGGCCGTTCATCTCCAGCCGAAACACGACCGATTCGTGGTTCTGATCCTCCACTTCATCCGGCAGAGTCTGCCCGTCCGCAGGCGGCTCCGGCCAGAGAAAATGCAGCTGCGCCGCCTCATCCGGAGCCAGGACCATGCCCTGCTGTACCGGATACAGCCGGACTCCTGCGGCAAGCGCTGTAGTCATCAGCTTGGTGTACGGCTCCGTATCTGCCAGCGTCCCGTTGAACAGCAGAGCAGACACTGGCATACCCTCCAGCACCGCCTGCAGCCCTCCGGCATGGTCCTGATCGCCATGCGTCAGGATCACCGCATCCAGCCGGTGGATGCCCCGCTGCTTCAGCAGCGGCAGCAGCGTCTTGGCTCCGACCTCGAACGGGCTGCGGCGGATTCGCCAGGCTTCCTTCTTCCCGAAACTCACCGTTCCGCCGCCGTCCACCAGAATATGGGCTCCGCCCGGCGTGGTAATCAGGATGCTGTCTCCCTGCCCCACATCCAGGTAGCTGATCGCTCCCGTCCCGTTCAGGTCTTCTGCGTAGTAGCCTTTGTAGAGCAGAAGGGCTAAACCTGCGGCGCACAGCATAGCGGCGAGACTGCTCCAGCGCGTAACGTCTGAATGCGGAAATGCCTGGAGGGCCAGCGCGGCTCTTCTGCTGTTCGCAGCTGCCGCTGGGACCGCCTTGTTACTGCTGGTATTGCCGGCCTTACCACGGCTCTTTCCCGGCAGCTCCAGCTCGGTCAGCGGCCGGGTCTCATCCTCCATATACTGTGGAGCAAGCGTAATCTCCGTCCGTCTCTTCAACGCATACAACACACCGTAAAGTAGCCCGTAGTATAGGCAAATCCACAGTAATGAAGGTGAAGCCCAGATCAGCACACCTGCTGTAAACCCGTTTACCCACTCCACTGCCTCAAACGTAGCATTATTCAGCAGCTCTGCAAGCTGCACAGTTAAGAGGGCGGCAGTATTCCAGAACCGTCCAAGCAGCAGCGCCAGCGTACCAAGCGGCAGCACCAGGAACGTGATGAAAGGAACGAGCAGCAGATTGGCGGCAAAGGACAGCAGCGAAAATTGGTAAAAATAATATATCGTTAGCGGGAAAGAGACCAATTGCGCAATGAAGGTTACCGAGAGGGCGCTGCCCAGCCAGTTAGGTAAACATCTGAACAATGGCGCGGCCAGCGGCGTATATACCATGAGACCTGCTGTCACCAGAAAGGACAGCTGAAAGCTGACGCTGAGCAGCAGATACGGGTTCCAGACCAGCATCATCAGCGCCGCAGCGGCCAGAATGTTCATTCCATCCTTAAGGATACCGAGCCTTGCGGCAAGCAGAGCAATCATGCTCATCAGCCCGGCGCGAACCACTGACGGTCCGGCACCGGACAGCAGTACGTAGGCTGGTACAAGCAGTAATGTTACCGTGAGTGCTGTTTCTCTCGTGAAGCGGCAGCGGCGCAGAAGAAATAAGATCACCCCGACATAAACCGCAACATGCATTCCCGAGATCGCCAGAATATGAGTCAGCCCCAGCTGTGAGAATTGCTTAAAGGTCTCCGGGTCCAGATCCTCCTGGATGCCGATGACGAGTCCCTTCATATAACCGGCATGCGGCTCCTCGAATAAGCGCTCCATCTCTGCGCCGAGGGTGGCGCGCATCCTATCATTCCAGCGCAGAATGCCGGATAGCTGCCACGATGCCGGAGGAGCAACCTTTACGCTGGCTGTTCCGCTCCCTTTTAACAGCCAGTGGATTTTGTTCGTGAGCAGATAAGCTTGGTAATCGAATCCGCCGAAGTTACGCGCTATCTGCGGCTGCGCCAGCTCTCCTTCAATGACTACCCGGTCTCCCCGCTGCCATAGGGCAGCTACAGCGATTTCGCTTTCTTCCTGAAGCTTGATTTGAACGGCAACCAGTTCCCCTTTTGCTTCCTCTTCTGCTCCTGTTATTGCGTCTGCCGCTACCACGACAGCTACTTTTTCTTTTGTAGCTACTTTAGCTCCCGTTTCTACATTCGCCGCTGTTTCGTCCACCTGACTTCCCTGCCGCTCGAGTCCGATCCGTGACAGCTTCACCGTAAAATCAACCCGGTCCCCGTCCCGCTCCACCGGAGACGCAATAACGCCAGCGGCTGTAACGTTACCCTCATTCAGTTCGGTTGCCGATCGCCCCAATTGCTCCGGCAGCAGGCTCACGTTACGCGCCTCACTCCACTCCCAGTACATGGCTGCCGCAGCAATCGCCAGCCCGAACACAGCAGCCGTTCTCCAGCGTATACCGCCGCTGACCGCCCAGATTGCAGGCAATAGCAGCAAGCCTGCGAGGTAGATCAGCAGACTGCGTCCGGAGAACAGACAGCCTGCCGCACTTCCGGCAATCCAGCAGATCGTGAAGCTTAAGAGCGGCCTTCTGTTCATCAACATCTCTCCTTTAATCATGGGTCTATTCTCTTCTTCCCGTCAAAATGGAACTACTCTTTTCCTGTCCCGCTGCCGCAGCAACGACAAAGAACCCCTGCAAACGCAAACACATGCGTAAGCAGAGGTTCTTCCCCTGAAGATCTGAAGCTATCCATAACACTAACCTGTCCCTATTCTGTGTGGTGACGCAAGTCCTCCGGTATGCTTCCGGTTATTCCGATACCGAGATCATTGTTTCCTTCGGCGGCTCATAGTTCTCCAATTGGCGGAACACAATTCCTTTGGAGGACAGCATGGCCTCAACCTTCTCCATATCCTTGCGGTACGGACGCAGATAGACAATCTCTACAATCCCGCTGTTGGCTAACATATTGGCACAGGTCCAGCAAGGTTCATCCGTGACGTAGACGGTACTGCCTTCCCGGTCACTCCGGTCTGTGAACAGCAGCAGATTCTGCTCAGCATGGATTGTACGGATACAGCGCTGCTTCTTCACCATGGTCTCTACGCCGTCAATGATCTCCCGCTCATATTGCTCGGAGACCATACAGCCTGCTTCCGAGCAGTCCGGAACACCCATCGGTGCGCCGTTATAGGCGGTGCCCAGCAGCTTCTTACCCTGCACCAGCACAGCGCCGACATGGCGGCGGGGACAGCGCGAACGGGTGGAGACCATGCAGGCAATATCCATGAAGTATGTATCCCAGTTCTTGCGGTAAGCCACAGTCATCAGCAATCTCCACTTCCTCTTAGATAGTTGTTCATTATTGTAACATAATGCAGCATTCTTTCACTATACAGCTTGTCCTAACACTAGCCTGCCAACCGTTCTCATTACAGCATCATGCTGCGTAAACCGCAATTGCTGATAGAAACGTCGATTCTGGCGTTAAGCTCAGTTTCCGGCAGGCTCAGGCTTGACCTGTTACTATTCCCTTTCATTTTCTGGACTTAACTGTATTCTGTACAACTAAAAAGACTGAAATTCGGATGAAAAGCAGTTTAATTGCACTTCGTACACTTATATCACGATCTGCTGAGCTAAAATCGCCACACAACGTATTTTAGTTGTACGAAGTGCAACTAACTTTAAGAAATTAGTAGTTTTACAGTTTTTAGTTGTACCAAATACACTTATCTGACTGGCGGAGCATACGGTTGGGCATGGCGGGTAGGCTCGGCTCCATCAGACAACTTTGTCTAACAACAACCCGGTAATTCCCTGCCAATTGTAGTTTATACAAGCGTCAGTATGGATGCTGCCGCCCGTTCGAATCATCCAGCGGGTCCCTGGACTCAAAATGCCACCAGCGGCTTCAGCTGCTCCAGCAGCTTCGGTCCGATCCCCTTCACCTTACCCAGATCGGTCAGGCTGCGGAACGCTCCCTTGCTGCTGCGGTACTCGATAATCGCCTGCGCCTTCTTCTCCCCGATACCCGGCAGGTCCATCAGGGCTGCGGTATCGGCAATGTTCACGTTGACCCTGCCATCAGCAGCCACTGCTGGAGCTGCGGCACCTGCTGCTCCAGCGCTCCCAACTGCACCAACTGTCCCGCCACCTGCAGCGCCGCTGCCCGCCGATCCAATCACTGCACCGCCAGTTACTTCACCACCGCTAACGGCTCCACTTCCTCCTGCTCCAGCCGTTCCGCTTACAGCGCTATTTCCCGCTACTCCAGCCGTCCCTCCATTTACACCGCCCTCATTTCCTGCTACTCCTGCCACACCACCATCTACAGCGCCACTCCCAACTGCACCAACCATCCCCCCACTAGCGGTCCCACTCCCAGCTACTCCTGCGTCCCCACCACCAACCGTTGCCCCGGCCTTACCGTTCGTATTCCCGTCATCCCCACCTGCCGCTGCCCCGGCTGTCCCCGCCGGAGCAGCAATCCCGGTGCCATTAATCACTCCGGCCTTATCACTTACAGCACTGCCCTCACCACCTCCGGCCTTATCACTTACAGCACCGCCCTTACCTCCGGCCTCACTTACAGCAGCGCCCTCACCTCCGGGCGCTGCCAGCGCCTTACTACTCCCGGCACCGCTGCCACTAATAGCCGCTGCCCCTTCAGCGCCGCTCCCACCATCTTCACCACGCACCCCTGCCGTTCCCGTGCCGCCATCCGCCACCCCCAGCGCCTGCGCCATCCCGGCGTTCAGGGTCTCCCACCCGGCGATGCCATTCTCTGCCCTGTGGTCTGCAGCCCAGACCAGACCACCGCCCAGCAGGGCAGCGGCGATGGCGCAGCCGATCATTCTTTTGCCCATGAAGCTGTCCTCCTTCAGTAAACTGGAATTTTATTCAAAAACAAGCTTAAAACCTGTCATTTGTCCAAGACTGCCGTGCATACATTGAACGAAGAGTATTCCTGTAAGCCCAGAACCCAGCAACATTAGAAAGGAGGTAACCACAGGATGAAAGTGGGATTTATCGGAACAGGCAGCATGGGCGGTCTGCTCATCGACACCTTTCTTCGTTCGGGAGCCCTTGACCCGTGTGATGTGCTGGCCAGCAACCGCAGCCCGGGCAAGCTGAGAGAGCTGAAGAAGCTTCATCCCGGAATCACTGTATGCTCGGGCAACATCGAAGCCGCGTCCGAGAGCGATATCGTGTTTCTGTGTGTCAAACCTTTGCAGTTCAAAATGTTAAGCGATGAGATTGCCCCTTACCTGCGCAGCGAGCAGATTGTCGTATCCATTACTAGTCCAGTTCAGCTGTACCATCTTGAATCCGTACTGCCCTCCAAAATTGCCAAGATTATTCCCAGCATCACCCATTCCGTCAAAAGCGGGACTTCTCTGTGCATCTTCGGAAGCAGATTAAATAAAAAAGACAGGCTGGTCCTGCTCCGGCTATTCTCATGTATTGGTGTTCCTGCGGAAATCCCGGAGAGTCATACGCGGATTGCCTCTGATTTCTCCAGCTGCGGCCCGGCGTTCATCAGCTATTTCCTGGAACGGTGGATCGAAGCGGCTGTAGAAGCAACCGGCATTGATGAGGCCCTGGTCAGCCGTCTGGCCGGTGAAATGCTGCTTGGTACAGGCAAGCTGCTGACAGAAGGCTCCTTCACCCCGCAGGGGCTGCAGGAACGGGTTGCCGTCCGCGGAGGCATTACAGCGGAAGCGCTGAACCACCTGCGTACGAGTCTGGAAGGGGTGTTCGAACGCCTGATCACCACTACGCATGACAAATACGATGAAGATGTGGAAAAGCTCGACGAGCTGTTCGGGCGCAGCAGCATCGTCCAGAGCCCACTTGACCGCTAAGGCAGCTGCGGCGATAGCCTTCTGCCAACGTCCATTGCCATAGCTTATTGCAAGGGCCGTATGCCTTGCCATCGTCCTTCCCCTCTTGCCATGCCCGCCTTATGCTACGCTCTGCCGCTCCGTTCTCCGCTTCCGGTGCACTGCCGGAAACCAATAAAACCCGCAGCACGGAGTCATCCGTTGCTGCGGGCAATGTTGCGTTCTTCGCTTAACCCACTACTATATTTACCAGCTTGCCGGGAACGGCAATAATTTTACGTACGGTTTTGCCTTCGACGGCTGCCTTCACGTTCGGCAGGGCCAGCGCATGGTTCTGCATGTCTTCCTGACCCATATCCATAGGGATCAGTGCGCGCTGAACGATTTTACCGTTAACCTGCACGACAATTTCCACTTCCGCATCTACGGTCCAGGCTTCATCATAAGCCGGCCATGCGACATAGCTGATGCTTCCTTCGTGACCCAGCAGCTGCCACAGCTCTTCGGCAATATGCGGTGCCAGCGGCGACAGCATCTGGACGAACTGTTCTGCCGCTTCTGTGGACAGGCTCTCCTGCTTGTAAGCGTCGTTGATGAAAATCATCAGCTGGCTGATCGCCGTATTGAACCGCAGATGTTCAAAGTCTTCGGTTACCTTCTTCAGCGTCTTATGCCAGGTCCGTTTGAATTCATCGGTACCGCCATCTGCCGAGATCTTAGCGCTGATGCTGCCATCTTCGTTCACGAACAGGCGCCATACGCGGGAGAGGAAGCGGTGGATGCCTTCCACGCCTTTTTCATTCCAAGGCTTAGTCGCTTCCAGCGGCCCCATGAACATTTCGTAGACGCGCAGTGTATCTGCGCCGTAAGCTTCTACGATTTCATCCGGGTTGATGACGTTGCCGCGCGATTTACTCATCTTCTCATTGTTGTTCCCCAGGATCATCCCCTGGTTCACGAGCTTGTGGAACGGTTCCTTCGTATCGACTACGCCGATATCATAGAGAACCTTGTGCCAGAAGCGGGCATACAGCAGGTGGAGCACCGCATGCTCGGCTCCGCCGATGTACAGGTCAACCGGCAGCCATTCCTTCTGCTTCTCGGGTGAACACAGCTCCTGATCATTGTGCGGATCAATATAGCGCAGGTAGTACCAGCAGCTGCCGGCCCATTGCGGCATGGTGTTGGTCTCGCGGCGGGCTTTCATTCCTGTCTCCGGATCAATTGTTTCGACCCATTCGGTTACATTCGCCAGCGGGGATTCACCTGTGCCCGAAGGCTTGATGGCATCCACATCCGGCAGTACCAGCGGCAGCTGGTCCACAGGAACGGTCTTCATTGTGCCGTCTTCCAGATGCAGAATCGGAATCGGCTCCCCCCAGTAACGCTGGCGGCTGAACAGCCAGTCGCGCAGGCGGTAGGTTACTTTGCCCTTGCCGCTGCCCTTCTCTTCCAGCCAGGCAATCATTTTGGCGATAGCTTCAGTATTCGACAGGCCATCGAGGAATCCGGAATTTACGTGCGGGCCGTCGCCGGAATAAGCCTCTTCTTCGACGTTGCCGCCTTGCACTACTTCAATAATATTCAAGCCGAACTGCTTGGCGAACTCCCAGTCACGGGTATCATGGCCCGGAACAGCCATAATCGCTCCGGTTCCGTAGCCGGCCAGCACGTAGTCGGCAATCCAGATCGGCACCTGTGCGCGTGTCACCGGATTGATTGCATAAGCGCCGGTGAAGACACCGCTTTTCTCTTTGGCCAGATCGGTACGCTCCAGATCACTCTTGCGGGAAGCCTTGTCGCGGTAGTCTGCAACGGCAGCCTTCTGCTCTTCTGTTGTAATCACATCAACCAGCTTATGCTCCGGTGCCACGACGCAATAGCTTGCTCCGAACAGGGTATCCGGACGGGTGGTGAACACTTCAAGCGTAGCCTCATGCCCTTCAATGGCAAAAGTCACCTCAGCGCCGGTCGATTTGCCGATCCAGTTGCGCTGCATATCCTTAATGCTCTCTTCCCAGTCCAGCTCATCCAGATCCTCGAGCAGACGGTCTGCGTATTCGGTAATTCTCAGAATCCACTGGCGCATCGGTCTGCGGACCACGGGATGGCCTCCGCGCTCGCTTTTGCCGTCGATCACTTCTTCATTCGCCAGGACGGTACCCAGCGCTTCACACCAGTTCACGGAAACCTCAGCTACATAAGCCAGACCGCGGTTGTACAGCTGGATGAAAATCCACTGCGTCCATTTGTAGTAACCCGGATCAGTTGTGCTAATCTCGCGGTCCCAGTCGTAGGAGAAGCCCAGCGACTTGATCTGGCGGCGGAAATTATCAATGTTCTTGAAGGTAATGTCACGCGGATGCTGTCCGGTATCCATCGCATACTGCTCAGCCGGCAGTCCGAAAGCGTCCCAGCCCATCGGGTGCAGCACGTTGTAGCCGCGCATCCGTTTGAAACGGGAAACAATATCAGTAGCGGTGTAGCCTTCAGGATGGCCTACGTGCAGCCCTGCGCCGGAAGGATACGGGAACATATCCAGGGCGTAGAACTTCGGTTTGCCTGCTTCTTCACTTGTCTTGAAAGTCTTGTTCTCGTCCCAGAATTTCTGCCATTTCGGCTCGATAGTCTGGGCACGGTAGCCGGTGTGGGCTTGGGTAAATGTGTTGTCGCTCATCTTATGCTCCTCCTTGGAGTGTTGCTGTCTTAGGTAAGGCTAATGTTATAAAAAGAAATACTGTAAATAAGGGTCACTGCAGAAAGTTTTGGGCTTCCGCCCGCTGTTATATTCGGATTTCCTGATTAGAACCGCTCATCGCGGTAGAAATCCGAATCTAAAGGCGGCCACTAACGTTGCTACAGCTCCAAAATTTCTATCCGTTCCTTTATCTTTACATAAGTTCTGTTAAACCAATCCGCTAGCCCTGGCGGAACAGCAAAGTCCAAGAACCCGCAATGCTTCGCTGGGGGCCGGAAGGGCTGAAAAGCCAAACCCGCCGTTGATTCGCCAGGTTGGCAGGAACCCGCCCAAGCTTCGCCGGACCGGCAGAATCCGCAAAGCCCAGGCCCCGCTTCGGATCGCGGAACTGCTGGAATATCCTTGACCGTGCGGCGCCGCTGGAACCATCCCAGGCTTCCCGCCGCTCCGCCGGACTAACCGCAAAAAAACCTCCCATCCCTAGCGTATTATCGCTAGGGACGAGAGGTTTGAATTCCCGTGGTACCACCCTAGTTAGCGGCGGACATTCTTTGTCCGGCACTCACTTTGACACCCTTTAGCGGGGGTGAGGCGACGACGGTTCACACGCCGGTCTCCTTATTAATGAAGCTTAAGGAACCTGCGGCTCGCGCCGTTACTCCGAGGTGAGTTCACTGCGGTCCGTTAACCGGCTCGCACCTGAGGTGCCGGCTCTCTGCAATAACGGTCTCACGAATTAATACTCCTCTTCATCGCACTGCTATGTGTACTGCTTCTTATTCGTAATATTCACCACATTATAACCAAAAGATACATGTACCGTCAATGATTTAGCAATATCCCTGCCTTTATGCCGGCTTTCTGCGGATATAATAGGCGATGATATGCTGAATGACCACTTTACCGGCTGCGAAGAACGGCACCGCCAGAATCAGTCCGATCATTCCGGCGATCTCCCCGCCGACCAGCAGCGCGAAGATAATCAGCAGCGGATGCAGATGAAGCTTCCGCCCGACGACCTGCGGCGAAATGACGTTGCTCTCCAGCATTTGGCATAGTGTATTCACCACAGCTACCATTAGTACCAGGCGCCACGAGAGGGTTGAAGCCATTACAATGGCCGGAGCCGCACCCAGAAACGGACCCATATAAGGCACAATGTTAAAGACCGCTACCACACAGGCGAAGAGCAGCGCATAAGGCATACCGATAATCATATAGCCGATATAGGCCAGCACGCCGATGATGATGCAGACAAGAAACTGCCCGCGGATATAATTGCCAAGCGCTTCATCAATGTCCTTCAGCAGGGTGACAATCGACTTGCGGCGGGAACGGGGCAGGCAGGATACAACGGTCCGTTCGAACACATCGAAGTCCTTGAGAATGTAGAACACCAGAAAAGGCACAATGAATGCATTGAACAGGATACCGATCGTCGACGCAATATTATTAAGGAAATGGGAGATACCTTCGGCCAGGCGGTTTTCCAGCTGATAGAACCAGTTATTCATCCCCGTCTCCACGCCGGGCGGAATCAGTCTGGAGTTCATGTTCCGCATCAGACCCTGCGCATGCAGTGTCATTTCGGGCAGATGCTCGTTAAGCTCCTCAAGCTGCTCGATGAACATGGGGATCAGGTTGATCAGAATTACCGCGAGTGAGGTGAGAAATACGGCATAGATCAGCAGGACGGCCACGCTGCGCGGCATTTTTCTCCTGGAGAGCATGGAAACCACGGGATTCAGCACATATGAGATGATCATTGCCGCCAGGAACGGGGCGAGGATCGCTTTTAGAAACAGGAATATTCCCTCCAGCATTGGGCGGAGCAGCCAGACGAAATAAAGAATGATCAGGGAGAGCAGCACGCCGATCATCAAGCGGAACCATTTACTTTGGGACCATTGCTCCATAATACCCCTCCTGAACATGTACAGCCTCTAACAGTCATGCAATATTAGTATGTGTGAGAGGGTAATGAAATACTCTTGCCTGCAAAAAATTGGTTTTTTGTTATTCGGGTTGGAAAGTTGGTATAGTGGCCGGCATCAAGGTCCGCTAAAATCATATTGTAAAACGCTTTCATTCCGAGGAGGGGTACTTTTATTATGAAAAGGTTAAAACGATTATGCGGTGCAGGTATGCTGTTGCTGCTTGCCGGATTGCTCACTGGAGCTCCGTCTGTTTCGGCAGCCACCGTCTTTGATGAGCCTCTGACCTACTTCAATTCCGCAACCTGGCAAAAAGCCGACGGCTATTCCAATGGCGGGATGTTCAACTGCACCTGGCGCGCTAACAATATCTCATTTACAAGCGGCGGACAGCTTCGTCTGGCACTGACCAGTCCCAGCAATAATAAATTTGACGGTGCAGAAATGCGGTCTGTCTACAAGTACGGCTACGGTAAATATGAAGTCAGCATGAAGCCTGCCAAGAACAGCGGAATCGTCTCTTCCTTCTTCACCTATACCGGACCTTCCGACGGCACGCCCTGGGATGAAATTGATATCGAGTTTTTGGGCAAGGACACCACTAAAGTCCAATTCAATTATTATACAAACGGGGTTGGCGGTCATGAAAAGATCGTGAATCTGGGATTTGACGCTTCCCAAGGTTATCATACGTATGCCTTCGATTGGCAGCAGGGCTACATTAAGTGGTATGTGGACGGCGTTCTGAAGCATACAGCCACCAGCAATATTCCGTCCCGTCCCGGTAAAATTATGATGAATCTCTGGAACGGAACGGGAGTGGACTCCTGGCTCGGTTCCTATAACGGAGCCAATCCGCTCTACGCTTACTACGACTGGCTGAAATTTACAGGCAACTAAAAACGAAATTTGGACTCCGGCGGCGCACAGAGCGCACCTGCCGGAGTCCTTTTACATCTGCCCGGAAGCCGTTATCTTCAGAATTTGTTATCCGGATTGACACATTGGTATAGCGGCCAGAGCCTGGGTTCTGTACGATAAAAGCAAGAAACATCATCACAGGAGGAACAGAATTGATACGCAACAGGTTAATCAAAGCATCCGTAGCCGTTGCTGCTCTGTCAGCAGCAGTATGGGGCCTATGGACCTTCAGTACAGCACCCCGATCCGAAGCAGGAGGCGTGAAGGACTATTTTACAGAATTCAATTCGGAGTTCTGGAAAAAAACGGATGGTTATTCCAACGGAGACATGTTCAACTGCACCTGGCGAGAAGATAACATCTCATTTGCCGGGGATGATCTTATGACCCTGTCTCTTACCAGCCGGTCCCCCGGCGAGTTCGACGGTGCAGAATACCGTTCGCTGGAAAAGTACAGCTATGGCAAGTATGAAATCCGTATGAAGCCGGCGGCCAATCCCGGTGTAGTCTCTTCTTTCTTCACGTATACCGGCCCTTCGGAAGGCGAGCCCTGGGATGAAATCGATATTGAATTTTTGGGTAAAAACACCCGCCAGATGCAATTGAACTACTTCACAGACGGCATCGGGGGACATGAAAAGGTGATTGACCTCGGCTTTGACGCGTCAGAAGAATTTCACTGGTATGGTTTCGACTGGAAGAGGGATTCCATTACCTGGTATGTAGACGGCCGCCCTGTTCATACAGCGACCGAGAGTATCCCCTTTACTCCGGGCCGTATTATGATGAATCTCTGGAACGGAACAGGTGTGGATTCCTGGCTGGAGGCTTATGACGGCAAGGCTCCGCTACATGCTTATTATGACGAATTCCGCTATACTCCAGCGCCAGACCGGGGCGAGTAAGAAGCTCCAGCGCCTCTCCGACAAGAAACCGCCTTGATGAAGGCGGTTTCTTGTCCCTGCGGACTCATCGGCGGCTGCGGTCCCAGGCATTGACCTCCGAGGTTTCGGACAATCCCCCGTAGGCCTTCCATTTGCCGACAAACTCGTCAAATTCCCCGATACCGCTGTCTGCAAAGATAATGTTTTGAAAGCTTTTTTGTTCCAGCTTCTTCAGCAGCTCACCGTCGCTCTTCATCGTCTTGGTGGGCGGTCCCGTGAACTGTTCCTTACGGGAAGCCTCCTTCTGGCCCAGCAGCACCGGGGTAATATCCTCCGGAATCTCCTTGATCACTTCGGAGGGAATTCTCGCCCCGTCGAAGGTCAGTGTGTAGGAGGCCACCCGGATGACGCCCATCGGCAGCGCAGAGGGCTCAATGGTCGCCTTGCCGCCCGCCATTGCCCAGTCATAGCCCTCTGCAAGACCATTAATGAACTCGCCGGTGGAGGTAGCATAATAATCAAACATATAATTCTGATAGGTAAAAAAGATTTCGGGGTGCTTCATTTTCTTGTTAATCAGTATTGCTCCGTTGACAGGTAAGGTGCCTCTTCTCATAGCGGTACCTTCCGGTCCGGAGGGTATCGCAACAGCCTTGACAGACGCCTGCGGGTCTGCGGCAGTCAGGGAAGACAAAGGCCAGCCGCGCATCCAATACGGGCCGGCAATCATGCCGGCCTTGCCGGAGACGAACCGGTTGGCAGCGCCCTCTTCATCAAGCCAGGCACTGTCGGTCGACAAGTACCCCTGCTGGACCCAATGCTTCATAAGCGCGACAGCCTTCCGGGCGCCGGGCTGCACGGAACCATATTCCAGGGTTCCGTCACTCCGGCGGTTCCATTGTTCGGGAACCGTGCCAAACGCTCCAAAAATCCAGCTGCTGTCCCCCATCCAGGTACTGGGACCGTTTCGGAATCCTAACGCAAGGCCGTAAGTATCCTTTAATCCGTTGCCGTCCGGGTCCTGGTTGACAAAAGCGTCCATGACCTGTTCCAGCTCATCCAGAGTCCGAGGTGTTTCCAATTTCAGCTTGTCCAGCCAATCCTGGCGAATCCAGAGCAGCGGATCGGAGTTGTATTCGTAATCCATGATGGGAATCGCATACTTATGCCCGTCCCGCACGAAGGCATTCCATGCCGAGGTGTCCTCGGCAACAGCCTTCTTCCACACCCGGGAGGCATATTGTTCAAATAAACTGCCGACTTCCATGAATTGCCCGGAGTCAATCAGCTCCTGAATGATGGCTGCATCCCTTGTAGTGACAACATCGGGCATATTGCCTTTGGCCAGCTCAAGCCTCAGCTTGTTGGCGTAGTTCTCGGAGGTGCCGGAGATGGTCCAGAGATAACGGATACGGATTCCCAACCGTTCCTCCGCCCAGGCCGTATGCACATTATGTTCAAGGCTCTCGCCTTTTTTAAAGGTCAAATTGGGGTTCACGGAGCCCACTGTGTACAGGTCTATGGGCGGATTATATTTACCCGCTTTGACGTCAAAATGAGGCGCCGTGCTCTCCGGGGAAGCGGCCGGGAGAGTGCCCCCGGAGCTGCGGAAGGTGCAGCCCGACAATATCAGGACCAGCGCGATCAACGGCAATCTGAATTTCATGGAACCACCTGCTTTTCGTAATGTTCTGGAGGGCCGGACAACTTGTATCATAATCTTCTTCGGCATCACATGGTACACTTCTTTTATTACGGCTAACAGTGAAAGCTTCTGAAAAGGATGATTTTATGGCCTGGCGTCCGAGTTTGTTTATTAAAATGGTTGCAATCCTGCTCTCCCTTATATCAACCACACTCTTATTCTACGGATTATCCTACCGCAAGGATATCGGAGTCATCACGAGTCAGATCAAGACAACGGACCTGAATCACCTGGAGTTCCTGACCCAGCAGATGGACAACAATATCAACCAATTGGCGGGCAGCATGTATGCTCTTCAGAGAGACCCGACCATCCGTGACTACGAGCAGATCCGGCAATTGGGCCATCTTATTGACCCCGCCCAGACCATTATGACCGTGCTGGAGAAGCTCTCCCTTCAGACCAGCTCCAGTACGTGGGAGAACCGGATTGTCCTGTACAAGCCGCACAACGGTGAGACCTTGGGGTCAGATTCCTCACTCTCCTTTGATTCCTCCGTACTGGAGAATCCGCTTCCGGCAGGCTGGGAGTATATTTCTGAGGACAGGGGCAGCACTGAAGCGGGCTTCCGCCTGCTGCTGTCAGATCCCGCTACAGAAAGCAGCCCTCCCCGAGAGGCGGAACTGCTGTTGTCGATGTATTTCCCTGTATCCAACATTGAACGAATGTTCGATGCCTACCAGTCACAGAACAAGGGCGATACCTTCCTGTTCCATCCGGTTTTCGGGATGATCCTCTCCCGCAATACCGACCGGGAAATGGCTGAACGGATCACCGCAACGCTTGATTCCGCAGACGGACAGGGCACATCGGAGATCCTCAACCTCAAGAAGGGCAGCTTTCTTATCAGTTCGGTTCCTTCATCGGCCATTAACTGGCGGGTCGTGCATTATTCGCCGCTGAAGCAGATTCTTCAGCCGATCCGCAGCAGCCGTTATTTCTTCCTGACGGGATCGGCTTTTCTCCTGGTCATGAGCCTGTTGTTCTCATTGCAGCTATATCGTCAAGTGCAGCGTCCGGTTAGCCTTTTACTGCGTTCGCTCAACAGGATGAAGGAAGGACGCTGGTCTACCCGTATTCATACCAAGACCAATCCTGAGTTCACAATGCTCAACGAAGAATTCAATGAAATGGCAGAGAAAATTCAATTGCTGATTGAACAGGTCTACCTGGAGCAGCTCCGGGCCAAGGATGCCCACTTGAAACAGCTTCAATCGCAGATTAATCCGCACTTCCTCTACAACTGCCTGTTCTTTATTAAGAGTAAGGCCGTTGTCGGCGACACCGATTCGGTGGAGGCTATGGCGCTTAACCTCGGAGAATATTACCGCTACATCACCAAGGCGGACCATTCCCTCACTACGCTGCAGGACGAGCTGAAGCTGCTGGAGAATTACCTGGAGATTCAGAATTTGCGGAAACAGCGCATCCGCTATGAGATGGATATCGCGGAAGATCTGCTGGGTCTGCCGATTCCCCGGCTGCTGATCCAGCCCTTGGTGGAGAACAGCATCATTCACGGCATTGAGAAAAAGATCGGCCAAGGCTCCATTCGGATCACCGCCTCCCATACACAAGAGAGTGTCATAGTCACCGTTGCAGACAACGGAGCTGGCATGACGGATGAGGCAGTTACCGCTTTGCAGGCCCGGATTTCCGAAACGGCGCGCGAGGACGGAGGCTGCGGGCTATGGAACATCCAGCAGCGCCTCAGGTCCCATTATGGTGATTCATCCGGCCTTCTGATCGCCCCTTCACCTGAAGGCGGCTTAAAAATCACTCTTCGCATGGAGAAGAAAGAGGAACCCTATGCATCAAATTCTTCTGATTGACGATGAACCTTATGTCGTCGACGATCTATCCATTTCGCTTCCTTGGACGGAAATGGGATTTGAACAAGTCCACAAGGCTTATTCAGGATACGAGGCACTGGAGCTGCTTCAGCGTTATCCTATCGACATTGTTGTCACAGACATCAATATGCCTGAAATTTCAGGCATCGAACTAATCGCCTCCATCCGTAGCCGCTGGAAGCATATCCGGGTCGTTATGCTGACCGGTTATGCCGAATTCGAATATGCCCGCAAGGCGATTGAAGAGCAAGCCAGTGCCTATCTGCTTAAGCCAATTGCCAATGACCAGTTGGTTGCCGTTATTGGCAGGCTCCAGGAAGAGCTGCGCGGCGAATGGGAGACTTGGTCCTCCTATCAGCGGACAATGCAGACCTTCCGCGAGCATCTTCCGCTCCTGCGGGACCGGCTGCTCGGCGAGCTCCTGCAGGGGCGGAAGATGTCCAGGCCGCAGCTGCACGAGCGGCTCTCCCAATTCGATCTGCCGTTCTCCACCAGCCTGCCGGTATGCCTTGTAATCGTCAGACCGGAGGAGTTCTTCCGGCGTCAGGACATGGGCAGCATGCTGCTGTTCGAATACGCCATTATTAATATCGCGCAAGAGCTGTTTCAAGACCGGTTCCACATCTGGTCAAGCAAGGATGTCCATGATTATCTTGTATTTCTGCTGCAGCCCAGGGAAGACATTGAACCCCGCCTGAATCTGGCAGATGATATCACCCAGGCCGCCTATCAGCTGCAGAATCATGTCAGCACGCTGATTGGCGGCGGCCTTTCTGTGGTCACTACGGGTTGGGGAGGATTCCCGGATCAGGTGTACACGCTCTATCAATCCGGCATCTCAGCTATCCGCCAGCATATCGGCAGCGAAACAGGCACCTATCTGGATGCCACGGACAACAGCAGCTTTAACCCTGTAGAAATTCTCCAGCCGCTCTACGAGCCTCCGCTTTTCTTCCATTTATTCGAAGCGAACAACTGGCAGGGGATCGAAGACAAGCTGAACGCCATCGCTTCGGAGCTGGCCCGGAATCCGGACCACTCTCTTGAGCATATCCATGAGGCCCGCCTGCATCTGGAGACGGCATTCTATTATTTCGCCCATAAGAATAAGAAGATGCTGGGCGAGATCGTGGGCAATCCGCTAATGAAGCAGGCCCCCTTCCAGACGGCAGACAAGCTGCGGGAATGGGCGCTGGAGATGGTTAAGCTGCTGAAGGAGCATTTCGAATCCGAGCGGCGGGACAGCCGGACAGTCCTGATTCGGAACGTACATGAATATATTGACCGCAATATACATTATGTCTCCCTTCAGGCCATCGCCGATCACGTCCAGATGCATCCGGTATATCTGTCCAAAATGTACAAGCTTGAGACAGGCAAGCGGATCAGCGACTACATTAGTCAGGTTAAGATGGAAAAAGCGGCGTATCTGCTCATTCATACGCCGCTGAAAATTTATGAGGTTTCCGCCGAGCTGGGCTACTCCAATGCCCATTACTTTATCAAGCTCTTTAAGGAGTACACGGGGATGACCCCGCATGAATTCCGTGACCGGGCATTATAACATCTTTACTCTTCAAACCGCAGCTCCACCTCGTGGGTGAGCCCGTCATCCGGAGTCGGAATAAACCGATCCTCCAGCGCCCGGCCATCCAGTGTCAGACGGGCATCACCGCCGTGCATCCGGCGGAAGCCTTCCGGTTTACTGATCCGGATACAGTACGAAGATTTGCCAAGCTTGAGAGTGTAAGAGAATTCTGTCTGCTCTTCCCGCAGGATCGGACTCAGTGCGATGCCCTGCGCCGTATATTCAATGCCCAGCGCTTCCATCAGCGAGAGGGTGAGCCAGGTCGAGGTGCCGCTTAGCATCGGACCGATATTCTCACCGGTCTCGCTGTTATTATATTGAGTGCAGAATCGTGGATTTCCGCAGACTGCAAACGGATCCTCCATCGTCTTGAACGGCATGATCCGGTCCAGCAGCCAATAGCCGAGGCGGCCCAGCTCGGCAGCAAGCCCTGAATCCGAGACTTCCTTGGCACCCTTGAACATCGCAGCTGCGGCCATCATGCAGGCATGCTTGAATACGCCGCCGTTCTCCCGGTCACCCGGAAAGTATTCGTCCGAAGCTGTGTGGGTAGAGACCCGGCCCAAGGCAACCGGCGAAACCAGCTTCAATCCGAAAGGAGTCATAAGATGCGACTTCATAGTGTCCAGCATCACCGAGATCTGCGACTCATCGGCACAGCCCGACAGGATGCTCCAGCTGAAGGAGTTTAAGAAGTAAGAACCCTCGGATGCCGGATCTGCTGACAGACCGTCTCCGGCAGCTCCCAAATAAGTGTATTCGCCATCCGGGTACCGGTTGAAGAGCACGCGGGCGAAGAAATCGCCCTTCCAGGCATGCTCCTGAATACGCCCGCGCAGCTTGGCTCCGAAGCGGTTCAGCTCATCGGCATCATCCTGCTCCCCTTTGCGGGCAGCCAGAGCAGACAGTCCATCTACCGCTACCTTCAGCAGGAAGGCGTTCATGACGCTCTCGGAATAATCGCTGTCCAGTGAATCCCCGAAGACCCCGCCTGCCTGCAATTGCTCCCGGTAGAGCTTTTCCTTAGCTGGACCGTTCAGATACGTGTCATCCAGCTTAAGACAGTCGTTCCAGTCTGCGAAGTCCAGTAAGGGCAGACCGTGGCGGCCGATTGAAATCTGCCCTGAATAGACAATAATCGCCTTGAGTGTCTCGAAGACCGGCCGGCTCGCGTCTTGTCCCGCTACCGGACAAGACTCGTCCAGGAACTCGAGATCGCCGGTAAGCATTACATAGCGGTAGACGGCTTGAACAAGCCATAACGCATCGTCGGACCATTTGCCCGGCTCCTTGCCGGCCCAGAAGAAGTTATGATAGGCATAGCCCAGTTCAAACACCATGCCGGTCCATTCCTTAAGCAGACTTTTCACCAGAGCGCTTCGTCCCATGCCGACAAAATAATACATCGATGCGTACAAATCCTGGATTTCGCGGAAGCCGATCTCCCTGTAGCCCTTCTGTGTCTGGCAAAAGGAACGGGAGACAAAGCTTTGATAGAGCACCTGAAACGGCAGATTGCGGTTGACAAAGACATCGAAATTCTTGTCATCGGAGAATACCTGCAGGAACTTGCTGTAATCCCGCACGAACCCGGCTGATTCCGCCAGCGCTGATTCCGCCGCGCATGGGTCGGAGAAACGGGCGACCAGAGCCCCCACTTCATCCGCCAGCACTGTGTCATTCCAGGGCGCCCCGCTCTTGTCGGAGACAAGACCGGTCAACTGGTCAACAGCTGTCTTAGTTCCCGCAGCCGCTTGAATTTCCCCGGCTACCGCGAAGAAGCCGGGCCCCTTACGGTGCAGAATGTTACTCAGTCTGAGCGCGCCGGACGGACGGTGCAGCGGGCCTGTGCCGACAAATTCATTGTAGCTGACGCAGTATTCACGGGGCAGCACCGGTCCTTCTGGCCCGTGAACGATCATTGTGTGGAAGCGCAGATCATGACGGCCGCCTTCGGGATAATAATCCGGACTGATGGCTGCCACGGCTCCCGTATTATCCTGGAGCACTCCGCCCTGCATAATAACGTTGCTGTACAGCACATCCTCAAACAATGCACCCGGTGCGGCGGAACCGAACATTCCCGTGTAGACGATCCGCAGACGGCGGTCGGCTTCCCCATGGTTCTCAATCTCAATCCGCTGTAATTCGGTAGCCAGAGGCAGGCCCTCGTATTGAGGCAGAATAGAGATGATTCGTGTAATCTCCAGTCCGCAGCGCGTGCGGCAGGTGATTCGGGTTACATTCTGTGAATGCCGGCAGACCGCCGATTCCATTCCCTCATCTCCGGGGTCCGCGGAATAGAAGATCTGCTTCCCGTCCTCGAACAGATAGAATTGCCGGTTAGCCGGGAACCCGTTCTCCTCCTGGCGCATATCCCAGCGGGTGGCCAGCACCTGGGTGGCCGCATGTGAACGGAAGCTGCCGCCGCCCAGCCGGTCAACAACGCTTTTCGGGGTGGTCTGAAGCGGATGGGGAAAGCTCAGACGGTTGCCCATCAGCAAATTGACCGCGAAATGCGGACCCGGCACGGGTGAACGCAGATCAATTACATGCTCGCCCTCAGCGTTAAGCGCGCCTGCCCAGCCCGGGGCAGCCTGCAAGTGCGCCAAAGCCACGCTTGCGGCAGCCTCCGGTACGTCAACAGTCTGCTCCTGTCTTCCGGTGTGCCGGATATACAGTGACAATTCCGTGGCATCTTCGTTTACGGCGAACAACGCGGAGGCACCCGCTTCACCCGGCAGCAGCGCTGCCACATCGGGGAGCTTGAGCAGCTCCTGAATGGCAGGCAGCCGAAGCGGCAGACCGGCTATGCCTACAGCCCCCCGGCGTTCCGAATCCGTAAAGAGGGCGCTGATGTGCGCCCCGGGGCCAATCCGGTCTGCGAAGGCTTGTCTCAGGATATCTTCAGCCGAAGCCATCGCTTCTCTTGCGGTAGTAAATTTCAGCATGATTGCTCTCACCTTTCCTGGCATGCTGCGGGTCAGCCCTTGACGGCCCCCGCGGTCATACCGCTGATAAAGTATTTTTGCGTCATGAAGAATATGACCATGACCGGCACGGTTACAACCGTGGAGGCTGCCATCAGCAGATCGTAGCGGGTATTGTATTGGCCGACAAACAAGCGGATACCGACCGGAATCGTCTGTACATCCGAGCTGGTTGTCAAAACCCAGGCGAAGAGGAGCTCATCCCACGCGGTAAGGAAGATGAAGATGCCTGTCGCAATAATGCCGGGCAGAGACAACGGCAGAATGATTTTGCAGAAAGCCTGAAATTTCGTACAGCCGTCAATCGTAGCCGACTCTTCCAGGTCTCTTGGAATTGAGACAAAGAAACTCCGCATAATCCAGATACTGATTGGGGTGTAGAACGCCGTGTAGACGAGAATCATTCCCCAGTACGTATTGATCATCGGCAAACCGAACGTATTCTTGATCCACAGGAACATCAGATAAATCGGGAACAGGAACATAATCCCCGGGATCAGCTGGGTGGATATGATACTCATGCTGAACAGCTTCGCTCCGGGAAAATCAAACCGGGCCAGCGCATACCCGGCCAGAACGGCAAAGGAGCCGGCAAGCAGGGTTGTCGCACCGCAGATCAGAAGGCTGTTGCGGAAATAGACGGCAAAATTAACGGTATCCCACATATTGATATAATTGACCCACTGCGGCTTCGGCAGGCTAAAGGTAGTGATACCGTTCAGAATTTGGTCATTAGAGTGCAAAGAGGTGAAGATCATCCACAAAATGGGGAATATCGTCAATACAACGATGACCCAGGTTAGTGAGGTCAGCAGGAACGAACTGACGGAACGTTTACGGTGTGTACTCATTGGGCATTCAACTCCGATCTAAAGGCGCGGTACCAGATACCGACGACCATCAGCATGGCAAACATCAGCATGATTGAAGCGGCAGAACCCGAACCGAAGGACCAATAACCGAAGGATTGGCGGGTCAAGGCTGTCATCAGGAGGTCTCCCCATTCCCCCGGATATCCGGCACCGTTGCCGAACATCGTGGAGACGATGTTGTAGGAGTACACATTGTTAATAATCTGGAATAAAAGCTGTACCGCAATAACCGGCTTAAGCATCGGCAGCGTCATGTTCCAGAACTGGCGGAACTTGCCCGCACCGTCAATGGTTGCCGCTTCATAGATATCTTCGGGAATAGTCTGGAGTCCAGCCAGGAAAATGACCATCAGGAACGGCCAGCCGCGCCAGATGGTTGGGATAATGATCGCCCAGATCGTATTCGGTCCCAGCAGCCAGAAAGGCTTCTCATTGAAGAGATGCAGGACATCGACCAGGAAATAGTTGATAATGCCTTCCTTCTGCCACATGAAACCCCAGAGCACACCGACCACATAAGACGGAACGACCCATGGGAGCAGCATGGCTGTACGGGCAATGCTGCGTCCGGGAAAATCACGGTTCAGCAGCAAGGCCATCATCAGGCCCATGATCATTACACCGATCGTTACAATGACTGAATAAATCGCGGTGTTGCGGATGGCAAAGTTGAGCCCCTGGCGGACCGGGTTATCGGTGTTGAACAACAGGCCAATATAATTGTCGATCCCCACAAACGGCGCCTTGAGATATTTGCCCAGTGTAAATTGGTTCAGCTTCAGGAATGACATCCAGAATCCCTGAATCATAGGGAGCAAATGCACCAACAGCATGAAAATGATGGTCGGCACCATCAGCATGTAAGCAAATTTATTCTCTCTGACCCGTTTGCGCCACAGTCCGCGCTTGTCGGAAGCAGCCTTCGCAGGCAGATTTTTTTCAGTATGGAGTCCCATCTCTTATCCCTCACTTTACTAATGGAAGAACCGCCGCACCCTATCGCGCGGCGGCATCCCCCTAATCCTCATAATTATTGGTTAATAATTGCTTTGACTTCGGCCGCTGCAGAATCCAGCTCTTGCTTGACGGTTTCTTCACTATATTTGCCCTTCACACCGGCGACAATATCCCAGATGTTGGCAAAATGCTTTTGCAGCGCCGTTTCCGTAGGTCCCCATTGAGGAATGGATGGATAGGTTCTTCCGTATTTCGTGGCTTCCGAGAATGCTTTCATGCTTGCATCCAGATCAGGCGATTCCAGAAGTGACAGTCGAGCCGGGAGCTGGCCGGATACGGCAGCATAAGCCTTCTGCGCTTCATCGCCAGTCAGGTACTTAATCAGATCCCAAGTCGCTTCCTTGTTCTTCGAGCCGCTGAATACGGTCAGCTCGCTGCCGCCGACGAAGGTAGCTTGTCCGCCCGGACCTGCCGGAAGCGGAGCCACCGCGAAGTTCTTGGCCGCTTTCTTGTCATCCATACCGCCGTTTGCTTTCGGTGTCGCAAAGTTCTTGGCGAGCCAAGGGCCGGAGATAATGACCGCCGATTTACCGTCGCCGAAGTCGCTCTCAATCTGAGACGAATTCTTCTCAAGCGAAGATTTATCCACAAGGCCTTCAGCGGCAAGTCCGGTGTAGAACATCACGCCGTCAAGCCCCTTCTCTTCGTTGAAGGCAACATTTTTGTTATCCTCCGAGAGAACATCGCCGCCTGCAGCCCAGATCCAAGGGAAGATATTATGCACTACGTTCCAGTCGTTTTTACCCGGAAGTCCGAGTGCAGCGATCTTTTTGCCGTCAACGGTCTGTCCGTTGACCGCTTGCAGCGCGCTTTTGAAGGAATCCCAATCCTTGAAGGCTGTGGCTGTATCAACCCCGGCTTGCTTGAATACATCTGTCCGGTAGTAGATAGCACGTGCATCTACGAACCAAGGTACTCCGTAGACTTCACTGTCGCCCGCGATGGAGGTAGTCTGCCAGATTGCCGGCAGGAAGGCTTCGGCGCCGCCCACATCAGCTACCTTATCCGTTACTTTATCAATGCCCCCCATGCTGGCGATAGCAGGGACCCAGGTCGAGCCGAGCTGAAGCAAATCCGGGCCTTCGCCGCTTGTAGCCGCCGTTGTAATCTTGGTCCAGGCGGAACCCCAGTCCAGCACGGTTACCTTAACGGTGACATTCGTATGCTCCTTCAGGTAAGGATCAAGCGTCTTCAGGAAGTCAGCATCCGGCTTGGGACTGTTCGGCATCACCCACGCGTTCAGGGTAACAGGGTCCGTGCTTGGCGTTGCAGGAGCGGCAGTTGCACTGGATACTTCTTTCTTTTCTCCGTTGTTAGCCGAACTTGATTGATTGTTATTACCTCCACATCCGCTGACCACTACTGAAAATGCCATGAGTAGTGCGGTGATGGATACTGCTGTCTTTTTCACAATAAATCTCCCCCATTGTCGTTTGAAAATCACGGAGAACGGCTGCCCGTCCTCCATGTATTGATTATAAAAGTGTTTCTTGCCGGTCTAAATACCAAATCGCAAGTCTGGATAACAAATTCTAAAGCTTGTTCAGGGTGCTGCTACGGTTCCGTTATTCATAAGCACAATATCATCGATATCCACTGCAAGCTGACCCGTGCCGCCATCCTTAATGTTGCCCAGCTCGAACGAAATGCGGCCGATAGAGGTACTGTCTCCGGCAACGTCGAATTCCAGGGTATATTCGGTGTATTCCGTACCCAAATCAACAATCTTGCTTGTGTACCCGTGCCAGGTGTAATTATTCGCCACATCCAGCCAGCCGATGCTGATATTCATTTTGCGCATAAGATCCGCCTTGGCCTTGAAGGTAAGTGTATAATGATTGCCTTCGTTGTAAGCGACTCCCTCATAAAAGACCTGCCGGTCCCAGCTGTTCGTTCCTGTGGAACCCACCTTTATCTTCAGCGCCCCATTCACATTGTCAATGGATAACTCGCCGCTGTCGGAGGAGAAGCTGCTCCAGCCCTTAAGCGGAGCGGAGAAGTCTCCGTTCGGAATCAGATTCTCCCTGTACGCCTCACCCGCCATGACCGGGCTCACCTGCAGCAGGGAAATATTGCTTAGTCTAACCGTATGTTCTCCCAGCAGCTCGTTAACCTTGCCCAGACTGAATTGCAGTACGGCAGCGGAATCGCTTGCCGGAGCGGTGAACAGATATTCATAATGTCCGCCCGCTTCACTCAGGCTGACCTTCTCATTCGTATATGGGGTCCAATTGCCGTCCAAGGAGCCGTCACGCTGAACCAGCACCCGCATCTCCCGGTTCATGGAGGCATCGGCATCGAAGCGAAGCAGATATTTCTTGCCTTGCTCTACGGGCATCGCTCCTTGCTTCACCTGTACATTCCAGTCCTCATCGCCGCTACCGCCCAGGTCAACCTGCAGCGCCCCATACACAGCAGTCATTACGGTATTCTTCACCGGATCATTGTCCCAGTCCCTCTTAAACAGCGTCCAGTTGTCGGTGGAAGCGTCCTTGAAGCCGCCGTTTTTCACGAGTTCGCGGGTAAGATCCAGCCAAGCCAGATTGTAGCCGCTGCCGCCAAGACGGAAGTAATAGGTTCCGGCAGGCAGCTCAAGCGGTGCCCCGATGATTGCGCGGTAGGAATGAAGTCCTCCGGTATCTCCGATTGCCGTACTATAGACAGAGGTCGTCACTACACTCTGTTTGCCGGCATCCAGCACCGACAGCGTAAGCTCCGAATCCGCTCGTACACTGGATACCCGGGTTACCGGAACAATACTGGCGGCCTGAGGGAGAACCACTTTGTATTCCACATAGTCGCCCTGGTCCATATCCGTGATGTCCTTGCCGCCTTCGCCGCTCGGAATCAGGCCGGTACCCGATGTTCTCCAGTACTGGTCGCCCCGCAGATGCAGGTAATCGTTCATTACAGGCGGATCAACCATCCGAACCAGACGCACATTGTCGATCTCGGTCTGCCCCGGAGTCTGGCCCAGAAGGAACGATAATGCCGCTGCTGTACCGGACCCGCCAGACAGCGCTATTTCCGCTGTATAGCTCTTCCACTCCGTTGTCAGCGTGAAGGTAGACCCGTCAGGATAGACGGTCTTCCCATCGCCGCCGTCCAGCTTGATGCCAACCGGCAACTCCTGCTCCGATCTCGCCTCAAACGCAAGCTGATAGACTCCGCCGGCTGTCACAGGGATTCCTGTCTGGATGAGCGTCACATCCTCAGCCGAGCCTCCGGCTTTCTGGACATCTGCCTTGAATTCGCGCTTCATCAGCGGCAGCTCCAGGACATTGGTTACACTGGCCTTCGCAGCAGCTCCCGATTCCGGCTTAACGGCGAAGCTCCAATAACCCAGCCGCCCTTCTCCCAGCTCAAATCCGCCATTGTAGATCAGGTTGCCGTCAGACAACGGAGTACGTACCACTGGCAGGGGCTGCGTCTCCACCACTCGAACGTTAGCGAAATAGGCGGCAATATCGCTCAGTCCCAGATTGAACTCGAACCGGACATTATTGTCGGAATTCTGGGCCATGGTAAAGGTATACTCAAATGACTGCCAGTCCGGCGAAAGCTGGAAATTTCGTTCCTTGGAATACGCCGTCCATCCTCCGCCGAATTCGGTCAGCTTGCTCATCAGCGGACGGTTTGCGTCTGCTTTGGCATCAAAAGTCACTTTGTAGGCTTTGCCCTTCTCCAGCAGAAGCGGCTTCTGGGTGAGCTGAATGGAATAATTCTGCGTTCCAGCCTGCTCGACGGCAACCTTCACTGCCGCACCCTTATCCTTGTCTTCAATGACCGAGGCTGTTCCCTCACCACCTGCATTCTTGATCATTTCCCAGTATTCCGGCAGGCCGTCCGCTGCTACCGCACCCTCGAACTCCCCGTTATAGATCTGATTGCCGTCAGCCAGGGCAGGACGCTGCGGAGTCGAGAGCTCCGGATTCGTTGGACGCTGTCCTGTCACATCAGGCCATTGACCCAGGTTCTTGTACTTGTAGACCCGGACATAATCTACATACATCTCGTCGGACTTGAAGTCAGCTGCCGGATTCCCCGGCCAGTCACCGCCTACCGCCAGATTAAGAATCATATAAAACGGCCGGTCAAACGGTGCGGGGTACGTATAGTAATCCGGCTGGCCCTCACTTTTGGTTCCCCAATCGCTCGTTTCAAAATACATTTTACCGTCCACGTAATACCGAATCAGGCCCGGAAGCCATTCAAGCGTGAAATCATGAAAATCGTCAGCGAACGTCTTGCCTTCCGGCAGAACGTAGGTCTTGGACTGGGACATATGCGGGATGTCGTAATGAAGTGAGCCGTGCACGGTTCTTGGATACAGATCCGCCTTCTCCTTATCCCCGGCTACCGGTCCTGTTAATTCCATAATGTCCATCTCGCCGCTTCCGGGCCAAGGTCCATATTGCTTCTCTTCATCCGTTGGCATCATCCAGATGGCCGGCCACATTCCCTGCTGAATCGGCAGCTTGGCGCGCACCGTGAATTTGCCGTAGGTCCAGTCGCCCTTCAGCTTGGAGGTCAGCTTGGCCGATGTATACTCTTTTCCGCCGTAAGCCTCCTTCCGCGCTTCCAGCGCCAGTACGCTGTGTCCGCTCTCTGTTGTAAGTGAAGCGTTGCCCGGATGATAATATTCCAGCTCGTTATTGTATACCGTTCCGGTATCCTGGACATTCCATTTGGTCTCATCTATGGAGCTGCCGTCGAATTCGTCATTCCAGACCAGCTCCCATGGATTGTCTTGGGTTGGCGGAGTAACCGCCGGCGTTACTGTCGGCGTTGCCCCAGGTGTCGCTGTTGGAGCAGGTGTCATAAGTGCAGGCGTTGGCGTTGGCGTTGACATCGCTCCGCCTGAACTCCCGCCACTCCCCGCAGAGGTGGCGGCTGCACTTGCCTGTGGTGTGGCTCCATTGCCGGACAAGCCCCGAAGCGTCTCACCTGCCTTGAGCGCTAGGCCGTTGAGAAGCACACGATCCGCTTGGGTCTCAAGCAAGCCGATGTCTCCCCGGTTCACAATCTCTGATCCGGCAGCGCCGGGACCGATAATCAGTGCTTCCACCCTTGTGCCGGCCCCAATCTCAACCTTGGCCGGCTGGAGCAATTCAATCCGGGCTACGGTGCTGCTATCCTCCAGAACGAGCCGTACCGGTGCTTTGGGCTTGTTCAGCTTGATCTGCCCCAGTGAAGATTTACGGAAAACTACCGAATGGTCACCGCCTCCAGAGATATGAGTGGTTCCCTGCACCTTGATTCCCGAGAACGTCACTTCTCCCTCTCCTACTCCGGCAGTCACATAGAGATTTCCGTTAACCGGCCCGTTCTCGATCTGCACATTCGCCCGGTTGACTATCACATTGCCAGACACCCTGCCAATCGAATGGCTTCCTTCGCCTGAGCTGATCCACCCGATCATCCGGCCCAGCAGCTCCGCCAGTTCAGCCCGGGTCATCTGCGTCTGCGGATTCAGCTTGCCATCCGGCCCGCCGCGCAGGTAGCCTGCGTCAAGCATGGCACTCACTGCTTCCCGGGCATAGTCGCTGACCGCTGACCCGTCAGGCTGCGCAGCCAGCGTAGTTTGCGAGGCCGCCTCCAGGCCGAAAGCCCGGCTCAGCATCGTCATGGCCTCCTGCCGGGTTACAGCTGCTCCCGGCTGAAACCGTCCGTCCGCGTAACCTTGGATTATGCCTGCTGCACTAACCCCGCCCACATCCTTGGCATACCAGGAAGAAGCGCTTACATCACTGAACACAGCCGTTCCCGGAGCTGAGTAACGAAACACACGGCCCAGGATAACCGCTATCTCTGCGCGTGAGATTGCACGGCTTGGTCCAAATCTCCCCTGCCCGTTCCCTTGCAGGATTCCGGCGGCTGCCAGCCTGTCCACCGCCGGCGAAGCCCAGTGCTGATTCATATCGGCAAATGCTGCCTTTTCGGCTGCAATAGCGCTGCTTGCTCCTGCGGCTGATACGGGAAGCTCTTCCAGTCCCTCTGCTCCTGCCACTCCCGTGTTTCCCGGAAGCTGAATCCCTGACAGCAGCATACCCGCAATCAGCAACTTGGATATTCCTTTACGGTACATTTCAATATTCCCCCTTATGCAGAACCTTGCAGAATCCGGCGTTGCCGCCAGTCGATTTCAGTATAGAGCCCGTATCCCGGAGGCGACATACCAATTCGTTAGCACATATAACAAAGATGCAACTTCCGCATTTATAGGAGAAGTTATCCTGTAAACAGACGCTGTCCAGGGTCCACACACAACAAAAACCAGCCAATCCTGGTCCAGGATTGGCTGGTTTTTGTGTTGCAGAAGATTGAAGAATCGTTACGTGGAACACCCACCGCAGGCTTGCGGATCTCCTGCTTAAGAGCAAACAAGGCTGACCCAGGCATCCATTCGACGCTTTGAGGTCAGCCCCACGGCGAATCTATGTAACTTTATCCGGGAATGAATCAGGCTAATGATCAGGAGGATGCATGGATCTGCGGGAAATCCTGTGCAACATCTTCACCCGAGAACAGATCGTCAAGCGAACTGAGCGTGCCATCTTCTTCAACCTGATAAACCGACATTTTCTCGCCGTTGACCGTTAGTTCGATGAAACAGCCCCAGCAATAGAACTGGTGGGAACCGATCTTGCCGATATCCTTGGAGTTGCAGTTTGGACACTTCATATAATACATTCCACCTATCCGTTAACAATATTAATGGCTTTTTGAAGCCGTTCTTCGCTCATCGCAGGAACCAGTACCGAATTCTCCCCGATAGACATTCCTTCAGAACAAGGCAGCCATTTGCGGCCTTCGATCAAATCAGTTACAAGCCCGTCACTGATTTCCAGCGCTACTATTGTGTTTCCCATCTTTTGGTCAAAATAAACATCCGATATTCGTCCAAGTATCGTTCCGGATGCTGTAAGCACCTGCAAATCCTTCAACTTGTTCTTTCCCAAGAGGAAAGTATAGGGTATATGGTCAGCGTCGGTCTTAATAATCGACTCTTTATTGCGGATCATGACAGCATCTTCGCCATAAGCGACAATATCATCCCATGCCACAACTTTCACATGACTGGAGAAAAAAGTTTTGCTTTCCAGTTCAATACCCGTAATGTTCCAGTTTGAATCCAGTCCAATATCGATTATTTCACCGACTTCAGTACCTTCTTCAACTTCATATACGGTGAGGCCAATCATATCTTGAAGTTTCATGGCGTCCAAAGTCCCCTCACCTTAAATAGTACTTACGAGTTCCCTGAGGCTAGAAACCTTCCAAACGGATGCCAGACCGCAAAAATGCCTAGTCTTTAGTACGCAGCCGGTTTAAGATGGTTCCAACTTTTTGGGCAACAACCTGCATTTCTTCATTAGTATTACCCAAACCTGTACTAAAGCGAATCGCCGAGTTCAAAAGTTCTTCCGGAAGCTTCATCGCCTGCAGGACATGCGAGATTTCCAGAGAGCCCGAGGTGCAGGCTGAACCGCTGGCGGCCGCAATCCGCTCCATATCGAGATTCATCAGCAGCACATCTGTCTTCGCACCCGGGAAGCTTACATTTAGAATTCCGGGCACCGTCTGCTGTTCATTTCCGTTAATTACATATCCGCCGGCTCCGGCATGCTTGTCCAGCTCCTGCAGCAGTGTACTCCGCAGACTGACAGCCTGCTCATGATGCTCCGCAAGTCCGCCTACAGCCAGCTCTACCGCTGTAGCGAAGCCGGCTGTACTGGCCAGGCTCTCCGTACCTGCCCGTCTGCCGCGCTCTTGAAGTCCGCCATGTTGCCTTGGCTGCAGCGGTGCTCCCCGCCGGACATACAAACCGCCAATTCCCTGCGGACCGCCAATCTTGTGGGCCGAGAAGCTCATATAGTCGACAGGCAGCTCGCGGAGCACCATAGGCAGCGTGCCCAGGGCTTGTACAGCATCCACGTGAAAAAGAATGCCCCGCCCGGCCGCCAATCTGCCAATCTCTTCTATAGGCTGTACAGTTCCCACTTCATTATTCACAAACATTACGCTAATCAATACTGTATCCTCACGCAGGGCAGACTCCACATCCCTCAGAGAGACAAGTCCTGTGGAATCTACGGGAAGATAAGTAACCTCGAAGCCCTGTTGCTCCAGTTGTCCGCATGTATGCAATACCGCATGATGTTCGACTGCTGTGGTAATAATATGTTTACCCTTATGAATAGAGGCATAGGCTGCGCCGAACAGGGCGAGATTATCGCTCTCTGTACCGCCGCTGGTGAACACCCACTCATCAGGGGAACAGCCCAAAAAGCCCGCGATCCTGTCGCGCGCTCCGTTTACGATTCTTTTGGCCGACCGTCCGAACTGGTGTACACTGGACGCATTGCCATACTGGTTCAATAACATATTGTACATAACCATAGCCACCTCCGGATGAACCGGTGTTGAGGCGGCGTGGTCCAAATAGATGGGTTTCATAACGAGATTCTCCGCTTCTTGAAATTCAGGATTTTCTTAAAATATAAGAATTTATATGCTTCACACGATAATTTATCCTTCTATTTTTCGCTGAAACGGTACCGTCCTTGAGAGAACGGCAAGGCCGTTTCCACTTGCAGGACTACTCAATTATACTGCTGAACAAGCCCTTTTACCACCTGTTAATAAACACAATATTGTAACATTTGTCCATGGAGTATTATTGGGAAAAACTATGGCTTGGCCGGTTCGTCAGCCCCGAGTTCTTGCAACCGCGCAGCCAGCTGCTCCTCGGAGATCACTTCAATGCCGTGCAGCCGCAAGAGCGCTGAGGTTACACCTTCTCCCGGCACCTTCACACCGGCAAATTCTCCGTTATAGATCATGGAACTGCCGCAGGACGGGCTGTTCTCCTTGAGCACCACCAGAGTTGCAGATAAGCTCCTTACCTGCTCAAGTGCGGCATAGGCTCCCTTTATATACATTGCAGTTACATCATTGCCTGTTCTATCGATCACCCGGGCCTGGCCTTCCAGTACATCTCTGCCATTGCCGCCTATGATCTCAGCCGGTTCCCGGGGAGTAGAGAAGCCGCCCATCAGTTCAGGACATACGGCAACCGCCTGCTGATTGTCCAGCAGACGCTGGATACCCGGATTCAGACAATCCGTGCCGTTATATCTAACCTTCATTCCGGCCAGGCAGGAACTTACGATAATCATAGCCGCCGCCCCTCCTTCACAATCCTTAAGTTTCTTCCTCTATAATGTAATGCTATCATGAGAAATATAGGCAGCATAGCACGAAGCGGCTATGCTGTAAACTGGCAGCCACTAAAGGGAGGCACGGGCAAAATGTGCGGAAGATATACGATTACCGTAACACTGGAAGAGCTGATGACCAGGTATTTCACCGGCGATCCTTCCTTCGACCATTATGCACCGAAGTTCAACGCGGCTCCGATGCAGTATATTCCGGCTGTTATTCATGATGGCAAGCGCAATAAGCTTGGCCAGCTGCGCTGGGGGCTTCTGCCTTCCTGGTCCAAGGAGGATAAGAACGCTGCGAAGCTAATCAATGCCCGCAGTGAATCGCTGCTGGAGAAAGCTTCATTTAAAGGGCTTGTATCGTCCCGCCGCTGCATCATTCCGGCAGACGGCTTCTATGATTGGCAGGTCAAGGAGAGCGGCAAGCAGCCGCTGCGCATCACCTTGCGGGACGGACAGCTCTTCTCCATGGCCGGCCTGTATGATATCTGGACTGACCCAAGCGGCCACAAAATCGCCACCTGCACCATCATCACCACAGCTGCGAACAGCCTCATGGAGGAGATTCATGACCGGATGCCGGTCATTCTGGGCAAGGACGCGGAAGCACAGTGGCTGGACCGCAGCAATCAGGATATCCCCTCCCTGATGAAGCTGCTGCAGCCTTATGATGCAAGGCAGATGCTGGCTTATCCGGTCTCGTCCGCAGTGGGCAATGTGCGTAATGACTACCGGGAGCTGATTAACAGAGCCGGGGCAGATGCGGTATAGGGCCTTAACGCTCAGATTGCGGAATTACCAGATCATCAATTTGCCACCCGGCGGCAGTTTTGACCAGATGGAGCTGCATTGTATGCTCTTGCGTCTTTGGCTTGTTATCGTCTTCTGTATACGTTAGAAAGGCTTCAGACGCAAGCCCATCCTGCTTAATATCAAACTGAATCTCCGAATGATAGCCTTCCAGGGCTTCCCGCCAGCCGCTACGATCTTCTCCTGTAATCTCAGTCCCGTCCTTATCGATACACAGCAGGGCCAACCGTTCTTCCGTTTCAGGGGACTGCTCAACCTGCAGGGCACTCAGATTCAAATACTGCAGGATCACACCCTTAATCTCCTGCGGGTATTCGGGAATCCCCACTTTTGTTGCCGTCAGCACCTCTTCTCCCCCCTTTAGAGCGTAAGTACGTTTCACCAAGTAATCAAAAGTATAATAGTCCTGTCTGTTCTGCTCATAACCGTCATACAGACCATCGCGATTGTTGTCCAGTATAATATCCTCGCCCTCCCCGTTAGCTGCAGCACTGTACACCTTCCGCAGCACCTGATCACCGGAGATCTCCAGCACCGCGAAGCCCGTCATTGCAGCATCATTGGTAAGACCACAATAAATGAAGGTCTGCGGCAGACCCTGCAGCCGGATCAGCTTAAATCCCCACTTCTGGTATCCGCCCTCAAAATCATGTGTAAGCTCCTCGATCTCCCCGTTCCTGTCCCTCAGCACATGCAGCTCCCACACGTCTGAATACTGCGGATCAGCCTGATTAAGATCTCCGTAGCCAAGCACAATCTCATCATATCCGTCGAGATCCAGATCCTGTTTGGCGGAGAACAGCAAATCCCCCCTCATGTCCCCGTGAACAGCATCCATATATTTCTGTAGCGGGTGGTCATCTTCCTTGGAACCAGGGGCTGGAACGGCCGTAATCTCCGGAATGGAGGCTGGCTGCTCAGACCTCCCCGGAGTGGGAGATGGCACTAATGCTATCACGGGCTGCTCAGAAGCCTTGGGCAACGGCGGTTCTGGAGATTCACTTAAGGGGGCTTCCGAACAAGCTGCTAACAACAAACTCAAGAATAACAATGAGGCAAATTTCGGTAGCTTAACGTTCACAGACAGAGCACCCCAAATTTCTTAGTATGTATGAAGCAAGTAATCATTGGTAAAAGTATTCTATAGTTCTCCCCCAAACCCTTTTCTCCGCTCCCGCTTACACACTATTTCCCACCATCACGCCCCTTCTATCTGGTGTTTAATTCCTATTTATCCCGGGTATTAACTAAAGCTCATAATTCATTCGTTATTTTATCCATTCATTATTGATCCCAGGAGGAATAGACATGGCTATCAGCAGACATGCACTGACATCAGCAACAGCACCAGGCAACTCCATTGAGCTCGAGTGCCTCTATCATTCTCCGCAGGGCAAATGGGCCTATGCTTATAACAGCACTACCTTTCACCTGCGTCTGCGCAGCAAAAAGAACAATGTGAAACGGGTATTTGCGCTAACGGGCGATAAATACGATTGGGAGCATCATCATCAGGAGCTGGAAATGCTCAAGGTGGGTTCAGATGCCTATTTCGATTACTGGGAAGCTGAGGTAACGCCCGAACGCAAACGTTTCTCCTACGGCTTCCGCCTGGAAACGGATGCGGAGACGGTATGGATGGTTGAATCCGGCTTCTATAGGAAAGAGCAGCCTACGCCTCCCGGAGGCTATTATGAAATGCCTTATATTCACGAGGTGGATCTGCTGCATGTTCCGGAATGGGCGAAGTCCGCGGTCTTCTATCAGATCATGCCGGACCGGTTCGCCAACGGCGATCCGGCGAATGATCCTGAAGGAACGCTCGAATGGGGCGCTACGCCGGCGAATGACAGCTTTTTTGGCGGAGACCTGCAGGGCATTATCGACCATCTGGATTATATTGTTGAGCTTGGCGTAACGGCGCTGTATCTGACACCTATCTTCCAGGCTCCCAGCAACCATAAATACGATACGGTAGACTACGGAACGATCGACTCCAGCTTCGGGGATGTGGAGCTGCTGAAGCAGCTGGTCAGCCTGGCCCATTCCAAAGGGCTTAAGGTAGTGCTGGATGCCGTCTTCAACCATACAAGCGCGGAGTTTCCGCCATTCAAGGATGTAATTGAACATGGGGCAGCCTCCAAATACGCCAATTGGTTTCATATCTATGATTATCCGGTTAAAGCCGAAGGTGACAATCCCAATTACGATACGTTTGGCTTCTTCGCCGGGATGCCCAAGCTGAATACGGCCAACCCGGAAACCAAAGAATATCTGCTGGATATCACCCGCTTCTGGCTCAGTGAGGTTCAAATCGACGGCTGGCGGCTGGATGTGGCGAATGAGGTGGACCATGTATTCTGGCGCGAATTCCGCCAGGCGGTCAAAGAGATTAACCCGGAGGCGTTCATCATCGGTGAGGTATGGAGCGACTCCCTCAACTGGCTGCAGGGGGATCAGTTCGATTCCGTAATGAACTATCCTTTCTCTGACCGGCTGCTGGAGTACTTCCGGGGAGAGGAGATAAATCCGGCAGCCTTCGCCTCCCATATCTACGGACTGCTGATGCGTTACCCGCGGCAGGCAAATGAAGTACTGTTCAATCTTCTCGCCAGCCACGATACTCCCAGAGTCCTTACCCGGCTGGGCGGGGATACCCGGAGACTGAAACTGACAGTCACCTTCCTGCTTACTTTTACCGGAACCCCGTGTATCTTCTATGGAGATGAAATCGGACTTACGGGAGAAGATGACCCGGATTGCCGTAAATGTATGATCTGGGAGGAGGACCGTCAGGACCGTGAGCTATTCAGCTTCTATCAGCGCATGATTGCCCTGCGCAAGGAACATAAGGTACTGCGTACCGGTCACTTCCGTTTCCTGCAGAGTGATGCAGATAGCCGGGGCCTCGTGTATGATCGGTTTGATGACAATAGCCGCTTTACCGTCTGGATGAACAATTCCAGCGAACCGTTAACCCTTCAGCAATCATTCACCGGGGGCAGCTGGCAGGACGCCTTCAGCGGTGAGCCGGTGGAGATGGACGGCGATGGAATCAGCATTACGCTGGAGCCGCTGGGGTTCCGGATACTGCGGAGTGTGGCTGAGGCTGCGGATGATGGTGCGAAGCCTGAGAATTAATTGACCCGGCAGGCTGCCAAAAAAGGAGGTGTTCCCGGAGCCATTACTGGCTGCAGGGACACCTCCTTTGCATGCTGGACAGCGACGTTTGCAGCTAAGAACGCCGCCGCACTGTAATCGCAGGGACCTTTCGGCCGCTCACTTCATCGTTTCCGTACTCGCGCACACTATTCGGTTGCTCACTTTGCCGATTCTCCTCACTGCCTGGACAAACATATAGTCGCCTCGCACTTCGTATACCGTTTCGCGACTCAAGTTCGCCGTACGCACCTGTAGACACTTGTTGGTCGCCAGTTTTGCCACACCGCCCAAAATAAGTGGATTTTCAGCATCTATTCCATCCCTTGGAATTCACTTTACGGGTAACAAGTGGATTAACGTCACTTATTTCCATCCCATTCCCCGTTATTAGGCAGCGTTAGTGAATATAAGTGTCGTTTATCCAACTAATCCTGCGCAAACAGTAAATCCCCCAACTTTAGATGTCGTTTATCCACTTATTTCCCCGGCGCAGATAGCGCTAATTAATAAATCCCATCCGCTGAATGCCCAGCTTCCTGATCCATTGCCCGGCAGCCCCGATCAGCTTCCGGCCATAGCCTTGGTGCCGGAGGAGAATGAGCAGGCTGCCGCCACCGCCCGGATTAATCTGAACATGGGGAATACGCCAAGATCGTCCATGCTGTATAAGCCCTTCCAGCCAAACTTTGAAAAGATGCTGCGCTCCTATTCCGACTACAATGCTTCCTTGACCGCAACTTTCGGTGACGGCATTCAATTTTATGGTTTTTATATGGATGACACGAACGTCAATCAAATGTTTGTCATCCCGGAAGGCTGCATAGGTAACCATATTCTTGTCCTAAATTGTTAATTTTCGGCTCATACCTAGTGAATTGTAAATGCAGATTGATCTTTACGATGAAATTGTCATAGCTTTATGCATGCTAAAGCTGTGAGGTATGAGGAAGCTACCCGAAGAAAGGCTATGTGCTCTGAGTTGGCTTTTTGCGTATACTTGTGAGTTCAAACGCCTCTTTAGGAATTCCCAATTCATGAGCCTTCTTCTTCTTAATCACCATGGCTTGTTGTAAGCTTGTAGCTTGAAATTCAATTGTAGTGCCAAGCGGATCCTCAAATGCATAGTAGCTTTTTTTATTGGACATTAACTTAGGGCCTCCTCATCTTATTCTCTAATGATTGTGCAATTCAAGGCCGCTCACCGAGTTTCCGGATCGCTGCAGCTGTATTTGCTTGCAATGAGACTGGATGGTAAATCGCCCTAATAGTGTGCGTCTCCTCTTAGAGATCTATTCCCGAAGACGGCCTTGAAACAAGCTGCCCTTTCGGTTTCTTGTTTCGCGCGGTTCAGGCACTCAACTGGCTAAAACCTAAATAAGATGACTCCTGATTCATTCAAGAGTCATCTTATTTACGCCTAGTGGCTATCCCTTTTCTGTCATCCGGCCGTTTGCCTGCCGAGCCGCGGCAATGCGGCCGGCACATTAACCGGGCGCCACTCTACCGTATTTCATCGCTTTCCCCGTTCCTTCATTACCCTTTCACACCGGACATCGTAATGCCCTGAATGTAATAGCGCTGCAGGAACAGAAACAGGATCAGGATCGGTACCGTGGAAATGGTGCTTGCGGCAAGAATCTTAGACCAATCTGTTCCTTCCACCGAGGAGAAAGTGGCAATGGCTACCTGGATCATCTGTTTCTTTTCGTCATTGATAACGATTAGAGGCCACAGATATGAATCCCAGTTGCCAAGAAAGGTCATCAGCGCAAGGGTGATCATCGGCGGGACAGCCGCAGGCAAGACAATACTGGAGAAAGTCCGGGACATCGAGGCTCCGTCGATTTTGGCCGCCTCCAGAATCTCATCCGGAATTTCCGCGAAGAACTGCCGCAGCAGAAAGATTCCGAACACAGACAGCATCGAAGGAATCACCAGCGCCTTATAGGAGTTAAGCCAGCCGAAATAATTCATCAGCAGATAGTTTGGGACCAGCGTTACTTCACCGGGAATAATCATCGCCGACATGAACAGGGCGAAGACAACCGCTTTTCCACGGAAACGCAACTTGGCAAAAGCAAACGCCGACATCGAATTCACCAGCAGCACCAGCAGGGTTACAATCCCTGCCACAAACAGTGTATTAGCGATATAGCGGAGAAAAGGGTTGCCCTCACTGAAGATAACTTCTTTGAAGTTATCCAGCGTTGGCTGGACAGGAACGAACAAATGAATATTCAGGCTGGAGGAGTACTTGAACAATTCCTCATAAGGGCGTAGTGAACCCGAGATCATCCAGAGGATCGGGATAATTGAAATGACAGCCAGGACGGTCATAACCGTATACTTGGCAATGCTTGCAAAGCGGTTCATGTGGATTCCTCCTAGTAGTCTCATTAATATTCCGCGTTCCGGAACAGTCTCATCTGTACGAGCGAGATGGCGAGAACAATCGCGAACAGAATAAAGGCGGCAGCGGTGCCGTAGCCCATCTGCATCTGCTGGAAGGCCATTTTATAAATATAATAGACTGCGGTTTCGGTAGCCCCGTTGGGTCCTCCACTGGTCAATACAAAAACAAGGCCGGACAGCTTAATGGCATCAATTGTCGTCATAATCACAACGAAGGCCGTGGTACGGTTCAGCAAAGGAAGCGTAATGCGGAAGAACTGCTGTATTTTTGTAGCACCGTCTACCCGGGCCGCCTCGTATAAATCTTGCGGAATGTTGTTCAGTCCGGCCAGGAAGATAATCATGAAAAAGCCTACGCCTTTCCATATTCCCAGCATGATCACACCGTTCATCGCCGTATCCGGGTTGGACAGGAAATTGGTAGTGGGCAGATGAAATGTCTTCAGCACATTGTTCAGAATCCCGAATTCCTTGTTGTAGATCAGTTTGAACACCGTTGCGGCCACTGCCGTAGAAATGACAACCGGAATGAAATAGAGGGTGCGGAACAGACCGGTAAGCTTGAACTTTTTCTGGATTAACAGTGCTAGGCCCAGTGAAATCGAGGTCTGAATCGGAATAACTACGATGGCAAAATGAAACGAATGCCTGAGACTGGCCAAGAAATCCCTGTCCGTCACCAGAGTCTTGTAATTATCCAGCCCGATAAAGCTGCGGGTCGATCCCACCAGGTTATAATTCTGAAAGCTGATCACAAAGGCTTGCAGCATCGGATAGAACACAAAGATGAGCAGCAAAGCAAAAGAAGGCAGCACGAACCACCAGGCGGTCATTTCTTCTCCCCGCAGAAACCGGCGGGGCTTTTTGCTTGATGGGGCAGTTTTGGAGGCAGACTCAGCTGCCGCTGTAACGCTTGTCATGATCTTTTCACTCCATTTCAATCCGGTTTATAGACGTACACGTTCATTACGGCATACACTTGCCCACCCGGGGCAAGAGCTTTAATCTCCGTCTGGCCTTCCTTCAGCCCCTTTACGACAGCGGATGTTCCGGCACGGCTCTCCACCTGTGCAACTGCCTCATCACCCGACACCCAAGTAAGATCCTGGGGAGCTGTCAGCGGAACGACCGCCGCTGCCGCTTCCACAGTGCCGCCAAGCGGAACATCCACACTGGATTGGCTAAGCAGGACTCGAAGCGGTTCCGAGCCGTCCGGATCCTCATTCCGCCATACACTGGCCATCGGATAAAAGACGGCCTGGTCCAGCATCACATCACCCTTTTTCACATACAGCTCCAACCCGTTGCTGGTAGCCCCCGGGAAAAGAATACTGGAAACCACAGTCTCACCGTCTGCGCCGAACACCTCCAGCGTCGATTCATCCACATAGATATGCAGCCTGATTTTACCGTTTACCGCTCTTAAGGGAGCCTGAACCGTTTCGGCAAACCCGGCTTCAAATGAACTGTCGCCTGATCGGGTTCGATCCACTGTTAGTGTCGAATTAACGTTGTTATAAGATATAATAGTTTCCTGATCTCCGCCTTTTCTCAGTTTGAATCCGAATTCCGCCTCTCCCTTCACGGTGAACTCGGTATCGAGTTCATAGGAAGTCCCGTGCAGACTGGCCAGGGGATTGTTGCCTGGCTTGAGCCGCTGGGTTCCCACCTTGACCGCTTGGCCACGCAAGGCTTCCAGCTCTTGTACCGGCTGCTGGACGAGGCGCAATCCCTCACCGGGAATGTCGCGCAGCTTCAGCTCCCGCGGCAGCGACATATTCCCTTTCCACGGAGCGCTTGGCATAGAGAACGGATAGCGCCAATTGGACATCCAGCCGGCATAGATCCGGCGGCCGTCACTCTGCGGAATATCAGAGTAGGACACTGCGGCGTAGAAGTCTTTTCCGTAATCGGTCCACAGCACTTTGGAGGGCTCATTCTCGTTCTTGAATGTCTGTCCGTCAAAGCTACCGATGAAATATTGCGCCGCCGAGCCACGGGTTGAGCTGTTATTGCCGATGCTGAGCGCCAGCACCCACCGGGTCTCCTTGCTGCCTTCCACGGGAAGTTCAAACAGATCCGGACATTCCCAGACGGCGGCATGCGAGCCCTGATCGGCGCCGAATTCGCTGGCCAGCTGCCAGGTCTTCAGGTCTGGAGAGGTATAGAATCTCACCCGGTTGTCCACCGAGACAACCATCACCCAAGCGTGCGAAGGCTCATGCCAGAACACCTTGGGATCTCTAAAATCCTTGAGTCCCGGATTCGGAATCACGGGATTGCCCTCATATTTGATCCAGGTGCGTCCTTTATCAGAACTGTACGCCAGGCTCTGCGACTGCATTCCACCTTTGAAATGGGTGAAGATCGCAACCAGTCCCGCTTTTCCGCCAAAAAAACCGCTCGTATCCTTCCAGTCCACCACGGCGCTGCCTGACCAAATCTCCCCGAGCGAATCGCGCAGGAGCGCTACCGGCAGATGCTGCCAATGGATCAGATCCGTGCTGACGGCGTGACCCCACTGGCCGCTGTTCTGGTAGAACTGGTGATATTCACCTTCGAAATAAACCATTCCATTCGGATCGCTCATATTCCCGCTTTCCGGCGACAGATGATACTGCGGGCGGTATAGCTCCGTGTAGTAATCAGGAACCGCAGAAAACTGAAAGGCCGCAGGTGCAGTAGCAGAGATGGCATTGGACGGAGTTTTAGAGTCAGAAGTATTGCTGGTATGATTACCGTTGCCGCCAATAGTGCACCCTGCGATAACCAGCAGTACTACGGCCACACATGCCAGTTTGCTTGTAGCTTTGCTCTCTTTATGTGCTTGCTTCTCTCCAGAAACATTCATGCTGCATACTCCTATTCCTTGTTTGGTTGACACTATTGTAGCTGAACGGCTAGAGAAATCATTTCAATATGATCGGCTCAGAAGTTGTGATGTTTTCAGGGGTGATTCTTCAAATACCATTCACGGTATTCTTTGGGGCTTTTGCCGCTATTTTTTTTGAAAGAGGTGCTGAAATAGCTGGAACTGGAATAGCCGACAAGCATGGCGATATCGGTCAGCTTCAGTTCGTTCTCTTGCAAAAGCTGCTCCGCCTTGGTCATTCTCAGCCTGGTGACATAGTCGCTGAACGTAATGCCCACATGCTGCTTGAACAGCCCGGATAAATAGGTCTCATTCAGATGAAACATTTCGGCGAGGGAAGAAAGCGTCAACTCGTAGGAGAAATTCTCCTCCACGTATTTTCTGACCGCTTCGACCATATGCTGTCCGCTGGAGAAGCGGAGCTTCCTCACTTCGTCCATAACCAGCTGCGCCAGCTCATCGATCTGTCCCCGCACGCCTTCACGCGACTGGTAATCGGCAATGGTCATCTGACAGTTCCACAAATACTTCTGCAGGGCGGAGCCGCCGAGCTCGAACTTCTTGGCGATGGAGCTGAACATCAGCAGCATCCGCAGGGCCAGAAAGGTAAAAGCAAACATCGGCGTATCTCTTTCGCTACTGAAAATGGTGTCAAGCTGCTGGCGGAAGGTGCTCATGTCCAAATTTTCAATCGCCTGCACCAGCTTCCGCTCCACCTCCGGGGTAAAAGCCTGCGTAAGCTCCATCACCCGGCTCCGTTCGCCCTTTCCATCTTTATACACGGTGCTTTGGCTCCAGGACAGCATGCATGAAGCATAACCGTTCTTCAGCCGCTTGAGTCCGTTCACTTCCTCGCCAATCCCCGTCACACATTCCAGCTTCAGGTAACTGGCGATGTTTCGTTTCAGTTCTTCTACGAACCTGTCCGTTCGATCGGCATGCTCCGGCCCCGGCTTCATAATAACCAGAAAATACATCATCGCTGAATTGGCGACATCGCTGAACGGATAGATTCCTTTCCGCTTAGCAGCCGTCTCCCGGCATAACATCTGAAAAGCCAAATTGAGCAGATCCCGGCGCTCCTGCCGGTCCGCCATCCGCCCCGCCGGCACTCTCATCTCCACAGCAACAAACTGCAGCTTCAGATCATCCGCCGTCAGCGGGGTCAGCTGGAGCTGCTGCAGCCGTTCCCTGATAGCCGCCAAGCTGTACCACTCGTCCTTGACCATTTGCAGCAAAAAATTCTCCTGCAGCAGCCGCAGCTGCTCATTTTTCTGCAGCAGATCCTGCCGTGAGGCCTGCAGGTTTTTTTGCTCCTGTCTAATTTCTTCACCCAGCTTGCCAAGCAGCTCATTCAGTTCTGCGCGGGCTACCGGCTTCAGCAAATAATCCTTCACTCCAAGCTGTATGGCCGATTTCAGATAATCAAAGTCAGAGTATCCCGACAGCACAACCGTCCTCAGCAGCGGATACTTCTTTTTGCAGATGCGGATAAATTCAATGCCGTCCATCTGCGGCATACGGATATCGGAGATGACCAGCTGCGGCAGCGGTCCCTGCTCCAGCAGCTGCAGCGCTTCATTGCCGCTTGAGGCCTCCGAGACCACCCGGAAGCCGGCGGCTTCCCAATCGATTTTGGCTTTGATACTGTTGCGGACCCCCTTCTCGTCATCCACCAGCATAATCTCATACATGATTATCACCTCTCTATCATCGGCAGCTTCAGTGTAATGGTTGTTCCTGTATATAGCTTCGAATCAAGCACGGCTTCAAACTGCTCGCCGTAATACAGGCGGCAGCGGGAGAGCACATTGCGTAGTCCGATGCTGTCCCCTTTATGATTTAAGATTCCCACACTGTTCCTAAGCTCCGTATCGGCAAGAATGCTGGCGATCAGTTCCGGTGTCATTCCTGGACCGTTATCCTGGATCTGCAAGTGCAGGCGCTCTCCACACACACTGGAGGTGATCGCCACCTCGGCGACCCCCCCTTTTTCCAGGCTGTACTTCACCGCATTCTCTACCAGCGGCTGCAGAATAAACTTGGCGATGAGCAGCTGATCCGCGGCGGAATCCTGCCGGACCGTCACCATCAGATGATCCTCATGCCGCAGCTTTAGGAGGAACAGGTAGTCACGGATATAGCCAAGTTCCTCGCTGACTTGTACCAGATCCGTATCGAGACTCAGCGAATAACGCATCATTTTACCCAGTGCTTCCGTGGCGTCCATGACCAGATCCTCCCGTTTCATCGCCGCCAGACCGCTGATGATCTCCAGTGTATTGTTGTAAAAATGTGGATTGATTTGCAGCAGGAGCGCTTTGTATTCGGCATTTTTCCGGCGCAGATTGGTCTCGAATTCCGTCTCAATCAGATACTTCAGCTGATGGGTCATCTGCTCAAATACACCGGCCACATAGTCCACTTCGCTCTGCCGTGATCTAACCTTTGGCATGTCCTTAATCGCCAGCTCGAACTGCCCGTTTTTGACATGCCGCATGGCCCGGGCCATGGCACTTAATGGCTTCGTTATGCCGGTGGAGAGCCACAGCGCGACAATAATGACAAGGATCAGCAGAACAAAGCTGGCAACGAGCAGCGTTTCTTTGAGCATTGTGATGGTGGCATACAGCTCCGCCTCCGGCACCTCGCCGACGATCAGCCAGTTCTGCGCAGGCAGCCTGCGGTAAAAGAACAGATAGTCGGTCCCCCCTTGGCGAAGCGGAAACATACCGCTGGTCTGTCCTCCACTATGTTTCTGCACAGTAGCAAGCCCGTCTCTAAGCAGGCCCTCAGATCCTTTCAGATCCTGATTGAGTACACTGAGGCCTTCAGCCGTCAGCAGGAAGGCTTTGCCGCTTTTGCCGAAGCTGATTTTATCCAAATCCTGGCGCAGCAGCACCGTAGGATAATTGATTTTGATCACTCCGACATCCTTAAGGGACTGGAGCTGCACCAAAGGGAGCACAAGGCTATTGACATCGCGCGAACGTATGTTGTCGTCGGCCTGATCCCTGTCCTTATGAGCCTGCGTCCAGCGTACATCCTGCTCCTTATACTGGCTGTACCAGCTGCTCTTCAAGTAGCTCAGGTCCTGTGTCCATAACCCGCCCTTTCCCTCCGCAAAGGTGGAAATGGAAATCACATTCGAATTATTGATCGCATAAGAGGATAACAGCTCCCGCATCTTTTGCTTGGCCAGATACTTTTCACCCTTAGTGCTCTCATCGTTCAGGTCGGCGGTTATCCATTCCTGTGTGATGTCGCTGCTCAGCACCTGGTTGCCCATATCCTCAATCTGCGTCAGCAGTGTGCTGACATGGGAGGCAAATTGGTCTATGGTTTGCAGCGTGGAAGTCTGGGTAGATTTTCGGATCTGCTCCGACGATTCCTTGCTGAGGATAAAGACAACCGCCGTAATCGGAAGGATCAGCAGAATCGAAAAAGCCAACATCAATCTGCTGCGTAACGAGTAGAACATGACAACCGCGCCCCTTGCTATCATTATGGTCCAAAAATTCAAAATAACCCCACAACGTGGAGCTAAATCTAAAGCTTCTTTAAGCTGAAAGAAGAAACAGCTTTACCGCCCTTTTGATAAAGGGCGGCTGCCGTTTCTGCAATGTTTGGAAATTTTATTATTTTTGCGGCAGATCTGCATATGCCTTGTCAATCTTTTTGATGGCGTCGGCAATGGCTGCATCCGTGTTGCGTCCGGCGATGGTCACTTCCTCAATCATCTTGTTTACCGCTTCGGACATTTGCGGGAAGATCGGTGTAATCGGACGCGGTCTGCCGAATTTCTGATTCTGTACGACAAAGATATTCTTCGGATATTGACCTAGCTCAGGGAACTCGTTGGCTACTGAATAGCGGGCCGGAATATCTTTTGTGATAGAGCAATAGGTCTTAGCCCCTTCAGTACCAGTCACCCAGTTTACAAACTGCCAGGCAGCTTCGGCATTTTTACTCTTCGCGGAAATGGCCAGCGACCAGCTTCCGTTCGCGACAGCCTGCTGGGTTTCCTTCGGGAGTGGTGCGATATCATAATCTTCGCCTAATTTGAAATTAGGGAACTTGTCGGCATAATTGCCCAGTGACCAGGAGCCGTCAACCGTCATCGCCAGCTGGTTGTTCGGGAACGGATCTGGCGGGTATTCCAGGGAGGACACTTTATCTTTATTATACAGGTCGGAGAAGAATTGCAACGCCTTTTTGGTCTCTGGCTTATCCAGGTAGCCTTTGGATGTTGTTCCATCCGGGCTCATGATCTCGCCGCCAAACTGCCAAATAATCGGATATTTAAAGTATGCTGTTGTTCCTGCATTACCGAAGCCTTGCGCCGGATCAATACCGTACACGCCTTTGGCCGGGTCGTTAAGCTTTTTAGCTGCATCCAGCACCTGATCCCAAGTCCAAGGCTCTTCCGGGTTCTTGGAGGGAAGAGGGATTCCCTTCGCTTCAAACATTTTTTTATTATAGAAAAGAGCAATGGAGGATTCGGTGAGCGGAGCCATGTAAATTTCATTATTATAGGTATACGTGGCAATGGTCGATTCCGGAATATCCTCCAGGTTACCGTCCTTCTTGAAATAGGCGGTCAGCGGCTGTAAGGCACCCGCATGGGCGTAAGAAGCCATATTCGGACCGTCGACGGCCATAATATCAGGGGGACTGCCCGAAGCAATGGATGTTCTCAGCTTGGTATCGTAATCGGCATACGGAATCGGACTCATCTCAACCTTGATATTAGGATGCGCTTCATTAAACGAGGCCACCAGCTTGTCATAGGCTGAATTCTCGGCGTCATTGCCCGAGTTTCTCCAGAACGTGAGCGACACCTTCTCTTCTTTGGGTGCCGACGAACTTCCCGCCTCCGGCTGCGCGTTATCCCCTTTGCTTCCACATCCGGCGAGCAGTCCGCATGCCAACATCGCGCTTAGTACCACTTTACTCTTACTGTTCAATAATGCCCTCCCCTTTCATCTACTGTCTGCGCTTACAACTGAATATTATCAAACATGCCCGATGATAAAATTCATTATCCTCTGCACTAAACTTTCAAAATGTTCGGTATTTCTATCAAAAGCAATTATACCGGATACGACCGGGTGACAAATAATTAGAGGCAAGGCAATATCTACGAACAGAGGCAGACCCTTATCTTTTTTCAAAACTGCGCGAACGGACCGTTGTTCCAATCGCTGTTTAAACGGGAAATGGACAATAGTTATAAAAACGCAAAGCAGCGATCCTCTAATACCAGGAGAATCGCTGCTTTGCTGAGTTTTACCGTTTAACAATGAAGGTTTGCTATGACAACTAACAATCAGGGTTGGAATAAATAGCTTATATCCGCTTACAATACGACTCTTCACTTTTCATCATATGTTCTTCTCTATACTGGCCGGGACTTACGCCCACAACCTTCTTGAACACCTGGCAGAAATACCGCTGGTTATCATATCCGACATTTTGGGATATTTTGAAGATTTTGAAGCTGCTTTCTCTTAGCATCTTTTTCGCTGTCTGAATGCGCAGCAATGTAACATATTCCAGAATGGTCTGTCCGGTCGACTTGGAATATAAGTTGCTTACATAGGAAGAATTGAGGCCGAACCGTTCTGCCAATTGATCCAGCCCAATATTTTCATGGTAATGGGATTCAAGATACGCTTTGATTTCTTGAACCACCTTTTCCTTCATGGTAGTCTTGGTTACACTCAAATAAAATTGCACACTCTTCGCTAAATCCTGCAACTGTTGCTGCAAAGACGACCAATCCGGCGTTTCCAGTATCCTGTCAATCAGCTGCATGCGGGCGCCGATCACTTTCTCAATCTTGATTCCATAGTCCTGTTCGATCAGATCGAGCATCCGGTTCACCCACTCTATGCCTGCCTTCTTCAGCAGAACAGGAGCCATCAGCCGTCCCGTCCCCCATTCCGTCCAACGTTCAAGCATCTCCTCGAACTCTTTCTGTTCGTAACGGACGAAGGATTGGGTGTTGTCAGACCAACGGGTCAGCCACTGCCCGGATACGCGGGTAATCTCCTCTAAGCGGCTCCCCTCCATAACCGGAACCCCAAAGAACACCCCCATTTCACATGCCTTGTCGGCTGCCGCAAAAGAGAGATTTGCATCTATAATTCCAGCTACAACCGGACCCAATCCAAACGACAATGAAATATCGTCCGCTGAGCTGTCATTCGAGAAGGCTTCGGCTGCAGACAGCAAAATTTCTGTTAATGGCTCGTTGTCCTCCATGGCCGCCATGCATAATAAGATGACTTTCTGTTGCTCGTAGAGTAGGTCCACAACGATTCCGTGATTCGTCAAAAAGCTAAGGAGAGCATCTGTAGCGCCATTGTTCTTCATTCGTTCGAGCCACAGCGTCTCCGTGCTTCCAATCACTAGGACCGCAAACTGGTTATATCGTTCGTAGGGCGTCTGATCAAACGATGGGCGTTTGGCATGGACGATTAGATCTGTAAACGCCGCCCGGTCCAAGGCTGTTGCATTCCGAAGCTCAGGGTGATTCCCCGTTGTATCCGCTTTACGCTCCAGACGCTTGAGCGCCCTCGAGACAGTCTTGGCTACTTCCTCAAGCTCTGCCGGCTTGATCAGATAATCCACCGCCTCCAGCTCAATGGCTTCTTTGGCGTATTCAAACTCGGAATACCCGCTAATGATGATACATTCCGCCTTACGGCCTTTCTCCTTCAAGGCACGGATCAGCTCCAGCCCATTCAGGCCGGGCATCCGAATATCTGTCAGCACAATGTCCGGATCGGACTGAAGAATCCGTTCCAGGGCTTGTTTGCCGTTAGTTGCCGTCCCCACGATCACTATGCCATACGAGTTCCAGTCGATCACAGCCGACAATGTCTCCACCACCAGCTGTTCATCATCCGCTATAAACAGTTTATACATGATGTAATCCCACCTTCATAGCCGGTCTTAATCCATTATTCCGATCCTTAGGGTAACTTTGGTTCCGATGGCTGGAATGCTGTCTATGCGCAGCCCGTGGTTCTGGCCATAATGCAATTGAATCCTCTCCTGGATATTCCTTAATGCATATCCCTTAGGCTGCGTAACCGCAGGATCAAAGCCTACGCCGTCATCCTCGACTTCGAATACAAGCGTCTCTCCTTCGATACGTCCCCGAATGTAAATATTCCCTTGGCTCTCCTTCAGCTCGATTCCATGAAAAATCGCATTCTCCACCAGCGGCTGTATCAGGAGCTTAAGCATACGGATATGCTCAATTTCCGGTTCGAGCTCAATGGCCACCTCGAATTTTCCGTTATAGCGGATATTTTGAATCTCCAAATAATTTTTCACCTGGTCGATCTCATTGCGGACAGTGGTAATGTAATCTCCATTATTCAAGCTTAACTTAAACATGTTAGACAGCGACATGACCATTTTCGAAATGTTTTTGGCACCGATTCGTTCGGCCATTAGATAGATGGAATTCAGCGTATTGTATAGGAAGTGAGGGTTGATTTGACTTTGCAGCGCGTGCAGCTCTGCTTCCCGCTCCTTCAGCCTGGCTTCTATTAATTTGTCCGATAATTCAGAGTTGGTGCGGAAGGTCCTCAAGAACTGATTGCCTATTTTCCCAATTTCATCTTCCTCCTGAAAGAGGATTCCTTCGATCATCTCCCGTTTGGCCGCTTTTCTGGCGACGGAGGAGAGTAACGTCAATTGCTTCGTGATACGCTTCGAGATTAAATACGAACCATAGGCAGCCAACAGGAAAGCCACCATTGTCAGTGTGAGCGTAACATTACGTATCCAGACAATCTCCGAATTGATGTTAGAATAAGGGATCATGCTGACCACTTTCCACTGGGTTACCGGATTGGTATCGAAGGTGATAACATACCGTTCTCCGCCCATCGTTTCGATGCGGGTACCCCGTTCAGGCAAGCCATAGAGCAGATTCATTTCTTTGGGAGGAAGCTGTTTCAAGTCGGCAGTGCGGGAATTATAATAAATGACTTTATTTTGCTCCAGGATCATCAAATTCCCGTTTTCCGCATTGGAAATATTCCGGAACATTTCATCGAAGACCCGCCTGTCGATTGAAATAATTAACATGCCGATCGGTTCGAGCGTCTCCAGGTTGTTTAACTGTTTACCGTACAGCAGCAAGTTCGGACTGTCCTTGACAAGCCGGACTTCATCGCTGTTCAGCCACAAGCCCCGCCCGCCCATACCTCCCACCTGTTGATACCATTTCGTCCGTGAGACCGCCTGGTAGATATTGTCGTACGTTAACCTGTCCCATTGGTTCGTGGTAATCAGTTCCCTTTGCCCGCTGCCCACGTAAACGTAACGTATATAGGATTTGTTGTTGGTAATATTGACGATCAGATTGCGGGTCGCATTTTGAAGGTCATAGATCTCCTTGAAATCATTTTTAGTATAGGAAAGGAAATTCTGAACGTCACGGGAGGACAACATCAGCTTCGAGATCGCTTCCACATCATTCACGAACGTCTGGATATTCCAATTGATGGAGCCCAGCAAGTTGGAGGTGGTATCGGACATCTTGTTTTCGATCACTTTGCTTAAATAGACGAAGGTTAAGGAAGCAATCAGGACAAGCGGCAGCAAGGAACAGGCGATGGACAGTATAATGATTTTGCTGCGGATGCTGATTGACAGGAACAGCCGGTGTATTTTCATGAGATCCCCCTGACCCAGCAAAGTTGCAGCCTGGTACTTTCAGTATACCTTCTGACAAAGGGATGCGGGAGATCAACCTTTCGTTGCTCCTGCGGTCATGCCGGAAATAACGCTCTTGTTGAAAATGAAATAGACCACCATCGTCGGAATGGTCGTGATGCTGATTGCAGCAAAGGTCGCTCCCCAATCCGTCAAACCGTACTGTCCAATATAATCCATTAAGCCAACTGGAATGGTCCGTGATTTCAGATCATGAATAAACGTATTGGCAAAAATAAATTCATTCCAGACAAATATCAGATTCATAACGACAACTGTGACGATCGTATTCCGGGATAGAGGGAAAATCATCCGCCAGAACACCTGGTACACACCGCAGCCATCCATTACAGCGGCCTCCATGATCTCATTCGAAATGTATTTATAGAAGCTCACGAACAGATAAATCGAGATCGGCAGGGCAAAACCCACTTGGGGCAAAATAAGAGAAGCGAGCGTATTGATAATTCCTATTTTGTTATAAAGTATGAACAGCGGGATGAGCACGACCTGAATCGGGATCATAATGCCGCACAGAAATAAGAACAACACACTTTGGCTCCATTTAAAAGACATCTTCTCGATCACGAAAGCGGCCATGGCACTGAATAAGATCACAAGCACGATGGTCGTCACGGCGACTATGAAACTATTGGAAAAATAAGTCCCCAGGTTCCCTTTGCTCCACACATTGAAATAATTATCGAAAGTGTATTGGCTTGGCAGGCTGAGCGGATTATCCCCTGAAAAATCGTTAGGCCCTTTAAAACTGGAGATGAACACCCAGACCAGCGGATACACTTGAATGACAAGCAGAGCAAAGGAAACAACTAGAAGAACCGCCTTGGAATAGCCAGAAATTTTCATCATCAGGTCTCCTTACTGTCCATCATCCGTCTGATAAAGGCAACTGCAATGAGGCTTTCAATGACGATAAATACAGCCATCGCGCTGCCATAGCCGAAGTCCAGACTGGAGAATGCGGTTTTATACATATAGGTTGGCAATAATTCTGTTACGCGGCCAGGTCCCCCGTTCGTCATGATATACGGGATGTCGAACCCTTTAAGCGCCCCCGTAGTCGCCATAATGATTGAGACCATCAGAACCGGCTTAATCAGCGGCATTTTGATCGAACGAAACAGATTCCAGGAAGAAGCTCCGTCAATTCTGGCAGCCTCCTCGATATCGGAAGGTATGGAAATTAATGCACTATACAGGATAATCATATAAAGACCGATATAACGCCAGCCTTCGGGTACCGATACTGCACCCAGAGCCCAATTGAGGTCGGACAGCCAAGGTTTGCTCCAGTCTCCAAGACCTATCTGCTGCAGACAAAAGTTCAGGATTCCGACCGGCTCAAACGAGTACACATTTTGGAACAACTGTGCTATCGCTACTGATGTGATGATGGCAGGGGCAAAATATAATGTTTTGAACAATTCTCTCCCTTTGGTGATGCTGGTCAGCAGGATGGCAACCAACAAACCAAGAAATACCTGCATGGCTACAATAATGGAAACATAGATCAGATTGTTGCTGAACGCCTTCCAGAATGTTTTGTCGCCGCCGAACATCTTCGTGTAATTGTCAAAGCCGATATAGAGCATATCTGAAACTCCGTCCCAGGAGAAGAAACTGAAATACATCGACCAAAGGATAGGCGCCAGCACGGTGAGCAAATACACCAATAATGCAGGCAGCAGAAAGACGAGAGCGGCTTTGCGGTTGCGCAGGACTTTATCCATAGGCTTGCTCATTCCCTAATTTTAGTTTTATTGTACTTACAGCAGCCAACCGGCTTGCGGCTGGCCGCCATGTTTAGAATCGCTATTTGAAGTATTTCGGCGCGTTTTCTTTAATCGCCTGATCCATTAGTTCGGCAAATTCTTCCGGAGTATGGGCTCCCAGAGCCAGGGCATTCAATTCGTTGCCCAGCAGCTCATTCGTGGCCGGATCAAGGCGCGTATCCCACGGGACCGCAAAGACGTTGCCGGATTTCGCGATTTCGTCCTGAATTTTATAGAAGAGCTCCGGCATCCCCTGTTCTTGATCAAGTGAATAATTGAAAGGCGAGAATTGGCCTTTCTCCGTATAGGCCTTCGGGTATTGCTCCAGAAGGAATTTGACGAATTCCTTCATCGTATCATCGAAGGTCTCCTGGTTGAAGGCAACGCCGATACCCGAGTTGATAAAATAATCATTGTCAGCCGTTGTGGCGCCTTCCATCATGGGAAGCCGGAAAAACCCGATATTATCCTTCATTTCTGCGCTTACTTTATCATTTACGAAGTTCATGGTCTCCCACGAACCCATGTAATACATGCCGGCTTTGCCGCTCAGGTACAAGTCGCGCGCTGCGGTGTAATCCGTTGCAGTGAATCCTTGCTGAAAGTACCCTTTGGTGCCCAGATCGTGAACGAACTTAATCCCTTCCATGCCGGCCGGGTCCTTGAAGGATGCTTTGCCTTGCTTTACATTTTCGATAAAATCATTGCCTGTCATGCGGAACGGTTTGTACGCCAGGTACCGGAGAACCGGCCATTTATCCTTGCCGTCGACGGCAATCGGTGTAACCCCGCTTTGCTTCAGCTTCTCGGCAACCTCCATGAACTCATCGAACGTCTTCGGCGGCTCCAGGCCAAGATCCTTGAACATCTTGATGTTGTACCAGAATACCTCGATTCCATATTCCAGCGGGAAAGTATACATGCTGCCGTCTGCGAACTGCTGATATTGCAGGGCCACCGGACGGAAATCTTCATATTTCCCAAGCTCCTCCAGCAGTTTTTTCATATCTACCAGTTTGCCTTGCTCCACGAGCTTGGAAGCATAGGCATCCGGATCTGTATCAAACATGGCGGGCATCTCATTGCTCGCAATCAATGTCCGCAGCTTCTGCAGATAGGACGGGCGATCACCCGTGCCCTCCAGAACCAGCTCGAATTCCGGATGCGTCCTTGAGAACTCATCTGCAATCTCCTTTACAGTAACAGCCGGAGGGCTGTCTACGCCGCGGGCCACGAACCACTTGTATGTTTTCTTGTCCACCTTCTGCGGATTTGCCGATCCGGTTTCTGAAGCGCCGTTATTAGTATTTTTGCCTCCGCATGCGCTCACCATCGCCGCCAGGACAACCAGTGATAACGAGAGAGTCAGCCATTTGACATAACGTTTCATTTATAAGACCTCCTGTTAGTTGGGAACCGAAATGGATGCCTGTTCGAAATTCGCCCGGCCTTCCTGAACAAAACAGCCCCAGTTGCCGGTTTTTAAATTATACAAACGTGTAGTCATGGCGACCTGGTCGGCCAAGTATACGACGCAAACCGAATTCTCCACAACGATCTCGATATTATAATCCGTATCGGCATGCAACTCTATGGGTACTTCCAGCTCTACCGCATGCGGGTGGTCTCCTTTGATATGCCACTGCATCTCACCCTCTATCCGGCGGGGCCACATGTCGAACACCAGGCGGTTATGAATGGGTTCCAGGCGAATATAATAGGCATCGTCGTTGTCCTCGCTAACACGAAGCATAATACCGCAGCTTCTGGTTCCTTCGGAGAAGGATAACCGGGCCGAAATTTTGCAGATTTCCGGCATGGAACCCGCAGATATGCAAGAGAAGGTCTCGTCAGCCACCGCCGCTATGCCTCCCTCTGACTCCTTCCAATCCCCAAGCCGGGAACCCCACACGGCAGCCTGTTCATTGGCAAAATGACGGGAGACTGTCTCCGGGATACGAACCGTTAATGTTCCATCCTGTTCCTGAACGAGTTCATGCACGACCAGATTCCCCGCCCATTGCCAATCACCGTAGTCATCCTCGTTTTCCTTGCTGGGGTCCCAGCCAAAAGCATATCGCTTGTTTCCGTCACTCCATGTTTTGGCGGCATAGAACGCCCTGGCGTCAAACGCATCGTTTCTCGGTGCCGTCCAAGGACCGCTTAAAGATTTACTCATGCGGTAATGGGTGACAAACCGCTCCGAGAACGTGGAGTAGACCAGATACCACCATTCCCCGATTTGAAATAAGTCCGGGCATTCGTGGGTCACATACATTTTCGGATTCCAGAACGGTTCGCGGATTTCCCATTGCCTCAGATCCTTGGAAGCACAGAGTCCGATACTTCCCCGGCGCCGGGAAGGCCCTTCTTTGTTCCTTGCGGCGAGAAGCATCCAGTACTCTCCCGCCTCTTCGTTCCAGAATACAAAGGGATCGCGCCAGTCATGCCTTTCATATTGAATTCCGTCGGAATAGAAGGTATCCTCGGGGATTTTCCGCCACTGCTCCATATCCGTGCTCACCGCGTGCATGACGCATTGGAGCGGCACTCCGTTCTCCACGAATTCCGGATCCGGATTGAGGCCGGTGTAGAACAGATGATATTCTCCATGGGCTTCGATGATCGAGCCGGTGTAACAGTTGAGATCCTGCTCGCTCACACTTCCATGCTTCAGCATTTCGCCCATTTCTTCATAGTGTACAAAATCGCTTGTGCGGAGCTCAAACCAGGAAGTTCCCTCCCCGTGAATACTCTTATTCTCCCTCCAGTCATGAAGATAGAACAAACGGAATGTACCGTCTTTATAGTAGGGAATGAGGTCTCCCACCCAGGCTCCTGCCGGCCTGTAAAACAAATTCGACAATGTTTGCAACCCCTTTCTTTTAACGTGCCTTGAGTATATAACATTAAGAAAGCGCTTTATATTCCAAGTTCTTTATCCTGTGTTCAATATTTTTGGTTTTCAAAAAAACCTCCGTCTGCCATCACAACGTGGCAACCGGAGGTTCTTTTGAATTATTAGTTTAAAGTGCTGCCTCGGCATTTCCTCTGATCTCAAGATTTGTAAAGACCGCTTCACCGTTCTCGATGAACAGGCCGGCTCCCCCTGTAGGGAAATCATAGGCTCTGGCGGCCAGCGCAACATCATTGGCATAGGCGACAACGATGTTGCCGCTGATGAATACCTTGATCCGGACCGGCTCCCCTGCTTTGAGGGAGATTGGACGTTCTTCGATATAATGATAATCATCGTGGAATTTGTTCGAACGATCAAACAGGAGTCTCCCCCTCTCAGGCTCTATACGAACCTGGCACCATTGTTCCAGCTTGTCTCCACCCGTGTGCAGCATCCAGCCAAAGGCACCGGTTCCCGGCTTCCAGTCTACATCCACCTGGAGCAGAGCTTGTTCCGGAAGCTGCACGAGCTCCTGCCAACCAAAACCATAACGCTCAATACCCGTGATGCTGGTTGTCCCGCTCCATTCACCCAGATGGACTTCGGGGTCAAGCACCAGCGAGCGGTCGAAGGACTGCTCCACCGCTGGGACCGGCATCACGCCAAGCGTCCCATCCGGACGCTGCACCAGTTCATGAACCAGCACACTGCCTCCCCATTGATACTTGGCGTTGTCGTCCATGTTCATCCGGATGCCCTGCCAGCCCACCAGATAATGGCGCTCACCGTCGGTTACGGTCTTAGCTGCATAGAACGCCCGTCCGTCAAACATATCATCGAAGCTTGGCGTGATCCATGGCCCATCGGGGCTGTCAGCCATCCGGTAACGGGTCTCCCACCAGCGGGTCAGGTTGGAGAAGATCATATACCATTTATCGCCGATCTTGAAGAAGTCGTGACATTCCTGGGAGTCGAACATGCGAGGGGCGTACAGCTTCTTGCTGTGCGTCCATTCGTTCAAATCCGGAGAAGTCATGATATGGGTACAGCTGCTCCGGTGGAGCAGTTCATCCTTCTCGGTCGCCGTCACGGCCAGCCAGTAACAGCCCGCTTCTTCATTCCAAAAGGCATGCGGGTCACGCCAGTGCAAATTGCCGTAATGCTCCACATCCGGTGTCACAAAAAAGTCAGGATCAAAAGTCCAGCTTCTGAGATCCGTGCTCGTTGCCCGCATCAGCACCTGCTCGAATTTCCCTTCAATATCCTTATGCCCCTCATTAAATGCCGAGAAATAGAAATGGAAGACGCCGTCCCGGTGGATGACGCTGCCGGTGCCAATATGCCAATGCTGATCTTCGGGACTGCCGCAAATGAGTGCGGGCTCCGGGTCGGTGTAGCTTACGAAATCCTTCGTGGTGGTATAATAAATACAAAATTTATACAAATAGAACAGGTAGTAAACACCCTCATGGTAAAATGGCATAAAATCCCCGCATACGTCAGTACCAGGCATCGGCGCCCGTTCCTTTTCCGGCATAAAGAAAATATGTCTGCTGCCCTTCATTAAAAATTCCTCCTCGGGAAATATTGAATAATTAATTCTCTCGCCTGCTAGAAGCCCTGATAAAATTTGCGTGCGCTCTCCTTCTCGGGCAGCGGAAGCCGGAGATTCACCGGCAGCATTTCCGGAAATGCCTTATGCGGCTCACGTTGATACCAGTAAGCGACCGAAGAATAGTCATTGGATTGACTATTGCCGTGGCCATGCTCAATGCTGAAGCGCAAGGACTTGCTGAATATAATCGGGTCCAATAGATGGAACCGGTACATGGTCCATTTACCGGAATAATCTTTAAAGGGAATCGTTGCCTTCGAGCGCCATGCAGGTCCATAGCCCCGAAGCGGTGCCGCTAGTGAGATCCCGTGATACGGGGAATCATATTTCCCCGAGGGGTATCCCCAGGCCGCACAGAAATAATCCTCCGTACCCGTGCCATGCAGCGTCGGCGGCCACTGGTCTCCGTCGATGAAGAACATATCGTCGCCTTCCCCCGGCCAGCTGAAGCCAGGAATCGGGTCGATATGGTCTATGCTCAGATTACAGCCAACGTAGTGACCTTCTCCTTCTGCATCCAGGATGCAGTAATTCTCGGTTCCCGACAGATTTTTGGCCGCATTCACCTGATTCTCGCTCCACCACGGATCGGTTTGCAGATCATGCGCCGGACGCAGCGCCGCAAGGTCCATGTTGCCCGCCGTTGGATTCTCGCGTCTCCACTGGGCATGAAAATAAAAGCAATCATCGCTTACGGCCATTTCTGTGTAATCGATATAGTAATACAACACGATATCCTGCTCGCATTCATTCACGATATCAATGACCGCCTCTTTGCGGTAGGGCATCTGAAAGAAACAGTTCATCGCCGCTTTGGTCTCTATCTCATGCTGCGAAGTAATCATATTCAGAGGCTGAGACACAAAATGGCTGGCTACTCCGTGTCCGACTCCGAAAAAATCACCGATCGGGCAATCGACACTCGGCGCGGCTTCACCATCCCAAAACATGCGCAGACGCATTTTTCGGAATACATACTGCTCTTCAGAAGCGATTGTGATCCAAATGTGACGGATTATTCCTGATCCCTTCATTTGACCGATGGATAAGGAGGCACCTGCCTTGACCGTGACATTATCCCGGTTCCCCCCGGTTTGGTCCCAGCTCGATTGCCGTCTGCTTTTGCCGGGTTGTTTGTGGATCAGATTGTATAGTTCACTCATCTCTTTATAATCTCCCTTCAGATCCGGGCCTGCATTATTTGATAGCGCCGCTTACGATCCCGTTAATAATGTATTTTTGCAGGCCGGAATATACAAGCAATACCGGCAGCATAACCAGCAGATAGGACGCGAATGCCAAGCTGAAATCCGTAGAATATTGTGTCTGGAATACATATTGGAGCAAAGGCAGCGTATATTCGCCCGGATCGGACAGCATAACCAGCGGCAGCAGGAAATCATTCCAGATCCAGATCGTATTCAGAATGATCAGCGTGGCGGTCATCGGCTTCAGCAGCGGGAAAATGATTTTCCAGAACAGCCTGAACGGCCCGTATCCATCCACCTGAGCCGCTTCCTCCAGTTCCTTCGGAATCGACTTTAGATAGCCAGTGTAGAGAAAGACGCTTTGAAACAGGCTGTAAGTCGTATAGAGCAATATAACACCGTATTTATTCAGTAATCCAAATGCGCTGATCTGCTTCAGCAGAGGCAGCATAAGCACCTGAAACGGAACGAACATTCCACTGATAAAGAAGTAGTACAGAATGCGGGCAGACTTGGAACGGCTTCGGGAAATGCCATAGGCAGTGCTCGCCCCGAACAAAATGATCAGGAACAGGGAGATGACTGTAATGAAGGTCGAATTCAGCAATCCCTCGAAATATCGTCCGAGCTCAATGGCCTGTTTGAAATTCCCAAAGTATATTTCTTTGGGAAAAGTCATAATATTGCCGCCCTCCCCAGGCTTCTTCAGTGCAACGGTAACAGTCAGATAGAGCGGAAACAGCATCAGTGCGGCCCCAAGCCATACCAGAAGCTGTATAGCCCAATTTGCATAACGCTTCGACTTCATTACAGCTGCACCTCCTTCCGCCGCAACAGCACAACTTGCAGCAGAGCGGTCAGGAGAATAATGATAAACAGCAGAATCGAAGAGGCCAGCCCATAGGCATAGCGGTTATTTAGAATTCCGACGTTATAGATCAGCATCGTTACGGACTCGGTACTGAAGCCTGGTCCGCCACCGGTCAGGGCGACGAGCAAATCGTACACCATCAGGTTATTCTTCATGGCCAGGACAAAACATATCGTAATGGATGGCATGATCAACGGAAGCGTAATTTTAGCAAATTCATTGAACCGGTTTGCCCCGTCGATGCTTGCCGCCTCATACAGATCGGTAGGAATGGTCTGCAGTCCTGCCAGGTAAATCACAAGCAGCAGAGGAGCTGACTGCCATACCGTAACTAACGCAACTGCCCAGAATACTAAGTCAGAATCGGATAGCAAATTACTTTGCAAAAAACTGATATGAAGAGAATTTCCTAGTAAAGGAATCACTTTGCTGAAGATTTCCCGCCAAATATACCCGATAATTAAGAGGCCAAGAACAGATGGTAAAAAATAAATCGAACGGAGCATATTTCTGAACCGCATCTTGCGATTGAGCGCGAGGGCCGCGGCCAGAGCCACTACATTGGCTATGACCGCGCACACCAGCGCATACTTAAAAGTGAATAATAGTGTATTTAGAATTCGGGCATCCGTCAGCAATGATACATAATTGTCCAACCCGATGAAGTCAAAGCTTCTCGCCACTCCGTTCCAGTCCGTAAGACTGTAAACAAATCCAGATATCAGCGGGTACGTATGAAAGACAATCAGCAACAGCAACCCGGGCAGTATAAACCCGGCATTTATCCAGGAGGCACGCCCACCTTTCTGTCGCATGTGTCAACACCCTTTCTCTATCTATAATTTCTCTATTCTTTATACATTATGAACATGTCGTTCAGATTCTTTAGATACGCCTTGCTGTCTCTGCTCATCAGGAATTGCTGCGAGTATTTACGGAAATCGTTCTCCGCTCCAGTCCCTCCGTGCCAGTAGTGGTTAGGCCAGTTCGAGGAACGTCCCTCTTTCACTAGCTCAGCGATCTGTTTCACTTGCTCCTTGTTCATTTGGACATCCTTCACCGCACTGATACTGCCTTCATAGTCGGAGAACTGTTGTGCGCTCTCTTTAGAGGTGAGGAAGGCAAGGAACTTCTTAGCTTCTTCCGGATACTTGGCTTGGGACGATATCGTGAATCCGGTGTCCACTCCGCCAAGAACCAGATTCTTGTCTTTATCATTGGTGGCCGGGAACGGGAACATGCCATATTCAAATTCCGGGTTCAGCTTTTCTAATTGCGGCAATATAAATGTCCCCATGACATACATGGCGCCTTCACCATTCACGAACCTTTGGTTGATCTGATCCGCCTTGGTTGCGATCGAATCCTTTTGCGCATAATCATAAGCTACTAGCATTTTCTTGGCGATATCTTCCCAAAGCGGGTCACCCTCGATTTTCGCTTCTCCCTTGTTGGCTTTCTCCCAGTATGCCTTGTCAAACGAGTTGGCCAACAGGTTCATATTGAAGGCGCTAACATCGGCTGTCGCATTAGGCATCAGAATCGGAGTTATGCCGAGCTGCTTGAATTTCTCCATGGTAGCGACAAATTCATCCCAGGTTTGAGGAATCTCGATCTTGTTCTCAGCGAACATTTTCTTGTTGTAAATGACGCCCATTGCATTCTGGCTCAAGGCCACTCCATACATTTTGCCGTCGATCAAATAACGGTCCTGCACTTCCGGGATGATATTCTTAACGAATTCTTCGTTAGTAAGATCAAGCAGATAGTCGTTTTGGGCGCGAAGTACATAGTCTTGTTCAATCGGGTAGGAAATGAAGATATCCGGTATATCCCCCCGGGCAACTCTGGTCTTCAGCACCGCGGGACCGTCGGGAACATTGACCTGCTCAATTTTGACCCCGGGATTAGCAGCTTCGAATTCTTTGATCTTTTCATCAAAAAAGTTAACCGCTTCCACTTTCCATTGAAAAAATTCAATTTTCTTCTCAGCTTCACTGCCCTTTACTTCTTCTGCCGCATTATTCTTGGCCCCGCAGCCACCAAGAACCAGCCCTGCCATTAGCATCATGCTTACCCATTTGACCCCATGATTCTTCAAAAGTCATTACCTCCTCTTTGTTTGTAAGTGCTCTCAATAACTTGTCCTCTCTGTCTACAACCCTATTATATTTTTTGTAAGCGTATCTAAAAACGAGGTGTTTCTATGATTCATGTTGAAAAATCTATTCTGTCATTCATTCATATAAGGTCATACATCTGCGTTCCGGGACAATCCCGCCCGGTATTCACTCGGCGTCATGTTCATTTTGCGCTTGAACACCTGGCTGAAATAACGCTGATCGGTATAACCTACCTGGTTTGCAATCTCATACGTCTTCATGTTGGTTCCAGAGAGCAGCATACAGGCCTGCTGTATTCTCAGCTCCGTCATATGCTCTAAAAAAGTGCTGCCCGTCATCTGCTTAAGCAGTGCGCTGAGATGGCTAGTGCTCATGGCTACATGCTTCGCCACCTGATCAATAGCCAAATCCTCGCGATAATGCTCATTCATATATGCGAGCGCTGCTCCAATCTGTTTGGCCGGCGTTTTGCGGCTCGACAGCGATTGGTCCACCTCCTGAATCGTCCACACCCGGTGCTGAGAAGTCTCCGCCGAATTCAGCGTTTGCAGCAGATCCAATATGCCGACGGCCTCATCATACGATTCCGCGAGTTCCTCCAACCCGCTTACCACCGACCCGGCAGCGATCAACATGTCATCCCCGAGGAGACTGCCCAGGTACTGCAACTCAGTCGCAGTCAACTCCGCAAAACCATCTTTCTCACTTTCTATGTAAAATACGACCACAGCGTAGCGCTTAGAGGTAGAATAGACGAATCTGCGAAGTCCTTCAGGAGTCGCCCTTCCTTCCCATTGCACCAGATGCAAACCGCTGGAATCGTCAGCCAGAATGACTGCAGTCCGGTACATGGCGGTACTGCGGAACTTACTGGAGTCAAACCGGCTGCCCATCATCGCATCGTATAGCTGCTGTTTCATTGTGGAGTGTCTGACTTGCTCCTTTTCCTGGAACCATGCGATCATGCTGTGGATGCATTTCTCAAGCTCCAGAGGATCAATCGGCTTGAGTATATAGTCGAACACCCGGTATTGCAGTCCTTTGCGGGCATATTCAAAATCGCTGTATCCACTGAGAATAATCACTTCCGGGCGCTCGGGCCAGCGGCTTATCTGCTCCAACAGCTCGATACCGTTCATGCCCGGCATGGAGATATCGGTTAATATGATGTCCGGAAGTCCTGCCTGCATCAGCTCCAGCGCTTCCTCGCCGTCTTCCGCGATTCCGATGACCTTACAATCCATGCCGCTCCAGTTGATTGAAGTTTGCAGACTTTTTAGGATCAGTGGCTCATCGTCAACGATCAATACCTTATATTTCATTTAGCTGCCTCCCGTTTCAGTGGAAAGTTCAATTGAATGGCCGTTCCTTCATGAGGGTGGGAACAGATCATCAGACCATAGGTGTCCCCGTACCACATACGCAAGCGCCCCTGCACATTGGATAGTCCGTGAACGAGCCCGGGCTTGGCAGCCGACATCTGTTGCAGTATACGCTGTAAAGTGTCGTCATCAATCCCGGTTCCGTTATCCTGCACCCGAAGATAGCCATCCCCCCGCGCATTGATTCCTCCGGTAATATGGATGGAAAAATCGGGCTTCTTCTTGCTGTATCCGCGAAGCAGACTGTTCTCGACCAGCGGTTGCAGCACCAGCTTAAGTACATGGTGGTCCAGCAAGGCATGATCTACGTCTATCTTGTAGGAGAAGCGGTCATCGAACCGTACCTTCTGAATTTCAATATAGCTGACCACATGATTCAGCTCGTGATTGACTGTAACCTCATCGTCCGCATGAATGCTGGACCGCAGCAGCTTGCCCAGATTGATCACAATATTGCTGATTGGCTTCTGATGGTTCATCAGCGCCAGCGCGTTCACCGATTCAAGCGTATTGTACAGAAAATGCGGGTTGATCTGGTTTTGAAGCACCTGAAATTGGGCCTTCCGCTTATGCTCCTGCTCCAGCCTAACCTCCTCGACCAGTTGGCGGAGCCTGTTGCTCATCCGGTTGAAACCGTAGGCCAGCCGCGACAGTTCTACCGAACGGTATTCAGGCATGGATGCATTCAGGTTACCGCTTTCTATTTTTTTCATGCGGGCCAGCAATTGAATGATGAAGCTTACGATTTGCCGTACATACAGAAAATTAAACAGCACAGCCAGCAGGATGACAAAACCAACCAGCCAAACCGTCGTATTGCGGATGTAATCGGTCTCCTTGGAAACCGCGCTCCAAGGCTTGATAGATATCAGATAGTATGGGGCATCCCCCGGATGCAGCGAATCCGATGTGATATAGGAAATCAGGCTCTTCTGACCGCTTTCCGTATCGATCAGGGTACCTTCGGTCCCAGAGGACAGGCTATTCACGATCGGCAGTTCCAGACGTTTTCCAATGTTGTCGTGATTGGCTTCATAGAGAATGTTCCCGTTGCTGTCCATCAGGAGTTCCCTAGATCCATCCGGGTAACGCGTGAGGAAGATATCATCGAAGCGTTTGATATTAATTTCGAGAATCAGGTAGCCGAGATTTTTCAACGTTAACGTATCCTTGATTGTCCTCCCGAGCATGAACGACCATTTTTTTTGATCCGGATATCTTTCCGTGGGCGGCAACCATACACTCCTCCCCTCGGCTTCCAGCATGCGGCGATAAAAATCCGTTTGCTGAAAATCCCGAAACGGGAGAATGTCCCCATTCATAAAGTGATAGTCGCTTCCCCCAGCGCTATACAGAATCAGATCATCCAGTGCATTTTGACCGTACAGAATTCCGGCAATGGCCTGGCGCTGGTAGTAGAAGTCCAGCAGGGAATCCTTATTATTATGTTTTAAGAAACTCTGTATTTCTTCGGATGCAATCACATATCCGGAGAAGGAATCTGCCTGCTCTACCACATTTCGAATATTCAGGTCTGTCGCCCGCAAGGTTTGAAGTGTTTCTTGGCCCACCTTTTCCTTGATCGCGGCGTAAGACAAACGGTAGGACACGATCCCCAACAAACTGATCGGAACCAATATAAATACAACAAAGGCAAGATAAATTTTACGATGCAGCGCCATCACAAACTTCCTCCATTAAGATTCCTAATATAGTCTATCCAAAAGCCATTGTATCAACAGCTCTAATGCCTCCTGCACCTTCTCCATGTCCTTCCCCGTTACAGCTTCCTCAATTCCGCTTTCGAAAGGAACTAATTGCAAAGAAGGCTCCTTTGAATTGTAAGCGATATCATTATGAATAGCGGGTCATGCATCACAAACAGCTCCGCCGGGATTGAGAGGAGTATACCTGAATAGGTGGAGCTCACCGCCAAAAACTCAACTTTTAGGAAGAATAGCAATAGAATAGCTCCTGAAATCGCCCGCGTCAAAAAAATGCTGCCATCTCCTAGGCCTCTTTCCCTCTTGTCTCTAATAACAATGCTTCAAATGCCAGCCGAAGAGTCAGTTGATCAGTGACCAAGTCACATTCAAGATTACTATCAGTGCGAGCTTGACGAAAATAGTGTGACAACCAATACTGTTCTCACGGAAGCGCGCTCCAGATTGCCCATGATGCCTTCAAAGGGTCTGACGACAAAATTAATGGGCAAGAAAAAAAGGCCTCCTTAGAGACCTGTAATATAACATGAGATTACTATACTCGAAGGAGGCAGGGCTTCAGTATACAAGAGTTTCAACGTGCAATGAAGTGGCAAAAAGACTGTTCTGACTCCTTGGGACCTAAAAACGTTGGAGCACCACAGCACCGGCTAAGCTGGTGTTATAATTTCTGATGATCCTTCAGTGCTGCCCCGAGCTCCGCTGTATATTTGGTCAGCCTTAAGCTTATTTCCGTGCGCATCACATCACGCGTAAGTCCGAACCGTTCCTGATACCCCCGGCACAAGATTTTGTGATACACCAGGAACTCCTCCTGCTCATCGGGCAGCACTTTGATATTGCGCTGCTTCAGCTCTTTTTGCAGCTGGTAGGTATCCTGCATGATCCGGCGCTGTATCGCTTGACCGGCAATCACAAAGGCGCGCTTAAGAATACTGCTGGACAGCTCGATCTCCTTCAGGCTCCGGCTGACCATAGTATCTATGTAAGGGAGCAAAATGAGGTCACGCACCATCGTCCGCTCCTCGACAGTGATCATTTTTCTAACCGTATCCTCTTGCTTCTCCTCAAACTGATCCACATGCTCACTCATCAACATCTTAGTTTTCCACCGCTCATTTCCGTTTAATTTGCTCATTTATAATGACCCCCAATCTGCTGCGCCCGTTCCAGTGCAACCCCGGATTCCAGCAAAGAGGATGCGCGGATAAGCGCCCGGCTGCCGTATCTGGTTTTGATCTGATCCACTGCCCGTTCTCTGCTCAATGTGCGGAGGCGGTCATCGAATAAGGTGAGCTGCATGACACTGTCATCGGTCAGCTGGGAGATAGAGATCGCCAGACGGCTTAGCGGCATCCCCGTCCAATGATCCACAAATAAGCGGTAGGCCGCCGCTGCCACCTCATGCGTTAAAGACGACGGCTCCGGCAGTGTCACTTGTCTGCTGTAGGAGTTAGATTTGTTACCGTCCGTCTCTGCCACCACGATAGACACCACCGACCCCATATACCGGTATTTCCGCGCCCGCTGGCACACCTCGATCACCAGCTCCAGCAGAACAACCTCAATTTCCGGCAGCCGGGTATAGAGATTCCAGCGCAGCGCCTTCCCGTGCCCGACCGACTTAATCTGGTGCCGAATCCCGGTAACGACCGGGCTGGGATCGATCCCGCGTGCCGTCTGCCAATAATATTCCGCCTGGATATCGCTCTGCTTGCCCATGGTTGTGCGCATTCTCCGCTTGAATTCCCCCAGCTCCATCCGGGCAATATCGCCAATCGTGGTAATCCCCATACGGTAAAAATTCTTGGTCATCCGTCCAGCCACCATGAACATTTCATGCACCGGCAGCGGCCAGAGCTCTGTGTCTATATTGTCGTAATCGAGCCTGAAGATCCCTCCTTCCTTCTTCTTGGCAAAGTTGTTGGCCATCTTGGCCAGAATTTTGGTCGGTCCGACCCCCACCCGGGTCCACACCCCCGTAGATAACAGGACATGATGCTGGATGGAACGAATCATATCCGGCAGATCTCCTCCAAAAACACTCAAAGAACCGGTCACATCCAAAAACTGCTCATCGATGCTGAAGGCCTCAACCTGGTCGGTATACCCCTTATAGATTTCTGAAATCATCAGCGAGACCTTGATATACGTACTCATCCGCGGGCGGATCACTACGAGATTCCGGCATTTGGTCATGGCTTCACCCACGCGTGATGCGGTGGTTACACCATGAGATTTGGCGATGGGGCAGGCAGCCAGGACAATACCGTTCATCCGCGTAGGATCGCCGACTGCGACAGGCATATCTTTATACTCGGGATGCGCAGCCTTTTCGACACTTGCATAGAAGGATTGGCAATCCGAGAGCAGAATGATCCGGTCTTTAGGCATATTTCTGCCTCTGTACCGGGTGCCAGGACAAGATGCTGTCCGTCAGGAAAACACGGGGCAGGCCGGTGCTCAGACAGGTAGCCCGTATGCGGCCGTCACGAATTCCATGCACTTCAATTTTCCGCTGCGTAATCTTGCCCGCTTTGTCCAGGTATATCATTTCAATCGTTTGGCCGATACTCATTTTCATGACTGATCGCCTCCGGTATAATAAGAACATTTGTTTGTATTATAACCAGGATTAAGTTTTTTAAGCAATGGTAAAATAGAACAGGCGTTCTTGTTTGGTAAGAGTAGCTTATGCATTGCAGATAATTATTAGAACCGGATATGGTGGGGATGGGTTAAGGGAGAGATAACAGTGGGGATAAATCTTATGAGGAATAATGTGAGCCTTAGGCTCATCCAAAAGGCAGGCTTATAAAGTCTCCTTTTTTTGTTTGCGGCGTTATGCGTAAAGATGCTACGGAATTTATTGGAAAATCGGGATAAAAGCATCCGGACTGCGAGGCGGCTGATGTTGACGCAAGAATTCCTTGATCCAGCGATATCTGTGGCAGAGATCAGGGGGTTTTTTATAGAATCCTGCACATAATACAACATTTCCCCTCATCCTATCGGCCCAAATCCAACATTGTTGTATAAAATGCAGGATTTCACCTCACCCAAGCGGCTTAGCAGGATTATTCTTGTATTTCATACAACAATCCTCCCAAATACCTCGCTATCTATGAATCAAAGTTGCAAAACGTACAACATTTATCTCTAAAGAGATGTATATCCAGCAACACAACAAAGCCCCTTCAAAGTCGCGGACGACTCGAAGGGGCTTTGTGTCCTAATTACCTTAAATATAGAACATATAATTATCCGCGTGGCTCTCTTCCTTGAAGTTGATCAGATCGGATAATGTGGTGGAGTCCAGCACATCGGCAATGCTGTCGCGGATACGCAGCCAGAGGTCGCGCTTGGCCGGGTCATCCTCTTCTGTGAAGTCCACAGGAGAAATCGGGCCTTCCAGTACGCGGATGATATCTCCGGCAGTAATGGTGCTGGTCTCGCGGGACAGAATATACCCGCCGTATGCGCCGCGGATACTTTTTACAAGTCCGGCATTACGCAGCGGGGCGATCAGTTGCTCCAGATAATGCTCGGAAAGTCCGTTTTTCTCGGCAATGCTCTTAAGTGATGTTGGCCCTTCACCAAATCTCAGGGCAAGCTCCATCATAATGGTTAATCCGTAACGTCCTTTGGTTGATATTTTCAAAGGGGCACCTCTTTCGGTTTAGTTGCTGGTTCTGTGGTTCCTGTTTCGCTGGTTAGACATGAGATATGTCATATCAACGTATTCCGATGTTTGCTCTCAGCTTATGTTATCATATCTTTGGACACATTTGGAACACCCAACGGGAATAATTCGCGATTTTGTTCACCAGTGGTGGACAAATTGTCAATTTTGGACTCTTTTTCGCAGGAATTTATACCAGCCTTCTCCTGTTTGGGGTAGACAGGTATGTTATAATACACAATGAGCCGGGTGTTCAGTCAGAACGCCGGTATTTTGTGCATAGAAAATGGTGATCACGATGACAAAAGCTAATCAGGATATCCGTGTCGTCGTCGGTATGTCGGGTGGGGTCGATTCCTCTGTTACAGCGCTTCTGCTGAAGCAGCAGGGTTATGATGTCATCGGCATCTTCATGAAGAATTGGGATGATACCGACGAGTTCGGCGTATGTACGGCTGAGACCGATGCCGAGGATGTGCGCCGCGTGTGCGAGCAGATCGATATTCCTTACTATACCGTTAATTTCGAGAAGGAATACTTTGATAAAGTCTTTTCCTATTTCCTCGAAGAATATAAGGCCGGCCGGACACCGAATCCGGATGTGATGTGCAACCGCGAGATCAAGTTCGGGGAATTCCTGAACAAAGCGCTGCAGCTTGGCGCAGATTACGTAGCTACCGGACATTACGCCCGGGTCATAGAAGAGGACGGCATGTTCAAGCTGCTGCGCGGCGTGGACAACAACAAAGATCAGACTTATTTCCTCAACGCACTGAACCAGTATCAGCTCTCCAAGGCCATGTTCCCGATCGGGCATCTGCCGAAGCCGGAGGTGCGGAGAATTGCCGAGGAAGCCGGACTCTACACCGCCAAGAAAAAAGACAGCACCGGCGTCTGCTTCATCGGAGAACGTAATTTCCGTGAATTCTTAAGCCAATACCTGCCCGCACAGTCGGGCAATATGGTCGATATCGCCACCGGCGAAGTCAAAGGCCGTCACGACGGGCTCATGTATTACACGCTGGGCCAGCGTCAGGGCCTTGGTATCGGCGGCTCCGGCACAGGCGAACCCTGGTTCGTGGCCGAGAAGGATCTGGCAAGCAACACCCTGTATGTTGTGCAGGGCGAGAAGCATGTCAGCCTGTACTCCACCAGCCTCACGGCTTCAGGCGTGAACTGGATCGATGCAGCTACACTGGGCGATACGCCGCTGAAGTGTACCGCCAAGTTCCGTTACCGCCAGCCGGATCAGGGCGTTACGCTGACGAAGCAGGCAGATGGAACCGTGCATGTTGCTTTTGATGTTCAGCAGAAGGCGATCACGCCGGGACAGGCTGTGGTGTTCTACCTTGGTGAAACATGTCTCGGCGGCGGAACCATTGAGACTGCCGAGAAGGTTGTGCCCCTGCCGCAGGTGTAACTGCATCACCTGCCTGAGACGAGCCCCTAATGCATACAAAAGAACCTTCAACACCACCGGATCGTGGAGCTGAAGGTTCTTTTATTCGTTATTGTACGGGATAATGCTCAGACCAGCAGACTCCGGCCGGATTCCCGGCAACAGAATGTCCGCTTTATTACGGCTGAACCCCCCATACCCGTACACCATTCAAGTACAGTGGTACCCGGTTCCAGTCTGTATAAGCCGTTTTGGTTGAATCATAGGAATAATCATCGGCCTTATTGTAATTGCTCCAATCGGTTTTGTTGATGCGCAGCTGAATTTCCCCGGTGTTCGCCCCGGGTGCCAGACTGCCGGCACCGGCGCTGAAGGAAATCTCCACATAATAATCCGCTCCTGCAACCGCAGGATCAAGCTTCACGAAGCTACCCAGCACATTGCTGCCGCCGAGTGTTGCATAATCGACATTGAACTGCTGAGGTTTCTCTCCGTCAATCGTGTAATAGTAACGGAGCTTGACCTTACTGAGGTCCACCGCTGTCGTCCCGTTGTTGACAATCCGCAGCTGCGGACGGAACTGCGAATCTGTGGCGTTCGTATCCGTTGTACGGTATTGAACCACCAGGTTCGCCGCAGCAGGCGTAGCCGTTGGCGTGACCGTTGGTGTAGCCGTTGGCGTCGGCGTAGCTGTTGGTGTGGCCGTTGGCGCTACTGTCGGTGTGGCCGTTGGTGTGGCCGTTGGCGCTACTGTCGGTGTGGCCGTTGGTGTAGCTGTTGGAGTGACCGTCGGCGTGGCCGTTGGCGTTGTGGTCGGTGTAGCTGTCGGTATTGGACCGCTGCCGTTATTGATTAGCCGGTCGTATTCCGCATAGGCTGTAGCGATGTCCACCTGTGACCAGAAGCGGTGATAGGTGAACTCAGGTGCGCCATTGTCCCATGTCTTGGTTGTTTTGTTGTACGAGCTGTTGTACTTGCCTTCCAGATAACTCCACTTGGGATCATTTTTGATATCGGGAAGCACATCGGTATAGCTCGCATAGACTCCGTTTCCGCCCTTGGCCGGATCAGAAGGTACTGTCGCACTGCCCGGTATAGTGTTTCCTTGGCCGAAGGTCCCCGTCCAGCCCGCAGGGAAATATACCTCTTTGGTGAAGAACCGGAAATAATCCGCACGCTTCTCAAGCGTCGTAATTCCCAGTCCATCATTGTAGCCCCAGGCTGTATCCAGCAGGGACTTGGCCAATTGTGAAGCGGTTCCGCCGAGCGCAGTATAACTGCCGTGTTCCGCTTTGTTTCCTGCGGCAAAGAACGTAAGCGCTTTAATATAGCTGCCCAGCACGCCGGTATCCTGTCCGGGATCTTTGGTCACTGCCTTGAGGCCGCTGTTGCCGCTAAAAGAGTTGAAGCCGCCCCATGTATCCGGCTGGCCCTGCCACTCCACATTGCCCGGAATCCAGAACTCGCCGGGTGCGGACACGGTGGCAATCTGCGGATCATCTCCGCCCAGAATCCGGTTTCCCTGCAGGTCCAGATAATAGCCGGCGGCATCCGTTACCGGACGGCTGCCCGCAAAGGCATAATCTGTAGACCAGTCAATCCAGTTCTCAATCACCCGTTTGGCCATTTTGAAATTGGCCGAGGTGGTATCCCCGCTGGAAGCCAGAATGTAATACAGCTCGGCTACCCGTTCAACACTCCAGGCCTGCATCCCGAACCAATTGTTGGATGGCGGGTCATGGTAGACTGGAGTCTCGTCATAGGCCATGCCATAGAAGGTGCTTGTTCCGGCGGGATAAGCGCTGTATGAACCGCCATAACTGTTCGTGGCACCGCCTGCAATAGCTCCTTCAGAGGATTGCAGCCAGTTGTAGAATTCCAGCTGGCGGGTCAGCGATTTGCCCCAATCCTCTCCGGCCGTTGCCGAAGCCGGAATCAGGCCGCCGTCTGCAGTGGACAGTGCATAGGCTGCAACCACATTCTGATAACCCTGGTGCGCATGGCTCGCGCCAATTCTCCAGGCCCAGTTGCCGGTTGTTCCAAGGCCCCCGCCCCAGGCAGTATACCAGGCCAGCAGATACTGGCTGGAATCCTTGCCGGTTCCCGCTTCAGGTGTGCCGTCAGCAGCGCTGCCGACTTTCTGGAAGTACTTATCGTACATGCCGTAACGCAGGAAGTCGCCCATTTTCTTGGCTTTGTTCAGATAGACCGTATTGGTGTATCCAAGGTCCTTGGCCCAGTACATCGCTTGCACAGCGCGCGCATCCGCGTCTGTAGCATTCGTATAACGCCATTGTGCGGAAGGTACGCTATTTTCCTTGGTGAACAGGCTCATGAAGCCTTCATTCGTCTTGCCGAACGATTTGTCATCCTGTGAAGGATGCGCCACCGCTTCCCAGACAGATTCCTGCACTCCGCGCTGGAAGGTATTCACATAGGCAGCGGTATGCGCAGGATTCAGCAGATTGCCGAAGCCGTACCAGTTGTCCACATCCACCAGCCAGTGCATCAGATAGGTCTGGTTGTTGCCGTAGGTCGACTTCAGCTCTCCATCCAGCGGGTCCTTGCCCGGCGTATATTTGCCGTTCAACGCACTTGGATACAGGTCCGGCTGGGCAAGCTCCGAGGCGTAGGTTGCCGGACTGTTCGGGTTGTAATTGCTCATCGTCGGCTGCTCCTGCACGCCGTCGCCTTCATTAACCGGGATGATGTATTTCTCCATATTGTCCCAGGCGGCTTCGAGCTTGCTCCAGTCTCCGGTATTATAGCCATACAGCACTTCAAGCCACATCCAGTAGCTGTAGGCCTCGGAGGTGGTCATATGCCCGTAGTTGGGCGCCTCGCTAAGCAGGGTCTCCACCGCGTGATAAGGAATGCCTTCCGCCGAGAAATAGCCGCTCGCCGGGTCTTTCAGCTGGGCATATAATTGCAGAAATCTTGTCTTTTCTACCGATGCAGCCTTGGCTGTCCCGGGTCTGAAATTAAAGATACCGCTTGTAAGAGAAATGATCAGGATGGCAGCCATTACTATGGAGAATGGTTTCTTGATTGAACTCAGCTTCATCATTTCGGCATACTTCCTCTCTGGAATGATTTATGGTTCCAAGCCCCACACAAGCGTTCCTGCACGGTAAAGTGTAGCTTTCTCCCAATCCGCGAAGGTCTGCTGGGTTCCTCCATAGGAATAGTCATTGCTCTCATTGTAGGCCGTCCAGTCGGTCTTGTTGAACCGCACCTGAATCTCCCCGCTATCCGCCCCCGGAGCCAGGCTTCCTGCCCCTGCGGCAAAGGAAATCTCCACATAAGAATCCGCCAGGGATACCGGCGCGTCCAGCTTCACAAAGCTTCCGCTCAGGTTGCCGCTGCCGACAACAGCGTAGTCACAGTGAAATTCCTGCGGCTTGTCCCCGTCCACGGTGTAATAATAGCGCAGCTTCAGACCACTGAGTGCAATGGTCTCGGTCCCTGTGTTGACAATCCGGAACTGGCTGCGGATCTGCGAATCGCCGGGACTTGTGTCATTGGTGCGGTACTGTACACGCAAAGCTCCAGTAACCGGCGGGGTGGTCTCGCGCGGCCGGGCCGTAGCCTGTGCAGACGCCGTACTCTCCCCCACACTGTTCGATGCGGTCACCACGTAATAGTAGTCCACTCCGTTCGTCAGCCCGCTGTCGCTGTAGACGGCTCCGTTTGCCGTGCCAATCACCGTGTACGGTCCGCCGCTCACCAGAGAGCGCTTGACCGTATACTGGGAAGCACCGCTGACCGCATTCCAGCTCAAGGCCACGCTGGCATTGCCGGGTACCGCCTGCAGGCCGGACGGACGGCCCGGAACCTGGGGTTCACCGGGGGTTCCGCCGCCGGGAGGCAGCTCCCCGTACACCTTGACACCCGCATCAAATACCGGAATATACGGATTCTTCGTCGCCGAGGAAGCACCTGGAGCCACTCCCTTGAACGAGAAGTCATTACTGTTGTCCCAGAAGGTGGTGTTCAGCGGCCCGGCAATCCGGAACTGGACCTCCTTGCGGTAAGCGGATTGTCCGCCCGGATAAATCGGTGTGCCGGAGAAATCTACTTTGGTGTAGTAGATATGATTCGCTTCATCATAAGGCAGCAGCTGCGAGACGGTTGCCCCCTGATTGTAGCCTCCCGCCTTGACGGTGATATCTGCTGGTCCATACCCTGCAGCCACAGCCTCACTTATGTCCATATAGTAGTTGAAGGACATTTGACTGCTGGAGCGGGCAGGCCACCCGGAGCGGTTATTGAGCAGCGCACGGATTTCCACAAAATTGCTGCCGCTGGCGTTCACAGAGGTCTCGGTGAACATTTCATCCTCACGCGTTTCGGCCGGCGGGAAATTCACAAGCGGCTGCTGGCCCTGCCCGTGGAGCAGCATCATTTTGGCCAAAGCGCCGGTAAAGGCTGAATTGTAATCGGTTGCAACCTCATTGGAGACATAATCGCTGATCGTATCGGTGTAGCTGTCTGTCTTGGAAGGTCCTCCGACCAGTGCGCCGTACAGCACATGCCGGTGGTTCGCAGGAGTCGTCTGGCTGTCGCTCCAAGAGCCGTGTGAGGTGCGGTGATGGGGATGCTGGGGCGAATTTGCGCCGAAGCCAATCACATAGCTGCTATTGCGCGGATTATCGCCCAGCATATAGGTAATCTGCCGCTCCGCAAAGGTCTGGGCGGTGTTCTTCTTCACCGGATCTGAAACCCAGTCCGCATAGACAAAGGCCATGAATGCCTGGTTGGCCGCATACCGCAGCGCCCCCCATTGGTCCAGATGGGCCAGCCCCCCGGGAGTATAAGCTACCCGGTCAGAGGTACCGTTCACTCCGGTGGTCCAAAACTGCATATTCCGTTCAGTGGATTGAATGAATTTGGGATCACCCGTAATGCGGGACAGCAGGAGCTGTGCACCGTAGTGCTTGTCATCCCAGGATTGGGTCCATTGATAACCCCAATCTCCGGCTTGGTTCGTGCCCCACAGATTGCTGGCGGCAGTAGCCTTATCCAGATAGGTCTGCTCGCCGGTCGCTAAGTACAGCCAGACACCGCCCCAGCTTAATTCATCGGCGTAGCTGCTCCACGAATTGTAATACTGCTTGGCATCAGTGATTGTATCGGAGTAAGCCCCGCGGTACGTATCGGCAAAATTGTATAATTGCTTGGCATGCAGCAGCAGCTTGTCCGCATAAGCGGCATCCGAATCCCTGAAAATAATGGAAGCTGAGGCAAGCGCAGCAGCGGTCTCCGCTGCCAGATCAGAGCCGGGATGCGCAGCATCAATCTTGTAGGATGGACGTGCCATTTGCATGACCTCCGCCGGTCCCCACCAGTTATGATCCGCCGTGCCGTTGCCGACCTGTCCCCACAGCTCATTAGGAGCCGTATGCGCTTTCACAAAATAGTCTGTTGCCCAGCGGATATTGTCCAGAATCTCATCCAGCTGCCCCGATTGCACGTATCCATCCTTGTATTCATAGACCGACCATGCCAGCATGGTGGAGGTGTACGCCATAGGAAATCCGAATTTAACATGATCCCCTGCGTCATACCAGCCTCCCGTCAGATCGTGGCCGACATCCGCACCGTCCTGCAGCCCCGAATCGCCCCGCCATTCCACACGATTGTTCGCCGGCAGATCACCCGACCGCTGTGTCTCATAGAAATAGATAGATTTCTGCAGTGCCTCTGCATAATTAATCCCTGCGGTTGCAGCTTTGCTGACTTGCGGATGAATAACAGTCCCTGAAGCAATAGTGCAGGTTAGCATTAAGCTCAGTGCTGCGATACAGCCTGTCTTCCGTCTCGTTTGCTTCACCTTAACTCATCTCCCTTCGATTCTTACGTTTCAGCCCGATCGGGTGACTCACGCGCAGATACCTCCCCAGCGTCCATTGAAGACATTTCATAAGACATTCTATTCAGTACACTCCATCCTCCACCCCCACTTACAAATTAAGGAAATAATCTCCCTATCTACACATATACCACATAAAGTAATTTAATTCTATATATTTACAATTATATCCACCGAAAACAGACTCGTTTTGTCAAAAAATTTCCATTTTTATCATATTTGCCGTTTCATCAACCGAAAAAAATGCCTAACATGCTTCAGGTGCACGCCGATACGCAAGCAAAAGACCACCGCAGTTGAGTGCATGCGGTGGTCTCACTTTACTTCTCTTCCTTTATTGGTCTTCCCATGCATCTGAGTGGAGCGCTATTGCCCGCGCCGCAGCTGCTGGTTATGGCGGATCTTCGCCTCGTTGCCCTGCTCGGTCGCCTGATAGAACACTCTCCGGGAGATCGCCTTCGGAAGATAGTCCTGCTTCACATAATGGCCGGGGAAATTATGGGGATACTGGTATCCCTCATGCCCCAGCTGGGCTGCGCCTTTATAATGCGTATCCCGCAAATGCAGCGGCACCTCAGCCGACTTCAGATCCTCCAGGCTATCCATAACGTTCGCGATTGCCATTACCACGCCGTTTGATTTCGGGCTCTCCACCGCAAACAGGATTGCCTGTGCGATATTCAGCTTCGCCTCCGGCCAGCCGTTGTTGCGGTAGGCATCCAGCGCACTGACAGCCTGAACCATCGCCTGCGGGTTAGCCAGGCCGATATCCTCGCTGCTCGCGGCGATCAGACGGCGGATGAAGGTCATCGGGTCCATGCCGAGCTTCTCCACGGCGTAGAGGAACCAGAACAGGGCGGCGTCGCTGGAGCCGCGGATGCTTTTGTGAAAAGCGGACAGCACATCATACTGCGTAGACTCGTCCGCTTTGACAATCGGCCGGCGGATGGACTCCTCCGCCACCTCCAGCGTGATATGCACGCTGCCGTCACTCTCCGGGGCAGTGGTCATCGCCGCCAGCTCCAGCGCGTTCAAGGCGCGGCGGATATCGCCGTTAGCCATCGTGGCGATATGCTGCAGCGCGTCCTCATCCGCCTTCAGATCCATGAACCCCAGGCCCCGCTGCTCATCGGCGAGCGCCCGCTTCATGGCAATCAGGCTATGCTCACTGGTCAGGGACTCCAGCTGGATCAGCGTGGAGCGGCTCATAAGCGCCCCGTTCACATAATGGAACGGATTCTCCGTCGTGGCGCCGATGAAGGTAATCGTCCCCTTCTCCACTGCCGGCAGCAGCGCATCCTGGCGGGAGCTGTTGAAGCGGTGGACCTCGTCCAGAAACAGAATGGTCTTCGAGCCGTACAGCGCCTTGTTGCTCTGGGCGCGTTCAATAACCTCGCGGACATCCTTGACCGAGGCTTCCACCGCGTTCAGCCGGACAAATTCACCTTGGGTATGATGCGATATGATATGAGCCAAGGTTGTTTTGCCGCAGCCCGGAGGCCCGTACAGCAAGATGGAAGACACCTGGTCGGCCTCTATGGCTCTGCGCAGCAGCTTGCCGCGGCCTACAATATGCTCCTGTCCAATATATTCATCGAGATTCACGGGCCGCATCCGGTCTGCAAGCAGCCGTCCGCTCCCGTTCCCGTTATCCTCACCCAGCGAGAATAAATCCATAACTCCACTTCCTTGCTAGTAATCTGGTATTTCGCTATTTCTTCGATAGAAAGAACTGGCTGCCTTCTATCATACCATACCCGCAGCTTTCATTAAAAAGAGCATGACCTCGCCATCACCGGCGGGAGCATGCTCTTTGTTCTATTCTTAGAACTTATATGTTGTGGGGCTGTTTCAAATATTAAGACTAGCTGTTCAGCGCCAGCCTCATTTTTGAAATGATTTTGCGGATGCTTTCTTCGGATAAATGATATCTCTTCTGCAGCTCGTTCACCGAGCAGCCACTGCTGTGACTACAGAAGATCTCTTCATTGCGGTTCGCAATTTCTTGCCGGGAGCCGCTGTTCTCGCCCCATCGTACCCGCTCTTCCGTCTTCTTCGGGATGTATAGCAATTCACCCTGGATGTAGCCCTGTAGCTCTTCGAGCAATCCCGGGGGGAGCACATCCTTTCCATTTACGTAACTCACGTTCTGGTTCCTCCTTCAACAGGTGTGTTCCGTTAAGTCCGATCACTGCGCTGTTCTTGATAATCATGCCACCTGCCTCCTTTCTTCTCCTCAAATTTGGTAAATAACCTAAATTCATTATATTAAACCCTGCGGTTAGCGTCTACATTCATTGTTTATCAGTAATCTATCAGTGGTTTGTCAGTGTACTTCTATATATTTTAGCTAAGCCTGAAATATATAGCCGCTATCTATACATAAGGAGGCCTCGCGGCCTCCCCTTAAACAGGCTTCCGTCTTAGACGGAAACCACCTCGTATTCTGAAAACATTGCCATCAGCCTCCTTCCAGAAGTAATCTTGCCCGGCCGGACACTTATTATTAAGCCACAGGTATCCGCGGGTTACAAGTTCAAGAATAGTTATAATCGTTCTCCACCTTGAGCTCACGTTAATCATAACTTTCAGGAGGAAGGCATAGCGGTAATTTTAGCCAAAAAAATTTTGACGAAAAACTAATTTTTTAGTCGATTAGTGTCGAAATATATATTAAATTATCTATTTACTTCGAGATATGGAAATTAATTTAACCCCATCCATTCAGAAATTCAGGAGGAACCTTCTATGACAACCCCACGGAATCCTTTAAAGCGTGTATTTCACATCACCAAGCTCAGAACGGAACTCATGCTGCTAATCATCATAGCCATTGTGCTCCCCTCCCTTGCCCTGGTTGTCATATCCACAGAAACCTCAGAGTCGGCACTGCGCTCCAAGATGGAAGAGACCACAAACTCAAGCATTCATATTCTCGATAAAACCCTTTCGCAATTAATCCAGCTGGAGAGCGCAGGTGTGAATGAGCTTGCTTACCAGATTAGTGCCGCCGATCTCACCAGCGATACTGCAAAAGTACGCAGCCTGATCGACAAATTCAAGCTGGAGCATCCTGAAGTGGATATCGTAGCTCTGGGCAACGATGAAGGTAAGTACATGTTCGCTCCGGATTCAGAGCAGCAGGATTATGATCCCCGCATCCGGGACTGGTACATAGACGCTCTAAAGTCACCGGAGACAACATCGGTTATTGATCCTATTTTCTCCAAAGTGACGAACAGCTACATTCTGCCGGTTTCCAGGGCTTTTCCGGACGGCAAGGGTGCCGTTACCATCAGCATCAGCATGAACGAGCTTATGGAGCTGACCAAAAATGTCAGTCTGGGCGACAGCGGTTATGTATATATTCTAGACGGCAATAACAAGGTGATCTATCACCCTACCATGGAGGTGGCTTCTGATGCAACAAGCCAGATGCTGGCTGAAATGGGTAAAGGCCCGGCAGGCAAAATCTCTTACAAGGACGATACAGCCAATACACAAATGGACGGCTTCTACATTACGAACGAGCTGACCGGATTCAAAATGGCCGGTGTGCTGCCGGAGAATGAATACACCAAGGCTGTATACCCGATTCTGTACAAGTCAGGTATCGTGCTTGTCGTCTCCCTGCTGCTTGCTTCGATCGTAACCTTCCTTATCATCCGCCGCATTACCGGCGCTGTGGAACGCTTGAACCGTTCGGCCAAACGGGTAAGCGAGGGTTATCTGGATGAGTCCGTGGAAACGAACCGCAAGGATGAGATCGGTCAGCTTGCCGGCAATTATAATGCGATGGTGTCTTCCCTGCGCAAAATGGTTCAGGAGGTCGCTGAAACGTCAGGCCACCTGGCGGCAGCCAGTGAACAGCTGACAGCCAGCACCGGCGAGAACAGCAAAGCGGTCGAATATGTGACTGAGCTGGTCGAGGAATCCACCCGTGGTGTGGAAACCCAGGCTTATGCTTCCGCCGAAGTGGCTATAACGATGGATGAAATGTCAACCGGCATTCAAAAAATCGCCTCCGCCTCAGAGATGATAGTGGGCGCCGCAGTACAGACGGAACAGGATGTCTCCACCGGCAGCGCCAAGATGCAGCATGTCGGAGAACAGATGAAGACGATCCGCGAATCCGTACATCAGTCCGGCACGCTGATTGCTGAGCTTAACGGATTAAGTGCCAAGGTGGCGGACACCAGTACGGCCATCTCTGCCATTGCCAAGCAGACCAATCTCTTGTCGCTGAATGCCGGCATTGAGGCTGCACGGGCCGGAGAACATGGCAGAGGCTTCGCTGTAGTCGCCGGTGAAGTGCGCAAGCTGTCCGAAGCTTCCAATGTCAGTGCAGGACAAATCCAGGAGACCATCTCTGAGATGGTGGACCTGATTGCCAGCGCCTATGATGTGATGCGGCATAAAGTGGTTGGAGATGTGGAGCAGGGAATGGCGCTTACACAGGAAGCCAGCGAGGCCTTCCACCAGATCGAGCAGTCCACCCGGCATGTAGGCGAGCAAATCCATGAAGTATCTGCGATTACCGAGCAAATGTCAGCCAGCAGCGCAGAAGTAGCAGCATCTGTTCAGGAGATGGCCAAGATCGCCCAGGCCGCGCTGGAATCCTTCCAGAGTGTAACAGCGGCGACAGAAGAGCAGCTTGCTTCCATGGAGGAGATCACTTCATCCTCCGCTGCGCTCTCCGCCATGGCTTCGGATATGCAGGGACAGGTGGAACGGTTCCACTTCGAGCCGAAGGGCAAGGCTTAAGAACTTCCGGCGTAATGAGGGGCACTAATGCCCCTCATTTGCTCATTCAGCACGCAAAAAAAACCTCTCTTTTGAAATGGTTAATACATTTCACCAAAGAGAGGTTTCTTTTTTGCGTTTTTTAAGATTGCATATACGTTTCCCGCTTAAATAGCGGATCGGACCGGACGGCCCGCGGAAAAAGCGTTAGCGGTCGCCTTGTGTCCGGATTTTCACCGCTAAGGAAATTTTAATAATTGGGCAGCGATTGGAACAACGTTCCGTTTGCGGAGTGTTCTCACCAGGCGCAACCCTATCCCATTCCAAAACAGGGCTGCCCTTGCCCAAGATAATGTAAACCTTAATTCCCTTCGGGTACCGGCCAGCCGGAGACTGTTTCGTCTCCAAGCAGCTGTACGTAATGCGGAAGACCGCCGTCATGCAATAGCCACAGCTCATGCAGGGCACGTGTACAGCCTACATACATCAGCTTGGCATCCCAGGCTGCTCCTCCATAGTGCGCACTGTCCGCATCCGCCAGGATGACGGCATCGAACTCCAGTCCCTTGGACAAATATACGGGCAGTACGGACAAGCCGCCGCGGTATTCGGTGATGCTGCCGTCAATGAGATGAATATCCTCGAACTGTCCGGCAAGCTCAGCGTACAGCTCAGCGGCTTCCCGCAGGCTGCGGGTCAATACAGCCACTGTGCGGTATTCGCGCCCGGAGAGCGACGACAGGGCGCTTCTGACAGCGCTGAACCGCTGGCTGCCGCCTGTAGCCGGTTCCGGCTGCGCATCCTCATAGGAAATCAGCCGCACAGGATTACCGCTGCGGAAGACCGGCACGGCCAGCAGCGCGCTGCCGACGCCGGCGGACAGAATCCCGTTGGCGAATTCAATAATCTCCATCGTTGAACGGTAGCTGCGGGTAAGCGCATGATACGCTGTATACTCCCCGGCAAACAGCGACTGCATCTCATTCCACTCATGTACCCCTTTGTAGGCATGAATCCCCTGGGATAAGTCACCCAGAATGGTGAAGGAGTGTCCCTTCACGTACAGATCCAGCACGGCGATCTGGAACGGGGAGAAGTCCTGCGCTTCATCAATGACGATATGGTCGAAGCGTTGGGTTCCCTCATTGCCGTTCAAAAGATAATGAATATAGAGCAGCGGCGGAAGATCCTCTTCGCGCAGAATACCTTTCTTCAGCTCTTTCACCGTTTCCTTCAATACAGCCTGCGGAATTTCTTCCGGCGCCTCTGCCGGCCAGTCCTCCGGAGTCTTCGCCGCACGGAATATCTGCTTGTAGATGGCCAGCGGATCATATTTCGGCCACTTGGCGCTGTACGCCTTCTCGCGGGCCGCGCCTTTTTTCTTGCGGTCCTTCAGCGCAGCGGCCGACGGGCTCTTCTTCAGCTCCATCTCGATCCAGCGGTGAATCCGCGCCATCACGCGTTCCTTGCGTTTGGCCGGCGGATACGGAGCATATTCCTCATTATGCCAGCGCAGAATCATCGAGCGGCGCAGCACAGCCCCGTCCCACGGGCTGAAATCCCCTTCAGGCACGGCGCTGGTCTCCAGCAGCTTAATGCTGGATTCAATGACACTCATCAGCACCGTGGAGCCTTTGAAGCGTCCCGGGGTCTCTTCTGTAATGACAGGCATCGCTCCTGCTGTTTCGAACCAGCGGTTCATCGTTTCCGAAGCGTCCTGCTCCGGCAAAGTTACGCCCAGTACACCCGCCGCCCAGTCCGGGAAGGTGCTCTGGGCAATATTGCCGACACCGAGCTCCGGCAGCACATCTGAAATATAATCCAGGAACATCCGGTTCGGAGCGAAAATAATCATTTTCTCCGCCGAGACCTGATCCTTGTATTGATACAATAAAAAAGCCAGCCGGTGCAGCGCGACGGTGGTTTTACCGCTTCCCGCCACCCCTTGAATAATCAGCGCCGTGTTCTTCGCTGCCCGGATAATCTTGTCCTGCTCCTCCTGGATCGTCGAGACGATATCACGCAGCCGGTTGTCCTTGTTCTCACCGAGCCGGTACACCAGGAATTCATCCGACACCGCCGGCGCATCACTGTCGCGGTTATACGTATCCGCAACCCGCTCCAGAATCTGCTTGCGGATGACCACGTTGCGTTTGAGGTAGACGAGCCCTTCAATCAGCCCTTCCGGTGCTTCATAGGAGGCCGCTTCTGTCCCTCCTGTAAACGAATAGAACAGGCTTGCCACCGGTGCCCGCCAGTCAATGACCAGCGGACGGTCGCTTACCTGCTCACGGTCTACGCCGATTTTACCAATATAAAGTGCCTTGCGTTCTTCCTCGTCATTGCCCTGAAAATCAAGCCGTCCGAAATAAGGCTCCTGCCTAAGCTTGGCAAGATCTTTGCGCTTCTGTTCCCTGGAGTCCTCCAGCACTTGCTCCGTATACTCGTGTCCCGTGTACACCGGAGTGCTGCGCAACCGCTCAAGGGTAGAGTCAATCTCTATAAGCGCATGGTTCAGCCTGTCTTCTTCCTCTTGATAGGCACTTTGAAAGTTGTCTTCCAATTTCAGTTACCTCCTAAAAGTTATGCGGGCATTAGCTTCCTGAATCTCTCCGAGCAAAACTCGCTCCGGAAGCATGCACCTTAAGTGATGTGAGCAGTACATCATATCACAAGAGGACAGGGAAAGCCATATATTTCAAACTGCCGTATAGAACGGCTCACCTGCCCTATATGAGGCGCATTTAGCCCATCAGCGCATGGAGCACAAAGTTCGCTACGAACAGCCCGGCAATGCCGTACAGCGCCGGCGGGACATCCTTGCCTTTGCCTGTAGCCAGCTTCACAACCGGGTAAGTGATGAACCCAAACGCCATCCCGTCCACGATGCTGTAGGTGAATGGAATCATCACCATAATCAGAAACGCGGGGAACAGCTCCGTCATGTCGCTGAGATCCATCTCGCGCACACTCTGGACCATCAGTCCGCCGATCACGATCAGAATCGGCGCAATTGCGCTGTCCGGCACATAAGCCAGCAGCGGAATGAACAGGAACGTCGCCCCGAACAAGAGACCGGTGACGAGTGAGGTTAAGCCGGAGCGTCCGCCGGCAGCGATGCCGGCTGTAGATTCGGCAGCGGCTACTACGGGACTGCTGCCGAACAGACCTGCTGCGATGTTGGCTATGGACAGCGCCCGCAGACTGCTTTTGAAGCGTTCCGGACGGCCTATCATCAGTGTCTGGGAGGAGATCAGGCCGATGTTCTCGAAGACAACGATCAGCAGCAGCAGGAATACGGCAATCCAAAAGACGAGGCTGATGAAGCCGCTCCATTGCATACTGGCGAACACATCGCCATATCCGCTGAACACATGTCCGGATTCGGTATTCTCAGGCGCATGAGCCGCTCCCAGCAGGTAGGCCAGGCCTGTCCCCGCCAGCATGCTGATCAGCAGGCCGCCGCGCGTGCCGCGGATGAACAGGACCAGGGCGAGCAGCAGCGTCACCACCGAGGTAATGACGGCAGGATCGCTGAAATGCCCGATGGCGACAAATGTCGTGGCATGGGCAATGACAATCCCGCTTTTTTGCAGGCCGATAAACGTCAGAAACAGACCGATTCCGACAGTTATCGCATGCTGCAGATTATGGGGTATGGCATCACTCAGTATGCGGTAGAGCGAAGTGAACGCTACAATGGCGAACAGCACACCCGTCACCACAACAACGGCCAGCGCCTCACGCCAATCCAGCTTCATAGAATGCACCAATGTATAGGTGAAAAAGGCATTGATGCCCATACCCGGGACGACGATAATCGGCGTTTTGCCGCCAAAAGCCATTAGCAGACAGCCTGTAATCGCTGTCAGCAGTGTGGCCACCATTCCCGCCCGCAGCGGCATTCCTGCATCATGCAGAATCGCTGCATTGACCATAACAATATATACCGAAGCGAAATACGATAGGATGCCTGCCGCCCACTCCCGTTTCCAGTTGTCGCCCGGCGCAAGTCCCACGCTATCCCGCCAAAAATTCGATTTCATCTAAAAACCTCCACTAGAGAACATGAACTTAAGGATGTTATACAAGAAGCTGCAATAATGCTGCAGCCCACTGCTCCATCTTAAGTTTTCTTATATTATGATGTTAAGTTCCGCTGGCTATTACCCGGTTTGTCTGATCTGTAATCAGCCATCTCACCGGTATGCTGCTCCAGGCAGCAATAAAAGGGCATGCAGCGGGGAATCAGCTGCACGCCCTTGAATCCTGTCAAACCCTCATTCAAACGTGATGCCGCCGGTCTCCAGCAAATCACGTACCGTAACACTGACCATAATCAGACCAACTACCGGAGGCACGAAGGACGTACTGGCCGGAGGCTGCTTCGCCTTACGCCGGTCCGGCGCATTGGCGGGAACAATCTGCTCGGTTACATCCTCACGCGGCTTTACCGGCTTCTCGGTCGAGAATACAACTTTGACGCCTTTCTTGATGCCTTCCTTGCGCAGCTTTGTGCGGATCACCCGCGCAATCGGGTCCATACTCGTCTTGGAAATATCGGCCACCTGGAAACGGGTCGGGTCCATCTTATTCGCCGCTCCCATGCTGGAGATCATCGGGATCTTCCGGGTCAGACATTCCTTGATCAGATGAATTTTGTAGATAATCGTATCCGAAGCATCAATGACATAATCCAGCTTGTATTTGAACAGCTCCTCATAGGTCTCTTCGGTATAGAACATGTTTAGGGCAATTGCTTCGCAATCCGGATTGATCAGCTTGACGCGGTCTACCATCAGATCGGTTTTGTTCTGGCCGATGGTCGTCGTCAGCGCATGGATCTGGCGGTTGATATTGGTAATATCGACCGAATCCTTATCAATCAGGATAATGCGTCCGATACCGGTACGGGCGAGGGCCTCTACAGCCATCGCGCCCACTCCGCCAATCCCCAGCACAGCCACTGTGCTGTTCTTCATGATCTCGAGACCTTCCGGTCCGATCGCCAGTTCCGTTCGCGAGAACTGATTCAGCATGATGTCAGCCTCCTTATGCAGGCCTGCGGGGCATAGCCGCTTAAGTCTGCTCTATGCCCCGTCAGCCATTTATGTTTTATTTCTTTTCTTTTTCCGGTTTTGGCGCCAATTTGATATGCAGCTGCTCAAGCTGTATAGCATCTACCGGGGACGGAGCGTCCATCAGCAGGTCGGTTGCACTTGCGGTCTTAGGGAAGGCAATGGTTTCACGCAGGTTCGTGCGTCCGGCCAACAGCATGATCAGACGGTCGAAGCCGAAGGCAATCCCGCCGTGCGGAGGTGTGCCGTATTCGAAGGCATCCATCAGGTAGCCGAATTTCTCATACGCGAGTTCCTGTGTGAAGCCGAGAGCTTCGAACATTTTCTCCTGAACCTCACGTTTATAGATACGCTGGGAGCCGCCGCCCACCTCGTAACCGTTAAGCACGATGTCATAAGCCTGCGCACGGATCGCACCCGGATCTGTATCGAAGAGATGGAGGTCTTCATCCATCGGGCGTGTGAACGGATGATGCTCCGCCATGTAACGCTTCTGGTCTTCGTCATAGCTGAGCAGCGGGAATTCTGTAACCCAGGCGAACTTGAACACACTGTCGTCGATGAGGCCAAGCTGACGGCCGATCTTCAGGCGGAGTGCGCCGAGTACATCCGCAACGACCTTCTTAGTGTCAGCGGAGAAGAGCAGAAGGTCGCCCTCTTCAGCACCCGTGCGTTCCTTCACGGCGGCAATTTCCTCTTCGGAGAAGAACTTCACAATCGGGCCTTTGAACTCGCCGTCTTTGACTTGAATCCAGGCCAGGCCTTTGGCGCCGTAGCGTGCAGCATACGGTCCGAGATCATCAATTTCCTTACGGGTCCAGGTGCCGCAGCCCTTGGCGTTAAGGCATTTCACTTCTCCGCCTTTTTCGATCACGGAGGCGAACACCTTCACACCGCTGGAAGCAACGATATCGTTCATCTCTACCAGCTCAAGGCCAAACCGCAGGTCAGGCTTGTCCGAGCCGTATTTGCCGATAGCTTCGGCATAGGTCAGCCGCTGGAACGGAGTGGCAACCTCAACACCAATGGTTTCCTTCAGCAGGCGCTGCATCAGAGTTTCCATCATGGACAGCAATTCATCCTGCGGCATGAAGGAGGTCTCGATGTCGAACTGGGTGAATTCCGGCTGGCGGTCTGCACGCAGATCCTCATCGCGGAAACAGCGTGCCATCTGGTAATAACGCTCGATGCCGCCGACCATCAGCAGCTGCTTGTAGATCTGCGGTGACTGCGGAAGCGCGAAGAATTCCCCTTCATGCACACGGCTTGGCACGAGATAATCACGTGCGCCTTCCGGTGAGCTTTTGGTCAGAATCGGAGTTTCCACATCGATGAAGCCTTCGCTGTCCAGGAAGTCACGGAAGATCTTCGCCGCTTTCGAACGGAGCAGCAGCGTCTTGTGCATTTCCGGACGGCGCAGATCCAGGTAACGGTATTTCATCCGCAGCGATTCATCCACTTCCACACCGTCTTCGATGAAGAACGGAGGCGTCTTGGCAGCATTCAATACTTCAATATCTGTAATCTGGACTTCAATCTCGCCGGTCGGCAGGTTGCGGTTGATGGTTTCATCATCCCGTTTAACCACTTTACCCGTTACGGCAAGCACGTATTCACTGCGCACCTTATCGGCAATCTGCAGCGCTTCTCCGGAATAGTCGGGGTTGAATACAATCTGTACAATCCCTGTGCGGTCGCGCAGGTCAATAAACAGTACGCCCCCAAGGTCACGGCGGGTCTGTACCCAACCGTTCAGTGTTACTGTCTCGCCGATGCTCGCCGTTGTTAATTGTCCACAGTTATGGCTTCTGGTCATCTCTTATCCTACCCCTTCATGGTTAAAATTACATGTGCTGACTGCAGCTTACTTGCGGATACATCCATACTTAAATCCTAACTCAACGCCTGCGCCAGCTCTTCCAGCTTAACGGTCCGCTGCTCGCCGGTTTCCATCGACTTCAGGGCGATAACGCCGCTGTTCAGCTCATCTTCGCCAAGAATCGCCGTATACCGGGCCGACATGCGGTCCGCCGACTTCATCTGTGCCTTCATCTTCCGCCCCAGGTAATCGCGTTCTGCGGAGAAGCCCAGGCTGCGCAGATGGAACAGCTGCTTCGTGATCTCCAGATCTGCGGCTTCACCGAGTGCGACAAAGTACACATCCAGCGGCTTCACTGCTTCCAGCTCTACCCCCTGATTCTCCAGAATCAGCAGAATACGCTCAAGGCCGATCCCGAAACCGATACCCGGCTGATCCGGTCCGCCGATCTCTTCCACCAGGCCGTTATACCGGCCGCCGCCGCCCACCGTGTCGATGGAGCCGATGCCTGCCGCTTTATACTCAAACGCTGTATGCGTGTAATAATCCAGGCCGCGTACCAGACGGGGGTTAATGCTGTACTCCACGCCCATCACGTCCAAATGGCCCTTTACCTTGGCAAAATGCTCTGTGCACTCTTCATCCAGACTGTCCAGAATAGACGGGGCACCGCCGAACTTATCCTGATCGACCTTGCAGTCCAGCACGCGCAGCGGATTACGCTCCATCCGGCGCTGGCAGTCGCTGCACAGGCTCTCTCTCATCGGTCTCAGGAAGTCCAGCAGCTTCTCGCGGTAAGCCGCGCGGCTAGGCGCGTTGCCCACGGAATTCAGCTCCACTCTGACATCCTTCAGCCCCAGATCAAGATAGAACTGGTACCCGAGCGAAATCACTTCCGCATCGATTGCCGGGTCCACTGCACCGAAGGCTTCAATGCCGAATTGGTGGAACTGGCGGTATCTGCCTGCCTGCGGACGTTCGTAGCGGAACATCGGGCCGATATAATACAGCTTGCTGACATCCGGCTCACCATACAGCTTGTTCTGCACATACGCGCGTACAACGCCTGCAGTCCCTTCGGGACGCAGTGCCAGATCGCGGTCGCCTTTGTCCTTGAAGGTATACATTTCCCCTTCTACAATATCCGTTGTCTCGCCTACACCACGCTCAAACAGCCCGGTGTGCTCGAACAGCGGTGTGCGGATCTCCCGGTAGTTGAAGCGGCGGCAGAGATCTCTTGCTTTGCCCTCAACGTACTGCCATTTCTCCACTGCACCCGGAAGCACATCCTGCGTACCGGTTGGTTTCTCGAATCTTTCTTTAGCCACAGCCTATCCCTCCTGAAAATAACCCCTCTTACTCCTCATGGAACCCATTGTCTCTGCTTCTAAAAACAACAAAAAATCCCCCGCCCTGTTTAATTACAAACAGGGACGAGGGATTATCATAACCAATAATTCACCCGTGGTACCACCCACATTCCGGACTTAAGCAGCTGCGCTGCTCCAAATCCGCTCTAAGCGGTTAACGCCCGCCTACGCGCAATCGGCTACTGACTCTGGGCAACCTGCTGCTGCCTGCTTTCGCCGTGCGTTCTCGGGGAGGTCATTCATCCGTTCATCAACAGAATCCTTACAGCCGTGCGGATCAGGTGTTGCCGTCCTTCACTTGGACAGCCGCCGGATCAGCGGGATTCCTCTCTGGGGTTGTGGGTTACGGATTACTTGGTCCCGTCATCAAAACAATATAACATACCGTATATTGTTAGATTCTACTGAACCACTGCGCTAAAGTCAAGGAATGAATTGAATTGAGTTAAGTATCCCGGCTCGCAGCCAAGGTGAATCAGCCGGAGCTGTGCAAGCCCCCAGTTCCTGCGCAGGAACTGGGCGCGCCTCAGGATTACCTGCAGCCAGGAGGACTCAGATTCTGTTATGTGTCCAGAGATGCCTCATTTCGAGCTCGAATGAACAAGATAACGGAATCTCAGTCCGTTTCATCCTCTAAAGTAAGCTTTTATGGAAAATAAGGGCCTCTCAGTCCGCTTCACGGCCCGCTAGACGATCCACTACACGATCCGCTTCACGTTGCCGGCTACTGACGCCCTTCGGCTCCAAGCATACCCGCTACAGCCGCAATAAGTCACAAATCCCCTCTAAAATCCCCACACAAAACGGGGCTTTGGCGTAGATAGATGACTCAGGTACTTTGCGGGGACCCGAAACATGTAGATTCTGATATTGTAAACAAGTGGAAACAGTTTTGCTGTCCTTGTATAAGGACAGAACCGTTTCAGCGAGAAATATGAGGATAATTTATAGCGCGAAGCATGTAAATTCTTAGATTTCAAAAAAAATGACCTGCAGCCGATTGCTGCAGGTCCATCATCATATATTATAAAAAAGGGGGTCATGCTTCTATTATAAACACGCTATATTAAGGAATCATGAATGTAATATTACAGTTGCATTACAGAAAAGAAAGCGTTTTATTGAGTGGTCCATGCCTGTGTCTAAACCCTACACAACAGGTTACACTACAACCCTATTCCCTGTCTAGAGAATTCATGCAGTTTCCGCTGCCCTGCGGGTAAATAAACAGCTCCAGCCTCTCCCTGAGGGAGGACTGGAGCTGAATTGGTTATCCGGACTAAGCAGGGCCTCCTGCTTAATCAAAAATCTCCACATAGGCCTGCTTGCCGCGCAGAACCTCAACAACCTCATTGTAATGATTCTCGGCCACTTTGAGATCCATGACGTAATGCAGGTTCTCCAGATCGCTGTTTTTCAAATCAGAGCCGCTGTGAACCTCTCCCGCCGTACGTTCATCATCTGTCCGGCCCAGATCATCATCAACAGTAACTCCAGGCACAATGGCTGCTCCGGTAAGCGGCCCTGTCGCGCCCCCTGCTGCGTAGACCCCTCCGGCAGCTGTAGCCGAAGTATTGTAGGGAGCCAGCGGAATCAGAATATTGCGGCGGTTGTTTCCGCCCGTATCCAGAGGATCTGTCAGCGCCGACACTTCAATTCCTTCCACACCGTATGGAATCAGTGCAGTCTTGGCACCTTCCGCTGCATCTTCCGTGCTGAAATAGGCTTGGATTCTTTTAGTCATTGTCAATCCCTCCCAGTGGTTTGTTTAAATGTATTACAACACCTTAAGCAGCTCACGCACAAATGCGGGCTCATCCTTGGGTGTGCGTGAAGTAATATAATTGCCGTCCAGGACGACCTCTTCATCCTTGAATTCCGCACCGGCATTGATGAGATCATCCTTCAGCGGCGGATAGGAGGTAAGCGAGCGGCCTTGTACCAGACCGGCACTGATCAGAATCTGCGGCCCGTGACAGATAGCAGCTATAGGCTTGCCGGCACTGTCCGCATCTTTTACAAATTGCAGGATATCCTGGTCAAGACGAAGGTTCTCCGGCGAAGATCCGCCCGGGATGACTACAGCATCATACTCTCCGGCTTTCACCTCGCTGACCGCTTTATCGGCGGCATAAGACACGCTGCCTTTTTTACCGAGCAGGGTCTCATTTTTCTTCAGACCAATAATCTCTGCCTGATGTCCTGCCTGCAGTACTTCTTCATAAGGCACCTTCATTTCGGAATCTTCAAAACCATTAGCGAGCAGAAATGCTACTTTACTCATTGAGATTAATTTCTCCTCTCTACGCTATTCTGTTCTCGTCATTCTATTACCCGCATTCCCCGGCTTTCTAACGAGCCCTCACAGGTTTCGCGAATTCCCGCCGGCTAAACACCATTTGTACGCTCCAAAAAACAGAGAAATAGGCCGCCTTCCCCGCACTCCTTACGTTCGCGGCAGAAGATTGCGGCTTGTTCCTTTCAGCACCTGCAGATCCCTCTGCTCCCCGGCTCCCCTTGCCGTTGCAGAAGCTTCTGTCATCGACCCCGCCGTATGGCCCTGTATACTGTTCCATATCCATGCTTTCTGTGATTGTCTCATGCTACTGGCTCCCCGCAACTTGTGAATATTATTCGTTCATCACTAGTTTATCCAGCAGGGGAGAACGCTATCCTATATCAAAAAAGACCCCACAACGTGGAGTCCTCACATCAAGCTGTAAAATTAGACCGGCATATTAAGCCCGCTCTGCTGCGCCTCATTCAAGGCCTAGCCCCGGCTGTCCAGCAGCAGGGTAACCGGTCCCCAATTCGTCAGGGAGACGTCCATCATCGCTCCAAAAATACCGGTCTCCACCTGAAGCCCGCCTCTGCGCAGCTCCTGGTTGAAGTAGTCGTAGAGCCGCTCGGCCTCTGCCGGAGCCGCCGCAGCCATGAAATTGGGCCGCCGCCCTTTGCGGCAGTCCCCGTACAGGGTGAACTGGGACACGGACAGGACGCTGCCTCCGGCATCCGTTACGCTGAAGTTCATTTTACCGGCGTCATCCTCAAAAATCCGCAGTCCGGCTACCTTATCAGCCAAATACTTGGCATCCTTCTCCGTATCCTCATGGGTTACGCCGACCAGCAGCATCAGGCCCTCCCCAATCGCTCCGGTCACTGTTCTGTCCACCGTAACACTCGCATCCCTGCAGCGCTGTACAACCACTCTCATACCATCCTTCAGCTCCTTGCCTTGTTGCCTTCAAGCCTTATTGCATAATACGGTTAACCGTATAGACATCCTTCACGCGCTTGACCTTATCCACCACAGACTGCAGATGATCGGTGTTACGGATCAGAATCGTCATATGAATCATCGCCATCTTGTTCTTGTCAGAGCGTCCCGTAACCGCCGAGATATTGGTCTTGCTCTCCGATACCGCCTGCAGCACTTCATTCAGCAGTCCGTTGCGGTCATGGCCCGTAATCTCAATATCGACGCTATAATTGGCTTCCATGCTGCCTTCCCATTCCACTTCAATGACACGGGCTGATTCCTCCCCGTCCCCTTCACCCGGAATATTCGGACAATCCTCACGGTGCACGGATACGCCGCGTCCGCGGGTTACATAACCGATAATATCGTCGCCCGGCACGGGATTACAACATCGTGCGAAGCGTACAAGCAGATTATCAATCCCTTTGACACGCACACCGTTGGTCGGCTGATTGCGCTTCTCCCCGCTGGACTTGATCTCCTTCATCTCAGAAGTAAGCTCCAGATGACCGGCAGCTTCTTCCTGGTCCTTACGCAGCTTCTCGGTCAGCTTGGAGGCAATCTGCGCGGCCGTAATTCCGCCAAAGCCTACTGCGGACAGCATATCCTCTACATCATTAAAGGCAAATTTCTTCGCCGCTTCTGACAATTTATCTTCCGTCAGCCAGTCAGAGATCTCCACGTTGAGGCGCTTCAGCTCGCGTTCGATCGCTTCACGGCCCTTTTCAACGTTCTCTTCCCGCTTCTCCTTCTTGAACCATTGCTTAATCTTGCTGCGTGCATGTGAAGACTGGGCAATCTTCAGCCAGTCACGGCTCGGCCCGTACGAGTTCTTCGAGGTCAGGATCTCCACGATATCCCCGGTCTTCAGCTTATGGTCGAGCGGTACGATGCGCCCGTTGACCTTGGAGCCGATCGTCCGGTTGCCGACCTCTGTATGGATGCGGAAGGCGAAATCAAGCGGCACAGAGCCTGCAGGCAGCTCTACAACCTCACCCTTAGGCGTGAACACGAAGACGAGGTCGGAGAAAAAGTCCATTTTGAGCGACTCCACGAATTCCTCCGCATCCTTGGCTTCATGCTGCAGCTCCAGAATCTCGCGGAAGAACGGCATCCGGTTCTCCGGATTCACATTGTTGCTGCTGCCTTCCTTATACGCCCAATGCGCGGCTATCCCGAATTCGGCAGTGCGGTGCATCTCCCAGGTACGGATCTGCACTTCAGTAGGCTCCCCGCCGGGACCCACTACCGTTGTATGCAAAGACTGATACATATTCGCTTTGGGCATGGCGATATAATCCTTGAACCGGCCAGGCATCGGCTTCCAAAGAGTATGGATAATTCCTAACGTAGCATAACAATCCTTAATATTGTCGACGATAATGCGGATGGCCAGCAGGTCATAGATTTCGTTGAACTGCTTGTTCTTGGTGCTCATCTTGTTATAGACACTGTAAATATGCTTCGGACGTCCCGAAAGATCGCCTTCGATGCCCATTTCATCCAGCTTGGCGCGGATTCGCCCGATAACGCTATCGATAAACTGCTCACGTTCTGCCCGTTTCTTGTGTACAAGATTGGCAATCCGGTAGTACTGCTGCGGATTCAGATAACGGAGGGCAATATCCTCCATCTCCCATTTAATCGCAGAGATCCCCAAGCGGTCTGCAATGGGACAAAAAATCTCCAGAGTCTCATAGGAAATTCGGCGCTGGCTCTCTTCCGACTGGTACTTGAGCGTGCGCATATTATGCAGACGGTCCGCCAGCTTGATCACAATGACCCGGATATCCTGAGCCATAGCGATGAACATTTTGCGGTAATTCTCGTTCTGCTGCTCTTCCTTGGAGCGGAACCGGATGCGTTCCAGCTTGGTCAGACCATCCACCAGCATTGCGCAGGTATCGCCAAATTTCGCGCGAATCTGGTCCAGTGACACCGTCGTATCTTCTACAACATCGTGTAACAGCGCTGCAATAATAGATATAACATCCATTTGCATATTGACGACAATATCTGCGACCGCCAGCGGATGCAGAATGTATGGCTCCCCCGATTTCCGAACCTGCCCGTGATGAGCCTGATCGGCAAACTCATAAGCTTCCCGGATGCGGAGAAGATCTTTTTCTTTTATATAGGCGCCGGCCTTTTCGGTTAATTGCTCTATGCCCATTCTCGTCGTATCCGTTTCCCTTCTATAATAAAATGAACCCGCAAGCCGTGCAGAATTTGCAGGTTCCATATGTTCCAAACTGCACTACGCACAGATTAAAGTTGTCTATAATTATGACGCTTACGGAGGATTACGTCAACACTTGCCATAGCGTGGTATTCCTGTAAGGGAAAGGGACAAGAAAAGACAATTTTGTGGCGCGCGCAAAAATGTTGTTGTAAAAAGGCGCCGATCTATTTAATCTAGTAAAGGCGGTTTTTTAGCGCCAGGCTTACATCAAATTAGATCAGAAAGAGAAGTGAACTCCATTGCAACGCGAAATTCAAGTTAACGAAAGACTCCCTTGGGGCCCGGGTTTCCTCCTGAGTCTTCAGCATTTGTTCGCCATGTTCGGCAGCACAGTGCTTGTTCCCAACCTGTTCGGGGTAGATCCCGGCATGATCCTGCTGATGAATGGTATCGGCACCTTGCTTTACATTTGGATCTGCCGCGGCAAAATCCCCGCATATCTTGGCTCAAGCTTTGCTTTTATTTCGCCGGTACTTATGGTCCTGGCTAAACACACAGACGATCATGAGCATGGATATTCGCTTGCACTTGGCGCATTTATTGTTACCGGTGTTATTTTTATTCTAGTCGCTTTGATCGTTCGTTATGCGGGCACCGGCTGGATTAATGTCGTATTCCCTCCGGCGGTTATGGGCGCTATCGTAGCCACCATCGGACTGGAGCTCGTTCCTGTTGCAGCACGTATGGCCGGACTGATCGCTCCTGAAGGTGTGGCCGCCACTGACTGGATTCCGGACGGCAAAGCTATTACCTTATCCATGGTCACGCTGGGCGTTACCGTACTCGGCTCCGTGTTATTCCGCGGCTTCCCCAAAATCATTCATATCCTCATCGGTATCGTTACCGGTTATGTACTCGCTTATATCCTGGGCCAGGTAAATACTGGTGCTATCTCTGAAGCCCATTTCCTGTCCCATCCAACGATTATCACCCCATCCTTCGACTGGCAGGTTATCTTGACGATCATCCCTGTATCGCTTGTTGTAATTGTTGAGCATATCGGCCACCTGCTGGTTACCAGCAACATTGTCGGCAAAGACCTGACCAAGGATCCCGGACTGGACCGCTCACTGATGGGTAACGGGATTTCCACGGTACTCTCAGGATTCCTGGGCTCCACCCCGAATACCACTTATGGTGAAAATATCGGCGTTATGGCGCTTACCAAAGTCTACTCGGTATACGTAATCGGCGGCGCTGCAGTGATCGCTATCCTGCTCTCGTTCTCCGGAACGTTCTCGTCGGTCATTGCCAATATCCCCCAGCCGGTCATGGGCGGTGTCTCACTCTTACTGTTTGGTGTAATTGCCGCATCGGGCCTGCGTATTTTCGTAGAGCAGAAGGTCGATTTCTCCAAAGCCACCAACATGATTCTGGCTACTCTGGTACTGGTGGTAGGTATCAGCGGCATCACATTAACGGTTGGCGGTGTACAGCTGAAAGGGATGGCATTGGCGACTATCGTCGGTATGCTTCTCTCCTTGCTCTTCAAGCTGTTTGAAGTTCTTGGCCTGTCCAATGAACAGGAAACAGAGAAATCCGCTCATTAAGCCTCTTACCATTTACCACGTTCAACCTATAATACAAAAAGCGGACTGCTGTCTTAAATCGACAGCAGTCCGCTTTATATTTCCCGGGAAAAGTTGTCCGGGCGAATTAATCCTCGTAAGTCAACAGGGTAACCACTTCAATATCGGACAGCTTATTGCGTCCGGCCAGAGCCGTTAGCTCAATCAGGAAGGCAGCGCCGACAACTTGTCCGCCAAGCTGTTCCACCAGGCTTACCGAAGTAGCGATCGTGCCGCCGGTAGCGAGCAGATCATCGGCAATCAGAACCTTCTGTCCCGGCTGGATAGCATCCGTGTGTACAGCAAGGGTATCTTTGCCGTATTCCAGATCGTATCCCACTTCAATCGTCTCGTAAGGAAGCTTGCCGCTTTTGCGGATGGGCACGAAGCCAACGCCCAGTGCGTACGCCAGCGGTGCGCCTACTACAAAGCCGCGCGCTTCCGGTCCGGCAATGACATCAATCTCCAGATGGGCAACGAGAGCCTTAAGCTCATCAATAGCGGCACGGTACTTGGCCCCGTCTTTAAGCAGGGTAGTAATATCCTTAAAGCTGATTCCCGGCTGCGGGAAATCCGGAATCACACGAATACTGTCTTTGAAATCCAAAAGTATCATCTCCTAAAAGTTATGAGGATAGGCTATCCTCACCTGAATTCTCTGTAAAAGCTCTTACTCTGAAAGCACGCTACACCCGTTACGAGGCGCCTAACCGGCGTGACAGCATGAATTCCTGCAGTTCGCCGCGGCTGCCCTCCATGAAATACTGCTCCATTTCAGCAGTCTTGCCCAGCCTGATGAAGTGCTCTGACGTCGTCAGGCTCTTGGCGGCAGGCTGCGTGACAAAGGTAATGCTGCCGCCGCTGCGTTCAATGAAATCAAGCTCAGCGAACACATCAAGCATCCTGCCCAGCATACGCACACCCAGTGCAGACTGGCGGCTGAGCCGCAGCAGTACTTCATGCTCGGGGGTTGCCGTTGCTGCGATCGAGGCGATCAATTTATATAATGACTTGAAATGATCCCGTGTAGGAACCTGCAACCGGTCACGGCCGTCGCGGATCGAATGCAGCAGGGCAATATTCTCTGTGCGGGGAAACGCAGTGAACAGTGCTTCCAGCTGCTCCGGCGTTTCCGGCATATCCAGCAGACAGAGCAGCGTTATCTCTGCTTCGTCATTCCCCGGCTCACCCTGATGCACCTGTGAAATTCCTGCATCCTCATCGTAGACCCACAGCGACATGCCCTTCAGCTCGCGCAGTGGAGATCTGCGGCTGTTCTGAAATACCGCCGCTGTCTTAACCGGACTGCTGCCGTTGTACGAACGGAGCAGCTCCTGAATATGCGCTGCCTGCTTAACCGCATCGGCAGCACCGCGCAGGTCGAACAGCTGCGCGGCAGGCACTGCAAGATCCTGCAGCATCAGCTGAGGCTTGCGTGAGCCGTTCCATTCATTCACCGACAGCTCCGCCAGTACATCAATGATTGTACCCTCAGGCAGCAGATCAGCCAGCGATCCCTTGCCGAAGGCCACCGCTTCGATCGTCACCTTATCCTGCTGCAGGACAAGCTTCAGATGTTTGCCGTCCTGACCCATCTTGCGGGTCTCCTTCACAGCAGCTCCGCGCAGAATGAATCTCGGCAGCGGGTTAGCCATCCCGAAAGGGGCAAGCCGCTCCAGTTCAAGCGCAGCCTGGAGTGAAAAATCAGCAATAGAGACCTCACCGTCTGCAGCCGTCACGGCTACAAAGTCCTCTGGTGTCAGGATAGATGCAGCATAAGCATTAAGCGCTGCATCAAAGTCTTCAAGCTTGTCCTGCGGCAGGCTCATTCCGGCCGCAGCCGGATGCCCGCCGAAATGGTCCATCAATCCGGCACATGAAGACAAGGCCGCATAGATATCCAGCCCGGGGATCGAGCGGGCAGAGCCTTTGCACATCCCTGTATCCGGGTAAATATCCAGAATAATAACCGGACGATAATATTTTTCCAGCAGCTTAGAGGCCACAATCCCGACAACACCGACATTCCAGCCCTGCTCAGCCAGCACAATAATATCCGGAAGCCCGGTTTGACTGATTCTCTGCTCCAGCTTGGCCGTAGCTTCTCCTACAATTCTCTCCACGACCAGTTGACGTTCCTTATTCAGGAGGTCAAGCTCTCCGGCAAATTGTTCAGCCTCTTCAGCATCTGCGGTAGTGAGCAGTGTGACCGCCCGGCCTGCATGGTCCAGCCTTCCGCTGGCATTAATGCGCGGAGCCATGCCGAAGGCAATATTAACAGCGCTTACGGTGCTCATCGTAATTCCGCTGACAGAGAGCAGCGCCCGAATTCCAGGAAACGGCGAATTCCGCATGCTGGTCAGCCCCCGGCGCACTAGACTCCGGTTCTCCCCAAGCAGCGGCATCAGATCCGCAACGGTACCGATAGCGGCAATCTCACACCATTCTTCAGGAACTCCGCTACCAAGAAGAGCCTCGGCCAGCTTGTAAGCTACCCCCACTCCGGCAAGCCCCTTGAAAGGATACGGGCAGTCCGGCAGCTTCGGATTAATGAGTGCATAGGCCTCAGGCAGCAGCTCCGGCGGCTCATGATGATCTGTGACTATGACATCAATGCCCAGCTCTGAAGCGTAGGCAATCTGATGGTAGGCACTGATACCAGTATCCACAGTAATAACGAGAGATACTCCCTGCTGCAGCGCCCAGTCGAGCGCATGATTATGCAGACCATAGCCTTCGTTGGAACGATGCGGGATATAAATGTCAAAAGAAGCACCCAGATGACGCAGAAGAAAGATCATCAGCGCAGTACTGGATACCCCGTCTGCATCATAATCGCCATACACCAGAATATGTTCTTCATCTTGCAATGCCTTTCGAATCCGTGGCACAGCCTCGGCCATTCCTTTGAGCAGGAATGGATCATGACTATCCTCCGCTCCGCCATCCATGAATACCAGCGCCTTATCGGCAGTATCCATGCCTCTTTGCACGAGCAGTGAGGACAGAAGCGGAGAAATAGAAAGGCTCCGGGCCAGTTCCCGGTTTTTCTCGGGATCGGCTGCCGGAGATTGCCATCTTGTTTTTGAATGAAGCAATACAGCTCACCTTTCTCTCACCTTGCAGACTACTGAAGCAGCGTGGGAATATCATTATCCACGAGCTCATGGTTGCTTTTATAGGGATAACCCGGGTCATACGGCACCACATCCATTTGAACCTCGCCTACATGAACGAACCGGTGCTGCAGCAGCTTCCGGGCACATTCCGAGATATCCTGGGCTTCCATCACGCTAATCCGCGGATTTACGCTGATCTTGACATGAAGATTCACATAACTGCCTTCCTCCATTGCCTTGAGCTGCTCCACCCGGATGACTCCATGCACACGCTGGACGGTCTCAATGAAGCTGGCGGCCTCTTCGGAAGGAAGCTCCTGAATCTTTTTGCTGTAGACAGAGGAAGTAATCAGAGAATAGCCTTTGCGGATAACCAGACATCCGGTCAGCAGTGCGGCAATCGGGTCCATATAGAGCATAGGATGCCAATTGAAATACCCGCCAGTCATGGCCAGAGCAATACCTATAAATACGGTTATGGAAGTATATAGACTGAAACGGTGGGTATCCGCATACGCGGCATGACTGCCATCGTTCTTTTTTTTATAATAACGGTATTGGTATTGAAAGATAGCCTCTTTGAACACAATGCAAATCAGGACGGTTACAAGTGCCGACTGCCCAGGTGCCGATAAATGTCCCCGGGTTAAATCACGAATGGCCGAGAAAGCAATCTGCAGCCCGCCCATAAGAATAAGCACAGAAAAAAGAATGGCCGCCATCGGCTCTTTATTTCGTTGACCGGCCCGGCTGCCCGATGATGCTTCATACTTGTGACTCTGCTTCGAGTTCCACGGAATAACCCCTGCCAGCTTGGCGGCGGCATCTGCTCCGGAATAGATGGCATCCCCCATCAATGCTTTGCTGCCTGAAAGATAACCGAAGGCGCCTTTGGCCAGAGCCAGCCCAACATCACTGAGGATTCCGGTCCAGGCAACGGTGTCTTTTGCAGCTAATTGTTTGTCATTCATAACGAGGCCCTCCTTACCACTAGCAAGTAATCTCATGATGATGAAACCAGCTAAGATGCTGATCCAAAGATTCCGAAAAGCCGCGTCGCTTGTGACACGGCTTTCCGGGAAACTTAAGTTTTAGGCTTTGACCGGGTTGCTCTTTACCGGTGTCTTCTGGCGTTTCTTGAGCAGCAGCCAGAGCGGGCTTGCAATAAAGATCGAAGAATAGGCTCCGAAGAGCAAACCGATTACCATGGCAAGTGAGAACATTTTGATCGACTCTCCGCCCATAATCAGCAGGAAGAATGCGGCAATAAATACCGTAAAGGCTGTATACAGGGAGCGCATGAGGGTCTGGGACACACTCTTATTGACCAGGGACTTAAGATCCTCATACGACTTCTGTTTACCGAACCGCAGGTTCTCGCGGATCCGGTCGAAGATAACGATCGTATCATTAATGGAATAACCGATAATGGTCAGCACCGCAACAATGAAGGTCAGGTCTACCTCCAGACGGAAGATGGAGAAGATCGCTACAACCATAAAGGCATCATGGAGCAGCGCCACGATGGAAGCCAGCGCAAACCGCCATTCAAAGCGGATACTGACATAAATAATAATCCCGATACTGGACAGAAGCACAGAATAGATCGCATTGCGGGCCAATTCCTTAGCCATCTCTGTATCTACTGTGTTGACTTCGAAAGATGCCTGATCGTCAATCTTGTTGATTGCCGTTTTCAGGGTTTCACTCTGAGTATCATCCAGTTCTTCATCGTAGCGGATATTAACCCGTTTATCCCCGACGGTAATTGTAGGATCATGACCAATTCCAGCTTCATCCAACGCCGGCTGCAGCTGAGCCAGCGTCATGCTCTTGGATAGAGCAACGTCCACGTTAGAACCGGCCTTGAAATCAACGCTGTAATTCAGGCCGAAGGTTGCCAGAAAGACCAGACCCGCGACAGTAATGGCGATAGAGAAAATATAGAAAAATTTACTTAAATGTACGAAATCAAGCTCTTTCTTAAAGCGCACTGATGTCACTCTCCTTTACCCCAAATTGCTTCGGCTTTTTGAGTGCGCCGGCTTTAACCAGCACTGTCAGCAGCCAGTGGGCAAAATAAAGGTTTGTTACAATACTAAGTACAATTTCCACGATCAGAATCAGCGCGAAGCCTTTAACCGCACCTGTACCGAAGGCGAACATGACAGCCGCTACAATGATCGTAGTGACATTCGCGTCCATAACGGTACGGAACGAAGTTTTGTTACCTGCTTTGACGGAAGACAAAATGCTCTTACCGCTGCGCATTTCTTCCCTTATCCGTTCATTGGTAATGATATTGGCATCGACCGCCATCCCTATACCGAGAATGAACGCGGCAATACCGGGAAGGGTCAAGGTAAAATCAGCTATAACGAACACCAGAATCAGCAGCCAGGTATGAAGAATCAGCGCGAAGCTGGCCAGTACACCCGGAAGACGATACATAAACATCATGAAGACCAGAATGATCAGGGAACCTACAATACCTGCCTTAACCGTTTGGTCAAGAGACTGTTTACCAAGTGTTGCCCCTACGCTCTGGGAATATTTCTCCGTAAGCTTCAGCGGCAATGCACCGAGATTGATCGTATCTGCGATCTCACGGGCTTCATCTAGTGTATATCCTCCGGAAATAGAAGCTTTACCATCGGTCAGGACTGCCCTAACATAAGGAGGCTCGGACAACAATGTCTCATCCAGATAAATGGCGAGCTGCTTACCCAGCAGACGCTCGGTAATTTCCGCAAATTTATCTTTGTCCTTAATAGAGATGCTGATCTCCGGACGGTTGAGGTTATCGCGTTGCACGTCTGCCGCGCCTTCAACAAAATCACTGCCTACCAGTTCAATCTTGCTGAAGACTCCGGGTACATCACCATCAGCGGCACTGCGGAAGGTCAGAACTGCCGGTTCTTTCATTTTCTTGCGGACCTCGGCTTCGTCAGTAACGCCCGCAATCTTCAGACGGATGCGGTCCGTACCTTCAGTTGTAACCTCAGGCTCGCTTGTTCCGAGTGCATTCGCCCGTTTCTCCAGGCTCTCCGCTGTTTTTTGCAGCGAAGCACGGGTCAGGGTTCCTCCCGTATCCATCGGCTCGGCGTGGTACAGAATCTCAAATCCGCCCTTCAGGTCAAGACCTAGACGGACCTTGTCCAGCAGCCCGGGAGTTGTAAATCCCATGACGCCGGTTAGAACGACCACGGTGATGATAAAGCTCAACATTCTCTTCATGCTCTAGCTAGTTCCCCTTTCATTACTCAATATTCCTATTATAGCTACGTGCGAAATCACCGTCAATTCAAGAGGAATGACGGTGCCGGATTCACACAAAGAAACGGCCGGTTCTGCTTCTGGGCACAAACCATCCGTTTGGATAGGAACTGTTGAATTACTCTTCTCTTACTTTACTGCTTCCTGTAGCCGTTTGCAAAAGAAAATCGTTCCTTTTGGGCAAATTAGGCCGTCAGTTCAACCCCCGGTAGGCTGCCATGGTCAGATAATTCATGTAACTGCCCGATTTCAGTGAATAAATATCATTGACCAGTTTATGCAGAGGAGGTCTTCCTTCCTTAACATAATTACGGCTGACACAATCCCAAATATCCTTACCGGTCACATATTCATAGCCGAGGAGCCGGAATTCCTCCGCTTTGCTGATGCACATGGCTTCGATTTCTTCACTAAGCTCGTCATATCTCCATTGTTCCGATTCCACGTGTTGACACCTCCAAAGATTCCCCGTTACGTATGCTCAGAGATAAATATTCGACCCCTCTGCCGGTCTTTCCTTCTTTCGGCCAAAAACTTGTCATATGGAAAGCTTGTCATGGAGTTGACCTGTAGCAGCATATCCTTATACAAGCCTGCTTGGAAGAGGAACAAATTCACCGGAAGTTTTCATCTAATTTGGGAAGAAGGAGTGCCCTTTGAGGAAACAGACCTTTATACAAGGAACATTAATCCTGTTATTTGCAGGCATCATTAACCGGATGCTTGGTTTTATTCCCCGGATTGCTTTGCCGCGGATCATCGGCGCCGAAGGAGTAGGACTATACCAGCTTGGATATCCGTTCTTTATCGTATTGGTAACCGTCATTACCGGTGGGCTGCCGCTGGCAATTGCCAAAATGGTTGCTGAAGCAGAAGGAGAGAACCGCCCGGAGCAGTCCCGCAAAATCCTGCATACGGGCCTGGCAATCAGCCTGACGCTGGGTATTTTTTTCACCATTGTAGCTCTGCTCAGCGCCTCTTGGGTATCAAACGTTATTCTGACCGACCAGCGGGTATATTACACCTTTGTCAGCATGACTCCAATGATTGCAATCGTGGCCGTTTCGTCCATCTACCGCGGATATTTCCAGGGCAGGCAGAATATGCTTCCCTCGGCATTTTCCTCTGTGCTGGAATCAGTCATCCGGATCTTCTTTATGCTTTGGTTTTCCTGGCTGCTGCTCCCGAAAGGAATTGCTTTTGCGGCAGCAGGTGCGATGCTGGGCGTTACTGTAGGTGAAATAGGCGGAATGCTGGCCCTGCTGCTGCAATATTATTATATCGTCAAAAAGGACAAGAATGAGGCTCCGCCTCCTGCCGGTACGGCTGTTCCAGGTAGTGCTGCAGAGTCCGGAGATAAACCGCAGAGACAACCCGGAGGTGTGCTGAAGCGGCTGATCGGCATCTCTGTACCTGTAACCGCCGGACGCCTGATCGGCTCCTTTTCGTATCTGCTGGAATCCATTATTACCGTGCGCAGCCTGGCCCTTGCCGGTATAGCTGCCGCAGCCGCAACTGCACAATATGGTTCCCTGCAGGGAATGGTTATCCCGCTGCTGCTGCTGCCGGGTGTGCTCAGCTCCTCGCTGGCCGTTTCCCTCGTCCCTTCCTTATCCGAGGCAGCTGCCCGAAATGACCTGCCCACGATTCATAAAAGAATGCATCAGGCCCTGCGGCTGGCTATGGTAACGGGCGCCCCGTTTGCTGCTGTTATGTACGTTCTTGCCGTACCTTTATGTACACTGATGTACGGCAATGCAGCGGATACGGCACCTATGCTGCGGATGATGGCACCGTTCGCTTTATTCCTCTATGTCCAGGCCCCGCTGCAGGCCGCACTTCAGGCAATGGACCGCCCGGGCAAGGCACTGATTAATACACTGATTGGTGCGGTCGTCAAAATTTTGCTGATTCTGCTGCTCGCCTCCAGGCCGGAATACGGGATTCAAGGAGCCATTATCGCCATTATTGTCAATAGCCTCCTCGTGACTATACTTCATGCATACAGTGTTATCCGGCTGACAGCCATGTCCTTAAGATGGTCGGATCCGGTCAAAATTATAGCGGCTACGATCATCATGGCTGCCGGAATGACTTACGTCTATACCTCAGTTCACGTCTCCTCCTCACAGTGGATACAGTTTCTGGCTGCCGCTGCCAGCGGGATGGGCGTATACTTTAGCATTTGCCTGTTATCGGGCCTGATTTCCAGACGTGATCTGGAGCGTGTGCCTTTCTTCAAACGCTGGCGCAGCTAACATCTTCTTCTTATCTGGAGCCGATCGGATCAATATATATCTGACCCTTATGATCAATTGAGCATAGGAAAACATCACGGAAATCAGAGACACCCTTCTGGCGGATCTGGGTTCTAAGCCAGAATCTGTTCTTGCCGATCATCTCCAGATTGTCGTCCTGCACCTTTCCGTCCATAATCAGCGGAATCGGGAGGCCTTCGTAGCGGATTTTATGCTTCGGAAGCTTAACCGTACTTGAACTGTCTGATTTATCTGAACTGCGGGAGCTCTGCTGGTCTCCGCTGCTCCGTTCTTTCTGCTCCGCGCCTGAACTGCTGTTTCCTGATTGGTTGGTTGAAGATACCCCTTTATTCTTCTCAATTACAGTAAGCTGCCCGCTGGTTTCAAGAATGGCGAACTCTACATCAGCCGGACTGTCGATGTTCTGCCCGCGGAGCTGCAGCAGCAGATCATCAATGTTATATCTCTGTTTACGCATCTCGCCCCGGTGCAGCTTGCCGTCCGAAATGAGAATACTCGGCTTGCCATCCACCAGCAGGCGAAGCTTCCGGCTCTTCAGACTGAGCTGTGCGACCAACACCTGAATCAGAACCAGCGTTGCCATGGGCACGAACCCGTCATAGATGGGCCGCTCGATATCTTCAATTACAAAAACAGCAATCTCAGCAATCATAATGGAAATCGTGAGGTCAAACACCGACAATTTGCCGATCTCCCGTTTACCCATGATCCGCATACTCAGGAAAATGAAGATATACATCAGCACGGTCAGAAAGATGTGGGCAGTAATATGCTGGAACAACATATTCTCTTCGCTCCCCTTCCGCTTCTCACCCGGCGGCTGAGAGCCGTAACGGGCGGATTAATGTACCCCTATTCTGACCTGCCTGCCAAGGGAACATTCGGAAGCCTGCTGATTAATTACTGGTAAAAGTCCAGTCTGCCATTCTTGTACTATTGGGGCAAGCCTTCCCATACAATGATTAGTACCAGATCAACAGGACACTTTTTCAAAGCCCAACCAGAAAGTATCGCAAACAATCTTAGCGTATGCTTTCCAAGCCAGTTTAAGGAACCCGTCCAGGAAGTAACGCAAACAAACTTTTAGGAGGTTTTACCATGTCGTTAATTAGGCGTCTATTCTCATGGAAAATATCTAGTCCTGTATTGTCGGGTTTATGCCGGTCGTTCCTGTGGATGCTGCTGGGCGCATTCGTTCTCTCCCTGCTGCTCTGGGGCAGCGGACTGCAGGAACAGGATCTTACCATGTACACCTATATTGTACACGGCATAGCTGCCGCTTTCGGAGGCTTGACCGCAGGCGGCAGAGCTTCAAGCAAAGGCTGGTATCAGGGAGCACTCACCGGCGCATTCTACGGATTGATTGTTCTGCTGATCGGATTCCTGGCTCTGGACAGCGCACCGGCAGGGATTGATTTCCTTTGGGTATTGGCTGCAGCAGGCATTGGTGCACTCGGGGGAATATTTGGGGTTAATTTGCAAAAATCCTAATTAATATAATTTTTTCGAAATTTGAAACCTATCCTTGAAAATATGTTACACTGAGTGCATCTGACTTCATATGAGGGATTTATCAAGGAGGCTTTGAATGCTTTGCTTTACCAGTCCATGAATCTTGTAGTTGTATACACCGTTGCCATTGTAGTGGTATTGATTTGGATCGGCGCCCGGCGCAATCCGCTAATGGCTCTAGTTGAAATCGGGAGAGAGTTGCTGCGGTCCTATAAATTCACTCTGATTATTATAGGAATGTTCAGCGTGCTTGCTCTGAATAAATATGAGCTGCAGATCGAGCAGAAGATGCACCTGACTTCGGATTACACAGCCTTTGTCTTTGGTCTCGAGGGCCACTTTGTCAGACATGTGCAAGAGCTGTTCTTTACGCCTTGGCTGACCCCAATCATCGTCTTCTTCTATATCTTCATGCTGCAATCGGTGCTCGCCGCCTCGCTAGGTATCTATCTGCTGGATAAGAACCGCGTGATGCTCTATGCGACCTGCTACACGATCATGATAACCTATGCTGTTGCTATTCCATTCTATCTGTATTTCCCGGTAAATGAGGTGTGGTCCTATCTGCCCGCAGGGGTGCGATTTACCATGCTGGATGTTTTTCCGAAGTTTGAACAGGAGTACCGGCCGCTATCGGGCCTTAACAACTGCTTCCCCAGCCTGCATACTGCCATTTCCGTATCCATGGCGCTGCTGGCCTACCGTTCCGGCAACCGCCGCTGGATGGTGATTAGTACAATCTCGGCCGTTGCTATCGTCTTCGGAATATTCTATCTCGGTATCCACTGGCTGACCGATATGCTCGGCGGCACTTTGCTGGCCGTTCTGTCCACAACTGTCGCAGTGCAGCTTGCCAAATTCACCCTGCGCAGCGGGGAAGAACGGCTGAGAGTACGAAGCCGGGCAACCGATGTACGTTAACATTAGCCTTTGAACTGTATAATATAAAAAAACCGGCGTTCTCTTACGAGAGACGCCGGTTTTTATGTAATTTGGTACAGACAAATCAATCTTTGTCTTCTACTTCCGTGACAGAGTGACTGATCGAACCCCGGTCAAAGGTCAATCGGGTCACGTCATTAACCCGCAATACAACGATGTCATCAGAAATCTCCATAATTGTTCCGTGAAGACCGCCGATAGTAACTACCTTATCGCCTTTTTTCAAAGACTTGAGCATCCCGTTACGTGCTTTGGTTTTCTTCTGCTGCGGACGAATCAGCAGGAAGTAGAAGACAACAAACATAAGTACAAATGGACCTACCAGGCCAAGAATATTGCCTCCGCCGCCTGAAGCTGCTGCCAGTTGAAAATGTGACATATCATTCCCCCCTTTCCAAAAAATTTAACATATCACTCAGTACTTTTAGAAGCCTTTTAGATTATCATATAATCCGTATTGTGCAAAAAACTCATCGCGAAAATCAAGCAGCCGATCTTCCATGATGGCTTCACGCACTTTACGCATCAATTCCAGCAGGAAGTGTAAATTATGGTATGTCGTTAACCGCAAGCCGAAAGTTTCGTCAGCTTTGATCAGATGGCGCAAATAAGCGCGGGAATAATTCCGGCAGGTGTAGCAATCACACTCCGGATCAAGCGGCCCGAAATCACGGGCATACTGCGCGTTGCGTACAACGAGTCTTCCCTGACTGGTCATCGTCGTTCCATTGCGGGCAATACGGGTAGGCAGAACACAGTCGAACATGTCTATTCCGCGGATTGACCCTTCCAGCAGCGCATCCGGTGAACCTACGCCCATTAAATAGCGCGGTTTCCCTTGCGGCAGCAGTGGAACTGTATAATCCAGCACTTCATACATTAGCTGCTTGGACTCTCCGACGCTGAGCCCTCCAATAGCATACCCCGGGAAATCCATGGAAGTCAAATCTGCCGCGCTCTGACGGCGCAGATCCTCGTGCATGCCCCCCTGTACGATTGCGAACAGCCCCTGATCATTAGGACGTGCATGGCTCTTGAGGCATCTTTCTGCCCAGCGGGTGGTGCGTTCAAGTGACTTTTTGACGTATTCATATTCTGCCGGATAAGGCGGGCATTCATCGAAGGCCATCATAATATCGGAACCGAGTGCATTCTGGACTTCCATCGCTACTTCCGGCGAGAGAAACTTCTTGTCCCCATTTAAATGAGAGCGGAAATGAACGCCTTCTTCGGTAATCTTACGCATGTCGCTCAGCGAGAATACCTGGAAGCCGCCGCTGTCAGTCAGGATGGGCCGGTCCCAGTTCATGAATTTATGCAGACCGCCGGCTTCGCCGATGATCTCATGGCCCGGACGAAGGAACAAATGGTAGGTATTACTCAGAATAATCTGCGCATTCATTTGCTTAAGCTCTTCTGGACTCATTGTTTTGACGGTGGCTTGTGTGCCTACCGGCATGAAGGTCGGTGTTTCAATAATTCCGTGTGGAGTATGGACTCTTCCGAGCCGTGCTCCGGACTGCTTACAGGTCTTAATGTGTTCATAAGTGATTGCTGCCATAGGTTTAACCCTTCCTCTTGCTTAATAAATGAACATTGCATCGCCAAAGCTGAAGAACCGGTACTGCTGCTTAATCGCTTCTTCATAGGCGGCGAGAATATGCTCCCGGCCGGCCAAAGCGCTCACCAGCATGACCAAAGTAGACTTTGGCAGATGAAAATTGGTAATCAATGCATTGACGACAGTGAATTCGTAGCCGGGATAGATGAAAATATCCGTCCAGCCGCTTGATGCCTTCAGCGGTCCGCCCGCCGCTTGTCTCCCGGCCGTCTCAAGGGTCCGGCAGGAGGTTGTGCCGACAGCGATAATTCTTCCGCCTCTGGCTCTCGCGGAGTTCAGCATCTCTGCCGTCTCTTGGGATAATTCGTAATATTCGGCATGCATCACATGCTCTTCCACGGTTTCTACAGACATCGGACGGAAGGTGCCAAGACCTACATGCAGGGTAATATAAGCGATATTCACGCCGGCCGCTGCAATCTGCTCCAGAAGCTCTTGGGTGAAATGCAGTCCTGCCGTAGGGGCGGCCGCCGATCCTTCGTGCCGCGCGTAGACTGTCTGATAACGTTCGCGGTCATCCAGAGTTTCCTTAATGTACGGAGGAAGCGGCATCGATCCGAGCCTGTCCAGTATCTCCTGGAAGATTCCCTGATAGATAAAGCGCAGCGTCCGGCCGCCCATATCCGCTTCGTCCTCTATTACGGCGCGAAGCTCTTCGCTGAAGATAATCACCGCTCCGGTCTTCAGCTTCTTGCCGGGCTTAACCAGCGCTTCCCAGCGGTCTTCACCGAGATTCTTCAGCAGCAGAACCTCTGCCTTCGCCCCGGTATCCTCCTTGACACCGAACAGTCTGGCCGGAATAACTCTCGTATCATTCAATACCAGTGTATCTCCGTGACGGAATTGCTGCAGTATATCTGTGAAATGCCCGTGTTCCAGCTGACCGTTCTCCTTGTTTACGAGCAGCAGTCTGGATGAGCTGCGGTCGGCAAGCGGAGTCTGGGCAATCAGTTCCTCCGGCAAATTAAAATCATAATTATCTACATTCATGATGGGATCTTCATTCCTTAACTATAGTAACGTTATTAAAATAGTGTTGCAATATTTGACGATAATCATACCCGCTATCTGCCATGCCCTTTACGCCCCATTGGGACATGCCCAGGCCGTGCCCGTTGCCCCAGCCGATGAAATAGAATCCGGGACTGCTGGTGACCACTCTGGAAGATTGATCAGCACCCATGACTACGGTTCCGCTGCCATTTGCAGTTACTTTGCCGGTTGCAGAGAGCACCCCGGCGCTTGTTGAACTACCAATAGTGGCTGTAGTGCCGTCAGCGCCTAGTACAGTATAACTGCCTGCCGGGACAATATCAAACAAAGTACTGGGCAATCCGCCAAAGGAAGAACGGAACAAATCCGGGTATTTCACCTGCAGAATCTGGCCGTTAGCCTTGACTTCCACCGCTCTCCCCGAAGGCCCGCGCTTAGTCACCTGGAGACTGGTTATGGAAGACGGAAGAGCGTTGCTTGTTTTGCCGGACAGGCTTTTGAGCAGCTCTGCCGAGGTATACGGCCCTTTGATCCAGCTGTAGCTGCCGGATTCATAGACCTGGCCCAGCACTACGGCGTTATCGCCGGGGTTCAGCTTGCCTGCGGGAGTAACACTGCTATCAATAATAGGCAAAGGCCGGATATTCACATCCTTGGTGGTAGCCGTAGCCAGCGGAAGTCCGGCTGCCGTTGTGTTCCCGGTTAATTTGATATTGTCTTCACGGGCATAACCGGAGATACCGCTGTTCAGCAGCACATAATACCACTTTTTAGATGAAGCAACTGCCGCAGCATCCTCGCTGCTGACTACACTGACGAAGGTATCGCCGCCGTTGTTCCACACCTCAGACGGGTCTGCGGTAACGCCGCCGCCGTTGGAGGAGAACACGGCTTCTACTATTTTGCCGCCGCTCATTAGCACTTCGCCTGCGGTAGCATCCACTGCCTTGGTAATGACTGGAGCTTCAGCGCCTATGCCGTTGTACACCTGGCTCAGCGTGGTATCGACAACATTGGCTACATCGAAGCGGTTGCCCTGGGCCAGCGCATAGCTGCGCGCCGCAACGGCCTGGGCTTTGAGCGCCTCTTCCGGCCAGCCGGATGAAACCTCTCCGCCGACAACCGCATACAGATATTGCTCCAGCGGCACTACGTTGATTACAGACAATGAACCGTTCAGATTGCCCAGCTCCAGATTGCCTCGGTAAGTACGCTTGGATCTCTCCGTAAGCAGAATCCCCTTCTCATTGCCGGCGGCTGTGAACTTCGCGTCGCTTCCGGATAACAGATAATGAAAGGCCTGGACTTCACTGCTGAAATCAAGTCCTGCGTCCATCCGGATAATTAGTCCCGCTGTACCTGCCGCCACCGGCGACAGAACAAGCTGCGGGAGCAGTGCAGCTGCCGAGGCAGAGACCGCTGCAAGATCGCTGTCGCTCGCCGCTTCGCCTACCCAAACTTCAGTCCGTGCACTGCCGCCTTCTCCGGACACGAATACCGGCCAGGCATCGAACCCGGCAGCGGTTAGGCTGCCGACAACCGCCTGCGCTTCCTCCAGCGTCGCGTAGGAACCTGCGGACAGATGTTTGGTCCCGGCAACAGCCGGTGTCTGTCCTTCCGGAAGGCTTACTCCGGCTTTCATCACGGAGGTCAGCCCTGTTTTGGCGGCAGCTTCACTGGCATAGCTTCCAGTGTAGAGCTGATACACCTTAGCTCCACGCCGTGATGCCATAAACAGCTGGGGTTTATCGGAGGTAGCCTGCAGCTTCTTGGCTGCATCCGCTGCCACCTGCCAGGTTGGCGTTTCCAGCACCTTCACCCGGTAGCCGTCCAGACTGACACGTACTTTGTTCTGGGCAGGAACCGACAGCAGAGGTGTTCCGGCCTGCGAGAGCAGGCTGAAGCCCAAATCGGACTGAAGCGTGACCAGCGGTACGGTAGATTTATATTTGCTGCCAATATCGGCATACAGTGCAACCCGGATCGCCCCGCCGGTATCGGCGTGAGTGGTACCCGCAAAGGTCAGAAGGCTGCCTGCTACCATTGATGCGGCCAATACTCCGCGGCCCAGCAGCCCTAACCCTGTTTCTTTCCACCTGGCAAGATTCATTGTAGGCCTCCTAAAAGTTTTGAGAGTAGCTGCTCCCGAAGCAGGCTTCGTTCCAAACCCTGCTTCGGAAGCATACATACTCTTTAAGTTTTGAAAGCATGACATCCTCAGAAAGCTTCGTTCAAAACCCGCTTGGGAAGCATACTCTTAATTGTGTTATATAAAACGCACTCTAGACTGCAACCAATTAAGCACCCGGTCGGGCACTTATGTGACGAGCGGTTTATTCAACTTCTCGCACCTAATCCATTGCAAAGAGCATTCAAATTCTTAAGTTTCTCACTTGTTTAGGCTTAATTGTTGTACGGATTGCAACTTGATCCCCTAGATATCTGGCGGTTGGGACAGATTGTTGTATGAAATACAAGATTTGTCCCGCCAAACCGCTTGGAGGAGAAGGAATGTTGCCTTTTATACAACAATTCGGGATTGTAGCCGGGATCATACGAAAAATGTTGTATTACGGGCAGCATCAGTTCTGCTGCGGAGGGAGCGGAAGTCCCAGATGATGATACGCCGCCGGGGTCACTATGCGCCCGCGCGGCGTGCGCTGCAGGAAACCGATCTGCAGCAGATAGGGTTCGTATACGTCCTCAATAGTCTGGCTCTCTTCGCCTATCGTAGCGGCGATGGTATCGAGCCCGACCGGTCCGCCGCGGAAGGAGCTGATCATCGACTGCAGCATCTTGTGGTCGATGCTGTCCAGTCCGCGCGGATCTACCTGAAGCATCTTGAGCGATTCAGCGGCAATCTCCGGCGTAATAATACCGTCGCCGCGGACCTGCGCATAATCGCGCACCCGCTTCAGGAGACGGTTGGCAATCCGCGGAGTCCCACGGGCCCGCAGGGCAATCTCTTCCGCAGCATCGCCCAGAATCTCGATGCTGAGCAGCTCGGCGTTGCGGGCTACGATGAAGCTCAGCTCATCGATTGTGTAGTACTCCAGCCGGCTGACTACGCCGAAGCGGTCGCGCAGCGGAGCGGACAGCAGCCCCGCGCGTGTCGTTGCTCCAATGAGCGTGAAGGGCGGCAGGTCCAGCCGCACCGAACGGGCACTCGGGCCTTTGCCGATCATAATATCCAGCGCGAAATCCTCCATCGCCGGATACATAACCTCTTCCACCGTGCGGTGCAGGCGGTGGATCTCATCAATGAACAGCACATCGCCTTCCTGAAGGTTGGTCAGCAGCGCGGCCAGATCGCCCGGCCGCTCAATTGCCGGGCCGGAAGTGGTCCGCAGATTCACACCCAGCTCATTGGCGATAATATTCGCCAGCGTTGTTTTGCCGAGACCCGGAGGCCCGTACAGCAAGACATGATCCAGCGCTTCGCTGCGCATCTTGGCTGCTTCAATATATATTTTCAGGTTTTCTTTCACCTGGTTCTGGCCGATATATTCACCCAGATAACGGGGCCGCAGACTTAATTCAACCGCCTGCTCGTCCATCATCAGATTTGCTGATATAATCCGGTCATCCATTATTCCTCACTCCGTTCTTCAAGGACCTATTTGGCTATAAAAAGCAGCCCCAGCGCCTTTTTCATCAGCACGTCAACCGGTCCGGTATCCGTTCCCTCTTGCTTCATCTTCAGCCATACGCGGTCCAGCTCGGTATCGGTATAGCCCAGCGCCCTCAGGGCATCCCTGGCCTCTTCCCACGGGAGTGCCTCGGCCTTAGCCTGGGCTTCAGCCGCTACAGCGAACAGGCCTGTCTGCAGGGCAGCTCCACCGAAGCCGTCCAGCTTGTCCTTCAGATCCAGAATCATCCGCTGCGCCGTCTTCTTGCCGATGCCCGGCAGCTTCGTCAGGAAGGTGATGTTCTCCTGATAGATCGCCGAGATCAGCTGATCCGGCGTTCCGCCGGTCAGAATGCCCAGCGCCACACGCGGGCCGATGCCAGACACCTCGATCAGCTTGCGGAACAGCTTCTGCTCCTCACGGGTCGGGAATCCGAACAGGAGCGTCGCATCCTCACGGGTCTGATAATGAATGAAGATGGTCACCGGACCCTCCACCTTGGCAAAAGCATACGGATTCGGGCAGAAGACCCGGTATCCTACGCCTTGAACATCCAGTACTACATATTCTGACTCCAAATGTACAACCGGTCCTCTTAGGAAATCTATCATTTTCGCAATACCTCATTTAATTTGGAATTAAGACTCACGGAATGGGCGTGGCATACCGCCACCGCCAGTGCATCCGCCACATCATCGGGCTTCGGTACAGCCGACAGCTTAAGAAGCAGCTTGACCATCTCCTGAACCTGTTTCTTCTCCGCCTTGCCGTACCCTACTACTGCCTGCTTCACCATCATAGGGGTGTATTCCGCCACTGGCAGCCCGCGCTGCACGGCCGCCAGAATCAGCACTCCGCGCGCCTGCGCCACCGGCAGGGCCGTTGTCACATTGCGGCTGAAGAACAGCTTCTCTACCGCAACCGCATCCGGCTTATATTTATCAATCAGCTGCACCATGCCTTCATAGACATGCAGCAGACGTTCTTCTTCCGGAGTATGCGCCTCAGTCTGGATGCAGCCGTACTGGACCGGAGTCAATTTGTTTCCAACCTTATCTACAAAACCAAAGCCGACAATCGCCAGCCCCGGATCAATCCCCAAGATGCGCAAGATCCTTCTCTCTCCTCTGTGCCAGGGCAGAATAGCCCCTGCGGGTTCATCCATGAATCCGCCCTAAAGCGAACATATGTATTCCTTCTACCCATTATAGCAAAAAAATTTCCCCGGGGAGACAAAAACTTTGTCCCGGGGAAATTAAAATCAAGCTGTATTTTAAACAAAAAAACCCGTGAGCCTCCTGCCCACGAGTCTTCAAACAGTTAGGTCCTTCACTTCATTCCGCATGCATCACCTGTTCCGCCGAGTCCCGCGCATAGTCGCTGAAGGTAGACAGTACACTGTTGTACTCCTCCATGTCCTGTACCCGGATGCCCTGATGAAGCTGCTCCCAGATCCCCTCCGGCAAAGAGGATTTCATCGAGCCCATATCCAGCTGGAAAAAGGTCTTCATCACCTTTTCCGACGTCGGCGGTCCTTTGAACAGCGTCAGATTCCCCTGCTCATCCACTCCGAAGTAGGCTTCTTTTTTGGTGAGCAGCGACAGATCATTGACTCTCTGCTCCAGCCACAAATCGCCTTCCTCGCTGAGCCAGCCGCTCCAATCGGAATGCTGTCCGATCATCATCTTCAGCTGGGCCGGTGTCTGCTTGCCGGGCAGTGTCTGCACCTCTTCACCGGATACATAAATTGTCTTCAGGTGCACCGTTCTGCTGACCGCTTCCCGGCTGACTGCTTCAAGCAGCTCTTTGCTGTCCATCACAGCAGCTTCATCTTCTGTTTCATTCCCTGTATGGTTATAAACGGCTGCCACAGCCGGAATGCTGCTGCCGGGTTCCCGGTTCTGCTCTTCTATTCCGCTTAGTGTTCCGGGCAACGTCCAGGCCGTATGCTCCAACAGCAGGCTGATCTCTTCCGGAACCTGCATGCCACGCCACGCCAGCACCGTAAGCGCAATGCAAGCCGCTCCCACCCAGGGAGCCTTTTTCCAACGTCTCCACCGCCGCCACAGTTGTTTTTTCAAGCGAAAAGCATTCACGTTAATCCCTTCATTCTGGTTTTTCCCTATTGTGACCTGTGAAGGGAGCATTTATGCGTAATTGCTTGAAATTCATTCCAAGCGGAATTAATCTGTGTCCAGCGGATTCTCAATGGCTCCGAGGAACAGGACCACCTGAGTCTGCACATCCTTGATCATGAACAGAAACGGCCGGTTGACCGTCATTTCAAAAGGCGTACCTGCAGGAGCAGCTGATCCTGCCCGCATCTGGATTACTGTGGACGCCGCCGCCTCTGTTCCCCGCTCATTCACATCGATGTAGGTTTTGTGGATGACCTTGCTGAAATAAATCGGGCGATTCAGGTCCGCCAGCAGCGGGAAATCCCCCTGGTCCGGGTCGAAAGCCAGCTTCACACCCAGCGCCAGCAGAACCTTTGTAAGCTCTGCCCCGTAGCTTGCTGTAAAACGCGGCAGCCGCAGCGTCCCCCGGGCACTGGCGAAGCCCTCATCAAGCGGGAGTCTTCCCGCCGCAAGCTGATCCGCAAGCTCCTGTAAGGAAGATTCCCCGCCCGGCAGGATTACGGTCATCTCCATCTGGCCCTCTCCATAAGGAAGCTTCACAGCCTGCCAGTCCTTATTCTCAGCATACTGGAACAATCCGCTCCGCTTCATCATCATTGCCCGCACTGCTGCCCCGTCCGGGGGATAGAAGTCTGCTGGCGCAGTCGCCTCCTCCGGAAACACATCACTCCAGCCGGCTTTGAAATACAGTGCGTTGACAAGCACCGCAACTGCCTGGTCACCCGGCGGCTCCGTGAGCATCTGCCTGATCTTATGCCCGGTATGCTTCGAGACCCAATCATTAATCTGCGTCACAGATTTCTCTGCAGCTAAGTCTGTCGCCCTGATCTCTGCGTTATAGAAATCCTCGCCTGTCTTGAGATAGTCCTTGCGCAGCGGCAGCCCCTTCATGCCCCAGACCGAATTCGCTATCTTCAGCTCAATTCCCGGTCCGGCGTCATTCAGCAGCTGCAGCAAAACCTGATGCCTGGTATTCAGCTGCTCCCGCTCATCAGGTGCATAGCCCAGCAGCGTTCCCAGCTCCTCTGCCGTCTCTCCGTCCGCACCGTTATAAGCAAGGGCCAGCGCAGCGGCAACACTATAAGGTGACACCGTCAGATTCCCGCCGCCCGGCTTCCACAACTGGCCAAACAGCATCGCGCCCAGCCGGTTACTCTGCTCGGCCAGCCCAAAATCAAGCCCGGCTGCAGCTGCCTGTCTCTCTGAATAGCTCATTTTGGAACCTCCTTTACTGCAGCCGGCCAGGAGCAGCACGGCTAACAAGAGTACGGATATTCTTTTGATCATCATAGCTCCCTCCTTGAGTCCATCCGAAGCGGCAAGGATATGTACCAGATGCCCTTTCACATTTCATGGACGATCCCAATTGGAAAAAGTTGCAAATGACCGGCTCAGATATTCATTAGAAATTCGGCACCACCGGCAGCTTAATATGGCTCGGATACTCCTGGTTATGGCAGATCGTCTGCTGCACAATGACTGCTTCCGTATCTTCATACGGATTGTTTCCGGTGTTAGTGTTAGGAAAGGCCACGAATTTGCTGGAAGAAGTGACTGTGAAGCGGACCCGGTGTCCAGCGGCAAACGTGTGGGCGATGTTCTGCAGGAAAATATCGTACCGCTCCACCTGCCCCGGCACCAGCAGCTGCGGCTGTTCCAGCCCGTGCCGGTATTTCGCCCGCACGATGTAATTGGACAGGCGGATGGAATCCCCTTGTTCATTCACATCACTCAGCGTCACGACCCAGTCCGTATCCAGACCCGAGCTTGCCGCATAGATGACCGCTGATAGTTCCCCCGCTACCGTCAGCTTCTCCGCCAGCGGCTCACTGGTATAGACGACAATGTCGCTTCTCAGCTCATGCTTCCGCATATTCTCCGGCTCCCGCTCTCCGCTGTCGGCAACCGGGTCAGCCGGATTATAGATATAAGTGTCTGCTGCTGAATGTTCCTCCGGCTCCATAACCAGCCGTCCATCGCCCAGGGATGAATTCGCCCGGCCGTCTCCGCCCAGATAGAACGGAGTTACCTTTGCTTCTGCCGGTGTCCAGTCCTCCGAGGTTCTCCAGCGGTTCTCGCCCACCACATAATAGGAAGCCCGCGGCTCCTGGTCGATGCCGTTCGGAATCCCCTTCAGGAACCGGTCAAACCAGCGCAGCACAGATATATCATAATCGTACACCACTGCATCATTGCCGAAGGATACGCCCAGCAGATCCCGCGCCCGGTTCGGTCCGTGCTCCCAGGCGCCGAGGCGGATTTTGCGGCTCTTCACATCATGCTCCGTCAGCATCCGCCAGGTCTCCGATACCCCCGGGCTGTCACCGTCATACCAGCCGGAAATCACATACATTGGAACCTTAACCTGATCTCCGCGTTCGGTGAACGTACAGTTTCTCCAGAAATCGTCATACTCGGGATGCTGGCTCCACAGCTCCCACGGCCCCGAAGTGCGGCCGATCATCTGCTGCGGAATATCCCTGATCGGTCTGGCATCGACCGCCGCTTCAGGGTCCACTGTAATGCCGCCAAAAATATCAAAGTCCGTCCGCGTCCCCACCGACTGCGCAAGCGTCCAGGACAGCAGCGGCCAGGAGCAGAGCGTCCCGCCTTTGCGCGCAGTATCCACGAACGGTGAACCTACATTAACCTCATCCACAACCGCCAGCAGGTTCGGATGGCCGCTGGTAGCGGCTGCTACAACGACATAGCCGAGATAGGAGGCGCCCCACATCCCAACTTTGCCGTCAGACCATTCCTGGGCGATAATCCAGTCAATGGTATCGTAGCCGTCATCGCGTTCATTGTAGAAGGGAATCAACTCCCCTTCCGAATCCGCGCGGCCTCGTACATCCTGGGAGACCACGGCGTAGCCTTTGTTCGCCCAGCGCATGAAGATTTCTTTTTTACCATTCCGGTCGTAACAGGTTCTCACCAAGATAGTCGGCACCTTCGTTCCCGGCTCAAGCCCTTCAGGAAGAAACACATCGGTAGCCAGCTTCACGCCGTCCCGCATCGGCACTAGGTACGTACCCAGATCATTCACCCCGTATTCGGGCTGCGACAGCAGCGGTTCAGCATAGAGGGCGAGCGGGGTCAGCTGCTCATATCCTGCCTTAACGATCAGCTCAATGCCATAGCGGTTAGGGGTCAGAAAAGCGATTACCTCCCCGTCCAGCGTTACAATATCCAGCGCCGTGCCCCCGCGGTAAGCCCATACCTGCGAAGTCCGCTCTACACCGGAGATCTCCGCCTGATAGGTAATATGCTTCTGATATTTGTCCCCGTTCTTGAGGATAACCTCGTCCCCGGCCCATTCCGCATCGGTGTACACATGAAGCTGCCCCGCGATCCGCGCCAGCGGAAGAACATATTTCGCGCCAGCATCCAGCACATTCTCCTGCATCTGTGTGCGTCTGCGGGTGTCAACCTTGGCGTGCATGACCTCCTTGTCCGTGAAACGGATGGTGCCGCTGTATATCCCCGAGCAATAGAAGTTGAAGCTTGTCTGCTGTAAGTATGAATTCATCTGTAAAAGTCCCCTATCCGCAAATTTGTTCGAACACACGCAGCCAGTTGCCTCCCATAATCTTAGCGATCTCTTCATCGCTGTACCCGCGCGCCACCAGTCCCCGCGTGAAATTGCTGAAATAACTGTATTTCTCAAGCCCTGCTACGGTTTCCGTGGAGGGACCATCCCCTTTGGCGAATCCCAGCTTAGGTGCAATCTGCTCCTTGAAAAAGACCAGTGACCACTCCAGGTCACTCATAGGCCAGTCCGTTCCGATGCCCACATGCTCTACGCCTACCAGCCTGATCACATATTCAATATGATCCAGCACATGCTCAATGGTGGTATGATCCGGATCTTCATGCACAAACCACGGCATCGCAAAAATACCAATCACCCCGCCGGTCGCAGCAATCGCGCGGATCTCCTCGTCACTTTTGCAGCGCATATGCGGATAGATGGCTTCCACGCCGGTATGCGAGGCGATAACCGGCGCTTTCGAGGCTGCACAGGCATCCAGGGTGGTCTGCCTGCCGCAATGTCCGGTATCGACGATGATTCCGAGCGTGTTCAGCCGTTCCACAAACCGCAGACCGTATTTAGACAGCCCGCCATTGCCCGGCTCCGCACAGCCGGAACCTATCAGATTCTGGTTGTTGTACGTTAACTGCAGAATCCTTAGACCAAAGCCATGCAGCGCGTCAAGCAGCTCCAGATTTTTCCCAAGCGCATCCGTTTCCTGTGCCGTTACAATACCGGCCTTCCTGCCCTCACGCTTAGCCCTGCGGATATCCTCCGCCGTCAGTGCCTTCACCAGCCAGTCCGCGGAATCGAACTGCAGCTGAACCTCGCCCATACTGGTAATCATGCTCTCTATATCATTCAGGTGCAGCTCACGGTTCCCCGCCGTAATGCCGGACTTGTACCATTCCTCTTTGTACTCCGCAATCTCACCGCCGGCCGACAGCCGGGTAATGATCTGCGCCGGCATGGCGCTGTAGACCATCGGTTCATCCTTGTACGGCTCGCACAGCGCCTTCACCTTAAGCGAGACGCTCTCCGGGATAGCGCTTGGGGACAAGGGCCCCTGGAACAGCAGATCAATATTGATATTCTCCTCATGCAGGCGTTTCGCCCGCTCCTCCTGTGCAGCACTCAGTCCGAACTCATACCAGCCTTCCCGTTCCTGTAAATTCACTTGATCCGGCCCCTCCTCTATGAAACTACCTATTTACTTGATGCTCGCTCGTCCCTGCGGTGAATATTTGGGCTTCCGGCAGCCGCCGCTCCTGCCATTCCAGAGATCTTTTTCTGTCCTTGGTCGTTGTTGTAAGATCTAAACTAGTGAAAACCACGTTGTTGTCACGCCGCTTGCTGAGGCTTTGCAGTAACGAATTACGCTAAGCTTAACTGCACTTTGTACAACTAAATCGTCTGATTTTCAACCGATTATCCGTTTAGTTGTATTTCGTGCAATTAAATTGACCAATGTAGTTGGTTATCACCCATTCGGGCAGATTTAGTTGTACAGACTACAGTTATAAGAGGCAAGCAGCTCTTTTCGCTGTTTTTAATTGTACATTATACAACTATCACTGAAGTTTCACTTGGAGCTGAATACATCCATTGCCGCTTGCTGCATTGTTGAATCGACACACTTCATTAGATCTGATGTCGGACTAGTTACTCTTAATAGAAATACCGAGATCTATTTAAAATGAAATCTCCACGCCTTTGTGCAGAGCAACCGCCTGTTTATAAATATAGAAGGCTGCGGCAAGATCCTGAACGGCAAGCCCCAGTCCCTTAAAAAGGGTAATCTCATCGCCGCTTCCCCGGCCGGGGACCCGCCCCTTCAGCAGCCCGCCAATTTCGCCAATAATATGGTCCGCCGTAATCGCCCCTTCACTGAGCGGGATCAGATAATCTCCCGCTTCATGGACCGCCGACTCCAGCCGGTCCACATAGAGCCTCGCCCCGGCTACCAGCGCCGTGTCCAGCTCCCGTTCATGCGCCCTGCATGCGCCGATCGCATTGATATGCGCGCCTGGTTTCACCCAGGCGCCGTGCAGCACCGGCTCGCCCGCCGCCGTTGCCGTACAAATAATGTCCGCGTCCATCACCGCGTCCTGCACAGACAGCGCTGCCGTGATCTCTGCGTTCCACCGGCTGCTCATGGCATCGGCGAACGCCCGGGCCTTGCCCGGCGTTCTGCTCCAGACCTTGGCGCGCTTAATGCCGCGCACCTGCAGCATCGCCTCCAGATGGCTCCGGGCCTGCTCCCCGGTGCCGAGAACCGCCAGGGACTCCGCCTCTTCCCTGGCGAGCAGCTTCGTCGCCGCCGCACTGACCGCCGCCGTGCGGATGGCTGTAATCGACTGGCCGTCCACTATGGCCAGCGGCACGCCGGTGGCGGCGTCGAACAAAGACACCATCCCCTGATGCGACGGCAGACCGCTCCCGTGGTTGCCAGGGAATACGCTGATGATCTTAGCACCAGCGATCCCTTCACGCCGCAGATACCCGGGCATCATTCCCAGCACATTCCGCTCCTCCAGCGGCAGGACCTGGCGGAGGCTCTGCACGGCCTCCCCCTCCGACAGGTCAGCGAGGACGGTTTCCATCACAGCGATGCAGGACTCCATCGTTAGAATCTCCGCAACTTCCTTCCCGTTTACCATCAGCACATTTAGACCCTCCCGGATTCTTGATAACGCATATCCATTCTTATCTTTTCAAAAAAAGATTCAAGCTTATCTTTCTATGCCATCATTTGCTATACTCTATATTAGCGAAAAAAGTTAAAAACTAAAACAAAGGGGATATCCTTGATGATTATTCAGCCAAAAACACGCGGCTTTATCTGCACGACTGCTCACCCGGAGGGATGTGCCAGACAAATACAGGAACAGATTGACTATGTACGGGCACAAAAGAAACTTACCGGTCCGGCCAACGTGCTGGTCATCGGCGCTTCTACCGGCTACGGGCTGGCTTCCCGGATTGCGGCTGCATTCGGCGCAGGTGCCAATACCATCGGTGTCTTCTTCGACAAAGCTGCTGAAGGTGCCCGCACAGCATCCGCAGGCTGGTACAATTCCGCTGCTTTTGAGCAGGAAGCGGCCAAGCAGGGGCTGAAATCGTTCAGCATCGTCGGCGATGCCTTCTCGGATGCCATTAAGACCAAGACCATCGACCTCATCAAAGCTGAATTCGGAACCGTTGATCTCGTTATCTACAGCGTAGCTTCCCCCCGCCGCACCCATCCGGTTACAGGAGAAGTCTTCTCTTCTGTGATTAAGCCGGTTGGAGAAGCTTACACGAACAAGACGATGAACTTCCACACTGGTGAAGTATCCACGGTTACTATTGAGCCGGCTACGGATGACGAAGTCCGCCAGACCATCGCTGTTATGGGCGGAGAAGACTGGGGCATGTGGATCAATCAGCTGCAGGAAGCAGGCGTGCTTGCAGACGGCGCAACAACCGTGGCCTATTCTTATATCGGACCTAAGATCACCCATCCCATCTACCGGGACGGAACCATCGGCCAGGCGAAGAACCATCTGGAACAGACGGCGGTCGCGCTGAACGAGCAGCTCTCTGCTACAGGCGGACGGGCCTTCGTATCCGTGAATAAGGCTCTGGTTACCCAGTCCAGCTCCGCCATCCCTGTGGTGCCGCTGTATATTTCCGCACTCTATAGAGTAATGAAGGAAAAAGAACTGCACGAGAACTGCATTCAGCAGATGTACCGCCTGTTCGCAGACCACCTGTATAACGGCGGCGAAGCTGCAGCAGACGGCAGCCACCTGATCCGGATTGATGACTGGGAGATGCGCGAGGATGTGCAGATCGAGGTCATGAGACGCTGGAATGAGCTTGAAACGGATAATGTTCCTGAACTTGCAGACCTTAAGGGCTACCAGGATGACTTCTTCCATCTGTTCGGCTTCCGCACCGGAGGCGTGGATTACGAAGCCGAGACTGACCCTGCTGTTGCTATTCCCAATATGGCATAAGCATTCCGCCTAATACATGAAGCCGCTCCCTTTACCGGGAGCGGCTTTTTGGCGTGCAGATTCCAGGTTACCGCTCCACTTCGGGCATAAAATAAGGTTTGACTTTAGGTTATCCTTGCAGTATTTTATATCTAAAAGATATATCTTACAGATTGGATGCGTGCATATGGCTGCTAACAGGAGCAAGACAGGTTACGTGTTACTGGGACTATTAAATGAAGAGAACTTGACTGGGTATGAGATCAAAAAGATCGTAGATACCCGGCTTTCCTTTTTTTGGAGCGAGAGCTTTGGCCAGATCTATCCGGAACTGAAGCGTCTGGCTGCGGGGGGCCTGATCGCTGTGTGTGAAGAACCTGTTTCTTCAGAAGGCAAGAACAGCAAACAAAGCATCAAGTATCAGATAACCGTATCCGGAAGGTACGAATTACAGGAATGGCTTAAGACACCGGTGGAAAAAGAAACCGTGCGCTACGAGCTGCTGCTTAAGCTGTATTTTTCCAATTCTTCCTCTTCCGCCACCATGCTGGAGCATGTCCGGGAGTTTGAAATCAACCACCGGCGGCAGCAGCAGCTGTTCGGCAAATTCGAGGAACAGCTGAAGCAGAATCTGGATGTCCACAGTAATCACAGCCGCATTCTGATGGTCCTGTCCTTTGGCCAGAAGCTGTGGGAGTCTTACGCCGACTGGTGCGGGCAGACTATAGCTTTGCTGGAGCAGGAAATCGCAGAACATGAGAACCCGCCGAATGAATAAAACCGTGGATTTGTATTACTTTTCAGGCACGGGCAATACGAAAGCGATTGTAGACTTTGTGGGCAGAACCCTTAAGACCTATAACATCCGCACTTCCCTGAATCTGATCGGCAGCGAATCTATGCCAAGCAGTCCGGTTAATGACCTGTGGCTGGCCTTCCCGGTCAATTCGCAGTCCGTATCCCCGTTCATCTGGAGATTCCTCCGGCAGCTCCCGAAGAGCCAGGGCACCAGAGTATATGTGATCGCTACGCTCAATAACTCAGCCCATATTCTGGAGCCGCTCTATACCCTGCTGAAGAATAAGGGCTACATCCCTGTCTCCGCCTGCGAGATCAGTATGCCTAATAATATGCTGAATGCTGAAGCAAGACCGGAGGATGATCAGGCCCGGCTGAGCGCAGCCTATCAGAAAGCTGAGACTTTTGTCCATCAGGCACTTGCCGGTGAATCCGCCTGGAAGTCAGAGTATCCCGGGTCGAAGGCCGTCTCCGTTCTCTCCAGAAGAACCGTGCTGCCCTGGATGTCGATGCGGCTGATGCTCAGATTGCGGACGGTCCCTTCCAAATGCATCAGCTGTGAATTATGCGTTCTGCAATGTCCCACCGGTAATATAGTAGTGGTCGATGATCTGCCATACCATGGGTACAAATGTGATTTCTGTATGAAGTGCGCGGCGAACTGTCCGCGGAACGCAATCGTAGTATCGGGCAAAGAGAACCTTCATTTCCGCAATGCCAGAATGCATCAATCTACTTTGGAACAATAGGACGGAGAGTTCACATGGGTCTGCACATTAAAGGATTCATCATACCCTTATTAGTATTGCTGCCGAATCTGATCTTCATTTTCTTCCCGCCCCGGAATGCTCCTGATTCTTTGGCCTCTACACCCCTGATCTTCACGATCTTGGAGCGGGCAGGCCAGATCACTTGCTTCATGATACCTATTGTTCTGGGCCGCAAGCTTGCAGAACAGCCCCTTGGCCTGTCTGCCGGACTGATGGCTGTCTGCCTGCTGATTTATTATATATGCTGGGCCCGCTTTTACTGGAATGCGAGAGAATTTGCCGTGTTGTTCACGCCTTGGCTTGGAATTCCTATTCCTATGGCCGTCTTTCCGGCAATCTACTTCATGCTGCTTGGATTCTGGCTTGAGTCCTGGCTGCTCCTGATCCCCGCTTTTCTGTTTGCCATGGGTCATTTGGTGAACAGCTGGAATGTTTATGCTCAGGTGCGCTAGAAGCCCGCTGGTATCCGCTTCACAACATATCGATCCTGTCTTTCATAAAAAAACCGCCATTCCCATCAGGCTGAAGTTTTTGCAAACTTGCCCGGAGGATGGCGGTTTCTTGCAGATCTATTATGCTTCTGATACGGAAGCCGCAAGCCAGTCCGTTAACCGTGTAGGGGCAATTCGCGGATGGTCTCCGGCCGGAACAAGCGAGTGATCCTGCAATGCTGTTCCGAAATAATGTGCCTCCGTATCGCCGACCACCTGACGCGCATCCCCCTTAGCCTTCAGCGCTTGCCGGACGAATTCATCCAGAGACAGCTTATCCGGTCCGGCCAGCTCGGCTATCCCGTTCACTGGGGCTTCAAGGGTATAATCAACCAGCGCAGCTGCTACATCCCCAGAGGCTATGGGCTGTACCCATGCCGAAGGCAGACGGACGATATCCCCCTCTGTAGCGGTATAGGCAATGCCCTCCGCGAAGTCGAAGAACTGGGTCGCCCGCACGATGGTGTAGGGAACCGGGGAAGCCTGGATCAGCTCCTCCTGAGCCATTTTTCCGCGGAAATAACCGCTCTGCAGCAATCCGTCAGTCCCCACTACAGATAGCGCCACATGATGCTTCACTCCTGCTTCAGCTTCAGCAGCCAGCAGATTGCGGGTCGTTGTCGCGAAGAATTCCAGCACAGCATCGTCTGCGAATGAAGGTGAATTTGCTACATCAACAACGGCATCAGCCCCTTTAAGCGCTTCTGCCAGCCCCTCACCAGTCATAGCATTGATGCCCAGAGAAGGTGATGCGGCCACAGTTTCATGACCCAGCCCCTGAAGCCGGCTCACCAATTGCTTTCCAATAAGTCCGCTCCCGCCAACCACTACAATTTTCATGTCTATTTCCTCCTGGTTTATAGCCTATATCCATAGGCCGGTATTTAGTAAACGCTTTGCAACAGACACAAACCGCCCTGCCACGGGCGCTCTGCCTCCATCCTATTTTCTTTGCTGTACATCCTGTAGACAAACTAGACCGGAGTTCTGTGACAAACAGCTCTCTCCCCGCGTAACAGGTTCCGGCACCGTTCCTACTAAACCGCAATTCACCTAAGAATTCGCGCAACAAACCAACATAGCAGCAGGCTTATAATAACCATAAGAACAATATAGCGATATTATGGAGGTTATTATGAACTGGAAAAATGCGATTGAGCACACGCTCTCTACCACCCGCCTTAACATCAAGCGCTTTGGTGACAAATCTCCAATTGTAAGCCTGGGCGACGGCAAATATCATCTGACTGACCATACCAGCTGGACGGAAGGCTTCTGGTCCGGCATTCTGTGGCTGAGCTATGAATACAGCCAAGACCCTGAGATTCACGCCGCCGCCATCCGGACGGTTGACTCCTTCAACAAGCGCATGATTGCCGGGAAGGAGCTTGATCACCATGATATTGGCTTCCTATATTCGCTGTCCGCCAAGGCACGCTGGATCACCGATAAGGATGAGGCTTCGCGTCTGCTGGCCTTGCAGGCAGCCGATGTACTGATGAAGCGCTGGCGCTCTGCCCCGCAGCTCTTTCAGGCGTGGGGACCGGAAGGGGATGCAGACAACGGGGGCCGGATTATTATCGACTGCCTGATGAATCTTCCGCTGCTCTGCTGGGCCACTGAACAGACCGGAGATCCCAGCTATGCCGAGTATGCCCGGATTCACGCCGAGAAAAGCCGGCGCTTCCTGGTGAGGGGAGATGACTCCTCCTACCATACTTTTTATTTTGACCAGCAGACGGGGAATGCCCTGCGCGGAGGAACCGCACAAGGTTATCAGGACGGCTCCACCTGGACGCGGGGACAAGCATGGGGGGTCTACGGCTTTGCCTTGGCATACCGCTATTTTAAAGAACCTCATTATCTGGAAACCTCCAGAAGAATGGCCCGCTATTTCCTGGAGCATCTTCCCGCCGACCATGTCGCGTATTGGGATTTCGATGCCCCGCAGGAGGAGTCCACTCCACGTGACAGTTCAGCTTCCGCCATCGTTGTATGCGGTCTCCTTGAGCTGCTGGAGCACCTGCCGGAGGAGGACCCGGAACGGGTATGGTATGAGGAAGCCGTCAACAAATCGATGGATTCCCTGCTGAACCGCTACTTTACCGCCGGCAGCCCGTCGGAAGAAGGCTTTCTGCGTCATGGCTCCTATTCAGTCAGAGGGAACTCATCTCCGGATGATTTCATGATCTGGGGAGATTACTTCTTCCTGGAGGCGCTGCTGCGTCTGCAGCAGGGTGTTCCGGGGTATTGGTACGAACGGGGATAGCATATTACTGCATCTTCATTGACTAGAATCTGATCTGCAGGTGCGCAACATCAACTGCGGCACCCGGTTGAAACCCTTTATACCGGCAGGCTCTTTTACAGAGTCCTGCCGGTTTGTGCTCCTCTAGAATGAATGCTGCCGGTGGATACTGTTACAATCCTGCAAGAAATACAACATTCTCCTCATCAAATCAGCCCAAATCCGGAATTGTTGCAGAAAATGCAGCAATTCCCCTCCTCCAAGCGGCTCAGCGGGACAATTCCTGTATTTCATACAACAATTCTCCCGAACACCCAGGTATCCGGGAACCAAAGCTGTATTACTTACAACATTTTAGGAATGGAGGATGGGATTTTCACAGTTGCACTGCCAAAGAGCCATGGATTGGCTGGTTGTTTGGTTCGTTGCTTGGTTCGTTGCTTGGTTCGTTGCTTGGTTCGTTGCTTGGCTGGTTGCTTGGTTCGTTCGTTGGTTCGTTGCTTGGTTCTTTGCTTACTTGCTTGGTTAGTCGGTTGCTTGCTTGGCGATTGTAGTCTTATAAGTGTGGCCGAAATCGCAGTTTTATTTTTAGCAGCCTTCTATTTATACTGAAGTTAACAGTAATGGAATTAATAGCAGTGAACTATGGTTGATAAGGGAGCGTCGTATGAGCATGGACAGGAACAGGAACGATCATCCGCCCGAGGGAATGGACCCCGGTTTGTTTATGTACAAATATAAATATATTGACGGGGAATCCCTCTATTTTCATGCGCATAGGGGAATTGAAATCCTGTACATTTACAGCGGCTGCGGTGAGATCATGGTGGAGAATCAGACCTACCCTATTGAGGATCATACACTGGTCTTGTTTCAGCCCTATCAGCTGCACCGTGTAATGGTTCCTCCGGCAGAAGGCCGTTCCTATATCCGGACCAATCTGACCTTTGATCCTGGTTTCATGGACCATTATCTTTCCGCGTTCCCTATCCTGGGGCAATTCTTCCGGAACCTGTGGAGGGGCAGCCTGCGGCAGCCGGTATTCTACGGAATGAATGACACCCGTATTCCCGAGGTGCTGGAAGAGCTGCATCAGTGCACCAAGCACGCTGCTGCCTGCCAGGAGGAGAACACAGGTCTGCTTATGCTTCAGCTTATCCGGCTGTTTCAGACCCGGCTGCCTGATGTCCTGTCCAATCTCCTCCATTCACGCGGCAGCTCACATGTCCAGCGGATTACCGAATGGCTGGATGAACATTACAAGGAGCCGTTCAGCCTTGAGGCGCTGGCCGCCAGCCTGCATCTGTCTCCCTACCATATTTCGCATGTATTCAAACAATATGCCGGCATCACACTGTCCGAATATCTGATGCAGCGGCGTGTCAGAGAAGCCTGTATCCTGCTCGCCAACACCAGCCAATCTATCGGGGAAATCGCGGTAGAAGTAGGCAATCTGTCCCCGTCCTATTTCAGCCAGATGTTCAAGAAGAATAAAGGAATCTCCCCTGAGAAATATAGGAACAGCATCCATTGAATCTATAACGCGGTGAACCGCTTTTAAGGTTTTAAGCTAACAGGCAGGTTAATGAAACCACACAGTTCTTCGAAGCGTATAACCATTATTCAAATTTTCCCAATACGGCTCATACGGAGGTGAACTTGACTGGAGCATTTTTATGACTTGGTTCAATTGGCACTCTCAATTGCACTCATCTCTTCCTTAGTATTAATTCCATTCACCCATTTTTCTTTACAAGAGGTACACTGGGGTCATGAAACACTTGCTGCAGCCGGTTCAACCTGGTATGTGGCTGTCAGACTGTCTCAACCGAACAGCATTCAGAAGTGGATAGTTCGTACCGTCAGACGAAGAGAAGCACCTGATGATGAAGACCATAGTCCTTCCCCACATTGATATTCATACTTTCAATTAGGGAGGACAACGATTAAAAAGATTATGTTGCTACAAAAATGGGCCAAGCCCATTCTCGTCATGTTGATTGGAGTTATTCCGGTCATTGTGCTCAGCGGGTGTTCGGCAGCATCCCAATCCAACCCGATTAATGCCGGTTCACCAGGCATATTTAACCATTTTTTTATTTATCCATTTTCGATCTTGATTAAATTTTTCGCGGATACCTTTCACGGAGACTACGGATTAGCGATCGTGCTGATGACATTCATCATCAGACTTGCGATCCTGCCGCTCATGATGAATCAAACCAAGAAACAAATGGTTATGAAAGAAAAGATGGCCGTCCTCCAGCCGGAATTAACTGCACTTAAGGAGAAGTATAAGAACGATGTCAGTACGGATGCCAAAAAACAAGAGCAAACCGAGATGATGCAGCTCTACCAGAAGCATCAATTCAATCCCTTAAACATGGGGTGTTTACCGATGCTTCTCCAATGGCCGATCACTCTCGCATTTTATTATGCCATTCGCCGTACCCCGGAGATTGCCGCTCACGATTTTCTGTGGTTTAACTTGGGGACAACAGATATGATTTTGCCGCTGATTGCCGCTGCGGTGTATTACGTTCAGTTCCGTGTGTCTCAATCTGTTTCAGCACAGCCTCAGCAGAATCAGAATAGCCAAATGGCTTTTATCGGATTGTTATCACCGGTCATGATGGGTTTATCTTCTTTTGCTATGCCCGCCGCGTTGCCGTTATATTGGGCAGTAGGCGGTATATTTATTATCGTGCAAACAGTGATACTCAATAAAATGTACACGAAGCCAAATGCAGCGGGTAAAAATCTGCCTGCCAGTGTAGAAGATTTATAAGATTTCAACCAGTCATAGAACAATACTAAATACAAGGCATCTGAGGCGCGGCCTCAGATGCTCTTTTTTGTTGGCGGCTTGTTAACGTGGGAACATAAACACTCCTCTTAGATTCCCAGCCTGCTCAACTGTAAAAGCGCCCTTCCCGCAGGAAGAGCGCCCTCGAAGCTTAGATTAGTTTTATGGCAAGACCGAGAAAATAATATCATCGAACAGCATATAAGCGAAGCCGCTGGTATAGAAGCCGACCTTGCCGGACGGGCGGTGCCCCGGATCGCTGCCGGAGAGCCTTAGCGAGCCGTCCACAGATACGGCGATATCTCCGTCCCGGGCCGTCACCTTCACCTCATACTCCGTATCCGGCAGCAGGTCATGTCCAGGCAGGACCGTCTCGGTCAGCTTCTGCCAGGCTGTGTCGTACAGTATCCAGGCGGAGGTTCCGTCTGCCCGGGTACGGTAGCCGATCCGAGTGGAGCCGGAGCTGTCCTGGCGGTCGAAGATGTACAGGATGCCGTTATCCGGCATCACAAGCGGCGTCTTCAGCTTGAACTCCAGCTGATAAGAAGTGAAGCTGCGGTCGAGCAGGCCGGTAGCACCGTTCAGCAGTTTATAGCGGCGGTTCCCGTCCGGATCAGCGGCGATGCTGCGGTTAGGGTCTACCGGCCAGCCGTTGCCCCCGTTCTCAAAGTCTGTCTCATGCATAATGCTAGAGACGGTTACTGTAATGTCCGCCTTAATGAGCGGATTTACCGTAGACACAGCCGAGATAAGGGTCTCCCCTTCGTATACGGCGTGGACCACTCCGGTGCTATCCACCGTGGCGACCGCCGGATTGGCCGACTGCCAGGATACGCCTGTATCCGGCGTATCCGCAGGATCAAAGGATAGCTGCAACTGCCGCTGTTCCCCTGCGGCAATACGCACCTTGCTCTCCGCAGGAATGATTCCGGCCAGCGTAGTCGTAGGAGCCTTGAACTGAATGTCATCGAAGTGCATCTGGCTGACATTGCTGACGTAGAAGCCGACCTTCCCCTCCGCATTATGGCCTGGATCATTGCCCTTCAGGCGGAAGGCTCCATCCAGGTACACGCTGATGTCACCGCCTTTAACGAGCATTTTGACCGCATACTCTGTATTCGGCTGCAGGTCATGCCCGGGCAGCTTCACTTCCTTCAGCACCGTCCAGGCTGAATTGTACAGCAGCCAGGCGGAGGTGCCGTCCGCCCGCGTCTTGTACCCGATCCGGCTGGAGCCGCTGCCGGCCTGGCGGTCGAAAATATACAGGGTTACATTATCCCCCATAATCTCCGGCGTCTTCAGCTTGAAGCTCAGCTCGTAATCGGAGAAGGACTTGGGACTGAGCGCTGAGGCTCCGTTCAGAATCTTGTACCAGCGGTTTGGCCCAATCTTCTCAATGCTGCGGTTCGCATCCTGCAGCCAGCCGTTCGCGCCGGATTCGAAATCCGTGAAATCCATTACGCCGTCGCCAGCCTCCACGTTGACCGTAACCGTAGCCGTCAGCAGCGGATTCTCCGCCGAGGCTACCGTAATGACCGTGCTGCCGACCGCCTGGCCGGTTACAATACCTGCCGTATCCACAGCTGCGATACCGGGATCGGCCGAAGTGAAGGTCAGGACGGGATGATCCGCGTTCCAAGGAAGCACCGCCGTGCGCAGCTTCAGCGTTTTCCAGCGGTCCACGGTAACTTCGCTGTCATAGACGGCTATTCCCTGAACAGGATAGCTGTCCGTGCCTGCTGTCGTGCCAGCTTTGCCAGTAACGCCGATGTCGTTAAACGGAATGTCTGGAAACCCGGGAATAACATCGAAGACATCCGCATCCGGCCGCAGCGACAGATCGCCTCCCGCCAGGTCGGTGAAGCCGGGATCTGCTGCGCTCACCCAGTTATTGGCGTACTGCACAAGCCCAAATTTGTCATACGCCCCGTACACATTGGTCGTTACACTGCGCGGAACCGACGGGTTGTAGACGACATTCCCCTGGAACGTATTGGTGTCGGGATAATACCGGTTCTCCGTGAAGAAATCCGCCAGCTCGGGATACTTCGTCAGATAAGGGGTCCCGGTGAAATTATTGTTTGCCGCGAACAGCGCCTGCCACTTCGGCATGTAGTTCAGCGGTACCTGATCATCCGGCTCATCGCCCAGGAACATATCCGCATAATCATAAGGAATTTTGCTGTCGATAAAAATATTGTTGCGGGTCAGGATATGCGCGCCGCCGTTGTTTTTAATAGCCGAATTGCCCATCTTGTAAAAAATATTCTCGTCGATAGTCAATCCCATCGTGAAATTGTCGGGATATACCCCCTCCACTCCGGCCTTGCTCTCGCCGATGTTATGGAAGTAATTGCGCCTGATGACCGTGCCGCGCTCATGGGGCTGCTCGCCGGCATTCATGTAGATCGCGCCGAGATCCGAGAAAGTGGTGCATACATCATAGATCTCGTTATACTCCACGGTATGATCATTGCCGAAGATCAGCACGCCCGGATGGGGCGCATCATGCAGCTCATTGTGCGACATGCGGTTGCCGACGCCGGACAGCAGCACCCCGGGATTGTAGGCTTTATGATAGTAGGCAAAATCATGAATATGCGAATTCTCCACCACATTATTCCCTGGCGCAAGCGTCGTTTTGTTGCCGCCTGTCAGCGTGACGGCGGTGCCGCCGATATGGTGAATATGGGTGCTGATAATGGCGTGGTCCGTTCCCGGTGCCCCTTCAAAATTGTTGTAATAGAACCGGCTCTGTGTGTTAACCAGTACCCCGCTGTTGGTGAAATTGCGGATCTCGCTGTTCAGAATACGCATATGGCTGCCGCCCATGAACACTGCAGCAGAATCGCGGCCATTCTCAAGCACAAGCTCGGTGAAGTCAATGTACGAAGCATTCAGCGCGTTGATCATCGGACTCTTCAGCATCGTGACTTCAATATCCGGATTCTCGGCGGCTGCAAACTCGGCGTTCGGCAGGAAATACAGCTTGCCCGCCTGGCGGTCGATGTAATATTCGCCCGGCATATCGATTTCCTCCAGCAGATTTTGCGCAAAATGGAAATCAGGGTACCAGTTTTTGAAGATGCCGCTCATTTCCCCGTAACGGAGGGTGATGCTTCGGGCAGCCGTGTCAATGGAAGCAATCTTGTTATACGACCACTCCCAGCTGTAGCCGAAGATCCCGTCCAGCCAGATATCGTCTGCCTGCGTCCAGTACTGGGGCCGGTCATACGTATAAGTGAAGGTGCCGCCGCGCGTATGCACCTCCCCGTCCGGGTCCTTCCTTGTCGGACCGGGATCAAGGATTTCATCCATCTGGACGGTGCTCTCATTGGGCCAGCGGGCCAGCGTCATGCCCTGTCCGGCCACATACAGTTCCATTGGCGGCACCTCGCTCAGATCATTGGCCAGATAATAGCCATGACGGCTGAGCTGGCCGTAATCGGTGATCCCGAGCGCTGCCAGATCAGCTACCAGTACCTCACTTCTCGCCTCCGGGCTGATGATTCGGCTGAGCACCGACGTGTCCGTAACCGGAACGAACGCTGACTTGGCCAGCTGCTCCGAACCTGACAAAGTCACGGACTCACCCGGATAAGCCGTGTAAGTGACCGGCTTGCCGGCTTCGCCTGAATCCTGCTGCCGCAGCTCGAAGCTGGACGTCTGTTCATACCTTCCTTCGCGCAAATACACAGTGACGCCGCCCTCCGGCAAGCCATCCTCCGCTTTCAGCGTCCGGATGGTATCACGGGCTTTTTCCAAAGTCAGAAACGGGGCATTCTGCGTCCCATTATTGGAATCGCTTCCATTAGTGGCGACATAAATAACCGCCCCCGGAGACCCTCCCTCCGCCGATACAGTACCCGCAATCTGCGGGGCAGGATTGATCGTGAACAACATACTGGCGGCAAAGGCTGCAAGCAAACGTTTTTTCACCAAGGCTCCTCTTCCTTTCCGGTTGGAATGATAACGGCTCCGCCGGTATTATATCTTGGCGAAGCCGTCCATGAGCAGCAGGTTCCTGTGATCTCCTCCAAAGGTGCAGGTATATTCTCTATGAGGCTTATTTCTTCAGGCCTTTATCCTTAAGGAATTGCTCGAATTGTTTGGTTACCTCTGCTACGTATTTCTCTTCGCCCGCTTCCTTCAGCTTACCGTATAATGCAGGCCAGGTTTCTTCGAAGTCGAGTGTTCCCGTAACCAGTCCCCGTTTATATTCACCCCAGACCGCATTCAGGTTGGCGATCTCCGTATTCACCGGCTCGGAATTGAACTTGAAGGCACCTACAGGATTGACCTCTGAATTGGAATTGATCTTTTTGGTCTCTTCCCAGACATTCTCCGGTTGCCCTTCTTTCAGATAGGAGTTGAATACGCTGCCAAAAACCCAGTCCATATTCGGCAGATAACGGGAATCCGCCTTTGCCTTGATGTAATCCCCATCGGCCTTATCATAGTGTTCACCGGCAACACCATTGCAGAGCAGATTGTACAGCTCCTTGTCGGTATTCACCAGATTAAGGAACATCATCGCACGTTCCGGATTAGGGGCCGTACGGCTGATCGACTGGTTGGTCGTAGCCGAATAGCCGTTGGAGAACCAGTCGCTAAGCGGTACAGTAATAACTTCGTTGCCGCCGTTTTTGGCCTTCACCTCAGCCTCCACACCCGGCTTGAGAGTAACGTTGAAATCGACTGCAATTTGGCCTTTAGCCAGGTAATCATTCGCTTTTTCGGTAGCGGCATCCTTGTAAATATAGCCTTCCTTATACCATTTGCTGGCCAGCCGGAAATTGTCCAGCTCTTCTTCCGGATAACGCTGCAGCGTATACGTAGGATCATCCGTTTTGATATAGAAATGGTCATCCAGCCCCGGAACTACCCAATATTTGTCGTCATGGGACTGCGGATTGATGAAGGAAGTGCCGAATACGCCAAACGGAATGATGTCCGGTTCATTTTGCTTGATTTGGGCCAGGAACGGTTCGATATCCGCTATCTTCTTGATGGAAGCGGTGTCAAGTTTGTACTTGTCGGCGAAGCGCTTCTGGATGATGAAGCCGTAACGGGAGCCGTTGATCTGCTGGTTCGGGATACCGTAAATTTCCCCGTCGACCGACAGACCGTCCCACATTACCTGCGGCACATCCGCCTTCAGCTCCGGCGCATATTCATCCAGCAGGGCATCCATCGGCTGGATGGCACCTTTGCGCACCAGCTCTTCGGGCTTCAGCATGTAGCCGGTCCAGAGAATGTCGAACTTCTCGCCCGCTGCAAGCACCGTGTTCATCTTCTGCACATAGTCCCCGATCGCAACAGGCATCAGCTTCACTGTGGCATTAATCTTCGCCTTCACAAGCTTGTTGACTTCTTCCTGCACCTTCTCCTGATCGGCCTGCAGCTGCGACAGCGGATAATACCAGGTCAATTCGACCGGCTTCAGCTCGCCTGCGTTTCCTGATTCCGGAGCTGCACTTTGCGTGCTTTCCGCTCCGCTGCTTCCTTCGGTACCTTTCCCAGCATTACTGTTGCCGCCGTTATTGTTGCCTCCGCAGCCGGATAGCACCGATGCAACAAGCAATACAGATGCCAGAACTCCAAACAGCTTCTTTTTCATGTAAGTGACCTCCTGTACTTTGTACATGTAATTGTATGTTAACCCTTTAGGGAGCCAACCGTAAGCCCTTTGACGAAAAACCGCTGAAAAAACGGGAAGATCACCAGCATCGGTCCGCCGGCCAGTACGGCAATCGCCATCCGCGCCGAGCTGTTGGGGAAACTCGATAGATCGATGCCCAGCTGTCCGGTAAATTCAGAGTTCGTCGTGAGAAATTCAATGCTGTTGAGCGTCCGCACCAGCAGCAGCTGCAGCGGCACTTTGTTCGGATCGTCGATGTAGAGCATCGCGTTGAACCATTCGTTCCAATACGTGAAGGATATCAGAAGACCCAGAGTAGCCAGCGCAGGCGTCGACAGCGGCAGGATAATCTTGAAGAAAATACGGAATTCACGCGCCCCGTCAATCTTGGCCGATTCAATGATCTCCAGCGGAATTTTGGACATGAAGCCTTTCATGACCATGATGTTGAACGGCGACAGCAGAATGGGCAGAATCAGCGCCAGCAGACTGTCTTTCAGATGCAGATATTGCGTAATGAGAATGTAGGAAGGAACGAGCCCCCCGCTGAACAGCATGGTGAAAAATACATAGAAGGTCGTCGCCCGGTTATACCGGTAATCCTGCCGTGAGATCACGTATGCAGTCATCGCAGTCAGGAGCAGGCCGGCCAGCGCGCCAATAATGGTCACCGTGAAGGTCACTCCATAGGCGCGGAGCAGAATGTCAGGAGCATCCAGCAGATAGCGGTAGGCATCCAGACTGAAGGTTTTGGGGATAAACTGATACCCGTTTTCGGTCAGCGACTTCTCATCTGTCAGCGACACGGCGATGACCAGCAGAAACGGCAGGACGACCACAATCGACAGCACCGTAAACAGCAGATTAATGAACAGCTTGGAAAATTCGAATTTCTTGCCCACTGTCAGGGCACCTCCTTACCACAGGGAATTATCAGAATCAATTTTGCGCACGATTCCGTTTGCCGTCAGCACCAGCACCAGACCTACAACCGACTGGTAAAAGCCTGTAGCCGCGGACATGCTTACATTACCGACTTCACGCAGCGCACGGTACACATAGGTATCGATGATATCCGTAGAGCCGTAGAGAAAACCTGAGTTGTTCGGGATAAAATAATGCAGGCCGAAGTCGCCGCGGAACATGTTGCCGATAGACAGGATCAGCATAATGATGATGATCGGGGCCATCAGGGGGATTGTGATTTTGAACGCCATCTGCCGTTTGGTCGCCCCGTCGATCCGCGCTGCCTCGTAATATTCGCTGTTAATGCCAATAATGCCGGCAAAATAAATCAGCGTGTTGAACCCCACCACTTTCCATAATTGAACCAGAATGAGAATCACCGGCCATGGCCCCGCATTCTGGTACCAGCTCACCGGATTCAGCCCGAAGGATTCCAGGGTGCGGTTGATAAAACCATCCGAATGGTTCAAGAAGGCATAGGCCACATAACCCACAAGTACCCAGGAAAGGAAGTGTGGCAGAAACAAGGCTGTCTGGTAGAACTTGCTCCACTTGGCCTTGATTTCGTTCATCAGAATCGCCAGCAGCAGTGCTGCCGAGGTACCTACCACAATGTAGGCGGTATTATATAGAACCGTATTACGGGTTATCCGCCACGCCGTATCCGTAGTGAATAAATAACGGAAATTATCCAGTCCCACCCACTTGCTGCCGAAGATGCCGAGATCATACCGGTAATTTTTGAAGGCGATAATCAGGCCGATCATTGGAATATACGCAAAAATCAATTTGTACAGGAGTCCCGGCAGTGAGAGCAGAAACAGCTCCCGGTTGTTCCGGAAATGGTGAAGCTCTCTTCCAATCCACGTTCTTCTGCGCGTTCCCGGCGGCGCACCTGAACTTGCTCTTTGTTCCGCTAGTGGAACCTTATTCAACATAACCAAAGCCCCTTCCTTTCCTTCCTTAGCTGCAGCTGTTTGCCTGTGTACCAGGCTTTGCATGACTAACAATAGCGTGAATCAGGCTTCGGCGTTACTGTACAATTGCAAGATTGCTGTAAAGAGGGGCTGTATTGTTGCCAGTTTCCTGTTCCGGCCGGGCGAAGCCATGCGTGGCGCAGCAAAAAGCCCGCTAAATGAACATCGCTCATTTAGCGGGCCTGGCTTAAGGCTGAAAAAACTTGTTTATTTTCTTTTTTTATTTGCTGCGGTCAATGGCGGACTTCAGGCGGTATTCCTTCGGTGTCGTTCCGTAGCGGCGTTTGAACAGGCGGTAGAAATAGCTTTCGTTGCCGAAGCCGACCTTTTCCATAATCTCCGTAACGGTCAGGTCCTTCTGCTCCAGGTACTCTTTGGCATAGGCTAGGCGGGCTGAGTTGATCTGATCCACGACTGTCGTGCCTTCCTGCGCTTTGAACACCTGGCCCAGATAGACTTGGTTCATCTTGAGCATATCAGCAATCCGCTGTACATTCAGATCCGGATCGGCGTAATGCTTATCAATAATTTCCTTCACCGTTTCGGCCAGCAGCCGGTTCTTATCCGCCCGCCCGCTGCGCCGCTGCTCCGCCACCTCGCGCACAACCTCCAGAAGTACGGTCTCAATCTCATCCAGCGTCTCTTTTTCCAGAATACGCCGGTTAACGGCCTGCAGGTTGACCGATACCGGGTTGACGTTGCGGTTATTCATCTCGCCAAGCGTATTGCTTAAGGTAACCGCAAGATGAAGAACCGCCGAGAACATATTCTCGTAGCTGAAGCTGCCAAGCAATTCTCTCCATTTGCGGATCGTCTGCTCTGTCTCTGCCAGATCCCCGCCCTTCAGTCCTTCTGTCAGCTGCCGTTCCAGCTCCTGCGGGATACGCAGCGATTCATTCCGCTCATTCTCCTGCAGCATTTCAGGCTCAATCACTGCTCCCTTGCCGAAGACCATCCGGTAGTTCGAGTGACGCATGGCCAAATTGTAATGCCGGGTGATGCAGCGGTAATCCGTGAACACTTCGCTCAGCGTAACCGTAAAGGTAATATGGTAGTAGTCAAAAATCGTCTGCTGAAGCTCCCGGAAGCGCTCTTCCAGCTTCGCAAGTGTCCCGGCTCCGCTGCCGGTGATGAAGACCAGATGGCCGCTTTTCATATCGGCCGCTTCACAAGTGCCTTCCAGCCGCAGCTGCTCCTGGCCGATATTGGCAATGGCAAAGTACAGCAGGGATTCCATAGGCAGCCCCGGATCTGCCGCAAGCCCCTGCAGATTGTCGATCTGCACCAGCGCCAGCCGCAGCGGCGACGGATAAGCGATGTCTATTCCGTGCTGCTCCCTGATCTGCAGGAATGCCTGTTCATCGAGGCTCTGGCTTGACCCGATCAGGCTGCGCAGCTGGTAGAGCTTCGCAATATTCGACTGCGAGGCCCGTTCCAGCTCCAGACCCTTCAGCTTGCTGATCATCTCGGTTACATTCGCCGCAATCAGCGACAGCTCATCCTTCGCCTGCGGAGCACCGCGTACATCCTGCGGCACCAGCGTCAGCAGCTGCCCCACCGGCTTATACAGCCTTAAGGCAAAGAACACGGACAGCAGGATAGCGAGCAAAGCAACAGACAGCGTGACCGTTATCTCCGTCCATTTCATCTGCCGGACGCTACCCAGCACAACATCGTAATCCTGCATGCTGACAATCTGCCAGTTATTCAGCGCTTTGCTCAGATAAGTGACCTTGTACTTCCTGTCTCCAAATGTATAGTTAAAAGAATTAAGCGGCGCAGCCGAAGAAGCAATCCGCGGCAGCAGGTCCGCTTTGATATTAAGACCGGCCGGAAGCAGCCCGTCGGTTGAAATAAGCACCTCGCCGTCACTGTCTGTAATGAAGAGTACATCATCTTCCCGCTCCGCCACATGATTAAGCGCTTTCATGTTATCCAGCATCCAGCCCGGCTTCACCGTCAGAATCAGCACATTGTCATTAATGGAACCGAGAGTGTCCCCGTCATATATAAAGATCGCAAATACGTCTATCCCCTCATCCTTTCCGTCAAGGTCCAGCGGAATCAGCTGCAGCTTCGGCAGATCCGCCCGCGAGGCCATATAGTTCTTAAGGGAATCGTACAGGAGACTATTGTTAATTTCATGGTTAAGCGACGAGAAGAACCGGTGCTGGGCCCCATTGTAAAAGACGGCAGCATGCAGATACGGGGAAGCTGCCACAGTATGGTTGAGGCGCTCAATCTTGAGAATGCTCTGCCTGTAATCCGCGCCGGACTTCAGCGCGAGCAGCTCTTCGTCATTGTACAGCGAAACCGCCAAATCCTTCACGATACCATTCATATTCTCAATATTGTAATTGATTTGGGTCAGCAGCTTGCGGTCGGCTTCGTTCTGCAGGCTGAGCACCTTGCCGCGGGCATTCGAGTTCACAAATAGCGAAGCCACAGCCAGTGTGGCAACAACAAGCATAAAGCTGAGTATAATCCGCTGTAAATATTTCCGCGAGCGGATCGTCTGCAGTACATTCATAGGTGATCTCTCCCGGCTCATAGGGTGACCTTAATATAATCCCGCGCCATTTTGCTTGTCAATCCGCTTTTCCGCGGGCCGCCTCCCCCGATTCCTCCGCACCCGGCAGCGTATCCGGCTCTGCATCGAACAAATTCCGCAGAAATGTCCGTGCGATTACCCCGTGTCCCGCTGTGTCCGGGTGGATTCCGTCGCCATAGCTATACGAGGCATTCAGTGACCGCTCCTGCCGGATATGCTCCAGCAGCGGAATGCGCAAATCCATGATGCCATCCGCAGGACATTCACCGGACAGAAGCCAGCCCGCATAACACTCCAGCACCTTGTCATAATCCTTGTAAGGAGCCAGATAGCTGAAATCAGCCGCATCCGCCGGCTGTAGCCGGCCGTTCATGGATGGAGCATCGAACGGCGGCGGTGTCATCAGCACGACAGTGGCCCCCGCTTTACGGATTTGTGTGCTCAGCCGCAGCATTCCCGCCTGATAAGCTGCGAAACGCTCTTCCGACAAGGGATGATAAATCCCGTCGTTCATTCCATAGCAGGCTACGACCACATTAGGAGACGCTGTCGCAAGCTCTCTTGCCAGCCGTTCATGGATACAGGGACGCGGAAACGGATGCGCCGCTTCGCTCAGTCCCGAGGCCGTCTCGCTGGGGACACCGCACGGGATGAGCTCCACCGCCAGATCCGGGCGGTGCTGCTTCAGCCATTCCCGGATTAAGCGGATATACAGGCCATCCGCCGTAATGCTGTCCCCGAGGAACATAATCTTGAGATTCGCGGTTTTTTTTGTCACGCTATCAATAATCGTATTAATATTTAAAGGCAGCATATCTTCCCTCCTGATCATTGCGCCATTTCCCCGGCTTGGCCTATGCCAAGCGTTTCTCCTGCAATCTAATGGTAGCGCCACCTGCCCTTTTCCGCCTTAACGATCCCGACTTTCTTTAGCATGATATCGACATGACTGAGCTCTTGGCAGCACCCGCAGCGGCTCTTAGATTTCCTCCGTGCCGGTAGAGGCAGCTGTATCTTCCCTCTGACGCAGCCGCCGGCGGTACGCTCCGGGAGTCAGTCCAAATCTCGAACTGAACAGGCGCGTCATATAGTTGGGATCTTGAATGCCTACCCGTTCGGCAATTTCCGAAATACCCAGCACCGTACCGCCCAGCAGCTTTTTGGCTTCTTCCAGACGCAGATGGAGTACATATTGCAGTGGCGTAGTGCCGATATGCTGTTTCATGCACCTCGTAATATAATCCGCCTGGAAATGCAGCTCCTCTTCAAGTCCGGCAAGATTAAACGGCTGTCTCCAGTGGACATCCAGGTAGCCTGCCGCTGCCCGGGCCAGCCGGACCGCCGGCTCCGGCTGTGCAGTCCGTGTGCATTCCGCCTGAAGTGCCTCCAGCAGCCCGGCCAGCAGCAGATGGAGACGCAGCGCATTTTCAGCACTCAGCCGGTTGTGAATCTCGTTCATCTCATGCAGAATCGGCTCCAGCGCTTCTACATCGACTATGGCGTATTTCGGCATATACAGACGCTGCTGTGCAGAGGGCTCCTCATCCTCCACCGTTCCCTTGGCCAGCAGGGATGACCAGGGAATATCCTCCCGCCGGATATACGCCGGCTTAGATTCATGGATGAAGTGCACCCAATAAATTTCTGTATCCTCCTCACATGCCCGGTAACCTTCATGCGGCAGTCCCGCCTCCAGCACCAGCAGTTTTCCCGGACCCACCGCATACTCCTTGTCCTCTTCTCTCATATAGAGCGTTCCGCGCTTCACCAGCAGCAGATCATACACACCGAAGGTGCGGGCGAAATGCCGGTCCCCCGGCGGCCAGACGGCATGTCCCACCGTGACGAATTGCGGCAGCGGCGGAATCGCTAATTCCAGACACAGCACTGGCTATCTCTCCTGTCCAAGTCGATTTTGTGCTATTCAAAGTCTATAATATCACTGGCTGCCCCGGCATAAAAGAGGTACATTGACTGGGAATCCGCTTTTCATCCAAATCGTATAAGGGGCTGTGTATCCATGCGTTTTCGTCAGGTTCACCTGGACTTCCATACTTCTGAATTCATTCCCGGCATCGGCAAAGATTTCTCCAAATCCCAATTTCAATCCATGCTGCGTGCCGGCCATATTGACTCTGTTACGGTATTCTCCAAATGTCATCACGGCTGGGCCTATCATCCCAGTGAAGCCAATGAAATTCATCCGCATCTCTCCTTCGACCTTCTGGGGGAGATGATCGGTGCAGCTCACGAAATCGGAGTCAAGACACCGGTATATCTGTCCGCTGGCCTTGATGAGAAGCTGGCCCGCCGCCATCCCGAGTGGCTGATCCGTGATGCAGAGGACCGCACACGCTGGGTGAAGGACTTCATGACGCCGGGTTATCATGAGTTTTGCATGAATACACCTTATCTGGACGTTTTGCTGGCGCAAATCCATGAAGTAGTTTCCCGTTATGATGCTGACGGTATCTTCCTCGATATCGTCGGCGGCCGTAAATGCCGCTGCCAGTACTGCGTCTCGGCACTGCAGGCAGCCGGCCAGGATCCCCGCGATGAAGCAGCCGTCACTGCCCTCGGTGAACAGACTTATCTGAATTATGCACGCCGTGTCCGGGAGACGATTGACGCGGTAAAGCCAGGCCTTCCGGTGTATCATAACAACGGTCATCAGCAGCGGGGCCGCCGTGATCTTGTCCAGGTTAACAGCCACCTCGAGCTGGAGTCACTTCCGACCGGAGGCTGGGGCTATGATCACTTCCCGCTGTCAGCACGGTACGCCCAGACCCTGGGCATGGAATTTCTCGGCATGACCGGCAAATTCCATACCTCCTGGGGCGAATTCGGCGGCTACAAGCATCCGAACGCGCTGCGGTATGAGGCCGCGCTCAGCCTTGCCCACGGTGCCAAATGCTCCATCGGTGATCAGCTTCACCCTTCGGGCTTCATGGATGAAGCGACCTATGCCCTAATCGGCGCTGCCTATGCCGAGGTAGAGGCGAAGGAGCAATGGTGCAACGGAGTGGAGTCCGTTGCGGACATCGCTGTCCTGTCCCTGGAGGCGGCCCGTGAAGCCTGCCCAGACGGACAAGCGCTGAAGGGACAGCGGAATCTGGCTGATGCAGGAGCAGTACGTATACTGAGTGAAGGACACTACCTGTATGATATCGTAGATACGTTCAGTGATTTTGCCGCTTACAAAGTCCTGATCCTGCCGGATGAAGTGCCGGTATGGCCGGAACTGGCTTCCGCTATTGAAGCCTTTACAGCAGGGGGCGGCAAGGTGCTGGCCACCGGACGTTCGGGCCTGAATCCGGCAGGTGATACCTTTGCGCTGAATCTGGGTATCCGCTGGCAGGGAACAAACCCGTACCGTCCGGCGTATTTCCATCCGTATTTCACGCCCGGCGCCCTCCTGCCTGCCTCTTATGTAATGTATGGTGAAGGTCAGCTGGTAGAATTGCGGGAAGGACAATCGCTGGGTCACCTGGAGAATCCGTATTTCAACCGCGATGTCTTTACTTTCTGTTCGCATCAGCATACACCCGGTACCAGAGAAGATAATGGACCGGCCATGGTTGAGAGCAGCAGTGGAATTTACATCGCCTGGGAGGTGTTCAGCGACTATGCGGAAGGCGGCCACCTTATCCTCAAAGAGATGGTGCTCCATGCACTGTCCCGGCTGCTGCCGCGTCCCTCCCTGCGCACCGGTCTGCCGGCCCGGGGAATAACGACCCTGCAGTACCAGCCGGCGGAGAAGCGCTATGTACACCATCTGCTCTATGCCGCCCCTGCACTGAAGGGCCGGATCGAAGTCATCGAGGACATCGTGCCGCTGCGTGACATTTCTGTCAGCCTGAAACTTCCGTCTCCTGCCCAAATCCAGCGGGTCTATCTGGCTCCTTCGATGACTGAACTGCCGTTTACGGTAAGTCCGGAGGGTGAAATCTCGTACACAATTCCTTACATGGAGAATCACCAGATGGCAGTGATAGAGCTTGCCCCTTAAAAACAAAATTCACCCTACTGGTGAATCCAGATCATACTTATTGATTGCATTTCACCTCAGTTGAAGTTTACCGGGCGGGCTCTATATGAACTATCCGCTCAGCAGGCGGACTGAGATTCCGTTATTTGAGCAGATCTGGCGAAATCACGGAGTATCCGGAATGAGATTCCCCTAATTGTCCTGAACTGCCACATTTTAAGTCCAAATGAACAACATAGCGGATTCTCAGTCCTCTTTCACCTTAGGAGGCATGTTTTCGGCAAAATAACGACTTCTCAGTCCGCTTCAGCAAGGATCTCCTGTTTGTTGCATAGTAGTCACAGTCACCGGGCTCTTATTAATTACTGCGGGTAATCATAACAATGAAGAAAACCGGCGGCGGATGCCGGAAGAGTCAGAGGAATTATACCGCTTGGAATGACAGGCTTATTGGGAGCTAAGTTAAAGGTAATCGACAATAGCTTAACCTGTATAATTACCTTAAAGAAAAAACAGGCTTACAAATTTGCCCGAAAGCAAATCTGTAAGCCTGTTTATGATGATACCGGCGAGAGGACTCGAACCTCCACGGTTTCCCTCTCGATTTTGAGTCGAGCGCGTCTGCCATTCCGCCACGCCGGCAAATTATAATAATAAATCCATTACGGACCATTTAATTTGAAATAATGGGGCGCCCTGAGAAATGCAGATGCTACGCATCCGGTTGCGACGTAATTCTATCGAAGCTTATGCTGCAACGAACTCGTTCGAATCTTAAGGACACTTTGAGTATTCAATAAAGTTATAAATGGCGCGCCCTGAGAGATTCGAACTCCCGACCTTTTGATTCGTAGTCAAACGCTCTATCCAGCTGAGCTAAGGGCGCAAAATATGGAGCGGACGACGGGAATCGAACCCGCGACCCTCGCCTTGGCAAGGCGATGCTCTACCGCTGAGCCACGTCCGCACACGGTATGTATTCAATATGTTACTTAAGTAAAAATGGCGGAACCGACGGGATTCGAACCCGCGATCTCCTGCGTGACAGGCAGGCATGTTAGGCCAACTACACCACGGTTCCAAAATAATTGCGGGGGCAGGATTTGAACCTGCGGCCTTCGGGTTATGAGCCCGACGAGCTACCGGGCTGCTCCACCCCGCGTCAGTAATAAATGTATCCACTTCAATCTTGCAAGTCTCCATGGTGGAGGCTGAGGGGTTCGAACCCCCGACCCTCTGCTTGTAAGGCAGATGCTCTCCCAGCTGAGCTAAGCCTCCATCGAAGAAGCAACTTAATGATCATAACACATTCTCATGAGATATACAATCATTATTTATTTCAACCTTAGAGATTGAAGAAGATTATGGTGACTCGTATGGGATTCGAACCCATGTTACCTCCGTGAAAGGGAGGTGTCTTAACCCCTTGACCAACGAGCCATATCAACAAATAATCTTTCGACAACAAAAAGTATTATATCAAATATATGAGTATAGTGCAATAGAAAACACAATGATTATTAAAATCTATTATCCGTCCACTTCAACACTATTCTAAACAGGCCATTACAGATCTCCGTTTCCTATTCCGTGGTCTCCAACAGAGACATAATAATTCCAGCTACCTCTGGAATGGATATCTGCTCAGTGTCCACATAACACTCAAAGACCTTGTTCTCCAGCCCTGTAAGACATCTCTCCATCTGTACAGCAGCCCAAGAGCCCCTGCCTTCACCACGGCGCTGCAATCTGCTATACAGGGTCTCAGTGGAAGCAGTCAACGTGAAATGACGAACTACTATCCCTTCGCTTCTCAGTCTGCCCACAATCTGCATAAAGTAGTCTGTATCTACTAGGGTCATAGGTACAATAATCGTTCCATTATACTCTGAATCTATGTATCTAAGCATTGAATACGTAAGCTCACGCCAGAGCGGATGGCTCTGAAAATCGTTTTTTGACATGCCTCCTGGAAGGTTATCACGGATATAAAAGCCGGCATTCTCCGGATCGAATACATAAGAATGTGGAATACTCCGGTGGAGCTCAATCGCTGTTTGCGTTTTTCCTGAACCAAAGGTTCCATTCAGCCAAATAATCACATACGCACCTCCCCGATACATACACCAATTATAATCCATATACAAATAGACTATATAAACCATACTTTAGATTACAACTAAATTAGTAACCGATTACTGCTTATGTGATACGTAATTTATTAAATTACCTACACCTGATTCGTCGCTTTCAGATTTGATATTCTTAAGTTACCACTGCACAGGCTTAAATGTTGTTCGTATTTTGCAGGAAATACAAGAATTGCCCGGCTATGTCGCCTGTAGGAAGAGAAATGCTGCTTTTCATACAATATTTTTGGATTATAGCCGAGATTATGAGGAGAATATTGTATTATGAGCAGGAATTTTAAATGCATTCCGTTTCTTCCCCTCAGGCAACGGGCTAAAATCGTGAAATTCATGTGTTATCTGTACAACAAAAAACCACCGTTGAATATCAACAGTGGTCTTAAGTGCTTGGCGGCGTCCTACTCTCCCAGGACCCTTCGGTCCAAGTACCATCGGCGCTGGAGGGCTTAACGGTCGTGTTCGGGATGGGTACGTGTGGAACCCCTCCGCTATCGCCACCAAACGGGCATTTACAGGATAAATGCTATAATTCAGGTCTCAGCATCGCCAAATGCTGAAAACAAATTTTCTCTATAGAACTACTTGAGCTCTATAAATTACAATTTGATTCCTGAAAACTGAATCCGAAACGAATCTGCGCTCTAAGAATTTGGATAAGCCCTCGACCGATTAGTATTGGTCAGCTCCATGCATTGCTGCACTTCCACCTCCAACCTATCTACCTCGTCGTCTTCAAGGGGTCTTACTAATTGGGAAATCTCATCTTGAGGGGGGCTTCACGCTTAGATGCTTTCAGCGCTTATCCCGTCCGTACGTAGCTACTCAGCCATGCTCCTGGCGGAACAACTGATGCACCAGCGGTACGTCCATCCCGGTCCTCTCGTACTAAGGACAGCTCCTCTCAAATTTCCTGCGCCCACGACAGATAGGGACCGAACTGTCTCACGACGTTCTGAACCCAGCTCGCGTACCGCTTTAATGGGCGAACAGCCCAACCCTTGGGACCTACTTCAGCCCCAGGATGCGATGAGCCGACATCGAGGTGCCAAACCTCCCCGTCGATGTGGACTCTTGGGGGAGATAAGCCTGTTATCCCCAGGGTAGCTTTTATCCGTTGAGCGATGGCCCTTCCATGCGGTACCACCGGATCACTAAGTCCGACTTTCGTCCCTGCTCGACTTGTAGGTCTCGCAGTCAAGCTCCCTTATGCCTTTGCACTCTGCGAATGATTTCCAACCATTCTGAGGGAACCTTTGAACGCCTCCGTTACTCTTTAGGAGGCGACCGCCCCAGTCAAACTGCCCGCCTGACACGGTCCCCGTACCCGATTAGGGCACCAGGTTAGAACCTAGATACGATCAGGGTGGTATCCCAACGGCGCCTCCGCAGAAGCTTGCGCTCCTGCCTCACCGGCTCCCACCTATCCTGTACAGATCGTACCCAAATTCAATATCAAGCTGCAGTAAAGCTCCATGGGGTCTTTCCGTCTTGTCGCGGGTAACCTGCATCTTCACAGGTATTAAAATTTCACCGGATCTCTCGTTGAGACAGCGCCCAAGTCGTTACGCCATTCGTGCGGGTCAGAATTTACCTGACAAGGAATTTCGCTACCTTAGGACCGTTATAGTTACGGCCGCCGTTTACTGGGGCTTCGGTTCACAGCTTCGGATTGCTCCTAACCACTCCCCTTAACCTTCCAGCACCGGGCAGGCGTCAGCCCGTATACTTCGCCTTGCGGCTTCGCACAGACCTGTGTTTTTGCTAAACAGTCGCTTGGGCCTTTTCACTGCGGCCCCCTCGGGCTATTCACCCTACCGAGGCACCTCTTCTCCCGAAGTTACGAGGTCATTTTGCCGAGTTCCTTAACGAGAGTTCTTCCGCGCGCCTTAGAATTCTCTTCTCGCCTACCTGTGTCGGTTTGCGGTACGGGCACCTTCTCCTGGCTAGAGGCTTTTCTTGGCAGTGTGAGATCATGACCTTCGCTACTACAATTTTCGCTCCCCATCACAGCCCAGCCTTCACGATGTGCGGATTTGCCTACACATCAGCCTCACTGCTTAGACGGACATATCCATCAGTCCGCGTCACTACCCTCCTGCGTCACCCCATCGCTCATAGCGGATTACGGTGGTACAGTAATTTCAAACTGTTGTCCTTCGACTACGCCTTTCGGCCTCGCCTTAGGTCCCGACTTACCCTGAGCGGACGAGCCTTCCTCAGGAAACCTTGGGCTTTCGGCGGATCAGATTCTCACTGATCTTTTCGTTACTCATACCGGCATTCTCACTTGTATGCTGTCCAGCGCTCCTTACGGTACACCTTCAACCTGCATACAACGCTCCCCTACCCCAGATGCAAAGCATCTAGCCATAGCTTCGGTGGTGTGTTTAGCCCCGTTACATTTTCGGCGCAGAGTCACTCGACCAGTGAGCTATTACGCACTCTTTCAATGGTGGCTGCTTCTAAGCCAACATCCTGGTTGTCTGTGCAACTCCACATCCTTTCCCACTTAACACACACTTGGGGACCTTAGCTGATGGTCTGGGCTGTTTCCCTTTTGACAATGGATCTTAGCACTCACTGTCTGACTCCCGGCAAGAAGTTAATGGCATTCGGAGTTTGACTGAGCTTGGTAACCCTTGCGGGCCCCGCACCCAATCAGTGCTCTACCTCCACCACTCCATTCACCGAGGCTAGCCCTAAAGCTATTTCGGGGAGAACCAGCTATCTCCGAGTTCGATTGGAATTTCTCCGCTACCCCCACCTCATCCCCGCATTTTTCAACATGCGTGGGTTCGGGCCTCCAGTGCGTGTTACCGCACCTTCACCCTGGACAGGGGTAGATCACACGGTTTCGGGTCTACGTCCACATACTTAGTCGCCCTATTCAGACTCGCTTTCGCTGCGGCTCCGGCTTCTCACCTTAACCTTGCATGTTAAACGTAACTCGCCGGTTCATTCTACAAAAGGCACGCCATCACCCATAGATCGGGCTCTGACTTTTTGTAAGCACACGGTTTCAGGTTCTATTTCACTCCCCTTCCGGGGTGCTTTTCACCTTTCCCTCACGGTACTGTTTCACTATCGGTCGCCAGGTAGTATTTAGCCTTAGCAGATGGTCCTGCTGGATTCATACGGGGTTTCACGTGCCCCGCACTACTCGGGATCCGTCTCGGAGAGAACACAGTTTAGGCTACAGGGCTTTTACCTCTATCGCGGGCCTTTCCAGACCTCTTCGCCTACCATATTCCTTTGTAACTCCATGTGAGACGTCCCACAACCCCAAGAGGCAAGCCCCTTGGTTTAGGCTGTTCCGCGTTCGCTCGCCGCTACTGACGGAATCACTATTGTTTTCTCTTCCTCAGGGTACTTAGATGTTTCAGTTCCCCTGGTCTGCCTCTGCGTATCCTATGTATTCAGATACGAGTAACTGCGAATTACCACAGCTGGGTTTCCCCATTCGGACACCCCCGGATCAAAGCTTGCTTACAGCTCCCCGAGGCAGTTTCGTTGTTCGCCACGTCCTTCGTCGGCTCCTGGCGCCTAGGCATCCTCCGTGTGCTCTTATTAGCTTAACCGTCACTCCGGTGTTTCGCTTGCTTGCTCATCTTGTTTTGAATGCCGCTCATGGATTGCTCCATTCACCAACACATTCAAAGCCAAAGGTCGCTGCACAATCGAAAACCTTCGTTCTGCACTAATAACTATTCCAACTTGCTTACACAAGTTTCAGCTAAAAGATGTTCTAAAACGCAAATTCGTTTCGGTATCCAGTTTTCAAGGATCAAGGTGCTGAAGTTTCGGGACAATCACGACTGTGATGTTCGAAAATTCAGACAGTTTAAAGATGAGAGCTTAAACTCTCAAAACTGACCAACGAGTGAGTGTTTGAACCCTAAGGTTCGTTTTGGAAGTAATACTTCCGATTTGAATGTCACCGTTGCAGGTGACGATTCTCCATAGAAAGGAGGTGATCCAGCCGCACCTTCCGATACGGCTACCTTGTTACGACTTCACCCCAATCATCTACCCCACCTTCGGCGGCTGGCTCCCTTGCGGGTTACCCCACCGACTTCGGGTGTTGTAAACTCTCGTGGTGTGACGGGCGGTGTGTACAAGACCCGGGAACGTATTCACCGCGGCATGCTGATCCGCGATTACTAGCAATTCCGACTTCATGCAGGCGAGTTGCAGCCTGCAATCCGAACTGAGACCGGCTTTGCTGGGATTGGCTCCGCCTCGCGGTTTCGCTTCCCGTTGTACCGGCCATTGTAGTACGTGTGTAGCCCAGGTCATAAGGGGCATGATGATTTGACGTCATCCCCACCTTCCTCCGGTTTGTCACCGGCAGTCACTCTAGAGTGCCCAGCCTTACCTGCTGGCAACTAAAGTCAAGGGTTGCGCTCGTTGCGGGACTTAACCCAACATCTCACGACACGAGCTGACGACAACCATGCACCACCTGTCTCCGATGCTCCGAAGAGGGGCACTATCTCTAATGCTTTCATCGGGATGTCAAGACCTGGTAAGGTTCTTCGCGTTGCTTCGAATTAAACCACATACTCCACTGCTTGTGCGGGTCCCCGTCAATTCCTTTGAGTTTCAGTCTTGCGACCGTACTCCCCAGGCGGAGTGCTTACTGTGTTAACTTCGGCACCAAGGGTATCGAAACCCCTAACACCTAGCACTCATCGTTTACGGCGTGGACTACCAGGGTATCTAATCCTGTTTGCTCCCCACGCTTTCGCGCCTCAGCGTCAGTTACAGCCCAGAAAGTCGCCTTCGCCACTGGTGTTCCTCCACATATCTACGCATTTCACCGCTACACGTGGAATTCCACTTTCCTCTTCTGTACTCAAGTCACCCAGTTTCCAGTGCGACCCCAGGTTGAGCCCAAGGTTTAAACACCAGACTTAAATGACCGCCTGCGCGCGCTTTACGCCCAATAATTCCGGACAACGCTTGCCCCCTACGTATTACCGCGGCTGCTGGCACGTAGTTAGCCGGGGCTTTCTTCTCAGGTACCGTCACTCCGGCAGCAGTTACTCTACCGGACGTTCTTCCCTGGCAACAGAGCTTTACGATCCGAAAACCTTCATCACTCACGCGGCATTGCTCCGTCAGGCTTTCGCCCATTGCGGAAGATTCCCTACTGCTGCCTCCCGTAGGAGTCTGGGCCGTGTCTCAGTCCCAGTGTGGCCGTTCACCCTCTCAGGTCGGCTACGCATCGTCGCCTTGGTGGGCCGTTACCCCACCAACTAGCTAATGCGCCGCAGGCCCATCCCCAAGTGGCAGATTGCTCCGCCTTTCATTCTCTCTTCAGGAGAGGAAAGAAATTATCCGGTATTAGCTACCGTTTCCGGTAGTTATCCCAGTCTTGAGGGCAGGTTGCCTACGTGTTACTCACCCGTCCGCCGCTAAGTAAGAATGGAAGCAAGCTTCCATTCAAACTCCGCTCGACTTGCATGTATTAGGCATGCCGCCAGCGTTCGTCCTGAGCCAGGATCAAACTCTCCAAATTGTATTTAGAAAGAGCGATTGCTCATTTTGAAACATCTGACGAGAATTTTCATTCTCTTTTTTTGGAAGTCACTTTCGTGAATCCCCACTCACTCGTTGTTCAGTTTTCAAAGATCAAGTTCGTTGTCAGCGCCGCTCACCGCGTCACCAGCAACTTTTATAATATATCATGTTTCTCATCTGAATGCAACACTTATTTTTCAGAAGCTGTTTGCATACTTGTCAGATTAACATGTCCAATCTTGTGAAAAGGCTTCTGCCTCGCGACTGGATTTATAATATACCATGCATTTATTACTAAAAACAACCCTCAATATTTACCATTTTAAAAATGGTTCTATAGAACTCCATAGTTATACTATACAAGTCTCTGTACCTGCAAAACTCCAAAAAGTGCAGCAAGCCCGCATCCTATGCGTGACCTGCATGCACTCCATAAACTATCGTTTCAGACTTAATTAGAAATCCATGGATTCTTATTCTTTTTGGCTGTACTTGAACGTCCGTTTGAGCTTGAACTTGTTTTGGAAGAAGTCTTAGCTTTGGCTGTGGTTGTCTGGCTGGAAGTTTTCACTTTTCCCGCTGCCGGTTTGGAAGCTCCACCTTTGGAGTTCTTAACAGTCTGTGCTTCGGTGCGTCCTGCTTCAGGAGTCTCTGCTGCTTCCTGCACTGCAGGCTCAGGGACCTGGATTTCAGGTACACGGTTATGGGCAAAGTTCTCCATACCAGGGTAGGATGGATAAGGCGGGATATTCGATACCATTGGCTGATCGTACACCGGTGACAGCGCACTAGGCATTGAATTCATTTCTGCTGAATAAGGGGATACCATTCCCTGCTGCGGCATACCATACACCGGATACGTATTGTACATAGGCTGCATTGCTTGCTCATACGGATAAGGCTGAATAGACATTCCGCCGCATCCGCAGGAAGGCCAAGGGAGATTGACCGGCTGGCCGCTATACTGCGGAGATACAAAAGATACGTTATCGTTCACAGGGCTCACTGCGGACATTGCCGCATTGTTATAGTCTGGCGCAGCGTTCGGGTACCAGGCTCCGGGATAATCTCCTTCAGGATAAGCATAGTACGGCGGGCAATCCGGCATGAAAGCTGCAGGCTGAATGTAGTTAGGTGCAGCGTTTATATCCATCATCCCCATTGGCTCATACACAGGATACACCGGCGGATAATTCATGAAATACGGGTTTTCATTCAGACCTGGATAACCTTCGGTCTTGTCGCATGGAGAGACTTTACCATCGTTCCATGCCGCTGGCTGAACCTCAGTTTTATGTGCTTCTTTGGGCATCTCATATGTGATGGCTTCTTGTGCCGGAACTGAGATTTGTACATATAAGCTTTGTTTCTCATGGACGATTTCCTGGATCGGCATCACTTCGGGTGCCTTATTGGGCGCAGGGTTAGGCGCTGGCACAGGAGCAGCAATGGGAACCGGGACAGCTTCTGCGGCAGGGGACACGACAGGAGCCGGCTTTTCTATGGGCCCGGTATAGGTTTTTCCGCCAATAGCTGTTTTGTCTACGACTGCAGGTGCTGTGGATTGTGCCTGAATGGGAGTAGTATTAGCTTTTGCCGGAGAGACAGACTGAGCCTGAATAGGAGAAGCAGTATTAGCTTTCTTAGGGATATTCACTACTTCCCCTGTCATCAGAACATTGGGATTCTTAAGCTGCGGATTGGCATCAATCATGTCCTTCAGCGTAATGCCCCATGCTTTGGAGAGCTTCCACAAGGTATCGCCTTGCTTGACGGTATGCTTGTAATAGACCTCACTGTTATCTGGTACAGGTATCGGGGCTGCCGGTATTTTGACCTTATCTCCGACAGCGAGTACATCTGGATTCGTGATTTGCGGATTGGCCTCAATTATTTTTTGCAGCGGCACTCCATACTTCTGCGATAACGCAAACAGCGAATCGCCTTGCTTAACAATGTGTATTTTCACGCAGCATTTACCTCCTAATAAGTATCTGTTGATCGACGTTGCCCCCCGGTTCAGGGATTACTGCACTTCAGCATGGTATATGCGGTACAGCCGCCTCCTTCGTTACTACATCTTATGCAGCCCATGGGCGAATGACATCCCTAATACAAAAAAAATCCTCCCAGGGCTCCATGGGAGGATTGCTTCTATATTCATTCATTGGTTTGCGGAATAACTATTAAGGAACTATCCCCACACCTTATAACCGTCTTTATCCACAACATTGCGGAATTCTTCAAGCAGCTGCAGGGTAATCGGGCCAGCGTGACCGGAACCGATAATCCGGCCATCAATTTCACGGGCCGCAATAACTTCGGCTGCGGTACCGGTGAAGAACACTTCATCAGCAATATATACATCATGCATGGTGAACGGTTCTTCCTTCAGCGGCAAGCCCAGTTTCTCACATAGCTCGATAATCGCCAGACGGGTAATTCCTTCAAGCGCGCCCAAATAGCAGGGAGGCGTGTAGACTACTCCTCTTTTGATAATGAAGATGTTGTCGCCCGATCCCTCGGTTACATATCCTTGCGCATTCATCATGATCGCTTCATCGGCTTCCGCCAGATTAGACTGGATCTTCACCAGAATGTTGTTGAGATAGTTCAGCGATTTGATCTTCGGATTCAGCGCATCCGGGATATTACGGCGCTGGGATACCGACACGGCACGGAGTCCGTTCAGATAAGCCTGTTCCGGGTAGATCGCCAGCTGCTCTACAATAATAATGACACTCGCTTTGGGACAGCGGCGCGGATCAAGCCCCAGGTTACCGGGACCGCGCGAAACAATCAGACGGATATACCCGTTGCGCATTTCATTAAGGCGGATAGTCTCAGCCATAGCCTCCAGCATCTCATCATACGTCAGCGGAATCTCCAGCATAATCGATTTGGCCGAATCATACAGCCTGTCCAGATGCTCTTTGCATTTGAAAATGTTGCCGTTATAAATACGGATTCCTTCGAAAATACCGTCTCCATATAAAAAGCCGTGATCAAATACAGATACCTTAGCATTGTCCTTCGTTACATGTTGTCCATCCAGATAGATCCATTGTTCAGCCATGAACTTACTGCACCTCCGCTTTCTCTTCCTCATAGGTGTATGTGGGATAGGACCCCAGAATCCGTACCTGGCAACCCAAGGCCTTGATCTCTTCGATCGCCCCCGGGAGAAGCACCGACTCTATCGGTTCCAGCACATCAATATAGAAATAATAAGTACCCAGTTTCTTCTTGGTCGGACGTGATTCAATCCGCGACAGATTCAGCTTCCGCCAGGAAAATGCAGCCAGCACCTGATGCAGCGCACCCGGAAAATCCTCAGGCAGCGTCACAAGAATACTCGTCTTGTCCCCGCTGCTCTCTAGCGGGAGCTCCAGCTTCTCCTGGCCAACAAGTACAAAACGCGTGTAATTGTTGTTATGGTCTGTAACCTGCCGCTCCACGATCTCCAGCCCGTGCGTAGCTGCCCCCAGTGACGTACCGATGGCGGCCCAGCCCTTGCCGGGATTATTCTTTACAATCTCAACGGCTTCGGAAGTGCTGCCCACAGATTCCAGCTCCGCCCAAGGTGCGGCTTTGCGGATGAACTGCAGACATTGTGCCATAGCAACCGGATGGGACAGGATTTTGACAATCTTCGTATAATCCTTATGTCCGCTCCCATCCGTGAATTCCTGCGGATTACCGATCAGATTCTGCACCGACGGAAAAATCCACTCCGCCTGCATCGGCAGATTCACCTCGTTAATGAGCCAGTCAATATGCAGGCTGACCGAGCCTTCAATCGTATTCTCAATCGGAATCACACTGTAATCCGTAACTCCGTTCGCCGTAGACAGAAAGACATCGGATATCAGCTTATGATGCTCAATATTTACCGGGTTACCCCCAAATAAATGCAGCAGCGCTTCATGCGACACCGAGCCCTGAGGCAATACCGCTATTGATTTCATGACTGTAATTCTCCTTTTATCATATCCAAAAATGATCCGTTTTGCATCCCGTTTCTTTCAAGCACCTCCGTAGTAACACCTGAAGTACATGGCGACAGCCATACAGTCCGGGAAGGAATCCCGTTCTCCTGCATCGTTTCTGTCAGGAAATGCTCCAGTTCCTGCTTCTTGTCGCTGCTACGGTCCACCATACATAACAATGTAGGGCCTGCGCCGCTTAGTGCAATCCCCAGAGCACCACGTCCCGGCGCCTCGGCAAGCAGCTTCTCCATACCCGGCACCATAGGAGCACGGTACGGCTGATGCAGGCGGTCCTGCATCGCTCTGCCAATCATATCGAGCCGGCCGGCGGATAGTGCTGCAGTTAGCAGTGAGGCACGGCTGATATTATGGACAGCATCGCCCATTGTAACTTCGGCAGGCAGTAGCCCTCTTGCTTTGACTGTCTCCAGCTCAAATTCAGGAATAACCACAAGCACTTCCAGCGCCTGTGGAGGCTCTATCCGGATATAATCAGCATGCTGCCCATCCCATGCTGCTGTGATAATCCCCCCGAAGATGGAGGCTCCAACATTATCAGGATGCTTCTCAAGCGCTGTGGCCATATCAAACAGCTTCGCAGACCCAAGCGGTGAACCAATCATAGCATTAGCTGCGGCCAATGCGCCAACAATCGCGGAAGCACTGCTGCCGAGACCCCGGGTAAGCGGAATTTCTGAATACATCGAGATGGATAGTTCGGGGACCGAAACCCCGGCTTCTGCAAACACCATCTGGGCTACCTTGTACAGCAGATTGCTTTTGTCACGGGCGATACCCTTCATCTCATCACCATACAGGTGAAATACCGTTTCTGCCGCCTCTTCCATCTCAATCCAGGCATACAGTGACAGTGCCATGCCCAGTGTATCGAATCCCGGACCGAGATTGGCGGTGCTGGCAGGGACTTTTACTCTAGACCTTCCGTAAATACTCATGGCGTGGGAAATCTCCTTCGTTATATTTGCACGCAGCCGATGAATTTCGGAATGCGGTACTCAGCCTTCTACACGATAATGGCTTTTGATGCGGTGAATGACGTTCAATTGCTCTAAATGCCGCATTACTTTATTCATACTCGCCTTGCTGGCATTGTGCGTTACAATAATGATTTCTGCATCCGGGTTATTGGCATTAGCCTGCTGCACTACGGAATCCAGACTGACATCATATTCGGCAAACACTTGAGTAATCTTCGCCAGCACACCCGCTTTGTCATCTACGTGCAGGAGGAGGAAGTTCTTGTAGAAGATATCTTCATCGCTCTTCAGCTTCTTCTGCTTATAGGGGACAATCTGCTTAAGCCCATTCACACCCAGCTTCAGATTCTTAATTACAGCCACAAGATCTGCCACAATCGAGGTTGCGGTAGGCATTGCGCCTGCTCCGGCACCATAAAACATCGTTTCCCCTACAGCTTGCCCATACACATATACGGCATTATATACTCCGTTCACGGATGCAATCGGGTGGCTGGCACGGATCATCGTAGGCTGCACACTGATGCTGAATTCTTCATCCTGGCGTTCGGCAATGCCGAGCAGCTTCATCTCATAGCCCAGCCGCTTGGCAAAAGCAATATCCTCTTTGCTCACGCCGGAAATCCCGCTCACACTGACATCGCTGAGTTCAACGTTGGTCCGGAAGCCAAGGGTGCCCAAGATCGCCATCTTGCGGGCAGCATCCAGACCCTCCACATCGGAGGTTGGATCAGATTCAGCATACCCGAGTTCCTGTGCTTCCTTCAGCACATCCAGATAAGACGCGCCTTCCTGGCTCATTTTGCTAAGTATGTAGTTGGTTGTCCCGTTAACGATACCCATAATCTTCATAATCTTGTCGGAGGAGAATCCTTCAATCAGTGTACGGATAATCGGAATGCCTCCAGCCACGCTGGCCTCGTAGAATACATCACACTGCTTCTCCTGAGCCTTAGCCAGAATCTCCGAGCCATGCAGGGCCATCAGGTCCTTGTTGGCTGTAACGATATGTTTGCCGCGCTCCAGCGCCTCTAGAATGTACTCTTTCGTTCCCGCAATACCGCCCATGACCTCGACAATGACATCAATTTCCGGGTCCCGGATAACCTCCCACGGGTCATCGGTGATCTTGGATGGATCGACTTCAATTTCCCGCGGCTTCTCCGTATTCTTCACGGCAATACGTTCAATCAGGATCGGCGAGCCTACCTGGCTGCTCAAATCCTCCTGATTCCCTTCAACGATACGGACTACGCCCGTACCTACTGTACCCAAACCCAGCAATCCCACTTTAACCGGCTTCATTTGTATCCTCCTAAAAGTTTTGCGAGCGTCTGCTCCTTGTATTCACTTCAAGCAAAACTCACTTCGTAAGCATAGGCTTAAGTTTTGTTAAGCAATACTAGCCCTGGCCGATAATTAACGCCCGCTTCACACCCGAGATTGCCTTTAGACTATCCAGTAAATCGCCTAATTCTTCATTTAAATGAGAAATTTCAACAGAGATCACCACGTTGGCCCGCCCCTGCAGCGGGATACTCTGGTGAATCGTCAGCACGTTGGCCCCGTGGACAGCTACTGAACCCAGCACTTTAGAGAGCATACCTGATTCGTGCTCCAGATCTATCGAGATGGTTACTATACGCTCACGTTCCAGCTGATGAATTAAATGAATTCCGTCTTTGTATTTATAAAAAGCGCTGCGGCTAAGCCCAACCTGCTCCACGCCCTCGTGTACCGTTTTGGCATCTCCTGCTTCCAGCAGCTGCTTGACCTGCATGGTCTTCAGTACAGCATCGGGCAATATGTCCTCCCGGACCAAATAATAGCGTTCTTTCACGAACGTCCTCACCCCAAAGACTTTTGTATGTACATAGTGGACATTATACGGGATTGAAGACTTAAATTGCAACACTTTTTCCTCTGACAGCATGTGACCTTGAATTTTCAAAAAAGGCTATTCCACCCGTTAATCAGGAGGAACAGCCTTCACTTAACTGTAAGAGACGGTCGTACCGCAGTAGTCACAGCTCTTGGACTGAAGAGGGGAGACTGTATTCTGCGCACCACAGCCAGGGCAGCGTATGGACTTCGGCTGCTGCTGCGGTCTTGGCGGCTGATATACCGCTTGTCCGCCCGGGGAAGAAAATGGCGATGAATCCGCCTGATTAACCGGAGCATCAGGCTCAGTATCCGCTCCCTCACTGAAGAGCAGCCCGGAGTCCAGCACCCCATACTTCTTGAGGTAGATCAGATCTCTGTTCACATCGCTCTCACTTTGGCCGGTACGGTCAGCCAGATTCCCAATATAACGTACTCTTCCCGCAGTAATTAGCTGCACATATTGATTAGCCAGCTGTGAGAAGCGGAATCTGGCTTTGGCCGCCCTTTTGGCAAAAGCTGACGCGGGCAGGAGCAGAACAAGGGCAAAGAGGATTAACATTATAATTAACGTCATGACATCGATCCCGTCGTCACTATATATCGAATAAAGGATAAAGCCCATCATCTGTACAAAACCCCCTACAAAAACATGATACAGCAGGCTGTAGTTGACGGGTTTGCGGTAATTTTTGTAATGTGTTCCAAAGAAGCGGATCAAAGCAAGCACAAGGCCGATTGGCATCACAAGGTAGCCCACTCCAATAGTTACATAGTCAAATGTTGTCCGCTCATATTTGGGCAGACCGTCAGACGGCTGGCCTTCCCGGCCCGGCAGCAGTCCCTCTAGCTCATTCACGATACCCATTCCGTAATCTTCCTCCTATTTAAGTGCCGCCAGCTCCCGGTTGCGCCGCTGGAGCGTGCCGGCAATACTATCCGTCAATTCCTGTGTTTCCGCTTCCCAGCCGCCTGGCGGCTCCTTCAGTACAAGCAATAAGGCAACATGATCATGAAGCAGAGAAATCTGCTGGCTTATCATATCCTCGGTTGCGGCCAATTCCGGATTCGAAACCGGATCACTGTACTGGAACCTTTCCTCTAAGGAACCCACCAGCTCAGTCAAACGAATGGATTCCGGATGCTTCCAGCTCCCCGCAAGCTCTCTAATCTCTCGCAGTTCCTGCCGGTAACGCCGCAGATTCCTTGAGGCATCGGCATCCCTCTGTTCCTGTGACGCTGCATTCCGGCCATATAACCCTATCGCTTCCAGAACAGCCACAGCAGTAACCAACACAACTAGCTGCACTCCCGCATACCAGAGCGGGCTCAGTTCCAGAATCCAGTCAAGCAGCACAGCTAAAGCAATTACCACGAATACATATAGGGCAACAATCCAAGCCCCGCTCAGGAGTAGCGGTGAAGTCCTGCTGACATCAGGAGCGGAACGCAGCCAAAATACGCAATAACCATATACGGCAGTCTCAGCAATGCATACGGCAAGCAGAGTCACTATGAAACGCACCAGCGACTCAGAAAATCCAAGCATGAAGAAGGAGAAAACAGTGACCGCCAGAACAGCAGCATAAATGACAGTGATAAGCCCCGTGTAAGACCTCTGTTTATTCATCCGGCTCACCCATTAGCCGCCCTTGTTCCGCATTCCGCGCAGAATTTCTGTCCGGGCTGCAGTTCATGCCCGCAACCCGTGCATTTAATGATCAGGCTCTCCCCGCAGTGCGGGCAGAATTTGGCGCCGGGAATTACCGGCTTGCCGCAGCTGCGGCAAGTACTGCTAGCTGCAGCAGGCACCGGCTGCAGGCTCTGACCGCAGCCGGTACAGAACCGAGCATCTGCCGGGTTAAGCGTTCCACAGCCTGCACAGGATTTGGAATTTGTTCCCGGTGCTGCCGCCGTACCGCCGTCCAGTGACATGCCGCGTGTCATCCTGTTCATCATATCAGTCGCAGGTCCGGCAAGGCCAAAGCCCATACCGAGCCCCAGGCCGGTATTCATCATCCCGGCGCCTAAATTACCCGGATTCCCTGCGGCTTCCTCCATGGTATCGAAGCTGCGTTCCTGCTGATAGGTGAAGCCGATGATGTCCATCTCTGCTTTTTTGGCTAAAGCCTCTTTCAATCGGAGTATGGCCGGATCATTATCAGGAATGTTAATGGAATCAATAAAGAAATTATTCAGCTCGATCCCGCTATCCAGGAAGGACGACGCCAGACGGCCTTGTATATGCTTCGAAATTTCTACGACATAGGCATTGATCTCCAGAATGCTGATTTTTTTGTGCACCAGATAAGAAGAGATCAGTTCATTAATATTGGACATCAGCAGCCCGCGGAAATAACTCACCATAGTGTCCTGATCAAATAAAGGCAGCGTCCCCACCAGCTTCAGCAGGAATTTGCGGGGATCCTCAATCTTGACTCCGAATTGGCCGAAGGCGCGGACAGAGATCATGATTTGGTATTTGGGATCCTGCAGCTGCAGCGGCGAACTTGTCCCCCACTTGACGTTCATAGAGTTCATCTTGTTCACGAACCATATTTCCGCTGTAAACGGTGATTTGCCGCCGAACGGCAGATTCACTACATTCGACAGAATCGGGATGTTCGCCGTGCTGAGCGTGTGACGTCCCGCTGTGAAGGAATCGAGTGCCTCACCGCCTTTGAACAGAATCGCCTCCTGGGATTCATTCACAATCAGCTGTGTCCATGTGCCCAGCTCCTGATTAGGATATTTCCAGGCGAAGACGCCTGCAGGCCCGTCATATTTGACTACTTCAATAATTGCCATCTGCCTATTCCCTCTTTCATGACAGGTTTGTATTTATATTATCGGTTGGTTCAGCTGGAAATTAGTGCTTATTGCCCTTAATTATATACGGGGATTTCCTTATTTGGATTCGGTTGCAGATAAATCCGTCCGCCCATGACCTATTCCCGTTCTCGGGCCCACATATGATTGTAGTAAATTTAGCCAAATATTTAAAGCAGACTTTATAAAAAGCAGTTCTTTTATTCCCCTGTCTATTAAAAAAGCCGGCTGTGTCCCCTCACGGGAAACACAGCCGGCATATTCAAAGCCGCTTGACAGCATTCAGCAACAAGCGCAGATATTAATAGTAGCTGCTGTTCTCAACAAACTCGAATTCGAAATCAGCAATGCGCACAATAGTGCCTTCTACAGCACCGCGCTTGCGCAGTTCGGCATCCACACCCATATGACGCAAGGTACGGGCCAGCTTGAGGATAGCATCATGTGTACTCAGCTGCATCCGCTTCAGCATCCGCTCAATACGCGGACTGGTGACTACAAATGCTTCATTGTCGCGGGTAATGGTGAAGGAATTATCTTCTTCCGCTTCCAGCTTGTACACCTTGCGCTCAGTAGTTTCAGCCACTTCTTCAACGACCGGTGCGACAGGAATACTATCCAGCACGTCCGTTGCCCGGTAGAGCAGTTCCTGCACTCCCTGACGGGTAAGCGAGGATATCGGCATGATTTCAAGATCCGGACGAAGCTCCGCCACACGCTCGCGGAAGGCGGCAAGATTCTCTTCGGAATCAGGCATATCCATCTTGTTCGCCGCAACAATCTGCGGACGGTCAATCAGGGCAGCGTTGTATTGCCTCAGCTCGTCATTAATCATCACCCAATCCTCGAAGGGATCACGGCCTTCAGAGCCGGACATATCCACGACATGAATGATGATACGTGTACGTTCAACGTGGCGCAGGAACTCATGTCCAAGCCCCACACCTTCACTCGCACCTTCAATCAGGCCCGGCAGATCCGCCATAACAAAGCTGCGGCCATCCCCAACGTCAACTACACCAAGGTTTGGTGTAATTGTTGTGAAGTGATAGGCACCAATCTTCGGCTGGGCAGCAGATACTACCGACAGCAATGTAGATTTACCCACACTCGGGAATCCTACCAGACCTACGTCTGCCATTACCTTCAGTTCCATTACGATATAACGCTCCTGGCCTTCTTCGCCGTTCTCGGCAAGCTCCGGCGCAGTGTTGTTTGCAGTCGCAAACCGGGTATTCCCCCGGCCGCCACGGCCGCCGCGGGCCACAACGACCTGTTGTCCATGACGGGTCATATCGGCAATGATCTCCTGGGTATCATCATCGATCAGCACAGTTCCCGGAGGAATGCGCACGATCATGTGATCAGCGTTCGCCCCGTGCTGGCTCTTATTGCGTCCCTTAATTCCCTTATCGGCCTTGAAATGGCGCTGATAACGGAAATCCATCAGTGTACGCAAGCCTTCATCTACCCGGAAAATCACATCTCCGCCGCGGCCGCCATCTCCGCCGGCAGGACCGCCCTCCGGTACATACTTCTCACGGCGAAACGCCACGAGACCATCTCCGCCGTCGCCGCCCTTAACATAAATCTTAGCTTTATCTACGAACATTAATGTTCACCTTCCTTACATCTCCAGCGGTAAACGCAGTTCTACATAGCTTGTGCTCGGCTGAAACTGCTCCGCCTTCATGATTTTTCCTTGTACTATATTATAAATTTGCCCCTGCAGCAGTTCGGGATTGCCATGATCTCCCTCACCTTCGAAAGAGATAAGAATGTCTCTTCCCTCCTGTGAAAATCCGAGCCGAAGCTTCCGCGCTTCTCCTTGCGGTGCAAGTCCGCTGTACTGATACGCCCTAACGGTCTGCATAATCACAGACGTCAGCTCATCGCCTGTTTCGGGACTGAGCTTGTCCTCCAGCTGTAGCCCTTCTTCCACCTCTATTTCCAGCTCCAGGCTGCTTCTGTAGGTACGGAAGGATTGCAGGTAGAATACCAGTGAAGGAACCCCCAGTTTGGCGATACGGCTGTCCAGCGCGATACGCTCCTTTATTCTTTCCACACATAACACGGATTTATCAGGCTTGCCCAGCTGGATATATCCGTAAAGCACCTGCAGATCGTTCATCCAATCATGACGATGGTGATTCAGTGTCCGGTTTGCCGCCTGCTGCAGAGTCTTCTCCTGTATACGCAGTTCCTCTTCATAATGACGCCGGTTGTAAAGAAAGCTGAATGCAAGCACTGCCGCTACCCATACACCGAGCAGCAGGCATGTGAAAAGGGAGGGTTGCCAATACACGAGACCTAAAGGAAGCACTGCGGATAACATGACTGCCCAGACAATAATTTTCCAGGATTTCATTCTTTCTCCCCGTCCCTCGGTTCGCAAAATTCATTCCAATGTAGCGGTTGCTTATCTTGCTTGATATTTTCCATTTCCCAGTATAACACAGGCTTTCCCTGCAATCACCAGCATTCCTGCCGGGTGTTTGACTTGAATTCTATAGGTGCGAATATTTTCAAAAAAAGCCCCCGGCACTCATGCCGGAGGCTTCTCATCTAAATAGGTTCCGAAAGCTTACGCTTCCAGTGCCGCTGCTACCGGAGCGACATCAACCGGATACACGCTCACTTTTTTGCGATCGCGACCCCAACGTTCGAACTTCACTACGCCGTCCACAAGTGCGAACAGTGTATCATCCTTACCGATGCCCACGTTAGTGCCCGGGTGGATTTTTGTTCCGCGTTGACGAACCAAGATGTTGCCGCCGGTTACTGCTTGACCGTCAGCACGTTTCACGCCAAGACGTTTAGAGTGGGAATCACGTCCGTTCTTTGTGGAACCTACACCTTTTTTCGATGCGAATAATTGAAGATCCAATTTCAACATGTTGTCAACCTCCTTCTTCAAATAATGACTTCCTGTATCTGAACAAATTTTCTGTAAGATTTAGCGATATCTTTGAGCATCAGCACCATGGATTCCAGCAAAAGCTGCACCTTGGCGGAGACTTCAGGATCATTCACGGGAACCAGGGTTCCACTCAGAAAACCATCCTTCATCGAAGTATCCAGGACTACACCGGTCAGGCTTTCAATCGCATTCACAGTTCCAACCGTAACGGTCGAAACACCCGCGCAGACGATGTCTTTACCATTCCTTGCGTATTCCGCATGCCCTTTGACGGCAAAACCGACAATGACACCTTGAGCAGAAGCCCGTGTAATCCGCACGTTAATCATTAACGCACCTTCTTACGCCTGAATCTTCTCGATAGTTACTTTGGTGTACGGTTGACGATGGCCTTGTTTCTTGTGGTAGTTCTTCTTAGGTTTGTATTTGTAAACTACAACCTTATGACCTTTACCATGTTTCTCGACTTTGGCTGTTACAGACGCGCCGCTTACCAGCGGAGTTCCTGCAGTCAAACCACCTTCGTTAGAAACAGCCAAGACACGGTCAAACGTTACGCTTGCGCCGTCTTCAGCTTCCAGCTTCTCAATGAACAACACGTCGCCCTCTTGGACTTTGTATTGTTTACCGCCAGTTTCGATAATTGCATACATTGTACTTGCACCTCCTCATGTCTCAGACTCGCCTAGTCTAGGTGGCAACCCCCGGAGGAATTGCACTTGATATACCCGATCGGAGCGGTTACAGCATGTGCAGGAATTTAACAACCAAACACATACTTGAAGATATTATCATACTAATTAGCCTAAGTCAAGTAGAAAGCGGCTTTATCATCCTTTTAACAGACGGTACCTTCTTAGCGTGAAAAAACTGCCCTACTCCAGCCATGTCCCTACTTTGCCGGTCCCGCCGCAGCATTGACAGATCACCGGAGCAAATCCGGCCGAATCATGCCTTGCCTTCTTGCGGGTCATTTCCAGCAGGCCCAGATGGGTCCAGCCGAGAATATGCGTCTTGGTGCGGTCACGGCTGATGATGCTCTCCAGCTTCGCGATGACCTGCTTCCGGTGCTCCTCCCGCTCCATGTCAATGAAATCAACGATAATAATGCCGCCCGTATCCCGCAGACGGACAAGCCGCCCGATCTCTTCCGCCGCCAGCAGATTGGTCCGTGTTACAGTATCCTCGAGGTTCGTCCCGCCGGTGTACTGAGCCGTATTCACATCAATAACGGTGAGCGCCTCTGTCTCATCCCAAATGAGCGTAGCCCCGCCTTCAAGGATGATTTTGCGGCTGAAGCTCTTATGGAGCTGATCTCCCACACCATATGCCGAGAAGATGGACTCTTGTCCACGGTAGAATCCTACAGGCTTGTACCCTTCGGGAGCCATATCTGTAAGGAATGCTTCCGCCTCTTTAACCGCCTTGGCCGAATCAATCATCAGCTCATCACGCTGCGGGTTGAAGGCATCCCGGATAAACCGCTGAACGATGCTCAGATCACAGTGCAGCAAAGCCGGCGCGTCCGCTTCCTTAGCCCGCCGGGTAATTACTTCCCACTGGGCCCGCAAAAAGGCCAGATCCCCTTCAACAGCCTCCACAGGCTCGTCTTCGGAGACTGTACGCATAATGATTCCTTCTTCACCCTGGCGCAACCGTTCGCCGATTCCTTTAAGCCGGCTGCGCTCGGATTCGCGGCTGATTTTTTTGGAAACCCCGACATACTCGGCAAAAGGCATATACACCATCCAGCGTCCGGGCAAGGTATAATGGGTAGTCACCCGCGCCCCCTTGCCGCCACGCGGCTCTTTTCTAACCTGGACGACGATCTCCTGACCGGGCTGCAGCAGCGTCTCAATAGAGGGCTTCACCTCCGGCTGCTTCTCCAGATGGGGATGCAGCACATCGTCTACATACAGAAAGGCATTCTTTTTCTGTCCGATATCTACAAAAGCCGCCTGCATACCCGGCAGCACATTCATAACCCGACCTTTATAATAACTCCCGACCAGACCTTGCTGCTGATCGCGTTCAGCCGCATATTCCACCAGCCTCCCGTTCTCCAGAAGTGCCATACGAGTAATATGCTGTGTGCAGTGAACGATCATTTGTTTCATGGCTTCACCTCTGGTTTGAATCATTCTAGCTTTATATTCCGAAATAAGAAGAAATCAGACGCTGCTCAGGGAGAACAGCCACTATATCCCTGTCATCGTTCATTACATAGATAAAATGATAATGGTTACGTTTAAATAGACGCAATATATCATCCAAAGGTTTCGCAGAGAACGCAACTATTGGCCGGGCAACGCTCTCCGACTGCAGGTACCGCTCATAGATCTGTTCCCTGTTCATCAAAAAGGCAACAAACCGGTAAGGCAGGTTGCGCTGGTCCGTTACATTGGAATAGAGCAGAAAGGCACCAATCATCAGCAGGTTAAGACGGAGTCCGCCGCCGGTTCCCAGCGGAAGCAGGGCGAACACCACAACAAGCAGACTGGCCGCAATACTGACTCTGCCGATCCACAGCAGGGTGTAATAATACGGAAGCAGCAGGCTTAGAGCTGCCTGCAGGATTTTGCCTCCGTCGAGCGGAAGCACCGGCAGCAGATTGAACAGCGCGATCATGGCATTGGCCCCGATGAAATAATCCAGATAAGCACTGCTGCCATACTCCGCTTGCTTGAGCGCCAGCGCCAGCAGGATCATAATCCCGTTCTGAAGCGGTCCGGCAACGGCAATCCCCATTTCACGTCCGGCTGTTAGCCGTCCATGATCCTCTATGACCGCAACTCCCCCGAACGGCAGCAGCTGCACGGACTTGACGGTAACCCCGGTCAATAGTGCCGCACATACATGTCCGAGTTCATGGATAAATACAATTGAAAACAGAGTAATAATTTCAAGGAACTGTCCGGTAAGCACGGAGAAAAACAGAATCAGCACGAAGAGCGGATGCAGAGACAGCTCAATACCGAAGATCCTAATCAAACGATACCACTTCAGCAGGATCAATATAAGACTTGTCTTTCATAATCGCAAAAAAAAGCATCGGAATCTGTGCATCCTCTGTCCCCTGAATCCAGCCTACTGCATCTCCGCTCTGTACCCAGTCATCCACCGCGAGCCGCGTCCCGCTCAAATGGCCGTATTCCGCCGTTATATTTCCGGTATGGCGGACGGTGATCCGGATGCCTCCCTGTGCTTCTTTGGACACGGACAATACGCGGCCCGTATCTACACTTTCTACTGTGACACTCGAGCCTGAATCATCTGCCGGTATCACTTCGACCCCCTTAAGGGACGCGGCAAAGGGACGCACAATGCTTCCCTCCAAGGGGGCGCTCAGTTCATGAACGGCTGTCACTTTCTCTGCCGGCACCTCTTTATCTCCGAAGATCGGAATGAACGAAGGGGCTCCATTGAAATGCTCCTCATACCACACCTGCACTGCAGCGAAATCCATATCATTACTGAGGGCGCCAGTGATGAAATACTGCGACTTCACGGCCCACGGCTCACTCACTGCGAAGATTCCCCACACCGCTCCGAAGACCAGCAGGCTGGCTATCGTCCTCCGCATGAAACCTGCGCCAAAGCGCGGCCCATCCCCGCCTTCGTCCTCCCAGCTGCTGCGCTGCTTCTTCCACATCACCTCAGGATCAGGTTCCGTTGAAGCAGTGAATTCATTTCGGGGAGCCGCCCCCCATTCCCTGAATGGGATAGTGTTGTCAGGCAGCGTGAAAAGCGCAGGCGCTGATCCGGCTTCGGTCTGATCCTCTAATAAGCTCTGTATACGTTTCTTACGGCGATTTTTGATATCTCTCTCGTATTCCATATTGATCCCTCCGGACGGGCTTGTTTTACTTCCATTTTATGAGTAGCGGAAGCTGCTTTAGAACAAGCCCTGGGGGGAGATAACTACCAAGCGTAAGTGATTGTACCGGCCTTACTCCGTATATTCGCACAAAAAAACCCGCCAAGGATTTCTCAGCAGGCGGGTTAAGACGAAAGATCGCTATAAACAAGTGCCTGGCCAGGGTTCAGCCCATTCCAAAAAATTTCTTGAACTTCTTAAAAGCACCCGGTTTCTGGTCCAGCTGCATCAACGGCACCGCATCGCCAAGAATACGCCGGGCAATATTGCGGTAAGCAATTGCTGCTGAAGAATTCGGATTCATCACGGTAGGTTCACCGCTGTTCGCCGCCTTGATGACCAGCTCATCATCAGGTACAATCCCGATCAGATCAATATTGAGCACCTGCAGAATATCCTCGATATCCAGCATATCGCCGGATCTCACCATACCCGGACGGATACGGTTGACCACCAGCTTCGGCGATTCCACATGTGACTGCTCCAGCAGACCGATGATCCGGTCCGCATCCCGCACCGCAGCATGCTCCGGAGTAGTGACCACAATAGCTTTGTCGGCCCCTGCAATGGCATTGCGGAAGCCGTGTTCAATCCCGGCCGGACAATCGATCAGAATATATTCGTATTCCTTCTTGAGTTCAAGAATAATATCCTTGACCTGCTCCGGTGTGACTGAGGTCTTGTCTTTGGTCTGGGCTGCAGGCAGCATATACAGCTCTTCAAAACGCTTGTCTTTGACCAGCGCCTGATTCAGACGGCAGCGGCCTTCCGCCACATCCACAAGATCGTAAATGATCCGGTTCTCCAGCCCCATGACTACATCCAGATTCCGCAGTCCAATGTCAGTATCGACCAGACATACTTTTTTGCCCTGCAATGCAAGCGCGGTCCCAATGTTGGCTGTTGTGGTTGTTTTGCCAACTCCGCCTTTGCCCGAGGTTACGACAATCGCTTCTCCCATGGAGGCTACACCCCTTTAAACACATTTAAATCCTGACGTAATTTGACTATATTATGAATTTTGTCGATTTGCATAGCACCGTCTGATAAATAGGCAAATTCCATGCTGCTCTCCCGGGTTCCCCATTCGTCCGGCGGTCTGCTGATAATATCAGCAATCCGGAGCTGGGTAGGAGCCAGCAGCGAAGCCGCAATAATCGCTTCCTGATTGCCGTTGATTCCGGCGTGTGCCATCCCTTTAAGCGCTCCAAGAATATAGATATCCCCCGAGCAGGTAATGGTTCCCCCCGGATTCACATCGCCGAGAAACAGCAGATTGCCCTCATGATGCAGTACCTGGCCGGAACGGAGCATTCCGCTCATCATAAATAATGCTTCCGTATCCTTCTCTTCAGGGTCCTCCAAGGCTTCAACGGAACGGATTAATAAATTCCCCTGGCTTTTGAGGATATCCAGAACTGCCTCTTTATCTTCTTCGGTAACAGGACGGTTGCCCAGCTTGATGTCCACATGCACAATCGGTCCGGTCAGAATATTTTGATGGCTGTGCTCCAGCTTATAGCGAAGCTCGCTTAAGAGATCTTCAAAGGGACACTTGTCGTCTAGCAGGAATACCAGGCCATCCTTGATGCCCTTAATCCTTACATGCTTGGATTTAACTGTCATATGCCTGTCCCCCCATCCTCATTCATTCGTGCCGGGCCGGGCAAATTCCTTCTTTATGGGATAAGAAAATGCAGCAGCGGCTTAAGCAGCTTCTTCTTTGCGGGTCTCTTTCTTCAGCAGCTCCAGCTGGCGCCGGAGCGGGATGTAGAGAAGCAAGCCGATAGCAAAATGAAACAGCATAGTAGGCAGCATATGGTGCAGGAGCGCCCAGTTATAGGGTTCTTTACTCAGATTAAAGACACTGTAAATGGCAAAAAGCATGCTGTCCTCCAGCAGGCTGCCCAGCAGCACCACCGTCATCATCAGCGGCAGCGGTGCACGCGGAATCTGGAATATCAGACCAATCAGATATGCGGATAATCCCATTGCAAAAGAATGTGCCCCAAGAATGCGGCCATAGAACACCACGTCATGCAGCATTCCGAAGGATAAACCAAGAATAAGTGCCGTATGCCGGTGATGGTATACCGTCACAAACAGGATTACAATGAACACGAGATCAGGGATAATCCGCATCTCCCAGGCATTCGGAATCAGCCAGGGGAGAATAGTGCCTTCAAGGATAAATAAGAGGAACAACAATAGAATTAGAACGGATCTGCGCATCCTCACTATTCCGCACGCTCCTCCGTAAAGACAACGAAGAGTTCCTTCCAGTCCTGGAATCCTGCCGCCGGCTTAATGATTGCAGTAGAGGTTAAACCAAACTCCCCAGTCTTCACCTCTTGAACCGTACCGATGGTCATTCCGAGCGGATACAGTCCGCCGATGCCGGAAGAGATGATCAGGTCATCCTTGGCAACCGGATTTCCTGCCGGAATTTTGTTCATCATCAGCATACCGGTCTGCTGGTCGTATTTCTCAATCATCCCAAAGGTTTCGCCTTCCTTGTTGAACACCGTTGCCGCAATCGCCGGCTGGGAGTTGGGATCATTGATATCCATCATCGTCATCAGCTTGACGGTGGAGGTGAAATTACTCACGTTACTTATTACTCCAACGAGTCCCTCAACGGAGGTCACGGACATATTCAGCTTAATGCCGTCCTTAGCCCCGAGATCAATGACCAGCATGTTGTTGCTTGGCTCTGTCGTCAGGCTGACTACGTTAGCGATATGATACTCATAGTTATACAGATTCTTTTGAGCTTCAGTGAATTGAAGATCTATTTTATATTGCTCATTCCGGGCTTTAATGAAGTTATACTGCGCCTTATCCCGGGCGTATTGCGCCGCCAGTATTTTGAGCCGCTTATTCTCTTCAGCCAGATCATGCAGGTTCCCGATATCTTGGAACAAGCCCGCTACGTATCCAGCGGGCTTGTAGAACAAATTCTGCACGAATCCGGTCGTATCTCTGAGGAAATTCTCCGGCCAGGACAAGTTTTTCCTCTGTCCCAGGCTGAAGCCCATCACCACGATAAACATGACCAGTGTAATCAGCAATATAAATAAACGTTTATTATTAAACAGCTTAAACAGTTTCAACACCCTCTAACAACCGAATTTCTCCCACATCAGGGGTTGACGTTCACAGGTCAGAATTGTCCTAGCGTTTGGAACGGAGACTCGAACTGCTGCGGCTCTTGAACAAATGAATATTCTCGAGTGCCTTGCCTGTACCAATAGCTACACAGTCCAGCGGATTCTCGGCAACGATAACCGGCATTCCGGTCTCACGCGCCAGCAGCTTGTCCAGGTTACGTAAAAGCGCACCGCCGCCTGTAAGCACAATACCGCGGTCCATAATGTCGGCAGCAAGCTCAGGCGGACATTTCTCCAGCGTTACTTTTACAGCTTCAACAATAGCATTCACTGTATCCGACAAAGCTTCACAGATCTCATCAGAGGTAATAGTCAGCGTCTTAGGAAGTCCCGTTACCAGATCGCGGCCGCGGATTTCCATAGTTTCGGCTTTCTCGAGCGGCAGAGCAGAACCCACATCCATCTTCAGCTGCTCCGAAGTGCGTTCCCCGATCATGAGATTATACTGGCGTTTGATATATTGGATGATGGATTCATCCGCTTCATCGCCGGCTACGCGGACAGAACGGCTTGTTACGATACCGCCGAGTGAGATGACCGCCACTTCGGTAGTTCCGCCGCCGATATCCACAACCATGCTTCCTGTAGGTTCCCATACCGGGAGATCTGCTCCGATGGCAGCGGCAAAAGGCTCTTCAATGATATAGGCCTCACGCGCTCCCGCCTGCTTCGTTGCATCTTCAACGGCGCGTTGTTCAACAGCCGTAATTCCGGATGGTACACAGACCATGACATTCGGGTGGCGCTGGAACATCGAGCGCTGCTTCTGTGCCTGGCGGATAAAATATTTGATCATTGTTGCCGTAGTATCAAAATCGGCAATGACCCCGTCCTTCATCGGACGAATGGCACGAATGTTGCCCGGTGTGCGTCCGATCATTTTTTTGGCGGACTCCCCTACAGCTTCAATCGTCTTAGTATCAGTATTAATGGCTACCACGGAAGGCTCTCTTACAACAATCCCTTTACCGCGCACGTAGACAAGCGTATTCGCTGTCCCCAAGTCAATTCCTAAATCTTTCGTAAAACCACCTAACATCTTGTATGCTCCTTTTCCTTGTGGATCTAGACAATTGTATTACATATAACCTTTTTCTTTCAAACTTACAAAGCTGCTGTCACCAATGACCAGGTGATCCAGCACGTCGATGCCGACAATTTCACCTGCCTGTATCAGCCTTGAGGTCAAGGAGATGTCTTCAGGACTTGGCGTCGGATCACCGCTCGGATGATTATGTGCGCATATAATAGCTGCGCTGCTGCATTTCATGGCTGCCCGGAACACCTCGCGGGGATGCACAATGGAGGCGTTAAGGCTGCCCATGGACAATGTTTCCTGCGCAATAACATGATTCTTCGTATTCAGAAACAAGCAGATAAAATGCTCCTTCTGCAAATAACGCAGCTGCTCGGTCAGAATCTCCGCCGCGTCCTGGGGACTGCGGATGATAACCGGTTCTGTAAGCCGGGAGTTCGCCATCCGTCTTCCCAGCTCTATGCCTGCTTTCAGTTGCACGGCCTTGGCAGGGCCAATGCCTTTGATTGTTGTCAGTTCTTCAATGCTCAGGTCCGCCAGCCCGCGGAGGCCGCCTGTAATCCCCAGCAACCGCTGGGCGATATGAATAGCCGATTCACTCTGCGCACCTGTGCGCAGCAGAATTGCCAGCAGCTCCGCCTGACTTAATGATTCCGCCCCATAATGCATCATGCGCTCTCGTGGTCGTTCTTCATGGGGGAGGTCACGCAGCATAAATGTTTGCGACTCCATCCCTAACCCTCTTTCTTCCTGCTATCCTTGCCGGTTCAGTACAGAAATGCCGAACCCGGACAACATGCCGCTTAGCAGCGACAACGGCAGACCGACCACGTTAAAATAACAGCCTTCAATTTCGTCCACCAGGGTGGCACCAAGCCCTTGTATTGCATAAGAGCCGGCTTTGTCGGCAGGCTCCCCGGTCGCTATGTAGGCGCAGATTTCATCTTCGCTCATTGCTCTCATAGTTACAGAGGTTACCCTGTGATCTACCAGGGTCCGACCCTCTGCGAGACCGATACAGGCCACCCCGGTATATACCTGATGTGTCCTTCCCTGCAGCATGGCCAGCATCTTAGCGCTGTCCTGCTCGTCCACCGGCTTGCCGAGCACCTTGTCGTCAAGCACGACAATCGTGTCGCTGCCGACAATAACAGCATCCCGGTCTCCGGCTGCAGGGAGTACTGCCTCCGCTTTGCGCACCGCCAGATTACGCACGATGGTCTCAGGCGTCCATTCCGGCGGCGTACTCTCATCAGCATCACTGACCAGAACCTCGAAAGGCAGGCCAAGCGAGGCTAACAGTTCACGCCGCCGCGGCGAACCCGAAGCAAGAATAATGTGTCGCGTGTTGTTATGCTCCACTGTAATAAACGTCCCTTCTAGATGCCGGCAGCGAACGCTACAGTCTGCGGTACAGCCATACAGCTGTTATCATTCCGGCAAGACTGAGCAGGCACAATTTCAAATGGATAGTGATGTCATAGGTTATGATGTCCAAATCAGCTTGCGGCGACCACTTGAGTACAGTCGAGGTTGTAAGAAAAGACAGAGCTTTTACAGGTTCCAGCAGCTTGGCAATCCATGCTCCGGCCAGCCAGCCCAGAATTAGAAATAACAGCAGTGTTCCTACATTTTTCTTCTTCATTTTGGTCTTCCCTCGCCATTTTTTGACACCCTAATTATTATACGGTGAAACGGAGTTCAATACAAACGCAAAATCCGTTCAGGGAATGTTTACCACAGCCGTGCCGCATAAAGCCCGATTTCACCAGTCTCCGCCGGGTGTGGTCCACTAACATTATCCGACTCCGGCACAATAGGCAACTGATTTATCATGCAGCAGCTATACTGGCGAGAAACACAGCAATCCCCCGTCCGGCAAACAGCCGGTACGGGGGATGGGCAACATCTTATTCAATGGGGTGAACGTTCAGCTTATCGCAGACAGCAGACTTTTCTGGCCGGTCAAAAAGCTCATCATAGCCTCCTGCACTTCCCAGAGCAGGCCCTCTGCCTTATTCTTGCCGTACTCGTTCAGTGCGGATATTCCCCGGCTCATGGATTTCTCCAGCCCGGTGGCAATACTCTTCCCTTCCGGAGACAGCCCGGACTCGAGCTGCTTGACGGTTTCGGTCCACTGCATATGAAGATCACTTACCGCTGAGCTGTCTGTACCGCTGGCCATACCGCTCAGCAGCGAAGCAGACAGGCCGCTCAGCTCACTCAACAACTGGCTGCTGACTGCAAAATAGCTGTCCACTGCTTCCGCCGTTCCGTTATAGCTGACCTGATCCACAGCGGGCAAGGCCACTTCCCTTACATACAGCTCGATGCCCTGATTCTTCAGACCGCTGCTGAGCAGCTTGGCCTGCTCGCGCTCAGGCGACATCCCGGCATACACCCGGTTGCCGTCCGCTGGGTCCAGACCTGCGGCAAGCCCTGCGGCAAGCAGCTCCTGCTGAGCCTGCGCAGCACCAGCCGGTGTGCTGAATACGCCGTATTGGAGCAGATAATAGCTCTGCGCCGCAATCTGTACCGGAACATGCACTGCCACCGCTTCACCGGTTCCTTCAACCGGCACGCCTGTGATATCTGCTTCCGCTCCCCCGCCAGTGTCATTCTGGCTCTGAACGATCCCCGTCTGAACAGCGGAACTGCCGCTTCCATTCCCGGTGCCCGTCCCTCCGCCGCTGATGAAGGACAGCGCTGCATAGCCGAGCAGGATTCCTGTGCCTAATGCTCCTGCTACTGACAAAGCGAACTTCCACCAATAAGAAGGGCGGCGGGTATGGTAGGAGCCTCCATACAGATTCCCGTGTGTGCTGAACTGCCCGAACCGTTCCTGCTCAGCGCCCCGCTCATCCTCAAACAGCGGGTAGTGCTCACCTGGTGGTGCATTATCATCGTCCCTGTAAACCTCCGCATAAACTGGAATTGTGCGCGTACTTGAGTCTGGGAGATATGAATACTGTCCAGTATCATACTCTCCATCTGAATCATCCCAGTTGCGGCGGCGCGGACCAGAGGATTTCATATAAGATACTTCAGCTGCACGGGGGATTTCCACCCGCTCCAGATCAACTATATATTCATCTGCACGGAGATTCGGGGCCGTTCTGATCTCCTCACGCTGTTCCCTGTCCTCAACCTCCAAGGCTCTAACAGGTTCTCTTCCTATACGGCGGTCTGCCATTTCCGCCTTACGTTCTGCCGTCTCCCTATCAAACCGGAATGTCATTCTTCCGCTATTCAATGCTCCCACCTCGCTATCTTCAGTTCTATACTGAAATATATGATAGATGTGAGATGGATATGCTATTTTAATATATTTACACCAAACTAAGTACTTTCTCCCTGACCCCTTCCGCCGCGTAATGCTTGAGCAGTGTCCGGTAAGCCTGATCCGCAATAATGGAGCCCAGCTCAGGCGTTGTCAGCAGCTTCACCAGCTGGCCGGCAAAGACTGCACTCGTGCCTGCGAGCAGAATATCCCGTCCCGTCTCACAGATTAATTCCTCCGAACCGCTCAAGCTGCAGACGACCGGCGTCCGCAGCGCCCAGGCTTCCAGGATCTTAATCTGCCCCCCGCAGCCTTCGCGCAAAGAAGCTACCACGGCGCTGGCCCGCCGGATGTAATCGGCTGTATGTTCAAATTCCCTGACAATTTCAATAGAAGCATCATTGCGGGCCAAGGCGGCAACCTCCGGATGTACTTTATCGCTAATCATATAGCACCGGAAATCCGGCACCTCAGCTTTGACCAGCGGGTATATCTTCTTTAAGAACAATAAAGCCACATTCTTGCCCTGGCCGGTATTCATATTCCAATGAAGGACTATGGATTTCTCCTTGATTACGGTCTCACCGGAGGCATAAGCAGGCTCCTTCAGGTCAATGTAAGGCGGAATTACATGCACCTTGCCTGCATCCGCAAAGGATAATGCCTTAAAAGAAAGGGCATCCCATTCTGTAGCGGTCAGCAGCAGACTGGTCTTGTTCATTAATCGGCGCTCTTCCCGGCGGATCAGTGCGGCATTCAGCTTATGATAGCTTTTGCTAATTCCGCGTTTGCCGGCTGCCCTATTCTCCAGCATTCTGCTCCCGAAACGGTGGGCATCTGTAATGATGACGGCCTCCGGAAGCATTGAGGCTACAATATCCAGGCAATTACTCAGCATATAATACGAAATAAACACATGACTGTATGTATTCAAGCGGCACATTTCTGTGATTTCCGCCCGCAAAGACTTGTCAGTACCGATCAGCGGAGAATGTGAGCGCAGCTTGTTCAGCGGGTGCAGCAGTGACCTCTGTGAAGCAGAAGACCTCTTCACCTGGTGCACCGTAAGCGCAGGTCCAGACTCTACCACTGGCTCCCGGCGGCAATGACAATACTCGAGCAGATCAATATCAAACCGCTCCAGCAGAATATCAAGAAAATTCTCTGTTCTTATTTCTCCTTCTAAATCTTCGGGATAACGACTCTGGGCTGATAGGAACAGCATTTTCTCTCTCATGGCTATAGCTCCTTGGTTCTATGTAAATGGTTATTATTGTATACAAAGAAAAATAGGCCGGATTACATCCAGCCTTCATTTATGAATCTTTAGATGTAGATCAATAGTAACGCAGTTCCCGGAAAAAGATTGTCGATTTATGGGATGAAATAATATTTTTTTTGTATTCCCCTTACAATTAGACAAGACTTAGCAGCTTTTCCCGGACACTTTCCGCCTCATAGTTAGCCAGCAGGGTCTGGTAGGCACGGTCCGCAAGCACTACTCCCTTTTCGTGATCCTGAAGTAATTGAGTCACGCTTTCGGCAAACGTAACCGGATCATCGGCAATCATAATATTCGCGGAATGCTCATACAGCAGCCCTTCTGCTCCTTTGGTGCTTGAAACGACAGGAGTCTTGAGCGCCCAGGCCTCCAGTATCTTCAGGCGTGTTCCGCTGCCCTCCTGCAGAGGGGCAATCACAACCTGCGCCTTCCGTATATAGTCCGCCACACTGTCCACATATCCGGTGATGATGATGGAAGGGTCCTGGTCCGCCAGAGCGGCAACTTCCGGATGCACATCCCGGCCGACGATATACCATTTGATGCCCGGAACCTTGGCTTTGATAAGCGGATAGATCTGACGGTAGAAATAGGTAGCTGCATTAATGTTCGGGAAGTAGTTCATATTGCCCGGAAGAATAATCCACGGCTCTTTCGGAAAAAGCGTATTTGTCCGATAATCGCCCATACGGATGAAGTTAGGGATTACGTGGACCTTGAAAGAATTTTTAAAAGAAAGTGCCTTAAAGCTCAGCCCGTCCTGTTCGGATGTTGTAAGCAGCAGATTGGTCTTGTCCATCAGCTTAAGCTCATCTCTGCGCGTCCATACCGCATTAAGGGAATAAAAGAGTTTGGCGATCCCCCTCTTCCTGCGGGCAAGCTGTGCAGACAATCCGCTCTCGAAGTTATGCGCGTCCGTGATTATAACAGTGCCAGGCAGGGAACGGCGCACAATGTCAATGCAGCAGCCGAGCAGACTGTGCGAAATAAAAACATGGCTGTACGCATGCTGTACGCAGAGCTCTGTAATCTTCTCTTTCATATCCACATCTACATGGCTCATATAAGAGCAATTGCGCCATTTGTACAAGGAGCGAAGCATCGCCTTGCGGTAATTCATTGTGCGCTTCACCTTATGCACGGTAAGGGACGGTATGGCCTCCGTATCTTTGGAACCTGAATACGTTAAGAGATCCACATCGTATTTGGCGAGTAAAATATTCAGAATATTGCCCGTTCTCAGCTTGCCACCGCTATCCTGCGGAAATGGATTCTCTGCAGATATGAACAGCAATTTTTCCCTCATGGCTTTTTCTCCTACTCTCCATTTATCTGTCTGTGTCTGGCAGTGCCAGGTATCTAGCATATATTACCCCAAAGTTCTGCGGAGTTTTGTCGTTTCTTGGCTAATGCGAAAATAATTTCAAAAAACTGTCATTTCACGAAGCCCGGACACAAAAACAGCGCTGCTCCAGTAAAGGGAGAAGCGCTGTTTTTCCTGATTTATGTGATTTTATTTAAATTGCAGTTTAGACTTATGGTCAGTACATTCAGGAATGTACTTCAAGCTCCCTCGCTGCATGGCCTTGGCTGCGGACCACACAATTGCGTCCGCGCTGCTTCGCCTGGTACAGGGCGGTATCGCTCAGTTTGTACAAGGTATTGAGCGGGACGCGCTCGCCCGAGACGATCGTAATCAGACCGATGCTCACTGTATACGAGAGCGTTATCCCATCAATGGTGGCGTCCAGCACGGACCGGCGCAGCCGCTCAGCCACTTCCCCACTCGCTTCCTCATCCGCCCGGTGCAGCAGCACAGCGAATTCTTCGCCGCCGAACCGTCCGAACAGGTCCCCGTTGCCAAGCTGGCGCTCAATTCTGCGGGCAAAGTCGCGCAGCACCTTGTCACCCGTGTCATGGCCATAGGTATCATTCACCTGTTTGAAATGGTCCACATCCAGCAGCAGGAAAGAGAAGGGCGCGATCTCCTTGGCAGCCGCAGCAATCAGGGGCCGGGCACGCAGCACGAAGGCTCTGCGGTTAAGAATGCCGGTGAGCTCATCGTATGTGGCTGCACGCTCCAGTTCAGCATAGGACTGCTCCCTGGAGAGCAGCATGAAGCCGGCGGTTCCGAGAAACATCAGCAGGTATATTCCAATATAGAAAAAGACTTGCATCCACTCACCAATGGGTGAGCCCTCAGGCGGAGGATATACCAGTCTGCTTGCATTGCAGAGCATCGAGAGGATAACAATTCCGTAGAGCAAGCCCATAATTTCCTGAAGCGGTGTTTTTTTCACTTTCCAGCATAGCATATACGCAGGATAGATCAGCAGCAGTGCCCCGGCAAGCGAGGCAGCTGCAATTAGCCGCGGTACGTCCGGAGACAGCAGATACAGGAGGAGCAGAGCAAGTGCGGCACATCCGGTTAGTGTATAATAAATCCGCTTTATCCGTTCGGAATGGACCTCCAGCATCTTGAGCAGCGCGAAGATTTCTGCGGTTCCACCGGCCAGATTCAAGAGAATAATGCAGGGAAGCACAACCTTAAATTCACGATATTCCCTTAACAGCAGAAGGATCATAATCACCAGCTGCAGAATTTTGGCGGTCAGGAACAGCAGGGATGTACCATCTTTCGGATAACGCGACCGGTAAGCCAGAGTGAGCATAACCGTAAAGAAATTACCAAAAAAGAGACACGCCAGCAGTGTCTTGAAATCCAAACTGGCAGCCATAGCGTCCACCCCCTTGCTCATTGATGTCATATGTATGATGTGTATAATCCCGTTCTTTTACCCGGCTCTGACCACACGGTCCCGTCCGTCCTGCTTCGCCTGATACAGGGCTCTGTCACTAAGCTTGTACAAGGTATTCAAGGCGGTCTGCTGATCAGGAAGCACTGTAATCATTCCGATGCTTACGGTGTACCCGCCGGCAAGACTGTCTCCCGAAGCCTCCTTGACGGCTTGGCGCAGTTCTTCCGCCTTGCGGCTGCTGTTCTCCACATCCTGCCCATAGAGCATAATGGCGAATTCTTCGCCGCCAACCCGGCCGAACAAGTCACCGATTCCCAGCCGGCTCTCAATGGTAAGCGCGAAATCCTGGAGTACTACATCGCCCTTGTCATGTCCATATGTATCATTCACTATTTTGAAATGGTCCAGATCCAGCAGCAGCATTGAGCAGTATTCCCGCTTTCTTGCGGCCATCGCCAGCTTCAGCTCAGCCTCTATCAGAAAAGCCCTGCGGCCAAGGATTCCGGTAAGGCTGTCATAAGCGGCTATGCGCTTCAGCTTCTCATATGAATGCTCATTGGAGAGCAGGATGAAAGCCGCAATTCCCCCGACCAGCATCAAAAACATCCCCAGGTAATACAAATACTGTGCCGGATTAGCTGTCAGCGGCCCCATCTCCGGTTCCAGAATCAGCGCGACAAAGGACCGCAACAGCATCACGGCAGCAATGGTATAAAATACGCCACCCATTATTTTCTGGAGCGGAGAACGTTCTTTCCCCGCCGTCAAACGGTACCCGGGGTAGATCACAAACAGCATTACCCATAGCGAGGTCGTGGCCACCCGCAGGTTCGCATGGTTAAAGAACAGGGCGACGATACAAAAGCTCAGAACACTGCCCGCAACCAGCCCCGAATAATAGAGCTTCGCCTTACGGTCCATCATCCCCATCATCATCAGCAGGGCCGAAATTTCCAGACCTCCTCCAGCCAGAATGAGCGCATTGCTTAGAGGTATGGCGATCCAATGGGGAATATAATCCCATAGCAGAATAGAGCCCCAGAAGACGACCTGAAGCCACTTTGCAGTTATAAAAAGGACCGAGGCGGTATCCTTGGCGAAATGGTAGCGGTAGAAGGTAATCAGCAGTCCGGAAAACAAGTTCCCCAAGATGAACAAGTACAACAATGTATTAATATCAAGCTGAAAGCTCATGAGTACACCACCAAATATGCGGGAATACCTTCTTTTAATTGAGGACAATATCATTCACAAGCTATATCGGCAAAATGGCGGTGTAATTTCACTTCTAATTTCTTAGACCGCCAGATACCTCCAGACATAAAAAGAAGAAACGGCTTCGCTGTCCTTATTCAAGGAACGGAAACCGTTTCTGTTAAAATGCCTAGCTATCCTATTACTGTAAAGAGATATGTGTAATCTGCATAGAACGGCCTAAGCCTTATTCACGATTCTTCAGATTATCAGCCAGAGCATACCCGACCTTCCAGATATCACCCGCACCCATTGTAATCACCAGATCACCGGGAGCAATGCGGTCCTGCAGGTCAGCCAGCACAGCTTCCTTCGTCGGCAGATGCCGTGCACCGGCGTTGCTGTTCTGCACAATCAGCTCCACCAGCTTCGCGGAGGTGACTCCCTCGATCTGCTTCTCTCCGGCAGGCGAGTAGATATCGGTAATAATCACTTCGTCCGCTTCGCTGAACGCACGGCTGAACGCATCCAGCAGGAAGAAGGTACGCGTGTAGCGCTGCGGCTGGAACACGGCGATAATCCGTTTGCCTGTAGCCTTGGCAGCACTAATGGTAGCCTGAATCTCCGTTGGATGATGCGCATAATCATCAATGACGAGAATCTCGTTGATCTCTCCCAGCACCTGGAAGCGCCGCTTGGCACCGTGGAATTTCACAATTGCTGCAGCGATCGCTTCAAAGGCAATGCCGGATTTCAGACAGGAAATTACCGCCGCCATTGAATTATACAGATTGTATTGCCCCGGAATGGAAAGCTCAATACGGCCCAGAACCTCCGTACCGCGATTCATCGTGTACGACACCTGGCGGTCGCCCAGAACGATGTCGGTCGCCGTGTAATCTGCAGTCTCCGAATGAATTCCGTAGGTGATAACCGTACCTTTTACTTGAGGCAGCAGAGATTTCACATTCTCATCATCCGCGCACACAATAGCCGTTCCGTCCTCACGCAGCTGGTTCATAAACTGCACATAAGCTTCCTTCAGCTGGCCGAAATCACCGCCGTAGTTCTCCAGATGGTCGGCTTCAATATTCGTTACAATGCCCAGCCAAGGATGGTACTGCAGGAATGAGCCATCGCTCTCATCCGCTTCGGCTACGACGAATTCCCCTTGTCCTGCCTTGGCATTCGTACCGACGTTCATAATCTCCCCGCCAATAATATACGTAGGGTCCACTCCGCAGTCTTCCATAACCAGAGCAATCATCGACGAGGTGGTAGTCTTGCCGTGCGCACCCGCAACAGCCACACCCTTGCGCTCATTCAGCAGACGGGCAAGCATCTGCGAACGGTGAAGAATCGGTATTTTGAGACGCTCCGCTTCTACCCATTCTACGTTATCCGACGCAAGCGCCGTAGAATATACGACCAGATCCGCGCCTTTGACCTGTTCGGCCGTATGTCCGATGTAGACCTTGGCACCTTTGGCAATCAATTTCTCCGTTAACTCTTGTGCAGCTACGTCAGAGCCCGTAACTGTATATCCCATCTCCAGCATCACCCGGGCAATCGCGCTCATACCGTAGCCGCCGATCCCTATAAAATGCACACGTTCAGTAGTATCCAACAGTTCGTCACCAGCCTTTTTCAGAATCGGGTTGCCGTAAAAGCGTACTGCGTACATCAGAAATCAAATACAGCGTTCCGGACACGACCGCAAGGTCATCGTCCGCTGTGATCGTCTGCAGCAGATGCAGCGCTTGGCCCCAATTACGTTCTACTATGATTTCCAAGTTTTCCTTGGCATATTTATTCCGCAGACTTTCTGCGATGGCCTGCAGATCTTCCGCGTCCATTTTCTTCCGGAAATCCGGTTCGGTCAGGATGAGCGTATCCACTATAGGCAGTATATGCTTGAGATACGACTCGTGATGCTTATTTGCCAGCATCCCCATGAGCAAATTTAATTTACCGTATGGCCCAAACTGCGGAAGACTCTTGGCCAGGCTCTCTGCACCTTCCGGATTATGTGCTCCGTCCAGAATAATTCTGGGTGAAGTGCCTACTTCCTCCAGCCTTCCGGCCCAGAATGTACCGCGGAATCCCTCCAGCACATCCTCGTCCTCCAGCATGAAGGCCATATACTGCCGCAGCACCTCAAGGACCATCATAGCTCCCGCTGCATTCTCCAGCTGATGTTCGCCTTTCATAGCGATATCAAGCTCTAGCGAGCGGAATGGACCCTGGAAGGTGAAATGCTGGTGGCCGTCCCTGAGCTCTACACCACTATAGCTGAAATCTTCTCCAGCCAAATATAGAGTAGAACGGGTAGACGCCGCTTTAGCCTTCAGTACTGCGATGGCCTCCGGCTGGCTCACGCAGCTGACTGCAGGAACGCCCGGCTTAATAATTCCGGCCTTCTCACCGGCGATCAGCTCCAGTGTATCTCCGAGTACATCGGTATGATCATGTCCGACATTCGTGATTACAGACACTACCGGAGTAACAATATTCGTTACATCCAGCCTTCCCCCAAGACCTGTCTCCCATACGACTACATCCGGATAACAGACTTCGCCATAATAGAGAATGGCCAGTGCCGTCGACACCTCGAACATTGTCGGCGAACCCAGCTCACCGCCCGCGATCTCTTGAACCAGCGGTCGCAGTTTATTTACGAGTTCCAGCAAAGTCTCTTCGGAAATATCTGCTCCATTGTACTGGAAACGGTTCGTGAATTTCGTGATATAAGGAGAAGTAAAGGTCCCCACCGTGTACCCGCTCTGAATAAGTACACGGGTCAAAAAAGCACAGGTAGAGCCTTTGCCATTCGTCCCTGCCACGTGAATGAACTTGAGCTTGCGGTGCGGATGACCCAGCTTCTCCATCAGAAGCTCTATCCGCTCCAGCCCTGGCCGGATTCCGAAAGGAATCAGGCTGTTGATCCAGTCTACCGCTTCTGTATAAGAACTTAAGGGAGCGGCACCGCCGCTCCGGGTGATCTCTTCCATATCCCTTATCCTCTCAGCTCTGCGATACGGGCCAGCACTTTCTCGCGTCTATCAGAATAGTCCGCCTGCTTCGCCCGCTCCTCTTCGATGACTTTTGCTGGCGCCTTGGCGACAAAACCCTGATTGCCGAGCTTTTTCTCCACGCGCTCAACCTCGCTGTTCAGTGTCTGGACTTCTTTTTCCAGACGGGCAATTTCCTGTTCAATGTCGATCAGTCCTGATAACGGCAGAAGCAGCTCGGCTCCTGTAACCACAGCAGACATCACTTTATCCGGTGTCTGCGGCGCAAGCCCTGCTTCGAAGGAAGAGGTATTGCAGAAGCGCCCGATGTAATTGTCGTTGCGGGAAATAATGTCCAGGGTTTCCTGACCCCCGGCTTTGATAATCAGTTCTACCTTCTTGCTCATCGGCACGTTCACTTCCGCACGGATATTACGAACGGCACGGATAACATCCATCAGGAGGTTCATCTCTGCCACTGCCTGCGGATTCTCAAGCGCAGAATCATACTTCGGCCATTCAGCCAGCGTGATGGTGTCGCCCTGATGCGGCAGATGCTGCCAGATTTCTTCCGTAATGAACGGCATGAACGGATGAATCAGGCGCAGCGTGCGGTCCAGTACATAGGCCAGAACCGATTGTGTCTTGGCCTTCGCAGCCGCGTCCGCTCCGTACAGCGAGAGCTTGGCGAATTCGATATACCAGTCGCACAGATCATCCCAGATGAAGTTGTACAGCAGCCGGCCGGTCTCGCCGAACTCGTACGAGTCAATTAGACGCGTAATATCGCGGGAAGTTTCGTTCAGGCGGTGCAGAATCCAGTGGTCCGCCGTGCTGAGCTCACCTGTGATGTCAATATCTTCAAAAGAAACACCTTCGAGATTCATCAGTGCAAAGCGTGAGGCATTCCAGATCTTGTTGGCAAAATTCCGCGCCTGCTCTACCTTTTCCATCCGGAACCGGAGATCCTGACCGGCTGTGCTGCCTGTAGTAATCATGTAGCGCATAGCGTCTGCACCATACTGCTCGATTACATCCAGCGGATCGATACCGTTGCCGAGTGATTTGGACATTTTGCGCCCTTCAGCATCGCGTACGAGACCATGCATCAGCACGTCGGAGAATGGCTTCTGTCCGGTGAATTCCAGAGCCGAGAAGATCATGCGGGCTACCCAGAAGTAGATGATATCGTAGCCGGTAACCAGCACATTGTTCGGATAGTAACGCTGATAGTCGCTGCTGTTCTCATCAGGCCAGCCCAGTGTAGCGAACGGCCAGAGGTTCGAGCTGAACCAGGTATCCAGAACATCCTCATCCTGCTTCAGGTCCGTCAGACCGCTGATTGTGCGCGCTTCTTCTTCATCATTCGCAACAACGATCTCTCCCGTAGATTCGGAGTACCAGGCCGGAATACGGTGGCCCCACCACAATTGGCGGGAAATACACCAGTCGCGTACATTCTCGATCCAGTTCAGGTAAGTCTTCTCGAAGCGGTCCGGTACGAAGTTAACACCGCTGCCATCCTTCTGCGCTGCGATGGCCGCTTCTGCCAGCGGCTGCATCTTCACGAACCACTGGGTGGACAGGTAAGGCTCAACTACGGCTCCCGAACGCTCGCTGTGTCCAACCTGATGTACGTGGTCCTCAATGGATACAAGTACGCCCTGCTCCTTCAGGTCAGCAATGATCGCCTTGCGGCAGTCGCTGCGGTCCAGTCCCTGGTATTTGCCTGCTTCCGCATTCATAATTCCGCCTTCATCCATCACATTAATCTGTGGAAGATTATGGCGCACGCCCATCTCAAAGTCGTTCGGATCATGTGCCGGGGTAATCTTCACCGCGCCGCTGCCGAATTCCTTATCTACATAATCATCAGCGATAACCGGAATTTCCCGCAAGGTAATCGGCAGGATCAGCGTTTTGCCGATAAGATCCTTGTAACGGTCATCTTCCGGATGCACGGCAACCGCAGTATCGCCCAGCATCGTTTCCGGCCGGGTTGTAGCTACAGTAATATAGCCGCTGCCATCCTTAAGCGGATAGCGCAGATGGTACAGATGGCCATTTACCTCTTTATATTCAACTTCGATATCCGACAGAGCCGTGCGTGCAGCCGGATCCCAGTTGATAATGCGTTTGCCGCGGTAGATCAGGCCTTTCCGGTACAGCTGAATAAACACCTGGCGGACACCGCTGGACATTCCTTCATCCAGGGTGAACCGTTCGCGCGAGTAGTCCAGCGACAAGCCCATCTTGGCCCACTGCCCGTGAATCGTCTCCGCATATTGCTCCTTCCAGGCCCATACCTGCTCCAGGAACTTCTCGCGTCCCAGATCATGGCGGGAGATCCCCTGCTCGCGCAGCTTCTGCTCTACCTTAGTCTGTGTAGCGATACCCGCATGGTCCGTTCCCGGCAGCCACAGCGTATCAAATCCCTGCATCCGTTTGGTACGGATCAGAACATCCTGCAGTGTGAAATCAAGCGCATGCCCGATATGCAGCATTCCTGTTACATTCGGCGGGGGAATAACAATGCTGTAAGGCTGTGCATCCGGACGTTTGCCTGCTTCGAAGAAGCCGTTCTCCATCCAGTAAGTATACCATTTCTTCTCCGCCGACCCCGGATCATAGGTAGTCGGCATATCGCTTTGCTTGTGATTTGCAGTAGCGGTGTCTTCTGCCGCTTCCAGCTGGTTCGTCAGCTCTGCTGCTGTATTGTTGTTATCAGCCATTGTGAACCCTCCATTAGAGAAAATGATGAGAAGCTTTTTGTATTCTGTAACGATCTGACTAGTGGAAACGGCTTTGCCGTCCTGTCTAAGGACGTTACCGTTTCAGCGAGAAATATAAGGATAATTGATAGAGTGAAACATATAAATCCTTATATTTAAATACAAAAAGACCCTTCGTCTCAAAGGACGAAAGGCCATTCTTTCGCGGTACCACCTTTGTTTCGCGCTAATCAGGTGTAAACGGCTGTGCCGTCCTTCAAGGGACGGTATCCGTTTCAGCGGAAATACAAGGATAAAGTATAATGTAAAACCTATACTTTCTTGTATTTCAAAAATAAACCCCTGCCTCGGACCCCTTACAGGTCCGGAAGCTTAGCGCGACACTCATGCAGATAACGGCTGCGTCCGGCCACATCCTAACCTGGTCTCCATAAACATGGAGGCAAGCTCAGAAGGGCGACTCCGGGGCGACTTCGGGGGCTGCATCCTGCGGAAATTCACAGCAACTACAATTCCGCTCTCTGAAGGGCTGACCGCCTACTCTTCCCGTTCCCAGTCTTTATGCTAGTTATTACTTATGTCAATAATACATTCAGTCCTATTCCTAGTCAACCAGCATACACACAAAGGTCAGAGTTTATACCGCCCGGTTCAAAAAAATGTCTAACGGAGTTGTATACACAGGGCTAACAGAGATAAATACACAGAGAGCTGCCCATCTACCGCTTACTTCCCGCTCCAGATCACGTTGACGATATTGTAGCCTCCATAGCTGCCAGTTCCCAGGTAGGCGTCCAGTGTAACAGAAAACGTGCTTCCGGCATCGATAATCGAGAAGGCTTCCGCGGAGATCTCCTCGGATTTGGCGGTGGCGCCTTTGCGCACAAAATACTCTTTGTACGTATTGCCAAGCGTCTCCAGGTCCTGCTTCGTCAGATAGCTGAACGTCGCAGACGGCGTGCCGGTCGCCGAGCCTTCAATCAGATTGAATACTTTGGCATCGGACGGCAGCGGGAAGTCGGACGGCAGGCTCTTCGGACGCTGTACCGGTTCCGCGGCCGGTTCCTGAGAGGATATGCCAGGAGAAGCGGAGCCGCCGATGACGACCCGGCTGTTTGCGGCGTCATAAGTGACAGAGGTGTTCAGCGCTTCACTGATTGAGCGTACAGGCAGGTACGTTGTGCCATTGTACGTGATCGGGGCAAGCGTTTTACCGTTGCCGTCTTTCATCGTATAGACCTGCCCGTTCACGATGATCCCGAGCTTGTAATTCAGTGATGCCCGGATCTCCTGCAGGTTGCCCGCGCCATAGACGCCGGCCGAAGCAGTCAGCGCCACGCCCAATGCGATCGCGGCTGCCGTCACTTTTTTCTTCATAAATATCTCATCCTCCCAAGAAGTGGTGTATACCGGCGCACAGCTGGTTGAATCTGCCAAGACATAAGCCGGTAGTGACCATTAACCCTGCCTAAGCGAATATGAACCCGCAACAGGCCGGGCCAAGATATACCCTATGTAAAAAAATAAGGCTGCCCCAAGCAGCCATGTCATGGCTTGTGGGACAGCCCCCCGCAACTTCCTGCCGCATTCCCCAGTCCATCCTAGGGAATATACAAAACCTGACCTTCTTCTACATTCTGTCCGGAGAGCCGGTTATACATGGACAACTCTCTGGTACTGAGCTGATATTTCTCGGCAATCGTATCCAGCGTTTCTTCCCGCTGGACGATGCAGAGCCGCACTTTGCGGAACAGCTCTGTACCGCCAAGGCCGCCGATGAACCGGCTTTTCCATTCGGTATCATTCCCTGCCTCAGGAATAACCGCCGCTTTGGAGGCTACTTCCTCGGAATGAAGAATCTCCTGCTCCTTGCGCGCACGGCTGGAGCTGAGCAGCGAAGAGAAGGTCAATGGCTCCTGCTCGGCAATTGCCGGATCTTTTTTGCTGCCCAGCGCAATCTTGAGATCCTGCTTCTCCTCCTGGGGAGGTAAGAACTCCTCGGACACGAAGCTCTCATTGTCTATAGCCTGAACCTCTTCAGGCACTTCTTCATTCTCGGCCAGCACTGCTGTATCATCACTGGCTGCGGATGTGAATACCGGCTCTGCCTGATTGACTGCATGAAGACTGGCAGTACCCCAATGATCCACAGTATTCAACGCGGCTGTCCCCGTCTGGAAACCGGGCTCCTCCGTACCTGCCTTGAACGAATCATTTACCGCACCAGGCTCTTCTGTCTTCTCCCGGGAAGGAAGAAAATGACTGGAGACCGGCTCAGCCGCAGATTTGCTGTAGTTCTGCCCGGAATCCGCTGTTCCGGATGGAACGGTTGCGGGTGGGGAATCCAGGTTATGCGTTCTTACCTTGGGTTCCTTGTCCTTCAACTGAGCGGATACTAAGGCCGAAGGCTGAGTGTATAAAGAGCCTTCCAGGAATAGCGGATTACCCGCGGCTTCCACGGAATCCGCATATTCCTGATCCTCCACTGAAACCTCCGCGACACCTTCCCCGTAGGTCCAGAGCGAATTTTCATATAGCGCATCATTCTCCGGCCCGCGGTTATCCGCTTCAGCCTCAGGGGAGTAGGCTACTGTATATTCCTCCTGCTGCCAGGCCGGCTGGGCATCCGCGTTTCCGATTCCGCGCAGCGAGAGCACCCCTGTTATGTTGACGGTTCGCATCGTAAGCAGGTCAATATCGAAATTCTCGATCTCAACCCCTATGTCTTCAAGTGAGCTGACCCGTGTCAGCGGGACTGTGATTTCAACAGGAATCGCATGCTCCAGACGCTGTGTGCGATCATCTTCCCCCCGGTAGAGTCCGGTGAGCAGCAGTTGCCCGTGCAATTCCGCCCGGTCCTCCCGCTGGATTACCTGGATGTCGGGAATCAGCTCGACTTCCTCCAGCTCAGCTATTCCCGGAAGCTCTTCCGAAAGGTGAATGCGTTCATAAATATCAAACCGCAAGCCGTGTGACTGGTCAAACACGGGAAATGTCCTCCTTCTTGGCATAATCTATCCCTGAGACAAGCCCAGAGCATAAGCCCAAAATGTTACTCCACTCATGTATATGCTTCAATCAGGAAGGCATGACAACTTTGCCGCCTACTTCGGCGGACAGGAAATTATTTCGGATCGGTGAGTACCGTAAGAGGGTCCGGAATGGAATAATCCTGCGGGAGCCTTGCCCGCATGCTCGCCGCAAGCGGAATGCCGGGATACATTGCATTCAGCACATCGGCTGGATGGAAGGCTCCGGGAACGGGTCCTGCCGCCGGCTCTGCTCCCAAGGCCGAGCGGACTGCCGGGCTTTGTACGCTCTCCAGCATACTTATGGCTTTACGGTATACATTCAGCGTTCCGGCCGCCATGACATCCAGTGAACGGCTGCGCTGCGCCCACTCCCTTGCCTGGAAGCCGGTACGTACTCTCAGCTCCTCATTATCCAGCAGCTGTTCCAGCAGCCCGGCCAGCCGGGCGGCATCACCGGGCGGAACGATCCAGCCGGTCTCCCCGTGGCGGACCATTTCCGGCATACCTGAAGTGCCGGCAACAATCGGGGCAATGCCTGCAAGCTGAGCCTCGGTGACCGAGAACGGCTGAGTATCCTGCAGGGAAGGCTGTACATAAATATCAGCCTCACTTAGTGCTGCCGGAATATTATCCAGCTTCCCGGCAAAGCGGATATGCTCCAGAATCCCAAGCTGGCGCGCCTGTTCCCTGAGCTCTTCCAGCAGGCTGCCTATGCCGGCCACTACACAGGTCCAGTCTGTGCGGTGCTTCTGCAGCATTCCCAGAGCCTCGATCAGTACATGCACACCTTTGATATATTCGAGGCGTCCGGCATACATGATTACTTTGGTTCCGCCTCCGATCTTAAGCGGTGAAGGCCTCGCCGCCCTGGCCGCATACTGCTCCAGATTCACTCCATACGGCAAAGTATGAATCCGTTCTCTGCTTACACCGAGCTCCTGGGTCAGCTGACCAATCCAGTTCGAAGAGACCATAATCAAGTCAGCTGACCGGGCCGCGAGCGCCTCCATCCGCCGGAAATACCGCCAGATCGGCCGGCGCTCATATTCCTCGCGGGTAAGTCCAGGCTCAAGCCCTTTGTATTCATAATAAGCTTCCCGGGACAATGCCCCGTGCACACTGGATACGAGAGGAACCGGACGTCGCATAATCCGCCGCAGCGCGTAGGAGGCAATGGGGTCCTGGGCATGAATGACATCATAATTCTCCAGCCCCAGAACCGCTGCTCCACCCTCAAATACATAACGTCCCAGCTCAAAGCTGAATATCCCATGCTCCAGATGCAGATGCGGGAATAAGGTAATATCAAGGTGCGGGAGCAGCAGGGTATAGAAAGCTTTTTTATCAAAAGAAGCATTCTGCCCGAGCAAATACAAGGTGTTGTTCTCCACATGGCTTCCCATGAGTGTGACGGAGTGTCCCTGTTCGCTCAGCTTATCGGCAAGCTGTTTCATATACGTCCAGATCCCGCCCATATTGGTAAGGCCCCAGTAGGTAACCAGCAATATTTTCATAACTTCCTCTCCCCGGCTTATAGATTCACTTCTGCACGAGAGCAGACGGCTCCACATTAACAAAGTATTATATGACCGCTGCCGGATATAGGACATGGGTGTATGGTTCAATCTATAAAAATCCCAAAATAACTTTATAATCAAAAAACGTCTTTTCGGTTATAATCGGTATAAATCCTGAAAGGAAAACTTCTGTCATGTCTAAAGCACGGGTATTTGACCTTTCCCTGTTTGCCGCTTCCGTTGCTATAGCTTTCATTCCCAAACATGCTATAGTTCTGGACGATACATATATCAAGGCGCTGGTGCTCTATACGCTCTTCTCCAGCTTCTACTTTCAACTGCGCATCGTGACCCGGAGCGGGAATTCTACGATCGATTATGCTATCAGCTATACCTCTTCGTTCGGAATTTTCGCCGGACCGCTGGGCACCTTTCTGTTCGAAACCGTATACCGCTTCGTTGTATTTTTCTATAAAAAGAAGACAAAAACCGCCGATCCCGGCGAATTTCTGGACACCTTCTACAATATTGGGTCCTTTACACTGGGCGGCTCGGCCGCGTATTATCTGTACACTGTGCTTCACCCTTTTGCGGAGAGATTTCCGCTCGGATACTGGCTCCTGTTTCTCCTGGTCGTCTGTGTCACCACATTGCTGTCCTCCACGTTCCTGATCATAACCTTCGCGCTCTCTGGAGACATCAAGACACGCAAGGAAGCCCGTCACCTGCTGTTCCGGAGCCGTAACCTGCTTGATTTCAGCAAGGTAGCCCTGACCAATGCGCTGCTCCTGCGCCTGCTGCAAATGGAGAAATGGGAAATGCTGATTGCCCTCTTCCTGCTCAATTACATCGTCAGCCTCTCCTTCTATTCCAAATCGCAAAGCGCCCAGCACAAATATGAACGCGACAAGTTCGAGCAGATGGCTTACCGCGACTTCCTGACAGGAACCTATAACCGGGCCCACATGGACAAGATGATGAAGGAGCTGAACCAGAGCGGGGAATATATCGGAATTGTAGTGGCGGATATCGACCGTTTCAAAAAAATCAACGATTCCTTCAACCACGCCGTCGGTGACCGCGTCATTATTGATTTTGCCGATACACTGAAGCAATTTCTGCAGGAAGAAGACATCCTGTTCCGCAGCGGCGGGGAAGAGTTCACCGTGTTTCTCAGGAACAGAACCTTTGAGGAGTGCCAGTCACAGATTCAGGCAATCCTGGACAGCCTTCACGGACACAGCGTAGCCGCAGAATTCGAGGACCAGATGATCCGCGTGCCGTATTCCGCCTCTTTCGGACTGTACTATTACAAGGCAGACCCCGGCCAGAAGACTTCTATGGAAAAAGGCTATGTCTACGCCGACCAGCTTCTGCTTGAATCCAAAAAACTCGGCCGCAACCGGCTCTCGTACCGCAATGACCTTCGTCCGTAGCCGGACTTTAGAACGGTGAAGATCAGGTACGGGAGCGCTGTGCATTGCAAGCAAGAGGGAGCTGTCCCAAAAGCCATGAAATGGCCGCTTGGATGGACGCTCCGCTGTTTAAGCGGGAATGGTTACAAAAATCTTTAAAGAACTATAAACAATAACGCAAAGCAGCGATCCTCCAATGACCAAGAGAATCGCTGCTTTATTGACATTTAAAGGCTTTTGAGAAGACAGAGGGCCTGTCTTCGCCAGTATAAACCAGCATTGGGACGGATACGCTTGCCTCTACCGTTCAGTATCTACAGCTTAGCCTCTACAGCTCAGTGGCATTAAAAGTATCTCCGCCTTCAATGGTGCCGGAGTTGAACCCTTTGTAGAACCAGCGTTTGCGCTGCTCGGAGGTGCCGTGAGTGAAGCTGTCAGGCACCACATAGCCTTGTGCCCGCTTCTGGATCGTGTCGTCCCCCACTGCGCTCGCCGCGGTTAAGGCTTCCTCCAGATCCCCTTCCTCCAGCAGGTTCATTCCTTGGGCATGCTTCGCCCATACCCCGGCGTAATAATCGGCCTGCAGCTCAAAGCGGACCTGAACTTTGTTGAATTCGGTCTCGCTCAGGCTCTGGCGCAGCGAATTCAGCTGCTCGGAAGCACCCAGCAGTGTCTGCACATGGTGACCCACCTCATGGGCAATTACATAAGCCATGGCGAAATCGCCCGGAGCATTGAATTGCTGTTGCAACTCGTCGTAGAAGCTGAGATCGATATACAGCTTGGCGTCCCCGGGGCAATAGAACGGCCCGACTGCCGAACTGGCGGTTCCGCAGGCAGAGTCCACGCTGCCGCTATAGAGCACAAGCGTAGGGTCCTGGTACGTCTTCCCCTGCTCCTGGAAGACTTCGGACCAGACATCTTCGGTATCTGCCAGTACTACGGATACAAATTCCGACAACTCCTTCTCCTGTGCGGTCTGCTCGTAAGGAACATTAGAGCTGGTGCTGGAGCCTGTGGAAGTCAGATTGCCCATAATATCACCGATATTCCCGCCGCTCAGCAGCGTAACAATCACCACAATAATGATCCCGCTAATTCCGCCGCCAATCAGCTTGCCGCCTCCGCCTCTGCTTCCTCTGCGGTCTTCTACATTCGAACTGCCTCTTCTGCCCTGCCATTTCATGGCCCAACCCCCAGTTATGAATTCCGGTTTACAGGATGTATTTCATCTTAATACTGTTATACCCATAAACACAGGGGTCCCACTCGCCTCTCCCCGTAAAGCGGACATAAAAAAGACTCCCGCACAGCCGCAGCCGTGAAGGAGTCCCGTAAGCAAATATGAAAAGGGCAATTATTTGGCAGCTTTAGCAGCGTCCAAAATTGCTTTCAGATAGTTAGAGGTATCCACCAGAGTAGCACCGCTTACAGCATCAACTACTTGCTCTGCGGACTTCTTGCTAAGCGTCATTTCAAGGGATTTGATTGTTTTGCCTGTAGCGAATTTCTCAACAGCAGCAATGTTCTTGTCATAAGAAACTGTGGAGCCTGCTGCTTCAGCCATATGCTCGCTGTAGTATTTAGCGTTAGCTTTCTTGGAAGCCAGAACTACGTTAGGGTCTTTGTAGCCGTTCAGGCCAAATTCTTTGTCGGAGTTAGGAACGCCAGTTGCTACATCTGTACCCAGGAATTGATAATCATCCAGCGAAGCTGCAACGATTACACCGTTCTGTACTACAGCAACAGCTACTGTGAAGCATTTGGTACCATGGGCAGCCGCTTCCACCCGGCCTACCTTAAGTGGTGCGCTCGCTGCAGATGTTACACTGTTCAAGGCGCCGCTGTTGCCTACCCCTACAAGTGCCAACGAGATACCAGCTACGAGCATTAGTTTTGTTACTTTTTTCACAAAGATTCCCCCAGTTAATGTTATGAGATACGCTTACATACTATATTTATCAATATATTGGATATCCGTCTGTTACAAATGTTACTAGTAAACTGCAAAAAATTGGAATATGTATTTTTAACAGGGAAATGAAGGGATAACTGGAGGTGAAACGCGCTAAAAAGCAGATCGCCCCCATAAAACCAGCAACAATATCAGCTGCAATTCTCTTTCACAGTCACTTTATTATTCGTTATCGTGACCTTGGAATATCCGGATAAAGATTCGGTGTAGGAGCATATTCCAACCGTTTGAGCTACCTCCGGCGCCCTTGGATCTGTATATTTCAGATAAATGCCCCCCTCGCCGCTTAAGCTAAGCCGGGGTCTGATTTTGATTGTTTTTCCGCTGCTGAGCGTTTTCCCGAGTTCATCAGTGGAGGCACCGGCAGCTGCGTTCGTAACCACACCAGTCTCAAGGATGCTCAGATCAAAGTCGGACTCATTGTATACTGTCACCTTGAAGCTCTGGAACTGGGCAGCCATACTCAAAATGCCGTATTTGCTGTTCAACTGTGCGGCCAGTATCAGTCCGGTGGCAATAACCGCTGCACCCAGTGCTGTTGCCAGGATTACTCTGCGTTTGCGTCTCATAGACTCATCTCCTTTTCAGTAAGACGAACAGCAATGCGGAAATGTATCAGCGGAACCCTGCGCTCCGCCGGAATATTTACAGCCGGATAGGCTTGGGTAACAGAACAGCAAGGGCCGGAAAAGAAATAGCGGCATTGGCCTTGTTCAGCCAATCTCTGTCACTTCTATTAATTTGTTCTGCAGATAGCAAAAAAAAGCAGCAACCTCCTATGGGAGAATCGCTGCTTGGTTAATTTACATAGCTTCGCGGATGACGATCAGCCGCTATATGAAATTCCATTTCAAATGGAAACTCGGTGATAGTTGTATTCTGTACAATTAAAAATAGCGAAAAGATGTGCTTGCATCGTATAACTGTATTCTGTACAACTAAATCCGCCCGAATCGGTGAAAACCTTCTATAAACGGCAGTTTAATTGCACGAAATACAACTAAACGGATAACTGGTTGTAAAACTGACGATTTAGTTGTACAAAGTGCAATTAAGCATGCCGCATACTCCTAAGCGCTATACTAGTTCAGCGGCTCCCCGCCTAATTGCACGCGAAGCTTCCGCATATCCTCCGGCCATGGATCGGATACTTCGACCCTGCTTCGGGTCCAGGGGTGGGCAAAAATAAGCTTCTCGCCATGCAGCGCCTGCCGGTCTGCACCTGCCGGCTTCGCCTTGGCCTTAAGCTTAACCTCCGGCCGGCCCGGACCAGCCAGCTTGCCCGGCTCCTGCAGTCCCGGTGTAATGCCCACCTTCTCCTGCTCTTCGAACCAGGCTGTAATCGCCGACTTCACCTTACCCGGCTCCGTACGCAGCGGCAGCTTGTCGTTCTTGCTGCCGCCCGCACGGACACTTGCTGTATGCCAGCCGGGTCCGCCGTAGAGGTCATCCCCGTACAGCGGATGACCCGCATGACTGAGGTGGACACGAATCTGGTGCGTGCGCCCCGTCTCCAGCTGCACCTTCAGCACAGTTCCGCCAGGCAGCGCTTCCCGCCCTATGATTCGCGTGACCGCCGCCTGTCCTCCCGGCGAGACCCGCCGGCGCGCCGCATGATGGCGGTCACGGCCGATCGGGGCATCGATCACGGTAAGCTCAGGCGGCACAATGCCTTCCACAATCGCCGCGTAGAGGCGGGATACGGTTTTGTCGCGCATATCCTCGTCCAGCACAAGCTGGGCGTATTCGTTCTTCGCATAGAGCACAGGTCCTGTTGTATCCTTATCCAGGCGGTGAATATGGCGGACGGCTACTCCTCCGCCGGAAGCGGCGTAATGCGCTGCGACGATATGATCCAGCGTTACGCCCGCTCCGCTGCCATCCGGATGAACCGCCATGCCGGCCGGTTTATGGACCACGAGGCAGAAGTCATCCTCGTACAGTACTTCAAGCTCCTGCCATACCGGCTCAATACCTGCTTCCCGGTAAGGGAACAGGGATAGCATCAGCCGGTCGCCCTTCCACTGGATGCCGCCTTCGCGGCGCAGCCGCGAGTGCAGCTTCTCCGGCATCCCGGCCGTGCCGAGCAGCCAGGCGTCAATGGCGGCCTGCCTGTCGGCCGCAGCCGTAATCACCCGGCCCGGCATGACTTGAAGCCACTCTCCGCGCCGGGTCCATTTGCCGCCGCCGGTGATGTTCCTGATGACCGCGCCAGTATTCCCTGTATCTGCATCCGCTCCACTAGGGATACTTGTGCAGGACAACTCCTCCGGCCCGCCTGTCATAGCGACTTCAGGGCATTATAATGGCCCTCAATCGTATCATCAATATCCTGCTCACTGTGCACAGCGGATACGAACATGCCTTCAAACTGGGATGGGGGAACGCTGATGCCCTGATCAAGCATTTTGCCGAAATAACGCTTGAACAGATCCAGGTTGCTGGTCTTGGCCGTCTCGAAGTTGACAACCGGTCCTTCAGTGAAGAACGGGCAGACCATAGAGCCCACACGGTTAATCGTGAGAGGGATGCCAGTTTCCTGCGCGTTACGCTTAAGGCCCGCTTCCAGACGTGCACCCAACACCTCCAGACGGGTATATACTTCAGGTGTCAGCAGCTTCAGCGTGCTGTAACCAGCCGCCATGGCCAGCGGATTCCCGCTGAGTGTGCCTGCCTGATAGATCGGGCCAGAGGGAGCGATCTGCTCCATAATCTCTCTTTTGCCGCCATAGGCACCTACCGGGAGACCGCCGCCGATAACCTTGCCGAAGCAGGTCAGATCAGGGTCCAAACCGTACAACCCTTGCGCACAGCCGCGGTCCACCCGGAAGCCGGTCATCACTTCATCAAAAATCAATAGCGCGCCATACCCCGTCGTCACCTTGCGCAGACCCTCCAGGAAACCCGGAAGCGGAGGCACTACGCCCATATTCCCGGCAATCGGCTCAACAATCACAGCGGCAATCTCATTGCCGTAACGTTCGAACGCGATTTTGACCCCTTCCAGGTCATTGTAAGGTACTGTTATGGTGTTGATGGCTACACCTTCCGGCACACCGGGGCTATCCGGCAATCCCAATGTGGCAACCCCGGAACCGGCTTTGATCAGCAGGCTGTCGGCGTGGCCGTGGTAGGAGCCTTCGAACTTGAGGATTTTGCTGCGTCCTGTATATCCGCGGGCTAGCCGGATGGCACTCATCGTAGCTTCTGTTCCCGAGTTCACCATGCGCACAATGTCCACCGATGCTACACGTTCCACCACGGTCTTGGCCATTTCGGTCTCCAGCAGTGTCGGTGCGCCGAAGCTTGTCCCTTTAACCGCAGTCTCCTGCAGCGCCTTCACCACTTCCGGATGGGCATGGCCCATAATCAGCGGTCCCCACGAGCAGACGTAGTCGATGAAGCTGTTGCCGTCGATATCGAAGATACGCGAGCCTTCGCCTCTGTCTACATAAACCGGGGTCAATCCTACGGATTTGAATGCCCGGACCGGGCTGTTGACCCCTCCCGGAATATACTGTTTCGCTTCTTCAAAAGCTGTGCGGGAAGCCTCTTCCCTGCGTGTAAGCGGCACATTGCCCATGCTTCTTCACTCCTGCTCTGCTGAATTATACAGCTGAATATAGTCTAGCCGCGCAGCCAGCGGGCTGCATCCTTGGCGAAATACGTAATAATAATATCTGCTCCGGCGCGCTTCATGCCGGTCAGCATTTCCAGGACAACTGCCTGCTCATCGATCCAGCCCTGCTGTGCAGCCGCTTTTACCATTGAATATTCACCGCTCACGTTGTAAGCCACCAGCGGCAGATCGAACTGGTCGCGGATCGTCCGGATGACATCCAGATAAGCCAGCGCGGGCTTAACCATCAGCATGTCAGCGCCTTCCAGCACATCTGAATCAGCCTCACGGATCGCTTCCCGCAGATTGGCCGGGTCCATCTGGTACGTTTTGCGGTTACCGAATTGCGGTGCAGAATCTGCCGCTTCACGGAAGGGGCCGTAGAAGGCGGATGCGTATTTTACCGAATAGGACATGATCGGCACATGCTCAAAACCATTCTCGTCAAGGCCGTTGCGGATCGCCTGCACGAACCCGTCCATCATATTGGAAGGCGCGATAATATCCGCACCGGCCCGGGCCTGGGATACCGCCGTGCGGGTCAGCAGCTCCAGCGAAGCATCGTTAAGCACATCGCCATGTACTACGCCGTCAACTGTATGGGTATGTACCATACCGCAGTGGCCGTGGTCGGTGAATTCACACAGACAGGTGTCGGCGACAACCAGCAGCTCGGGATACCACTGCTTAATCAGCCGGGTAGCCTCCTGCACAATGCCGTCCTCAGCGAATCCGGAGGAGCCGATGGCGTCCTTCGTTTCGGGAATGCCGAACAGTAATACGGCCGGAATTCCCAGGGAGGCAATCTCATCCACTTCCGCCTTCAGGGTATCCAGCGAGAAGTGATACACGCCGGGCATGGAGCCAATCTCATTCTTCACACCGGTACCGTAGGTTACAAATATCGGCTGGATAAAGTCCAGCACGTTCAGGACGGTCTCCCGCACCATTCCTCGGATTCCGGCTGTACCGCGCAAGCGGCGGTGTCTAGTTATTGGAAAGCTCATTGCTGTTTCCTCCTGTACAGTAAGTATTTAAACACATCTATCTGTCTCAAGCCTTATTCGAATATGAAATCACAAAACGCAAAGTTGAAATGCATTGTTCAAAATTGCAGGGCCCAGACTGCATAGCGGAATAGCGGAAACCAGGCCGCAGGTTATCTGAGCCTCGTTGTTTCATTCCAGCGGCAGAGCTCCTGCACCAGCCCTTCGATCGTCGCTTCGTCCGGGAGCAAGCCCGGAGTCAACCCGGCCTTCACAGCAGTCTGTTCGGTTACCGGACCTATGCAGGCGATTTTGACCCCCGCCAGCAGCGTCAGCGGATCTTCCAGGCCCATCCGTTTCAGGATAGAGATGAAGTTGCGCACCGTGGAAGAGCTGGTGAAGGTGACCGCATGAATCCGTTTCTCTTCGAGCAGCTTCACCAGTTCAATATCATCTTCACCAGTAACCACAGTCTCATACGTATCCACTTCAGTCACTTCCAGCTCCAGCTCCTTCAGCTTGCCGGGCAGCCACTCGCGCGCCAGATCGCCGCGCGGCAGCAGCACCTTCTGCCCCGGCTGCAGCTGATCGCCGAAGGCTTCAATCAGCCCTTCTGCCTGGAAGCGTCCAGGCAGTTCTTCGGCAATCAGCCCGCGCCCGGCAAGCGCCGCAGCCGTACCCGGTCCCACCGCACATATCCGCGCACGGTACAGACCGCGCAGATCAGTCTTCAACTGCGCCAGATGGCGCATGAAGAAGTCCACGCCGTTCGGACTGGTGAAGAACACCCAGTCGTACTCTGGAAGCCGGCCAAGCGCTGAAGCAATCTCTGCCTGCTTGTCCGCATCACGCTGCATAACCGTCTCAATGACAGGGAACTCATACGGTTCGCCGCCAAGCTCCTCGATCCGGTCTACCAGTTCGCTGGCCTGGCTGCGGGCCCGCGTCACCACAATCCGCTTGCCGAACAGCGGCATCGCTTCAACCCACATGAGGTGCTCCCGCTGGAGCACTACATCGCCGACAACGATAACGGCCGGCGGCTGGAAATCCGCCGCCTTGACCTTCGCTTCAATGTCGGCAAGCGTGCCGGTTAGTGTCTCCTGATCGGCACGTGTCCCCCAGCGCACCAGCGCCACCGGCGTTTCCGGCGGACGCCCGTGCTTCATCAGCTGGGCGCTGATATATCCGATTTTGGCGACGCCCATCAGGAACACCAGGGTTCCCGTGGCATTCGTCACCTTATCCCAATGAATGGAATGATCCAGCTTATCCGGGCTCTCATGTCCGGTAATGATCGACAGGGAAGACGCAGCCTCCCGGTGGGTTACCGGAATACCGGCGTACGCCGGGACGCTGATAGCCGAGGTAATACCCGGCACAATCTCGTAGTAGATGCCATGCCGCCGCAGCAGCTCCGCTTCTTCACCCACCCGGCCAAAAATCACCGGGTCTCCGCCCTTCAGACGCACTACCGTTTTGCCCTCCAGAGCGAGATCGACAAGCAGCTGATTAATGTCCTCCTGCTTCATCGTATGGCGGTCCGGCAGCTTGCCTACGTATATTTTCTCCCCGCCCGGCTTCATCCACTTCAACAGCCTTGGACTCGCCAGCCGGTCATAGACCAGCACATCTGCCTTCTGGATACACTCCAGACCTTTAACCGTAATCAGCTTGGCATCCCCCGGACCTGCACCTACAAGATAAACCTTCCCCGCCATCTCCGTCATCCCCTTATCACCTTATCCCTGAGTATCCTGTCCCTTTACATCCGCCAAAATCTTCTCTGCGCCCCTGGCAATCAGCTTGCGGGCAACCTCCGCACCGAGCTGCACCGGATCTTCTCCCGTGCAGGTTTCTTTAAGGATTACCGATCCGTCCGGTGTTCCCACCATTCCGGTTAAAGTGATTAACAGGCCGCCTTCTCCAGAAGTCCCGCCGGAATGAATAGTCCCGGTTGTTCCCGTTGTCCCGGCCTTCTCCGTCTCCAGCACAGCGTAGGCGCCGATCGGCACCTGACAGCCGCCATTCAGGGCGCCGAGGAATGTGCGCTCCGCCGTCACCGTAAGAGCGGTGCGCTCATCATTGTAGAGCGCGAGCAGCTTGCGCAGCTCCTCATCGTCTTCACGGCATTCGATGCCGAGAGCTCCCTGGCCCACAGCGGGCAGGCAGATTTCCGGCGGCAGATAAGCCGTTACCCGGTCCTGCCAGCCCATCCGCGACAAGCCTGCCACTGCCAGCAGAATCGCGTCGTATTCGCCGTTCTCCAGCTTCTTCAGCCGCGAGTCAATATTGCCGCGCACCGGCTCAATAACCAGATCCGGCCGGAGCGCGGCCAGCTGGCTGGAGCGCCGCAGGCTGCTTGTGCCTACGCGCGCGCCCTGCGGCAGATCCTCAAGGATTGCTCCGCTGCTTGAGATCAGGCAGTCCCGCGGATCTACCCGCTTCGGCACTGCACCATTAATCAAGCCTCCCGGCAATTCGGAAGGCATATCCTTCATACTATGTACTGCCATATCGATTTCTTTGGCCAGCATGGCCTGCTCAATTTCCTTCACAAAAAGACCCTTACCGCCAACCTTGGACAGGGTGACATCAAGAATCCGGTCGCCTTTGGTAACAATCTTATGCACCTCAAAAGTAAAATCAAAGCCATGCTCCCCGCTAAGCCGCTCCAGATCGGCAATCACATGCCCTGTCTGCGTCAGCGCCAGCGCACTCTGTCTGCTGCCCACAATAATCTTCCGCATGAACCATTCCCCCTGTTCAAGTTACCTGCACCCGCCCTGTTTCCTGCACGATACCTCTCATTTGCTCAATTGTGTCACTTTCGCTGGAATCAAGGGAACTTTTGCCCTTCATTTGCTCATTCGCGCCACTTTCGCTGGAATCAAGGGCACTTTTACCCTTCATTTGCTCATTCGCGCCACTATTGCTGGAATTAAGGGGATTTATACCACTAATTTGTTCATTTCGGGCGATTTCGCCCGAATTAGAGGGATTTATCCCTCTAATTTGCTCATTTCGGCGGATTTAGCCCAAATCAAAGGGATTTATCCCTCTAATTTACCGCACAACAGTCAGCTTTGGTCATTCCAGCCACATTCCCGCGAATCCGCCCACTTCAACGTCATAAACACATCCACTTATTCTACTTATTCGTCTATTTCTCTGATCATTCGGCCGTTCAGCCGTTGGTCCATTCAATCGTCTATTCAAATAAGCAGGCCGTCAAGCATTAACCCGCCAATTCGTTTGGAACAGATTCATCTGCACGATTCAATCGGCAACTTGAGTCAACTTCTGCCGCAGCTTATGTCTTTGCAGACTCAGTTTCAAAGCAGTCTCAATGATTGATGAATTAGTTTTGAAGCAGCCAGAGCAGATGCAAACTTACTCCGCAATCGCAGCAGTTGTACTTGATGCTTGCTCCATCCGCTTGTTCGATCTACGTGATGGCCTGCTCTACCCAATCAATCTATCTACGCCTCCCGATAACCTGCTCCATCCGCTCTTTCGATCTACGTCTCCCGATGGCCGACTCCACCCGATCATTCCGCCTACTCCTCCCGGTTACATGCAATCCAGGATTCGATTACCTCTGATGTCCATGGTATAAAGGTGCCCTGCCGCATCTCATCCAACACATCAAGCTTCCCCAGCCTCCGCAGCAGCCGGGCGCGAATCTCAGCTACAGGCTCCAGCCGCTTGATTTCAATGCGCAGCTCATGCAGGAAATCCAGATAAGGCTCGTATTCCTCGCCCAGCAGCCCGGCGATCTGCGCCGTGATCTGCGCAGCAGCGGACGGTCCCGCCCCGGAGGTCGAGACCGCAACCGTCAACCGCCCCCGCCGGAGGATACCGGGCGTGATGAAGCTGCCCGCCTCGGCGTGGCTGGCGACATTGACCGGCAGGCCCAGCATCCGGGCCTCCCCGGCCACCGCTTCATTCACCGCCCTGTCGCTGCTGGCGGCATAGACCAAGACAGCTCCCTGGAGATCTCCGGGAGCATAGGGGCGGCTGACCCATTTCAGCCGCCCCTCCGCAGCCGCTGCGGACAACGTCCCGCTAAGCGCAGGACTGACAATCACCAGCTCCGCTCCTGCCTCCAGCAGCGGAGCCGCTTTACGTTCAGCCACAGCTCCGCCGCCGATCATTACCACCAGTCTGCCCTGAACATCCAGCATAATGGGCAAATATTTGCTCATCCCGCCTCACTCCAGCATCCGAAAATTCACTATACTCCACACCACAATACCCCAGCTTGCTCAACTAAGAAATCAGTCCCCGGTTGCCACTACAGCAGGACAGCAGTCCGGCGCACTAGAAAAGCTCTCTCATTAGGCCCATAGCACTTCAGTTCAATCACTCGCTTCATAAGTCACCATAACACTTCAGTACAATCACTCACCCCATAAGCTGCCATAGCACTTCAGTACAATCACTCGCCCCATAAGCCACCATAGCACTTCAGTACAATCACTCGCTCCATAGCCACCATAGCACTTCAGTACAATCACTCGCTCCATAAGTCACCATAACACTTCAGTACAATCACTCGCTCCTTAGCCACCATAGCACTTCAGTTCAATCACTCGCCCTATAAGTCACCATAACACTTCAGTTCAATCACTCGCCCATAAGCTATCGCTCCATAGCCACCACAACATGCCCATATAACTTCCCGTTTCTTGCCTGTACATTCCAGCATAACCCCTTGCCTCTCATCCACCTGTGCTCTCGAGCACAATTCAGGCCGCCTCCGCACTTCAGCCGCCTCTCCACTTCAACACACCAGCCGCCTCTGCACTTCAGCACACTAGCTGCCACCGCACTTCAACACACCAGCTACCTCTTTCAACACACCAGCCGCCTCCGCACTTCAGCACACTAGCTGCCACCGCACTTCAGCACACTAGCTGCCACCGCACTTCAGCACACTAGCTGCCACCGCACTTCAACACACCAGCTACCTCTTTCAACACACCAGCCGCCTCTGCACTCCAACACACCAGCCGCCTCCACACTTCAGCACACCAGCCGCCTCCACACTTCAGCACACCAGCCGCCTCCGCACTTCAGCACACCAGCTGCCACCGCACTTCAGCACACTAGCTGCCACCGCACTTCAACACACCAGCCGCCTCCGCACTTCAACACACCAGCCGTCTCTCCACTTCAACACACCAGCCGCCTCCGCACTAACACACTAGCCGCCTCCGCACTTCAGCACACCAGCCGCCTCTGCACTTCAGCATACAAGCCGCCTCCGCACTTCAGCACCCAGCTTACAGCCCTACTACCCGCCCCAGCCATGGAACTCAGACCATGAATTCAGCAGGAAATTAAGGATGATAAAGCCATAGCCAGTAATGGCCCAGCGTGCCATCGCCGTACCGCTTCTGCGGCCGGAAACCTTCAATACTATATAGAGTATGTAGACTCCGAGGCCGATAAGCGTAGTTAGCACCTTCAGATCCTGGAACAGCGGCGTCCGCCCTTCCGCAATAATCGATAAGCCTGCCAGGATCAGCGAGGCCAGCAGCAGCGGCACACCGGCAAGGATAGCAGTATACGAATATTTGTCCATTGTCTCCAGGCTTGGCAGCCTGCGGACACGGTCATCCCACTTCTTATTCTTAAGCTTGGTATGCAGAAACAAATACATTATCGCAAATACGGTCCCCAGTGTCAGTGCGGCAAAGCTCAAATTGGCCAAAATCACATGCATCGCCAGCCAGCCGTGCACCGCACTCCAGCTCTGCAAGGCATGATCCTCTGCGGTCAGCCATACCCGGTTCAGCAGGAACACGCTGAACCCTGCCATGCTGAGCAGCAGAATTGTAAACTCGCCGCCCCGCGTGTACGCAATGGCAAGTGAGATCACCACCATACTGAAGGAGAACCAGAACAGGAAGTCATACGGTGTGAAGATCGGCAGACCGCCCTCCTGGGAGAAGCGGATCGCCAGCCCCGCGAGCTGCAGCAGGCCCACAACAGCAAGAAGCCCTGTGCCCAGCCGCTTTCCGCCCGGATTGCGCCGAAGGCAATCCGAGAAAACAAACAGCAGGCTCAGGGCATATAGCAGCAGAGCGGCATCATATATTCCGTTCAGCAGTTGCATGTCGCTCACCCGCCCAGCATGCCGGCCGGAGCAAACACCGTCCCCGGCACCGCGAACTTTCCGCCGGAGGATACTTCAGCAGGCGCCTCCTCAACCGGTATAGCACTACGGTCATCCGGACCCGGGTCCAGCTGCTCCTGCAGTGCAAAAATCTGGGTGAAGTACTCCAGAGCTTCATTCCCCTGCTTCCCGCCAGACAACTCCTTGATGACATTGATCGGATCATGCATCATCTGGTTCACAATACTTTTGGTCAGGCGGCGGATAACCTTACGCTGATGCTCATCCAGTTCAGGCAGCTTGTTGAACAGACTGTCCATCGTTTCTTCATAAATCCCGTTCGACTTGTCCTGCAGCGCACGGATCACCGGTCTGACACCTAGCGTCTTCAGCCACAGCTGGAATTCATCCATTGCCTCACTGATCATCACTTCAATCTTGGCAGCTTCACTGCGGCGCATTTCCAGATTGCTCTCCACAATGCCTTCCAGATCATCGATATCATAGAGGAAGACATCCGGCACACTTGCCGCAGCCGGATCAATATCGCGGGGCACGGCAATGTCGATCATGAACAGCGGCCGTGACGGCCGGCGCTTCATCCCTTCAGCCACTTGGGCAGCCGTCAGCACATAACCGTCGGCTCCCGTGGAGCTGATGACTATATCCACTTCATCCAGACGCTTTAGTGCTTCCTCAATCGTGCTCGGCTTGCCCGAGAACTTCTCGGCCAGCTCCACCGCCCGGGACAACGTCCGGTTGGCGACAATAACCTCAGCCGCGCCGCTGCTGTATAGATGCTTCACTGTCAGCTCACTCATTTTGCCGGCGCCGAGAATGAGCACTCTTTTGCCGGTAAACATCCCGAAGATCCGCTTGCCCAGCTCCACCGCTGCATAACTGACCGAAACCGCACTTTCACCGATGGAAGTCTCGCTATGCGCCCGTTTGCCGAGCGTCACCGCCTGCTTGAACAGCCGGTTGAACCACGTTCCGGTTACACCCTCCGCCTGGGCAGTCAAAAAAGCACTGCGTACCTGTCCCAGGATCTGCGTCTCGCCGATCACCATGGAATCCAGGCCGCAGGTTACACGCAGCAGGTGGGCAATCGCCTGCTCGTCTTCATATATATACATATGCTGCGCAAATACATCACTTTTTACACCGAACCACTGCTCCATGTAGCTGCGGATGAAATATCCGCACATATGAAGGCGGTCCACGACCACATAAATTTCCGTCCGGTTACAGGTGGCGACTACGACCCCTTCCAGAACGCTCTTCGTCTGCATCAGCTGATGAAGCGCAGCAGGCAGATCCTTCTCGGCAAAAGCGAACTGTTCTCTCACCTCTACGGGAGCCGTACGGTAATTCAGGCCAACGACGACAATATGCATCGCTTGTTCACCATCCTAATCTCTATTCATTGGTGTAGGCACTGTTACTGCTTATTAGCATGTATTAGTATCAATTTCACAAGATCTCAAATCGCTGTGTTAAGTATATCACATCAAAATACGGCTTTTTACAAAACCTTTGAACTATTTATGAATTGCAGATAATAATTATTATAAATAAAAATCCGCCAAAGCACCATGCTTTAGAATGGGTTATTTAGAGTTTTTTTATGAATCCGCAGGTTATCTGTATTAAATATAATCCGGTGAGGGTCCGGCACAAATAAACCGGCTTAAAAATCAATTCAAACACGTAAATGTTATCTTATATAACATTAAAACAAAATATTGACACACATTATTGCGGATGATAGCATATAACAAATGATCTGCGTAATATTATATAACACCAAAATCGTAAACAATCATTTATAAACCATCCGATTCATTAATATGTCAGATTCTCTAATCAAACATCTCTTGTATAAGCTCGTTAATTTGGAATGAGCGTATCTACAGGCAACCGTAAATTGCCCCAGGCTACAAGAGGCCAGACAAGATACTGGAGCAACCAGTGAAGGGAACACGGCTATGCCCGGCTTCTCCTCCTGACATACCAGTCTTGTCCTGCGCCTCTTGGTCCTGGGGTTTTTGGCATCTATAATAGAAGGAGTGAGGGCAATGAGTGCATCCTACGCACGGTTAAGTGAATCGATCAGCCAAGCCAAGAATGTGAGGATCTACAAGAATAAAGATACAGCCTATGACTTTAAGCTATACCCTTTTGGAGAACGCGGAACCTACATCACCCCTGAGCTGATCAGCGAGATTACCGACAGTCTGGCAGAGGCCGTTACGGAACAATTCCCGGATTTCGATTACATCGTATCGCCTGAACCGGGCGGGCATACCTGGGGCATGCTTGCGGCCTATAAGCTGATGAAGCCGATGAATATCCTGCGGCTCAGCACGGAGCTGTATGAGAATTACGAGGTCAGCATCAAACGCGAAACGGCGTATAACGAGAATTATATTTATTTTGACGGATTCTCCGCCGGTGACCGGGTGCTGCTGCTGGATGATGTGATCAGTTCAGGCGCTACCATCCGCTGCATCGCTGAGCAAATGTCCGTTATGGGCATTGAGCTTGTGGGTGTGCAGGCAATTCTGGCAAAAGGGGAACACTACAAGCAACTGGAAACGGACATCGGGGTGCCGGTAAGGTTTCTATCCAAGGTATGAAGTGTATAAATCAACAACCGCAGAATTGATGAAACTTTAGCAGGGGAGTGACAAGCCATGGCTTATTATTATGAGCAGCCTTCAAGAACCTTCAGTGAGTTCCTGCTGGTGCCCAGTCTGACCACCAAAGAGTGCATCCCGGGGAATGTCGATCTCCGGACGCCAGTAACCAAATTCCGCAAGGGCGAGACTCCGGCGCTGACCATGAATCTGCCCGTTACTTCAGCAGTCATGCAGGCCGTATCCGACCATAACATGGCGATTGCATTGGCCAAAAGCGGCGGCATCTCCTTCATCTATGGCTCGCAGTCGATCGAGCAGCAGGTCGAGATGGTCCGCCGGGTCAAAAAGTTCAAAGCCGGCTTCGTCCTCAGCGACTCCAATCTGAAGCCGGAGGATACACTGCAGGATGTACTGGCGCTGAAAGCGCGCAGCGGCCACTCCACCATTGCCATTACGGACAACGGGGAACCGACAGGCAAGCTGATGGGCATTGTCACAAGCCGCGATTACCGCGAGAACCGTCTGCCGCCGGAGTGCCCGATTACTGAATTTATGACGCCGTTATCTTCACTGATCTATGCCGAAGAAGGCATCACCTTAACCGAAGCCAATGATATGATCTGGGATCATAAGCTGAACTGCCTGCCGATTGTTAATGCCAGCGGCCATCTCGTCCACCTTGTGTTCCGCAAGGATTATGACAGCCATCAGGAGTATCCGCTGGAGCTGCATGATGACAACAAACAGCTCATTGTCGGCGCGGGCATCAACTCCCGGGATTATAAGGAGCGCGTACCGGCGCTGGTGGAAGCCGGGGCGGATGTTCTGTGCATTGATTCCTCTGACGGTTATTCCGAATGGCAGGCCGAAACCATCCATTATATTAAGGATACTTTCGGGGAGAAAGTGAAGGTCGGGGCGGGCAATGTCGTCGACAAGGAAGGTTTCCTGTACCTCGTGGAAGCCGGGGCGGATTTCATCAAAGTCGGCATCGGCGGCGGTTCCATCTGTATTACCCGGGAGCAAAAAGGGATCGGACGCGGCCAGGCCTCCTCCGTCATTGAAGTCGCAGCCGCCCGCCAGGAATATTACGAGCAGACCGGCATCTATGTCCCGATCTGTTCCGATGGCGGGATTGTCCATGATTACCATATTGTGCTGGCGCTGGCGATGGGAGCTGACTTCGTGATGCTGGGCCGCTATTTTGCCAGATTCGATGAAAGCCCCGGACGCAAGCTGCTGGTCGGCGGGAACTTCGTCAAGGAATATTGGGGTGAGGGGTCGAGCCGCGCCCGCAACTGGCAGCGTTATGACTTCGGCAATGCCGACAAAGAGAGCAAGCTGGAGTTCGAGGAAGGCGTGGATTCCTTCATTCCTTACGCCGGACGGCTCAAGGATAATCTGGATCTCAGCATCAGCAAAATCAAATCAACCATGTGCAACTGCGGCTCGCTGACCATCCCGGCACTGCAGAAGCAGGCGAAGATAACACTGGTTTCCTCCACAACCATCTTTGAAGGAGGCGCACATGATGTTATGCTGAAGGAAAAGGACAGATCATCCTCCTGATCACATCCTAATCCATAAGGAGCGTCAACCATGACACAAATTACCAAAGTTCTGGTCAGCAAGGACCAGCTGCAGCAAAGAGTTCAAGAACTGGGCGCTGAAATATCGCGTGACTATGAAGGCAAAGAGCTTGTACTTATCGGCATTCTCAAAGGCGGCGCTGTATTCATGTCCGACCTGATGCGCGAAATCACTTTCCCGGTCGGCATCGACTATATGTCAGTGTCCAGCTACGGTGCAAGCTCCACCTCCTCCGGTGTCATCACGATCAAGAAGGATATCGACATGGATATCCGCGGCAAGCATGTCCTGCTCGTCGAGGATCTGATCGACACCGGCCTGACACTTCAGCATTTGAAGGAGCTGTTCGCACTGCGTGAAGCGGCAAGCGTGCGAATCTGCACCATTCTAAGCAAACCTTCCCGCCGCCTGGTCGAAGTTCCAATCGAATACTGCGGCATTGACATTCCCGATGAATTCGTTGTCGGCTATGGTCTGGATTACGCCGAGCAGTTCCGCAATCTGCCTGAGGTCTGGATTGTGGAGACGGGCGATTAAACTAGGATTAAGAAACCGTCAATTCTCCTATAGCTGGAGAATTGACGGTTTCTTTGTTCAGCAGAGAGATGGTTCCACAACCGTCTCCCCTGTCAGAAACGGTCCCAGCAGCCGGATTTGCTCATAAGGTGCCAGCGGATTGGCAATCCGCCGCAGCATCAGCTCAGCCGCCCGCTCCCCTGCCTCCTGGACCAGCAGCGCCGGGCGCGACAAGCCGGGACAAGCCTCCAGTTCCCCATGCTCCATCGCAACAATTGATATCTGATCCGGAATATTAAGTCCCAGTTCCTGCACCTTCCGCAGAATGGGCCAGGCTTGTCCATGATTCGCCGAGAGAATAGCCGTAGGGCTTCCTGTCTGAAGAATGGCCGATAAGTCAGCAAGCCATTGAGGATCAGCGGGGTTCACATGATACATCTGTTCAGCAGCGGAAATTCCCCGGCTTGCACAGGCGGCCCTGAAGCTCTGATAGCGCAAGCGGAATCCCCGCTGTCCGTCCGGCTCTCCCACGTACAGAATTCGGCGATGACCGCTGCGGCAGAGCGCATTTACCGCAAGAATGATCGCATGCTGGACATCCCAGATTACACTGTCCACCTCGGCACCTTCGGGCGGGAAATTGATCATTACCTTCGGAAGACCAAGCTGCAGCAGAATGGTCTCTGCCCAGACGGGCAGCAGCGGCGACAGAAACAATCCGTCGCAGTATAGAATGCCGCTCTCCTCCAGCCAGTCCGCCAGCTTGTCCGGCTGGGGCCCCTCAAACGGCAGCAATACGGATTGTACCTGATGGCCCAGTTCATCCATGCGCTGATGCAGACCATGGAACTGCAGATTCAGAAATGAGTGGTCTGCAGGCATCAGCATGACGAACCGGCGGGGCTTGCCCGCCGCATAGGCAATGGATTCAGCGGCAAGCCCCGCTTCCTGCGCTTTGGTCGCATAATTCATTGCCCGGGCAGTAGCGAATACCAGCCTGCGGGTCGGTTCCGACATGCCCGGCAGCCCGCGCAGCGCTTTGGACACTGTGTACACGCTCAGCCCCAGGCGGTCCGCCAGATCGCGCAGCGTGACCGTTTTTCTCTTTGACACACGGCTTCCCCCTTTTACTTGGCCATTCCATTCTTCCATAGCTCTCCTGCAATGCAAGCCCACAATCCCCTAAGTACAACTAAAATCAAGCTATAATCCCTTGTTCCTTATATCTATTATAAAGCTAAGCTCTATATAGAAAGGATGAATATGGTGAAAAAAGAACAGATAAATCTGCAGGTGGCTGCAGAGATATATGAGGAGGCCGATGTCGTCGTGATCGGGGGCGGTCCGGCCGGGACAGCGGCGGCGATCTCCGCCGCCCGCTGCGGACAGAAGGTAATACTGCTGGAGCAATCAGGGCAGCTTGGAGGGATGGGAACACTGGCTAATGTCAGCATCTATATGAGTGTCGGCAACGTGACCGGCATCTACCGTGAAATGCTTGAAGAGACAACTCCCGAAGCCGTTCCCGGCTCCCACCTGACGTCGCTGCACTCCCGGAAGGACCAGTACTCCCCCTTTGCAGTGCGCCATTATCTGAACGGCAAACTGCACCGGGAGAAGGTTAAGGTCTTCTACCATACCGTCTATGTCCAGCCCGTCATGGAGGGGCAGCGGGTACGCGGAGTACTGGCCCGGACCCGCGAAGGGCTGAAGGCCTTCATGGGCGGGATTGTGCTGGACTGCTCAGGGGACGCCGCTGTGGCCAGTGATGCCGGAGTGCCTATGCGCTACGGCCGGGAACAGGACGGATTAACACAGCCTATGACCCTTATGTTCACCATGCAGAATACCGGTAAGCCGGTTGTCCCTTATCTTCCTGAGGACTGTGAGATATATGAGTCCGTAGACGATCTGCCGCAGGGACGCCACCTGTACTGGGAAAAGAATGATGACGGCACGCTTTTGGTCAATATGACCCGCGTTAAGGGCAACGGTGCCCGTATTGAAGACACCAACTTCGCGGAGCGCGAGGCTCTGCGCCAGGTTTTCTCAACGGCCCATTATTTGCAGCGCAACGGCTTTGAGAATTACATTATTGCCCATATTCCCGGCCAGACCGGTGTGAGGGAAACCGGGCAAATCGTTGGCCTGCATACATTGACCGAACAGGATTTGCTTGAAGCCCGCAGGTTCGGGGATGTCGTGGCGCAGACCAATTATGAAATCGATATTCACAGCCCTGACGGGCAAAAAACGACGGAGGAGCGCCAGCTGGGAAGCTACGATATTCCGTACCGCTGTATGGTACCTGCCGGTGTGCAGGGGCTATTGGTAGCGGGACGAAGCATTTCGGCGACTCATGTAGCCATGTCCTCCATGCGCGTGCAGGCCACCTGCTATGCGCTGGGTCAGGCGGCCGGAGTCGCAGCAGCTGTCGCCAAGGAAGAGGGCACCGTCCATATGGCGGATATTTCAATACCGCGGCTGCATCAGCTTCTGGCTGAGCAGGGCGTACAGTTTCATGGAACTGCGCTGTCTGCCGGGAACAACGGCAAGCAGGTTGCCCCTGAATGTTCCGGGAAATTATAAGCCTTTACAGCAACCGGCCCCGGCTATCTACCGCCCTGCCGGAGAAGCTTACGATAACGGCCCGGAGGTACACCTGTCAGGCGTTTGAAGCTGCGGCAAAAATAAGACAGATCTTGAAATCCGGCTGTCACCGCAACCTCGATCAGCGGCATACTCTCAGCTTCCAGCAGCTCCTTGGCACGGTTGATCCGGTAATGTGTTAAATATTCCAGGATCGCAATGCCGGTCTCCTGCTTAAAGATCCGGTGCAAATAGGAGCGGGAGAAATGAAAATAACGGACCATCTCTTCCATCCGGAAGGGGAGCTTGTAGTGGTCGGCAATGTAGCCGGTCATCTGCTCCGCGAGCAGCTTCCTGCGCTCCTCCGCTTGCCGGGGCGGCGGGCCAGCCTTCTGCCGTGTCAACACAGCGAACAGCCGGAGCAGAAGGCTTTGCACTTCCAGGGTGTACGCTTCCCTCTTGCCTGCAAGCTCGCTCTCCAGCTCGAGCAAAATAGCCCGGACGCTCTCCAGCTGTCCGGTATTCAGCTGCCAGAGCACAGAAGCAGACGCTCCATCGGGCAGCCATTCGCAGACTTGCTCCGCTGTGGAGCGGTCTACGCTGCAAAGCCTGTCCAGATACCTCTCGTCTACTGAAAGAATCAGCCGGTGCAGCAGCTGGCCATTGGCCGGTCTGGGCATATGCAGCACGGACGGCCTCACAATAATCAGGCTGCCCGCGAAGATCCCGTAGGCTTGATCTCCCGCAATGAATCCCCCGCTTCCTGCCAGGCAGAAGTACCATTCATAACCGTGATGCGAGTGCAGTTCCGCCTGCTTGATGCCATTAATGCGCTGTACACATTGAACCGGGTAATCTGCAAGCGCCCTGTTCGTCATATCATCGACCATATAGGAATTCTGCTTCTTCAATCCCGCTGAAGAAGCAGAATCCAACTCATTTACAGATCTCATTCCAGACATGCCAAGCTTCCTTTCCTCATCAGTATAAGTGTACAATTCTCCAATATATCGGGCAGGATCGCCCAAGAATTCATACAGGCAAGCCACTTATACTGCTTAATATAAGCTCAACTCTAGATCACAGGAGGACTAGTAGATTATGACAACCTTACCTTCATCACAAACACTTGAGTATGCAGCGGGCAAAGTGTACTCCTATATGCTGCGGAACCATTCCGGTAATTGGGGAATGGACATGGCGCATTGGGATTGGGTTCCCGGCGTAGGTGCCGCCTCTATTCTGGAATATTATCAGCAGGACGGCGGCGATGAGATTATAAACCGGCTGTCAGAATGGGCCCTTGCGCATTTGCACCAATCCGGGCATGCAAAGGTTATTAACTCCATGGCTCCGTTTGCCATCTTTCCCGCACTGTACAGCGTCACAGGGAATCCTGTCTTTAAGGAGAGCGCAGTCCGTACCGGTCAATGGATGCTGCATGAAGCGCCAAGAACCCGGGAAGGCGCTTTCGAGCATACGGTGACCGAACAGGCAAGCTTTCCGGAGCAGGTCTGGGCGGATACCGTGTTTATGGCTGTGCTGTTTCTGGCCCGTCTGGCCCGGCTGACCGGAGAAACCGGGTATGCCCGGGAAGCCCTCAGCCAGCTGGAGCTTCACCTGAGACTGCTTGAGGATAAACAGAGCGGCGTGCTGTTTCACGGCTGGAACTGTATCACCGGTGACCATATGTCTGCAGCCAGATGGACAAGAGCCAACGCCTGGATTGCCCTTGCAGCGCCCATGATTCTGCAGGAGGTGGAGGGCCTGCTGCCTGTGCCTGCCTCCATTACGGAGAGATACCGCCGCTTGATGGCGGCGTTAATCGGTTATCAGAGTCCGTCCGGACTCTGGCATACAGTCATGGACCGGACAGACTTCTATCTTGAAACCTCCGGGAGCGCCGGCATCGCAGCCGGGATATTCAAGGCTGTACGGATGGGCCTGCTCGGCGAAGCAGCTCTGGGACCTGCCAGAGCTGCACTTGAAGCGGTGCTGGGCACGATCAAGGCCGATGGGGAGGTCGGCGGCGTGTCCGGCGGCACTCCGGTGATGCCCACTGTGGAGGACTATAATGAAATCTCCTGCATTCCCACTCTCTACGGTCAAGGCCTGGTGCTCATTCTTCTGGCCGAAGCCATGAAGTGAAGGCTGACCGTTCACAAGACCCTGCCTATGCGGGGGGAAGCCAGACCAAAGGCACCGCAATCCTTGCGGTGCCTTTGGTCTGTGCCGGGCTTGTATACCGCAGCACTTAATGTTCAGATACCGAAGATCAGTCTCCGGGCCTCCTTACCCCTTAGTCCTGTCCTCTGAGCGCTTCCACCATGTCCGGTTTCAGCCGCAGATTAAGCGCCAGTTCCCCATCGTCCGTACTCCAGCTTGCAGTAACTTCTTCCCCGTTGCCTGCGGCCGACATGGTTACGAAGAAGGAGTCCGGGCTGCTGTCCCGTCCCTCATCCTCGCGTACCGACAAGGTAAAGACGACCGCTGCCTCGTCCAGAGCCGTAAAATCAATTCTCCGGCGTTCACCGCTGTACAGCACCAGATCAAGGCAGAGGGTATCGCCGCTGTGGACAATTTCCCATTCCGGATTCTGGACCAGCGAAGTTGCCCCTCCGGCAAACCGGGTATACAAACCGCGAAGGGAAAGCTTCACCCCGCCTATGGATACCACCGCCCCGCCGTCCACGGCATTGGCGGTTACACCGTCAAGACGGCCGCCGATTTCCAGCCGCAGGCGCAGATCCTCTGCCTGGATGCCGCCGTCGATCCGGTCCAGACCGATATGCGTATCCCCGCCGTTCAGCGAGAGCTGAAGACCGCACAGCACGTTCCCCTTGCGCTGCTCGGCGGAAAAGACGGGTGCGGAAAAATCATAGCCGTCATGCAGCATCCGCAGCGCCGCATAGACCGTTCCGCCGGGACCGTCCACATAGGCCAGCAGATTGCGCCGCTGATTCCACATGACCTCCTTGCTGGCCGAACCAAGCGCATAGCGCGTAGTCATGTAAGTAACAGCGGTTTTTTCATAGCCGTCTTCACTGCGGTAATACACCTCGCGTACTTCCCTTTCAGCGGCTTCCCTGAACAAGGCGCGGTAGGATTCGGGACAGGAAATACCAAGGTTGTACCATTCCAGATCGTAGAACATATCCGCTGGAGCACAAAAATCCAGTTCTCCCTCCAGCGCCAGCTGCAGGAACGCCCTAGCTGCATCCGGCAGCAAGGTGGAATAACAGCGGCTATGTGGCCCCGCCCATTGCCCTGTGGACGCGTGAAAATGCCGTGCCACCCCATCCCAGGCCAAATTTAGCATATCCTCGCATATTTCCAGCGCCCGGCCGATCCTGGTCGCGGAGCGGATGCGCGATAATTCAATAATCGCCACCTTAGTGTACGTCGGACTGTTGTATTCCTGAAACGTCCGGGTTCGGCTGGCATATTGATGGAAGGCCTCGAATTTCTGCAAGCCATAATCCAGATAGCGCGGATTCTGAAACACTTCTCCCGCGAGCAGCGTCACAAACGATCCCATAATGGCAATATTCGTATAATGCGGACCCATGTTGCGCCGGATGATGGACTCGCAGGCGTGAAATACCGATTCCCGCACCCTATCCAGCAGCTCCGCAGGCATCCGGTGCTTATGCCGGATTACTGTTGTTAGAAGTACTTTCCCGATAAAATCCGCCCAGTTCCAATCCGGGGGCCTCATGCTGGACAAGGGCTCTTCCAGATAATACGACCAGATACCATAAGTCACGCTGGCCGGATCATGGTCCTGAAGTGAAACGATTTGCCGGATCACGGCAAAAGCCCTATCCTCAGCATCCGTAAGCCCGGTATCCAAAAGCCCTTGGGCATATTCAATGGAAGAACGTATGGAATGCACCTGTTCCACATTCTGAAGTGCGGTGTGGTAGCCGTTGGTTGTATATTTCTCTCTGATCATCGAATGCACCGGGCTGAATTGGTTCTCCAATTGTTCAAGCCTCCACCGCAGGAGAGCCTGTTCATCGAGCATATTATTCATTGTGATCCTACCCTTCATATAGGAAGGAGAAGCCGCCAATGCCCCGGCTTCTCCCGCTCCCTGTTACTTGCGCCGCTGCTCCCGGTATTCGGAAGGCGTCAGCGCAGTGAACTTTTTAAAAATGCGGACAAAGCTGTTGACGTTGCCGTAGCCGACCGCTTCGGCAATATCCATAATTTTGCCGTCCGTCTCCTCCAGCAGCCGTTTGGCCTCAGCCATGCGCAGCGCCATCAGATAGTCGATGAAGTTGCCCTCGGTCTGCTCCTTGAACAGCTTGCTCAGATGGGACACGCTGACCCGGTATTCCTCAGCCAGCAAATTCAGCGAAAGATCGGTTCGGCTGTAATTGTCATGAATATATTCCAGCACCTTCAGAATCAGGCCGTTTTTCTCCCTGCTGCTCCGTTTCTCTTTGATGGCTTCCATATGCCCCTGCAGGGTCTTCATTAGAAATTCCTTGATCTCTTCCAGGCTTTTGTGCAGATTTAGCGACTCCTGCAGCTCCTGGGGCATTTGGATATTATTGTGGCCGATGCCAACATCCTCGGCGATTTCCGCCGCCTTCATCAGGCATTGAAGGCTGAGCTGCCGGATGATCTGGGGCGGCACGCCATATTCGGCGAAGGCTTCGAACCATCGTTCCACCTGCTCGCGCAGCTTCGTGCCGTCCAGCAGCTTCAGCGAATCCATCATATCCTCCGTCATCGCCACCAAACGGTAGAAGCGGGGAGAAAGATCGCCGTGAATATCCTCACGGGTAATGATCGAGTTCGCGCCGAAGACAAGGCGGTAGGATAAGGCTTCTTTGGATTGCTTAAAGGACTTGTGAAGCTCTGTCATAGACTCCACCAGCCCTCCCACCCCAATGGAGATGGTGCGCCGGAAGTGCTCTTCCACATACGATTTGATCAGTTCCGCCACAGCCACCGCCCGCAGCTCGGCATCGGCATCATCGTCGGCAAAGCTGATGATGATCGCACAGGTGCCATTCTCCAGCTCGATGGCAGCGCCCTTTCCCTCTGCCAGAATCAACTCTTCGGCCAAATTGCAAAGCGCATAATTGTACAGGTGCACATCCCGGATCGCGGCAATCTCCTCCCGCCGGTCCAGCTCCGCGTTCAGCACGACAAAGCGGTTCGGATGAAACTGGATTCCGAGCATCTCCATATACTGCACAACATTGTAGATATTGATCTTATAGTTGGAGAGCAGCTCCATCAGCAGCTGCCACTTAAGCATGGGATGGGTTTCCCGCATCTGCTTGTGCAGCTGGTCGCTCTGAACCAGAATCCCTTCAAAAGCGGACTCCAGAAATTGCAGATCATCTGCCCGGTCTGTCTCCTTAGCCTGTGGAGAATATTCGTTCAATTTGACGGAGAGTGTGTGCAAAAACCGGTTCAGCGGTCTGAAGGTCCACTTGCCGAGCGCCAGGCCCATGGCGGCAGCGGCAATGAGGATCATCGCCGAAATCACGGCCAACGTATTGCGGAGTGCAATAAGCGGCTGGTTGAGCTTAAGATCGGAAACGGTGCGGATCAGCGTCCATCCGGTGTAAGGAGAGTCCGTATAGAAGACCATCGACGGCTTCTGATCCACCTGTGAGTGAAAATTCCCCGTTCTGCTCTTGCGGCTCAGTGCCTCATGAATATATGAGGACTGGCCGATGTTCTGCCCCAGCTTGTTCTCGGCGGGATGAAGCACGATCTGCCCTGTCTCATCCACAATAAAGGTCTCCCCAAGATCCTCATCCTCATTGTGAATCAGCGAGAGCAGCATTTCCGTCTTCAGATTCAGTGCCATTGCCCCTTTGCGGGCACCCACGGAATGAAGCAGCGGATAGGTGCGGACCAGCGTGACCACATTTCTGTAGATCGGCGAGCTGGACCGGTTAATGACCAGCTGGCGGCTCGGCAGCCACTCAAAATAGCCATCGAACGTCTCGAACGTATTGATCCAGCCGTAATCCTCCAGCTTGCGTTCCTCGGTCAGCACATCCCCGGAAACCAGCCTGTTCTGGCTGTAAGAATACATATCAATGGAGAAGATGTAATCGTCACTGCTTATGAGCCGGTCGATCTGTCCGCCCAGCCGGAAATCATTGCCCGCCGCTTCCTCGCTGGGAAGCTTCTCATCAAAAAACTTCTGGACCTCATCATTCTGAACGAGCTGCACGGACTCATTGTCCACACTCTTCAGCACCAGCTCCAGCTTCTGGTTCATATGCTCCAGCAGCTCCATATTCGTCCGCGTCAGGCGGTCCTTAAGATCGCCGGTGAAGATGAAATAAAACAACAGCCCCGATATGCACACAATCAGGAACAAAAGAATCAGCAAGCCCGCCATCAATTTTTTTGCCCATTTATTCTGCAAAGCTCCCCATCCTTTAGTTCCCGACTGATCTCAGCCGTTACTCAAAACTTGCCTTGTTCTGCTCGTACCATTCCTGCGCCTGGACCTCTACCTGCTCTCCGCCCAGCCGTTTCCATTCCTTACGGATTTCCTCAAGCGCCCAGGCACCGGTATACTTGCTTCCCTGTGTGGTAACCTTGGCGCGGATCTCATTGATAAAGGGCGTCATGGATGTCTGGATTTCATTGAATTCCACAAAGCTTGGCTGATATGGAATATCCCGTCTGAATTCATTCTTCATCGCCAGCTCAAGCCCCTGCTGGCTGAGCGCGGCGAGGCGCTGGGAAACTTCGTCCGCAGCGGCCTTCACCAGCAAATCTTCCGGTTTGAACGTATTGTTGCGCAGGACGGCGTATTCTCCGGCGTATCCTACTTCTTTCTTGAATTTGTCAGGGTCGATCACCTTGGCGACTCCGTTCACGTCGGTGTAGTGCTCGCCCTCAAAGCCGTTGTTAAGTGCCTTCCAGCCTTCATCCACCATCCAGTCCAGATAATTCACAGCCGCTTCGGGATCGGCCATATCCTTGTTGAAGGCAACATAAATGAATGGGGAAGTCTCCTGATACAGGCCGAATTTGCCGTATTTCGTGGATACCGGCTCCATTGGCACAGGCTGCGCATCCGGCACATTGGCCAGCATATCCTTCAGCTGAGATTCCATCGTTCCACCGCCCCAGTTGGCGATATAGATGCCTGCTTTGCCGGTGGTCCAGAGCTGGATGGCCCGCTGATTGTTCTTGTCGGTCAAATATTCCTTATCGACCAGCCCCTGCTCGTATACCTGCTTCTCCAGGGACATGACATCGCCAAACCGGTCAAGCAGGGCACCGTACGCCATCTTGCCGTCTTCCAGATACCACTGGTTATTCATATCCGCATAAATGGCCGAATAGAAGTCAAAGGTGGTTGAGCCTACGATCGGCGTCGTATCCGCGGCGCCGTTGCCGTCCGGGTCTCCATCCTTGAAGGCCTGGGCGACCTGAAGCAATTCGTCAATGGTTGTCGGCATGGCCAGTCCAAGCTTATCCAGCCAGTCCTGGCGAATCCAGGCGCCGTGATTGGCAACGGAATTCATGGTCCGCTCCGTGGCAACCGCATACATTTTTCCGTCGAACGTCAGGTACGGCTTAAGTTCTGGATGCGCTTCCAGATAGGCTTTGTAAGAGGTGCTGTACTTCTCGATATATTCATCAATCGGCTGGATCGCCCCTTGAGTAACCAGCTTTCCGATATAACTGCGGTCAAATTCCCAAATCAGGTCCGGCGCCTGGTTGGAAGCGATCAGCACATTTAATTTATCCTGGGCCTGTGCCCGGGGAACCGGAATAATCTTCACGTCTATCCCGCTCTGCTCCTTGATCCATTTGACCCAGCGGTTGTCCTCATAGGTGCCCTCATCGCTGGAAACGCCGCCGCGGTCGAACATTGAAACGCTTACAGCCTTGGACTTGCTGTTTGTCGCCTCGGGGCTGGAGGTTGCCGGCGAATCTGTCTTGTTATTCGCCGTGTCCGTGTTGTTCGCGCACCCGCTCAGCAGCGTGGCCGCCGCTATCCCCAGCGTCAACGCTGAGGACAGCCATTTGGTTTTGTGCATTTTCATTTTTAAATAACCTCCCTTATTAATCTAGCATATCTTCAAGCTTGTGGTAAGCTCGTGATATCAGCCTTTGACCGAACCCAGCATAACGCCTTTGACAAAATGCTTTTGCAGGAACGGGTAAACACAGAGAATCGGCGTGATCGAGAAAACAATGGATGCCGCGCGTATTCCCTCCGGTGTAATGGAAATCTGCCCTACGCCTTCCCCGCTCTTCAGCAGTTCGGGACTGACCATTTCGATCATCTGATACAATCTGACCATCAGGGACATTTTGTCGGTGCTCTGGATATAAATCAGCACATTCATATAAGAGTTCCACCAGCCCACTGCATAGAACAGGGTCAGAGCCGCAATGACCGGCATGGACAAGGGAAGGATAATTCTCCAGAGTATGGTCAATTCATTGGCTCCATCGATAGCGGCGGATTCTTCCACCTCTTCCGGAAGTCCCTCGAAAAAGGACTTCATGACAAACATGTTATAGACGCTGATTAATGCGGGCAGCCAGAGCGCCCAATACGTGTTGACCAGCCCCAGAGCGTTAATTAACAGAAAATGGGGAATCATCCCGCCGCCAAACAGCATGGTGAACAATACAGCCATCAGAATAGCATTTCTTCCCCGCAGCCTGCTTTTGGACAAGGGATAGGCGCACAGCACGGTGAACAGCATGTTAAAAGCAGTCCCCGCAACGGTGATGAACACCGTATTTTTCATGGCTACTACCAGTTGCCCGTCGTCCAACAGATTGCGGTAGGCGTCCAGATTAAAATCAACCGGCCAGAGGAAAACCTCCCCGCCGCTGATCGCCCGGCTGCCGCTGAAGGATGTGGCGATAATATTGATAAAGGGAAACACTGTCGCCGCGGCAAACAAGGCAAGCGCGATATAATTCAGCCACCGGAAAAATACGGATGAGAACTCGGCTTTGGCTTTCATAAATGTAATCGACCTCTTTCTGTAAGCATGATTCCTCCTACCACAGGCCCCGCTCTCCCATAGTCTTGATCAGCCGGTTGACCGAAATGACCAAGATAAAGGCGATAAGTGACTGGAACAGCCCCAGGGCCGTTGTATAGCTGTATTGAAGATTTTCGATCCCGCGGGTATAGACATAAGTACTGATAACCTCGGCAACCTGGCTGACGGCGCTGTTCTTCATGGCGTAGACCTGCTCAAAGCCGACATCCATCATTTGGCCTACCCGGAGAATCAGCAGAATTGCCGCGGTACCGCGGATACCCGGCAAGGTGACATGCCAGATTTGTCTAAATTTACTGGCTCCGTCGATTTTGGACGCCTCGTACAGGGTAGGGTCAATGCCGCTTATAGCCGCCAGATACAGAATCGTTCCGAATCCCGCCTCCTTCCATATGCTTGAAGCAATGAAGGATACCGGCCACCAGAAGGTGTCTGCCATGAAATAAATCGGCTCCAGACCAACCCATTGCATCAGTTGATTCACAATCCCGGTGGATGGGGACAGGATGGCGATGACTATGCTCCCCAGAACCACCCAGGAGATGAAATGCGGGATGTACAGCAGATTTTGCAACACACGCTTGTAGCTGCTCCGGGTCACCTCGTTGAGCAGTATAGCCAGAATAATCGGCACCGGGAAAGCAAATACGAGACTGTACAAATTAAGCAGCAGCGTATTCCGCAGTACTGTATAAAATTCCGGGCTGGCAAACAGCTTCCTGAACTGCTCCAGACCTACCCATTCGCTCCCCCATATTCCATCCGCCAGCCTGTAATTTTTAAATGCAATAATTTCTCCGAATAATGGGCCGTATTTGAACAGCACAAAGAATACAGCAACCGGAATAAGCATGAAATACAAATATTTATCCCGCTTCAGCTGTTTCCGGAATCGGCTTTTGGATACTGCGGCTCCGGAGCCTTTCTGCATCGCCGGTGGTATATAGGGCTCTGCGGATTGTGACAAGTTAATCTCTCCTTTCTTGTTTCTTGCTAAAGGCTCGTTCAGCAAGCGCATCCTCTGTCTGAACGGCTGCCCTCAAATTAGCATGAAAGAAGGAGCTTCCGAAACCTTCACTTTCCCGTTTTCTACACCATTTCCCGATCTGGCACCCTTCATCATTTGTTCCAACCTTCATTTTTTAAGCCGGGCAGTACATTCGGTTCCTTTTTTGGAAGATTATATAGCACAAATAGCGGCATTCCCGAAGGAATGCCGCCCGTGCAAACATTATAAAGATTCGCCGCCCTCTATCTTAATTTAAGACTCAGACACAGCCGTTTCCTGCTCCATTATTCTCAGCAGGACCACTACCGCTTCGGCGCGGGTCGCGGTCTTCAGTGGAAAGAATTTCCTCTGAGCGTCACCTTGGAGGAAGCCTGCTTCGGTTGCGCCGGATACCGCTGCTTTGGCCCAGACCGGAATGTCTGCTTCATCCTTGAAGGATATCTTCTCCGCAGCCAGCTTCACTTCCGTTCCGTAGTGCGCCCGCATGAGCAGAACCGCCAGCTCCGCCCGGGAGAGCGGCGCTCCGGGACGGAGGGTGCCATCCGCGTAGCCTTCTATCCATCCGGCCTGCACAGCCGCGGCCGCAGAGCTTCGCGCCCAGCTGCTTACCGACTGCGCATCCGTAAAGGACAGGCCGCTCAGACTCTCTGCCGGCTGCAGCGCCCGGGCCAGCAGCGCCAGGAACTCCTCGCGGACAACCTGCTGATCCGGCCGGAAGGTTCCGTCCGCATAGCCGTTCGCGAGCCCTGCGGATATTGCCTGCAGGATGCTGTCCTTGGCCCAGTGGCCGCCAATATCGCTTGGAGCGGCTCCGGTGCTTGTTCCATCCTTCTCCGGTTCAGCCGGAGAAGGGCTGAGCGCGAATACGGCAAACTTCGTGAACCTATTCACCCCGGCAGTAAGCCGGTCCCCGTCCACCGTTCCTGCAATCTCCACCCAGATACGCTCCTGCTCGCTCCAGGCAAACATTGCGGGCTGCTGATGCGCCTTCAACTGCGCCTTATCAAAGCGGATGCTAAGTGTAGCAGATTTGGCGGGCATCAGGTCAGGCTCCATGGTGATCTCATAAACCGGACTGATCAATCCTCCCGGCAGGGTCCCGCCGGAACCCTGCCCTGTCTGCAGCTTGTTGATGGAGAAGCTCACTGCAGTATCTATAAACCCACTGGGGAGAAGGAGTCTGACTTCATCTCCGAGCTGTACCTCCCCGGCCTGCCCTGCCGCCAGACTCAGCTTGCCCGGCAATGTGACGCTGTCCGTGGTGACGGGATTGCTGCCCGGATCAGGATTGCCGCCCAGATCGGGATTGCTGCCAGGATCGGGATGGCCGCCCTCTACGGTTCCCAAGTTAAGCAGCTGCGGCGTGAACGGGGCAAGCGTTACGGCCGATGCTCCAAGAATCTTGCCCTGAATCAATTCCTGTATGCTTTCCGGCGCCTGTCCGTTGAGAAGTATATTTACCTGTTTGGTCTGCCAGCTGTAATTGGCGACATTCAGCAGCAGTCTGCCTTCGTATACACTGGTTCTCCACTCCACATTGGAGACTGTTTCTCCGGTTTGAGCATCCTTCAATTCCACCTGAAGCAGATTCAGCTGTCTGAGCAGCGGAATAAGCTGCGCTTGCAATGCCGGGAGAGTCGGCGAAGTTAACGCGTTTGCAGTTCCTGTTACAGTAATAACTGCAGCATGCGCCATAATATAGCTTCTGGCCGCTTCCGGATGCGTCTGGTTATGGGCATCCCGGATAAAGGAATCCTGGCCCAGCACAACCGCCTGCCCCCCTTGTTCAATATAGGCTTTGACGGCTTCTATAGTCTCAGAGTCCACATTCCGGGCATCCGGAATAATCAGCAGCTTGACGGAAGACAGCTTGCCTTCCCCGATCTGCTTCTCACTGACAAAGCCGACCTTCTGCCCGGAGAGGGACAGAGCGGAATAGGCCCGGTCCACCGCCTCCAGATAAGCCGGACGGTAGAGGTTGGACGCCTTAGAATACAGAACGGCCGTTTCTGCCGGAGCGTTCTGGAAGGAGGTCACCTCACGGGCCAGACGGTTCAGGTCCATGCCTGTTGTGCCGATAGCCGAAACGACATCCGGACGGTACAATACACTGCCCTCGAAATCGCTGGCGGGATCAGTGGTTCTTTCCCATACCCAAATGGTGGAAGCGCTTCGTCCATGGATAGCTCCCTGCCATATATCGTTGCGCACATGGGGCGCCTGTTCAGGCACATAGCGGCTGTCGCGGTCGGGAATGATGTGGTCTTCCGAATTGAACACAGGAGCCGTTTTAAAGGAGGACAGCAGATCATAATATTTAAGCTTCTCTATAATCGTTGCTCCCTCGTCATGCAGATAATTCCAGGCATCCAGACCATTCAGATCACTGAGGCCGGATATCTGCTCCGGATCTATCCCCCAAGATAACGGGGACTTGGCCAACTGGGACTTGGCCAGCACTCCACCCATGATTTTTACACTTACAGGAATATCCGGCGCCATTTCATGGATAATATCTGCCATCCATTCATGCCACTCAGCAAACAGCTGGTCATTAAAGCTGATCCAGTCATAATAAAGTGCTGTCCGTTCCTCCGCCTGCGGCATCGCAACCTGCTCAAAGGATTCATAGGCGGTATTGTACACGGCATTCAGCTGTCCAATATCCGAATACATCTGCTTCAGATAAGACTGCCATGCGGGCTTTTGCGCAGGATCTTTATAAGAGATGAACACCGGCTCATTGGACAATACGATATTCTGGAGAGCAGGATAATCCTTGACCATGGGAATCAGAGTGCGCAGATAATCCTCAATCGCCTCCCTTGCCTTCGGATGATTAAAGTTGAATTTGATGAAGCCGCTGTTAGTAGAACGGATTTCAGGGTACTTTTGCAGCAGGAATTCCGGGAAATAGTGCGGTGACAGCAGCAGGCTCACCGCCTGATTATGTTCACCGGCACTTTGCAGCGCCTGCTGGATATCATTGCGGATGGTGGCCGTAGAGATGAGATAATCCTCTTTCACTACCGTACCGTCATCCTCAAATCCGGGATACGCCGCCAGATTGGCGGTGGTCCCGCTTTCCACAATGCCAATACTGTCGATCAGCAGAGAATCGGTTACATTCTCGGACACGATGCGGAAATCCAGCGAGGTCTCGGCACTGCCCGTGCGATAGGTTTTGGTGATTTTCTGCCAATCATAGGTTCCCGCCGGGATACCCAGCCGGGTTGCGAAGGTCCCGAACCAGACGTTGTTTACATTGGCGCCTTTGACCCACATGCTGAATTCATAATTGGTGTTTGGCTTGACGGCTATTTTCTGCCATACCGTTCCGTACACATTTGCAGCCTTGGGCGTAAGGTTGACTATCTTCAAGGCACGGCTTCCTTCGTGAACCACTTCTGTCCCGTAAGAAAAGCTCGCCTTGGCTCCCCCCCTGAGCTCCGTGCTCCACCCAAGTATCGTATTGGGCGATTGGAGGATACGGTTAGGCCCGGTCTCCATCTGGATCATGTTCGACCCAAGCTGGGACAGAACAGGAATATCCTTTTTCACCTGGGCAAAATGCCCGTAACCGGTAAAGAAGACCGGTCTTGACTCCTCTGTCCCTGTCTGCGAATTGATCGTGTTGCCAATGAAAGATTGCCGGTCGATAGTCACATCGCCGGTAACATAATGCGGAACCGGGAAACTCGTCTGTGTCCCAGCCAAATAAGCCTCAAGGCGGTCCTCGGTCTGCTGGTACAACAGCAACAGCTGGTCCCTGACATATTGCGCCCGTTCCAGTTTATTTTGGGCAATATCTTCCTTGCCGTAAGGAATAAATTTATCGATGACCGCGATATCCAGCTTTTCATAATCCACTGCAATCCCCTGCGCCTCCACCTGCTCCAGCAGCGCTTTCAATTCACCCATATTATCTTCAAGCTGCTCTATGTCCTGTTCAATCTGAGTGCCGGAAGGAAGAATGTCGAGCTCCCACTCCAGTGTCCTCTCTTCGCCCGTTCCCGTTTCCCTGACCTCTGCCGTGAGCGATTGCTCTCCGGTTCCGGCAAAGAAGGCCGTAATCGGATACTGCAATACGGAATGCGCAGGTACTGTGATATTCCTCCATGCCGGGTCCACTTGAGCTATCTTTGTCTGGAATTGCTTCGCCTGATCTGTGGAATTTACCAGCTTCAGCTGAAAGTCCAGCGGCTCATTCTGCTCCGCTGTGTAGCGGTTCTCTTCCGGTTGCATATAATCTCGGTCCAGCCATGCCGCCCACGTACTGTTTTGCGGGATGAAGAACAGATTCCCGAAGCTGTACTGGTCCTTCAGTTTCCCTATGCCCGGCGTCCATTCCACCCAATTCTTCCGTCCGGCTCCGTCATTGTCATTCAGCACAAAATTGAAAGGCATGGATGCCCCCGGTTCATCCGCATGGAGCGCACTCCAGGGAATTTCAGCCTCATAGATGGTTTCGGAGCCAACCCGTTTGGTCTGCAACCGGATAGGCTGCTTATCTGCGGGCGTATCTCCCTGATTCCATGTCCATACCTCAGGCGCTCCGTTCACCTGGGCGAATCCATACTCCGGACCATACAACACACTTGTTCCCGAAGCGAACTGGATACTGTCCCCTGACCACATCGCTGCTCCGGCCACACCGGATTGCACATCATCGCGCACCTTCACGGCAAAATAGAGGAGATTCTGATTATAAGCAAAATATACTCTGCCTAATAAATCGTCAGGTCCCTGCCAGCTGGCCAAATTGGCCTGGCTGCTTCCGGGCAGCGGCAATTCGATGTAGGAGGCTTCGTCCCATTCACTTAAATCACCGTCCAGGACGATCCCGTCCGCATAATAGACAGGCACCGCCTTTCCTTCCGCCAGACTTCCAAGGAAAGTCTGCTCATCCGTCACCGTGCCTGCCCCGGCTCCGTTTACGCTATAGCTGAAGGTTGAGACAGGACTGTCTGCATATCCTAGGCTTTTTGCATACGTTTTCAAAACTAATGAACGATCGATGGCGACCGGCCCGGTGTACCATTGCTTTGTCGGAGACAAAACAGGGTCCGTGTTATCTGTTGTGTAGTAAACGGCAGCAGAGACGGTTGCTGTAGCCAAGCTGACAGTCGTGCCTGATTCCACGGGTCCAGAAGGAGGATCGGCGCTGACGGCCGCGGCTTGCGGCACAGTCTCAAAGTCCCCGTTCTGCAGCAGATTGGTATCCGTTCCTGCCTCCACCATCGTCAAATCATCAAGCCAAAGCGCCCCTGTTACGCCCTCGGAGAGAACGGTGAACGGGTAAGAGGTGGCCGAGGCATCTGTTGTAATATTAAACACCATGGACTGCCAATCGAAGGTTCCCGTCGGCAGAGCCTTTTTTAGCGACCAGCCGGCATTCAGTGCGATACTTGAGTACGAGGCTTGAGCCCCCTTGACCTTCAGGCTTACCTGATAGGTGGTATTGGGCTTCACCGGAACATTCTGCCGGATCGCCAGAAACACATTGCTGGCCTTGGGCGTCCGGTTCACTATTTTTAACGCGGCCTGACCTGCGCTGAATACGGTTTGGTCGATGTAGACTTCCCCGTCCACCCCATTGTTATTGTAGCTTGTTGGCCAGCCTGGAATATTGGCGATCGGCGCAGATGCGGCATATGCAGGGGGGATGTTAATCCCGCTGTCCAGGATCAGCAGCACACTGAGCAGTACGGCAGCAACTCTTGCGGAATACCTTTGGGTTCTCAAAATCGAATGCCTCCTTTGCGGCTATAATTGGCTTCGCTTATTCTCGCTCTCCGGCCGGAGCTCCGGACGTTCCTCCTTTCTTTCAGAGTCTAAAGCACCTATAACCTACCATCTGGCATCGTTTTGTGTTATCTGCACCTTTTGTGACGGTCTGCTTTATTTGTGATTTTGAGGTTTCTATTTTTGTGCTTCTCTCTATCTAATGCTTAAGATGCGGGATGGCTATTCAACTGAGCCCCATTAATCCATAGAAAATAACACCCGCAGCAGGAGATATATCGCATCTCCATTCTGCGGGTGTTATCGTATATCTTGCTTATAGCTAGTAGCTGCGGCTGTCCTGAACATGAATATAGTTAACGCCTTGTGCGGTCAGTTTAGAGCCGCTCGTATTCGCAACGCGGACTGCTTTTTTCCCTTTGCCGCTGAGGGAGAAACTGATATTATTGGCCAGCTTATTCTCCACAATCTGTTCCAGTGCACTATGGTATCCCCCGATTGTTATACCCTCCAGGTTCTCCAGCACCGGTTCTTTGCCCTCTTCAATCGTCTTGAGAATCTGATAGATCAACGACTTGCTTCCGTCCATCTTCCATTCGCCTCCCGGGTCTATTGTGAGCGTTTACATTTTTTCAGCTGCGTACACAAAGTGAATGCTTTTGTATATGTATGTCTTATTCGACAATGTATACCCATTACCTCTTATTGGAAAAGCGAAAAAGGTTGTCAATAGTATGTTTCGTCCATATGTTTCCCGTACAGGCTGGAGGTTCCGACAAGTCTGAATTCCCCATTTACTTTGGCATACGTATAGTTCACATCAGGTTCATCTTTGAATAGTACATCTGCATCATAGTCGCCCGATTTGAAGCTGTAGCCTCCCCGGATTTCCTGAATATTTGCAGCCGGGTACAATCTTGTATGAACCAGATATTCTTTCACTTCACTAGCGATCTGAATTTTCTTATGAGGTAATCCGGTAAGCGAGAAATATATCCCCCCGGCCAATATAGTCATTACCACTAACACAATAATTGAAATCCGGTTTTTAAACCTCAAAGGATAGCCTCCGTTACAAATTAGATTTTTAAAATGGAATAGAATAACATATTTTTACATCCGACTCTATTTTAGCATAATAACATCAAAAAAAGCACCGGTTAAGGTGCTTCTCTCATTACAACATGCTTAAGCGTTCTGCCGGTAAACCGGTGCACCCAGGGGAGAACTGCCCGCTCCGCCGTCTACAGCGATATCGGCACCTTGGATATAAGAGGAATCATCCGAGGCAAGGAACAGCGCCACCTTGGCAATCTCTTCCGGATCACCCGCACGGCCCAGCGGAATGGAAAGCGACATGCCTGCTTCCACCTGGCTCCAGTTATCCATCGCGGATTGTCCCCAGATGGGTGTGCGCGTCACGCCAGGGGCAATGTTGTTAACCCGGATGCCCAGCGGGGAGAGCTCCGAAGCCAGCACTTTGGTCATGCTGCTGACCGCCCCTTTGCTGGCGGCGTATGCGGAGTTGCCGGGTCTGCCAGCCTTAGCCAGCACGGAGCCGGTCAGAATAACTGATGCCCCGGCCTTCAGATGAGGCAGTGCGGCCTGAACGGTGAAGAAGACACCGGTCACATTAATCTTGAGCACTTCCTCAAAAGTCGCCAAGTCTGTGCTGCCGAGCAGTGTTGAAGCCGCTATGCCTGCATTGGCATAGACAACATCCAGTCTGCCGAAAGCCTCCATGGCTGCATTCACAGCCGTCACAGCGCTCTGCGGATCTGTCGCATCGGCTTGAACCGCAATGGCATGCTCCGCGCCCAGTTCTTCTACCGCCGCCTGCAAAGATACCGGATTGCGGCCGGTAATAACGACTCTGGCACCTTCAGCAACAAACAATTTGGCGGCAGACAACCCGATTCCGCTATTCCCTCCTGTAATCAAGGCAACCTTACCCTCAAGCTTTCCCATCGTGAACACTCCTTAAGTTATAAGTTTATTTGTTGTTACTGTGTAATCAAGCTTCTGACTGTTATTGAGACCGAACGTTCTACTATTATCAAAAAAAATTTATCCGCCTCACATTTGCAATCTTAGCATATTGAGAACGAACGGTAAAGTATTATTTTAAACAGTCGTTCTCAATAATGCCCCTCAGTTAACTCTCTCCATGAATTTGCTTGGTCACCGAGACCTCCAGCTTCTCAATAAAGCGCAAAGCCTGATTGCTGCCGGGCTCAAGCTCCAGCAGTTTACGGGCTATTCTTAGTGCCGTCTCGTAGTCTTTCAGTTTTGCATGGCAATAGATGATGCCGGTCATGCACTCCGTTTCATCCGGCTGGATTTTGGCCGCCAGCCCGAATGCATCCAGCGCCGCCTTAAATTCACGCATTTCCAGAAGAACAAGACCTTTATTACGCACAGCATCATAACAGGACGGATCCAGTTCAAAGGCTCTCTCAAATTCCTTGAGGGCTGACTTGGAATCAGACATCCTAACGTAACACATTCCCAGGTTCAGATGCGTTTCAGACTGCGCTTCATTGAGCTTCAAGGATTGCTCATAACATTGCTGCGCCTGTACATAGTCCTCAACCTCATAATAATAGGTTCCCATATAATATAGAGCATCTTCACTGGCCGGATTCATTCTCAGAGCTGTCTCATAATAACGGAACGCTTTGTCCAGCTCCCCCAGTCTGAAATACACCCGGCCGAGATTAAACACTGGTCTTTCCCACTCCTCCGTGAACAGTGCAAGCGCGCGAACGAAATCCCCGCTGATATACGCTTCTTCACCCTGATCGTAAAGACTATCCACTTCCATCCCCTCCCTTTTATCCAGCTCCTCTATATAGACAGCCATGCAAAAAGGAACAGATATCCCGCGATCCACAGCAGCGCAGCAATAATAATTAAAGCCCCTAAGTACCCCACCCAGCTGGCCGGTTTCCAGTTAAATTTAAAAATACAAAGCGAGACAACAATCAGAGCCGCCGATGGAACTCCAACAATTTGCAGCACTACCGTACTGATGATATCCATGATCCACCCCTGGGTAAGCCAATGATTTGTCAGCATGAAAAAGAACACGATTGATGCGATATTCAGCACAACCGCGCCGATCCACAGTATTTTAACGGCTTTAACCATGCTCCACCTCCCACCTCTATCTCATTACCCGGCATACTGGTAAATTTTTCACAGCACCAGATATTCTGCAAATTGGATTGAAACAGGGTATCTGCTATTCACCACCGTAACTACACTTGCCCACACTTTAACTGTACTTTCTACAACTAAAAGTGATTTTTAATCACCCTTGAGAACTTTAATTGCAGTTCGTACACTTAAAAAATCCACTTTTGCCATAAAGGTACACTTTCCTTAATTTTAGTTGTACAGAATACACTTCGCCCGGTAAATCGGGTTTTTCTTCGTCTTTTAATTGCAGGAAATACAGTTATCCATTGACGCTGAACGGATGCCGAACGAAACGCTTTACAAACTCCGTACGCAGGCTTCCGCGTTATATGTCATGTACCTTTTTCAGTTCAATCAATATATATCTATGGTGTACAAAAAAAACGGGTCGCCCCTCGCCAGGACGGCACCCGTTTCTTCATTCATTAAAAACCTTACCGCCCCGTAGTCTCAAAAGAAAACTTGGACGTCCAGGTGGCACCTGCATCCTTCGTCACATAAAGTGTCGAGCTGTTCAGGTCTCTCACCGCAAGCCAGCCTTGACTATGATCGGTGAAGGAGATCGTCCCTTCGTAGCCGGGAACCGTCATCTGATTACTCCAGGCCTGCCCGTTATTCTTGGTGAATCCGATCCCCACTTGTTCCGCTGCGGGCTGGAATCCCACCAGGAAGGCGGTTGTTTTGCCGATCACCACCAGATTGCCGGGGCTGCCCGAAGCGGGCCCCTTCTTCACCTTGGCCGCGCCGCTTCCCGGAGCCGGACCGCCTCCAGCCGTCTCTTGGGCAATCACCCGCGTCCAGCTGCCGCCGGAGTTAGCGCTGCCGTAGAGCGAATACGAAGTCTGCGACATTCCGTAACCGCCGTACAGTACGGCATACACCTGACTGCCGTTCGCATAGATTTGTCCGTATGAGGGTTCAGCGTAAGAAGATTTCAGCATCAGCTTCCAGTTCGTTCCGCCGTCTGCCGTCCGCATCACCTGATACCCGCTGCCCGGTACAACGACCACGGCCCATCCGCTGCTCAGGCTGGTGAAATACGCTCCGCGTGTATTCGCTGGTGTCTTAATCAGACTCCAGCTCTCTCCGCCGTCATTCGTATAATAGGTGGACGCACGGTTGTAGCCGAATCCTTTGCTGCTGTCCAGAAACTCCACCCGCTCAAAGGTCACAGCCTTATTCGACAGCCTTTTCCAGGTAGAGCCTCCATCCGTGGTCCGGATCAGATATTTAGCCTGACCGTCATTGACCGCGGCAAGCGCCCAGCCATGGATATTATCAGGGAAGTCGATCTGCTGAAAGCTCCACTGCCCTTCATAAATCTTCTGGAAATGGCAGCCTCCGTCCGAGGTTCCAATCAGGAATCCGTTCCCGGCTGCCCGCCCCGTATCTGCACTCAGAAACTCTACATCAGAGAAGCTAAGCGGGATCGCATCTGCTCCGCTATGTGCTGCCTGCAACTCCTGAAGCAGTCCATGATCTCCCGTGCTGCAGGACGGAGCCGGGGTTGGCGCCGCCGCCTGCACCGGAGAAGCCGAGGTCCCCCAGCCTAGAGTAAGGAGACTAGCGGTAAGGAGAGTTAATGTGATCTGCTGCAATCTGGTTGTCCAATTCATTGGTGACACCTCCTAGAATATATATACCCTGTATGCGGACTGCTACTCTGCGCTGTGTAATTGCTTTTCCGGCACAATCCACAAGAGCATTCAAGATGAGATTATCGCTTGTTCGAGAAATCAACCTGTTAGCCTAACCTCGGAGGGTTGCGGGTCTATATTCACTTATGAGTATAGTAAGAGTAAAACTCCTGCAATTCAACGTATATTATAAATGGTACAAAACTGTAACCAATTGAACTGTTACATTATTGCTCTGTGGTTTAAATAATAAGTACAGAAGCTTACTAACATACAGTTACTAAGAGCAAATAAGGGAAGTGAACGAGTATGATAAAAAAGGACATTCAACATGCGCTCCTCTCCAATCTGTGGCAACGCGTTCACTTGATCAGCGGAGAAACTTACACCGGAGTATGTAAAATAGATCACTCAACAGATGCACTACACATTGCAACGAACAAAGGCAGCTTCACTGTTCCTTACTGGACAATCAAGCGTTTCGTGTAAGGTCCGGGTTCCGGAACTGTCACCAAAATAAAGTATCTACCTCTGTTTCCTTCGCCGGCCTCACTTTTGGCGGAATGAAGCAGGGGTATTTCTGCTTCTTATTCCTGCGCCGGACCCACTTTGGAGCCGAATTAGATGCCCACGTTCCCTCTGTACGCGGAATTCTGACGGTTGGGCGGCTTCAGATCCGGTATTGTTGTACTTTTTGCAGGATTTCTGGCGGTCGAGCGCTTCAAATCCGGTATTGTTGTACTTTTTGCAGGATTTCTGACGGTTGGGCAGCTTGAAGCCCTTTATTGTTGTATTTTCTGCAAGATTTCTGCGTATCGGCAGTTTTGAGTCCGGTATTGTTGTACTTTTTGCAGGATTTCTGGCGGTGACCTATACTCCCCTCCTTTCCGCGTCATTCCCGCCTCACTCCCGCGCCGGCGTGTCCTGCTCCCGGCCAGCCCGCTGTCACTCCCCTACAGGGGGAGTAGTTCCAAATACAACAAAGACCCCATCCTCCACATGCGTGGATAAAGAGGTCTTGTTGTCGTCAAAGTCAAATCACCGGATTCGGCACAAAGCTGCCTCCGCGGCAATGCTTCAAATAATTCAGGGCATGTACCTGGCCGGTCATCTCCAGCTCATCGCGGTAAACCGGATCATGCCAGCCTTCGATGTCGATTGTGCCCTTATAGCCGCCCTGGCGGAGAATGGTGATAATATCGGTCCAGTTGGTATCGCCGAAGCCGGGCGTGCGGTCCCATACATAAGGCTTCGGACCATGAATCCCGTATTCCTTGATAATGTCCCAGGCGATAGTGACATCCTTACCGTGCACATGGAAAATCTTATCCACCCATTTGCGCAGCTGCGGGACCGGATCAATCAGCGCAGTCAACTGGTGGGCAGGCTCCCATTCCAGCCCGAGATTATCTGCCGGAACGCTATTGAACATCTTCTCCCAAGCTGTAGGGTTATGCGCGATATTCCAGTCGCCCTTCTGCCAGTCCCCGCCCATCGCACAGTTCTCAAAAGCAATCCGCAGACCCTTGTCCGCGGCCCGCTTCGATAATCCTCCGAATACTTCGGCGAATCTCGGCAGGGACTCGTCAATTGAAGAGCCGGGCAGCCGCCCGGTGAAGCCGCCGACAATATCCGTGCCGAACAAGTGGGCATGTTCAATCAACTGCTCCCAGCCGGCAAGGGTATCTCCACTCTCGGGGTTGCCGCCAAGCGGATTACCATAGATCCCGACAGCAGAGATCACGAAGTGATGCTCAGCCGCCAGCTCCCGAATCCGGGCCGCTGTCTCCACCAGATCGGTATCGCCAATCGTCTGCCAGAAATTCAATTGGAAGGATTCGAAGCCATGCTTCACAATCTGCGGAATGACCTGGACGGCTTCACCGCCCCGGACCAAAGTGCCTATTCTCAAAGATTCTTGCATCCTGGATATCAACTCCAATACGTTTATAGTCAGCGCCCTGCTGTTATCGGCTCTTGATCATTTTGCAGGAGCCCCGTTTGAGCAAGACTGCATCATAGACAATATGCTGATGGTTGGTGCGATTCGAAATAAGATCAAATAATACCCCTACACTGGATAGAGCCATTTCCGTACCCGGCTGGCTGATCGTATCCAGCGCAGGATGATAATATTCTGCCATCTCAATGCCGTCAAAGCCGATAATCGAAATATCATCAGGGATGGACAAGCCGGCGGTAAGCACAGCCTTGGCCGCACCGATGGCAATGGTATCGGAAGCAGCAAATATTGCGGTCACCGCTCTGTCCCGGTTCAGCAGTCTGCGTGCAGCGTTGAAGCCCGAGCTCGGACTGTATTCACAATCCTCTACAAGCCCGGCATTGTAAGGCAGATTATTTTCTTCTAATGCCAGCTTATATCCCATAAGCCGCCGGCTGCCCGTAGTTTCATCCAATAAAGGTGATTTGGCCAGGAAGCCAATGTTCTTGTGTCCAAGTGAGATTAAATAACTGGTCGCCTTGTAGGCCTCTTTCGATTCATTGATGGTTACGCTGGAGAATATGGCAGGGTCCACTTCCTGGGATGTAGTGATCGTCGTCAGTACAAACGGAACCGTCAGCTGCTTGAACTTCTCTTCGGAATGATTATACGTACCGCCCATGAAAATAATCCCGCTTAAGTTCTTCTCCTTCACCAGTTGAATCGCCGCATTGATCTCATCAGTCCCATCCTCTACCTGATGGATGAGAAACGGATAGCCGCGCAGATTGACCTGCCGTTCAATTTCCTTGATCATGATGGCGAAGAACGGATTGGTAATCCCCTTGACCATGAGTGCAATGTTCTTGGACTGCGTGGTTTTTAAATTCCGTGCGTTGGAATTCGGAATATAATTGTATTCCTTCACGACACTCAGAACCTTCTCGCGGGTCGCATCACTCACCAGTCCCTTATTGTTGATAACCCTGGATACAGTCGAGATGCCGACTCCGGATATCCGCGCGATATCCTTAATATTAACGTCCACACTACTCCCCCATTTATAGGTAAGGGAGCTATAGACTATAGCTCCCCTGTAACCTATTTCATTCTTTAGTTAACAGGTGTAAATTCTGCCAATTGTTTCTCTACTTCGGCAATGACCTTGTCAACTCCTGCTTTTGTCAGCTGATCGCGGTATTCTGCTACAGCTGCCTTTGGATCTTTGCTTGTTTTACCCAGCATCAGCTGAATACCGAGCTGTGCATTGACGTTCGAGATCGAAGCAATTTCAGTTGTTACATTCGAAGGATCGAAGCTGAAGCCGTTATACGGATCATCGATTGCTTCTTTATCCCATTCAGCAAACAGGTCTTTACGGATCGGGTTCTCAGTATCACTCGGAATCACGAACTTGTCGTTTCTGAGGGACCAGGCCGAGAAGCCTCCGCCATCTGTTTTTTCATTGAAGCCTTCCGGCTGCTTCTTCACGCCATCTTCAATGACGTAGTGCTTGCCTTCGATACCGTATTGCATCAGGTTGTAGTAGCTTTCATCGGTCATGAATTTCTCAATTACCATCAGAGAGCGCTCTGGATTAGAGGAATTCGCGCTGATTACTGTCGAGTTGTCTACACCCATTTTACGCTTGATTTTCTTGTTCGCTTCAGCAAAAGTATAGAAGCTTGTAGGAGAGTCAGGCAGTGCCTTGATATCTCCGCCGTACTGCCCGATCCAGTCCTGGGCATGAGTCAGATAACCCGCAGAGTTCGCTGCTCTGAAGTTGTCCTTGCTGCCGAGGGAAGCGGACAGAACGTCTTTGCCCCAATAGCCCTTGTCGCCCCACTCACGCATTTTCACAGCCCAATCCTCGAATTCCTGGGTGAAGGCTGGATGGAATACGGTCTTGTAATCCTCCGGGCTCTTGGTGACCAGATTCAATTCATTCAGCGAGATACCAGGTGCGTTCAGCCACATGTCTGTAGTATCTACGAGCATTCTGTACATGTTCTGTGCATCCTCAGCCTTACCGTTGATTGGCGGGAAGGATTCGTTGGCAACCACATTATCCATGTATTTAACCATGTCATCGATTGTCTTAATTTCGGTCATGCCGTATTTCTTCAGCAGATCCGTACGGTATGCATAACCGGCAGGCGTGTATTCACTGAACAGACTCGGTACGCCGTAGATTTTGCCATTGACCTTGGTGTTCTGCCAGGAGGCTTCAGGAATCTCCGCCTTCAGCTTAGGCGCCACCTTGTCCAGCATGTCGGTAATGTCAGTCAGCGCCCCTTCAGTAGCCAGGGTGTAGTAAGACACAGCGGCACCCGGAGAAGCATGCGACAGATCGAACGATTCGCCGGAAGCGAACAGCAGCGGATACTTGGTAGCTACGTCCGGCCAGTCAATGTACTTGATTTCAAGTGTAGTATTCAGATCAGCCTTAAGCTTCTTATTGATCTCAGCCAGAATTTCTTTATTGGTAACTCCTTCACTGCCCCACAGGTAGTACACCAGCTTTGCTTCCTTAGAGGTGTCTACTCCTCCGGCATTAGTGGAACTGGATGGAGTGTTGGACGAACCTGAATTATTTCCATTTGCATTATTGCTTGACGAACAAGCGGATAGCACTCCAGTAAGCATGAGGACAGCAGCTAGAGAAGAAGCAATCTTTTTACCTTTCATTCGGTAAGCCTCCCTTTTCTTTTCTATATTATGGATTTTGCATCTATAACAAACACCCTTCGATTGAAGCAGGCGTCTATTAACCCTTAACAGCACCGACGGTAAGACCGGTTACGAAGTAACGCTGAATGAATGGATACAGGAGAATGATCGGGCCTGTGGCCAGCACGGCTGTAGCCATTTTAATGGATTGGGTTGGCAGATCGGCTGTATTAATGACCGCTCCCGAGTTGATGAGACTGCCCATATTCGCCTGGTTGATCATGCGCTGCAGGAAGTACTGGAGCGGGAACTTGGTCGGAGAGTCCATGTACAGCATCCCGTTGTACCACTCATTCCAGAAGCCCAGCGCCGAGAACAGCCCGATAGTCGCCAGTGAAGGAACCGCCAGCGGCATGAAGATCCGCCAGTAGATGCGGAAATCGCCTGCGCCGTCAATCGTGGCTGATTCATACAGGGAATCCGGGATCGCCTTCATGAAGTTACGCATCAGGAAGATCGACCACGCCCCTACCACAGCCGGCAGAATCATGGCGAACAGGTTGTCTTTCATATGCAGATGCTTGACCATCAGAATATAAGTCGGAATCAATCCTCCGCTGAACAAGGTTGTGAAATAGATCAGGAAGGAGAAGAAGTTACGGTATTTGAAATCCTTGCGGTTCAGGACAAATCCGGCCATGGACATCATGAACAGCCCGAGCACCGTACCTACGACTGTGATAAAAATCGTAACCTGATAAGCATCCACCAGTTTGGAGGAGTTACTGAGCAACAATTCGTAGGCCTTGAAGGAAACTTCATTCGGAATCAGCTTATATCCCTCGCGGACAATCTCCTGCTCATTCATGAAGGAGGAAGAGATCATCAGCGCAAAAGGAAACACACAGAACAGTGCAAAGATCGTGATGCAGATGTAACTGATCACTTTTATGAAAACACTGCCGGAATCCTGTTTGATTTTAATAGATGTACTTGCCATTTTCATCACCCCTGTTTCGTGTCTTGTCTTAGAACAACGCGCTGTCCGGTTCAACCTTGCGTACAATAAAGTTAACCACAAGCACCAGGACCAGGCCGAATAAGGATTGGTAGAATCCTACTGCAGCACCCATCGAGAAGTTAAATTGTCCCACCAGGGAGCGGAAGACATACGTATCTATGATATCCGTCTGCGGATACAGCACGGAGTTTGTGCCAATGAGATTGTAGAACAGGTCGAAGGAGCCCTTGAGAATTCCGCCCATACCGAACAGCAGGAGCAGTATAAAGGTCGGCTTCAGAATCGGCAGGGTCATGTAGCGGATCCGCTGCCAGGTAGTAGCACCATCCATGTAGGCAGCCTCGTACAGATCATGGTTGATCCCTGTGATCGCAGCCAGATAGACAATCATACCGTAGCCGGTACCGGCCCAGATCTTGAAGGCCACAATAATGTATTTCCAGATGCCAGGATCGGAATAGAACTCATGACGGTCCAGCCCGGCTCCCGAGATCATCGTATTGATGAATCCGGAGTTGAAGTTGAAGAGATTGTAAGCAAACACACCAACGATAACCATCGAGATGAAGTTTGGCAGGAGAATAACGGACTGGGAGATCTTCTTGAACCATTTCCCGGTTATCTCCGACAACATGATGGCAAACACAATCTGAATAATATTACCTAAAGCAAGGAATACCAGATTGTAGAGCAGCGTATTCTTGGTGATATTCCAGAGCTCTCCGGTCTGCACCAGGAATTCAAAGTTCTTCAGACCGATGAAATCACTGCCAAAGATACCTTTGTTGAGCTTGTAATCCACGAATGCAACATAAGCGCCGGGCATTACCGCATAATGAAAGACCGCGAAATACACAATGACAGGCAGCAGCATGAGATACAGCACTTTGTTCTTAAATAGTTCCCGGACGATATTTCCGCCCGCATGTACAAATCTTGCCAATGAGCCCACCTCCAAATTGAACGATGCATTCTTACAACATGCATATCTTTGTTTCACTTCTTGTCCTGCAGCCGGAATGACAACTGCGTGCATACCTTTAATAATTAACCGTATTGGACAGTATAGAAACGTTTCCATTATTTCTTTGTGTTTCCCCTTGCTCAGAGCATACTCCCAAGTTGTATACGCTGTCAAACATTTTTTATTTTCGAATTACAAGTAAAAAAATTACATTCAGCGTTACAAAAACGATAATTCGGTCGTTTTTTCGCAGATAATTGACTTTTTTTCGTCTTCAGACTAATATCGAGATGTATCACTTATGGAAACGTTTCTATTTATTCTTTACACGGACATGTCACCTTATTCTTGTGACATCTGATGATGAATTCCCCCTAACTAATTCATGTCCCAATCACGTACTGGAAAGAGAGGGTTATTATGATTTTCAAACAACAATCAAACATGATTACCTTAACCCGGGATGACCTTAGTTATACGTTCCTGCCAACAGGAGACATCTTCGAGTTCACCCATGAGTCTACTCTCATTAATCAGTTCCAAGGCAATCCTGTAGATGGTTCAGCTAATAATATCTATCTGCGCGTGCATACGGAGCAAGGAATCAGCAGCTATCCTTTACTCGGAATCCGCTCGGGCTCCAAGCTATCCCATAGTCAAGACCACCTGATTTTTGAAGGTTCTATAGAAGCAATCAGCTACCGTGTCACCTTCGCGCCCGCCCGGGACGGAATCTGGTTCTGGCATATTCAACTCTCCGGCAGCGGTGAGACCGTGGATGTGATCTACGGACAGGATATCGGTGTCGCAGGCAAAGGCGGCGTGCTGGCCAATGAGCTGTACATGAGCCAATACCTGGATCACAGCATCTGGGAAGGCACGAACGGCTATGCCGTATGCTCCCGCCAGAACCAGCCGCAGGGGACTGCCTTCCCTTATCTGCAGCAGGGTGCAGTGGGTACCCGCGCAGTAGGCTATTCTACTGACGGTATGCAGTTCTTCGGCGTGTCCTACAAAGGCAGTTACGTGCCTGAGGTGCTCAGCCGCAATCTGCAGAACCGCAATTATCAATACGAGCTGGCCTATACCGCGCTGCAGACAGAGCTTATGACGCTGTCCGCTCCCGCCGAATTCGCCTTCTACGGGCTCTTCCGCCCTACTCATCCGGCTGCTGTAACAGAGCTAGAGTTCCAGGCCGAGCTGCAGGCAGCTTACGATGAAATCGACTGGAGCGCGGGTGAGGCTGCGCCGGCCAGAGATGTGCCTGTGCTAAGTACTGATATTGGCGCACCTTATGTCTCCGCCCAGTGGTCACAAGCTGAGATTGATGCGGCTTACCCTAACCGGAAGCTTGAAGAAATTGAGAACGGGGAACTGCTCTCCTTCTTCACGGATGAGCATGTCCATGTTGTACTGCAGCCCAAAGAACTGCTGGTTGAACGTCCGCACGGCCATATCATCACTACGCTGCTCGATAAAAGCCAAGTCGATAACAACCTAATTTCTTCCACTAACTATATGTACGGAATCTTCAACGGCCAGACGGTTGTCGGCAATACCTCTTTCCATAAACTGCTCTCCACACCACGCGGCCTGCTGAATATTCAGCGGAACAGCGGACAGCGGATCTATATCCGCCTGGATGGGGTCTACCGGATTCTTACGCTCCCGGCAGCTTACGAAATGGGCGTTAACTTTGCCAGATGGCATTACCAGGTTGAGGATGATCTGCTCACGGTTACCGTCTTTGCCGCAGCAGGCCAGCCGGATGTTGCCCTGCAGGTTCAGTCGAAGCTCGGCAAATCCTATGATTATCTGATCACGAACCAGCTTGTTATGGGTGAGCATGAATTCCAGCATCCGGTAAGAGTTGAAGCCAAGGACGGTATTCTGCAGGTTCTTCCTGACGAAGCGTCCGTGCAGCAGCTTCCTTATCCCGGTCTGCATTTCGATATCCAGCTTCCGGGAACTGCCTATACGTACAGCGATGACCGGATATTCTATACGGACAGACAGCCGCGCAACGGAACGCTGCTGACGATTTCCGTCACGCAGTCAGCAAGCTTCCAGCTTGTAATCCAAGGCCGGCTCACACAGGCCGACAGTCTTCCCCTGGTCTCTCCTTACACTCCGGAAACCGAGGAAGCGCTGTTTAAAGGCTTCTATGAAGCATTTACTTCGGGCTTCCACCTCCAGCTTGAAGGAGAAGAGCAGTCACGGATTGATATTCTGAACGAAACTGTATGGTGGTACACCCATAATGCGATGACCCATTTCATTATGCCGCATGGCCTTGAACAGCCGGGCGGAGCCGCATGGGGCACACGCGATGTATGCCAGGGGCCGATGGAGTATTTCCTGATGACCCAGCATTATGAGCTGGCCAGAAATGTACTGCTGAAGATCTACTCCCATCAGCTGTGGGAGAGCAAGGAATGGCCGCAATGGTTCATGTTCGACCAGCATCCGGTACAAGCCCATGAATGGCATGGCGATGTCGTACTCTGGCCGCTGAAATGCATCAGCGATTATATTATGGCTACAGGAGACTACACGATCCTTCAGGAACAGGTAGCTTACCACCATCTGGCAGATGCCCTGCCAAGCCAGCAGACCGAAACGGTGCTTGAGCATGTCAAAGCTGCTGTAGAGACGATCCGCGAACGCTTCGTACCGGGCACTTCCCTGATCAATTATGCCGGCGGCGACTGGGATGATACGCTGCAGCCTGCTGATGAAGCCTTGAAGACCAAGCTCGTGAGTGCCTGGACTGTCGCTTTGGCCTTCCAGGTCATCCGCAACCTGTCGCAGGTCACTACAGCCGATGCCGAATTCTCCGCCAGCCTTGCTGTAATGGCCGAAGAGATGAAGGAATCCTTCCGGACGCTGCTGATCAAGGATGGCGTAATCGCCGGCTTCGCCTACTTCCAGGAAGACGGAAGCATTGATTATATGCTTCATCCGCTGGATCAGCAGACGGGCATTAAGTACCGGTTACTGCCGATGACACGCAGTATCATCGCTGAACTGGTCACCCCTGAACAAGCGGTTGCCAATTTCCGCCTGATTGACGAGTATCTGAATCACCCGGATGGCGTACGTCTGATGGATCGTCCCGCCCGCTATGAAGGCGGCGTAAGTACGATCTTCCGCCGTGCCGAGCAAGCCGCCAGTGTCGGCCGCGAGATCAGCCTGCAGTATGTACATGCTCATATCCGCTACCTCGAAGCTTCCGCCAAGCTTGGCGAAGCAGACCGCGCCTGGGAAGGCCTGTTCCAGATCAACCCGATCAACATCCGGCAGAGCGTCCCTAATGCCCAGCTGCGCCAGAGCAATATGTACTTCAGCAGCTCGGACGGGAATTTCCCTGACCGTTACAGCTATCAGCAGAACTTCGATCAGCTGCGCGACGGCAGCGTAGAGGTCAAAGGCGGCTGGCGCCTGTATTCCAGCGGTCCCGGAATCTATCTCAACCAGCTCATCTCAGCAATCCTGGGTATCCGCTTCAGCGAAGAAGAGCTGATCATTGATCCGGTACTGCCGGCCAGTCTTGACGGACTGCGCTTCACTTATGAGTGCTTCGGCCGTCCGTTAACCTTTGTTTATCACATCGGCTCAGGCCCGGCTCGTACTCCGGAGCTGCATGCAGCGGGAGTTGCGGTTACCGGCCAGGTCCTGTCCAATCCGTACCGCCCGGGTGCCGTAAGCATCGCCAAGAACAACCTGCTTACACTGCCTGGTGATGAACTGCATATCTATTTGGCACAATAATATATACAGACGATAACTTTCAGTACGCTTAACGAAGGAGTTAGCCATGACTAAACCGTTTATCCAAGATCTCGTGAACGATATGACACTAGACGAAAAGATGGCCCAGCTAACCCAGCTCGGTCCTTACTATTGGGGTCTGGATGATACCGTGGATTTAACGGGTCCATTCAAAGAATTGAACATCAAGCCGCAGGTGATGGAGAACATCGGAAGTGTTCTGAACGGCATTGGCGCACGGAATGTCATTGAGCTGCAGACCCGGCATCTGGAATCCAGCCGCCAGAAGATTCCGCTGCTCTTCATGGCGGATGTCATTCACGGCTACCGGACCATCCTGCCGATTCCGCTGGCGATGGGCAGCAGCTTCGACCTTGAAGCCATCGAACGCTTCGCTGAAATCGCAGCCAGAGAGAGCGCCGCTGCCGGTATTCACGTCACCTTCTCCCCTATGACTGACCTCGTGCGCGATCCGCGCTGGGGCCGGGTGATGGAGACCTCCGGTGAGGACCCTTACCTGAACGCCCGCGTGACCGAGAGCATGGTCCGGGGCTATCAGGGTACAGACCTGAAGGAGCCGGGGCGGATCGCAGCCTGCGTGAAGCATTTCGCCGGCTACGGCGCGCCCGAAGGCGGCCGTGAATACAACACGGTGGATATGTCCACCGGTGTACTGCGCGAATTCTATCTGCCGGCTTATAAAGCTGCAGTAGATGCCGGTGTCGCAATGGTCATGGCCGCGTTCAATACCATTGACCGGATTCCGGCCAGCGGCAACAGCAAGCTGCTGCGCGGAATTCTGCGGGAGGAATGGGGCTTTGACGGCGTGACTATCGCCGACTTCAACTCTGTGAATGAGCTGGTGCCCCATGGCGCTGCGCAGGATGGCCGCGAAGCCGCCCACAAAAGCCTTGCCGCAGGCCTGGATATCGAGATGATGTCCACGCACTATCTGAACCACGGGGCCGCACTGGTCGAAGAAGGGCTGCTCGATATCAGCCTGATCGACGAAGCGGTCACCCGGGTACTGGAGCTGAAGGATGCCCTCGGGTTGTTCGACAACCCGTTCAAAGATGCCGATCCGGTGGCAGACGAAGCGGATAAGCCCAGCGCTGAGCACCTGCAAGCTGCACGGGAACTCGGTGCAAGCTCGGTGGTGCTGCTGAAGAACGAGAATGAAGTGCTGCCACTGAAGCGGGGGATGAAGCTCGGTCTGGCCGGTCCATTCGCCACCTCTATTCATGTACTGGGCGGCTGGGCAGGCGCCGAGAAAGATCCGGCAGTCTCCCTCTACACCGGCATCACCGGCAAAATCCCGGCAGCAGATATTGTTACAGCGATGACCGGCGAGCTGGGAAGCATGCTGGAGGGTGTCTTCGATGTGGAAGACCACGCTGAGGAAGCCTTCGAACAGCTGAAGGATTGCGATGTCATTCTAGCCGCTGTCGGCGAGAATCAGCATGACACCGGGGAAGGCGGCAGCAAAGCCAGCCTCCGGCTGTCCGCAAACCAGGAGAAGCTGATCCGGCGTCTGAAGGATACCGGCAAGCCTGTCGTCACTATCGTATTCAGCGGCCGTCCGCTGGAGCTTGCGCCAGTGCTTGATGCAAGCGACGCGCTGGTACAAGCCTGGTTCCTGGGCAGCGAGTCGGGGAATTCCATTGCGGATGTGCTGTTCGGCGATTATAATCCGTCCGGACGCCTCTCCATGAGCTTCCCTTACTCTGTAGGACAGATTCCTGTGTACTATAATGCTTATCAGACGGGACGCCCGTATGATCCCCAGTATCCGAATGTGCGTTATGTAACCCGGTATCTGGATATCCCGAATGATCCGCTGTTCTGCTTCGGCTATGGTCTGAGCTACTCCAGCTTTGTTTACAGCAGCTTCAACGTTGAAGCTGCGGCTGATGGCCGGGTGCTCGCCTCCATTGAGGTAGAGAACACTTCGGAGGTTACCGGCAAGGAGACCGTCCAGCTCTATATCCGCGATGTTACCGCAAGTGTGGTCCGTCCCGTGAAGGAACTGAAGGGCTTCAAGCAGGTTACCCTCGCCGCGCATGAGAAGCAGGTTATCACCTTCGAGATCACCCGCGAGATGCTGATGTTCTACGGCCAGGACGATGAGCTTGTGTTCGAGCCTGGAGACTTCGATATAATGATCGGCCGGAACTCCGGCGATCACGCTACGCAGCGGATCTGGATCGGCTGAGATGTTGCTAATGGCTGCACTTAGCCTCAGGCAGGTGAGTACAGCTTCAGTTAGCTGCATATAACTTCAGGCGGGTGAGCACAGCTTCAGATCGCTATCCATAACCAGCTAGCTGTACACCAGAAAGCCGCCTATAGCTGGCGGCACACCAGAAAGCGCCAATCTTCCTCACCTTAGGGTGTAAGAGGATTGGCGCTTTTTTGAATTTTCTATGCGGCTTCTGTAAGTTATGCTCCTGTATGTTATGAACCTGTCAGCAGCTCTATATCCAGCCGGGCAAAAGTATCCTTCCACTCCCGGGTGCAGCCGCTGTCGGTCAGAACCATGGAGATATGTTCCAGCGGGGCAATCTGCGCAAAGGTAGTGACTCCGAATTTCGAATGGTCGGCGACCAGAATCGATTCTTCGGCCCGTTCCATCATTTTGCGGGAGATGAGTGCTTCTTCAAGATGATAATCGGTAATTCCTTCTGAGAGTGACAGACCTCCGGCAGAGATAAAAGCCTTATTCACCTTGAACTGGCCCAGCAGCTCATGAGCAGTGATGCCTACAGCCGCCTGATAAGCGGCATTCACCTCACCCCCGGCAAAAATAATCTTTCCCCGAAACTGTTCCAGCGCACAGTTCAGAACCGGAACCGAGTTGGTAATGACCGTCACGTGGGCGCGGTCTGTAAGCTGGCGCATAATCTCAAGCGTGGTCGTCCCGTTATCAAGGATTACTGTCTCGCCATCCTGAATAAGCGAAGCCGCGAGCCTGCCAATGGCCTGCTTGTCCGTCAGATTCATCTGGGAGCGCTTCATGAAGGTGGGTTCATTATTCCCGGAACGAATCCGCACGGCTCCCCCATACACCTTGCGCAGACGCCCTTCCTTCTCCAGACGGTCGAGATCGCGCCGGATCGTCTCTGTGGTTACAGCGAACCGCTCAGCCAAAAAATGCACCTGCACTTTCCCCTCCAGATCCAGCTGGGAGAGGATGGTCTGCCTGCGTTCTTCATAGGTCAGGGACATGTATGATTCCTCCAGTTATAGTGAATTCGCGTTCGCGAATGCTAATTACCTTATCCGATTTAGGTTATCCATATGTATATGTAATGTTGTTTTGAGTGTATTGTTGTTGATTTCCTCAGTATATGGAGCCGAATCCCACTTGTCAATGCAACTGCTTTTATCAAAAGATTTCTCTAGTGGACGAGTATTCTGCTTACGCTTACGGATCAGAAACTTTAATTCCTTAAGTTTCTTTACTCCACCAATGCTCCCTGCACTTAGCGTCATTATCTTCTGTTCACACACATGCCTGCGGTTTGCGTACGTATCGAAGGTGGCATGAATTGAATAGTTGTATTTCGTACAGTTAAAAGTTAGCTAAAGCGTGAATTTATTGCGATAAATGTATTCTGTACAACTAAACATGGCGTGTAGCGATCATTCAGGGAATGGCGGTCTATTTAATTGTATAGAATGCAGTTAAAATGCTCTGGCGCACCTATCCGGTAACTTTAGTTGTACAAAATACAGTTAAAGCCTGCGAAGCGAGAAATCGCTCTGCTTCAAGCAGGAGTAAAGTTCCGCACCGGTTATACTTCCAACTATAGTTCTATTGCACTTTCTGCAGCAGATAGCCCCTAAATCCGCCGAAAAATAGAATCTAATGCACTCCGTACACTAGAATTTTATGAAAGGAGTCTTTTGGAGCGAAATGAGAGGAATCAGTTGTATGAAATACAGCAGAATAAGATTTCACACCGGTTTGAGTGAATTCTATTGCAGAAAGTGCAATCCATCCAATTATAGATTGACAGAAACGGATTATCGCCCTAAAATCAACATGAAACAACATAATAAAATACAAAACAACACAAAAGCACTTTAACACCTAATGAACTAAATTCATAACTTTATTCAGGCAGAGAGGGGATTTTCACATGAAGCACAAATTATCATTCCGCCAGGACGGAACCTTTACCATCGTACAGTTCACCGATCTTCACTGGATGGATGGAAGAGCGGAGGATCAGCGGACGAGGGAGCTTATGGAACGCGTGATGGAAGCGGAGCAGCCGGATCTCGTTATTTTCACAGGAGATCTGATCTATACCGGACCTGTCCCGGAAGGAGAGACGGCATGCGAGCAGCCCAAGCAGGCATTCCGGGAGGCTGTGGCTGCTGTAGAGAAGAGCGGTACTCCCTGGGCCTTCGTCTTCGGCAATCATGATACCGAGCAAGGTGTCTCCTATAGTGAGCTGATGGATATTGCACTGGAGCATCCCCACTGCCTGGCTGAAGCAGGTCCGGCAGAGCTGGCCGGTTCTGGCAATTATACGCTTGAGATCGCGGGCACCGGCACTACGGCGGGCGCCATTCTCTATATGCTGGACACCGGCGCCTACTCCGGGCTTGCGCAGATTCCCGGCTATAACTGGGTCCGGCAGAGCCAGATCCGCTGGCTGACGGAGCAATCGGCCCGGCTGAATCCCCAAGCAGGTGAGGACAAGCTGCCTGCACTGGCATTCTTCCATATCCCGCTCCCGGAATATGCCGAGATGTGGTCCACGCAGACCTGCTACGGCCATAAATTCGAGCAGGTCTGTGCTCCGGTGCTTAATTCGGGACTCTTCACAGCTATGGTGGAAATGGGCGATGTGGCAGGTACTTTTTGCGGACATGATCATGTTAACGACTTCACCGGCAGCCTGCATGGCATCCGGCTCAGCTATGGGCGGGCCACCGGCTACAATACTTACGGGCGGGAAGGCTTCATGCGGGGTGCACGTGTCATCCGGCTGACTGAGGGCGATAAGCAGTTCGAGACTTGGCTCCGGCTTGAGGATGGCTCGGCTCTGCTGGAACAACCCTCCCATCCCCCTGCACCTGCCGCTGATGAACACTAATCATTTCTTAAGGGGTTGAAATTTAATGCTGCTGCCAATTCTTTTGGTTCTGGCTTCCGGGATGTGTCACGCGGTGTGGAGCATGTTCACCAAAAGAAGCCGGGACAAAAGCATCTTCCTCTGGTCGATCATGATGATCTCTACTATTCTGCTGCTCCCTATCCTAATAACCGAGCTGTGGACTCATCCGCTTGCAGCCGGAGCTTATGCCCTGCTGCTGCTGTCTGTAGCAATGCAGGCCTTGTATTCCTGGCTTTTATCCAGAACCTATGAGATGGGTGACTTATCACAGATATATCCGGTGATGCGGGGGACGAGCACGCTGCTCATCCCGCTGATCGGTGTTCTTTTTCTGGGTGAATCGCTGTCTGTCTATGGATGGGCCGGTATTGCCTTCATGCTCGGCGGATTCGCAGTGCTCAGCGGACTGGGCTCCAGAAGCTTAACCACATCCCTCTCTGCATCCACATCCGCCGCCTCCCGGAAGTCCGGATATACGCCGATTCTTATGGCGCTCTGCGTGGGACTCTGCACAACCTGCTATGTATTCGTCGATAAGCTGAACCTCCAGCATATGTCTCCGCTGGCGCTGCTTGAGGTCACCAATATCGGTTTTGTCGCCGGTCTGACTCCGGCAGTCCTGAAATCGCGCAAGCTGCTTGAGGAGTGGAAGAGCAACAGGTTCACCATCCTGCTGGGAAGCGTGCTGAATCCGGGCTCATATCTGCTGTTCCTCTTCGCGCTGCAGCAGGCGCCGCTCGCCCATATCAGCCCGTTGCGGGAGATCGGAACCATATTCGCTACGTTCCTGGGCATCCTCCTGCTGAAAGAGCAGCAGGGCTTGCGGCGGATTCTGTGCTCTGTAGTCATCTTCGGCGGCATTCTGCTTATCGGGGTATGGGGGTAAAGCAGGCACCCGCCATTTCCCGGCAGGATAACCTCGAAACATGTCGAATAAAGAACGTATGATGAAGACTAACTTACGAAAGCAAACCATGATCAATACCAAAAGCATATTGAATCTGAAGCATGCTCTGTTGCTGCTATTATATCTGACCCTCCTGATCAGCATACGTTATCTGTGGTTCAACGCGTATGAGGCGGCTGAGCATCCGGAAGCAAAGCAGGGTGTCCTGGATATGCGGGGCTGGGACTTCGAGAATTCCCGGTCTGTGCGGCTGGATGGTGAATGGGAATTCTATCCCGGCCAATTCCTCACCTATGAGAGCTTCGCGGGGCAACCCCCGGATGCGCAGCAGGTTGTGCAGGTTCCCGGCGACTGGAGCAGCGGCTTCCCTGAGGAGGGGCACTCCTCCTTCGGCTACGGCACTTACAGGCTGCGTATACTGGTAGACCCGTCGCTGCAGAAGCCTTACGGCTTCTGGATTCAGCGTATCCAGGCAGCCTCCAGCATTGAGGTTAACGGGCAGACCGAAGGCAGCTTCGGGCAGCTGGCCGCAAACCGTCAGGACTATAAACCTGAGGCGGTCTCCTATACAGCAGCCTATAATGCGGCAGGACAGCAGGAGATCACACTGCTGGTCCGTGCGGCCAATTACGACCACCCGCTGGAAGGCGGGATTGTCCGCTCCATCCGTTTCGGCTCCCAGGCAGCGGTGGATACGGAACGGATGTATTCTATCGGCTTCCAGATGGTCACCTTTGTGATCATGCTGCTGCATGCGATGTATGCGGGAATTCTATTCTTTTTCAACCGCCGGCAAAAAGCGTTCCTGGTGTTCTTCCTGCTGCTCCTGGCGGTAGGTGCTTCAATAGTGACCGATAATGATACCCTGCTGCTGCTCTGGCTGCCAATCAACTATACCTGGGCGCTGAAGCTCAAAATGCTGGCTTATCCTGCGATCTCCCTGTTCATGCTGCTGCTGACCCGGAGCTTCTCTGCGCAGGAGCGGCCAGGCCGTTTACTCAAAGGGTATCTGCTTGTCCTGTCCCTCTATACCGTCTATATACTGGTGCTGCCTGCGCAGTACGCCCTGTATGCAAGGCCCTTCTTCTCAGTACTCTACCTGCTTCCGGTCGCAGGCGTCGTATACTCCATTGGCCGCATGGTTGCCCGGCAGGAGCAGGACTCCGTATTTCTGCTGTTTGCCGCCGCGGCTATCGGCTCCAGTGTCCTTGGCGGATCCTTGGAATCGAGCAGCAAAGCAAGTATTCTGTATTATCCGGTAGATGTCATCGCAGCCATCATCGGGTTCTCCGCTTACTGGTTCAAGCGGTATTTCCGCAATGCAGAAGAGAACCGGCTGCTTAACCAGCAGTTGAAGGAAAGCGATCATCTGAAGGACCAGTTCCTGGCGAATACCGCACATGAACTCAGAACACCGCTGCACGGCATCATCAGCATCGCCCAAACCGTAACAGCGAAGGAGAAATCCCTCCTGGATCATCAAAGCTACCAGGATCTGGAGCTGCTCATTACCATCAGCCGCCGGATGTCCCATATGCTGAATGATCTGCTCGATGTGACCCGTCTGCAGGAGAAGCGGATTGTATTACAGCGTGAACCGCTGGCCATCGGGCCGCTGGTAACCGGAATTCTGAATATGTTTGAATTCATGACGGACAGCAAGCAGCTGCAGCTGCGTAACGAATTACCCGCTTCCCTGCCGCCCGTATGGGGTGATGAGAAGCGGATTGTGCAGATTCTCTATAACCTGCTGCGCAATGCCATCAAATACACGCAGGCCGGAACAGTCACCATATCTGCCGAGGTTACCGGCAAGACCGCAAAGATTAGCGTGTCCGATACCGGTATAGGCATCGACAAGGAGACACAAGCGAGGATCTTCTCCCCTTATGAGCAAGGGAGTAAAGGCATCAATGACGGAGGCGGAATCGGGCTCGGCTTAAGCATCAGCAAGCAGCTGGCAGAGCTTCACGGCGGAGACCTTACCGTGGATTCCGAACCCGGGAAGGGGTCCATGTTCACCTTCACCCTTCCCCTCGCATCTGCTACTGAGGTCCGGCATGCGCCGGAAGAGGCCGCTGCTGCAAGGATGAATGACAGCCCGGACATGGAAGACCTTCTGCTTGAACAGGGGAGACTGTTATTCCGGCAGTCTGATACCAGCAGTATCACTGCAGTTGCATCACAAGAGATCCCTTCGCACCCTCAGATGCAGCTGCAGGAGACCTCCATGACGGCCAAGACTCTTATTCTCGCCGTGGATGATGATCCGGTCAATCTTAAGGTGCTCGCCAGCATACTCTCGGATGAACAGCATCAGCTGGTCACGGTCACCAGCGCCCAGGAAGCCCTGGAGCTGCTCGGCACCGAACCCTGGGACCTGCTGATCGCCGATGTCATGATGCCGTACATGTCCGGCTACGAGCTAACGCGGATCGCCCGGCAGCGCTTCTCTGTCTCGGAGCTGCCGATCCTGCTGCTCACTGCCCGCAATCAGCCGGTGGATATCTATACAGGGTTCTTATCCGGAGCCAATGATTATGTCGCGAAGCCTGTGGATGCTCTGGAGCTGAAATACCGGGTCCGCTCCCTGACCGGACTGAAGCAGTCTATTAATCAGAGCCTGCGGCTGGAGGCTGCATACCTGCAGGCGCAAATTCAGCCGCACTTCCTGTTCAATACGCTGAACGCACTGCTGGCCTTAAGTGAATTCGATCTCCCGAAGATGCGTGATCTCGGAGAGGCGTTCTCCTCCTATCTGCGAATTAGCTTCGACTATATGAACTCGCAGCAGCGGGTCGGACTGTCCCATGAGCTGGAGCTGGTCGAGTCCTATCTGTTTATTGAGAAGGCCAGGTTTGACGAACGCCTGCAGATCGAATGGGATGTGGAACCGGGGATCGAGCTGCTCCTCCCGCCGCTCACCCTCCAGCCGCTGGTCGAGAATGCGGTCAGACACGGCCTGCTGAGCCGGAAGGCCGGCGGCCTGCTGCATATCCGCATTCACCGCCGGCAGGGGTACACATCGTTTGAAGTAGAGGATAACGGCAAAGGGATGCCTGACGAGCAGGTTCTTCATCTGCTGGACGACAGCGGACTCGGCTTGCCTTCCCGCGGCATCGGACTGCTGAATACCAACCGGCGGCTGACACAGCTGTATGGCCAGGGACTGGTCATTCACAGCCAGCTTGGAGCCGGCACCACCGTTTCTTTTGTCATTCCGGAGCGAGTGCATCAGCACTCTTAATACTCCATTCACCAATACATATAAGGGCCGTGGATTTGCATTGATCCACGGCCCTTATATGCTTTTATGACATCAGCTTGTCCCATAGCTGCTGATAAGACTTATACACCTGCGGGTACTTCCGATTCATTTGCCGGATGCCGGAACCCTTCCGTGGTGAAGAACTCATAGGCTTTGGCCTGTACACCCGGGTATATGCTTTTGTCTTTGAACAGCCGGTCGGTTTTCTTCCAGCCTCCCTATAGTTCAGCATTAGTCCATAATAGAATTCTTATAACCAACACCTCACCAACACTATGTAAACTTAATTATATACAAGATTGGCTGGGAGGGCTCAAGTAATATAGTCTCCCGCCGGCTTCGACAATACCGTACAACTTACTGGCCAGTCGCTGTGGGAGTGACGGAATACGCCGATTCCCCATACTTGATTCGTTACCGGCAGTATGAAAGCTCCCAAGGATGTACAGTAGACATAAATATTGTACGTTTTGCAACTTTGATTGATTGGTAGCAGGGTATTCGGGAAGATTGTTGTATGAAATACAAGAATAATCCGGCTAGACCGCTGAATAAAGTTGAAATCCTGCCTTTTATACAACAATTTTGGATTTAGGCGGATATGATGACGGAAATGTTGTATTATGGGCAGGATTTTATAAAAAATCAACAGATCACTACCACATAAAGCCGATGAACCAAGGAATTCCTGCGAATACATCAGCCGCCCGAAAGTCCAAATATTCGCAGGAAGCAATCCTTATTACTTCCCCCAGAGGCACCCACTATAGTAGAGTAAGGGGGCTCTGGCAGGACAGACATTTATCAATGAAGAATATACAACCAGCTAAGGTAGTATATAGAAATAACTATTTTGTACCATTGTCCCTGCCACTTATATCCGATATCGTAGGCTATAACACACCTATGGAAGGGGGCAGATGTCACCCCATGCAAGCATCACAGCCTTCATTATCCGCAGGAAATGGCAGTGCGCCGAAGACCACACGGTTGAAAGTTATCGATATGGTCCGCGGCATCACCATCCTGCTGGTTGTCGTTGGACATGCCGGCCTGACTCCAGCTGTACTGAACGATATGTTCAGAGATTTCCGCCTCCCGCTGTTCTTCATCGTCTCCGGTTACTTATTCAGCGCCTCCAGGTATTTTGACAACCTTAAGCTATTACTGCGGACCAAGCTCCTGACTCTCGTCCTCCCCTACTTCACCGCCGGGCTGCTGACTTACTGCCTCTGGGCACTCCTGCGGATGCTCGCCAGCGACCATAGTCCGGGTGTTGGCTGGGTCCAGCCGCTGGCCGCCCTCCTCTACGGTAACTATTCCGATGGACTGCTGCTGAACATCCCCATCTGGTTCCTGACCTGCCTGTTCGTCACACAGATCGTCTTCTGCATCACCATGCGCTACATACACACACGCTCCTGGCAGCTCCAACTCGGGATCATGCTTGCCTTAAGCCTGACCGGCTACGGCCTGGGACGGGTTATCTTCCTGCCCTGGAACATCGATGTGGCCCTCGTCGCCCAGCTCTATGTGTTCATCGGCTATAAGCTGAAGCAGCATCAGGCACTGAGCAATATCCGTATTTTCAATCTGAATACGCTAATCCTGCTGTTCATCTTCCTGGCTGCCGCCTACTTCAACTCCTATGTCGATATGAACAACCGGGTGTACGGCAACCTGCTCCTCTTCTACCTCGCCGGTATCGCCGGAAGCCTGCTCGCCATCAAAGGCACCCAATTACTGTCCAAATCTAAATTATTCGCGGCCCTCCTGACCTACATCGGCCAAGAATCCCTGGTCATCCTGATCTTCCATTACGGCGTCTTCATCCTGCTGCTGAACTTCCTCGAACGTTATGTGCTGGGGACCTATCTGGGCTGGTTGCCGACCACTATAATTGCAGTAGCCGGATCGCTCGCCTTGAACCTGTTGATTCAGAAGGTACCGGTGCTTAGCTTGCTGATTAGCGGGAGGATGGGGAAGGGTAGTAGACAATCATCCTCTGAGCACGATGGCAGAAATGCTATTACACTAACTGGTGGATAAACGTACTGATTTTCCTATACAACGAAAAGAAGACCTTGGGTACTCTCACTCACCAAGGTCTTCTTTAGATTATTATAGTTATATATCTATTCAAAAAGCTCTCTTACATCAGCTTCTTAATCTCATCCAGTGGTAGCTCAACGGCTTTGGACACAGCTTCAGGAGTAAATCCATGAAGCAGCAATTTACGGATAATCTCCGCTTGGGCTTCTTCTTTTCCTTTTTCTTTTCCTTCTTCTATTCCTTCTTCGTATCCCCAACGTTTCCAGTGTGGCATCAACTCCATTATTGCTTCACCTTCCTCCGGGTATTGTTTCATTAATTCTCTTAGAATCTCTTCATCAGAAACCGGCTTTCACTGTAATCAAGTATAGAATCCAGCTCAGGAAAAAACAATTCAATAAATTCCTAGAAGAACATCATGCGGCATGGATACTTAACGTCAATGAGCAGCGCAAAACGACGGAAACCAATCAGGTTCCCATCGTCATATGAACAAGATTTCACGAGCAAAAAGCAATCAAGCCCGCTCACGCACAACCTCCGGAAGAGCTGCCTCCCGCCGCGCCGACGTATTTGCCGACATCAGGCTGGAGAGCTGCTTATAATTCATGGCGAACAGCATACCCAGCGCCGCCTCCATCAGGATGATGAGGTCCCTGTTCGGGATCACGAGCGGAATGGCAATCACACTAATGACGATGATCCCCCAAGGCAGGAGGTGTTCCAAATACGGCACTATGAAGCGGTTAAGCCACAGCAGGATATGCATGCCAACATAGGTGCAGATCAGCACCAGCCCCCATATCAGCACAATGTGCAGACGGCCCAGACCCAGCCGGTCAAACGCGAGGATCAGGAACAGATGGGTAAACAGAAACAGCAGCGAATGCCTGCCGACATACAGCAGCGGACTTGCGGGAGCATAGCTTTTGATACTTCGGAAGAGAGCGAACGCCCCGAACAGCACAGTCATAGACAACAGCAGATAGGGCATGGACATATTATATTTCACGTAATCTGCCTCACTCACGCCACCGTAACTTACAATCCCCAGCAGTGCGGCGGCAACCAAAGTCATGATGAGGTTCACCCGGTTACTGGCCCGGTACGCAAAGACTCCCGCCAAGAAAGCAAACAGCCAGGGAAAATACGTAAACCCGACCGTCTCTGTGAACACAACAGATTTAAGCGGAAAGTCCGGCAGCCGGTGCCCGATGAACGAATGTACCGCAAACACGGCCAGCGACAATAGCAGATACAGATAGAGCGGGGGCTTAAAAACCTTCTCCAGCAAATAGACAGTGAGGACGCCAAGCGCGATGATCTGGGGAACATCCATGATGCGAAAAGCCTGTACATCCGGTCTCCACATCAGATTGTAGGCGAACCCGATGACTGCGAACAGCACATAGAAGCCGAGCAGGGAACTGAAGCTGCGCCGCTTCACCTGCAACGTAGTAGTCACACCTGAGACCGCGAAGAACAGGACAGGGGCCACACCCGCAACAATCTGGAACACCCGTTCATTGCCGTGGAAGTACAGCGGAATATGCGCAATAATCATCAAAATACAGCTAATCCCCTTAATCGCATCCAAGGAATAATCATATGGCTTCAACCCTTCACCTTCCTCTCCGTTCATATGTATTTCAACTAGAGTATAGAGTGAAATCCAAGATCCGCCATCCCTCCAAAGTGTAGCCTTCCATAACATTTTTGCGTGTATGTATTTGAAAGTACACTTGAAGCCAAAAAAATAGAGACCCCTCAGGTCTCATTAGGTCTCTGTCGTCTCTATATCCCGTTTGCGAAGCAGCTGCCTCCGCTGTTTCCCCCGTTTAATCCACATCCGATTCGCATCATCACGGTAGAACCGGATCTGTATCCATCGCAAAGGTGTCCATCTCTCCCAGACTATAAATAGATTTGCTTCTAATTATAGACCGGGATACCTAGTTTGTTTGTCGGTTTGTGGATGGAAGGGCTAGAATATTATGTACTGTATAAAAGAACAACGCTCCCGGAATTCCGGGAACGTTGCTTAGTCTGCGGAATTAGATTATTGCTGTCCGGCAAGTATCAACCATCACCTAAACCGTGTCCCATAGTTTGCATCAGAAGTTGAGTGCTGCTGTTTGCTACGGGCTCAGTAGTACCCACAGGTATAATAATTACAATAGCCAGACTACAGGAAGCTAGAAGCTTGAACAATTTTCTTTTCATGTGAGTCCTGCACCTCTCTAATTAGAAGTTTGTATTGCGCTTGCTCTTCTTCATCTGCCAGATGCCGATGCTGTTCGAACAGATCAACACATTTGATGATATTAGTCTCGTTATTGATTCTAACAGACGATTCCAAACTTTTAAGTATAAAGATAATCCCCTTTTTGTTCTTATTATGTAGATAATAAGTTGCTAATTCAGCGAGAAATCTGGCGTATTGGTTGGCTATAACTTGTTTGTTATGAACAATGCCATACTCTGCAAGATTTGTCCGGTAAGGGATGTAGGCTGCAAACCTTTCAAGAATTGAATCAACATTCCAATCATAGCGGTTAGCCGATGAGGTAATATTGTACAAAGCTAAGAATATCTCATCTGGTCGCTCAGAGATAAAATCGACATATTCTGAGAGAACTTCATACTGCCCTGCCATCACCCGATAGAGTAGGCGGTTCGCGGTACCCCACTCCTGGAACTGGGCTACAGTCCGCTTCACTTCTTCATTATCTTCCTGTATCCAGCTTCCATCCATATAGAGGGACACCCAATCCAATGCCGATTGATAGTCACCTATTTCCTCACACACACTTGAACGGATAAGCTGTGCGTACAGGATGTAGAAGTATAGGGGTTTCTCAGTTTTTCTCTCGTTGTCTTCTCTACGGTCCGACTGACGCTGGAGATTATAACGAAGAGTCGCTAATTGCAGCATCTCCTTCGCCAGCTCATCCACCTTATGCCACTTATGCATTGAAACATAAACATGAGCGAGATGCTTCAACCCGTCCAATTGATCCGCTTCATCCAGCCGGTCCAGGTAACATTCAAAGAGATGCGCCGCCTGCAAATTCCGCGTCTGGTCGTCACCAATGGCGATTCGGAATAGACGGTATTGGCATACCGCGAGTCTCTCGGAATTCTGATACTTCTCACTGGCACTCACATTCTTATACAACAATTCGGCAGCTTGCCACAGCCCTTCTTGAAACAGTCCCTCAGCCACTTCGAACAGCATGGGGCCATAGACCAGATTCTCTAGCAGATTCTGAACCACCTGTTCAACGCAATCCAGACGGCCTAGCGCAGCTGAACGCACAAGAAACGGCCGCAGACGCCGCCAGGTTGGTGACGAATAATAGAAACATTCATCCACGTATAAGCTGTAGAAATAGTCCTCCGGCAGATCCATCGCCTTAGTGATTCGCTCCAGATGGTCCATAGCAATCGGCTGCTGACCACTAAGTATCCGGCTGAGCGTTCCTGAATTAATTCCGGATTGTCCGGAGAATTGATTAATGGACATTCTCTTCTGCGACAGATACATCGCCAGTGCATCGCGAATCATAGTTGTAGTAGGGACCACGCAGACACCACCTAACTGGAATCCAAATATTATATATTTGTTTATAGATGTAATATTATGTCACATTATTCCAATGGTCAATAGTATGGAATAGTGCAGATTAGTATAATCCGTGAACTGCGGGCAACCCACTTGCCAATCGCACTCGATTTTATTGAAATTAGATTACGCTTCCCGGTTATTGCAAAAAAATAGAGACCCTAGTGGTCTCGTAAGGTCTCTGTCGTTTCTATTCCCTGTTTACTCAAAAGCCGCCGCCGCGATCCCCGCATTATCCCGGTAGAACCGGATCTGTATTCATCGCAAAGGTGTCCATATTTCCCTAAAATGATAATTAGGCATGGTACATCACTTCCAAGACTATAAATAGCTTTGCTTCTAAGTATAGACCGGGATACCTAGTTTGTTTGTCGGTTTGTGGGTGCAGAGGGTAAAATATTAATTTCTGTATAAAAGAACAACGTTTCAGGTATTCCTGGAACGTTGCTTAGTCTGCGGAATTATATTATTGCTGCCCGGTAAGCATCATGCACCACCATAACCGTGCCACATAGTTTGAATCAAAAGTTGAGTGCCGCTGTTTTCTACGGGGTCAGTCAAGTGATAGTACCGATAGGTATATAAAAATGGTAACCAGACTACACGAAGCTAGAAGAAGAATGAATTTTCTTAGCATTAGAATTTTTCACTGTTCTGATCAGAAGTTTGTAACGCTCCATTTCTTCTTCCCCAGCTTCATACTGATATTGTTCAAACAAATCAACACAAGCGATTGTTATACTCTCATTGTTAATCGTAGGATTGGATTCCAAGCTTTGCAGCACGAAAATAAATTCATCATTTTGTTTATTGCGCAGGTAATAGACTGCCAGCTCAACTAGGAATCGGCTGTGTTGGTCCGATATAATCTGCCGATTGTAATCGCCAAATTCTGTAGAATACGTCCGGTAGGGAATATAGGAAGCAAATCGCTCCAGAATATAATCAACATTCCAATAATAGCGGTTAGCCGATAAGATAATACTATATAACGCTATGAATATCTCATTTGGTCGCTCGGAGATATATTCGACATATTCAGATAGAGCCTCATATTGTCCTGCCATCACCCGATAGAGCAGACGATTCGCGGCACCCCACTCCTGGAACTGGGCTACAGTCCGATTCACTTCTTCATTGTCCTCCTGTATCCAGCTTCCATCCATATAGAGGGACACCCAATCTAATGCCGATTGATAGTCTCCTAATTTCTCATACACAGCTGAACGGATAAGCTGCCCGTATAGGATGTAGAAGTACAGGGGTTTCTCAGTTTTTTTGTCGTTACTCTCTCTACGGTCCGACTGGCGCTGGAGATTATAACGAAGAGTCGCTAATTGCAGCATCTCCTTCGCTAGTTCATCCACCTTATGCCACCGATTCATTGAACCATAGACATGACCCAAATGCTTCAACCCGTCCAATTGATCCGCTTCATCCAGCCGGTCCAGATAACATTCGAAGAGAAGCGCCGCCTGCAAATTCCGTGTCTGGTCGTCACCAATGGCGATTCGGAACAGACGGTATTGGCATACCGCGAGTCTCTCGGAATTCTGATACTTCTCACTGGCACTCACATTCTTATACAACAATTCTGCAGCTTGCCACAGCCCCTCTTGAAACAGTCCTTCAGCCACTTCAAACAGCATGGGGGCATAGACCAGATTCTCTAGCAGATTCTGAACCACCTGTTCAACGCAATCCAGACGGCCTAGCGCAGCTGAACGCACAAGAAAGGGCCTCAGACGCCGCCAGGTTGGTGACGAGTAATAGAAGCATTCATCCACGTATAAGCTGTAGAAATAGTCCTCCGGCAGATCCATCGCCTTGGTGATTCGCTCCAGATGGTTCATAGCAATTGGCTGCTGACCACTAAGTATCCGGCTGAGCGTTCCTGAATTAATTCCAGATTGTCCGGAGAATTGATTAATGGACATTCCCTTCTGCGACAGATATGTCGCCAGTGCATCGCGAATCATAGTTGTAGTAGGGACCACGCAGACACCACCTAACTGGAATCCAAATATTATATATTTCTTTTATAGATGTAATAATATGTCACATTATCCCAATGTTCAATAGTGTAGAATGTTGCAGATTAGTATAATCCGTGAACTGAGGGCCACCCACTTCCCATTCTCACTGGATTTTACTGAAAATAGATTACGACTCCCGGTGTTTATCAGCTTTGGACTGGATAGATTGGCATTATGGCAAAAAAATAGAGACCCTAGTGGTCTCGTAAGGTCTCTGTCGTTTCGATACCGTTTGCGAAGCAGCTGCCTCCGCTGCGATCCTAGCTTCATTCACAGCCGATCCGCATTATCCCGGTAGAACCTGATCTGTATCCATAGACTATAAATAGATTTGCTTCTAAGCATAGACCGGGATACCTAGTTTGTTTGTCGGTTTGTGGATGCGGCCGTGAATATTATTAATAGTTATGTCTGAAATGTCTTATCGGCGGAACCAGCGTTTAATCTGTTTGAGAGCACTCTTCGCTTCACTTCTACAAAACACTCATGGAACAGTTCGGATATACGTTGATATTTACTGGGATGGTACCAAAGCACATCTGCAAGGTGAAATTGAACTTATATGTATATTCAACGGATCTATATAAGTTGAACTAATTTATCAGACAAGAAAATGACCATAACCAAAAGAGGTGAGGTCGATGAAAACTCGGAAAACAGAAATTGAATCCCTAATTGAGGCTATGCGAAAGACTCAAAATAAACGATTGTACGAGCGATACCAAGCCGTTTGCCTTCATTTAGAAGGGCAAAAAACGAAAGATATTTGTGCTGTTGTCAAACGAAACCGACAAACTATCGAACGGTACATCCAGGCTTTCAAGCATTATGGAATCGAAGGATTGGCCCCTGGTTATTCCACAGGAAGGCCCCATAAACTAGAGCCAGATCAAGAGAAGCGGTTGGCTCAAACCATCTCCAGCAAGCAACCTGTGGATGTTGGATTTGAAGCTCAATATAATTGGACGCTACGTCTGGTGGTTCATTATATTCAGCGGGAATTTGGTCAGAGCTTTACGCTACGGGGAGCATCTAAAGTCCTTCATTACTTAGGCTTTAGCTATACAAAGCCTACGTACACGCTCGCTCGTGCAGATCTAGACAAACAGAGGGTTTAAAGAAGAGATTTTCCCCGCTTTAAAAAAAAGTCCTTAATAACGAAATTGATCGTCTTTTGTTCGAAGATGAATCGATGATCCGAGATTACCAAGCCCTGCAATACAATTGGTTTCTCAAAGGGAAGCAACGGAAAATAAAAACACATGGACAACATCGAGGAGCCAAGTTGCTCGCTACGCTGAACTATGAAACGGGTCAAATTGTTTGTCATGAAGCCGAAAATTACGATATGTTGACCTTTGAATCTTTTCTAAAGCGTGTACTTCAGACGTATCCCGAAGGTACAATTGTGATGATTTTAGACAATGCTCGTATTCACCATGTTAATCACATTCAATCTTTCCTGAAGGAACATCCACGGCTAACTTTTGTCTTTTTACCGCCATATAGCCCTGAATTAAATATGGTCGAAGGTTTATGGAAATGGCTCCGAAGTGATGTTATTAATAACGTGTTTTTCGGGAAATTTTATTATATCCGTACTCACGTCCGTGAATTTATCCAGAGACTAAACCGTTCTTCCCATGAGGTTATTGATCGATTGTGTGTGCGGCTTTAATCTTTTGTTCAACTTATATAGTCCTTCTTTGTATGCAATAAAATCCATTTATTGAATCGTGAAATGTTGGAAATTTGCTCTACTTGTCAAATAAGAATAGATTCCCAGAGACTGTAAGCCTATGTACGATCCGTAAGCAAGTTTGTATGTAGTATTATCTTACGCATCTGGAACGGACGGAGATAGTAACCATATTTTCAGCACAGCAGGAACAGCACGACGTGTTTAAGAAGGCAATGAAGAGGTGTATTTTTTCAGCTGAGCCGTCTCGCTAGTAAACAAGCGTGTACTCGTGCCTTGCAGTGTGCACAAACCAAACACTGGATTATGGTTGACTGTATAGTAAAAACTATAATTCAGGGAGAAATGACATATCCCTCCCTGTTTATTCACCTTAATTCGGAAAATTATAGATTTGCAGTAGTAATTAAATATTTGGTGAATCCACTCAATTCAGCATAGTTTTAGCAAAATCATTGCGGAGTTTCACTATTGATTTCTTTAATTAAGTTAGTGTATGAAGAAGCAAATTTATTATTATTAAATTCCTCTTTAAACACCTGTTTATTTAGCCCACCTAATTTATCAATTGAATCTCTTTCTAATGACGACAACATCAAAATTTGATTAGCTAAATCATCTGCATTTCCGTTATCGAAACCTATTATACCTTCAGACATTCTTTCAACCTTCTTATTTCCACCAGTTTTTGAGACCACCGTTGTTTTACCTAAAGAAAGCACTTCTAAAAGTACCAAGTCAAAATAAGTTCTTCTATTAGGCAATACGAAGATATCTGATGCATTTATGAGACTACCTGGATCACTTGTCCACCCTACCTCAATCCATCTTTTATCTTTTAAAGGATTCAATGGACTCATTAAACCACCAATTAGAAATTTCACTTTTGAATTTTTTTTCCAAACTTTTTCTGCTGCCTCTTTCAATAGATCGTAACCCTTTATAGATTCATGTCTACCAACAAATGAAACAACAAACTCATCTTCACTAATATTTTTATCATATCTATATGACGTTTTGTCTATTTCATAATTCAATTCATTAGTACCAGTAAGAATATACTTTATTTGTTTGTTTTTTATAATTTTTTCAAATAAAGGCCATGTTTCAAGATATGGGTCCATTGCCTCTTCACAAGGAAAAATCAATACATCTGCTTCCGTAAAAGCTTTCTCATTTAATTTTTCATGAATATCTTTAAAACCACCCGCTCTTTTTATGCCATATCTTAAAACGTAATATTTATACATTTCTAAAAAATGAGCCTCTGGGGAATGAGAGGTCAGTATCTTTATAACTTCTTTCTTTTCTTCCCCCAAAAAATTACTTACTTTAATATAATCAATTGGAGAATGTGCATGCATTGATTTTATTGAGAAATCATTAAAAGTTCTCATATCACTTTCACAAATTATTAAATCATGTTCCCAATCATTATAAAAACCCAATTCTTTATTATAATCAAAATATTTATTCTTTAAAGATTTTAGCTTCTTAGACATTCCTGGAGGCATTATCATATCTATTTTCTGAAAAATACTTTCATCAGTTTTTTCTTTAGTTATAAATTTAAAATCACTTTCATTATTTTGTTGTAAACCTTCATGTAAATTGGCTAAATATCCTGATGGGCCGCCTTTTCTCTTGTTCATTTCTCCATCAAAGTAAATCACATGCACTGATCAATCACCACTTTTTATAATTTTTTCATTAAATACTCTAAGAGCCTTTGCGATAACTGCATCCATATCATAATATTGATACTCAGCTAATCTGCCAATGAAATGTACATTATCGAGTTGACGCGAAAGAGATTTATATTTTTTTAATATCTCGAAATTCGCATCATTTTTAATTGGATAATACGGAACATTAACGCCCGGTATATAAACTTCAGAAAACTCTTTAACAATAGAAGATAAATCGTTTTTCTGACCTGTCAAATGTTTGAATTCAGTTATACGTGTAAAGTCATAATCATTAGGATAATTCACAGTACCAACTTCTTGATACGAGGCCTGCTGAATGTCACTAAACTTAAAATTTATGGATCGATATGGTAGTTCGCCATACTTATAATCAAAAAAATAATCTATGGGGCCTGTATATATTAACTTACCATTAAATTTATTATTCATAAATCTAATTTCTGATGTATTAGTATCTATATCTATTATCTCTTTATAATCAGTGTTTGTTAACACCTTAATATTCTCGTTGTCTAAAATTTTCTCAAATAGATTCGTATAACCAAATTTAGGAGTTCCTTGGTACCTATCTTGAAAATATCGATTATCTCTGCTTATATATACTGGTACTCTTCCAGTTACAGATGCATCTAAATCCTCAGGTTGCAAACCCCATTGTTTCAATGTATAATTCAAAAAAACTTTTTCATAAATAAAATCCGCTAGATACTTTAAATCTTCATCTTCACTTTCTTTAAGTTTTAAAATTGGAATTTTGATATTATAACCAAAACTTCGAATTAGCTTTTCTTCTAATTTTGATGCAATACTCTTTGGAAACACTCCATACAGGCTATTAATATTAAAAGGAATTGGAACTTTAGCTCCATCGATAACCCCTAGTACTTGATGATGGTAAATATTCCAATCAGTAAACTGCGACAAGTAGTCCCAAACTTCTTTAATTTTTGTATGGAAAATATGTGGGCCATAATTATGCACTAGTATTCCTGCTTCATTATATGAATCAAAAGCATTACCTGCAATATGCTTTCTTTTTTCAATAATCAATACTTTTTTTTGAAGTTGATTTGCAATCCTTTCAGCTATGACACTACCTGCAAACCCTGATCCAACAATAATATAATCAAACATTAAAACTCCCCCTCTTTATTATTCCTTTTTTGCTAATAAAATAGTACATTAAAACTGTAACAAATGTCTCTGTTAATACTATAGTCAAGGCGGTTCCTTTTGCTTCAAATGCTCTTATTAACCAAAGTGACAAAATGATATTAAATATACTCCCATATACTATGATTCTAGCGAATTGCTTTTTGTAATTAAGAGGTATCATAATGAGAGTTCCAAATGTATGGTTTAGAGATAAGATTAATGGGACAATTGATAAAATCTTCAAAATCAAAATAGAATTCTCATATTGTTCTCCTAAAACTAAATAAACAATATCTTTTGAAAAAATAAAAACCACTAGAAAAATAAATATATTTATAATAGTAACAATCTTCATATATTTATTCAAAAATTGAAATGCTTTAATTTTTTGACCATTCACGTTTGTATTGAAAAGCTTTATCACATAAGGATAAACCGCTTGAGAAACTGGAGATAATATCCCTTGCAACGCTTTGATAATTTTGTCAGCAGCAGTAAAATAACCAACATATATATTGCCTGCTAGCAATCCAAGTAAAAATGTATTAGTTATCGTATATATGCTGACGGCAATAGTTGATATAAATAAATGCCATCCCTCTTTCAAATGGCTTAACAGAACCTTTCCCGATACTTTTCTTAATTTAATCTTTAATATACTTGAAACTATAATCAAGCTAATTATTCCGATCAGAATAGATGAGATACTGTTAATTAATGGTAATAAAAGATAATCTTCTTCTTTCCTAATTAATAGAAAAATTGAAATGGTAGATATAATCTTCAGAAACATATTCATATAAGTAATATATCCCATTCTTTCAATACCTTGAAATAACCATATTGGGAAGAGTGTATTACCAACTACCAGTCCAAATGTACTGATATATATATATATATTATCTTTAAACATAGGAATAGTAACTATCAATATAATAAAAGTAGTGAAACTTAATATCATAATCATTAATTTTAATATAATAATAGCAGAATATATCTCACTAACTTTTTCCTTATCATCTCTAAAAATTGAAATTTCTTTAGTTGCAGACAAATTAAACCCATAGTCAGTAAAGATGATAAAATATGTAATAAACACCTGTGCAAAGTTTATTAATCCAAATTTTTCAGGTCCAATAATTCTAACTAAATAAGGAAGCGTTATGAGGGGCAATATATAATTAAATACTTGCAACGTAAATAATGATAATATATTCTTTTTTTAATCTTTTGCTTCCTGATTCCATAATTGCTTCCTCATTCTTCTTAAATTATGTTTAAATATATATTTCAAATATACTTAATAAGTTACCTTTTTGGAGAAAAACAACGAAATTTTAAAATCCTCCATTATACAAAGTGTAGTAATATCAGAATGAACACTCGAATAAAAAACATAGAATTAATCATAAATCTAACGCTTTAGTATAAACACTTTCTAAAATACTCAATACATTTTTTATATCATATTCTTTAGATTTAATTTTACTTTCAGTCCCCATTTTATTTTTTAATTTTATATCTTTCATTATATTCTCCATTTTTTGAGCAGTAGAGCTAGAATCATCAACTTCCACTAAATAACCATTCACTCCACTTTCAACCAACTCGCGATTCCCACGAACATTTGTTGTAATGATAGGTTTTCCAGTAGCTAGGGCTTCTAATAAGGCTTTAGGAAGTCCCTCTTGTCTGGATAATAACACAACCACATCTGATAAATTCATTAATTCAGGAATATCCCTTCTAAACCCAAGAAAAGCAATTGTGTTTTTTAATCCAAGTTGATTTACTCTTTCTTCAAGCGTTTCTTTGAGAGTACCGACACCTACAATCAAACATTTAACATCATACCCTTTATTCTTCAACTCAAGGACTGAATTAATTAATTGTCCATAATTTTTCCTTTCTATAAGTTCTGCCACCTTTAGTATAATGAATTGATTCTGAGCAATATTCAATTCAATTTTCAATTCCGTTTCAACTTCCGCCGAATTCCCATTACTAAATTTTTGTAAATCCACTCCTACACCAGGAATATAAAGTACTTCTCGCTTAACTTTAAAATTCTTAGCCCTTAATGTATCCTCTTCATTTATCGTAATTAAAATATCTGTAAAATATGATAAACAGTATTCAATTATATAAAAGGCTATCCAATTAATTATTGAAGCACCTTTATAAAAATGAAATCCATGGCAGTATAAATAATTGTTGGCACTCTAGCAAACTTAGCAGCTATTCTTCCTAATACACTCGCTACTGGAGTGTGAACATGAACAACATCAATTTTTTCTTGTAAAAAACTTCTTTTTAAATTAGAAACAACTTTAAAATTATTTTTATTAAACGGATTCCTAATTAAATCAATGTCATGACAAATTATATTTAAGGCAAGCAACTCTTCCTTATGACCATCATCATAGGCGTAAACATGAACTTCTATACCTCTATCTCGTAATCTAAGAATAATTGGAATATGAAAGGCTTTTATATGGCCATATATTGAAGCAACAAAAGCAATTTTTTTTTGTTTTTTATTCATTATTATCTCCTGCATTTATTAATATAGTAATTTTTTTATTTAGCCAAGTTCTTATATAATTCCAGTAGTCTGATCGCCATAATATTCCACGAATATTTTTCTTCATACAAGAGATTTGCTTTTACTCCCATCTCTTTTGCAATATCATTGTTATTAGCAAGGAATTCAAATGCCTTCAGAATATTATTTTCATCACTATAATTAACTGATATTCCAATTTTATTATCATCTACTAAGATATCAATTCCTGTATTTTTAGCAACGATAATAGGCTTACCTAACATCATAGCTTCATATAATTTATTCGGACTTGAAAACTTATGATTAGGTACGCTCGGATCGTAAATGGCAAATAATACACTTGCATCTCTCGATACATTTAATCCTTCTTCATAACTTACCTTACCAATAAAACTTATATTATTTGAGTTTTTAATTGTTTCTACTATTTGTTGTTCTAATCTTCCAAATCCCGCTATAACAAATTCCCAATTTGTATTTCTTTTAACAAAATCTATAATCTCAAGTATGCATCTACCATTTTGGAGTATACCTATATATACAATTTTGAATTTAGAACTTTGAAAATCATTTTTGATAATACTAATTTGTTTAGGAGAGTTATGTATTACCTCTAAAATATGCGGGTGACTTCCCTCTATTTGTTTTTTTCTAGTTTCGTTAACTATTATTACAGCATTGCTCATGTTGATTACTTTTAAATCAATAAATCTAATAATAGATTTTAAAAATGCTGGTACACTAAAAGCATCAGTATAAAAATCAAAAATATCATAAACTAATTTTTTCTTGAAAGCATATTTTAGTACAAGAGATGGAAGCACCGTGTCAAAATCACAGGCATGAATTGTGTCAATTGTTTTTCTGTTTTTTAGTAACCAAAATAAAAGTCTTAGTTGAAACATAAACAAGGGAATTAAAGTTTTTATTCCATTCCCAAAACCAGCTTTTACTCCAATACGATTGATATATACGTTTTTCCCACCTAGGTGTAGACTTCCTTCACTATTTCTATTTTCATTTCGATCCCATCCAATTATTCTAACATCATACCCCCCTTCTATAAGAGTCTCTACTTCTTTTTCAACTCTTGGGTCTGGATTAACAGGGGTTGGATCTTATAAATATTATTCTCATCTTTCATCCGACTCTCATTATTTAGTATATGTGTGCATGAGTATTTTCCCTTGTATTTGATTGTCTATAAATTTCTCAATAGTCCTATAACCAGCTTCAGAAATGGAATTATAATCAATACTATTTTCCAGAATTCCTAAAATTCTCTCATACATTTCCTTATGATCATTTTTTTCAACAATGATTCCAGTACGCATATGAGAAATTATATCCTTTACACCTTCTACTTCATAACATACAACAGGTAACTTTGCAGCCATAGCTTCTGAAAGCACTACTGGCATTCCTTCATACCTTGACGTTAGGATAAAAAGGTCTGCTGCAAAATAATATTTCGCTATATCATTTTGGTTGCCTATTAATTTCACATATCTACTTAGATTATATTCAAGGATTTCTCTTTCCAGCCTTTTCCGTTCTATACCTTCGCCTACAATAAGAAAGCAAAACTTTTCATATCTTTTTTTTAGTAAATCGGCTATTTTGATTACATCTTCAAATCCTTTCTGAGGACTCAACCTTCCCACGCATAGAATAGTAAAAATCCCTTCTTGTAGATTTAAAGAATTGCGAATTGTAGGTTTGCTTATCTCTCGCCATTCAGATTTCATTATTTTTTCTCCAGAAAATATAGTAGGTAAAATTATAATTTTTTCCAATGGAACATTCTTTTTTTGGTGGATATATTCTTTCACTTCTGAAGAAACACATATAAACTGAGAAGTAGTATTAACTATTTTTTTTTCCAAATAAAGAACAATTTTCTTTCGCCAAGACTCAACTAAATGCTGAGTATGAACATGTTTAACTTTTGTTAACTTAAACTTTAATAGTACCTGTACTGACATAGCCATTTTACTTTCATGAGTATGAATTACATTAGGTTTATATAGCTCAACAAAATTCTTTATCATAACTAATCTCTTCAAAAAAGAGATTCTGCTTTTATACTTGACTACCTGTACCCTTTTATCTATATATTCTTTGAAAGACTCCTCAACGAAATCAGGAACTAGCAACGTGACATCATGATTTAATACTGCTAAATTATTCGCATATTCGATTTGAACTCGCTCAGCACCACCAAAGGCTAAAGCATCGCTAACTTGTAGGATTTTCAATTGAACCCTCTTCTTTCCTTTTATATCCGAATAAAATCACAAAAACAGCTATGGAAGAAATAACAGATATTAATATATAATCTCCAACTAAACAAGATAATACAAACGCCAGTAACGGGTAAATCGCATAATCATTAATTGGATAATTATGGTTAATTATAATGAAAATTAAGCCTGCTAATAATACAAACATTAATGTTAGTCCAATCACACCAATTTGACTAACTAATAGTAAATAAGAATTTTCCATTGATATACTTCTTCCAGTATTCAAGCCATTTCCAAAAAAAATAGTCTTATCTATATTATTGAAAAAGTACGACCAATCTTCTGATCTTCCATTCAACCCAACAGTATCATTTCTAAATCTCAACCAGTCAAAAATCTTTTCTTTAATCTCACCTTTACCAAAGACATATAAAACAGCGATTAATATCCCTCCAGAGGCAAAGGATATCAAAAGAATATTTCTTTTATAATTCCTAATTAAAAAAACAATGAAATAAAAAAACAATATAAATAGAGCTTGCCTAGAATTTGTTAATATAATTGCCCCAATAACTAATAATAAAAATAATATTTTTTTGGCTTTACCAATATTTTTAATTTCATCAAATAAGAATATTGTGGGTAATGATAATAATAAATAAAGGGCAAGAACATTAGGATCATTAAAAACCGAGATAGCTCTATTATAATTAGAAAAAGCAATAAAATCAGTTTTCCATCTAAGGATAGAATAATAATCAGGACTATGAATACTAACTATTATTTCAGGATATACAAATTGTACGATGGCTAATGAGCTAATAGTCAATAATACTAATACATTCAATTTCAAAATTTTGAAAGCATCTACAAAAGAATACTTAGACAAAATAATAATTGAGAGACTTAGAATTAAAGGTTCAATATATAGCCTCAACGCAGAAATTGAATCTATAATATCCTTTGACCCTAATGTAAAAAGTACTAATATGATAATGATAGCACTATATAGCAGAACTACATTAATTATAAATCTTGTGTTGTTTATCGCAATTATTCTAATAAGCGCTACACATAAAAGTAAGATTAATATTATTTCAAGCATATTCCCAAAATTAAGAGACCACTCTTTTATCAAGGGGAAAAAGGGCATACTCCCTAAGAGAATACTTGACGACAGCCTAAGAAAATAAAATTGATTCTTATAGATATCGTTTGAATTCAGAAGATTCATTTTATCATTCCTCAAACTAGTATATAAAATACTAATAATAATTAAGCTAATGTGATAAACATAAAATTAGATTCAAACTAAAATAGATATTTAATAAGTTTAATAATTTGAAATTGATCATCATAAGATAATGTACTTCCAGAAGGTAAACAAATTCCTTGCTCAAAAATCCATTTACCAGTAGATACATGCGCATGAGAAAAATTCGCATTGCCCTTATATAGTTCTTGCATGTTCATTGGTTTCCAAGTATGTCTTGATTCAATGTTATTGCTTTCTAATTCTTTAATAATCGTACTTGGTGTTATTGAATATCCTTTATTAATAGTCATTACTGTTAACCAATAATTTGGATCACCATTTTTATTAATTGGCATAAATTGAATTGGTAAATCCTTCAGTTCATTAACATATCGTAGATGTACCTCTTTCTTTTTCAAGACGCGTGAATTTAAAACTTCTAATTGTCCTCTCCCAATCCCAGCACAAATATTTGATATTCTATAATTATAACCAATTTCCTTGTGCTCATAATGGTTTGCAGGTTCTCTTGACTGTGTTGCCCAAAAACGCATCTTCTTAATTGCAGCCTCGTCATTGGATACAACCATCCCCCCACCAGAGGTTGTAATGATCTTGTTCCCATTAAACGAGAAAATACTAATATCACCAAACGTGCCACACTTTTTCCCTTTATAGGTTGCACCTAACGCTTCTGCAGCATCCTCAATTACGGGTACACCGTATTTTTTGCAAATAGGAAGAAGTTGATCATAATCAGCACTTTGTCCATAAAGATCTACGATAATAATAGCTTTAGGCATTTTATTTTCTGTTTTTGCCCATTCAAAAGCTTTTTCGAGTGCAATCGGAGACATATTCCATGTTTCTGGTTCAGAGTCAATAAATACTGGATTAGCATATTGGTATAAGATCGGGTTACAACTGCCTGCAAAAGTTAAACCTGAGCAGAATACATAATCCCCAGGGCCGACTCCGTAGTATTTTAATGCCAGATGAATCCCAGCAGTGCCTGAAGAAAGGGCTAATGCATGATCCACCCCAACATATTCACACACTTCCTCTTCAAACTTGTCTACATTTGTTCCTAAGGGCGCTATCCAATTCGTATCAAATGCTTCTTGGATATATTTCATTTCATTTCCGCTCATGTGAGGAGGAGATAGGAATATACGTTCTCTAGTCATTTTATCGTCACCTTTTATATTAATTAAACTTTATAGGTTTAGCTGGCGAACCTACCGCCGTACAATTCGCTGGTAGATCTCTAACTACCACAGCACCAGCTCCAACAATAGTTCCTTCTTCGATGGTTATACCTTGTATCACTTGAGAGCCTGTTCCTAATTCTACATTATTGTTAACCAAAGTATTTCCAGAGAGGTTAACACTTGGATACAATGTAGAATAATCGCCGATTACAGCATCGTGTCCAATAGTGCAATCTAAGTTAACAATAACATGGGTACCTAGTGTGATATTTACTGTTAGTATAGAGCCTGCACATATAATACTGCCTTCACCAATGTCTACCCATTCCGACATTACTACAGAAGGATCTATTAATGTCACGTAATTGATATATGAGAATCTTGATAATTCAGAAATTGATTTCCTTCTGGTCTTTGCATTGCCTATAGTGGAAACTACTGAAATATTTGCTTCTCTTGTACCGAACCATTCCACGCCCCCCAAAACCGGAATGCCATTGATAGTTTCACCTTTAAGGGCTGAATTGTTATCTATAAATCCAATAAGGTTCCAAGTTTCCTTAACCCGATTAATATTACTCACTAACCAGGCAACTTCTCTTCCGAATCCACCTGCTCCTATAAGTACAAGGTCCTGCATGGATATTTTTCCTCCTAGTCTTTCCCTAATACAAATGTATAGTTTGTAGTTGCAGATCCCCCAATGTTTAACATCATCGCATTTTTGGCATTCTCAACTTGATAATCTCCAGCTTTATTGGCAACTTGTTTATACAAGTCCAACAACATCCTTACACCAGAGGCTCCGACCGGATGACCTCCTCCTATTAATCCCCCACTTGGATTTACTGGCTTATCACCTTCAAAAGTGATTAATCCGGATTCAATTGCTTCGTATTCCTTTCCAGGTTCCGTTAGACCCAGACATGATAATGAAGCATATTCACTAGATGTAAAGCAGTCATGCACTTCAAATAAATCCATATCCTCAACTGTCAAACCGGATTTTGTATATGCATCTTTAACTGCAACCCGAGTCCATTTAAGAAGATATGGATCGTTTATACTTTCCTTTATTTTCGAGTCAAAAGTTAGTGGAGCATTTCTATGTCCCCATCCTTTGATATATGGAAGCTCACTAATTTGCAGGTTATTCCTTTTACAATAATTATGAGCATACTCTTCTGAAGCAAGGAATACCATTGCTGCCCCATCTGTCGTTTGAGAACAATCACTAACAGCTAATCGTCCGCCCACAAGTTGGTTAGATTCTGTCTTTCTCATTTTAGCCTGCGCTTTACTCATAAACCAGTTTCTTGTTTGAGCTTTAGGGTTCCTTTTAGCATTAGAATAGTTAATATAAGAAATTTCCGCCAAATTGTTCATATAACGCTCAGTTTCAAGCTTATATTTTTCAATAGTAGCATCGGCCAGCTTACTAAACAAATTAGGAAATGGAAAGTCGATACCCTGCGCTTCCTTCTCGTAGTATGATGCACTCCCAAGAAAAGCTCCACTAAGCTTACTGTCGACCGTTTTCATCATCTCGATACCCACAACAAGTGCCAAGTCATATTCTTGACTCTTAATTTTTGCTACTGCAGCATCAATGGCAACTGAACCCGATGCACAAGCTGCTTCGTATCGGGCAGATGGAAGACCATAAAACACATCATCAACTTCAGTCAAGAATGCACCTAAATGGCCTTGCGACAAGTAGTTTTCTGCTGCAAAATTCCCTACAAAAGCGCCGACTTTATTCTGAATATTTAATTTCCCTATCTCTTCTACTGATATATTGGTAGATAGTAATCCATCTTCTATTATTTCTCTAAACATCCCAGTAAGAGACTTGCCTTCCTTACTCCAGTTTCTTTCATAATCACTTTGTTCTCCACCAAGTACGTATACTCTGCTCATTCTTATCCTCCATGATATATCTAGAATTTGGCCCTCAAGTACCTTCTGTAATTTAGCTTTGAAGGATAAATTTCCGTTTCACTGAATGCTGATATGAACGGGAGTAGCCTATTGTCCGTTTTCATAGATTCAATTATTGCTTCTTTACCACCAAACAACTCAAGTAGGCCAAGCGGTGGAACCCAGTTGAACCCATATGACATTACGGTATCCGCATCATGAATACTATCCGCAATTTCTTTTGTGACAAATACAGAATAGACAACATATTTTATCAAGAAGTAAGTACATATTTTCGCTTCTTCGGAGTCATTATTAAGGAGTATTCTAATAGCTTCCTCGTATTTAGACTCTTTAATTGCAGCAACCATCTTCTCGACGAAATAGAATGAATATTTAATCTTAGCTCGATAAGTCTGAGATTTAATATCGTAAACGAATAAATGCTTTTTACCAGTACTGTCTCTATCAAGTTTATATAATCCCTGTCCACATTTCCTTCCCAGCTTACCCTCGTTAATAAGACTATCTACAAATCGAGGCAAGATAAAGGAGTTACTATATAAATCCGAAATACTATGATAGAGATTATCTGTAATTGCTTTATAAACATCAAGACCTATAAAATCAACTGTTACTAATGGAGCCATTCCTCTGCCTGTGAAAGGGCCTAAAATAGCATCGATATAATCAATACCACCTCTATCTTCATAGAGTTCGGCAAATTGAAGTGCTTCATTCATGAATTGGAACCCTATACGATTTGCTAGAAAGGCTGGAGCATCCTTCAGTACAACTACTTTTCTGATTAGAACTTGCTCTAGATATAGTTTAAGTGATTCGATAGTATCCGCATCGGCAGACTCATTAGGTATTAATTCACATAATGGCAAACTATACGGAGGATTGAAAAAATGAGTCACAAAATACAAAGATTTAGCCTCTTCATCAAACACATTCTTTAATTTTTCTATCGAAAGCCCTGATGTACCTGTACTAACAATCGTCCCTGGCTTTCTATATCTTGCAATAACAGTATTAATTTCATCTTTAATCTCATAATCTTCAGCTACTGATTCAAATACCCAATCGGACTCATGGATACATGCCGCTAGGTCTTCATATGTACGGGCAAACAAATTACTCCTGATGGAATCTGCCCTAACAGATTTAACCGCTTTTTCAATTCCTTCCAGAGACTTATTAAGCGTTCTGCTTACCATATTTACTTTAACATTTCCAAAAGAAGCAAAAATACCAGCTACAGCTGCTCCCATAGCACCATTAGCCCCTATAACTGTCACTATATTAATGTTTAGCATAGAATCCTCCATACGAGAATATTCAAAGAATTATAAGTTGTGCTTTCTTAAAGAGGATAAAGAAGACATAGTAACGACTTCTGAACTATTAATGTTTGTCTTCCGAATAACATTTAATAATGTTTTGATAACTATTTTCAAGTCAAGAAATAAACTAATATGATCAACATACCAAAGATCTAATTCAAACTTTTCATCCCATGATATTGCATTCCGCCCATTTACTTGGGCCCATCCCGATATCCCTGGAGTTACATCATGTCTGCGTAGTTCTTCTTTAGAATAGTAATCTAAATATTCAACAAGGAGAGGTCTTGGTCCAATAAAACTCATATCACCCTTCATGACATTTATTAATTGGGGCAACTCATCAATACTACTTTTTCTTAAAAAGGATCCTACACGCGTCATTCTTTCTATATCAGGTAATAAATCACCATGCAAATCTCTTTCTAATGACATCGTTCTAAACTTTAGCACCGTAAAAATATTGGCATGTTTTCCGGGACGCTTTTGACGAAAGAGAATAGGACCATTAGAACTGACTTTTATAGCTATTGCCGCTATTAGCATAATAGGAGAAGTAATGATGAGTAGTATGCAAGCAAACAAACAATCGAGTACTCTTTTCACAATTAAATATGGCTTCATTTCACCCTCAACCTCTTCTATTAAGAAATAAGAGGCGGAGATTAGTCCGCCATACCTGCAACTGCTTGTAAGCCATTCTGAAGCTCTGAGTCAAAAGCACTTCTATATTGAGCAATTATATCTGTACTGTATCCATTTGCTTTGAGTTGTACTTCGGCATCTGCAACGATACTATTAAAACTTGCTGTGAAGGATGCCAATTGCTGCTTCCCTTTTGCAATAATGCTCTGCTTACTAGCATCGTCCTGAGCAGCAAGATATTCCATAGCGGTGCCAAATAACGTTGATTCACTTTGCGATTTCAGGGTATTAAGTCTGGCTTCTGTTGCACTGGTTATAGATTCATAAGAAATTTTCACGGGTTTTTCTTTTGAAGTATCCGTCTGTGATGGCGTGGCAGTAGTTGAAGGTACTGTTTCTTTATTACCTTCTCCAATTTGTGCTTGATATGCCTTAGAGGTAGCCGTAATGACTTTTGCCTTCTGATCCCACTCAATCAAATTCCCTGCCGACTCTGAAAGGAATCGAAGTGGTACATATAGAGTTCCATTTAATATATAACTAGACTGGCTGTTAGGAATTGTTTTGGCAGCTCCATTAAAAACATAGCTAGCCTTCACCTCAGATAATGTAACACTCTTGGATGTATCCAAAGTTCTTTGGATATTCGCTGCATTCATTAAATACTCTTTAATTATGACTAACTCCGTACTGTTTGGTTCGTTTACTGAGACCTTAAGATTTTTAGCATCCCATGTTACGCTCTTCTGAAGCGCGTAAGACATGAATCTTACGGGTACATAGGTTGTATTCTTATGGATAAATACTAATTGTCCTGACGGCGGAACCATACCTACACCATCAAATATCATCTTAACATCCATATTTCGAACTTTAATTAAGTCAGTTTTCACAGATGGAGTTGTTACTGCCGCTACTGATGCAGCTGAGGCAGATAAAGGCGCTGATGCTGTTAATGGAGCAGCCCCTATTAATAAAAGCAACAGCAAAACTGTTGCCGGGATTTTAATTTTGTTCATTGCTATTCACTTCCTTCTTCCACAGCTTTTTCTTCTGCTATAACCTGTTCTTGTGTCTTTCCTTCACTCACTCCGTACTTCTTAGCAATTGAGGAAAGTTCATTATATTGATCCGCCGAGACATTATCAAGAATGATCCTGCGTGCTTCGCGTTTCTCTTCAATAGTTAATCCACCAGAAGCCAACTCCTGCAATCGTTTGATATCCGATACACTTAATTGACCCATTACAATAGAGGCGACATCTGCCTTTTCTTTCACAGTAACATTTTCTTGAATCTGCTTAGCTTTATCAGTTGAGACCTGCGCAGTGTATCCTTCAGTTCCTGTCACCTTCTCAGAAGATGGAGTACTTGCAGGTTGAGCAGTTGTAGCGGGAGTAGCCGCTTTCACACTCTCCCTTGAAGTATTAGGAGAACTTATTGGCTTATTCACCTCATTTGTAACTGATGATGCTGAGGGAACAATCTTTTCAATATCACTCTTCCCAATAGTAGCTGTATTTGCCGGTTCAGTAGTAGGTTCCACAGTTGGTTCAATAACTACACTCTCGCTATCTGAAGTGTTATCCTGTTCTAAATCCAATCCACCAGCCATTGAGCTCATAAATTTATCAACCGCATAGTTTGCAGCGAACAATCCACCAATCACTATTACTAAAACTACGGACAGAGACCACACTAGCACTTTCTTCCATCTCTTGTTGAACATCGTTATCCTCCGTTAATGTTAGTTAACTAATGGCGGCTTGGGCAACAGGCTGCATCGGAACAATCTGATTAATCACCTCGCGAATTGCACTTGGCTCTTCAGTAAGAACTCGTTCCAATCGTTTGAATTCCAGTTCTAATTGATTCTGACTTATAACGTTAGGTCTGCCAATGAATATACGATCATGCTGAGTCGAGCCAAGATTCTCTTCGTCAGTAAGCAGCTCTTCGTACAGTTTCTCACCTTCACGAATACCTGAGAAGGTAATATCAATATCTGTATACGGCTCATAACCGGATAAAGTAATCAAATCCTCTGCTAAATTCAATATTTTTACCGGTTCACCCATATCTAGCACAAACACTTCGCCACCCTTGGCAAAAGAACCTGATTGAATCACCAGTTGAACTGCCTCAGGTATTGTCATGAAATAGCGGACCATCTCGGGATGTGTGACGGTGACTGGGCCTCCGGCTGCGATCTGCTTCTTGAAGGCTGGAATTACACTACCACGACTACCGAGCACGTTACCGAATCGAACTGCCGAGAACTTCGTATGGCTTGATGCATTTAAACTCTGCACGTACATCTCAGCAATCCGTTTCGTTGCTCCCATAACACTGGTTGGGTTAACCGCTTTATCCGAGGATATCATTACAAAGCGTTCTGTTCCATATTTGTCTGCACAATCCGCCACATTCCGGGTACCGAACACATTGTTCTTTATTGCTTCCGATGGATTACGCTCCATTAAGGGAACGTGCTTATGCGCTGCCGCATGAAAGACGACATGCGGTTTGTAACACTGGAATACATCCATCAGTCTTACACGATCCTGGACATCAGCAATAATTGTAACAATGTTCAGATAAGGAAAGCTCTTGCGTAGTTCCATCTCTATGGTATAGATGCTATTTTCTCCATGTCCGAGGATCAACAGCTTATCAGGGGCGAAGGGGGATATCTGACGGCATAGCTCCGAACCGATTGAACCACCTGCTCCTGTAACGAGTACTGTCTTATTATGAACATAACCCAGAATACTGTTCATATCAGCTACTATCGGCTCACGGCCTAGTAAATCTTCCACACTAACATCACGGAGCTTCTTAACAGAAATCTTGCCAGCGATCAGATCATTCAAGGCAGGGATAATCTTCAGCTTAGCGCCGGTTGTCTTAGCTAAGTTGATTATCTCCGATATTTCAGTTCTGGAGACTGAGGGCATGGCAATAATAATCTCATGAATATTCTTCTCTTTCACCAGACGAGGCAAATCATATCTGTTCCCTAACACAGGCAGTCCCAAGATAGACATATGATGTTTATTCGGGCTGTCATCAATGAAGCCTACTAGCTTCGTATGCGCAAACGAAGGTCCCATCATTTCCTTGGCGATTAGCATTCCACAATCCCCTGCCCCGACAATTAACGCATGGGTCTCAGTATCCTTATCATTCATTCGTTCCTTCCGAAGGAATCTCCAGAGAAAACGAATACCGCCAACAAGAACCAGAGTTGTCTCCATAACCCGGACTTCGACTCCAAAAGGTACCCGTGCCGGTAGAATTATTAAAGAAATACCATAAGCAATGATAGCCCCAAAGACAATAGCTTTAAGAATGGATACTATTTCTCCTATACTGGCATATTGCCACATCCGGCGATACAGCCCAAAATAGATTAAGGTCCCCCCGATAGCAACCGTCGAAATTGATCCAAATTGCAGCATTTGAACAACATACTCATGAGGAATACCATCGAAGAAGCGAAACATGTAGGAGGTGACTACACTGAACCAAATAATCGCAATATCGATCATAAATAACATTAACACTCTAGTTTTCGCTGTCATTTTTAGTGCCTCCAAAAATAACAATTTTCTTCAATAGGAAATTTAATTGCCATAATAGTAATAATAATAACCTTCGCTGGCTTTACGTTTCACATTGTTCAGTACTACGCCCAGCATTCTTGCCCCTACCCGATCCAGACCCGCCTTTGCCTTAGCGGCAATATCCCGTTTAACTTTGCCATAACTAACGACCATAATGACACCATCGCTCTTGGAGGCCACAATCTGCGCATCTGTAACTGCCAATAGTGGTGGCGTATCAATCAGAATAACATCGAACAGCTGGCGCAGCTCCTGCAGAACTGCACTCATACGGTTGGAGGCCATCATCTCTGCCGGATTTGGCGGAATCGGCCCAGATGTCATCAGCGAAAGGTTATTTACACCGGATTCTTGAATGACTTCAGACAAATCCGCCTGCTGGGATAATAATGAAGACAAGCCATAACGGTTACTAAGAGAAAAGGTCTTGTGTGCGGTCGGCTTACGCAAGTCACCGTCGATGAGCAGCACCTTCTTATCCGCTTGAGCATACGCAGCGGCAAGGTTAGCTGTCACTGTAGACTTCCCTTCCTCCGGTCCGGAAGAAGTAACCATAATAATCTGAATCCGTTCATCTACCGAGGAGAAATCAATATTCGTACGCAGTGCCCGAAAGGCTTCAGATACAGGTGAGCGCGGGTTCGTCACGGTAATCAGATGGCGTTGTTTATTTGGCTGCTGTGACATGTTCGAGTTCCCCCGCCTTTCTGGTCTGCGTCTGTACTTGCTGCTCTGTAGTCTTCGTTTCTTCTTGTCCAAGCCGTGTAATCATTGCGATCGTTGGCAGTCCAAGGTATTTCTTAATGTCATCCTCTGTCTTCAGCGTATCATCTAAGTATTCCAGCAAGAAGGCAATTCCCAGACCGATCATCAAGGATACAATGAAGGCAATCGCGAGGTTCATTACCACATTGGGTTCTACCGGTCCTGGAGCAACCGGGGGATTAAGCTTAGCTTCATTGAGGATGGACACATTCTGCACATTGAACAGGGAAGGAATCTCCTGCTTGAACACAAGTGATATGGCATTCACGATTTCTGCGGCTCTCTGGTATGAATTATCTCGAACGACAAGTGTCATCACCTGCGTATTATTTACGGAACTCACATTAACTTTCTTCAGCATCTCCTCTGCAGTAATAGCGAATTGCGGATAGTCTTTGGCCACAACATCGAGGATTGCCGGTGTCTTAATAATTTCCTTGTACGTATTAATAAGCTGAATATTCGTATTAATCTGGTTAAGATCCAGCTGCCCTACTGTAGATTGAGTAGGTGTCTGATTAACAATAATCTTCGTTGAAGCCTCATACACCGGATTCTTGATGTATAAGCTGTAGACCCCGGCAAGAACACATGCCACGATAACAATACTAACAATCATCCACAGTCTCTTCCTGACAATCTGGAAATAATCGCGCAGATCCAATTCTTGTGCTGACAAGTGAATTTCCCTCCAAGCTGTTTCTGTAATATTTCGTTCCACTTAAAAAAGCGCCCCCTCTCTAATAGACGAGAGGAGGCTCTCCACACTTACTATTTACTTACTTGAAGTTGATTGTACGGTAGATGATAACTGCTGCTTCTGCACGTGTAGCAGTGTTGTTAGGATTGAACTTACCGGCGTTACCGATAACTAGGTTGTTGCTGGCAGCGAAGGCAACTCCATCTCTCAGCGATGCACTGATCTTAGCAGCATCAGAGAATTTGCTAAGTGCACTTGCACTTGTAGTTGCAGCAGGGTTAACCGACTTAATCGCACGGGAGATCATAGTCGCCATTTCTGCACGGGTAATAGTTGCATTAGGATCGAATTGTGCAGCGCTGCGTCCGGTGATGATCCCCTTCTCAGCAGCTACAGCAACATATGGAGCATACCAGGAAGTAGAGCTTACATCATTGAAACTCTGCTTAGCGGAGTTGTTCTCCAGGTTCAGTGCACGAATCAGCATCTTGGCGAATTCAGCACGGGTCACATTGCTCTTCGGAGCAAAGTTGCCGTTACCCACACCTTCAATTGCGCCCTTAGCAGCTACAACGGCAATTTGTCTTCCCGCCCAAGCCTGTACACTTGCAATGTCTTTGAAGCTTACTTTGTTCTCTACTACTGCGTAGGAAGAGAAAGTATCACGTGGTTCTACGATATAGTCACCGTCTACAACACCGCCCTGGAACTGCAGCGCGCCGTATACAACCTTAGCAACGGAGAGCAATTCTTTGTCAAGGCCAGTTGCATTCTTCAGTGGCAGCTTAATGATGATTGGCTGCTGGAAGGTTGTTGTTGCAACGCCGCCTACAGTCAGATCAAATTCATATACGCTGGATGCCAGCTTCAGGCTGGAAATCGACGTTACAGTAGAATCAGCAATTGTAGATGCTGTAAGTGTAATAGCTTCACTGAATTGGCCTACCGGAATAGTTACTGTCAAGCCGTTGAAAGTAATTGCGATATTAGCAATACCTTTAGCCTTGGCAGCTTCGATGATTGCTTTGGACAGTGGAACTTCAACAGTTGCAGCATTCACTGTACCCAGGTTCAGGGTAAGTGTAAGACCTGTCTTACCGGCATTAGCAGCAACTAGGGCATCAAATGCCTTCAATACATCTGCATCAACCAGCTTCAAGGTAGCTTTATCTCCAACAATAGTTACCAGCTTGGATACATCGTAAATTCCAGGTGTAGCTGTTGGATTGGTAACTGGAGTTGTTACTACAGTTCCACCTCCACCACTTCCGCCGCTTCCACCATCACTGCCGCCACTGAAGCCGTAAGCTTTGATATAAGCAGTAGCAAGGGCTTTCACTGCAGGCTTCGCTGTTGGGAGTGTAGCATTCAGGTTCTTCAGACTGAGCTTCACATCAGCAGGAGTAATATTAAGATTGTATACTACTTGGCTAACTGTAAGGGCTCCTGCACCTGTTCTGTGGTTAAGCACAGTTGTAATAGCATCGTCCAGCAAAGCGTCCTGGCTTGTGGAATTAGCGATAATCTCCAGCAATTGGGCACTTGTCTTGCTGCTGACCAGTTTGCGGAGTTCTGCTTCCACACCATTGTCACCCAGCAGGAATTCAATCAGATCGTCAAATGTAAGCTCAGCCACGCCAGCTTTTGCTGCGATTCTGTTGAGCAGGTCCACATTGTCTACATCATAGCGGATAGCCTTGATCTCAGCAAAATCGTTAGCATATACATCATAAACTACACTGGATACACTCTTGAATGCTTTATGGGCAGTTGCAACATCAGCTTCATTCAAAGCAAGCTTGTCCAGTACTGGCTTAAAGATATCTCCGAAAGTCGAAAGACTAATATTTCCTGCTTCTAATTCATAAGCCAGAAGCTTTTGCTTGTCTGCTGGAGTGAGTTGAGCATAAATCTTCTCCACTTTTGTCTTCGCGTCTGCGTGGGTAACCGCTGCCGCAGAAGCCGTTCCTACGATCCCCAGATGCTGGGCCAGGCCTTTACTGCTGAACGGGAATCCGGCAACGGATGCCGCCGCCATGCTTACTGCTAATGTAGATACTGCTAATTTTTTCTTCAAACTCACTTGTCATCCACCTCTTTGTATGTAGTTTTATAAAATTTATAGCTTTAATCCAGTAATACCCATTCTACCATTAAAAACTAGGAAGGTCATCCCTTACGAGAGAAAAATCCGAACAATCTATGAAGTTTGCTGCCATATTGAACAGGATTAACTCGAATTATCTCCTCGTTATCAACAATTCTACGCGCATTATGTAGAAAAAAGTCGAATGTCTCGTTTCCCAAATGTTTCTTCACGACTTCGTAAGCTTCGCTTAAACCAAACGGACGATTACTAGAATCATGGGCATCTGATGCAATCACATGTATAGTCCCCCGCCGGCACAAGTCGATCGACAGCTTCTGCAGCTTACTCCCGAAGGTCCCGGCAAGACTCTGTGCCGTCAGTTGTCCAAGCGCTCCCAGTTCGGTTAGCCGCTCCAGCTTGGACGGATTCTCGGCGACTTCGGCATTACGCTCCGGATGGGCAATTACCGGAACATAGCCCTGAATGATCAGTTCATGGCAGGTCTCCTCCATGTTGCGGGGCACACGCGAGGAGGGCATCTCCAGCAGGATGTACCTGGAGCCGGCAAGCGTCAGCAGTTGTCCCTTCTCCAGATCATCCAGCAGATCGCCGTAGATACGAATCTCCTGGCCCGGCAGCACCTGAAGGGGATTGCCCGCTTCTTGGAGCTTCTCATTCAGCAGCCGCACAGCTGCTTCTATATCTGGAGCCGGATTCATATAAACTCCGTTAGCATGGTGCGGGGTGGCAATTACAGTTGTAATACCATCGTTATTGGCGTCTTGCGCCATGGCGAGAGCGGCGTCAACATCAGCGGCTCCGTCATCCATGAAGGGTAGAATGTGGCTATGGATATCTATCATATGTAGTTTATCGGTCCTTTTCGAGGAGATATGTATAGTTTACGTAAAAAAATACAACCATTTCACTAGGAAATGATTGCTAAATTTTAAAATAAATTTCGTTAAGCTTCTAATTGAAACAGCCGATAAGTTGCCAGCCTAAGCTGTTCGTCTACTTCACTGATGGCCGCTTCCTGCTGACAAGTATTGCGGAGATCCAGCAGGCTATTAATCTTCCGGCGCTCCTGTTCTATCTCCTGCTCTACCGTCTGCAGCTTGTAAATAGACATCATCTCTACTAATGAATATTTATGCTGATAGATCAGCTTGGTGCCGCCGGGTCTCACTTCCGAGATCCGGCGCACCGAGCCACCCTCATAGTAATACATCATGGTTAATTCCTTATAAATCCGGTTCACGGTTCCCGTGCCCTTATACATGAAGAAGAGCTTACGGACCGCATTGATCAGATGAGGATTCACTACCCTGCAGGACAAGGAACCAATATAGATGCCGCCTTTGCGTTCAAAAGACAGATGTACCTCCTCGCCTCCGGCTTCCTCCAGCACAATCTCCTGTTCACCCGCGCCAAGGATCTTCACACGGTGGCTGATATAGCTGGTATCGGCGGTAAGCAGAAACTGGTTCAGCTGAAATTCGGTCATTTGCATTGTTGCATTCACATATTCCATAGCCAGACGCTGAGCCATAACCATCCCTCAATTCTATGACAAACCCTTAAGTCTCAGAAGAGTCTTCGTGCTGTGGTTCATCCCCGGAATCCTGATCGTCCGGTTCTGCCGGAGGTTCTTCTTCGGTAGGAAGAGTATGTCTATCGATAAGTTCCCATAGTTCGTCTTTGCCAAGTCCAATCTCTGAAGAATAGGCAATGAAGTTATCACCCGGCAGCACACCGAGCTCCTGCTTCATCACTTTGATATGCTTCGGCCAGCGGGTCTTCGGAATCTTATCCGCCTTGGTTGCCACTACACAGAGCGGCAGATCATAATGCTTCAGCCAGTCGAACATCATCTTGTCATTGCCGGTTGGCGGATGACGAAGGTCTACAACGAGCAGGACCATCTTCAGCGTTTCACGCTCGGACATGTATTTCTCAACCATTTTGCCCCAGGAGGCGCGCTGTGTCTTGGAGACCTTGGCGTATCCGTAACCCGGAAAGTCGACGAAATACATACTTTCATTAATACGATAATAGTTCATATGCTGTGTCTTACCCGGTGTAGAACTGGTGCGGGCAAGATTCTTGCGGTTAATCATACGGTTAATCAGAGATGACTTCCCTACATTGGAGCGCCCTGCCAGAGCAATCTCCGGCAAGGCATCCTCAGGGTATTGATCAGGGCCCACGGCACTGATCACAAATTCGGCATTGTTAACTTTCATAATACTCCCCTTCTAATGCACACTACTTGGCGCTTCAATACTTATTTCTGTATCCGTATCTGTGTCTCTGCCGCTGACGGCGTCATGATCCACAAGTGCATGCTTCAGCACCTGATCCATATGGGCTACCGGCACAAACTCCACATCGTTCAGGACACTCTCGGGAATATCCTTAAGGTCACGCTCGTTGTCCTTAGGAATGAGGATCTTCTTATAGCCTGCACGGTGGGCAGCCAGCGATTTTTCCTTAAGGCCCCCGATCGGTAGCACACGCCCGCGCAGCGTAATCTCGCCGGTCATCGCCACAGTCTTCGAGACATAACGTTTCGTCAGGGCAGAGATCAGGGCTGTTGCAATCGTAATCCCTGCAGACGGACCGTCTTTGGGGATCGCACCTTCGGGAATGTGGATATGAATATCGTTCTTCTCATGGAAATCCGGTGCCAGTCCCAGCTCCTCCGCCTTAGAGCGGGTATAGCTGAAGGCGGCCTGCGCCGACTCCTTCATCACATCACCCAGCTGTCCGGTCAGCGTCAGCTTGCCCGTACCCTGTACAACCGTTACTTCGATCAGCAGCGTGTCGCCGCCAACCTCGGTCCAGGCCAGCCCGGTCACGGTGCCGATCTGATCCTCCAGCTCCGCCATTCCATAGCGGTACTTGGAGGCGCCCAGATAATCCTTGATCTCTTCCGGAAGAATGCTTACGCGTTCCTTCTCTTCCGAGACAATCTGCTTGGCGGCTTTGCGGCATAGGGCAGCAATCTGCTGCTCCAGGTTCCGCACCCCGGATTCCCGGGTGTACTCGCGCACAATCTTCAGCAGCGTATCGTCCTCAATGGACAGCTGTTCCTCTTCCAGCCCATGATTCTTACGCTGCTTCGGCAGCAGATAGCGGCTGGCAATCTGCAGCTTCTCAAGCTCCGTATATCCCGGAATGAACAGCATCTCCATCCGGTCCAGTAACGGACGCGGAATATTATGCACGGCATTCGCTGTCGTTACGAACATGACGTTCGAGAGATCGAACGGCAGCTCTACGAAGTGATCGCTGAACGTATTGTTCTGTTCAGGGTCAAGCACCTCCAGCAGAGCCGCCGACGGATCGCCGCGGAAGTCCGCTGCCATCTTGTCGATCTCATCCAGCAGGAAGACCGGGTTGATACTGCCCGCAGTCTTCATCCCCTGGATAATACGCCCCGGCATAGCACCGACATAGGTACGGCGGTGACCACGAATCTCCGCTTCATCCCGCACGCCGCCCAGCGAGATGCGGACGAACTTACGGTTCAGCGAGCGGGCGATGGAGCGGGCGAGCGAGGTTTTACCAACACCCGGAGGACCTACCAGACACAGAATCGGCCCCTTTAGACTCTTGACCAGCTTCTGTACCGCCAGATATTCCAGTACGCGTTCCTTCGGCTTCTCCAGACCGTAGTGGTCTGCATCCAGCACCTGCTCCGCCTTCTTGATATCCAGATCATCTTCGGTTGCTTCGCTCCACGGCAGACCCAGCAGCCAATCCACATAGTTGCGGATGACGCTGCCTTCGGCCGAGCTTGCCGGCATTTTCTCCAGACGGTCGATTTCCTTCTCGATCTTCTCCAGCACACGCTCCGGCAGATTCTTCTCTTCCATCTGTGTGCGCAGCTCATCCGCTTCGCCTGCCCGGCCTTCCTTCTCGCCAAGCTCCTTCTGGATCGCTTTCATCTGTTCGCGCAGGTAGTACTCCTTCTGGGTCTTCTCCATCTGCTTCTTCACGCGCTGGCTGATCTTGCGTTCCAGCTCCAGCACTTCACGCTCATTATTGAGGATATCGAGCAGCTTCTCCAGACGTTTGCTGACGTCAATGGTCTCCAGAATCTCCTGCTTCTCCTTAATCTTCAGCGCCAGATGACTGGTGATCACGTCGGCCAGCCGGCCCGGCTCTTCAATATCGGAGACAGCGGCCAGCGTCTCGGGAGTAACCTTCTTCGACAAGGTGATGTAGTGTTCGAACTGGCTCAGTACGGTACGCATGAGAGCATCACTCTCCTGATCGACATCCTCCTGCTCCGGCAGCTCACGCGCCATTACCTCGTAGTACTCCTCGTTATCCGTATAATGAATAATCTCGGCACGCTCTACGCCCTCCACCAGCACTCGGATCGTGCCGTTGGGAAGCTTCAGCATCTGCCGCACATTCGCAACTGTACCCACCCGAAAAATATCTTCCTGTCCCGGTTCCTCTATATTCACTTCCGACTGGGAGCAGAGGAGAATCAGGTTATCTTCAACCATAGCTTTTTCCAGTGCCCGGACTGACTTCTCGCGGCCTACATCTAAATGCAGAACCATGCTGGGATATACAAGAAGACCTCTAAGCGGTAATAAAGGAAAACGACGACCTTTCGATTTGCTTTGTATCATCGCTTTCGCACCTCCCATGGTTCATAAGTAGTGTCATATGCATTCATTCTAACAAAAGCGGCATGAAAACACCAACAAGCCTTGTGCCGCGGCAAATGCTGTGGCGCAGTCGTCTTTTAGTATTCGCTGAACTTAAGTGTACTATGCCGTTACCTTTACTTAAAGGGTGCCTGATCCATTAAAAGAAAAGAACGCCCGGCATGGACGTTCCGCGAATGTATTGTTATTTTGGACGATTAGCCCTGATCACGCATTTACACTTTGTGCCTTACGGTCCTGCCTTGCATGCAACGTCTTCATTGCCAATCTTGCGATCGGCTGCGCAACCAGCAGTTCAATCCAGAAGGCTATTCCAAAGTTCCTTGGCCAGATATGAAGGAAGTTTCTGACGGGCTCCAGACTTACATGTCCCGTTCCAACCCATGTGCCGATAACCGACATTGAAACCGATAATACTGTAACATTCAAAATAATATTCAGGAGAACCCTGGCATTAAATCCGTCGGTTTGTCCCGTGAATTTCGGCAGCACTTTGCGGACAATAGGTCCGGCCACCAGCCGTACCAGCAGAACTACGATTACCCACATGAATGGAAGGATCTTCAGTGTATCCAGATACACTTCCTTGCTGAACCCGAGCTCCAGCCCTACGATAAGAGGAGCAATCGTATTTACTGAAATGATTGAAACAATTAACAAAAATAATAAACCTTCTTTGGCGTTTCTGGGCAGTCTTGTTTCTCCGTGCATGTACGTCATCTCCATGAAAATAGTATTTCAGATGGCAGACGTATCCTGAGACATATATTTTTAGTCTATCAAAGACTAATATCTCCACACACTGATCTATTCATTATATCATTTCAGGCGGAGGAATGTCAGCACTTCTTCTCAAGAAACATGATCCTTTACCAAGTGGAAACGGCCCGCAAGGTCGTGTTTTAGCTTGGACGGTGAATCAAGTACTTTACAGGGGGGGGACCCCCAAGAGCTACATTCTGCGGACAAAAGGGGAGGAACCGCGCGGATACGGACTGATGCCACAAGCAAGTGGATAAAGGTATCTTAATTTGTTGATTTCGGCGGATCGGGGGCAAGCAAGTGGAAAAACTACATTTAATTCGGGTGATTTAGCTAGTTTGAGTGAAAGACAATAATTTAAGTGCCGTTTATCCAACTGCTATGAACGAATTTGTCAATTCCCCTGTTCCTTCCCCTTTTAACCAAGGCTTTTTCAATCCCTTGGGCATAGAGACAAAATGCGAGTCGTCGGCTGGCACACTGCTATCCGTGGGTTGGTTCCACATGTTAGGCCTACGTCGAAGGAGCTTCCGTAAACTATTGTCGCACGTCAAACCCACCCGGGTTTTGTGCAGTTGGATTTCGTGGATTCTCCTCGAACCTTTCTCTTTGTCTCCATGCCCCAAGGATTCAACCCTTTGGGGACTGGCCTTCCGTTGTTCTACACTAGGCTATTTGTGCTTCTGCTTTCACCGCAATACACCAAATGAATCCGACTAACTCCCGTCCCACCGCTGCAATCACCAAGTTTCGGTGTTTTCCCCGTTTGACCATCTGCACATATTTTTTGTGCAATCTCTCCTGCGCCTTCCATGACGTTTCCTGGACATGAGCACTTTGCCCTTCTAACCGCTTTTCTAAATCGCCTTTGACCGCCGGGCGGTAACGGTAACTCCAGGCCGATTCCACCAAAGCACGCCTTACGGAGGCATTTCCTGTTTTAGTCAGACGGCCCCGTCTTGTCTTGGGTCCTGTAGAAGATTCCCGCGGAACCAGTCCCAGGTAACTCATCAGCTGCGCAGGCGAACGGAACCGCTCAAAATCCCCGATTTCAACGACGAGCGTCATGGCCGTGAGCAGGGCAATCCCCCGAAGACCCTGGAGCGCTTGAATCACAGAGGCGTACGGGCAGATTTCGGCTTCTTTCCGCATGGCCTCCTCTAGCCGTTTAATGCGCTCCTCCACCTCCCGCAACTGTTGTTGCATCTCGGTGAATACCCGTTCTTGCGCGGTATGCTCAAACGTCAAGGTAGAGAGCCACAGCCGGTATCGTTTCGTCCAGCGTTTTTTCATCCCTTCCGGGGTGTGGATCTGGTGCCGTAACAGAAAATGAACGAGGTGCTGCCGAGCCCGGTGCAGTTCTTCCCGAGCATTCTCCCGGGCTCGGATGAGATCCCGAAGAGCCTCGAGTTCCGGAGTGGGTACATGAATGGCCGTCAATTCTCCCGCACGGTGGAGCTGAGCGAGCCGCTCTGCATCCCGCCGGTCGGTTTTAATGGCATCGCCTGAACGCTGAGGAATACGTGAGGGGGCGATGACCGTGCAGGAAATTCCCATCTTGGTCAGCCAGCGATACAAATCATACCCGGTGGGTCCCGCCTCATAGCAGACTTCAAGAGTAACCTCCGGGCTTTTCAGTTTCCGAATGAGTCGTCCTACAGCATCTGGCGTATGGGCAATCGCTCCGTGATACCGTGCGGGGTCCCGTCCCTCGTCTGCAATCGCCACTGCAATTTTTTCTTTAGACACGTCCAAACCTACGTATTTTATGGTATTCTTCATACTAACAGCTCCTTTCGCATTTAGCTCTGAAATGGTTGTCCTTACTCCCATTTTAACCTAAGGTGTGCGAACAGGGGCTGCCTTTCGTTCATCATAACTGCTGTTTCCGAAGGGTTCATTCGTTCCTCAGCAAGTGTAGAAAATCCATCTATTTCCGGTCTAGCTCCGGTACCGTTCCGGCAAATTTCGCAAAAAAAGGTCCCCCAGTATATGATCTGAGGGACCTCTTCATATAGACTGCTGCTATCCCGGCAAGCTCTCCCCGGAAGCATCCGCCTTCAGCAGGGAAGGTGCCGAAGAGAAGGTCTCGCCCGACACGGCAGGCATTCTCACGTCTGCCGTATCCGCGCCGAACAGATGGCGGAAGACTTCTTCGACGGTGTCCATCGGGATGACCCGCAGGGGACCGAGGTCGGCGAACAGCGACTGCCAGTTCTCCTTAGGGATCAGCACGGTGGTTGCACCGGCCTGGAACGCGGCCTCGACCTTGGCGACCACGCCGCCGACCGGCTTCACACGGCCGTGGATGCCGATCTCCCCGGTAATCGCTACCGTATTATCCACCGGCAGCTGCCGTATGGCGGAGACGATAGCGACCGCCATGGCTACTCCGGCGGACGGGCCGTCAATCGGCGTGCCGCCGGGGAAGTTAATGTGCAGGTCGTAGTGGTCCGGGTCCAGCTTCATCGTACGCAGTACGGTCAGCACGTTCTCGATGGAGCCTCTGGCCATACTCTTGCGCCGGGTCGTCCGTGAGCCGCCGCGCAGCTCCTCTTCATCGACTACACCGGTTATATTCAGTCGGCCTTGTCCATTAGCAGCAGGTGCGGCGGAGACTTCAATCTCCAGCAGCGTGCCCATGCCCGGCCCGTAGACGGCAAGGCCGTTAACCAGCCCGATCTGCGGAGACGTCGGAATCTTGCGCTCCGTCCGCAGCGGCAGCTGGCTGCTGCCCGCGACCCATTCCACTTCGGCAGCGCTCAGGGTATCCCGGCCTTCGGTCAGGGCCAATCCGGCGGCCAGCTGGATCATATTCACGGCCTCGCGGCCGTTCGTGGCATATTGCTGCACCACTTCCACCGCTTCGGGGCTTGGCTTCAGCCCGACCTTCTGGACGGCATCCCGTCCGATCACCGCAATCTCCTCCGGCAGCAGCGGCCGGAAATAGATCTCCATGCAGCGCGAACGGAGCGCAGGCGAGATTTCATCCGGCGAACGTGTCGTTGCACCAACCAGCCGGAAATCGGCGGGCAGGCCGTTCTGGAAGATATCATGGATATACGCCGGTGTGTTGCTGTCTTCTGAATTATAGTACGCACTCTCCAGCAGCACCTTGCGGTCCTCCAGTACCTTCAGCAGCTTGTTCATCTGAATCGGATGCAGCTCCCCGATCTCATCCAGGAACAGAATCCCGCCATGCGCCTTGGTTACCGCTCCCGGCTTCGGCTGCGGAACTCCGGCCACCCCCATGGCCCCCGCACCCTGATAGATTGGATCATGCACCGATCCGATGAGCGGATCGGCAATCCCGCGCTCATCGAAGCGCGCGGTAGTGGCATCGATCTCTGTGAATTTGGCATCGCGCTTGAACGGGGACAGCGCATTCTTCTTCGCTTCCTCCATGACCACACGCGCAGCGGCTGTCTTGCCCACACCAGGCGGCCCGTAGATAATAACATGCTGCGGATTGGCACTGCAGAGCGCGGCCTTAAGTGCGCGCAGCCCGTCCTTCTGTCCGACGATATCATCGATGGAGGCCGGACGTGTTTTTTCTGAGAGCGGCTTGGTCAGAGAGATCATCCGCATCTTGCGCAGCTTATCCAGCTCCTTGCGCGATTCCCGGTCTACCGCCGTCTTGTTGGTCTTCTGTCCACGCAGCAGATTCCAAAAATAAACGCCGATGACCAGCGCGAAAAAGAGCTGCACGATCATCAGCAATATACTTAGTTGCATAGCACACCCTCCTGTTTCCTTCCGTCTGCCTGTCCAGTATTTAACTACTACTAGGTAGTATAGCCGTTTCAATCATTCATAAACGCCTGTGCCAAAAAAACAGAAGACTCCTGCACCCTTCCCGGCCCGCAGATTGCATACGATTCCCATAAACGGAAAGACTATACCGGATAACAGGAGGCGAATGCACATGACGCAGCTGGAAAATGCAGGATCACCGCAGGAGAAGCTGCCGGAATCTCTGTCCGTTTTTATAGAGGGAATGCAAGTCCGCCTGGGCAAAAGTACAGATATCATCTACCGGTTCATCACACTTGGCCCTTTGTCCGCTGTGCTTGTCTTTATTGAAGGCCTGTCTGATCCGCAGTCTCTCATTCAAGCGGTTCACGAGGATGCCGGCCTGTTCCATGAACTGGACGAATTCACGCCGGTAACCTGCCTCAAGCTGCTGCAGGAACGGACGCTTACCCTGGGCAAGGTTGGAGAGATCAGCAACTATACAGAGGTTGAGACGGAAATTCTGGCGGGCAACACGATTCTCTTCATTGAAGGCAGCGTTACGGCGCTGTCTGCCGGTACAGAGGCTCTCAAGCAGCGTGCGGTGGAGGATGCGGTCTCCCAGTCGGTAGTCCGCGGGCCCCGAGAAGGCTTCACCGAATCCCTGCGGGAGAATACCGCTCTGGTCCGCAGGCGCATCCAGAACCCGAAGCTGCGGATCGAGTCACGCAAGCTGGGGGAGCAGACCCAGACGGATGTCGCGGTGATGTACATTGAAGGCAATGCCGATCCCGTCGTACTGGAGGAGCTGCGCAGACGGCTGGATGATGCCAGGCTGGATAGCGTACTGGAGAGCAATTATATCGAGGAGATGATTCAGGACAAGCGCTACAGCCCTTTCCCGACCGTCTATAATACCGAGCGTCCGGATGTCACGGCATCGGCACTGCTGGAAGGGCGGATCGCCATTCTGGTGGAAGGGACTCCGTTTGTGCTTGTGGTTCCCGCACTGCTGGTGCAATTCTTTCAATCCAGTGAGGACTACTACCAGCGGAGCGATTTCGCCAGTCTGGTGCGGCTGCTGCGATTTTTTTGTTTCGCCATTGCTCTGCTGACCCCTTCCTTCTATATCGCCATCACTACTTTTCATCAGGAGATGATTCCGACCACACTGCTGATCAGCCTGATCGGGCAGCGCGAGGGGATTCCTTTTCCGGCATTCCTTGAAGCCTTCATCATGGAGATTACCTTCGAGATTCTGCGCGAGGCCGGTATCCGGCTGCCCAAATCCATCGGCCAGTCCGTGTCTATCGTCGGAACCCTGGTTATCGGTCAGGCAGCGGTTGATGCGGGGCTGGTCTCAGCAGCCATGGTCATCGTAGTGTCGATCACAGCGATCGCTAATTTCGCATTACCGGCCTTCAATGTCGGCATTTCTGTGCGGATGCTGCGTTTCGTGCTAATGGCGATTGCCGCCTCCTTCGGCCTGTACGGGATGATTATCGCGATGATTATTCTGGGCCTGCATCTGTGCAGCCTGGAATCGGTAGGCGTCCCTTACATGACCTCCTTCGCGCCTATGCGCTGGCAGAGCCAGCGGGACACCTTCATCCGCGTCTCGCGGCGCAGCATGAAGAAGTTTTTTGGACGAAACTAGAGGTTGCCTGTGAATCTATAACGAAAGGAACGCTGCCTAATGCGGGGAAGACGTGCCCTTACGATCCTCCTGATTCTAAGTCTCATGTCACTTACCGGATGCTGGAGCCGCAAAGAACTGAATGATCTCGCTCTGGTCATGGCGCTTGGCATTGATCTGGTTCCGGAGGGGTATGCGGTCACCGTCCAGGTTATGAATCCCAGCGAGGCCGGTAACCAGAAGGGAGCCTCCTCAGGAAGCCTGCCTGTCGTAACCTACAAATCCGTAGGCCGTACCGTCCCCGATGCGCTGCAGCGGATGCTGGGCATGACTCCCCGTATGCTGTATCTGGCCCATATCCGTGTGCTTGTCTTTGGGGAAGAACTGGCCCGCAGCGGGGTCAGCGATGCGCTGGACTTCATCTCACGCGACCATGATCTTCGTACCGATTTCTACCTGCTGGTAGCCAAGAACTCGAAAGCTTCGAAGATCCTGGAGATTATCACACCTTTCGAGCATATTCCGGCGAACTCCCTGTATTCTTCCATTCTCGTCTCCCATAAGAAATGGGCAGCGACCGGGAAGGTAACCCTGCAGCAGTTCATTACCGAGCTGGAGCGCGGCGGCTCGAACCCGATCATGTCGGGAGTACAGTTAAAAGGAGATCTGGAGGACGGGGAGTCCGCCAAAAATGTGCAGAGCATCAGCCCGAAGGCCCTGATCCAGCATGCCGGCATCGCCGTGTTCAAAAAAGACAAGCTGGTCGGCTGGCTGGGCGAACCGCTCAGCAAGAGTGTTAATTATACGCTGAACGATGTAGACTCAACGGTTGGAAATGTCCCCGGCCCGGATGGCGGAACCGTAGGCTTCATTGTTTACCGGGCAGACACTTCGATGGATATCAAGCTGAATGACCAGGCCAAACCCGAATTCACGGTGCGGCTGAATATAGAAGCGAATCTGACGACAGTGGAAGGAACCCTAGATCTGAACAAGCCGTCCAGCATTGAGGGCATTGAGAAGAATCTGGAGAAACGCTTCGACGACAGAATGGCCAGTGATATCCGGGAGATCCAGCAGAAATATAACTCGGATATCTTCGGCTTCGGAGAAGCGCTGCACCGCAAATATCCGAAGCTGTGGAAGGATTACCGCGACCATTGGGCGGACACCTTCAAGACCGTTAAGATTGATGTTCATTCCAAGGTGGCGGTCCGGCGCATCGGCTCGGTCATACAGCCGCTCAAAAGGGAGCTCGAGGAGAAATGAACTGGAGTCTGCTGCTACTGTTCTTCCTGCTGTTTGTACTCTTCCTGAAGACACCCGGCGTTCTTAGGCTCCGTTCCGCCCGGGATACCGCTGCTTTCTATGGCATCTGGGCTCTGACTGTCATAGTTACTCTCGCAGATAAGGCGGATCTGCCCCAGCTTAGGCCGCTTGACTGGGTTCGCAGCATAATGGAGCTGCTGTCCTGAATATTTTTTTGCGGAAAGGATGTGAGATAGAGGTGAAAAGCCGTACCGGTATTGCCGCGAGGCAGTTCTACATTATGACATTCGGTTTAACCATCGGCACCTCTATTCTGGTCATCCCGAGCGGACTTGCGCATACCGCCAGAGAAGATGCCTGGATCGCCTCGCTCTGCAGCCTTATGATCAACCTGGTCATGGTGGTGCTGTATCTATTCATCGCACGGCTTCACCCCGGCAAACATCTCTTTGAAATTCACGAAGCTGCCTTCGGTAAATGGCCCGGTAAAATAATTTCACTGCTGTATCTGTTCTATTTCCTCATTCTCACCGGCACTCTGCTGGGTGACCTTGGATTCTTCATGTCGAGTGAGATTATGCCGGAAACGCCGATTGAGGCCGTCCAGATTGTGTTCCTGATTGCTGCGGTTATGAGTGCCGGCATGGGGGTTGTCATACTCGCCAGATTGGGGGAGCTGCTGTTTCCCTGGGTATTATTTCTGTTCCTGATCCTTGTCCTCACGCTGATCCCCCAGATTGAATGGAATCATATCAAGCCTGTGTTGGAGGGAGGCACAGGTCCCGTTTTCCAGGCCGGTTTTCAGGCCGCCATGTTTCAGGAGCTGATTGTGATGATGACGTTCCTGCCCCTGGTCCATAAGCGAAAAAGCGGGGAGAAGGCCTTCTTGTGGGGCACTCTGACCGGCGGTATCGTGCTGCTCCTTATTGTACTGCTCAGCATTCTGGTGCTTGGCATTGAGCAGACCGAGAATAGCACCTTCCCTGCTTACGCCTTGGCCAAAACGATCAATATCGGGAACATTCTGCAGCGCGTCGAAGGATTACTGATCACCATCTGGATATTAACCTTTTTCATCAAAATTTCGCTGCTCTACCTCTCCATCCTGAAGGGTATCCAAACGGTCTTCGGGCTCAAAGCTCCACAGCATCTGATCTACCCGTTGGCCGTATTGTTCCTCATCATCGCCTGGAATACATATATCAACACCGTCTACGTCAATGACATTATCGGAACGGTATGGGGGAAATTCTCGTTCATTTTCCTCCTGCTGATCCCGTTCATGATCTACGTTCTAACCCTGCTGAAGAAGGTTGTTTTCCGGAAAAGAACATAAAATAACCCCCAAAACATCTAAATTCTTAGCTATTAAAAAGCGCCCCGCCGCAGTCGGTCTGAACGAACCAGACCTCTGCAGCGGGGCGCTTCATGTATATAAACATAGTTGCTATTAGGATAGGATGCGATAGAATCAGTTCAGTTAATTGCTGCCCTCTGGGTTACCAACAACTACAGCCGGAGCCAGTCCCGCATGCTTGCGGCCGGGAATCTCACCCGTTTCTTCAAAATGCGCCACAATGATGTCAATTTCCTTCTTCAGCTCGGAGACCAGCTCTGCCTCAGGAACCTTACGGATCATCTTGCCGTAACGGAACAGCAGACCTTCCCCGCGTGCGCCGGCGATGCCGATATCGGCTTCCCTTGCTTCACCCGGCCCGTTCACTGCGCAGCCCAGTACAGATACCTTAATCGGCACCTTCAGCTTGGAGATGTACTCTTCTACTTCATTGGCGATAGAGAAGAGATCAATGTCCAGGCGTCCGCAGGTCGGGCAGGAGATCAGTGTAGCCGCGTTCGAGATCAGACCAAAGGTCTTGAGCAGCTCACGTGCCACCTTCACCTCTTCTACCGGATCAGCACTCAGTGAGATACGTACCGTGCTGCCGATCCCCATGGAGAGCAGCGCACCAATCCCGGCGGAGCTCTTCACGGTTCCTGCGAACAGTGTACCGGACTCGGTAATCCCCAGATGCAGCGGGTACGGAATAACCTCCGCCGCTTTGCGGTAGGCTTCAATGGCCATCGGCACATCGGATGCCTTCAGCGATACGATAATATCATGGAAATCCAGCTCTTCGAGAATTCCGATATGGTACAGGGCACTCTCCACCATAGCTTCCGGTGTAGGATAGCCGTATTTCTCCAGCAAATGCGTCTCCAGGGAACCGGCATTAACCCCGATACGGATTGGAATCCCTTTATCCTTGCAGGCTTTAACTACAGCTTCCACCTTATCGCGGCGTCCAATATTGCCGGGATTGATCCGCACCTTGTCGATGCCGTTCTCAATCGCCAGCAGGGCCAGCTTATAGTTGAAATGAATATCCGCTACCAGCGGGATATGAATCTGTTTCTTGATTTCCTTAATTGCCGCCGCCGCTTCTTCATTATTAACCGTCACACGCACGAGCTGGCATCCGGCTTCCTCCAGCCGCAGAATCTCGGCTACGGTCGCTTCCACATCGGCGGTTTTGGTCGTACACATGCTTTGGATAGCAACCTCGTTGTTTCCCCCAATAATAACCCCGCCGACATTGACGGGACGGGTCTGGTGTCTCAGGAACATGGTTTTCTCCCCCATAACGATCAAAGCTCCACCCTCTCCGCTCCCGCAGGTACTGCGGGGTGTGCGGGAGAAAGTGGAGACCCTGAATTGTATTGTTAAGCTGCACTAAGCAGATGATTACTCATTGCTTACGCACTTTCTTCTTTTTTCTTATCCTTTTTGAGACTAAGCTCCGGCAGGGACTTCTCCTGGACAACCTTCTCGGTAATGACACAATCCTTGATGTCATCACGCGAAGGAACCTCATACATCACGTCGAGCATAATGCTCTCGATGATTGCACGCAGTCCGCGGGCACCGGTGTTGCGTTTGATCGCTTCCTTGGCAATAGCTTCCAGGGCAAGCGGTTCAAACTTCAGCGCTACATTATCCATCTCGAGCAGCTTAATGTACTGCTTCACGAGCGCGTTCTTCGGCTCGGAGAGGATACGTACCAGTGTGTTCTCATCAAGCGGCTCCAAGGTCGAGATGACCGGCAGACGGCCGACAAACTCAGGAATGAGGCCGAACTTGAGCAGATCCTCAGGCAATACCATGGAGAGGTATTCGCCGGCTTTGAGATCCTTCTGACCTTCAGCCCCTGCGTTGAAGCCGATGACTTTTTTGCCGATACGGCGTTTGATCATTTGCTCCAGGCCGTCAAAAGCACCGCCTACGATGAACAGAATGTTCGTGGTATCGATCTGGATGAATTCCTGATGAGGATGCTTACGTCCGCCTTGCGGTGGAACAGAAGCCACTGTACCTTCCAGGATCTTCAGCAGAGCCTGCTGTACGCCTTCACCGGAAACGTCACGGGTAATGGACGGGTTCTCGGATTTACGTGCTACCTTGTCAATTTCGTCTATATAGATAATGCCGCGTTCGGCCTTCTCCACATCATAATCAGCCGCTTGAATCAGCTTCAGGAGGATGTTCTCAACGTCTTCACCGACATAACCTGCTTCCGTAAGGGAAGTGGCATCTGCAATGGCAAAAGGAACGTTGATGATCTTCGCCATCGTCTGCGCCAAGAGGGTCTTACCCGAGCCTGTAGGTCCGAGCAGCAGGATGTTGCTCTTCGTCAGCTCCACATCTTCAATCTTGCTCTGGCTGTTCACACGCTTGTAGTGATTGTATACGGCAACGGAGAGCGATTTCTTCGCCTGCTCCTGGCCGATTACGTATTGATCCAGAATATCGCGGATTTCCTTCGGTTTCGGAATATCCTTCATATCCAGTTCTTCTTCGTGACCGAGCTCCTCTTCCACGATTTCCGTGCACAGCTCGATGCATTCGTCACATATATAAACGCCAGGTCCTGCTACCAGCTTACGAACCTGCTCTTGCGATTTGCCGCAAAAAGAACATTTCAGTTGCCCTTTTTCATCATTAAATTTAAACATCTTACCACCCCTTTAAGATATGATCGGTGAAGAGAGTACCTGGTCAATGAGCCCGTATTCCTTCGCTTCTTCCGCGCTCATGAAGTTATCGCGGTCCGTATCCCGTTCGATTTTGTCAAGGGGCTGACCTGTGCGCTCTACATAAATCTGATTCAGCTTCGCCTTCGTCTTCAGAATCCAGTCGGTATGGATCCAGATATCGGATGCCTGCCCCTGAACGCCGCCAAGCGGTTGATGAATCATAACCTCGCTGTTGGTCAGCGCAAATCTCTTGCCAGGCGCTCCAGCTGTAAGGAGCAATGATCCCATACTGGCAGCCATCCCTACACAAATCGTTGAAACATCCGGTTTGATATATTGCATCGTATCATATATACCCATGCCGGCTGTGACAGAACCACCGGGCGAGTTGAGGTACAAGTGAATGTCTTTTTCGGGGTCATCTGCTGCCAGGAACAATAACTGGGCAATAACCAGATTGGCGACATCATCGTCAATCGCACTGCTTAGGAAGATGATGCGATCCTTGAGCAATCTCGAATAGATATCGTATGAGCGTTCTCCCCGACTTGTCGTTTCCACAACCATTGGTACCAGACTCATGCCACCAACCTCTTTTCTCTATACAGATTAGTCTTTCCGTTTCAGAAATATTTTAACACGTTCAAAGCGGGATGTCATTTATTCACTGCTGCTCTTAACCGCACTGCTCATGTGCATGCCATTATATCGCAATTCCGCGGGCAATGCCAATTCTTGATTCGTGGTATGTACTCACATAACGTCCGCCCCGATAAAAATAAGGCACGTAACAAAAACTTACGTGCCTTATCTGCTCTTTATGGAGGCCTAATGGAAATGGCCGTGCTAGGTAAAATTTCTAAAGAAGACTACTCAGCAGATGACTACTCAGCGCTTGCTTCTTCTGCAGCCGTTTCTTCAACGGGCGCTTCTACAACAGGAGCCGGAGCATCAACTTCTACGCTATTGCTAACGAGGAACTCAATAGTCTTGCGCAGCGAAATTTCGTCACTCAGGCTGCTCAGGGAACCATTGGCCGCCAGAATGCTGCGGATTTCTTCAGGAGTACGTTTGTAAGCTTCTGCCATAGTAGCAAGCTCTTGAGTAACTTCCTCTTCGGAAACTTCGATCTTCTCTTCCTTAGCGATGACTTCCAGAACAAGGTTGTTGCGAACGCGCTTCTCGGCATCGCCCTTCATCTGTTCCTGCAGGTCTTCACGTGTCTGGCCGGAGAAGCTGAGGAACATATCCATGTTCATGCCCTGCTGGCGAAGACGGGTGTCGAAATCACGAACCATGTTCTCTACTTCACTGGCGATCATAGCTTCAGGAATTTCAACTTCAGCATTAGCAGCAGCTGCATCAACTACTGCAGTTTCGCGAACGCCTTTGAGTTCTTCCTGTTTGCGGGATTCCAGCTGTGCCTTCAGATCTGCCTTGTATTCTTCCAGAGTGTCGAATTCACTTACATCCTTAGCGAATTCATCATCCAGTGCAGGAAGCTGTTTGCGTTTGATTTCGTGCAGCTTCACTTTGAATACAGCTACTTTGCCGGCAAGCTCAGCAGCATGGTAAGCCTCAGGGAAAGTAACTTCAACATCTTTGAAGTCTCCGGTGGACATGCCAACTACTTGCTCTTCGAAGCCCGGAATGAAGGAGTTGCTTCCCAGTTCGAGGGAATGACGCTCAGCCTGTCCGCCTTCGAAAGGAACGCCGTCAACGGAACCGTCGAAGTCGATCACAGTGATGTCGCCGTTAACAGCTGCTTCATCTTCAACTACAACAAGCTCAGCATGACGCTCTTGCAGACGTGTCAGTTCAGCGTCCAGCTCTTCATCAGTTACTTCAGCCTTCTGTACAGGAACTTCCAGACCTTTGTACTCGCCCAGCTTCACTTCTGGCTTAACAGTGATCTTCGCTTTGAAGATGAACGGCTGGCCTTTGGCGAATTGCTCGATGTCTACTTCAGGACGGTCTACAGGGAAGATGTCGGTTTGTTCAACTGCTTCGCCATAAGCTTCAGGAAGAAGAATGTCGATGGCATCCTGGTACAGGCTTTCCACACCAAAACGGGATTCGAAAATCGGCCGCGGCACTTTACCTTTACGGAATCCAGGTACGTTTGCTTTCTTAACCACTTTATTAAAAGCTTTGTCGAGTGCTGCAGCTACACGGTCTGCTTCTACTTCGACTTCAAGAACTCCAAGGTTCTTCTCTATTTTTTCCCAGGTTGCTTTCATAATATACTTTTCCCTCCAAAATTGGTTACATGTTTACTTAAAAAAAGTCATACAATTCACGCACAGAATAACCATTATATTATATACAACATTACTTTATTTATCAAGTAGAGAACTCTTTACAAATCCTTTGAGCGAACGGTAGGCCGCTTCGAATTGAAAGCGCATGCTGTCCGTGATCCCGTACATACTCCGTGTTTCCTCTTCATTGCGGTTTCCGTTCAGGCTCTCCGACACCATCTGGTGCAAGGCTCCGGCCCAAATATCCAGCAGTGAATACTCTCCGTCCAGCAGCTCGCGGTATTCCTTCGTTCCATAAATCGACATGATGAACTGCCCCCAGAGCTCCTGGGCAAAATAGTACAGCGTCGGCTCATGCACCTCGGCCTGCTCCGCCACCCGCTCCAGCACCTGGCTTACCTGCGGCGGGAACTCGTCATTCTGCAGCGGCACAGCCTCGATCTCCACCTCAGCGGCTTCGTGGCCGCGGCTCAGCCTGACCGCCCCCTGGGCCCCGCGGCGGCGGAGCGTCTGCAGCGTGCGGAACTGCAGCAGCGGATGCACCTCAGCCTGCTGCAGCCAGCCGGTCAGCGCTTCATCTACATGGCTTCCCTCCAGGTAGGAGAGCTGCTCCAGCGCCAGCACGGTCGCTTCGGACAGCGGCTCATTCATGACCCGCTTCAGCAGCTTATCGGGATAATCCGCATCCTCCTCCAGCTTGGATTTGGCCAGAATCCGGGCCATATCCTCTTCCTTCAGATCCTGCTCTTCTGCAGAGGGGGCATCATCCGCATCCCCGCCCTGTGCGGCGTAGGGAAACGCCGCCTCCAGCCAATCCAGCAGCGACTGCCACTCCTCGTAGTGCCGCTCTTCCTGTCCTTGGCACTGCAGCAGAAAACGCAGCAGTTCCATCGCTTCCCCGTAACGTTCACTTTCCAGCATTACCGTAAGCTGGATCTGATAATAATCCAGCGTCTTCGGGAACAGCACGATATTCTCTTTGGCAGGGGAATTGAATTGATTCATGAGGGCACCTCCTTTTCTCCGTTCCTCTTCATCCGAACCCTAATCAATTGTTGATTATAGCATATCCCCGTACGGTTTCAAAAAAACAAGTTGAAAAAATAATCTATGTATGATAACATAATTTTTGCTTGCTTTTCAGTCAGGCACCATGTCCCGGTAGCTCAGTTGGATAGAGCATGCGCCTTCTAAGCGCACGGTCGGGGGTTCGAATCCCTTCCGGGACGTCATAGAACAGCCTCCCTTCGGGGAGGCTGTTTGTGCGTCCGGAGGATGAGAACCCTCGCGCCAACGGGGACGTTGGAGCATACGCTTCGTTAGGATCTGCTTCGCAATCAGCCCGAATGGGCTGTATTCTTCCGGGACGGTACGTGCCAGCACATAGCGGGGCCCTTGCGGACTGGAGGGCCCTTATTTGGGCGGATCGCGCCATTCCGCAGGCCATGCGGACACAGATTCCGTTAAGTAACCCGTTTCACCTCATTCTGAGCTCCAAATTACAATATAAGCGCTTCTGAGTCCGCATATATCCTGGAATGCTCTTTTTCCTCGCATACAGTCTACAGCGCCCCTCATCGTCTTCACCTTATTCCTCACCGCTTCTTCTATCTTGCCTGTTACTCCCTACACTTGCATCATCCTGCCGCTTACCTTCACTTACCTTCACTTACCCTCACTTCGCTTCATCCCTGCCACCCGCACCCGTATCCCTGCACTCAGACGCTCTCCTTCACTTCGCCCCTACTTCTCACTGCAACATAAACAAAGAGCGCCCACGCAGCCACAAGGCATACAGGACGCTCTAATATTACACTAACCCTCTCCCGGACTCCGCTGACAGCTTCATGCTCCGCAGACTCTCGGCGTTGAAGACCAGGTTCTCCACCGGCTCGGTGATGTCTGCGGTATAGCGGTCAATGGTGACTTTGCCCAGGTACATTTTGCGGACGGAGATGCTTTGTTTGGCCTTGAGGTAGGATTGTGCGCCGCTCTCCCCGCCGACATAAAAGGCAGAAATGCTGCCCCCGGCCTCCAGCTTGGAGCCGCGGCAGACGGAGAATGTTTTGAGAAACGTAATATTGCCCGAAGAGAACAGCTCACTCTGCACAATCCCGTCCCGGTGGATGATGATATCGCCGTTGGATTTCAGCGTGCTGTTCTGGCATTTGCCGATGTTAACCTCGACCTTAGTCTCCTGCATCCGGGCCACACCCATATGCAGCTCCTCCAGCATGCCGATCACTCCGCTGAGCGAAGCTTCACTCATATAATCCACCAGCTGGGCCGGCTTCAGGAACAGATTCAGGAAATGCAGCGTCTGCTCCAGATCCTGATGGTAAGAGGCCTGAACCGTTGCCAGCACCGAGAGCAGCTCCTTGATCAGCTGCGGGATCTTCTGGAACTTGCTCTCCAGCAGCAGCAGCACAGCCTGTCCGTACTTCACGCTCTGCTTCCGCCCCTGGACGGCCTGAACCAGCATCCGGACCGCGGTCTGGAGGATCTTGGTCTCTTCAATCAGCAGCTTGGAGCAGTTGTAGATCCGGTTGTACATCACGCCGAAATACCCGGAGTACAGATTGCTGTTCACTACATTGCCTTTGACAAGAATACTGCCGGTGGCTGTGATGGTGGAGTTATAGATGCTGCCGGCAACATAGACGTTACCCAGCGACTCAATGATCATATTGTCCTCGACATCGCCCCGTATAATGACATCGCCGGAGAATACAATATTGCCGGATTTAATGTTCACATTGCCGGGTACGATGTAGGACGTGCAGATGTCGAAATATTTGATCCGGTCACCGGTCACCCGGGGCCGGCCTTCACGCAGGGCGCGGATTTCATTGCCGATCAGCAGGACTGTATTATTTTTGGCGAGAATCGTAAGGTCTGCAGGCTGCGGGGGATATAGAATCTCTCCATATACGTCATAGCCGGGAATCCCCTCGATAACCGGAATTTTGCGCGCCAGCACTTCACCGCGGATCGCGGAAGGAATACGCAGATGGCTGCGGTAATCCACCTGGCCTTCAATCTCGTTGAATTCATTCTCAATCGTCTCGGAGAAAAACAGTTCAAGATACGCATTCTCCCCCGGCACAGCCGCTCTGCCCTGGGCAGCGGTAATTGGCTGATAAGTGGGATTCTGCAGTTCAGCATGAATTCCGGAGATATTCAGGTTCTGAATGATTCCCCGGCGCTCAAAGTCGGCAATAATCTGGTTCAGGCCCAGAATTCCGACAACATTCTCCGTATTCATCACGGCGTCTACTTCCACCATTCCGGCGGATAAATGATCATTCAGCTTCCAGGAGAATTTCTTCGTGGAATGGAGGGTGAAAAAAGCCAGCAGACGATCCTCCGACACGGTAATCGAATACAGCGGCGGCTCCGAGATTTCCCACTCTATAGTATCCTCCGTAGTTACCTCGGCCGGGCCGGAAACCGGCTCGCCGTTGACATATAGATTAACCGGAAGAACTCCCATAATCACTGCGGGCGAACCGCCGGGCAGCGGGTCCTGTACGAAGATTTTGTCAGCCCGGACCAGCACCCGCCCCCCGTGGTCATGATCCGGGTCACCGGATACCATAAATGAAATATCAAACTCGATATCACCGTCACCCTGCGACAGCTCCAGCATATTAATCAGCTTATTCAGTTCCTGCTCGGACATACGGTCAGGCATTCGGCATACCCCCTGTTCCTTATAACCGCTTTCATTCATTCTAGTATTATTATAATTTTAAGCAATGGAAATAGATAGGCTCCCCTGTGAAAAAAAGCCCTCCGGCGCCTGCGATCCTCCGCGTCTCCTGTCACGTCAAACAGGCTGCCCGCCGTGGATTATCCACAGCAAAGGCAGCCTGTCATTCACATATACCGCTCCAAGTCTAAGTCTCAGCGCCCCCGGCGGCGGTTCCCCAGCCACAGCGGAAAGCGGAAAATAAAGTTAATCAGCAGGACTACGAACACCAGCACCGCAGCGGACTTGTCCGCGATCTGCCGCGCATCCTCGACAATCGCCTCGGACTGCACGTACCACAGATGGACCGCCAGGGTCTCACCCGGCGAGAACAGATTGAAATCCCACATCTCACCGGAGGTGCTGAGTCCGGCGGTCAGGATAATAACCGCCGATTCCCCGAAGGCGCGTCCGGCCACGAGGCAGACGCCGGTGATGATAGCCGGAAGGGCTACCGGCAGCACGACCTTGCGGATGACATGGAACTTCGTCATGCCGAGTGCATAGCCGGCTTCACGGATCTCGCCGGGGACCGCGCGCACGGCTTCTTCCGTGACGCGGGCCAGCATCGGCAGGTTCAGCAGTGCCAGGCTCACGCCTCCGCCGAGGATGGTCAGGCCGACACCGAAGTACTCGGCGAAGATCGCCAGGCCCAGGAGGCCGAACACGATGGACGGAACGGAGGCCAGGGATTCCACACAGATGCGCAATGCGCCTGTGAAGGCATTATCCGGCGCATACTCTGCCATATAGATACCTGCCCCGATCCCGATCGGAACCGAGATCAGCAGCGAGATGAACAGAATATAGAAGGAGTTGAAAAGCACAGGGCCGATCCCCCCGCCGGCATCCATCTCTTCCGGCTGCTTGATCAGGAAGTCGGGCCGGAGCGCCGGCAGGCCTTTGCTTAAGATGGTGAACAGCAGCCAGAAAATCAGCAGCATCACCAGAGCGCCCAGTGTGTAGAAACCGATGGTTGCTATTTTGTTGCGCCGCTGCGCCCTTGCCGTATATCGTGTACGAGTAAATCCGTTCATCAGGCATCCCTCCGTTTCCGGCCCAGCACGCGGATAATTAGAATCAGCACAAAGGAAATGAGCAGCAGCAGGAAGGCCATCATATGCAGGGAGTAGTTCCAGGTGGACTCAAACTCAACATTAGAGATCTGCATTACAATGTTGCTGGTCAGCACGGAGGTTGGCGTGAACAGGGTCTTCGCCAGCTGAGGCGTATTGCCGATCACCATAACCACCGCCATGGTCTCGCCGATCGCACGGGTCATGCCGAGAATAACGGCTGAGACAATCCCCCGGCTTGCTGCCGGCAGTACAACGCGCATAATGACCTGAAGACGGGTCGAGCCCAGCGCATACGCGGCGTCACGGTATTTGCGCGGAACGGACACAATGGCATCATCGCTGATCCGGCAAATGGTCGGCAGCACCATCAGCGCCAGCACGAGGGCTGCGGCGAGCAGTCCGTCCCCCAGGCCTTCTCCGCTCACTCTTCGCAGGAAGGGAAGCAGTACGGTCAAGCCCAGATAACCATATACAATAGAAGGAATACCGACCAGCAGATCCAGCACCGGACGGATGAAGCTTGTCAGCCATTTAGGCGCGATCTCCGCACAGAGCACGGCCATAGCGACTGAGATTGGTACGGCGATGACCAGGGTCAATGCGGTAAGCGATAATGTATTTACAATAAAGGCAGCGGCGCCGAAGGCATCCTCTTCCGGTGTCCAGTTGAACGAGAAGAAGAAATCGAGCGGCGAGACGCTCCCGAACAGCAGCAGCGCCGTTTTGCCGATGAATACAATAACTAGTCCAAGCACCACACAAAGCGCAAGGATACTGAACAGGAAATAATAACGGGATATCGTGTTGCCAAGCAGATGTCTCTTATGTCTTCTGGTATTTACTTTAACTTCCTCAAGGCTCTTCTGTGTCTGTGCTGTCAGGCTATGAACCGGTGCCCCCATACTTTCCCTCCTGTAAGAGGCCAACCCCGCATGAAGCTCCGGAGCTGGCCGCTGTTACCTATCAGTCTGTTACCTTGTACTATGGTTGATCCTAGGATTGCATGGCGGCAATCGGAATGAATTTAAGCTTTTTGAGCGAACCCTGCTGGAACTTCTTGCTCTGCACGTATTCGATGAATTCTTTGGTAGCGCCGGTAGGCTGGCCTTTGGTCATGTAGTAGCCGTAAGCCCAAATCTTGTATGAACCGTTGATAACATTGTCCGTAGTCGCTTCCACACCGTTGAACTTCACGGCTTTGATGTCACTGCCGGTCACGTAGACAAGGTCGATGTATCCGATAGCGTTAGGAGTAGTGCCCACAGCTGTTTTCATGTCGCCGCTGGAGCCGGTTTCCTTGTAGTTCTTCTCTTTCTTCACAATATCTCCGCCGGCAAGTGCCTTCGCCTGATAGTTGACACGGGTACCGGAACCGAAGGCACGGGTGATAACCACGATGTTGGCATCAGCTCCGCCGACTTCTTTCCAGTTCGTGATTTTGCCGGAGTAGATTCCTTTAAGCTGTTCTGTAGTCAAGTTGTCTACACCGACGTTTTTGTTCACGATGGTTGCAAAAGGAATGACCGCTACCTTGTTCGCTACCTGTCCTTCAAAAGCTTTGAAGCCCGGAACATCGATGCTGGCATCCCAGTCGCAGGCGCCGATATCCGCAATGCCCTTCTTCACGGCTTGAGGTCCGGTTACGGAGCCTTTGCCTGAAGCGGCGATTTTCACTTTAGGGTGAAGCTTCTGGAATTCTTTGGCGGCCTGCAGCGTCAATGGAAGCAGTGCGGTCGAACCGTTAACGGTGATTTTACCCTTGAGACCGTCCGCAGCAGCGGCAACCCCTGCAAAAGCTGCGGTAACCGCGATAACCGCGGTGAGCGCTGTAACTGTTAATTTCCGGAAAACCTTCATGTATAATTTCTCCTCCCGGCGGCCAGCGCCGATATATGTTGTTGTGAATCAGTGAAGCTCAGTATTAGTCAGTATTAATTGGACAGCTGCACTGCTTTGCCGTTCTGAATTACAAGGATTTTGCCGTCGCTGACAATGGCCACCTTGCTGCCGTCATTCGAGACAGACACCTCGGACACATCTTCTGCCGTGCGGAATAATTCAACCGGTGCCGCGCCGCCTGCAATAGAGTAGATTACAGTGCTGCCATCTGCGCTCAAGCCTGCAACCACCAGACCTGTACTTGTTCCGGCAGACCAGTTGGCTTCAGCACTCAAGGTGATATCTGTGCTGGTGCCGTCAGCTGTAATCGACTTCAGGGTGTTGGCGGCAGTGCCCTCCGGATCTGCACTCAGGTACACTACGCTGCCATTAGCAAGGATCTCCGGGTACAGCTTGTTGTCGAGCGCAGTAGTCAGGGCTGCCGGCTTCGCGCCTTTGGTGGCCAGATCCAGCTTGTACAGCTGTTCTCCGGCTTTGCTGAAGTCTACAGTCAGTGAATCTTCTGTACTGTCGGCATCATTCTTGGCTGTGCCTGTTACATTGACAATGTACACGGCAGTTTTGCCGTCCGCCGATACGCGAAGCTCCGATTTATTCTCCACTTTATCCTCAAGCAGCGCTTTGACCTCTCCGGTCTCTACAGAAATCTGCGCCAGCTTCTCCTGCTTGTCGCCTTGAATGAAATAGATTGTCTTGCCGTCGCTGGACCATACGAGGTCAGTCTTCACGCTGGTGTCTTTGCCAAGGGTAGTGATCACTCCGCTGGACAGGTTAATCAGCTGCAGAAGGCCTGTCTCACCGCTGAACACACCCCACTGCTGATCCGCAGAAACTGCATAATCCACAGCACTGCTATTGGAAGAGAACCATTCATAATTGCCCGGCACCTGGCTGAATTTATAGAGCAGTGTGGATTCAGCGTCGCTTTGGCTGGCGATCAGGCCGCCGTCCGCACTCCAGTGAAGGGTATCGAATTGGCCGGCCGGCCGGGCGAAGCTCAGGATACTGCTGGTTTCAGCCTGCAGTTCACCGCCAAGTGCGGTAACCAGCTTCGTGAGTTCAACATAGGTTTTGCTGTTATGAACGACAGGTGCTACTGTAAATTCCTGTGCTTCACCATCAACCTGATAGCTTTTTACACCCGCCTGAATCTGTACATTATGTAGGCCCTTGCTGTCATTTAATAGAAATCCGCTGCTGCCGAGCACAAGTCCTGCTCCAAGCTCCCCTGCCACCTGGCTTAACGAATAGAGTTTATATCCACCGCTGTTGATTGTGCTGAGTGCAACCGGCGTACCATTGATACTCCATGTAGTACTTCCCTCCCCGACTGCGGCTGTCTTGACGGCGGCGGCGCTCACACTGCTGCTTGTAGCCAAAACACTTACTGATCCCCCTGTTACGAGAAGTGCTGAAGCCAAAGCTGCGCCGATCCATTTACTGTTTGTCAATTAGATTCACCCTTTTCCTATAGGTAACTGCTAATGTTATTTTCATCTACGAATGTCAATTCTGTTGCAGAGGAATGTTATGGAAATATTAATTGTAAAAGTAAATACAAAAAGGCCAGCCCAGGAATGAATCCCGGGCCGGCCTTACCGTAAAAGTTATGTTAATTCAGTATCCACGTCACAATAATCTCATTACCGCCGGGCTTCGAGTCTGAGCTGCTGCCGATAATAGAATACGAATAAGAACCGCTCACCTTGCCATTAATTAGAATGTTGTTGCTGTCGACAATCTCTGTGCCGCGTTCCAGGTCCTTGTCCCTTACATATTTCTGATATGTACTTCCAAGAGCGGCCATACTTTCCTCTGTCTCATAGATCAGCATAGAGGATTTCTTCCCCTCTGCCACCTCACCTTGGGTAAAAGTGATGCCCGCGCCTTCCGGTATCGGCAGATCGTCAGGCAAATACTGCTGCGCGTCCGCATTCTCTTCCGCCAGGGTATGAAAAGCTCCGCTGTCCGCTTCTGCTCCGTCTGTACTGCTGCAGCCGCTAAGTCCGGCCGCTGCCAGAAGCACTCCCAGAGTAAGGAGCAGCTTATGTCCTGCCATGATTCGCACCACCTTCTAATGTAATGGGTTCCGGTTGCCGGCAATCTCCAGTATTCTCCTTATTACCCGGATAACCGGTATAAGGAAACGGGTAATCCATAAAATTTAATATGTTTGATGCGGCGGCAAGCGGAAACGGCTCCACGTCCTTAATACATCGTGCATGTGCTCTGCGGGAGCCTGACGAAGCTTCTCATAATCTGTCCGCCAGTCTGGCGGACTTACAATCAGCTATTTCGGGTAAAACATGCAGATTCCCAGGTTAATCGGACTCAGATTCCTTTATTTGTCCGCAATAGCGGAGATCAATAGAGCGTCAGATATATATTTTTGTGTACTTGGAAAAGAGATTTACTTTTACCAAGCGAATCATTATTATAATGAGTGAGTACTCACTCATTATGCTGAGAATTGAGGAGATCACAATGAAACAAGCCAACCCAGTGATTACAGTAACTCATGTTGACCGTGCTTTCGGCAGCAAGAAGGTATTGAAGGATATTACGCTACAGGTGGAGCATGCGGAAACCTTCGGGATTCTGGGCCCGTCCGGCTCCGGCAAAACCACGCTGGTCAAGCTGCTCACGGGCATAGACGAAGTTACCTCCGGCGAGATTAATGTGCTCGGGGTACGGATGCCGAAGCTTGCCATGCTGCAGCAGATCGGCTATATGGCCCAGTCTGATGCGCTATACACGGAACTGAGCGCCAAGGAGAATCTGGAGTTCTTCGCTTCCCTCTACGGGCTGAAGGGCGGCAACCGCACACGGCGGATCAGAGATGTAATGGAGCTGGTGAACCTGCAGGAGCATTTGCGCAAAAGAGTAGACCAATACTCCGGAGGCATGAAACGCCGCCTGTCACTGGCCATCGCGCTGCTGCATGAGCCGCCCCTGCTGCTGCTGGATGAACCCACGGTCGGGATTGATCCGGTGCTGCGCCAGTCGATCTGGAAGGAACTCAAGGCGTTGAACCGTAATGGCACCACGATTGTACTCACCACACATGTTATGGATGAAGCGGAGAAATGCAGCCGGCTGGCTATGATCCGGGATGGCGTTCTGCTCGCAGTAGATACTCCCGCCGGACTGCTGCAGGCAACCGGCTCCGCTACCATTGAAGAAGCCTTCCTGTACTATGGAGGTGTACGTCCATGAGAATCCGTGCGATTACCTTGAGAATTCTGCAGCAATTCATCCATGATAAAAGAACTATGGCGCTGATGTTCATCGCGCCCCTGCTGGTGCTCAGCCTGATGAGCCTGGTCTTTAACGGTGATGCTTATGAGCCGAAGATCGGTGTAGCCCCCGGTGCTGCAGTGTTCAGCACCGCGCTGGAAGCCCAGAAGGCTGAAATTACCGGCTATGATAATGATGAATCCGGCAACGCCGCCCTTCAGGCCGGGGACATTGATGCTTATATTACAATGAAAGGAACCACTCCTGAGATCATGCTGGAAGGCAGCAACCCGACCGCTAACCGTGCCGTAATGATGGCCCTGCAGGAAGCTATGCAGAGCCTGCAGCCGTCAGCGGCAGGCAGTGTACAGAATCAGCCGCAGATCAGCTATCTCTACGGCGCCGAGGATATGAAGACGATCGACCGTTTCGGCCCGATTATGATCGGGGTATTTGTATTCTTTTTCGTCTTCCTGATCGCGGGTGTCTCCTTCCTGCGCGAGCGGACCACGGGAACACTGGAACGCCTGCTCTCCACTCCGCTGAAGCGCTGGGAGATCGTGCTTGGATATGTCTGCGGCTTCGGTATCTTCACCGTCTTTCAGGCGCTGCTGATCTCCTGGTTCTCAATCCAGGTGCTTGGCATTATGATGGCCGGCAGCTTCGGCTACGTTCTGCTGATGACCTTGCTGCTCTCGATGTCGGCGCTGACGCTGGGCACCCTGCTCTCGGCATTTGCCGCCAATGAGCTCCAGATGATCCAGTTCATTCCCCTGGTCATTGTGCCGCAGATTTTCCTGAGCGGACTATTTCCGCTCGATACCCTTCCGCTCTGGCTGCAGCGCGTAGGACTGGCAACCCCCATCTACTACGGCGCCCAGGCGCTGATGGATATCATGATCCGCGGCAAAGGCTGGAATGATATCGCCCTTGATGTATTCATGCTGATCGGCTTCTCCCTGCTGTTCATGCTGCTGAATGTGCTGGCCTTGCGCAAGCACCGCAAAATGTAACTTCGAATTAGCGGTATAGGCTGTGGTACACTTGGAGGTAAGAGCAAGAGAGTTGGAGGGTCCATCATGGAGAAAGACAATGCTGCTGAGCAGCAGGGGCAGGAGCAGTGGATTCAAGAGCTGCTGGCCCTCAGTGAAAAGGAACAAATGACTCCCAAGCAGATATCCATTCTGCAGGCGGCCATTGATACATTCTCGGAGAAGGGGTTCTCGGCAGCGGCCACCAGTGAGATCGCCCAGAAGGCAGGCGTGGCTGAAGGAACGATTTTCCGCTACTACAAAACCAAAAAAGATCTGCTGCTGGCCATCGTAGTCCCCACCATGAGCCGGATGATCGCTCCGTTTGTGATGCGTAATTTCAGCGGTGTGCTGGATGTATCCTTTGAGAGCTATGAAGCCTTCCTTAAGGCATTTATGGTGAACCGGCTCGATTTCGCCCGTAAGAATCTCAAAATTATCAGAATCCTTATCCAGGAGATCCCCTTCCAGCCCGCGCTCAGAGAACAGCTGGTCGAGAATATTCTCAGCCAGGTGCTGGAGCGTGTCACTGTAATTACGGAGCATTTCAAGGAGCAGGGCCAGATTATGGATGCTCCTACTCCTGCGATCATCCGCTTCACCATCTCTTCGGTCATCGGCTATCTGCTGGCCCGCCTGCTGCTGATGCCGGACCATGACTGGAATGACGAGGAAGAAATTGAGCAGACCGTCAGCTTCATCATGCACGGAATTGGCGGGGCAAGGACACTGTAGGCGGCTGGATGGGACATTGCTGGAGCAGCTACGCCATTTCGGTACAGTCTGAGCCGGTCTGGGAGCACATCGTGCTGGCCAGGCTGGCTTTTACTTGGTTGGCTGCTGCCAGTTCTACTGGTTCAACAATACAACAATTGATGTAATCAGTTCCTCCAAGTGGACATTCAGTGATAGTTGTATACTATGCAATTAAAAACAGCGAAAAACGTTGCTTGTCTCTTATAACTGTAGTCTGTACAACTAAATCTGCCGAATTGGTGATAACCAGTCTACATAAGGCAGTTTAAGTGTACGAAATACAACTAAACGGAGAATCGCCTGTAAATCAGATGATTTAGTTGTACAATGTACAATTAAGCATACGCATAAGCCATAATCAGGTCACTTCAAACCCTCAGCAAGCGATTTACCCATGTGATTTTCACTACTTTAAATCTGACGCTATACTAGTTCTGCCGCTTCTACTCCCTCACTTATACCTTGCGAACTGCTGCTTCTCTGCTATTCTTGCTCATGCACCTGCCCGGTTCTATTTGCCACCTTACTACTCTTTGTACACAATTTACACATAAATAACTGTAATGGGGTCCGCAGGCGCGGTGAATGATATTGTCCGGGCAAATAGAGCACCCCAGTCCGCTGCTATCCATCAAGATAACTCCCGCATTGCTTAATTCTTCAGGACAGAGCATACAGAACTGCTCTCAGCATAAACCCTTTTGAAGGCGTACGCCTGTTCTGTTATTATGGGTACTATAACGATTGTCGAACGGGACAAACCAGGCTTTGGCTTGGGAGCCAGTTAGCCATCAGGAATAGAAGGAAGTGAGGATTACATTGGGTTTCCAGGTACCGGAACGGGTAATCAAGCTGCTGTGCGGCAGGGCCGCTTTTGATCAGGGGGTAGCTTATTATCACGCTCATAAGGTTGATCTTATCTATACAGAGCACAACGTTGAAGGGGAATATTCGAAATACCGCGCTGCGGTTCATGGTCTGGAAAGCCATGAAGTAGTGCTGACCATAGATAGTGACGATGATGTTAACGGGGAGTGTACCTGCCCGGCCTACTACCGCGGCGGACCTTTCTGCAAACATATTGCAGCTGCACTGGTTAGTGTCCTTTATCTCGGCAAAGATATGGACATGGGCCAGACTCCCGATCCGGATGGGCAAGAGCCGGAGGCGTTCACGGGAGAGACCGGTATACTTACACCCCGCCATTCCGGCTCTGCCGGAGACGGATACACCGGGCGCAGTGGGGACCGGCAGCTGGTGAGCAGCATGCTCGGGATGTTCACCGGAGTGCGGCAGCGGCCGAGCGGAGCCGGAGCTTATATGGATCTGCGGACACCGCTTCAGGTAGAGTTCATCTGCAAGCCTTTCTCTTACAGCTTCGGCAGCACAATGCTGGGCATAGAACTGAAAGTAGGCCCTAAGCGCCTCTATATCGTGCCCAAAATCCGGGGGTTTCTGGAACGTGTTCACCGGGGTGAGCCTTTTGAATTCTCCAGACATTTCAGTTATGATCCCGCCCTGCACAGCTTCTCGAAGGAAGATAATGAGGTGCTCGTGAAGCTGATTGAAATCATGCTGAATGAAAAAATATACCGCAGCAGCATCAGCCCTTACGCTCCGCATACCGGCACTTCGGGAAATGAACGGCTGCTGGCTGTTCCTCCCTTCTTCTGGGAGAGCCTGCTGCCGGCACTCTTGGCTGTACCTGCAGCCCGTCTGCAGCACGGCCAGGTCCTGCACGAACGTCTATCTCTCTCCGCTGAGGCACTCCCGCTGAGCTTCCAGTTCGATCAGGCGCAAGGAGAGGGGTACCGGCTGGATGTCCAGGGGCTTCAGCAGCTTACGATTCTGGAAGATTACGGGCTTGTCTTGTCTGAGGGCAAGCTGCTGAAGCTGCCGGTGCAGGAATGCGGGCGTCTCGCTGAGCTGAAAAAGCTGCTGAACCCCTCGCGGCAGGACGGAATTGCCATTGCCCCGGAGCAGATGGAGCCATTCATGGAGGGCGTCATTCCCGGACTCAAAAAATTGGGCCAGGTATTCATTGCCGATGCCATCGCGGACAGAATCGTTCAGGCGCAGCTTCACGCCAGACTCTATCTCGACCGGGTCAGAGACCGGCTGCTCGCCGGGCTTGAATTCCAATATGGCGGGATTGTCATTAACCCGCTGGATGAGAAGGCGCATGAGCGGAGCAATGAAGTGATTCTGATGCGGGACGGGGAGGCCGAACGGCGGATTCTCGACCTGATGGCCCATGAGTCCTTCGCACGGACGGAGAGCGGATATATCATGCGGGATGAGGACGGGGAATTCGATTTTCTCCACCATACCATTCCGCTGCTGGAGCCGCTGCTTCAGGTCTATGCCACTACTGCGGTCAAGGAAAGAGTGCTTACGGAGCATGCCATGCCCAAGGTCAGCCTGAGCTGGAATGAGAAGACCGACTGGCTGGACTTCAAGTTCAGCATGGATGGTATTCCGGAGAAGGACATCGTGCTGGTGCTGAAATCCCTGCAGGAGAAGCGTAAGTATTACCGGCTGCCGGATGGTGCGCTGCTCCCGCTGGAAACTGCAGAATTCCTGGAAATTATCGCCCTGATGAATGAGCTTGGCGTTCAGAACGGGGACTTCAATCATGCAGAGTTCTCCCTGCCGCTGGTGCGGGGTCTTCGCCTGCATGCGGATACCGGCAAAGGCGATTCCGTCCAGATCGGCCGGTCGTTCCGGCGGCTGCTGGCCAATATGGCGAGTCCCGAGAATCTGGACTTCCCTGTGCCGGAGAGTCTGGCCTCTGTACTCCGCGACTATCAGCAGTACGGCTACCAGTGGATGAAGACGCTGGCCCACTACCGCTTCGGCGGCATTCTGGCGGATGATATGGGTCTCGGCAAAACGCTGCAGAGTATCGCCTTCCTGCTCTCCGAGCTTGATGATATCCGTCAGGGCGGAGTCCCTGCGCTCATTGTCACCCCGGCCTCGCTGCTCTACAACTGGCATAATGAGCTGAAGCGTTTCGCCCCGGACATCAAGGCAGCCATTGCCGACGGCAGTGCGGACGAACGCAACCGGACGCTGCGGAATTCAGCCGGCCATGATGTCATCATTACCTCTTATCCGCTGCTGCGCAGAGATGCCGTGGAATACGCCAAGCGGTCTTTCCATACCCTCATCCTGGATGAAGCGCAGATGATTAAGAACCATGAGACGCAGACTGCCCAGGCAGTTAAGCTTCTTCAAGCGCGGTACCGTTTCGCGCTTACGGGAACGCCGGTGGAGAATGCGCTCGAGGATCTGTGGTCAATCTTCGGCGTGGTATTTCCCGGGCTGTTCCCCGGCAAGAAGGCCTTCCATGACCTTCCCCGGGAGACTGTGGCAAAGCGTATCCGCCCCTTCCTGCTGCGCCGCCTCAAAAGCGATGTCCTGAAGGAGCTGCCGGACAAAATCGAATCACTGCAGGCCTCTGAGCTGCTGCCGGAGCAGAAAAGGCTCTACGTCGCTTATTTGGCCAGACTGCGCAAGGAAGCGCTCAAGCATCTGGACAGCGACAGCTTCGGCAACGGCCGGATCAAAGTCCTCGCCGGTCTCACCCGGCTGCGCCAGCTGTGCTGCCACCCCTCCCTGTTCGTGGACGGGTACACTGGAGGATCGGGCAAATTCGAACAGCTGCTGGAGATTATCGACGAATGCCGCAGCTCCGGCAAACGGATGCTGATCTTCTCACAGTTCACGCAAATGCTGGGGATGATCGGGCGCGAACTGGCCCTGCTGGGTGTGCCGCACTTCTATCTGGACGGACAAACACCGGCTTCCCAGCGTACCCAGCTGTGCACCCGTTTCAATGAAGGGGAACGTGATCTATTCCTGATCTCGCTGAAGGCGGGCGGCACCGGCCTTAATCTGACCGGAGCCGACACGGTCATTCTCTACGATCTGTGGTGGAATCCGGCTGTCGAGCAGCAGGCTGCTGACCGCGCCCACCGGATCGGACAGAAGAAGGTCGTGCAGGTCATCCGCCTGGTTGCGCAGGGAACCGTAGAAGACAAGATGTACGAGCTGCAGCAGAAGAAGAAGAATCTGATTGATGAAGTAATTCAGCCGGGACAGGAAGCCCTGTCCAGCCTGAGCGAGCAGGACATCCGCGAGATACTCGCGATATGACAACGGCAGGCTTGCAATAGAATAGCTTTCTGCGCCAAATCTCACGACTTCTGTTGTATAAAGTACAATCATGCTGAAGATCTCCTGTGATGCTTGGGGAATGAAGGTAATCTTGCTCAGTTTGGAAGCGTTTGGCAAGTCCGGTATAATACAAGGGAAGGCTTGTATCTTATTCAGGAGGTGCTTGTAAATGAGCTTTACGTTGGCGCTTGGAGACTCAGCCCCTGACTTCGCCCTGAAGGCGACGGACGGACAGACTTATTCCCTGGAGCAATTCGCGTCCGCCAGGTTCCTGGTTGTTTTTTTCACCTGCAATCATTGCCCGTTTGTAGTCGGTTCCGATGAGCTTACCCGTGAGGCAGCGGAGAAATTCCGCGATCAGGGTGTCCAATTCGTTGGCATCAATGCCAACAGTGAAACCACGCATCCCGATGATTCGTTCGAGCATATGGTTGCCCGGATGGAGGAGCATAAGTTCCCTTGGACTTATCTGCGTGACGATACGCAAGAGACCGCCCGGGCCTATGGCGCACTGCGCACGCCCCACTTCTATATCTTCGATGAAGCCCGCAAGCTGGTCTACACCGGACGCGGCGTTGATAATCCGCGCGAGACCGGCAAGCTGACCGTCAACAATCTGGATAACGCCCTGACAGAGCTGGTATCCGGGCAACCGGTCAGTGAACCCCTGACCAACCCGATCGGCTGCAATGTGAAATGGGACGGCCAGGATGCCCACTGGATGCCGGCTGAGGCTTGCGATCTGGTGTAACACGGCCGGCTATATAAACCACACTTATGACAACAACCTAACCAGCTTACTGGTTAATCGCGGCGGGACGAGAGGAATTTGTTAATTCCTTACACACAATTCATTGCCGGCAGAATGTAGGCTTCTTAGTACGCACGAAGGCATAAATGTTGTACGTTTTGCAACTCTGATCCCTAGATACCTGGGTGTGCGGGAGGATTGTTGTATGAAATACAACAATAGCTTCGTTGATCGGCCTGGAACGAGGGAATTGCTGCCTTTTGTACAACAATTATAGATTTAGGGCGTGTTAATGGGGGGGAATGTTGTATTCTGTGCAGGATTTTAATAAAGTTACCTGATCTGTGCCACCAACAACGGATGAAATCAGCCCCCCCTACTTCAACATTAGCTATACAGAAGTACAAATATACAACTACAATTGAGTGCTCTATGTAAATAAAACAGGGACGCTCCTGAGCCTATAGGCTTGGGAGCATCCCTGTTTTATTTCTTTTGGCTTGCAGCGCCGGGTTTAGACAATTGTAACTCCACCGCTGGCATAACCGGCAACCGTTGTCGCTACATCAATTCCGGCTGATACCGTTGCCGAGAAGACCATCAGCAAACGAGTGCCGGCAGTTACCGGTATACTAAGCCCGGTAGTCAGACCGCTGCTGATCGTACCGAGGGAAAGAACTCCTGTCAATGGCGGAGCTAAAGTTACTGTGGCGCCCGGTACTGCCGTGAAGCTATTATTGGGTGTAGTCGATTGGAATAATCTCGCAGTTATGGTTACGGTTGAACCCACTAAGCTAAGTCCCGCAGTCGTACTGAAATAGCCTGCCAGTGAGGTAATGGTGCCTGCACGCGGTACTGAGAAGGCAAAGTTGAGTAAGGTTCCAGCCGCACCTGTCAAATCAATGATCCCGCCTGTAACACTAACACCTGCAGAGCTGCTGCCAAAACCTACAAGACTGGACGTATTCAAGAGTCCGCCGAGTACCGTTGTCAAAGATACTGGAAGGCCGGAAGCATACGGAATGATTGCCCCTGAACCCGTTGCCCCTGTCGCGCCAGTAACACCGGTAACCCCAGCTGTGCCTGTCGCTCCAGTAACCCCAGTCGCTCCAGCTGTGCCTGTCGCACCGGTAACCCCAGTCGCTCCAGCTGTGCCTGTCGCTCCAGTAACCCCAGTCGCTCCAGCTGTGCCTGTTGCGCCGGTAACCCCAGTCGCTCCGGCTGTGCCTGTCGCTCCAGTAACCCCGGTCGCTCCAGCTGTGCCTGTCGCGCCGGTAACCCCAGTCGCTCCAGCTGTGCCTGTTGCGCCGGTAACCCCAGTCGCTCCCGCTGTGCCTGTCGCGCCGGTAACCCCAGTCGCTCCAGCTGTGCCTGTTGCGCCGGTAACCCCAGTCGCTCCGGCTGTGCCTGTCGCACCCGTAACCCCAGTCGCTCCGGCTGTGCCTGTCGCACCCGTAACCCCGGTCGCTCCGGCTGTGCCTGTCGCGCCGGTAACCCCAGTCGCTCCGGCTGTGCCTGTCGCACCCGTAACCCCAGTCGCTCCAGCTGTGCCTGTTGCTCCAGTAGCCCCAGTCGCTCCGCCGCCAGAACCCGTCGCTCCTGTAGCGCCTTGAGCCCCGGTGGCACCTGTTGCTCCTGCTGCACCTGTGGCACCGGTAGCTCCGCCACCCGAACCTGTCGCTCCTGTGGCGCCTTGAGCTCCGGTGGCACCCGTTGCTCCGGTAATACCGAAGATTTCGCCCAGCAGTTCTGCAGAAACCAGACGGTGCGCGGTTACCAGTGCCCCGGTGCTGCTCTTACCCCAGAGCGAAATCTGGACCGGATCATTCACAGTGGCAGGTGTTAAGAAAGTAAACTCTAAACCATCCAGATCAGCAAAGTAGGTAGTGGTTATCGATTGATTCGGAGCAACATCGATCGCCTCGCTGACATACAGGTTTCTGACGCCGCCACTCAAATAGTATCCCTGAACCGATACTGTGGAGGCAGTGATATCACTGCGGTTATCAATTCTGACTGTAACCTGGGTAGTTGGTCTCACACCGCCAACCATATTATTTTCTATCGGTCCCGTGGATAAAAAACTCATCGTTTCAGCACTCCTTTTCCTAGTAGAATAGGATGAATCTCTATACTTCGGAGCTTAATTTCTCATGTGTAACAATGCGATGGGCATTCACCAGCTGGCCGGTAGAAGACTTGCCCCATACTGAAATCCCGATCTCCTCCCCGGTTGCTTCTCCGATCGTAAAAATAAATTCGAACGCATCCAAATCGGCAAAGTAATCCCTGGTTACCACTTCATTCGGAGCAATATTAATAACCTCACTTACATACAATATTCTTGTCGCTCCCAGCAAGTAGCCCTGAATACTGACTGAAGAGCCTACCATGCCATCACGCTTCACCAGCTTTACCGTAACTGTCTGCGTAGGTCTTATTCCCGAAACGGCATTGTTCTCGATAGGTCCTGTTGATAAAATCGGCATCCCGTCTCATCCCTCCTTCCATATCTAGCATTTACGGCGTGAAACTCAGTTACTAGCGACGGTTGATCTTTAATCGCACAATATAATAATATTCTGGCGTCCTCCGGTCGGTGTGGACATAAGACAGGTTCCATTCACCAATATCTGCGGGGGCGCATATCTTTTAATTAAGGAGAGACCGCCCTTGCTGCCGCTTTCCTGCAGAATGACCAACGGAAGAAGGGAGTCCCATGCCCCCTCCTGGAAAAGGAAAGAGACCTGCCGCCAAAAAACCACCAGCCAGCTCCAAAACACAAACTCCAAAAGGGCTTGAGTTCGCCGTGGCTGCCCTTCTTTTGACCGGCAAGCTGAAAGTAGACTCCATCCAGATGTACACGGACGCATCCATGTTCGTCAGTCTGGTAGGCAAATATAAAACCTTAAGTGATCTGAGCAACGACAACGTCGATAAGCTGGTCAGCTTCCTTGATGACAACAGCAGTCTCACCCTGAACGAGATTATGACCGCTTTGAAAAAGAAAGCCGAAAACTCCTGACCACCTAATTAGAAAGTGAAAGTGAGGCGCGGGGATATGGACAGTTTTGACGGGGAGGGTTTCGCCGGTGGTCTGCTGCTGGTGATTGTAATTGCCCTGCTGATTTATGGTTCTACGGACATCAAGAATCTGACCGGTGCGCCTACTGCGGACTAGGCATTTCCTCTATCAGAGATTCTGAAGAGGTCTGCTTGCCGAGCTGGCTTTGTAGTCCATTGCCAAGCGGCATCCATGTGATTACTTATGATACAAAAAGCTGCCTTAACTTTACTGGGGACTGTACCCTGTTTGTGAGGCAGGGATCAAAACGCCTGGTAAGTTTAAGCAGCCCGTCACCGACAATCCATCGGTGACGGGCTATTTAGCTTCACTGAAATCCGAATATCTCTGAATTCTACTCTGCCAAGCTTAGTTTATTTTTTGAATCAGGATAGAGGCGTTGGCATTGGCTTGTGTTCCGCCTGACAGCGTCTGCAGCGTAATTGCCGCTGAACTGGAATGATTGCGCAGAGTCAGGGAATCTCCCGCTGCCGCTACAACAATCACCATTCCGGGATTGGCCTGAGTTCCGGCGCCGGAACCATATATGCCGCCTGCAACAGAAGTACCATTTTGAAAAAGTGAAAATTGATTGGGCTCCACTCCCGTTGCGTTGAACCAGACTGCATAATCTCCAGCAGTACCTATAGTAATCACAGAGCTCCCTGGCGTGTGTGTAATCGCCCCAATTATGGGACCATTATTACTAAAAGTGACATCGGCCTCCAATGGAACCGTTTGGGCAGCCAAATTATAAATATACGCATACTCGGAAAGACCAGCCGGACTGGTTCCTGTCGCACCTGTGATTCCCGTCGCACCCGTAACCCCAGTCGCTCCTGCTACGCCCGTCGCACCCGTAACCCCGGTCGCTCCAGCTGCGCCTGTCGCACCGGTAACCCCAGTTGCGCCTACTTCGCCCGTCGCTCCCGTAACCCCAGTTGCTCCTGCTTCGCCTGTCGCACCCGTAACCCCAGTCGCGCCTGTGATGCCCGTCGCACCTGTAACCCCAGTCGCTCCTGCTTCGCCTGTCGCACCTGTAACCCCGGTCGCGCCTGTGATGCCCGTCGCTCCTGTAACCCCAGTCGCTCCTGCTTCGCCTGTCGCTCCCGTAACCCCAGTCGCTCCGGCTGCGCCTGTCGCACCTGTAACCCCGGTCGCTCCTGCTGTGCCCGTCGCACCTGTAACCCCAGTCGCTCCTGCTTCGCCTGTCGCACCTGTAACCCCAGTCGCTCCTGCTTCGCCTGTCGCACCTGTAACCCCGGTCGCGCCAACTTCGCCTGTCGCTCCCGTAACCCCAGTCGCTCCTGCTATACCCGTACCTGTAACCCCAGTTGCGCCAGCTATGCCTGTCGCACCTGTAACCCCGGTCGCGCCTGCTATACCCGTCGCACCTGTAACCCCAGTCGCTCCTGCTGTGCCTGTCGCACCGGTAACCCCAGTCGCTCCAACTGTGCCTGTCGCACCCGTAACCCCAGTCGCTCCTGCTACGCCCGTCGCACCGGTAACCCCAGTCGCTCCTGCTGTGCCCGTCGCACCCGTAACCCCAGTCGCGCCTGCTGTGCCTGTCGCACCTGTAACCCCGGTCGCCCCAGCTTCGCCCGTCGCACCCGTAACCCCAGTCGCGCCTACTTCGCCCGTCGCTCCCGTAACCCCAGTTGCTCCTGCTTCGCCCGTCGCACCCGTAACCCCGGTCGCTCCTGCTGTGCCTGTCGCACCTGTAACCCCGGTCGCTCCTGCTGTGCCTGTCGCACCTGTAACCCCAGTCGCTCCTGCTGTGCCTGTCGCACCTGTAACCCCAGTCGCTCCTGCTGTGCCTGTCGCACCTGTAACCCCGGTCGCGCCAGCTGTGCCTGTCGCACCGGTAACCCCAGTTGCTCCAGCTACGCCCGTCGCACCTGTAACCCCGGTCGCGCCAGCTGTGCCTGTCGCACCTGTAACCCCAGTTGCTCCTGCTTCGCCCGTCACTCCCGTAACCCCAGTTGCTCCTGCTACGCCCGTCGCACCCGTAACCCCGGTCGCACCAGCTTCGCCCGTCGCTCCCGTAACCCCGGTTGCACCCGTAACCCCAGTCGCTCCTGCTTCGCCCGTCGCTCCCGTAACCCCAGTCGCGCCTACTTCGCCCGTCGCACCCGTAACCCCAGTCGCTCCTGCTACGCCCGTCGCACCTGTAACCCCAGTTGCTCCTGCTGCGCCCGTCGCACCTGTAACCCCAGTTGCTCCTGCTGCGCCTGTCGCACCTGTAACCCCAGTCGCTCCTGCTTCGCCCGTCACTCCCGTAACCCCAGTTGCTCCTGCTACGCCCGTCGCACCGGTAACCCCAGTTGCGCCAGCTATGCCTGTCGCACCTGTAACCCCAGTCGCTCCGGCTGTGCCCGTCGCACCTGTAACCCCGGTCGCACCAGCTACGCCTGTTGCACCGGTAACCCCGGTCGCTCCGGCTGCGCCTGTCGCACCCGTAACCCCGGTCGCGCCTGTGATGCCCGTCACTCCTGTACTCCCAGTCGCTCCTGCTGTGCCTGTCGCTCCCGTAACCCCAGTTGCTCCTGCTATACCCGTCGCACCTGTAACCCCAGTCGCTCCTGCTGTGCCTGTCGCACCTGTAACCCCAGTCGCACCAACTACGCCTGTCGCACCTGTAACCCCAGTTGCTCCTGCTACGCCCGTCGCACCCGTAACCCCAGTCGCTCCTGCTACGCCCGTCGCACCTGTAACCCCAGTTGCTCCTGCTTCGCCTGTCGCACCCGTAACCCCAGTCGCTCCTGCCGTGCCCGTCGCACCTGTAACCCCGGTCGCACCAGCTACACCTGTTGCACCGGTAACCCCGGTCGCTCCGGCTGCGCCTGTCGCACCCGTAACCCCGGTCGCGCCTGTGATGCCCGTCAATCCTGTGATAGCTCCCAGAAGTTCAGCAGAAACCAGGCGGTGTGGCGTTACTAAGCCGCCTGAGCTATTTTTTCCCCAGACTGAGACTTGCACCTGTTCATCAATGGTTCCCGAAGTGACAAAAACAAACTCAAATGCATCCAGATCCGCATAGTACGTGGTAGTCAATACCTGATTAGGCAGCACATTCAGCGTTTCGCTGACATATAGCGTGCGGATTCCATCCAGATAGTAACCCTCTACCGTCACAAAGGAAGACATGGTATCACTTCGGTTATCGATTTTGACCGTGATCTGCTGAGTGGGTCTAAGCCCGCCTACCGCATTATTCTCAATCGGTCCTGTAGATAAAAAGCTCATCTTGATTTCTCCTCTCCGAATATTTTAATAGTGATAACAACTTACTATATTCGAGCCATCACCGGAGGTGTGGACAAAGCCGGATATCTATTGCAAATACCGGATGTTATGGGTTGCATTTTCCGGAAACAAGGTTCCGCTTGACATTCCGCTATTGCTTTCTTCCAGAAATTCGCTATACTGATAAAAATCATATTGAATCGATGACCGGGAGAGTAATGTCCCTGAATCTAGTCCCCAGCGAGCCGGGAGAGTGTAAGCCGGTACAGATCAGGATTATGAAGCGCACCCGTGAGATGGACTTCTGAACCTTAAGAGTAGGAAGCCCCGGCTAAAGACCGTTAACCTGTAAGGTGGTTGAACTGTAGGTTCAGCAACGAGAGTGGTACCGCGAGCGCATAAGCCTCGTCTCTTTTGAGACGAAGGCTTTTTTTGTTGTTTTTTTCACCTTACGGACCCTTGAAGTCTTCCGCCCTCAGCCACTGCTTACACCATTCACAACTATTTCGGGAGGTACTTATTCATGTTAAGCGAGCTAATTAAAGACAGTCTGGAACAATGTATTCACAAAGTATCTGAAGGCCTGGGGATTCCCGGCAGTTCTGCGGTAAAAGTGGCTCTAGAGCAGCCTGCGAATGCGGACCATGGGGACTACTCCAGCAATATAGCCATGCAGCTGGCCCGTACCCTACGCAAAGCCCCGGCCGTCATCGCAGAACTGATCATCGCCGAGCTGAAGTCATCGGGCTCCGTAAACGGACTGCTGCAGAGAATCGAGGTTGCGCCGCCGGGTTTCATTAATATGTACATCGATTGGCAGGTGTGGGCCCAGACTGATTTTGCAATTCCGCAGGCTGGCGGTGAGAAGGTTATTGTAGAGCATACTAGCGTTAATCCGAATAAGAGCATGCACATAGGACACCTGAGAAACTCCTGTATCGGGGATGCACTGGTTAGAATTTTGAGAAAAACCGGCTATACGGTCGAGGTACATAACTACGTGGATGATCTCGGCAATCAGCTTGCAGATACTGTAGTCGGCCTTTTGAATGTCCCGCTTGCCGGGGAGCATGTCCGTTTCGGAGATTACTGCTGGGATATTTACGCTGAGATCAACAAGGAGTACGCGGAGCATCCTGAAAGTGTAAATAAACGGACTGAAATTCTTCACGCGCTGGAAGAGGGGCATGGCAATACCGCCTGGATTGGCAACCTTGTCGCCGGACAGATTGTAAAAGAGCATGTGGAGGAGATGCGCAGCTTCGGCATTCACTACGACCTGCTGGTCTGGGAGAGCAGTATTCTGAAAGAAGGCTTCTGGTCTTCCGCCTTCGCCCTTTTGTCGCAGACAGATGTGTTCGTTCAGGAGAAGGAAGGCAAGCTGGCCGGCTGCTGGATTCTGAAGCAATCCGCTGGCACTGGCGCACAGGAGACACAGGAGACAGAAGAGGAGCATCTGAAGGATAAGGTGCTGGTGCGCTCGAATGGGATTTTGACCTATACGGCCAAGGATATCGCTTATCATCTGTGGAAATTCGGCCTCTTGGACAAGGATTTTGCCTACAGCGAGTTTGGCAGCGGGCTGTGGACGACCGGCTTGAGGGGTGAGACGCTGCCTTTTGGACGCGCAGACAAGGTCGTGAACGTGATCGACTACAGACAGGAGTATCCGCAGGCGATGGTAAAGCAGGCCTTCCAGGCACTGGGCTACAGCGAGCAGGCGGATCGGCTGCATCATGTAAGTTATGGTGTAGTTTCGCTAAGTCCGGCTTCCGCCGCTGAACTTGGTATTGATACCTCCGCCGGCAAAAGCTCCTACGCCATGTCCGGACGCCAGGGCATCGGCATCAAGGTTACCGAGCTGGTCCGGCTTATGGAGCATTCCATTGAGGCTACCCGTTCCGACAAAAACGGCCTGTCCAGCCGGCTCATCGCCACCGCTGCCATCCGCTACTATCTGCTGCGCTTCAATCTGGGTACAGAGATTGTGTTTGACTTCAAACAGGCCATGGAGATTTCCGGCAACACTGGCGTTTATCTGATGTATGCCTATGCCCGGGCAAGCCGTGTGCTCAGTAAAGGCAGCGCCTTGGCGGAGAGAGGTACCGGAAATAGCGGCGGCAACGAGCATGGCGGGAGCCGGGAGTACGGGGGACACGGGAATAGCGGGGATAACGGGAGCAGCAAGCATAGCGCGAGCAGCGGGCCTGACGGGAGCAACGCGCATGGCGGGCTTCCGCTCTTTCCGCCGCAGCTTGAGGCAGCCGAGCTCGCCCTGCTGAGACAGCTCAGCCTGTGGCAGGACACCCTATATACGGCAAGCCGGGAGCTTACGCCGAATACGATCTGTAACTATGCGCACAGTCTGGCCGTACTGTTCAGCAATTTCTACTCCGCCTGCCCGATCCTCAAAGGAGAGGCTTCCAGCGTAGCCTTCCGTCTATGGCTAACCCGGAGCTTCACCGATACTTTAGGCGAGGCGCTGGATGTACTCGGTCTGCCTAAGCCGGAGCGGATGTAAGCTGGGACGAAGAAGCGGTAGAGAGTCCCGCATAGTTCAAGTAGGGCTTATAATAGATAACTGTACTCATCGGGTGAAAATGATGTTGGTTACTTGGGGGATCGCTGTAGGCGAGCGGGGGTTTGGGTTTGAGTAACAATAGTAATAGTCTAGCGGATGGCTGTACAAAGAGTGACTTGAATGCTCAGACGCTTGGGTATCCCCGCTGCCGCCCGGCTTCTCATCCTCCGGACGACAAAACAGCCTTCCCGAAGGAGGGCTGTTACTTGACGTCCCGGAAGGGATACAGCCAAATTTCGGCTGATTGCGATGTGTTCCTATCGAAGCTTATGCTCCAACGTCCCCGGCTGGCGCCTAGGCTTCTCATCCCCCCGGACAACAAAACAGCCTTCCCGAAGGAAGGCTGTTACTTGACGTCCCGGAAGGGATACAGCCACACTTCGGCTGATTGCGATGTGTTCCTATCGAAGCTTATGCTCCAACGTCCCCGGCTGGCGCCTAGGGTTCTCATCCCCCCGGACAACAAAACAGCCTTCCCGAAGGAAGGCTGTTACTTGACGTCCCGGAAGGGATACAGCCAAATTTCGGCTGATTGCGATGTGTTCCTATCGAAGCTTATGCTCCAACGTCCCCGGCTGGCGCCTAGGCTTCTCATCCCCCCGGACAACAAAACAGCCTTCCCGAAGGAAGGCTGTTACTTGACGTCCCGGAAGGGATTCGAACCCCCGACCGTGCGCTTAGAAGGCGCATGCTCTATCCAACTGAGCTACCGGGACAAATGAAGAATCATGAAACTTAAAGCTGTAAAGATCATATGTATTAATGCAACGTTATTTATTATACCTGAATCACAGAATTTATCAAGACTAAACTCTCCCAGCCGGCAAAAGAAGCCCCTACATCCCACCGTGCAGGCGACTTCTGATCAGTCCATGAGATTTCCCGATACACAAACCCCAATAAAAAAGAAGCCTCCCGCATCCTGAATGCGGCAAGCTTCCTGCTCTATGGCCCATCCTATAGGTTATTGGTTGGTAATTGTGCAGTGAAGCTTCGAAGCAAGAGGTCCCGCCGGAATCAAGAGTACTGCCTGAAATGCTCACCCAGCTGCTTCTTCAGCTCTCCGAAGATCAGCAGCTCACGCTGGAACTTGGACCGTTCATCCTCCGGGCTCATTACAGTGCTGCCGGTGAAGCCGTTGACCGTCACATCCTTGAAAGCATCATGCAGATTGTTATCAAACCAATCGGTGGCGGTGTCCGCGTCATTCGTCAAAATACGGACAATTTCGTAACCCTCCTCACGCTGGTCCTCAACAATATACACCAAAAGTGCTGAATCGCCCACAGCTCCAGGCAATACGCCAACCTCTGCGCAAGGTGCTCCGTCATACTCGGTCATTCTGCGGATTTTGGCGTCTTTAATGTAATACACTTGTCATCCATCCCTCCTGGCAAATTTCCCTCTCCCCTAGTGTTCGGATAAGGACATACATTTTATCCCTTCCTTCGGCATATATCTGTATTACTTGGCAAAAAAGAAAGGACAGACAACAATCGCACAAAAGAGAGGATGAACCAACATGTGCGGAATAACCGGATTTGTCCAGTGGCGCGGTGATCTTACAGGGCACTCGCAACTGCTTGTCAGAATGACTGAAACTTTAGCGAACCGCGGACCGGATGCAGCCGGAACCTGGATTTCAGGACCCATTGCCTTCGGACACCGCAGACTCAGCGTCATTGATCCCGAGAACGGCGCACAGCCGATGATTGCCCGCCATGACGATAAGGTGTATGCAATTGTGTATAACGGCGAGCTATATAATGCCCCTGAGCTCAAAAAAGAGCTGAAGCAGCGCGGCCATCATTTCCTCACAGAATGCGATACCGAGGTACTCCTGCATGCCTATATCGAATGGGGACCGGACTGCACGGAGAAGCTGAATGGCATCTTCGCTTTTGCCGTCTGGGACAGCTTGCGCGATCAGGTCTTTCTGGCCCGCGACCGCCTGGGCGTGAAGCCTTTGTTCTACAGCCAAGTGGACGATGTCTTCGTATTCGGGTCCGAGCCGAAGGCGCTGCTGCAGCATCCCAAAGTCCAGCCGAAGGTTGGACCGGAAGGCCTTGCCGAAATCTTCATTATCGGTCCGGCCCGGACACCGGGACATGGTGTATACAAAGATATATTCGAGCTTCGTCCAGGTCATGCCATGATTTATAGCCGCAGCGGTATCCGTACCTACGCATATTGGAAGCTGGAGAGCGACCCGCACACGGATAACGTGGATGAAACGGCAGCCCGGGTGCGGGAATTACTCCAGGATACGCTGGAGCGCCAGCTTGTTTCCGATGTTCCGGTCTGCTCTCTGCTCTCCGGCGGACTGGACTCCAGCGCCTTAACTGCGCTTGCCGTAGATTATTACAACCGGACCGGCCAAGGCCGGGTTGATACCTACTCGGTGGATTATGTAGACAACGACAAGCATTTCAAAAGCCATTCCTTCCAGCCCGGAGCCGACGGCCCCTGGATTCAGCGGATGATCGATGAACTGAATACGAACCATCACTTTATTGCTTTTGATACACCTGAACTGGTAACAGCGCTCGACAACGCCCTCTACTCCCGCGATTTGCCGGGGATGACCGATGTGGATTCATCACTTTATTTATTCTGCCAGGAGATCAAAAAGAAGGCGACTGTCGCTATCTCCGGCGAAGCGGCAGATGAAATTTTCGGCGGCTACCCCTGGTTCCACCGTGAGGAGATGCTGTCTTCCGGCACCTTCCCCTGGTCGGTAGCACCCAAAATGCGTGCCAGTCTATTGTCGCCGGAAATGAATGAGTGGATACGTCCGCTGGAATATTTGGGTGACCGGTACAGCGACGCCGTGGCCGAGGTGCCGAAGCTTGACGGTGAGACCGGCAAACAGGCGCAGATGCGCGTCATGTCCTACCTCAACATTACCCGCTTCATGCCTACGCTGCTGGACCGCAAGGACCGGATGAGCATGGGCGTGGGCCTGGAGGTACGCGTTCCTTATTGTGACCACCGCCTGGTGCAGTATGTATTCAATATTCCCTGGGAGATCAAGACCGTAGGCAACCGTGAAAAAGGCATCCTGCGCAAAGCACTCGAAGGTGTACTGCCGGACGATGTGCTCTACCGCAAAAAAAGCCCGTACCCTAAAACACATAATCCTGCCTATCTGAACAAGGTGCGCTCACAGGTACTGAGTATACTGGATGATCCTTCTTCGCCAATCCTTCCGCTGATTGATCCGGCCAAAATCCGGGAAATCGCCGCATCACCGGAATCCTCCAGCAATCTGCCGTGGTTCGGCCAGCTGATGTCCGGCCCGCAATTATTCGCTTATCTGGCCCAGGTAGATCTGTGGCTGCGGAAATACAATGTCTCCATCGGCTAATGCCAAATAGATGTGAACATGCCCGCCAAGACCGTATAGCATACGTTCAGGCGGGCATGTTTTTTTACATTAATATGAACTAAGCCTGTACAAGCCCGCCTACAGCCGCATACTCCGGAATATTAAGCGAAACGTTAATATTGAACCGGAATTCCAGCTTGTTGTCCTCAAAAATAATCGTGTACGTGACCACATAAGGAGTCTCAATGTAGTACAGCGTAAGCTTCAGCGTATCCTCAGCCAGCCAGTTTACGTAAGTGATTACCTGTTGCCGGTGTAACGAGAGGTCTTTGCTGAAAACATCCTCCGTCCATACCGGTTTGCTGAAATCGAATGGCAGCACATTGTCCCGCTGAACGCCATACACCATTTGCAGCTTAAGCAGCGTGTTATTCCTGGTAAAAGAAATCTCCCGCAGCCCGTGGGGATTGCTGCTGATCTGGTATGTACCGCTGAGACCATACATCAGCCATTTCTCCGAAAAAGACTGCTGCGCCACAGGTAAGGCTGAAGTACTCCAATCGGACAATAGCTCCTGCAGACCGGCGTTATCCCCGGAATCCGGCAGCGGACTGCCTCCAAGCGTATCAAAAATATGCTCAAAAATCAGATCCAGCAATACCTGCAGCCGGTTCATACTCCCGAAGCTTGCCGCCACAGCAATGACTATATTCTGCTCCGGAGCCACCAGACACAGCTGTCCAAAAGATCCGTCTCCCCGGTAGCAGCCCCTACGGCATAGATGAAATTGGTAACCATAGCCCTGCGCCGAGTCAATCCGCTGCGCTCCGGCCCGGTTGTCGCTCTGCTCACTTGCAGCCCGCTGTATGTACTGCTCCGATACAATTCTCCGCCCGTTATATACGCCTTTATTCAGCAGCATCTGGCCAAACCTGGCTACACTTTCTGTAGACAGGCTGAGTCCCATCCCGCCAGCCGTGATTCCCCGCGGACAAGTCTCCCAGGATGGCCGAGGAATGCCCAGTGGCCCGAACAAACGCGGCATCAGGTAATCGACCATACTTTGCCCGCTCACCCGTTCGAGGATGGCCGCCAGCATATAGCTGGAGGGGGTGCTGTAGCGGTAATAACTTCCCGGCTCATGCTCAACCTGCTGGGCGAGGAAGGCGGTGATCCAGTCCTGTTCCTTGACCACAGCAGGATAAATATCTTCATGATGGCCCGCATTCATGGAGAGCAGGTGATGCACTGTCATTTGCACCAGATTAGAAGACACAGCCTCAGGCAGCTTGTCCGGGAAAAAGGAGATCACCGCATCCTCCAACTGCAGCAATCCCTCGTCCCAGGCAATACCTATGGCTATAGAGGTGAAGCTCTTGCTAAGAGAGTAGAGCAGCTGCGGGGTATCCGGAAGGTAAGGCATCCGGGTGAACTCGGCCGTAACTTGGCCGTCCTGCAGCAGCATGAAGCTGTTAACCTCAAGCCCCCGTTCCCTGACCTCCATGACAAAACGGCTTAAAGCCTGCGAAGATAATCCATGCTTCTCCGGATAATCTTTTATCAATTCCAACGTTGTGCCCTCCCATTGATTCCTTCTTTTCTCAGCATAAAAGCCGGGGCAGCGGATGTCGATGAGCTTTGATTCCAAGTCGTTTGGCGCGTTGTCGCCAAATGCAAAGAGCAGACCACCTGAAAGGGGCCTGCTCTTTGCATTCATGGCTTATACGCCGCCACCCATAGATTGAACCGAGATAGTCAATAAAAAGATGAAAGTACGGAGGGGAATTTTGGAACTGTAGGAGCGTCAGCGACCGCCTGAAAGCTTTCCGAAGGAAAGCTCGCAACGGAAGCATAAGCAGTCCCCGGATTTCCACCGCTTATAGCGGTATGAATCAAGAAATCTGGGGACAACAGCGGCCGGAAGTCCAAATATTCACCGCAGTCACGGCTAACATCAATTTTATTAATAATTCCTCTGTTCAATCTACATCAACCCTAGAAATTGAAATTATCCGGGTCCGGGCCGAAGCGGTGATTCTGATTCAGATCCTCAATGGCCTTGACATCGTCATCGCTGAGGGTGAAGTCGAAGAAGCCGGCATTCTCGATGATCCGCTCCGCATGCACGGATTTCGGAATCGTGATAACCCCCTGCTGCAGGTCCCAGCGCAGGACAATCTGCGCCACGGTCTTGCCGTACCGCTCCGCCAGCTCCTTCAGCAGCGGCACATCCAGGTTCCCCTGCATCAGCGGGCTCCACGCTTCCAGCTGAATGTCATGCTCCCGAGTAAACTTAAGCAGCTCACGCTGGGTCAGCAGCGGATGGAACTCGACCTGGTCAACCACAGGTACCACACCGCTATCATCGATGATATCCTGCAGGTGATGGGTCTGGAAGTTGCTGACACCGACCGATTTGACCAGACCTTCCTTTTGCAGATGAATCAGCGCTTTCCAGGTCTCTTTATATTTGCCGGCAACAGGCCAGTGAATAAGGTACAAATCGATCTGCTCCAGACCCAGCTTCTTCCGGCTGACTTCAAAAGCCTTCAGCGTAGATTCATAGCCCTGATCAGGATTGCGCACTTTAGTGGTAATAAACAGCTCTTCTCGGGGTACCCCGCATTCACGGATGGCTTGTCCAACGCCTTCTTCATTGTTGTACCCGGCTGCCGTATCAATGCTGCGGTACCCGGTCTCCACGGCAGCTTTCACTGCCTGGATAACTTCATCGCCATCCTTGGTCTGCCATACGCCAAGACCCAGCCAGGGCATGGTCACTCCGTCGTTCAAGGTAGGCCCGCCTGTAAATGGTGCGTTTAATTGACTCATATGTTTACCCTCCAAGCCTAATTTGAGTTCATCAAGCATCCTTAACCTTAAAAGCGCCTTCATAATCATCCAAAATCAGAATCAGTATGCCAGATAGGAGTAAAGCCGCCAAAAGTGACAAAAACATGTCTGGTCATCGTTGGCTGGTTCGGATAAAAAAATGGAGTACAGCCTATCCTGCGGCTGTACTCCATTTCATTCCTGCCCTTATTTCTTGTCAATCAGCTTGAAATCATCAAAGTGGAACTCCGGTGATACGATGCAGGAGACCAGCACCGGCTCTTCACCCAGCGGACGGGCTGCCTGCCATACTCCGGCAGGAATAACTACCTGCGGCTGCTGGCCTGCGGCGATGTCCAGCCCCAGAATCACTTCCGTCACGTTCTCCGGCTGTTCACCGCTGCCGCCCAGGCTTAGCACAATCGGACTACCGGAATGATACAGCCAGATTTCGGAGGACAGCACAGTATGCCAATCCGAAGTCTCGTCAGCATGAAGCAGGAAATAGATCGAGGAAGCTGAAGCACGCGGCCCCGAATAGCTTCCGCCCAGAGTCTCCTGGGGAATCTCGAAGGATGAATTCCAAAGTCTCTTGTACCATCCGCCTTCAACGTGAGGCTGCAGCCCCAGCGTTTCTACGAGCGGTGAAATCTCTTTTTGCGTCACAGTATCTTCTCCTTAAAGTTTTGCGTAGCAAAACTGTCTTCGTAAGCATAGGCTTAGTTTTGCGTTGCATGCTTCGTAAGCATAGGCTTAGTTTTGCTTTTAACTTTAACGGAATGTGCCGCAATTGTAAAATAGTTCTGAGCTTATTTGCCGTCCTTGCTCGCCTTGAATACTTCTGCAATAGCTCCGATACTGCCAAGCGTTTCAACAGCACTGGTCGGCAGGAACACTTTGTTCGCCGGTCCCTTGGAGATTTCAGTCAATGCTTCGAAGGACTGATAAGCCAGTACTCTTTCATCCAGTCCTGCACTGGCGATCAGGGCAATCCGCATCTTCTCGGCTTGCGCGACCGCTTCGATCGCCTTGGCCTGGCCTAGGGCTTCCAGCTCCTGCGCCTGGCCGAGACCTTCCGCCTGACGGATACGCGCTTCCTTATCCCCCTCAGCCTTCAGGATCTTACTCTGCTTATCCCCTTCAGCGCGAAGGATCATATCCTGCTTGGCGGCTTCCGCCTCCAGTACAATCGCACGCTTGCTGCGCTCAGCCTTCATTTGTTTGTCCATTGCTTCCTGGATATCCAGCGGCGGCTTGATGTCGATAACTTCTACACGCTCAATCCGCACGCCCCATTTCTCAGTGGCTTCATCCAGCGCGAGACGGATATCCGAGGAGATTTTTTCACGGCCGGACAAGGTTTCATCCAGCTCCAGCTTACCAATAATCTGGCGCATGGTGGCAGTAGAGATATTACGTACACCATAGACATAATCGGAAATTCCGTAAGTTGCTTCTTCCGGTCCTACCACTTGATAGAAAATAATCGTGTCGATCTGTACCTGTACGTTATCCTTCGTGATTACCGTCTGCGGCGGTACATTCGCCTGTTGAATCCGCAGGTCATGATAGACCCGCACCTGATCAATTACCGGAATCAGAATATTCAGACCCGGTGTAAGCAGGCGGTTAAATTTACCGAGACGCTCCACGACCCCCACTCGTTGCTGCGGGACAATCTTGATAGTCAGTGCGATAAATACTACGACAACAACAACAATAATTCCGATAATAGCTAACTCCATCAGTACATATCCCCCCATCGTTCTACTTCAATAATTGTGGTGCCTCTTCTTACAACAATAACCTCTTGATCCTTGCCTAGCGCCACTGTGGATGTTGCACTCCATGTATCGCCGCCTACCTTGACCTGCCCGTAACGGCCGGGCTCAATCGCTTCGACGACCAGACCCTTTCGGCCGACAATATCGATACCGGTATCCTTGAAGCCCCTGGAATTGCGTAATCTCGCTGCCAAGGGTTTGGTGAAAACCGTCAATATCAAGGCCACCAGTGAACCGGCCACCACTTGCAGCAATAATGCTTCCGGGAGCAGAAGCGCGACCAAGCCGGCAACCAATGCTCCGAGACTAAGCCATAATAGGTAGAATGTAAACGTAAACATTTCTACAACAAACAAGACGCCAGCGGCAATCAACCATAATACCCAAACAACCATCGGTGAATCCACCACCTTCCGCTATATACTACTATAACGAAATAAACAGCATCACGTTTCATAAATAAATTAAAACCGGGACAGCAGCCTGCCTCTTCATTATATTTCAGCTTATGGAAGCTTATGAACGCTGGCAGTACTTCTATGTATTACAACTCATAATTTCCACCTAAGTATATGTAAACATTTAATTATTCAAACGAAGCAGTAAAAGGCGGGAATGGCAAAATGATACTCTGGCTAGAGCGCATAAAAAACGGTGCAGGCTTATGCCGGCACCGTTTCTTCGTGTGGAGATATATTATTGCTGATAAGTCTTCATTTCTTAGTTCAGCTTCCAAAGAGCCGGTGTTGTAGACGGTTCCCAGCTTACCAGCGAGGTGTGTGCCTGCAGACATGTATATGATTTCCCGCTGTAGGTTACAACATCACCCGCTTTATAAGCAATTCCGGCAGCCCAGGCTGAGGCACCCGTGGTTGCCGTCGGGGTTGCCGTGACCACAGGCGTCGCGGTTGGTGCTGCTGTCGGCGTAGCCGAAGGACTTACAGTGGGAGTGGCTGTAGCGGAAGGCTGCGGTGTAGTGTTGCCGCAAGTGCCGACAACCCTCCAGACTCCGAAGGCACCGCTGAGATCCGGCCGTTCGCCCTGCGTCCACCACTGGGCTTGATAGAGCAGTCCGCCGTAGGAGGCCTGCTGTCCTTGAGTGTAGACGGCGGTTGAACTCCAAGCCGCTGCCGTACATTGACCTGGTGTTGCAGTAGGTGTAACTGTTGCGGTCGGTGTGGCTGTAGCAGTCGGTGTGGCACTCGGCTTAACCGTTGCCGTAGGTGTCGGCGATGGCGTTGCCGACGGTTTCACTGTTGCTGTTGGCGTAGGGCTTGGCGTCGCCGAAGGCGTTGGTGAAGGAGTCACCACTCCGCCGCTAAGATCAGCGCTTAGCTTCGTCTGCAGTGTCCGGTTACGGTCGCCGCTGGTCTCCCAGAACATGGCTCCGGCCAGGCCTTTGGATTTCAGATAACTTGTTTTGTAGCCAATGGATTCTACATCATCGTAGCTGATAAATGTCTGATTTGAAGGATTATAAAGATAAGGAACCTTGGAAGTGTTGTTCCAGTAGCGGGTGTAGCCGTTCTTGTTGATGTAGTTGGCTTCCAGATCACTGAAATCATAGTTGCCCTTCTCCCAGGTGCCTGTGGAGGAGATTCCCGCCGAGACCTGGTACTGGCCATTCCCCGCAGCCGGAGCACCTCCCCAGCCTCTGCCATAGAACGGCATGCCGAGCACGAGTTTACCCGCCGGCACGCCGGCACTCAGATAGCTGGTAACCGCTTTGTCGATATTGTAATTCGCCGGCTCGGTCAGCCCCGATGAAGCTGCAGCCGGATCATAATAGAGCGGCGCGTTGTGTCCCGTAGTTGTATTCCAGCTTCCGTTGAAGTCATAGGTCATGATATTAATCCAGTCCACCACTGCAGCGATCCCGCTGAGATTATTGTTCTGGATATAAGCAGGTCCTGCGCCGGAAGCAATGGTCAGCAGATACGTTTTGCCGTCGGCAGTTCCTGCCGCATTCAGCTTCTCGCGGATCTTCTGCAGCAGAAGAACATAGTTCTGTTTATCCTCCGGACGGTAGCTGTTGCCCGCCAGTCCTCCGCTGACCGGGTATTCCCAGTCCAGATCAACGCCGTCCATCTGGTATTTGCGGATGAAATCAACGGCTGAATTGGCGAATACCTCACGGGTTGCCGCACTAGCAGCCACATCCGAGAAGCGGTTCGACCACGTCCAGCCGCCGATGGAGATGACCGTCTTCAGGTTTGGATTCTTCTCCTTCAGCTTCCAGAGCTGCTTCAGGTTACCCTTGATCGGGTCATCCCATTTATCGTCGCCGAAGCTTTTCTGGGCATCGATCCAGGGATCACCCAGCACAATGGTTCCGTTCGGAACGCTGATCGTCTGGCCTTGCTCGTTCTGACAGGACCAGGTTACCGGATTCGGACCGGTAGGGTCTGGATTGCCATGTATCCCGTTCCAGCAAATATCCGCAAACGCATAGTTGATTACATTCATTTTATTAGGATCAATATCCGTTACATTGTACGCCCGCCCGTAAGCGGCCCAGGAAGCATAATACCCGACAAGCTTGTAATCCGAAGCTGCATTAGCCGTTCTGGGATTTGTACCGAAAGCCGAAAAAAGGGTAAGGATAAGAACTGCCGCCAAGCCAAGCACAAAGGGTTTACGAGCTTTACTTTTGATAAAGAACATTTCGTTATTACCTCCCCGGTTCAATGCGTTACCCAATCAGAAAGCTTCAGCGCTCACCTCCAGGACCCTATTGACCCCCACCCTGTAAATCTATTAAATTCACAACTAGCAGGCTGAAATGCTATAGGCCAGCCCAAAAAAGCGCAGCTAAGCTGCATACCTGCGGATCTCGTGCTCTCTTGCCGGGTGTCTACTCGTAACTATGGCTTATGCTTGTGTAGCAAGTTTTGCGTCATTCAGCTAGGCTGCCTCTGTTTGCAAAACTTGTGAAGGGAATGGGGTAGCGGAAGAATGCAGAATGTTCGAAAGGGGTGAAGTCAACTCTTATTCTCATACAAAGTACGCTGCTGCGCTAGGGGTAAATTTCCATACTGAGGGGGGATTATCATCTAATTTCCATATCTCAACAAGTGGAAACGGCTTTGCCGTCCTTTTAAAGGACGGTACCGTTTCAGCGAGAAATAGAAGGATAATTTATAGCATGAAATATATAAATTCTTATATTTTAAAAAATCCGGAAGCCCCGTGCATGTTACACATGCATGGAGGCTTCCGGATAAGCTTCAGCTTCTATTTCACGTCCCGCTGCCGGCAGCAAGCTTCTCTGTCAGCAGACGCAGTGCCGCGCCACGGTGGCTGACCGCCTGCTTGTCTTCCAGCGTCAGCTCCGCCATCGTCTTCTCAAACTGCGGAAGATAGAAGAGCGGGTCATAGCCGAAGCCTCCTCCGCCCGCAGGCTCCGAGGTAATCCAGCCTTCCACTGTTCCTTCCGCCGTCAGCTCCCGCCCGTCCGCCGGATCATACAGCGACAGAGCACAGACGAACCGGGCCGGACTGAGCAGCGGCTGGCCGGTATCCTCACCCTGCTTCAGCCTCTCCAGCTCGCTCAGCAGCTTCAGGTTGTTCGCTTCATCATCTGCAGGCTCCCCGGCGTAGCGGGCCGAGTATACTCCCGGACTGCCGTCCAGCGCTTCCACGCATAGACCGGAATCATCCGCAAGCACCGGAAATCCGAGTGCATCCCCTACCGCCCGGGATTTTTTGAAGGCATTCTCGGCAAAAGTCACCCCGTCCTCCACCACATCCGGCAGATCGGGGTAATCGAACATGCTTTTGACGGTGAGTCCAAGGGGAGCAAAGGCGTGCTGGAACTCCCGCACCTTGCCTTTATTCTTCGTCGCGACAATCAGAATCCCGCTGCCGGACTTCATATTACACCTCTTGGCCAGGCTGGCCGGAAGGGATTTTGAGCGCAATGGGGCCCAGTACTTCTTTTTGAACGGCGATCAGCTCGTAGATCCCCTTCTCGCCCAGACCCAGCAGCTGGTCAAGCTCCTGGCGGGTAAACGGCCGCTCTTCGCCTGTACCCTGCACTTCAACAAACGCACCGCCGCCTGTCATAACCACATTCATATCAACCTTCGCTTTGGAATCCTCTTCATAGTTCAGATCGAGCAGCGTTTTGTCACCGACGACACCGACGCTGATCGCCGCCAGGTAATCCGTAATCGGAAATACGGCCAGCTTGTGCTGCAGCGCAAGCTTATTCATGGCAAAGGCCATCGCTACAAAAGCGCCCGTAATCGAAGCTGTCCGTGTCCCCCCGTCCGCCTGAATCACATCGCAATCCAGCGTAATACTGCGTTCGCCCAGTGCCTGCAGATTCACTACGGAACGGAGTGCCCGTCCGATTAGACGCTGAATTTCCATCGTCCGTCCGGTAAGCTTGCCGCGTGCTGCTTCGCGCTGGTTACGGGTCTGGGTGGCCCGGGGAAGCATGGAATATTCGGCAGTGACCCAGCCTTTGCCTTGTCCTTTCAGAAACGGCGGAACTTTCTCATCCACGGTTGCCGTGCAGATGACTTTGGTATCTCCCATCTCAATAATTACAGAGCCCTCTGCATATTTGTTGGTTTGGGTGGTTATCGTCAGCGGCCGGAGCTGGTCTTCTTGGCGCCCGTTTGATCTCATCTTTTCTGCCTCCTACATCGTATAGCCCTAAGTTTGTGTGTACACGAATCCATCCCTTATCTTATACGCAGAAACGGGTGCCGTCCTCTGCTTCAGAGAACGGCACCGCTATTCCTGTCAAGATATCCGGATCAATGAACCTTTATTCTATCAAAGAGCAGGCACAAAAGCATCTTTTAGGCATGCATATCATTCTACAGCGGCAGCTCGTTCACATATTCCGGTGCCGAGACCGGCTGGCCGTAATCGATATTATTGGTTCCCGTAACTGTTTCTTTACCGTTCAGGCGGATCTGCACCAGGGCATCGTCCGTATTCTGGGCAACCGTCAGCACGACCGATTCCAGCATTTCCTCAGGAACGCTTGTGCTGCCTTCGAACATCTCATCCTTCAGGGAAACGGTAACTACCCCATTCTGGCCTGCTTCCACGGAATCAACCACCGTGCCCTGCGTCATGACCATCTCCAGGCCATTCTCGGACTGTGGTCCGGCAATCAGCTCGTTCAGAGCTGCCTTCACCGAATCTCCCCCTGCGGGTACAAAGCGCGTAACCGGAACATAATACTGATGAATGCCATCCGGAGAAGCAGCAGAGAAGTAGACGGTCACTGCGCTGGAGTTCATCATGAGCGCACTCTGCTTCGGCAGGTTAATGCCCATGGCGCGGGACAGCGGCCGATCCAGCGGAGTACCCTGCAGCGGCATTTCGGTAAGCTTTTTGCCATCGACCCAGAGCTGTACGCCCTGGATATCTTCCTGACCCGTCAGGGTCCAAGTGACTGCCTCCAGAATTTTGCGTTCATCCGCCGGATCATAGTCATTGAATGCCGAATTGAATTCAACGATGGCCACCTTATCCTGGCCGATAGATACATTGTTCACTTCCGTCCCTGCCGGCAGTACGCCCTGGAAGCCTTCGGGCAGTACAGATTTGTATGCCCCCTTGCTGACTAGCGCAGTAAGAGAATCCTCCAGCATTGCTGTGCCCTCCCCTTGCGGAAGAGCCAGAGACACCGGTGCCAACAGGCCGTGCTGATCCTCCAGGTACACGGTTGTCCGTTCTCCAGCCGCAGCGGAGACTGCCGCATCTTTAACCCCCGCTGCGAGATCACTCTCATCCAGCGAGACCGGTCCCAGAACCCCGGTGTCGAGTGTGCCTTCTCCGCTGACCTGCAGCATTTGTGCTTCGACTTCACCCGGAGGCGGGTCTACCGCTGCCGATTCCGAACCGAACAGACTGCAGCCGGAGAGCATAATCGGAACGGCCAGCAGGCAAGCCGCGGAAACCCCGCGGATGTGTTTCATAGGCTTATTCAATCTTCATTACCCCTTTCAACGCTAAGATCAGTTTGTACTGCTATGTATACGAGCCCTTAGTCCAAAAAATAACAACAGCTTATCCTAAATTGCAGAAGTTCTGTCCGGACGGGCAGATACAGCCAGGGTCCGGACCGATGCAGCCAGATACAGCCCATGAATCCGCACGGTTCTGGACATCAGTCTGCCGCTTGCGTACAATTTAGTACAAACAGCTATCCTAACTTAATTACGAATGGAGGACTTCTCATGACTGATTCCAAAATCCCTTACAGCCTCAACAGCAAAGCCGTCGCCGAAGCCACCCGGTTCTGGCTGCAGAAACGCGGGGTAACCATACTTGAGATTGCCGAGCTTGTCATGCTGCTGCAAAAGAAGTATTATCCGAACCTGACCATGGAGGAATGCGTTCATAATGTGGAGATGGTACTGAGCAAAAGAGAGGTGCAGAATGCGGTGCTGACCGGCATCCAGCTTGATGTACTGGCCGAGGAAGGCAAGCTGTTCGCTCCCCTGCAGGATATGATTGAGAATGATGAAGGGCTGTACGGGGTGGATGAGATTCTGGCGTTCTCCATCGTGAATGTATACGGCAGCATCGGCTTCACTAACTATGGCTATGTGGACAAGCTAAAGCCCGGAGTACTGGAGAGGCTGAATGACAAGACAACCGGCCAGATCCATACGTATCTGGATGACATCGTAGGTGCTGTAGCCGCAGCTGCCAGCAGCCGTATTGCCCACCGGAAGCAGGCAGAACGCGAACAGGAGCTTGGGCTGCCGCATGCACCGGAGGATGTTGAAGAGGCCGCGCGGAGAAAGGTTCCGGAGAATGAGGAGCTGGAGTAAGCCGATATTACATTGATTTTATTTTGAAAGGTGCGAAGTGTGAATGACCTATTCGTTTGTAGTTGAGCCTGTGTCCGTTCTTGATTTTGACAGTGAAGATGAGCTGATTGACCGGTGTAAGGAATGGAATCTCCTGCCCGCTACAGCCACCCGGGTCAAAACTTATCAGTATAAAAGAAACGGCCTGACACTGCCGGTAGAAATTGTAGGCTACGTGGACAGCCTGACCGTGGTGATACAGTTTGAGAATAAACAGCAGCACTGCATACATCCCGCTTATCTGAAAGAAATGCAGACGGCTGCTTTTGGACAACGCGCTTCGGCGGCTGAAGCAGCCAAGGCGGATGATTCCACAGAGGTAACGGAAGAGACTCTGCCAGCCGTGAACGTTCTGGAGGAGCAGGAAAGCCAGGAAGTACCGGAAGCAGAAACAGCAAGCAAGGAGATTCTGGCTGCTCCGGACAGCGCAGATTCAGATTCACCAAAGCAAGCGATACCGGAAATTCCGCAGAAAAAAGCAGCCGCCTCCAAAAAGAAAGCCGCTGTCCAGCTGCCTGAAGACAAGCTCGCGATTACCGCTAGGGTCAAAGAGTTCACAACCGTCCCCAATCATTTCTCGGACAACGATGATGAAGTTATTATATATGAAGCCGTTTCGGTCGAAGGCCATGATCTGGCGATTGAGGAAGTCTGGTCCAGCCATAGCGCCACGCTGAAGAAGCTGGAGCTTAATCCCGGCGATAAAGTATCCTTCGAAGCCAAGATCGTCGCCAAGAAGCTCACGCAGCATCCGGTTAAATACAAGGTCAACAACCCGTCCAAAATGAAAAAAATCGATCCGGATTCATAGGATTCCTAGAGTCCTAGTAAATTGCTTGCTGAAGATATGCAATGACCCGATTGCGTATCAGGCGGTATGCTTAATTGCACTTTGTACAACTAAATCGTCTGATTTTCAACCGATTAACCGTTTAGTTGTATTTCGTACAATTAAACTGCGATTTATAGATTGGTTCTCACCATTCAGGCAGATTTAGTTGTACAGAATACAGTTATATGATACTAGAGTACCGTTTAGCTGTTTTTAAGTGTACGTTCTACAACTATCACTGAATTCCGCTCGGAGCTACTACATCAATTGCTGCATATAAACAGCGGGATGTCTTTTTTTCGGAATAATGTTGCAACCTACCAGCTTCTACAGATCTATTGCACAGTATCCAGCGGCCGTGGTGCCATTTGATTGCGCTCCATCAGAGCCAGGATGTCTTCGATCATTTCGTTGGCCGGGTATGGCATCGAATGGGTGATCCACCACTCCATTACACCTACTACAGCCGATGCCAGGAACTGGATCAGCATCTCTTTGTTCATCCCGCGGTTCAGGCCGCTCATGTCGATCTGCTCACTTAGACCCTGCAGCAGAATCGCATGCAGACGGGTCCGGAAGGCCGGAACGCCTTTATTGTTAAGCAGTGTAGTGAAGACCCATGCGTGCCGCTCCAGATATTCGGCTGTGCGCAGCAGCGCGCCCCCGGAGGCGATATGGGCGTCCTCCCCGCCGGCCAGGCAACTCTCGCACAGCTGTTCCATTTGCGTCTCTATACACTGATCCAGCAGATCGTACTTGTCTACATAATGGAGATAGATTGTTCCTCTGCTTACATTGGCACGCGCTGCAATCTCATTTACCGTAATCTGCTCAAAGTTCTTCTCGGCCATCAGGCTGATAAAAGCCTCGAAAATAGCTTCCCGCGTTTTGCCTATACGTCTGTCCATAAGCTTCTCCCTTTCACTTGTCGTCCAGTTGCTTAGTGCACTTATTATATTTAACAAATGTCAATAAATCAACAAGTGTGCACATCGTCACCGTGCTCTGCTCTGCCCGCCATACTGCGCTATATGCGCCCAGCGGTTCAGCACAACGGGATACATTGGGCTGGTTACCTTCGCGGTAGCACATTATATTCAATTTTTCGCATACATTGGGCTCGGTTACCTTCGCGCTGGCACATTGTATTCGATTTTTCGCATACATTCGGCCTGATTACCTTCGCGCTGGCACATTGTATTCGATTTTTCGCATACATTCGGCCTGATTACCTTCGGGGTAGCTCATTGTATGCGATTTTTCGCATACATTTGGCCCATATGCCCACTTCCGGCGGTTTCAGAAGCTTCTTATTCTCACCACTCAGAGTAACTTGGTACTTTTCTAACTAACACAAAAAACGGGTACCCTCCTTAGCGGATAGTGCCCGTTTCTCTTAAGTATGCTGTATTCTGGTAGTTGTTTGGTATTGGAAATAGTCGTAGTAGTCGTAGTAGTCGTAGTAGTCGTAGTGGTAACAGTAAAGGGTAAGGTTCCCGCGACGGTTGTAAGAACAGCCTCAAGGAGAGACGGCAACGGGCACAGATGGACTTATGTCTGCAACAAGCATCCTATTGCAGCTTACCCGGACACCGCCGCCGTGAACAATATGCTCCCGCCGGGGCCGCCCTCCGTCTCGGCCGCCCGCTCCCGGCGCACCAGCTCGGCCAGATGGGCCAGCGCCTCGCTCATCGCGAACCGCATCTGATGCGCAGTCGCGATCCGGCTGCGGAACAGCCCCTCACAGACGGCGAACCCGCTCAGCGGTCCGCCGGCAAGCAATGCGGCTGTAGTATCCAGCCGCTCCTCATGATGCCGGAGCAGGCTGTCCGCCCGCGCCGTGAACCCGCTGAACGGTTCCCGGTGGCCCGGGAACGCCAGCTGCACCTCAAGGCTGCGCAGCTCCCGCAGCCCCTGCAGATACGTCCGCAGCGGCTGCGGATCGCTGCCCGGCTGCAGGCCGACATTGGGCGAAATCTGCGGCAGCACAGCATCGCCGCAGAAGATTTGCCCGCTGCCGCCGTGGTAGAGCGACACATGACCCGGCGCATGCCCGCCGGTCATCAGAACCTGCCATTTGCGGCTGCCCATTACAAACGGCTCCGCCTCATTGATATAGGTGACCTCCGGCTGCGGGGTCACCTCCGGCCGGAAGCTCTCCAGATGCTCCCGGATGCCCTGAATCCAGGCATCCGGCATGCCGTGCCGCAGGAAGAACAGCGGCAAAGCCTCATCCAGAATCGCCCCGCTGCCCCAAGCCAGGCCGGCTTCAGCATGAGCCCGCTCCGACATCCATACCCGAGCACCGCTGCGCGACTGCATCCAGCCGGCAAGACCATAATGGTCGGGATGATGATGGGTAACAACGATATCCCGCACCTTGGACCAGGACAGATCCAATTCCTCCAGCACGCCCTGCCAGGCAAGCTCTGCATCCGGGGTGTGCGGACCCGGGTCAATCACCGTAATCCTGCCGTCCCGGTCAGGCAGAATATAGCTGTTCACCTGACGGAGCGGCAGCCCCATCGGCACAGAGACCTGCAGAACTCCGCCATCCCAAGATTGAATATCCGCCTTGTGCAAAATCCTCTCTCCTCCTCTGGCTCTTCTTCCCGCCGCCATCTATGGTCTAGCTCCTGTGAAGATCATCCGGGTTGAGGACTCAGCATCATATTCCTCTTCATCGTAGCTGCCATGCACAGCTTCAAGCCGCAGCCCGGCAGCAGCGATCATCTCGCGGAAATTGTCCACGGAATAGAGCTTCACCCGTTCATGATATTTCCGGGGCGCCCCTCCGGCCTTCGAGATCAGAAGGATATCCTTCTTCACGTAACCCTCCTCAATCCGGCGTGATTCATCGATCAGAGTATCCCCGTCCTCACGGACAGAGTGGGGCACCAGATGGCGGATGACATAAGCCGGATTCAGAAAATCAATAATAAATTTGCCCTCCGGCTTCAGCATCCGGCAGATTTCCTTCAGCACCTTGATCTGCTCCTCGTCTTCTTCGAAATATCCGAACGAAGTAAACAAATTGACCACTGCATCGAATCCGCCCTCCAAGGGAAGCTCACGCATATCAGACCGCAGCCAGGTTACGGCTTCCGCACCCGCCTGCGAACGCGCTTCATGCAGCAGCGCCTCGGATAGATCAACCCCGGTAACCTCATAACCGGCCTCCGACAAAGCCAGCGAATGGCGGCCCATACCGCAGCAGAGATCAAGCACCCTGGCACCCTTGTGCAAGTCCAGCCAGCCGATCATCGTCTCCACCTCATGGCGTGCACCGCCGAAGTCCCTGTGTCTATAAACGATTAAATAGTCCTCGCCAAAGCTTGTTTCGTACCACTCACTCATCTCTCTATTACTCCCTCCACAGCCTTTTTCCCAGTACGGTCTTATGCCTCTCTTTAATAACGCTTATTGTACCGTCTTTTACTGTGGAAACAAAGCATCAGGATCACAATTCGCCGGAACATAGATTGAATAATTATTTATTTTCGTGAAAAAAAACAGCAATCCCCGGAGACCACTCCCGGACTGCTGTTTTGGTTTCTTCAGCCGGCGGTCCGGGGAACCCGGGTCCGGCCTTACGCCTTGCTGCTTAAGCGCTGCAGATATACGCGCGCCTCATACGGACGCAGCTTTAGACTGCGCAGATCATCCTCTTTGGCTGCTGGATAATTAGAGATCAGCAGCTCCAGCTTCTCCGCCGCCTGAAATTCCTCCGGAAGCTCAAATACCGGCTCACGTTCATAGAAATTCAGAATGACCAGCAGCCGCTGGTCCTCCAGCGTCCGGGTGTAGGCATAGATTTCAGGATGCTCTTCCAGCAGCAGACCATATTCGCCGTAGACGATCACCTGATGTTGTTTTCTAAGCTGAATCAGCTTTTTATAGTAATTGTAGATGGAGTCCGGGTCCTTGACTGCATTAGCCACATTAATCTCCCGGGAGTTCGAGTTCACCCTGATCCAGGGAACCCCCGTCGTAAATCCGCCATCCTCACTATCGTCCCACTGCATCGGCGTGCGGGCATTATCGCGGCTTTTGGTATGAATAGCGGCCATAATGTCGGCTTCGGGTACGCCGGCGGTCCGCTTTTCCTCGTAGAAATTCAGCGTCTCTACATCCCGGTAATCATCAATCGACTCGAAAGCGACATTGGTCATCCCAATTTCTTCACCCTGATAAATGTAGGGGGTGCCTTCCAGCATGTGGATGAAGGTGGCCAGCATTTTGGCTGACGGGATACGGTAGAACAGATCATTGCCGAACCGCGACACCGAGCGCGGCTGATCATGGTTGCACAGATAGTTGGCGTTCCAGCCCCGGTTATGCAGAACGGTCTGCCAGTTGCTGATGATCTTCTTCAGGTCACCCAGCTTCCAGGGCACGACATCCCATTTCCCGCTGCCTGGTGAAGCGGCATCCAGATTCATATGCTCGAACTGGAAGGTCATGTTCAGCTCGCGCCGTCCGTCACCGACATAATCGAGCGCCTGCTCCGGCCCAAGACCCGAGGTTTCCCCCACCGTCATAATATCGTAGTAATAGAGCACCTGATCATGCAGATTCTGCAGCAGCGTATGCACATGGTCAAGGTTCGAGAACATATCATACGCGCGCACGGTCGGCGTGCCGCCGGGATTCAGGGCATCCGGATAACCCTCGGCCTTCACAATATGGGCAATCGCATCAAACCTGAAGCCGTCAACCCCCTTCTTCAGCCACCACTCCACCATCTCATGCAGCTTGTCGATCACCGCGGGATTCTCCCAGTTGAGATCGGGCTGAAAACGGGAATACAAATGCAGATAATATTCATCCGTACGGGGATCGAGCTCCCAGACCGAACCACTGAAATAGGATTCCCAGTTGTTCGGCGGACCGCCGTTTTTCCCTTTTCTCCATATATAATAGTCCCGTTTGGGATTATCCTTCGAGCTTCTGGATTCAACGAACCACGGATGCTCATGCGAGGTATGATTCAGCACCAGGTCCATCATCAGCTTCATCCCGCGGGTATGCATCTCACGCAGCAGCAGGTCAAAATCATCCATCGTGCCGAATTCCTTCATAATGTCGCAATAGTCGCTGATATCATAGCCGTTGTCATGGTTCGGTGATTTATAAATCGGGCAGATCCAGATCACATCTACACCGAGGTCCTGCAAATAATCGAGCTTCGATAACACTCCGCGCAGATCACCCTTCCCGTCACCATTGCTGTCCATGAAGCTGATCGGATAAATCTGGTAGGCAACACTTTCTTTCCACCATTTGGGGTTCAATTTAGATTCCCTCCGCTTCTATTGGTTCCTGCCTCTGTAAGACATATTAATATATCTTAACCAGACCGAAGGAAGAGGATAACAATTTATTCGAAAAGCATGCGCCTACTCCGCCGCAATCAATCCCCGTATGGCTGCCTTCAGCCGCTTATCGAGCTGCTCATTCCACTTCTGCCCCTCTGCCGCAGATTCCCCGTGGATGTAGAACATAAGTATGGCCCCTTCCTGATAGGCTTTAAAAGGAATCAAATCCGCAGCAGCCGTCAGCTCCCCGAATTCTCCCCAGCCTGCAGCCCGCTCCTCTGCTGAAGCGAAGAGATATAGCGACAGCTCCACTCCGTCCATGGAATAGACCTGCGGCTTAAGCCCGTTCAATTCCAGCTGAAAAATAGCGCCAGGTACCTCTTCCCCCGTCTGCAGCGCCAGTCCCTGATCGGCAAAAACAGCAATGACATCCTCCCGGGACAGCACACGGACCTGTTCCGGTGCAGAATTCTCCGCCTGCCTGCAGCCTGCTAATAGCAGGGCGAATCCGGCCGTCAAGATCAGCACAATGATCATCATCAGATACCTGTAGTTAACCTTTGCGGCTACACTCATGATCTCCCCCCTCTCCCTCTCCAGCTCTTAATCTGACGGAGGCTAATGGTTCTAGGTTGCGGCGATACCCTATATTTTGTAATTTCCTGCACAACAAAAAGACAGGATACCCTCTACCCGGTACCCCGCCTCCCTCCAAGCCTGTTCTGTAACCTTCAATTCACTCTGCTTTCTGCTACTGCTAGGCCAGCTGCTTAATGACAATCGACGCATTGACATTCGCCTGTGTTCCGCCAGCCAGTGTCTGCAGTGTGACTGCTGCCGACGAGCTGTGATTTCTCAGCGTCAGCACATCTCCGGATGACAGGGAGAAAATGGCCTGCCCGGTATTCTGCTGCGTTCCTGCACCCGAACCATATACCGTCCCCGGAACCTGGGCACCATTCACGAATAGGGCAAACTGGCTCGGCTCTACACCGGATACCGAGAAATTAACCTCGTAGACACCCGCATTGGTGACCGAAATGGTGGTTGTACCCGGAGCATGCGTAATCCCGGGTGTAAGAAACCCATTCGTATCAAAAGAAACATCCGCCTCAATCGGCACCACCTGTGCGCCGAGGTTATATACATAACCGAACTGGGCAATCCCGCCAGCGGGTCCGGTTGCTCCGGTAGCCCCCGCCGGACCTGCCGCTCCTGCGGCTCCCGCCGGGCCGGCCGCACCTGTGGCACCAGTGGCCCCGGCTGCCCCCGCTGCTCCTGCCGGTCCTGCAGGCCCCACTGCCCCGGCTGCTCCTGCCGGTCCTGCAGGCCCCACTGCTCCGGCTGCTCCGGCTGGCCCTACAGGCCCCACTGCTCCTGCCGGTCCTACAGGTCCTGCAGGTCCTGCTGCGCCCGCCGGCCCTGCGGGACCGACCAGTCCGGCAATTCCCGCCGGACCGATCCCGCCCAGCGCTCCCGCTGCACCGGCAGCTCCGGCAGCACCCAAGGCGCCGGCGACTCCCGCAGCGCCGAGTGCGCCTGTGGCTCCAACTGCGCCTAGCGCTCCAGCGGCTCCAGCCGCTCCCAGCAGCCCGGCGGCACCTACGGCGCCCAATGTGCCGGTTGCTCCACGGGCACCCAAAGCACCCGCTGCGCCTACAGCGCCCAGCGCTCCGGCCGCGCCGACTGCGCCGAGTGTTCCGGCGGCGCCCGGTGCACCGAGCGCTCCGCCTGCACCTGCTGCGCCAAGCGCACCTGCCGCACCTGCAGCGCCAGCTGCTCCCAGCGCCTCTACAGCTCCGGCAGCACCCAGGGCACCTGCTGCCCCGGCTGCCCCCAATGCCCCTAATGGAATATTAACGCGTACGATCTGCTTTTTGACGATAATCTTCTTGCAGTTGCATTTGTTATCATGCACTTTTCTTTTCGGACGTTTAATTTTTGGCAGCGGACACTCCAATACATCGTCTTTGCAAATACGTTTTTTTCTCTTAAGTTCCGGACGACCCATAATTAGCACCTCCAATAGACTTTATGTATCCTACTCCGTTGACCCAGATAGGGCATGGACATTCATCCCGTAGGCAAATATTTATTTTTGGAGAAACGGGTTGTTTGTACCGGCTGGACAACCTGTTTTCAACCGGGCAGAGCCAAAATTGTTCACCCGCCTTATCACACCCCGTCCAGCCAAAACATATACTATTGCCGGACAACCCGCCCTTTGGAAGCCGGGCACAAAAAAAAGAGCATCCTACTGCACAATCTGCAATAGAATACTCTTTCGGCATCTCTCAGGCCAGGTAACGCCCGGCTTCCGCTTACACCATCCATCCCTGCCTTACAGCAGTCCGACCATCTTCAAGCCTTCGTAAATCCCGTCCTCGCTTACATGCTTCGTTACGTAAGCGGCGGCAGCCTTCGCTTCAGCTTCCCCGTTGCCCATAGCAATACCGTAGCCGACGAACCCCAGCATCTCTACATCATTCAGACCATCGCCAAAAGCATATACATCTTCCTTCCGGACGCCGATAACCTTCAGCATTTCCGCAATTCCGTTAGCCTTGGAGCCATTGCCCGGCAGCACATCCATACACAGCGGGTGCCAGCGGATGAAGTTCAGCTGCGGATACCGCTCAGTGTATATAGCCTGACTCTCCTGCGGGCAGAAAATCATCGCCTGATGCGTGTCATTCTTCAGGAAATATTCTGCATCATGCGTCGGAAACACCAGCTTCAGCGAACCGATGCTCGTCTTGATATACTCATGATCGGCCACGTTTACTTTCATGCCCGCCGTATCTGTGTATGCCACCGGATGATCCAGCTTCTCAGCGAACAAGGTAAGCTCCTCCAGTGTAGGCTTCTCAATCGGATTGCTGTACACCGGCTTTCCTTCATATACTACATATTGCCCGTTAAGCGAAACATAGGAATCGATCCCCAGCTCCGCGCGCAGCTCCTCGAACATATAGTCCGCTCTTCCGGTAGCAATCGCCACATGGTGGCCGCGTCTTTTCAGTTCAGCTATCGCTTCTTTGGCGGACGGGGGAATCTGCTTTTCCTCATCATAAATCGTGCCGTCAATATCAAAAAAGATCGTTTTCCTCAATGTCATAGCTGCCCATTCTCCTTGCTTTCTTCCGAAGTAACATCCTGCTCAAAGTGTAGATGCTTCCTGCAAGCGATGCAAGTTATCTTTTCTGAAAATGGCGGTTTCACAGCAAAAAAGCAGCACTGTTCTCCCTAAGGAAAATCAGCACTGCTTAAAATAATCAACATTCCAAAGCTGTCCTATACCGCATTCTGGGCCCGCTGCTGCTCTTCCATCAGCCACTGCACCAGCATATACTCCGGTACGGTGCCTTTGCGGGCTTCCGCATATTCACGCACCTTCTCCAGCAGACGGCCGGCCGTATCGGCACTGACTTCAAGCCCCCGCTGCTCCAGCACATGGGTCACACCGCCGCTGCCGGAATGCTTGCCGAGCACGAAGCGGTGAGCCCGGCCTACCTCCGCAGGATCGAAGGACTGATACGTGGACTTCTCCTTCATCAGCCCGTCCACATGAATCCCCGATTCATGGGTGAAGGCAAGCTGCCCCACAATCGGCTTCGCGTCGCCGACACTGCGGCCGGAGGCGGCAATCACCATGTCAGCCAAGCCTTTGAGCAGCTCCAGCCGGACCGCACATTCTCCGCCGTACAAATAGCGCCAGGCCATGGCTACTTCCTCCATGGCCGCATTGCCGGTCCGTTCACCGATTCCGGCTACCGTTGTGCTGGCCCATACCGCCCCTGCCGCGATCCCGCTAAGCGTATTCGCGCAGGCCAGACCGAAATCATTATGGCAGTGCACCTCCAGCTCCACATCCCCAGGCACTGCACCCCGCAGCCGGCTCACGCGGTCTGCCATCTGCCCCGGATGATGCGCCGAGACGGTATCCGCATAACGGAACCTGCGGATACCTTCCTTATATAATGTATTTACCACTTCAATGAGGAAATTCATATCTGCCCTGGAGGAATCCTCCATGCCTACCGACACCGTCATGTCCTGCCGTAGCCCGTATTCCACTGCACGAAGCAGCTTGTTCAGACCTTCACGCTGCGACAACCCCAGCTTACCCTGCAGCTGAATCTCCGACACCGGAATGGAGATATGACTCCAGTTCACTCCGGTAGCCTTTGCCTTGTCAATATCTCCGGGAACCGAACGGTTCCACGTCATCAGCTTCATGGGGAGTCCCAATTCAGCGATGGCCGCGATATCCTCCTGCTCCCGTTTGCCCATGGCAGGAATTCCTACCTCTGCTTGCTCTACTCCGCACTCCGACAGCAACTTTGCGATTTCCAGCTTTTCCGCCCTCGTGAATGAAACTCCAGCCGCCTGTTCACCATCCCTCAGTGTCGTGTCACATAGCTTGAGACTTTTCACGGTTTACCTCCTTCTCCGCAGCAAGCGCAATTCGGATTACGGGTAATATGGACGCTATAACAGGCGAAGTCGAGTGAGCTGAAGCGATGCATTACGCCCGCATAAGTTGTCCCTACCCCTGTAATCCATTTTACGGCTTCCAGCGCTGCCAGACAACCTGCAATCCCGGAAGTCGCACCCAGAACAGGAAATCCGAACGGCTCCCACTGCGGCTGCACATCCGGATACAGGCATTCGAGGCAAGGCGTCAGTCCCGGAATCACAGTAGTCAGCGATATTTCAAAGCCATACATTGCCGCTTCCACCATCGGCGTGTTCGTATCGACACACAGACGGTTCAGCGCGTACCGCTCAGGGAAGTCATACCGGGCGTCAATTACAATATCGGCAGCCTCTACCCAGGGTCTGGCCGCGTTATATTCAATCTTAGAATTATAGCCTTCAATTGCCACATACGGATTCAGCCGCTGCAGCTGGGCAATAGCCGTACTCATCCGCTCCTGCCCCAAATGATCACTATCCATCAGAATCTGCCGGTTAAGATCCGGCGCGAGAATGTTTCCCTCATGGGCCAAAATAAGCCTGCCGACACCCGCCGCCGCCAAATAGAGTGCAGCTGTTCCCCCAAGTCCGCCGATGCCGGCCACCATGACCGTTGCTTCCTTCAGTGCCTTCTGCCCGTCTTCCCCGAGCAGCTTCAGCTGCCGGGTATACCGTTCCAGCTCCAACTCTCCGGCAAGCTGCTCCATCCCTGAATCCCCCTGTAACTGCGAATTGAGATCTGCCCTAGCCCTCCAGGCTGAGCAGCCCGTGCTCTGAAGTCATCGCCTTGTATTTATCCAGAAAAGCCTGCCCTTCTTCTATACACTCCACCCCGTACCGGATCGTCTTCTCTGCAGAAGTGAACGGGAAAGGTGCGCCCGCCCGTAAGCTTTTGAGCACCAGGATAACTCTGCCGCTATACAGCAGCCCCCGTCCAAAACCCTCGCCGTTAATCTCAGCGGTACTCTGGATCATAAGGCCCGTTCTTTCTTCCATCACTCCGGCCATCGCCTGGAACAGCAGCGGTACCTGCTGGCGCACCTTCGGTGACACGGCACAATTGAATTCGGATTGATTCTGATCCTCGGCAGTAGCCAGGAACAGCTTCCCGATCTTCTCCAGCGGCGGAAGCATGGCATTACGCCCGAAGAAATCTCCGGCATCCAGCAGATGGCACAGCCGCCGGACCAGAGCATCCGCTGTCTCCTGATTCAGTTCCTTGCGCACTTTCCGGCTGCGCAGCCTCATTGCCGGGGCTTCCGTGTTCCCCGTATCCTGCTGCACCGCATGCTCGTTAGCCATGGGTTCCATTTGCTTCTCCCCTTTCACTCCCGCTATTCTCCTCCGCCCGCAGAACCTTGGCCAGCCACATGGGCGGCTTACCCTGAAGCATCTCCACCAGCCGTTTCAGCTGTTCCTCTATGGGACTTCCGAAAGGCACCTTCACCGGCATGATCTTGCGGCGTGTCACCCGCGCGGCCGCTGACGCACCGATCTGCATGATGAAGATCAGGGTACAGTCGCTTACCGCATCCAGCCGGCTGTCGATTTTGCCTGCTTCATCCTGGTTCAGCACCGCTGGCAGCTTGCGCAGCTCAACCAGTGAGGCGCCTGATTTCGTTACATTATATACAGCAAACATCGGACTTTGTCCGAAATGGGCATTCACACGGTTTCCATCATCTGTGGCGAACGCTACTTTCACGGTGTCCTGCCTCCCTTTGCATTAACAAGTTCCCTGCTTTATTACTCCATTCCATAGCGCCTCGGTACCCGACCGAGACAGACATATAAGCACCCAGCTCATTCCAGACCGGGAATCCGGCCGGCATAAACGCTGCTTCGATCCGCTGCGCACCTGCGAGCCCGTGGGAATTGCTGATCCACAAATCCGCTCCTTTGCCGAGTACCTCGGCATCATCCAGATCCCCCACCCATACCTCGCGTTCCATTCCGGCAACGAGCGGAGTTTCGTATGAGGTAATCAGCGCCTTCTGCTCTACCCCCAGCTCCTCCAGCCATCCCGAGACCGAATACAAATGATCCGGTTCCAGCGCCGTCAGAGCCGACATTCCGGCAAACTGAAAATGGGCATCCAGCATGCTGTCGAGCAGATTCTCCCTCTGCCAGCAATAACGCAGCGGCACCGGCTCCCCGCTGATCTGATGCAGGAAATGCAGCAGTTCATCAGAAGCCTTTAGCCCCATTGCGCCTTCGAATACCTTATAAGGCGTGCCCAGAGCATTGTGCAGCCGCCGGGCCGGACGCTCCATGCTGCCGCCTATGGCAATCGTCAGCCCGGACTGCAGGCTCTGCAGCATGGAATCCAGCGGAACCCCGCCCCGGGTCAGCGGCGAGAAGCCTGTCAGCAGATGGCCCGACAGGGACGTTGAGATATCCGGCAGCGCAATCACCTCGAACCCGAAGGAGGAGATGATCTCCTTCAGCTCCATTACATCGGCCGGGGTTAAGAATGATCCCGGCAGCAAGGTGATCTGCCGGGTGTTTACACTCCTGGATCCCCGGTGTCCGACCTGCTGGATCATCTCGTCAATCATGGCTTCTACCGTAGAGCTGAAGCCCGATTCCAGTGATCCGCGAAAATCAGGAAGCACGACGGAGAAGGCGAGGCCGCCGCGCATATTCCGCTCTCTTTTATACGTCTTAAGCATGTTCTGATAATCCACACCCGCCACATCAGTCAGCTCTGTTCCAATAATGCCGATGATATCGGGACGGTGCTTGCTCAGCACCAGATTCAGCGCCTCTTCCAGATTGCGGTTGGCGTCGAAGATGACATCCATCTCCTGCAGCGCCGAGGTCTGCACGGCAATCGGTTCCCGGAAATGCCGGGTCAGCAGCGCCTTCGGAAAAGCGGAGCAGCCTTGGGAGCCGTGAATCAGCGGCATGGCCCGGTAACAGCCCTGCAGTGCCAGCACGGCACCCAGCGACTGCCCGATCTTCATCGGGTTGACCGATGCCGGCTTCTTTCTCCGGTTAACGGTCATAAGGAGGATCCTCCTTATCCCATGGAGCAGGACTTGCGGCCAGCTTCCAGATTGGATTAGCCAGCGAATAGGTCAGCTCCTTGGCCAGCCTCAGCAGTCCCTCATATCCGGCATATGCCTTGTGCCGCTCCTGATTAATATCAATGAACGGGATCTGCTCTTTCATTGCCACGTACATATTGCGTCCGCCGGCAATCATAATGTCAGCCTTGCGTTCCCTGACCGTCTTAATAATTCGGCTTGCTCCGCCTTCGGGAATGTATTCCGTATCGTCGCCCACCCGGTCGGCAATCCGCCGCACATCATCCTCAGTACTTTTGTTCGTGCCTACCCCGACTACCTGGACACCCAGCTCCTTCAGCGCCGAGATCACCGACCAGCTTTTGACACCGCCGGTATAGAGCACCGCCCGTTTCCCTTTCAGCAGCTTGCGGTATGGGCGCAGATCCTGGCTTAACCGGGCCTCTTCCCGTTCGGTGAGCCGGTCCACCCGCCGCTCCATCTCACGGTCATTCATCAGAAACGCCATCTGCCGCAGCGAATAGGTCGTTTCCTTGGCACCATAGAATGAACCTTCGAAATATGGAATGCCGTATCTGGATTCCATCTCCTTGGCAAGGCCCAGCAGCGCCCGGCTGCAGACCACCATATTCACCTTCGCCCGGTGCGCCCAGGTAATCTCCTTGTAACGGGCATCTCCCGTTATCCGTGAGGTTACCGCTATCCCTGCGCTGTTCATCAGCTTCTCGATATCCCACATCTCGCCGGCGATATTATACTCTCCGATCAGATTCACGCCCAGCGGCGTCAACGGCTCCGGCTCTCCCGTACCGATGACGTACTGCAGCAGGGCATCCCCGGCCAGGCGGTTACCGAGATTCTTGCTGCCGACGAAGCCGGGACTGTTCACGGGGATCACAGGAATCCCGATCCGCTCTGCCGCAGTCTTGCAGACCGCATCCATATCTTCGCCAATCAGCGCTGTCACACAGGTTGAATATACAAATATTGCCGGAGGCGCAAAGCGCTCGGCAATATAGTCGATACTTTCCTTCAGTTTCTTCTCGCCGCCAAAAATAATATCAGAATCCGTAAGATCCGTAGCGAAGCCATATTGGGACAGGGAGGGGCCGCTTGATAACGTTCCTCTGCTCTCCCAGCTATTACCGGCACAGGCAATCGGTCCATGGACAAGATGTGCAGCGTCCATAATCGGCAGCAGCGTAATTTGGGCTCCGTCGAAGGAGCAGCCCCCAGCTGCTTCACCCGGTTTGGGCCGCGGACAGGGCTTTGCTTTTGGGGCTATGCTCCCGCAAGCCTCGGAATCAAATTCGTCTTTTCGAACAGGGTCCATCGGCTCTTCATCTCCTTCGCTTAAGATGCTGTGTTTCACGCAAATCTTGCGCTATTCCTGAGGCGGCATTTGCACATGATGGCAAGAATCCCGGCCCTCCGCTGCCCCCGCGGATTCCGGTCATAATAACCGCTGCCGAAATGTACCGGGGGACGAAGGATGCCAGGTTGAGTATTTTTACATTTATTCAAATAATTACATTGATAATATACATTTCATTTCAGAAATTTTCAGTAATCCCTCTCACTCTTAGTGATCACTTTAACTTAGATAGCTGATAAAACTATGTTTAGCGCACCAGCTCAAAGTTAAATCCGGAATTATTATCATCGAGCTGCTGGAGGATGGTATTCACAATCAAGCTAAGCAGATTTAACGTCCCCTGATACCCGATAATGGGATAACGGTGCATATGATGACGGTCAAAGATCGGGAATCCGACCCGGATCAGCGGAACATCGGCATCCTTGGCGGCGAATTTCAGATGGGAGCTGCCGATTGCCAGATCAACCGTATCATTCAGCAGCAGCGAGCGCATATGCCACAGGTCTTTACCCACATGCACAGTTGCTTCTGAACCGTAGGGACTTGCCGCCAGCAGCGCCTCTGCTTCATCCTTGAACTTCACTTCATTGTAATCAACATCACCGTTCGAGCAGACGATATGCACCGGCTCCATCCCGGTTTCCAGACAGAATCCGATCAGACCGATCAGCAGATCCGGATCACCTACAAGCGCAACCCGCTTGCCGTGCAGGTAAGGATGACTGTCCATGAGCGCATCTACTACGCGGCCGCGTTCTTCGGTAAGTGGAGCAGGAACCGGCAAGCCGGTCAGTTCGCTGATCGTTTCCAGCAATTTATCAGTACCTTTAATCCCAAGCGGTGTCGATAATGCGGAGATTTGCTGCTTCCAGGTTCCGCTGATATATTCCTGCGTCTTTTTCAGCGTATATTTTTGCAGAGACAGGGTTCCCAGTGCATTCGCTGCCTGCGGAACATCCTCAAGCTTCGTGCCGCCATAGTAATACTCGTATTCTCCTGTAGCAGGTGAGTCATAGTTTCCGCTGTGGTCTCCCAGGATGGTGTACTTCGTATCAAAAGCCGCCAGAATCTTGCGCAGTTCAGCAAAGTTGCCGGTGTACGGCTCGAACCCCAGCAGAACATTCAGTTTCTCTCCGCTTTCCGCACCGCTTCCCGGCTTACTCTCGATTCCCGAACGGGTATAGAGGTAGCTCAGAATGCCTTTGATCATGGCGTCATAGCCTGTGATATGCGAACCTACGAAGCTTGGTGTGTTGCAGAAAGCTACCGGGTATTCTTCACTAATCACCCCTTTGATCCGGGCATTGCCGATAAAAGAGTTGAGGTCATCCCCGATAACCTCAGCCATACAGGTGGTACAGATGGCAACCATCTCCGGTTTGTACAGCGCGACACTGTTCTCCAGACCGTCGATCAGGTTATTCATTCCGCCGAATACGGCCGCATCCTCGGTCATTGAAGTGGAAACGGATGGCGTGGGTTCTTTAAAGTGACGGCTGAGATGGCTGCGGAAGTAGGCGTTGCAGCCCTGCGAGCCGTGTACAAACGGCAGTGTTTTCTCGAATCCGAGCGCGGCCATTACGGAACCCAGCGGCTGGCAGGCTTTATGCGGATTGATGACCACATTCTGGCGGCCAAAGTTCTTTTCCATATATTCAGCGGATTTGGAGTAAGCGAGTGCTTCAGCAGTTTCCTGCTCGCTGCAAGGCGCTTCGAACTGTTTCTTGTTCTCCCGCTGCTGAACATAACGTTCTTCCTTAAACAAGCTGGTATTGTCTTTAATGTTCAGATCGTCCTTGCTCATATGCTCGCCTCCTCTGGCTGGATTTTGGATTTCCGGGTCACCAGATCCCATACCGGGCTGTTCACTGTCATATCCATGTCCTTGGCAAAAACCTTAAAGCCGTCGAAGCCGTGGTACGGGCCGCTGTAATCCCAGGAGTGCATCTGGCGGAACGGAACCCCCATTTTGTGATACACATACTTCTCTTTCACACCTGAACCTACCAGATCTATGTTCATTCTCTGGGTGATCTCTTCCAGCTCATAGGCTGTTGGGTCATCCATAATGATCGTTCCTTCCTGCAGCATCGGAAGCATCTTCTCATAATCATCCTTATGGGCGAATTCGTAACCGGAAGCTACGATATCCATCCCCAAATCCTCATACGCTCCGATGGTATGGCGGGAACGTAATCCGCCGATCATCAGCATGACCGTTTTGTTCTCCAGCCGGGGTCTGAATTTATGGATAATGGCATCCATCACCGGCTTATATTTGGCAATCATTCTCTCGCAGTTTTCCTGAATCGTAGCATCGAACAGAGCGGCGATCGCCCGCAGACTCTCATAGGTCTTGGTCGGTCCGAAGAAGTTGTATTCCAGCCAAGGTATACCGTAGGCCTTCTCCATATGATCTACCATATAGTTCATCGAACGGTGGCAGTGAATCAGGTTCAGCTTCGCCTTGTGGGCTACTTCCAGCTCATTGAGGGAGCCGTCACCGGACCACTGGGCAATCACGCGCAGGCCCATCTCCTCCAGCAGAATACGGGATGCCCAGGCATCACCGCCGATATTATAGTCGCCGATAATGTTGACATCATACGGACCGGTCTCCGCCAGCTCCGCACGGCCCATGACGAAATCGCGGATTGCATCGTTCGCAATATGGTGACCCAGGGATTGGCTGACCCCCCGGAACCCTTCACAGCGGACGGGAACAATCGGCATATCCAGCTCTTTGGACATCTTTTTGGATACCGCTTCAATATCATCACCAATCAGACCGACCGGGCACTCGGATTGAACCGAGATCCCTTTGGCCAGCGGGAACATCTCGGTAATCTCACGCATGATTACGGCCAGCTTCTTGTCTCCGCCGAAGACAATATCCGTCTCCTGAAAATCACTGGTGATCTGCATAGCTGTAAAATTATCAATACCGAGCGTCCCGTTCGCAAAGTTACGGCGTGAGCCCCAGCTGTATTGACCGCAGCCGACAGGGCCGTGACTAATGTGAACCATATCCTTGATCGGGCCCCATACTACCCCTTTGGAGCCTGCATAAGCACAACCGCGCGGGGTCATCACACCCGGACGGGATTTAATATTGGACTTGACTGCGCAGGTCCCGCAATCTATTGCATTATCTGTAGCAACCTGGAAATGCTTCTCGCGGTCTTTCTTCGCTTTTTTCGGGTAAGCTTCCAGAACTTCTTCTACCAGTTTTTTATTTTCTTCGATATTCAGTCCCATGTATTGACCCTCCTTTTCTTGATGCAGGACGTCTAAGCCGCCTGCGTGGCTAATACCACCTGAGATGATCCGGCGAAGGCCGTCTCTCCACTCCCGTTCACCGGATCACTCTGTAGATTACGGCTTAGAGTCTTATTGACCGGAAGCCTGCAGCTTCTTGATCGCAGCTTCTTCATCTTCGATGATGCCGAATTCCATCAGCAGCTCTTCCAGCTCTTCCATGGAAATCGGAGTAGGGATGGTCAGCATTTTGTTATTGAGGATTTTCTCAGCCAGCGTTTCATATTCTTTCGCCTGCTGATGGGTAGGGTTATATTGGGCAACGGTCATTCTGCGCAGCTCGGCATGCTGAACGATGTTATCGCGCGGCACAAAGTGAATCATCTGTGTGTTCAGACGGCGGGCCAGCTCCATAATCAGCTCATCTTCACGGTCCGTGTTACGGCTGTTGCAGATCAGGCCGCCCAGTCTTACACCGCCGCTGGTAGCATACTTCAGGATACCGCGGGCGATATTGTTCGCTGCGTACATCGCCATCATCTCACCGGAACAGACAATGTAGATCTCTTGCGCCTTGCCTTCGCGGATTGGCATTGCGAAACCGCCGCATACAACGTCACCAAGCACGTCATAGGATACGAAGTCCAGATCCTGATAGGCACCTTCCTGTTCCAGGAAGTTAATGGCGGTGATGATCCCGCGTCCTGCGCATCCTACTCCAGGTTCAGGGCCGCCGCATTCTACGTTGATAATGTCACCGAAACCTGTCTGCAATACATCTTCAAGCTCAAGATCCTCTACCGAGCCAAGCTCAGCCGCCAGTTCAAGCACCGAGTTCTGGGCTTTCGTGTTCAGGATCAGACGGGTAGAGTCTGCCTTAGGGTCACAGCCTACGATCATTATTCTTTGTCCGAATTTTGTAGCCAGCTGAGCCAGGGTGTTTTGTGAAGTTGTCGATTTACCGATACCGCCTTTACCGTAGAAAGCTATTTGTCTCATTGTTCATCATCCCTTCGAAATGTTTATATTTTCAAAATAAGAGCTGTACTTGACGCTTTCGAGAATGGCTTCCTGAATTCCGCCTTTGCGGACGAGGGGCAGGACTCCGATCTTGTTCAGGCTGGCTCTTGGAGCATCGCCGATACCGGAGCAGAGAAGAATGCGGCAATCACTTAGAATGGAGATGATTTCTTGCAGCGTGGCGGCTTTGTCGCCGTTACAGTCTGCTTTGCCATGACAGTATGCTTGTATTTTGCGGACACCCAGGAGTTGTACATCTGCGCCGTCAGTGTCGTAAATCAGAAACTCAGTGGCATGACCGAAATGCTGATTCACCTTATCGCCGCCTCTAGTGGCAACTGCGACTCTGGTCTTCGGCCCGCCTGCCTGAATGCGTCTGGCCTGCTTGGCTTTAACGCGCTCGCGGATTTTGGTATCCAACTCACTCTGGAACATTGCCCTGGCTTCTTCATTAATGACCGGTTCAGCTTCCATCGCTTCAAGCGGGAAATCCTGATTGCGGTCCTGGCCAAGCAGCCCGATCGCATCCGCCCGGCATTGGCGGCAATGGCGCATGACCTTCATCCCGTCACGGCCTAGCAGCTCCTGCAGGTTAAGCAATTCCTTCGGACGGGGCGCTTTGCGTCCATCCGCTTCGTATTGGCTGCCCGGCGCGATAATCAGCGGTGTTACATTATGCAGCGTGGCCCCGAGTTCTTTTACTCTTTGGGACACGGCGGGCAGATGATGATCGTTGACCCCCGGAATCATAATCGAATTCACTTTGACCAGAATCCCCAGCTTCGCCAGCATCTCAAGCCCCAGCAATTGGCGGCTGATCAGCAGCTCAGCTGCTTCCCTTCCTTCGTACCGGACCCCTTCATCGAATACCCAGGGATAAATCGCCTGGCCGACATCAGGATCAATGGCATTGATGGTGATGGTGACATGCCGGATGCCAAGCTCGATAATCTCATCCACATGCCGGTACAGCGTAAGTCCGTTGGTACTGAGGCAAAGGGACACGTCTGGCACATACTTCTTGACCCGGGCAAAGGTATCAAATGTCTGCTCCGGATTCGCCAGAGGATCTCCGGGTCCGGCTACACCCACAACCGAGAGCTGCATCAGCTGGGCGGCAACGCCCCTCACCTTGCGTTCTGCCTGCTCCGGAGTAAGCACTTCACTGACCACACCCGGCCTGCTTTCATTTACACAGTCGAACTTGCGGTTGCAGTAATTGCACTGGATGTTACAGGCGGGAGCAACCGGGATGTGCATCCGGGCATAAAACCGGTGGGCCTCCTCGCTGTAGCAAGGGTGGCGGCTAATCTCCTCCTCCGCTTCACTTGATATACATGACGGCTGCATCATTTCCCACCTCCTAAAAGATTTGTAAGCTAAGCTTCCTTGTACAATCTTCGTACAAAACTCGCTTCGGAAGCATTCGCTTAGATTTACGGAGTATCCACTCCTTGAAACCACTTCGCAGTAAAACTCGCTTCGGAAGCATCACTCAAGTTTTGTAAGCTAAGCTTCCCTGACATTCCCATATGCGACAGTCAACTGGCTGCCAGCTCGGTTTAATGTTATGTTAATTAACACAAACCTTGCTTGCTGCTTTAATTAGTCTCATCATATTTTCATAACAGGGCATCGTCAATTAGCTTAAAGCTTGATTTGCCCTTAATTTCCTTATGTTTGCAGTTTCGACATATGGTATGTCAAGTTATATGACTCGTATATGCCATGTTTCCGTTTTCAAAACAATCATTTCCTGATGATATTTATTCTCATAAACATTGACAACGCCTCTCAACTCATATATGATACTTTTAGTCAGATACGTAAATCCTAAAATTTCATATATCCCGTAAAGGGGAGTAGCTGTTAGATAAAATCGTCAATACGAGAATATGAGGATATTCTCCGGTTTTATCGGCAATTTATCATTGTTAGCGAGACCTTTACCAATCAGGTTACCTTTATTCCAAAGGCTAATCTGTTTGGTAAAGGTCTTTTTTATATAGTTTTGGTTACAATAATGGTAATAAGGGTATTTTTTACGAAAAGTATCCAGAGCCACATGAGGAGGAAACAGCAATGGATTGGGGATTATTATTAGAATACGGATGGGTATTGCTCGTTCTGGTCGCACTGGAAGGGCTGCTTGCCGCAGACAACGCACTTGTATTGGCAATCATGGTTAAACATCTTCCTGATGAGGAACGTAAGAAGGCGCTCTTTTACGGATTGGCAGGAGCGTTTGTGTTCCGGTTTGGATCACTTTTCGTCATCTCTTATCTGGTCGACATCTGGCAGGTACAAGCTATCGGCGCAATTTATCTGTTATTTATCGCGGGGAATCATATCTTCCGGAAATTGCTGTTCAAGAAACCGGTCACGGATGAAGCAGCTGAAAGCGGCACTTCCGGGGCTGTCAACAAGAAGAAATCCAGCTTCTGGTTCACCGTACTTAAGGTTGAGATTGCAGATATCGCCTTTGCAGTAGACTCCATCCTCGCAGCTGTTGCCCTCGCCGTTGCTCTTCCGCCAAGCGGAATCGGCCACATTGGCGGACTTGACGGCGGACAGTTCCTGGTAATCTTTGCGGGCGGATTCATCGGCCTGGTTATTATGCGGTTTGCCGCTTCTTTCTTCGTCAAATTGCTCCACACACGTCCAGGTCTCGAAATTGCCGCCTTCTTCATTGTCGGCTGGGTAGGGATTAAGCTTGCCGTCATCACTCTTGCACATCCTTCGCTGGGTGTATTGTCTGAAGACTTCGCGCATAGCACCTGGTGGAAACTGACCTTCTACGTGGTTCTGATTATTATTGCGGCTACAGGCTGGTTCATGAGCAGCATCAAGACCGAAGACAATGTCGGCGAGAATCCCGTCAAGGAAGTCGACAAACAGCTCGGCAAATAAGCTTCTCCACTTCATAATGCGACGTCAAAAAGCCCGTTCCCGCCATAGTGGCGGAAACGGGCTTTGCTGTGCTCCATTCTCTATTGGCCGATCACCTGATCGGTTCTGCCCTGCAGCTCTACGAGCTTCATGATCACATTAGCTGCCTGCGCTTTGGTTACAATCTGCTGTGGATTGAACTTCCCGTTCTCTCCCTGCAGCAATCCCAGCTTAACAGCCAGTGCTACTGCCCCTTTATCCTGAATTGCCGCATTGTCACTGAAGCCGGTTATGACAGAATCATTACCCAGAAAAGCCGAAAGCTTATCGTACTTCAGGAAGGAGGCCAGCAGAACAGCAAGCTGTTCGCGGCTTAACTTACTCTCAGGCTGCAGCGCAGCCCCTCTGCTGATCCATTCACGCTCTGCCGCATAGCTGACGGCTTCATAATAAGGGCTGTCCGGACTCACTCCAGCCACGGCTTTAGGTTCAGAACCATTCGAATACCCTGCATAATACGGTGTTGAGGATCTGGCAATCAGGGTGAACCAGTCTCCGGCCGTTATCTCCTGGTCCGGATTCACCTTCTTATCCGCATCTACGCTCAGCACGCCGTATTTCAGCAGCTCGGTCAGTGCCTGCTCTGCTGCATGCCCCTTAAGATCAACTGCCCCCGCTCCACTCCGTGACTGCAACGGGCTCTCGTAGGTCGTGACCCATTCCTTAGTTTGCGCATCCAGTACCTTATAGGTATCCTGAGAATCTGCCGGAGTCGGAGCATATACCAGCTTAACTACCGGTTCAACATACTTATTGTCTATATTATATCCGCCTATACTGCTGTACTGCAGCTTCAGATCATATCGGCCGAGATAGCTCTGAAGTGCTTCCGCCCCGGAAACTGCCGGAACAGGCTTATCTTTGAGCGCTTCATAACCGGTGTTGCCTGTATTCATGTAGCTTTGCAGTCTGCCGTAAACATCCATAGTCATGACTATATTACTGTCACTAACCGGAATACCCTGATAATAGCGCAAGAACTGGTAACGGTACCCCTTCCCGTCCTCAAGGATACTCCACTTCCCTCCATGCTCAGCCAGCTTAAGACTTCCGCTGGCCTTAGGATACAGACGGTTGATAAGTTCTATCGCCCTCTCCTTAGCTTGTGCCTGCGTCAGTTTGGTTCCGCCTGCAGGTGCAGGCTGTTCCTTCAATGCCTGGCCTCCATACTGCTCCAGCTGGAATTGAATGATTTCTCCGGTGCTGGAGTCTACTTCAGCGTACGTACGCTCCGGCATTGCCATATTAGCAGCCGTGCGACTTGCTTCCCAGGATAATCTCCAGAGCTTTTGCTTATCATTCTGGGAATTCACGCCAGAGTTCTGGCCTGAAAGCTTGCGTTCTGCAGGAATCGCAGCGACCTGCTGTACCAGCTTCGCCGCTGCAGCTGCGGTCAGCCCGGCGGCGCTTGCAGGCTGGAAAGTATTCTTCCGCTCTGGAACCGCCTCATAAGTGACAGCCGCCGTAATTGCTTCGCCTTCATTATCTATGCTTTTGCCAGTCTGGGCATCTACAAGGGAAAGGGATTCACTCTCAGGGCGCCAGCCCAAAATCCAGCGCACTGCCGCGCCATCTTTATATATAGGGATATAATAGAGGCCAACCTTAAAGTTCCCGGCAAATTGCTTGCTAGCTGATTCCGGGGAGACCGCCGGCTTCGCTGACGGATACACTCCGTCTGTAGCCGGTTTGCTGAATTGAACGATATTCCCGTTTCCATCGACGGAGATGTTCAGCATATCCGCTGCCGAGGGAAGCCCGTTTCTCAAGATTCTGAACGGAAATCTATATTCAAACATACCAAAGAGCGCGTCCCTGCCCATATAAGTCGGGTCGTTATCATCCAGTACAAGGTCCTTGGCTGCCAGGGATGGTGCGGCCGCGGCAATGAAGCTGCGGGCTTTCGCCAGCGCCTCCTCCCGGGAGAATTCCGGAGGGTAAAAGGCATTCTCCCTCAACATAGGATAAGAAATATACGTATTCACCAGATCACCTGTCATCGCATCGACCAAACTGGAGAACCCGTAACCTGAGCTGCCCAGCTGGTACTGCCACTGGACATTCCACACCATCTGGTTCCCGGAAGGAGGGTAAGAATCCGTGCCAAGCCGTACATTGGATACCGTCGCTTCCTTCAGAACGGGAAACAGCTCTCTTAGCTTGGCAATGGCCTGCTCCTGTGTGATTTTGGCCTTGGCCGGGTCCGGGGCTGCGGAATTGGCGGCCTGTCCGGCAGCTGCTGTGGAGAGAGGCACCCTTACCGAAGTGTAGCTGGAATCCGCAGCAGCCAGCCCGCCAGGCAGCAGTAATGCAAGCGCTACCGAAGTAATCAGGGCTGTCCGGGCGGTTTGCTGAATAAATTGATTGCGTTTACTGTTCAAAACATTTCATCCTCCTCAAATAAGTAACATGAATATTCTAATTATAATTATATTTAGATATATTTACCATGTTATATTTGCGACAGGAAATTACAGCATTCTCAAACAAGTAGAAACGGCTTTGCCGTCCTTTTAAGGGACGGTGTTGTTTCAGCGAGAAATAGAAGGATAAGTTATCGTGTGAAACATATAAATTCTTATATTTCAAAAGAAACGGGCACCGTCCTTATGCGGACAATACCCGTGTACAGACTACCGCCGCCACTTCATAAACCGGTAATCCAGCAGATCCACCAGCAGGAAAAGGACAAAGCCTACCAGACTGAACAGCATAATTCCCGCATACATCTCCGGATAATCCAGCCGCAGCCAGGCATCCATAATGAAGAAGCCCATGCCATGCTCCGTACCGTAAATTTCGGTGAAGAACAGCACCGATATTGCCGTTCCAAGGGAGATACGAATGGTGCTGAGAATGACCGACAATGCGCCGGGGAGCGTCACATTCCAGAACTTCTGCATGGAGCTGGCGCCGATGCTCGTCAGAACATCATATGTACTCTCAGGGATCGCCTTCACACCATCACGTACGGATATGATTACCTGGAACAGCAGGATCAGCATGATCATCAGCACTTTGGAGGTCTCTCCGAGGCCGAAGAACAGCATCACTACAGGCAATAGCGCAATCTTGGGAATCGGATAGGTCAGATACACTACCGGATCCAGCAGCCTGTTCCAGAGTGGAGAGCGGCCCATCAGCAGGCCTACCATCAGTCCGAGCAGCAGCGCCAGCAGCACACCCTCGAAGATCCGGAGCAGGCTGTAGCCGACGTTCAGCGCCACATCACGCGCACCCAGATGAAACATAGCTTCATAGACTGCACCCGGACTTGGCAGAATGGAATGATTCATCAGCAGATAGGCTATATACCAGATTACATTCATGCCCGCAAAAACGAACAGCAGCCGCAGCAGGTGAGGGAGATGCCGTTTTTTCACCATTTCTCCATCATTACCTTTCTGATTCTCTTACTTTGCTCGAAATACTCATCGCTCTCCCGCTTGTCCACATGCTTCATGGCAAACACAGCGGAGTTATCGAGAATCTCCGGCGGCTCCTGTTGCCCGGGCAGCATCACGATAATCTTCTGTCCCAGGAGAATCGCTTCTTCTATATCATGGGTGACGAACAGCGTGGTTGCCGGATGCGCCTGCCAGTTGTCGATAAAAATCTGCTGCAGCCCTTCCCGCGTAATGGCATCCAGCGCCGAGAACGGCTCGTCCAGCAGCAGAATAGTCGGCAGAATGGCGAATGCACGGGCAATAGCCACCCGCTGCTGCTGTCCTCCGCTGAGCGAGAGCGGAAACCGGCCGGCCAGCCCGGCTATGCCCATGGACTCCAGCCAATGCAGGATTTGCCCGTCCTGCTCTTGCCTGTTTGTGCTCCCGCTGCCGGGGCGGGCAATCTTCATGGCAATCCTGATATTGTCACGGACTGTCTTCCAGGGCAGCAGGCCATAATTCTGCGGCACCAGGCCAATCAGCGTCTCCTTCTCATGGACGGATCTGCCGTTGAAGAGCAGTTCCCCCTCATACCCCGGCAGCAGGCCGGCAATCGCCCGCAGCAGCGTGGATTTGCCGCTGCCGGAAGGACCGATTACTGTGTATATTCCATGCTCCGGCAGGGTCAGATTCATCTCTCTGAGTGCCAGCTGTCCCTTTTCGTAGGCTACATGAAGGTTGTTAATGCGGAGTCCGCTATTCTTTAAACTGGACATCGGAGATCACTTCTTCAGCCGATATATTTTTGGTGAGCAGTCCTTTTTCACGCGCCCAGGCGAAGGCCGCTTCTACTTCCTTCACATCCACCTGGTAAGCAGGGAGATATTCCGGCACCTTAATCTCATTCTTCAGCGTGTCCGGATAACCCACTTCCTTGATAATCAGATCGATATATTCCGACTGGTCATGCGTTTTCATATAATCTACAGCTTCATCATAAGCGGCGTACATATCACGGATACCTTGTCCCTTGGCATCAATCGCACTCTGCGGGAAAGCCAGCACGAACGGATTGATTCCCGCACTATGGGTCGAGCTGAGGACACGCAGGCCAGCAGTTTTGCCCATGGTCACGAACGGCTCCGGAAGGACGGCTGCATCGGCTTTATTATTCTTGAGCAGCTCCAGACGGGTTGGAATCTGCGGCACTTCGGTCACTGTAATATCGTCTTCAGTCAGACCGGCCTGCTTCAGCATCATCGCCACGGTATATTGGGTTGAGGTATTCTTGGACAGAATGACAGTTTTGCCCTTCAGATCCTTCACCTCTTTGACTTCAGCATTTCCGGTCAGCAGATCAAATTCACCCGTGGTAGTACTGGTAATTTTGACATCCAGTCCCGCTTCATTATAGATGGAAATCGCTACAAGATCTGCGCTGAGACCATCTACTTTGCCGGCTTGAAAAGCTACATCACGGTCCTTGGCGCTCTTGAAGGTCTGGATATCGAGGTTTACATTATGCTGTTTATCAAAGCCTTGCTCATGCGCAATAATAAACGGAATCGCATCAATAGAAGGCAGCAGACCCAGCGATATTGTAACCGCCTCGGCGGGAGCTTCCGCAGCATTTCCGGTACTTGCAGTATTGGCATTGCCTGCATTGGCATTATTCGAATTTCCGCAGCCAGCCGCTACCAGACCAACCGCAGCAGTCAACATTGCTATTTTCATAAGGTGCTTCCAGTTTTTTCTCTCCATGAATCTTAATTCCTCCGTCTCTTTTCTCTTCATCTGCTTGCTGTTGCTTCGCTTCTGCTTCCGGGAACAGGATCATCCTGTGGTGTAGTGCGGCATAGCCCCCTCAGGCCAGAGGTCCATGCGCATTTATTCACATATGGGCATAGAAGTAGAAACGTTCATGCCGCCCTTCAAAGCACGGCACTCGTTTCTATGGATACCGATTCCTATTCTGCTCGCCGGGAAGACCTAGTTAATGCAATTTTACACCCATTGCCCTATTTTGTATATTTATAAATTGAAATAATTATTGATGTGTGATCACAGGCGGGCAAGCATACGTGACTCCGCCAGGATTCCGTTTATTTGGCATACCGCAATAAAAAACCCTCTTTCATCACGCAGGATAAAAGAAGGCTCTTGGACATGCTCTGCTCAAATTACAATTACATTGCCGTACCGGTAACGCTCGTTCCGCTCTTGGTGATTTTGTAATTCACGACTTCGCCGCTCCAGAAATGGAACTTCAGGATTACGTCACCATTGTTCACTTCATTGAAGAACGCCGGCAGCAGACTGATTTCACCCGTGGTATAGGAAGGCGTAAACGTATAAGCAAATTCTTTATAAGACGTCCAGTTTTGCGGGCCGGCATTCCCTCCTGAAGCATAAACGGCTTCCATGGTAGCCAGAGTATCGCCATTAAACACAGCGGGTATTTTAAAAGCACTGACCGTTCCCTGAACATTGCTCAACTTAGGCGTATTATAGAGAATTACATTTAAAATCCAATCCGCGGCCTTATTGAAGCGGGCCGTCAATACCGCATTGACACCAAGCTTACCGGAAGATGTCAGGCTGGTGAGCTTCGCTGCTTTGAACGTCAGCTGGTCACCGCTTAGGGTATAATCCGTTCCCTGCACCAGCTGCTGGCTGCCGTATAGAATTGAAGAGAGCGTATTGCCGTTCAGATTCAGCTTAACCGTCACATCCTTGGCTGCGGCACCCTTTTTCAAATGAATGAGATCGCTTTCAGCAGTGGACGAGCGGCCGGTCCAGCTGGCCTTCATCATATTGTAGAGCTGCGGATCGGACCACTGGAAGGATGTACGGCCGAAATGCTGGCCATTGTCCCACAGCATCGGTGTAATTTGCTTGGACTTCAGATAATAAGCCAGATATTCAAAAAATTTCAACTTCTCCCCCTGCTCGATCACATCTGTATTCTTGTCAAAACCAAGCAGCCCATACTCGCCCACAATAACGGGAATGCCTCTGGCGGTAAAGGTGTTATAGACATTATTAAAGGTAGTCACGATATCGTTCTGGGTATCGGTCTCGAACCTGGTATAACCGGCAATATTGACACTGAACGGCCAGAACCCGTAATAGTGTACGGTCGCGATCAGATTGGAGTCGTTCAGCCTGCTGATGGTCTGGTACAGTGCATCCATCCGGGTCTGCGTCGGTGAAGCTTCCAGCGTGGACAGCACCAGCGGACGGGTCGCATTATTTCCGCCGGAGGCTCTGACGATGCCATGGAAAGCCACATTCAGCTCATCTAGCATCTGAATAGCCTTCGCTTCATCCGTCGTTCCGCCATCGGTGAAACGCGGCTCATTGACGCTCTCGAACATCAGCTTGCTGGAATATCCCTTGAAGCGGTTCGCAATCTGTGTCCAGACCGCCTTATAGCGGGCCAGTACCAGATCATGCTGCTGCTCCATTCTGCTGATCCACAGCCAGGAATCATGATGAACGTTGATCATGACATACAGATTTTCCGCTACTGCCCAATCAACAACCTGCTGGACACGGGACAGATAGGCTGCATCCACTGTATACGGGGCAGCCGCTCCTGTATGTACATCCCAGGTCACGGGAATCCGGATGCTCTTATAGCCTTGGGCAGCAATTTTCTTGATTAGAGCCTGTGTGACAGCCGGGTTGCCCCAGGAAGTCTCATCGGCTCCGGTCGCATCCAGTGAATTGCCCAGATTCCATCCCGGCTGCATGGCATCTACGTAGGATTGAAGACCTGTGGATGCAGCGGCAGCTACGGCTGCCTGCTCCTGCGGCGCCTGTTCTTCCGTTGCAGCAGAGACCATCGGTGTGACCATAGCGAGCAGCAAGACCGTGGTGAAGATGAATGACAGAAACGATTTCTTTTTTGGCATGGATCGTTTATTCCTCCCGGTTTGTTGTGATCGGCTGATGCATAAAATCAGCTTCATGATTTTATGCAACCGCTTACCAAAATCAATATAGCATCTTTTTTGATTGGTAAATATCCCAATTATTAGTGTAAAAAACACTCATAATTAGAGAATTTCTGTGCTCCAGCAGGAATGCCTCGCTTCAGCTATTTTGCTCTTTTTCCACAGCCTGTCCATCCGGCTTATGCTATAATAGTTAAACATAATTACAAGAGCCCGCTTCTAATGTAAATAATATTCGAGGAGCTGTGACGATGAGTGATCCGATTTTGCAGCAGATTCTTACGGAATTACAGGGAATGAAGTCCGAGCTGAGCATATTGAAGGCTGATATTGACAGCATCAAAGAAGATACGAAGCTGATCCCGCTGATCCAGCAGGCTGTATCCGAAGTCAATGCTGAAGTCAGTGTAACCCGGGACACTCTTGAGCGGATAGACAAAACATTGACCTTACATGATGCTACACTGGACATACTGGCCAGACGTTCTATTGATCAGGAAGCCGCATTGAAACGTATCAAATAAGCTTTCCCTACAGGAGTTTGCTGCAAGCGACCGCCATATCCGGCAGTCGCTTTTTCTTTTACCATTCCTCATCCCCTATTGTCTCTCCCACAAGGACATAACTCCTTTCACAAAGTACAAAGCCTCTCCAATTCACACTTTGTACTCTTTTATTGTCTATTTCACACGGACACACCTTTGATTTTCGACTGATCCGTGTTATAATGAAAGCGTAAACAAAAGTGATCGAAACCCTATTTTCCATCGGATTTCATCGCCAAGGAGGATGAATGCAATGCTGGCAGGAATTAAGGAACTGAAGAATTGGGTAACCGGAATGTGGCAGCCTGGGATGGCTTCGGGAGAAGAAGACTACCGGAAAATGGAATACAGCGTAGAGCGCCATTTGCACACACCGCAAACGCCAAGCCCGCTTACTTACGAACAGGAATCACGGATCAAGACTGTCAAATTCCATTAATCTAACCGGATGTATATAGATTGAACAATATTTGATACTTAAAAATCCACACTCAAACAAGGCCGCAAGGAACCGGATCATCCGGTTCATGCGGCCTTTTATTTATTTCGTGCGCCTAACCCTGAACCGAACCCTTTGATATAGCTCTTTGGATACCGGCGTGCGGATTGCATATAGTGCAGCCGCGAGGATCGCCCAAATGACCGCAGTTCTTTGCTTTGTTGCCTATGGAATTCCCCATATCCTATATAAACATCTACACCTATTATCCCCCTGGGGGGATATGTGTCAAACTAAATATCAAGCGCTGCATGATATCCCTGATAAATTGCAGTAGTGATCGTTGACGCTTTTACACAGTCCCCGATCTGAGCCACATAAGGAGCACAATCAATTAACTCCTCTACGATATCTCTTCTTGCCCGTTGTCCAAGTGCACATATTACGGAGGTTCCCGGAATCAGCTGCTCTTCCCCGCTTGGATTCAGGCAAACTACGCCCTCCGGCGTAACACATAACCCTTTATACCCCAGATGAACCTTAATATTCAGCTTGTCGATCTCCTTCAGCATAATCGGGCGATGTCTGATATTGGCATCCGGTGCCAGCTCAGTTCTCATCTCGACCAAATGTACCGTTTTGCCTTCCTGGGCAAGGTGAATCGCTGCTTCACTGCCCGCAAGGCCGCCTCCCAGTACAACCACACTATCGGTAATCTTATCTTTCTCCAGATAGTAGTCATTAACTACAACTACATTATCACCATCAAGTCCCGGGATTGGCGGAACAATGGCTGCGGAACCGACAGCTATAATTAACGCATCCACATTTTCATTATCAACATACGCTTGGGTCACAGGTGTATTTAGACGAATCTCGACGCCTGCGTCTTTGGCTAATTTCCCGAGAGTAACTCCCAGCTCATACATCTCATATTTGAAGGGCAGCGCCTGCTCTCCCCGCAGAATACCGCCCACATCATCCGACTTCTCACATAAAATGACCTGATGTCCGCGTTTGGCAGCAGTCATCGCCGCATACAGCCCGCCTGGGCCAGCACCCGCTACCAGAACCTTACGCGGATTAGCCGAAGGATAAATTTCTGTCCCGTCCATTTCACGGCCGATTAACGGGTTCACCGTACAGCGTCTTGTAGAGGTCTCCGCACGCTCCGCCATACAGGTGAAGCATCTCAGACATTTAATAATGTCCTCGTCACGGTTGCTCATGACCTTCCGGGGCAGCTCTGGATCAGCCAGCAGTGCGCGGGCCATCTCAACCACATCCGCCTGACCGCTGGCAATGATCTCTTCCATCTGAGCCGGGTCATTTAAACCGCCGACCGTAGCAACGGGGACACTTACATGCTTCTTGATCTCTGCAGCCAGATACACATTACTGCCATGCGGCAAGAACATCGACGGATGGGTGATTCCGAAGCCGGTCTGATACGTGCCCGCAGATACATGCAGCAGGTCGACTCTAGATTCGACAAGCTTGGCAATTTCAATACCTTCAGTAAGGTCATATCCGCCTTCAAACAACTCCGAACCGCTTATTCTGAACTCGATAGGGAAGCCAGGGCCTACAGCGTTGCGGACACTGTCAAGAACCTCCTGGGCAAACCGTACCCGGTTCTCCAAAGTTCCGCCATACTTGTCGGTTCTACGGTTGAAGTACGGAGAAAAGAACTGATTGATCAGCCAGCCATGTCCGCCATGGACCATAATCATCTCATAACCGGCTCTCTTAGCCAGTCCGGCACATCTGCCATAGGCTGCTACGATGTCATCAATTAGTGCTTGTGTAAGCTCCTTCACTTCCCTGCCGTCTGGGCGTACTCCGGGGCTGGGCCCCCACTGGGCCAATTCCTGCTTCTTATTCTTGTCCGTCAGATATGTACCGGCGTACTGTCCGGAATGGGATAGCTCCACACTCGCAATAGCTCCGTGACGGCGGATGGCATCTGCAGTATAAGTAAAGCTGGCAAGAGAATCTACAGTTCCCAGGTCCAGATGGTACATATGGGAGGCTTCGGTTTCGGGATGTACAACAACTTCACTGACTGTAACTGAGGCAGCGCCGCCTTTAGCTCTTAATTCATAGAACGCTGTGGATTTGGGTCCAATCGTACAGTCTGCTGTAATATCGGTTCCGCCCATAGGAGAGCCAAACATTCTATTTCTGAAGGTTACATTACCAATTGTGATGGGTTTAGACAGGTTCGGATATTTTCTAATCATGATTTCATTCTCCTTCTCTCTATACATTGCTTCTGTTCTTTATATACTAGCTTCCTGAGGCTTAGCAGCAGTTCTCGCCTGATATTTGACAGCCCACTTATAGACAAAGGTCAGGATAATTCCGGTGATGCCAAAGATGGCCGCAATCACAAAGGCTCTCTGATAGCTGCCGTCTGCACTGTACACATTCTTCATAATGGACGGGCCAAAATAGCCCGCTAATGCAAAGCCGATAAACATAATTCCATAATTCACACTATTATTCTTGGCACCGAACTGATCTGCAGTAAATCCGGGGAATACGCCCATCAGGGAGCCAAAGCTTAAGCCGATCACAGAAATACCGATATAGAAGGTCGCCACACTATTAGCTCCTGAAATATACAGCAGGGTGAGCCCCACTACAGATAAGAGTGAAGCAAAGGTAAGCGTGTTGATCCGGCCGATTTTGTCAGAAATATAGCCCGCCAGGATGCGTCCGCCCGTGTTGAACAGAGCCAGTACAGAAACCACAGTCGTTGCCGCCGCCGCAGACAGGCCAACCATTTTTTGAGCGATAGGTGAAGCTTGTGAGGTACACATTAGTCCGGCAAAAGCACCGCTGATTAATAACAGGATCATTACGTAGAATAGCGGACTTGCCAGCATGCCTTTCCAGTCTTTGTCGCCTTTTAGAGAACGGCCAGTACCCGGCACCTTGGGTGTCCAGCCTGCCGGAACGAAATCAGACGGACATTTCTCAATGAAGAAAGAAGCGGAGCAGATGATAAGAAGAAATGCGCTGCCGATGATTAAGAATGCTGATTTCACTCCAGACGAGCTAATCAAGCCATTGGCAATTGGAGGGATGATGACCGAGCTTAATCCATAGGCAGCAGTGGTTACTCCGCCAACCAATCCCCGTTTGTCAGGGAAGAACTTGATGGAGTTACTGATAGTGCAGCCGTAGACCATGCCAGTTCCAAGGCCAAGTACGATGCCGTACGTAAGAACCAGGAAGCTAACCGAGGTTGCAAACCCGGACAATATCATCCCGCCCCCGAATAACAGGCCACCTACCAGAATTACCCGCTTAGGCCCGAATCTGTCATTAATCCATCCGCCTGAAATCATCGTAATTGGACCGACTGAATTGGTAATCGTAAAAGCGATAGCCAAATCCCCCGGCGTTAAGCTGAGTCCTGTCAGCCCGCTCAAATACGCTGCCATCGGGGCAGCAAACACACTCCAGGCGTAGATTGAGCCAATACACAGGTTAATAAAGCAGCTCGCAATCAGAATAATCCATCTCTTCTTTGTAAGTTCCACTGCAATCTTCTTCTCCTTCATCAATCGTATTGTGAATTTATTCACATCTAATCCGATTTCATATTAGCACAGGCTCTTATTTATATCAATACAAACATGTATATATTTATATGTTTAATAAAACACGTTTATTCACATATGTAACAAATGTTATTGTCGACTGGCTAAATATGCTATACTAACGAAGTAGAAAACGACGAATATGTATAGGAAGCGAAGCTTATGAGAACTTTGAAATACGCTATTTTGGGGTTATTAAACAAAGAGCCAATGACTGGCTATGATATAGGTAAGGAATTCGGCAAGGATTTAGGTGAGTTCTGGAATGCCAAGCACAGTCAGATCTATCCGGAATTAAAGAAGCTGCTGGATGAGGGACTTATTGTATTCGAGATCCAAATTAGCGGAGAAATACTGGAGAAAAAACTGTATTCGATTACGGAGCAGGGCAAGAAAGCTTTTTTGCAATGGCTGAAAAAAGAAGAGCCGCTTGAGCCTACGCCTAAAGATGTATTCCGGCTGAGAATGTACTTCTCCAATAATCTGGATATAGCCACCCGGATTCATCTATTGGAGCATCAGCTGCATCAGCATCAGGAGAGACTGAAGCATTTAAGCAGGAATAAAGAGCGGTATGACAGCATCCCCCCACTCGACAGCGATAATTTCGGTGATTATCTTGTGCTGGATGGCGCAATTCTGCGTGAGACGGTAACGATAGAGTGGCTGGAGAATTTCATAGCCCACTGCAAGCAATAAACAAACAAATAGAAAGCATAAAGATTCGAGATTTTGTCACCTCGGATCTTTATGCTTATTTTGGTTAAAATTCTCTTCTCAGCCACTCCAGAACAGTCTCCGCTGCTTCCAGATACCGCTGCCCTACGAGCAGACCGGTATGCGTGGTGTCCCACAGGCCTTTGTAGTCTGCATGGAAATGCTCTGCGTTCACTTTGCCCCGGCGGTCGTCCTCCGCACAGTTAACAGCATGGATAACCAGACAAGGGCACTTAATGGACCGGCTGTCCACCGGGATTCCGTCCGCACCGTAATGATAAGAAAAAGCGCTAAACGCCTTGGCAGACTCCATAGTCAGGTACTTTCTTTGAAAAGCTATATCCTCTGCCGATTCATCTATGCCCGTCAGCTCCTCACGAACCGGGGCAGGCACTACGAGGCCAGGTTGTGTCCGGACGATGTCCCGGTAAGGCACCTGGTCATGAACTTCCTTACAAATACTTGAATCGATCAGCACGAGCCCGGCCGGATCTGCCGTTTCCGCCAGCTTTTGGCTTAGAATCCCGCCCATGCTGAACCCGATCACAATAGGCGGAGCCCCGCATTCAGCGATAACCTCGCTTATATCCTCCAGATAGTCCCCGAAGGTTATCTCCGTCATATCCAGCACCCGGCTTCTGTAATGGCTTCTCAGATTCATGACATAACAGGTCCATCCTTCACGGATAAAATGGGGAATGTATTTGCTCCACATCCAGCTTCCGGTAAAGGCACCATGCACGAACAGTAAAGGAGGCCTGCGGTCAGCATCCTCCGGGAGGTTCCTTCCTGCAAATATCTGCAGATACAGATCGTTCTCTCCGATGTATTTCTCTGTGTGCGGCGGCAATTCTGTCGTGTAATCTCTCACAAGTATTTCCTCCTTTGAACTTTAGTTTGATATCAAACTATATAATATATTTTTTTAGAAGTTGTTATTGATTTTAATTAGAATGCCCAGCAGCGCTTCCTTCTCCTGTTCGGTGACATTGAGGTAAAACTGCTCCAGCATGTCTGCAGATATCGCCTCAAAAACCGTTTCCAGCTCCCTCCCCTTCCCCGTCAGAGCAACGTATACAAACCTGGTGTCCTCCTTCTCCCTTTCCTTCGTCACCATGCCAAGCCGGACCAGCTTATCAACCAGTGCCGTGACGGTCGATTTGTCTTTATTAATTTTGGCGGAGATCTCTGCCATTGTAAGTCTGGGCTTCTGCAGCAGCGCATAAATAATGTCCCCGTGCGAAGTGCCGATACCTTCCAGCCCCTGCTTCACCATCTCTGCAACAATGAACCGGTTAACCTTCTCCCTGATCTTGGAGATCAGCGAAATCACATCTCTAGTTTCCATACAGGGATTATAGTTTGATATCAAACCATTGTCAATGGCGGGCATTTTATATAGTGAGGCAACGCAGGTTTACTCATCGTCCGGAATATTTTCCAGCAACACCACATCTTCACCCTGCTGCTGTCTGATTGCAATGTTGGCTCTGCCCCATGAACACATTACGTCAATAATTCCATTGGCTGTAGTTCCATATTCCGTTATATAATATTCAACTTTGGGCGGCATTTGATTATAGACCTGTCTGCCGATCATTCCGTCCCTTTCAAGTTCGCGGAGCTGCTGGATCAGAACCTTTTGCGAGATGCCCGGGATACTGCGCTGTAATTCACTTGTCCGTTTCTTACCCGACATTAGATTACATATGATTAACGCTTTCCACTTTCCTCCGAGAATTTCAAGCGTTGCTTCTATGCCTAAATGATATTCTTTCATACCTTCCACCTCATCACACCCTAATTAATTTAGCCTATCTTATCTTATGATTTCTATCATGCCATATAACGATCCGGAGTCCAATGCACACTTTGAGGTAACCATGTTACTTTATTGTGTGTATTTACATTTTTACAGGCATCCAAAATAATATAAACAGCTGCACAAAACCAATATCCGCCAGAAAGGTGATTAAATATGAAAACCCTTGTGATCCTAGCACACCCTCATATTGAGAATTCAAGAGTAAATAAAAGATGGAAACAGGAGCTGCTGCAGCATCCAGAGGAAGTTACGATCCATGAGCTTTACAAGGAATATCCGGACTGGAGCATTGATGTTCCGAAAGAGCAAAGTTTACTCGAAGCACACAGCCATATTATTTTTCAATTTCCTTTATATTGGTATAGTTACCCGCCTTTACTGAAAAAGTGGCTGGATGACGTCTTCACCCACGGCTGGGCGTATGGTTCAAACGGGAATAAGCTGAGAGGAAAGAAGCTGGGGATAGCTATGTCCATTGGGGATAAGCAGGAAAATTACCTGCCTGCCGGTTCCGTTTCTTTTACTGTAGATGAGGTTATTGCACCCTTTAAAGCCAGCGCAGGACATGTGGGTGCGATCGCATTACCCTATTTCGCCGTCTTCGGAGCCTCCTTTCAGGCGGGTGATGAAGCAATCAATCAGAGCGCAGCAGACTATCTTCAATATATTATTGAGAATAGATACGGGCCCACAAACCTCCCTCTCACTTACTTTTGAGAATCCTGTACAAAATACAACATTTTCCCACTCATCTCGGTCAAAATTCAAAAATGTTGTACAAAAGGCAGGATTTCTCTTCCTCCAAGCGGCTTAACCGGATAATTCTTGCATTTTATATAGGCGTGTTGATTTCCCAAAAAAAGGGACAAAAAAGGCCGCCATTTCGGGTAATGGTAAGTACGACCAAACCAAACCGAAATGAGGCGACCTCATGAATAAATATACCCCATTCTTAGCTGTTTTCAAACAAGTGTTAACATCGGATGAAGTCGAAATGGTGACCGGACAAACCAAGGACTACGTGGATAGAGGAACCAAAATGACCGTCGGGTTGCTACTCGATTACTTTGTCCAAGCCTGCTACCACAAATGGGACGGCTTCCGGCAAAGTGCCCGCTTAGGCCCAAACTTTGACTTGCCTGAGATTCATTACTCCACCCTTTCCGGCAAGGCCGGTGAAGTCCCTTACGAAATCTTCAAACGTATCTTTCAAATGCTCGTCACGAAATGTAACCGTCAAACCCGGCGGCATCTGAATCTGCCTAAAGATCTTCTGCTGATTGACTCGACTACGGTCACGGCGGCGAACTCCCGAATGCCTTGGGCCTCGTACAAAAAATTCAGAGGGGGCATTAAGCTGCATGTTGCTCTTTCGCAGGGTCAGCGTTCACCCGTGAACGTGGAGGAATCGATCGCGAAGCGCAATGACGCTCCGTTTGGAGAAGTCTTGGCAGATACGGACTACATTTTGGTACAGGATCGGGCGTACGGAAAAATCAGCAGATTGGATCAATATGTGCTCCAGGGCCAGTCGTTTGTGATTCGACTCAAAGACAATCTCCATTTGGTGAAGCCGAGAAACCTCCAGCGACCCGCAGAGGGAGAAACGAACATTGTTCGTGATATTACTTGTTATATCGGTCAAGGGAAGTGCCAATCCGCTAAGCGCCACCGGGTCGTAGAATTTGAGAATGACCGGGGGGAAGTCGTACGGGTCGTGACCGATTTGAGAAAAGAGTCTGCTTATGTGATCGCTGAAATCTATAAGGCACGCTGGGAAATTGAAGTCTTTTTCCGCTGGATTAAACAGCATCTGAACGTGCCATGTCTATTTGGAACCACTGAAAATGCAGTATACAGCCAATTGTTTGTGGCCCTTGCGGTCTATGTACTTTTGAGACGTGTTTATGATGAAATCCACCCCAACGTGCCTGCCTTTGCTCAACTGACCCTTTGGGAATTTATGCAGCATTGGCGTATATTTAGTCTTCCGCTGGAGTGGCAGGTTCAACTTAGTCTGCTCAGGAACAAGGTTGTTTTGGGAATTATATCCATACCATAATATGGGGAATCAACAGGCCTGCATTTTATACAACAATCCCTATGAAATACCTTGATATCTAGGGCTCAGAGTTGCAATATGTACAACATTACTGCCGGTAGGGTGTGAAAAAACCTTCCCTCACCCAAAGGGTAAAGGAAGGTTTAAACGCGTCGCCTCAGAAGACGGAAGCTATACTTTCAATTCGCCAAGGCAGCTATTCCCGTTTCTTCCCCACTGCGCCAAGATAGATAACAAACTCCTCATCGCCGTCTAACTCTAAAACCTCATCAATCAGCTTCTGATCATAGATGCCAATGGCGCAGGCACCTGCACCAATGGATTCGCTGGCTAAATACAGGTTCTGGCAGACATGTCCTACATCGATGAGGATTTTTTTGTGGGCGGAAATATCATATTTCCATTCGGAGCGGTAGGGTGTGGTACTCCAGGCAAACAGCACAGAAGCTTTGCGGGCAAAGTTAGGGACAAAGGGCTGATCCAAAGTGATCGCATCAATCTTCTGTTCCAGCTGATCTAATTCAAACATAAATAGGAGCTTATGCTCCACCGGGAGGTATCTGTAGATCCCTTGCGGAATGCCCTCTACCCGCATAATCATTAAATAGGTTTCAAAGGTGTGTGTCGCCCCACTGCAGGGCACGGTCCGCAGCGTAAGCCCGTTCTTGCTCATGCCGGTGATCCCTTGGGTCGCCCATAATAAATAGGATAACTCCTCCAGACTCAAAGTGTCGGCAGAATAGAAGCGTGTACTTCTTCTTTGCCCGATACAATCAAAAAAATCCTCTTTACTCACTACGTCTCTGCTAACCTTCGGCAGATCAATAATTAGTGATTCCGGATCAAACGGCTTAACAATTGGCGGCTGGGCAATTCCTTTGATCTTGTCTGTTTTAATATGTTTGAATTCATGAAAATTGGATTTCAGAAAATTTCTTTGTTGTTCATATCTGGTCATAACAGTTCCTCCCGGATTAACTTGATAGCTTTAATTTACCACTCCGGCAAAAATAGATTGTGATTTCATTCACTTTACACCTTGCAAAAATTCAAATACCAAAAAACCTCCCCCACCCGAAGGGTAAGGGAAGGCTTAAACATGTCGTCTGAAGCGCGGGCGCTATAATTCCACCTTCACCAAGCATGATGAGTCAGGAGAACTGTTTACGCTTGGCTTATTACTTTACTGCCTGGCGCTGTGCTCTGCCGATATTGCACTCTGCCGATTATATTCCAGCCTCCGCTTCCAACGTCAGCCGGTATCCGTTCTTTCCATCCCTGGCAGCAAGTCCCCAGGCTTCGGCGGCTCTCCAGGCTGGATCACTCCCCAGCCGGACCTCAAAGGCCTGACAGGCTTCGGCCCGCTTGCGCAATTCTTCACCGGCTCCGGGCAGAGGCGTCCCGGCAACCTTCTGCCGCAAGGCTCTCCACAGCTCTACATCCGCCAGGGCTCTTTGCAGCCAGGGCCCTGCCTCTTCCTTAAACTTGGAATTCTCCATTTCAAGTAACCGGTAGGAGACGCTCTCCAGGCGGTCGAAATACAAATCAAGCCTCGGGATATCTTTGCTCTGCAAGGCCTCTTTCAGTTCCTCATACCCGCCGCTATAGAGCTGGCTATTTAGATTCTGGCTGCAGAAGAACATCATATCCTCTGCCAGCTCTCCGGCGAATTCCCGGACCGACAGCTCCCAGGAAAGCTCCGGCATATAACGCTCACTGTTCCACATATAGTGGGCCATTGTGTTCAGTGTAATCTTGGAGCATTCCCATTGAACCATCGGATTCGCTACCACTGCCTGATGCCCGGTCTGACCAAGCTGCGAATAACGTCCGCGAACCGGGTCCAGAAACAACCGGTCGTAGTCGGCATCATTGACGGGAATGTTATCCCACAGCCACAGCTCATGTCCGTAATAGCTGTAATTATTCCGTGCATCCCTGCTTCCGACTTGCCGGGCAAAGACGGAAGAGCCGGTCCAGAATATGTTGATGTCCGTATGCAGCTTCTCGCGGATATCCCGCTTATATTCGGTATCCCAGTTAGACCAGTATTCTGAGGGGCACATCACCAGAGTAACCTTCTGCAATTGACGGCTTAAATAGTCATAGACACGGTTTGCCACATAGGCGTGCGCCAGTCCGGAGCGCTCCAGGTAATGGAGGTTCTCCCCTGACAATGCGTAGTCGATGTCGTCCATGAGCAGGGCGAAATGCCGGACACCGATGGCGATCATCGCTCTCAGCTTTGCTTCCAGACTGGCAAAATCATCTTCACTGCGAAACTGCAGATCATTTCCCGGACTAATGCAATAATAGAAGTCCACCAGCTGGGCATCACATTCCTGCTTGAGCTCACGAATCTGGGCAAACATAGCCTCAGGATAAGGCTCACGCCACAGCTCACGGTGATAGGGATCATCCTTGGGAGCATGCATGAAGGCGTTCATGCGGTGAGCCGCCATATAGCGCACAGCATCTATCCGGTCATCAAAGCTCCACGGCGTGCCATAGAAACCTTCAATAATGCCGCGGACTGGAAAAGAAGGCTCATCGTGAATTGTAGCGACAGGCAACCGGCACTTGCCTTCATCTATGCTCAGCAGCCGGTGCAGAGCATCCATCCCATACCTTAGTCCTCTCTTATTGGAGGCTGCAATTGTAATTTTTCCGTCCTTACGGATGTCCAGCCGGTAGCCATCCGCCTTAAGCGATCCCTCAAATTCAAGCTCCAGCGTGGCATTGCCCGGTGCGGGTGTCTCTCCTTCTTGCGGCGGTTCAATAATTACAATCAGGCCATCCGCAGCAAGCGGCCACTCCCACTTCTGGATCATGGAGAACTTTGAAGTCAACCCGATTCTCAGCCGCTGCCCTTCCAGCACCAGCTCCTCACCCTGATCGTAGTAGTCCCGGAAGTAATACTGCCGTTCCCGTAGCGGCATAGTCATATTCACGCCTCCTTCAGCCTGCCTATCAAAGTAAACTTCATTTCCCGGCTCTTAGGCTTAATCCGTAACCTTCACATTTCCAAACACGGCCTTGCCCCGCGAATCATTCCCCGGATTGCTGAGGGCTATGCCGATATACACCTTGCGTTTCATGGGGATCTGAACCGTTCCGACTGTCTGCCAGTTGCTCCCGTTTGCCGAAATCGACCCTTTGAACGTATTTCCGGTTCTGGTCAGCTTCAGCCATTTCGGAGCCGAGCCGGCCGCAGTATGGTCGGTCATATCGCCTGCGGTTTCAGCACGATACTGGAAGGTCGCCCCATTCCCGGGGGTAAGCATCATATCCGCGTGCCTGGAATTATGGCCCATGGACTCCCGGATCATAATGCCGGCCTTGGCCCAGCTGTCCAGCCAGCTGGTGGACTGCACCTTAACAACAATCTCCGCATTGCCGCTCACGGGCTGGTATATATAATTCAGCTGATCTGCATTCCCCCAAATATCCGTCGAGCTGCTGCTGAGTGTAAATTGCTTATTGGAAGCATTGTAGGTGGCGTTCCCCGGCATGGAACCGATATTCCGCGCCTTCCACACAGCGGGCAGCTGGGCCGGATAATCTTGCTCTACCGGAGCCGTCCAGCCTGGCGTCGGCCAGGTCTCACGTTCATGGATGTTCGCCAGCTCATCTTCCGGCCAGGCCCCGTAGGCAAAGAACGACAGGCGCTTCACGTCCGGATAATTCTCGCGGATGCCTTTGTAGACCTCCTGATATTGATCATCGGTCCAGTCATTATCCAAGGTGGCTACGATGTCCGCAGCACTGCCGCTGATCCGGTCGCTCGTATCCTTCAGGATGCCGTAGGAAGTGCTGTATACCCAATCACTGTTGAACTCCCAGTCATCGAAGTACGCCATCGGCGCGACAAAGTCGATCTTGTCCTTGAACTTGGCTACATTCTGTCCCACCTCTGTAAATTCCGGCGGCAAAATATACACACCAAGCTGCACATCCGAATTCGAGGATTCAGAGATATCCTCACGGATATCGCCTACATACTGCCCAATTTGTTCGGTTCTCCATTCGTTCCACTGCTGACGCTGCGGCGAATCCGTATCAAAGTCAATGCTGAGCGGCGAATACCCGAACTCCGCCTGATACTTCGCAACCGTATAATCACTGACGTCCATGTTGTAATTGTCGAAGCGGATCCAGTCCAGCACAACGCCGTCCACATCATAATTCTCAATCACTTCCTGAATGATGGAACGCTCATACTGCTGCACTTCATGATGAATTGGATTGATGAAATATTCGTTGCCGTTAGAGCCTGTAAACGGAGTCTGAACCCCGTCCACCAGCGCCTGCATCTGCCATTCATCGTGAGCCAGGAAGGCCTGCTGGTCATGGAACTGGGGAATCCAGGCATGAACCTTGATTCCTGCGGCATGAGCTGCCGTAATGACAGCCTGCAGAGCATCGAAATTCTGGTAGCCCTGGGCAATGGGCGCGATATCACTCTGATAAAATACACTGCCGGACGGAACCTCATCATCTTCATCCTGCTTCACGTTCATGCTGATGACATCGACCCCGTAGCTGGTGGACAGACTGATGAAATTCTGGACATCCGCCATGTTCTTGAACTGGTTCACGGTCCGTACAATCACTTCCGTCTCAAAAGGGGGATTGCTCCCCTCCTCGGCCTGGGCCGGCACGGGAAGGGAACCACCCGCTACCGAAGAAACCAACACGATACCCAGCACCGCCATGAACCCCGATCTCAGTGCAAATGTCATAATCTCGCCTCCACATCATAGTCTTATTGAACTTCTAACAAGAGTTATTTCGTAGCGTTGATTTTCTTAACATTCTCCTGCCACTTTTCAGTTCTGAACTCAAGCAGCTTATCCAGCCCTGCCTTTGCAGTGTTCTTCTTAGCCGTCTCCAGTGCCGCCAGTACCTCTTCATCCGACTTCGCCTGAACCATCTGGGCGTAAGCAAGGGTATAGATATCCGCGACATTCTGTGCGATGATGCCGGTCTCCGTATCGGGAAGCGGATCGGTATTTACAAATTCCGTAATGTCCAGCGCGGTTTTCCAGGTCACCGTGGACTGCGCTACGGTCTCCCATGATTTCTGGTTCGCCGAGAGCAGCGCCTCGAGGCTCATTTTCGCAGTATCAATGAAGGTCGTATTTCCCGCCCAGTTAAAGTCCTCGAATTTTCTCATCGTATCCGTACGCTCGTTAGCAGGAGTGGTCTTGTATTTCTCGTTCGGGATGGGCGCTCCATCCGCGTCCTCTTCATCCCAGTATAAGCCCTTAGGGCCGAAGAACAGCACCTTTTGTCCCTCCGGACCCGTAATCCAGTCAAAGTAAGCGAAGATAGCCTCCGGGTCCTTGGCCTTTTTCGTAATAACACTGACGTTCCAGCCCAGCGTCTCAAAGCCGCTTACAAATACTTTGGTCTTATCTATACCGGCTTTATGGATCGGCCAAATAATCTCATAACCGCTGTCCGGATGGCTTGCTGTCAATGCCCGGTGCCCCTCGGCTCCATACGTAGTGATATTGGATTCAACCATGACCGCTACCCGGCCGGTATTGACCTTTTCCTTGACCGCATCCTGGGTTTGCTGCAGCGCATCCTGTGTAATCAGCCGTTCACGGTACAGCTTATTGATATACAGCACCATCTCCTCGTAAGCGGGATCGTCCAGGATAGATGTCAGCTTGTCGCCCTCCGGATGCCCCATGAGTGTAACGAACTTGCTGGTGGAGTTCTCCCTGAAACCGCCATACATAATTTCCAGACCTGCACCCTTCTCCCCAACCTCCAGAGGGACTACATCCGGGTACTTGTCTTGCACCATGAGCAAATACTGATATAAGTCATCAAAGGTCTCCAGCGCCGGTCTGCCGAGTGCGTTATAAATATCCTTATTCACCATCCACCCGCCGTTGCCGAATTGCCCGGAGGTATACCAGTTCGGGATTTGATAGATTTGCCCGTCATCTGAACGGAGCAGATTCAGGGTGGATTCTTTGACATATTTCTTGAAGTTCGGATATTTCTCATAGTAATCATCCAGTGCAACAAGCTGCCCTGCCTGCACCAGCCGTTCTACTGAGGACCCCCGGTCCGTAAAAATAACATCCGGCAAATCACCGCCGACGATCATCGTGTTGAGCTTTTCTCCAGCTGCTCCTCCGGATTGTATTGGTTCAACCGTAACCTTGCGGTTCTCCTGAATCCACCTCGTCGCCTCGTTCTCCCCCCAGGGTGAGGTCGTAAGCCAATCGTAGTTTCCATAAAAGCTGAAGGTAACGGGCTTGATCCCGCTGCCGTCCTCTGTGCCGGCCCCTGTATTCAGATTGTTCTGCGAAGCGTCAGAATTCCCACCTCCGCTGCAGGCCGTGAGCAGAAGCACCAGCGAAGTCAGCAACAAAGCTATCCATTTCAGGCGTTTACGCATTCTTTTCCCTTCTTTCTACGTAATATGGACACTGCTATTCTTTCAATGAACCGATCATTACGCCCTTCACAAAGTACTTTTGGAGAAAAGGGTACGTCAGGATAATCGGAAGGGTAGCGACCATCATCGTAGCCATAGTCAGTGACTTCGTGGTAATCGTCCGGTTCCGGTTCATATGATCCAGCGCGATCGCATTCGAGGAGCCAATCTGGGTCATAATGTTGGAGTTCATCACCTGCCGCAGCAGCGTCTGTATAGGAAGCAAGTGATCCTTGGTGATATAGATCGCTCCCGTAAACCAATCGTTCCAGTAACTTACTGCGGTGAATAAAGATATCGTGGCCAGAACCGGGCCGGAGACGGGAATCACGATCCGGAAGAAAATGCCGTAGTTGCTGCTGCCGTCGATTTTGGCTGATTCCTCCAGTCCCTCCGGCAATGCGCTGAAGAAGGTGCGGACGACAATCATGTTCCAGACACTGATGATGCCGGGGATAATCAGAACCCAAAAGGTGTCCAGCATGCCCAAAGAGCGAATTAGTAAGTAACTGGGGATGAGCCCTCCGCTGAAGAACATCGTAATCATGAAAAACACCATATATTGTTTGCGGAAAAGCAAAGTCTTCTTGGACATTCCGTAGGCTAACAGGGCGGTGAAGAAAACGGATAATGCTGTGCCGATGAGCGTTCTAAGAATGGTGATCAGAAAAGAATTCAGCAGGCGGTCATCCTGAAACACAATATAATAATTCTCCAGGGTAAATGCTCTTGGCAACAGGGTTACACCGCCGAGCGCCGTATCACTGCCCAGATTAAAAGAAATGACTAACGCGTTCCAAAACGGGTACAGCATGAGTAGCGCCAGCAGTGTCAAAAGGATATAAATAGTCCGCTGCATCACTTTGTCGCCCAGGCTTAGTCTCATTGTTCACCCCTCCTACAAGGTTTATGGAGCATTACTCATAGTCGATACACCGCAGTAAAACTTGCACACAGAAGCATTCGCTAAGAGTAGTAGTACCTACCAGAGACTAACATTTGCCCGGCGGGCGATTGTGTTGGCCGTCACCAGCAGAATGATACTGATTACCGCTTTGAACAGCCCTACAGCTGTCGCATAAGAGAATCTGGCATTTAATATCCCAACACGGTATACATAGGTGTCGATAACATCGGAGTAGGGGCGCAGGATCGGATTGGTTGCCAGCAGCAGAATGTCCTCGAAGCCCGCACTGAGCAGACTGCCGATGGCAAGAATCATAAAGATGACAATAATAGGGGTAATGCTGGGGAGTGTAATCAGGTGAATTTGCTTAAACCTGCTTGCTCCGTCTATAGAAGCGGCCTCATATAGGGTCGGATCAATACCTGCTATCGCAGCCAGATAGACAATGCTCCCAAACCCGACTTCCTTCCATACATTTACACTTACCAGAATGGACCAGAAGTACTTGGGTACCGCCAGGAAGTTAATGGGCTCCCCGGCCAGATTGAACCGCTCCAGCACATAGTTCACCGTTCCGTTATCTACGGATAGCAGCGAAAATACGAAACCGGATACAATAACCCAGGACAGGAAATAAGGCAGATAGCTGACGGTCTGGATCACGCGTTTAAAGCCCATATGACCGACTTCATTCAGCATCAGCGCAAGCAGAATCGGGGCTGGAAAAGAGATAATCAATTTAAGCAGGCTAATCACAATCGTATTTCGCATCACATTCCAGAACTCCGGGGCTTCGAAGAACATTCTGAATTGCATAAGTCCAACCCAGGGGCTCTTCATCATGCCGCTAAAAATATCGTATTGCTGGAACGCCATCACCACGCCATACATAGGAATATAGCTAAAAATGAATACAAAGATAATGCCCGGCCAAACCATGGACTGCAAATCCAACTGACTGGTAAATCTCTTCCACCTGCTCGCTTTTCCGGCCGTGTTCATCCGCTTTACCTCCTCTGGACGATTCTAGTGAAATAACGGTAAATACGGTTTGTTCTTCTCCAGCATTTCATCCAGCAGCTGTTCAGCTACGGTGACTGATGGCATGAGCGGATGATGGACCATAGCCTGCAGAGCCACACCCCGGTCTCCGTGAACAGCCGCCTCGATGGTGAGACTCTCATACTGCTTGACCGCAGCCAGCAGGCCTCTGACGGACTGAGGAACTCTGCGCAGAGGAATCGGCAGCGGACCCTGCTTGGTGACCACACAGTTCACCTCAATGGAGGCATCGTCCGGCAGGAAGTCAATAATTCCGTTATTCCTTACATTCAGCGTCTGGATATCGCGGGAATCATTATGAATGGAGCGCATCAGCAGCACTGCCGCCTCCGAGTAATAGGCTCCGCCGCGCTGTTCCAGCTGCTTCGGCTTCTCCTTCAGCTCTATGTTCCGGTACAGCTCAAACAACTCTTCCTCCACCTTCTTCACAACTTCAGCGCGTGATCCGGTCGTTGCCGCTGCTTCCTTCTGTTCCGCCAGCATCTCGTCTGTCATATAGTAATAGCTCAAGTAATACGAAGGAATAGCCTGCAAACTATTCAGAAACCGGTGGTCCCAGGCATCAAACGGCACATTGCCTGCCTTATAGCTCTCGGGGTAATCAATAAGCTCCTGCAGCTTGCTCTTCCCGTCAATTACGACATCGGATACCCAGTGCAGATGGTTGATGCCGACAAACTCGGCATAGATCTTCTCCATGGGAAGTCCGAAGAACCCGGAGAGCCACTTTTGGAAACCGATCGGCGAGTTGCACAGGCCTACGCTTTTGACCGATGAATACTTGTGGACAGCTTCAGTCACCATTCCGGCCGGATTCGTGAAATTCAGCAGCCAGGCATCCGGGGCCAGCTCCTCGATGTCCCTGCAAATATCCAGAATAACCGGGATGGTCCGCAGGCCTTTCATCATTCCTCCGGGACCGGTTGTCTCCTGGCCGATGACACTGTATTGAAGCGGAATCCTTTCGTCCCATTTGCGCGCTTCCAGCATACCCACCCGGATCTGCGTGCAGACAAAGTCCGCTCCGGCAATAGCTTCCCTGCGCTCAAGCGTCTCTACTACAGTAATCGGCAGTCCGGACTCAGCAATCATGCGCTTGCTCAGCTCCGCAATCGTATGCAGCTTCTCCCTGCCCTCCTCAATATCCACCAGCCATATTTCGCGGATGGGAAGCTCCTGGTGATGCAGGATGATCCCTTCAATTAATTCAGGTGTATACGATGACCCCGCTCCGATGACAACCAGCTTCAATGTTTCCTCCATGACAATTGTCCCTCCTTACCCTCTGATAGATGATCAAGAACCTCCTGATTCACATGCACACCGCTGCTTTCCATTGCCAGAATGACCGATCCTACAACCGGTTCACGGGTTAGAATCCTTAAAGTGCCATTCGGAGCCGCCAGCTTCACTCTTCGCTCAATGGCCCGCCGGATGATGCCTGAGCGGTCTCCCTTGGTCAGCAGGCTGCCTGCAAGCACGATATCGAAGATGTCCTCCTCCATGGCCAACCGGCGGATGGCCGACGCCGCAGCCAAACCCAGCTCATCCCCTTGCTTGACCAGAAGCCCGGTGGCAACGGGGTCCCCCTCCTCTGCCGCTTGAAACAACAGCTCGGCAATTTGGGGAGGCAGGTCTCTGAAATGATCGAGGTAATCCTCTCTTAACTCTGAAACGGTGGTATAGCCCAGCAATTGAGTTAAGCCTTTGCTAAGCACTGTCTCCATTTCTCTTCCGTCATCCGCCCTGAGGACGCTGCGGAATACCTCCATACTCAGATCATAGCCGCCGCCGAAATCTCCGAACCGGTAGCCGAAACCACCGCATTGGTAGGTAGCACCAGACGGATTTTTCCCACTGCAGTTCACGCCCGATCCGCAAATCAGCACGATCCCATAGTTCTTCTCTGTACCTGACCGCAGCGCATTCCAGGTATCGCAGGAAATCTCCGTCCGGGGAAGGCCAAGGCTGCCGATGATCGGCCGCAAAATTCTAAAATCAGCCTCTCTGTCCGCTCCCGCCAGTCCGAACCAGGAGTAATCCAGCTGATCCCGGGTCAGCCCTGAAGCCGTAATGGCTTCCGATACGGCCTGGTGCAAGCTGTCCGCCGCCTGCTCACGGCCCAGCTGATGATTCCCGTTCCCGCTTTTGCCTGCACCTATGACCTTCCCCTGTTCGTCTGCAATCATTGCGCAGGTCTTACTTCCACCTGCATCCACTCCCAAAAAATACTTCACAGATGATTCACTCCTATAATTCAAGTTAATCTGACAGATGCGGTGGATTCACGAATGAGCAGCTGAGGAGCGAGCTTCGTTACAGCGGGCTGCGTCACCTCCCCGTTGATCAGTTTCAGCAGTAATTCAACGCCTATATTGCCCATTTGCGCCTCGGGCTGCCTGACTGTCGTGAGCCGCGGGTAGAATTCCCCTACGAACTGCTGATCATCAAAGCCGACCACGGAGATATCCTGCGGTACCAGAATTCCTTCCTCACGCAGGGCTTGAACAACCCCGAGCGCAATAAAGTCGTCTCCCGAAAAGATGGCTGTCGGCAGCTTATCCTCGCGAATCCATCTCTTCGCTACCTCATAACCGCTGCTTACCGTAAATCCGCAATATTCTGTGCCGAAGGGCGTTAGCCCCGCTTCATCCAGCGCCTGGACATACCCCCGTTTGCGCTCCGTTACACTCAGAAACACCGAAGGGCCGCCGATATAGGCGATCCGGGTATGCCCAAGACCAATCAAATGCTTAGTAGCCTCATACCCTCCCTGATAGTTATCAACGAGTACACTCGGAACATCCTCATGCTGAAACTGGTTATCCAGCAGGACAACCGGAATGTTTTTTCGTTTCAGCTCCTCCACGTATTCCTTCTCCTCAAGCGGAGATAACAGGATAATTCCGTCCACGCGGTCCTTCTGAAACAGGAAGTTCACACCGTCATCCTCATTCTCAGCTATAGACAAGGCCAGGAAGTACCCTTGCTCTGCCAGCTTCCGGTTCACCACGCGAATCACGCGGTCATAGAAAGAGTCGTTAAAGTTGGTAATCGACATCCCAATGACTCCAGTCTTGCCGCGAACCAGACTACGCGCTGCTGAATTGGGCTGATAATTCAACTCCTCAATCGCACTCAGCACTTTCTGGCGGTTGCCCTCACGTACAGAGGGTGAATTGTTTAGAACTCTGGATACGGTCACTACAGAGAGCCCCGACTTCTTGGCTACATCATGAATGTTCATTTAAGTATCTATGCCTCCAAGTTCAAAAGTTTAATCGATTTAACTTTTAGAGAAATAAAAAAGAGTAACTCCTCTCGCAAAAACTGCATTATAACTGAAAATCGAACATTAGATGTGAGTTTTCTCTTTATCCAAAACTTCAAAACCGTTCTTTAAGTTTAAAGGTTTATACTTTAATACGAATATACAACCATTCCCAATATCCGTCAATCTATAAAATGGAGATCAGTTACAATGACAATCACCGCACTCACTTCCGTCATCCTTAAACATCTATGCTATACTAAAAATGTGATAATCCAAGCGAGGTGAAGCCGATGAAATGGGGAGAGATTACGAAATTGCACCCAAGCCGCTTTGTACTGGTGGAAGCAATCAAGGCAAGCTTCAGCAACCGTGTACGCCAATTAGAGGATATGGCAGTCATTCAAGACTACGATAAATCCGAGGAGGCATGGACCGGTTATAAAGAGATGCATAAGCTACATCCGACTCGTGAGCTGTATGTTTTCCATACGAGCAGAAGCGATGTTGAAGTGGTAGAGGAATTCTTCTCAGGAGTACGGCAACCGCTTTTGACTCCGATGCATTAGCTGCAATAGGTATCCACATCGATTTTATATAAATGGGCGAGCCAGCGGATGTATGGAGTATGGGGAAAGAGTGAAATTTGTTATGAGAAGCAGATTACCAGCTTCAGCTTGGTTCGATTCAAGAGCCTTATGGCTTTGACGGAATTATTGGTATTGATTTTATGATGAGAGCCAAATGCAAGGTGGATTTTGAAACCATGATTATTAAGTTTGAGAAATAGACCGGGCAACGCTTACCCTCAAGGGACAGCAATCGCTTGGTCTATTTGTATTTTATTCACAGTTCACTTATAACTGAAACAAAAAACCTCCCCTCACCCCAAAGGATAAGAGAAGGCTTAAACGCGTCACCTCTGAAGCACGGCAGCTATATTTTCAGCTCCCCAAGCTTGATCAGCTCGACAACCGCTTGCGAACGGCCTTTTACGTTTAATTTTTGCATGACGTTGGAAATGTGGTTGCGGACGGTTTTTTCGCTAATGAATAACAGTCCTGCAATATCCCGTGTAGTTTTGTCCTGCACTAGAAGCTCGAATACTTCGCGCTCACGATGCGTCAACAGAAATTTGCTATGATGTTCGTTCCCTTTCAATGGTGTCACCCCTCCTTGCTCTGGGTTTGTTTGGTATAACAAGGTAAAGGGATACAGTCAAACCATACTATGTAGGGGGGCAGTTAATGGTGCTGTTGCAGCATTAATTTGGGCGGGGACAGACGCGGATCGGGGACAACCCTGGCATTCCTGACCAAAACGCATAATAAAAACGGCTTCAGCTCCTATCGTTAAGGGCGTCATCCGTTGGGGCAAAGTCTATAGAAAACACGCTGCTAAGTAATGCTTAGGCAAAAAAATGTTGCTGTGAATCCGTCCGCCCGCAGCGTTACGCCGCAAACTTTACCGGTCCGTCACGCCCTTTCGGTCACGCCGGCTTAATCCGGTAAGGCTGCTAACAACCCCAGTGTAATTTATGAAATGGATTCCATAGCAAGCTTTTTTATATGCGAAAATGTGAAAATTTCTATGGTAAAATAAAACCATTCCAATTCTGACTCGGGGGGCAGCATACGCCATGGCTAATATTAAAGAAATCGCCCGGATTGCCGGAGTTTCCGTAACGACCGTCTCGCGGGTGCTGAATAATCATCCTTATGTCAGCAAAGACAAAAGAGCCGCCGTCCTCGATACGATTGAGCAGTTAAACTACACCCGCAATATGAACGCCGTCCACCTGATTACCGGACGTACCGGTACAGTGGCGGTGATTCTTCCGTATATCAATGCTTTTTATTTCTCGATTATTATGAATGGTCTTGCCCATGAGGCACTGCTCGCGCAATACCGGCTGATCCTGTGCCAGAGCAATTATTTGGCAGATGAAGAGATTAAAGTGCTGGAGATGCTGCGCAATAAAGAAATTGATGGTGTGGTCATTGTATCGACTGCGCTGAAGCCTGAGTTGATTGAGGAGTATACCGCGTACGGTCCGGTTGTAACCTGCCAGGACAGCGGGCAGCGCCGTTATTCCTCTGTATATATTGAGCATTATGCGGCTTTCAAGCAGGGGCTGCAGTATTTGAAGGGCAAAGGGTACCGCACCATCGGCTATTGCGAAGGCAGGCAGAATGGCAGCAGCGCCTCTATCCGGCAGACCGCTTTTCGCGAATTCATTGCTGAGCACAAGCTGGTTTTTCAGGAGGAATGGATGATCTATGACTGCACGACGGAAGAAGACGGAGCGGCCGTGGCACGGTCGCTGCTGGAGATGCCGAAGCGGCCTGAAGCCATGATTATTACCGGAGATCATGTGGCAGCCGGACTGATGATTGAGGCGCGCAAAGCCGGTCTTAGTATCCCCGGAGACCTCGCTGTCATGGGCTTCGATAACCAGCCGATCGGCCGGTTGCTGGAGATCACCACCATAGATAACCACCTGTATGAGATGGGTGCATCCGCCTTCCGTATTATTCATGAGCAGATTAGCTCAGACAACCCTGATCCGGTCTACCGCAAGCTGGATTACCGGATTATTGAGCGGTCCACGGTGTAGAATAAGTAATCTGCGATCACTGCTTGTTTCCTAACCAAACGGTCTATTGCCGGCAGGTACGCGGAATAATTCGTGCTGAGTTAATCCAGCGCTGTCACGAATGCTATAAACTTCAATGTGGCGGAACGTTTAAAAAACATTGCGTATACCAGGCATTCCGCCCGGGTTTACGCTGTTGACTCTGGGACCCGGCAACAGAGCGAGCTTAGAGTAAGATAATTAAGTTTTGCTTCAGCTTGTAAAAGCATGATGTTGTACGTAGTGCAACTCCGGTTCATGAATACCCGGGTGTCCGGGAGGAATGTTGTACGGAATACAGGAATTCCCCCGATCTTCTGCTGGAACAAGAGGAATTGCTGCCTTTTCTACAACAATTCTTGAGTTCGGCCGTTTTTATGAGTAAATTGTTGTATTTCGTGCAGGCATCAAGTAGAAACAGCTATGCTGTCTGTTTAAAGGACGGTACCGTTTCAGGGGAACTTGAAGGATAAGTTATCATATGAAAAAGTATATATTCCTATATACTCAAAAAATTAAACTGCGTCTTCCGCCTGTCGGGAGGCGTTTTTGGTGTTTTATTTGTGTGAGTCAGCACGGATATGATAATTATCACATTTTTATTGACAGGTACTGGATGGAGATTTATGATAGGTCCATCATTGATAACGATTATCATTTACATAAACAAAAGGGGTGTCCAACAGAATGAAGATAGGTTATGCAGTACCCGCGGGTTTGCTTGCGGCTTCCCTCCTGTTTGCCGGCTGTGCAAGCAATGATAACAATAATAATGGCAACAACGGCAATAACAGCAATACCTCCGGGAATAATGCCGCAGCCCAGACGGGCAATGTGTCAACCGGAACACCTGCCGCAACTGCAGATTCAACTGCTGCTGGCGTTACGGCGGATTTCACCACGGCCATCGACGAGTACCGGAAATATGTAATTGAACAATGCGACGAATTCGTGAAACAGACCGAAGGCTTCACCAATGCGGTGAAAGCAGGCAAGCTTGAAGACGCCAAGGCGCTGTATGCTCCGGCACGCATGTATTATGAACGGATTGAGCCCATTGCTGAAGCGCTTGGAGATCTGGACCCCAATATTGATGCTCGCGAGAACGATGTTGACGCTGCGGACTGGCGCGGCTTCCATAAGATTGAACAGGCCCTCTGGCAGAACAATACCACAGATGGAATGACTGATGTCGCGGACCGTTTACTGAAGGATGCGCAGCTGCTGCGCGCCAAGGTGGAAACCGCTGAGATTGACGCCAACCTGCTCGTTACCGGAGCTGTGGAGCTGCTGAATGAAGTATCCTCCTCCAAAGTAACCGGTGAAGAGGAACGTTATTCACACACGGATTTGTATGATTTTGTCGCCAATGTAGAAGGTGCCCAGAAGATCTATGAGCTGCTGAAACCCGAGCTGGCCAAAAAAGACCCTGAGCTGGAGCAAACGATCGGCGAGCGGTTCACCGCACTGCTGAATGAGCTGGCACCGTTCAAATCCGGTGACGGCTACGTTTCCTACGAAACGCTGAAAGAAGCTGAGGTCCGGACGTTAAGCCAGAATCTGGACGCCTTAGCTGAGCCTCTATCCAACATGGGAACTATTCTGGGAGTGTGACGGTATGAAAAAGAAAGACAGGACTTCCCGGGAAACTCCCGCGACAGAGAGCGTTCTCTCCAAGGATGCTTCTAAAGATCAGCTATTATTCGATAAAAAACTAAGCCGCCGCGATATGCTGCGGCTTACTGGCGCCTCCGGACTCGGCCTGCTGCTCGGCGGCGGCGGGGTAGGCAGCATTCTGGCGGCACGCAAAGCAGCCGGGCAGCCGGGACAGGCACTCTCTTCCCCGCAACACGCGGGAGCGGACATTATTCCATTCTACGGGAATCATCAGGCGGGAATCATTACGCCTGCGCAGAATTTCCTGTGCTTCGCCTCGTTTGATCTGACAACAACCAAGCTCAGCGAGGTCAAAAAACTGCTGGAGGCCTGGACCACCGCCGCCGCTGCCCTTACTGCCGGTACGCTGATCGGCAGCGTGAACGACAATCCCAATCTTCCGCCTGCCGACACAGGCGAGGCCGATGGTCTTACCCCCTCCAAATGTACGCTTACCTTCGGGGCGGGTCCTGCCTTCTTTGACAGCCGGTTCGGACTGGCTGCGAAACGGCCGGCCTCCTTCACCGATCTCCCGGCATTCACGGGAGACAGCCTGGAGCCGCAGTGGTGCGGCGGCGATCTCTGTGTGCAGGCCTGCGCCGACGATCTGCAGGTGGCGTTCCATGCCATCCGCAATCTGGCCCGCATCGCCCGGGGCACAGCCGTGCTGCGCTGGACGCAGGAGGGCTTCCAGCGCACCGGCAGCGCCGACCCGGCAGGCGGCACACCGCGTAATCTGCTCGGCTTCAAGGACGGCACGGGTAATCCCGACGTCACCGATGACGCCGAGATGCGAAGTGTCGTCTGGAGCGGAAGCGGCGATGGCCCAGCCTGGATGAATGGCGGCACGTATCTCGCGCTGCGCCGTGTTCGCTTTCGTATTGAGGTCTGGGACCGCTCTACCCTCAGCGATCAGGAAGCAACGTTCGGGCGTCACCGGCAGAGCGGCGCTCCGATTGGAGCGCGGGATGAATTCGCCGAGCTCAATCTGGAGGCGGCGGATGCCAGCGGCAAGCCTGTCATTCCGCCGGATTCCCATTCGGCCCTCGCCCATGGGGACGGTTCAGTCAAAATGCTGCGCCGCTCCTACTCCTATTCCAGCGGCATGGATCTCAAAACCGGACAGCTGGATGCAGGGCTGGTCTTCATCAGCTTCCAGAAGGATCTGGTGAAGCAGTTCGTGAGCATTCAGCAGCGCCTCTCGAAGAATGACCGGCTGAATGAATATATGGTCCATACCGGCAGCGCCGTATTTGCCTGCTTCCCCGGAGTACGGGAAGGTGGTTATATCGGGGAGACGCTGCTGGGGTGACGGCAGATATAGCTAAGTCCGGATTCAGCGTGAGGAAATGACGCTGAATTCGGCGCTGGATATATCCGGGTTCGTAGGGCTGCGCAGTGTGACCAGAATCAGCGGGATGAACGATATGGAACGGATGTTCAGGGACAAATAATCCGGAGCAGACTGGAGATTTGAGAACAGGAAAGTGCGTCGCGGAAATTGCGGGATGAACGAGTTGTGGGACGAACGATCAAGAACAAATAATCCGGAGCAGACTGGAGATTAGAGAACAGGATGTGTGACAGGGAAATTGCGGAAAGAAACGGAGTATCGGCGGGATTGAGTAAATGGAGGGGCGGCTGGCAGCTGGCACGGCGGCAAACGGAATCAGGCAAAATGTTGCACTGGGTACAACTCGAATAACTAGTTTCCTGCCTAATTGGACGGATTGTTGTATGAAATACAACAATCGCTTCGTTTACCAGCCTGGAACCGGTGGAATGCTGCATTTCATACAACAATTTTAGTTTAGGGGCGATATTTCAAAAGAAATGTTGTATTTCGTGCAGGATTGTTAGCGGAGAATCAGGTACAACAGTTACTGCCGCCCCGAAGTCCCAATGTTCACTACAGTGACAACCACGCTTCAGACGCAACACTTAAGTCCGCCTTCTATAGAGGAAAGATAATAGCATGCCTATTCGCGAAGGGAATGATCCCGATGATCATAACGGTTAAAATCAGTCCATGGCGGCAGATCCGGGCAGCGCTGCTGCTGATCTGCCTGCTTCTGCTGCTGCCCGGCGCGCCGGCTTCTGCGTCAGGCGCGCCGCTCGATGAGCTGCTGCCGCCTGTAGGCAGCGCGCTGGTAGAGTCCGGCCAGAGCCGCTGGGATGCGGCGGCGGCCGATGTGGAATCGTTCGCGGCGCTGTGGCGCAGCGCGAACGAAGGCACGCCGGACCCGGCACTCGCCGGTCCGGCAGCTGAAGTCGACGCCGCGCTGGCAGCCGCGGCGCAAGCCCTTGCGGCCGGCGGCGGAGCGCCCGCCAAGGCCGCCTTGTCCACGCTCGCCAGAAGCGTGGACGCGTACGTCACCGCCGCCGCAGGCGGGGGCGGCGGTGACTCAGGCGCCGCCGGGCGCGCAGCGGCGGCGAAGCTGCTGCCCGCGGCGGAGCGCACGCGGGATGCGGCGCGCAGCGCCGACTGGACGGCGGCGGCGGAAGCCTACCGCGCCGTCGTGAACGGCTGGACGCCGGCGGAGCGCGGCATCCGGGGGGACAATCCCGCCGTCTACGGCCTGCTGGAGACGAAGATGAGCCTGCTGCGCATTGCGCTGCAGGCTGAGCCGCTCCGCGAAGAAGCCGCGCTGGCGGAAGCCGAGGCGCTGGTTGCGCTGCTGTCCGGCTACAGCGAGGGCAAGGCGGTCGATACGGGTAGTGCGCCAGCAGAACCGGCCTCTATTGAAGGGCTGATCAGCTACCTGAACAAAGCTGCAGCCTCCGCCGAAGCCGGAGACAGTCCGGCAGCAGCCGCGGTAATGGAGCAGTTCATCACAGCTTGGCCGTCGGCAGAAGGCGCCGTGCAGATTGCCTCGCCCAAAGTCTATGCCAATATCGAGAATGAGAGCACCGCCGTCACCGGCTACCTGCTCTCCGATCCTCCAAAGCTTGCCGGGGCACTGGAGATCCTGGACAATATGCTCGCCGAGCTGACTCCGCTGGCCGGAGAACAGACGTATACTGCGTGGGATGCGGCACTCATTCTGCTGCGTGAGGGGCTCGAAGCGATTCTTGTGCTCGCCGCTCTGCTCGCTTATCTGCGCAGAGAAGCAGAACCCGCGGCCCGGCGCTGGGTCTGGTCCGGGGCTGCGGTGGGGCTGGCCGGAAGCATCGGCATCGCCGTGTTGCTAACCTATACCATCTCGCAGGCAGCCTCCGGAGGAGCACGTGAGCTGATCGAAGGCATTGCCGGTCTGGTCGCCGTGGTCATGATGCTCACCATCGGCCGCTGGCTGCATGGTAAATCCAGTACGGCCGCCTGGAATAAGTATGTGGACCGCCAGATGCAGGGTGCGCTTGCCAAAGGCAATCTATGGTACCTGTTCTTCATCGCTGCGCTGGCAATCCTGCGCGAAGGAGCGGAAACAACTATCTTCTATGCAGGCATGGCTCCTGCTATCGCTACTTCCCAGTTGCTGCTCGGGATTGGCGGCGCACTTGCAGTACTGGTCGTTCTCGGCTACGCAATCATTGCACTGAGCGCCAGACTGCCGATTGCGGCCTTCTTCCGCACCGCCACAGTGCTGATCTATTATCTCGTGTTCCGCTTCCTTGGTGAGAGCATCCACGCGCTCCAGGTAGCCGGCAAAATACCGGCACATGCGGAGAGCAGCCTCCCATCCATCGGCTGGCTCGGCCTGTATCCGACCTGGGAGACCTTTGTGCCGCAAATACTCATTCTCGCTTTCATCCTCTGGGAGCTGCTGCGCGGCAGACAAGCTTCCCGCAGAATGCGCACACCAAACCGGTTAACCAAATAAACACACTAACATACAGCTGTCATCAGCGTGAGTGACCTCAAACACGCAGATGGCAGCTTCTATTTTGCCAGCGCCATATTCATTGTCCCCCTCTACTCCCTGCTCCCTACTCACCGCTCACTGCTCTCCAGCTTCTACCCGCCGCCTTCTGTTCTCTCTTCTCTATTTTCTGCCCTTTGCTTCCTATTATCTGTTCTGCCCTCTCCTTTAACCTTTATTTCTTACCCCAGCTTCTCCTTTCTGCCCTTTGTTGTCTGTTCTCTGCTTTCCAACGCCTGCTCTCTGTCCCCTGCCACGATCTGCTTCTTCCTTTTGCCCTTCCTATGATGCCATTGTTAGCTCAAATGCGCTTTCAGCCTCTCCCTGACTGTTAAACCCAGCCTGCAAAGGAGAATTAAGTGGAAAAACGTCACCTAATAATGGAAGAAATCCTGTTTACAGTATCACAGTTGGAAAAACAACACTTATTTTTACTCAAATAGCAAACGACGAAGATATGGATAGAATTAAGTAACATAAATCCACTTAAACCCATCAAAAAGCAGAATAGGACTGGTTTAAATGACGAAAATCCAACTAATTCCCCGGCGGACGGACGTATCCCAGCAGATGCTTTATCGGCACATTTCCAGCTGGCCCCCCCTCCGGAGGGCCGTTCCCCAACAAGCGCATCTTCGCCGGACATATCTCCAGCAGATGGGTTCCATCAGACGCGTCTATAGCAGGCGCGTCTACGGCAGGTGCATTTCCAGCAGCTCCCTCCGGCGGACACGTTCCCCAACAAGCGCATCTTCGGCGGACATATCTCCGGAGGGCCGTTCCCCCATACGCATTTCCAGCAATCACATCACTGGCAGACACGTCCCCGACAGACACACCCTCCCAATCGCATCACCAGCCGCAGCCGGTACGGTACATCCCGCATCGCATCCATGTTCCGGCAGGCGGCCCCCAATAAGCACCTCCTCAGCTATCACACACTTCCAGCCGGCATGTCTCCCGCCCCCTTAGGGCAAACTCACTATTGCATCCTTCGGTGATTTGTTTTATTCTGAGTATGAAAATAATTTTCGTTATTATCGCCTTGTTAATTAAAATAATTTCAGGAAATATTTCAGATTGACTGTTCATCTATTCCACAAAACACAGAAATCAGCGTCAGCTTTAGCGTCAACATAAGTACAAACAAACTACAGGATTACAAAGAACGAAAGAAAAGAAGGTGAGTACTTGTCTCCAATCCTGCATGCCCTGCAGCATGACAAGCCCAAGCTGTCGCAAATGGAACGCAAGCTGGCGGAGCGCATACTGGCTTCCCCGGGAGAAATTGTCCATATGGGGATTACGGATCTGGCCGAAGAGTGCGGCATCAGCCCGGCAACCATTACACGGTTCTGCAAGGTGCTGCATTTCAAAGGGTTCCCTGATTTCAAAGTCAAGCTGGCGGCTGAGCTCGCCCACAGCGATGCTTCGCCGCAGGACGGCGGCTCCTCTTACCAGGACATCGTAGCCGGCAATCCGCTGCCGTTCATTGTCGAGGCGATGCAGGCTAATCATCTGGCCTCCATCCGGGATACCACCTCGCTGCTTGATCTCGGACGGCTGCAGAGCGTGATCGATCTGCTCTGCCGGGCACGGCGGGTCGATCTGTACGGGATGGCAACCTCATCCATTGTCGCCCAGGATTTCTATCAGAAGCTGATCCGCATCGGCGTGAACTGCACGGCTTTTGCCGATTCGCATATGCAGATTACTTCCGCTTCTTCGCTCGCTGCCGGTGATGTCGCGTTTGCAGTCTCTTATTCGGGTGAAACCCCGGAGACGATCGATGCGTTAACCTGTGCTGCGGCAAGCGGCGCAGCGACAGTCTCATTGACCTCATACGGAAGCAGCACACTGGCAACACTGGCCGATATCCCGCTGTTCTCATCATCACTTGAGCAGGGTATGCGGCGCGGTGATATGGCTTCACGGATCGCACAGCTGCATATTATCGATATTCTGTTCACCGGCATGGTCAGCACCCGGTTCGGGGATTTCATTCCCAAGCTGGAGCAGTCGTATCTGAATGTACAACACTACCGTCATAAACGGGGAGGACAATCATAATGAATATTTTGAAATTCCAGAACGAAGAAGATTTCGCAGTAACCGGGGCGAACCTGATTGCCAGCCTGGTGCAGAGCAATCCCAAGGCCGTGCTGGGTCTGGCTACCGGAAGCTCTCCGGTCGGCGTGTACGCGAAGCTGGTGGAAATGCACCGCAAGGGCATTGTGAGCTTCGCCAAAGTCTCTTCCTATAACCTTGATGAATACGTCGGTCTGCCCGTAGATCATCCGCAGAGCTACCGCAGCTTCATGAATGAGCATCTGTTCAACCATATCGATATCGATCCTGCCCGCACTCATGTCCCTAACGGAAATGCACCGGATCTGGATGCCGAATGCCTGGCTTATGACCGGATGCTGGAAGATAACGGTCCTGTGGACCTGCAGATTCTCGGCATCGGCAGCAACGGCCATATCGGCTTCAATGAGCCGGATGCCAGCCTCAGCAGCGGCACACATGTCGTTGATCTGCTGGAGGAAACACTGGAAGCGAATGCCCGCTTCTTCGACAAGCTGGAGGATGTGCCCCGGCAGGCCGTAACGATGGGTATCGGCGGTATTCTCAAGGCCAAGCAGATTGTGCTGCTGGTGCGTGGGGAAGAGAAGGCGGAAGCGGTAAAAAATGCGCTGGAGGGTCCAATCACGACCCAATGCCCCGCCTCGCTGCTGCAGAGCCATCCGAATGTTGTGGTCCTGCTTGATGAAGGAGCAGCAAAATGGCTGAAATAAACGGTTCAACCGGTGAACTGCTGTACGGCAAAGTCCTTACTCCTGACGGAGTCATCCAAAAGGGCGTAATCGCCGTCTTGGAGGGACTGATCCAATATGCCGGAGAGGCCGCCTGGCTTCCGGCAGCCTATGCTAGCTGGCAGACGGGAACTTCACCTGAGCCGGAAGGACTGCTAATTCCCGGATTTGTTGATGTGCATGTGCATGGGGGGGCAGGTCATGACTTCATGTACAGCGATGCCGCTTCACTGGATACCATTACGCGCTTCCATGCTTCCCAAGGCACAACGTCTATGCTGGCTACAACTATGACTGCCGCCAAGGCTGACATTGACCGCGTGCTGTCTGAAGTGAATGCTTATCGTAACGCTGACGGCGGCATGCCTTATGCCCAGCTGGCAGGCGTACATCTGGAAGGGCCGTTCATCAGCCCGAAATGGCCCGGAGCACAGAATCCCGGGCATATTGTCCCGGCCAATACGTTATGGCTGGAGGAATGGGAAGCCCGGTATCCGGGGATGATCCGCCAGGTTACACTGGCTCCGGAACGCGAAGGCGCACTGGAAGCCATCCAGTGGCTGCGAAAGCATGGAATTACGGCAGCGCTCGGCCACACGGACGCCACGTTCGAAGAGGTTATTGCCGCTGCAGATGCCGGCTTAAACCAGGCTGTGCACATGTTCAATGCCATGACGCCGCTGCATCACCGCAAACCGGGGACCGCAGGAGCCGTCCTGTTCGATCCGCGCATCCGCGCGGAGGTGATTGCTGACGGCATTCATGTTCATCCGGCAGCGATCAGCATTATCGCCCGGCTCAAGAACGGGCATAACCTGTTGCTGATCACAGACGCCATGTCGGCGACCGGACTCAGCGACGGGGAATATGCCATCGGCGATTTGCCCGTTATTGTCAGCGGCGGGATTGCCACGCTGAAGGAACATCCTGAGTCGCTCGCCGGTAGTACACTGACCATGATCCGCGGCTTCCGCTACCTGGTTCAGGAGATCGGACTCAGCCTGCAGGAAGCTTCACAGGCAGCCAGCCTTACCCCTGCTGTATCGCTTGGCATGCAGCGGTCTATCGGGTCGCTGGAGGCAGGCAAACGCGGCGATATCCTGCTTCTGGACGATGAACTGAATCTGCGCGGAGTATGGATTGGCGGACGCAAGCTTGAGGCTGAAATCGGGTAAGCTGCGAGCTGTCTGCCGCTTCCCTGATCTATATATGTATAAGCAAGCCAAGCAGCCCTTCGGCCCGGATTCGGGTGCGGTGGCTGCTTGGCTGTTTGTGTCTGTGCTATGCCCTCATGCTGAATAAGCTTCATATTCTGCTGGAATACTAGCCTAATTGAGACAGGGCAGTTTACTTAATGCTTCACGCTTCATGCTTAATGCTTAAATACTTAATACCCGCTGCGCGTAGGGAAAATCCGTTCGACCATCGTGCGGAATTCATTCGCAAAGCCTTTAAGCGGATGCCCTGCACGGAATTCCTGCGCATAATAATCTGCCCGCTCAACGAAATCGGGGTTGGCCGATACATACACATTGTTAAGGTCTGTCTTCCCCTTTTTAACTTCTGCGGCGATCTTATCCTTCATGTCCTGGGTAAGCGTGTCCTTATCCGTAATCGCGGTTCCGTTACCCGGCGATACGCTGCGGATTCCAATGGTATTGCCCAGACTTTCATCGATGTCGCGTTTCATATGGCGTCCATCGACCATATTGCTGCGGGACATGATACCGTTGTTGCCGTTCCCCAGATAATTCTCCGGATCTGCAACGCCCGTACCGCCTACAGTACCCGTGCCTGTCATGCTTCCCGGAATTCCGGCAATGGAACCGCCTGTTCCTGTCATGCCCGGATTACCGGCTGCGGTTCCTCTACCGGTACGCGTACTGTTGTCCATTCCGCCCATTCCGGCACCTATCCCTGTTTCCAGTCCGCCTGCCGGTCTGCCCGTACCGCTCAGCATCCCGGATGTGCCGCTGCCGCTGGTACTGCCATAGCTGTACGACTGGATTCCCCGGGTGCTCTTGGCATGGACTCCTCCGGACGCCTCTTCCAGCATTACGGCTACATAGGCGCTTTTGCCTACCAGCATTACGTTGGCTGAACGGACTTCCGGCATGGCCGCCACACGATTCGCCAGTTCCTCACTCATCTCCATACTGTCGAAGGAATTCGCACGCATTCCGTTCTGCGCAGAGTTGACGTAAATACGTCCGTCCGTCCCCCTTACACTTTTTGTTTCCACCGTATTGTCCGTTGCAGAGTTATTCGCACCGCATCCTGTAATACTCACCGCGCCCAGCAGCAGCGCAGCAGAAACCGTTAAACCGAATTTCGACCGTAACATCCGTTCATCCCCCGTCATAAGAATAGTTAATTGCAGCGTAACAAGCTTTAGCATGGCCTCTGCCCTGCCAAGCTATCCTGAAAGGATTTGGCACATCGCCCTTTAACCGTCACGCGTAAGTGAAACTTGGCGTATCTTATAAACAGCAGACTGTGTTTCTCCGCAAGGTTAATGTCAGGAGGGGTGATCTTGAAGGTTTTATTCACGTTTTATGTACCAAGCGGCGGGGTAGAGACACTTAACAAGCTGCGGTGTGAGAGTCTTCAGAAAAGCGGCATCGAATGCCATGTGCTCTACCTCATGCCGGGGTCCGGAAGCCACAACCAGACAAACTTCCCGGTGTTTATCACTTCCGTGGATGCAGAGATCAAAGCGGTGCTGGATACGCATAATTATGATGCCATTATTGTAACTTCAGACTATTTACTGCTGGAACGTCTGCGCCGGTTGGGGTATGGCCGTATTCTGATATATGAATCTCAGGGACTTGGCAAGCGCAGTGATGCAAGGAATCTGATTATTGATTCTGTACCTTTTCTCCGCTCCTACTGCAATGCCGTGCTGATTCCCCCCACAGATCATTTACTGGAGCTGTTTATCGAGATCTGTCCCTGGCTGCACCGTTATGTCATTCCCAACATTGTGGATGTGCAGTCCTTCCAGCATATCCCCGGTGAACCGCCCTGCGATCCGGTCATCGCCTGGGTAGGACGGCTGGAAACCAATAAGAACTGGAGTGAATATCTGAAGATTGCCCATCAGATCCGGCTCCACAAGCCTGATCTTCATCTCTGGATGTTCCATGATCCCGATCTCGCTGCAGATGACCAGAAGGAGCAATTTAACAGAGAGCTGCAATCCCTGGGCCTGAAAGACCGCCTCAGTGTGTTCACCAACATTCCGAATCATATTATGCCGGTATATTACTCATCCATCGCCGGTTCCGGGGGATTCCTGCTGTCAAGCTCTATCACAGAGGGCTTCGGGTATGCTGTAGCTGAGGCCATCTGCTGTACCTGTCCTGTACTTAGCACCGATTCTGACGGGGTCAGATCGTTTATTACCCACAACATTACGGGTAAATTTTACCCGATCGGAAATTTGGAAGCGGCTGTAAACGAAGGGCTTGAGCTAATGAACAACATTCCGCTGCGTGAAGCGATCCGCCAGCAGGGCCGGCAGCATATGGTATCCCGTTTTGGATTCGAGCAATATGCCCACTCCTTCCGTGAAATGATGAATTCCTTCTCGATCTTCTGAAAATAACGTAAAAAAGAACCCTCAACCCCGTACAGCTTCCGGGTTTTGAAGGTTCTTTTAGGTTATACGCCCTGTTTGGATACAATCTCAAACAGCTCAGTCTGAAAGATCTGCATGCTTCTTTCCCAGGTGAAACGCCCCGAATCCAACTCTCCTCTCGCGGCTAGACGCTGACGGAGCTCTTTATTGTAAACAAGTGCAGAGACATCCTCGGCCAACCGGTTCTCGTAACGGTACGACATCAGGCAGTTATGCCCGTGTACACAGTATTCGAGATTGCCCCCGGAATATACGGTGACCAGCGCGGCACCGCAGCGCATAGCTTCCAGCCCCGGCAATGAGCCGGTGTCATAGGTGCTGGAGCTGACAAAAATGTCGCTCTCATTATAATGATACGACAGCTCAGAATCATTACCCGGAGTACGTATTTGAAACCGTCCATCCCCAAGCATCGCTTGCAGCGTTTCGGAGGAAGCATATTCCGACGGTGGCGTGATAATATATATCTCCACTTCAGGATGCCGCTGTTTCACTATGTCCAGCTGCTGAAGCAGATAATCCTGTTCCCGGTGGCCTGAGAACCCGCCCTCGGGACGGCGCATAATGGCCGAGACGACAATCTTATTCCCGCCTCTGCCGCGTAAATGGGTATTAGTGAAATCAGGGTTTAGACCAATCGGAACAATTCTGCCCTTAATGCCATGATTAATCCGTACGATCTCCTGCTGCCAGCGTGAGAGTACAAGCAGGTTGCGGGTGATATTATAAGAGGCGAACGACAGATTATTATTGGGTAAAAAAGTCGGCTCATAGCATAGGGCCAGCCGGATATGCAGCCCCTTGCCCTGTTTACTGGCCCGCTCTGCAACCGGCACCGTTGTATAATAGTTGGAGATGATCACATCCCCGTATGGAAAATCATCTTCGGTCAGCACCGTTGCCGGTGCAGTGATAATGGGGCATTTCATTTCATATTCCACAATGCCGTGACTGGGTAAAAGAACAACCACCTCATGGCCGATTTCCGCCAGACGGTTAGCCAGCTCGGCCAGCATCCGTTGCGCACCGCCTCTGGACAACGTCAGAATCGGGAATGTCAGTCTCATTTCCCTCTCTCCTTTCTCAGCAGCTGCGTCAGAATGCCTTGATGCCTGCTCTGCACCAGAGCAATCTCCCGGTTCTGCGCTTCACTGTGTATGACAGAGCCCATCTCTTTGTGCACACGGTAATCCAGCAGCGGCTCCTCGATATAGGACCATTCATAATACGGCAGGATACGCAGCCACAGATCATAATCCTGTGTATACAGGAATTTCTCGTTAAACCGTCCTACCTTATTGAAAATCTCCATGTCGAGCAGAACTGAGCTGCCGTTCACCGGACAGCCCGACATCATGGTCTCAATGAGATCACCCCTGTTATGAAACGGCATGCTGATGACTCCCGAGAACCGCTCTCCGAGCTCATTAATATAGTAATAGGCCGTATGGCTGAAGGAGGTTCCAGAGCTGCGGATGGCTTCCATTTGCCTTTTGATTTTATCCGGGTGGAACAGGTCATCAGCACTTAACCAGGCAAAATAAGCTCCGCTGGCCGCCTTGATTCCCATGTTGAGCGCCGAGGCGGTACCGCCGTTGGTTTTGCGGATATACACAATATTGTCCTTGTACGCCTCAAGCTTCTCCATATAGCGTGTAGAACCGTCATCGACAACGATCAGCTCAATGTCCGGGTAGCTCTGAGCCAGCACACTCTTCACCGCCAAATCCACATAAGGGCAATTGTAGAAGGGAATCACCACCGAAACCTTGGTTTTTGGAATCATGCGCTCACCTCCTTCCCGATTCAATTTATACTGTTTTGCAGGCCAGCAAAGCATCCAGCGGCGCATGATCCTCGCCAAACGCTTCACGGAATGAAGGATTCTCCGCATGATGGAAGCCTTTCAGTACGGTTACAGCGTAGCCCAGCTTCAGGAAATCCTCAGGCTCCCAGCCGCTCCAGTGCTTCTGGTAATACTCTCCGTGCAGGTTGAAATGATCCTTTCCCTCCTGCGGGAAGAACCCCCGCGGCGTGAATACGACTACCCGGTTCGAAGCAATGATCTCCGCTTTCCGCAGCAGCTCCGTGCCTTCTCTCATCGAGAAATGCTCCAGGGAATCAATCAGTGTAACCGCAGAGAATGTTCCCGGCAGAAACAGCTTATCAATATGGCTGGCATCGGCATGAACCGGAATGATATGCGGGGATTTGTATTTGCGGTGCAGCAGATAAGGTCTGTGGATATCCAGCCCCAGCACAACAGCCGCTTCATATCGTTCCAGCAGCGTACCGGTACCGCTGCCGATATCCAGGATACTCTCGGAGAATTTCAGCTGCTCCAGCAGGACCGGCAGGAAGTCTTTCACTTCTATTTCCCGGTACATATGCTTTCCCTCCTAATAGTTGTGATAACATCAACTTCCTGAATTCTCTTCGCAAAACTCAATTCGGAAGCATGGGCTTAATTAGTTGCACCCGCTTCTTATTTCTACTCCTGCTTAGCCGCCCATGGAAGCGATCAGGCTGCTCAGCGGGGCATGATAGCGGGCATTGGTCGCTGCGGCTTCAGCCATAATGACATCATAATGTTTGATCGTCCCCATGCCGTCATGCCGGCGGTAGGCCGTTAAAGACTGATTGAGCATAATAGGAGGGTATCCGTTCAGAATCGCCCGGTACCACAAATCATAATCATGAGTGTACGGAAGAGCTTCATTGAACAGGCCGATGGCTCCGAATATCTCCCGCTTGAACATCACGGTGCAGCCGTTGATGGGATTGCCCTGCAGGAAACAGCGTAAGTAGTCCAGCTGGTTATGAAACACTGCCGCTGCGTTCAGCTGGGTCAGCTGCGAATCCCCGTTAATGAAGTTGAAATTGGTGTATGTGATCAGCAAACGGTTCTGCTCCATGAACAGAACCTGGTTGTTGATCTTGTCACGATAGAACATATCATCCGAGCTAAGCCAGACTACATAATCCCCTGTAGAATGGGCAATACCGTGATTCAGTGCGGAGGCAGTACCACCATTGGCTTTGCCCAGGTAGTGAATATGCGGCAAATATGGGGTAATGCGCTCTGCATGCATGAATGATCCGTCATCAACCACGATAATCTCATAAGGCTGCCAGGATTGAGCCAAGGCGCTTTGCAGCGCCTGCTCAATATAAGGGCAATTATAAAAGGGAATGATTACCGATACTCTGGGCTTCATCATATTCTTCCTTCCTTGCCGGCCCTTGTATAGCCGATAATATCCGCAAGTGACCGGTCCAGACCAATCCCCGGCTTCCAGCCGAGAACGGCGGCATTGTCCTCAGGTTCTTCCTGCAGTACTTCTCTATCAGCAGATGCAGAGGAAGGCTGCACTGGAACGGCAGATGCTGGGGAAGCAGCAGATGCAGACGAAGGCTTCGCCGGAACGGCAGATGCTGGGGAAGCAGCAGCCTGACCTTCCTCCGCATGCTGCGGTCCCCAGTCCATCTCCACCGGAGCCGCTGCATGAGCCAGCAGCTTCCCGGCAATCTCCCCAAGCTCCCGCTGCGTCCCGGAATCGATCCGGTAGATCTTCCCGCTCTCTCCGTGATCCAGAATATAGCCATACGCTCTAACGGCATCACGCACATCCAGAAAGTCGCGCTGCACATGCCGCGAGGAGATCCGGAATGCGGCGGGTGGAGCTTCTCCCCTGCCGGCCGCAGCTTCACTGCGCACAATATGCTGCGCCAGTAAGGAACAGAAGCCGGTGGACGGTCCGGGACCAATCAGATTGGAGGGCTCCGCCATCAGAACAGGCTGTTTGAACAGCGTCCCCCAGGCCAGCGACACCAGTTCCTCCAGCGTCTTGCTGAGACTGTAGGGATGTGGCGGACCTGCCGCGGAATCCGGTCTGTACTTAAGCCGGGAGCCGGCCACCAGGATACGGCTGGCCGGCTGGAAACGCAGCGCCTCAAGCAAATACAATGTAGCCATTACATTAGTCTCCATATAGAGCAGCGGGTCTTGCCAGGACTCTGGAACCGAGTTCTTGCCTGCCAGGTGCAGCACCTGATCCGGCATGACCTCTCCAATCATCCCGGCGACAGCCTTACGGTCGCCGAGATCACAGATATATTGCTGAACGCCTGCCGGGAAGACGGAAGCTTCCGCTGCGCAGCGGCGTACCACAGCGGTCACTTCAGCTCCCTCAGCCGCAAAATAAGCTACGGCATGCCTGCCGGTAAAGCCGGCGGCTCCTGTTATCAGCAGCCTCCGGCCCTTCATGTCGGCATCTCTGAGCCGTGCATAAAGTCAGCCAGCTCCGCAAGCATCTCGGGATAGGACGGTAATTCGAAGTTCACGTCGCTTCTGGTGCTGATCAGCGTCCGGTCCTGCACATGGACCCGTTCGGGGATGATCTTGACATCCTCCTTATGAAACGCCGACTGCATCATCTGCAGCAGTTCATATTTGCTCACCGGCCGGGGATGGGCCAGATGGATCAGCCCGGACAGATCAGAGTCCAGCAGGGAACTGATCACTTTGGCCAGCTCCAGTGTGGTGACTCCGTTCCACATCACACGTTCATAGCCGGTTACCCGGCCCTTCTGGGCCAGGAACCATTCCATGAGCCCGATGCCGCCGGAGCGGATTTCGGGACCAATAATGGAGGTGCGGATCGTCAGGTGGCCGGGGTCACGCACTTCTCCAAGGCTTTTGGTGATGGCATAAACGGATGTGCCGTCAGTGGCATCCTCTTCTGTGTACCCGCCGCGCGTTCCTTCGAACACGCAGTCGGTACTGATGTGGATGAGCCGGGCATGGACGCTGTCCGCTGCCCGCCGCAGACGGTGGGGAAGGAATCCGTTGACATGGTAAGCGCCGATTACGTCACGTTCGGCGAATTGATTCAGTACACCCATTGCATTAATCATGCAATGGGGAGAGACGATTTCGACCAGTTTCTCTACGCCGGCAATATCATCGGCATCCACATACAGCCCGCCAAGATCGTTCTTATCCCGGGTTGTATGGAAGACGTGATGCTTGCCCTGGCGGCGAAAAAAATCCGCCAGCATGTGACCCGCCATACCGTTTCCGCCGAGGATAAGCAGCTTCACTTGAGGAACCCTCCCCGGATCAGAATGTCCTTGATCTCTGCCTGATCCATCAGATTGTTCTCCGAGCTGAAGCTGTTGAAGGACACATGCGGGTATTCGCGGTAGTGCTCCTTCAGCTCCGGCATATCCAGGGTAGGAAGAATAACCAGATACTGCTCATCGTAGACAACGGTAGTTAAGCTCTCGAAATCACTCATGAGAATCTCATGGATTTTTTCACCCGGGCGGATTCCAGCCTCGATCATGCTGACATCTCTTCTGCCCGAAGCTTCGATCAGTACCTCGGCCAAGTCCACGATCCGGCAGGTTGGCATGGTCATGACGAAGATCTCGCCGCCGATGCTGACCTCAGAGGCTTTGAACAGCAGCGTGATGGCATCGCGCAGGGTGAAGAAGAAGCGGGTCATATTCATATCTGTGATCCGCACCTGTCCCTTGTCCTTGATCTGCTTCATAAACAAGTGGACGACACTACCGTTCGTCCCCAGAACATTGCCGCCGCGCACCGTTACAAAACGGGTGCCTGAACCGATCAGGTTGGCGTATACGAACAGCTTCTCGCCGATCGCTTTGGTCATGCCGTAGAAGTTCGACGGATTGGCTGCTTTGTCGGTGGAGATGTAGATCGCTTTTTCCACATTGTTGGCAATCGCTGCTTCGATCACATTCTGCGTGCCGACCACATTGGTCTTCAGCGCCTCGTACGGCTGGTCTTCGCAGACAGGAACATGCTTGAGCGCCGCCAGATGGAACACATAATCCACTCCGCGGCATGCAGCCACGAGGGCATCCTTGTCACGGATATCGCCGATGACGAAGCTGAGGCGCTTATCTTCAAATTCACGGCTCATGGCTACCTGTGCAGACTCGCTGCGGGAGAATACGATGATTTCTTTGGGATGCTGCGGCAGCAGTTGCCGGATAAGCTCATGCCCCCAGGAACCGGTACCGCCTGTAACCAGAATCCGTTTATTATTGAACATGCAGGTTCCCTCCAAGCAGAAATTTAACTACTTTAACCGAGACATCGGGGGTCAGGTACCCCTCCGGCGCCTCCCAGGCAGGCTTAAGTGACGTCATCAGCCGGGTACAGCGCAGAATGCTGTTCTGCTCTACGCCGGACACTACATTACTTCCGCAATCGACCGTCTCCGGACGTTCTGTGGTCCGGCGGATGGTCACTGTCGGCACCCCCATCAGGCAGCATTCCTCTTGAACGGTGCCGCTGTCCGTAATGGCGCACAGGGCATTACGCTCCAGATGGACAAAATCAAAAAATCCGAAGGGCTCATGGAATTCCACCAGCGGGTTCATAGTCAGCGGGAACTGCTCCGTAAGCTTGGAGCGCGTACGGGGATGGATGCTGCAGATCAGGCGGAGTCCATAATGTTCAGCCACAAGGTTAAGTCCCGACATAATCTGGAGCAGGGATTCAGGATCATCGACATTCTCGGCCCGGTGGGCAGTCACCAGCAGATACCGGCCTGCTTCAAGGCTCAGCCGGGACAGAATATCGCTGGACCCGATTTGCTCCTCATAATGCGTAATCACCTCATGGATCGGATTGCCGGTTAACACGATACGCTGGCTGGGAAATCCTTCGCTGAGCAGATGTCTTTTACTCTGCTGGGTATAAGGCATATTTATGGTCGAGACGGCATCTATGACACGGCGGTTTTTCTCCTCCGGCACTTTCAAATCGTAACAGCGGTTGCCTGCTTCCATGTGGACCACAGGAATGCCCATCCGTTCGGCAAGGATTGCACACAGCGCGCTGTTCGTGTCACCCAGCAGCAGAATCCGGTCGGGCTTCTCCTGAAGCAGGATGCTCTCCAGGCTCCCGAACATGGCGGCCAGCTGGCCCCCGAGTCCGGCCTGCTTATCCTGCAGCACATAGTCCGGTGCGCGGAGTCCCAGCTCGGCGAAGAAAATCCCGCTGAGGCTGGCCGTGAAATTCTGTCCCGTATGCACCAGCACATGCCGCTCCGCATGCTCATCGAGCAGCGGAATGATGACGCTGAGGCGGATGATCTCGGGCCGTGTGCCCAAAATCGTCATGATCTTCATGGGTTCACTCCCCTTTGATTATGGCCTGCCCTTAAGGAAGGGCAGACGGTTCTGTCAGAGCTGGCAGCCGGTCCGGCGCAGCGGCGGTGAAGGACTGGCTGCCAGGAGCGGTGGAATCAGGGGTAGTTGTGCCCCTGATTGGCGCGATTCCGCCGGGTGGAGCGGATTCAGGGGCATTTGTGCTCCTGGTTGGCGCGATTCCGGCGGGTGGAGCGAATTCAGGGGCATTTGTGCCCCTGATTGGTGCGATTCCGGCGGGGGCGGCGAATTCAGGGGCATTTGTGCCCCTGATTGGTGCGATTCCGGCGGGTGGAGCGAATTCAGGGGCATTTGTGATCCTGATTGGCGCGATTCCGGCGGGTGGCGGCGGATTTAGAGGGAGTTATCCCTCTATTTAGCGCGATGCCGGCGGGTAGTGCGGATTCAGAGGGATTTATCCCTCTAATTAGCGCGATTCCGGCGGGGGCGGCAGATTTAGAGGGATTTATCCCTCTAATTAGCGCGATTACGCCTGGTGGAGCAGATTTAGAGGGATTTATCCCTCTAATTAGCGCGATTCCGGCGGGTGGCGGCGGATTTAGAGGGAGTTATCCCTCTATTTAGCGCGATGCCGGCGGGTAGTGCGGATTCAGAGGGATTTATCCCTCTAATTAGCGCGATGCCGGCGGGGGCGGCAGAATTAGAGGGATTTATCCCTCTAATTAGCGCGATTACGCCTGGTGGAGCAGATTTAGAGGGATTTATCCCTCTAATTAGCGCGATTCCGGCGGGTAATGCGGATTTAGAGGGATTTATCCCTCTAATTAGCGCGATTCCGCCGGGTAGTGCGGATTTAGAGGGATTTATCCCTCTAATTAGCGCGATTCCGGCGGGGCGGCGGATTTAGAGGGAGTTATCCCTCTATTTAGCGCGATTCCGGCGGGGGCGGCGGATTTAGAGGGAGTTATCCCTCTATTTAGCGCGATTCCGGCGGGTAATGCGGATTCAGAGGGATTTATCCCTCTGAGGGATGCGATGCCGGCGGCGGCTGGCGCAGCGCCGGCAAAGTGCCGGTCCGCGGACTCCCCCGCGGACCTCAGCCCGCCTTGCGCCGCCGTCTTCCCCGGCGGCGCGCATGGCCCGCGCGGCGGTGCTTGCCGCCGCCGCTGGCCTTCCGGCGCGCGGAGCCTGCCGCGCGCTTCTTACGGCGCGGGCGCGTTCCCGCCGCGCGCGCCCAGGCCTTGGCGCGGCGCAGCCTGCCGCGCCGGAGCTTCGCGCCCCGCAGCCGTGCGGCGCGGCGCGAGGGGCGTACCCGCGGCGCCTCTGCCGCGGGGGCATCTTCCCCGCCCGCCGGCGGAGCTGCGGGCGGGGCTTCTTCGGCGCCGCTGACTTGCGGCGGCGCGAGGCAATAGCGGAGATACCACCTCTCCGCTAAGCCGTACAGGCGGGCGCGGTAAGCCGCCGGGCCGTAGACGGCCTCGATGCGTTCCCGCGCCAGGCTGCCAATGGCCGCCGCCATGGCCGGAGCGGCCAGCAGCGTGTTCACCCGCTCGGCCAGCGCACCGATGTCGGCCGCAGGCACAAGCAGCTCACCGCAGCCCGCAGCGTTCAGAATCTCCCGCAAGCCGCCGGAATCATAAGCGACTACCGGCTTGCCGAAGGCATAGCCTTCCAGTGCCGTCATGCCGAAGCCTTCACGGATCAGGCTGGGAACGACCAGCAGATCCATGGCGCAGTAGGCTGCGGGCAGACATTCTTCATAGCCGACAAATCTGAACCGGGAGGTTAACCCCTCCAGCTTCACTTTGCGGACACAGCGTTCATAGTAGCTTTTGTCTCCAGGGGAACCCACTACAATGTAGCGGGCTGCCGGATGCTGCTCATGCACAAGGACAGCCATTTTGACGAAATGCTCCAGACCTTTTTCTTTATTAATGAAGGAAGAGACATAACCGATCAGCGGTTCCTCCGGCGCTACCTTCAGTTCACTCCGCCGTTCTCCCCGGAGCTTGCTCCAGGCTTCAAACATCATTTCCGTTTCATTCCAGGACGGGGGGAGCTGGGTCACCTTGCCTTCACGGATATCCTCGGGGAAGCAAGCCGCAGCCGTCTGCGAGATGGCCAGAATCTCATCGCTGTTGTTATGGATCAGCTCCACGCTGATCGGAGTGAATTCGTTATCCGTAATGGTCTCGGAGATCTTCCACACCACCGGAATGCCCAGTGATTTCGCTGCCATCGGCGGCAGAGCGTGCACACAGGTACTGGAAATAATGAACGACGGGCGCACACCCGCAAGCCAGTCACTCAGTTCCTGGTACTCCCGGCTCTCCTGAAGCTTGCGGATGTCTGCCGGAAGGCCTGCGTATGGAGTGTACATTCCATAGACAAGCGGAATAGATAACAGCTGGACATTGATTCCGTAGCTCCGAGCCAGGCGCGTCAGCTTCCCGTCCTGCGGGGCTACGAGAATACAATTAAAGTAAGGAGACAGCTCCCGGCTGAAGAACAACAGCAGCTTCTCCGCACCCGTAATACTGCGTGTATTGGAAACATGGGAAAAGAGGACGATTGTAGCTTTGTCGGCCATGGTGTCTCGGCGCTCCCCCGCGAGGGGCTGTGGAGCAGCCATTCACCTCCCTAAAAGTTTTACGAAGCTTAGCATCAAGGCAATTTCATCGCAGTAAAACTCGCTTCGGAAGCGTAAACTTAAGTTTTACGAAGCATTCACTGCAGAGCATTTCTTCGTGTGAAACTCGCTCCGGAAGCATCATCTTAAGTTTTACGAGCATGCGCTAAGCTTTACTTTCTTTCATCCGGTGGATATCCGCCGCAGGCAGGCTAACATCATAACCCGGTACTCCATCCAGTATATTGAGGGGGCACAGATGCCGGCACGACACCTGTCCCCGGTGATGCGCACATTTTTCAATCGTTCTGCGGGGATTTAGCCGTAAATGACCGTCAGCAGCTGGTTCAGGCGTATGGTGTAGGTGTGGTCCTTCAGGGTCCGTTCAAAAGCGCGCAGCGCCATATCCCGGCGTTCCTCCTCATGCGTCAGGTAGAAACGGATTTTATCCATCATTTCCTGCGGGCTTGAGAAGGTGTCAATCTCTTCCCCGACCTTATAGAAGGAACCCATGTCATCCCGGGCGTCACTGAGCTGCAGCGTGCCGCTGGCGGCGATTTCGAAGGTGCGGGGATTCGGCGATGCGGCCGGAATATACAACGTATTGTTATTGGCTACCTCATCAATGTGGGAGCGGTGCAGGTTGATGACAATCTTCGAACCGCTGTAGGTGACTGCCGTTTCCTGCGGAGACATCCATTTGCCGATCTCAATCCGGTCACCATAGATAGGCGCTTCCGGCAGACGGTCCCACCAGATTCCGTTAATCACCGTGTTGTAGCTCATCAGCTCCGGCATGATATCGCGGAAGAAATTGATCCGGTTCCAGTAAGCAGACCCGATGAAGCTGACATCGCGGCTGACCGGCGAACGTCCGGTAGTCGGGCGGTAATGCTCGCGGTGGGCGGCAAAAGGCAGATAATGAACTTCAGAGCACCCGAGGCCGCGGTAGAACTCCACGCAATTACGCTCCAGAGTGAATACATAGTCATAGTGGGCGACGATTTTCATGGTGAAATCCGTATAGTACGGATCATCGGTGAGCCATATCGCAGTTTTAATGCCTCTGCCGCGCAGAACGGCGACCTGATCCAGCGGTAAATCCAGACCGTCCAGGACCAGGACCAGATCCGGACGCTGGGCCGAAGCCAGCTCCACCAGATTCTGGCGTACATCCGTAATTGTTACCTGCGTGGTCAGTCTTTGCAGGGCGAAGAGTACCGCATCATCAAGCGGAGAATACGGATACCCTTTGCCTGAAGCCACATACATGACATGGATATTGCGTACCGGAAGCGGCTCTTCCGGCCGGCCATCCAGAATCGCCAGGCGTCCGCGCAGGTAACCTTCGTCGTATCCGACCTTGAAGCCGGTAAGGCGGCCACTCAGTTTCTGCTCTTCCGCAGGGGTCCGCGGCAGAGGCGGCGCAGGCATTATAAATTGATTATTCATGTTTATTCGCTCCTTCTATCCCATAATGGATTTCACCCTTGTGCAGCAAGAACTCCCAGCAAATGAGGCAGACGCGCGGTAAACGTGTGGTGGCGCAGTGTCGTCTGCAGTCCCCGCAGCGCATACTTGCGGCGCTCCTGCTCATGCTTCAGGTAATAGTCAATTTTGCGTTTTAGCTCGTCGGCAGAAGCAAAGGTCTCCAGGTCATGACCCGGACGGTAGTGGCTGCCCAGGTCCTCGCGGATGTCGGTCAGCTGCATCGTTCCGCAGGCACTGATCTCATAGGTCCGGGGATTAATGGAGAGGGACGGCAGCTGGAAGGTATTCCGGTTGTCCTGCCCGCCTTCCCACGGACGGTGAATATTAATGACAAGCTTGGCACCGCTGTAATAGTTGGCCGTTTCCTCGGGAGGGATGAAGCCGCTTTTGATGAATGGAGACAGTTCTTCGAAGGTGTTCAGCCGTTCCCAGAAGCCGCCGGCGATCAGCACCTTCTTGCCGCGGAGGAACGGGGCCAGTTCATCGAACAGCTCCGTCCGGTTGCGGAAGGCATTGCCGATAAATACAACATCGTATTGATACTGCGGTCCGGTACGGCGCGGGTAGAACATCTGCGGGTTGACGCACAGCGGAAGGTAATGCACCGAAGTCACACCGAGGGAACGGTAGAATTCTACGCAGCCCAGTTCGTGTGTAAACACGTAATCATAGTGCCGGCAAATGACTGATGTGTCCTCGGTAAAATACGGGTCATCCACAAACCAGATCGCTGCCGGAATACCCAATTTTCTTATTTCCGTAATTTGTTCCAGATGATTCTCGGGAAACACATGCAGCCCGTTCATCACAAGCACCGCTCCCGGCGACTCACGCGCTGCCACCTCCAGCATGGTTTCCGGAGAACAGATAATTAGCTCACTGACCAGCTGCCGCAGCGCTTCTGTTACTCCCGTGTCTATCGCCTGAAACCCTTGGGGCACATACATCAGCTTAAACGGCCGGCATGCACCCACTACAGGAGAATTCAGACGCTTCACGGCTTCACACAAGCCGAGACGGTATCCTTCCGTGTAACCGTCACGGTAATCCCGCGGACGCACGTTTCTATTTTTTGCTTTCACGGCCTTCACCCTGCCCCGTCATATTCTCAAGACAGTGTACTATATGCGGAGTCAGCATCCGCCTCATGGACATCTGTCTGTATCACGGCGAAATTGGCACATGCCCCCTGTCTTTCGCCCGCATGGCCCGAACCTTTGCAGATTTCATCCACTCCAGTTCCCCGGAAAGTGAGGGGGAGCGCCGAAGCCTTTAGTCAGGTGCTTTGCGGGCACCCCAAAATTCATATAGAATCGAAGAAACAGCTTTCCATCTATCCGGCTAAGAGGAGGGATTTAGAAATGAGTTCGATGTATGACCCGATGCTCTATCTCCGCCATGTAGACCTGCTTCGTGAACAGGTGCCTTCCTTTGATACCTATCCGTTTAATCTGCCGGTGGTGCGGGCTTTGGAGCGGATTGCTTTTCAGAAGCAGGTTACATTTCTTGTAGGGGAGAACGGAACAGGGAAATCGACTGTACTGGAGGGAATCGCAGCCGCCTGGGGGTTCAACCCGGAAGGCGGAACGCTGAACTTCTCATTTAACACCCGAGCCTCGCATTCGAGTCTCTATGAATATCTGCGGATTGCCAAAGGGGTCAAGCGGCCGAAGGACGGCTTCTTCCTGCGTGCGGAGAGTTACTACAATGTGGCTACTTACATCGATGAGCTGGACGAGGACCCGGAGGCTGGGAGATCCATCAAAGACTCCTACGGCGGCAATTCTCTGCATGAGCAATCCCATGGAGAATCCTTCTTCTCCACTTTCGTCCACCGCTTCGGCGGACAGGGCATCTATATTCTGGACGAGCCGGAGGCGGCCTTGTCCCCCTTGCGGCAGATGTCGCTGCTGGTGCGGATGCATGAGCTGGCAGCACAGAATTCCCAATTCATCATCGCTACTCACTCCCCGATTCTGATGTCCTATCCGGGTGCGGATATATTCCAGCTGGAGGGTGAGCGCATTACGCCTGTGGCTCTGGAAGACACAGACCACTATACGGTGACGCGGGCCTTCATGACCGACCGGCAGAGAATGCTCCGTGAGCTGCTGGGAGATGACTATGCTTCGGATGCTTCGGACATATAACAGAACAAAGTCCCCTAGCAGGTGAATTAGGCTGGAGCTATGCAGCCGGTGCAGCTGATGTAGATTTTAAGCCCATCTCACATTGCTCTATTCTGACTACTTTGTTTGGGGCAGCCGCCGGTAAAATCAGGGGGACTTTTGCCCCTCATTCTTGCCTTGGGCCAGCGTCCGGCGAAATCAGCAGAGGGATTTATCCCTTTAATTTCCTCCTGCAGCCCACTTTTGGGGAATCAGAGGGATTTATCCCTTTAATTTCCTCATATCGTCCACTTTCAGCGGAATCAGAGGGATTTATCCCTCTAATTTCCTCATATCGCCCACTTTCAGCGGAATTAGAGGGATTTATCCCTCTAATTTCCTCATATCGCTCACTTTCAGCGGAATCAGAGGGATTTATCCCTCTAATTTCCTCATATCGCCCACTTTCAGCGGAATTAGAGGGATTTATCCCTCTAATTTCCTCATATCGCTCACTTTCAGCGGAATCAGAGGGATTTATCCCTTTGATCTTCTCCTGCCTTCAGGGGCACTTTTGCCACTCTTTCCTGCCTGCCGCCCACTTTCGGCAGATTCAGGGGCACTTTTGCCACTCATTCTTGCCTTGGGCCTGCGTCCGGCGGGATCAGCAGAGGGATTTATCCCTCTAATTTCCTCATATCGTCCACTTTCAGCGGAATCAAAGGGATTTATCCCTTTGATTTCCCAAGTCTCCGGCTTCCGGGGATTCAGTGGAATTCCTGATACAAGAACCAATTTGTCCTTCAGACGGACCTGCTTCAAATTCCAAAGAAAATGATCCACAACAGACGAATATCCTACTTTCCTATACAATCAAAAAAGACACTTTAGCGGCATATCTGCCGTTAAAGTGTCTTTTGAATTTACAAAGCTGCTCTTTGATTCTCTAATAAAGCTGGTCGTCCTTCTCTGTATTGCAATCACTGTACTCATTTAGGAGCGCATCCAGCTTCACCGATTGGCGAAGCACCCTTACATCCTGCATCCCGTGTTCCAGGGCTAGTTTGTTCAGTTCCTGCCTTGCCTGTTCAATCTTGTCCTTGTAATCATCATTACGCATAGCGGCCCCCTTGTAGAATGAGGCTGTTCCAAGCCATTTTCCACTCTTTTACTAAAGTTCCAAACACATTGTATTCTATAATCCGTAACGGGTCAATTAGCGGTTTGCCGCTAAAACAGGTTTCAAAAGCATAACGAGTTTATGCACAGCCCAGCCAAACATCGCTACGGCCATCATATCGAAACAGACATTGAACAGGAACAGATGCTTGCCGATATCCGCCCGGCCGTCGCCGAGGATTGGCACCAGGAACGAGAACAGTCCAATCAGCCCCAGCAGCATCATCATTTCCCCGGCAATCCTCGCCTGCCGCCCCCTGCTTCGGAAGTAGTGAGCCAATACAATCGCATAATACACCAGATAGAATAGAACCAGAAACCCGAGCGTATGCGGCAGATGGTTCTTCTTGAACTGGCTCCATGTACTATAGGTATAGTCGATTGCCCTTTCGGGCTTCCCCATGCTCTTCTCATAGCTTCCGAGATAATAGGGACGGATGGACATGCTGTTCTTCGCTGCATATTTCATATTCTCTACCAGACGCGAAGGATGTCCCAGATAGAAGAAAAGCACGTCTTTGTGAGATACGAGATTATAGAAATCTGTTGTAAGCGAAGGATCATCCTGCTTGATCGCTGTATCTCCCTGAAAATAATTCGTCCCCGCCAGAACCTCCAGCCGCTCCGGTAGACCCAGATCACGAAGATCACCGCGCACATCCGGCGACCCGTTCAGAATTCCGAAAAACACCGTCTGATAGAGGTTGATATGCCTCAGTTCCTTCGGTGCAGCCACGTACAAAGCCACGGACACGAGCGCCGTCGCCACCGCGAACCGGAGCGCCAGCTTGCGCCAGTTCCCTGTTCCATTCAAGGTTCGCAAACGCAGGAAGATCAGGGCAAACGCCAGGCCGACGGGTGCGTTCTGGATTTTGGAGCAGACCAGAAACAGCACGGCAATAAAGAACAGCTTCAGCCCGCCTGCCGGCGGCCGCTCTGATCCGGCCAGCCGGAGTCCGAGCGCGAAGGTGAGCAGCATGAACACCATCGATACCGGCTCACCGAACAGCGAATTGAAATAAGCCAGATAACCGATATCATAGAAGACAAACAGCAGCCCCGCCCCCAGCAGCAGCCCCGTAATATAGGAGCCTCTGGCCCCGAGCTTCACGAGCAGCCATGTCGCCCACAGCAGCAGCATAGCGTAGACGCACGCAACCAGCCGGATATCGAAGTAACTTCCATGCACCAGCCCGGCAAGCAGTCGCGGCACCAGCACAACGAGAATTTGTGAGGAAGGATAGAAGCCCTTGAACAGATTTTCATAGGAAAACCGGCTATGGCTATAGCTGAAAAAGCGGTCCGCATAGCTTTCTGTGTTGTCATAATAATTCAGTCCGACCGTCTCCATCATGCGCTTGAAATCCCCGTTGTCGGCAACGCCGGAGAAGGGTTTCAGGAACAAGAGATAGAGGATCAGAACGCAGCCCGCAAGGGCCACAAGAGTCTCTGCTTTATTCAGCTTTTTCAAATCCCTGTCTCTCCTCCTAACGCTGCGGAAGCAGCTTCACGTATTCATCGGACAAACCCATCAGCTTCAGGATATAGTCGTAATCGGTCTGATATTTACTGAAATCCTCCACCGGCTCATACGTATCCAGCGAGATGGCCTCTCCGTCCGCGAAGCTTTTGCCGGGCACGAACATCACCTCATCATTAAAAAAGGAGCCCGTAGGCAAATAATAACGCATCCCCACCACATTGCTGTCAATATTGAGCAGATCATGCCCAAAAGCGGTAAAGCCTTCGTCCTTCAGTGATACCCCCAGCAGGTTGGCCACCGTAGGGAGCACATCCAGCTGTCCGCCGGTCCGCTCCACGACCTGTCCCTGCTCCATCCCGGGCACATGAATAATCAGCGGAATGTTAAACCGGCTGATCCGGTCATCATACGGGGTTCCGAGCGCTTCCTCCACCTGCTCCGCCGGGACATCCTTCGGCTGCAGGCCGAAATGGTCGCCGTACAGCACCAGCACAGTATCATCCCACATGCCCTGCTGCTTCAGCCCGTCAATCAAAGTGCCAACCGCATAATCCGTATAATTCACTGCCGTCAGGTAATCGCCCAGCATTGTGCCCTGCAGATCCTCCGGAACCTTAATCTTCTTGAAGCTGTCCGGAATCTGGAACGGATGATGGCTGGAGGCCGTTACGAGCTGGGCATAAAAAGGCGTACCCTTCTTCTGCAATGCCGCCAGCTTCTCCACCGCTGTAGCATAGAGCTGCTCATCCGAAGCCCCGAAGGCGTTGAAATGATCATTTTTAAAATACCCTTTATCATAGTAGCCATTGAAGCCAAGCGCCGGGTACAGCTCGTTGCGGTTCCAGAAACCAACCTTGTTCACGTGGAAAGTGTACGCTTCATACCCTTTATCCCGCAGCAGACGCGGTAGCCCCGGCAGTTCCCGGTCTCCGAAGCCCGTTGACATCGCAAGCGTTGCAATGGGATAAACCGAAGTATTGCTCATGAACTCCGCATCCGAGGTGTTGCCCGGACCAACCTGCTGGAAGACATGCGGGAAATAAAAGCCCTCTCCGGCCAAGCCGTTCAGCACCGGTGTCAGCTCCTGGCCATCCAGCGACTGATGCAGCGGAAAATTCTGAAATGCTTCCATTTGGATTACAATTACATTTTTACCCTTTTGCGATCCAAAATATTCCGGCAGTCCCCCTGCGATATCCTTGTATGGATAAGCAGCTTCCAGCGCCTCCACCTTGGCAATCGTTTCGTTGATATCCCCGGTGCCGATGAGACCGTTATCCTCCTGGGCTTTGATCGCGGCAACCACCTCATAGTTCAGAAATCCGGCGCTTTCCGCCTGAACCAGCTCATTCGTAATTCCGCGTGCAGAATCAATGGAATAGGCCGACAACGAACCGCCGCCGATAATAGCCACCAGCAGGGCGATCAGATAGACTCTCCGGGCTCTGCGTGAAGGCTGACTGCCACGCTGCTGCTGTACAGGACCATTCTTCCATCTGCGGAACAGCAAATAAATGATCATAATGACCAGATCGGCAAAAAACAGATAATCGATCAGCTCAATCGTAGATTCTACGCTTTCCTTCACCTGGAACACCTGATTCAGCTCATAGAGCGCCAGATAAGTCGGCACCGAGCCGAAATGATTGAAGTACACACTGGCCGCGAAGAACAGCAGCGACAACAGACCATTGAAGCCCCAGAAGACGGCCTTCCTCATCCGCACAGGTGTAATAAGAGCCAGCACCCCCATCATCAGCAGCACCGGTGCAATATCCGCAGCAATCCATTCCCACGCAATCCGGTCAAAAAACAAACCCCTCAGCAGCAGCAGCTTTAGCCAGACCAGTCCGATAACGATATAGAAATGAGCCTGCACCGGCACATGTTTCTTGTCGTTCATAATAATACTATCCCCTCTTACTCTCTTTATTGAAAATCTCTGTAAACTCTATTGCATTTTTCTGTAAAAGTTCAGATTTCTCTAGTATAGCAATACTTGAAATAGTTATCAAAACTGGAGGTTCTATTAAAGTAAAAAGACGCCGCCCTTACGGGCGTGCGTCCTTGTTCAATCTTATGAAAATGATAGATTATTCGGCAGTGGCTGGCGTCTGCTGGATCATGTAAAAAGTGCCGTCCAGATTATACGACCCGGTAATGATTGTTGCTCCGTCAGGACTTTTAAAAGCAATCGATCCTATGCCTGACATCTCCTTGACGATTGTATACTCCCCCAGCCGAATGCCGAACATTTCGTCGGCGATGGCAGCAGCAGAGCGCTGGAACTTCGCCTTATCCATATCCAGCAGATTCGTGTTTGGATCGGCGGAGCTGAATGACTTCTCATCGTAAAGTGAAACATCGAACACTTGCAGTATGTCTTGTGTAGCATAGTCCATCATAACTGTAGTAGCCCCGCGTTCACTCTCTCCATACGTCAAAACGAGTACATCCCATTTCTGCGCAACGGTGCGCTTGATGGAATAGAGGTGATCGGTGCCCTTTTCCCTTAGCAGCTTAATTGCCTTAAGACCTGCCTGCTTCACTTCCGCACTCACCTCATTCTCACCCATTTTGAAGGTCGAGCTGCGGTAGACGCCGTTCTCGTAATCAATCTGCCCTTCCTCCGCTATGAGACTGTCATCAGTCTGTATGCCCTGTTCATCAGCGTTTGTCCCGTAGTGGACGGAATGGTGAAGCGCAGTAACTGTGAATTCTCCCTTGTAACCAGCTTTCCGCAGCTGATCCATCGCTTCATCAATGAATTTAGAATCGATTTGTTCAGGAGCGAAAAAGGTATCCATGTACGTTCGCACTACCTTGCCTGTCTCTGTTTCAAACCAGATTTTAGCAAAACTATCCCCATCTTTAAAATCGGCCAAAGTTTCTCCTTCCTCCACGAGCGGCTCCAGGTTCACAAAGGGCAGCTTCTTCCCAAGCTGCTCCTGCATTACCTGTTCTGCAGTTTCCCTAAACCCTTCATCCGTAAGATCAGCCTGCTCCGCAACCGGAGGATCGATTATTCCGGTGCTGCTTACCTGTAACGGATTAAAACCCCCGTGCTGACCGGACCAGCCACTTCCCCAATACACTGCCCCGGCTCCGAACAACAGGAGGATGACGGCGGCGGAGAGTATCCGCAGGCGGATTGCCCTGCGCCGCCGGCCGGATGGCAGCACCTGGTTTAGTGAGGAACCGTCCATTCCAATCTGCCGGGCCACCTTGCCAGCAGCTTCTTCCGTAAATTTCATTTCCGGAAACGGGCCTTTACGGGCCTGCTCATACCACTGCGGCTCCTGCTCACGCTTATCCATTACTCCATCCTCCTTAGTTTGTCCTGGATTTTATGACGTGCGCGGTGCAGCCTCGATTTGACAGTGCCCGGGGATATCCGGATCAGCTCTGCGATTTCCCGGACCGACAGCTCTGCCTTAAGATCAAGCACCAGCACCTCACGCAGCTTATCCGGCAGCTTCATTATCATGCTCCAGATCTCATCCACCTGCCGGTTGCCGAGATATTCCATCTCCGCCGAACGGGCAACAACCGCCTGCCCCGCTGCCTCTTTCCGATGCTGAGCCGTAGCGGGTAACGGCTGCATCCCGCCCCACAGCCCGGAGCGGAAAAACCGCGATTTGCGGTAGGAGAATACCGTATTGCGGGCAATCGTGAACAGCCAGGTTTTGAGCGATGAAATCCCCCGGTAGGTACCGATCCGGTAAAAGCATTTGATGAACACCTCCTGCGTGAGCTCATCCGCCTGATCACTGTTTTTGGTCAAGAAATAAATATAATTCCACACATCTTCCCCATAAAGCTTCATTATCTGCCGCAGCTGCTCTTCACTGATAGCCTCCGCCTGCTCCAATCCATCCAGTTCCAATGGGTTCACCTCACTATATTTGACCTCAAGAATGGAGGGAGGGTTCACTTCTTATAATAAAAATCAACTCATTCCTTCATCCAGCCTGCTCCTCAGTGTTAAAAGCGGACTTCCCGGGCAGCCGACGTTGTTGCGTAAATTTTTTAATTTAAAAATCCTGCACAGAATACAACATTTCCCTGGTTATTTCGGTTCCATTTCGAAATTGTTGTACAAAAAGCAGCATATCTCCTCCTCCAAGCGGGTTAGCGGGACAATTGTTGTAATTTGTACAACAAGCCTCACGAACACCATGGTATCTTGCGATTCAAGTTGCAAAAAGTACAACATTTCCGCCAGTACAGCGTGTATTTAACTCAAAAAAACAAAAAAACAGAGGACCTGAGTCCCCTGCATAGTATATAGCTTGAACGAAAGGCTTGCCCACTGTTCGCACCGATTCCAATTGCGGTGAATATTGCGACTTCCGCCGCTCAGTTCCCGGAACACCGGTTAGTTAGCTCTTAAGAGCGATATGTGTGATGATCCTGAGCGTGCTTCAGAAATAGAGCCATTACCCCAGCGGAGTGTTCACCAGCAGTCTTTTGATGGAACGGTTAGCTTCATGGAGCACGGTTTCCTTATCGACGGTCTTCAGCAGGCCTTTATGCATCAGGATTTGTCCGTCCACAATCGTCGTTTCCACATCCGCACGGGTGGCGGAATAGACAATCCGCGAGATCGGATCTACATCATAGGAAGGGAAGGTATGGAAATTGTACAGGTTGAGGATCGCCAGATCGGCTTTTTTGCCAACCTCGATGCTGCCGATTTGATCCTCCATGCCCACCGCCTTCGCACCGCCAATCGTTGCCATCCGGAACACACTTCTGGCGTCCATCGTGGTCGGCCCATGCTGCGGCTTCTGGATCACCGCCGCCAGACGCATTTCATTGAACATATCCAGGTTGTTGTTGCATGGAGCACCGTCCGCACCAAGGCTAAGATGGATATGATCATGCAGCATTCCCGGAGTATCGGCGATGCCGGAGGCCAGCTTCAGGTTGGAGCCCGGGCAATGGCTGACATGAACTCCGCGGTCCCGCAGAATCCGCTTCTCTTCCTCATCGAGCCAGACGCAGTGGGCCAGAATCAGGCGCTCATTCGCCAGCCCCAGATGATCCAGATACACCACGTTACGCATACCGGTCATCGCCTGCACAATCTCGATCTCCCCCAGATTCTCGGAAGCATGGGTGTGCACCTTGACCCCATAGTGCTCCGAGAGGTTACGTACCTCTTTCAGCAGCGGCTCCGTGCAGGAAATGACAAAACGCGGGGAAAATGCATATTGAATCCGCCCGTTGCCATATCCATTCCACTTCTCCAGCAGATCTACGCTCTCCTGAAGAGAAGCTGCCGTATCCTCCTGCAGCGCCGCCGGTGCATCCGCATTCTTCTGATCCATCATCACCTTGCCGGATAGGGCACGGATGCCGCTTTTGGCGATTGCCTGGAAGGCAAAGTCTGTATGGTTCACCGTCTCCATATCCACTATGGTCGTTGTGCCGCTTGTAATTAACTCCCCAATGCCGAGCATAGCGGAATAATACAGCGACTCCTCATCATGCGCCGCCTCCAGCGGCCAGATCCGCTTGCGCAGCCAGTCCATCAGCTCCAGATCATCGCCTTTGCCGCGGAACAGTGTCTGGCACAGATGAATATGGGTCTGCACAAAGCCGGGAATTACCGTGCGGTTCTTGGCATCAAGTACCGTCTCATCCCCCTGCACCTCAAGCCCGCTGCCGATCTCTACAATCAGATTATCCTTGATGCGGATATCCCCGTATATAATCTCCTCTTGCTTGTTCATTGTAATAATCTCCGCATGCTTGATCAGGATGTTCGCCATAACCCATTCCCCCTTGTCCTTGTTGATGTCCAGCTGGCTTATAACACAAAAAGGCCACAAAAATATGCCTCAGCATATTTTCGTAGCCAGAAATTTACGGTTCCCGGTAGAGACCCTTAAACCAATTATTAAGGATATACGAAAAGGACTATTCAATTGCTTCTGAATAATCCCATCATAAAGTAAAGACAACTTTCCTGTCAACATAAGTTATAAATATTAACACGAAACTATTTCCAGCAGATAAAAATGGATTATCCGCTATTATTATCTTCAAATATGTAATATAACATTACATAAACTATCCGAAAATCTCCGTCAGCACCTTCTCAAATACAGGAAAAGCCGCTACCCGGCCGGGAAAATGAATCTCGCCTCTCTGCACATAGCCAAGCGAGGGATAAATTTTGAGTACCCGTTCATTCTTGGCATAAGTATCCATCCGAATACTGCTATACCCGCTGTGACGGGCGTGCTCTTCAGCGAAAGCAATCAGCTGCCGGGCGATCCCTTTACCTTGGAACTCCGGATGAACCGCGAGCCGGTGCATGATCAGATGCGGCCCCTGCTGCTGTAACCATTCAATTGCCCCATATTGCTCCGCCTGATTCTCATCCAGCACAATAATACCGGCAATGGCTTCGTTGTCCAGACAGACAAATAATGTGCCTGTAGCAATATCCGCTGCAATGATCTCACGGTTCGGATAGCTCTCATCCCATTGATCGCTTCCGCCTGCCTGCATAACTTGTACACATTTGGCAATCAGATCCATAATCTCTCCGATTTCATTGCTCTGTGCTCTTCGTATCTCATTCCCAATCATGTATAGTCCCCGCTTTCCTACCTGGCATTCGAACCCGGTAAAGTTCTGTTAAGAAGTCTACCATATCCGGGCGAAAATTCCGATAGGCCGCCATTTCCAGTATCGTCCATAGGCTATAGAGGCGGCAGGAGAACTTGCCAACCTCTATAGCCGCTCATCTTCTAAGCCACAGCTGCTGCTCGCTCAGCCCAGCTCCAGCTTATGCCCGTCCTCGAAGCCCTTGGCGAAACCTGCGTCGAACCCCACGTTGTATGCTTCGGTGTAGCCCTGCTGAAAGGCGTCTCCCGGCGGCAGCTCCGGAGGGACGCCCAGATCCGGGGGGAGCGGGACTACCTGCGCTACCGGCGGCGCTTCGACTGCCGGAACAACCTGTACCGGCGGCTGAACCACATGCACCCTGCGGACAAGCCGGCGGCGGAGTCTTCTTTTCTTGCGCAGCAGCGGCGCTCTCTTGCCCGTCTTGCGGATCAGTCCTCTGCGCGTTTTGCGTCCAAGGCCTCTGCGCACCCTGGTCTTCCGTGACAGCAGCAGTGTGCGTCTGCGGCCCTTGCTGCCTGAGCGCAGCTTGCCAAGTCTCTTTCTCTTCATCTGTCTACTCCTCCTGTACTTCATCTACTTCTTGCAGCAGTACCCTCTGAGCAATCCTTGCTCAGCCATGGCGCAGCAGGAACTCCCTGTTTGGGCTCATGCAGTGAAATGCCGGATATCATCCGGCACATTGAACTTTGGTACCCGCTCAGAATCCTGATATTGTCGCTCAGCTTGCGGGCTGTCAGCTCCGATTGCCCCGTAACTTCGGCAATGCTCTCGAGGATGGCTGCGAGCGCAGCTTGACTGCGGGCGATCGAGCGGATCATCTCCAGCTTGACGGCATGTTCGGAGAGAAGCCCGCCGCTCATTTGCTATCGTCTCCGAAGCTGAATCCATCCCCGCCGTCTCCGCCGAAATCACCGCCGCCCTCATCTTCACCGCTGCCCAGTACTGCTTTCAGATTACTGTACAGCCCGTTCTCCAGCTTCGTCAGCCCCTCCACCATCTCTACGATCACTTCGTGGATGGAGAGTGATTCCTTCAGCTGGTCTTCATGGGAGTCGAATGCTCTAGCGTGGATATGATGATGGGTCCACTGCTTCACTTTTTCCGCTTCCACCGCTTTGGCCTCGAGGATCATCGCGATGTTCCACTGGATTACAGCGGTCGACTCCAGCATTTGCAGATAAGCCTTTTCTCTGCTCATCTTCCGCCTCCTTGCTCTGGTTACGCGCTACTCTTCTTCCTGACCGTTTAGTTCCTTGATCACTCTGCCTACTCCCTCTGCCATCGCTTCTTCAAGATCGGCAAGTGCATTCAAGTAAGCAATAATGTTCTTGTTAACCTGACCTGAGCTTTCTACCAGCCCACTGAATCCGCCGAAATCAGGGTCCGCATCCGGCAGATCGTGAACTATTTGCGACATACGGACGGCTACGTGGCGTTCGGCGTCGAGAATCCGAGCCATCTGTTCGTGCGTATGGGCCATGTGCTGCAGGACTTTTGTAATTTTACTCTGCACCTTCATGTCTCCTTTGCTCAAACGCCCTGCTACAGCATATGCGGCATCAGCCGTGACGGTGCCGGAGAAGCTCCGCAAGTTATGGAGGTCCGCGTGTCACAAGACAGCTAAGCGCAGCGGCTGCAAGTGCTGCGGCTGCTAAGTGGAAAAACGTCACTTAATTTATTCGAATGACCGGGAATCAGAGCAACAAGTGGAAAAAGGACAACTATTTCTATATTGCCGGGCAAAAAAGTACATTAGTGAAGAATTAAATGCCTTTTTTCCACTTAGGGTGGATACAAAAGACAAAACGGGATTATTAAGTGGAGAAAATCCAACTGCTACCGGGCGAGAAGGACTGAAGGGGCAGCGACGGAGGACTCGAGGGGACTGGCGGGGAACTCGTGGGGCATGGAGGGGAGACTGGCGCGGATAATGCCGAGGCTTACGGGAAGGTTACCAACTGGAGGATATTGACAAGCAGCTCAACAGCAGACTATGCTTGGCTGAAATCGGAGCTATATATAGTTGTCCGGATCTATGTATCCGGAATGGAACTGGAGGTAATCTATGAAACTTACAGACAACCGTCTGAATCTGCGGCCCCTGACTGCAGCCGAGCTGGCACTGGCCTTGGACAATTACGCGGAGCTGGAGCAGTCGCTGGGCTTGAACGTAACCGCAGCCCCAACCCTGCTGGATGACGAAGAAATGCGCTATGCCATGCGGGTGAGGCGCGCCAAGGTTCTCCAGGATGAGCAGAACTATCCGTGGCTGACCAATTGGGCCCTTATTCATCGGGAGGAGCAGCGGAGTATCGGCTTCCTGATCCTCAAAGGCGGGCCGAATGAACAAGGCGAGGTCATCCTTGGTTATGTCATCGATGAGAAGTACCGGGGGCAAGGCTACGCTACGGAAGCGGTGCGGCACATCACGGCCTGGATCTTCAATCATCCGGATGCACGCTGGGTCATCGCGGATACCGAGAAGGATAATACCGCCTCGCACCGCGTGCTGCAGCATCTGGATGCAGAGCTGTACCGGGAGACCGAAGACCTGCTCTGGTGGAGAATCGCCCGGCCCGCCATTAGCTTCGATGATGATACTGGTATTTTGCGGGGACCCCACAACATATAAATACTTATCTATTAAAAAAGCTGCCCCTCAGGGCAGCGTATCTCTCAGCTTTTCTCCGGCTTCGCGTAAGGACTGGAACGTTCCCGCATCACTCCACCAGCCCTTGAGCACATCATAACTAAGCTTGCGCTCTGCGGCATAAATATTGTTCACGTCGGTAATTTCCAGCTCCCCTCTCTTGGAAGGGGATACGCGGCGGATAATATCGAATACCGCTTCATCGTACATATAAATACCTGTAACACAGAATTTAGTCTTCGGATGCTCCGGCTTCTCTTCAATATAAGCAATCAGGGACGAATCCCCGCTGTCAAACACCGGAACCCCGTATCTCCGCGCATCATCGACCGGTTTCAGTAACACCTTCGCCGATCCCTGCGGCTGCTGCAGATAACTCTCCACATAAGGCTTCAGATCATCCATAAAAAGATTGTCACCAAGCAGCACAACAAACCGTTCCCCCGGCAAAATAAATCCTTCTGCCAGCTCGAGCGCTTCCGCGATGCCTCCTGCAGCTTCCTGGATTTTGTAAGTCAGGGATACACCGAATTCCGCGCCGCTGCCCAAAAAGTCGGTGTACTGTCCTGCGGACTGTTTGCTGATGACCAGGAGAATATCGGTTATACCCCCCCGGCGCAGCCGGTCAATGCCGTAACACACCATAGGATATTTGCCGACCGGAAGCAAATGTTTGTTCATAAGCCGGGTCAACGGGTAAAGCCTTGTTCCTGTTCCGCCCGCCAGTATGACTCCTTTCACTTACTTTCCTCCTCTTTATCTATGTCTTTAGCCTTTGGCCTGGCCCCTCAGATGAATTGTGCGGGATCTACATGCCATTTCTCCATAAATAATCTGCGGTTACGCTCCACCAGCTCCTGAAGTGAGGAAGAGTAGACTTCCCTGAAGCTGGCGCTGCCTTCATGATGCACCAGACAATCTCCCGCGATCAGCAGCCGGTATCCCTTCAGTCTGGCGCGGTAGCAGTAATCATCATCCTCGAAATGTCCCGGTGAAAAGCGTTCATCCAGCAGGCCGATGGTATCCATGAGCTCTCTTTTGAATAATAAGCACAGCCCTACAAGCCTTCTGGCCTCCAGCCGTTTCGCCGCATCCGGAGCATTCGCCAAACGGGCTTCAGCATGATAACCCGGAATATCCGTATACCCCGTCTCCACCTGCTGCCGTCCGCTGGCATAATTGGTCACCGGACCCACCATTCCGATATCCGGGGCGCTGTACAAAGCGCTCTTCAGATTCGCCAGCCAGCCCTGCGACACAATAACATCATTGTTCAGCAGCAAAAGCTCATCTCCCGCAGCCAGCTGCAGCCCCAGATTGCAGGCCAGCGGAAAACCGCGGTTCTCCGGAAGGGAAACAAAGGTCAGCTTATTCGCGCGGCAGTAAGCATCCGTTTCGTCACTTGAAGCATTGTCGACCACAATAATTTCATAGGGTGAATCCGTATACGCCCTGATTGATTCAACACAGGAACGCAGCAGGCCGAGCCTGTTATACGTCGGAATAATAATGCTGGTCAGTGTCATAGGGCATTCCTCCACGCTGCCATCTGCCGGCGCTGCTCCTGCAGATGGTTCTCGGACAGCCGCCCGCTTGCCTGCTGCTCTCCAAGAACCTGGGCCAGCGCCTCGGCATGATCACCGGCGATCAGCTGTTCCATCGCATTTCCGGCCCCTGTGTTGCTCTGGCGCAGCCGGTTATGCTTGATCACATTCACCGTGCCTGCCTTCTCCACCCGCAGCTGCCGAATAATCGAGAGCGCATGCGCTTTCGGAGGCACCATAAGCTCACGGTAGCCGATCCGCTCCAGCGCCTTCCTTGACAAGGCATGGGGAACAGCTGTCATCGAGCTGACGCCCAGATCACTCCGCCCCAGTACGGCATTCAGATACATTTTGCAGCGGGTGACCGCATCACTGAGGGCAAAGGGGGGCAGCAGATGATCAAGATCATTCAAGGCTACATCAACACCGCCATCCACCGCCTCCGCAAAAAGAGACATTTGCCGGGCGGGAATCACCATATCCCCGTCCAGGAACAGCAGAATATCCCCCCGGCTGAGCTTGGCGCCAAGCGACCGTCCCACATCATGTCCGGCAGATTCCGGAATATGCACAATTGTCGCCTGTGGGCATAGCCGGGTACGCTGGAAGCTGCGGTCGCTGCAGCCGTTAAGCACGACAATAATCTCCAGCGGCTTGAGCCGGGTTACCTGATCAAGCAGCTTCAACAAGGTCTGCTCCTCATTCCTGGCCGAGATAACCACGGACAATGAACCGTACAGAGCCGGCAGCTGCCGTCCTGCTCCGCTGCCGGCAGCATTGCCGGCGGCAGAAGCCCCCGCTGCCGCGCGGCGGGAAACCGCTTTGCCTGCCGCCTGCCGCCGGACAGCTGCAGCTTTGGCGGCGCTGCTCCGGCGGGGCGCAGCGGCGGCTGGTTTGGCCGCCTTGCTCCGGGAGGCGGAGCTGCCCGGCCGGGTACGCCGGGCAGAAGCCCTGCTTCTGCCCGATGCTTTTGCACGGGAAGATACGTGAACCTCCTGCCGGTGTCCGGATGAAGGCTCCGGTGCTGCTGTCATCTCACCATCCCCCTTCGCCGGTTGCCGTCAATGAAGCCCGCTCTTTCGCCTCTGCGCTGAAGGACCAGACCTGCCGCATCCAGATGATCCGTGAGAATAATCTCACGCAAGGGATCTGTTCCCGCCTGCTTGGGCCGTACGGCATTCAGCCTGCCGACCGGCACCTTATGCACAGCCTTCACCTGCAGGCCCTCAAGCACCGCCTGCGCGTGTGCCAGAGGCGGCCGTGATAACAGGCCGCTCCCCAGAGAGGCAAGAGCTCTGCGGCTGAGTGCATGAGGCACCGCCGTCAGCGAACAGCCCTTCAGATCCGGACGGCCAAGCATAATGTTGAGCACATGCTTGGAGAGCACCACCGGATGCGGGAATTCCTGACGGACCGGACCGGAGTAATCATTCAGAGCCACATCTGTTCCATGACTGACCGCGGCCACAAAGGGACGCAGCTGTGAAGCGGTAAGCACAAAATCCCCGTCAATGAAAAGCAGGACCTCTCCTTTGGCCGCCTCTGCTCCAACACTGCGGCCCACATCATGACCGAGCGGCTGCTCGAAGTGAATGACATGTGCTCCCAGTGACAATGCAATCTTTGCCGTATTGTCGGCAGAACCGTTAACCACAACAATAACCTCACAGCGGGGATGGACTTCCCTGGCTCCGGCAATCACCTTGCCAATCGTTCCGGCTTCATTCATAGCCGGAATGATCACCGACACATAGGGAGCGGGGTGGTTGGCCGCAGGGAGCGGCACGGCAGGGCGCGCCGGCCGGGAAATCCGCCGTTTGGGTTGCAAAGCCCGCCGCCCCGTGCGGCGGGCAGATGTACGTATGTGCTTCAAGCTCATCCACCTTCCTTGCAGGGCATGGTCTCCGGGCTGAGGGTTACATCACAGTCTATGTAATCCGCTGTCCCGGGTAACGGCAAGTGTCTCCCTTCTTGCAGAAATTTGGACAAATGCCCTCCCGCTGCCGCAGTCCGGTTGAACCCGGATTTTGCCGCCCTTATCAACACAAAGAGCGCAGCCGGCGGCTGCGCTCTTTGTGGTTCATCTTCCTGCTCTAATCAAACACCCGATGATCTGCAGCCGGCTTCACCAGAGGCGAACCGAGGGCGATCCAGGACAGCACTCCATAGAAGTGAGGAGTTTCGCGCAGGCGCACTACTTCAATCGTCGCGTCCCCGCCCGATCTGTTCTTCAGCGAAGCATGGAAATACGGCTGGTTGGTCATGGCGACCAGCACATAGCCGGTATGGCCGAAGCTCTCATCAAAAGATACAGTTACCTCAACACTCTGCGCGTCTCCATTAAACATGAAGGCTGTCATGCCGAACTGCTGCAGAACCTCCCGGTTCCCGGCACTCTGTACCGGACTGAACGACAGATGCTCGGGATTAACCGTTCCGGGCGCCAGATGGTCTCCGGTCACTGCACCTTGAGCAATATGATAGCTCTGCACGCTGTCTTCTTCCAGATGGCGGGATTGAATGGCAAATGAAGTGATTTTGGAAGCATCCACCGCTTCGTCCTGAAGCTCTGCACTCCCTACCGAACCTTCGGTCAGATGTTGGGTTCCGATGCTGCCAAGAGCAAGCTTCTCGCCGGTAATGCTGCCGTCCGTCAGCTGCCCTGCACCGCGCGTTTCCTCTGTAAGCTGCTCAAGCTTCTTCACAATGCCGCTGCTCAAATGACGCTCTTCCAGTGCGCCGTCTGCCAGATGCTCTCCTTGGATGCTCTGCCCTTGCAGATGCTGGGCACTTACTGCGCCTGCCGCCAGCTTGCTGCCAGTGATGCTTCCGTCTGCCAGCAACTCGGAGGTCAGCGTATCCTCTGCCAGATGGTCCAGACTGATGCTGCCGGTGCGGATATGGCGGCCGTCTACCGCGCCCGGGGCCATATGGCCCCCGAATATGCTGCCCGGAGCCAGATGATAGGAACCCACTGCGCCTGCCGCCAGCTTGCTGCCGGTGATGCTGCCGTCTGCTATCTGCCCTGCATTACGCGTTTCCGCTGCGAGATGGTCCAGCTTCTTCACAAGGCCGCTGCTCAAATGACGCTCTTCCAGTGCGCCGTCTGTCAGATGTCCGCTCCGGATGCTCTGCTCCTGCAGATGCTGGGCACTTACTGCGCCTAGCCCCAGCTTGCTGCCGGTGATGCTGCCGTCTGCTATCTGCCCTGCATTGCGCGTTTCCGCTGCGAGAAGCTCCAGCTTCGTCACAATACCGCTGCTCAAATGACGCTCTTCCAGCGCACCGTCTGTCAGATGTCCGCTCTGGATGCTCTGCTCCTGCAAATGTTGGGCACTTACAGCGCCTACCGCCAGCTTGCTTCCGGTGATGCTGCCGTCTGCTATCTGCCCTGCATTGCGAGTCTCCGCTGCGAGATGCTCCAGCTTCGTCACAATACCGCTGCTCAAATGACGCTCTTCCAATGCGCCGTCTGCCAGATGCTCTCCTTGGATGCTCTGCCCTTGCAGATGCTGAGCACCTACAGCACCTTCCGCCAGCTTGCTGCCGGTGATGCTGCCGTCTGCTATCTGCCCTGCATTGCGAGTCTCCGCTGCGAGATGCTCCAGCTTCGTCACAATACCGCTGCTCAAATGACGCTCTTCCAATGCGCCGTCTGCCAGATGCTCTCCTTGGATGCTCTGCCCTTGCAGATGCTGAGCACCCACTGCACCTTCCGCCAGCTTGCTTCCGGTGATGCTGCCATCTGCCAGCAGCTCTGAGCTCAGCGTATCTTCAGCCAGATGCTCACGCTTGATGCTGCCAGCGCGCAGATGGCAGCTGTCCACTGCTTCCGGTGCCAGGTGACCGCCATAGACGCTGCCGGAAGCCAGATGAACAGAGCCCACTGCACCAGCCGCCAGCTTGCTTCCTCTGATACTGCCGTCCGGCAGCAGCTCAGAGCTGCGGACTTCCTGCGCCAGATGTTCCAGCAGGATGCTGCCGGAGGCCAAGTGATGCCCTTCCAGCGCCCCTTCCGCGACATGCTCTCCGTGGACGCTCTGCGGCTTCAGATGCTGCGGCCCCACTGCCTCTGCCGCCAGCTTGCTGCTTCCAATACTGCCGTCAGGCAACAGCTCAGCACTTCGTACTTCGTCTGCCAGATGCTCAAGCTTAATGATACCCGAACTTAAATGCCGCTCCTCAAGCGATTCATCCGCAAGATGCTCGCCGTGGATGCTCTCCAGCTGCAGATGCTGTGAATGTACAGCTCCTGTGGCCAGCTTGCTTTCGTCAATGCTGCCATCCGGCAGCAGCTCGGCACTCAGCGTCTCGGAAGCCAGATGTGCAAGCTGGATGCTGCCGGTGCGGATATGGCGGCTGTCCACAGCATCTGGAGCCAGATGACCGCCATAGATGCTGCCCGCAGCCAGATGGAAGGAGCCTACCGCACCTGCCGCCAGCTTGCTTCCGCCAATACTGCCGTCCGGCAGCAGCTCCGCACTCCGGGTTTCATCTGCCAGATGCTCAAGCTTGATCAGGCCGGAATGCAAATGCCGTTCCTGCAGTATACCGTCAACCAGATGCTCGCCATAGATGCTCTCCTGCTGCAGATTCAGCGAGCTTACCGCACCTGCGGCCAGCTTCTCGCTGCTAATGCTGCCATCCGGCAGCAGATCTGAGGTCAGTGTATCCTGGGACAGATGTGCCAGCTGGATGCTGCCGGGCCGGATATGACGGCTGTCTACGGCACCCGCAGCCAGATGGCCGCTATAGACGCTGCCTGCCGCCAGATGAAAAGCGCCTACAGCGCCTGCTCCCAGCTTGCTGCCTACGATGCTGCCATCCGGCAGGAGATCTGCACTGCGCGCTTCTTTCGCCAGATGCGCCAGCGTAATCTCACCTTCACGGATGTGCTGCCCTTCTACGGCTTCCGGCGTCAAATGGATAGTCCGCACACTGTCCGGGGCCAGATGGACGGATTCCACAGCCCCCGGGGCCAGCTTCTCCCCGCTGATGCTGCCGTCCGGCAGAAGCTCCCCGCTGCGGACTTCTGCCGCCAGATGAGCCAGGCTGATGCTGCCGCCAGCTATATGCTGTCCTTCTACCGAGGATTCAGCCAAGTGGCTGCCAGCTACAATTCCGGCTGCGAGATGGCGGGAGGCTACAGCACCCTCCGCCAGCTTAGCGGCACCGATGCTGCCATCCTGAATCTGGATAGAGGATACAGAGCTAGGAATGATATGTCCGTTACCGATCGACATCGGACGGATATGCGCTCCGCCCACACTTCCCGGCGCGAGATGTCTGCCCTGCACCGATGTATCGCTGATGGAATCCGGTCCAACGGCACCTGCTGCTAAATGTTCGCTCTGCACGGCTAAAGCTGCCAGCTTTGAAGCACTCACACTGCCGTCAGCCAGCTTGATCGAGGTAACCGATAAATCGCCAAGTTTGTCTGTTGAGACACTCTCCGGCGATAATTTCAATGAAGTTACAGCATGGTCGGCCAAATGATGCGGCTGTACAATGCTGGCAGCGAGGTGCGCCTCCTTCACTGCTCCGGAAGCCAGCTTATCTCCCGATACCGAACCGGACTGCAGGGCGGATGAAGTTACACTATTTTCCCCGAGATGCCTGCGCTCTACAGCTCCCGGAGCCAGATGTTCAGCGTCAACCGCTTCCTCCTGCAGCACGCGGCTGCTGATGCTGCCATCGGCCAGGTGCTTCTCTTCAACGGCACAGACTGCGATATGTTCTCCACTTACCGCTTCCCTGGCGAGGGCATTTCCGCCAACCGCACCGGTGGCCAGCTTGGCGGAAATGACACTCCCGTCCGCCAGCTTGGTTGAGCTGACACTCTGGGGACTAAGATGTTCTCCCGTAACAGAGTCATACGCCAGCTGCTCTTCCGTAACGGCCCCGGGAGCCAAATGCCCGGCAAGAACGGCATGCTGCTGGAGCTGCGCAGATCCGACAGATTCTATAGCCAGGTGGGAATTGTCTACGGCTTCGCGCTGCAGATGGGCCGAGGTGATGGCCTGCAGGGCAATCTGCGGTCCGCGTACTGCGGATTTGGCGATATGGCGTGTAGTTACCGCTTCATCAGCCAGCTTATGCGGCAGGATGCTCTGGTCCGCGATCTTGGAGGAAGTCACCGCCTGCTCGATCAGCTGTGTTGTACCCACTGCACCCTCTGCCAGCTTCACGAATGAAATACTGCGGTCCGCCAGATGCCGGCTGCCAATTTCCCCGTCAGCGATATGCTCCGCATTTACGCTCTCCGGGCTTAAGTGCTGGCTGCGGACAGCCTTCTCCTTGATCTGCCGTGATCCGACTGCTGCGTCCGCGAGATGCCCGCCGTCAATGATGCCCGCCTGAAGCTGCTCTTTCCCGATCAGCCGGGTAGCCAGCTGCTCCCGTCCAATTGCGCCAGGAGCCAGATGCTTCGATGTAATGACGCCTTCACCTACGTGGCGGCCTTCAATCACCGCGTCGCCCAGCTTGACGCCGCTGATCTCTCCATCGGCGATTTTGTCCCCGGATATGGCTTCATCTGCCAATTTCGAGCGGTCAATACTGCCGTTGCCGATGTGGCGGCTGACAATACTGCTGCTGAGAATTTTCTCTCCGGTAACCGCACCGTCATCCAGCAGCTCCGCCGTGATGATGAACTCGCTGAGATGCCGGCTGCTGATGGCTCCGTCGGCAATCTGCCCTCCGCCAATAATCCGGTCAGCCAGCTTCTCCGGACCGATGCTGCCATTCTTCAGCTTTTCTCCGCCAATGGAATGATCCAGCAGCTTCCCTCCGCTGATACTGCCTTCCGCCAGATGCTCGCCGGCAATGGATTCCGGAGCAATCTTAGAGGAAGTAATCGCCTTGTCCGCGATGTTGATGTTCTGCACGGCATAGTCCTGCAGCCATGGCGTACCAATGATGCCGAACTTCAGCTTGGACCCGTCAATCGTGCGCGGAGCAATCTTGGCACCGGTGACTGCCGCATCAGACAGATCATCGGTGTAGACGGGCTGCAGGCGCTCTTTTTCCACAGTTACAATGACGGCCGGCTCAATTAAAGAATCATCATCTTCATGCTGCTGCTCCTGTTGCTCTTCCACTGCGGTTTCCTGCAAGGCCTCTTGTTCTAGCAAAGTCTGCTGGACCGCCTCCGGCGCCTCCAGGATTTCCACCCCGCTGACCTGCAGCGTCCGGTCCACTGTATCCACCGCTTCTACGGCGGCAGATTCTTTCACTTCTTGTATTTTGGGACTGCTTTTCAACATGCTAAGTTCAGTCTTATTGGGATCATCTACATAATAGAGCGGCTTTTTTGAACTGCGATGCTGATTTCTTTTGGAACTCTTCACAAGCAGTCTCCTCCTTCCATCTGTTGTTTCTCCTAGGCATCATATGCAGTAGTATGGGCTGATGACACCATTCCTCCGGCTAAGCTTTGTTAAGAAAAGGGTGTAGTGTTCAAAAGAATTTCATTCCCGCCTCTCAAAAAAGGGCATCTGCCGCCGCGCATCCGTCCAACCCTGACGGGCACGTACACACATACAATGACAGGAGACGAAAAATCAGCCGGGAAGCTACTTCAAGATAACGGGAGGAACGAACATGGGGCAAAAGCTCGTTGGGATACTGCTAAATGCCGCTGTGCACGGGGGCGTTCCCCGGTTAAAAACCGGACAGGAATCTCTGGCCAACTACGAGGAGGCCGCCGCCGCATACGGATTAACCCCTTGCTTTCTGAAGCTGTCCGGCATCGATACGCAGACCGGCTTCAGCAGGGCATATATAAAGGGTCTGCACGGATACCGGAGTCAAGTCATCCCGACGCCGGAGGTCATCCATAACCGGGCGATCTATGACCCGGGCAGCAGCGGCGTCCAGCGGCTGCTCCGGCAGGGTATTCAGGTATACAATACATGCAACCGCTACGGCAAGGATCAGATTCACGGCCTGCTGGAGCAAAACCAGGAACTGCAGACGGTTCTGCCAGTCACATCCGCCGGAATGTCCGGCCTGAAGGAAATGATGGAGAGATATCCGGATCTCATTCTCAAGCCTTGCCGGGGAAGTGTAGGCAACGGGGTTATGCGTCTTACAAGGGTCAGCGGGGCCGGGCGGTGGAAATGGAGCTACTCTCCTAACGGCTCAAGACGCTGGTACAGTGTGCCGGTGAATCAGGGCGCCATCCCCCGGGCACTCCGCGCCAGACTCTCTTCGGTACCGTACCTGGTGCAGGAGCGGATACCACTGGCTGAGATAAACGGCCGCCCCTTTGATCTGCGCATTACTGTACAGCGCGGCTGGGGCGGAGACTGGCAGGTGACCGGCATGTTCGCCAAGCTGGCGGCACCGGGCGGCTTCGTGTCCAACATCGCCAGGGGAGGCGAAGCACTGAGTTCGTCCTTCGCTCTGGAGAAGGCTTTCCCCGGCGAAGCAGCCGCGCGGATCCGCATGTCAGTCCTTTCCCTCAGTCTTGCCATTGCCCGTGAGCTGGAGCAGAGCCTCCCAGGCCTTGCCGATGTCGGTCTGGACATCGGCGTTACGGGGAGCGGACGCTTATATTTCATCGAATGCAACGGGCGCGACCAGCGTTACGGATTCAAGAAAGCCGGGCTCGGCCCCATCTGGAAAGAAAGCTACCGCCGCCCAATGGGCTATGCCAGATACCTGTATGAAGAGGCTGCACGGCATAACTCTTATTGATTTGTCTTCTATTCTATGTCAATATAATGCAGAGCGGGTGAGGTCCTTGGCTACCGGGACCTTGCTGCTGCATGATGGAAGGGAGATGGGCATGGTTAAACAATTGCTGCGGCTGATGACCGAGCTATCCTCACACAGATGGCTTTCCCGGGTAATGGGCGCTTTTTCCCATAGCAGACTCAGCCGCTTTATGATTCCGGTATTTATTCGTTCCTATCATATTCCTGCCGCCGAGGCGGAGAAGACTGCCGGAGAATACCGTACACTTAATGAATTCTTCAGCAGACGCCTGAAGCCGGGAATGCGGCCGGTGGCAAGCGGTGAACAGGCTGTGGCAAGTCCTGTGGATGCCATGATTACGGCAATGGGCGACATTAACTGCGGAACAATAATGAATGTGAAGGGTCAGGATTATACGCTGGAGGATTTGCTTAATCATTCACCACACCTCGAATTGTATAAAAAAGGCTATTATTTCGTCCTCTACCTGAGCCCCACCGATTATCACCGGATTCATTCCCCGTTAACCGGACAGCTGCGGGAGAGCGATTATATCCGCGGGCGGGCTTATCCCGTGAATGATTTCGGCATGCGGCATATGAAGAGTGTCCTGAGCCGCAACGAACGGCTGATTACTTATATAGCCGGCAGCTATGGCGAAACCGCCGTGGTCAAGGTAGGCGCAATGAATGTGAGCAGTATCCGCTACACGGATGAATCCGCTACTGAATGGCAAATAGGCGACGATCTGGCCTATTTCGAGTTCGGCTCTACCGTAGTTCTTCTGCTGGAGAGCGGCACCTTCACCCCGCGCCACGGGCTTACCGTGGACACGAAGGTGAAGATGGGCGAGCTGCTGGGTGAGATGCAGCGGGCTACTTAGCTGCCGGGCAGAGTCCGGCTTGAATGAAACAGCTCAAGAGGGATTTATGAAATGCTTCACAGACAGGCAAAGCCCCGCACAAAGATACGTGAGTGTATCTTGTGCGGGGCTTTGTTATTGCTGAAGAAGCGTTTCGCAAAAGTCCGGACCGTTTACTTCTGCTATAATTTTACCGTATAAAGGTGTTCCTTACCTGCTTCGCTCTCTGAGCATCAGTATACCCGGCTTACCTTCGGCTCATCTACCCAATCGCTGGCGCATTGCACTCGGTTTTTCGCATACATTCGCCTCGTTTGCCCTGTCTTTGGTGCAATGTATTCGGTTTTTCGCATCCATTCGGCGCGTCTACCCTATCTTTGGTGCATTGTATTCGGTTTTTCGCTTACATTCGGCTCGTCTGCCCTATCGTTGGTGCATTGTACTCGGTTTTTCGCATACAATCGGCTCGTCTGCCCTAACGCTGGTGCATTGTACTCGGTTTTTCGCATACAATCCCTCGCCTAGCCCATTTCCAGCGTAATCAAAGGGATTTATCCCTCTAATTCCCTCGTCCAGCCCACTTCCAGCTTAATCAAAGGGATTTATCCCTCTAATTACCCGAGTTACTCCGTAACCTTACTCTGATTAGCCACCTCGCGCGCTTTCTCCTGTACCTCTTCCGGCTCGCCGAGATAGAAGCGGCTGATCGGCTTCACATCATCATCCAGCTTGTAGACCAGCGGGACGCCGGTTGGAATATTGAGATCCAGCAGCGCCGTCTCATCAATATCCTCCATGTATTTGATCAGGGCCCGCAGCGTATTGCCATGCGCCGAGATCAGGACGCGTTCCTTCTTGCGGATCAGCGGCACAATCCGGTTGCCCCAGAAATCGCCAACCCGGTGCACGGTATCCTCCAGGCTCTCTCCGCGCGGAATATCGCCGGGACGCACTTCCTTATAGCGGATATCATTTCTGGCATAACGCGGATCATCCGGCTCCAGCATCGGAGGCCGGACCGAGAGGCTGCGCCGCCAGATATGGAGCTGTTCCTCGCCGTATTTCAGTGCGGTTTCACTTTTGCTGAGGCCCTGCAGTGCTCCGTAATGGCGCTCATTCAGCTTCCACGATTTCTGCACGGGAATCCACAGCAGATCCATCTCATCCAGCACATAGTTTAGTGTCTTAATTGAACGCTTCAGCACCGAGGCGAAGGCAAGATCGAACGTGTATCCCGCATCCTTCAGCAGCTTGCCTGCTTTCTTCGCCTCTTCCACACCCTTCTCCGTCAGATCGGGATCGCTCCAGCCCGTAAACAGGTTCTGCCGGTTGTATTCACTCTCTCCATGCCGTATCAGTACTATTTCGTACATAAGTTCTCTCCTTCTCCCGTGTGTTTATTCAGCTGCTCTTAGCGGCAGCTTCTCAGTTCTTATGCGGATCATTCTTATATTCTGTCACAGACAGGTGCTCTCTTCAACTTTACGTCCCCGGCTTCCCAGCAGCCATTGTAATAGAAGAAACGGCCCCGCCCTGAATGGGCGCGCCGTTCCGTCAGAGGTCTATATTATCTATTCCCCAAAAAGCCCTGCCGGTAATCCGGCAGGACTGACCTTCTCCCGCCTGGACGAGAAGGGCTTACATACTGTTTCGCTGTGCTCCCGGGTCACCGGGCCATCCAGCCATATTCGGGAGCGCTGGTTGTCAGCGTATTTCCGATGGGCTTTTGCCGGTGTGCTGCTTGAACTGGCGGCTGAAGAAGAAGATATCGCGGTAGCCCAGCGCATCCGCCACCTCAGTCACATTCATACCGGCGTACAGCAAGAGATGCTGGGCCCGTTCAATCCGGGTGCGGATCACATAGGACTGAACCGAGGAGCCGGTGATCTCTTTGAACTTGATCGAGAAGTAACGCGGCGACAGCCCTGCCCGTGCGGCCAGATCCTCCACCCGGTGCGCAGCCCCTGGATGCTGGCTGACATAGTTAGCCACCTCGTGGATCACCTCAGCCAGCTGGTTGCTGACATGGCGCTCAATTGGCACGACCTGGTCCTGCCGCAGCAGATGAATCATCAGCTGCTTCAGGATCAGGCGGCCTTCTTCCTCTGCAGCGTAGGTCTGCACCAGGAACAGGCGGACGTAACGGGCCAGCAGATGCTCGAACTCCACGGTCTCCGTCAGTTCGTGATAAGGCGCAGGGATCTCCGTCACCTCTTCAGCGACATCGAAATGAATATATGTAAGCACAAGCGGTTTCTGCGGATTATGTGTAGCACTGGTGTGATCTCCCGGGCGGAACAGGAAGCAGCTTCCCTTCCCCACCTGATAGGGCACCCCGCTGCGCACAACGGTTCCTTCCCCGCTCCAGACATAGAACAAATCATAATTTTGCAGCGGCTTCTCTCTTTTTTGCCACTTCCAGCCCGGTTCACAGACGATCTTCGCCAGGGCCGGGAGGATTACAAAAGAGGATGGCGATGCATGCAGCATATTGGTCCCTCCTAAAGTTTTGTGGGCATGCCTTCCCTGTATTCCTTCGAAATAACGGGCAGTAACACCCGCTTCGAATGCGTAAGCTTACTTTTCATAATACCTTGTCCGGTTCCCTTTTGTACATCTTCCCCTACCCGCAGGACTGTTCCTATCAACCCTCTATCTGTTAAAATATAGGAATCATCCTACTATAGATCGGCGGGAAGTATATGGACTACCACTATCTCTTTCACTATTATGATGAATCCACCGGCCCCTTCCGGAATCTGTCTGACCTTTCGCCTGAAACAGCGGAGACGGTGCTGCAGGATATCCGGGAGCAGAGTAAGGGCTTTGCCAGCCAGCGTTCCGCAGATTATCTGCAGATCCGCCGCAGCCTTGAACAGAGGGCGAGAGAGCAATTTATCGCCAAAGGAGGCAAGCCGGTCCGCCGGCATCCGCATTACATGACTTTGGGGCGATGCCCCTGGCTGCAGCAGTGGTATCCACAGGGGATGGAGCTGAATATCCCGGTTGCGGCCTTCAACCCTGAGCGGATCAGCTTCACCTACGGCGATTTATTTCCCACCATGCGCTATGCGGACGGCAAACCTTACCGCGGGCAGGTCTACACACTGAAAGAGATCCTTGAGGTGGTCCGCGAATACGGTCTGCCGCAGAAATGGAACGCAGCAGGAGACTCTGGCCCTGAGCGTTACGTCGAAGTCCAGATCTGGGAGGAGCCGCCCGGCTTATTCCAAAAGTATTTGTGAAAACGCGGCATTCCTCAGTGACGGCGGCAATTCACGGTGATATAATGTTAGGCAATGTTAGCGTATATATCCCAGAAGAATACCGGAAGGATGAAACTGATGAATCCACTGGCTGGACAATTGAATGACAGCATCAAGGCAGGCAATGAACATGTGTACGATATGCTCTCTAATCTCGGCAAAGCAATCTATTTCCCCAAAGAGGGAATCCTGAGCCAGTCTGCAGAAGCGACGGCTCATGCCAAGAAGTATAATGCTACCATCGGTATTGCTACCGAGAACGGAATGCCGATGCACCTTGGTGTGATCCAGGATAAACTCTCCGCCTACAGCCCCAAAGACCTGTACGGCTACGCGCCTCCTGCAGGCAAGCCGGAGCTGCGTACGGTATGGCGGGAGAAGATGCTGCGTGAGAATCCGTCGCTTGAAGGCAAATCCTTCAGCAATCCTGTCGTTACGAACGCCCTGACACACGGGCTTAGCATAGTTGCCGACTTGTTCGCAGAACAAGGGGATGCCGTCATCTATCCGGACAAAAACTGGGAGAACTACGAGCTGACCTTCGGCATCCGCCGTCTGACCGAAACCGTTAACTATCCGCTGTTCACCGAAGATATGAGCTTCAACAGCGAAGGACTGCTGGATGCGCTGCTGGCCCAGAAGGACCGCGGCAAAGCCATCGTCCTGCTCAATTTCCCTAATAACCCGACAGGGTATACACCAGGCATTAAAGAAGGCGAAGCCATCGTTGCCGCAATCCTGCGTGCCGCTGAAGAAGGCGTTAATGTCGTAGTCGTCAGCGATGATGCTTATTTCGGACTCTTTTTCGAGGATTCACTGAAGGAATCGCTGTTTGGCAAGCTCGCGAATCTGCATCCCCGTGTCTTGGCAATTAAGATCGACGGAGCTACTAAAGAAGAATTTGTCTGGGGCTTCCGCGTCGGCTTCATTACCTATGCTTCCGAGAACAAAGAGCTGCTGGCTGCCCTGGAGCAAAAAACACTCGGTATTATCCGGGCCACCATCTCCAGCGGAGCGCATCCGTCCCAGACCTTTGTACTGGATGCGCTGAAGGCGCCGGAATTCGCCGCCCAGAAGGAAGAGAAGTTCCAGATCATGAAAGGCCGGGCCAACAAAGTGAAGGCGCTGCTGGACAGCGGCAAATACGGCGATGATGTATGGACTTATTATCCGTTCAACTCCGGGTACTTCATGTGCCTGAAGCTGCTCACCGTGCCGGCTGAAGCCTTACGGCTCCATCTGATCCACAATTACGGGCTGGGCACCATCGCCCTTGGCGAAACAGATCTGCGCATTGCCTTCTCCTGCATCGAAGAGGATCAGCTTGAGGATCTGTTCGATCTGGTCTATGCAGGCATCCGCGATTTGGAGAAAGCCTGATTCCCAGCCTCTGCACACGTAAGTCAGCTCCGGATTTCCGGGGCTGACTTTTTTTGCCCTGCCCTATGGCATTGGCCTATACACGTTCTTCCCTCCGCACATACAATACGATGTACTCAAGTACAACAACTCAAACGCGAAAGGGGAATGAACATGAGCGAAGAAGTTAGAGGCGGATACGGATACGGACACGGTGCATTCACAAGCACAGGCGCAATTCTGGTTCTCTTTATCCTGCTGGTTATCATCAGCCGTTCACTCTTTGTCTAACCGGGAATAAGTCCCTGGAGGGAGCCCAGCGCTCTCTCCGCTCCCCGTGTTGCAGCATTCCCTGTTCCACCCAAGTAGAAACGGCTTTGCCGTCCTTTTAAGGGACGGTGTTGTTTCAGCGAGAAATAGAAGGATAAGTTATCGTGTGAAACATATAAATTCTTATATTTTGTAATTAAGAGGGCAACTCCCTCTATATAAAAATGGCCTCACGCTCCGCGTCAGCAGAGTATGAGGTCATTTTTCATGTGCACATTTTTGTTGCTAAAAGAGTCTGTTCTACAAGTCATCCTCATCCGTCCGGGCTTCCTTGCGGGTGGAGTAGGCCTTGAACAGATAGGCCAGCAGCGCTCCGCACGCCAATGTTCCCAGAACCGGCAGCGGACGCGCTCCCGCCTGAAGCAGAAGAGGCAGTCCGGTCAGCAGAGCCAGCACCAGATGCGCCCGGAATACAAACTGGATGGTTCCCTTGCTCTTGCTGCCTTCCGGCAGCGGATACACGGTCAGCCAGAACGACTCGCTGTGCAGCTTGCGCAGCGCCGTCAGCTGAATCCCCATCAGGAAGAGGAAGAAGATATAAATGCCGCTGCCGGTGTAGCTGTCCTGATTCATCCAGACCAGGAACAGGTCCAATACGGCAATCCGCAGAACGATTCCGAAGATATCGCCTCTGGCGAAGCTTTTGGTCAGGAGAAAGCGGTAGGCGGAATTCCGCTGCCAGGTTATGCCGCCGCCCCACCGGGACAGGTAGCGCCGGGCATAGACCCGCTGCTCACGTCCAGGGACATCAACGAACCAGCCGAGGACCATAAGCGCCCGGGTCCCCTGATTCTTCTCCATCGTAATCAGGCGTTCCCACGGAACAGAATGCCGGCCGGGTACGGCCAGCGCTGCCGCGTAGGCTGCGGCCAGAATTACGATGAAGATCAGCGCACGGACCGGCGGCTGCCATACCCAGGCCGCAACCATCAGGGTGCCCACTGCCCAGCGCAGCAGGTTGTAGCCTATGGCAGCCGGCCGGGAGAGCATAGCGGTCTCCCGCCATAACCCGAAGCTGGCGAGCAGCTTCACCAGGATCAGGACCAGCAGCGTGGCCAGCAGCCCCTGATGGGATTCATCCGTGCGTATGTACAGCGGCCATAAGGTAATGAGGACAAAAGCCAGCCGCAGGATCTTCCACACATTCCCGCTGACCCAGGAAGGGGCGAAGTACTCCTTCATCCGGTGGCCCTGCGGCAGCAGGAAGATCGTATCCGGAGTCTGCAGATAGGTCCGGAAGCTGCTGTGCACCGCCGCCGGCACCAGCAGGACGAGCATAATCCAACGGATGGGAATACCTGCCGGGATATCGCGCAGCAGGGAAGTGTACCAGGCGGAGAAGATGATTAGCACCAGCAGGAACACCATTGCTACCCCGCTCTGGATGATATACCCCATATAGGGGATCAGGCTTCCTGTAAACCGGCTGCGCCGCTGCCGGCGCAGCTCCTTCAAATCCATATCATTTCCCTCCCTGAACCAGTTCGTAGAACAGCTGCTCCAAGTTCAAGCCCTGCAGCCCGGCCTTCGCGGTCATCTCGGCGAGTGTTCCCTCCGCAATTACCATTCCACGGTGCAGCACAATGAACCGGTCGCAGTAATTCTCGATGGTGGAAAGGATATGCGAGCTCAGCAGAATGGACGCCCCGGATTTCTTCAGGTCCAGCATGAAATCCAGCAGCGAGCGGATGCCGAGCGGATCGAGGCCGAGGAACGGCTCGTCAATCACATACAGTGCCGGGCGTGCTACGAACGCACACATAATCATCACCTTCTGCTTCATGCCTTTGGACAGATGGGACGACAGCGTATCCATCTTGTCCTCCATATTAAAGAGTGCGGCCAGCTGGCTGGTGCGCGATTCATAATCGCTGCGCTCCACCCCGTAAGCTCTGGCCGTAAATTCAACATGCTCGCGGACGGTCATCTCCTCATAGAGGAGGGGGGACTCCGGAACGAAGGAAAGCGCGCTGTGGTAGCTCTCGGGATCGCTGCTGCGCGTCTTGCCCTGCACGGTAATCTCACCTTTATGCGGAGACATGAGTCCTAGAATATGCTTCATGGTTGTACTTTTGCCTGCGCCGTTCAAACCGATAAGCCCGACCATTTCACCGGGCTGAACCTGCAGGCCGATATCATGCAGCACCGGCTTGTTCAGGCTGTATCCTCCGCTTAAGCCCGTAATTTGCAATACGGGAGCTGTGTTCATTGGCCGTCACCTCTCGGGGTTTTGTTCTTGAGCCACTTCGGGGCTCCCTTGTTCTTGCGGTTCTTGTCCCGCTCCGCATTGCTGCGTGCCTTGCCTGCGGGTGATGCCGCGCTGCGCGTGCTCGCGGCAATCCCCGGCCGGTGCTGCTCACGCCGCACCGTACCAGCCCCAGCACCAGCTGCGCCCGGCTGCCCTGCCGGAGCTTCGCCGCCCGTCCCTCCGGCTGTTCCAGCCGCCGAGGTCCGCACCTGCGGCTTGCCGGTGCGCGGCCCGGCTTCGCCGCCGCGCGGGGCAGTGCCTTCGCGGCGGGCTGCACCTGCGCCGCCGCCGCGGAATTCACTGCGCTCGCCCTCCGTCAGCGCCTTGCCAAAGGCCATCTCCCGCTCGTCCAGCTGGATATCCAGCTCGCGGGCGAATTTGCGCATGATGAACGTCTGCTGCTCCGTAACAATCGTTACGGACAAGCCGCGTTTGCCCATGCGCCCCGTGCGTCCGGCACGGTGGACATAGTGCTCGGAATCAAAGGCCGGATCGAAGCTGACGACCAGTGTCAGATTCTCAATGTCCAGGCCTCTGGCCGCCACGTCGCTGGCGACCAGCACCTTGAGCTTGCCGTCACGGAAGCGGGCCAGCACGTTTGCGCGCGTAACCTTGTCGGCATCGCCGTACAGCGCTGCGGCAGGTAGGCCCAGATGATTCAGCTTCGCGGTCACCTCAGCAATATCGTCGGTGGCATTTACGAACACAATCGCCCGCTCGGGCTTGTAGTGGCGGATCACCCGGCGCAGCATATCCACCTTGTTCCGCTCCTCGGATACCACGTAGTGATGTTCAAGACTCTGGGCCGTCATCATCCCGGGATCAATGCCCACCTCTGCGATGTTCTTCATTTCCTTGTTGGCCAAGAGCTTGGTTTCCGGTCCGATGGTCGCGGACAGCATAACCAACTGGCGTGTGCGCAGCGCGCTGCTGACGATCTTCGTCACTTCGCCCGCGCCGCTGAGCTGGAACATCTGGTCCGCCTCATCGAGAATAATCGTCGTCACCTCATGCATCTTCAGCTTGCGCAGCCCGATCAGCTCCCGCACGCGTCCCGGTGTACCTACAACCAGCTGGGGATGCTCGCGCAGCTTGTCAATCTGGCGTTTGATCGCCGCCCCGCCGATCAGCCCCATCGCCCGGATGCCCCGGTGGGCTCCGTAGCGCTCTGCTTCGCGGAGAATCTGCATCGCCAGCTCCTGGGTTGGTGCCAGCACCAGCTTCTGCACCGATTTCTGGTCCGGATTGATCCCTTGCAGCAGCGGCAGCAGGTAGGCCAGAGTTTTGCCTGTCCCTGTCTGGGATGCGGCCAGAACATCTCTTCCTTCCAGCAGAAGCGGGATCGTCTGCTCCTGTACAGGGGATGGTTCGGTGATGCCGAATTCAGACAATCGGGCAACGAGGTCTTCCTGAATGCCGATAGCTGCAAAAGAAGCTTTATTCATAATAGTAATTCATCCTTTTCGCTTAAGATAATATGTTCATTATATGCCAAAAAGGCCTCTCCACCAAATGGAAGGCCATAAGTTCCAATCTACGCCATATTTTATATATGTAATTCCATCCTGCATGCAAAAGGGGACAAGCCGTTTGCTTCATAGCTGAGCAATCATTTTCTGTTCATTGCGTTATAGGTCAGCTTATCCGCCAGCCGCGGAAACAAGCCGTATAGACGAATCCCGAAGGCTGCCAGACCGGGCAGATCCACTTCTTCCATGCCTTTGTCCATCAGCTTCACGATCTTCGCAGACACATGCTGCGGAGTCATCATGATCCGGCTCACGCTTTTCTCATAATTGCCTGAAGGATCGGCGGTCTTGAAGAATTCGGTGGCGATGGGTCCGGGGTTCACGGCCGAGACAATAATTCCGCTCTTGCGGAGCTCCTGGCGGAGCGCATTGGTGAAGCCGAGAACAGCATGTTTCGTAGCCGTATAGGCAACTGCGCGGGCTGTGCCGATTTTGCCGGCCATAGAGGCCACATTCACGATCTGACCGCTGCCGCGCTCCAGCATATGAGGCACTACCGCCTTGGTGCAGCGGACAATCCCCATATAGTTCACGTCCATCATGGCATCGAATTCGCCGGACTCCATTTCCGTAAAAGCCGCAAATTTGCCATAACCGGCATTATTGAGAAGAATGTCGATTCTGCCGTACTGTTCAAGAATCTCCGCGAAGGTACGCTCCACTGCCGCCTCATCGGTCACATCACAGACGAACAGTCCAAAAACGCCCGGTATCCCGGCCGCGGTTTCTTTCAGCTTGTCTTCCGAACGGGCCAGCAGAATGGGAACGGCCCCACGCTGGCTGATCATCTGTGCCGTAAGCGCACCGATACCGCTCGAAGCTCCTGTAATAACAACAACCTTGCCTTGTAATGCCATGAAATGTGTTCAGCTCCCGAATATCCGCCTAAGAGATCATAACCTGAATATCAAGCTCCCCGATGCCTTCCATCATAAGCGGAATACTCAGCGCTCTGCGCGGAAGGACGGACATGCTCTCTGTCTTCATTAACTTCGGCGGTGTAATGTCTACCGAAACCCCTTGATTGGAGAGAATAGTACTGGCATTGCCGCTGATCATGTTGCCAAGCTCCGAAATGGCACTCTGGCCCATCTCGTCCATTTCCGTAATCACATAGCCGCCCATCATGGCCGAAACCATCTTAAGCGCCACGTGCTCGGCGATTCCGAAGATAATATTCCCGCTGAGCTGACCTGTCATTCCCACTTGAATCCATATATGATTATCGATCAGTTCAATGTCCTTAATACCCAGAATACCGGTAGACGGCGAGACTTGTATCACCTGTTCAATTACAATTCGTGCAGACTCTAGAAACGGATTGATTACTTCTGCTTTCATGAAAGTGCTGTCCCCCCTCGACCAGGCTTTAGTCATATACCAAAAGTCCTAAGCAATAATGATTTATTATACTTCATATATCGGCATTATTCATCAAAAATTAATGGTCTTGTCGAATGAATTCACAAGATAGTTTGGACGGCGACATTGCCCTGCCGGGTGTAATCTCCTATAATTTAATCAAATGCCAACACTGAACGTAAGATTTGCGGCGCATTTCCCTCCGGGTGCAGCATTCACTGCGTATTTCCCCCTCATTCCTGGCAGACAATCCGCAGCATGCAGACCCTGGCCCATCAAGCTGTTAACGGCGCAAACGTCCTCTGGAAAGAAGTCACTTTCCCACAACGATACCAATATACGGCGGCACCAATCCGGTAGCCATTAGGGGGCAGTCCATGAATATCAGCCAGCTTGAAACACTGATTACCATTTCCAAAACCATGAGCTTCCGCAAGGCGGGAGAACTACTCAATTTGACCCAGCCGGCGGTTTCAGCACAGATCAAAAGTCTCGAAGAAGAATTCAAAACCCAGCTTGTGGACCGGAATCAGCCTGTAACCCTGACAGACCGGGGCCAGGTATTCCTCACGCATGCGGAGCAGATTGTAGGTATCGTTGAAGAGCTTAAGCAGCGTCTTGCGGATCTTGAAGAGAATCCCCAGGGGCATATTATTCTCGGCACGACCACCTCCATTGCCATTCAGATTCTGCCGCGGATTCTGTCCTATTTCCAGGACCAGTTCCCGCATATCAAAACCTCGATCTCGTCCATGTCCTCTTCACAAATCTATCAGCATGTCGAGAACGGTCTCGTTGATGTCGGCATCGGCTATCTGATCGGCCGCAGTCCCGGAATGACAACTTCCGTCCTGTATTATGATACCTTTGAACTGGTCGTCTCGCCCCGCCATCCTCTGGCCCAGGTCAAATCGGCCGGTATTGAGGCACTTGGCAAAACACCGCTCATCCTGCTGTCCCCGGACACCGTCGGCCGGAGATTCGCCGATGAAGTACTCGCCAAACACGGTATCCAGCCCCAGGTCATCATGGAGCTGACCAGCAGCGAAGAGGTGAAACGGATGGTGGAGCTGGATCTCGGGGCAGCCGTTATTTCCAAACAGTCTGTAACCGCCGAGGTCCGAAGCGGCACGCTCAAAATCGTCCCGATCATTGAGCTTGAGGTCACCCACCCTGTAGGCGTCATCACCAAATCCGGGAAGTACGTCAATTCGGCCATGAGGCAGTTTCTGAGCGATCTTAAGGGAATGCCCGAAACCCAGTTCATCGGCTCAGAGTAACTAATGATCAGCAACCTGCAACCTATTCTGCCACCTTGGCCTAAGGAGATGTTACCTCTATGAATTTCGACCTGCATACCCATCATTTCCGCTGCGGTCATGCTGACGGAAGCATCAGGGATTATATTGAAGCCGGAATAACCGCGGGTCTTGATGTAATCGGAATTTCCGATCACACGCCCTATTTCGGAAGTCCGTCCGAGCAGGCTTTTCCGCGTATCGCGATGGCCAAATCGGAGCTTGTCCACTACGTAGAGGAAGTACTGGCTCTGCAAAAGGAGTACGAAGGCCGCATTGATGTCCTGCTCGGCATTGAGTCCGACTATTTCCCCGAGCATGCGGAGCTGTACCGGAAGACGCTGGCCGCCTATCCGTTTGACTATGTGATCGGTTCGGTGCACAGCGTGGACGGCAACAGCATCTTTAATAAAAGCCGCTGGAAGGGTCTGGGTCCAAAGCAGAAGCTGGCAGCCAAAGCGGAGTATTACCGGCTGATTGCCGAATCCGCGCGCAGCGGCATGTTTCAGATCCTCGGACACATTGATGCGATGAAGGGCAACTATCCCCAGTTCTCGGAAATCTCCGCTCCCCGGGAGATTGATGAAGCCTTAAGCGCAATCAGCGAATGCGGGCTGGCCATCGAGATCAACACCTCGGGCGGCACCAAGCTGTGCGGCGGCTGGTATCCGTCGGATGAGATTCTGGAGCGGGCGCTGCATTTCGGCGTGGAGGTCAGCTTCGGCTCCGATGCCCATAAGCCTTCCCGGGTGGCTGATCAGCGCAATAACGTTGCCGCGCGGCTTAAGGAGATCGGATTTAAGCACTGGGTCTACTACAAACGGCGCGAGAAGATTACAGTAGGACTATAGCTGTAGGATAACGGAGACGGCTTAATTCTCTGCTGGACAAAATAAATGCACCGCATGCGGTCCGGCTGTTGACGATGCTTGCCATCGTCCGCCGTTACCGCTGCGGTGCATTTTTGCTATGGTTATTCCTTATTCAGATTATCGCAGGTGAAGCCCTGCTGCTTCAGCGTCCGCCCGGCGTCGCCGTACTGCGGATTCAGGGCATAGAAGCGGGCAATTGTACTGCTCCAATCCCTCTCGGTCAGCCCTTGAGCCCTAAGTGACTCGCGGTGGGTCTCATTGTACTCTTGGATCAGGGCTTTCTGATCAGGGTTATATGTTTCTTCATGATACACAGCCGCCATAGGCAGGCGCGGCTTCTTCGGCAGCTCTTCACCCGGATAGCCAATACACAGGCCGGCCACCGGGAATACATATTCGGGCAGCTGCAGCAGCTCAATCACTTCCGCTGTGCGGCGGCGCACGCCGCCGATCGGGATAATCCCCAGTCCCAGCGACTCCGCAGCAGCCACCGCATTCGCTAAAGCGATGCCGACATCGGTTGCACCGACCAGCAGCGCATCCACATCTCCTGCCGCTTCAAACGGCTGGTCTTCCAGCTCTGCCGCCAGCCGGGCCCGGTGAAAGTCCATGCAGAACACCAGGAATACCGGCGCTTCGGCAACATGCTTCTGGTTCCCGCTCAATACCGACAGCTGCCGCTTCCGTTCTTCGCTGCGTACCGCAATGACCGATACCTGCTGGCCGTTCACCCAGGATGGTGCGGCCTGGGCTGCCTCAATTATGGTCTTCAGCTTCTCTGGTTCTACCGCCTGCCTTGTATATTGCCGGAAAGAGCGGTGGTTCGTAAGTAGTCTAATCACTTCGTTCAAGAGTTATGTCCTCCTCGCCAAATGCTGTTTCGATATATCCATCATAGCCTAATGACTCCGGCTACCGCCAGCAGAATGCGGTGAAACCGGAATCGGCATACGGCACGCCACAAAAAAATGGACCCGAATCATCGGGTCCCAACAGCAGTTATATTTTCAAAAGGGGGTCATGTACTTAGTTTAACCGGAGACTGTTAGAGTTTGATAACGGCATTATTTCAATTGTGTAACAATGTGAATACTTTCATTACATCGCCCGAGCCGTCCGCCATCGGCAGTGTCCGCTCCAGGGTCAGACCATTCTTGAGCATCACCTGCTCCGATCTGAGGTTGTCCCCGCGGCAGCGTCCCTCCACCTTCAGCAGCTCCAGTTCGCGGAACCCGTAGGCCAGCAGCAGCCCCAGTGCTTCAGTGGCGAAACCGCGCCCCCACCATGCAGGATTAAGCATATACCCCAGCACCGCCTTGCCCTCATGCCGGTTCCAGTTCTGCAGGGAGACCGATCCGATCAGCTCCGGCTGTCCTTTGAGATAGATGCCTGCATGCAATGCGCAAGGGTCATAACCATGCAGCATCCGGTTCACCAGCTTATCCAGAACGCCCTGCTGGGAGGATGAGCCCTGGCGCAGCTGAATATGCGGCTGCACCTCCGGATGGGAGAGCAGCGCCCGCAGCACTGCACCGTCAGCGGATGCCATACTTTTCAGTTCTACCGCCGCTCCCTGCAGCGCCATACCCATAATCGCTTCATAAGTGCTCATGAACTTCACCCTCTTCTGCTGCTCTCGTTAAGCCGCATCCTCAAGCTCTGCCGTCTTACTCCCGGCGCAGAGTCAGTACAGTAAGCTCCGGCCGGCACATGAAGCGCAGCGGCATCATGGTTTCGCCGAATCCCCTGTTCACATACACCGGCATCGCCTTATTCTCTGTGTAATACAGGCCGTCTATGTATTTCTGCGAGCCGTAAGGCGTGAACGGCGCACCCAGCAGCGGCAGACGGATCTGACCGCCGTGGCTGTGCCCCGAGAGCTGCAGGTGAAACGGATACCCTTCCGCCGTATCGGCGTAATCCGGCTCATGCATCATCAGCACCGTGAACGTGCCGTCCGGGATGCCCTGGATTGCGGCCTCCGGGTCCGGCTTGCCATGCAGCATATCGTCCAGTCCAGCCACCGCCATCACGGCGCCGCCCTGATTGATCAGGTAGGACTGGTTCCGCAGCACCCGGAAGCCGGATTCGTTCAGCAGGCGGGTAAGCAGCTCCGTATTCTTGTAATCATGGTTGCCCAGGATGGCGTACTTGCCCAGCGGAGCTTCAAGCTCTGCCAGTATAGCGACCGAGTCTGTCAAATCCTCGGCGTAGCTGTCCACAATATCCCCGGTGAAGCAGATCAGATCCGGCTTCTCCTCCTTGATGTGCTTAGTCAGCCGGGCCAGATCATGCGCATCCTTGTTGAAGCCCAGATGCACATCGCTGAAATGAACGAGCCGGGTACCGGCAAAAGCCGAAGGGAGATCCTTCAGCGGCAGCTCCCTCCGCGTAATCTCCAGCCAGTTCGGCTCGCCCTGCCAGGCATAGCCGCCGGTAAGCAGGCCGGCGCCAACTACGGTTGCCGCCCCCCGGGCGAGGAACTGGCGGCGGGTCATTTTGCGGCCGCCGGCCCCCTCTTTCTGCGGAGGGGTATGACCGCCGGTGCCTGCTGCCGGCAGGTCAGACCTGGGAGAGCCCCCGGACGATTTTGTACTCATAGGGAGATTCTCCTTTCTATCCTGAAATCTATTCGGTTAATGCCGCTTATGTTCGTATACAGAGCATGCTGCGCTTATTGGCAATATTTCCTCCGGTTCATTCATCAGCGCCTGAGATACGGCTAATCGTCAGGCTAATCCGCTGGTTCATCAGACATCTTATTGCTTCCAGGCCGCTTCGGCGGGGTTCCGGCATCCGGTGCTTCCCGTTCATCCGGTGCTTCCTTTTCTTCCTATTCTTCCTGCTCTCTCTCCTCATGCTTATCCGTTACAGCTTCTTCCACTTTGTCATCAATGTCCACTTCTATAGCCGCCTCAATCTCCTCTTCAGTGGTGCCGGGTCCGAGAATTTTGCGGAACAAGCCCAGCATGGACAGGGCATAGGCAACGGTTATGAAGCTGAAGCAGATCTGCATAACTACAACAAGCCGCGAAGTGTTATCTATGGGGGCCACATCCCCGTAACCGACTGTCGTAAATGTAGCTACGCTGAAGTACAGGAAGGTGATCAGCTGGCTGAGCAGATCCTGGCCTATCCCCTCGCCCTGGAAGGAGGACTGGCCAAACAGCTTATATATGGATGTATATACGACTGTAAAAAAAATAATGCAGGTAAACGCCGCGATGCTGATCCGGACCAGTGTCTGCTGCAGCCTGACTTCCTTGCTGTTGGAGTCCTTGATCTCATGAAAAATAAACAGAATATAGAACAGGACCGAAGCCAGGACAAAAATCAGAATCAGACCGCGCAGTCCCCGGTTGCCGGGTACAATGGTGCCCAGATCGATCAGGTTCAGCAGATCCTCAACCGAAATCAGGGCATAGATCAGAATGGGAGCCAGCAGAACGCCTTTGCCCATCCAGCTCAGCTTAATCCGGAGAAACCACAGCGCCAGCAATATGATTACAGCAAAATTGAAAATCCATATCCACCACGCCATGCCTTACTCTCCTGTTCTACGGCCCCGGACTCCTGTCCTGCCCTGAAGGTACCGTTATCCTCACGGATAAAATGCTGCGACCCGTCCCTGCCCCCTGTGCCTAACCGGCAGTGCGTTCACCGGTACCTGTCTTCACCTGCACATCGTCTTCTCCTGCTCCGCTGATTACGGTGATCCGGCATTCTTCCTCCGGTGTCTCCTTGTATGCCAGAGCGATGCCTTTATGCTCTATATCCTTGCGGCTGACCCGCCGCAGCTTGAAGCTTACTCCGATCTCTTTCGTGAACGGGAACGGGGTAAGCGTCAGCGTAGCGTTGTCCTGCCACTCTGCCTGAATCGCACGTCCGGATGTGAAGCTGAATTCCTCGCTGCCCGAGAAGCCGTCTGCGAACCAGGGATGCTTCTCGGACTCGGCGCTGCCCGGCTCGCTCAGCGCCAGAAACAGCGACAGGTCATCACAGAACTGCAGCAGTCTGGCGTCATAATACAGTTCGCCTTCTTCAAGCGGCCGGCTCTGCTCCAGCTCACGGTGGATACGGGCTCTGCGCTCCGCTTCATCCTGCAGATACCGGGTGAGCTCCGGGCATTCCTCTCCCGATACCTCGATCAGCCGTTCGAAATGAGAGCTGCACAGCAGCGCCCCATAAGGCGTATCCGCTTCAACCTCGTTGATGCCCCGTCTATAAAAAGTCAGCTTAGGCACAACCGGGAAGTCGATGAAGCTGTACGGCGCATCTTCCGCATCGTTCCAGAACGGCGTCTCATCCAGATCGATCCAGCCCCGGTCATGATTGCTCACCGCCCGCAGCACCTCCTCCCGGCGGTCTTCCGCAGGCGTATGCTCCTCCTTGAACCACTTCGCAAATTCCCCGGCCAGCAGCCCGTGCTCATGCTGCTTCACCATCACAAACGCTCCGTCCTGTTCACGACAAATCACTGTAATTCCTCCCCGTTATCCGCTGTCTGAATCCTGCCATCCACTATGTAGATTATAACATATCCACCTATATTTATTGGAATGCGGCGCACCTTAACGGCTCTATTGTATGCGCAACACAATATAAGACTGTCTAAAAATGTACCCTTTTTCCACCCTGAAAGAAACATATCCGGCTGCAATAGCCCTTTCCAGTTCCAACCGGATCAGGAAATGAACTCCTGGCGCAAACAGGCCGTTCAGGAAATACTCCTGAACGGCCTGTGGTTTAAGGATAGCAGCTGATTACACTGCCGCAGATATAAATCGTAACGAAAATGCAAGCTGTATCGTTACACGCCCAGCCAGCGCTTGAACATATGCTTCGTCGTCTGCTTGTTGATCTCGGCAATGGAGGTGGTCAGCGGAATTCCCTTCGGGCAGGCGCGCACGCAGTTCTGCGAGTTGCCGCAGCCGTCGATACCGCCGTCTTCCATCAGTGCCTCCAGGCGCTCATCAGAGTTCATCTCACCTGTAGGGTGGGCGTTGAACAGGCGCACCTGCGAGATGGCTGCAGGACCGATGAAATTGGTCTTCTCATTGACATTCGGGCAAGCCTCCAGGCAGACACCGCAGGTCATGCACTTGGATAACTCATAAGCCCACTGGCGCTTCTTCTCCGGCATCCGGGGTCCCGGACCCAGATCATAAGTGCCGTCGATCGGAATCCAGGCCTTAACCCGCTTCAGGGCATTGAACATCCGGCTGCGGTCAATCACCAGGTCACGGACTACCGGGAAGGTCTTCATCGGCTCAATGCGCACCGGCTGCTCCAGGTTATCGATCAGCGCTGCGCAGGCCTGCCGGGGCTTGCCGTTGATCACCATGGAACAGGCGCCGCATACTTCCTCCAGACAATTCGATTCCCAGCACACCGGAACCGTATTGTCACCCTTCGCGTTCACCGGATTGCGCTGGATTTCCATAAGCGCGCTGATCACATTCATTCCCGGACGGTAGGCAAGCTCGAACTCCTCCGTATACGGGTTCGTTTCCGGCTCGTCTTGGCGGGTAATGATAAATTTTACGTTTTTGGGAGCTGCTGCAGTTTCCGCCATGTCAGTTACCTCCTAAAATTTTGGATAGCATAGCCTTCTCCGAATCCAGTTCGCCAAACTCGCTCCGGAAGCACACGCTTTAAGCTTTTAACGTATTGATGATCTTTCGATTCCGGCGCTAACTGCACTTTGTACAATTAAAACCAGGGGTTCCAGCCTAATTTACGATTTAACTGCACTTTATACATTTATATTTCATAAAAAGGCTCATTCCAGCCAGTCCAGAAGATTCTAACTGCACTGAGTACAGTTATTCGTCTCCCATGCGGCAGCGGTGCAGGAATAGCTGTATGAAATACAGTTAAACTGCAGATTCCCCGCCGCCAGGACATGCCAGCAATTCAGCGTCCCTACTGTACTGCCGCTTCGTCCTATCAGTCCTTCGAGTAATCCCGGACCCGCGGAGGAATCAGCGAGACATCGACTTCGTCGTATGAGATTTGCGGGCCGTCAGGCGTCCAGGCGGCTTTGGTCGTCTTGAGGAATTCCTCATCATTGCGCGTCGGGAACTCCGGCTTGTAATGCGCCCCCCGGCTCTCGTTGCGCAGCAGCGCTCCGAGGGTCATTGCTTCTGACAGCTCCAGCATATTCCACAGCTGGCGCGTGAAGGCAACGCCCTGGTTGCTCCAGCGTGAAGTGTCGCTCATGTTAATGTTGCGGTAGCGTTCCTTCAGCTCTTTGATTTTGCCGATGGTCGCTTCAAGCTTCTTGTTCTCACGCACCACGGTCATGTTAGCCGTCATCCATTCGCCAAGCTCCTTGTGGATTACGTAAGCATTCTCCGTGCCTGTCATCCCCAGCAGAGACTCATATTTGTCTTCTTGCGTCTTGTGGAAGCTGTCGAACACCGTGGAGGAGATATCCTGCACCGACTTCTTGAGCCCCTTGATATATTCCACAGCCTTCGGCCCGGAGACCATACCGCCATAAATGGCCGATACCAGCGAGTTCGCGCCAAGGCGGTTCGCCCCGTGGTACTGATATTCACATTCCCCTGCGGCGAACAAGCCGGGAATATTCGTCATCTGGTTATAGTCAACCCACATGCCGCCCATCGAATAATGCACAGCGGGGAAGATTTTCATCGGAATTTTGCGGGGATCATCGCCCATGAACTTCTCGTAGATCTCGATAATACCGCCCAGCTTGACGTCGAGCTCCTTCGGGTCCTTATGCGAAAGATCCAGGTATACCATGTTCTCGCCGTTAATGCCCAGTCCCTGATCCACACACACATTGAAAATCTCACGTGTTGCGATATCGCGCGGCACCAGATTGCCGTAGGAAGGATATTTCTCTTCGAGGAAATACCACGGCTTGCCGTCCTTGTAGGTCCAGATACGTCCGCCTTCGCCGCGCGCCGATTCCGACATCAGCCGCAGCTTGTCATCGCCCGGGATGGCTGTCGGGTGGATCTGGATGAATTCCCCGTTCGCATAATGCACACCCTGCTGATATACAGCGCTTGCAGCGGTTCCAGTATTGATGACCGAGTTCGTTGTTTTGCCGAAAATAATCCCCGGGCCGCCGCTGGCCAGAATGACCGCATCCGCCGGGAAGGTCTGAATCTCCATCGTCTTCAGATTCTGGGCGCTGATGCCGCGGCATACACGCTCGTCATCGAGAATAACGGAGAGAAATTCCCAGTTCTCGCTCTTGGTCACCAGGCCTTCGGCTTCCCAGCGGCGCACCTGCTCATCCAGCGCATACAGCAGCTGCTGGCCGGTTGTCGCTCCGGCGAACGCTGTCCGGTGGCGCTTCGTCCCGCCGAACCGGCGGAAGTCGAGCAGCCCCTCCGGCGTGCGGTTGAACATGACGCCCATCCGGTCCATCAGGTGGATAATGCCCGGTGCGGCTTCGCACATGGCTTTGACCGGGGGCTGGTTGGCCAGGAAGTCGCCGCCGTAGACGGTATCGTCAAAATGCTCCCAGGGCGAGTCGCCCTCGCCCTTTGTATTTACTGCGCCATTGATGCCGCCTTGCGCGCAGACCGAATGTGATCTTTTGACAGGGACCAGTGAGAATAGATGTACATGCGCGCCGGATTCGGCGGCCTTAATGGTAGCCATCAGGCCGGCCAGACCGCCGCCCACGATGATAATATCGGCTGATGCCATGATTGTTCCCCTCCTGAATTAAAATCTGTATATTCCTAAATAAAGCTGCGGAGCGACTGCATCGCCGTGGCTGCGGTTTGAAATTCATCGTCACGGAAAGTCACCAGTGACAGTACGAACATGAAGGTAACAAGTACGAACACACCGAGACAGAGGATAGAGGACACCCGCTGCGAACGCGGCCCCACAGTAATACCCCAGCTGATCAGGAAGGACCACAGGCCATTGGAGAAATGGAAGCAGGCTGCTACAATACCGATGATATAGAAGGTCATCAGCAGCGGATTAGTCACAATATTGTGCATGACACCGCCCAGTTCTTCATGCTCTACATTGCCAAGCGCCACCTGGACACGGGTATCGTACAGATGCCAGACAATGAAGATGAAGGTGACGATTCCGCTGATGCGCTGCAGCGTATAACGCCAGTTTCTTTCCAGATTGTAGCGGTTCAGGTTCGGCTTCGACTGATAAGCGATGTACAGGCCGTACACTCCGTGGTACAGCAGTGGCAGCCAGATGCCGAACAATTCCAGGAAGAAGACCAGCGGCAGGCTGTTCAGCCAGAGCACACTGTCTGTGAAACCGGAAGCACCACCCTCTACTGCTGCGAAGTTCGTCAGCATGTGCTCAAGGAAAAAGGCCCCGAGCGGGATAATGCCGAGCAAGGAATGAATCTTTCTGGAATAAAATCCTCTCATGCAAAGTGTCCCCTTTCCAATTAAAACAGCGTTTTCAAATTATCTTTTTAAAGAGCATACACCGCCGGGAGTACAGTTGAAACAGGGCAGCGGCAGGCTGCAGTAAGCAGCAAAATGTCTATTTGCACCACTTTTCATTGTTTTCCCGGACTTTGCTTTATTATTCACAATATGTGAATATCTTGTGTCACTTTTCATGTTACTCTTTTTTCGCTTATAAGGGAATTGCAATCTAATTATTAATCGTTATACAATAAACGCATAAGAATATTTTTAATATGATAATAATTCTCATTTAGACTGAGAATTCACTTCAGTTTCAGACGAATACTCCTATAAATCAACGTATCTCCCGGCTCCCGGCTATGCTTTTTATCACTAATTCATTGGAATCCTTAACCAGCAATCATCTAATACAATCCGCCGTTTACAGATTGGGACAAAGGAGTGCTTGTAATGTACGATGATTTAGACGCTTTTGCTGCAGTTGTGGAGCATTCCAGCCTGAACCGGGCCTCCCGCCAGCTTAACCTGTCCCAGCCCGCTCTGTCCCGCAAAATATCCAAGCTGGAGGAACGGCTCGGGGTCGCCCTGTTTCACCGTTTCGGCAAGCGGCTGGAGCTTACGGAGGTAGGACGGCTCACTTATACCTACGCGCTGGAGCAGCGGCAGCAGCGTTCCAAGTTCCTGGAAGCGTTGTCCAAGTTCAAGGAAGGCGAACCGCAGCTCGTCACGCTGGGGGCCAGCCTGACCACACTGCAAACCACACTGCCTCCGCTGGTGAATGCCTACATGGAGAAATACCCGGCGGCCGAGCTGAAGCTGATCACCGGGAAGACACATGAGATGGTTACCGCAGTCAGCGAGGGCAAATGCGATGTCGGCATCATCGCCTCCCAGGTTCAGGAGCCGGGGCTGCGCTGCATCCCGCTGTTCGAGGACCAGCTCCGGCTGGTCGTCGCCGAGCACCACCCGCTGGCCCAGTCTCCGCGGCTCACGATGGAGCATCTCTCCCGGCTGCCGATGATTCTCTTCTCCAAGGGCACCTGGTACCGCCGGACGACTGATGATCTGTTCCAGCGCTGCGGCGTTGATCCCGATGTGCGGATGGAGATCGACTCCTTCGAAGCGATTGTCCGGCTGCTGCCGACCATCAAGGCGGCCGCGCTGCTGCCGAAGTCTTATCTCCGCCCGGAGCTGCTGAACGGCGGGGGACTCGTCTCCCTGCACATCAAGGAGCTGGAACAGACGCAGCGGACCACCTGCCTGATCTACCAGGGTAGCGGCGGACTTAGCACTGCAGCACGCTGCCTCGTGCAGGTAACAGAAGAAGTGTTCCTGTCCGGACGCGAATAACAGAAATCACCCGGCAAGCTTCCATATTGCTACGGAATAGCCTGCCGGGTGAATGTGTTACAGAGATTTTATGACATAGGATTAGCGGAACTTACCTGCATCAATGGCAGCTTGCTTCTCATCCAGAACTTCCTGGTAGCCTGCATCCAGGTAAGTCTTCTTGGCTGCTTCATAGGTAGCATCGAATTCAGCTTCAGGAGCCAGCACGACCTTCACATACAGTTCCTGGAACAGTGTATTCAGGTCCGCTTTGTATTCGTTTACCTTCTCCAGTACAACGTTGAACAGGGCATCCGGTGTACGGAATTCGGCAACTTCATCGTAATACTTCACCAGATCATCAGCAAGCGTCTCATAGCCGGCCGGTGCCCAGTTGCGTAGATTAGCCGTGCGGGTTTTGGCTGCATCCGGATACTGGGCAATTTCAGTTACAAGGCCCCAGTAATCTTTGTTATTGTTCTGTGCCAGAACAGCTTCGCCTTTGTAATCTGGATTCTTCAGCGCAATACCGTCTGCATCAAGTGTATAGTTCTCCCCTTCGATACCGTTCTGGAATTTGAACAGGTTCTCCGGCTGGCTGAGCCATTCCAGATACATCCAGACTGCAGCACGTTCCTCAGGTGTAGATTCATAGTTAATCCCCATGATGAAGCCGAACGGCCAGTAGGCGCGTCCTTGAGGCTTATTGCCTTCCGGAACACCTGCATAAGGAGGCACTACAGCAAATTCAGCATCCGGGTTGTTCTGCAGGGTAGCAGCAAAGACATCCGTATTGTTTGCCAGGTAGAAGGCGAAGTTCCCTGTTTTGCCGGAAACAAATTCAGCTTTGACCTTAGGCTCGTCGTTACGCAGATAGAATTCCTTATCAAGCAGACCGTTATTATACTGATAGTTCAGGTTTCGTAAGTAAGCCTCTGTATCAGCCGTGGTAAGGTCAGCTACGCTAAGATCGGAATACAGCGCACGGTATTTCGCGTCAACCGGCCATTCACGGAAGGCATAGTTAAAGTTATAGAAGTTCTGCAGCAGGTTGCCGCCGGTCACACCGAGTCCGGCCTCTTTCCATTTCGCCAGCATCTCGTTGTATTTCTCCAGGGAAGTCAAATCTTCAACCTTCATGCCAACCTTTTCAACCCAGTCCTTGCGGATAATGTTGACGAAGTTGTCGGCTTCAGGGCGGGCAGCGAAGAAGAAGGTTTTCTGATCATCCACTGTACCATACTGCTCAATAGTGGAGCCCATGTTTTTCCAATAGGTTGGTGCGTAATTTTCGATTTCAGCATAATCCAGCGGCTGCATAACATCCTCACCATAATAAGTAAGCGCTTGCGGCATGTCGTAATGGAAGATGATATCAGGGGCTTTATGCGATGCCAGCAGCTGCTCGTAATCTGTTACCTCTTTGGCGCGGGTAATCGGTACATAATTGACTTCGATATTGTACTTGTCGCCAAATTCCGCTTGTACCCAGCGGGTATAATAGTTATCGGACACATTCCAGCCCTCATACGCCCGTTCGTAGACCGGAATATCCAGCGAGACCTTCTTCTCGAAGCCCTTGGAGTAATCAGGGAAACTTCCTTCAGTCTGGTTCGTGGCTGCGGCTGATTCTGCCGGGGCTGTGGTAGGCTCGGTGTTGCCATTCTTAGCGTTGTTATTTCCCCCGGAGCATCCGGCCAGCATACCGGCCGTCATCACAGAAGCCATCAATAATGAAACAAAACCTTTTTTGTTCATCGCAATTCCCCCATTTGTAATTTTCGGATTCAAATAGAATTACTATATACTAGAGCGCTGGACTACTCCTTGACCGCCCCGAGCATAACACCTTGAACGAAGTATTTCTGGACGAACGGATACACACAGAGAATAGGCAGAGTAGCAAATACTACAACGGATGCCTTAAGGACCTCCGGATTACTGAGCTGTACCTGGGTGGCTTCCAGCTGGAAGCTTTCACTCGCCTGGATAACCAGATAATAGAGCTTGAGCTGCAGCGGCCGCAGGGAGATCTCATGCTTAATATAGAACAGGGCATCCTGGTAAGCATTCCAGCGGCCGACTGCGTAGAAGAGGGCAAGTGTCGCCATAATCGGCTTGGACAGCGGCAGGACAATGCTGAACAGGATCCGGAAATGCCCGGCACCGTCGATCCGCGCCGATTCTTCCAGACTTACCGGTATACCGTGCGTTAGCGAAGTCTTCATAATCAGCAGATTGAAGGCACTGAACGACAAGGGCAGAACCAGTGACCAGATCGTATCCATCAGTCCCAGATTGTTAATATTCATATAGTCCGGAATGATGCCTCCACTGAAGTACATCGTGAACAGGAAGATGAAGGTGATAACCCGGCGGCCCTTGAACTGGGCTCTCGACAGCGGGTAAGCGGCACAGATGGTCAGAATCATTCCCAGAATCGTGAATAGTACAGTCACGATAACCGTGATATACAATGAACGGAGGATACTGGCATCCGCGAAGATTTTTTTGTACGCTTCGATGGTGAAGCCCTGCGGCCACAAAAAGACCTTATTGGCAATGACGAAGGAGTCAGAGCTCAGGGATTTCGATACGACATGAATAAACGGCAGCAGGCATATTAGCGAGACTAAGACGATTGCGAAGCGGATCAGAAATTCCCAGATATCTATACGTGCTTTATGGGGTGCGGCAGAGCCCCCGGCTGTTGCTTTCATGGTTCCTCTCCTTTCTACAATATTCCATCCTCGCCAAGTTTCTTGGCTACACGGTCCGCTGAGATGACCAGAATAATACCGATGACGGACTGGAATAATCCGATGGCTGTCGCCCGGCTGAAGTTGCCGCTCTCGATCCCCCAGCGGTACACCAGCACCGGAATGGTCGTGGTGAACTCTGTGGTGGCCTTATTCTGCAGAGCGTAAATACGCTCGAATGAGCCGTCCATCACTTTCCCCAGAGCCATGATCAGCAAGGTCACAATAGTCGCACGGATGGAAGGCAGCGTGATATTCCACACCTTTCTCCAGCGTCCTGCTCCATCGACCGTAGCCGCTTCATACATCTCCGGATTAATCCCGCTCATCGCCGCCAGGTAGATAATGGTGCCCCAGCCCATACTCTGCCACACACCGATGGCCAGATAGCTGATCAGCCAGTTATTGTCTTCCTGCAGGAACGGAATACGGGTACCGCCCATGAGTTCAATCAGATTGTTAACAACACCGCCGCCTTCACTAAGAAGCTGATAAGCGATAGCCCCGATAATGACCCAGGACAGGAAGTGAGGCAAGTACAGTATCGTCTGATTAATGCGCTTGAAGCGTATGCTTTTGACCTCATTCAGCAGCAGCGCCAGCACAATCGGCATTGTGAAGCTGAAGCAGAGGTCAAGCACGTTGAGCAGCAGCGTATTCCGGACGGCCTTAATGAAATCAGCCTTGGCGAACAGCTCCTGGAAGACTTCCATTCCGACCCAGTCACTGCCCCAGAAGCCCCGTGCAATTTTGTAATCCTTAAAGGCAATTACAAGTCCGGTCATCGGCAAATATTTGAATACGATTACAAATGCCAGCGGAAGCATAACGAGCAGGTAGAGCTGCCAGTCACGCTGCAAATAATATCCGAATCCCTGTTTCTTTCTTAATAGAGGACTGTTGTTTGTTTGTGAAGCGCTTGCAACTTTCAAAATTTTCACCTCCTGCCTTCAATGTTCTTCTTGCCGGCCAATGTCCTCCGGCTCGATTTCTATGCTAGCCCCTTTGCCTGATCTTGAAAATCATGAGTATTGATGATCACCATCAAATTTGATTGAAGTGCCGTTCTAAAGGCCTTTGCAGCACAATTATGATCAAATGTGATAGGCATTCCCAAAAATAATAAAGCGCTTTCAAATGTAGACAAAAAAATCCGGCCAGGAGAAGGCTCTTAGGAGCTCTTACTCTTGGCCGATTTAAAGCTGCTTGGCGGCATGCCTTCATATTTACGGAAAAAGCGGTTGAAGCTCTGAACATTATAATAGCCAACCTCTGCTGCGATTTGCTTGATTGAGCATTCCGTATCCAGCAGCAGCTCTTTGGCCTTCTCGATCCGCAGCTGATTCACAAAATCAATCATGCTATTGCCGGTTTGCTCATAGACGATCTTGCGCATATAAGAATAGCTGATGCCGATTTCCTTGGCCATATCCTCGAACACAATCTCTTCACGGAAATTTTTCTTCAAATAATGAATGATTCGTTCCGCATGATTGGTTTCACTCGTGCTGCGGTCCAGGCTCTGTACGATTTCAGTGAAGAAACCATGCAGATATTCCTCCAGCTCATCCAGTGTATCCATTGCAGCAAGAATGGAGTACACATTCCCTCTGCCCATAACCATCCGGCCCGTGCTGATATGATTCTCACGGAGGTGCTTGATCGTTGCCCCCATCAGCTGATAGTAGATAAACATAATATTATCGTAGGAAATATTCTCTTCCGAAGCGATCTGGCTGCGGATGCTCTGAAGCTCTTTGAATATCCCGGCCAGTTCACCGGCATCCAGGAAGTTGAGAATCCTCCGCTCACTACTCTCGGAATCGAGGTATTTACGGCCGCCCTCCTCTTCATCGTGCCAGTACATAATGCTTCCCGCCCCGTTAATCATCCGGCGTTTGATGACTTCCATCGCTTCAAACAGCCGCAGGGCAACCCTCTCGGGTGCATCAGCCAATTCACTTACACCGATTGTGACTGAATGCTCCAGCAATTCAAGTGATTGATCCCGGATCTGCTCCAGCGCCTGACGGATCAGCCCCTCCTTCTCCCCGGACTCATCCGGAGCAAAGTTCAGCACAATCACTATACAGCCATCGTTATGATAGACACTGCGGGCGAGTACCCCCTCCGGGAAGAAGCTCTCATACTTCGCATTGAGCAGATACCGGTGATAGCTGCGCGTCTCCACATTGGTATTGCCCACATACCGCCGGTACTGGTCAATAGACACGACAACAACTCTGTAGCCTACTTCCGGAAAAGCCTCCGTGATCCGGGGCGGAATCTCACCGCGCAAAAGACGGTGAACTGCAAGACTCCGGGTATCCTGTTCACGCTCCTGCAGCAGCTGGAACAGGCTTTCCTCTTCCTCCTGCATGCGTTTGAACGCCATATCCAGGAAGGCCAGCTCATTCTTATTGACCACACCCAGGTCGCTCTTCGAGCGGATCGTCCGCACCAGCTGCCGGAGGGGCCTGGACAGCCAGGTCGCAAGAAAGATGGCAAGCAGCGTCCCGAGCAATATGATAGCTCCGGTAAGCAGAATGATATTCCCCTGCATATCCCGTGATTTGATCATCAGCTCATCCATGGAGCTCCAGCTCACATTCCACCACCCGGACACTGCCGAACGGCTCCATGCGTATATCATCCGCTTGCCGTCCAGCTCGTGGAATGTATAGCCTTCACTGGATTCCTGGTTCAGTATTTCCTGAAGGTAAGGCAGCTTCTGACCGTCAGAGAGCAGCAGTGAATGATCATTGTAGGAAATGACCTTACCGTCTGAGTCCAGCAGCAGGTAGTTGCTGTCTCCGATCTCTGTAGCATGCAGATATTTGCCGATCTGGCTCTCTTTCAGGTTGACTACGATAATCCCGCGGGTGGTGGAGGACAGGCGGTTGAGGGGATAAACATACGACACCACATTTTCACCCGACTCCAGCTTACGGGGAACCCACACCCCGCTGATGCCTCTGCGTCCTTCAAGCGCTTCTGTAATCCAATCGATGGACTCGTACCGTTCCAGCGTCGTGATGCTACTGTCAGTAGAGAACACATAATCCGAATCATTCAAATAAAAGTACGAAGAGTACACACCGTCTACCCGGCGGTTCAAGTTCAGCAGCTCTTTCGTCACAGAGAGTGCCAGGCTCACGTTGTTGTAATTTGCGTTAATTTCATCGTACGTCTCAAGGCTTCGGATACGGTCAAAAATATTCGTCGCCGCCAGACGCGACGTGTCCTGGGCCAGATTGGCAAGCGCATTCTCATTTAACTTGCGGTTGGCATTCAGCCCGGCAAGCGTGGATTCTCCAATGGCTACTTCTGAGTTCTGTATAATCTGTGACCCGCTGTACCAAGTCAGAATCGCTGTGGGAATCGCCATGATGCAGAATAGAATCAGTGCCAGCTGCAGGATCATCGGTGTTTTTTTCATATTGCTATCCCCCTAAGGATGTCTCTATATATAACTGCCTTGAAATTATCTTCTGTCCATACCTCAGCTGGCTGTATTAATATGTTACCGCTTACATTTGGATTTTCCAACCCCCTGAGACAATTAATCTGTGCCTCGCGGCAAATCTCTCCGTCCGGATCACTTCAATGTTTTTATTTTAACATTTCAGATTACATTTTACATATGTGTATAGGAAATTTTTTCAAACAAATTCGAAAACGAAGCCCATTTCCGTCATTTGCAGGTGAATGTACTTGACACCGGACTGATTTCCGCTTAAGGTTAGTTACATGAGTAATTAACCAGTTAGGTGGTGAAGCGGTGGGTATCCAGATGGATGACAACCGGCCGATTTTCGTGCAGATTGCGGAGCTGATTGAGAATGACATCATCGATGGAACCGTGCCCGAGGAGACCCAGGTGCCTTCCACGAACCAGTTCGCAGCCTTTTACAGCATCAATCCGGCAACGGCGGCCAAAGGCGTGAATCTGCTCGTAGAGCAGGGAATCTTGTATAAAAAGCGGGGGATCGGAATGTTTGTTGCAGCGGGAGCACGCTCCGAATTGACGAATAAGCGCAGGCAGCAGTTCTATGAGCAATATGTGGTGGCAATGATCCGTGAGGCCGCGAAGCTGGGCATTACAACGGAGCAATTGTCTGAAATGATCCGTAAGGGGGATGAGAACCGATGATGGTTACGGGGAAGAAGCATGCAGCAGCGGCAGTTCCATCCGGCGCAAGGCTCGATTTAAGCCATGTAAGCAAGGTTTTCCGCGGAGGCCAGGGCGTACATGATATCTCGCTGAGCCTGGAGCCGGAGATGATTCATGGATTGATCGGAGCCAACGGCAGCGGCAAAAGCACCCTGCTCTCCCTCATTGCCGGCCAGAGGTTCGCAGACAGCGGACTGATCACGTATGGCGGCGATCATGTGAATGAGCATGTAGCGGCACTGAGTCAGATCTGTCTGGTCAAGACCTATGAACGCTCCTGGGAGAACTACTCATTGAAGGAAATCTTCAAGTTTGCCTCGATCTTCTACCCCTATTGGGATGAGCAGCTGGCCAGTGAGCTGATGGACAAATTCCAGCTAAAGGGCAGCAAAAATTACCAGCAGCTGTCGCGCGGCGGCCAATCCATGGCAGGGATCATTAAGGGGCTGGCCAGCCGTGCTCCGCTGACGCTGCTGGATGAGCCGGTAATTGGCCTCGATGCCTCGATGCGCGAAATCTTTTACCGGACCCTGCTTGAGGATTACAGCAATAATCCACGCACCTTTGTAGTGACTACACATCTGATCGAAGAAGCGGAGAACCTGTTTGAACGGATGGTTTATATCAAAAGAGGTCGTGTCGCCTTCCAGGGTCCTGTAGAGGATTTTGCCGCCAACGCCGTCTATGCTTCCGGACCTGCTAACGTGCTGGAGAAGCTGCTGGGGGATGTCCGGGTACTGCACAGTGAACGCCTGGGGGGTAAGCTGCTGCTTGCGCTTGAGGATCTCTCCGGCCCCGCCGAACGCAGAATGCTCCAGGATCAGGGCGTTGAGCTGTCTCCGGTTCCGCTGCAGAAGCTGTTCGTATATCTGACGCTGCGCGATGCAGAGAATTCGCAAGGAGGCGGAAACCGATGAGCTACCGGAGTCTAATGAAGTTTCATCTGAAAGATTACCGCAGAGGCGCCTTGATTCTGCTGAGTATATTCGTTTGTGTAGACACCGCCCTGGTACTGTTGATGAAGTTTCTGCCCGCCTGGGATATGGGAACGGCGGACAATATCTTCAGCGTTAACCGGAATATTATGTCTATCTTCATGATTGTCAGCATGATCGTTACCGTGGCTATTACCTTTCCGCTGATGAGCAGCTTCAGTGTGACCCGCCGCAATTTCTACGTCAGCTCGCTGCTGGCCCTGCTGGCCTTCTGCATAACGGCTGCGCTGGCGGAGACTGCCGTGTATCTGATCGGCCGGGCTGTTCTTCCTTCGATCGGACTCCCGGTTGATGTGGACCGGCCGATCCTGCTCTCTGCGTACGTGTTCATGCTGACCCTGCTCGATGTGTCGGTAGCCACCTTCCTGATCGGCGCCTGTTATTACAGATTCAAAGTAATCACCGGAACCCTGCTGGCCATCGTGTATTTCGGAGCTGTCGCCCTCATTTCCCAAATGTTCCCTTCCATGGAGTACATGGAGAACTTCGCATTATTCTCGTCAGACCCCGCAATGCTCGAGCCTGGAACCACTCTCCTAGTATGGGGGATGATCGCCCTGTGCGCCGGGGCCGGGTGGCTGATATACCGCCGGACTGACATCCGGATGTAGCCGTCTTTCTGAAGAGCAAAAAACGTCCGGCTGCACGTCAGCCGGACGTTTTTTTGCATTCTTTTATAGAGATACGCAGACTGGTCTTCCGCACCTAATCCGCATTCACCGCTTCATCCTCGAACTCTCCGATGCTGTCATTGGAGCCGATTACCACCATAATATCCCCCTGATGCACATGGTCATGCGCCGTCGGGGCAACGATGATGCCGTCCTCACGGTTCAGGGCAATGATGCTGCAGCCGTATTTGGCGCGCGTGTTCAGCTCGGAGAGGCTTTTGCCGTCCATACAGGCAGGCACTGTCAGCTCAACAACCTTGTAATCCTTGGAGATCTCAATATAGTCCAGTAAGTTCGGTGTCACCAGCTGGTGGGCCACACGGATTCCCATATCACGCTCCGGAAAAATCACCCGGTCCACGCCCAGCTTCGACAATGCGCGCCCATGCAGAATCGAGATCGCTTTGCCGACCACCTGCTTGACGCCGAGCTCCTTGAGCAGAATTGCGGCCAGTATACTCCGCTCCATATTATCGCCGATCGCCACAATCCCGCAGTCGAAATTGCGCACTCCGAGGGAGCGCATAATCCCTTCATCCGTAGCATCCGCCATCACCGCATGGGTCAGCCGGCCGGTCATTTCCTCCACCCGCTCCTCCTGATGGTCGATCCCAAGCACCTCATAGCCCATGGACATCAGCTCTAGCGCCAGACTTGAACCGAAGCGGCCCAGGCCGATTACAACAAACTGTTGTGCTTTCATGTCTCTATTTCCCCTTATCCAATTATCATTTTGCCTTCCGGATACTTATACAAAGGTTTACCCTGTTTCGGACCCAGTGCATAGGCCAGCGTCAGAAGTCCAAGCCGTCCGGCGAACATCGTCAGACAGATCAGGATTTTGCCGACCTGTGTCAGCTCCGGCGTCAGTCCCAGACTTAGTCCCACATTGGCGAAGGCCGAGGTCGTCTCGAACAGAATCATCAGAAAAGGCAGACCCTCCGTAGTCGAGAGCATCATCGATACCGCAACGATCAGCAGCAGAGCCAGCAGCGTAATGGTCAAGGCCTTGAATACGCGCTCCTGGGCCAGCCGGTAACGGAAGAGTACGATGTCCTCCCGGCCGCGCAGCATGGAGATGACTGCTCCGATCATCAGCGTGAAGGTTGTCGTCTTGATGCCGCCGCCGGTTGAACCCGGGGAAGCGCCGATAAACATCAGAATGACGATGAAAAACTGTGTCGCCTGGCGCAATCCTGTAATATCCAGCGTATTGGCTCCGGCTGTACGCGGTGCAACGGACTGGAACAGGGACGCCCAGATTTTGGTTCCGAGATTCATAGGTCCCAGCGTCCGTGCGTTGGTGAACTCGAAGATGAAGATCACTGTCATCCCTGTCAGAATAAGTCCGAAAGTCATCGACAGCACTACCTTACTGTGCAGCGACAGCCGGCGTTTCCGCCAGTACTCGGCCAGATCGGACATCACGATGAAGCCGATCCCGCCGGAAATGATCAGGAACATCACGACCAAGTTGATCACAGGATCACCGACATATGCTGTCAGGCTGTTATCATGGCCGCCAAACAGATCAAACCCGGCATTGTTAAACATCGACACCGCATGAAACAGGCCATAATATAAGGCACGCGGAAGCGGCATATCAAAGGCAAAGCGGACGGACAGCAGGATGGCTCCTGCCGCCTCAATAACCAGCGAGTAGATCAGCACTTTGCGGATCAGCCGCACAATCCCCTCCATCGAACTCTGATTCATTGCTTCCTGGAGAATCAGCCGGTCCCGCAGCGAGATTCTGCGTTTAAGCACAAGCGCAAACAGCGTGGCCATCGTCATGAAGCCGAGTCCGCCGATCTGGATCAGCACCAGAATGACGGCCTGTCCGAATCCGGTGAGGTGGGTTCCGGTATCCACAACGGCAAGTCCGGTCACACATGCGGCAGAGGTCGCAGTAAACAGCGCATCCATGAAATGAAGCGGCTCCCCGGCTACACTTGATACCGGAAGCATGAGCAGTAAAGTGCCTATCATAATTACTGCGGCGAACCCAAGCACCAGGATTTGCGGAGGAGCAAGCTTCAGAAATCTGAAGCCCGTTATTTTGGGAAACGGTGAAACCAAACTCCTCATCCTTTCAGGTTCCTTATTGGAAGTTAAGAATTGTACAATATCAAATAAACATACAAAATTATATACGTTATTGCCTAACTTCACAAAGAATCATTTTCAAAATAAGCTGGAGTACAAATAAAGAACAATCTGCAAATAAACAAGCATAAGCTTGGACCTCTCCACGTAAAAGGATAATACGGCAATTTTTTGTAACTGCCGGGCAAGTAATATTATAATGAAATGTACAAGAGTATTTCATTTCAAGGAGGCGTTTCATGAATCCCGTCGGCCAGCCCCTACAGCAGCGGCCCCTTACCACCAAACTTATCCTTGCTGGAATTCTCGGACTTATTGTGTTTGTCATGTTCCAGGTCGCCCCCCAGCTCTTCCAGGGCTCCGGTGAGGACACAGCAATTATCAGCAAAAGCGAAGTGCAGGACAAAGCCGCCGCATTCGCAGCACAGCAGCTCGGCCACGAAGCAGGAGTGAAGGATGAATGGACTATCCTCTATAAGACAGACTCCTCTTTCTACGGCTATATGTCCAGGGAGAAGCTGCTTGAGGATTACACCAAGAACAAGCTGGACCAGCGGTACCCGTTCGATGTCTACCATGCCGCACTTTATCCTTCCAGTGAAGCGGATGCCCTGCTCTCCGTGGATATCAATATGTATACCGGTGAAGTAGTTGCCTTTGCCCGCGGAGCCGATGCCGGTGCCGCAGGACTCGATTACGGGGAAAGGCCGGCCAAGGTTGTAACGAGCCCTGCCGGTACTGCAATAACTGCAAGCAGTGAAGCGGGTCTTACCCTTGAGCAAAAAGAAAAGCTGGCCCGCCCGTGGCTGCAGCTATGGGGTGCAAATCCGGCGAAGCTCCAGATCGAGACGGGCAGCGATGAGTACGGGCTTGTCTACACGGAGAGCTCGGTTAAGGTCGGAGAAGCGCTGTTGCATTATAACTTTAACTTCTCCGGTGAGCAGGTCTCCTACTTCCGCGCCGGATTCACTGCCCCGGCCTGGCATGATAGCTATGTTGAAGACCAGACCGCTCTTGCCAAGAAGCTCACCTTGTTCGGCTATGGCCTGCCTACACTGCTTCTGGGTATTCTTGCGCTGATCTACAGCATTCTGCGCCGGGGTCACACGTCCTGGAGGCGCGGGCTCTTCCTTAGCTCCGCCCACTTCCTGATTATGATGGTCAGCAGCTACAATGTGCTTCCCGAATCAGGCGGTGACAGTGCCGAAGCGCGGATTACCGCTGTAGTGATGTTCATCATCTATGTTCTGTACAGCCTGCTAATGTCCTCACTGCTCTACTTCTCACTGGTTGGAGGCGACGGCCTGTGGCGCGCAGAAGAGAAGCTTAACCCCTGGCCCCGTGCCAAAGAGCCCGGTTACGGCCAGTATGTACTGGACAGTATCCGCGCCGGATATGTATGGGCATTCGTCCTGCTCGGCGTGCAGACCATCATGTTCATTATTCTGTCATTCGCCTTGGATAACTGGTCCACTACAGATGCCAGCCAGTCTCCCTACAATATGAAATACGCCTGGCTGCTGCCGATTGTCGCCTGGCTTGCCGGTCTCTCTGAAGAGGCTGTCTACCGGTTGTTCGGCATCCGGATGCTCAAGAAGCTCGTGAAGAATACCTTCATCGCTGCACTGATCACTACGCTGATCTGGGCGCTCGGGCATACCCTCTATCCGATCTATCCGGTCAGTTCGCGCCCGATTGAGCTAACCGTAATCGGTTTGCTGTTCAGCTATATTTTCCTGCGCTACGGCTTCATCGCTGTGATGTTCAGCCATGTGGTGTTTGACAGCATCCTGATGGGGGCCACGCTGATCTTCATGCAGGATACGGTGAACATCGGCGCCGGTATTGTCACGATCATCCTGCCGTTCATCGTCGGCTACATCGTGTACCGCTTCAACCCTCCGCGGGGGCCGGAGCAGGCGGAGCCGGTCCAGCCTCTGACCTAGACATAGACGGAGCCGTATTCATCGGTCCTGCATATCCAAATGGGGCTGTCCCACAAGCCATGAAATGGCTGCTTGGGACAGCTCTTTATTTTGCAGTAGCATCAACGTGGGCACTTGGGTGGACGCTCCGCGAACGGACCGTTGTTTAAGCGGGATACAAAATACTTTTTTCAACAAACACAAAAAAGAAATCGCCTTTTTGGTAGAATGGAGGTACCACCCAACCATTTCAAAAGGAGCGATTTCTTTGTACATTCAATAGTCCATGGACCCACTTTGCTTGCCAAGGGATCTGGAAGAAGACATTCCTTTGGACCCCTCGCTCGTGTCGTGGATGCAGCCGTCAACCGGCTGAACGAAACCTCTATGACGCTGCCTATTCCCGGTGGCGGCCGCGACAGCCCCCCTCCTGAAAGGCTCACCATAGCCATCATCTACGCCAATACCCAGCGCAATTATTCGTCCCGCCCAATCGTTTACAGTGACCCGATTACGGTATGCGGTATACTTAATTGCACTTCGTACAACTAAATCGTCTGATTTATAACCGATTCTCCGTTTAGTTGTATTTCGTACAATTAAATGGCCAAGTGAACCTTCATTTTCACCATTCTGGCAGATTTAGTTGTACAGACTACAGTTATAAGAGGCAAGCCTGCCTTTTCGCAGTTTTTAATTGCACAGTATACAACTATTAGTGAATTCCCACTTGGAACTGAATACATCAATTGCTGCATTGTTGGATGAACTCGGCGAGTCCTCCAAATCCAAATCAGTGGTGAGAAACTTGAACTTGCGACGCGGAGCTCGAAGAACAATTGCTGCAGAAGCCCAAAGATAAACCGCTGGGAGCCCGAAATAGGTATCTTAAGTAGAAGAAATTCTACTTACGGGACAGCCCCTTCTGCTCATAATCCGGTAGGCACACCGTTTCTATGACTCGTCCTGCACAGATTGATACGGACGGCAGGGAAACCGGAGCCGGATCAGCGTCCCTTCACCAAGCGAGCTGTGAATGGCTACGCCATACTGCCTGCCGTACTGCAGCTGAATCCGCTGGTCCACATTGCGGATGCCATAGCCGATTCCCTGGCCCGCAGGCTCCAGAATCTGCCCAATCAGCTCTTCCTTCATCCCGAGCCCGTTATCCTCCACCTCGAAGATCATATCCGCTCCTTCCCGGTAAGCCCGGATGATCAGCGAAATCTCATCATCGTACCAGGCATGCTCCAGCGCATTCTCCACAAACGGCTGCAGAATAAACTTCACGCTCTCGCTCTCCAGAACCTCCGGTGCAATATCATAAGTCACCTGGATACGGTCCACATTCTTAATCCGCTGAATATCCAGATAAGACTCGGCAATCTGCAGTTCCTGCTCCACCGGAATGATCATCTCCCCGCGGTGCAGCGTCAGCCGGTAGAACCTGGCCAGCGAACGGATGACCTCATGCAGCTTATCGATCTCCCCCAGCTTGGCCATCCGGCTGATCGAAGAGAAGGTATTATACAGGAAATGCGGATTCATCTGGGAATGCAGCACCTGCAGCTCGGTCTCTTTCTTCTCCAGGTTGACGACATAGACCTCGTCAATTAACCGCTGTATAGTTGAAGCCATGTCGTTAAAAGCACTGCCGATTTCCGCAAACTCATCATTGCCCTGCACCGGCATCCGTTTGTGGAAATCCCCTTCCTTAAAAGACTTCAGGGAAGCGATCAGCTTCTGGAAGCTCCGTGCGAAATACTGGGACATCACCAGACTGATCAGAAAGAGCAGGATCAGAGTGATCAGACAGATGCCGATGGTCACATTACGGACCTGCTGTGAATTCTTCTGCAGTGAAGAATACGGAATCCAGGCTACTACGCTGGCGGGCATATTCGTAACCGGCTGTTTAATTTGCATATAGGAATCCGGCTGCTGAATATAGTCTGAAGCAGCTGAGGGCAGCAAATCCGGTTTAACCTTGTTGCGGGAGCTTATGAAGAGCAGGCGGTTGTCATTATCCACGATGAACAGAATACTGTTCTCGCCCAGCTGTCCCGAGCCGGCATCAGAGAAGATATACTTCATATTCGCCGTCATCTTGATCAGGCCGTTCAGCTGCAGTGTATCGTAATTGATCAAGGGACGCAGGTAGGAGATGCTCGCGTCCGTCCTGTCGTTGCCCACCTGCCGCCATTCATAGGAGCCGTAATGCAGCTTCAGCCCTCTATACCAGTCTTCATTCTCAATACGGTCCATGTGAAATAGGGAATACTTACGGACATCGCCCGCTGCACTCTCGTTGTAATAGAATTCTCCGACATTAGGGTTGCTGACATACACGGACAGCTTAACCTCCGGGTCCGGCAGATTCGCAGCATTCTCCAGCCTCGGAAGAATATACTGCGACATGATGCTATATTTCTCCCAGCCGGAATGATAACCTGTCAAATAACGCGAGAGGGTCTGATCCGTATATAGCTCGTCGGTGCTGCGGACCACATCCTTCAGCCGGTAATCGACGTTGCTGGCAATTTGCCTGACAGCCACCTCCAGATTGCTTCTGGTGTGCTCCTCAGTGGAACGCACGGAGGAGACATAGGCGTAGCTTCCGATGCCGATAACCGGTGTCAGCACCAGCAGCAGATAGGAAATAAGCAGCTTGTAGCCCAAAGGCATGTATAGGGGTTTCGTACGCTTCCTCTGCATGCCGGATCAGCTCTGCTTTCTGTAATCGGCTGCGGTAATATTGAAATATTCACGAAATTGCCTGCTGAAATAAGCGATATTCTTGTAGCCAACCTTATCAGCCACTTCGTAGATTTTGTATTGATGCTGATCAAGCAGAAGAATCGCCTTCTCCATCCGGATCCGCACAAGGTACTCATTGAAGCTCTCGCCTGTGTGCTCCTTGAACAGGACCCCGAGATGGTTCGGTGAATAGGCGAAATGGCTGGCCACCAGCCGTAAGGTAAGATTCTCCGTCAGCCGCTCCTGAATATAGACCTCAATTTGCTCCATCAGCCGGCGGTTCTTATGCTGCTTCTTCATGAACAGGATCTCGGAAATCTGGAACAGCGTATACCGCAGCCAGCGCTTAATATCATCCACCGTCTCCAGATGATGAATGGTGTCCATTTGCTGCAGACTCTCATAGGTTTCGTTCAGCGTCCCCAGATAGGCTTCGAGCCGGGTGACGATATGAATGGAGAAATGATAGACCTTCACCGGATGCTCGAACAGGGCCGCCATCTCGAACAGCTCATCAATGCAGTCGCAAATATCAGCCAGCCTGTAGCCTGCCATAGCCCCGAACATTCCCTCCAGCACAACGCTCAGCTCTTTAATATCCTGGGTCATTCCCGGCTTGTTCATTACGGGGGGAATCACTCTGTTCTTGCCGAGGAACATTTTGCCGTTCATATATGCCTTGGCCTGGGAAAAAGATGAGCTCAGCGCTTCCAGAGCAAACACCTCAGCACCATAACTCACAGTAATAGTGTAAGCAGTGTGCCCGCGAACCTTCAGCACCAGCTGCTGAAGCCACTCCTCCAGCTCCAGGCGCTGCCCGGTATACACGAAACCAAGCTGTGAACGGTTCAGCCGGCACCATTTCCCCGCACTGGCAGATTCAATCTCTGTCCCAATATACTGGAACAGCCTGTCCAGACCGGCATAGACCTCCTCCGGATGCTCCTGTACCCGCCGGAGGACATCATCTGCCTCAATCAGCACTGCGGAGGCGCTGGAGAAGGCCAGATCCAGCGGATACCGGGCCAGGAAGGCCCCCAGTGTCGCACCGTCAATACTGCCCTCCAGCAGGTGCTGCAGCACATCATTTTTGATGAAATCAAAGGACGCGATTACGCCGCCGTCTTCCGGACCTTTGCTCCGCTCAAGATTCAGTTCAGCCGTAGCGGTGCGCAGCACGCCGATGAGCTCCTCATCATCAACCGGTTTCAGAATATAGGCATGCGCCTTCAAATCAAGCGCCTGCTTCGCATAGTGAAATTCCTGGTATCCGCTGATGAACACGATCTTCAGCCCCGGATTCAGCTCCAGCGCCAGGCGGGACAGCTCCATGCCGGAAACCACGGGCATCCTGATGTCCGTAATCAGCAGATCAATCTCATGATTCTCGATATATTGAAGAGCGGCAAGCGGATTGCTCTCGCTGCAGACCACTTCAATGGCAAGCTCACTCCAGGGAATCAGGCAGCGCAGACCCTCCAAGTCATAATTTTCATCGTCCACCAAGACGGCTCTGTACATCGCAATCAGCGCTCCTTCATGCGGAAAAGAGGGTACGTATCGTATCCCTCTTCGTTCCAAACGTTTAGTATTGCGGGGAATAGGCCTTGATCTTCTTAAGATTGTTCCGCCATACTCCAGTTTTCCAGGCGAGCAGCCTGTCATATCCCAGACCCGCTGCTTCCCTGTCTGCTTCCTCCATCAGTTGCCTGACCTCTTCCCCGCTTGCCGCAAAAATCATCCGGGGGAGTACCTGCGCATACTGTTCTTTCAGTCTTTGCAGAATGATTCCCTCTTCGGAGGCAGGCGCCGGATCGAGGTTGGAGAATTCGGTGATGTTCATCGCCGTCCTGAACGTTACATTCGCTTGCCCGAGTGTTGTCCAGTCCCGGGCCTCCGCAGGCAGCAGCTTCTCGCGTCTGGCTTTGGCTGAATCAATATATGAGGTATTACCATACCAGTTGAATTCTCCGATCTTCAGAGTATCATACTGTTTCAAATTACGGCCAATATAGGAATCATTTGGAACCGGAATTCCATCCTCCACTTTATCATAAAACATTCCCTGCGGCCCGAAGAAAATAATACGCTGTCCCTCCGAGCTCGTCGCCCAGTTCATATAGGAGAAAATGGCCTCCGGATCTCTGGCCCCGGTTGTAATCACATTGACATTCCAGCCCAGCGTATTGTATCCGGAAGGGTATACCTTATCCGGGTCCACACCTGCCCGGTGCACCGGCCAGATGATATCGTATCCGTCTTGCGGATCTTTGGCCGAGAGCTGATTATCCGCCTCGCGGCCGATCCCTTCCACGATGGCGTCATACGCGCCGAATACAGCGATCCGGCCGGTTTTGAGCTTCTCCAGCACCTGATCCCGGGTTTCGGTTAATAGATCCGGAGACGTCAGCCCTTGGCGGACCAACCGGTTAGCCAGCAGCAGCGTCTCCAGAAATGCCGGATCCCGGTACACAGAAGTCAATCGGGAGCCGGCGGGCACACCGAAGATTTGTCCTGAACCGGGAGAGATGAAGCTTGGTGTCCGGTTATCCGCCGCACCGCTGTACAGCATGCCGATCATCTGTATATCCGCTTCGTCCCGGGTCTCCCCGAAGTCAATCGGGACGAGTTCAGGATACTTTTGCTGCACCCGCTTCAGATAAGCCTCCAGATCATCCCATGTCTCCAGCTTAGGGGAGCCAAGCGCCCGGTAGATCTTCTTCTCAACCAGGAAACCGGCGTTACCGCTGCCGTTGCTGCCGTTAATATACCAGTTCGGAATCTGGTACAGCTTGCCGTCTTCACTGCGCAGCATATTCAATGTATCCTCGCCTATGGTCTGGACAAATTCAGGATATTCCACCAAATAAGGGTCGAGTGCCACCAGCTTGCCTGCTTTTTGCAGCCGTTCCACATCCTTGCCCCGGTCCATGACCAGCACATCGGGAAGCTGATCCGAGACAATCATCGCGTTCAGCTTCTGGGCGGCAGCCCCGCTGGATTGTACCGGAGTGAGCGTAACCTTCAGATTATCGGAGATCCACCGGCTATGCGGCCTGCCCTCCCAGGTCGGCGCCGTATACCAGTCATAGTTCACAAAGACGGTGAACCGGACCGGCTTCACCTTGGCAGCCAATGCTGAAAGGGCGGTGGCCGGATGATCCGCAGGCAACGTATTGCCGGGATCACCGGAACTGCCGGAATTGCTGCGATTAGCGCTATCAGCATTCCCAGTCCTGTCAGTGGTATTGGCGTTACCGGCGCTACCGGCATTGACAGTTCGGCTTGAGCTCAGTGCGTTAGGGCGGTCCTCCGCAGTGGCCTCCTGCGTTTGAAGGGCCGTTAGTTGACCGCCGTTTGAGCAGGCAGCAAGACCACCCAGAACCAGCATAACTAACAGCAATTGCAGCAATTCGCCTCCCATTATCCTATTGGAGGCAGCCTGGTTCTGCCTTTCCTGCAAGAACCGTAATAACATTGACCTGTGCATAATCCTCACCATTTCTTTACGTTGATGCCTCTATTCTATCGCCAATGCCGCCCTGATTAATAGACCGACATTTCCCATAAAGAATAGCCGTACTGTGTGCCCCGCTCCGTACCGTTCACCTTCACATACCGCGCGCTGACCGGGGTGAAGCTGATATCGTCCAGTTCCCCGTCTCCGGTTGCCGCCGAATAGGCCATTGTCCAGTTCGTGCCATCTGCCGAAGTCTCAATGGTATAGGATTTGGCATACGCTCCCTCCCAGTTCAGCAGGACTCGGCTGACCGTCTGAGCAGAGCCGAGGTCAACCTGAATCCACTGCGGATCACTGAAGGCCGATTCCCAGCGGGTGCCAGGATTCCCATCTACTGCTCCCGCAGCGGGCTGTTTCGGATTCTCCGAAGCGGTAACTGCCTTATTCAGGGCAAGGTTCACTGACGGCGGTGTTCCGCCGGTAATCACCTGCTGCACGGAGGCATCATTGTATCCAGCTGCAGTTACCGTAACCGCGTAAGTCTTCGCAGTTGGGAACAGCACGGTGTTCAGCGTAATTTTACCGGCAGTCACGGTATAATCCGCTGCCGCCGCTGTAGTTCCATCCACCTTCACCGCACTGATTGCGCCTCTCCAGGCTGCATTATCCGTGAATGTCAGCTCAACCGGCTGGCCGGCTGCATTCTGCGTTGTATCGGCTGCCAGGGCAGGCGGAGCAAACGGTGTCACGGTGCCGCCGCTGCCGTACACTTCCAGTTCCCATAAAGAATACCCGTACTGTGTGCCGCGCTCCGTCCCGTTTACCTTCACATAACGGGCGCTGACCGGGGTGAAACTGACATCGTCGAGGGTCCCGTCTCCAGTTGTGGTTGAATACGCTGGCGTCCAGTTCGTACCATCTGCTGAAGTCTCGATCGTATACGATTTGGCATATGCTCCCTCCCAGTTCAGCAGGACACGGCTGACCGTCTGATTCGAACCGAGGTCGACCTGAATCCACTGCGGATCACTGAAGGCCGATTCCCAGCGGGTACCCTGATCTCCGTCCACTGCACCCGCAGCCGGCTGTCTCGGATTCTCCGAGGCAGTAACCGCCTTGTTCAAGGCCAAATTCGCAGAGGTTGCTCCGCCAGTGACCACTTGCTGCACTGAAGCATCGTTGTAGCCCGTTGCCGAAACCGTAATCGTGTAGGTCTTCGCCGCAGGGAACAGCGCGGTGTTCAGCGTGATTTTACCGGCTGCCACGGTATAATTCGCTGCCGCAGCAGAAGTTCCGTCCACCTTCACCGTACTGACCGCACTTCTCCAGGCCGCATTATCTGTGAATGTCAGCTCAATCGGCTGGCCGGCTGCATTCTGCGTTGTATCCGCTGTCAGGGCAGGCGGAGTGAGCAGCGTCCCCGAATTCACCTTCGTCGGGTCAACCTTCACCAGCTTCTTGGCTTCAACTACAGCTGAGCCCGTAATTCCTCCCGCGTTGCGGAACGTAACGGTAATTGCCGCATTCGTCGGGTTCCAGACCAGTGCACTATATGCCGATCCTTTCTTATACACAGTTGCACTATACCCGTTCGCTGCCCAAATGTCTTTGGTGCGTGATCCAAGAGTTGCCATGTTATGCACGAACCAGTACGTATTGAACAATTCATTCTGCTGCGGCAGTGCCGGATTCCATTTATTCAGTACAGCCTGCGGATCGCTCAGCGCCTGAATCGGCCAGACAATATGGTACCAGTCCGTTTCCGGCCCGCCGTTATCGGCTACGAAGCCGCTGTATAATCCGGCAGCCTTAGCTGTGTCGAACCCGTAGCTGGTCAAATATTCTGCCGTAGGCAGCCAGTGAATCCCATAGACATACACCGGATTGCCGTTGAAAAAGGTTCCGAAGAAGTTCGAGCTTCCGTAAATCTGCCCGACAGATTTATGCGTATAGCCCGGCAGCCAGTTATCCTGGTCGTAGTTGAACCAGTATTGCTGCACCGCTCTAAGCTCGGTCGTGAAGCCCATAATGGAAGCATCCCGGAACGCTGTGTTGCCGGTCAGTGTGCTCCACATATACTGGCCTACCCAGCCGAACAGTGATTCTCCTGCCGCTTCCTGGTTATTGCCGCTGTCATTGTCTGCATAACCGCCGGCCCATGAATGTCCTTCATACGGGTCGAAGTTGCGGAAGTACGGATATTTCGGATCGGTCTTCGACGGATTGGCATAGTCGCGGATCAGCTCATCAACCATCCCGCTGAATTTGTTCCTGAAGTCGGTATCGTAAGTGGCCAGTACAGCAGAAGCAAAGACATAATAGCCATACGTAAAATGATGGTCTGTAATGCCGGAGTTCGCGCCGAACTCGCTGTTCTTATAGATTAGTGTTCCCCAGTCGGTGTTGTAGTCGAAATAGTAGTTAGCTTCTCCCGAAGTATACGTGTACCAGTCTGTAAGCACCGTCTTCATCCGGGAAAGGAACAGATTCTTGTAGCTCTCGCTGCCTATTTGATCGGCGATCAGCACACCCATTGCCAGCGGATGCAGCTTCTTGCCCTGCCAGTACGCATCGGCCTGCATCAGATTGGTGGCGGTGTCCGTATCCAGCAGCGCCAGATAATTGAGCAGATCCTGGCGGGAGTAGCCGGAATCGCCCGGCTCGGTGAACTGCGGCACAATGCCGTAGAATTTATCGGCAGTGGCAAAGGAATTGCCCTCCGTAACCTTCATCGTTCCGCGGATCGACGGGAAGGAGACCGCAGTCAGCGGCGTAGTAGTAACCTTCCACTGGTGGGGAAGCTGCGCCATCAGCGTTGTATTCGGAAAGCCCGAACGCTTGAGTTCTGTAGTCGCATTGAAGGTGGTCGTGACATCCGATGTGGTCTCGTTGAAGGTATAAGCCACCTTTGTATCCGTCACGAATGCATATCCGTGCTGGTAGAAGTAATTCAGATTTGCGGGTGCCGGAAGAGCCGACAAGCTCAGGTAGTTCTGGCCACCGCCCAGCTGGATTTTGAGCTTGGCGCCGACTTTCTTGAAGGTTGTGCCGGCCGGTGCATACAGCCCATAGTTTCTGGTCACCATTACGGGCGTTGGCGCGCCATTGGAATTCGTGACCGCAATGCCGATATGGTCTGCAGTAACCGTGGCGCCGTCAGCCGCCAGAATCGTATTATTGCTGTCATCGAAGAAGCGGGCCGTTGCCGGCAGGTAGACTTCAGGACTGGCCGGATCGCTGAATTGTGAATAGAGATAAGGCGAGCCTTTGACGAAGGTCGTCTTCATCTTCTCAGCAGTACCATCGCTTAACACGGCAGTTGCTGACCAGTCGCCGTAAGCGGTTATCCGGTTCGACATCCCTGAAGTATTAATGTTGCTGGCCATCAGGAACAGATCCGGGCTGCCTGCGGCTTCCTGCGCCTTGCCGTCGGCACTTAAGTAGCCTGCGCCCGGGTTCAGAACGCTTAGTCCCTGCTTGGTATATTTCGATTTGAGCGGAAGGGTAATGATGCCGTTGCCGAGCTGATTGATCATGATCGACTGCCACCAGTCATTGGAAGGCAGCGGCGCAGTCAGTGCATCCGATTTGTACAGCGGATATTTGGGCTGGGGAACCGAGAGGTCACCCGCGGCATAGCTGCCTTGACCTACGGCCACTGTTGTCAGCGCCGGCAGTGCAGGAATGTTATAGACCGGCTTGGGGTCGCCCGTCACATAATCATACGCCTGGAATTCAAAGATTGAGTAACCGAAGGAGGTCGCTCTGCTGATACCGTTCATCCGCAGATACCGGCCGGTGGCATAGATTGGAAGATTAAGTGTGCCTCCGTCACCGTGAAGCTCCCGGTAGATTGTAGTCCATGAACTGCCGTTATTTGAAACCTGGATATCATAGGTCCGGCCGGCGGCAGCCTCCCAATTGAGGATGACCCGGCCAAGTGTCCGTACGCTGCCAAGGTCTACGCTAAGCCATTCATTATCGGTAGCGTTGGAGGACCAGCGTGTGGTCAAGCTGCCGTCAAACGCCAGTGCCGGCAATGTGGAGCCAGCCGGGAGATAGTCAGCCACCTGATAAGACGATGCCGTCGCCGGCTTGTTCAAGGCCACATTCGGACCCAGCACTACCGGAGGAGGATTAACGCCGCCCGTGCCGTATACCTCGAACTCGAAGAGGGAAATACCGTATTGCGTCAGGCTCCGCACGGTTGCAAATACCCGCACATAACGGCCGGTGCCGCTGAGCGTGAGATCATCCACGCCGCCATCTCCCGTAGTTGTGGAATAGACATCACTCCAGTTCAATTCGTCCGCGGATACCTGGATTTTGTAGGACTTGGCGTACGCCCCTTCCCAGCGCAGGACAACGCGGTCTACTGCGGCAGATGCCCCGAGATCAACATAAATCCAGTTCGGGTCGAGTCCCCACGCGCTGCTCCATCGGGAACCCGTATTGCCGTCAACGGCCAGATCCGGGGTGTTATTGCCCTCCGTGCCCGACGCATAAGCAGGGCTGTCCTGGGAGAGCAGATAAGAGCCGGCGGCATGCGCACGGCCGGGCGGAATGACCAATGCGACACTTAGCAGCATGATTATGCTCAGAAAAAAAGCGGTGCCGTTTATACCTTTCTTGCGTTTTAACCTTTTGGAATATGTCATTACCCTTAATCCTCCTCATGTCTATTGGTATGCAGCCATCCAGTTCATAAACAAAATCTTTCCCGGAGTGATCATCAGCCTCCTTTACCTTGGTTTAAGCAGTCTACATCCCACGTATATAAGCGCTTTCATAGATTCAAGATAAGCGTACCTTTTACCGAAACCGGTTGCAATTATACAAATCAACGATTTTATGCAGAAAGTAAGGATTAACTTATTTTCGCAGCAAAAGCCCGGTACTTCATCATCTAACCGATAAAAATCGAGACTACTTGTGGGGCAGCCTCCGGCGAAATTAAGGGCACCAATGCTCCTCGTTTCTTTCGGGGAAACACATTGTATTCGATTTTTCGCATACATTTGGTCCGGTTACCTACACTGAAGCACATTGTATTCGGTTTTTCGCATACATTTGGTCCGGTTACCCTCACGGAAGCACATTGTATTCGATTTTTCGCATACATTTGGTCCGGTTGCCCTCACGGAAGCACATTGTATCCGATTTTTCGCATACATTTGATCCTCCATTGGCCCGTCTTCCGGGGGTTCAGCGGGATTCCTGACGAATAGCATAATTTCCTATGTCACCAAAAAACCGGCCCCCATGGGGCCGGCCTCTGTTTCGTTACCGTTTGAGCCTATTTATAATGACGGTTCCTCATCCTTGAGCGCATCCAGAATCTGCCGGGCCAGCTTCTCGCCAATAGACAGAACACGGAAATCTTCCACGGAAGCTTCCTTGATCTTCTTCAGCGAGCCGAAATGCTTCAGCAGCGACTTCCGGCGCTTCTCCCCGATTCCCGGAACCGAATCCAGCTTCGAGGTGACCATCGATTTGCCGCGCTGTTCGCGGTGGAACGTAATTGCGAACCGGTGAACCTCATCCTGAATCCGCTGCAGGAGATAGAACTCCTGGCTGTCCCGGGCCAGCGATACCGGTTCGGCGGAATCCCCGACCAGCAGCTGCGCCGTTCTGTGCTTATCATCCTTGACGATACCGCAGACCGGAATGAACAGACCCAGCTCATTCTGCAGAATATCGATCGCCGAGGAGATCTGGCCTTTGCCTCCATCGACCACAATCAGGTCAGGCTGCGGCAGATTCTCCTTAAGCACCCGTTCATACCGGCGGCGGATGACCTCACGCATCGTCTCATAATCATCCGGCCCCTGCACAGTGCGGACCTTATATTTGCGGTACTCTTTGCGGGCCGGCTTGCCGTCAATGAACACAACCATCGCCGAGACCGGATTCGTACCCTGAATATTCGAGTTATCGAATGCTTCAATCCGGTTAAGCGATTCAAGTCCCAGGCTCTGGCCCAGACTGCTCGCCGCACCGGAGGTGCGCTCCTCATCCCGCTCAATGAGGCGGAACTTCTCATCCAGCGCCACCCGGCTGTTCTGGCAGGCCATGCCGACCATCTGCTTCTTGAGCCCGCGCTGCGGCACAAGTACCTTGATGCCCAGCCATTCCTGCAGGGCTGCCGCCCCTCCGGCCGCGTCCACGGTTCCTTCAGCAGCCGCTTCCTGTTCCGCCTGCTCCTGCGGCGGCGCTGCAACCTCCGCCCTATCTTCCGCCTCCAGCGCTGCCTGCATTTCCCGGCTGCCCAGCATGCCTGCAGCAGTCTGCAAGCCCGTTACCGCAGCACCTGTACCGGTCTCTGGCGTTAGCGCTTTGACGGCTCCGTCACTCAGCATATCCGGCAGCAGGATTTCCTGCGGCAATGCCGGGTTATCGCTGTAATACTGCGTCACATAGGACATGAAATCACTGTACGCTTCCCCGTAGAACGGAAAAGCCGACGAGTGGCGCTGAATCATTTTACCCTGCCGCATATACAGGATTTGCACACACATCCAGCCCTTATCGACTGCATAGCCGAAGACGTCCCGGTCCTTGGTATCAACCGTGTTGATCTTCTGCTTCTCCATCAGGGCATCGATATGAATGATCTGGTCACGCAGCTCCTTGGCCCGCTCGAAATACAGCTCTTCTGCGGCTTCCTGCATTTTCTTCTGCAGATCCTTCTTCACCGCATCATGCCCCCCGTTCAGGAAGGACGAGATACTCTGCGTAATCTCCTCGTAAGCGGACTTCGGCACTTCCTTCTCGCAGGGAGCCAGACACTGGCCCATGTGATAATACAGGCAGACTTCCTTCGGCATCACCCCGCACTTGCGCAGCGGATACATCCGGTCCAGCAGCTTCTTGGTCTGCTGGGCCGCATAGCTATTCGGATACGGGCCGAAATATTTAGCTTTATCTTTCAGCACCCGCCGCGTGACCTCAAGGCGCGGATGCGTTTCATTCGTTATTTTTAAATACGGAAAAGTCTTATCATCCTTCAGCAGCACGTTATAACGCGGCATATGCTTCTTGATCAGATTGCACTCCAGAATGAGTGCTTCCATATTGCTCGATGTGACGATATATTCGAAATCAACAATATTGGCGACAAGCCGCTGCGTCTTGCCGTTGTGGCTGCCGGTGAAATAAGAGCGCACGCGGTTCTTCAGCACTTTGGCCTTGCCCACATAAATAATCGTACCCTCATCATTCTTCATCAGATAGCAGCCGGGCAGATCAGGCAGCAGCGCCAGTTTGTTGCGGATATTATCCATATATTCCATGAGTTCTCTCCCACCTGTTACTACACTGTTATAAGGTAAGTTTAGAATAGAATGTACTACAGATTCAAGCCTTATTATAGAACACCCGTTTCTATTTGATACACAAAGCGCCTTCGGATGACCGAAGGCGCTTTGTGTGAAGGGGCCGCGAGGCCCCCGGATACGGCGGAATTAATCTTTTATTGATGTTTAGCTACGATATTCTTAAGGGAATCCTTGGAGTTCAGTCCTACGACTTTGTCCACGGGTTGGCCGTCTTTGAAGAAGATCAGAGTAGGGATACTCATCACTCCAAAACGGGAAGCCGTCTCAGGATTCTCATCTACATTCAATTTAGCAATTTTTACGCCGTCTCCCAGCTCGGTGGACAATTCCTCCAGAATAGGGGCAAGCATTTTGCAAGGGCCGCACCAAGGTGCCCAGAAGTCTACTACTACAGTACCTTGACCTTCCACTTCATTAACGAAGGATTGGTCAGACACGTTCACGATAGCCATGATATTGTTCCTCCTCAAAGTTTTGTGAGCATCCGCTTCCTGAAACAGTATTGTTCAAAATACTTGGAAGCCTAAGCTTAGCTGTACGAAATAAGATCCGCTTCTATAGCCTGAGCCAAGATGGCGAAAATTACTCCGAGAATATAGCGGGATAAAATGCTTCATGTAATATGATAACCAGATTACCATTTAGCGACACATCCACAGTATAACATAAATACAATGCATTTGTTATATGTTTTATAAAATTATATTGTATAAAATCAAATTAGCCTAAGGTTTAACTTCATCGTCCGGGAGGTTCCGGATATCCCGAAATATTCGAATCCAAGCTTGTCATATAAGCGGACGGCCGCCTGATTCTCCGGATCTACACTAAGAGAAACCGATGGGTATCCATCGGATACGGCTTGCTGGATGATAGCCTGCATTAGTCTGATTCCCAAGCCCTGCTTTCTATAGCCGGGCCGTATAGCGACACCTAATTCCGGGGTTTCAGCATCCACGAATCCATAGCCTTGGTTCGTCTCATCAAACAGTCTGTACCAGGCAGCACCTGCGGGCTGGTTGTCAATCAGAGCGATTAGCGCCCTATCACCTTCTTTCCCCCACTTCTCGTTGTACTTCACGATATCCGGTGAACTCAGCAGTTCACTCCTGGAGGGCTTCCCTTGTACTATATTGATTGACTCATAATGCATATCCATTAGAAGATCGTATTCCTGCGGTTCCATAGGTCTAATACTTATCATCGAATCACCTCTTTGCATCTCATACAAGGCTAGGCGCCGATCTTATCTTTACAACTTCCCGGCAAGTTCGTATACTTAAAGAAAGCGCATTAATTGTCAATGACTTCTCTCACATGTATAACTGTAACTTACTTTGCACAGTCATGCAACAGCAAGGAGGAAGAAACGATGGATGTCAACGCGCAAGTCCGTGACCCGCGGGAGCATGTCAACGAAGAGCCCCGTAATGACCTTGGCGACCTAATGGCCGGTTTTTTTGGAATGACAGGATTTATGACCGTAGTTTTCTTCGGGATGGTTATCATCAAGTTTATTATGTCCGAATAAAGCTGCAGGCAGCAGAGCAACACCGAAGTCTACGCATAAGCTAGATGCATACGGAGAACTCATACCAAACAGCGGCGGGGCCAGTGACTTCAATGTCCGGGTCCCGCCGCTGTTTGTGTGCGGGCAGAGCAGCTCTTATTTCTGCTGATTTGAATGGTTGAGTAACGCAAAATCCTGCACCAAATACAACATTCCCTTCGCTTAAGCGGCCCAAATCGACAAACACCCCGTTTCTTATGCTCACAAGTTGCATTCCTTACAACATTCAGGCCTCTTAAGCAACAAAAGACGGACCACTCATAACCTCCGCAGCCAGTAAGCGGCGGGATTATAAATGATCCGTCCAGTAATATATATCATGCAGCGGAATTTATCTTACCGTACCCCGCTGATTGTCCCCATGGAGCGGAATGACATCCACAAACGGGGCGATCCGGTCCATCAGCCGCTGGCCTTTGTAGACTTCTTCGCCATCCTTGCTGGTCATGCTCAGATGCTTCTCCAGCCCATCCAGCGGATAGTTCGAGGTGTAGAAGGTCGGCTTGCGGTTCATCCTGTAATTCAGGATCGCACCCAGCACATGGTCACGGGCCCAGGGATTCAGGTTCTCGGCACCGATATCGTCAAAAATGAGCAGATCGCAGTTTTTCATCGTATCTACCATTTCCTTAAGCTTCTGGTTGTCCATCATGATTAGCTTCAACTCTTCAATGAAGTCGGGCATGTACACAATTACGCCGCTGTGACCGGCAATCGCAAGCTCATGGAGCAGATAGCACATCAGGAAGGTCTTGCCTGTCCCGAAGCTGCCCTGCAGGTAGATTCCCCGGGAAGTCAGGCCCTCTGCCCGCACAGTTGCAATGTAATCAAATATCCGGTTCACGGCACTGGCCCGCCGGGGGTCCTTGCCCATAATGTCCATCTCATCATATCCGCCGTTCAGCACACGCTCATCCACATAGAAGCTGCGGATCCGCTTGCGGATGTTATCCTGGTTATCCTGCGCGATCTTCAGCTTGCAGGGTGTCTTGCGCTCATACAGATCAGGTATCCCGTTAACAGTCTCCACTGTAAGCTTGCTGTAGTGTCCCTGGAAATCATTCGGACAGTTCTCAAGGCCCGGACAGTTCTTGCAGTGGCGGTCCTCCTCGACATACTGGTAAAGCCGGCTTAAATGCAGCCGCAGCCGTGACTCATCCAGCTCCGGATGATCAGCCTGAAGCTGCTTGACCAGGGGATTATTAAACAGTCCCTGCTCCAGATCACGGGAGCGCTGGCGCAGAGCAGAATTGTTCATCGAACGCAGCACTTCGCCCATAGACTCCATCGCCGCACCTCGCTTTCTTTAGGGCGTTCTCAGGACGCCCTTTTTCTTACTTGCCTTAATCTCGGCCGCTTTCTTCATCATCGCCGCGAATTCCTCATCCGATACGGTCCCGGCACTGCCGTCATCCAGCACAATCGGGATCTCCGGCTTGCCGGAACGTCCGGTATTCTTCGTATATGAACGCTGGCGTGTTCCCGCCGCGGCCGTGCCGGCAGAGCCGGAAGCCGCTCCTTTGCCCTTCACCTTGGACTGGTCGCGGATATAACGCACAGCCTTCTCGTAAGTATTCACCTGCTTGACCAGCATGTTGGAGGCAATGGCCTCGACGAAATTGCGGTTCATCCGCTGGTCGCCGCCGGAGGCCACCATTGTCATCAAATAGTGAATCAGTACATTGATGACTTCACCGTTCAGCTTGTAGTTCAAATCGATCTTCTCGAAGATATCCATCAGCTGGCCCGGAACAGCCCCGGGGAAAAACGTCTGCAGCAGACGTGTATAAGGTTCGTTGCGCAGCATCATATTATATTGGTGAATGTCGCATTTGGACATAAATTGCGGAGGCACTTCTACATAGAACTCCATTTCGACAGACTGCTCCACCGGCGCACCGGAAGGATCACTCTCATCAGCGGCAGCAGAGCGCAGCGACACCACCTTGGCAGCGGCGATCTCACGTTTCTCCTGGCGCTTCATATCCTGGCGGAAATGCTGGCTGGCCTTGTACTGCAGTGTATCCAGAATCACCTCGCCATCCGGCGTGAAGACATCGTCCTCGTCCAGCAGGCGGCATAGATCCTGCGGGCCAAGCTCGTACTTGCGGGCCACATAATTAATAACGCCCATCTGGTTATGATCAAAACGCAGCTTCTCCACATGCGCACGGTTGACCGACTCACGCGGGAACCGCAGAATGATGTCACTGTAGCCGATATTCGGCTCGCCGCCATCAACCGTTCCCGGCTGACGCACGGTAGCTACCTCGGCCAGCGCCTGCTCCAGTTCGTAATCAATGACATGAGTATTGAGCTCAAAAATATCATAAAAGGGCAGCGAAATATTCTCTTTACCGACCGACCGCCGGCTCCATTCTTCCGGTTCCCGGTTCCAGAACTGCTCGCGCAGCGACAATACGGCGAATTTGCCGATCTTATCCCTGAGCAGCAGCGTTAAATGCTGGGTCGCAAAAAATTCCGACGGCGACAACGGCGGCATTAATTCGTACTCGTACATATAATCATCGTTCTCCGCGGCATAAATCCGGCAGGTCTGCAGCAGCCCCACCGCTTCCAGCCGTGAAGCCTGGTCAACTAAATATTTGCGGCCCTTCTCATTAGGCTCCACGCCCAGGGTCATAAAGAGCCTGCGCTGCTGCTCCACACCGGAATACCCGATGGATTCAGCAGGAATATGCTCGAACAGCAGTCTGTACAGGCTGATGGCAAAAGCGCCGACCATCGGCTGATAGACCGAACCGAGCATTCGTCCATCCACATGGCTTAGACCGAATTCGCGGGAAACGCAGTACCGATGATGTTCGGTGAAATGATGCAGGTTGCTCATACGCATCTGCGGAAAACCTCCCCCTCTTCTATACGAATTCATATAGATTTCTATTCTATCACAAAACACCCGGCCGGAAATGTAAAAAAAGGCCCAAAAAAGCTGCTTTTCCCCCTATTATCGACAGCTTTGTAACACTTGCTGATTCTAGCGGAAAAGATAAGAAAAAACGGCTTCCCCTTAGTTTTGAAGGAGATCAGCCGTTTGTTGTCTTGCCTGCTCTGCACATTCCTCAGAACATTTTGTATCCGCCCAGACGCAGCTTCTGAATGGTCCAGCCGCTCAGTACAGCACCGGCAAGGCCGGCTATACCGGTAAGATAGTCGACTACATGGAAGGTAGAGAGATGCTCCCATAACGACATGGAGCTCCGGTCCCAGATGGAGTAGACCACTACGGGAAGAATAACGATTACGAACAGGTATGCGGGAAACCACGTAGTCTTCATTAACATGTTAAGGATAAAGCCAATGCCAAACATCATGACAAAGAACAAAACGGCCAGAACAAACACTGGAATAAATCCCATCGTACCGCCATCCCCTCTCTCTATAAAGAACCGCACACCAAACCTTATTTAATAGTAAGTTTACTAGAAAAAATGTAGCGAAGCAATGAACATTATCGTCCAGTGGTTTGCGATCAGCGCAAATGGCGGCTGCAGAGTTTGCTCTTGGCCGTTCGCATGCGATACAATGCAAATAGCAAATGGAAACGGCTGCAGCGTCTTCATAAGAACGGTGCACGTTTCTTTTCGGAAATATGTTTATACATATTAAACGTATGCAAATTTTAAAGGAGTGAGAACATGAACGAAGCCGCTTTGACACTGGAAGGCTGGTATGCCCTGCATGACTTCCGCTCTCTCAATTGGAATGCCTGGACGGCAGCCGATGATGAAGAACGCGCAGTTGCCCTGGAGGAGCTGCATGCTTTCATGCAGGAATGGGGGCCCGTGGAAGAAGCCAAGGAAGGCAGCTCCACCGTGTATTCCATCGTTGGCCAGAAAGCTGATTTCGTAATGATGTTTCTGCGGGAAAGCCTGGAAGCATTGAATGCGCTTGAGACTGCTTTTAACAAAATCGCCTTCGCCCAATATACTACCAAAGCCTATTCATATGTAAGTATTGTGGAACTCAGCAACTACGCCGCAGGAGGAACTGCAGGAGACGGCAGCGATCCGATGCTGAATCCGCATGTTGCCGCCCGGCTGAAGCCTATTCTGCCGCAAGCGAAGCATATCTGCTTCTATCCGATGAACAAGAAACGCGAGCTTGCGGACAACTGGTACATGCTCGACATGGACAAACGCCGTGAGCTGATGCATTCCCATGGCCTGATCGGCCGCGGATATGCCGGCAAGGTGAAGCAGATCATCTCCGGCTCCGTCGGATTCGATGACTGGGAATGGGGCGTGACCCTGTTCGCTGAAGATGCCCTGCAGTTCAAGAAGCTGGTCTATGAGATGCGCTTTGATGAAGTGAGTGCCCGCTACGGCGAGTTCGGTCCCTTCTATGTCGGCAATCTGCTGACTGAGGAATCGTTCGAAGAGATGCTGAAGCTCTAAAACGAAGAATAACCACAGTATATAAAGGGAAGTCTTCCTCACAGGAAAGCTTCCCTTTATTTGGACTTTTGCTATAGTAACAAGAAACTTGCTTATGACGCTGCTGTCCAATAAACGCAAATAGACCGCCCTCTCGCGAAGGTATGCGGTCTATTGGTCGTGTCCTATTCACAAATCTATATCCTCAATCGGACGTATTCTTACCTTCAGCCTCTTCGTCCTCATCATCCTCGTCCCCATCCCGCAGACTCTCCAGATATTCAGCCGTCGCCCGGTCACGGGCGCGGCCCTTATCCTTCAGGCGCTCTATGGCCGGGAGAATGAGAATGTCGATTTCCTTCTGGATATTGTAAGCCAGATCATAACGTGTCTGATCTTCAAGATAGGAACCGACCTCAATTAGAGCATTGTAACGGTCCAGCTCCTCACGCGTGAGCAGTCCGCGAACTTGTACGCTGCAATGGCGCATCTTAGAGGAATCTTCCCTTCTTGAGTACCAGCGGAATGCCGCCGATAATGAGCAGGTAGCGCATGTCTACAACCTTCTTCAGCTGCGCCGCTGTCCAGCCCTTATAGGTCTTATCGCCCACTACTGCAATCCCCTGGCCTTTGCCCAGCGAGGCTACGGTGCCCTTGTTGCTGAACGCAAACTTCTTCGGCTGCTGGCTGCGGATGGCCGCTACAAGATTATGCGCACAGCATTCTCCCTGCTGCATTGCAATCTGTGCCGTTGGAGGGTAAGGACGCCCTTCCGGATTAATCATGAGGGAGCCGTCACCAATGATGAAGATATTCTCATGTCCCGGAGCACGCAGGTATTCGTCTACCTTCACACGTCCGCGCATGGCTTCGAAGCCGGCAGCTTCAATCAGACGGTTGCCGCGGATCCCGCCGGTCCATACGATCGTGGAAGCTTTGATTTCTTCACCGGTTGCAAGGATGACACCGCCAGGCAGGCATTCCTTGATCGCCACGCCGAACTTGAAGGTTACCCCCTTCTTCGTAAGCACTGTCATGGCATGCTCGACAAGCTCCGGAGCAAAGCCAGGCAGCGCAGTAGGTGCAGCTTCTACATTATAGATGTTGACCATACTTGGATCGACATCATATTCTTTGCACAGTGCCGGAATCCGGTCTGCCAGTTCAGCCACAAACTCAATGCCGCTGAAGCCCGCGCCGCCGACAACAAAGTTGATATGCTCTTGTGCATTATTCTCATTCTTGTATTTGGCAAATTGATACTCAATATGTTCACGGATCAGCCGCACGGAGTTAATGCTGCGGATGGTCAGCGCATATTTGTCGAGTCCCGGGATTCCGAAGGTCTCAGGCTCGCCGCCAAGTGCGATTACGAGATAATCATACGAGAGGGTTCCGTCTTCCAGAATAACCTTCTTCTGCTGGGTACGGATCTCCTGTACGGAAGATTTAACAAGATCGATTTTGAATTCATCGATAAGCTTGGAGATGGATACGCGGGTATGCTCGATGCTGTCCGTTCCTGCTGCTGGCATATGCAGATGGGTCGTGAAATAATGATACTCATGGCGGTTCACCAGGGTTACATCCGCTTCATTATAGTTCAAAGCTTTCTGCAGCCGCTGGGCGGTCAAGATACCTCCATATCCCGCGCCTAGGATAACAATTTTGGGAATACTGCTCATGTTCCGGCTCCTTCCAACAGGTGAATCTGTCTATGTGTTATTTTTTGTAAAAAAATTAGGTTTCTTTTGTGAATTTATACACTTAAATTCAGAAGAATTTCCAATAAAACTTAAAGGATTTCTAAAATAACCATATCCATTGTAAACCTTAGTATCGTTTTAATCAAATACAATCATACAACAAAATGTCACATTTTTCAGTGAAATCAAAGGCTTTGCAGCGGGGTGCCACAATGTTTATAATGAGTAGGTACGCAAGTATGGCAATTTGAAACTATCAACTCGGAGGTGTAATATTACGTGACACTAGAGCAATCCGTTCCTATGAGCGATCTCATCATCATAGGCGGGGGACCAGCCGGTATGTTTGCCGCTTTTTACGGCGGTATGCGCCAGGCTTCGGTAACACTTATTGAAAGTATGCCCCAATTGGGGGGGCAGCTTGCTGCTCTTTATCCCGAAAAATATATTTACGACGTAGCCGGTTTTCCCAAGATCACCGGACAGGAGCTGGTGGATAACCTTTCACGGCAGATGGAGCTCTTCCAGTCTGATATCCGTCTGGAGGAGAAGGTTGTATCTGTTGTGAAGCAGGACGAGCGCCACTTCATCGTCACCACCGATAAAGCTGAATATCACAGCAAAGCTATTATTGTCACAGCAGGTGTAGGCGCATTCGAGCCGCGGCGCTTGGAAGTGCCTGATGCGCAGCGTTTCGAGAAAGCCAATCTGCATTATTTTGTAAGCGATCTGAATGCATATAAAGGCAAGAAAGTGCTGATCAGCGGCGGCGGCGATTCTGCCGTGGACTGGGCACTTATGCTTGAGCCTATCGCAGAGCAGGTAACCCTGATTCACCGCCGGGATAAATTCCGCGCCCATGAGCACAGTGTCGAGAATCTGATGGCCTCCAAGGTCAATGTTATTACGCCATCCGAGATCACTGAGCTGCATGGTGAAGAGTTCATCACCAAGGTAACCTTGTCTCATATCAAGACCAAAGAAACGCAGGAAATCGAAGTAGACAGTGTCATTGTCAATTTCGGCTTCGTTTCCTCACTGGGACCGATTGCGGAATGGGGAATTGAGATCGACGGCAACTCCATTGTGGTAGACTCCCGCATGGAGACCAGCATTCCGGGTATCTTCGCCGCAGGCGATATCACCACGTATCCGGGCAAGCTGAAGCTGATTGCTGTAGGCTTCGGAGAAGCGCCGACTGCTGTGAATAATGCCAAGGTGTATATTGATCCGGAAGCAAAGCTGTCCCCGGGACACAGCAGTAATCTCAAACTCTAGGATTGCGTATAACCTAAAACTTACAATAAAAGGGTATCCTTTCAGGTTGATTCCACCTCAACTTGAAAAGATACCCTATTCTGTGTTACTTGCGGTTTGATTAATTCTGGGTGCTGTAAAGGTATGCTCTGATCTTTAGTGAAGAACCGCATGAACTGGAGAGTGTAAGTTCCGTTTGCGAATTTCAGCGAGTAGCAGAGCGATGAAATCATGCTCCAATTGCAGCTCTATCGCTCTATGATAAGAGTCCAGCAGCATCTCATCCGACAATTCAACCATAACGTTCACCTACCTTTCCTTTATTTGGATCTGAATCTATCATAGCAAACTATCATTATTCGAACAAGCGTTCTCATTATCCACAAGCTACTGTGGAGATCCTGTGCATAATATGTTAGTAAGGGTTGTAATGTCAGGTACTGCACGGTGGACTATGGGGATAATAGTTATGCACAGGGCAGATATCCCGCTTATCCTTAAAAATAATTTTTAGAATGTTCATAATTGGCTGGGATATTTATGTTCATATTACCTCGGAATTGACACGACTAAACGCAATATTAGCTTATTAATGTATTTATCGTCAATTATTAAAATTTTCTTAATCAATTTTCGGTTATTTTGGTCTTGTATTTACTTCCAGAATCCATATTTTCCCCCGCTGATCCACAGCATAATCGAAGCCCAGCTCACCGATGCCGGGGAAATGCCGCTCCAGCAGCTCAATGCAGACTAAAGTCAGCCGGCGCATCTCCGCTTTCTTGGCGGAGGTCCGGATTCTCGGCAGCGATCTGTTCAGTCCCTGACGGCAGCTGAGCATCGTTCCCCCTTTACAGAGATTAGTAACGAACAATCCCGGCCGGGCTACTCTGCCTACCATGGAGCGGAATTCCCAGTGATCGCCGTTTTTCACCACTTTGACCCGGTAATCAATCGGACGCCCGGAAATCCGGGCAAGGGAAATGCCTTGCTGGATCAAATATCTCCGCTTTACCTTGAAGCGGTCCAGCGCGTACCTCATCGAAGCAAAATCACGATATATACGTGTATTATGCATATACGTGAAGCCGTAACCCCTGTGATCCCGGAACACCTTGATCACCCCGTAGCCTCCGCCGCCGACAACCGGCTTAATCACAACATTCCCGTATCTTCCCAGCATCGCCAGCAGTCCGGCAGCACTATATTCCCGTGTTCTCGGAATGTAACCGGCAACCCGTGAATCGCTAAGCAACGCCGCGGTCTTCAGCAACTTGCTTGCCAGTTCTCTCCCCGCCATTTTTTCGCCCTCTCCTTTCGAATTCCCAGCCTACCCTATAGATTACTCACGAAAGACCGCACCCTCCTGTATGATTGTCCGTGGTAAGGGAGTCCGCAGCAAAAAAGGGCATATAGCCGCAAGGGCCGTATATCCCGGTGTTCCGTTTATTCCAGAGCTGGAATATTCTTAAAATTCGTTGTATTATAGCCTGGAGGGGAGGGTTTCCTAATGGCACAGTTTTTTGAAATCCTGTATTGGTTTGCGATGGTCGGCATGTCTGTTGTACTGGCAGGAACCACGATACTCGTCTGCGCGCTGGGCTTCAAATTCATCAAAGACCGCCGCAGGGTTCTGGGCGCCGGCTGTATCGCCTTTTCCCTGGGGGCCGCTGCCCTGATCGTGTTCATGATTAATTTCAAATTCATCCTTCCGGCCTGAAGCAAAGCTCCCGGCAGCTATGGCAAAAGACATCCGTAGAGCAGACTGCCTTTTATCATTGCTGCCTTTGAGCGGAATCTCACGTATACATGCCTCATAGATTTGCCTGAGATACTATATTCTATGAATCCGTAAAGGGTTGGCCTGTGCCAATGGACAGCTTCATTAGCTGAGTCTTATCCGGCCCTTAACACCCGGCTGCTCTCCAAAATCCATCCCCGGACCCGCTATGAATATGCCTCCCGGCTTCAAACCTGCTTATCCTCCTCCGGATTTTCAAAATACCATCCATAATTTCACATTATCATCATTTTACACAATATACCTTAAATGGTTCTATGTTAGAATTAGTAGCGTGAATACTCGAAAAAAGGAGAATATAACGTGTCGAAACCTGTATACGGCAAGCAAGCGGCTCCGTCCAAGACGATCGAAAAGAATTCCGGACCCGCATGGGCGCTCTGCATTGCCTTCATCCTGTTCCTGGGGTGGACCCCCTTCCAGGTTGGATTGTTCAACGGAATGAGAGTGGAATTTGAGAAGCCTATTTATATGGCTGCCTTGCTGAGCGGTCTGCTCCTGCTGGCCTGTGCTGTCCTGTACTTCAAGACCTTCAGGCTGGACGGGCAGCGCGATCTGCTTACCCTCGCCGCAATCCTGCTCCCGTTAACGTACGCCCTGTCACTGTTTGGCGCTGCCTCGCATTATATGGCTATGAACATGCTGTTCACCCAATTTACTTATGCGGCGGTCTTCATTATCAGCGTGTATCTGCTCCGCCAGAGGCAGCTCAATAATGTTATTCAGCTGGGTATCCTCGCAATCGCTTATCTGATCGTCGGTTTCGGTCTATTGAACTGGCTCGGAAGCTGGAAGCTTGCCGGCAGTCTTGTAGGCTGGTTCTCGGATACTGTGGTCAACGGCAAGTACACTGAAGCAGTGATGACCGATTCGAACGGGCTTCGCCTGACTTCCATTTTCCAGTATGCCAATACATATGCAGCGTTCCTGATGGCTTTTCTGTTCGTCGCCTTATTCGCGCTGATCCGCTCCCGGAAATGGTACGGACGGCTGATGCACGGATTTATGCTGGTTCCCTTCATTGTCTCGCTGCTGCTTACCTTGTCCCGCGGCGGTCTGGTCCTGATGCCTGTAGTATTCATTATTCTGCTGCTCTTCCTGAAGCCTGTGCAGCAGATACTCTGGATTATTAATCTCGCCATTGCCGGCGTATTGTCTCTGCTGATTACTAATCCGGTAACCAGACTGGGCCTGGAGCTGAATACGGCCTTCACTTCCTCTGCAGCCCTTGAGGGCTGGGGATACCTGCTGGGTGCATCATTCTGCGCCGCCGCTCTCTGCTGGGTTGTCCAGCATTACTTTGCCCCTTGGCTGAGCCGCAAGCTCGGCAGCACAGAATCACGCCGCTGGAGCGGAGTATGGATTCCTGTGGTATCCGTTGCCGGTGTGTTGCTTATCGCCTTCCTGTTTATCGGAACCCGTGCGCGTAATATTCTGCCGGAGAATATCGGAACACGGCTGGAGAATATCAACTTCAAGCAGCACAGTGTACTTGAACGCTTCACCTTTTACAAAGATGCCATGAAGGTGGTCAAAGATTATCCGTTACTGGGGACCGGAGGCGGGGGCTGGGCGTCACTCTATGAGCACTACCAGAACAACCCTTACCTGAGCCGCCAGGTCCACAACTTTTTCCTGCAGTACCTGATTGAAGTGGGCATTCTCGGCTTTATCGTGTTCATGGGCTTCATCCTGTTCATTTTCTGCAAGTATGTAAGAGGATACCTGAAACGCGACAAAGACGATTACAATAACGGGTTCTTCTATCTCATTATCGCGTTGTCGATTCTTGTTCACAGCCTGCTTGATTTCAATATGAGCTATGCGTTCATGGGGATTCTGGTCTTCCTCGCTCTGGGAGGGATGACCGTTGTCATGGAGAGCAGACCGCTCCGTCTCAAGTGGAACAAGCTTTGGATCAGAGCCGGGTATTTCGGGCTGCTGGGAATCGGCACCGGGTATCTGCTGTTCCTGTCTCTGGGGTATATCAGTTCCAGCTCTGAAGCCTATACCGCCAAGAAGCTGGTCAAAGTCAGCCAATCCTATGAAGAGATCAAGGCCCCTCTGGTAAAAGCACTCAAAACCCGCCCGAATCATCCCGAATCGGCGGCTTATCTATCCATGCTGGATCAGCAGGTATTTACCCAAACACAGAATACACAGTTTCTGGACGAATCCTATACGGTGTTAACCCGCGCACTTGAAGGTGAGCCCTATAACAAAGATCTGCTATCCCAGCTGGCGAAATACTATGATTTGAAGGGCCAGAGTGAAGAATCTTACCGGGTGTATCTCGATAATGCGGACAAGTTCATGTGGGATATTAACTGGTATGATCATCTGATCAGCCGGACCTCGCTCCTTGGGCTGCAGGCCTATGCGAAGCGAGATGAAGCAGGGGAACAGAAGTATTTCAACAGTGCGCTGGCTTCCTACAAACATGTAACGGACGGCATTGAGCATTTGAAGACTCTTCCACCCGAGCAGCTTCAGGGCCGTGAATTCTTCGTTACCTCAACGATTGCTCTGAATGCAGGGCGAATCCAATCCATGTCCGGAGACGAGGAAGCTGCTGGGGCAACGGTGAAGCAAGGCTTCACCAACGGTTACGAAGACTTGACGGAGACCGCAACCCTCTGGGATACAGATTGGTACAGCGCGGTGATCGGCCGTTCCCAGGAGCTGGGAGCCGCAGCCTTGAAGCGGGCACTGGAGGCTTATGCACTGGGCCAGACGGATCTGGGGGATCAGGAGACGGTTAATAAGGAACGGTATTTCAAAACCGGTCTGGACGCTTATGCCCATGCGGCTGCGGATGAAGAATGGTTCAGTACCCTTCCGGCTGAAGATCAGCAGGGACGGGGATCGATGATTACTTCAGTTATGCTGCTGAACGCCGGTAAGATCCAATATTTATCGGAACAATGGCAAGCCGCCGCAGCCACACTGCAGCAAGGGCTGACTGAGGATTATAACGATGCCGTCAACCGGGAAACGGCCCGCTGGTACCTCGCTGTACAGCAGAGAACCCAGAGTGCCCAGGATCAAGCAGTGTATGACAAGCTGATTACGGCTGATCCGGAAGAAGCAGTCAAGATTAACGAAGTTGCCGTTATGCCGCTCTAACTGTACTATTTCAAATTAGAGAACAGTAAAAACAGGCTGTCCCAAAAGCTGTAAAATGGCTTCTGGGACGCCTTCTTTTTTTTGCGTAAGATCAACCACACCGGGAATCGTCACGTTAACCGTGCGTTCGGCATTCTCCGTTTAACCGCTGCAATGGTCCAGGGATGCTGCGGCCGGCAGGAAGGAGACCTGTGGAAGATTGCATCAACCGGATTAACGAATTATTATTTATATCAGGTCTGTTGGTGTCTGGGAGGTAGTCAAATGTCAAAAACGATATTAGTTGTAGACGATGATGAAGAAATCGTAAAACTCATCACCAAAAGTTTAAGGTACGAGCAATTTGAAGTCATCACAGCCAGGTCCGGGGAAGAAGCCTTATCTGCAGTGGATGATAACCACATTGATTTCATTGTTCTGGACATAGTGATGCCTGATATGAATGGACTTGATGTCTGCAGAAATATCCGGACATCCTATAATGTTCCCATCCTTTTTTTAAGTGCGCGTGATCAGGACATTGATAAAATCGTCGGTCTCGAAATAGGAGCAGACGATTACATGACCAAACCTTTCAGTATTCAGGAGCTGGCCTCCAGGATAAAAGCCCATTTCCGAAAAGTGGACAGGCTGCATAAAGAGTGGGATGAGCTTAGCCCCGGTAGAGAAAAGGCAGATGCTCCGCTTATTTTGAACGATAAAACGTTTGAAGCCTTCCTGCATACCCGGAAGCTCGACTTATCCGCGAAAGAATTTCAAATTCTGTCTATCCTTATGCGTCATCCCAATCAGGTACTCAGCCGTGAGCAGATCTATGAGAAGGTCTGGGGAGACGAGTACGGAGAAATCAATACCGTAACGGTCCATATCAAGAATATCCGCAAGAAGTTGGGTCCTGAACATAACTTCATTAAAACCATTTGGGGTATAGGCTATAAATATACGGAAAGAGAGCAATAGGATGAAACTGAAAATAAAACTTCCCCTTTTATTCCTGCTGATGCTTCTCATTCTTATGTTTTCCATTGGACTGTACTTGAAGTTTGTCTTCGCAGTATATTCCCCTATACGCACTACATTGCTGGACTCACGATATATAGCATTGCTGCTGCCCATCTTCGTCATCGCCTGTTGTGTATTTATTATTCTGATCATCTATATTTACTTTTGCATAGAGAAGCCCATCCGGCGTCTGAATACCCGGCTGGGGGAAGTAAATGTTGTCCATCCCCTGCCTCCGCTGGCTTCGAGGGGTAATGACGAGATCGGAGAGCTTTATAAGCACTTCAATAAGATGGAGCATAAACTGCAACTCGCCCACAGAGAACAAACCGATATGATTGCAGCCATCGCCCACGATTTGAAGACACCCCTGACCTCTATTAACGGTTTCACCGAACTGCTGGCTACGCACAAGGACTTACCCGACACTGAAAAGCAGGAATATTATGAACTGATTCAAAAGAAGTCAGCATATATGGTTGAGCTCATCAATGATCTCTCCAGCTTCACCAAACAAAAACTGGAGCTTGAATCCATGGTAGCCGGGCCTGTAAGGGCAACAGAGTTATTTGAAGACATTGCTTTTGAATATGAGTACGAGCTGGCTGGACTTGACAACGAACTGACTTGCCGCCATTCATTCACGGACAGTATATGGCTAATGGTCAATGAACCGATGATCCGCCGGGTGTTCGGCAACCTCTTCAGCAATGCTGTAAGATATGGGGGGAAGAATAAGCTGAACGTGTATATGACCGGATACCTGAGGGAGCATCATGCCTATTTCCAAATCGAGGATAACGGAATCGGCGTGCCGGATAAGGATCTCTCTTCTCTGTTCCTTAAATTCTTCACGGTGGATAAATCGCGGCAAATCCAAAAAGGCGGACTTGGGCTGGGCCTGGCAAGCTGTAAATCTATTATTGAGCATCACGGAGGAGAGATTATGGCCTTCCCTTCCGAATATGGCGGTTTGGGGATAAGATTCAGCCTTCCCCTGGCTTCACTTCACTGATTGTATTTACGCACTTCTGCTTCAACAACCAAAGATTACAGGCTGCTGCCGGGTGTGACACCCAGGCAACAGCCTTTTTGTGTTTTAGCAGTTTATAGTTTTTTATATTCTCTTTATAAACATTTATTTTTCTTTTACCGAAGCTTCATCTTTGGATGTAAAAATAATTTCTATATTAGAAGCACTAAAGAAATAAACAAAAAGCAAAAGAAGCGGAGGGGAAATTTGGAACTGTAGGAGCGGTAGCGACCGCCTGAAAGCTTTCCGCAGGAAAGCTCGCATCGAAAGCATCAGCAAGTCACCGGATTTCACCCGCGAACAGCGGTTCAAAATCAAGAAATCTGGGGACAACAGCGGCCGGAAGTCCAAATGTTCACCGCAGTGACGATGAAGCTTCAAGTTCAAAAAGGAGGATATTAAAATGTCAATTGAGTTCAGCCGCTGGCCCAACAATTACATGATGTCATACCAGGTTACCAAAGCTTTGGGTATGGCAAGCCTCGGTGCTACGGATGTCACCGAAATCTACGAGGCCTGCAAAAGAATTGACCCCGATGACAAAGCTACGTGGCACAGGGAGTGGCTCATCACCGCTCAGGCATTGGAAAAACACGGCAAGGAGGCCGAAACGGCCGGAAACTGGTATACCGCACGGAACTGCTATATTCGTGCCTGCAATTACTATAGAATCGCAGAGTATTCGGTGATGGATGATGATACCCGGAAAATCCGTATCTTTAAAAAGGTTAATGAACTCTTCGAAGCCGCCGGAAAGTACTTCGATGTCCCGCCGGAGAAGATTGAGGTTGATTACGAGGATGTTAAGCTGGATGGTTACTTCTTCTCCCCTTCCTGGATAGAAGGCCCCAAGCCGACCGTATTTGCGCTTAACGGTGGTGACGAGTGGTCCATTGAGAATTATTTCTGGCTGGGTCCTGCCTTCATTGCATGCGGATATAACTTTTTGGTCTATGATCAGCCCGGCACCGGTCTCTCGATGTATGAAAAGGGAAAGGGCAGACGGGCGGACAGCGAAGCGTTTCATTCCCGGGCCATCGACTTCCTTCTGACACGGCCGGAAGTCGATCCGGATAAGATTATCGTGCACGGGGAGAGTTTTGCGGCTTACGACTCCTTGCGCTTCGCTTCGTTCGATCACAGAATTGCTGCCGTCATCTCCGACGGAGGTACGCATGCCTTCGACTGGAAAGCCATGCTGTCCTGGATGCCGCCAAGTCTGGCCGCACACGGCATGCGAATTCTGGGGGCAGACAGCCTGGAGGATTTTGCGGGGAATCCGCGTTTTGCCTATGATCTTGAGGGCGTACTCCACCAGATCGAATGTCCGCTGCTTGTCATGCATGGAGCGGAAGAAATATTGGTTCAGCCCAATCCGCTGACACAAGCTATGAAGAATTACGAGCAGGCAGGTTCGGCAAACAAGACATTCTTCGCGATAGAGGATAGACGGCTTGGCGGATTAGAGCACTGTCAGGTAGATAACATCAACGTGCTGCATGAGGTAGCGCTGAATTGGCTCTGTTCCATTGGGCTTGGGCCAGCCGCACCCCGCCAATCTTAGGGATTGTCATAGGAGGAGTTAACAGCTATGCGAATTTTATCAGAGAAAAGAAGCGGCAGCACGCCCGCTATACAGATTGACGGAGTGCACAAAAGGTTTGGCGATTATACCGTATTAAACAATCTTTCGCTGGAGGTGAGCCAAGGAGAGATCTTTGGATTCCTGGGTCTGAATGGCGCCGGGAAGACAACGACGATCAAGATGCTCCTGGCGATGCTGAAGCCAACCTCCGGCAAGCTCTATATGTTAGGTGAAAAGGTCGATGCCGGAAACTCTAAATTATGGAGCAAGGTCGGATATTTGGAGGAGGCTACTTTTTATCCCGATCTCACGGTAACTGAGAATCTTGACATCGCAAGGCGCATGCAAGGGGTGGCTGACAAGGATGCCGTACATCAGGTGATCTATAAGCTGGGACTTGAGCCGCACCAAAAGAAAAAAGCAAAGCATCTCTCTTTGGGTAACAAGCAGCGCCTGGGACTTGCGAAAGCGATGATTCACAATCCGGAAATTCTAATCTTGGACGAGCCGATCAACGGCCTTGATCCCGCAGGCGTGGCGGAGATACGGAATATGTTATATAATCTGGCAACCAATTTCGGCGTAACTATTTTTATATCCAGCCATCTGTTAGAGGAGCTCTCGAAAGTGTCCACACGCATTGGGATTATTCATAATGGGCGCCTTGTTAAGGAAGTCGCAATGGATAAGCTGGAGCAATCCTTACAGAAAAACCTGGTGGTGAACGGACTGAACAAACCTGCCTTAAAGAAGGTGCTTGAAGAGCATGGCTATGCCTTTGAGGACACCCTGGACGGCTCAATTAAACTAACCAATGAACATGCGGCAGATCATCCTGAACGGCTGGCCGAACTGCTCGTTCAACGCAATCAGCCGCCAACATCGCTCCGGGTGATTACGGAGGATTTGGAAGGGTATTTTCTCCGCACCATTGGTATGACCAGGGGGATTAAATAATGAATATTCTATCTGTGTTACATTGTGAGATTCGCAAGATTATCCGCTCCAATGTGTTCTGGATCATGTTTCTTGTGTTAGGCTTCGGCCCCATCATGATGGGCGTCGGAAATGTATTATCCAGTGACGCCGGCGGTGTCAGCTGGGAGCAGTATTTAACCGGATTGCTTGATACACTTGCCCCGCTGGGGCTTATCGGATATACCTTTGTTGCGGCATGGGTATTCGGACGGGAATTTGCGGATAGAACCATCAAAGATTTGCTGGCAAAGCCCGTGTCCAGAGCGAAAATTGTATTGTCCAAATTCCTTGTCATTTTAGCATGGTGCCTGTTACTTTCCGTCTATATGTTTGCCGTGGGTTTTGCCGTAGGGGCGATCATGGGCGCCCAAGGCGGGTCCGCTTCCTTCATTTCGAGCTTGTTCTTTAAGTTCCTGATCACCTCGCTATTGTACATTTTTGTGACCGCACCAACCATTCTTTTGGCTAATGTGACCAAGGGCTATCTGGCACCCCTGGGGCTCATCCTGATCATCGTCATTCTGTCCAATGTGTTGGCCTCATTTGGATTTGCACCCTATTTCCCATGGACCATCCCGTCGGTATTTCAAAGCACCGGTTCCTTACATCTCAGCAGTATATTGATACTTGCGTATACAGGGATATTCGGAATAGCCGGAACATTTGCCTGGTGGAGATATGCGGAGCAGCCATAAACAAGGAAAGCAACTACTGACAAGCTGATCGCAGCTGATCCGGAAGAAGCAGGCAAGATTAACGAAGTTGCCGTTATGCCGCTCTAACTGTACTATTGCCAGACTAGAGAACAGCAAAAAGAAGCTGTCCCAAAAGCCATGAAACGGCTTCTGGGACGCCTTCTTTTTTTGCGTAAGATCAACGTGTGCACTTGAATGGACGCTCCGCGAACGGGCTGTTGTTCCAATTCAGCCGCGTGCCGCCATATACTCGTTCTTCAGGATAGAGTATTGGTAAGAGTCCAGCCACTTCCCCTTATGGCGCATATGTTCTCTCAGATGTCCTTCGTATACCATTCCTATGTGTTGCATGACTCTGGCAGATCCGATATTCTCCGGGCGGCAGGTCGCGTAGATCCGGTGAAGATCAAGGCCATTGAAGCCCCATTCCAGCAGCACGGCGGCAGCCTCACTTGCAATACCCTGTCCCCAATACAACCGGTTATAGCAATAACCGATTTCTCCCTGCCCTTCTCCGCTGATATGTATCCCGCAGCCGCCTACCAGTACATCCTCCTGCTTCAGAACGACTGCATACTCGAACCCCCGGCGCGGCTCCTGCTGCTGCATATCCAAGGTCAGCCGGATGTAGCTCCGGGTATCCTCCAGGGAATTGGGTCCCCAAATCATATACTTGGCCACTGCCGGATCGGAGGCATATTCATGCACCCGCTGGACATCCTCGGACATGAATTCCCGGATCAGCAGCCGGTTTGTTTCAAACTGCATGCTTGGTCACATCCTTATGCTTACTGTTGTAATCCGGGGAGACTTCATGGCTCAGCAAGTTCAATTCTTGCATATTGCTCTGCGAAATCTTCCCCTTGGTTCAACGCTTGGATTAACTTGAGAAGCCCATCTTCTCCTGCACGAGAGAACCACCGCGTAACTTCATAACAAGCCAAATTGTAATTCTTCCAGGCTTCCGGAGTTCCATAACTGAAAGCATCATACGAGTCTAAAAGGCCGTAATCCACAGGCTTCTTCCCTTTATCCGTTACCTGTTCCCATGCGGCTGTGCTATTAGACAATCTCCCGTCTACCATTGAAGCCAGCCCTTCATCAAACCACACAGGCACTACATTGCGGTTGCGCAGTCGTTCCCTCAATTCAGCGTGGGTGAATTCATGCGAAATCACATTTTCATTAAACCCGTCCGGGCCGATCACAATATAGTTATTCCAGGGCAGGTAATAGGTTTGTCCGGTCGGATTTTCAGTGTATTTCCCCAGACTCCTGGAAGTTAGCGCCACAATCAAATACGGAGTTGAAGTTCGCTCACCAAAAATAGCCGTAACCTTCTCTTGGGCAAGCTCAACGTAAGATAGCAGCTGATCCTGCAGTTCCTTCGACATATCCGGCTCTATATAAACATCCGGTGCCACTTCAACCATGCTAGAGTAATTGACCAAGGCAGCATGCACCGGCTTGGCATAGACTCCCCAAGAGATCATCAGCAGTGCTATTAACAATATACCCGACGCAGCTATTACCTTCATTTTCCGGGTCAATTTCAGCATTTAGTTAAACAGTCCTCTGCCAATAAAGTTAGCCGTAACCGGCGGCTTCCCGATCTCCCGTGACCATACAGACAATTGACCGGTGTGATGGATCTCGTGGGCAATCAGATGCCGCATAACCTCGCCGTATTTATGGAATTCGCGTTCCCCTTCATCCGTGATATCAATCATGATCCGGTCTTCCAGGCTGTCATTCCAGCCGTACACGAATGGAGCCAGCTCCTCATGGCACCGCGCGGATAAATCCTTGACCTGCTGCAAGCTGGCCACTTCCTCGAATGAAGGAATCTCAATCTCTTTCTCTTGTATCCCGCCACAGATCCAGCCATACTCGACGGTCACAATGTGATAGAGCGTAGGAAGAATGTATCCTATGCCTCCAGTGCGTAATTTCATCAGCTCTTCCCCGTCCACCGTCTCACACCAGTCGAACCAGTCTTTGCGCACCTGCCAGTTATACTCGAATAGCTTCAACATGCCGCTGCCTCCAATACTCGTAAATTTCATTACGCTTACTATTCATGATTCGCGATATTCCCCTGTTATCCTCCCTCGTAAACCAAGTGTCATTAACTCATATCCTTTCTCTGCACCACTATATCCGGCGGTTTGTGAAGTATTGATTATAGCTGTACTTTTCACACGTAACGTATAATCTCGTAGATCAGACTTTTACATTGATCAAATCGTTCCAATAAGGAGAGGTTTTAATCATTGTGAGAAAATCAAAACGCTTGTCAGCTATGTTTGTAATTTTCCTGCTCCTGTTCTCGTCTATTCCACTATCTCTGTCTGCTGAGGAAGTACGCCAAGAAAAACAGGTGGATCTGGGACCTTGGGCGTTCAGCGCCTTCGGACCGGGTACAGTACCAGCTACGAACCCCGAACCTATTGTTCAAGATCCAAATACAGTAATAATGAGTACGTACGGCGGAAAGATTGCTTCTGGAGAGGAGGGACTTTCCTTTTATTACAAAGAACTTCCCGTTGACACGAACTTTGAGCTCCAAGCCAAAGCTACAGTGAATTTATTTAACAGCAGATCCAGCGTCAGCACGCCTAATCAGAAATCCTTCGGACTTATGCTCAGGGATACTGTTGGAACAAATGGAGATGACAGCAAAACCATTTCTAATTATGCTGCAGTCGGTGCGTTGGATCAGGTAATGAAAGGATTTTATAAAAAAACCTCGCAAATAAAGCTTCCTGCATTTAGCGGAATCAATGCTCCTGCTGCGGGAGAAACCTATAATCTCAGCATTAAAAAATCAGGCAATACTTATCTGCTAAGCATCGGTGAACAAACTCAAATTGTAACACTCGACGATACATTCACGGATACGATCTTTGCCGGAATCTATGTAGCAAGAGATGCGGAAGTAACCTTCAGTGAACTAGACATCAAGGTCGAGGCCAAACGTGTATCCCACTTAATCGCTGATACGAGCGGGATGACCAAAACCTCCTATCTGATGGGTGAACCCCTTGATCTGACCGGACTGGCCGTTAAGGCTGTCTTTTCTGATAACAGTGAAGCCGTGTTGTCTTCCGCTGATTATATTGTTACCGGCTTTGACAGCACTAAGGCTGGAGAGAATACGATCAGGATTAATTATAACGGCGCTTCGGCAACCATCCCGCTGCAAATTATCCCGCTGACAGTGACCTCCTTATCGGTAAAATATGAGCCGGCCAAAACGGTCTATTATCCGGGAGATACGTTTGATCCGGAGGGACTTGTGGTCGTTGCTGACTATAATGATCATTACCTGATCACAGAACTGGACAGCCGTCTCTATTCGCTCTCCATCGGCGGACAGCCCGTTACTGATACATCGCCGCATGTGTTTACGGATTCAGGTCCATATGAAATCAATATCACCTCCACAGAGACTCCATCCATGGCGGCTGCCTTTAACGTTGAAGTCATTGACGCTGCCCTGTCCAAGCTGGAGATTAGACATGAACCCAAACAAACCGTCTATTATACCGGTGATTCCATCCAATTAGAAGGATTAGCAGTTTATGCCCATTATTCTGATGGCACTCAGATCCGCCTGACCAAAGATGAATATACCGTCACTCCCCTCAACACCTCGGTACCAGGAGATAAAGAAATCACAGTAACTCATAAAGGATCAACAGCAACCTTCCACGTTAAGGTCCAAATGAAAGAGCTAACCGGTATCGAAGTAACAGGCTATCCGGCAACGACCTTTTTTATAGGCGATAACTTTAACAGCGATCATCTGATCGTATCGAAAGTCTATGACAACTTGGACCGGGAAGTCCTAAGCGATTTCATCCTGGACAGCTCCAAGTTTGATAACCAAAGGGCCGGAGTGTATGACATCGGGATCATCCCTGCGGATACATCCATTCAGCCGATTACGTATTCAGTCACGGTAAAAGAGAAGCTTGAACCCGTCTGGCGCAGCATTCAATTCGGCCAATCCACATCCGCTGCTAATAACAAGATGCTTCTACAAGAGGACGGAACGGTAGAGCTGATTGCCCTGGAAGGCGGCGGCAAGGTGACTGAAGACCACGATGGCATTACCTTCTATTACACAGAGCTTGATGCGTCAGAAGATAATTTCATGCTGTCTGCGGATATCTCCGTGTCGGCTTTTGCCAAAACTCCATATGACGGACAAGAGTCATTCGGCATCATGGCACGGGATGCTATTGGGACGCCTGGAAATTCCAGCGTATTCGCCTCGAATATCGCTGCTATCGGCGGCTACAGCGGCGGTACCAAAAGCGCCATCGGCACCCAGCTCTTTGTCCGGTCCGGCATCTTGAAGTCTGACGGAACCGGAAGTAAAGGCATTCAGACGATCATGCTGAGGAATGAGCGGCCTGCCCCCGGCAACACGGCTCCTGCAGCTCCTTATCGTCTAACGCTCTCCAAGACGAATAGCGGCTTTACTGGACAGCTTAACAATGATCAGGAAGCTATCATTTTTGAGCCGGATATTCTTAACGTACAAGACGCCAAAATGTATGTCGGATTCTATGCGGCACGTCTCGCTACAATTAATATCCGCAATATCCAGTTGACGGTGACATCAGCAGCTACAGATTCTCCTAAGGTTGAACCACCGGCAGCTCCGGTTATACCAAGCTTGAGCATACTATCTCTAAGCAAGACTTCTACACCAGAATATCAAATGATTGTTCGTCCGAATGTCAACGGAACCGTAACGGTGAAGCAAGGCTCTAAAATCATCGCCCAGGATATCGAGGCTAAAGCCGATAAGCGTCTTGCGGTTCCGGCGGTACTCGCTGATCAGGGGGATACGAACTTCAGCGTTACTTTTGTACCAGATGATACCCAGTATTTGACCTCTTACGATAAAATCGTCCATAACTTCACAGTAACCCTGAGCAGCTATGGGGAGGGAGAACATATCTATGTATCTCCTGCAGGAACAAGTGCCGGGGAGGGTACGGCTGATCTCCCGCTTGATCTCGACACCGCCATTGAATATGTCAGACCAGGCCAGCATATTATCGTGCTTGACGGCCATTACGTGCGGAAATCACCGCTTGTCATTCAGAGGTACAATGATGGAACCGCAGCCGCTAAGAAGTACCTGGAGGCGGCACCAGGGGCAAGACCCGTCATCGATTTTGACAAAAAAACAGAAGGCGTGCTGCTCAGCGGGAACTATTGGCATGTGAAGGGGATTGATTTCACCCGCTCGGCGCCAAATACGAAAGGCTTTACGGTTGGAGGGAATTATAACATCGTGGAGAATAGCCGCTTCTATGCTAACGGGGACACAGGCCTCCAAATCAGCCGTACGGACGGAACGGCACAAGAAATAGCCGAATGGCCATCCTACAACTTAATTCTAAACAGCACCTCCTTCGATAACCGTGATCCGGCAGACAATAATGCAGATGGCTTTGCCGCGAAATTGACTTCAGGTATTGGGAATATTTTCAGAGGATGCCTGGCACATAACAATATTGACGATGGCTGGGACTTGTATACCAAAGCAGGCTCAGGCGCAATCGGTCCAGTATTAATCGAGAATAGCGCAGCCTTCAACAATGGATTTTTAACAGACGGAACGGTTGGCGCCGGCGATAAAAACGGATTCAAGCTGGGGGGAGAAGGCATCAAAGTCCCTCATACCATCCGCAATTCCATTGCCTTCGGAAATGGCGCGTATGGCTTCACCAGTAACAGTAATCCGGGTGTAATTGCTATGAACAATATCGGATTTAATAATACACGCGGAAATATGAGCTTCACCACTTATGGCCAAATCACTGCAGACTTTAGGATCGACGGCTTCGTATCCTACCAGACGGGCAGCATCGGGAAAGACCAGTATCCAGCTGCTTTGGCTGCCGACAATAACTTCATGTACGATGGTACAGCGTCAGTCAATAAGTCAGGCAAGCAGCTGACAGATGCTAACTTTGCTAGTTTGAATCCAGTGAACTCTTATACGAGGGATGCGGAGGGAAATATCATCTGGGGTGACTTCCTGAAGTTCATTCCCTTTGAGGAGCCGGGACCGGGAACTCAGCCAGAGCCAGAACCGGAACCAGAAACAGAGCCAAGTCCGGGTCCTTCTGCTACACCGGCGCCTTCTGCCACACCGGGTTCTACGGCAACACCGGGTCCCACGGCTACACCAATTCCAGCTGCTGCTCCAAATACCGGCGGCTCCGGATCAACAGCTGGAGATTCTTCGACTACAGTACTCCTGCTGGACGGCAGCGTCAGAATTGAACTGCCCATAACGGTTGATGCAGGGAAAGCCAGCGCCCTACTGATGGATTCCTCTTTACAAAAAATAATTGCTTTGGCCAAAGCGGATTCAACCGGTAATAAAACAATCCGGATTCCGCTTACTGTTGATCCGGCCAAGGACATCAAGGAATATGAGTTGCGCCTACCTGCTTCAGCATTTCGCCCAGGAGCTTCTGCCTTGCAGATAGAGGTCAGCTCGTCACTGGCCACGATTATGTTACCAGACAGTCTCTTCCCTGCAGCAATCCTCGACGGCGTGAAGACTGTAACTTTACTAGTAAGAACAGTCGATACGGAAGGAACGCTTAAAGGGAAGTTAGGAGACAGTCCGCTAATCGGGTATGAGCTTCGCCTGGATGGGATAAAGCTTCAAGCAGACAGCCTGCAATCAGCCATACAGATCGGACTTCCGCATTCACCAGCTGTTCCTGCAGCGGACAATGCCTTTATTGTTGTGTGGCATGTCAATGACAAGGGAATCATCCTGCCTGTAATCAGCGGGGATTATAAGGCAGAGAGGCAGCAGGCCATTTTCTCAACCACTCTTTCGTCCGGCCACTATGCAGCGGTCTATAATCACAAGACATTCCAGGATATCCCCCATTGGCATTGGGCAAAGTCCGCAGTGGAAGTACTTACTTCCAAGGGCATAATTAACGGTATATCTGAAACTGAATTCCGGCCGGATCAGGCCGTTACACGTGCGGAATTCGCGCTTTTACTGGTGCGGGCTTTGGGACTGAGTGCAGCAGAAGGGGGCGGCCTCGCGGAGACATCTTCTACGCATCCGAATGAGCCGCTCTCCCGGCAAGAGATGTTTGTTATGGCAGCTAGAGCCCTACAGGCTGCAGAAGTTTGGAATCCGGGTACGATACCTGCCTCCGGTTTAGACAGCTTTACAGATCGCCACCTAATTAACATTGATGCGGCCGATGATATTGCGGCACTGGCAGCAGCTGGTCTCATTAAGGGAGACGGCCGGCAGCAGCTCAAGCCCACTGCATATTCCACGCGTGCCGAAGCGGCGATGTTGATATACCGGATTCTTATGCGCAAATAAAAGAGACCCCCAAAACCATGTTGAAGTGGTTTTGGGGGTCTTTTATCCTATAGTGGGCCTATTTTTGCAATTTTTCTTCGATATAAGCATAATCAAGTAAACTAAGTAAACTTGGGGTAAAGTACTTTATCTGGTATTGATCCAAATCACTATTGACAATTAGCTGACCGTTCTCTTTTCTAAGCAGCTGATCTGAACCATTTTCTAAAAACAACAGATTCCCACCATATTGTTTTATTAATTTCCCTATAATTTTAATCAAAGCTTCTAGTCCTTGATAAAAGGTGTCACCAAATAACTGCACCCTAATGGAAATATTAACATCTAAGTCATAATGGCTTCTAACAAAACTTATGTCAGAAATATCCTCAAGCTCAAGAGCCAATGAAAAGTATTCAGTTCCGATAACTATTTCTTCTTCATCACTGTAAACCGATACCTTTTCGTTCAAAATTTTAATTATAATTTTTTCAATAACTTCTGCCAATGCACTACAACTCAATTTAGATTCTAAAAACAATTCAAAATCCATGCATATCTATCCTCCAAATATCCGTGTGATTTTTCCGTCAACCACAAATAATATTTCTTGCAAGTTTTTTAAATCTCCGTTTGGATTAGCTTTCCTTAGAACCCCTTCAGTGATCTCAGTTATTTTTGCTGAAGTAAAACCATCTAAATTTAGTACAATTCTCTGACATAAAAAACAGGTCAACTATGGTGGAATCACCAATAATGACCTGTTCTATACGACACAGTGATTTACACTCAATATTAAAGACGAGGATGATGAAGTTTAGTTCATGAAAGAATTACCCAGCTGTTCAGTCTTTAATGATCAAAGAAATTGATTTCATACAATAAATGTGCTTCCTCAGTCTGGTTGTTTATAGTAACTTCACTGTTGTTTCTTGTAACCAAAGTACTGCGTTTCTGTTTCCAATACCCTTGCTTTACCGATAGCTCGTAATCCCCTGGCAATGCATTTGTGAATTGCTTGAAAAATCGTAGCATCTTCTTTAATCTTAAAATATCTTCATGTGCAAAAATATGACCACAGGATAAATTTATTGTTGCACCAGTATTACTAATATTAATCTGTATATCTCCCCAGTTGAGCATAAATTCAGAGGTGTAATCGGGATCTTCTACCACACTGACGTTATATTCTTTCTCATGTTCCTCAACTAGTTTTATGCTTTCAAGCTTGATCTCTTCTGTAGTAAGGCCTGCATCAATTCGCACTCCGAATTTTTTGTATGTTCCCTGAATATAAGTAAGTGATAGAACCTCAATATCACCATTGAAAAAGTGGCTGTCCACAAGCAAGGAATCATCTTTTCTCTCAAGTATTTTATATTCAGAATCTTTTAAAAGGAGAGCCTCTCCGATATTACTTTTTAGCATTTCACCTAAAAACTCAATGAATTTTCTGTCTCCGTTCTCGTATACATTACATTCTAAGCCATAGTTCACTTCAATATCAAAATCTCTAGATATACTCTTTACATTAAATTGTGTTGTGGTAAAGCTGAAAAAATTACATTTAACATATAATGTATCTCCTTCACCTTCTTCACTCTCTTCTTGCTGTGTGAAGCTAATGTCACTTTCATTTCCCATAACATTTTCCACAAGCTGTAGAAGTGAATTTTCAATTTCTTCTCTTTTAAGTACGTTGTTGCAGAAATAATATGTTATTTCCATATTAATCACCTTTCGTAAAACATCTAGTGATTTCACCGTCTTTTATAACCAACAACTCTTGTAAATATTTCAAATCCCCATTAGGATTAGCCTTTCTTAGTATTTCTTGTTTCAAGCTTTCTATGTCACTAGGATTAAAATCATCAAGATTCAAAGTAATTCTTGTGGCTTGTTTTTTAGTTCTACCTTGTATTTCTTTAATTTTAATTTTTGAAAACTCTCCCTGAGGAGCATAACAATCAAATATATTACCTTCTAATACAAAGTCGGGGTTAGAATCAGGTTTTAACCCAAAACCATTTCATCCATCGCATCCATATACTGCTGCTGCACCGGCGTCCTCGGCAGTGAAGGTCCATCGGGTATCTCCCCTGCCTTTAAGGCCAGCCCTTCCGGTGTCTGTAAGACCGGACCCAGCTCCGGGAGCTTCTGCTTGATCCCATTCAAAGCATCCTTCGCCGCCTGGCTGACGACGTCTTCCACCCCGCTGAACACTTTCCCGGCTTTGCCGATTTTGGTGACCTGCATTCCACATAGACCTTGTCCACATAAAAAGCCAGCGTCGTCTCATTTTCTTTGCTGCTAGCGGTAATCGGAGTACCATCCGGCAGTTCCAGCGGCGGACCGTTCAGCCGTCTTGCAGATTCGGTCTGCTCCTGGACCTGCCTCACAGCCTCAACGATCCTGATCTCCTCCAGCTGGCTTCTTGCATAGGCTCCAGGGCACTCTTCTCCATCGCCATCCGCAGCAGATACTCTTCGTTATGTATTAGCGGTACACTTTCCGCCGTGATCGACGAATCATAATCGCAGGCTTTGACAGCCAGCTGCTTGAAATAGCCGCTTAGATCCTTCCCTGCTTCATATTTTTCACTACTTCACATTTTAATCCATATGTTACTTCTGACGAATTATAATCATGTCTTCGTCAATTAATCTAAGATCTCACGAGCTTCCGCCTTACAGCTTGAGGTCAGTTCACCACTAGCCACGATTATGTTGCCAGACTATATATCCTCTGCGGCCCATATGCAGCTGTCTATAATCACAAGACATTTCAGGATATTCCCCATTTCCATTGGGCATAGTCCGCTGTTGAAGTGCTCGCTTCCAAAGGTGTAATTAACGGCAGTTCAGAATTGGCCGGAGCAGCCCGTTTCACGTGCTGATATTGCTTTTTACATAAACGCAAAACAGCTCCCAGCTTGTTTGCAAGATGAGAGCCGCTTCACGCTTATATTTTCATAAAATGATGATCCTATAATCTCTATCTATAATAATAAACTTGTCATTAAAATCTATAGATAAACCCTCGTATTTCTCGACAAGCATTTCATTAAGCGTTAATAAATCTGCCCCTTCCCGAACATACAAATACATTTCGTTAATATTTCGAGTTATAGGATCAAGATGCATCTCAACTTTCATAATATCATTTGAATTTCTTTCAATAGTAGTTATTTTGTATACTATTTTCTCGACATCTTCCTCCACATTTGAATCTTTTCCAAACATTTCACCAAGTGATGAATAGTTCGGTTTTCCCCTCCTGAATATTTCCACTAACCCTATAACTAACTCCTGTAATGAACTTTCTGAAAATTTCAACTTTAACAATTCCCATGAGTTATCAAACATCCAACTCATATCATTGGGATCATTATCACTATCGTCCAAAATTCCAATAACTACAGGTTTTCTATAAAGAAATTTCGAGTTAATTCTTTCATCATTATTTAAAAACATTAAAATCCCCTCCCATCTTTTCTGCCATTTTACTATATAACCTATCCCATACTGCCTCTGTGTTACCTTCTTTAAATAATGCTTGAACCATAGGGTCACTGGAAAGCTCTCTTTGTGTTTGTTTAAAAACTTTCTCAACATCCAGTGGATGTATCGCCCATCCAAGAGTTCCTCTCTTAATACTGAACGTTACCCCATTTGGAGTCACAGCTCTTATTTCTGCCATATCGAAATATACCACTGTTTCTAGGTCAGCAATACTAAACCTACTACTACTAGGATGATTATGAGTAAATGTTGTATCCTTTGCTATATCTTTATAAGCAGAAAGGTCAATTTTTGCTTGTTCCCCATCAGAGATTAATCTACCAATCACATTGCCGTCATTATCGAAAAACAGACCATGCTCAAACGGCTCATTTCTAATACCATCTTCTAAATATTTAACTGTTGAAGGTGCTTTGTCTACTTTCCCTATACTGGATAGTAAATTTTGACCACCCGAACCCTCACTTACTACACCTATGTTAGAATCTGCACTACTAGATTTACCCTTCCCCTCAGATAACGGAACATTTACCTTTTTCACCCTGGACGCAGATATTTCACCCGCACCAGGGTTCAGCGGAAGGCTTCTCTTTATCGTTACATTGCCGCGCATTCCTTCAATCCCTTGAAAACTGGCGACTACACTGCTAATGATTATACCATAGGCCTGCAGCTTCGATAATTTCGCACCGGTCCAGTAGTTGGTCCCGTCTTTTGCTGCCAGAATCTGCTCCTGCATGATATCAACGGGCACATTATCCAGATTAGATTTGATTTCTCCATTCCTAATGGCTTCCTGATACGCTATGGATGCTTGCGCCGCCTCCTGGTCTGTTATGCCATTTTTACTGAGTACCCATGTGTTTCCTATAAGTGTTTTGCTGTACTCCTCAAAGTTGTATTTTTTCGCTTCCGTATTGCTATCCAGCGCCAACTTACGTTCAGCCGCCTCAATCTGCAGCCGCTTCACCTCCAGCTGGCTTCGCGCGTAGTTCCCAGCAGCACTCTTCTCCATCGCCAGCCGCAGCAGCAGGAGATATTCTTCGTTATGTATGAGTGGTACACTCTTCGCCGTGATCGACGGATCATAATCGCAGGCTTTGACAGCCGGCTGCTTGAAATAGCCGCTTAGATCCTTCCCTGCTTCATATTGGACCTTGCCTACACCCAGCGAAGCCAGCTTCTGGCGTGCTTCCTCAGCCTGCGCATGGACAGCCTCCATCTGCGTCTTGTTCCCGAACGCTTCATAGACCTTGAAGGCCATCTGCGCCTTCGCGATCCCCTCCCGCGCCGCGAAGATATCCTTCAGCTTGCTTAGGGCCGCAATACCCTCTACGGTCAAAAGCCCGGACGTTTGGATGATATTCCGCAGCTTCTGCACTGCCGGATCGTTATTCAGTTCATCCCTTCCCAGCAGGACGGTAACAGAAGTGATCAGATACGCTACACTCTTCTGCACAAAGGCTGGAATGGAAACCCGGCCAGCGGCATTTGACGTCCCAAAGCTTCCGAATGCACCAGCGAGAAGATTAAACTGCTGGTTAAGCTTGTCGGCCTGCCGTTTATTCTCCTCCTGGAGGCCTGCGACTCCTTTCAGGGCGGTCCGGATAATATCCTCCAATTTCTCTGCTTCTGCAGTTAATTCGTTGATCATGACCTGGGCCTTCACGAGGTGGTCTCCCATGGGAATTCCGCCCCAGCCGCTGGACTGGCCCTTCAGCTGCAAATACAGCCGGTTAGTGTCCTGGCTTACCTGGCCTATTTTGGTCTGCAGGCGCTGGACTTCACCTTCGTTAAATATAAGCTTCGTTGACGCCATGTCCACCCTCCCGCTTTGTCCGCACAGCAATATTTCCTATGTAATTTATAATTATATATATAGGATATTCTTTTTTATTATCGGATTATTTTTCCATAAATTTTATAGTTATCCATCCCTCCGGCATTTCCTTTAACCTTGATCCGTTGTCATTCCAATCTTCTTCTGCTTTTTGGCCAAATAAAAAGCCTCCTGAAAAGTGTAAAGTACTTCTTACACAATTCAAGAGGCTGGGAGGCTGTGATTAACGGCTGCATATTCAGCTGTCTATATCGACTTACAGTGCTAAAAATCCCCGTCTTAGCAAGGCTCAGCCGCCGGCTTGCCTGCATCTTCCTTCGTACGGAAAGAAGATCCGCAGCCGCACGTAGCAGTGGCGTTCGGATTGTTAATGGTGAAGCCGCCGGTCATGCCGGATTCTTCGAAGTCGATCTCCAGGCCGTCGAGGTAACGGATATCGTCTTTGCTTACGACTACCTTCAAGCCCTCAATGTCCATATACACGTCTTGCTCGCTTTCGTTATCATCGAAGCCCATGGCGTAAGAGAATCCGCTGCAGCCCCCGGGTGTTACGCCCAGACGGAGAAACATATCAGGTACTTCCTGCTCAGCAAGCATGGTCTTCAATTGGCCTGCTGCTAATTCACTAATGTTAATCATAACTTTAACCTCCCAAAAGTTTTGTGAGCATATTTTTGCAATAGCTTTTATCAACCAGCCCTAAGGCCTCAGGTAATGTTCAAATAATTTGCACTTCTATAATTTAAATTAAGTATACTCCACTATTCTCTTAGCCTCAAGTCGCAAACGTACCGCAGTTATGCATTTCATGCCGGGTTCCCTTAAGTTTTCTGGCGGTTGCTCACCCTCCGGGAGAGGTTTATAATAGGAAAAGCGATATACGTAAAAATTCGGAAATTTGTCACGAGGTTACATCTAACCTCTATTTCATGCCGGTCTGCTGCCGGCTCATTTCATTAGCTCACGATTCTGCGATGCAGTTGCCTCGCCAACCTTCAGGAGGAAATTATATGTCTACCCTTATAACACCCCACATGGATGCCCGGATGGCGAACATCATTGAGAAGGTCCGCGGCGGAGAAAGATTAAATTTGGAAGATGGCGTTTATTTATATGAGAGCAATGATTTATTAACGATCGGGCAATTAGCCAATGAGGTTAACCAGCGAAAAAACGGGAATAAAGTATATTTTATCGAAAACATGAGTCTATATTTCACCAATGTCTGCGAATCCCGCTGCGCATTCTGCAATTTCCGCAAGGATGAGGGAGAAGACGGCGCTTATACCCTTTCCGGCGAGGAAATGGTGCAATATGTGCAGCAGCATATCCATCCCGGCGTACGCGAGTTCCACATTGTCGGAGGCCATAATGATAACGTACCCTTCCAGTACTATGTTGATTCGCTAAAAGCTTTGAACGAGCACTTCCCTGACGTCACTCTCAAGGCCTACACCGCAGCAGAGATTGACTTCTTCACCCGCATCAGCGGCCTTAGCATCCGTGAAGTACTGGAGCAGCTGCGCGCCGCCGGACTGAAGACCCTTACCGGGGGAGGGGCAGAGATTCTGTCCGACCAGTACCGCAAAAAAATGCGTGTGGACAAAGCCAATGTTGAGGAATATCTGGAGGTTCACCGCACTGCTCATAATATCGGTATGAGAACACATACGACTATGCTGTACGGCTCCATTGAGTCCCGCGAGGACCGCATCCGCCACATGCTGCAAATCCGCGAGCTGCAGGACGAAACGGGCGGATTCATGGTGTTCATTCCGCTCTCCATGCAGCCTAAGAACAAGAATGCAGGCATTATGCGCCGGAACTCTGCTTACGAGGATCTTAAGACGATTGCAGTAAGCCGCCTGATGCTGGATAACTTTGACCATATCAAAGCCTACTTCATTAATATCGGAGCACAGCTGACCCAGGTCGCCCTCAGCTTCGGAGCTTCAGATGTACATGGCACGATTCTCAAAGAACGGATCAGCCATGCCGCGGGCGCATTGACCCCGGAAGGTCTGACACGTGAAGAGCTGATCTGGCTCGTCAAAGGGGCCGGACGGATTCCGGTTGAACGGGATACTTTCTACAACGAGATTAAAGTATACGAGTAACAACTAACCGCACCAGCCTATAATCCTGCGGAACTGCCTTGCCCATCTCGCACCATACCTGAAAGGAAGATCGGTTCGCATGAGAACTCTACTTGTCCTGGGCGGCGGCTACGGCGGTCTTGCCCTCATTCAGCAGCTACTTAACAACCATCTCCCCCATGATGTGGAAATCGTCCTGGTTGACCGGATGCCGTATCAGGGAATTAAGACGGAATATTATGCACTGGCCGCAGGAACTGTAACGGATTATCATCTGCGGATTCAATTCCCGGTTCATCCCCGCTTAACGATCCGCTATGGTCAGGTGGGCTCCATCGATCTGGAGAGCCGGGTGATATTCCTCGATACCGGGGAGCCGATATCTTATGATATTCTCGCGATAGCGCTCGGCTGCACCGATAATTACCATAACATTCCCGGAGCCGAGCACTATGCCTGCAGTATTCAGAGCTTTGCCGGGACCCGCGAAACCTACCGCCGGCTGAACGATGTGAAGCCTTACGGAACGGTCAACATTGTAGGCGGAGGACTGAGCGGAGTTGAGATTGCCTCAGAACTGCGGGAGAGCCGGCCTGATCTGAACATCTCCATTCTGGACCGCGGGGAACGGGTATTGTCTTCTTTCCCGGCCAAGCTGTCACAGTATGTGGAGGAATGGTTCAATGAGCATCATGTGGAGACCATAGGACGGGTATCCGTCTCCCATGTAGAAAAGGATGCCATCTTCAATGGCACCCAGGCAATTCCTGCTGATGTTACGGTCTGGACTGCCGGCATTCAGCCGGTGCAGGTGGTCCAGCAGCTTGAACTCCCCAAAGACCGTGGAGGACGGATCATTGTGGGCAATTATTACAATGTGGCCGACTATCCGGAGGTATACGTGATTGGGGATTGCGCCAGCCTGCCCTTCGCACCAAGCGCACAAGCCGCAGGTGCCCAGGGAGAACAGGTGGGGCAGATTATTCAGGCCCTATGGCGGGGTGAGACGCCGAAGCTGCATAAGATTAAGCTTAAGGGGACTCTCGGTTCACTGGGTAAAAATGCCGGCTTCGGCCTGATGGGCCGCCGCTCCGTCATGGGCCGTGTTCCGCGCCTGCTCAAAAGCGGCGTGCTCTGGATGTCTAAGCGCCATTTCGGATAGGACAACCACGGCTGCGGGTTTAGTCGATCTCAAGGCTATCCCATGCCTCAGCCTCTTTAATGGCTGCCTCAATCGCCTCTTCAAGTCCGTCGGCGGATTCGGCTTCAATAATCTCCCCGTCGACCATGGCGAAGGGCTGCAGATAACATTGTCCGCAGTTGTTCAGACAACCGTACTCCACCACATCGTATTCGGGGTTTTGCTCCAGCTTATTTTTGAGCTTTTCTGTACCATGTCCGATATTACTGGCACAAAATTCTATAATTGGTCTCATGATGATCTCCCTATTCTGCGCTAACCATTTTATTTTTTAACTTTTTGTACTATAATAAACATACGAAAGGAGTGATTGAGAAATGAGTGAGAATGTACAAAGTGCAACCATGTACGATGAAGTATTGGAAGTGCTCGATAAACTTCGTCCGTTCCTGCAGCGCGATGGCGGTGACGTCGAACTGATCGATGTAGAAGACGGCATCGTTAAGTTGAAGCTTATGGGTGCCTGCGGCAGTTGCCCAAGCTCCACGATCACGCTGAAAGCCGGGATCGAACGCGCTCTTGTTGAAGAAGTAGAAGGCGTGGAAGAAGTTATTCAAGTATTCTAATCCCGTATCATAGATCATCCCGGCCTCCGTTGAGAAGGCCGGGATTTTTTTTATTATAGTGGATTTCACAGGCAGGATCAACCCGCCGCGTTCCCGGTAAACTTACCCATCCCTCCCAAAGGCCAGAAATGCCCTGTTAACCGTTCCCGGCTGACAGGGCATTTCTGGTCTTCTCTTTAGTTGTTCAGCTTAAGCTTTAGGCTTAGAATGCAGGGATAATTGCACCTTCATATTTCTCTTCGATGAAGGCTTTGGCTTCAGCAGAGTTCAGGGCCGCAGCCAGCTTCTGGATCGCATCGGAATCTTTGTTATCCGGACGGGCTACCAGCAGGTTGGCGTAAGGGGAATCTGCTCCCTCGATGAACAAAGCATCCTTGGTTGGAACCAGGCCGGCTTCCAGCGCATAGTTGGTGTTAATCAGCGCCAGATCTACCTCGTCCAGCTGACGCGGCAGCATAGCTGCATCCAGCTCAATGATTTCAAGCTTCTTCGTATTCTCAGTGATATCAGCTTTGGTGGAAGTGATGTTGGTGTCATCCTTCAGTTTGATCAGACCGTTCTTAGCCAGCAGGATCAATGCGCGTCCGCCGTTGGTGGCATCATTCGGGATGGCAACCTTGGCACCGTCAGCCAGTTCGCTGATCGCTTTGATTTTTTTGGAATACGCGCCGAAAGGCTCAACGTGAACCGCGGTTACAGATACAAGATCCGTGCCGTTCTTGGCATTCTGGTCATCCAGGTAAGGCTTGTGCTGGAAGAAGTTCGCATCCAGTTGTTTCTCGGCAAGCTGTGTATTCGGAAGGATATAGTCCGTGAATTCTTTGATCTCAAGCTTAATGCCTTGTGCTTCAAGCAGCGGGGCAATAGCTTTCAGAATTTCCGCATGCGGTACAGGAGAAGCTCCAATGACCAGGGTTACGGGTTCTGCAGCAGGTTCAGTGGTCGGTTCTGCAGCAGCAGCTTCCGTTGGCGCCGTTGTAGCCGCAGAGTTTGCCGCGTTATTCGCAGCGTTATTGTTGCCGCAAGCTGCAAGCACCAATATCATGGTCAAGCTGAAGAATGTGAGCAGTACTTTTTTCATCTGTAAATCCCCCTCTAATCAATAATTTGTATGAATAAGGCTCTATATGGACATACCTTATTTCCGTGTAAAATGTCTTACCAGCCGGTCACCGGCCATTTGCAGCAGCTGCACCAGAATAACCATCAGGGCCACCGAGATAATCATGACTTCCTTCTCATAACGGTAATAACCGTAACGGATCGCCAGGTCACCCAGACCGCCGCCGCCTATCATCCCGGACATTGCGGTATACGAGACGAGGGTAACAATCGTAATCGTAACACCGGCCAGCAGACCCGGACGAGCCTCCGGCAGCAACACGCGCATTACAATCTGTCCCGTGGATGCTCCCATACCCTGCGCCGCTTCGATGATCCCCCGGTCAACCTCCCGCAGTGCGGTCTCTACCAGTCTGGCGAAGAATGGAGCCGCGCCGATCACCAGCGCCGGAATCGTTCCAAGTACGCCTATCGAGGTACCCATAATCGACTTGCTGAACGGAATCAGGGCAACCATCAGGATAATAAAGGGGACCGAACGCAGAATATTTACGACGAACGATAATACCGAGTAAACAGCCCTGATAATAGTGTTATTAGACTTGCCCCATAAATATAACACAATTCCGAGCGGTAAACCAAGGATAATTGTGAATATTCCTGAAAAAGCTAACATTTTTAATGTTGCGACCGTGGCATCAAGCATTTCTTCCCAGTTAATCGCGCTAAAATCCAGTCCGCCCATTAAGAAATCACCTCCACATCAAGGCCTTCAGCCGCAAGTTCGGAAAGTGTTGCTTCCACGGCTTCGGATGGCCCTTCAAACCGGACAATCAGCTGACCATAAGGAACATCCTTGATAGTAGAAATGGTTCCCTGCAGAATGGCGAAATTAACTCCGGTTCCCTGCGCCACATGGGAAAGGGTCGATTCGTACGTTTTTTGCCCGAGAAAAGTAATTTTGACCGCCTTAGTATATCCGGCATGTACAGCATCAATCGCTTGCCGCAGCGGTCCGTCCGCCTGAGTTTCACTGCGGATGAATTCTTTCGTAACCTCATGCCTTGGTTTCAAAAAAACCTGGGCAACGTCGCCCTGCTCCACAATCCCGCCCCCATGAATGACAGCCACCCGGTCGCAAATGCTCTGAATGACATGCATCTCATGCGTAATCAGCACAATGGTCAAGTGAAATTTCCGGTTAATATCCAGCAGCAGGCGCAGAATTGAATCCGTTGTCTGCGGGTCCAGTGCTGAAGTCGCTTCATCGCACAGCAGAACATCAGGATCGCTCGCCAGAGCACGGGCGATCCCGACCCGCTGCTTCTGGCCTCCGGACAGCTGAGCCGGATATTTGTTCCGGTGCTCCTCAAGTCCGACTAGAGCCAGCAGATCCTGAACCTTCCGCTCAATCTCCGTCTTGGAGGTTCCGGCCAGCCGCAGCGGAAAGGCAATATTGTCATAGACGGTTGCGGAGGAGAGCAGATTGAAATGCTGAAAGATCATCCCGATCTTGCGCCGCTGCTCCTGCAGCTGTCCCTGGCTGAGTGCGGTCAATTCCACCCCATCCACCCATACTTCACCCTCGCTCGGACGTTCCAGCAGATTAATGCAGCGGATCAGCGTGCTTTTGCCGGCACCGGAGTGGCCGATCACACCGAATATCTCCCCCTTCTTAATAGACAGGCTTAGTCCGGAAAGCGCCGTTGCGGCCTTGCTTCCCTTACCGTATACTTTCGTTAAATCTTTCAGCTCTATCAATCGCCCCGTCCTCCTTCTTCCATGCAATTTATAACAAAAAAGACCTCTTACGATCCGTGCAGATCGGAAGAGGCCGTGTGTGTGAAGTAAACAATGCCGTCTCATCTGCCAAGACCGCAAACCTAGCGGCATTGTAGGAATTAGCACCATGACATTTGCAGCCAGCAGCTAAGCTGTGTACAAATCGGTTGCCGGGCTTCATCGGGCCTATCCCTCCGCCGCTCTCGATAAGATTATAGTATGAAGTTATATATGCCGTTTCATGTTAGAAGTAAATACTTGCATAAGTATATTAAGTTTCCGGTTCTTTGTCAAAGGTAAGTTTTTACGGCTGTCCGTGCTCTGAACGCTGGCTGGATGCAGCTTTATTCTTGTGCCACTGCTCATTGCTGTACCTGAAGGCAGCCGATAAAGATTTGCACACCATCTCCAGGCTCTGCCTCAAATCCTCCAGATGACTGTCAAGATCCTCCAGTTGGATTTTGTCATGCAGCCCTTGATGGCGTTGCCAGAGATCATCCGTCATCTCAGCGTTCATGTAGTGAATCTCGGCATTGCGCCGTTTGCGCAGATTCTCCACCGGTTCGCGGTAAGAGTTCCTGATCTTCTCCAGCTCATTGGCCAGCGGGTTGTGCGCATGAAGCAGCTGAAATTGGCGAAGCACTGTGAAGTAAGAGAAATGCGCTTTGACTTTACCTGTATTCAGATCATACAGACTGTTCAGAACCGTACCCAGCTTGTCCAGCAGGGAGAACACCCGGATGAAGCCGTCCTTATAAAAATACACATACCTGGCGTACTCTCCCTGTTCCGTGGGCGACATATCATCCATATAACCGGCAACCACCGACTTCCGGTAAAAGGCGGCGGCGAACCAGCTCTGCTCCAGCTCGTCCAGCGATGAGATCAGACCGCGTGTCCATATCTCCAGCTTGCGGTATTCATGGTCACGGTCTTGATGTGTGTTCATCTCCTTGCGCAGCATGGAGGCGACCTTCGCCATGTTGTCCATGGCTTCGGCCAGTACCCCGCTGTTCTCGCGGGGCGGCTCTCCCAGTAATGTCCGCAGCATATTTGTCCTCCTCAGAATACTTAAGATCTATACAAGAGGGAAATAACGGTTCCAGTTCCGGTTCACCAGTTCAACCGTGTCCTCATGCGGAACCAGCTCCTCCGGGTACCCCGGCTTCATCCGGGCATCTATTACAATCGGCAGGGAATAGCTGATTGCGTTACGCAGTGCATGGGTCTCCGCATAAATATCATCCGCCGGATTAAACCGGGTGAACACTGTCCACAGGAAGGAGGTTTGTGTGCGCACCGCTTCAGCGGCATCGTCCACCAGAACAATCAGCGGCCAGGCTGTGCCCTTCTCCTTGAAGGAAGCGGCCAGCCTGACGGGAAGCTCAGGGTCTTCTATATAGGATGCTCCGGAAACGGCTAAACATCCGCCGCAATAGGGCACGGCGCCGGTGATTGCTGGAAGGTGACCCTCCGTATAGGTTCTGGGCAGCTCACGGACCGGGTTGCCGGTGCCCATCATCACAGCCTTACTGCCATGATTCAGCTTACGGCCGGTATAGTCAAGGGTATCCATGGAGGTGTTAGCGAAGATCACCAGATCCGATGCCGGATTAAAGCGTTCAAGCACGGTTTCCAGCAGTTTAGGGAAATCCGTAAGCTCAACCGGTTCATTCGTCAGGAGCAGGAATTTCGTTAAGGAGAGCTGGCCTTCCCCCAGAATACGGAAAGCCGAAGCCAGTCCCTCACGCGGATAGCTCTCCCTGACAACAGCCGAAGCCAAGGCGTTCGAGCCGGATTCGGAGTACGCCCACAGAGCTTTCACTGAAGGCATCATTAGCGGATAGGCCGGAGCCAGCAGCCGCTGCAGATAATCCTTCAGATAATAATCCTCCTGGCGGGGTTTGCCGGTAATCGTGGCCGGAAATATCGCGTCCTTGCGGTGCCACATCCGCTGCACATGCATCACGGGAAAATCATGCTGCAGCGAATAATAGCCGGATTGACTGCCATATGGACCTTCCGGTCTCCGCTCAAACGGAGACACCCGCCCGCGGATGGAGAATTCAGCTTCTGAAGGAATGCGGTGACCGCCCAGGGGGTCCTGCACCATAGGGAGCTTCCCGCCCAGCATAAGGGATGCCAGCATCAATTCCGGAAGCCGCTCTGAAACCGGGGCAACAGCAGCCGCAATCAGGGCAGGAGGCCCGCCGATAAAGACAGAGACCGGAAGGGTCTCCCCCAGCAGCTCAGCCTGGCGGTGATGGAAGCCGCCCCCTTTATGGATTTGCCAATGAATGCCGGTCGTGCTGTCATCATGAATCTGGACCCGGTACATCCCGAGATTATGGTCTTTGGGGTTGGTTATGCTCTCTGTATAGACCAGAGGAAGGGTGATGAACGGCCCTCCGTCCTTAGGCCAGCTGGTAATTCGGGGTAATTCCTGTAGCGGATTACTGCTGCGGCAGATGCCTAGGACCGGCGCTTCACCTTGCGGTATATTCTTGGTTCCTGCTCGGATCAGGTCAAGCAGCAGGCCCTTTTCTCTCCATAGTCCGGCAGCTGATGGCGGAATCATCGTTTCCATAGCTGCCGTCATAGATTTCACTAACTGCTCCGGGCGGGTCCCGAAGGCCTTGTTCACCCGGCGGACAGTACCGAACAGATTGGTTGCAACCGGGAACGGCGTTCCTTGTACATTTGTAAACAGCAGCGCCGGGCCGTCCTCACCGGCCACCCGGCGGTGAATCTCGGCCAGCTCCAGATGCGGATCAACCGGAGTATCAATCACAGCAAGATCCTTGTCTCTGCGGAGCTGTTCGATCCATTGTCGCAAATTACCGTATCCCACTAAGCGTTCCTCCTCGAACCGGGCCGACCTTGTCCCCATGCCCTTAACGGTAATCTTATTGCTTCTTGTCCGTTCCGCTTAACTGCCAGACACGGACACTCATATAACATAGAACCCCAAACAAGCCGGCAATCAGCAAAATATGCGATAACGCGGTAAATATGTACAGTCGTTCATTATACAGCGTATGAACCACAGCAGCCCCACTGAATACCTGCATCAGGCAGAGCAGCACTGCGGCAACACCCAGAGCCCTCAGCTCCGGCAGCTCTTTGTATCTCCAGAAAGCCAGATGTCCCAGAATAGCAGTCAGCAGGAACAGCAGCGCCGCTGCAACCCGGTGTATGAACACAATGCCCACCCCGCCAGACAGCTCGGGAATCCATTCCCCGTTGCACAGCGGCCAGCCTGAACAGCCCCCCTGCGAATCGGTATGGCTTACATAAGCTCCAATATACACGACCATATAAGAATATAACGCAGTAAACCAGGTTAAGTTACGGAAGCCCCTGCTAACTTTCGGTTCTGCAGTGCTATTCTCTTCCCCAGAAAGGTAGATCCGTCTGGCTCCAAGCGCAAGCATCAGTGAGCTGGCGAACGCAATCAGCGAGAATCCCATATGTAGAGCCATTACTGCAGCAGACTGCGACTTGATTACCGCAAGCGCTCCCATTCCGCCTTGCACCACTACGAATATAAGGGTTAACAAGGCATAGGTAAGCAGATCCCTGCGCTTACGGGCATAACGCCAGAACGCAAACATGGAAGCCAGTGACATTAGACCCGCAAGTCCGCTGAACAGACGATGGGTATATTCAATCAGGGAGCCTACGGTATAAGCCGGTATCAGCTTTCCGTGACACAGCGGCCATTCATTCCCGCATTCCAGTCCCGAACCCGTCTTGGTAACCACCGCTCCGCCGAGCAGCGCCAGAAACATAACAAGGCAGGTTATATAGCTAAGCCATTTTAATTGAAGGGTCGTCAATGTTATCACCCGCATTTTTATAGGAATGAATTAGTATAATGATTGCGCCCGCAGACCATTCTAGAAAAAAAACACCGCTTCTGCTCGGGTAGGGCGAAAGCGGTGCTGCTTCATTACTTGTGGATACTAAGGTAAACATCCAGCGCCGTATTCAGGAAATTCTCAATTTCCTCACGGGACTTACGAAGCTTATTCACGAATCGGACCAGTTCCCGTCCATCGGTATAAGCGACAAAGCTCGGAATGCCCAGAATATTCTGTTCCTGGCTGACGTCGCCTACTGCATCGACATCCACTTCAACGAGTGTAAGGCGGTCACTATATTTCTGTTCCACATCCGGCATGAACGGATCAATGAATTTGCAATCCGAGCACCAATCCGCCTTGAATACCGCCACCGTTAAGCGCGGAGATTGTATTGACACCTGAAACTCAGCAGGAGAACTAATTTTGTTCATCTATTATCCATCCTTTCTCATCTAACCGTTACCCATGATTCTCTTCTCTTTAAGTGAAGCAAAATGTACGGAATAAGTCAAATAAAAAAGACAAAATAAGACAATGATCACAGCTTTATTCGTTTGCACGCACGTGCGCAGGCTGCAGCTTCATTAAAGGATTCAGCAGTTTGCGCAGCGGACGCGGGTAACCAGCGATTTCCTGGCTGCTCAGTACACCCAGAACAATCAACAGCACCAGGTAAATGATAACCACGGCAGCTCCAACGACCAGACATGTAATCAGGAATGCCAGTCTTGCCGGCATCAGATGAGTCAGCATAATCCCCGCTTCATTGAGGCCATAACCGATTCCGGCCGATGCGAGTACAGCGATTGAGAATCCGCCCCAGCGTTTGCCGAGAATTTCGAAGGGAATGATCTTTTTGAGCATCCGCAGATTAAGCAGCGTAATGACAATGAAGCACAGGGCCGTAGAGCCGATGATGCCATAAATGCCGAACAGCTGGCTGAACAGGAAGTTGGAAGCGAACTTCACGATAATCCCGGCTAGCACGTAATACATTGAAATCCGCGATTTGCCCATTCCGAGCAGAATAGAGTTCGTAGTCATCATAGTGATTTGAAAAATAGTGCCCAGCGTCAGCATCGCTACAATCCCGCTGCCGTCCAGACTGCTGAAGATCAGTCCATTGACAGAATATGCCGCCACAACGAGAGAGAGTACAATCGGTGTGCCGGTAAGAATGGAAATACGCATGGCCAGGGTAACCTGGCGTTTCAGATGCTGTTCATCTTTGCGGGCGTACGCCGCTGAAATAATCGGAATGAGCGACGTACTAAGCGCGATGGAGAGCACCGGCGGAATACCCGCTATACTCTGTGCACGGCTGCCGAAGATCCCCAGAGCCCGGGTAGCTTCCTCCATTCCGATCCGTCCGCTGAGCAGCGGTACAATAAAGGAAGTATCGATAAAGTTCACAACAGGTACTGTGATCGAAGATAATACAATTGGAATGGACAGCTTAAAAATATCTTTATAAATTCCAAGTAACGGAAGGCGTGCCTCATTCGATTCATAAAGAGCAATCTGCTCCTCGCTGCGGCGCATCTTCATTGCGTAATACAGCATGACACCGAAAGCGCCGACGCTCCCGAGCACACTGCCGAAAGAAGCGCCTGCAGCCATCCATGTGTTGCTGTACCCTTGGCGCAGCAGAATAAAAGCCAGCAGAATTGCCGTAGATACCCGGGCAATCTGCTCAATAATCTGCGAGATACCTCCGGCCATCATATTATTGCGCCCCTGGAAGTAACCGCGCATCATCGCGATTGCGGGGAACAGCAGCAGCGCCGGGGCAATCGCCCGGATTGCCAGCGTACTCTCAGGAACTTTGGTGTACTCCGCATAATACGGAGCGGCTATGTACAGTATTGTACTCATTACAACACCTACAACAGCTGCAAAAATAAGGGCGGCACGGTATACCTGCTGCGCTTCATGCGGACGGTTCAGAGCATAACGCTCTGATACCATTTTGCTCAGCGTGCTGGGTATTCCGGCGGTCGCCAGCGGAAGGAGCAGGAGATACACATTGTTAGCCTGTGTAAAGGATGCATTCCCGATATCATTGAATAGATGTTCCAGCGGAACCCGCTGGGCAAGTCCAAGGATGCGGGCCACAAGTGCGGCCGCAGCCAGAATAAGCGTGCCTTTAACAAAAGATTCTTTCTTGGTGGACAAGCTGTTTCGCCTTCTTCACAATAAATTTAATACCGTCCGATCCAGATAAAGAAGAGGACGACCATAACAATCTGCAAAATGATCTTGACTACGGTACTGCTGAACAGCCCCAGCAAGGAGCCGAAGCTGACCTTGACCGCCTTGCCGGGCTTCGAGCCGGCAATCAGTTCGCCGACAAAGGCCCCGAGGAACGGGCCGATCAGCAGACCAAAGGCCGGAATGAGAAAGGGGCCAATAATCAAGCCGATCGTGCTGCCGATGACGGATGCCCGTGAGCCGCCGAACTTTTTGACTCCCCAGGCCCCGACCACATAATCGGCAACGAACAGGACCACTACAATCAGTGTCTGGATAATCCAGAACCAGGCGCCGAAGGAGTGGAAGGAAAAGAACCAGCCGTATACGAAGAAGGCCAGATAAATCGCCAGCGCGCCCGGCAGGATTGGATATACCGCTCCTGCCAGCCCTACTGCAAACAAAGCAATGATCAGAATCCAACCCAGGATCGTCAATTCCTTCAACTCCTCAAGTTTTGTTTTGGATAGGATAAGTAAGCTAAGCCTGCTTAGAAATCCTACCGGCCGAGGTTCCGGCTTCCGCAAGAATATACTTCTGGATCACTTCCGCGATCCCGTCATTATTGTTCGTAGCCACAACAGCATCGGCTTCCTGCTTAACGGTCTCCTGGGCATTGCCCATCGCTATTCCGAATCCGGCCTGCTGGATGGCCGCCAGATCATTCAGACTGTCGCCGACGGCCACAACCTGGGACATGTTAATGCCAAGCAGCTTGCAGACTTCCAGAATGCCGGATGCCTTGTTGACGCCAAGCGGATTAATCTCCAGATTGAACGGCGAGGAATTGGTGATCTCCAGCCCGCCCAGCTCCTGCAGACGCATCAGAAGTTTATGGCGGATATCATTATCCTCGGTAGAATAACCGAACTTCAGCCATTCCCTGCTGTCAATTTCGCCGTCCCAGGTGTCGCGGTTGTATACTTCATCCACGGAATATGCCCAGAACCAGATATCGAACTCTTCGGCAATCTTATGCATCTGTTTGACCAGTTCCACATCCATCAGGGACCGGCGGTACAGTTCTCCCGGTGCGCGCCAGACTTCACTTCCGTTTACCATAATCATCGGGGTCTCGAGGCCAAGCTGCACGGCATAAGGCATCGCACTCCGGGACGAACGTCCGGTAGACAGGCAGACATGTACGCCGGCATTCATCGCTTTTTTGATCCATTCCACCGTTTTGGGGGTGATTTTCTGTTCATCATTCAGTAGGGTTCCATCCATATCCAATGCAAGCAGGCGGTATTTGGCAATCATTTGCCACCCCTCCATTCTTGTATGTCTCCCGGTCGGGAGCAGCTGAGTATTTGTCAATCAGGCTACGGCGGTTCGTCAGTTTGTGTTTACGGCATCTCCGTTGGCCGGATCTGCAGTTTTTACATTTTTCTTCGGGTTGCCATCCAGCCCGTACTCCCAGTCATACGCATCGAATATTTTACGCGCGACCGGCGCGGCACTGTTGGAACCAAACCCGCCTTCAGGGATGACCACAGCAACTGCTAACTTAGGATTATTACGCGGGGCAAAAGCAATAAATACCCCATTATCACGCAATTCACCTTTCCCCAGCTGCTGGGAGGTACCTGTCTTACGGGCAAAATCATAAGGGAAATCCGTAAATGCAGTAACCTTACTGTTCATGCCCTGTTTGATTTCTCTCCAGAAGGACGGGTCAAAGGTCGTTACTTCATCCAGCACCTCGCGCTCAAACTTTTTGACCACATTGCCTTCAGAGTCGGTGATCTTGCTGACCAGCTGCGGCTTGATGCGCACACCTTCATTGGCAAGCGTGGAAGCATACTGTGCCAGCTGCAGTACCGTATAACGGCCCTGCTGCCCGAAGGAGGCATAGACCAGTGCGGCTTGCGCACTGCCCGCTGCCTTGATATCGGTATAGTTAATCTGTCCCAGATACTCATTGGGAAGCCCGCTCTGTGTGGAGACACCGAGGCCGAACTCCTTCATATACTTATCCCAAACTTCAATCCCCTTGCCCTTATATTGCTCATAAAGCTTCTTGCCGACCATATCCACCATGAATACGTTGGAGGAATCCTCAATCGCTTTGGCCGGGTCCATCGAACCGTAGACATGTCCGGAGGAATTGCGCACGGAGGATTTGTCATCCTTACCGAAATAAGCGATCCCTTTATCATTGTACCGGTAAGAGGTGCTGAAGAATCCTTCGTTCAAGCCCACAAGCACACTCAGCGGCTTAATGGTTGAACCCAGTAATACGGTAGAACCGAATCCATGGCCGGACATCCCCGAAGAATACGGAGTAATCGTCCCATTCTGATAGTTACCCATAATTTTATTCCAAGTATCGGAATCCAGCTTCTCCGCCGTCCAGACATTAGTATCATAATCCGGCATACTGGCCATGGCAACAATATTGCCTGTATCCACTTCCATGGCTACGGCATAACCCGTGAGTGCATCGGGGTGGGTTTTGCCCTGGACGGCATGACTGTGCAGCCAGCTGATCTGCTCCGTAATGGCCTCTTCCGTCTTGAGCTGGACGTTCTTATTAATCGTCATCCAGACATCATTACCCTTGACCGGCGGCACAACCTCTTCAACCTTCTCGGCCATATTCTGCGGATTCACTGAAATGACCTGATAACCATTCTTGCCGCGCAGCTCCCGCTGATATTGCAGCTCCAGACCGTCAAAGCCGACAAACTCATCATCTTTATAGTTCAGGCCGGGATCGGCATCGATCTTCTTCATTGCGTTCTGGATGTTCTTATAAATATTAAGTGTACTGGACGATTTGAAGGGCTTGATATACCCGACTGTCTGCACAGCAACCGTGTCCTTGTCATAATGCCGCACGCCTTCTTCAACAATCTCAAGACCGGGGAACTCGCTTTTATGCTCCATGAAATAAGCAACTTCCTGGGTGGTAAGACCGGATTTGATCTTGCGTGCCATATAACCCGAATATTTTTTGAAATATAAATCCAATGAAGTAATTACATTATTCACCGTCAGCTTCTCGCCGTCCGGATCACCATGTTTATCGAATTCCTCGACCAGCCGGGTTGCCAGCGCATAGGCGTTAGCTCTCGATTCCGGCTTCAGTGCACTGATTCCGGTTTCCTTATCCACGGCTTTGGCCGTATATTCCTTCGTCAGGGTGATATACAGCGATTGAACGGAGGTCGAATAGGCAATCTCTTCTCCTCCGGCTGCGCGAATCGCACCACGGATGGACGCGAGCGGTACACTTTTGGTATCCCGGCTGGTCTCCACCTCGGTCAGCTTAGGTCCTTCCACAAACTGCACAACAGCCAGACGGATAATAATTACGCAAAAGATTACAAACGTGCTGAAGAAAAACACGTTGAGCCGCAGGCCAAGCGAACTCTTGCTGTCCTTCTCGTCCGGGGGAGAGGCCTGCTTTCGGAAAACACTCACAGTTTTTCACTCCTCTACATCTCAAGTGGAAACGGCTTGGCTGCCCTTGATAAGGACAGCACCGTTTCAGCGGGAAAAATAATATAAACCTCTTAGTTCACAGTTGACTCTTGTTTCTGCTCTACTGGCGGAAGATTTTTTTTGGGGACTCCATCGAGCCCGTATTCTGAGTCATAGGCTTCAAATATTTTGCGGGCCACCGGTGCAGCACTGTTCGATCCAAAGCCGCCTTCCGGAATAATCACCGCTACAGCAAGCTTGGGATGCTCGCGAGGAGCATAAGCAATAAAGACTCCGTTGTCACGGACCGCACCGTACGCATCCATTTCAGAGGTCCCTGTCTTGCGGGCAAAATCATACGGGAATCCGTCAAACACCTTAACCGACGTGTTCATCCCCTGCTTGATCTCCTTCCAGTACGAAGGATCAAACGTAATTTTGTCCAGAACTTCCCGTCCGAATTCCTTGACCGTATGGCCTCCGGCATCTGTAATCCTGCTGACCAGCTGCGGCTTGATCCGTTCCCCTTCATTGGCAAGCGTCGCTGTATATTGGGCAAGCTGCAGTGCGGTATACTTGCCTTTCTGACCGAAGGAGGCAAAGACTAACGCCGCCTGGACAGAACCCGCTTGCTTCGTGTTGATATAATCGGCAACTCCGGCACTCTCACCCGGCAGTCCACTCTGTGTCGAAACCCCAAGTCCGAAGGCCTTCATATACTTGTCCCATACCGCGATTCCTTCACTCGGATACTTCTTATAGAGCGCATTGCCGACCCAGTCTACCATAAAAGCATTGGATGACTCCTGGATCGCCTTGGCCGGATCAAGCGGCCCCAGGACGTGCCCTGAGGAATTGCTTACAGAGGAACTGTCATCCTTGCCGAAATACGCGATTCCCTTGTCCGTATACGTATCGGTGGTGGTGAATAAGCCTTCATTGAGACCAATTAACACACTTAACGGTTTGATTGTGGAACCCAGGAAAATCAAGGACTTCAGCCCATTGCCTGAGAAGCCGGAGATATTCTCATTAATCGTCCCGTTCTGGTAATTATCCTTGATCTTATCGTATACTTCCGGCAGCAGCTTCTCGGCATTCCAGACATTCGTATCATAGTCCGGCATACTGGCCATCGCTACTACATTGCCTGTATCTACTTCCATCGCAACCGCATACCCGGTTAGGGCATCCGGATGATATTTGCCTTGGACCGGATTGGTATGCAGCCAGCGGATCTGATCCATAATGGCCTGCTCTGTCTTCATTTGCACGTTTTTATTGATCGTCATCCAGATATCGTTGCCCTTGACAGGCGGAACCGATGCAATGACTTCCTCAGCCATGTTCTGCGGATTAACGGAGAGGGTCTGATAACCGTTCTTGCCTCTAAGCTCGCGCTGATATTGCTGTTCGAGACCATAGATGCCGACAAATTCATCTTCCCTGTAAGTCAGGCCGGGATCAGCACCCGTTTGTTTCATGGCATTACGGATATTCTTGTATATATTATAGTCCTCTGTAGAACGGAACAGCTTCATATAGCCTACCGTCTGAACTGCCACTGTATCCTTGTCATAATGGCGGACGCTTTCTTCCACAACAGCTACCCCAGGATAGCTTTCCTTGTTCTCCATGAAATGAGCGATTTCCTTCACCGTCAGCCCCGTCTTGATTTTACGCGGGACATAACCAAGCGATTTCTTATAATCAAGATCCAGCAGAGCAAGGATATCCTCCTGCGAGAGCTTTTTGGCGGAAGGATCACCATATTCATTAAAAACTGACGTGAGCCGCGCCACCAGTGACTTCGTCCTTGCCTTGGCTTGAGCAGTGAAGTCGTATACTCCGGTGTCCTTATTCTTGGCTTTGGCTGTATATTCTTTGGTTAAAGTGATATATAACGACTGAATGGATGTGGAATAGGCAAGTTTCTCACCGCCGGCAGCATGAATAATTCCCCGGATCGCCGCAAGCGGCACATCCTTGGTCTCCCGGCTGGCCTCGACCTCAGTAAGCTCAGGACTCTCCACAAACTGCAGCCCTGCAAGGCGGATAATAATAATGCAGAAAATAAAAAAAGTGCCGAAGAAAAACAGATTTATGCGTAAACTCAGGTAGTTTCGGGCAGAACCTCCATCCGGGCGGGAGCCCGGCTTACCGAACCATCTCACAGCATGTCCTCTCCTTGTATGTTATGCAAAACCGTATATCCGGCAGTCCACAGGCAGAGCTCTTCTTACACGCTGTTATTGTACCATAGATGGAGGAGCTCCCGCTTCTTGTCAGAGGATGTTTTCCTTGATATGTGTTGAATCAAAATCCTTGGTATTGAACCAGTTACCGCTGCTGGCCCAGGTAGAATCCAGCGGAATCCAGGCTTCCCTGCTGCTGATATAGACCTCATTCCAGGCATGGGGACCATAACCGCCCTGCCCGTCATAGCCCCTGCCGGTTACAACCCGCACCTGAAGGCCCTGCGAACGGGCCATCATGGCATAGAGACGGGCATAATCTATACATACTCCCAGCCGGGTATCAAAAGTATCCTGCGGGGTCTGCTCATGCCAGATCCGTTTCTGCTCATAATTCTCTGCCTTGGTATAGTCATAGGTGATGCGTGAGCCGATCCAATCATAGAGCAGCTTGGCCTTCTCTTCATCCCCGTCAGCCTGTCCGGCAATATCTGCGGCTGCACCGGCGATGTCCGCGGAGATATCATGGTCGATCACTTCATATTTGCGCCGCAGAATATCATTCATCTCGGCGGCTACCGCCTTGGTCAGCACCGGAAGCTTCCCCCGGACCTGTTCACCGGCCAGCGGCTCAAATACCGCTGCCGCACTCTGGCTGTAGATCGGCGAGGACTCCACATAGCGGCTGAAGCCGCTGTCCGGATTCAGCCCTACGCCGATGTAGAGCGCGAAGACCAGGACAAGTGCGCGGGCAAGCCCTGCGGCGAAGCCTAGAACGGCTCCGCTTAAGCGGCTGGCCCCCGTGATCTTCCCTCCCGGCCTTGACGAAAACCGCGGCAGGCGGAAAGGCAGCAGCAGGAACAGCAGACCCAGCATTAGGCGGATCAGACTGTAGGACAGGAGCAGCAGGAGCAGGAACCGCACAAGCGGCGAGTTCGCCAGCACCGATACGGCTGTATAATACACCTGCTGCCACTGGCTCAGCCGGATGTCAGGCAGAACAACGCCTGATGCCCACTCCCCGGCTAGTGGCGAGAGGTATACAGCAGCCGGAACCGCCATGATCAGGGCCGCGATCGCCATTATTCCGGAGCCGAGCAGTCCGAACAGCCCTCCGGCCGCCCTTTTGAAGCCCCGGCCCCATCCCTGCAGTACGGAGAACAGCACGACCACCAGCAGGACGATCGAGATGATATTGGCTTCACTAAGACTATCTAACCAGCTGTTCAGCATCTCTCTCGCTCCTCCTTCTGCGGCCAGCCTGCCTGCCCAAAGTTCAGCTGCACTTTTATTTGCCGGCCTGTTTCCGGGCTTCATCGATAAATGTTTTGGTGGTATCCGTTACACTCCACTTTCCAAGACTGACCCCGCGGAAGATTACTTCAACCTTATCCTCTGCGGCGGAGCCCTTCACTTCCAGGTTTGGAGTAGTGATCGTAAAAGTGCCGTCACCGCCGGAGGTATACACCGCATCCTGCGCTTCCTTAAGCATGACTTCCTGCGCTTCGTTCTTCAGTGTGCTGACCGTCCCGTCCGCCACTTTGTTAACAGCATTACCTATCTGATCCATGGTCACCCCGCTGTAGATGAACAGGCCTGCAACGATAATGATAACAATTGCCCATTTCAATACAGTCTTAACGAGATTAATTACTGCAAACAGCAGGACAAGCGCAATAACGATAACAAGCCAATTCTCTCTGATAAATTGTGACCACACTGCCGGATCCATCAATTTCACAACACCCCTATCGCAAATTTCGCCACTCCGGGACTCCTGTCCCGTCAGACATATCATTAATAATAATTATTATACATGAATACCTCTTATAATTCATGGTTCCCGGGCTGCAGAAGCGCATACAGAGTCTGGCCAAGAAAATGGTATAAGCCCCCTCCGGTGCACGTAAAGTACAAGTAGGCCGTTTCTTCCAAGTGAATTCCGTTCCATTACTCATCGGCTGGCCACCAATCTGGAGGTGTTACCCGTGAAAACCGCGCTGTGGCTGTATCTGTTTCTGTTCCTTGCCTTCTTTGACCTGCATGCCCAGTATCCCATTCTGACGCCGTTTGCCATGTCTTTGGGAGCTGGGCCGGCCTTTATCGGCTGGATGATGGGGATGTATTCGCTGACCCACCTCCCCGGCAACCTGCTGGCCGGTGTACTGGTTGACCGCAACGGCAGCCGCCGTTACATCGTCTTTGCCCTTACAGCAGCCGGACTAATCCTGCTGCTCCAGGCTCATGCGCAGCTGCCCTGGCATCTGCTGCTGCTGCGCGCAGCAAGCGGCTTCGCGTTGGCCTTCCTCTCGCCTGCCTGCATGACCCTACTGGCCTCCCTCTCCTCTGACCCGGCTACCCAGGGCAAGTACATGTCAGGCCACGGAATCATCCACACGCTGGCCTCTGTGGTCTCACCGGCGGCCGGTGCGTTCATCGTGGCCAAGGCCGGCTATTCCGGTACCTTCAGCACGCTGGGCTGGCTGCTCATCCTGACAGGTGTGATGGCCTTCTTCAGTGTCCCGAAGCATTCTCCTGCGCTGGCTGTACACAAACCCGCTCTGCCGCTGCCGCAGGAGAAAGCGGCGAATCCGCTGTCAGCCGTTATTCCAGTCTCTAAGCGCTACTATCTGCTGCCTTTTTTCGTATCCTGCTCCCAAGGGGTACTCTTCTTTGAACTTCCGCTGTCTCAAGGAAGCGGCGGAATGATTTCGACCGGAATTCTGCTGTCGCTGCTCAGCCTCGGGGCACTACTAACCCTCAGCCTGTTCTTCCTGAACCGGCTGGCCCCTGGCATCCGCATTGCTGCCGCCCTGCTGGGAATGGCGATCTGCTTCTTCACTCTGGCCGCCTTCCGCAGCATCCCGGCGGGAGTCGTTCTGTTCATGCTGGGCGCAGCCAAAGGTGTGTTATTCCCGGCCATGGCTTCCCTGTTCATCAGTCTGGGCGGTGCAGGCCGGATGGGACGTACCTTCTCGCTGCAATCCATTGCTATGTCGCTCGGGGCATTTGCCGGGCCGGTAGCCGCCGGACAGCTGCGGGACTATGTCTCCCCTTACTTCATTGCCTTCGTGCTGCTGATGACAGCCCTTCTGCTGCTCCCCCCCGGAAGATCCGGCAGTCCCGCTGCTTATTCTCCGGGCTTGAACGGCCATGCCGCCTGATTCCAGCCGCATTCGCCAGCAATCACCCGCATTTTTTCTGCCGGGTGATTGTTTGTTTGATGACGTTTGTTTTTACGACATTTCCCGGGGAATGAATACATATTGCTCTTTGAACTGTTAAAATTGGCGAAGCTTAGGTACAATATCGTCATAACCAACTACGATCCGGGAGTGAGCACCTATGTCCATTACCATTATTGTCGAAGGCAAGAATGACCGCAGCCGGCTGAGACGGCTGCTCGCGCCGGAGGTCGACATTCTGTGCACTTTCGGCACCTTGAACACACTCAAGCTGGAATCCCTGCGCCGCACTGTCGGTGATGGAGAAGTATACCTGTATATGGACAATGACAGCTCCGGCAAAAAAATCCGCGGCGTACTGCGCGATGCCTTTCCCGATGCGGTGCATATGTATACCCGGCGGGGTTATGCCGGTGTCGAAGGCACTCCTGACGAGTACAGCATCACCCAGCTTGAAAAAGCCGGGCTTGAGGAATATATTCTCTATCCGCAGCCGTTCAGCAACAACTAGCTGGCTTCGGTCTATAGTCAACACCAAAAACGCCTTGCCGGTCCCTCCTTAATTGGAAGGAGTCCGGCAAGGCGTTTGATTTATTCGGGCAAATCTATTCACGGGCCAGCTTCTTAACCGATTCGGCCAGAAACTCCGGAGTCACATTCTCCGTATCCCCGGCATCATATAATCCCCGGAGGCGGTTGGTCCGGTCTACCAGACCAATAAGGTTGGCATGGGCAAAATCATCCTTACTGTTGCCGTAGATAAGAACCTTGAATGATTCAGCCGCCAGCTTGCGCACTTGCTCCTGATCCCCGCGCAGGAAATACCAGCCGTTATAATCGGCATGAAACTTGTCGCCAAATGCCCTGATCGCTTCACGTGTGTCGTTCTCCGGGTCAAAGGAAATGGAGACAAATTCAATATCCTTGCCGAAGCTGCCATCCTTCACCAGCAGATCCTGTGTCTGTGACAGCATGTAAGTAGTAATAGGGCACACATCCGGGCATTCGGTGAAGAAGAAATAGACCAGCCTTGCTTTGCCTGCCGTATCCGCAAGGCTCACCTGCTGTCCATCCACATTCTCCAGAGAGAAGTCCTGTACCTCCCCGATGACCGGCAGCTTCTTGTCTCCGAAGCTAAGCGAATTCACTACCAGATAGACGGCCATAATTACCGCCGCCAGCAGCATCAGCCAGGTCCATTTATAGCGTTTCAAGGTCTGCACAGGACCCCTCCCCATTCATCATAAGAATCCGTACTTCCACCGCGTGTATCTAAAATTTAACCGTGGATCGTATTCAATACCAGCACAATCAGACTTATGGTCAGATAGTTAATGGAGAAGAAGAAATTTTTCTTGGCCCAGGCATCATCATCCTTCGCCTTAAATCCGGTTAAGGTTAAATAGAGCCAGGCCAGCGACAAAGCTGACGATACGATCAGATAAAATATTCCTGCATAGTCATACATGTACATCAGTACAGGGATAGGCAGCAGCAGTGCCACATAAGGGATCATCTGGAACTTGGTGCGGCGCGTCCCTTTGACCACTGGAAGCAGCGGGAACCCTGCGGCCCTGTACTCCTCTTTGCGGCGGATACCAAGTGCCCAGAAGTGGGGCGGCTGCCACAGGAAGAGCATGGCGAACAGCAGCCAGGCACCAAGGTCTACGGTTCCGGTAACAGCCACATAACCGATTACAGGCGGCATGGCACCGGAGATGGCTCCCACGGAAGTGCTCCAGGTAGATGTTCTTTTGAGCCAAAGGGTATACACTACAACATATACGAACATGCCGACGATGCCAAACAGTCCAGCCAGTACTCCGCAGAAAGCAAACAGCACAGCCAGGCCGGCAATACCCAGCCCAATGCCGTACAGCAGCACTGTCTGAGGCTTCAGCCTGCCTGTAGGCAAGCCCCGCTCACGGGTTCTTTCCATCTTCATATCCAGATCCCGGTCGAAATAATTATTGAATACACAGGCCGAGGCCATAACCAGCATAGTGCCTAGCAGGGTAAGGATTAATCGCCCATACTGTACATCCCAGCCTGAAGCTACCCAGTAGCCTGCAAAAGCAGCGATCAGATTGGAACGGATAATACCGGGTTTCGTCACCGTAATGAAGTCGCGCCAGCTTGCACCTTCCGGTGGAGACTTGGCAGACATTGATGCGGAATCGGAAGAAGCTTGATATCTCAATTGATTGTCCACGTATGGTGTTCCTCCTTCTAAGGGACTTCTTAACGTTCCGCCGGAGCCTTAGTAACCGTTCGGCTGCATCTGGATAATATTACTCGCTCCGCTATTAACTTTATCATAGCAAACTGGGAAAGACTTTGACAATCATTGACCATGATGTTCATCAATTCGACAATTACGTGACAATATTTATTTCCTCCCCCCTAAATAACTGGACGCTAAATTGGGTAGTTATTAATAGAGAACTTCCGTACAAAGGAGATCTGACCAATGGATACCGCTACACATTTTGTTATGGGACTGGGACTCGCCGGTCTGTCGTTCGTTGATCCTTCAGTCGCCGCGAATGGGACACTTGCCGGTGCCGTAATGGTCGCTACTGTACTCGCTTCTCAGGCACCGGATGCTGATACTGCGCTGCGGCTGAAGGACAACGCAGTTTATATCCGCAATCACAGGGGAATCACCCATTCCCTGCCCTTTTTACTGTTATGGCCGGCTCTGATCACAGTGGTCATAGGTCCGGTCTTCGGATTAACGGATCTCCATGCCTTAAGCCATATTGCGCTTTGGAGCTTCATCGGCGTTGCCATCCATGTGTTCTCGGATCTGTTCAACACCTATGGGACCCAGGCGGCACGCCCGTTCACCGAGAAATGGATTGCCTGGAATATTATCCACATCTTCGACCCGTTCATCTTCGGCAGCCATGCGGCAGCGATCATTCTCTGGATCAGCGGGATTGTGCCTCCGGCACCCTTGTTCATTACCCTATACGCAAGCATCGTCTTGTATTACATCTGGCGGACGCTCGTACATGCGCGTATCACACGTAACATCAAGAACAAGGATGTGCACCATAATGCTGGTGACCGGTACTTTGTCATCCCTACGATTTCGCCTACACGCTGGAACGTGGTCAAAGCCAAGCCGGATGGCAGCTACAACGTCGGACTGCTGAACAACGGCAAGCTGGAATGGTTCAAGCATGCGGTGTGCTCCACTCACCCCGCGGTTGAACATTCGAAATCCCATCCGGATATTCAGGCTTTTCTGTATTTTACCTCTTACGCTGTCGCCGAGGTCGAAGAGCTGCCCTCTGGTTATATTGTACGCTGGGGGGATGTTCGTTATTTACATCGTAAGCAATTCCCGTTCGTTGCAGTACTGGTCATGGACAACCAGTATCATCCGCTGAATACTTATGTAGGCTGGCTCAGCAGTGAGAAGCTCGATGAGCGCTTCGCCATTGATCCGGGGACAGTTAAGACATAGCAGCGTAAACAAGGCATATCATGTAGATGGATGGCATCCGCCCATGCGGATGCCATCTTTTTAATTTATACGGGCAATGAGTTGAAGTTCACCCTCTTTACGAATTATTGTATGAAATACAGCAATTCCCCCGCTTAGCGGCTATGAAGGAGGAGAATGCTGCCTTTTGTGCAACAATTTTTGATTAGAGGCGATTTAATAAAGAAAATGTTGTATTCTGTGCAGGATTCCGTCATTGGACCTTTACTGGTTCTAAAATTGCAGCAGGTTAAATCTTCCTGAGGTCTAATTCTCTTGCAGCCTCTTGACGCCCCGGACCGCATAAGGCACAATCACAATAAAGCGGTTACAGTATATACTTCATGATATGAATTGAAAATCCCGGGGTGCAGAAAGCACTCCGGGACTCACTCCACCGCTATTGCAGCAGAAAGGAAGGCTGGAACATATGGGTAAAGGTCTGTCACTGTGGTTCGCCTGCTCTTCAATTCTCATACTTACGGCAGCTTCCATTTCAATCAGCTATAACATCTGGCTGGCGCTGCTGCTCGGCGCCCTGTGCGTGCTCAATATCGGCTGGGGCTTCATCATCAAAGCCCGGCTGAGACGCAAGGCCGAGCGCAAGCTGCCCTCCTCTTAACGGTAAGGCAGGAAGCCCATCCGTTCCTTCACGCCTTCCAGTGTCCGGGCAGCACTGCTGCGCGCGCTTTCGGCACCTTGAGCCAGAATATCGCCCAGTGTGCCTGAGCTGCGGATCTCATGGTATCTCTGCTGGATGGGTTCAAGCAGGGCGACGATTACTTCGCCAAGCTCTTTTTTGAAGCCGCCATACATTTGCCCTTCATACTTGTCTGCTATCTGCTGGAGGCTCATTCCCGAGCATTCGGCATAGATACTCATCAGGTTGCTGATCTCAGGCTTATTGGCCGGATCAAATACCACTTCGCGTCCTGAATCCGTGGTTGCGCGGCTGATCTTTTTGCGGATGACATCCGGCGGATCCAGCAGACCGATTCTGCTGCCGGCATTAGGGTCGCTTTTGCTCATTTTTTTGGTCCCGTCATCCAGAGACATAATCCGCGCCCCGACTTCAGGAATATACGGCTCAGGAATGGTGAAGAAATCACCGAACCGGTGATTGAAGCGCCCCGCCAAGTCGCGGGTCAGCTCCAGATGCTGCTTCTGGTCTTCACCCACCGGTACCAGATCGGCGTTGTAGACCAGGATATCTGCAGCCATCAGCGATGGATATACGAATAATCCGGCTCCTACGGATTCTTTGCCTGCCGATTTATCCTTAAACTGCGTCATCCGTTCCAGCTCACCCATAGCAGTCAGTGTCGTCAGAATCCATCCCAGCTCAGCATGCTGAGGCACGTGGGACTGCATGTAGACATGGGAGATGGCAGGATCAATGCCTGCAGCCAGATACAATGCAGCTACCGATTCCGAATTCTCACGAAGGGCAGCGGGGTCTTGGGCAACCGTAATGGCATGCAGATCCACCACCATGAAGTAACATTCATATTCCCTTTGAAGCTTGACGAAATTCTTGATCGCTCCGATATAATTTCCGAGCGTGAGCGAACCGCTGGGCTGAATCCCCGATAATACTTTTTTAGCCATGATCTTTATCCTCCATCATCTGTTTATTCCGTTTGCGTCAGGACGCAAAAAGGCCCCACATCCGCAAGGGACGTGAGACCGTGGTACCACCCTTATTCGCTGCTCCTAAGTTATCCCTGAAGGACAGGCAAGCAGCCTTAGCTTCCGTTAACGGGGAAGAGCCGGCCGGTCTACTGAAGGCTTATGCAGCCCGTTCGATCGCGGCGCTCAAGGGTCCATTCGGTCAGAGGTGCACCACCGGTTCACATCAGCCACCGGCTTTCTGAAGGTACAGTCCATGCTTACTTGTCCCTGTCATCACGTTGTTGTCATTCATTGTTGCCTTCATCATAGAGCGTGCCGGAGAAGTTGTCAAATCTCTAACCACCGCTGAATAAATCTGGTATGATAAGGATATTCGTGTATGATCTGATTACAGTTTATCAAAGGAGCATATCTCTTATGAAACAGGTGACCAAAGGGCAGTGGAACGGTTATGATACGTACATTTTGCATAGCCGTGAGCTGGAAGTCACGCTTTTGCCCCGGCTGGGGAACAATGTAATTTCCTTATGGGACCGCAAGGAGGAGCGGCAAATCCTGCGCCAGCCTGATGAAAGCGACTTGGCTTTTTATATTCAGAAACCTTATCACTTCGGTATTCCGCTTCTGGTACCGCCCGGCCGTATCCGAAACGGGCAGTTCGCGTTCGATGGCACCAGCTACCAGTTCGACCGGAATTCAGGCGATCATCATATTCACGGCCTGCACCGTACCCAAGCCTGGTGTGTCAGCGATATTGAAGAAGACGAGGAAGGCTGCGCGGTAACAACCGAATTCACAACTACGGATGATCCGGAGTGGATCAGGCAATTTCCCGAGCCGCTGAAGCTTGAGATGACATTCCGCCTGCAGGGGCCTGACCTGGTGCAGACACTCAAGGTTACCCATCTGGGCGGCAGTCGCATTCCATTTGGTATAGGCTATCATACATGGTTTATGCTTGACGGCGCCCCTGAGCGCTGGAGCATAACTCTCCCTGTGCAAAGCGTTTATGAGCTAAATAATGAACTCCTGCCTAGCGGACATTTATTACCGCTCGGTGAACTCGATAGTCTTAACAGCCATATGAATCTCCAAGGCAAGAATCTGGATACGGCCCTGAGGATGGATGATCATCAGCCTGCCGAAGCGTTACTGATGCGCGATGACGGCTACGGACTGCGTTATTCGGTGGACAAGGAACAATTCCGCCATTGGGTCCTCTATACCAAAGGAGAGGCTGACCAGTTCCTCTGCATTGAACCGCTCACCTGGCTTCCGGATGCGCCGAATCTTCAGCAGGACGCTTCCTTCACCGGAATGGTCACGCTTGAACCAGGCCAGATACTCGTGTTCGGCAGCAGCTTGCAGATGATTTATCCCGGCGGGTAAATTTCATATAATTACCAGCCTCTAAACCTTCGAAATTCGTGCATGAATTCTCCCCCTAGCGCTCATACTATCTTCACAACGGGCGAAGGAGGTGAACAAACATGGGTCAAGCAGGTCAACAAGGTCGTGGTAGCCGTTCTAACAACCTGGTCGTTCCTCAAGCGAATGCAGCGCTGCAGCAGTTGAAATATGAAGCAGCACAAGAACTTGGAGTAACTATCCCGGCTGACGGTTATTATGGGAACTACACTTCCCGCGAAACCGGTTCTTTGGGAGGATACATCACCAAACGTCTGGTGCAACTGGCAGAGCAACAACTGTCCGGTCGTTCGTAGTAGCAGCCTTATCATAAGTATCCGGCCAAGCGCATAGCTTAGGCCGAGCAGCTTCACAGCCCTCCCGCGCTTCTCGTCGAAGCGCAGGGGGGCTTTTTATATGGGCATACCAAAGATATATATAATCGGGTAATCAGCCAAAGGATTGGTCAGAGACATCGCCATGGTTACTGCGGGGGTAGCGGATCATCAGGTTGGCCATATTGTAATTAGACTCCAGTGTCGCATCCACAACCACCATCCCCTGGCGGACGGCAAATTCATAGCTGATCTCGCCATGAGTCCAGCGCTTCTTGTACTTCAGGCTCTCCAGAGCCATCACCCGGAAAGAAGATTGCTGACCCGCAGTCAATCCTTCCTGCTCCGCTGCATAGCTCCCGCTGCGCCCGGCAAGCGGATTATGGCGGATGCCGAACTTGCCGATGACGTTATTTCTGATTTGCACAAATACGATACCGGAAGTCAATCCTGACAATTCTTCCTGCAGTTCCTTAAACACCAGATCGATTTGTCTTGCCAGCGATAGTTGTTCCGTCCTCAACATACATATCCTCCTAGAAGTTTTGTGGGTGATACAAATTCCATGATTCAGCTTCACAAACACGTTTCGTAAGCTATGGCTTAAGTTTTGTGTGGGCAAAAATACAGAGTAGTAAAATATCAGCCTAACAGCCCTTATATAAGGCTTTAGGCACATTATAGGTCACTAATTAAACGCATACAACATTATTCAACATAATTGGGTTATTATCCCTAGGAATGCGCAAATTTCTTAATACTATTAGCTAAATCCATCCTTATATCGCCCTTTTTCGACAAAAACGCTACTAAAAAAGCCCCTGTATCCAGGGGCTTTGCGTATTCATACCATATTCTACAGCTATTGTTTTACTGCAAAAAAATCAATTCGCCTTATTTCCGACAAATTCTTAGGCCAGATGCGCTGTCATTTCCAGGAATTCATTAATATCTGCAGCAATCAAATCTGCGGCCCCCTGCCAGAAGTCCGGCTTGGACAAGTCCACGCCAAGATGCTTCGACACCAGATTCTCCAGTGTCATGACTCCGGTATCCTTCAGCAGGCTGTCATATTTATCAGCAAAGGATGCGCCTTCCTGCAACGCAAGCCGGTACAGTCCGGTACTGAACATATATCCGACGGTGTAAGGGAAGTTGTAGAACGGCACATCCGTGATATAGAAATGAAGCTTGGAGGCCCAGAAATGCGGGTGGTACTCTGAGAGCACACCGCAGAAGGCTTCTTTCTGCGCTTCTTCCATCAGGGCAGAGAGTTCTTCCGCATTCACCAGACCCTCTTTGCGTTTCTCGTAGAAGCGGGTCTCAAACAGGAAGCGGGCGTGAATATTCATGAAGAACGCTACGCTGTTCTGAATCTTCGCTTCAAGCAGCGCCAGCTTCTCCTCAGCATTGCCTGCGGATTTCACCTGTGCATCAGCCACTATGACTTCAGCGAAGGTTGAGGCCGTCTCAGCCACGTTCATGGCATAGTTCTGATTGAACAGCGGCTGGTCATCCAGCAGGAACGAATGATAGGCGTGACCGAGCTCATGCGCAAGCGTCGATACATTGGACGGAGTACCGCTGTAGGTCATAAAGATGCGCGATTCTTTGCTCTCCGGGAATGATACGCAGAATCCCCCGGGGCGTTTGGCCGCACGGTCTTCGACCTCAATCCAGTCATTGTCAAAAGCATGTTCGGCAAAGTCCGCCAGCTTCGGACTGAATTTGCGGAACTGGGTAACAATGTCGGCTGCCGCTTGTTCATAAGGGATTTTGCCGGAGGACTTGCCGACAGGCGCTTCCACATCAACCCAGGCCAGGGATTCCAGGCCAAGAAGCTTCGCCTTGCGCTGCAGGTAGGACACTATCGCAGGCTTGTTCTTCGTAATAACCTCCCACATCACATCGAGCGATTCCCGCGTCATACGGTTAATGCCAAGCGGCTCCTTCAGCACATCCTCCCAGCCCCGGCCTTTGTACAGCTTCAGGCGGAATCCCGCCAGATGGTTAAGGGTATCAGCACAATAATCAGCAGCGCCGGCCCAGGCCTCTTCCCATTTGCGGAACATGGTGCTGCGGACCTCAGGGTCCTCGTCATCCAGCTTGTTGAAGGCTTGGCCGGCAGACAGCAGCTTCAGGCCTTCTTCATCCTCAAAAGGAATCTGGACCCGGCTCACGATCGTTTCGTAATGCTCGCTCCAGCCATGGTATCCGTCAACTGCCAGTTCAAGCGCAAGGCTCTCAAGCTCCGGACTCATCTTCTCACGGGCCTGATCACGGCTCTCGCTGAGCACGAAGCTCAGCGGGGCAATCTCCGGCCGGGCCATCCATTCAGCCCATACCCCGTCCAGAGTCTGGCGCAGCACATTGTCGAATGCAGAGCTGACGCCCTCGAATCCGGCCCGCATGCCAGTTACCTTGGACGACAGCCTTACAGCCCCTTTGTCCTGCTGATTCTGGGCTCCCAGACAGCCGGTGAATTCTGCAGCCTGCGTGAGGCGTCCGGCACAGCTCTGCAGCAGTTCGATCACACCGTCCAGCGACTCCGTAGAAGCAGCATCGGTTGGCGCAACTGCCGCAGCGACCTGCCGGCGCAAGCTCTCAATGTCTTCTTCCAGATGGTTCAAAAAACTCTCAAACTGGGGGGAAGCCGAACCTCCAGGGAAAATGGATTCCAGTTCCCAGGTCAATGATAAAGGCTGTTTCATGTATTCTCACCATTCCTTTGTTCATATTGGTTTTCTTTGTATTTGTGCTGCAGCCATGGTAAAGTGAATTACGATAGTCCACCAATGTTAAGGAGGCCACCCTTGTGAAGCCACTGCAAATTTCGCCGGAAACGGCCATTACGTTATCCAAACAACTCGGAGTTCCGCTGGAACACCTGATGCATATGCCTCAACATATCCTGCTGCAAAAAATCGCCGAATTATCCAAGAAAGCAAGTACAGAGCAGGACAAGGAATGATTCCCTTTAGCCATACCTGGCCTTATGATATTATTCTGGGAGACATGTACGTACAATATTGCCCGTTCTGCGACCAGGAGAATGTTCTTCTGCCTATGAAGCCCAAAGAGCTGCAAATCGTGCGTGACGGCAAAAAAAAGCTGCTGGTCTTCCCCTGCTGCAGTGCCAGCCCCACGGTCATCGACAATGATGGGGACTATCTGCTGTTCGACCGGGCTGTCCGCTAAGCAGCGGAAGACAGTGCCCCGCTTCCGTCACCAAATACAGGCGTATGAGGAGTTTTCTCTTCTACGCCTTTTTGGTGTCCGGATGACTGCGGACCGACATTCAAAATCCAAGTACGGTTCTCTATGTAGCCGACGGAAGGCCGTCCGGATCAATCTCTTCTCCGCGCATCTGCTCCCGCAGAATGGCCCACTGTTCACGTGAAGCGCGGATCATAGCCGCATCTGTAATTCTCTGGTCATTAATCACACGGGAAAACCACCTTACAGCCACAGTGAACTCGCCGACACGGCGGTTAAGCTCCCCGATCAGATACATCAGACGGGCATCATTTCCTCCCGAGGAATCATTCTCGAACACCTTCACATACTCATCAAGCGAGTAACGCAAGAAACGCTGTTCCTGTACCGTATCCCCTTGATAGCGGTATAGCCAGGCAATATGATGCAGCAGACTTGCAATGATCCGTTCCTTGTCCTTGATGCTTTGTGCGCAGATCAGAGCCAGCTTGTAAGTCTCCAGAGCTACCTCCCAGCTGCGCTTGTCCCCGAAGTCTCGGGTTACCCAGCGTCTGCCCACCTGCGCTTCAAAAGATTTGCGCTGCCATTCCACCAGTTTGTCTGCTGAATTCTCCGTGGATGCGAAGCCGCACTTCGGACAGACACGTACAACATAATAGTCAGGATTCTCATCCTTGTAATACGAGCAGAAATCAGCATCACGGCGGATGGCTTTTTTGAGACTGGGACGTACTCTGGATGTTGAAAATTCATGTTCGCAGTTGCAGCATACAACCTTAATTGAATACAGGGGTATTAATTCCGGCAAAATGCCCTCATCCTTTCACAGCAGCTCTTATTCATGGGGCATATTGACAAAATGATGCGCAGGACCCGCCAGCCGGCTGAGTACGAACGAACGCAGGGGCTCTTCCACACCGGTCTCTTCAAGTGCGGCCTTCATGCAGTTCAGCCAGTCATCCGCCCGTTCCGGAGTGATGGGAATATGCATATGCCTGGCTCTCATCATGGGATGGCCGTGCTGCTCCGAATAAAGGGCAGGACCACCAAAAAACTGGCTTAGAAACTGATATTGTTTCTCCAGTACAGGAGTAATATCTTCAGGAAATAACGGACTTAGCTGCGGGTGGAGCTGTACCTTGGAGTAGAACACTTCCACCAGACGGTGAACCCCCTCGGCACCTCCCAGGTTGTCAAACAGACTCTCATTCGAATTCATTGGAGGCTTCAGCCTTCTTCCCTGTTAATCTGACAAGCAGTTATTTTATTATACCAAAAAATAAGCTACACAGTTATCCCTGCCTTAAGACATGCATCCTAAGGGAAAAAAACACAAAAAAAGGCGCCAAACCTAAGTTCAGCGCTCGTTAACTACTGTAGTTTAGTCAGTAGGTTCTAAATTCTTCATCACCAGGCGGGACAAGAGAGACCCGGATTACATATACAAAAGCACAAACAAGAACTCCGGCAACTACACTCATCACCATCACTCCATCCCTTAAATCAATCTTGATCAGATGTGCATTAATTAATTTTATAATATCATAATTCCGGTGAAAAAGCACCGGTAAATGTAACCGCTTTCTGCGTTATTTTTGTGCTGTTTGTCCCACTTCCGGCATACAACTAAGCATAGAATTGGAGGTGCCATCAATGTCACTGAACAAAATTGCCGGCCCGCTGCTCGGTATCCTGCTGGCGGGCTGCATGCTGCTGATGCTGATCCATCCGTCCAGCTCTCTGGATGCGGCACTTCGCGGGCTGGCTGTCTGGTGGGACGTGCTGTTTCCTTCACTGTTCCCCTTCTTCGTCATTTCTGAAATCATGCTGGGCTTTGGCATCGTCCACCTCTTCGGGGCGCTGCTTGATCCGCTTATGCGCCCGCTCTTCAATATACCCGGCAGCGGCGGATTCGTGGCTGCCATGGGATATGTGTCAGGATATCCCGTCGGGGCCAAATTAACCGCCAAGCTGCGGGAGCAGGGAATGATCAGCAAGGTGGAGGGGGAACGGCTTGTGGCCTTCACCACCTCCTCAGACCCTATTTTCCTGCTTGGCGCCGTGTCCGTCGGGTTCTTCCATGATGCCTCCCTTGGGCTTATCCTCGCCCTTGCCCATTACGGGGGCGGATTCATCGTTGGACTGCTGATGTCATTTCATGGCCGCAGCAGACACGTGGACTCCGGGACAGCTCCCTCTCTCCCCGCAGCGCCCTCATCTGCAGCCCCGTCAGGACCAAGCTACGGCAGACTGCGCACCGCGATGAATGCCATGGCTGAAGCCCGCCGTAAAGACGGCCGAAGTCTCGGCGAACTGCTGAGGAACGCCATCCAGTCCTCGCTGCAGCTTATTATTGTCGTTGGGGGCCTGGTAGTATTCTTCAATGTGCTGATGGAGCTGCTTGCCCGCGCCGGAATTATGTCCATGCTGTTCAGTTCCACCGGCCGGCTGCTGTCCCTGGCCGGATTCCCGCCGGGGCTCTCGGCCGCTCTGGTCAGCGGGTTATTCGAGGTGACACTCGGGGCCCGCTCGGCCGGAGAAGCGGCTGCAGGAATTCCGCTGCAGTTCAAGGTGGCCGCTGCAGCGTTCATCCTCTCCTGGGGAGGATTATCCGTTCACGCCCAGGTAGCCAGTATACTGAATGGCACCGGACTGCGTTACCTTCCCTTTATGGCCGCACGGTTAGTGCATGCCCTGCTCTCTGCCGGGCTTGTTCTTCTGCTCTGGAAGCCGGTGGTCAGCTCAGGAATGGCCGGACAGTGGGGGGCGCTGCCCGTTGCCTCCGGCCTGGCTTCACCGGATTCGGCCCTGATCAGCAGCATCAGCCTGCTCTGCCTGCTGCTGGCCTGTATGCTTGTGCTGTCGCTGCTGTTGCTGCTGGCGGGCAGGCTGCGGCGTTTTTAACTCATTCAAATATTGTGTTCCGGGTCAAGATTGATTATGATCGGTGTATGACTGAATCATACAAAGGAGCCTGTACATCTTGAGATATTATGTTCTGGACCGCGGAGATGAATTGTCCATCCAACTAGCGGAGCAATTTCACAAGCTGGCGGCGGAGCGGGATTTGGAGCTGGATGCCAAGTCTCCGGAAATTGTGATATCGATTGGCGGCGACGGCACCATGCTGCATGCTTTTCATACGTTTATCGACCAGATTCCTAATTTGGCTTTTGTCGGTGTGCATACCGGGCATCTAGGCTTCTATGCGGACTGGCAAGCTGAAGAGCTGCCGACCCTGATCGATTATATGTGCGGAGATATAGGGCCGCATAATCCACGCATGGTGCAGTATCCGCTCCTTGAACTGGAAATTCACAAGAAGTCCGGTTCAAGCTCGCATATTGCCCTGAACGAATTCACACTTAAAGGCGTAGACGGAACGGTTGTCATCCAGATTGATATTAACGATGTAACCTTCGAAATGTTCCGCGGTGACGGCATTTGCATCTCTACCCCCTCCGGCAGTACCGCTTATAACAAAAGTCTGGGAGGCGCCATGGTGCATCCCACGATCGAGGCGCTGCAGATTTCGGAGATTGCTTCGATTAATAACCGGGTATTCCGCACGATGGGTTCACCGCTGCTGCTGCCCAAGCATCATCACTGCGATATTTTCTCGCGCAAGGATCAGCGTCTGCTGCTGACCGTGGACCATAACAATATTCCTGTGGATGATCTGATCTCTGTACGTTGCCAGGTGTCCGACAAAAAAATCAGTTTTGCCCGGTACCGCCCTTTCCCTTTCTGGAACCGTGTCCGTGAAGCGTTTCTAGTGTAGGATTTCTGGGGAATAGAAGGTATCCGAACCAAATGATACGTCTGCTTTCCATTGCTCTTACAGCCGGAGATGCCCCGCCTCTCCGGCTTTATCATGCCGCCTGCCCGGAGTCCTGCTACCTCCGGAGCATCGTTCATAAGAAATGGACAGAGGGAATTTTCAAATGGTATAATGAACCTATTTTACAAAGTTTGCTAATTAAAAGGAGAGAATCTATTGAAAAAACTACTATCCCTCATTGGCGTGAGCCTGCTGGCCCTCATACTGGCCGTTCCCGCTTTTGCAGCAGAGAAACCTATCAAAGTCTACATAAACAACAGCAATCTTACCTTCACCGCCGGAACCCCTTATCTGAAGGATAATACGGTGCTGGTGCCATTCCGGGTTATATTCGAGAAGCTCGGGCTGCAGGTGCTATGGGATTCCAAGACAGGAACAGTTACAGGGACAGGGACAGGCCTGAATATCAGCCTTAAGGTCGGCAGCAAACGTGCTACTGTCAACGGTACGGTCAAGCAGCTTACGGTTGCTCCGGTATCCACGGCAGGTACAACTTACATACCGCTGCGTTTCATAGCTGAAGCCACCGGCGGAACAGCCGTCTGGGATTCAGCCAGCCGGAGCGTGAAAATTACAGTACCGCAATCCTCCTCCAGCGATGAGAAGGATATTACAGCACTCATTCAATTATCCAATAAATATTATAATGAAGAAAAAGCCATCAGCTTCTACTCCCTGGTGGATTCCGAATCCGATAATATGGAATCTGTAACGGATATGAATTCCCTGTTCGAGCTGTACGACCTCAAGAATACCATTACAAGCCTTAAGATTCTGAGTCTTGCCGGAGACGAGGCTACTGTCTACACTGTCGAAAGCTCGGTTAGAACCGGCGGTTATTATATCCCGGATGAGCAGTTCGAATATTTGTACACACTGGTCCGTAAGGACGGGTCCTGGAAAATCTCCGGAATGGAGGTACAGGAATCCACTGTGCTGCTTACACGCGAGCAAGGCATGAAGCAGGCGGTGCTTCCACAGGGTGACGCCACAGTAATCAAGGATAATCTCAGCAAATATTATCAGAACATGACTACCCAGAATGTTGATGGAACCATGGCACTAATGACCTCTTACGGTGAGGAATACGACGCTGCCAGTGCAGCCGATCTGCAGGATCTTTTCGATTCCTATGATCTCAGCTACTCGCTGACAAATGCGAATATCTACTATTATGCGGCCGACGAAGCTGCGGTCTACACGGAAGTCTCAATAAAAGACGGTGAATCGGGAGAGAGCTACACCCAGTCCCTCATCTTCATTCTGAGCAAATCGGAAAGCGGCGCATGGACCATTGACGACACTTATCACATCAGCTTTGATAGTGCGCAATCCTAGAATATCAAAATATATCAAAAGGATGTATGAACTTATGAAATCAGCCAAGATCCTTACTGCAGCCCTAAGCGGCTGCTTGGCTTTATCCATCGCTTGGGCTCCTGCCGCTTCGGCCGCAGACGCTGCTGCTTCCACTGAAGCAGTGCAATCCTCCAAAACGGATATCATCAATGAAATTATGGAATATCTTGAGTACTACAATGTGGAGGGTATTGATCAGGATACGCTCATCCGTGGTGCGATTGACGGCATGGTAAGTACGCTGGATGATCCCTACAGCCAATATTTCGATCAGGCGGAAGCCGCTGACTTCGGCCACGCGGTTGATCTGGAATATGTCGGCATCGGCGTCCGGCTCGTATATACGCCCAAAGAACTCTACATTGAAGAAGTGATGAGCGGTTCCCCCGCAGAGAAAGCCGGTCTGAAACGCGGGGATATCATTCTTAAGATCAACGGTGTAAGGGTAGATGATACGGCAGGCGATGAGCTTGCCGGCGCGTCCGGCACGAAGGTCTCTCTGCTGATCCAGCGGGACGGCGTTAGCAAATCCTACAGTGTTACCCGCAGTGAAATTACCACAACATCCGTTACCAGCACAATTATCGGGTCCAAGGTTGCCTATATTGCCATCAACGGCTTCACACAGACCGCTGACGAAGAGTTCTCCACAGCGCTGGATAAAATGCGGGCAGCCGGAATGAAGTCACTGGTGCTCGATCTGCGTGACAATACAGGCGGCTACATGGATAGCGCCCAGAATATTGCCGCCAAGTTCATGGATGCCGGTATCATGATGTACACCTCCGATCAGAGCGGCGTACTGACACCTGTAACGATCACAAGCGGCAGCAAAATCGGCGTTCCCGTTGTTGTACTGACCAATGAATACACCGCCAGTGCTTCCGAAGCTTTGACCGGGGCACTCCGCGACAACAAACTGGCTACAATCGTCGGTACCCGTTCTTACGGCAAGGCGCGGATTCAGAGTCTGATTCCCATGTCGGACGGCGGCGAGCTGAAGCTGACAACGATGAAGTATCTGACTCCAAGCAAGGAGGATTTCAACCACATCGGACTCGCTCCTGATATTGAGATCAAGGGCAAAACAGCCCAGCTGATCACCGCTCTGCAAATCGCCGGTCTAACCGGAATCACAGCCTCCGGTGACAATCATATTCTCGATATCAACGGTGCTGCTTTTGCCGGAAATGTCGGTCTGATCAAGCAGGGGGATAAAGTCTATGCCTCCTCCCGCGTACTGTCCGCGCTTGTAGAGAGTGAAGTAACCTGGGACGCGAAGAACAAGAAGGTGCTGATTACGACCGGAGCCGGCAAAAGTTCGGGATTCACCCTGGCCGCCAAAGAGGCGCTATACCAGGACGGCGAAACCTTCATCGAGCTGGGTGCCTTCAAGAAAAAGTTCCCGCTGCTTACGTGGAGCTACAACGCTGCCCAGAATCAGCTGAAATTATCGGTTAAATAATTGGACTCCATAGCTAAAATACTGCACTGACATCGAAAGAGTCCCTCCAGCCATGTGGCTGGAGGGACTCTTTAAGTTATCGGCAGCGCCTAAGCGACACTGCGGGAGAATGCACCGAAACACCGGAGAAAACCTGGAGAATAACCGCCCCGTGAACAGGCGTTGCTAACTTTGGCTGTTATTCGGGTTCTGGCTGTTCTGGCTATCCTGTTTGTTTTGATTGTTTTGATTGTTTTGATTGTTTTGATTGTTTTGATTGTTTTGATTGCTTGGGTTATCTTGCTTGTTCTGTCTGTTGGGATTGTTCTCTCTATTCTCTCTGTTCTGCTTATGATTATTCGAGTTGCCTTGATTGCCACCCTGATTCCCCTGCTGCTGGCCTCGGCCCTGGAACTCTTTGTGGTTCTTCTTGCCTTGCTCCTTGTTGCGGTGATTCCGGCTCTGGTGTTCACGCACAGGTCTGTCTTTGGCAGCATGCTCCCGGCCCGAACCGCCTGCGTTATCCTTGTCCCGGTTTCCTCCCTTGGACGGGGATTCGCGGTGATCTTTCACATTCCCTGCCGGCTCGGCAGACTCCTGCTCCAGTTCTTCCTCCGTTCCCGGTTCAGGAACTTCCTTAATCAGAATATCCTTGAAGGTTCCCTCCTGCGGAGCTTCCTTCAGCTTGTGCAGCACAAAATATGCACAGCCAAAATTACAGTATTCATTAATGTAATCCACCATGCCTGAAATAGCCGTATCCCGGTTCACCTTGGGGTGATTATCCCGGTAGAAGCCTTTCAGACGCAATTGGCTGTACCCCCAGTCACCGATAATATAATCGTAGCGGTCCAGCACCTCGCTGTATCTTCCGCGAAATGCTTCCGGGTTCCAGCCGTCCTTATGATCGAGCATGAGCTCGTAACCTTTTCCACCTATAACGATCAAGCGTGTGTCGCCTGCCTTTCTATGAGAGGGTTGGGGGCGTTGATAAGCCGTCATTCCGCGACTCCATCAACGCGGAGGGGTGGTGCAACCGTACACCCCAGGACCTCGCCGCTAACGCGCCATTGGTCCTTTCCCCTTCTTAACAACTGAAACCTGAAGCCATAACCTTAAGGCTAAAGCATAGAGCCAATTTAAAGCTAATACTTTAAAAAAGCATTTAAAACCTATCCCCTGTGACTCCGTCACGTGGCAAATTTGCACAGCAAATTTTTGTAAAGATTACATTATAGAACGCACATAAGATTAAGCACTACACTTAAGCCTGGGAAACCGAACGCGCCTCACGCGCAACCGCAGCAGACTTCACCTGATCATGCGCATGATAGGAGCTGCGCACCAGCGGACCCGCCTCCACATGGCTGAAGCCGCGCTTCATTCCCTCTTCCTTCAGCATAGCGAATTCTTCCGGCGGATAATACTTCTCCACGTTCAGATGTTTCGGCGAAGGCTGAAGGTATTGTCCTAATGTCAATATATCACAATCTGCCGCTCTCAGGTCATCCATCGCCTGCAGAATTTCGTCCCACTCCTCGCCGACCCCAAGCATAATGCTCGATTTCGTTGGAATATCCGGCTTAATCTCCTTCGCGCGGCGCAGCAGCTCCAGGGAACGGCGGTATTTGGCTCTGGCCCGGACACGGTCCGACATGCGTTCCACGGTCTCAATATTGTGATTCAGAATATCCGGATTGCTGTTCATCACGATCTCCAGACTCCCGCGGTCGCCCAGGAAATCGGGAATCAGTACCTCTACGCTGCACAGAGGAAGACGCTTACGAATAGCGGCTACCGTCTCGGCAAAAATCTGCGCGCCCCCATCCTTAAGATCATCGCGGGCCACGCTGGTAACCACACAATGCTTAAGCATCATCCCTTCTGCAGCTTCAGCTACACGTTCGGGTTCGAGCAGATCGAGTTCAGTCGGCAAGCCTGTATTTACAGCGCAGAAACGGCAGGCCCGTGTGCAAATATCACCCAGAATCATGAAGGTTGCCGTACGGTTCGCCCAGCATTCATAAATATTCGGACAGCGCGCTTCTTCACATACGGTATGTAACGTCTTGGAACGCATCATGCCCTTAATTTCCTGATAATCTTCACCGGTGGTTAACTTGATTTTGATCCAGTCTGGCTTGGGCTGTTTGGCTGTTCTATTAGTCAAAATGATGAAACCCCGCTTTCGATCTGAATGTCATTTTCATAGTTAAAAGTTGCTGCCTCATATTATAGCATGTGGAATAGTCATTTGCCTGTTTTTGTGAACCTTTGGGCGGTAACGGATAAAAATAACGCTTTTGCTTCAATCTAAAGAAAAGCACCTGCAAGGTGCCATTTCATGAGGATGTATAGATGACTAAGCGTCCGGAACACAGGAGGTTGAGATTATGCCTGCCCTATTCAGAAGTTATAACACCCGGAGAACCCTTATATGCATGTCGGCAGCCGCCTTGCTCTGGGGCAGCAGCCCTGCTATGAGTACCCCCGCCCACGCTGCCCGTTATCATAAGCTGCCGTTGCTGACGTCCAGCGGTCCCGTAGCCGCAGACAGCAAAGAAGCCGCCGCCGCTGCACGCAAAGGGCTCTATGAACAGATGAGTGCAGCAACCGGAATTCCCTGGTTCCGGTTCGCTGCGATTGATCAATATGAACGGTCTGTCGCCAAAAAGAAAAAAAGCCCTGCGGCGTCAGAAACAGACCCTGCAGCAGCTCCCGCCCGGCTCACCGGTATCTCCATCCCTGCCCCCGTATGGTCCGGACCCCTGAACCCTAATCAGGAGGATAAGTTCCCGGAATCCATCACCTTCTTCGGCGGCTTCGGCCGTGACGGCACGGGAGACGGCATTGCCGATCCCGGGAATGACATTGATGTGCTCTATAGCATGGCAGAGCATCTGCTTAAGTACGGCAGATCCTCCAGCGACTTCAGCATCGGCATCTGGGAGTATTATCATAACGGCCGTGCAGCTCAGCGGATAGCCCAGTTCGCCAAGCTGTATGAGCATTTCGGGCGGCTTGACTTGTCAGGCAGCGCCTTCCCGCTGCCGATAGGTACGAACTACGCCTACCGCAGCACCTGGGGAACAGGCCGGAGCTGGGGCGGGGCGCGTGTCCACGAAGGGACGGACTTGTTCGCACCGCATGGCTTGACCGTCCGCAGCACCTGCTTCGGAGTGGTGGAGACCAAGGGCTGGAACCGTTACGGCGGCTGGCGGATCGGCATTCGTGATATCGAGAACCGCTACCATTATTACGCGCATTTGATGGGTTATGAGAAGTCCTTATCCCGGGGGGATATTGTGATTCCAGGCCAGACCATCGGCTGGGTCGGCAGCTCCGGCTACGGCAGTCCGGGCACCCAGGGCAAATTCCCGCCCCATCTGCATTACGGGATCTACCGTGACCGCGGAATTACCGAATGGGCCTTCGATCCCTACCCGCTGCTCAAACAGTGGGAGAACCAGGAATTCCGGCAGCTCAAAAAAAACAAAAATAAGAAGTGAGCCTCTGCTTCATGCAGATCTTCATTTAATGCAGCATCAGGCAGCCAAACGGCTCAATCTCCACAAGCATCCGCTTATCGGTGCGGATGGTGAGTCCGCTCAACAGATCAACCAGCACAGTTTTGTCCGGGCGGTAATTGCATAGCTCAAGCTGGTACGCATTAGGAGAATTATTGATAATAAGGCCCATCCGGTCCTGCTCACTGCGCCGCACATAACCTAGGACATTGCGCGGCTCGTCTGTAAACCACGGGCGGAATCCGCCTGTCCGCAGCACTTCATGTTCTTTTCGCAGAGAGATCAGCTGTTTGTACCATTCCTGCAGCAGGATATTCTGATCCTGAGCCTCCCAGACCATCGGCTGCCGGCAGTGGGGATCCGTAGCCCCTTCCATTCCAACTTCATCACCGTAATAAATCATGGGCAGACCTATATAGGTCATCTGGAAAAATACAGCCAGCTTCATCCGGCTTAAGCTTGTGGATTCACGGTCCCAGCCCCTCCCTCCCTGCTTGCAGGCAGTCAGAAAACGCAAGGTGTCATGGCTGCCCAGCAGCTGGAACATAGCTGAATTAGCCTGATCATTATAGAGGGCTTCCTGGTGCAGCACCTGTTCCATGAAGCGGACCGGGCCCGCAGATTGTCCGGCAAAAAACTCCAGCACCGCATCCCGCAGCACGTAGTTCATCCCGCCGTCGAACTGGTCTCCCCGGAGCCACGGTCCGGAAGCATGCATAATCTCACCAATCAGCAGGAGGTCGGGGAACTCGGCCTTCAATTCCCGGCGGAACCTCGGCCAAAAGGCCGGGGATACTTCATTGGCCACATCCAGCCTCCATCCGTCGATTCCCGCCTCCCGTACCCAATACTTGGCTACCTCCATCATATAATCAGCTACATCCGGATGATCCATATTCAGCTTCGGCATGCTGGCTTCCGCTTTGGCGAAGGTCTCATAGCTGGGAACCGGCGCCTGGCGTACAGGGAAAGAACGGATATAGAACCAGTCTTTATACGGCGATGCCTCTCCCCGCTCCAACACATCTTTGAAGGCAAAGAACGTATCCCCGGCATGATTGAATACCGCATCGAGCAGAACCTTCATCCCGTGTCGGTGTGCTGTATCAACCAGCATTCTCAGATCCTCCATCGTACCAAAGCCCGGGTCCACCTTGTAATAATCGGATGTATTGTATTTATGCTCAGAAGGCGATTCGAAGATCGGAGTCATATAAATGGCGGTCACACCCAGCCCGTGCAAATAGGGGATTTTGTCCGCAATGCCTTGTAACGTCCCCTGGTTGTAGCTGCTGGGATAAATCTGATAAACAATCGCATCTGCAGTCCAGGAAGGCAGCAGGGTTGCCTGCGGACGGTGAATATATGCATATTGAAAAGCCCCTGCCTGCTCCCGGTTCTCCGACATTCCCCTCTCTCCATACCATACATTTTCCCCTGCGGGATTCTTGATATGGAACTGGTACCGGCATTTGCCGGTCTCCGTCCGGAGTACCGCCTCATGAATGTCATAGGCCCCGGCAGAACCGGTCCGCTCCATCTCCTGCGGAAGCTCGCTGCCGGGTGAATCGTAGCGGTCGGAATGGATAACGGTACAGCAGAGCGACTGTCCGCTCTGCACAAATAAACGCAATTTAAGGGTGCCGGGACCTGCCGGGAAAGCGAAAGGGTCCTCAGCCGTATGGTACAGAAACAAATGCTTGGACATCAGGTTCAGTCTCCTTTGGTACTGCATAGAGTAGCTTGCACAATCTGTGTTATTATGGCAGGTAGAACGAGTTCACTGTCATGGAATACAAATACCGTTATGACCGAGAGGGATCGCTATGAAAGTTACGATTAAGGATATTGCCCAGGCGGCAGGAGTTGCCAAATCCACCGTATCCAAGGTAATGAATGACTCTCCCAAAATATCCGAGGAAACGAAAACCCGGGTCAGGGATATTATTAAACAGATGAACTATACTCCCAGCAGTATTGCCACCGGACTTGCCAGACAAAGCAGTAATACGGTCGCAATCCTGATCGATATGTCTAAGGAAAGCGAATTTTTGAATCAGTTCTTTTATAACATTATCGGCGGGGTGGAGAGCGTCATCGGACCTCTGAAATATGAGCTGACCATTGCCAACATTCAGCATGATCAGGCTGAGGGGCATTTCCTGCACAGACTGGTGCTGAATAAGCGGGTGGACGGTATCATTGCCAACACTTCTGTGCTGACTCCTGAGCTATGCGCAGAGCTTAACAGGCTGGAGTTCCCCTATATCTCGATCGGTGAAATTAATCCTCCAGGAACATGGGTCGATTGTGACAATGAGCTGGGAGGAACCGTGCTGACTAAGCATCTGCTGGAGCAGGGATATTCCTCGGTTGCTTTTATTGGCGGCGAGCAGAACGAGCCTCTGTTCCTGCGCCGTATCGCCGGTTATACGGCCACACTGCGTCAGGCGGGACTTCCGGTGCGCAGCGACCGGATTATCAATGGCAGAGCAGCCGAAGAGGATGGCTATGACGCGGCTATACAGCTGCTGCAAAGCGCAGAACCGCCAGATGCTATTGTCTGCATGAGTAACTTCTCTGCTTTTGGAGTGCTCCAGGCTGCCCGGGAACTGAATGTTCAGATTCCGGCGCAGCTGGGCATCGCCACGTTCGATGAATACCCGCTGTCTCCCTATACCACACCTCCGCTAACTTCACTCAATATGGATACCTTCCAGCTCGGGGTCTCCGCAGGACGGTTGTTAATGGACAGGCTTGGCACCACGGTCACTACTGAGAGCGGACAGCTGCTGGAGCCGGTGCTGATTCCAAGGTTGTCTTCCCTGCGAAGCAGTAAGTAGTCTGCGGACTGAATAGATTAAATGAGGCAATTCGTCCGAATGAATAACCCGGACTGGACTTGGCTGGGCTATACCGGCCCCATCCGGGGAAACCGGTTTCCTTAAATTGAAATTAACACGCACTATAGGCAATGTCAATGTGAAATCATACAATAAGAACTGCATGCCGAAGAGCCCCTTCCACTGAATTGTGAAAAGGGGCTCTTCGGCTTGTCCGTCTACCTTCCCTGAATTAATGACCGGAGCTGCGGATAAACTGCAGTACTTCCCTCATCATCGCCGGGCTCTCCTCGCTGTGGCAGACCATATGCCCGCTCTTTTCCATAATCAGCACCTGCTTGCGGCCGGAGGGGATGGTCTGCTCCAGATAGCCTGCACTTTTGAATTTCACCAGATGATCGCGCCTGCCCTGCACAATGAGGGTTGGCAGATCCATCTGCGGATAGATCTCAAAGCTCTCGCGGACCAGACGCTGAAATTCTCTTGTGGCCTTCGCGGGAGTGGAGCCCCATTTACGGATGTAATTCCTGATCATCTCCGGCTGCCCCAGCGTCCGCAGGATCTCGACCGGATTCAGCGGAAATACAGGGGTGGACAGCAAAGTCAGTGATTTGATCCTGGCCTTATATTGAACCGATAGATGGGAAGCAATCAGCGCTCCTGTAGAAAAACCTATCAGATGTACGCCCTCTGTCCGGGTCAGCAATGTACTCAGCTCATCCTCGGCGCTTTGCCGCCAACCCTGGCGGTCCGACTGGAGCAGATCACTGCGGCTGCCCCCGTGTCCCTGTAACGTAAACGTTCTGGACAGGCAATCATGCGCTCCGAGATACTGGGACAATGGAGCAACCTCATATTCGCCTCCGGTGAAGCCATGTATAAACAAGCAGCTATCCTTCATGTATCCTCATTTCACCCCTTATTAATATCCATTTTATCCATTTATAGAAAAATAAACCTTAACAGTGCTGAAGTCAAGGTTTACTCCCTTTTCCTGCTATGAACCGACTGCAAAACAGCGGTTATCTCTCCCACCAGGTCAGACTCAGCGCAGAGATAATGGTTCCGACCGCAGCACTTGAGGAGGTTACATTGATGCTGATTGCATTGTTAGGCGGAACGATGATACTTCCGGTAAAGGCCGGAGTAAATACTCCCGGCGCTAATTGATAAGTGGCTAATACGCTTCCTCCGGTGATTGCCGCGGTAGAGGACTGAACCGTCATGGCACTGGCCGCCGGGCTGCCCAGATTATTGTTCACCGGAGTTACAGTAGCAGGCGAAGTGATTGTGCCTCCTCTAACAATGGTAAAGGTTCCTGAGATGGAGGTCAGCAGCGAGGTCCCGCCGATACTGCCGCTTACGCGGGATAAATACAAGGTTCTGCCGCTGCCGGCCGGATTATTGATGCGCACTGTGATGATGGCAGAAGCAAGTCCCAGGACAATCGTTGCCGAGTTCGAAGCATTCGCCGAGAATAAAACGGCAGACTGGGAAGCGCTTATCTCCGGCGGTGCGCTAATGTCCGGTGCCCGAAAAGTATTCGTCATCTCTACATAGACCGGCTGGTCATTGTCATTAATTACATAATTATTAGGCATGAGCCGCTCCCTCCCGTTCGGGTCTGGTTCTAGTTCTCCCACCAGCTGATGTTCCCGGTAGCCGCTGTACTGCCAGATGCAATTGTAATGCTTATCGTAAGCGAGCTGCCGGGGGACAGAATTATTCTTCCGTCCAAATCAAGAATCACCGGACCTGTGGCCAGCAGCAGCGACATTAACGTTGCCGGACTTCCGGTGGGTGCCGCCGTTGCTGTCCGTGCAGTCGTCACACTGGTGACCGCGCTGCCGAAGTTATAGTTGACCGGGGTTACGATAGATCCCCCGACTGTTGCATTGCGCAGCAGTGTTAAGGTTACCGCTGCTGTCCCGGTGCTCGCGATTACGCGCGAAATATACACCGTACGTCCGTTGCCGCCCGGATTGGATACCTGCATCACAAGCGGAGCTGCAGTAGTAACTGTGGAAGCAAAGGAAAATCCGAACAATAAGCCTGACATGGCGGCTCCCGCCTCAGGAAGGGTATCAATACCGGGAGCAATATAGGTGTTGACCTGCTCTGTATACAGCGGCTGGCTGTTCTGGTTGAATACAGCATCATTGGGCATAGCTTTACCCTCCCTCGTTCTAGCATATTCTCATAGTATGCAAGGACGTCTGGCAGGTTGTTCGGTAATATGCGTATTTTTGCACCCGCAACCCAGTCATCCTCTTAAATTCTCCATATAGTAATATCACACCATTCGAATGGTCCAGCTTAAACGTACAGGCTTCACCCTGTTCCACCCGCCAGCTTATATATGCTTGAGACCCAGACGACGGTTTGGGTTTTTTCATGAGTAAGCAGACGATATCCATTCTATGAAGAAAGGATGAATAACTTTGCCGAATTTCAGTTCATTTCAAGCCAATCCGGACAATCTGCGCACGCTTATTTTCGGCCGGGACCCTTCGACTCTGATTGACCGCCCACTGACAACGGATGCCAGCGGAAATCTGACCACCGTTATCTTAAACGGAACCATCTCCAGCGTGCTCGGGGCTACGATTACTGCTGGTACATTAACATCTGCCGGTACAGTTACCAACATCCTTGCCGGTACGATTACTAGCGTGCTTGGCGCTACGATCACCGCTGGTACATTAACATCTGCCGGTACAGTTACCAACATCCTTGCCGGTACGATTACTAGCGTGCTTGGCGCTACGATTACTGCTGGTACATTGTCTTCGGCTGGTACAGTCACCAATATCCTCGCCGGTACGATTACTAGCGTGCTCGGCGCTACGATTACTGCTGGTACGTTGTCTTCGGCTGGTACAGTTACTAACCTGTTGGATGGTACGATTACTAGCGTGCTTGGTGCTACGATTACTGCCGGTACATTGTCTTCGGCTGGTACAGTTACTAACCTGTTGGATGGTACGATTACTAGCGTGCTTGGCGCTACGATTACTGCTGGTACATTGTCTTCGGCTGGTACGGTTACTAACCTGCTCGATGGTACCATCACTAGCGTGCTTGGCGCTACGATTACTGCTGGTACGTTAACCAACCTGCTGGACGGTACGATTACTAGCGTGCTCGGCGCTACGATTACTGCTGGTACGTTAACCAACCTGCTGGACGGTACGATTACTAGTGTGCTTGGTGCTACGATTACTGCCGGTACATTGTCTTCGGCTGGTACAGTTACTAACCTGTTGGATGGTACGATTACTAGTGTGCTTGGCGCTACGATTACTGCTGGTACGTTGTCTTCGGCTGGTACGGTTACTAACCTGCTCGATGGTACGATTACTAGCGTGCTTGGCGCTACGATTACTGCTGGTACATTGTCTTCGGCTGGTACGGTTACTAACCTGCTCGATGGTACGATTACTAGCGTGCTTGGTGCTACGATTACTGCCGGTACATTGTCATCCGCTGGTACGGTTACTAACCTGCTCGATGGTACCATCACTAGCGTGCTTGGCGCTACGATTACTGCTGGTACATTGTCATCCGCTGGTACGGTTACTAACCTGCTCGACGGCACGATTACTAGTGTGCTCGGGGCTACGATTACTGCCGGTACATTGTCTTCAGCTGGTACGGTTACCAACCTGCTCGATGGTACGATCACTAGCGTGCTTGGCGCTACGATTACTGCTGGTACATTGTCGTCAGCTGGTACGGTTACTAACATCCTTGCCGGTACGATTACTAGTGTGCTCGGGGCTACGATTACTGCCGGTACATTGTCTTCAGCCGGTACGGTTACCAACCTGCTCGATGGTACCATCACTAGCGTGCTCGGGGCTACGATTACTGCTGGTACATTGTCGTCAGCTGGTACGGTTACTAACATCCTCGCCGGTACGATTACTAGTGTGCTCGGCGCTACAATTACTGCTGGTACATTATCATCGGCTGGTACGGTTACTAACCTGCTCGATGGTACCATCACTAGCGTGCTCGGGGCTACGATTACTGCCGGTACATTGTCTTCGGCTGGTACGGTTACTAACATCCTTGCCGGTACGATTACTAGTGTGCTCGGGGCTACAATTACTGCTGGTACATTATCATCGGCTGGTACGGTTACTAACCTGCTCGATGGTACCATCACTAGCGTGCTCGGGGCTACGATCACTGCCGGTACGCTGAGCAGCGTAACCTCGATTTCACAACGCAGCTTTATTGAGCTGGCTACAACCGGAATTGCAACTTCAGATACCTACACGCCTTTGCCGGCCAATACTACCAGCGTACTGGGCACCTATTCTTACTTCATTGTGAATACCGGAGCCAATCCGGTGAATACCCGTGTTGAGATCAGCGCGGACGGAACTAACTATTTCGTGGATACTACAGGCGACAATCCGCTGCCGGCTGGTTCGGTTGACGTCATCGTGCCTGCACGGTTCCTGAAATACACCCGCCTGTCCTATCAATCCTCTACGCCGGGTGCGGCTTCTACGCTTAATGTCATTTTTGATGCACAAGGAACGTAAAAGAAATGCCCGTCATATGATGCAGAAGCAAAGAGTGCATGGATATCCATGTACTCTTTCCTGTGCAGCATTCTGCTTCTACATAAGACGGCAAAACGCGACCCTGTGCCTCAACTAGCAATAAGCAGTACCTAATGATATGGCCCGCCAAGGAGGAACAATCGTGAATAAACCTGCCAAACCAACGCTCGGAGTGCAGCTGATTGTCAAAAATGTAGCCGAGCTCCTGCCCTGCTGTCTTGCCAGTCTAAGCGGTGCTGATGAAATCATCGTTACCGATACCGGATCTTCAGATCAAACGATGGACATTGCCCGGGCTTATGGGGCTGACGTATATGCGGTCGGGTGGAGTAATGATTTCTCGGCAGCACGCAATTCCGGATTGTCCTGCGCGAATACCGACTGGATCCTGGTGCTGGATGCGGATGAAATATTGCAGACTTCCATAGAGTCAATCAAGGATATCCTGCAAGGCAGCACAGCCGAAGCTTATACAGTGCGCATAGAGAACTGGCTGGGGAGTAATCCGGAGGACCGTCTGTATCACAGCAATGTGCGGTTATTCCGCAATGGACAGGGCTATCTTTTCAGCGGAAGAATTCATGAAAGTGTAGATCCCTCTATTCTAAAAATACATGGAGCCGCCGCAATCGGAACCAGCAGCATAGAGATCATTCACCTCGGCTACCTGCCCTCCCTTATGAATGCCAAAAATAAAATCAGCCGCAACGAACAGCTGCTGCGCCTTGCGCTGGAAGAAGAGCCGGACGATGCCTTTTACAGCTATAATCTGGCGGTCACCTGCTGTCAGGACGGGCGGCTGAAGGAAGCCGAAGAACTGCTGCACCATACGCTTAGCCATGCTCCGCTTCAGGTCTCATACCGTCCGTCCATGATTCGTGATCTATGCAAAATCTATCTGGCCACCGGTAAAGTAAAAGCGCTCGACAGCCTCCTGACACGCGAGCTTACGCGTTATGGCGATTATCCCGACTTACACTATATTCAGGGACAGTCCTGGGAGAGCCAGGGGCTTCCTGATCGTGCGTATCAGTCTTACCAGCATGCAGTGGACACTTCCTCCGCCGCTGCTCCGCACAGAGCTTATGTCAGCGAACAAGGCATGGACAGCTTCCGCCCGCTGCACCGCATGGGGGTCATCTCACAGCAGCTTGGCAAGCAGGAGGAGGCCGCCCGTCTGTTCCACCGTTCACTGCAGCATCATTCGCTGTATCTCCCGGCGATGCAGGGTATCGCCTCTGCCTTCCAGCAGCTGGAGGTGCCGGATGAGGACATCGCAGGGCTGCTAATACAGCTGTCCGGTACCGGACAGAGCGCAGCAAGAGGCGCAATTATCCGCACTTTATATGAGCTTGGCGCTTATAAGGTAATTGCTGAGCTGCCGCCCGAGCTTTTTCCGCTGGAGACAGGTACTGTGCTGCTCATCCTCTCTTCCTGGGTCAGCACCGGGAAATATCATGCGTTCAGAAAGACTGCAGCCAAGCTGCGGGCACAACCCTTGCAGCTGTCTCCCGGGGAATTGGATACAGAGACTATGCGGCAGCTATGGCTCCTTGAAGCGGTCTGTACGTGGGAGCTTGGCGAGAAACTCCAGCAGGAGAAATGGTTGCAATCGCCTGCAGAGCTGCGCTCCGGATTGCTTTTTATCGATACACAGTTGTCGTCAGAAGCAGTCCTCCCGCAAGCAGCCGTTGCTGATTCCGGCCACTCTCCGCTCATTACCGAGGTAATCCGGCTCGCTGTGAAGCTGGAGCTTGTGACACTGGGTAAGCTGCTTGTGGATCGTTTCCCTGCTCATACAGGCGATCTGGCGGAGGTGCTCTATGAAGAAGGCTGGCGGGCGGAGGCGGGGGAATTGTTCATCCGTCTGGTCAGCAGCAAAGAAGCGCGGGGATCGACGCTGCGGTATCTCGGAGAGATGCTGGCGGATAAAAGGCATTATGCCGAAGCAGCGGACTGGTACCGGCTTTCGCTCGAAGAATCTCCCGGGGATGAGGCAGCTAGTGCCGGATTGGCGCTATGTTATTTGCATTTGGCGGAGTTGGGGCTCGGGGAAGTTGCAAACAGCTTCAAGGGGGAGCAGGCCCACGGGCGTCTTCAGGAGGATCGGACCACGACTGCCCATTCCATCGAGGTGCTGAACCGCACGCCCTGGCACACGACTTGGAATTACAGACAGCGGCAGAGAGGAGCAGACCTAAGCTTATGAAAAAAACACCGCGCAAACCGCTGATCTCCTTATGTATGATCGTCAAAAATGAAGCCGACACTTTGGCCCGCTGTCTGCAGAGTGTACGCGGCGTTGCGGATGAAATCATAATTGTGGATACAGGCTCCACCGACTCCACGGTCTCTATCGCCCGCAGCTTCGGTGCCCGGATCATCCCGTTCCCCTGGAACGGGGATTTCGCGTCCGCACGCAATGCCGGCCTGGCCGGGGCTCGGGGAACCTGGATTCTGGTGCTGGATGCGGATGAAGAGCTGGAGCCCGGGAGTAAAAAAGAATTGCTGGTGTGCGCGGAGCATACGGAGTATGAGGCGTTTTTTGTGCGGATTCATAACCATAAGGGGACGGACCGCGCCTCGCAGACCATTACGGTCAATCCGATCCTCCGCATGTTTAAGAGCCGCGCGAGCTATCGCTTCAGCGGAATTATTCATGAGCAGATCGCCGCTGTGATTGTGCAGGAAACCCCGGCCGCCGCGATGCATATGAGCACTGTCGTTGTTCATCATTACGGCTATGCCGACGGGGTTGTGGAGAAAAAAGATAAAATCAGCCGTAATATCGGGCTGCTTAAGGAACAGCTGAAGCTGAATCCCGGGGATGCTTTTCATCATTTCAATATGGCGGTTGAATATATGCGGCTGGGCGATTACGGGCATGCCCTGGAGCATATCCAGACTTCGCTGGACCATGTGGAGCCGGATACGAGCTATATTCATCTGCTGTATAAATACGAAATCCGCTGCCTGGCTGTAACAGGTGATCTCCCGGGTGCGCTGGAGGCTTGTGAACGGGGGCTTGCCCTCTTCCCGGATTATCCCGATCTTCATCATATAAAAGGGGCTTTGCTGCTGCAGGTGTCAGCTTTTGCCGAGGCCAAAGCTGCGCTGGGCCGGGCGCTCGACATCGGAGTTTCGCCTCCCGCCTACCATACGGAATCCGGTCTCGGCACTTATCTCACCCGGACGCTTCTGGGGCAGGCATGCCAGCAGATCGGCGAGGATAATGAAGCGATAGCCTGCTTCACCAGTGCGGCTCAGCTCCATCCGGAGCCCTTGCCGCTGGTCACACGGCTGGTGCGGCTATTCAAATGCGCCGGGCGTGAGCTTGAGATCAAGGGCTGGCTGGCCGAGCATTTGCCCGTCATCCTGGCGGATCAGCGCCCGGAGCTTGTGCGGCTGCTGGTAAGGGACGGTTGTTATGCGGCGGCGGCTGATGTGTTGGGCGGCGGAGTGAATAAGGGTGCTGCGGGGAAGCGGGCGGCGGGGGAACAGGTCGTTCGGGAGTTCCGTGCGGGAGAACGGGCTGCGGGGGAAACAGTTACGCGGGAGCGTGTTAAGGGAGAGCTTGCTGCGGAGGAACAGGTCGTTCGGGAGTTTGGTGAGGGAGAGCTTACTGCGGGGGAAACAGTTGCGCGGGAGCGTGTTGAGGAAGAGCTTGCTGCGGGGGAGGTTGGTGCAAATGAACGTAGTTCGGGGGCGCATGCTGAGAAAGGGCAAGATTACGCTGGAGAACCGGAGGCAGCATCTGCCGATTCTCTGCTTCGGCTGCTTCAGCGGGCGGAAGCCATTCCCGCAGCAGAGCTGACGTACGGCGATATCGCAGCGCTGCTTCAGCATCCTGCGATTGCCCGAACAACGGGCGGGACAATGTCCGCCTCCGAATCTGCGGCTTCAGCGGTACAGCCCTGGATATCCCTCGCTGACAAGGTACTGGCTACGCTGGAGGCTTCATCCGTCTTTTCCCCGGCGGCCGCAAGAGCACGTCTCGCACTTCCGCTTCCCAGACCCGCTGATTAGGAAGGAGCTTCTGACTATGCATAATCCAGGGCTATCGCTCTGCATGATTGTTAAGAACGAGGCCCAGCATCTGGAGAAATGTCTGAGATCCGTGCAGGGATTAGTCTCAGAGATCATCATTGCCGATACCGGATCGACGGATGGCAGCATGGAGATCGCCCGCAGGTCCGGTGCCCGGGTCATTGAGATGCCATGGGAGCATGATTTCTCCAAGGCCAGGAACCGGGCACTGCGGCTGGCCTCCTATGCCTGGATTCTGGTGCTGGATGCGGATGAAGCAATCGCAGGCTGGAAGCCGGAAGAGGTGGAGCGGCTGCTGGAGACGCAGGGTGCTGACGGTTATTTCCTGCCTTTTATCCACTATGTGGGTGAGTTCCCGGAAAAAGATTATGTGACGGACAATGTGTGCCGGCTGTTCCGCAATGATGAACGCATCCTGTTTCGCGGCAGCATTCATGAGGAGGTGGCCTCCAGTATCTGGAGCCTTCCGGGAGGACATATCGCATACGCAGCTCTGCCGGTGCATCACTATGGATATCTGGATGGTGAGCTGCAGCGCAAGCATAAAACCAGCCGCAATCTGGAGCTGATCCACTCCGCTCTGAATCTTGAACCCCGCAGCATCCATCTGCGGTACGCACTGGGTACGGAGTATTACCAGCAGGGAAACTACAATGCTGCGGCGGAGGTTCTCCTCCCGCTGCTGGATGAAGTCCCGGCTGACTCCGGATATACCGCTGACCTTTACCTCAAGACAGCCTACGCCTTGGAGGCCGGAGGACGTCCGGAAGAGGCGCAAGCTGTCTACGAGGCCGGGAGCATTCTGTATGCAGATTTCACAGATCTGCTGGAGAGCTATGCCGGACTCCTTCTGGAGCAAGGGGAGTTATGGCGGGCTTACGATCTGCTTCAGCGGGCGCTGGAAAGCGGTAATACCGCGCATAAGTACCCCTCCTCCTCCGGCAGCGGCACAAGCCGCACCCGCTTGTTCACCGGGCAGGTCTGCGAGCAGCTGTTTCTATATCAGGAGGCACTGGACCATTACAGGCAGGCTCTCGGCTACACCCCTGACGATTCCGCCGCCTGGGCACAGCTTGTACCGCTGTGCCTGCTGTCCGGACAAGAGGAGCAGCTGACGGCCATCACTCTTCAGCTGCTCCCTGCCTTGCCCCAGAGAGTGCTGAGCAGGCTGGTGCCTGCCGCACTCAATGCCCGCGCCGCCGAATGGCTGGCGGCGCTCAGCGCAGCACCGCATCTGCCGGAAGCCATCCGGCAGGTTGTGCAGGTGCTGCTGGGCACGCTGTTCCGGGACCCGGAACAGCCCTGTACCGCATCCGTCCGGCTGGAACGGATGCTGCTGCTGGATGAGCCGGATGAGCCATGGATATCCGGCTATCTGTGGGCCTTGTCCTGCCGCAGCGGCGGGAGCGCTGCAGCAGGACAGTGGCTGGAGCGCCTGGCCCGGAACAGGCCAGGCATTGCTGCTGTGCACCGCTGGCTCGCGCAGCAGACCGCCGGTGCATCAGCTCATCCGGCAGAGCGGGAGCCGGAGCCGCATATGGAATGTGAGGCCGATGAGCCTGCTGATGCTGCGGGAACTGACAGATGGCGGGAAAGAGGTCCCCGGCATGCTGAATCCGGCAATTCCGCCATCCCGCAGCGCACCGCTGAAGATTACGCAGACAATTCTGCTCCGCCTTCCGGCAGCTCACCACAGCTTGGGCTCAGCACAGATACACCGTTAAGCTTTCCGGATATTTCTTACGCTGCGCAGCTGCTGGTCCAGGCAGGTGCTTGGGTTACACTGCTCCTGTTATTCAAGCCAATGGAAGCTTCACGTTTCCATTGGAGCCGCTTGCCCCAGCCTCTGCTGCACGGGCTGCTGCACGCGCCTGTTCCGGTCAAGAAGCAGTGGTGCACTATGTATACCGGGCAAGCTCATTTTTACAGCTCGCCCGGCGATGCTGCCGAGTGGCTGCTATACGCAGCAATAGCCGATTCCTGCGGGCTGATCCCCCGGCTTGACCCCGCTGACGAACAGGCGCTGCGGCAATCCGGCGGACCTGCGGCAGCCATTGGCCTCAGCTACCACAAGCTGCTGCTCGCAGCCAAGGTTCACCCGCAAGGAATACCTGTCGTTTCCGGCAGCATCCCCTGGCTGCTGCTTGTAAGGTCCGCCCTCCAGGCAGCACCGTGACACGGACCGTAGCTGCCAGGAACCGCTTCTGTATGCACATCTCTCACAACATTGATAGAACTTAAAATTTATAGAAACTGCTAAAAGGCCTCGTAACACTCTATGGGCCTCAGCGACACTCAGCAATACTCAGCATCACTCAGCATCACTCAGCACACTCAGCACACTCAGCACACTCAGCATCACTCAACCCTACTCTATACTGGCTGTCATCAGCTGATTGCATGACGCACGATAGATAGAAATGCAGATAGCCAGCCGCTTCAATCCATTCTGCTTGCACATACAGCAGAATGGAGTCATTTCATCCTTTGAGGACAAGCCCGGTAATATTACTCATTTCCCCATCTCGCCCACTCCTAGCGCAATCAAAGGTATTCGTATCCCCTTATTCCTCACATCGTCCATCTCCAGCACAACCATAGATATTTCTATCTCCCACACTCCACCCGAAACTCCCAGGGTAACATCAAGAAGTTTGTGTAAAAGCATAGAACAAGCTCCCCGGTTTGTTTAGGCGTAGAGTTAGATTAGCAGTTAGATATACGATTAGATATAACAGTTAGATAATCTGAATTTAGACAACAACCCCGCAAGTTACCGTTCAAACACTGCGGGATAGCGGAATACGTAAATATTTATCACTTTTATTCGTTTCCGGCAACATGGAGACTTCTCAGTCAGCACCACTGACCTAAATGTTGTACGTTATGCAACTTCGAGCTATAGATAACTGGGTATTTAGAAGAATTGTTGTAAGAAATACAACAATTCTCCTGCTAAACCGCTTGAAAAAGGAAAAATCCTGCATTTTATACAACATTTTCGGATTTGAGCCGATATCCTGAGGAAAATGTTGTATTATGTGCAGGATTTTATAAAAATTACACTTTCCCGCAGAAAGCGGGCGGATGAACCGGGGAATTCCTGCGGCAACTGCAACAGTCAGGAGGTCCAGATAATCGCAGGGTGTAGAATTAGTTTTATAAGCTGCAACCTTAAGTCCAGCCAATAGAGATTTACAGTTAAGTATTCAGTTAGTTTTTCAGTCAGAATTTCAGTTAGTTGTTCAGTTAGTTATTCAGTTAGTCGTTCAGTTAGATGTTCAGTCAGTCGTTCAGTCAGTTGTTCAGTCAGTCGTTCAGTCAGTCGTTCAGTCAGGCACCCAGTTACTCCCAGGCTCCCGCACCCTATTCCCTCCACTCCACCAGCCGGGGATGCTCATCCAGAATGGAGCGGTACTGTTCGAGGCTTCCCCATTTTCCTTCGGGGTCAAGCTCCATGTAGCGGTCGTATTTGCGGCGCAGCTCTTCGGGTTCCAGTGCCCAGCCGTAGTGCTTCACCCGCAGCTCGGCCAGGAAGCCCGGCAGGACCGCATAGGACAACGCCAGCCGGGGGACATGGTGATCCATCCGCGGGGTGTAATAATAGAAGCCGGGCAGATAGCGGACCAGTGTGCGCGTGTGCTTCGTGTGGATATTCCAGTGCTCATCTTCCCGGTAATGGGTCGTGCCGCCCCAGAAATCAAACAGCCTGAACGCTACCCAGTCGTAAGCGTCCTGATCGATCAAACGCCGCATTTCCTGCTTGGCCCGGTCTTCATAGAATTCATCCGCATCTACGGACAGCAGCCAATCCGGGCCGGTAGATACCGCCAGATCCCAGAGTGTCTTGCGCAGCTCCCATTCACGGCCGAAGATGGAGTGCTCCAGTGTCACCAGCTTGCTAACCTTGGCAAAAGAGTTGCACAGCCGTACCGTACCATCCGTGCTGCCGTCGTCCACTATTACGATATCGTCGACAAATTCGCTCAGCTCTTCCAGCACCTGCTCCAGATAACGGCCGGTTTCATTACGCACCTGCATCATCGCCGTCAGGCGGTTGCCGGATGCCTTGCGCAGCGGTTCATGCATGCTCTTCGCCATCCATTACCCTCCCTCTCAAACCTTGTACGGCTTCTTCCATATCGGCCATTTCCGCAAACAGCTGTCTGGCTCCCTGGTCCGCTCCCGCCGAACGAAGGAAGCTGCGGATAGCGGCATGCCGCCGGCCATACAGCAAATGCAGTGTCCCTTCAATCAGCGGAAGCTGCACTGCATCCTCAAAGGCCGGAGCGGTGCCCCCCGCAAGCCCCGGAATCTCAGGAGCCCCTGCTATTCCTGCTATTCCTGCTATTCCTGCAAATCCGCCCAGCCCAGTATTCTCCGCAGCAGCCGTCCCGTCCGCCTCCATTTCCTCATAGAGCTGCAGCGCCTTCTCCCACTGAAAGGTTCCGATATAATTCAACAGCAGCCGCTGCCGGGCTTCCGGCCCGGATAACCGGCTCAGAATCTCATTTGCCGCCGCTCCATCCTCATTTACCGTGAGAATCTCTGCCCGGAGCAGCTCATGCTCCGCCTCGCCGCCACTCAGCCACTGCCTCATCTGCGCAGCCTTCGCCCTTTCCCCGGCCGTAAACGCCGTGATTTCGTATTGCCGGACGGCAAGCTCCAGATTGCCTTTCTTCGCTTCGATCGCCGAGAAGAAACGGTAATGCGAATGCAGACAATCCGTATAATCATGCAGCAGCATCAGCTCGAAGGATTGGGCCAGATACAGCGAAGCGGCTTCATCTCCCCGCAAATATAAATAAGAAGCGGCTAAATAATGGACTGAAGGCTGGAGGGGTATCTTGGCGCACATGGATATATAGAAGGCGGTGCGGTGCCGGCGCTGGATGTCCAGCCAACCGGACTCCCCATCCGAATCAACAGGCGGCTGCCATAATTCCGTAAGCGCCCTGTTCCAGATCGCTTCGTAATCGGACAGGAAGAACAATTGCTCCTCCCGGCGGAGCAGTCCGTAGGATAAGGGCTGGTCTCCGCTGAGATACACAATTCCCTTCCGGCGCAGATTCTGCTCCAGATATATCCTTTCTGACGTGGTTCCCGCCAGATCGGCCTTCGCCGCGAGCAGCGCACTGTATTTGTCCCAGAGAACACTATCCTCCCCTTCCGGACAAAGTTCCAGCAGGGCTACAGTATAAGCAGGCTGCAGCGCCAGCACATCCGGGAGCCAATAAGGCGAAGAGACAAGCAGCGTATATTCTTTGGCATTCAGACTGTACAATTCGGCCAGTGTCACGGACCTGATCCCGCTGCTCCGCTGCCGGGCAGGCGTCATCCGCCCGGCAAAACAGACCTCCCCACGGTCCGGGAGCAGCTCCAGCATTCTTTTATACTCATAATCCTCCCAGGAAACACGGCTAAGCACGATATAGTTCATAAGTGTCCCTCCCCCTCCCCGCCGGGGGCTGACGGATGAAGCTTATCCCGGCCGCCTGCCGGCTCACCAGCATAGCCCACCGACAGATCCGGATCAGGAATAAGCGCCAGACTGCGGAAGAAGCCCTCCCGCTTCATAATCCTTCCGGGCGTGACTCCGCTTCTGTGTGCGATGCGTTCAAGTGGAAGATGCTGCGTTGTCCCGCCTGCCCCAGGCCGCTGCCCGGGTTCTTCCGCTGCATAATCCGCACTGACAACAATATCCGCCCGGCTATGCTGCAGGACTTCCACCAGCTTCTCGATGTAACGGCTGTCATATGCCGCAGAGGCAGATAAGTAGACAATGACTTCGCTGCCATAGAGAGCCGAGATATTCTCCAGCGCGTGCAGCCAGGGCTTCTCGCCATGCACAGTAATCACAGCGTCACGCTCATGCACCGGAAATTCGGGAAAAGACTGGCTCCAGCTGTCCCGGACCCACACCCAGCGGATATTGCTGTAGCTCTGGCCTTCCTGCAGCGTCTGCTGCCGCTCACGCGAATCCGCTGCCGTCCAGTTTTCTTCGAAATAGACAACAGCGGTCACAAGCGGAGTCTCCGCCGTATGCCGGCCCAGCGGAATTGCCGGCTGCGGCAGACAAGCAGACAGATCACCGGGAATCTGGAGCAGTCCCGCATCAGCAGGACTGCCCTGCAGATTCCATTTCCGGCGGTATGCCCGCGCCCCCGCTGCAGAGGACGCATTGCCTGCGTTAATCACAGCGCCTTCCTCCAGCGGGTGAAGGACATGCACATATACCGGATCACTGAGCGCAAGACTTGCCCCCTGCATCCGGGCCCGCAGACACCAGTCGGCAATGATCAGCCTGCGCTCCGCTAGTGATGAATCGAAGCCTCCTACCCTCAGCAGCAGCTCTCTTGCTATAAGCAGACAGGACCCGCCCAGTACCTCCGCGTACCTCCACTCCCCTTGCCTTTTGTCCAGGATGTGGGCTGCATAAGCTGACAGTTCAGAGTATCCGGCAAAATGCAGCTGTTCCTGCCCCTCGCCCCGTTCACTGGAGGAACGGGGAGCTACCACGCCCACCGCAGGATCATCAATAGGCGGCCACAGCAAATTGCCAAGCCAGCCGGGAGACACCATCACACGGTCCTCCAGCAGAACGGCAAAAGAGGTCTCAGCATAAGCCAAGGCCTCATTCACCCTATAATTCCCGGCGGCAAAGGGGAGAAATACCAGATTCGGCTCCCCCGAGAACTGCTCTGACAACCATTGCAGCGGAAATTCAGCAGTCATCGGGACCGCAATCAGCCGCACGGTAGAACCGGAGTGCCGGAGCAGCAGCCGCAGGCACTCCGCCGACCACTGCGCATGCCGCAGCTCCACCACAAGCGTAACGCCTCCCTGCACCGGCAGCGGAAGCAGCCCCTCCCGTTCCAGATAGCTGTATCTTCCCGCCAGACGTTCCGTGCTGACAGCTTTAACAGTATTCATGGTTTCAATTGTATGGATTGCATCCATCGCTTCATAGGACATCCAGACTCACACTCCAATGGTCATAACTGTGCTGTCTATAATGTATGAGCGGGATGGGGCAGGTATCCCTGTTTATGCCGTATTCGGCAGATAGTATCCGCCAAGCGGATACCCACGTCAAGCTGCGGCGGTCGCTTTTACCACCCGCTGGTCATCACTACCGGCCTGATTCCGCCGGAATCAAATTCCATTCGGTCAATACATAACATACGGTTGCCCGGCTCCGGGTCTCCGATGATTCTCCGGTGATAGACGATCAGCCATTCATCACGGTCAGGAAGATGTAAATATCCGTGATGGCCGGGGCCTTCCGCTAGAGGCTCCTGCCTCTCCAGTATGGTCCCTTTGTTATCGAAGGGCCCCAGCGGATTATCGCTTACGCCATAAGCTACCCGGTAGGTCCCGTTGGTCCACCCGCCCATCGACCACATCAGATAATACAGACCGTCCTTCCTGATCATGCACGGTCCTTCCACATAACCCGGCGGGGTAACAGAACAGATCAATTGTCCGTCCGGGAAAGGGACAAAGCCCGTCATTTGCTCATTCATCCGGGCCACGTTGCAATGTCCCCAGCCCCCGTAATACAGATAGATTGCACCGTCATCATCCTTGAACAGATGAGCGTCAATGGGCTGTGCGCCGTGAATAAACTTGCCGATCAGCGGCCGGTGGAGGTACCCCCTGTAGGGGCCTTCGGGAGCATCCGCAACGGCAATCTCCAGCCCTCCTGCTTCACCGTCCTTCTGGATATCGTTCGAGGCAAAGACAAGATAATACCGGCCGTTATGCTCAATCTGGGTCGGAGCCCATACCGCTCTCCAGATCCAGGGGAAATCATCCATTTCAATTATGCTCTCATGAACCTTCCAATGGATCAGATCCCCGGAGCTGAAGGCATCCAGATTCATCTGCCGCGTATATTCCGTGAATGATCTGGTGGCATAAATATAATGCCTGCCGTGATAGGTCCTGGCTTCGGGGTCTGCATACCAGCCCGGCACAATCGGGTTCGTAATTCCTCGCAAGCGAACGCCCCTCCTTTCTCCGCAACCTGCAAATTAACAGCTGTATAGTCCGTTCTCTTCCTGTTCCCGGATCCAGACCTGCATGAAGCCGGATTCTCTGTTGTCCCAGGCGTAATAGGGAATGAACCGGAGCGGCCTGCCCTCTTCATCCCGGCTCTGCAGCACCGTCACCCCGCCCAGCAGCTCCGGCAGATGTTCCACCCGGAACTGCGCCCCGGCCGGAATGGAGCAGGCATCATAGGACAATCCGGGATGATCCGTCTGCTCCAGACAGTACACCACGGGTCCCCGCTGAACGGCAACCCTACCTCTGTCCGCCTCCACCTCCGGCTTGGCCCGCACAAGATTCACGGGCATATCCAGTTCAAGCACAACCGTATCTCCCGGCGACCAATGCCGGTTAAGCACCAGATACCCTTGATCCGTCAAGGCTCCGGCCCCGCTGATGCTGACGCCGCCAGCCTCCAGCCGGTACCCCCTGCACCATTCCGGCACACGCAGCCGGATGCTGAAGCCGGCACTTGCTGCAGGGTTCACCTCAAGCTCGATCCGGCCATCCCAGGGATACAATGTGCTTTGCTTCAGCCTGACGCCCAGTCCGCTGCCCAGCACAAGCTCTGCCTCGCTGTTCATGTATTGATTGACCACCAGGCCTTCTTCTGCAGACGCATAGACGTATTGGCCCAGGGAAGGCAGGAAGCGGGCCAGATTGGTCGGACAGCAGGAGGTTTCGAACCAGGGCACACGATGATGCCCGCCCTGTGAAGCAAGCGGATTGACATAGAAGTACTTATCCCCGGACAGAGATATTCCGGATAAGGCGCCGTTGTACATTTCACGCTCTACCACATCGGCGTATTTGCCGTCTCCGAACGTCAGGTTCATCCGGTGATTCCAGAACACCATGGCAATGGCGGCGCAGGTCTCGCAATAGGCTGTTTCATTGGGCAGGTCATAATCGAAGGTGAAGCCTTCATTATGCCTGGACGGCCCAATGCCGCCCGTTACATACATGTTGCGCTCCACCGTGTGGGTCCAGACCCGGTGCAGCGCCTCCGCATAAGCGGAATCCCCTGAAGCATGGACAATATCCGCCATTGCCGTGTACATATACATGGCACGGACAGCATGCCCGGTCACCTGCTTAATCTCACGGACAGGAACATCATCCTGGCAATAGGCCGGACCCCATTCCGGATTGTCCCAGATCGCGCCCGTGCCATGGCCATGGCCGCGCTCCTCCAGCAGCCACAGCGCAAGCTTCCAGTAGCGCTCGGCCCTGGTCACGCGGTACAGCTTCACCAGCGCCAGCTCGATCTCCTGATGCCCTTCCACCCAGTGCCGCTTGCCGGGGCCAAACACCTCATCATAATGATCGGCCAGACGGCAGGCCACCTCCAGCAGCCCGCGCTTGCCGGTCGCTTCATAATAGGCAACCGCCGCCTCAATCAAATGGCCGCCGTTATACATCTCGTGCTTCTCCATATCCGTCCATTTGCCCTGCGGATTCTCCAGTGTGAAGTAAGCACTAAGGTATCCATCCGCTTCCTGCGCTGCCGATATCAGCCCGATAATCCGGTCGGCTTCAGCTTCCAGCGCCGCATCCCGCCTGGGCATCAGCGCATAGGCTATGCCTTCAAGCACCTTGTAGACATCCGAGTCATTATAATATTTGCCTTCGTAATGCCCCTCCATCAGGCCCCCGGCCTTGGCGAAGTTATCGATGCGCCCGGTATCCTCACATTTGGACAAGCAGTCCGGCAGAGTGGTCTGCCGGAGCGCGTCCAGGCGCGGCCGCCAGAAATGATCATTAATGGTTATACTCGTAAAAGACACACCCTGCCAGGCATGCAGCTTCGCTTGTTGCTCTGCCATTTCCGTTCCCCGCCTCCTTTATCCTTTTAATCCTGTTAAGGTAATGCCCTCCAGAAAGTAACGCTGCCCGGCCAGAAACACAATGACGCAGGGCAGAACGACGGTGGCCGAGGCCGCCATCAGCAGATCCCACTGCGCGGTGTAGGTACCCTGGAACATTTGCAGACCCAGAGCGAGAGTAAAGAGACTGTCGCTTTTCAGGTAAATCAGCGGGCCCATGAAATCGTTCCATGAGGCCAGAAAGCTGAATAAGGCAACCACGATGATCGCGGAACGGCTTAAAGGAAAGATGAGCCGGGTATAGATCTGCCAGTAATTCGCCCCGTCCACAAAGGCCGCTTCATCAAAGTCTCGCGGAATCGTCAGATAGAATTGCCGGAGCAGGAAGATATTGAAGATTCCGCCGCCGAAATAAGCGGGTACAATCAGCGGATACAGCGTATCGTATAGACCCATCAGCTGCCAGCCGAGAAAGCTCGGGATAATCGTGACCGCCGCCGGCAGCATCATGCTGGTCATCAGGATGGCAAACACCGTATCCCGGCCCTTCCACTGAATCCGTGAGAATCCGAAGGCCCCGATACTGCTGGTAATTACGGTCCCCACAAGCACCGTAACCACGATGATCAGTGTGTTCTTGAAGAAAACATCGAACGGCAGCACCGTAAGCGCCTTATGAAAATTGCTCCACTGAAACGGCTTCGGTATCCATTCGGGAGGCATGGTGAAAATCTGTGACAAATTCATCAGCGAGCTGCGGATCAGCCAGACAAACGGAATGACGAACATGGCAGAGATCAGGATAAGCGCTCCGTAGCTTGCGGTAAGTGAAAGCTTCGATGGCCTCAAGCGCGGTCCCCCCCTTCGTAATACACCCATGACTTCGAGGTTCTGAAGACGATAAAGGTAAAGAACAGAATAATGATGAACAAGATCCAGGCCAGCGCAGACGCATATCCCATCTCGGCATCCCGGAATCCCGTTCTCCACAAATAAAATACATAGAACAGACTCCGGTTGTTCGGTCCCCCCTGCGTCAGAATATAAGCTTCGTTGAAGACCTGAAAGGAGCCGATTATGGTCATGATTGTATTGAAAAAAATCGTGGGGGTGACCATCGGAACTGTCACGTGGCTCAGCTTGCGGAACCAGCCGCCTCCATCTACCTCAATCGCTTCGTAATACTGCCGGGGAATGCCGGAAAGTCCGGCGAGAAAAATAATTACCGTGCTGCCGATACCCCATAGCGTGGTAAGAACCACTGACGGGATGACACTGCTCTCCCCGTACAGCCAGTCACTGGTCGGCAGATGCAGCCGGCTGAGCAGCGAATTGATGAGGCCCAGATCGGGATTGAGCAGCCACATCCAGATCATGGCCGAGGCCACCGCCGGAACAATGCTCGGAAGATAGAGAATCGTACGGAAGATGGCTCTTCCCTTTACATTGAGATTGAGCAGAAGCGCGATGCCGAAGGAAATAAGAATAACTGCAGGCACACGCAGCACGACGAAATAAAAGGTGATTCCCAGCGATTTATAGAACAGCTCATCCTCACCTGAGAACAGCCGCACGAAATTATCCAGACCGACAAAAGACGTCTGATCCTTGAACACATTATAGTTGGTCAGGCTGAGCACCAGGCTTGCGATCATGGGACCCAGCGTAAAAATGGCAAATCCAAGTATGGCGGGGGCGGTGAACAGCAGCCCATAGAACATTCCCTTTCGCATACCGGCCTCCAGTCTCGAATTTCGCAAGTAGAAACGGCTTTGCCGTCCTTTAGACGGACGGTACCGTTTCAGCGTGAAATAGAAGGATAATTTAAAGCGTAAGCATATAAATTCTTATATTTGCAAAAAGAACGGCGAACGAGGCATCGGACGCCGCTCCTTACTGCTAGTTTCGCAGTTGATTACTCCTTGATATCGCGGCGTCCCTTAACTTGGGCCTGGGCCTTTATGGCAATCGAGTCCATCGCTTCCTGGGCGGTTTGCTGGCCGAGCCACACCTTATCCAGGGCGGGATTAACCAGATCCATAATATTGTTGAAATTCTTCACATAGCCGGTCGGCGTCTGGTGCCCTTTGGTCAAGATTACATCGACGATGGCTTCTTTATAGCCGGAGGGTCTGGCATCCAGATTCTCTGTCCATTTGGCGAGCAGCGCCGGATCGGTGTACCAGTCCTTGGGAGAAGGCATCCATGTTCCGGCTGTAAGCATATCAATGGAAGCTTCAGGATCGAGCAGCGCCTTCAGCAGCTCCCAGGTCTCCTGTGGATGCTTGGTGGATTTGAAGATGGAGAACATGCCGCAGACCACGGTGGTTACCGGCTCCTTCATTACAGGCATGACCCCGACGTTAAAGTTGAACTTCGACTGGGCGAGGCCTGCGCTTGCCCATTGCCCGTCCACCGTCATCGCTACCTTCTTGGTCTGGAGAGCTACATTCGTTGCCGGAATATTCTTCGACTGTACAGGCGAGGGTGATACATGGTGCACATTCATCAGATCGGCTATTTTCTGGAGGGCTTCAACAGCCTCCGGCTGGTTAAGCGCGAAGGTCTTGCCATCCGCCGAGATGAAATCCCCGCCGTTGGAATAGATAAAGTTGCTGTATACCCCCCACCAGGTGGAGAGATTTGCGCCATATTGCTTAATTTTTTTGGGATCGAAGTCTGGGTCGGCTGCTGTTTTGCCATTGGTGTCCACAGTCAGCTTCTTGGCAACCTCGACGAATTCATCCCAGGTCCAGGCATCCGTCACATTCGACGGGGGAGGCTCTATTCCGGCTTCCTTGAAGATATCCTCATTGTAGAACAGTCCGAAGGATTCCGGCCCTGGTCCGATTCCAATTACATTGCCCGGCTCCAGTGAATAGGTAATATTGGGAACCAGCGTATCCGGACTGATGTCGGCATCCGTATCGAGAAATTCCTGGAGATTATAGAATTTGCCCTGCTCCGCCATCGGAAAGGCAATCGTACCCGATTCCATCATGGCAATATCCGGAACATCATTTCCGGCGACCATGGTCGTCAGCTTGGTATCATAATCAGCGGCAATATGCTGAAGCTCAACCTTGACATTTGTATGCTTGGCCTCGAAATTCTGGATGGCTTTTTTGTAAGGAGCCACTTCTTCCGGTGATCCCCATACAGTCATCCGCAGCGTAATGTTCTCCTTCGATCCGGTATTTCCGGAAGGCGCGGAAGTCTCAGGGCTTGCTGTACCCGACTTCGAGCACGCAGACAGCACAGCAGCTAGCATCAGAATCAGAGCCAATGTAATGAAGACCGGTTTTCTTGGTAGCAACATATTCCGAGCCCCTCTCGATTTCTAAGTTCAACGGGTTCATAGCTGCAGTCTATGATGCCTTTATTATAAATTACAGGATAGCGCTTACATAACCCTAATCTCTTTGGATTGGTGGACTGTGATTGGGTTTACAGCGGGAGTGTAATGGCCACCTTTGTTCCTTTTCCCGGAGAAGAGAAGATGGTGATTCCGTACTCGCCGCCATAGGTCATCTGAATGCGGTCAATGGTATTCTTAATGCCCACGGAAGATGCTTTCTGGTGCAGAATCGCATTTACAGTCGCCTGGCTCATGCCACGGCCGTTGTCAGCCACCTCGTAATGCCGGGTTCTGCCGTTAATCCAGCCGCGGATTCCGATAATGCCGCCCGATTCGGTCTGATCGAAGCCATGCAGAATCGCATTTTCCACAAAAGGCTGGAACAGCAGCCGTGGCACCTCGTATTCGAAGAGCCGCGGGTCCATATCATACTCTACAGTGAACTTGTCCTCGAACCGGATCGACATAATATAGAAATAGTTATTCATCCAGTTCATTTCTTCGGACAAAGGAACGGCGCCCCATGTCTTCCTCGAAGTATAATGCAGCATATTGGACAGGCAGACAAGCATCTTGCTGAGCTCCTGCTGATCATTCTCAATCGCCGTCCAGTTCATCACATTCAGGGTATTGTACAGGAAATGCGGATGCATCTGCATGTTCAGCGCCTGAATCTCGGCTTCCTTTTCCTTCAGCTTGGTCTCGTAATTCTCTGTCACGAGCAGATGGATCCGGTCATTCATCCGGTTAAAGCGCTGCGTCAGAATGCCGAACTCATCGTTGCTCACCACATCCACGCGGGTCTGGAAATCGCCTTCGCCCACCGATCGCATCGCGCTTAACAGCCGCTTGATCGGTTTGGTGATTTTGCCGGCTATGAAAAAAGCGAGGATAAGCGCCACAATCCCCATCACAACGGCCATGACAGTAATGGAAGCGCGGATCACCGGCACAAGGCTGCTCACCAGTCCTGCTTCCGGAATCCACACGACAGACATCCAGCCGGTAACCTCCGAGCGGTCAAAGCAGACGATCACCGCTTTACCGTCCAGCGTCATTCTCCGCGCCCCGCTTTTCTCCTGCTGCAGCTCGTCCAGCCACGCCTCCTTATAGGTCTGCGCAACAGCCCCCGGCTCACTGCTGGCGACCACCTTATCATGCGGATCGAGCACCATATAGCGCGAGCTTCCCGGTATACTGTCCTCATACAAGGATTTAAGCACCTCGGATTTGAAGCTAATGGCAAGTACAGGGCGTTCCACCCCGGCATCCATTTTCTCCAGCTTCGTATTGCTTAGATAGGTGAAATCAAGCACGCGTGTGGCCGAGAACAAATAACGGAACTCCAGATTCCCGTCCTGCAGATAAGGCTGGTTGAACATAGATACGAAATCATAGGTAGGAATCCACACCAGCTTCCCCCCTGCCTGCCGGGCCAGATCGTATATATCCGATTGAACCGGGTCTCCTTGCGGCAGCGTTTGCCCGAAGGTAAAGTATGAGGTCCATAGCTGGTAGGCATAGATATCCTGGTTCTGGGAAAAGGTTTTGCCGAGCACTGCCGTCACCTGCCGGTCCGCCGCAAAAAGCTCCACTTGGTTCGCGGGGTCCAGCTGGCTGAAAATGCGGAACAGATCCTTATCGAGAAATAAGGACATGCTGTTCTGGTCCACGATCCGCAGCTTCGTGTCCATGACTTCGTTATTTTTTTTGACAATCTCATACACATTCTTCTGCGCCTGCTCCGTGATAATCTTCAAGCTGGTCCGATAGAACAATGCCCCGAGTACGAGCAGGGGAACCGCGATCAGCAGGATGTAGCTTGCCAGCAACCGGTAACGGAAGGTAATCTTCATGCCTCCCGTTTCCTTTGCGAAAGTGCGTGCTTATAAGCTTTTGGCGACATGCCATGATATTTCTTGAATACACGGCAAAAATATTTCGTATCCTGAAATCCGCATTCCAGGGAAATTTCGTATACTCTGAACTGCTCCGCTGCAAGCAGCTCTTTGGCCCGCTTCATACGGACCGCCGTCACATGCTCGGAGAAGGTTTTGCCCGTCCTGTTCTTGATCAGCGTACTGAAATAGGAGGGGTTAAAGTGGAAATGCTCGGCTGCCCGTTCCAGGGTAAGGTTCTCTTTCGTATGCCCCTGTATCCAGCCCAGGCATTCCGCGATGACCACCTCACTCTTATCCTGTCTGGATAAGGCCAGGGCTAGATGCGCTTCCCGGAGCGCATGGTTAAGTTTGGTCATTAATTCCTGATATGAACGGCATGAACGGATAAGCATCGTGGCCGTATCGGTCAGCATCTGCCCCGTCTTTTTGTCCAGAATATCCTGATGGTCACTCCGGATCTGCAGCAGCATCAGCGAGGCCTGCTCCTTCAGCAGCATGGGACTGGCCTGTCCGGCGTCCGCCAGCTGATAGACGGTCTCAGCGCAGACCTCCTGAACAAGGGCGGCATCGTCCATTTTCAAAGCATCATACAGCCTGCCCCAGTCAGGAGCTCCAGCTCCGGGGGTTGAAATAAGCTCATCCGCAAAAAGCAATCCCTGCCGGAAATCGTAGAAATTGTAGCTGTTGGCCGTCCTGGCTGCAAGATACGACCGCGGCGCTTCGGCAAGCAGGGAATGGCATTGCGGCCCAATCCCGTGGACAAGCTGTCCCGCATGCACCCACTCAGCCGCCAAAGACTGGGCGATGTAGCGGGCCTCCTCCCGCTTGCCTTGGGTAAGCGCTTCCAGCGTAATCAAGGTCACGGCCGCCTGAACGCCGTCCTCCATCATCCCGCTCAAGGGAAAGGTTATGGCCTCTCCCCACCGACTCCAGGCCTGCTCCAGAGAGCGGACGAAGGAGCCGCTGTCCTGCTGTTCCCCGCTGTTCCGGCGGTGCTGCAGCTCCGAATACACAGCTACACCGCTCTCCCGCATCCATTCATAACGGTTCAGCTCCTCCAGCTCCTCCGGGGCCGCACTGCCGTTCAGCCAGGACAGTATCAACCGGCTCAGGTAGGCGGAAGAAGCCAGCTTCAGGCGGTGCTGCAGCTCTTCCTCTTCGCGGTACTGCTGCTGTTCCGCTGTCAGCTGAAGGTCGATCCGGCTTAAGACCTCCGCAATTTTCCCAATCTCCACCGGCTTCAGCAGGTAATCAAAAGCGCCGTGACGAACCGCCTTCTGCGCATACTCGAACAGATTGTAAGCGGATACCATTACAACCCTGGTTTTAATGCCTTCTACCTTAAGCCGTTCCAGAAATTCAAGTCCATCCATGCCAGGCATGCGGATATCCGTCAATATGGCTTCCGGGCCGTGGGCTTTCACCAGTTCCATGGCCGACAAGCCATCCTTCGCCGCCACCACCTGGTCCTCCGGCCGCAGCCGCCCAATCAGATTGACCATCCCTCTGAGATGTCTGGGCTCATCATCCACGATCAATATTCTCACTATGCTCAGCCCCCCGAATTGGTTTGAATTACATATCAGCCGCATCTTTGCCCTTATTATAAAATCCGTTCCGGCTTATTCATAGTGCATTAATATTGGATTGGTGGACTATTATTGGGAGCGTGCGCGGAGTCCGGGAGAGAAGCTGTTTCTATGCCGCGTTAAGAGAGCCTAACGTTCCTGTCACGTAAACAGCAATCTGGTACGATGTTTTCACGTTTCTATGCCGAGTTAAGAGAGGCTAACGTTCCTGTCCGAGCAAATACAGAAGAGCCGCCCATTCTTAGGCGGCTCTTCTTGGGTTGCGGATTATAGTCTTTTTCATTATCGCTTCAACGGCCCGAAGGCCCGCATTATCGCTGTTCCTGAACCCTCGGAGGTACAGCAGTTGGATTTCTGCAGTTAATCATTCCGGTTTGCTTGCCTTACAAAAATTAATTGGATTTATGACACTTAATCCTGTCTATATCCCCGCCGTCAGCGAATCCGGCTGAAATTAAGTGCCGTTTTTCCAACTAAGTCACCGGAATCAGAGATTCTGCCAACAGCAGATGGATTTTTTCCACTTATATGTTCTACCAATCTATATCCCATTACTCTCCGCCGCCCGCATTGGCCCCGGCATTCCCGGCGTTTGTGCTAGGCGCAGAGTTGCCGCTCCCGGCCGGTGTGTTATTCTCTCCGCTGTTCGTATTCCCGGCTCCCCCGCTTCCCTCAACAGCTGTACCGTCCGCACCGGTGCCGCTCTTCTCTGTGTTCAGCGAAGGCGCCGGAATCGCGATTCCAGGTGCGCTGCTGCCGTTCTCGCCGACAGGCTGGCCCTGATTGTCGTAATAGTACATCGGGACATCGCCGACAACCATCAGGTAGGAGACAGGAATTTCTGTGTCCACGATCTGCGGCTCCATATCAAACGGAATGACAACCGCTACCTCGGTAACAATATGAATAAAGACTTCAACGAGAATCATGTTGATGCCGGCATTTTGCTGCCGCGTGTTCAGTTCCACCTTTACCGCGCCCTGCGGTTCGATTTTGATCGGAATATCCGGCCCAAATGAGGCAATCAGCGGACTGCCCAGCGCCTGGCCCAGCGGAATATGCTCCGTCTGGTTATGCAGCTCCTGCAGCGTGGACTGGATGACTTCGGCCGCCTGTGAAGTAATCCGCATATGCTCCTTATAGTTGAGCATGAACCCGGATATTTTGCCGTTCTTATCCGTCTTCCAGTCAATCAGCGCTTCCGCGTTCCCGCCGTCCGCAACCTGGGAAGTAATCGCCTTGTTAATGGATTCCGTAGCGATTTGCTTCACCCGGATCTGCGCCAGATGGAGGATCGGCGGCTTCAAATGCTGCTCCACATAACGCAGCCCCTGAAGCACAGCCAGAATCAGCAGCAGACTCAGGATGATCCAGAATCTGCCCCGGCGGCGCGGCTTCCGGCCTTTCCCGGCCACGGCCTCCTGCTTCTTCCCCTCCCGGCCGCGGAACAGGCTGAATCCCCCGCTCCGGCTGGCTTTGCGCCAGACACGGTAGCCCGGAGCGCCTGCTCCCGCACCGGGCGAAGCCGTCTCATAACCCGCTTCTTTCCTGTCCGGCCGGATTCCCGACCTAGAAGGCTTCGCCACGAATACACCGCCCCGGCTTGATGCCCCCGCCCCGGACCTTGAAGGTTTCGCCGCGAATCTTGCTCCCGAACCCGGCGGCCGGAAGACTGCCTTCGACGGTTTGGCCTTGAACGCCGGGCTGCGCCCGGCCGGTCTCGGCAGCCCGCTCCAGCTGAACCTCGGCAGACGCAGACGCCCGAAGATTGATACGCCTGCCCGCCGGTTCCCCCATTTTCTGATTCTGCCCATGCCTTGCAGTCCCTCCCGACATTCCTGCGGTCAAGCCGCCCATGTACTATAGGCTATTCGGGACGAACGCAAAATAACCCCACAATGTGGGAAAGCAGTGAAGACACTTATCCTTTTTAACCGAAAATGAGCAGTTCCCGGTGTAACACCGAAGAACTGCTCTACGCTTCTACTTCCTTTTATCCTTTATATAGATTGAACTGGAATTTGAGTTGGAGGAGGGAGTGACAGAGGGGAATTTTGGAACTGTAGGAGCGGAAGCGTCCGCCTTTGTCTACGGATTTCTACCGCTAAAGGCGGTACAAATCAAGAAATCTGTAGACAACAGCGGCCGGAAGTCCAAAATATTCACCGCAGTTACGAATACTTCTTTACTTAAAATCTTAAGTTTAATCTATATTGCCTCCTACCCCATCCGCTTACGCTTATCCTCCTGCAGATGCCCCCAGTGACGGCGGACAAAAATAGCGATCAGAATTACCATAAACACCGCATACCACGTAAGGAATCCGTTCCACTCCTCCCGGGGGACAATCAGCGAGGAGCTGATCGTTCCAAACAGCCAGATGTAAGACAGATTCCCAAGCACCGTCCCCCAGATAAAAGCAGCAGGTTTAATCGGAGAAACGGCCGACATCAGATTGATAATATTGCTCGGCACAATCGGAATCGTACGCAGCAGCACCAGGGTCCAGATGCCGTAGCGGTCCAGATACATCTGCCATTTGTCATAGCGCTTCAGCTTATATCCCCATTTCCGGTCAAACCACTCCGAAAGATAGCGCCGGAACAGGAAGTAGACGAGCACCGCACCAATATTACAGGCCAGCCAGCTGACAATCATCCCGCCAATAACATTAAATACAGAGACGTGAAGCACAATCAGGATCGCTAGTGGGAAAAATCCGAATAAACTTTGCAGTACCGCCAGCGGAACGGTAGCGAATAGAATGGAAGGGCCGCTCAATCCAAGACTCTGCAGCAGCCAGTCGATCCAGGCATTAATGGTCTCGGTCACGGAGTTCTCCCCTTTCCTGACTCCTTGCAGCAGCTGTCTCCTGATTTCATACTGAACATAAGGGAATCGCTCATTAACGTTTGTTTCGTGAATCTCAAGTGGAAACGGCGTTGCCGTCCTTTAATAAGGACGGTACCGTTTCAGCGAGAAAGATAAGGAACATTTATTACGCGAAGCATATACATTCTTATCTTTTCAAGAAAAACACCCCTCTCGGGGTGTTTGTTGAATGAGTTTGCTTATGATATGTACATCTAAAGAACAGTCGTTAGCGTACAAGTTACAGAATTGTAGCCTATGTTCTTTCAATCATAGCACACATCGATCTTCTCTGCCAAATAGCTGATTCGCTGAACAATCTCTACAAATTCACTCCGGTAATCCACTCATTCACCTTGGCTTCATTGTTATCGACCCAATCTTTGGCCGCTTCCTCCGGCGATTGTCCGCCTTGAATCTTGACCATAACCTGAGCCATATCGTCTGCGGTCCATTTGAATTGGCTTAGGAACAGATACACATCGGGCATATCATCCTGCAGGCCTTTTCGTACCATAGTATGGATCTGCTCAGCACCGCCGTATACATTCTTGGGATCATCAAGATATTTCAGGTCCATATTCGCGAACATCCAGTGCGGGGTCCAGCCGGTAACTACGATCGGTTCATTGTTGTCAAAAGCTTTCTGCAGCTCCTGTGCCATCGCCGCCGAAGAGCTCTCTAGCAGCGTATAATCGCTTAATCCGTACGCTTCAATTGCGGCTTCAGTAGCCGTCATAATTCCGGCACCCGGTTCGATTCCGATAATCATGTTATCCAGCGAAGCCGCAACTTCCGCATTCTTCAGGTCCTCGATGGAATTAATATCCATATAAGCGGGAACGGCAAGTCCAGTCTTCGTTCCATCCAGATTCACACCGGCATCTACGATATCATTGCCGTATTTCTCCAGATAGGAAGCATGGGTACCCGGCAGCCAGGCGGCTACCATCGCATCCGCACTTCCGTCAGCAATCCCTGCCCACATTGGACCGGCATCGACCTGGAGCATTTCTACCGTAACGCCAAGCTTCGATTCCAGTACTTCCTTAACCACGTTCGTGCTGGCAATTTCCGAATCCCAGGCTACATAAGCCAGCTTCACCGAAGAATTATCCTTGGACGAGCATCCGGAAATAACAACAACCATCATCAATAGCATAATCAAGCCAAGCTGGCTCAGTTTCATCGATTTAAATTTACTCATATGAATTAAACACTCCTCTATCCTTGTTGTTTGGGCTTGAACAGCTTCTGGGTCAGACGGTCCAGCAATATCGCAATAATAACAATGGCAATCCCCGCTTCGAAGCCTGCCCCCGTCTTGGCCTGTGATACCGCACGGTACACATAGGCTCCGACACCCTGGGCGCCGATCATGGACGAGATTACGACCATCGACAGTGACAGCATAATGGTCTGGTTAATGCCGGCCATAATAGTCGGCAGGGCAATCGGCAGCTGCAGCTTGAACAGCTTCTGTCCTGCTGTGGATCCGAAGGCATCCGCAGCCTCCACCAGCTCCGGCGATACCTGCCGGATACCCAGGTTCGTTAGACGGATGGTTGGCGGGATAGCAAATATAATAGAAGCAATCACCCCTGGCACTACACCCAGAGAGAAGAACGATACCGCAGGCAGCAGATATACGAACGCCGGCATCGTCTGCATAAAGTCAAGTATAGGCGTAGCAATGTTCTGGAAGGTCTTGCTCTGTGCACAAAGCACACCCAGCGGAACCCCGATAATTACAGCCAGCAAGGAAGCCGTCAGCACAAGGGCCAGCGATTGCATTGAGGGGTCCCATAATCCGAGATTATCAATCAGCAGCAGCCCGATCACTGCGAACAATGCCATCCGCCATTTGCCGATCCAATAAGCCAAAGCGGCGATAAGTATGGTCAGCACAATCGCGGGCAGGAATGTTAGCGCCGCATCAATGCCGCTTACCATTCCGCCGATCACAGCATGAATGAGATCGAAGAAGGGGCCGAAATAAGTCGTCAGCCAGTCTTCGAGCCATTCTACGCCCTTTCCGAGCGGTATTTTGGGTAAATTCATGAACCAAGTCCTCCTTCCGGAACCGCATTACCGGCAAGTGCGGACAGCACGGCTCCCTTGATGACAATGCCCTTCAGCTTGTCACCCTCGTCTACTACGGCAACCGGCAGATGCGTCTCCGACATCATCTCGAACAGGTCATTCAGCAGGGTATCCGGCCTTACACGGGGAATCTCCCGCTGCATGACTTCCAGAATGCTCCGGTTCTCTTTCAGTGCCTGTGCCGCATTCTCCGCTGTAATTACACCTTGGAGCTTCATTTCATTATCCGCCACGTACAAGCTGGATACGCCGCTGTCCCGCATAAGCTGCAGGGCTACCCGGGGTCCGCGTTCCGGACGGATCATCTCCGGCTGGCGCATGACATGAGCGGCGGTCAGCACCTTGGACAAGTCGACGTCCTCAACGAATCGTTCTACATATTTATTTGCAGGCTGAATGAGGATTTCTTCCGGCGAACCGATCTGGACAATGACCCCGTCCTTCATCAGTGCAATCCGGTCACCAATCCGCAGCGCCTCATCGAGATCATGCGTGATGAATACAATGGTCTTCTTCACCCGGGCCTGCAGCTCCAGCAGCTCCTGCTGCATATCCTTGCGGATCAGCGGATCAAGCGCACTGAAGGCCTCATCCATCAGCAGGATATCCGGATCATTGGCCAGCCCTCTGGCCAGACCGACACGCTGCTGCATGCCGCCGCTCAGCTGATCCGGCCGGTGATGCTCCCAGCCTTTAAGGCCGACCAGCTCAAGTGCCTCCATGGCAAGACGGGTTCGCTTGCTTTTCTCCACACCTTGCACTTCCAGTCCGTATTCAGCATTGGCCAGCACACTGCGGTGCGGGAATAACGCGAACTTTTGAAAGACCATGCCGATATTCTTGCGCCGGAACTCTCTTAGCTGCTCCGGATTCATCTGGACAACATCCTTGCCCTTGAACAATACCTGGCCCCCAGTGGGCTCAATCAGCCGGTTCAATAACCGGACGAGCGTGGACTTACCGCTGCCCGACAATCCCATAATGACAAATATTTCTCCTTCTTCAATGCTGAATTCGGCTTTATTCACGCCAACCGTCAGCTTGGCTTCCCGGGCAATCTTCTCTTTGGACCAGCCTTGTTCTAATAATGGAAGTGCCCGTACCGCATCATGACCGAATACTTTGGTAAGCTGTTTCACCTCTATAATTGCCATGGTGACCTCCTTCTCTCCCCTTAATATTTCAGGTTAGTTCTCCTGACCTAGTGTAACGGACTTGTGAAAAGAGACGCAAAGCGCATATTCGCTTAAAATTTAGTGTACAGTTTTAACTTTACGAACTTTACGTATAGAATACTCTGTTTAACGCCATATTCCGTTCCAGATGAATTCTTTACTTATAGCAGCGGATTTGATTACAATACATTGGAGAGGTTTGTTGCCTGTCAGCCTATTCCTCAGGAGGGACATCATGAACGATTTAGAGGGGCTTCTGCCCGAACAAATAGAGAGAATCAGCAAAGTCCGTGAGCGGGTCATCGATTCCATCGGTAAAAATATGGATTTGTACGGAATTACCTTGTCCATTGGGCATTTATACGGTTACATGTATTTCAATCAGGGTCCGGTTACACTGGACGAACTGAGCAGCACTATGGGTATGAGCAAGACATCGATGAGTACCGGTGTGCGCACGCTGCTGGATCTGAAGATGATCGATAAAGTCTGGGGAAAAGGCACCCGCAAGGATCTGTTCGAGGTGGTCCCGGACTGGCATCAGAACTTCAGCGACTACTTCTCCATTAAATGGAGAAAAGCAGTCGAGGGTAATATGACTGCACTTAACAAATCATTGTCCGAGATCCAGCAGATGAAGCAAGAATATTCGGACGAGCCGGACATCGGACGTCTGCTTTTGACCGATGAGGCCAAAATTGAGGAAGCGATCAAATATTACCGCTGGCTGCTGAAGCTGATCGAAGCGCTGGAGACCGGCAAGATTTTTGAATTGATCCCTAAAGAATAATATCAGCCATATACGTTAATCCTATCCGCACAAATGCAAACGGCCGCGATCCTTAAATTCAAGGATCGCGGCCGTTTATCGTTCTCTGTTATTTTACTGTTACAGTTTCTCAACCAGACTGACATCATCGATATAAATATGGTTGCCGGCCTGGATGGCCGTGTTGGTCTGTGCGCTGTTTCCGTCAATGAGCCCCATAAGGAATACCAGATGTGCACCCGCATCGGTGCTGTCATTCATAGTGAAGGTGAAGCTGTACGCCTCCATCTCACCGGTCAGAGCAATGGCTGTCACCGGTAAATACTTATTGTAATCCGGGCCGAAATGTTCAACGGCCACTTCAATCAGCCGGTTCACATCCGAGCGGGCCTTGAAGGTCAGGGTGTAGGTCTTGCCTTGCACAAGCTTCAGGTCTCTGTAATCGACTTGTGCAGCGAAGTTGGCTATTCCGGTAAAATTCAGTAAGACCGCCAGTTCGCCGTTCTGGACTGCGGCTGAGCCGGGTCCGTCGAAGTATTGCGTCCAGCCCTTAATGCCCTGATCCGCATTGAAGGTTCCGTTATCCAGTGTGCCGCTGGCAGGTTCGATGACAGGACCGCCTGTAACCTCTTTGACTACAATATCGTCGAAGGAGATCGTGTGCTCCGTACTGTTTGCCGTCCCATCTTCACCTAAGGTTTTGCCGATCAGATAGTTAAGCTTCAGCGGGATGTCATTCGTAACACTGAACTGCGCGCTGTAAGTCGCCCAGGTTGCCGTGACATCAAACTTCGCTTGAGCTGACTGGGCCGAGGTTCCGCTGTACTCCACAATAATCTGCCGCGCAACCGTAGATTTGGCCTTGAAGCTCAGCTCGTAGGTTTTGCCTGCTTCCAGCTTGATATGCTCCTGATAGAACTGTGTACTCCAGGTATCGCCGCCGGCAGCGGCAATCTCTATCTCTGCCACACCCTCGTTCACCTTAAAGTTTGAGACTCCGCCTCCCCCGGACCATGTCGACCAACCCGAGTCACCGCTTGTGAATGAACCGTTGACCACCAGATTGTTGTCATTGGCCAGAATGGCCTGAACGACACTTGAGCCTACATAACCGTCAGCTTCCACGGTAATCTTATAGCTGCCCTCTGCCGGGAATGCTGCGGCACCGATGATAATCGCGCCGGGCTTCAGACTGTAAAGTTCATCCGCGAGCGTGACACCGTCCACCTTCACGGCATTAATTTTGCCGGACCAGTCTCCCTTCTCTATGAAGGTAAGCTCGATCGGCTGCGACACCCGGTTACCGGTGCTGTCTGCGAGCAGCTCCTGCGGCTTGGCCGGCGCGTCCTTGATCTCGAACTTCACATTATCGATGATGATGTCATGGCTCTGCGGAACGCTCACATCGCCCACCTTGCCAAGCAGGAATTTCAGCGAAAGCGTATCATTCGTTGTCTGCCGGAATTCGAATCTGTAATGCCCCGTTGCCGGTGATACATCCACTGTCTTATCCAGCGAAGGGATGTATTTCGCATTCTCCGCCTTCACGCTGATCTGGCGTGCGACACTGGAACTGGCATCGAATTCGACCACATAATCCGAGCCTGCGGCTGCCTTCAGGCCATTCTGGAACAGCATGACCGAATACGGCTGATTACCGGTATTCGTAATGCTGAATTTCACCGCTCCGTCCACTGCCGCCGCTGCACTCTGCCCGCCGTCTTCCGTAACCAGCCGCTCCCAGCTGTTCAGGCCGAAGCTGAAGTCCCCGTTCAGCAATGGGTAATAGGTCAGCGCCGGGTCATAATAGAAGCTGGTGCGCAGCAGAACGAAATTATCCACATACACGGTTCCGGCAGTCCCGCCAAACCGCAGGACGAATTGACCCAGATGATCCGTTGCTCCTGCAAGGTTCGTGAACACCGCCTCTACCTGCTGTTTGTCTGCTGTAAGCTGCACGGGCTGTGAAGCGTATACCTGCCCGTTATTGCCCTGCAGTTCAATTACTGCTGTCCGTGGGGAGGCGCTTTCGGCTTCAAAAGTCAGCTTATAATCGTGCCCCTGCACCAGGAAGATTCCCTTCTGCAGCAATGCAACGTCAGCGCTGCCGCCATCCCCGCCTGAAATTTCAAGCTTGAGGACGCCCGGGTCTAACACAACCGGAAGCACCGCTGCACCACCTGCAGCCGTGGTATGCCAATAGCTCAGCCGGTCCGGCTCGCCCAGATCAAAGCTGCCATTGTAGAGATGGTTGCCGCTTCCGAGCGGCGGTTTGGCACTGTCATGATCGAAGGGGATACTCTCAATCTCTTCGAGCCTGGCATTACCGAGCCATACCGGTGATGCATTGGTGCCCATATTGAACTCGATCCGCGCTGCGTTGTCCGAGCTCTCCTTCATTTGGAACATCGTCTCGAAATGCTGAATCTCCGTTGTCAGATCAGCTTTGAACGCCGGTGAATACGACGGGAATCCCAGCGGCGCCCCGCCTGTCAGGCGGACGCTAATATCACGCGCCGTATCCGTCTTGGCATCGAAGCTCAGCTTGTAGTATCTTCCCTTCGCAACTGAGACGATGGCCTGCGGCTGAATCGAATAAGAATTTCCGCCGGCGCTGCTGATGTTCACCTTGAGGAAATTCTGCCCGCCTATCGGCTCAACCGATAGAGCTGCATCCGCTCCTTCATCCTTGTACAATACCCAGTGCGCTGTATTCGGAATGCCCATTCCGGCATCGCCTTCCACTTGTTCGGTGAAGCCGCTGTTATAAATGAAGTTGCCGCCCTCAAGCGGCAGCTTAGCTCCCTCCAGATAAGGCTCCTTCTCAAACTCAACCGGTACCGGTTCCCGGTACTCGCGTCCGGTCAGCTCATATATTCTGACATAGTCAATCTCCATGGAACTCGGAAATACTGTATCCTCTGTAGGGTCACCGTCAAAGTTACCGCCTACCGCCAGGTTCATCAGAAGGTGGAATCTCTGGTTAAACGGTGCCGGATACGCATTCATTGCCGGCTGGCCGCTGCTCTTGCTGTACCAGTCATTCTTGGTGGAGAATAAGACTTCATCCACATACCAGCGGATTTCCCCCGGCTCCCACTCGATGGAGTAGGTGTGGTAATCTTCAATCGTGGAATTGCCCGGCAGCACATATTCCTTGCCGGAATAGACATTATCCGGCCACTGGGAACCATAGTGAATGGTTCCGGCAACCACATTCGGCCGGCTGCCCCAGCCTTCCATAATATCCAGCTCTCCGGAGGCAGCCCAATTGCCGTAGGTGTAATCTTCCGGCAGCATCCAGATCGCCGGCCAGAGCCCCTTGCCGGTCGGTGCTTTCGCCCGGATCTCGAATTTACCGTACAGTTTGCTGTACAATCCCTTTGTTTTGATCCGTGAGGAGGTATACGGTTTACCGCCTACTGTTTCTTTACGCGCGGTGATGACCAGCTTGCCGTCCTCTTCCTTCACGTTCTTCACGTCGTTCGTGTAATACTCCAGCTCATTGTTTCCCCAGCCCGGATTGCCGACTATGGTTCCGTCTCCAAGGTCATAAGTCCATTTAGCCGGATCAATAGAACCGTCGTTGAATTCATCATTCCACACTAGAGTCCACGGATCGCTGGTCGGTACCGGAGTTGGTGTGACTTCCGGCAACGGGGTCGATGTAGGCAGCGGACTCGGCGTAATTACCGGTGTTGCCGTCGGTTCGGGCGTCGGCGCTGGTGTTGCCTCCGGCGTCTGCTCTGGTGTAGCTTTCGGCGTCGGCTCCGGTGTAGCTTTCGGCGTCGGCTCCGGTGTAGCTTTCGGCGTCGGCTCCGGTGTAGCTTTCGGCGTCGGCTCCGGTGTAGCTTTCGGCGTCGGCTCCGGCGTAGATTCCGGTGTTGCCTCCGGCGTAGCTTTCGGCGTCGGCTCCGGTGTAGCTTCCGGCGTCTGGGTCACAGCCGGTGTAGCCGTAGCGGCAGTCTCTCCGCCGCTTGCGGCAGCAGGAGGCTGGCTGGCCAGCGGTGCAGCCGGATTCAGATTCGTGCTGCTGCCCTGCTTGAGGGCAAAGCCGCCTACAGTAACATCATCCGCCTGATTCAGCACGGTGCCGAAGCTGCCGCTGCCCTGGATCGTCAAGCCTTTAGCCCCGGCTTTAATGAGCAGCTCGGCCACCTGCGCTTTGTCCATCAGCACAATCGTGCCGGAGGCTCCCCACACCAGCTTAGCGAGCTTGCCGGAGATGTTCAGTGCAATGCGGCTTCCTGCCGGATCTGCGGTGGAAACCACTCCATAGTTTCCTTTAAGGGTGACCGTTTTCTCCCCCGCCGGCAATACAACATTGGTGAATCCTTCTCCGGTGAGATTGCCTTCTTCAAGGATGGCACCTGAGTTCAGCTGTATGGTTCCCGCTGTTGTGGTCCCGCTGGCAACAATGCGGACTGTGCCTCGGGGCTTAGCAACCTGAATAGTGCCGAGACTGCTGTCCGCAAGGGTCACGCTGTGTTCACCGCCGCCGCGGATATAGGTTGTGCCTTTAACCTGCACACCTTCAATACGGATATCCCCTTCTCCGATACCTTCGGTAAGATAGAGATTGCCTTCAATTATGCTATCCTTGAGCGTAGCTCCTTCATGGTTCAGCACCACATTCCCCTGCACCGTCCCCAGCTTCACTTCCCCGCCGGAGGACTGAAGCTCCTGCACCAGCGTATCGGCCATCTTGGCCAGCTCGGCGCGGGTAATGTTTCCGTCCGGCTTGAACAAGCCTCCCGGATAGCCCTGAATATAGCCGGCTGCAGTCAATGCATCCGCTGCTGAAATGACCTCGCTGGCTGCCCCGGCCAGATCGCTATACACCGGCCCTGCATGATTGACAGTCTCCAGCCGGAGAATCCTCTGCAGCGCCACAACCGCTTCCCCGCGCTTCAGCTTAGCTGCAGGCTGGATATGGTTATCTGCTCCTGCACTTAGATAACCTGCCGCTACCGCCTTGGCGATATCGTTCCTGTACCAGGCTCCCGCAGGTATATCCGCCGGGAGTGAGGCTGCTGCTTCCTTGTAGCCAAATATGCGGTTGATGATGGCCGCGAATTCTGCCCTCGTCACCTGATAATCCGGCCTGAAGCTGCCGTCCCCGTAACCGGAGATCACACCGCTGCGGCTCCAGCGCTGTATGGCATCCGCCGCCCAATTGTCCGTGCTCACATCAGTAAACGCTTTCATTTCAGCGGCAGTCAAATTTCTGTTCTGCACCGCAGCTGTTGCATTCCCCGCAGCTGCCAGCTTACTCTTCGCAGGCAAGGCGCCTGCCGCTCCGCCGCCCAGTGGTGACAATAGTCCGGTAATGATCACAGCGGCCGCTAACACCGCAGATACATTTCTTTTCATTTCCTTTATGCCTCCTCTAGTTTCCAGTCTCACCCGTCACAATTGCATAGCCGGGTATTTCTCAGCTGCAATAATCGAAATCGGTTTCGATAATATCCATACTTATCCCTTGAGTGCAATAAACCTTTGACTTGTTTCGGCAAGTTGAATAGACTCTAGAAAGAACTATTTCTTAGCAGCAGCCGAGTGTCCGATGAACGGCCCTATAGCCTGAGAAACCCTGGCATACCCGTCTTTTGGCCCTGTTACAACTATTAAGCGGGGGTGACTTTAGCATGCAGATGAATATCAAAAAAATTGCCGAAATGGCCGGGGTCTCTGTATCCACTGTTTCGAAAATAATGAATAATTACAGCGATGTTTCCGAAAAAACGAAGCAAAGAGTGCTGGAGATTATCGAACAAACCGGATACACCCCCTCAAGCTCCGCCAAAACACTGGCTACCAAGAAGTCAAATCTGATCGGGGTTATTTTTGCCGGTGAGCTGAATGTGGAGTTTACCCATCCTTTTTTTGTAGAGGTACTGAATTCCTTCAAGAAGCAGATGGGCGTGCTGGGTTACGACCTGATCTTCTTTTCCAATGAGAAATTCATCAGCAGCGGCGATTATTTCTCGCGTTGCCTGCATTTCCATGTGGATGGCTGCGTCATTATCTCCGGACAACAGATGGAGCCTGCCATACAGGATCTGGATAGAAGCAATATTCCCTGCATCGGCGTTGACCTAGAGCTGACCGGCAAGAAATCCGGCTATGTGATGTCGGATAATTACCAGATTGCCTCCAAAGTGGTGGAGCATTTCTATCTGCTCGGCCACAGGGAGCTTGGCTTCATCGGCAGTACGGCCGATTCGGATATCTCCAACCGGCGCGAAGCGGGCTATGTCAAAGCCATTGCTGGTTTCGGTCTGACGATGAATCCCAAATGGTTCGTGCATGGTGACGATTTCTTCGAGCCCAGCGGCTACGCCGCCATGAAGCAGCTGATCCAGACCGGCAGTCTGCCGCAAGCCATTTTCGCCGCCTCCGATCTGCTCGCCCTGGGAGCGGTCCGCGCCTTGAAGGAGCATGGCCTCCGTGTGCCGGAGGATGTCGCCATCATCGGCTGTGATGATATCGAGGCCTGCCAGTATACCAGCCCGACACTGACTACAATCCGCCAGAACAAGGAACGGCTCGGTGTACTCGCGGCCCATATGCTGTTCGATCTCATTAACAATCAGTCGGAAGGCGGCTCCTTCGTGGTTGAGCCGGCGCTGATCATCCGTGAATCCTGCGGAAGCGGGTTGAACCGCTGAGCTGCGCCTTCTTCCGGGTGCAGCATACTACCTCCCCTCTGTTTCATCATTCCGTGCTTACCTGAACCATACTGAAACCGCTTTCGATACTATAATCTCTCATTTGATGGGATGGTTCAAGGTACCGTTTTTCTGGTTATGGGGACCATTTTTCGGCTTGGTCCCCATTATTTGTGTTTAAAAGCGAACGCGCAGGCTAATGGAAATGATTTGTAGAAAAAAAACAATACATGAAACTGGCAAAAGCTCAATCCGGACAATTCTACCGGCAGTTGAATAAAGCGCATGTGACCATTCAACCATCGCTTGATAGGATTGCGTTTGCCAAAATGCTATGCTGTTTTCGACAGTGCGCACTGTACATTTTGTTTCATTGGAGGTATACAATGCTCGACTTGCGTAAAATTGGAGCTTATATTTCGAAGCTTCGCAAAGACCAGGATTTGACCCAATTGGAACTTGCCGATCAACTGAATGTAAGTCATCAGGCGGTATCGAAATGGGAACGAGGCGAATCGCTTCCGGATATCGGAACGCTTCCGAAGTTTGCGAGGTTATTCGGCAAAACGGTAGACGACATTCTAAATGCAGGAGACAACGCAGAAAATCGGGAGCATCAGCACCTAGGAACGATCGTTGAGGAGATCGCAGAGAACAGGCCGGACCAAGTTGCAGAGATGGTCAATACCGGTGAGGTGGAGATGGAAGAGCTTGTAGAGTTAGCACCGTTTGTAAAAGCAAGCGCTCTGCATAAGGTTACAGAACGAGTAGACAGCAGCATCCTTAACTTAGACGTGATCATGCGGCTGGCTCCGTTCCTTGGAACAGGTATATTGGATGAACTGGTTCATCAGGCAGATGAGGGCAGCGTGAGCTGGAATTCCGTTCAAGGGCTGGCACCCTTTATTAGCAGAGAAACGTTAAGCCGCTTGGTAGACCGGGTTGCAGATGGCACCATCGATGCGGACCGGATCATGAGCCTCGCACCTTTTTTGGACAGGGAAAATCTCGAGAAGTTGATTAATGGAGTCGAAGCTGAACAGCTTAGCCCAGACCTGCTGGCAAGCCTTGCTCCTTTTGTCGATCAAGGGACATTGAGCAGAATGGTGACAATCTTATTGAATAAAGTAAAGTAGACACGTATAGCGGGGACCGGAGAATGGTGAAGGCGAATCCATCAGCTAACAACATATTTAGCACAGCATTGGGGCTATTTCCCCTCGGCCTGCCCCAGGGATTTCGGAATTAAGCTAACGGGAAACCTTATCTCAATAAAACAGCGGCAGTCCAGGACTTTGTCTTCTCGTCCACGGCTGCCGCTGTCTTACATAGTTGTGGCTAGTCTAATACATATCTCACGATATCTGACGATTTAATGATTCGGAAACCGCCTTGATAAAATGTCCGATGTGGATCTTCTTATGAGTGTTTTCTGCTGACATTAAAGAGGTGTTGGAGCACCCACCTGCGGGTCCAGTGACAGGCTGACCAATTGGCCCGCGTGGGTGAGGCCTGCACCGAATCCGTACAGCAGGATCCGCTGGCCATTCTGCACCTTTCCTTCACGGATGCCAAGATCGAGGGCAAGCGGAATACTGGCCGCCGAGGTGTTGCCGAAATATTCAAGGCTGTACAGCGCTTGTTCGAACGGGTACTTCAGCCGTTCACAGACCGGTTCAATCATCCGCAGATTAGCGCTGTGCGGGATGAACCAGTCCACTTCCGCAAGGCTGACTCCTGCGTTCTGCAGCACCTGCTGCACCCCCTGCGGAACTGTCCGGACCGCCCACTTGAAGACCTCACGCCCGTTCTGTACCAGCTTGCCTGTAGCGGCAAGCTCCACTCCGTTCACCTTGTCCGCCAGCCCAGTCCGGTAGACATGCTGCGCTCCGCTCCCGTCGCTGCCGAGATTGAACCCTAAGAAGTGATCTTTATCCCCGCCGCTCTCCACAAGTACAGCCCCTGCACCATCACCGAACAGAATACTGGTACTGCGGTCAGTGTAATCCGTGATCTTGGAGAGCGCGTCAGCGCCGATGACCAGCACTTTATGATGCAATCCCGAGGACACCAGCGCATGAGCCGTATGCAGAGCATAAACAAACCCCGCGCATGCGGCACTCATATCTATCGCTCCCGAAGTAAGCGGAATACCGAGACGGTTCTGCACAATGGCTGCCACGGAAGGAAAAGAGAAATCGGGCGTACTGGTAGCAACGAGAACCATATCGACATCCTGTACGCTTTTACCGTAACGCTTCATCAGATCCTGCACGGCAGCTGCACATAAATCACTGGTATATTCATCCTCGCGGCTGATTCGGCGCTCCCGTATACCCGTCCGCTGAACAATCCACTCGTCATTGGTATCGACCATTTGCTCCAGATCATGATTCGTAAGTCTCCGGGACGGTACATAAGAGCCGATCGCTGTAATTCTTGCACCCTTCATCAATATCACCTCATCGTTAGTTATAGTATCTGATATTAGTACTTGGTACTAATAATAACTTAAACTGAATTATTTTGCAAAAAAATTACAGGAGAGAATGATTTCCAGCTTGCCTTGTGTGATCTATGTATCTTACCGTTGTAAAGATTCAGTGCTACAATCTTTACAGTGTAAAGATAACGGAAAGGAAGGCTGCAGGAAAGTGACGGATAAACCCTACCACCACGGCAATTTACGGAGCCAGCTTATAGAAGCAGGCATTAAGCTCATTAACACAGACGGCATCAACAGCTTTTCCCTGCGCAAGGTCGCAGCCGAATGCAAAGTCAGCCACACCGCCCCCTACAGCCATTTTAAAAATATAGATGAGCTGGTATCCGCCATGGGTGAGCATGTCACAGAGCAATTTATGGAGTCCCTGCGTGCATCCGTTCAAGGACAGGAGGACCGCCAGGAAGCGATGTTCCAGCTGGGGCAGGCTTACATTGATTTTTTCATGGAGCATCCGCAATATTTCCAGTTTTTATTCTACCACTCAGGCTTAGTCATTGATTTAGACAACTATAATTCCGACAGTTATCCGCCATTCGTTCTATTCCGGACCACTGCCTATCAATTGTTCACAAGCATCGGACTGCCGGAAGCAGAGTTCTCCCGTCAGTTGATTTCACACTGGGCGATGGTGCACGGTATTGCTTCACTGCTTACCAATAACGGGGTGCGTTATTCGGGGAACTGGCGTGATTTGTTAGCGCTTGAATCTGTAGTTAAGGAGACATGAACCATGAGAACGATTGTGCACGATCTGCAGGAGCAGGAATTTGCAGGATGGGCAGAGGGCGGGCAAGGAGAGCTGACTGTTATCTCGGACAATGGTACCATCCGCCAGTGTATGGGCTGCTTCGGCTGCTGGACCCGGACGCCCGGCGCATGCGTGATACGGGATGGCTATAACCATCTGGGTGAGCTGTTCTCCAAAAGCGATGAACTGATTATCATCAGCAAATGTATGTACGGCAGCTACAGTCCCTTTGTCCTGAATGTGCTGAACCGGAGTATTTCCTACGTCCTCCCCTATTTTGTCACCAAGAATGGAGAAACCCATCACCGCAACCGGTATGATCACCAGTTCAATCTATCGGTTCATTTCTATGGGGATGACATCACCGAGGCTGAAAAAGACACAGCCCGAACGCTGGTCGCCGCGAACAGCCTGAATTTGTACTCTGCAGGAAACCATGTGTACTTCCATGACAGCCTGCACAGCATTAAGGAGGCGATCCAATGAACATCGCCATGATCAACGGCAGCCCCAAGCCCGTTAACAGTAACTCAGGTATATTGTTGAAGATGCTCGAGCCGCTTATCCGCACGGGGAATGAACTAACCTACTATAATCCGAACAAAAGACCGCTCACCCCTGCGCAATACAGCGAATTGTGCCGTATGGATGTACTGGTGATTGCCTTCCCGCTCTATGTAGATGCCATCCCTTCACACTTGTTCAGGCTGCTGGCAACCCTCGAGGAATACCTTAAATCCGAGCATGAGCAAGAAAAGGATATCTATGTCTATGCTATGATCAACAATGGTTTCTATGAGGGCAGTCAGAATCACATTGCTCTGGATATCCTTAAACACTGGTGCACACGGGCCGGAGTTCATTTCGGGCAGGCGCTGGGTCAAGGTGCCGGTGAAATGCTGGGCTCCCTGGAGAAGGTCCCTCCCGGCAAGGGTCCGCTTAAGAACCTGGGAAAAGCAATGCACAGCATGGCCGCTAATATCCAATCCAGAAGCGCAGATGAATCTATGCTGTTCAGCCCCAACTTCCCGCGCTTCGCCTGGAAATTCGCCGCAACCCACTCCTTCTGGAATGCCACCGCCAAGAAGAACGGCCTGAAGAGAAAAGATATACTCAGAAGGCTGTAAAATATACTGAACGTACGCCAGTACAAGTATTGATCGTAATGGTTGGTACGCCGGGCCTTGCGCCATATGTTCCGGTCGCCGCCCGGCAGCAAAAGTTGCTTTGCTATATAAGCTGAACTTAAGAATGACAGTTAGCCGATTAACGCCCCTGTGCCGAGCAGGGAATTCGCAATAGAGCGGCGCAATAGAGCAGGTTAGATTCTTATGTTCACTCTATAACTCTAGCTGACGTCAGCATGCGGAGGCCGATGTAAATGAGGGTACTTTGACGTTAATCCGAATGCGACTGCGAATGCGACTGCGAACGCGGACACGGTTGCAGATACATCTGCCTATAAAAGTACAAATGTTGTACGTATTACAACTCGGATACATAAATACCGGGATATTTATAAGGATTGTTGTAGGAAATACAACAATCCTTATGCTAAACCACATGGAGTAGGGGAAATGTTGCCTTTTGTACAACAATTCCGGATTTAACCCGCTATCACGAGAGAATTGTTGTATTTCGTGCAAGATTTCAGCTAACTATATTGAACTTAAAAACTGACTGGGGATTACGCTGCACACTCCGGGTTACCGCCCGACAGCAAATGCGGATGTTAGCCTGTGTTGCAGACAGTTACGCCGCAAAGCTCCTCTAGAGTTAAGGAGTGAGTGCGGATGCACATTTCGGAATAGTTGTATTTCGTGCAGTTAAAAGACGGCGAAAGACCGGAAAAGCAGGAATAACTGTATTCTGTACAATTAAAATAGAGAAAAGTGTCTCTTTATAGCATAGGGGAGTTATATAAGTGTATAGAGTGCAATTAAACCTCCCCTCGCGCAATAATTGATCATTTTAGTTGTACAAAATACAGTTATATCGAACGATGGCCAGCCGATGGATGAATCCCTTAAGTGCAATTGGGCGAAAGCTTCCAGTGCAGCGGATGGTACAGCAGCGCTACAGTGATCAAACATACAACAAGAGCCCGGTCCCCTAACAGGACCAGACTCTTGTGTATATAGTTTATTCACTAAGGTCAGAGGGTATCAACCGCTCTTCCCCCCCATATTCCGCCCAATTGATGCCCGACTTCATTTCCCCGCCAGTTCCACCGTAACCTGCTCCACCAGCTTCTCCGGCTTCGCCGTGTTCCTTGACCGACAGTTCAGAAACTCCACATCTTCCCCGTTCTCAACATAAAAGGCCGGTCCTTCGTGGTTCTCAATACTGACCTGCTGAAATTGCACATCGCGGACATTGCCCAGGTAGAATCCCCGGCGCTGCATGTTCTCGATGCCTGTCATCATATCAGGATGGCCGGGCACTGCATCCTTCGCCATCGAAATATCAATATTAGTGAAAGTAATTTCCGATACATACTGCTCGGCAAGCCCGTACAGGAATCCCGCCGCAGCGTGAACATTGCGGGCAGTAATATTGGCATAATGAATCCGCCGGAACTGCGGGGTCTCCTCCGTTACCGGATATGGGTTCTTGTCCCAAACATACTTCTCCTTGCCCCGCGGCCCGCAGAAATAATACAGGTTAAGCGTGAAGGGACAGATCACATCCTCCATCACAATGTTGCTGACACGGATATCTTCAATGATCCCGCCGCGCCCTCTCCGCGATTTCATGCGGATGCCCCGGTCCGTCTGCTTGAACACACAATTGCTGATCGTCACGTTGCGGATATCGCCGCTCATCTCACTGCCCAGCACCACCGCTCCATGCCCGTGGACCATCACGCAGTTCGTAATCGTGATATTCTCGCAGGGAATCCGCTCCTTGGTGTCCTCGGTGCCTGCCTTAATGGCAATGCAGTCATCGCCCACATCGATATGGCAGTTGCTGATGCGGACATCACGGCAGGACTCAGGATTAATGCCATCCGTGTTCGGCGAATCTGCCGGATTCAGGATCGACAGATTATCGATCATCACATTGCTGCAGCCGATCGGATTCACGGTCCAGCTGGGAGAATTAATCAGCGTCAGATCCCGGAGGGTCACCCGGCTGCAATTATCCAGGCCGATCAATCTCGGGCGGGGATACTCCAGCTCTCCCGGGTGATTCCGGTGCTTCTCCCACCAGGGTGCACCGTTTCCATTAATCGTCCCGCTGCCTGTGATCGAGACGTTCACCAGTTCCGCCCCATAAATGCAGGCCGCGTGCACCTCCTGCTTCACTCCTTCCCACCGTGATACCACGACCGGGTAATCCGCCGGATCGGTACTGAAGGACAATACCGCTCCGGGACTTAGATGGAGCTCTATGTTGCTGCGCAAACGCACGGCACCTGTCAGGAAGGTGCCCGCCGGAACATACACCGTACCTCCGCCAGCCTGATGCGCCGCTTCAATCGCGTCCGCAATCGCTGCCGTTGCCGGAACCCCGCTATCCCGGAGCGCTCCGTAATCCGCAATATTAAACACTGCGCGCCTCCTTTCTACTAATCCACTGCTGGTCCAGGCAGCCTCAAGCTTTGCTGCGCTTTCCGCCGGATACAGCCACTTCAAACTCCACTACGATTCTGCCGAACCGCCAGCCTCAGGCTCTGCTACACTTTGGCCGGGTACAACGCCTGCATCTCCACACAGGCCATCACCAGCGCCCCTACTCCGTGCAGGTCATTGCTGACCTTCGGGCGGGTTACATAGTTGCGGTAATCTCCCGCCGAGGTCCCGATGCAGATATCCGGCAGAATCAGCCGGTCCTGCTCATCCCATTCCAGCACCTGAATTAAGCCCTCGTAGCCTTTCCGTGCCGCCGCTGCCGCTGCAGCTTCAGCCTCCGCCGGTAGAATGCCCAGCTTCACCGCTTTGGCAATCGTGTAGACGAACAGGCAGGAGCCGGAGGTCTCCAGCCAGTTATCCGGCTCATTTCCCTTATCGACCACCTGATACCAGAGACCGCTCTGCGGGTCCTGATAGCGGATCAGCGCCTGCACGAAGCCGCTCAGCTCGGCGGCCAGCTCGGCCCGCCCCGGATCCTTCTCCGGCAGCTCATCCATGAACTGCGAGAGCGCCAGCCCGTACCAGCCGAGCGACCGGCTCCAGAACTCCGGCGAGCAGCCGGTTTGCGGATTCGCCCATGGCATACGGCGGCTCTCATCCCAGGCATGGTAGAGCAGGCCGGTAGCCTCGTCTTTCATATATTTGCGCATCAGCCGCTCCTGGTGCAGCACCGCTGCGCGCAAGTCTTCTTCCCCGTAAGCATTCGCGTACTTCAGGGAGAAGACCCCGGCCATATACAGCCCGTCGAGCCACATTTGATTCGCATATTTGTCCTTATGCCAATAGCCGCCTTCGGAGGTTCTGTTCAGCGTCCGCAGCAGATTCCTGAGCTTAGCCGCAGCCTCCCGGTACTTCAGCTTGCCGGTCCGTTCATGCAGCGTGAAGAGCAACAGCCCCGCTTGTACGGCATCCAGCTCATCCCGGGCAAAATAGAAATTGCCGTATTCATCTACCAGATCATCCACATACTGCTGGATGTATTCGATATAGCGGTCCTCTTGGACAGCCTCCCACAGCAGCTCCATCCCGCATAGAAACACGCCTTGGTGATAATGCCAGCGGTGCGCAGGCGGAAGCTCCCCCGCTTGATACGTATCCATCAAAGAATCACAGGCTTTTTGCGCCCATTCTAAAGGTGTTTGCGGCAGACTGCCTATCATTGTTATACCCCTTTCATATTTCAGAATACCCGGCCTGCCCTCAGCATCAGCCCTTCATCGAGCCCAGCATCGCGCCTTTGGCGAAATGCTTCTGCAGGAATGGATACACCATCAGAATCGGCAGCGTTGCTACCACAATTACAGCCATTTTGATCGTCTGATCCGGCGGCGGCACCGTGCCATCGAGCGTTGCACTGTGATCCATCCCGCTGGCCAGCACGACAATCTGTCTCAGCAGGACCTGAATCGGCCACTTGGCGCTGTTATCCAGATACAGAATGGCGCTCATATAAGTGTTCCAGTACGTCACCGCATAGAACAGGGAGATCGTGGCAATCGCCGGCAGCGATAAAGGCAATACGATCTTGAACAGAATGCCGAAGTCGTTGCAGCCGTCGATTTTGGCCGATTCCTCCAGTCCTTCAGGAATGTTCTGAAAGAAGTTCTTCAGGATAATCATATTGAAGGCACTGATCGCCGACGGGAGAATTAATGCTGAATACGAGTCAATCAGGCCCAGCTCTTTGACCACCAGGAACGTTGGAATCATTCCGCCGTGGAACAGCATCGTGAATACTACCAGGAAGTTAAATACCCGGCGTCCGTCCAGATCCCTGCGGGAGAGACCGTAAGCCATCAGCGACGTAATGAACATACTGAACAAAGTCCCTATAAGTGTTACCCCGATCGACACACCCAGGGCTCTGAAGATTGTATTCGTTGAGAAAATAAATTTGTAGGCCTCCAGACTCCACACTTTCGGAATCAGTACAAATTTGTTGGCCGCCAGCTCTGCGCTGGTTGTGAAGGACCCTGCTACTACATGGACAAAGGGAAGCACCGTTACCAGCGCGATGATGGCAAGCAGTGTAAAGTTGACAGCGGAGAATATTCTACCGCTAATCGTACGGTCTTCTACCATTTCAATTCCTCCTGCGGCATTTTAATATACGCCTTCTTCTCCTATTTTCTTGGATACCTTGTTGACGGTCACCACCATGATCAGACCCACGATCGACTTGAAGAAGCCGATGGCTGTACTATAGCTGAACTGCCCTTGCCGCAGCCCGGCGGTGTAGACATACGTATCGATAATTTCCGCAACTTCCCGGTTCATGGAATTGAGCAGCAGGTAGACATGTTCGAATCCAAGATCGAGTACGGAACCGATTTTCAGAATAAACAGGGTAATGATGACTCCGCGGATCGCCGGCAGTGTAATATGCCAGACTTGTCTGAGCCTTCCGGCTCCGTCCATACGCGAAGCTTCATAGAGCCCGGGATCGATCGCAGCGATGGAAGCCAGATAAATAATCGTACCCCAGCCCGCTTCCCGCCAGATGACCTGAATGATGTACATGGGTCTGAACCAGCCGGGACTCAGCAGGAAATTGATTTTGGAGAATCCGAAGTAGGCCAGCAGTTCGTTGATAATCCCCCCGTCCATCGTCACCATGACGAAGGAAATCGAGACGACGATAACCCAGGACATGAAGTGGGGCAGGTAGACCAGGGTCTGGAAGAATCTTTTGAAAAAAGTGCCTCTGAGTTCATTGAGCATCAGGGCGAGGATAATCGGAATCGGAAAATAAATCAGAATATTCATCCCGAACAGGATCAGGGTATTCCCCAGAATATTCAGGAAATCAGGTTCGGTAAACAGGCGGCTGAAATGCTTCATTCCAACCCACTCGCTCCCTGTAATCCCTTGGTAAGGCTTGTAATCCTGGAAGGAGATAATCAGTCCGTACATCGGCAAATATTTAAATACAATGAAATACAGCACTCCGGGGATCAGCATCACATAGAGTAATTTGTTTCTCCACAGCCGTTTTTTAAGCTCGCTGCTGCTCTTATAGCTCTTAGGCTTCGGTTCGGGAACTACACGGGGCTGGGCGGTAACTTCCTGCATGATTCTCTTCCTTTCTCTGTAAATTCTTCTATATTTGAAAAAAAGGCTGCCGAAGCGCTAACCCGGGGCAGCCTTCTTTCATGTGGTCAGCCCGCAGTCAAAGCTGCTGCGTTCTGCTTATTTTTTGTACACGGCATTGTATTCTTCGATGATTTGGGCCCCGCCCCGGCTCTTCCAGTTCTCGACTTCTTTCTCGAAACCGGCTTTATCGAGCTGGCCGTACATGTATTTATAAGTGGCATCTGTAATGATCTGCTGCAGTTCAACACCCTTGGAAGTGTAGGTTGACGAATCGAGCGCTGCCGTAGGATCGGCAACCCCTACCTTCACATTCTCCAGCACCAGCTCTTCTGCATGAATCCGGCCCGGCAGTACGTTAAGACTCTGGTACATGCCGTTCGTTTCGTATTCGCCGATTACGCTGTCTTTGAAGCCTTTGACTTCACGTTCAATCAGCTCTTTATTATCTGTTGCTTTGGCTTTGCCGTCTTCCACGGTATAGTGTGTACCTTCAATCCCCCAGTACATCAGGTTGGCCACTTCAGGAGTCATCATGTAATCAAAGAACTTCAGAATCTTCTTCAGCTCTGCTTCATCCTTAACCGCTGATTTCGGGAACAGCACTACGTTGTTATAGCCGGGAATCATCCACTGGGCGAACTTGCCGTCAGGTCCGGCCACCATACTGTGTGTGTCCAGCACGGCATCCGGCACGTTCTTGATCAGGTCCTTGTTCAGGGAATCGATATCCTGCATGGAACCGCCGATATACAGTCCTGCTTTGCCGCTGGTGAACGTATTTACCGCATCCGTTTTACTGGTTGCTGCAAAGTCCTGATTCATGTATCCGCCGTCACGCAGGTTTTTGAAGAAATCCATTGTGTCGAAGTACTGCGGGAAGGTAAATTCCGGAGCCAGCTGGCCGTCCTTTTCCGCCCAGTTGTTCGGTGTGCCGAACCAGGAAGAGACGGTTTTGAACGCCCCGTACACCAGCTCATTCCGGTCAACCACCCCGATCGTATCCTTTTTCCCGTTGCCGTCAGGGTCCTGCTCCGTGAAGGCTTTAGCCATTGCGAACAGTTCCTCGGTATTGGCTGGTGCTGCGAGTCCCAGCTTATCCGCCCAGTCCTTACGGTAGATAATCCCTTGGCGGGCCAGCGGACGGCCGATATACAGGGTATACAGCTTGCCGTCTACCTTGGTGTTATTGAGGATTTCCGGCTTCAGCTTGTTCAGGTTGGGGAATTCGCTGAGGAGCGGCCCGATCTCCCAGAACTGTCCGTCCTTGATCGCTTCCTTCATCTGCAGGAAGGTCGTCTGATTCTTCAGATACGTAACCTGCGGCAGTGAGCCCGTGGCGAAGGAGGAGTTCAGCTTCTCTTCATAGGTATCTGCCGGGAAAAACTGATAGGTCAGCTTCGTATTCGTCAATTTCTCCACTTCCGTCTTGATCGTGTCCGGTGGAGTATCTGTCGTGTTCAGCGGGAGCATGATTTTGATCTCTGTCGGCTTTTCCGGTTCTGCTGCCGGCTCTGTAGCCGCTGCCGTGTTGGTTCCGGTGCTTGCACCTGGATCTTTGGTTGCCGCCGCCTCATTATTGTTGTTGCCGCCGCATGCGGACAGCATGCTGAGTGTCAGCAGCGAGCTGAGGAGCAGGGTGAAGGATTTTTTTGTCATTCCTTTTTGACCTCCGTTTAACTTGTATTGGTTACAAGCCTCACATTACAGTCCACGGAGGATTACGAATACAATCATTTACTCATAAAGGCGCGCTGGGGCTGGGGGTGTGGGTTAATGATTATCGTGTGATTGAGGGGGATATACATTGGAAGGAGTGCAGTGGGCGCGGTGAAGCTGATGGGGCTGGGAGTATCACAGGGGCGGCAGGGGTGGGGAACGGCGGCGGGCGGGACTGCGTGAGCTTTGGACTTCCGGCCGCTGTTAGGTTTGGATTTCTTGATTCGGACCGCTGCTTGCGGTAGAAATCCAAACCTAAAGGCGGACGCTATCGCTCCTACAGTTCCAAAACTCCCTCCGTCCCTTTCTGCCGCTCCACGGGTGGGCCCCTTCAATGTATATCCCTGAAAGGGGGCAAAGGGAATGCCCCGCCGCTTCGCTCGCGGCGGAGCTGGGATTTGAGTGCTGAGGGTAGAACCTATGGAGCTGGGAATAGATCGGCAGGGGTGGGGAACGGCGGCGGGCGGGACTGCGTGAGCTTTGGACTTCCGGCCGCTGTTAGGTTTGGATTTCTTGATTCAGACCGCTGCTTACGGTAGAAATCCAAACCTAAAGGCGGACGCTATCGCTCCTACAGTTCCAAACCTCCCTCCGTCCCTTTCTGCCGCTCCACGGGTGGGCCCTTTCAATGTATATCCTTGAAAGGGGGCAAAGGGAATGCCCCGCCGCTTCGCTCGCGGCGGAGCTGGGATTTGAGTGCTGAGGGTAGAACCTATGGAGCTGGGAATAGATCGGCAGGGCTGGGGAGCGGCGGGGCTTGATTAAGAACTGGAAATAGTGTGATAAGGTCGGGGAGGAAGGAGCGCCGGAGTTATGATTAGAGCGGCAGAGGGGAACAGGAGGGGAGCAGGAGGGGAGCAAATCCAATATTACTCAAAAATCCTGCACCAAATACAACATTTCCCTCAATAAATTGGCCGAATTTCAAAATTGTTGTACAGAATGCAGCATTTCTCCTCCAACTGGCGGCACAGCGGGGAAATTCTTGTATTTCGTACAACAATCCTTCGGATTACCCGGATATCTGTGAACCAAAGTTGTAATTTGTACAACAATTTTGCGGTTACACAGTGAACTTGACTGTAATTCGCGCGCTTACCACCCTTTTCACCCTCTTCAAGTAACGAATCTACGTCACACTCAATCAGCAACCCGAGAATTTCTTCGACTGGGGCAGTTGTACAGCGGCACAATGGGGCGATGAGAATGCCGTCTGCCGTTTGCTTGTTGGATTAGATTCTTCACGCGTTGTATAGTACAGAGTCGTAAACCATACGAGGATACGGTTAAATGGTATTTAATTTCATTTTCTTGGGGACGGGTATATGAAATATTATGTTGTAGATGCATTTGCGGAGAAACTATTCGAAGGTAAGGCTGCCGGGCATCACGCGATATCATCTATGAACAGAAATATACTCGGCGAAGGTGCCGATTCTGCTTTTTCCGGGCTGGCCGTAGATTTCATCACCTACCCTGAATTTCTTCACCCTATCCCCACCTGGATAACCACACCCGAGAAATCATTGCCCAAAATAAGCGGCATCTCATATTTCAATAACATCCGCACTTTACCATCCCGGATTTTGAAGTCGATCGGATTTATACTTGCCGCATGGATTTCCGCGAGCACCTCATGCTCACCCGCTTCAGACACTGGACGTTCGGCTAACACCAGCGGGGTTTGTCCGTATTTTTCGATAACCATTGCTTTCATGATGGAACCTCCGCTTTTGTCTAATAAAACCGTTCAATGAACTCATCGAGATGGTTTACCACATTTTTCAGCGTACCGAGGTTGATTCTGACATCCATAAAATAGTAATTCTTAGCCCCTTCCTCTCTAACCATATGATACCAGCCTCTCTTAGAATTCTAAGTTGATGGGACACCGCCGGACGCGACAGATGAGTCAGTTCCGTAATCTCGCCTACACGCAGGCCGTTCTTACAGGTAGTCTCCATAAGTGCTGTAATAATCGACTGGCGTGTAGCATTCCCGATGGCCGGCAATATTTTCTGGCACATTTTGAAAATCTTCCTTGATTAACCGGACAGCTTGCTGCTTATCCATGTCACTCCCCCTCTCATCCCGCTCACCCGTTCAATAGAGTGAACCATTTGCTGATGAGTATGTCATACATGGATAAGCCCTGCAATATTGGGAAAGAAAATCAAGATCACGTGAAAATTTTTAGATAAAAACCAGCCAATTCAGCGGATTCCCTATGCAAATAGCGGCAGCCCAAGGATGTAATAAGGTCCTGGACTACCGCTATTTCGCGAATGCCTGTCGCTACAGATGCTTTTATATTCCTAACTCTTTAATTCTGGAAATGCGGATATTTCATCAAATCGTTCAAGAGGAAACCAGAAGCGTCCTTGAGTGCATCAACAGGGGATTGGAGGTTATCGTTCAAGACGGTTTTCCAAGCCTTGTACAATTCTGTCCGGGTAGCATCATAGGCAAAGAATCCTGAGAACTGGGATTTCTCCGCATCCGGGAGTTGTCCATAAATGAGTATGACACTATTAATCATATCCGGGTTCTTTCCGGCCACCGGGATTAAAGAAGCCGCAATATTGGTCCGCGTCTTGCTATCCGTCTCCTTGAAATTAGCGTTGATCAGAATCGAGAGCGCTTCTGAGTTCCCTTCAAACGTGCTAATCAGATAAGCGAGGCTGTATCTCAGATCCGCATCTGCTGAAGACATCAGCAAATTACCGAAAGCTTTCAGCGCTTTATCCGTCTTGAAGGATTTGAGTATCTCCAATGCTGCTGTCTGCGAAGCTTTGTCTGAATCGGCTTTGGAGAACAAGGCCGCAATGTCTTTGATATTGCCCTCAAGGTTATGGGCGGCGAAATCCTGCACCATACTTGCTGACCACGTTGGAGCTGCCTTTATAACCAGTGACTGTAAGCCCGCTAACAATTGCTGGCGGTCGATATTCATCAGCTTATCGCGTTGAGCGGCTTCATCCGCTGTCAGCTTGGCATAATCCTTCTTATATAAGGTCTGCAAGCCCTTGCGGATGTCGGTATCCAGCAGCACCATATCTTTGTAAACAACGGGTTTAGCCGATACATTAGCCGTACTGCCACTCTTGGCCGCTGCTGCTACTTGAATAACAATGCTTGCTTTGCCGCTGTACCCTTTCTGGGAGACCGTAGCAGTAACCGTCGCCTTGCCGGGTGCGATTCCAGTTACCACACCGGCAGCAGTGACCGATGCAATCTTTGCATTGCTGCTGGTAAAGAGATAGGCCACTTTGGCTGATGATTTCAGCTTTGTGGTCAGATCAGTTTTTGCCCCTGTGATCAACGAAATCGAGACTTCCGTGAATTTAGGATTTGCCGGTTTGACTGGCGCGGCATGTGCTGTACCTGCTACCAGATTAATAAGGACAATTAAGATTAATGGTAGAGCAAACAAGCGATGTTTCGACATTATAACTACTCCCTTGGTCAATTATGGTAAATTAGTTATAAGTATACCACGCATGACCCCTTTACCCTCTATGACAAAGTATATATACAGTTAAGCCCCGCCGCAGGCTTCTGTGTGGGGCTGGAATGGGCATGAAGAAGGACTTTGGAACTGTTGCCCCTTCAGCAGCTACGGTCTTTTTGTTCACCCCTTTATCATCCCGCACTGCTACCGGATTGCTTGAGGATCTTGGTCAATGCGCCGAGAATCTTATACTTTTCATCATTTATTCCCTGATACTTCTTAACCGATTTAGAGAGAAATTCCAAGCCGCTGTCATATTCCCCTTTAACCAGAAAATAATTGGCCAATTCCAGCAACAGATTCGCCTGCCGGTCCAACACTAATTTCCGGGAGTATCTCCCCTGGACCAGATCATTAACACTCTCTTCGATTTCCTGCTTAAACTGCTGCAAGGTATCGTCAACATTAAGGTTATATTTATTGGCAGCCTTCAGAATATATAATAATCCGGTTAGTCTTTCCTCCCGTTGCGAGTCGATATAGGCAGCATATTGCCCAATTACCGTAGAGTCCCCGCTCAGCAGCCTGGTTAAACAAACATTAGCTTTGGACCACTCCATAAACAGGTTCTTCCAATGCTCTACCTCATCTCCCTGCTCCTTTACCCAACCTAGATCTGCATATGCATGGGTGTAGGCCAAGGCCTGCTCATAATCACCAAGCTCATCACACACATTAGCACGAAGCAGGTTACTGTACGCTATATAGAAAAACAAGGGTCTACCGGGATGTTTGATGCGCTCGGAGGTTCTCCGTTGGGGGCGTTCCTTCATATCATATTGAATTCTGGCCTTATGGCCCATTTTGGCGGCAAATTCATCGACCTTGTCCCAGCGCTGCAAGGAACGGTATGTATTGGCAAGCTCTTTGAGTGCATCCAGCTGGTCCACTTCATCCAACCGCTCAACGAAGGGCTCGAACCGGTTAGCTATCCGCAGGTTCTTGTCTTGATCATCACTGATTGAAATCATAAATAACCTATACTGGCATAGCGCCAGCCGTTCGGAATGCTGGAAGCGTTCGCCTTCGGCAACAATCTCATAGATTGCGGCGGCTGCCTCCATTTTCCCGGCAGTGAACAGTTCCTCCGCCGTATCAAACAACAGGGGAGCGTACATCAGGTTGTCCATAATATGGCGGGCGATTCTCTGAATGCTGTCCAGCTTGTCCAGATCTGCACAGCGGAGCAGCAGCGGGCCAATTCTGCGCCAGTCTGAAGAACCTTCGATAATATAATTATCGATATACAAGTCATAGAAGAAGCCTTCCTCCCGCCCCATCGCCCGGGTGATCCGGTCAAGCTGCTGCATCGCAATGGGCCGGTGCCCATGAACGATATTACTGAGTGTCCCGGAATGAAGCTGGGAATGCCTGGCGAATTGGGTTATCGTCAAAGCTTCTCTTTTCAAGTAATCTTCCAGTTCTGATAATATCGTGTTCATTGCCCTCAATTCATAACCACCTTTCTAACCATATTTGTGATAACTGATAATACCTTATTCGTTATACAAAATATACCAGTTAGAATTAGGGTGGACAAGCTTAAATATGTACTTTTACCAATTATTCCTCACTAGCCCGCGCCTTCGCCTCCGCCTCCGTATATTCCTGGATGATCATACTGCCGCCGCTGGTCTGCCATTTCTCAACCTCTCCGGCGAATCCGTCCGCATCGATATTGCCCAGAATATAATTGTAGGTAGCATCTACGATAATGGCCGACAGCTCGGCGTTCTTCTCATCATAGGTAGCGGAGGTTAAACGTACTGCCGGGTCATCGACCAGAAACTGCTCATTATCCTGGCTCAGCTGGTCGGCAAGGGCCGTCAGCTGCTCCTTCTGCGCGACCTCCATAATGTTCTTGTTACCGATATCGGCAATCATCAGGGAATAGAGCGGATTCACCTCGAATACGCGCAGCTGGGAGGTTTCCTCTGGAAGGATCACCTTCCCCTCCCCATCGAGCTGATAATGCCGGCCCTCGAAGCCGTACACCATCAGGTTGGCTACATCCTTATCCATCGTACGGTCAAAGAACCCGAGCACCTGCTTCAGTTCCTGCTCTGTGGCAATGGCTTTTTTGGAGAAAAGATACAGGCCGTTGTACTTGGGAATCGACCATACCTTGTACCCGTCCGGCCCCTTAATCCGGTTAATCAGGGTAAGCTCCGCCTGGGGATTAATTGCCTTGGCCTCAATCGAGAGCCGCTGCACGTCTGTCATGCTCCCGATGAATATCCCTGCCGTCCCGCGGATGAACTTATCCCGCTGTACATCCTTGCTCGTCAGGGCGAAATCCTGGTTGATAATCCCCTCGTTATATAATTTGCGCATGAAATTCATTGTGTCCATGTATTCAGAGGTGGCGAATTCCGGAATAAACCGGTTGTTCTCAATCTTCCAGTTATTCGGCGTGCCGAAATAGGAGCTTAACGTCTTAAATACCCCGTACACCAGGTCATTGCGGTCTACCAGTCCGAGGGTATCGGCTTTGCCGTTCCCGTCCGGATCATTATAGGTGAACTGTTTCATCACCTCGTACAGCTCATCCAGCGTCCCCGGCGGACTCAGGTGCAGATGCTCCAGCCAGTCCTTACGGATTATAATCCCCTGCCTGGAAGCAGGTCTTTCCGTATAGAGGCCATAAATCCCCCCGTCCACCGTGGTCTGCTTAAGGATAGAAGCATCCAGCTGGCGCAGATTCGGGAACTCCTCCAAGTACGGTCCAATCTCCCAAAAAGCGTCGGAACGGATCATGTTCTTGACCAGATTATAATCGGTGAATTTCACAAATGTAACTTTGCCGAGGGCACCGGTGGTCAGCGCCGTATTCATTTTGTCCGTGTACACGCCCTCCGGCACCCAGGTAATATTCAGCTGCGTCCCGGTCAGTCTCTCAATCTCGGCGATAAGATCCTTGGACGGGGTCTGCGGGAAATGCAGCGGCGCAAGAATCGAGATGGACGGCTTCTCTCCGGCAGTATCTGAAAGGGAAGATTGCCCCTCACTGCAAGCACTTAATAAACCGAACGAGAGTAGTAGAATAGAGCAGCATATAAGAGTCACCTGCCTGCCTGCCAATCCTTTGAACATATCATAACCTCCTATAATCGAAATATTTATATACAATAAGGCCCTATTTATTGAATAATTTAGCATGTGTAGTGATTATTAGAGAAAATGATTATTGCGGCACCAGATGATTATTGTTATTATCCTTCGTGATGCATACACTTAAAGCAGTGATTACGACTACTCATACAAAGGTGCTGAATCTAGTGAAATCCTTAAGCTTTCTAAGTAAATTAACGATGTTCGCGTTTGCAATCAGCATCCTGCCGGTGCTGTTCATTGGTTCTTTCTCTTATTTCACATCCTCCAAGGAAATTCAAAAAAATGTTAACGAAAGCAAAATGGAACTTATTTTACAAATTACCTCAAATGTAGAACATAAGCTTACCACTGTCAACCAGACCTTGAACCAGGTAGTGAACTCTTCTGTGCTGAAAAAAGCGCTCAATAATCCGCTAAATGTAACCGATTTCATTTTATATAATGACATAAGAAACGAAATCCGCAACATGCAATCTTTCGATACGAAGCTGGAGGATGTCATTCTATTAAATCAGCGGCAGAACTGGATGATCAAGAATTCCGGGCTCTACCGCCTGAATGAATACCAGAATTACGAGCAGCTCACGAACCTGATGAATATTCAAGGCACATCGTCCTGGGTGCTGAATCCCTCCTCCCTGTTCTACAGCGAAGAGAGTATTAACGTTACCGGGTGCAATTACAGCATCAGCCTGATTAAGAAGCTCCCGACCACCAAGCTCCAGAAATACGGGCTCGCTATGGCCAATATTCCCGCCTGCAGTCTCCAGGACTTCATCAACTCCGATGTGCAGCCGCTGGACAGCATTATTATGCTGGACGAATCCGGACGGATTCTGCTCCATCCTGACCGTACCCTGATCGGCCAGCCCGCCGAAGCAGGGGGATTCACGGGCTTCCAGCGGATTGCCGCAGCAGCCGAGCCCTCAGGGCAATTCAAGACCGAAATCAACAAAGAAGATTATTCCATAACCTATATGCGCTCCCAGCTCAACGGCTGGATCTACCTGTCGGTAACTTCCATTGAGAGTCTGACCCGCGAATCCGGCAAAATCGGCACCTATACGGTATTTGTCTGTACGTTCATGCTGCTGCTGTCAGTGCTGCTGGCGTGGCTGGGCTCCCGGCGTATGTACACTCCGATCGAACGGCTGCTTAATCAGATGGGGCAACGCCGCCCAAGCCTGCGGGCCAGGCATACGGATGAATTCCAGCTCATCGGCGAGCAGGTGCATTCCCTGTTCCAATCCAAATCCCAGCTGGAGAAAGAGGTCAGCCAGCACATCGGGCAGGTGCGGACCTTCTTCCTGATTCAGGCCTTTCAGGGCAATCTGAGGAAACGTGAGCTGCTGGAGGAACTGGAGCAATACGGGTACCGCAAGCAGGTGGAGGAATGGAAGACGATGGCTGTCATTACGCTGAGCATCGACTTCTCCGAGGAGAACAGCTATGAGAAAAAGGATCTCAATCTGCTGTTATTTGCGGCGCATAATATGATTGAGGAATTGGTATCGGCGGATAACAGGCTGACCCCTGTGATGATGGGGCATGCCCTGGCGACCGTAATTGGCAGCAGTGACGGCAATACGGAATCTTTTCACCGTACGCTCTATGCCTTGACGGAGAAGCTGCAGCAGGAGATTAATAATTACCTGAAGCTGCAGGTCAGCATCGGGCTTAGTCTGCCGTTCCACTCTTTTGATAAAATGTCCATTGCCTACAGGGAAGGCCTGGAAGCCTTGAAGCACCGGATCACGCTCGGCAAAGGCATCATCATCCAGTACGAGAACATTAACTCCGGCAAGCATTATCTCAATCTGAACTACCCTACCCATACCGAAAATGACCTGATGGATGCCATCAAGCTGGCTGACAGCGACAAAGCGAAGGAACTGCTGCATAAGCTTTTCAAGTGTATTTTTGCGCTGGGGCTCTCACCGCAGGAATACCAGATTCCGCTGACACGGCTGCTGAACAATACGCTCATTATGATGCAGGAATCGGGGATTACGCTGAATCAGATCTATCATGCCAATGGTTCATTGTTCGAAGAGCTGACCGATCTGCATATTGTTGCGGAGATTGAAGACTGGTTCTGGACCATCGTCATCCAGCCGGTCATCGTCATCTTCCACAGCAGGCAGAATGCCCAGTATCATAACATCTCCGAGAAGCTGATCGACATCGTCCAGCATGAGTATGACAAGGATCTGACGCTGGAGGAATGTGCTTCCCGGCTGCATTATAACGCCAACTATATCAGCAGTGTGTTCCGTAAGGAGACCCAGTATTACTTCAGTGACTACCTTACAATGTATCGCTTCAAAATGGCCAAGAAATGGCTGGAGGAAACCGATATGCCGGTGAAGGATATCGCCTCACGCCTCAGATACAACAACTCGCAGAACTTCATCCGCTCGTTCCGCAAGCAGGAAGGGATGACCCCCGGCCAGTACCGCGACAACTTCAGCTCGAAGCCTAAGGCTGTGCCCGATGATTATTAAGCGCAGGGTCCTCAGGCGCGGATTTGAGCTTGCGTGATTTTCTTGACCGGATAAAGAACGTTATAAGTACGGCCAGAATCAGCAGGAGGCCGCCGCCAGCGATGGCAATATTCCTGATATCCGGCACGTATACAGCCAGACGCAGCGGCTCGGAATCCGCAAGTGAAATATGCCAGGTTAAGGTATTGCCGTCTTGTTCCGCCGCATTATTAGGCCCGTACAGATCATAAGGAATCGTTAATTTGAAATCAACGGAGAAGGTCCCCATTAGCAGCCGCACAAGGGATTTAGGTACGCTTAAGCTGCCGATGCCATCAATAATTTCATCTGAATAAGCGTTCAGCTTAGGCTGGGCCACTACATCGTAACGGGTATACAGCCATCTGTCTGTCTGCCCGACCTCTGCCTCCACAATATCAAGACTACTGCCGCTGGACTGCAGCTCCTCGATCGAAGCATAGGATTTCCGAAACTGATATTCTGTGGATTTGCCCTTTGCCGTTTTGTTCAGCTCAATCCCTGCGGCCGCAAGCCGCGTGGTCAGGAGCTCCTCTATTTTACCGCTGACCAGCTTCTCCGCCCGGGAATCCAGCAGCAGGCTGAAGGCCAGATCGAGAGAACCGTTCTTCTTCACCGTCATATGGGCCGTTCCCTGCGCGCAGCCCGTGAGCAGCAGCACAAGCATCATCATCATTAGCACTGTCTTAACTTTGAATCCGTTCAAGCCTCGTACTTTCAACAACTGTCCCTCCATCCGCTGCCTGTTGCTATTGCTTAACCGAACCTGCCCGAGGCGAATCTCCTATCATCCGGAAGGTCACAGTTTAGCTTACCATATGCTCCTGTTGGGAGAAAAGCAAGATTAGCCTCAAGCTTATAAAACCCCCAGCCACCGGTTATCCGTGGCTGGGGGCTTTTTGCGTGCATCACGCAGTTATTTTTTCAAATGATAAGGCACAGTAGTAATAATTACATTTCTGCGGTACAGCAGATGCGCGCGGATCAGCAGGCTGGATTGGTTATGCAGGATGTTATGCCAGCCTTTCTTCGGAATGAATTGCGGAACGATTACAGTAACCTGATAATTCGATTCGCTTGCTTTGCGCTGGACGGTATCGATGAACTTCGTCAGCGGATGAATGATGCTGCGGTATGGCGAATACAGCGTCACCAGCCGCACCTCGGGATGGAATTTCTTCCACTTCTCTTCGAATATGGCGTCATCCTCCCGCTCAAACGGAATGTGGACCGCAATAATCTGTTCGGCACCCAGCGACTTGGCATACCGCAGGGAGTTCTCCACTACATGCGTAATTCCGGCCACCGGCAGAATAATGATATTCCCTTCGATCGCCAGCGGCGGTTCGCCGCAGGTGGTGATCCGCAGCTGATCCGCCACCGATTCATAATGCTTGTGGATGCGGTAGAAGAACAGGATAATCAGCGGCAGGAAGACCAGCACCGGCCAGATTTGCGGGAATTTGGTCAGGAAGAACATAATGGTTACGATGAAGCTGATGAGCGCTCCGATCGTATTGATGATCAGCTTGGGCAGCCAGCCCTCCGGCTTATGCCGGATCCATTTGACCATCATCCCGGTCTGCGAGAGCGTGAACGGAATAAATACCCCTACCGCATACAGCGGAATCAGATGCTCAGTCCGTCCCTCGAAGGCAATGATCAGAATGATCGACAGGATACCGAGGCTGAGAATCCCGTTAGAATAACCCAGCCGGTCGCCGCGGACCGTGAACATCCGGGGAATGAATTTATCCTTGGCCAGATTCACCGCCAGCAGCGGAAACGCGGAATATCCGGTATTGGCGGCCAGAACCAGAATCAGTGCCGTGGTCCCCTGAACGAAGAAATACATGAAGTTCCGGCCGAAGACCTGCTCGGCAATATCGGAAACCACCGTGACCTCTTCACGCGGGGCAATCCCGTAATAATAAGCCAGGAAGACAATCCCTGAGAATAACAGCGCCAGCAATATCCCCATCGCAGCAAGTGTCTTGGCTGCATTGTTTGGTGCCGGAGCCCTGAAGTTCGGTATGGCGTTCGATATGGCCTCTACCCCTGTCAGCGCCGAGCTCCCGGAAGAGAATGCCCGGAGCAGCAGGAACAAGCTCACTCCAGCCACCGGTGTACCCAGTGAGGTATGCAGCTCGGCAGCCACATTGCCGGTCACAATGTTGAACAAGCCAAGACCGATCATGATAAACATGGCAAGGACGAACAGATAGACCGGATAGGCCAGGAAGGACGCCGATTCGGTGACCCCCCGCAAATTCAGTGTCGTAATCAGAAGGACGAAGATGATGGCAATAATCACATTATAAGGATGAAGACTAGGGAAAGCTGAAGTGATGGCATCTGTTCCGGCCGATACACTTACCGCCACGGTCAATATATAGTCCACGAGCAGTGAGCCTCCGGCCACGAGACCCGGATACTTGCCCAGGTTCTCTTTGGATACCACATAGGCGCCGCCACCTTGGGGATAAGCAAAAATAATCTGCCTGTAGGAAAGTATCAGCGCCAGCAGCAGCACGAGTACCCCTACAGCGATAGGAATGGAATACCAGAAGGCTGCTGCACTAATCGTAATCAGCACCAGCAGAATCTGCTCTGGACCGTAAGCAACCGAAGACAAGGCATCCGAGGATAGAATGGCAAGAGCTTTGGTTTTGTTTAATTTCTGTTCGCCCAGTTGATCCGACTTCAGCGGCCGTCCAATCAGGAATCTTTTTACCGAAGACATCATCTCAGCTCACCGACTTTTTTTTAAAGTTATATTACCCTTGGCGCTCAATTATAATCTGGCCTATAACTGGATGGAGACATTTGCTGCGCCGCCTGGTTAATACCTTAATCCTTTTATAACATTCTGTATAGGTGCAGATACCATAGACATTTCCGGTTTTTAAGAATACAATCTGCATATTTTCTCTATTAACTGCACATACTTCCGAAACCACGCTTACCCCTGCTGCCAAAACCACGGCAAAAAGACGAAGCAGGCATTCCGCTTCGTCCATTGTTGCTCCTATCCGCTTTTATTTTCAGCAATCAGCCGTTTACAGCTTTAAAAGCGGCTTCATATTCGGAGATGATGGCATCGCCGCCGGATTTACGCCATTTTTCAACCTCCTGCTTAAATCCGCCGAGATCAATTTTTTCAAGAATGAACTTATACGTTGCATCTGTAATGATCTTCTGCAGCTCAGATCCCTCCGAGGAGAAGGTAGGGGATTCAAGGGAATACATCGGATTAAGCACTGCATACTTTTCGTTCTCAAGAATCAGACGGGCCGCTTCTGTCCGGAGCGGATCGGCATCATGAATAGTATAACCGGGCTCCTTAGGACGCGAGGAAGAGAACGGCTGCACTTCCTGCTGCCACAGCTCTGTATTCGTTATAGTCACTGCTTTGTCTGCATCAATCGTGTAATGCACACCTTCGATTCCGTAAGTCATCAGCGCAAATACTTCCTCCGACATGATATCATTAACAAATTGCAGGATTTGCTTGAGCTCCGCTTCATCCTTGACTTCCGATTTAGGGAAGGAGAGCAGGCCGCCGACGCCGTTGCTTGAGCTCCAGATGGCCCGGTCAGCCTCATTGCCGGTGGAGGTAATATTGTTCACCATCACAAGCTCCATTTGATCCTGAATGCCTTTGGCCAGATTAAGCAGGTTCTTGCTGTCAAAGAGCGCTCCTACATAAATACCCGCCTTCCCCTGGGCGAAGCCCTGCTGCTGGTCCGTCTTGGCCGTTACTGCAAAATCCTGATTGATGTAACCGCCCTTGTACAGCTCCTTCATGTATTCCATCGCCTTAACATAGCCCTCAGACTCGAACTCCGGCGTAACTTTACCGCTATCATCCACATCCCAGCTGCTCGGAGTCCCGAAATAGGAGCCCAGCGTTTTGAATGCACCGAATACCAGATCGCTCCGGTCAATGAAGCCCGTTGTATCTTTCGAACCATTCCCATCCGGGTCTTCTTCTGTGAACGCTTTCGCTACTTGCATTAATTCATCTGTTGTTTGGGGTACCTGGAGTCCGAGCTTATCCAGCCAGTCCTTGCGGAGAATAACGCCGTTTCTGGCAATATCCTTCACCATCGGGATACCGTACAGCTTACCTTCTATTGAAGCTGAGGTTCGCATATCCTGCGAGATCGCTGCGAGATTAGGGAATTCATCCAGGTAAGGACCGACATCCCAGAATACACCGGCCTTCAAGGCATTGCGCACCGAGGAATTCTCCAAAAGCGTAAGTGTGACGATATCCGCAAGTGAATCGGAAGCAAGCGCCGTATTGATCCGTTCCTCTTTGGAGGCGTCCGGGACCCAGGAGAAATCAAGCTCGGTATTCGTTATCTCCTCGATTTTATTGAGCACGGTATCGGTCGGCGGCGTGGTGGAATGGAGAATGTTCATCCAGCTGATTTTTGTCTTTGCTGCGGGTGCCGCCTTCCCGGCTTCATTCCCGGCTGTATTTGCAGCCTGCCCCGAATTTGCCGGCTCCTTGTTGCCGCATGCACTCAGTACCAGAGCCCCGCTAACAGCAAGCACTGCTAATTTGCTAACTTTTTTGTTCATACCTTTTCCCCTTTTCGGATTGTTGGACTAGCCTGTATCTTCCTCTCCCCCGCTAACGGGGAGCAAGAATTCATCGTTTGCATTACAGTGAGGTACACCTAATCAGTAAACTCCGTCTTCGCCCATCTTTTTGGCCAGCTTGTTCGACAGCATGACGAGAATCAGACCAACAACCCCTTTGAACAGGCCAACGGTTGTACTGAAGCTGAGTTGACCGTTCTTCAGACCGGCGGTGTAAATATAGGTATCAAAGATTTCCCCCACTTCACGGTTCAGAGAGTTGATCAGCAGATACATATGCTCAAAGCCAAGATCCAGCGTATGCCCGATTTTGAGGATTAGCAGGGTGATGATTACCGGACGGATCGCCGGCAGCGTGACATGCCACGTTTTGCGCAGCCTTCCCGCCCCGTCCATTTCTGCTGCTTCGTATAACTGGGTGTCTACTACCGTAATCGCCGCCAGATAGATGATGGTCGACCAGCCCAGCTCTTTCCAGATAATCTGTCCGATATAGATGACGCGCAGCCACTCCGGGGAAGTAAGGAAGCTGATCTTCTGGCCGCCGAGTGCGGCAATAGCCTCGTTAAGCACCCCGCCGTCCACATTCATGAATACATAGGAGATGGATACGATAATTACCCATGACAGGAAATGCGGAATATAAATGATCGTCTGCACCACATTCTTGAACATCTTGCTGCGGACCTCATTCAGCATCAGCGAGAGTATAATCGGCAGGGGGAAAAAGATCACCAAATTCAGCGCAAACAGGATCAGTGTATTCCTGAGCAGCATAAGGAAGGTTGGCTCCGTGAACAGGCGGACAAAATGCTTAAATCCGACCCACGGGCTTCCTCCAATGCCAAGGTACGGCTGATAATCCTGAAAGGAGATCACCAGTCCGCCCATCGGCAGGTACTTAAAGATTACAAAATACACAAACCCCGGCAGGATCATCAGATATAACAGCTTGTTTCTTTTTAGACTCAGCAGACTGTGTCCGCTCCGCTTCTTCCTTGCCATTGACGGGTTTGATTCCATCACGGCGATATTTGCTTCCTTCACCAGCTCGGCCTCCTTGAACGCGTTTCTTTACGCCTCAAGCTTAAGATTGTTAGCGGATTACGTATATAATCATTACCTACTCTGACCGGTTAAACCGCGCCGCTGCAAGCTTTGCCGGAGCATCACCCCTTGCAGGGATACCCATCATGGATAAAGATTATAGCCTGCTGCTCCCCCTATTCTGACCTCCGGCAAAGCCGTAGCTAATGATTATATACGGAATGAATCCGCCTTGTTACAGTGTCATTGAAACGATTACAAGGAGGATAACCGCATGGCGCAATCTACATCATCATTCAAAAAAGAAACGGTGGGCGGCCGACTGTTCACCATCGTCAATACCACCCTGCTGGCACTCATTGCCCTGATCTGCCTTTTTCCCTTTATTAACGTTTTTGCCAGCTCCTTTGCTTCGACCCAGGAGGTTGTGGAGAAGAAGTTCGTCTTGTTCCCTGCCACCTTTTCATTGGATGCTTACCGTTTCATCCTGTCTACCCCTACTATTTTTAGAGGCCTCGGCGTGTCTATCGGGGTCACGGCCGCCGGAACGGTATTCAGTATGATTCTTACCACACTGATGGCTTATGGCTTATCCCGCAAATATCTGGCAGGCAGAGATTTCATTAACTTCGTAGTGGTCTTCTCCATGCTGTTCAGCGGAGGAATGATTCCAACCTTTCTGGTGGTCAAAATGTTCGGGCTGATCGACACCTACGGGTCCATGATTATCCCGTCAGCGGTCAACGCCTTCAATCTGATCATTATGCGCAACTTCTTCCAGGCGCTGCCGGAAGGACTGGAGGAATCGGCCAAGATCGACGGCTCCAATGATTTTGGTGTACTCTTTAAAATCATGCTGCCGCTGGCGCTGCCTTCCATTGCTACCCTGTCCTTATTCTACGGCGTGGCCTATTGGAACACGTATATGACTGCTGTCCTGTACATCAATGATTCGGTCAAGTGGCCGATTCAGGTGCTGCTGCGCCAGATTGTTATCGTGTCCAGCGGGATGCAGGGGGACAACGCCTCAGTGGATATTGTGCCGCCGGCCCAGACGATTAAAATGGCCGTGATTGTAGTCGCTACTGTGCCTATGCTGGCAGCCTACCCGTTTGTGCAAAAGCACTTCACCAAAGGTGCCATGCTGGGAGCGGTCAAAGGCTGACCAGCCCGGGCTCAAGTTATGGCCAGAGTATATAGAGGCTTACCTTGCCGGATAAACGAAACAGCCAGCCCTCTTCACCGGGGGCTGGCTGTTTGCTGTCCGTAGGCCTTGTTATTTCTCCTGCTTCATCGCCCGGTAAGCACCCGGGGTGACATGCTCCTTCTTGCGGAAGGAGCGGATGAAGTTCTGCGGATTATGATACTGGAGACGTTCGCCGATCTCTTTGACCGTCATATCGCTTTCTGCCAGCCATTTTTTGGCCGTCTCCAGCCGGTAGCCCATCAGATATTCGCTGAAGGTCATCCCGAACTCCTTCTTGAAGATACTGCTCAAGTAGTTCGGGCTGTAATGCAGGCGCTCGCCGATCAGCTCAAGTGACAGCTCCTGATCATATTCCGTCCGTACGATACCCGCAATCTGGTCAGACAGGCCGCGGAACTGGCGGGTGGTCTTCTCCTTCATGCAGGTTACCATCGGGTGAATAACCTCTTTCACCAGGATGCGTTCAATCTCTTCCGGATTGCGGATATCCAGCAGCCGGTGGTACAGGGCGTAATTATCCTGGGTCAGCAGCACCTCTACACCGATCAGCTGTTCCAGCTGAATCAGGTTGTTCACGAAGCGGATCAGGGTAACCTCGAAGTTGAGCGGGTTCTTGCTGTGCTTCATCATCTCCCCGAGCAGCGGATAGAGTGAACGGGATACACGTTCTTCATCACCAAGGCGGATCGCATCGAATAGCTGCGATTCCAGCTCCGAAGGGTAATGCAGCAGCACCGGGCCTGAAATCACCTGCGAGATATCCTCATAAAAGATAATCGATTCCTTCCCCAGATTCAGCCGGTGATGCAGCGCCTGCTTGCTCATCTCGCAGGCTTCCCTGCTGCCGGTCAGGTCGGTGTAGAACCGGCTGATGCCGACGCTGACCGAGAGCTTGAGCAGGTCCCTCACGGTCTTGATGATCCGCTTGGCATCCTCCAGGACCTGCTTGCGGTTCTCCTGCTCGCTTGCACCCTCAAAGACCAGGATCGTTGCCTGCGTCTTGTCATTGAGCAGAATCGGAATCATTCTCCGCGAAGCCGGAACCAGCTCTTCCACCAGCTTGTTCACGGCAACAAGCAGCAGATTCTTATCGTTGGCCTGACGTTCCCCGTAATTATCGAGCTGGATCAGCATCGTGGCGAAATGCGTATGCTCCGTAAGCGAATACCCGAAGCGGGCCATATTATGCTCCAGCTCTTCCGCCGACATGCTGCCCCGGAACAGGTTCAGGATACACTGGGTTTCCAGCTGCGGCATCTCCTGCTCCAGCAGCCCCTCCAGACTCTCTTTCTCCGACAGGATCGTATCAATCGACGTAATAATCCAGTCAATCTCATCCTTGGGCGCGGGCTGGCCCTCCCCGGCGAGCTTCCGCTGGATCTTCTGGATACGCCTGGTGAAATGAAGTGCCGTACTATAAGCTACAGCCACAATCAGCAGCGTAATCATCAGGATCATCATAATCAGGCCGAACCTTGTAGCCTTCAGCGCATCCGAGATCTCCTTCTGTTCCAGCAGCGTCACATAGATCCAATTGTTATAGGAAGACTTCGCATAGATGGCTTTAATCTTCTGATGATTAGCCCTCTCCAGCGGCACAATGCCCGCCGGTCCGCCGGTACCTGCAAGCTTCGTAACCCGGCTGAGCTGTTCTTCGGTCAACAGATTCTCTCCCGATGCCGGGTCCGGTTCATAGAGTATATCCCCTTGCCGGTTCAGCAGAAATACAGGCGTGTTGTCTTCCGTCTGCAGAGTACGCCGGAGCGACTGAAGTGAGATATCGGATAAAGCAATCGCCTGCTTCGTCTGGGAGAAGACCGGCAGCGTGTTCACAAAACGGATGCCCTTATCAGTCTTGATCCAGAAGAGCGACTGCTTTTGATTATCGATATAACTCTCGTACAGGCTCTTCCGGTCTTCGCCGTTTAAATAGGTAAGCCGCCCATTGGAGATCTGCCAATTCTGCTCCAGGCTGATCAGTGAATACTCCACACCGTCCATCCCCAGGGAGGCAATATAATTCAACTGTGTGTTGACATTGCGGTATGCCTGAAAGTCTGATTCAGTAATCGGATTCCGGATGACTTCGCTGAAGGAATTCGTAGTGCTGTACGTATTGAAGGCATATTCAATGGTTTCAATTTTTTGCTCAAGCGTATTCTTAATCTGGTTAATCAGGCTCTTCTTGCCGTCTGCGACCCGCTCGATAACAGAATGGTTGGTTGTCATATAAATATAACTGCCGAAGCTGATGACCAGGCCGATGCCAAGCACCAGAATAGGAATGAAAATCTTATAAAACATCCTGCCCTTTTTCATAGATAGGCTCCTTCAAATATGTAATCATTTTCAATTATAGCGCTTTCATGTCTTGAATTCCAAGAAATTTTAACGTGTGCATTTTCTCTGCTGCAACTAGCCGAATGTACACCTCCCAGGACCGGATTCATTCGCAGGCAACACAAACAGGCCCGCCGGAAGCCTCCGGGAACCTTGGATTAACGCCATTCTAACCGTGACAAACCGTGACAAACCATGAATCTGCCTGGACGCCCTGTAGTACCCGTAGTAGCAGTAATCTTAGAGCCAATCCTCTGTAAGCAGCTTCCGCAATACCTCCATCTGATCCTTGCCGATCCGGGCCGCTATCTCAGACTCAATATCCTGCTTGATCTCCAGCATACTCCTGCACACCTCAGCCCCCCGCGGAGTAAGCACGATATGCTTGTCCCGGCTGTTCCCCTCTACAATGGCCGTGTCCACATACCCTCCAGCCAGCAGATTGTTGATCGTTTTCTGCGTCCCCTGGCGGGAAATGCTGATCAGCCTGCTAATCTCCGAAATGGACAGCATGACATGCAGCTCAAGCATTGCAAGAATATGTGTTTCGGTCTTATTGAGCTTCTCCCCGCTCGCCATATTCACCCTGTCCCGCAGAACCTTGTGCTTCTCGCTGATTAAATCGACCAGGTTCAAACCAAGGATATACTCTTTCATCATTAAGGCCTCCAATCTATACATGCAATTTAGCGTAAAATCTAATTTTATGAGCTGAGCTTAAGTTGCTAACTAAAATCCTGCACAAAATACAACATTCTCCTCACAATATCGGGATTATTCGAAAATTGTTGTATAAAAGGCAGCATTCCTCCCTTATTCAAGCGCCTAGACGGAGTAATTCTTGTATTTCATACAACAATCCTTACGAATCCGTCAGGAGCCATAGGTCCAAGTTGCACTACGTACAACATTTTGGGCCTGTCTTCACAGGTGAACTTAAGTCCGCTCGCTTAGCCAGCCGCAGAACCATCCGGGTACCCCTTGCTGCCAATCCGTCTGTCCGCTTGTCCACACACAACCGCCTGCCCCCTCCGCTTGTCCACACACCCGCCTGCCCACCCGTCCGCTTGTCCACTCACCTGTCTCTCCACCCACCCGCCCGTAATATCCAATGCTTGTTCCGCCCTCCATTAACCAGCTGCTTGTGTTAGATCTAGTCTTAAGGTGCATTGGATCTAGATCGATAATTGTCAACTAGGTTGACAATAACTCCGCCCCCTGCTACTATAAGTGAGGTTTGAAAAACTTATATTTAAGGGAGTTTGAGAAATGGGCAGCAATAAAAAGGAAGCTTTAATTTTCACCAGCCTCATGTGCTTTTTCATGGTCGTTTTCATGTCTTTTTATAATGTAATCATCTCTAACGGATTCAATAACAGGCTGTTCGCCGATGTGGCGATTGGTCTGCTGCCGGCACTTGCCGTTGCCTTGTTCTGCGATATTGTTGTGGTCAGTAAAATCGCCAAAGGCCTGGCCTTCAAAATCGTAAAGCCTTCCGCCCCGATGATCAAGAAAGTACTGACGATCTCATGCTTCATGGTCTGCGGAATGGTTATCCTCATGTCTCTATATGGCACACTAGCACACTTCGGATTCGGGGACAACTTCTTCCGTCATTACTTCTCTATCCTGGGACTCAACTTCATCTGTGCCTTGCCGCTGCAGCTGATTGTTGTCGGTCCGCTGACCCGTTTCCTGTTCACCCGGATGTTTCCGGCTCCGGCTGCAGCGCATAGTGCCTGACGTTTGCTTGATTTAACCAGTCTGCGGGTAATAATGGATATCTTTCACAACTGGATTAAATCAGCCAATAGAAAGGATGTTGTGCCATGCTCAGCCGAAAGGATGGTATCTCTCTTCTCCTACTAGTCGTGGCTCTTGTACTGATTAACTGGTTTGGCCGTTCACTCGATGCCCGGTTCTGGACGTATTTCACTCTGTTCGCCAATTGTATTCTCGTTCAGGGCGTATTCATTACACTCACGAATGTGTTCAAGGCGAGACTGAACCGCAAAGCCTCCAAAGGACTCATTCTGTTGTCCCTCCTCACAGGTCTGATTTCATTTGTAGTTATTTTCTCTTCTGCTATGGATCTGGTGAACCAGATCTTCCTTGTCATCATCCAGATGCTGATCACTTATGCGGAGGCCCTATTGCTCCGGCGGGAATTCAGGGCAGATGAAGGCCGGAAAATCTAAACATGTCTGCCGCTCTCCGGTGGCGCAAATAAAGGTGTTCTACAAGCTATTTCCCAGCTTGTAGAACACCTTTATCAGGTTAATCCTATATATTATTTATCGGATGAATGACTGGTTGCCACGGAGCTGTACACTGCCGCCGGCAGAATAGAAGGCCAGGCCCGAGCAGGTTCCTCCTGGGGAAGACCAGGCTGGTGATTGCGGAGAGGCCGTCATTGGCGAACACCTCGACCGAACACGCATCCAGCAGGATACGCAGGTTCTTCAAGCTGCCAATTCCCCCCGGTGCTCTGTAGATCCGGGAATATTTCCGAGAAGCCGGTCTCGCCGGAATCTCTGCGGAGGGTTAGAGTGCCTTCGGCAGCAGAGTAGATGAGTTCTGTATGCCACTCCCGCAGATTCGGGGAGGAGTAGAACGTAATCGTCTGATCCGTCGCCAGCACCATAATCCATTTCCCGTGAGCTTCGGACCAGAATACCTTCGGATCACGGAATTCCGCCTTGGAAGGATGGGTCAGCACCGGGTTGCCTGCATACTTGATCCAGGTCCGGCCATTGTCATGGCTGTAGGCCAGGCTCTGTCTCTGCTCGGCAGGCGACGTTTCCGTCGGCTCCAGATAACTGGTGTAGACTGCGACGATACCCGGGTTCTCCGGGAACAGTCCGCTCGTATTGTTCCAGTCTACGGCTGCACTGCCGGAGGACGCGTAGCCGTGCTCGTCCGGATACAGCGCAATGTCCAGCTCCTCCCAGGATATCAGGTCTTTGCTAACTGCATGTCCCCAGTGCATCGGCCCCCAGATAGAGGAATGCGGATGATACCTGAGCAGAACAAAGATGCCCCTTAGGCACCCGAGATACGGGCAGCTATGGGGCATCTTTTTTGCTTTGACACTAAGAACCCAATCATTACCTGCTCTTTTCATCACAGACACCTTAGCCTAGTCGTAATATGATAAGCAAAATATCATACGACTGAAGGAGCAGCTTGTGCATGAACACGAAACACGAATTCGATAATCTCATGGCATTTGCCAAGGATTTAATCAATGAGAATCTCGGCTTTTATTATGATATAAATTACGGCTACTTCCAGCCGGAGACCCACCCGATTGTAGACTTCATACGGCTCATCGGCAGGCGGATTCAGAGCCAGCTGATGCTGATGCCCGCACTCTACGGTGAGATCGACCAGATGGAGCGGATTTTCTCGGACAACCTGTTCTTTGATGAGTGGGCAGAGGTTACCCTGGACGGAAAGAGCTTCCACTTCCTGATGAGACAGATTGACAACAGCAGCAGGATCATTCACCTGGCGCGCGATCTGGTCTTCCCCTCCCCCTGGATTCCCCGGAAACTGCGCGACAGTCTGATCCGCATAGGGGAAGGTACTCTGAACGGCAGCTGGAGACAGGATATCGGCCATGAAGTCACACTGTGGCTTCCAATGGGTATCTCCTTCGTGGAAGGCTCGGGACACCATTCGGTGACTGCGGGGATCATCAAGGGCGAAGGAGAACTCTACCCTACCTCGGTGTATGACATCAGCCCCATCTATGATCATGTATATACCGACGGCAAGTATTATTACAGAACGCATGATCATTCCGTAATCTCCGAGGTTCATTTCGCAGAGTGTGCCGCTATCTTTGAAATCGGCCGGATTATGGCGGCGCAGAAGATTATTTTCTGAGGCCTGCGCGGCACGTTACAAGGGCTGTGCTAAGCGCCATGGATTGGCTGCTTGGCACAGCCCTTTGTTTTTGTACGGGACGCCCCGCTTCCGGCGGCTGGAATGGGCTGGATAGTTGAAGGCGGGAGAGGCGGGTATGCTGGCGGAAGGAAGCGTGGTGGTGCAGCGGAGGTTTAAGCGGTAAGGGTAGGGCAAACCGAAGTTTGCGGACCCCAATGCAGTTTCAGACTTCACCCAAGTGCAGCTTACCGCAACAGGTACCCTCCATCCGGAAAGAGAGTACTTCCAGTAGTGAAGGAATTCGTCATAAGGTACAGCACCGTATGGGCAATCTCTTCGTCGTAGCCGGTACGCCGCACAAGCGACATCGTCTCATATTCTTTGAAAGGATCACCACGCGGCGTCTCCTCCTGTCCTTCCCGTCAGATAGTCCCTGGCGATACGACATTCACGCGGACAGGCGCAAGCTCGACTGCCAGTGCTTTGCCCAGACTCTCAATCGCGCCGTTGCAAGCGGCATAGGAGGCTCCCCCGTCAAGCGGACGCTGGCTGAATGCGCCGGACATAAGCACGATGGAGCCGGTCTCCGCCAGATAGGGCACCGCGTATTTGGCTGCAAAATACTGCGGCCAGAACTTGCCGTCAAAGCAGCTGATTGCCACATCCCGCTCAGCCGTGAGCGGCCCCCGGACATACGCCGCTCCGGGTGTGAACAGATGGTAGAAGGGTCCGACTGCCGCAAAGAATAGCTCCAGCTGGCGCTCGTCCCGGTTGTCCAGCTCATAGATTTCAACCGCGCCGCCGTTATGCTGTCTGATATGATCCGCCGCCTGCTCCAGCTTTTCCCTGGAGCGCCCTGCGATAACAACCTGCGCCCCCAGCGCTGCAGCAGCCTCCGCCGTTGCAAGCCCGATCCCCGTACTGCCTCCGATAATTACCACTTTCTTATGCTCCAAATTCCAATAGTCCATGTCTGCCTTCTCCTCCACTGCTGCCGGGTGTTCTTCGACATTCCCGGTTTATATTTTGTACATTATGGAATGAAAGAGAAGATACGTTGAATCTGCAGGAGCCCAGGCTGAGAGGCGTCATAGCAACACTTAATGCCATCGACGGTAAATGGAAGCCGTTAATTTTGTTCATTTTATAAAGACGGGACCCGACGCTTTGGTGAGCTGCGGCGGCTGATCCCCGATGTATCGCAGGGCACTCTTACGAAACAGCTGCGGGAATTAGAGCAGGCTAAGCTGGTGGAACGGAGAATATTCCCCGAGGTACCTCCAAAGGTCGAATACAGCCTTACCACGCACGGTAAAACGCTAAGTACCATTCTCGATAATATGTGCGGCTGGGGACGCGAGCATCTGAAGGTTCTGGATGGCGGCGGGGAACGGCTGTAACCCCTGCCGCCGCTCCACTTTTATGCTGCTGCATCTCATTCCCGCTTGTCCCCCCAATCCCTTTGTTCACAGGATTGTCCTTCTCCGGGAAGGAGGGCAAAGCCGCTTCTCCTTACGTCGTAGCCCTCTTCACCAGCTGAAACTCCAGCTGCTGCTGCTCCGCTTCCGTTCCCTTGAGCCTGCCGAGAATCAGCAGGAAGGCATTCTGCGCCTGCGCGGCAATCGGATTATAGATCGAGGTAATCCCCAGTGTATGAGCCAGCTCGGTATTATCGAATCCGACAACCGCCAGCTCTTCCGGCACCTTCACCCGCATCCTCCGGGCCTCGTTCAGCACACCAGCCGCCACCAGATCATTGGCGCACAGAATGACATTCGGGCGTTCGCCCGGATTCAGCAGCAGCTCGCGGACCAGCTGTTCCCCCTGGCGGATAGAATAGATGCCGGTAGGCGACCAGTCCGGCTGAACAGGCAGGTTGTATTTGCGGACAATGTCTTGATACGCCTGCATCCGCCCGGAGGTATTCATGCTGGTCGGCCTGCCAAAGGCATTGGCGATCCGCGTGTATCCCCGGGCGATCACATGCTCCAGCCCCAGCATATATCCCTCATACTGGTTCATGGCGACACTCTGAATTTCCGGACGCTCCATCCGCTGCCAGGACACAATCGGCCCGTATTTGCCATAGGAGCTGAGGAGCTCCAGATCGTTGACACAGGTGCTGATGACCAGCGCATCGACTCTTTTCCGCCGCATATCCTCGAAGGCCTGCAGCTCTTTGACCGGATCACCTCCGGAAGTATAAATGATCGTCTGGTAGCCGTACTGGCTGGCGGTCTCAACGAAGCTGTTCAGAAACGGCAGCATCACTTCGTTGATCCCTTCCGTAACCATACCGATCTGCTCCGTCTGCCCTTTGGACAAGGAAATAGCATTGCCGTTCGGCACGTAATCCAGCTCTTCCATGATCTTCATGATGGTATCCCGCGTCCCCTGGCTCACATGGGGGGAATGATTCAGCACCCGCGAGACGGTGGCTTTGGAGAATCCCGACAGCTTGGCAATTTGATCAAGATTCGACATGAGGCTTCTCCTTATATAAATTGTTATCTCCCAAAAAAACACTTGACATGTAACGCGTTTCAACATTTAGCATTCCATTATAGGACATATTATTAGCTTACCATATCTGAATCCATAACTATAAAAAGGCGGGATATTGCATGAGTATTAAGTTTCCTGAAGGCTTCCTGTGGGGCGGCGCTGTAGCTGCCAACCAGCTTGAAGGCGCATATAACGAGGACGGCAAAGGCTGGTCGACCCAGGACGTCGCTCCGCAAGGGATCAAAGGTCCGATTACTGAAGTTCCGACTGAAGATAATATGAAGCTGGTCGGAATCGACTTTTACCACCGGTACAAAGAGGATGTGAAGCTTTTTGCCGAAATGGGCTTCAAAGTCTTCCGTACCTCTATTGCCTGGTCGCGGATTTTCCCGAACGGTGATGAGCTGGAGCCTAATGAGCAAGGCCTGCAGTTCTATGATGATCTGTTCGACGAGCTGCATAAGTACGGCATCGAGCCGCTTGTTACCCTCTCCCACTACGAAACACCGCTGCATTTGTCCAAGCAGTATAACGGCTGGGTTAACCGCGATTTAGTCGGCTTCTACGAACGGTATGCCAGAACGGTATTTACCCGCTACAAGAACAAAGTGAAATATTGGCTGACCTTCAACGAGATCAACTCCATTCTGCATGAACCGTTCATGAGCGGTGGTATTTACACGCCGAAGGAGCAGCTCAGCAAGCAGGACCTGTACCAGGCAATTCATCACGAGCTGGTAGCAAGTGCACTCGCCGTGAAGATTGGTCATGAGATCAACCCGCAGTCCCAGATCGGCTGTATGATCCTTAGTATGCCGACTTATCCGCTCACTCCGAACCCGGATGATGTAATCGCAGCGATGAAGTCGGAGCATATGAATTATTTCTTCGGGGATGTTCATGCGAGAGGCGTATATCCGGGCTATATGAAGCGTTACTTCAGAGAGAAAGGCATTGAAATCCATATGGAGCCTGGCGATGCCGAGATTCTGAAGCACACGGTAGACTTCATCTCCTTCAGCTACTATGTGAGCATCTGTGAGACGGGAGACGAGAATAAGCGCAACCAGACCGAAGGCAACCTGTTCAGCGGTGCAGCCAATCCTTACCTGAAGGCTTCCGAATGGGGCTGGCAGATTGACCCGCAGGGCCTGCGTTATGTGCTGAACATGTTCCATGACCGTTACCAGAAGCCGTTGTTTATCGTCGAAAATGGTCTCGGCGCCAAGGACGAGCTGATCACCGGCGAAGACGGCATACCGACCGTCAATGACGACTACCGGATTGGGTACCTGAATGACCACCTGGTGCAGGTGGGCGAAGCAATCGAGGACGGCGTAGATGTCATGGGCTACACCTCATGGGGCTGTATTGACCTGGTCAGCGCTTCAACCGCACAGCTCAGCAAACGTTACGGCTTCATTTATGTAGACCGCCACGATGACAATACCGGCACACTTGAGCGCTACCGCAAGAAATCCTTCCACTGGTATAAGGACGTTATTGCGTCCAATGGAGAGAGCTTGCAGCGCTAAGCTCTTCTTTCCCACAAAAGGCAGCCATTCCGGCTGTCTTTTTGGTTGGAATAGGCTAACCTTATGGTAATTTCCATACGATTAGTCTATTTTCATTGTAAGCATAATCACCTCCGGTTCATCGTTATCTGTTTCTATCAAGAACACCGAAGATGTGTTATCATCACGCATTTTAGCTGCGGGAAGCCAGCCGCGCTCTTTATGCCCTGAAGTTAGTGAATAGGAATGAGATTCCGTTATTTGAGCAAATTCGGCGAAATCACAGGTCAATCGGACTCAGAATCCCTTATATGCCCCGTCACGCCCTCTTTCGGATTCAAATGAACAAGATAACGGAATCTCAGTCCGCTTCACTCTTTGGATAAACATTCGCCTAACACCACTCACCTTACTACAGTATATTCTCGCAGTAGAGGCGTCTGTTTCCAACACATATCCCCCTAATAAGTGGAAATTAGACACTTAATTATATAACTTTAACCGGTAAAATCGGATTAGTTGGACAAACGACACTTATTTTTCCTAAACTCGGCTCCTCATAGCTACTACCAGATGATTAAGTGCCTTTTTTCCAACTATCTCTCTGAACTCGCCCGTTTCAAGATTATTAAATGACATTTTTCCACTTAATCCCTGGTGAAGGCACTGAGCGAGCAAAGATCATGCAGGAAAATTTCCAATTGGAAACGGCTACGCCGTTCTTTAGCAGTCGGGGCGTTTCAGCGAGAAATAGAAGGATAAGCTATCATGCACAGCATATACATTGGTTCGAGTTCAACTATGTGCTGTCCGGGCAGCTGGGCACGCGTTTTGACGGAGACGAGATCACTGTGCGTGAAGGCGAATTCTTCCTGATCCCTCCCGGCAGGGTGCACTCCCATACCTACACCCGGGGGAACCCGCATGAAGAACTCTTGCTTCCGCTGGCGGCTCCGCCGCGCTGATTCCGGACGCGCAGAAGAGGATACCCGTTCACTGTATTCGCGCCTGAAGTCGCTTCAGAAATGGAAGCCGTGGGCTTATCGTGATACTGAAGGGTTCAGTGTGATGCTAACCCACTTCCTTAAGGAAGCGGTAGCCGCAGAACCGTCAGAGCTGGGATTGCAGCTGCTGCTAATCCGGCTGCTTGAGCGTCTTTGCCTGCTGCGGCAGACAATGGAGGGACATAGCGTAACCACGGCAATTGCCTCGGAACCACTGGTGCGTAAGGTGGAGGTTTACCTGGAGGATTTCCAGGGAGACCGGCTGAACGTGGGAGAACTAGCGGCATCGCTGCACATGAGCTATGGCCACTTATCCCGCGAGTACAAGAAGCTGACAGGGCATACGCTGGTCGGACGGATGAACAAGATCCGGCTGGAAAAAGCCCGGGAGCTGCTCCTCCTCCCCGGCTCGAATATTTCGGAAGTAGCGGAACAGGCAGGCTTTGCCGACCTGAGCTACTTCAGTAAAGCTTTCAAATAAGGCTACGGCCAGGCACCGCAAAGCTACCGAAAGGCACATTCGCTCAGCTCAAGGTAGATACAGATGTGCACTTGAAATCTGCCCCTGCCGAAGACAGCCAGACCATGCATGGCATCCCATCCGCTGCACCGTTTAGGCCAGCAACAACGGCAGCACCTCTTGCCGCTCTAGTTTAGGACGAGCAGCCGCGAACGCGTCCCGCTGTCCCTTCCTGCCCTTTCCTTCCCTCTCCCCTCCGGAGCTAAACTGAGCTGTTAATTTGAACTATATATCCTAGTGAAGAAGGAGTAGTGGAGGGGAAATTTGGAACTGTAGGAGCGATAGCGTCCGCCTTTGTTTCCCGATTTCAACTGCAAACAGCAGTCTAAATCAAGAAATCGGGAAACAACAGCGGCCGGAAGTCCAAATGTTCACCGCAGGTACGTCAGATTCTTCACCCTAAGAACTTTAGTTCAATCTATAAGCTCTGTTACAGCTCCTTTACCATTTTGCAACTAATTGCCAGAAAGGTTGGGATATACTAGGCACAGATGAATCATAAGGAGAGTAACTGGATGAACAAATTCATACCCGGCCTGAGCGGCCTTCTATTCTTAAGTATAATCACCTCCGGCTGCGGCACCCTGAAGGCGCCAAGCGATCTGCTTCAGGCTCCGGCACAGGGCAATGCCGATGGCACCTTAACCGGGATCGTGAAATTATATCTTCCCGCCAATTCGCATTTAACAGTGCCCGTCCATTCCGAATCCGGCAGCGCCATTCAATTGCAGGATCTCGACAAGGACGGGCAGGATGAGCTGCTGGCCTTCTATAAGACAGACCAGACCGATTATGAAATCAATACCCTCCTGCTCTCGCAAAAGGACGGGAAGTGGAGTAAACTCGCCACTCTGACCGGGGTAGGCAGTGAGCTGGATTACGTGGCGTTCACCGATGTTACCGCAGATGGAGCGGAGGATCTGCTGCTTGGATATAGCGGCGGGGAAGGACTAAGTAAAGAGTTATCTGTCCACAGTCTGAACAGCGGCAAATTATCCGAGATTCTCAAGCAGCCCTATGATCAGGTAGTGGTTGGGGATCTGACCGGGGAAGGGCAAACCGATATTGCTGTACTCCAGGGAACCTATATCACAGATACACAACCCGAGACGCACCTTCAGCTGCTCCGGCTCCAGGGCGGTACACTGCAGACCCTGTCTGATCAGAAGCTTGACGGGAACGTAATTGGGGCCCAGTTCGCCAAGGCATCCCCTACCCGCAGTGCCTTATTCATCGATGCCGCAGTGGGTGCACACTCCTCCTACACTTCGCTGCTGACTTGGGAAAATAGTAAATTTACTGATATACTGGCATCAGATGATTATCAGCGTACTGCGCTTGCCGGGAGCAAGGATCTTGTACTCACGCCGCTGGCACCGGCGCCTGACGGAATGCTCGGCAGCAATAACATGGCCATCAAGGATTACCCTCTGGCCAGCACAGATATTAACGGTGACGGGATTGTCGAGATCGGCTTTCTCGTACCGCCTGCGGGTACCGAGAGTTACGCCCCGCTGGCCACTCCGTTCATCACCAAGTATTATCAATGGGATGGCGGAACCGGCCTGAAGTTCGTGGAAGAACAGTTTGACCGCTGGGGCTTCAACTTCCATATTCCTAAGGGCTGGGCTGGCCGTACGATTCTGGAGACACCGGGAGAGTCACCGGCGCCATGGGAGAATATCCGCTTCAGCTACAAGAATGCGGAATCTGCCCGGCAGGCCCCGCTGCTTGAGCTTCGCCTGCTGGCCAAGAAGGACTGGGCTGCAGCAGAGACTAAGCTGAAGTCAGAGAATAGAGAATATAAGCTGCTGTATGAGCTGCAGAATACCAATGATGATACGGCGCCAACGGTGTTCGTTGCGGTCATGCCCGCTGCCGGTGCAGCAGCCAAGCTGCAGGGTGCTTCCCTTCAGGAGTATAATCAGCTGAAGCTGACCCTCGAGGAAGTAGTGCAGCTGGCCGGCACGCCGCAGAAGCCCCGGCAATAATAAGGAGGCTGTTCATGAAAGTGCTGATACTGGAAGATGAGAAGCCGATCCGGGATCTTCTGTGTGTGAATCTTAAGCGTGCAGGCTTCGAAGTCGCTGAGGCTTCTACCGGTGAAGAGGCTCTGAGAAGCGCAGGGGAACGGAAGGATTTTGACATCGCCATTCTGGACCTGATGCTTCCAGGCATGAGCGGCTTCGAGGTATGCACCCGCCTCCGGGGACAGTTCCCCCGGCTCGGAATCATTATGCTCACAGCCAAAAGCCAGGAAGTAGACAAGGTCATGGGCCTCGAAGCCGGCGCAGACGATTACGTGGTCAAGCCGTTCAGTCCGGTTGAGCTGGTCGCGCGGGTGCGCTCCCTGTACCGCCGGATGTATCCCGGAGAAGCTCTGCCGCAGGAGAACAACCTGGAGCTTCCGCCTTTTACCCTTCTGCTGGATGAACGGAAATTACTGAAGGACGGGCAGGATATCCCGCTGACCCCGACCGAATTCATGATCGTCAAGCTGCTGATGGAGCAGCCGAACAAGGCGATGAACCGGGACGATATTCTGACAGCCGTGTGGGGGCAGTATTTCATGGGAGACCTTAAGATTGTAGATGTGAATATCAGCCGAATCCGCCAAAAAATCGGGCAGGAGTCCTCCGGGCCGCAGTTCCTCGAAACGGTGTGGGGATTCGGCTATATATGGAGGGGCTAACTTTGCTAAAGGGAATCAGGTCCAGGCTTATCGTCTATATTACCCTTATGCTGCTCCTGATCGTCCTGCTGCTGGAGGGAGTTTTTATTGCTGCCGTCCACTACTACTATCTGGGCAGCGCGATGGAAACTTTGAATTCCCGGGCCGCTACTTCAGCGACTTTTTTCAACAAGTATCTGGAGGGTTATACCCTGAGTGAACGGGCACGTTATATTCTGGAGAATCTCTCTCCTGAAGAGAGCAGTAAGGTGGAAGTGCTGAGTCCGGCCGGGAACGTCATTATTAATTCCTTCGGCTTCTCAAGTCAGGAGAAGGTGAATACCCCTGATGTGAGAGCAGCGCTGACCAGCGGCAAAGGAAGCTTCCAGAGTCTTAAGCCGTTACAGGGTGAGCGGATTATAGCCGTCTCGATTGCACTTAAGGAATCCGGAAGTACGATTGGCGTGCTGCGTTACTCTGTTTCTGCGGAGCCTTTATATGCCGTTATTATGAGAATTGTGCTGAATGCAGCCGTAGTCGGCGTGCTTGTAATTGGATTCGGGTTCGTGATGAGTCTGCTGATCGCCAAAAGAATCGTGGGTCCGATCCAGCAGCTGACCGGGGTTGCGAAGGAAATGGCCACCGGCAATTTCACCGTACGGGCGGCCAAACCATATGATGATGAGGTCGGTACGCTCGCGGTTACACTGAATTATATGTCCGAGGAAATTCTCAAAAGCGAGAAGATCAAATATGATTTCATCTCCTCTGTCACTCATGAGCTGCGCACTCCGCTTACTTCGATCAAAGGCTGGGGCGAAACGCTGCTGGTAGGTGATTTATCGGATAAACAAGAGACCCTGCAAGGTCTTGAGGTCATGACCGGGGAGACCGACAGGCTCATCGGACTGGTCGAGGATCTGCTGGACTTCTCCAAATTCCAGGCTGGTGAGATCAAGATCGTACGCCAGCCTTATGATCTCAGGGGACTGCTTGAGGATCTGCTGCTGCAGTTCAGATACCGGGGGCAGACGAAAGAGATCCGCCTCTATGCCGAGCTTCCTGATCAGCCCCTGCCGGTAGACGGTGATTTCAACCGCCTGAAGCAGGTTTTTGTCAATTTGCTGGACAACGCCTTCAAATTCACTCCTGCCCAGGGAGCCATCCGCCTTACAGCAGTGTTACACGGGGAGCTCATCATCACCACCGTAGCCGACAACGGCGAAGGCATCGAGGCCGCAGACCTGGCACAGCTCGGCACCAAATTCTTCAAAGGACGGTCCCGCCAGTCCGGAAGCGGCCTGGGCCTGGCCATCTGCAAGGAGATCATAGAGCTGCATGACGGGCGGCTGCGGATCGAAAGTGAATTCACCAAGGGTACCTCCGTGATTGTGGAGCTGCCGCTTTACCGGCTGGAGCAGCATCTTCCTCCGCCGGTGTATCTGTGAGCTTGGACCTCCCCGTGCGCAGGAATGCTGGCCGGATATTCGGCCTTCATTTTCCTGCCACGGCTATCTCAATAACCGGCTGTGTCTCCATCGAGACATTCCCTGCCACAGCTCTGGAGATCATACAGGACTCCTCTGCCATATGTGCCAGCCGCTCTGCCTTCTTCAGCTGGGCCGCTGTCGCATCTGCCTGGAGCACCACCCGTGGCTTGTGCACGATCCGTTCGTACGTAAATACATTATTCGTGACATCTACCGTCGCCTCTGACTCCAGTGTCAGTTCCTGTGGTACAATATCTGAACGCTCGAGCATCGCTGCCAGTGTAATCAAATAACAGGTCGAGGCTGCCCCCAGCAGCATCTCATCAGGATTCGTTCCGGTTCCCGGACCGCCCATCTCCTGCGGAATCGAGATTACCGTGCGGAGTCCGCCTGCTTCGATATGCCCCTCACTGTTTCGTCCGCCGTTCCATACTGCCTTCAGGTGAAAAGGATGCTTCATCTCCCTCAATCCTCTCTTGTTCATTTCGGATACTTATACATTCTTCTCAAGCACTCCCGCCCCGCCGTAGCAGGCCCTGTACAGCTTTGGTCTAAATGCGTCCAATCCGCCGGTTCTCCAGCCGTTGGTCTGCCTGTTTGTATACATGGTAGATCATCTCGGTCAGATTCACGATTCCAAGAGACCTTTCTTCCAGCACAGCGTAGGTGTTGGACCCCATATCACAATTCATACGGGCACCGTCAAAATATATCCGTTCCACCGGCGTATGCCCATGAATCACCGGCCTGCTGTTCGTTAATGCAAGCAGCTCTTCCCGCGGCTGCCGGTAGAACTCATATTCCGTCATCCACAGAATATCCCGGCTCTGCTGCTCCAGAGGCTCCACTGTACAAAGTCCGGCATGTGTATACACATATTCTTCATCTGCATAATACAGGGGCAAGGAGTAAGCCCATTCCATATGCGCCTGCCGCTCCTTCTGATCGGAAAAAGCACGGGCAAAGCTCTCAAGCGTGTCATGCCCGCCATGGCTCAGCCAGAGCTTGTCACCGTTTTTGATGTAATCGCCCATCATTTCTTCATGATTGCCGATGAGCGCGTGAACCTGGCCGGGATGCCGGTCCGTGAGTTCTTTAATATATTTTACTACACCTGCTGAATCTTTCCCCCGGTTAATCATATCCCCGCCAAAGACCAGCTGATCCCGTTTCAAGTCAGCCCCGGCATGCCTGAGCAGGAGCTCTAACCCCTCTTTGTCGCCATGGATATCTGTCATGAAGAATTTGCGCATGATGTCCCTACTTTCTGCTGAATCCAGTCTACCTCATTAACAGATATAATGCATGGGTCAGAGCTATTCCCCAACACAATAAGTAAGGAGATTAATATTTATATAGCTTAATGATTAATTAGATGAGCGGAGCACGGCAGACTCCCGCATTAATCCCCAAGCTGTTATAGTGCTGTTTGATGTTAATAATCGCATGCCCGCTTATGACCCGTGATACCAGATCCTCGACCGGCTTAGCGTCAACCTTTTTATGCTGAAGCAGCTGTTCGACGGTATGTTTAATTTCCTGCGGATATATATTACCAGCCACACTTGAGAGACCCTTACATCCGCCTGTGACGAAATTGTCCACCAGCTTGACATCTCCTGCAGCAAACATGATGAAATAATCCGGGTAAGTTAGCGGCAGATGACGCTGCAAATCACCTGTTTCTTTATAGCCAACGATGTTGGGGTACCGGTTAATTAACGAATGAAGCGAGTCTGGAGTCAAATCGAACCCGGTCCGGCCGGGATTATTGTACAGGGCCACCTGCTTGGTCGTCTGGCTAAGCAGCTCTTCCACATAAGCAACTGCCTGCTCCTGCGTGGGCCGGATATACGGAGGGAAACCGATCAGAATTACATCGATTACGGAGGTCTCCAGCGCCTTCACCAGACGTACCGCATCCCGTGTTCTTATAGCGGAAGCCCCGAAGACAAGCTCAATATCCTGAAAGCGCTGCTGGTCAAAATATTCAATGATCTGCAGTCTCTCCTCTATGCTCATGGAATGCTGCTCACCGGTACTTCCTGAGACAAGCAGTGATTCTATACCGTTCCGCTTCTGATACTCTACAATGGCCTTAAATCCGTCAACATTTAAGCTTTCATCCTCCCGGAAAGGAGTCGGTATAGCGACATTTAAATTTTTCATCGTATATTCCTTTCTATGGCGAGCCAGGGCAGCTAGGATCTGGACAGGAATTTGTCTTCCATTGCATCGAGGAGCGTGAACATCAGTTCATTGGATGCTTTTACTTTCTCAAGCTGATTCACCATCTCAGACTGCGTTTGAACATACTCCTCCCGCTTCAGCTGCTCGGCACAGTTACCGATGATTTTCCGGATGCTGGGGTCATTAACCTCCAGATGAAACTGCAGGCCGGCTACATAATCCTCATATTCAAAACACTGATGGGTACAGCCCAAGCTGAACGCCAGCCTCTTGGCTCCGGCGGGTAAGCTGAAGGTATCTCCATGCCAGTAAAACGGTACAAACTGCTCCGGGAACGCTTTGAAGAAGGTAGACGTTTTGGCCTCCCCGGTCAATCTCACAGGGAACCAGCCGATCTCGTTCCACTTGTTTTTATAGACTTCACCGCCGATTTGTTCGGCAATCAGCTGGGCTCCCAGACAGATTCCAAGCGTCAGCTTGCGCGAGCGGATGGCTGCGTCAATAAAGGATTTCTCCCCCTTCAGCCAGGGGATCATTTCCTCATCATAGACTCCCATCGGTCCGCCCATGATTACGAGCATATCAAACTCATCAATAGATGGCAGAGCCTGTGCTTCATACATTAAGGTTGTTGTAAGCACATGCCCTCTATTCCCGGCCCAGACTGCAATTTCCTCCGGCGCTTCAAAAGGGACATGCTGCAGGCAATGAATTCTCATCTCTCCACCTCATTCAATAAATTTTCAATGACCTACACTCACACCATCTTCCTCTAATGTAAGTATGTTCTGCGTTGCCTGGAGGAGTCCTCCCTTAATAATAAACAATCCTATGTTTTTTCCTGCTCCAAAGCACAAAAAAATTCCTGATGAATCAAGGGCTGCTTGATCATCAGGACTGTCTTTCCTGTAGCAAAAGGATGGCTTTCTTTTATTTTTCTTTTACGGCAGGTTCATAGATCAGACAGCGCAGCATCTTACTCGGATAGCGGAACTCCGCATTATATTTGCTGCCGTCTTCCAATAACACATCCACTGCTACCATCCCGCGTTTGTTGTTCACCTCAGTATCGGTCAGATAAGCTTTGACTATCTTTCTTTTCTCTCCCTGCTTGTCCTTCACGACCTGAGTAGCTTTATTGATCCAGCTGTTATCCTTGAGGATGGCAGCTGCGGCAGCTGCGTCGATAGGCGTTCTTTTCAACGCCCCATTAATGGCTGTCGTATCCACTGCAATCCCGGTCTCCGGATCGATCTGCACATCATATTCCCAGAATTCCTGGCCTTGTCCGCGCAAGGTAGATGACTTGTACGGAGCGAAGTGAACCCTCCAGGTTGAACGAAAGCCATATTCCTGTTCAGGTAGAGCAACATAGGTGTTTAGCTTGGACACATCAGCATCATACAGCCTGCGCACACTTTCAGCCGCCAGCGACTCTACTTCAGACTTGCTATACTTCTGCGGAAGGGGAGGCGCAGTCACATATCGTTTGGATAATACATAATTCAAGCGGGAGTACCAGTCGATCAGTTGCAGATGCTCTTCATCGGTCCAAGTCTTCTCTGGATAGTGGTACGTATTGGTATTCATATCCAGATACAAAGCACCCTGACCCGGCGCTAGGGGCATTGGCTTCTGGGGCCGTATGCCATCATATACATACTGATCTTGCAGAACCAGATGGCGTTTCATTTCCGAATCGGTCATTTCCCGGCCTGAAACATTGGGATCACCCGGCTTCTCTATATAATCATAGATCTGCTGGATTTGCACCTCTGTCATCTGCTTAAGCAGATCATCATTCACGGTAGATACCGGCGCCGGTGCTTCCACCTTCAGTACAGGAACCGTACTTCCTGTCAGATTAAGCTGGCTATTGCCCTGCGTTGCCGTACTGTTCTTAGCGACGACTGCAGAGTTCACCAGGCTGGGGACGAGAAACGCACTGGCTGCGAATACACCTCCAGAGACTAAGATTACAGCCATCGTAGCCGACCATTTCTTTGTGTTCAATTGTATTACCTCCATCGGATTAAGATACTAACTCTGTCTATACCTTAATCCCGGGATGTTATAGAGTAGAGGGGCAGTTGTTATGGAGTTGTAAAAAGATGCGGATGCTGGTCCCTTGTCCAAGGACAGAATGCAGCTCAACCCTGGCCTCATGCGCCTCGGCAATCTGCCGGCACAAGGACAGGCCGAGGCCAGCATTGCCGTAGGCCCGCGAACGTGCCGGGTCTGCGCGGTAGAACGGCTCGAACGCACGCTTACTCTGCTCTTCCGTCATGCCGGCTCCGCTGTCTTGCACTTCCAGCACCCCTTCCCCGTTCTGCTCAAAGGCCAGCAGGCGGATGATGCTGCCTGGCTGGGAGGCAGGAATGGCATTCTCAATCAGATTTACCAGAAAGGATGCCAGAAGATCCGCATCTCCCCACACGGCGGGAATAGAGCTGTCCATCTGCAGCAGTAATCCGTGCTCTGCTGTCTTCTGCAGCTCGGTCTGCGCTACCTCCTGGAACAGGGCTGCCACATCCACCTCTGCCTGCACCAGTGGCTGATGCCGCAGAACGGACAAATCAAGCAGCTTGAAGGCCAGATTCTTGAGCCGGACAGTCTCAGTTAAAATATAGTGACCGGCCTTGACCTGATCTTCCTGGCCAATATTCGCCGAGGTGAGAAGTTCAGCAAATCCCTGCATACTGGTCAGCGGCGTCCGCAGTTCATGGGCAAGATTATCAACCATCCGCTGTTTATCCTCAGCCATGCCTGCAAGGTCCGTCATCCGCTGCTCCACCACAGCAGCCATCCGGTTAAAGTTGAAGGCCAGCTCCCCGAATTCATCCCTGCTGTTCAGCTCCACACGGTTAGAATAGTTACCTTCGGCAATCGTTTTGGTCGTCTCGGACAGCAGCTTGAGAGGCCTCGTCAGGTGCCGGATCAGAAGGTAGAGCAGCAGCACCAGCAATGGACCGACGATCCAGTTAATCATCACGAAAAAGCGGTTAAGCTCCTGCTGCTGGGCATACAGCCCGCTGATGTCGCGCTTGTAAGTCAGCTCCAGATGCTGATAAGGAGCAGGGAGCGGCATAGCCAGCGTCATCACATGATCATCCTGCACAGCGCTCTTCCCTGCCTGATTGGGGTAGATAAGCTGTCCGTCCTCCCGCAACTCCAGTCCTATTCCCTGTTTGCGGTAGTGTCCCCCATACGACTTAGCCACACTGACCATCAGTGCAGGGGTGAGGGTTAGGCCACGTGTCCGGATCGAATCCAGATTCTCGTATATATTGTTGGTGATGAGCAGCTGTTCACTGGCCGCACGCCTGGTTTCGCTATCCATATTCAGCTGCCAGCTTTTTTTCATCACCATTATCACACTTACATCAAGAGCGGCTATGAAGAGAACCAGGACGGCGAGCAGAATCTTATGCCAGAACCGCATGGCTAGACCTGAACTTCCAGGCGGTAGCCCAGCTTGAATACAGTTTTGATCCGTTCTTCCCAGCCGAGCTTTTTGCGCAGCTGGCGGATATGAACATCCACGGTGCGGGTGTCTCCGGCAAAGTCATAACCCCAGGCCAGCTCCAGCAGCTTTTCTCTCGAAAGGGCGATATTCCGGTTACGTATCAGTACTTCGAGCAGCTCAAATTCTCTGGTGGTCAAATCAACCGGCTGCTGATCTACCCGGACCTGCCGTTCCGGAAACCTGACTTCCACCGCATCGCAAATAAAAGCAGGGGCAGCCTGTTCATTCCTGCGCAGCACAACGTTAATCCGGGCCAGCAGCTCCAGAATTTCAAACGGTTTGATTATATAATCCTCCGCACCCAGCTCGAAGCCTCTGATGCGGTCGGAGAGTGCATTTTTGGCCGTAATCAGAATGACCGGAATCCGCAAAGGAGCGATCTGCTGCATCACTTCAAACCCGTCGAGACCGGGAAGCATCACATCGAGCAGGATAAGATCCGTCCGCTCCTGTTCCAGCATTCCGGCAACCTCTGAGCCGATATACACTTTGGAATACGTGTGTCCAACCAGCTTAAGATTCATGGTTATCAAATCGCTGATCGGCTGTTCATCTTCAACTACTAATATATGAGCCATTTACTAAATATCCTCCTGATTCCTGTAATAGCAAAATGTTCCGTTAACTATTTAACCTTTATCATATCAGATTTCAGAGTGTACATGACATTTCACAGTGTACTTATGGATTCTATGGTTATACAAGTGGCGCCAAACGCAACAAAAAAGCCATTGTCGATTACTCAACAATGGCTTCATGTGCTTGGCAACGTCCTACTCTCCCAGGACCCTTCGGTCCAAGTACCATCGGCGCTGGAGGGCTTAACGGTCGTGTTCGGGATGGGTACGCGTGGAACCCCTCCGCTATCGCCACCAAACATGCGTCTGTGAAACAGACGCTGCCGCTTGAAATTCGGTTCATCACGGATGTGTGAATGAATTTCGTTGCGTTCAGGAATTGATTCCTGAAAACTGAATCCGAAACGAATCTGCGTTGTTCGAAATTTGGATAAGCCCTCGACCGATTAGTATTGGTCAGCTCCATGCATTGCTGCACTTCCACCTCCAACCTATCTACCTCGTCGTCTTCAAGGGGTCTTACTAATTGGGAAATCTCATCTTGAGGGGGGCTTCACGCTTAGATGCTTTCAGCGCTTATCCCGTCCGTACGTAGCTACTCAGCCATGCTCCTGGCGGAACAACTGATGCACCAGCGGTACGTCCATCCCGGTCCTCTCGTACTAAGGACAGCTCCTCTCAAATTTCCTGCGCCCACGACAGATAGGGACCGAACTGTCTCACGACGTTCTGAACCCAGCTCGCGTACCGCTTTAATGGGCGAACAGCCCAACCCTTGGGACCTACTTCAGCCCCAGGATGCGATGAGCCGACATCGAGGTGCCAAACCTCCCCGTCGATGTGGACTCTTGGGGGAGATAAGCCTGTTATCCCCAGGGTAGCTTTTATCCGTTGAGCGATGGCCCTTCCATGCGGTACCACCGGATCACTAAGTCCGACTTTCGTCCCTGCTCGACTTGTAGGTCTCGCAGTCAAGCTCCCTTATGCCTTTGCACTCTGCGAATGATTTCCAACCATTCTGAGGGAACCTTTGAACGCCTCCGTTACTCTTTAGGAGGCGACCGCCCCAGTCAAACTGCCCGCCTGACACGGTCCCCGTACCCGCTTAGGGCACTAGGTTAGAACCTAGATACGATCAGGGTGGTATCCCAACGGCGCCTCCGCAGAAGCTTGCGCTCCTGCCTCAACGGCTCCCACCTATCCTGTACAGATCGTACCCAAATTCAATATCAAGCTGCAGTAAAGCTCCATGGGGTCTTTCCGTCTTGTCGCGGGTAACCTGCATCT